>NZ_CP078145.1:0-2982691 GCF_019222765.1 Nocardia iowensis | reverse complement strand
CCTTCTGCTTGATGACCGACTTCACCTTGCGGACGAGCTTGCCGAGGAAATTCTCGAAGGCCACCGACCCGAGCGCGGCCGGGGTCTCCAGCGAATCGAGCAGTTCGTCGAGTTCCTGTTCCGCGAGCCCGTGCAGGTCGGCGTTCTCCAGTCCGCTCGCGAAGCTGTCGATGGTGCGTTCCCATTCGCTGATCAGCGGGGCGATCCACTCCTGCAGCGACTCCCGGCACTCGGACTCCGACGGCGTCACCGACCACTGCTGGGCGTCGCTGAGCGCCCGGGCCGCGCCCTCGTCGAGCAGCTGCTCCAGCGCCTCGGCGAACTCCTCGTCGTGCAGGGCCTCCAGGAATTCGGTGGCAAGCTGCGACTGCTCGTCCGCCTCGGCGTAGCCGTGCTCACCGAACGGGGATTCGGTGAACGAATAGCCCTCGAACGGCGATTCGTCGAATTCGGCGACCGGCACTTCGGTCGCCTGCTCCATGCTCTCGCCGAAGGGCGACAGCCCGGAGAAGGGCGAGACGTAGTCCTCGGTATCACGCATTGTGGTCACCTCCGCAAACGACGGGCGTTTCGCGTCACTCTGCGCGACCACGGTGTGTACAAGCGTCAACGCTTTGTCTCATCCCGAACTGCCGCGTCACGGAGCTCGGCCAGCAACTGTTCGACACACGCCAGCGACCCGTCGACATCGCCGAACACCCACTCCCGCGCGGACCGCGTATCGCCGGAGCCTGCCAGCACCCGGATGATCAACCGACCGCGGTCACGCCAGGCCCGCACCACGATCACCGTGCTCTCGTCGCCAGTCACCGGACCACCGTCGCGCGCGGCCATAACCTTTCCCGTCAACGCTGCGTGGGCGGGGTTGACGCGACATTGACGCGACCGCAGCATCGCGCGGGCAGTCTTGCTCGACCGGCCGCTACTGGCCTGGGACGGAGGGAAGATTTCGATGCGACTAGCCATCTCTCTGCTCGGCGGGTTCGCCCTGCGGGTCGACGCCCGCCACGTTGCCGTGCCGCAGCATTCACGCCGCGTCCTGGCGTATCTGTCGCTGGACCAGATCGCGGAACCCGACTGCGACCGTGGTGTGCTCGCGGAGCGGCTGTGGCCCGACGTGACCGTGGACCGGTCCAGGGCCAGCCTGCGCACCGCACTGTGGCGGATCCGGCAGGCCAGTCCGGCGCTGGTGTGCGGGGAAGGTGGCCGGCTGCGACTGGGCGATCACGTCGAGGTCGACGTGCACGAGTTCCGCGGAAACGCCGAGCGGATGCTGGCCGAGCAGCGTGACTGCCCGCGCGATCGCGCCGCTTTGCTGGCCCGCACCAACGAGCTGCTGCCGGGCTGGGACGAGACCTGGCTGCTGCTGGCCCGGGAACAGCTGCGGCAGATGCGGTTACACGCGCTGGAAGTGGACGCGCGCAGGCTCGCCGAACAAGGCCGCTACCCGGAGGCGATCGACGTGATGCTCGCGGTCGTCGCCGAGGAACCGTTGCGCGAGTCGGCACAGACGGCGCTGATCGAGGCACACCTGTGCGAGGGCAATGTGGTGGAGGCGCGCAGGCAATTGCGCATGTTCGCCGATCTGCTCTGGACCGAGCTCGGTATCCGGCCCTCGCCGGAACTGTTCGGCCGGGTCGGCATGGTGGCTCCGCCGCCGCCCGCCCCGCGTTCAGTCAATGGCCGTATCCCGCTGAGCAATCGACGCCTCCTCCCACACATGAGTGCCTGAAGCCGGATGCGAACGGCGCGCGTGCACCGACGCCAGCAGCGACACCCTGGTGCCGCGGGCGGGCACCCGACCGGCGGGCCAGCGAGCCGACACGGTTCGCCACCGGCCTGGTGCGAGATCGAAACCTATGGTGGCGGTGTGGGCGGGAAAGAAGTCGGCGGGATAGGTGGGTGGTGTCGCCGTTGTGGCCCGGACGGCGAACGTGACGACGAAGTGGCGGCACGGCCCCGCTGTCTCGAGATTACGCACTCGGGCATGAAACCAGTTGTCCTGACCGGCTTTCGGCGGGACATGTGTGGCGACAAGGTCGTCGGAGCGGCGGGTCCATAGTCCCTGTGCGGTATCGAATTCAACGTGGGCATCGGGTGTCGACTCGGCGAAACCGTAAACGAATCTATGAAAGACATCGACGAGATCTGTTGCACCGGAATCGGACACGAGATACGCCTCAAATTCCGCTGTGCTGACCGGCGTTCCACGACGGGCGCGGTAAAGCTCCCCCATCAGGGCGCGGAGCCGGTCCGCGCCGACCCGTCCGGCGACATCCAGGAAGAAGCGGCTGCCCTCGCCATAGGACAAAGCCGGGGTGGTGCGCTGGAACGGCCGCCGCGAGCAGAGCTCTACCGGCGGCCGGGTGAAATCCGCGGGCTCGGTGCGACTGTCGCCGTCGTCGTGGAAGCTGGTGTACGCCTCGTCCCACCAGCCGTCGGCCTGCGCCGCCGGGCTGATGCCGCGGGCAAACCACGAGTGGAACACCTCGTGATCGAGCGCGTCCGCCGAAGTCGTTGCGGCGGTGGCGTATTCCATGCCGCCGCTGGCACCATGGAAGTAGCACACGAATCTGCGGCCGAGAAATTCGCCATAGGTGTTCTCGAAGTCCGCGAGCAGCGCACGGATCCGAGCATTCAACGCGGGCAAATTCTCCGGACCGCCGACAGGCTTCCAGGTCTCAACCACCACCGAGCGGCGCGACACCGGCAGCACGACGGTCGACGACCGGAACGCCAGCGCGTCGGACGGATGCAATTCGAGCAGCGACGACATCGTGGTGAACCAGGCCGGGAATTGCACCGACCACGCATTGACGCCGACCACCGTCGCCGCACCATTGGTGATGAGCGAATGCGCGATCGTGGTCCCGGTGAGCCGCAGTTCCAACGTCCACGGAAATTGGTCGAAGGGCAGGTTCGACGGAAACCACGCCTCGAGATATCGGCCCGCGTAGAGATCGGACATGCCGAATGACCAGCGGAGCCGGCCGTTCGACCAGTGCAGCACCGGCGGATAGGCACCGCCGAGGTCGGCGGCCGGGGTCGCCAACTGGTAGGTCACGGTGAGCCGGTGCACCGATCCCGCGGCCTGCGTGACGCCGACGACCCGGACCGTACTGTGCGGCCCGGCGCCGACATCGCGCGCGGCGATCTTCGCCGGATCGAGCACCGCGCCGTCGAGCAGACAGGTCCGCACGGATTGGCGCAGATCGAAGATCGGCGACCCGGCATGCGGGCCGACCAGATAGGTCATCGTCGCCTCGACCGATCCGGTGGCGGTCGCGGCGTCCAGGGTGACGACCGCACGCAGGTTCTGAATGTGCATCGGCACCGCGCGTAGGCCGCCGACCTGCGTCGGGGGTGGCGCGTTGGTGAAGTCTGCCAGCATGGTTCCACCATGCGGCCACCACGTGGCCGGGCGCGTCAATATCGCGTAGTCGAGGCGAACTCGGGCAGGCCGACGCGGCGCCGGAGTTCGGCGGACGGCCGCAGCTCGAGTTCGCGCCACAGAGTCGCGGCGAAGACGTCGTATTGCCTGCGGGCCTCAGCGGCGTTGCCCTGGCCGAGATGAGCCTCGATGA
The DNA here is from genome assembly GCF_019222765.1 of Nocardia iowensis. Taxonomy (NCBI): domain Bacteria; kingdom Bacillati; phylum Actinomycetota; class Actinomycetes; order Mycobacteriales; family Nocardiaceae; genus Nocardia; species Nocardia iowensis. The sequence continues at coordinate 2,979,107 of NZ_CP078145.1, read as the reverse complement.
GAATCGCATGGGCCGATTCGCGCAATGGCTCCTCGGCGACCACGCGCAGGATCAGATCGATGGCCTGCGGGTGCAGCCGCTGCGCGCAGTACCGGCGCGCCACCGCCTCCAGCGCGTGCAACCGCAGTAGCCGCACCTGTTCGCGGAACAACAGCAGCCAGTCCTCGTCCCAGCCCGGCAACAGTTCGGCGGCGGTGCACAGCATGCGCACGTTCGTCGGCGGGCAGTCGGCGGCGCCGGACAGCAACGCCTCGGCGCGCCGCCGGAAGCAGTCGACATCGACCTCGACATGGTCGGCCAACGTGACCCGTTCGCCATCACCCGCCAGTAGTTCCGGCCCCGCGCGGCGAATCCGCCACAGCGCCGTCCGCAGGCTGGCCGCCGACCGCTCCGGCGACGAGTTCTCCCACAACCGCTCCGCGAGCAACTGCCGCCCGCAATCCTGTCCGGTCATCTTCCGCAGCGCGAGGTAAGCGAGCACGCGTTGCGCGTGCATCGGCAGCACCGCCTTGCGGTCGGCCAGCCGCAGCTCGAATCCACCGAACAAGGACAGTTGCGAGGCAGGCCCGAGCACGTCGACGGGTGCGGATGTACCGCACGGGGGCAGTGGGTCAGGAAGGCTCGGTCGTGCCGCCCATCCCATCATCGCTGATTTCGCTATCCACATTTCCCCCGCCTTTCGGCGAACACACACTCTCGACATCATCAGACCGCACGTCCGGTTTTCTCACCCGAGTAGAGCACTACCTGAATTAGCGGAATCGAGGCGACGGTCTACGATTATCGCTTCCACACATGCGAGCGTTTACGAAGGGGAAATTCGATGGCACGCAAGGTTGTCGTGACACTGGTCGATGATTTCGACGGCAAGTCACCGGCCGAAGAGACGGTGCGCTTCACCTTGGATGGGCTGGCCTATGAGATGGATCTGTCGGCACACAATGCCGAGCGGCTCCGCGGCATCTTCGCGGAGTGGACAGCGGCCGCCCGCAAGGTCGGGCGGGCACCACGGGGTACCAGCAACCGGGTGCGCTCGACGGCCGGGCGGGAGCAGACCGGAGTCATCCGGCAGTGGGCGCGCGAGAAGGGCATCGACGTGTCGAGCCGGGGACGGATTTCGGCCGAGGTCGTCGAGGCGTACCAGAAGGCAAGCCGGTAAGTCCCGGCAAGTCTCAGCCCACGATCCGCCGGATTCGTTCGCGCGCAAGCAATTCGGTCATTTCGGTCAGCGAGTCGGCCAACAGCGGGTGCAGTTCGGCGTGCGCCTGCGCGACGGCGGCGTGGATCACCGCCTGCGGCACCGTCGGGAATTCCGCGCTGAGCCGCTGCGCGGTCATCCGACCGGCGGTCATCGTTTTCGCCCACTGCCACACCAGATCCGGTGCGCTTTTATCTGGCCTGCTCGCCGGCGGCGCCAAGAGACGGATCGCTGCACGACGGTCGGGAAGAGGCATGTATTCCTCCAGAGTCAACATCCGTACGGAGCGAGCCGCGCTTCGGGACCCGAGGAAAGTAGTTGGACTCTACCCCGTCAATGGGACGAGCAAAGATCGATTTCCGCATTTGCTGATGGAATCTCATGTATGGCAACCGGTATCGCAGCACGGTAGTCACAATTGCCCGTTCCCACAGGTCATAGCTAGCGTAGACCGCTGCGCTGCTATTTTCTGATCGCTCGAACTGGACGATTGCCCTATATCTAGATCATGATCATCGTCGGCACTCGGTAAGTCGACGAAGATACTGAATATGCGGCAGCCGGATTCGGCACGTGCCGGATTGTTCATGGCGAGCTGCCGAGGCCCGCGTCTCTCGCCCGGACGATCGCGTTCGCCCGGTCCGCCACGCCGAGCTTCGCGAAGATGCGGGAGAGGTAGTTGCTGATCGTTTTCGGCGCCAGGTTCAGTTCGGCGGCGATCGAGGCGTTCGGCAGTCCCGCGGCGACCAGGGTCAGCACGTCGAATTCCCGGGCGGTCAAGTCCGGGAAAGGGCGAGCCTGGACGGTGGAGCCGGACAGCATGGTGGCGAGTCTGCTGCCGATCTGCGGACTGAAAATCACCCACCCGGCCGACACCGCACAGATCGCGCGCAGGATGTCGTCGCGCTCCGCGGCGTTGCGGAGGTAGCCGCCCGCTCCAGCACGGATAGCGGCGAATACCGACTCGTCGTCCTCGGCCATGCTGAACACGAGTATCGCGACGCCCGGCGCGGACCGCACCAGTTCGCCGATGACGGAACCACTTTCGGGTTGCCGCCACTGACCGAGGATCAGCACGTCCGGCCGGTGCAGCACCGCCTCACGCACCGCACCGTCGGTGCTGGTCTCGGCGACGACGGAGATCCAGTCGACGGAACTGAGCAGCGACCGCAACCCCGCCCGGACGACCGCGTGGTCATCGGCGAGCACCACGGTCAGCCGGCATATTTCGGACAGTGGCGAGCCGATATCGTCGAGTACCGAAATATCGGACCCCAAGGTTCGCTGCTGACAAGCGGACTTGGACAGCACAGTTCATCACCCCCTGGCACAGGCCTCTGCTGGATCCCGGTTCCGTGCACCGAATGAGCGGATCTCTCAGCTGCCTGAGAATGCCCTGGGCAGGGCCCGAAGGGGAAGTTTTCGGACCGCTGACCGAACCCGAAATCGACTGGCCCCCTGCGGCTCTCGACCGACCATTCGGTACAAATAGGTCGCACCATGCTCTTCCCGACGGGTCGGGAAGAATTCCCGGGTCACCAGGGGCCGTACTCCCTGGTCGACCATCGGTGACCGGCACATGCTGACTACTGGAAACCTGACGAAAGGTGAGAACAGTGTCGGTCACAATGGAAATCAAGGATCCATATCTCTTCGAGCGGGTCGCGCTGGTGGAGGACGAGGGCGCAACCGCGGACCGTGTCATGGGCGTACTGCCGTGCTGCAGTTGCGGCGCCTGCTGCCGCTGCTATGCGTGAGTTCGACCTCGGCAGCCTGCCGGCGCTCGGAGTCGGTCTCGGATATCGCAGGGAACTGGACGCCGCGATCATGGCGAACCAGGAGTCGATCGACTGCCTCGAGATCATCACCGAGAACTTCCTCGAGACGCCGGTAGGCGGTCCACTGGACCTACTGCGGGACCGGTTCCCGTTGACACCGCACGGGGTCGAGATGTCGATCGGCACCGAAGGGCCGCTCGACACCGGCTATCTGGACGATCTCGCGGACCTGGTGGCCCGGGTCGACGCACCGTGGTGCAGCGACCATCTGTCGTTCACGCGGGCCGGTGGCGTCTCGATCGGACAGCTGACACCGCTGCTGCGCACGCGGGGAATGGCCGACGAGATCGCGGGCAAAGCCCGACAGGTGCAGGAGCGCGTCGGCACGCCGTTCCTGCTGGAAAACATCACCTATCACCTGGACTTCCCGGCCGAGTTGTCCGAGGCCGAGTTCATCACGCATGTGGTCGAAAAGGCGGGCTGCGGACTGCTTCTCGATCTCACGAACGTCTTCATCAACTCGGTCAATCACCGGTACGACCCGATCGAGTTCCTGAATTCCATTCCGCTGGAACGGGTAGTGCAGCTGCACCTCGCGGGCGGGTACTGGTCGGACGGCACGCTGCTCGACTCGCATTCCGCGCCCGTACCCGGCGAGGTGTGGGAGCTGCTGGATTACCTGGCCGGGCGCGCGCCCGCGGTACGCTGCGTCATTCTCGAACGCGACCAGGAGTTTCCGGACGACTTCGATGAACTCACCGCCGACCTGCGCCGGGCCAGGGCGGCGATCGGTTCGGTGGTGATGGGCGGGTGAGCGGCAGCGGTTTCCAGCGAGCGTTGGCCGAGCTGCTCACCGCCGGAAACGCGCGGACCATGTTGGCTGAGCGGCCCGCTGAGCTCGCCGCCCGGTTCGCGCTCTCCAGGGCCGAGCTGGACCTGCTCGCCGCGGCCGACCGGACTCAGCTGGACGTCAACGTCCGCTCGGTGACCAACAAGCGGCTGGACATGCTGGCGCGGTGTCTGCCCGCGACCCTGTCGGCGGCGGCGCACGAGCACGACTTCCTCGACGAGTTCATCCGTCGATACCCGCCGACCCATGTCGATGGACAGCAGAACCACAAGCGAGTGCTGGCCGAGGGGACGAGGTTTCTCGACTATCTCGTGACCAGTGGCCGAGACGATATGGCCGACCTCGCGAGATACGAGGTGCTGCGCCTGGAGTTGTTGTTCGACCCGGCGGCCACCGTCGCGGCCGAACAGGCGGACGTCACGCTGGGCGGATCGGTGCTGGGCGCGCATGTGCGGCTCGCCGAGTTCGACAGTGACGTGGTGACCCAGCACAACGAGTGGCTGCGCAGTGGCGTCATGCCCGACGGCATACTGGGGGATCCGATTCGAATCGCCTTGGTGAAGATCGCCGGGCGGTCGGCACTGGCGTGCTATCGCCTGGGCGACACGGCCTTTCGCGTACTGCGGTCGGGCGCGCCGTTTCCGCCCGAGGCCGAGGCGGTGGTGCGGTTCGCCCGGCAGGAACGGCTGTTCGAGGGGACGGGCTGATGCGAATCTGCGCGGTGATGAAGTATCCGCCGATCCAGGGTGGGGTGAGCGCGCACTGCTACCGAATGGCTCGGGCGCTCGCCGAACGCGGCCATCAGGTGGATGTCGTGACCAATGCCGACGAGGTCGAGGACGACTATCGGATCTGGTTCGACGACAGCGACTTTCAGCGTTTGGCAGCGACCTTTCCCAATGGCGGTGCGGTGCGGGTGATCGCGTCCGGACAGTGGGAGCGCGCCCGCGCGTACATTCCCGCGGCGAATCCGTTCGCCACCAAGCTCGCCGCACTGGCCACCGAGGAAATTCGGCTGCACGGCGCGGATCTGGTGTTCTCCGCCTATCTGGAACCCTATGGGCTGAGCGCGCATCTGGCCGCGTCGTGGACCGGTGTTCCACACGTCGTCCAACACGCGGGCAGCGACCGGACCCGATTACTCGATCACCCGGAGCTGGGTCAGGCCTACCGGGAAGTGTTGCGGCGCGCGGATCTTGTCGTCGGCGACCGAAATCTGACCGGCCTCGGCATTCCGCCGCACCGGATCGCACCCATGCCGAAGGCTTCGCTGCCGCCGGAGTTCACGCCGGATGGTCCGGCGGCCGACCTGACCGCCCTCGTCGCGCGGTTGCGTGAATCGGCCTGGGTGCGCAACACTTCCCCGCTCGACCCGGCCGTCGCCACCATCGGTGTCTACGGCAAACTCGGCGTCGTCAAAGGATCGTACGACCTGATCGAAGCGCTTGCGCGACTGCGCGGACGCGGGCTGCGGTTCAACTTCCTCGTCATGGCGGGCGGTACCGAGCGCGAGAAGTTCCTCACGGCGGTAGACGAACTCGGGCTCACCGAGGTGACGTGGACACTTCCATTCCTGCCACCTTGGCGAGTGCCCGAGGTGTTGCGGGCGTGCACAGCGGTGTGCGGTTTGGAGCGGAATTTTCCGGTAGAAGTGCACCGGCCGGGGCTTCCGATGGAACTGCTCAGCTGCGGCACCTGCGCGGTGCTGTCCGCGGAAGTGGTTCGTACCCAACCTCATTGGCCGGAGTTGCGGTCCAGTGCGCGGGTAGTCGAAGATCCCCGCGATATCGACGGATTGGCGAAGGTGCTCGCCGAGGTGATCGCGGATCCGGCGGCTGCTGTCGAATTCGGGCGGCAGAGTAGCAAACAGCTTCCGGTGGCGGACGATGACGAACTGGGTGCCGCGTATGCGGCGATGTTCGACGCCGTCGTGCACGGTGGTCCGGCCCAGTCCGCGGACGACGCGGTGCTGCCATTGCTGCGTCGGCACATGCCGATGACGATGGCCCTACTGAACGGACGAGCCGAGCGGCTACTGAGCCGGGTCGCTCCCGTCGGGGTGCAGGATTTCGCGACAATGCTGGCCGAATCGATCGATGACGACGTCGAGCTGGAATATCCCCCCGACACCATTCGCGAAGTTGTCCGCTTCGAGCAGCATCGCCTCTGGCTCGCGGTCGACGCGGACCATGATGCGGTCGATCCTGCCTTTCCCCGCTCGGCGGTTGCTCGGCGACAACCAGACTTCGGCCAGTTGCGGCCGGTTTGCAGCGCGCTGCTCCGGATAGCCGAGTTCGCTCTCGACGTGGATGCGTTGACGGCTCGCGGCGAGATCGTCGACAGCGAGCCATCGGTGTGCGCGTTCCACAAGCGCCCAAGCCTGCGGGGACGCGTATTCCGGCTGACACCGGCGACCCGTGAGCTGCTGCAGCTGTGCGACGGGACACGAACCGTCGAGGAAATCACCGATATCGCCGCGCGTGCGCACGATGCGCCGCCGACCGCCGTACCGGAACTGCTCCGGCGCTTCGCCCTCGATCAGGTCGTGCAGCTGCGGTAGCCGCAGGGCACTCGCGCGGGCGGCTTCCCCAAAGAACGCCACCCGTACCTCACGGGTACGGCAGAATCGGCAGAAGAGTTCCATCTCTATCCGTCGACAATTAACCAGGACTTTGCCCTAACTGGCTTATCCCCCGCTCGTTCCGTTTCGCGCCACAGGGCGTTCACCGCGAATCTATTTTCAACCGAGACCATCGCGGAAGAGTTCTCGCACATTCTCTGCTCTGCACGCCAATCCCATGTCGGATCGAGAGGAATGCTGTGCCCCAGGTAGGTTCGGGTTTCCCCAGAAGGCGATTCATCGGGAGCGCGCTCGGCGCGGCCGCGTTGACCGGCGGGATGCAGGTGCTGCCGTCGGGTATGGCCGAGGCGCTCGCGGCGCCGAGCCGGAAGGGGACCTTGAGTGACGTCGAGCATGTGGTGATCCTGATGCAGGAGAACCGTTCGTTCGACCACTATTTCGGCACGATGCGCGGGGTGCGCGGGTTCGGCGACGCGACCGCCGTCGTCAAGCCGGACGGCCGCAATGTCTACTTTCAACCGGATTCGGGTCGGTCCGACGGCGGCTACCTGCTGCCCTTTCATCTCGATACCGCCGTCGTCGACGGCCAGGACATCGGAGACCTGCCGCACGGCTGGGGCGATCAGCATCGAGCGGTGCGCGGCGGCTGGAACGACGACTGGACCGCGGCCAAAGGCGAGATGACAATGAGCTACTTCACCGCCGCCGACATACCCTTTCACCGCGCACTGGCCGACACGTTCACCGTCTGCGACCACTACTTCTGCTCGGTCCTCGGACCCACCACACCCAACCGGCTCTATCAGTGGACCGGAACCATAGATGCCGCAGGACAATACGGCGGCCCCGCGACCAGCAATCCGGCCAACTACAACCCTGTCTATCGCTGGACCACCTATCCGGAACGTTTGCAGGACAAGGGGATCACCTGGAAGGTCTACGCCAACGACGAGGTAGGCGACGACTCCGGTCGCCACCCCTTCGTCGGCGACTACGGCGACAACCCGCTGTGGCTGTTCGATGCATACCACGACCCGAAGAACACCGAACTCGCCTCGCGGGCAAAGGTATTCGGTGCACAGAACTGGAAGCCCGATTCCGGCCAGGGCAAAAATGTCGCGCACGTGCTGTCGGATTTCATCGCCGACTGCTCCGCCGGGCGACTTCCCCAGGTCTCCTGGGTGGTCGCTCCTTATGGGTACTCCGAACATCCCGCCGCCCGCCCCGCCGATGGTGCCGCCTACACCCACGCCGTGCTGAAAGCGTTGTGGGGGAATCAGAATCTCTGGAACTCGACCGCCCTGCTGATCAACTTCGACGAGAACGACGGGTTCTTCGATCATGTGCCGCCGCCGATGGCACCGCCGGGTACCCCGGGCGAATACGTCAACGGCCAGCCCATCGGTCTCGGACCCCGGGTGCCCATGCTGGTGATCTCACCGTGGAGTCGCGGCGGCTGGGTGAATTCGCAAGTGCACGATCACACCTCGGTGATCCGTTTCCTGGAGAAGTGGACCGGAGTTGACGAACCCAACATTTCCGCCTGGCGCCGCTCCATCTGCGGCGACCTCACCGGGTGTTTCGATTTCAGCGCCGCCGACACCACCATCCCGCTGCTGCCCGATGCCAATGCCCTTCGGGCACAAGCTGATGCGACGCAGAGTTCGCTGCCCAAACCCGCCCCTCCCGCTGCGGGCAGCCAGCGGCCGCCGGAGCAGGAATCAGGGACCAGGCCGGCCCGGCCGCTGCCCTACGCCCCGGTGGTGAACGGAATCCTCGGCCCGGATGGCGCACTGACCACGACGTTCCGCAACACCGGCGCAGCCGATGTGCAGTTGGCGGCGTATCGGGCCGATGGGCGCACCGACGGGCCGTGGCGCTACGACGTGCAGTCGGGAGCCACCGTCACCGATACCTGGAGCGTCCAGAACTACGCCGACAAGAAGTACGGCATCGCGGTACACGGACCCAACCGGTTCCTGTGGCGGCTCGCCGGAACCTCGACGTCGCCACTGGAGGTGACCGCCTCCTACACCCCCGACCTCAAACTGCACCTGTCGATGACGAACAAGGGCAAGGCGCAGGCCACCGTCACCGTGCGGGCCAACAGCTACCGCACCGACGGTCCGTGGACCTTCACGATCGCGCCCGGGCAGACCACTACCGATACCTGGAACGCGCTCCGCTACGGCAGAGGCTGGTATGACCTCTCACTGACCGTGGACGTCGACCCGAGCTATCAGCGGCACTTCCGGGGGCACATCGAGAACGGCCACCCGAGCGTCACCGGCTGATGAGCCACGCGCCCATCGACGGCGTAACTCAGCGGCGGTGCGCCATGTCGTACCACTGGTGTGGCACAGACCAGTCCCAGCACTCCTCCGGCGGATCAGCAGGTTTGGCGGGATTGGCCCGAGACCACTCGAAGTAGGAGCTGGCCGACCCGCCCGCACACGCACCGCACAGGATCAGGCCACGCAGCAGGTGGCGCCATAGCGGGCGAAGTGAGATGTGTCGCCGCATCGCGACCTCCTCGGCAGTGACAGTAGTTCCGCAGAGGCATTGCCTCAGGTGACGGACGATACCGGCGCACTGCTGGGCGCGGACGCAAATCGGTACGACTACCAGAAAAACGCAAAAGCCCCGCACCCAGAGGGTGCGGGGCCTTACCAAGCTGCGTCGATCAGATGGCGCGGACGTCCTGGGCCTGCGGGCCCTTCTGTCCTTGGCCGACCTCGAACTCCACACGCTGTCCTTCTTCAAGGGACTTGAATCCCGAGCCGGACACGGCGGAGTAATGAACGAACACGTCAGCGCCGCCACCGTCTTGTGCGATAAAGCCGAAGCCCTTTTCGCTGTTGAACCACTTCACACTGCCTTGAGCCATGTTTTTACTTCATCTTTTCTGTAGATGAGCCAAGCAAATCACTTCGATAAGCCTGATCTCACTGGACAACCATGTCACGGATCGGCCGGAATCCCTATCGAATACCGCCGTATGTGAGCTAACCGACACTCCACGGCCCGACGCCGAGCCGCCGGGCGACCCTCGGACCCCTCGATCAAGCGATGATCGGGCGGGCCGCACCAATGTGCCAGGGCCGCAATGCTTGCCACGTCATGCGAGCCCGATAACGTTGTGCCCCAGCAATGTTGGCCAGCCAGCCGAATCGGCCGCCGACGACGCCGCCGCGGACGATACTTGGTTGCATGCGGGCCAAAACGCTGGACCAGGTGACTGCGGGCGTCGAGCGTGCCTGTCGCACCGTCTCCGGTGCCGTCGAACTCGAACGCGCTGTCTGCGCGAGCTTGCGCGAGGCCGTGCCCTTCGACGCCTGGTGCGCACTGACCGTCGATCCGGGTTCGGTCCTGCCGACCGGCGGTTGGCATCGCGAGGGTTTGCCGCTCGAGTACATGAATCCGATGCTCGAGATCGAGGCAGGTGGGCAGGACGCCCTCGCGCTGTCCACCATGGCCCGCAGCTGTCGGCGAGCGATGACCTTGACCGCGGCCACCGGCGGACAGCCGGAGCGCAGCAGGCATTATCGGGAGATCCTGGTGCCCGCGGGCATGACGCGGGAGATGCGCGTGCTGTTCGGTGACAATGCCAGTGTGTGGGGTGCGTTGGTGCTGTTTCGCGGCGCGGACGCGCCGGATTTCGCCGACGCCGACGCCCAACTGATCGGCGATGCCACCATTTCGGTGGCAACCGCGATCCGCAGGGAGATGGTCCTCACCGAGATCACCGCCGACGACACCGCCGCCGGACCCGGCCTGGTTCTGCTGGACCGCGACCTGCACCCGACCACCATGTCCTCGGCCGCCGCGCGGTGGCTCACCCAGGTCGATGACGGTATCGACCCGCACCGCGAACTGCCCTTCTGCGTACTGACGCTGGCCCACCAGGCGTGGTCACGTCCAGGCCCCGCCCGCACTCGGATCCGTTCCCGCACCGGCCGCTGGCTCACCCTGCACGCCGAACAGCTCGCCGGTGCCGACGACCAGGTGTCGATCATCATCGAAGCCGCCCGTCCGGTCGAAATCGCCGCCCTCATCGCCGACACCTACCGCCTCACCAGCAGGGAACGCGACGTCGTCGGGCTAATCGCCAGAGGCTTCGCCCGCACCGAGATAGCCCGGCTGCTAACGGTTTCCGCCTACACCGTCGACGACCACATCAAGCGGGTCTTCGGCAAACTCGAAGTCCGCAGCCGGGCCGAACTGACCGCCAAACTCTTCTTCGACCAGCACCTGCCCCGCATCGAGAACGAGGTGCCGATCGGCGGCACCGGTTGGTTCCTGCGCTGATCGCCGTCAGCTCTGCGCCCCGGCGGAATGTCAGGTGGTGCAGTTCTTCTGGGCGTCGACGCGGACCTTGCGGCCGGTGAACTCCTCGAGGATGGCGATGTTCTCCGGGGCGTAGTTCTTTTCGGTGATCTTGTCGGCGTTCGGGCTGCCGAGTTTGCCGCTGTAGGGAGCGGACTTTTCCAGCCAGTAGGCGGTCCGCAGGAACTGGATGAGGACCAGCTCGCGCACCCTGGGCTCGTTCTTGATCTTGGCCCAGTAGTCGGGGTGCCGGTCCTTGGCCACGCGCAAGTACAGCAACAGGTACCTGAGGTTGGTGGCGGCGATATCGCGGGAGTTGCTGGCGCCGATCCCCTTGATGTACTCCTGCACCACGGTGACGGCGGGGAGCCCCATCAGGCCCGCGTTCAGCTCGGCGAGCACGCCCTGCAGCCGGTAGTCGCCTTGCTGCCGGTCCCGCAGGTAGATGTTGTCCATGTCCTGACTGAGTCGGTCCTTGATCAGTGGCAGGATTTCCTTGCGTGGGAAACCACCGTGCAGCGGTATGCCCGTGATCTTTTGCGTCGCATTGATCCACGACGCGGTGTACTTGTCCCATTCGGTCCGCGACCCGTCGAGGTCCCACATGTGGGTTTCCTCGTGGATCGCCACCATCATCGATTCGGCGAACGCCTCGAAACTGCTCGTCTCCACGAACTGGTTCCAGTACGGGTCCTTGGCCTGGGCGATCGCCAACTGCTGCCCGCTCGGCCAGCGCCGTTGGTACATGGCTTGCAGGGTCTGCATCCAGTTCCGGCTGGAGAAGCGCGCTTTCAGGTCGCTGATATCGGCGGTCGGCTGGGAGGGCTCCTCGTAGCAGAAGGGCGCGGCGGTTTGGGCGGGCACGACATCGGCGATGCTCGGCACGGGAGCCGCCATTGCCACGGAACCGGGCCCCAACGACAGCACCAGGCAGGCGGTTACTACGGGCAGACAATACTTACGGTTCACGGGAACCTCATTTCGGAGCAGTCGAGCGGGGGTAGGCAGGCTGTCCTGCTGACGCTGGCTGCGGCAGACATTCCGCTTGCTCGCCGCGCGCGGACGCCGCAGGGCATGACCGAACGAGGAGCGAGAACTGTTGTGCGAGTATGTGTCTCAGCCGACGACCAGAGGGGCCGCCGCCAATTTTCTGAACAACTGACTGAATGATGGCATGAATGCCATCGCCTGCCTCTCCCCAGTGCGAGTGGGGAGAATTCGGCAAAACAGTCAGCGTCAGAAGGTATTCAGCCGGCCCCGATCAGCGCGTCGGCTGGAATGGGCCCGCGGCGTTCGATGGCGAGGTGGGCGGGACAGCCGACGGCGGCTGTGCGCGTAGGACGTTGGCCGCGCCCGCGGCGACAACGCAGAACGCAACGGGCAACAAGAGGGTGACGTTGAGCGGAACGAGGTGGGTCAGCGGTCCGATGATGGCGGGTCCGGCGAGCACGCCGAGGTAGCCGAGTCCGGCGACGCGGGCGACGTTGGCTCCCGCGGCATTTCGGTCGGCATGGCCCGCCGCGCTGAACAGTTGCGGCACGCATCCGGACAGCCCGGCGCCGAACACGGTCCAGCCCGCCAATGCCAGCGGAATCCAGGGCGACAGTGCCGCTGCCGTCAAACCCAGCGCGGCAACGGCGGCCCCGTAACGCAGGACCGCCACCGGCCCGAAGCGGGTGGCGACACGGTCGGCGAGCAATCTGCCGACCGTCATGGCGGTGGCGAAAGCGCCGTAGGCCAAGGCGGCCGTGGCGGCCGACGCGGACAGCACATCTCGCAGATGCAGCGCACTCCAGTCGTTGGCCACGCCTTCACAGAGCATCAGCAGCAGCGCGAGACCGGCGAGCAACCAGATTCGTCGCGGGGTCGCCCGTCGCTGCCCCGCCGGGAAAACCTCGGCGGGACGGGGACTTTCGGGCCGCAGCAGCGCCGGACCGGCCAAAGCGGCACCGGCGAGGCCGAGCAGCGCCGCCGCACCGAGCGCCGCCGCCGGAGTCCAACCCCAGCTGAGGGTGCGGGCGCCGACGAGTGCGGCGAGGACACCGCCGAGCGAGTAGGTGGCATGGAACGCCGACATCACCGACCGCTGGTAACGATGTTCGACCTGGACGGCGTGGGCGTTCATCGCGACGTCCAGACATCCGTTGCCGAAACCGAGCGCGAGCAGCGCGATGCCAAGCGTCCAGGCATTCGGCGACAGCCCCGGCAGGATCACGGCGGCAGCGCACAGTGCCGCACTGACCGGTACAACGACGCGCGCACCGTAGCGATCGGCGAGCGGACCCACCAGCCGCATACCGGTGAAAGCACCCGCGCCGAGCAGCAGCAACAGCCAGCCGAGCGTCGCATGACCGATCCCCACCCGGTGTTCGACGGCGGGGATGTGGACGACCCACATCCCCATCAGGAAGCCGTTCAGCGCGAAAAAGGCGAAGGTGGCCAGTCGAGCGGCCCGCAACGATCTCTGCATGCCTCTGAACATATCGGACATGATTCATGTTCGTAATATTGACTTTCGAACACAGAGAATGTCCAATTGCCCATGTGGCGAGCGTAGATCGACTGAAGCAGATCACCGATGCCGTGCGCGAAGCGGGCCAACTGGGGGTGGCGGAATTGGCCGAGCGCACCGGCGCATCGGAGATGACCATCCGCCGCGACCTGGAGACCTTGGCCGGTCAGGGCGTGCTGGAGCGTTATCGTGGCGGCGCGCGAAGCCTGCTGCTGCGCGGCGACGAGCCGCCCTTCGCCATGCGCGCCCGCGAGGGACTGGACATCAAGCGACGCATCGCCGCCGAGGTCGCCGGATTGATCGCCGATGGTGAGTCCGTCGTTCTCGATAGCGGCACCACCTGTCTCGAGGTGGCCCGCGCCCTGGTGCACCGCCGACTGACCGTGCTCCCCGTGTCGCTGCACGCGGTGAACGCGCTCACCGGCGCACCGCTACTGACGCTGTTGGTACCCGGTGGGACGCCGCGGGCGGGCGAACTCGCGCTGACCGGCCCACTGACCCTCGCGTCGCTGACCGCGCTGCGGTTCGACACCGCGATCCTCGGCTGCTGCGGACTGACCGCAGCCGACGGCCTCACCGCCTACGACCTCGACGATGCCGCCGTGAAACGCACCGCGATCGCCTCGTCGCGTCGGGTCATCGCCGTCGCGGAGGCGGCCAAACTGTCCCGCACCGCCCTCGCGTTCGTTGCCCCCGCCGCCGCATTGCACGCCGTCGTCACCGACGAATCCGCCGCGACCGAGGACACCGCCGCGCTCGCGGCCCTCGGCGTCACCGTCCGGCGGGTGTGAACCCACAGCGCTTGCCTACGCCGCACAGGAGCTACCGGCCCGGTGAACCGTATGGACGTTCTGTGAGAACCGAACGGCGCGGCGCTGTTTGATGCCGAAACCGGAGGGTAGGCGGGGGCCATGACTGTGAGAACGACACATCGCGCCAAGGAGTCGCGTTTCGATCGGGGCACAGCATGGCTCGGATCGCTGGTCTGTGCGGTCCTCACCGCCGGGGTGGTCATCATCAATTCGGTCGGGGCAACCACGACCGCGGGCCTCGGCATCATCTTGGCGCTGGTTCTCGTGCTATGACCGACTAGGCGCGCCACCGGCTTCGGTTCACCGGCCCGCATGGTCGTGTTCACATCGTGTTTACGATGTCCGAATGCTTATTCACGACGCGCCAGGAAGTCAGCCCCCACCCGCGGAGCGAGCGGGTGTGGCGCGACTCCAGGAACGTCGCGTTCGACCGTCGACTATCTGGTGCGGAATTACCGGTGTGGTGCTCGTGCTCGTCGCCGGCGAACTCGTGGCCGCCCACATCAACGCCCTCGGGCCACTGACAAGTCTGTTCCGCGACTATGTCGGCAGACCGAAGTCGGCGAGCACCTCGTGGGCGGGGTTCCTGCTCGCGCTGGTCGGCGTTACGACCCGGGTCCGGGTGATCGCCCTCGCCACGGCGATCGGCATCGACCTGATCTTCGTGGTCATTCGTGCGATCGAAGGCAGGCTGTTCACCGTCGGTAACGGCCCGACCATCGTGCTCACCGCGCTCGCGGTGCTCGCCGCTTGGCGCTGGACCGGGGAACGGCGTCGAACGGCACTGCGCGCCATCGCTTTCGGCGCGCTGCTGATCCTCGCGACGAAAGTCGGCGAGATCTGGCTGGACGTCACCGCGTGGGCCCGGCCGATGGTGCTCGACCCGTATGCGCAACTAGCCGATCACGCGCTCGGCAACCCGGCGTGGTTCGTGGGGCACGCACTGGAGGTGGCGGGACCGGTGCCGCTGAGTGTGGTGCGCTGGGTGTACTTCGAGCTGCCGGTCGCCGCCATCGTCGTTGCCGTCTGGCAGCTGCGCGGCGTGACCACCGGTCCGTGGCCACGCCACCACCTGGTGCGAACGTTCTTGGCGCTCGGCTTGATCGGGCCGCTCTGGTACGTGATCTTCCCCGTGGTCGGCCCGATCCTCGCGTTCGGCCCGCAGGGGCACGGCATGGAACTCGCCGACGTCTGGCCGAATATCATTCCGCCACTGCCGTTCTCGCTCGAACCGATGCCCTTCGACGGCATCACCCCGCGCAACTGCATGCCCTCGCTGCACACCGCGTGGGCACTGTCGCTGTTCATCCACTCCCGTCGCGGCCCGCGATGGCTGCGCTACGGCGGCGCGTTCTGGCTCGTCTGCACCCTCATCGCCACCCTCGGCCTCGGCGCCCACTACGGCGTCGACCTGATCGCGGGCGCCGCACTGTGCCTGACCGTCGAATCCGCCCTGCGCGACCCGGACCGCGGCTGGGGCCAGTACCGCATTCGCGTTGTGGCCCTTGGCATCATCACCTTCGCGGCAACCCTGCTGTCCACCCGCTACCTCGCCCAGCAGATGGCCGAGCACCCCCTGCTCTCCGGCGTCGCTCTCCTCGGCATGCTCACCGCCTTGTCGATCACGTTCTACCTGACCTGGTTCGCCCCGACCCGCCCGTCGAGTTCCCCAGCGCCCAAAGCCGAGTCCGTCGATATGGAGCAACCTGGCCATCCCTGACCAGGTTCCTCGTCGAACTGCCGGAGACAGAAGGATTTTCAGAGTGCGGAGAGTTCGGCGACCAAGTCGTCGAGACCGAGGGAGCCCCGTGACAGCGCGGCCATGTGCCACTTCTTCAGGTCGAAGGTTTCCCCGCGTGCCGTGGCCGCCGCCATAGCCGCCGCTCTACCGCGCAGCCAGGCGCGCTCGCCGAGCTTGTAGCCGATTGCCTGGCCGGGCCAACCGAGGTAGCGGACGAGCTCGCTGTCGAGATGTTCGGGCGGCAGGCCGCAGTAGCGGCCGAAGAATTCCCGCGCGTTGTCCGGCTGCATGGGCTCGCCGGGCCGGTACGGGGAGTCGTCGGGGTAATCGAAGCCGACGTGCAGGCCGATGTCCAAGATCACCCGGAGTACGCGCAGCATTTGCGCATTGAGGTAGCCGAGTCGGTGGCCGGGGTCGGTGAGATAGCCGAGTTCGTCCATCAGGCGCTCGGCGTACAGCGCCCAGCCCTCCATGTTGGCGCTCACACCGCCGATGCTGACCTGATAGACCGACAGTTGGTCGGCCAGGTAGATCCATTGCGCGAGCTGGAGGTGGTGACCGGGGACGCCCTCGTGATACCAGGTGGAGATCAAGCTCCACACCGGGATTCGGGTCCGGCCGAGCGTGGGCAACCAGGTGCGGCCCGGGCGGGTGAAGTCCAGCGAGGGCTGAGAGTAGTAGGGCGCGGCCGCGGTGCCCGGCGGCGCGATCATCGACTCGACCGTCAGCAGCGGCTCGGCGAGATCGAAATGCGTGCCCTGTAGGTCATCGATGGCCCGGTCCATCAGGTTCTGCAGGTAGCTGCGGGCGTTTTCCGCGCCGTCGAGCGCCGGGCCGTGCAGCTCCAGCCACTCCATGGCCTTGATCGGCGTCGCGCCCGGCAGCACCTTGTCGGCCTCGGACCGCATCTGGGCATCGAGATCGTGGAACTGCTCCCATGCCCAGGTGAACGCCTCGTCGAGGTCGAGGTCGGTGCCGTTCCAATAGCGAGACAGACGCTGATAACGCTCTCGACCTACCGCATCGGATACACCGATTACCTTCGGACCGTAGACATCTCGTAGCCAGTCGCGCAGTTCAGCCACGGCGGTCGCGGCGCTGAGGACGGCCGAATTCAGTTCGGTGCGTAGCGATTCCGGGGCTTTGCCGACGAAGTCGCCGAACCAGCCGCCCGGGTTGTCACCCGCCACCCACTCGTCTAGTTGCTGAACCATGGTGCTCACTTGCAAGGGTGCGGCCAGCAGGTCTCGATCGATTCCCTCGGCCAGCGTGGACCGATACTGGGCCAGTGCGAGCGTAACTCGGCTCAGTCGGCGGCCGATAGCGTGCCACTGTGCCTCGGTGTCGGTCGGCAACAGAGTGAACATGTCGCGGACGGCGTGTACCGGGGAGTCCAGGTTGCGGATCGCGCGGAAATGTTCCCCGGCGTCGTACACGGCCAGTTCAGCTGTGAGGCGCTCACGCAGCAGGGTGGCACAGCGCCGCTCGGCCGCGTCCGGAAAACCGCCGACGGGCTCGGCGGCATCGAGCTCGGCGAGAGTCGCACGGGCAAGTGCGGCAGTCGCTTCGAGACCGGCCGGGGAGAGGTCGGGTAGTCGATCGTCGTCGAGGTTGCGTCCCAGCGTAACCGCGACCATGGGATCGAGCTCGGTCAGAGCGTCGACATAGGCGTCCGCGATACCGCGTGCGGTACGGGCCGGATTCGAATCTGTTGTACTCTCGTCCATCTCAACGACTCTGGTCGAAATCTCCGCTCTCTACAAGGTCGGCTGCGCCCGTGTCGGACGGGCCGATCAGTTACCCCGCACCGGCTTTCAGGCTTCGCAATACGCCGCTCGAGCGGCTCAGCCGCACACGGCTCCGTAGGACGCGGAGCCGACGAGCTTCGAATACTTGGCGAGTACGCCGCGGGTGTAGCGGGGCGGCAACGGCTTCCAGCCCTCGGCGCGGCGGGTGAGTTCGTCGGGGTCGATCAAGAGGTCGAGGGTGCCGGCGCCGACGTCGAGGCGGATCTGGTCGCCGTCGCGGACGAAGGCGATCGGGCCGCCGTCGACCGCTTCCGGCGCGACATGGCCTACGCACAGGCCGGTGGTGCCGCCGGAGAATCGTCCGTCGGTGAGCAGCAGCACGTCCTTGCCCAAGCCCGCGCCCTTGATCGCGGCGGTGATGGCGAGCATTTCGCGCATCCCCGGACCGCCCTTGGGACCTTCGTAGCGGATGACCACCACATCGCCCGCGCCGATCGTGCCGTCCTCGAGCGCGTCCATCGCGGCGCGCTCCCGGTCGAAAACCCTTGCCGTGCCAGTGAATACGTCGGAGTCGAAGCCCGCCGACTTGACCACGGCGCCGCCGGGCGCGAGCGAACCTTCGAGGATGGTGATGCCGCCGGTCGGATGGATCGGCGATGTCAGCACCCGCACCACCTTGCCGTCGGGGTCCGGCGGCGCGATCTCGGCCAGGTTCTCCGCAACGGTCCGTCCGGTCACGGTCAGGCAATCCCCGTGCAGCAGACCGGCATCGAGCAGCGCCTTCATCATCACCGGCACGCCGCCGACCCGGTCCACATCCGTCATCACATGCCGACCGAAGGGCTTGACGTCGGCGAGGTGGGGTACCCGGCGGCCGATTCGCGCGAAATCGGCCAGCTTCAGGTCGACATTCGCCTCGTGCGCGATCGCCAGCAGGTGCAGCACCGCGTTGGTGGAGCCGCCGAAGGCCATCACGACGGCGATGGCGTTCTCGAATGCTTCCTTGGTCAAGATGTCCGAGGTGGTGATCCCGCGCCGGAGCAGTTCGACCACCGCCTCGCCGCTGCGCCTGGCATAGCCGTCGCGGCGGCGATCGGTCGCGGGCGGCGCCGCGCTGCCCGGCAGCGACATGCCCATCGCCTCGGCGGCGCTGGCCATGGTGTTAGCGGTGTACATCCCGCCGCACGCACCCTCGCCGGGACAGATGGCCCGTTCGATGGCGTCCACGTCCTCGCGGCTCATCAGTCCGCGCGAGCACGCGCCGACCGCCTCGAAAGCGTCGATGATCGTCACCTCGCGCTCGGTGCCGTCGGCGAGCTTCGCGATACCGGGCAAGATCGAACCCGCGTACAGGAACACACTCGCCAGATCCAGCCGGGCGGCCGCCATCAGCATGCCGGGCAGCGACTTGTCGCAGCCCGCGAGCAGCACCGAACCGTCGAGCCGTTCGGCCTGCATCACCGTCTCGACACTGTCCGCGATCACCTCGCGCGACACCAGCGAGAAGTGCATGCCCTCGTGGCCCATCGAGATGCCGTCGGACACCGAGATGGTGCCGAACTGCATGGGGAAACCACCGGCCGCGAACACACCCTCTTTGCTCGCCGTGGCGAGCCGGGCGAGGGAGAGATTGCACGGCGTGATCTCGTTCCAGGAGGAGGCCACGCCGATCTGGGGCTTCTCCCAGTCGGCGTCCCCCATGCCGACCGCCCGGAGCATGCCGCGGGCGGCGGTCTTCTCGAGGCCGTCGGTGACGTCGCGGCTGCGGGGCTTGATGTCAGGGACGTTCGAATCGTTGGGCACGGTTGCTCATCATCCTCCGGTCCGATCGGCGACACGCCACCGACCAGCCATTGGCCGGTGGTCAGGCGGAATGGGCGGCGGCGAGGAACGGTAGGACGTGGGGAAGTACGTCGGCGGCGCAGTCCCAGGTCGTGACGTGGTCGTTGTCGGGGAGGGAGAAGAAGGGGGTGCCGGTGCGTTCGGCGAAGGTTCGCACCGCGTCGTACCAGAGGTCGCCCGTGCCCGCGTACATGAGCATCGGGACGTCCGAGTCGGCCAGCTGGGCGTGCAGACCCGGCTCGGTGGAGAACGCCGCGTAGTTGGCGCGCAGGGCGGCCGGGTCCGCGGCCTCGATCACCGCGGCCAGCGCCGGGATGGCAGCGATCGAGCCCTGTTCGATCATGGGGTACAGATCCGCGTCGGCGGGGAGGCCGAGGTGTTCGAGCATCAGGGTGGTGGCGGAGCGGTACCCCTCGATGGGGTCGAAGGCGCCTGCGACCAGTCGGGTGAGGCGCTCGGGGGCGTGCACGGCCACGGCGTAGCCGGTCAACGCGCCCAGCGAGTAGCCCCAGTACGCCGCCCGGTCGGCACCGACCTCGTCGAGCACGGCGGTGATGTATTCGGCCCGGCGCGGCAGGGCGTAGGCCGCCGGATCATGCGGCGCGTCACTGGCTCCCAGGCCGAGCGGGTCCAGCACGATCACCGTGTGGGTCTCGGCCAAGGGTGCGGTGTAACCGGCTTCGGTCCAGTGCGCGCCGATCTGGAACATGCCCGGGTGCAGCACCAGCGGCGGTCCGTCCCCGAATACCTCATACGCGATCTTGTGTCCGTTGCTCCGTGCGATGGGCACCCGTTACTCCTTGTCCACTGGCTGGCCGAACTCCTGGACGAGAGTACCGATCTGCGGGCGCTCAGGTCTTGGCATATACCGACCTCGGCGATCCGCCCAATGCCTATCCGATGGGCTGAACGAGATTATTGAATATGCGCTATTGCTATAACAATTCACGACGGTAGGCGGTCGCGCTTAGTGCTCAGCCATTTCCGGATCGGCAAATGGGTAGCTATTAATCCCTGCCCTAGCCCACCAAATCCGCTCTGCGCCAATAAGTTTCACGTCGGAAAACATACCGGTCGCTACTTTTAGCTGGAAACTTTGCCGTGACAATATGTAACCAGGTGGAAATAACGATCCCGGTAAGCTCCGTTTCGAAGAATGGAAAGTCCTTCTTCGAGAACGAGATCGAGATCTGAGGAGAGAACAATGGGTTTGCTCGCCGGTTTGATCGAAGTTGTCGGAAGCGTTCTGCACCTCCTGCTCGGAGGGCTCTGAGTTTCCGGTGCTTGCCCCGTGTTGCGCGGACACGGGGCAAGCCCGCCTCCGCCTTTCCGGCGGGTACGTCAACTATTTCGGCACCCCTGCGACTTCGGTGGGTAGCCCTTCTCCCCGATGGGCGGCAAAAGCTTCGGCGAGGGCCTGGCGATCGAGCTTTCCCCGCGGCGTGCGCGGCAGGCTCGCCAGCGTGAGAACCTGCACCGGCATGCTCGGGCTCGGCAGCGTCACCCGCAGGTGCCGCCAGATGTCCTCGGCGCTCGGCGCGTCGTCGTCCACCACGATCGCGGCGGCGGGCGCCTCGCCCATCCGTGGGTCGGGGACGCCGATGCAGGCGGCCTCCGCGATTCCCGGTATCGCGGTGAGTGCGGCTTCGACGGCGGCGGGTTCCACATTGAGCCCCGCCCGGATCAGCATTTCACTGGCACGGCCGAAGAGCCGCAGTCGATTTCCGACCACCGCGCCACGGTCCCCCACCGACATCCAGCCGTCGACCGGACCGTCGGCCAAGCCGTGCTCGGTGAGATAGCCGTCGAAGAGCATGTCGCTTCGCACGAAAACCAGGCCGTCCCGGATATCCGCTTCGACGCCGTCGAACAGTTCACCCACCGAATTCTGGTCGGTGTCGCCGAGTCCCCGATCGAAGGACACGAAACTCAATTCCGACGCCCCATAGAAATGCACGAGCGACGCGTTCGGCAGAACTTCCTGCAGCGCTTGCCTTCCCGTGCGCGGCCACCGGGCCGCCGAGGACAAAACCTCACGGACACTGCCGAACGGACCGGCACCCGACCGAACCACGTCCCAGGCGATCGTCGGCACCGAATACAGATGTGTCGCACCGTCTTTCAGCGATTGCACGACCGGACGCAGATCCACCGTCGCCCCGCGCGTCAGCGCGTGCAATCCGCCGTACAGGAAATGCGTGTGATCGAGGACACCGGGCACCGAGACGAGATCGCGACAGCCGATATCGAAGGTGGCGTCGGAGCGATCCAGCGTGGTCGCCCACGATCGCTGGTTGCGCACGAATAGTTTTGGCTCACCGGTGGTGCCGGAGGTGATGCCGACCAGCAACTCGGTGTCCGGACCCGCCCGGCCCGCCGTGCCCGCCGATGCCAGCGTGCCCGCCGTCTGGATGGGCCCGTCGAAACCCATTTTCGCCAAGCGGCGGTGTTGCTGCGCCGAAGCCACGACGGCACCGGGCTCGGCGAGCTGGAGCACCCTGGTCAGCTGATTCGGCAACAGATGCCGGTGCAGCAGCACAACACTCACACCGGCGTACGCGGCCGCCGTCACCACGACCAGCGATTCGACATCCGAGGTGGGCAGCACCGCAACGCGATTCATGCCGTCGATACCGGCCGCGACGCGGGTGACGCGCGACCAGAACTCGCCATAGGCGACGCGCTCGCGACCGGACACCACAGCAGTCGACGCCGGATATTCGGCAGCGCGCCGGGCAATGCGCTCGGCAAGCAGCTCACTCATCGTCCACTCCTCTCGCGGCGAGGGCGTCCCCCATCGCGTCCGCGGTGCGCAACGCCCGCACCAGCACCGGCGTCGCCAACGCCGTCATCGACCACTGCAAGCCGCGGGCCCGGCGCGCCTCGCCGACCTCGTGCACGATCCCGGCCAGCAACGGAACGCACCGGATCGCCAGCGCCAGCACGAGGCCGACCCGATCCGGATCGACGCCGAGCTTGCGCAGCGGTCCGAGCGCACGCGTCACGGTATCGAGCAGATCCGTCACCCGGGTGGTCAGCGTGACCAGCGCCGCCAGCGCCACCGAAATCAGTAGCACGCCGCACACGACGACCGCCCGTGCGGGCGAGGTGATCAGCACCTGGAACACGGCGATGATCAGCAACATCCACACCACCGGACGCAGTTGCGCCACAGCGACTTTCACCGGAATGCGGGCCAGCGCGAACAGTCCGGCCACCAGCACGCCGATGATACCGACCTGAATCGGGCTGTGCACGAACACCGTTGCCGCCACGATCGATACGATGAGTAGCAACAGCTTCGCCCCGGCGGGCAGCCGGTGCAGCAACGAGTCCCCCGGGCGGTACAGCCCGATCATTCGACCAGTTCCCGGTAGGCCGGGACGGCGGCGGCCGGGGTGCCGTCGAACACCACCAGACCGTCGTCGATGACGATGACCCGCTCGAAACCGTCCAGCAGCGCCAGCTGATGCGTCACGACGATCACCTGCTGGTCCAGCGCGTCCAGCGCGTCGGCGACCACGCGGGCGTTGCGCAGGTCCAGCAGGGTCGTCGGCTCGTCGGCGATGACCACCTCGGGTTTGCGGATCAGGACCGCGCCGATGGCGAGCAGTTGTTTCTGCCCACCGGACAACAGATGTGAGGGATGGTCGGCGTGCTCGTCGAGCCGGAACCGAACCAGCATCTCCTCGACCCGCGCCGCGACCTCCTGCTTGCTCAGTCCGGTCCGGCGCAGCGAGAAGGCCAGATCCTCCGCGACCGTGGGCATGACGATCTGGGTGTCGGGATCAGTGAATACGAACCCGACCTTGCGCCGCACCTGCGCACCCTTGCGCGCCGCGTCAACGCCGTCCACCGTGACGGTGCCCGACGTCGGCGCCAGCAGTCCGTTGATCATGCGCGCCAAGGTCGATTTGCCGGAACCATTGGCCCCGATGATGCCGACGCGGCGTTCGGAAATACGGAGGTCGATGCCGCGCAATACTTTTCGATCCCCGAAACGGTGACTGACCGAAGAAAAGACGATCTCACTCACGCGATACGCTCCACGAGCATGGCAATCCCTTGCCCGCCGCCGATGGCACAGGCCGCCAGCCCGAGTGCCGGTCCGCCTTCGCGCAGCATCTGACTTGCCAACCGCACCAACAAGATAGCGCCCGACGCACCCCAGGGATGCCCCATGGCGATGGCGCCACCCTGCGGGCACAGCTTGGCATCGTCGAGCCCCAGTTCGTCCGACACCGCGAGCACGACGGACGCGAAGGCCTCGGTGATCTCGATGATGCCGATCTCGGCGAGATCAACTCCGGTTCGCCGCAACAGTTTCCGTATCGCGGGCACCGGCCCGAGGCCTGGGTACGCCGGATCTGATCCGGCCACCGCGGCGCCGACTATCCGTAACGCGGGCAGCCCCGCGGCCAGCGACTCGCTGGTCACCGCCAGCACCGCCGCCCCATCCGAGATGCCGCACGAGTTGCCCGCCGTCGCCGTGCCGTCGGCGCCGAAACTGGGGCGCAGCCGGGCAAGCCGCGCCTCGGTCATGCCGACGCGGATCCGTTCGTCGCGGCGCACCTCGCCGATCGGTACGATCTCCGCCGAGAAATCGGCGGCCGCGGCGAGGGTGTGCGAACGCGCGGCATACGCGTCCTGCCGCTCCCGGCTGATGCCACGAGCGCGCGCGAGATCGTCGGCCGCCACGCCCATGTCGGGATCGGGAAAGCCTTGCGGCGCAAAGGGAGCGCGGGTATAGCGGACCGGCTCGGCGTCCGCGACCGGCGGCCAGAACCGCCACGGCGCGGTGCTCGCCGACTCGACGCCGCCCGCCAGGATGAGTTCGTCGGCGCCGCTGCGCACCCGCACTGCCGCCTGCATCACCGCGTCGAGGCCGGACCCGCACTGACGATCGACGGTGACGCCGGGCACCTGCACGCCGAGACCGGCCCGCAGCGCCGCGATCCGCGCCGGATCGCCACCCGGCCCGAGGCAGTTGCCGAGCACGACATCATCCACTTCGGCGGTAACGCCCGCACCGCGCAGCGACGACAGCACCTCGCGCAGCACCGGGGCCGCCAGGTCGGTCGTCGTCAGCTCGGCGAATCCGTGCTCGGCGTTGCCGATCGGCGTTCGACGCGGCGCGACCAGTACGGGGACCGGGTTCATGCCAGCAAGTCTTTCAGCTGACCTCTGGCCACCTTCCCGCTGGCGGTCTTCGGCAGCGTCGGCAGCGGCACCCAGCGACGGGGCATGGCTTCCTTCATCAGCACTCGGCGCGCCTGCGCACGGACCGCGTCGATCTCGACGCCATCGAGTTGTACTGCGGCCGTGACGATTTCGCCGAACACCGCGTGTGGAGAGCCGATTACCGCCACCGCGGCGACGCCGTCGAGCGTCTCCAGAACGCGCTCGACATCCTCGGCCACCACCGTGGTGCCGCCGACATTGATCGCGGACGTGCCCCTACCGCGGACCGTGAGCTCGCGGTTCGCACCGAGTTCCGCGATATCGCCGACGCCGAACCATTCGGGCGCACCGAGCACGCGGTACGGGGTCCGGACGTAGAGCAGCCCGTCACGAATGTCGGCATCGACACCGTCCAGCAGGCGCAGCGGCTCGGGCACCCGGCGGGCGGCGACGAGCGAAACCTCGGCAGACCCGTAGTACTCGATGATCTCGATGCCGTCCGCGGCCGCTCGCGCACCGTCGTCCAGGGCGATTCCGGCGACGATCGCCGTCCGCAACTTCGGCGCTTTGCGCACCACTTCACGAAGCACCGCCGGTACCGCGTGAACCACGGTGGCCCGCGACGGATCGTCGGTGACGCATGCGCCGCGCCACAGCGCGTGCAACGCACCGAACAGGTGCATCGTCGCGTGTAAGGGACCGGTGATCAGCACCCGGTCCGTGGGTTCGACGCCGGTGATGCTGGTGAACGCGGGGAAGCTGGCGAACCAGGACGCTGCCGTGCGCGCCAGGGGTCGCGGGCGGCCGGTGGAGCCCGACGTCGTCACCAGCAGAAACGCCGACGGCGGAATGCTCACGCGGTCGGGGCGTGCGTCGGGATTCTCGACGATCACCGGGACACCACGGCGCGCCGCGGCGCAGACGCAGATCAGCGCGTCCGGGACCGACAGTGCCGACGCGTCGTAGACCGGCGCGCTCTCCCGTTCGATCCATTGCTCGACGGCACGCTCGAGTTCAGCGTAAGTGTAAGTGCGGCCGTCGAATTCGATGGCAGGCCGATCGCCCGAGCCACCGAGTCCGGGACTACGCACGAATCAGTCCGGGGTACGCCCGGTGCACGCCCTTGGCAACGACCGACGCGACGACAACCTTCGCCAAGTCACCGGGGATGAACGCGAAGTTGGTGGTGACCGCATGCCGGAAGTCGAGATCGGTGCGTAGCAGCAGCCCGATGGTGCCGAACAGGTAGATCACCAGGATCCCGCCGAGCGCGTTGATCAGCAGACCGAGCACCAGCGGGTACTTCGGCAGGATCCGGGCGGTCAGCAAGCCGATGACCAGCGCGGCAGGCACCCACCCGACGAGATATCCGGCGCTCGGTCCCGCCATTGCCGTCAGTCCGGTCCGACCACCCGACAGCAGCGGCAAACCGATCATCGTCAGCGCCAGGAAGACCACTACCGCGGCGGTGCCCTTGCGCTCCCCGAGCACCGCACCGGCCAGGATGACGCCGAGTGTCTGCACCGTGATCGGCACGCCACTGAAGCCGACCGTGATGGCGCCCGGCAGGCCCATCGCCGCGATCAGCGCCGCGAACACCGCGACCTGCGCGATGTCCCGCGCCGAAAAGGCGACCCTCGACCCCCGAGAGTTCTCGACACCGTCCACGACGAACTTCCTCCCGCTACCAGCTTGAACGACGTTCAAGATAGCAGGCGGTCGGACCCGGCTCACCCGCGCACGGCGACCCGATGCCGGTTAATCGTGGGCGTGTATCCGAGCCTGCACCTCGGGCCTGCGCAACGGTGGAACCGACTTCGGCGGAACCCTGCGCTCCGGCAGCTGCGCCAACAGCCTTGTCGTGACCGCCGCGATGTCCGCGACGGCGGCATCGACCGCCGGCTGAGTGGCCGCCGAGATGCTGGACAGCCCCCCGACCTTACGCACGTACTGCAGCGCGGCGGCCTGGATCTCCTCCGGCGTCGCCGCGGGCTCTAGCCCCCGCAGGGCAGTGATGTTTCGGCACATACCTCGAGGCTAATCCGCCACGACTCGCCGCGCCCGCGGAAGATAGCCACCGGTCGGCCTGCTGTCCGCGTTTTCGGAATTCGGCGCGAGACGTTATGCACAGTTGACCCGATCGAACACGTGTCGTAACCATCCGAATAATACTGAACAATCTTCGAATTTCCGCTGCGCCCAACGGGTTCCGCGGCCTACGATCAATATCGATCGAAATGCGCTGTCGTGTAGAAACATTCGCTCGAATGATCTTGCGCCTGGCTTTTTGCCGCCTGCCGACCTGCTTGCACCTATTCCGCCATCGACCGTCCCGAAAGGTCGCGCCATGGCCAATGAGCTGATCCAACTGTTGATCGTGCCCCTCGCTGTCGCGGTCGCGGCGGTCGTCGTCTTGGTGGTCGGCGATCGGCTGCGCCCGGCATCGTGGCGGCAGTCGGCGGAGGACGCGCCGGGCACCATGGTGGTCGACTTGATCAACACCCTCTTCATGGCCGTGGCCGCGTTCGTCGTGGTGATCTGCTGGCAGCAGTACGACAACGCGCACAACCACACCGTCGCCGAGTCCAAGGCGCTCGTCGACGTCTACTGGGCCGCGCACGCCATGCCCGATCCCGAACACCACCGGATACAGGGCCTGGTCCGCGACTACACCGAACAGGTCGTCACCACGGAGTGGGCGGTGATGGACGACGAAGGCACGCTGAGCCAGTCCACGCAGGCCACCCTGGACACCCTGCGGGATGCCGTCATGGCGATCCAATCGTCGGACGCCGACGTCACCGACCTGCGAGCCAGCGCATTGGCCGGCCTCGACACGGTCGCGCAGGCGCGCCAAGACCGCGCAATGGACGCGGAACTCGGCATGCCGGGCTTCCTGTACACGGCGTTGTGGTTCACCACGGTCCTGCTGTTGTTCAGCGCGCTGCTGTCCGGTGTCCCGGTGACCAAGCGCAGTCTCCTGATGATGGCCCTGCTCGGGGTGGTGGTCGGCGCGGCGATTGTCGCGATCTATGGCCTCGATCGACCGTTCTCCGGTGGCAATATCGTCTCGAAAGACGCCTTCGAATTGGCGCTGTCCCGCTACCAGCACATCACCTAGCGGTTCCCCCAGACCGGATATCGACAACGGATGGGAGGCTCGCGGATGGCGCACACCAGAGGACTCGCCCTCGCAACGATGCTGCCCCTCGTCGCGGCATTGCTCGCCGGACGGCCCGATGTCGCGGCCGCCGATCTGTTACCGCCGGAGTGGTCACCCCTCGGCGAGATCGCCACCGGCAGTTCGTCGCCGGGCTCCGCCGCGAACGCAAGCACGTTCGAGGGAAGCTCGTTGGATCTCGGTCCGAGCATTCCGACAGAAAACTATGGCGACCTCGGCACAGGCAGCACAGGCAGTGGCCATACCGCACCGGCGCTCGCTGACGAGGCCGCCGAGGTCGTGGCGGAGGATTCCGAACAGGTGCCGGAACTCGACTCCGGCAGCGTCCGGTCGGCGTGCGCCGGCGGCGTCGCGGTGGGCAGCGCGCTGATCCTCTTCGGCATCGCGACCGGCAGCGGGTTCCGTCCGGGGTCGGCAGGTCTGGGCTCCAGCGCGTCCGGGCTTGGCAGCGCCGCCGTCGGTAGCGCCGTCACCGGTAGCGCGCTGGTCTGCCTGCTGTGGCCGCTCGACAGCGCGCCGCCCGCGCCGGGTCTCCCGCTCCAACTCGATCCGCCGGTTCCCGGCCAGCCGATCCCCGACGTGCCAGTCCTGCCGACTCCCAGCGCGGCCGTCCCACCGGCACCGTCGATCGCGCCGGTGATTCCGGACATTCCGCCCTTGCCGACGCCGCCTCGGCAGACGCGTCTGGAGGCTGCCGAACTGACAGCCGACCCCATTGCCTGGAACATCATGCAACTACTGACGATCATGGTGATAACGATCCTCACCACGGTTCGCGGCATCACCATCGTCAGGCGCAAACATGCCGGATGACGCCGTCAATCGCCGCAACGCCACCATTCGAGGAAACGGGCGAGGGCGGGGGCGTCCGATCCGCGCATCCAGGCGATTCGGATGGCGATTTCGGGCGGATTCGTACCGAAAGGGATGACGACGATATTTTCGTGCGCGATTCGCGTCGCGCGCTTTCGGTCCAGCACGCTGATGCCGGTACCGGTGGAGACCAGGTCGAGGACCTGTTCGGCGTCGGATTCCTCGGCGACCAGGTTCGGGGCGCCGTCGCCCCAGATATGGGCGACGAGTTCGTCGTAGAAGTCCGGACCTGTCCGGCGCGACCAGAGCACTATCGGCTCGTCGACGATGTCGGCGATTTCGACGGTGGCTCTTTCGGCGAGTGGATGCTCCCGCGAGACCACCACCGCGGCTTCCTGAAGCCCGATCAGGTGCGTCTGCACGCGTGGATGCGTGATATTTCCACGCACGAACGCGATATCGACCTCACCCGATTCCAGCAGGTCGAGATTCCACGCGGTCCATCCGGTAATCACCGACACGGCGATGTCCGGGAATTCCTTGCGAAAGTCCCTGATGCGCTGCGAAATATCGCTGTCGGAGCCCGACCTGGTGAAGGCGACCTTCAACTCACCGGCCGTACCGGAGGCGCGAGCACGGACGGTGCGTGCCAACTCGGCGGCCGAGGAGAGAAGTTGCTGGCCACCTGCGTGCAACGCCAAACCGGCCGGTGTCAGCGCGAAGCCCCGGCCCGTACGAGCCAGCAAGTCGACGCCCAGTTCCCGTTCGAGCGCCTTGACCTGCTGAGAAAGAGCGGGCTGGGTGATGTGCAGCGCCTGTGCCGCGCGCCCGAAATGTCGGTGCTCGGCTACTGCTAGGAAGTAGCGCACTCGCCGCAGGTCGTCCACGGGGGCAGCGTAACGAGATAAGAGATGCTTATCAACGCCGAATCGAATACGTATTGGACCTGCCGTTCTCCGCGGCCCGAGACTGTAACCACCGATCAGTCCACATCCGCTACCGCGAGAAGATGCACCGATGCCGACAGTCGCTACCGCCAGAGCCGAAAGTCTTCGTGCCAGGCAAATATCAGATTTCTTCGGGAAACGGGGCCTGCTTTACGCCGTGTTCTTCCTCATGGGCGCCGAAATGTATCTGGTCGCACCGATGTTGCCGGATATCGCCCGATCGTTGCACGCGTCGGTCGCCGCGTCGGCCACCATCGTCACCGCGTACGTCCTCGTCTATGCCGTCGCGGGACCGCCGTTCGGCATCCTCGCCGACCGCTACCCGCGGCGGTGGTCGATCCTCTCGGGTTCGCTCGTCTTCATGCTGGGCAATCTGGCCTGCGCGGCGGCCGGTTCGCTACCGATGTTGGTTGCGGGACGGGGCATTACCGGCCTCGGTGCGGCGATCGCGGCACCCGCGATGTGGGCCTACCTCGCCGAACGCACACCACCACACCAGCGCGGACGGGTGATCTCGCTCGGGGCGAGTGTCTACTCGCTCGGGCAGGTCCTCGGCGTCCCGCTCGGCGCCGCCCTTGCCTCGTCGACCAGTTGGCGGTGGCCGTTCCTCGCCGTGGGCGTGCTGATGATCGCGACGTCGGCGGTGCTGTACGTGCGGCTCGATCACCTGCCTGCGACCGGAACATCGCGCGGCTACCGGGCGCTGGTCGCGCCCTGGGCGCAACCGCGAATCAGCCTGGGACTCATCGCGACCCTGTTCCTGCAGGCGGGCCGCCTCGGCGCGTACACCTTCGTCGGAGTGCTCTTCGCCAAGCGGTTCGGCTTAACTCTCGGCACGCTCGGCCTCGTCGGACTGCTCGTCGGCGCGGCGTCGTTGGTCGGATCATTAAGTGCCGGAACGATTCTGGATCAGCTGCAGCGGCGCGAGACGAGTGGCGTGTTGGTCTCGGTCGTCACCGCCGCGGCATTCGCGCCGTGCGCCGCCGTGGCGTTGAGCACGCAGCACCTGATCGTCGCGCTGGCGGCACTGGCCCTCTGGTGCGTTTTCGGTGGCGCCTTCTACGCCTGCCAGCAGGCATATCTGTCCTCGGCCGACCCGACCCAGCGCGCGTCCGTCGTCGCCTGGAACAACTCGATGATGAACGCGGGCATCGCCATCGGCACCACCCTGCTCGGCACTCTCGCCGTCGGCGGTGCCGCCTTCGCCGGGCTGACCGCCGCCCTCGGCATCGCGGCCGCCCTGGTCGCGGCCGCCCTGCTCGCGCTCCTTCGAAGGGACCGTCAGCCAACATGATTCCCGTGGCCGAGCTACTCGCGGCCGACATCGCGGCATACCTCGCCCTGCGTCAGGCGTATACACAGTAACGGTTTGCCTCGCGTTCATTTTTACGGCATCTTTACGGGAAGGTGTGCCGAAAAGTCTGGTCGGCGAACCGGCCCGGACCGCGGGCCGGGCGGGACGGCTGTGGGGAGATTTCATGTTCGTGACGTTGCGAGACGACAACGGAGTGGGACTCGACTACGTCAACATGGCCCTCGGCTGGGATCCGGTCCGCAAGAACCGATGGTTCGGCGGTGGCAAGGACATCGACCTGAACGCAGCGGCCCTGTTGTTCGCCGACGACAACATCGTGGACGTCGTCTACCACGAACAGCTCACTTCCAGAGACGGCTCGCTGCGGCACCTCGGCGACAGCACCACCGGTGAAGGCGACGGCGACAACGAAATCATCACCGTCGATCTGACCAGATTGACGCCGGAGGTCACCACCGTGTTCTTCATCGTGACCTGCTACACGGGGCAGACTTTCGAGCAGATCGAGAATGCGTTCTGCCGGGTAGTCGACGGCGTATCCGGCGCCGAAATCGCCCGCTACGACCTGACCGGCGGCGGGTCGTACACCGGCCTGGTGATGGGCAAACTGACGCGCTCGGACAATGTTTGGCAGTTCGATGCCATCGGCGAGGGGATCCGGGCGCAGCATCCCGCGGAAGCGGTGGCCCAGTTGAAGACCTTCGTACGGTAGAGCACTACCGGGAATCCACGAACTCATCCGCGCGGGGTGAACTCGGTGAGCGGACGGATTCGGGCTCGACCGGCGAAACACCGCCGAATTCCGTCGCCGGGTTTCTGGGCCGGTGCAGCAGTAGCCAGCCGGTCGCCGCGAGCAGTGCGCCGATAGCGAACAGGGTGTACGCATCGCCGAGGACGAATTGCCAAAGCGCCCAATGGAATTCCCGGCCATCGGTCTGCGGTACGAACCAGACCAGTCCTTGCGGCAGCAGGGGTAGGTCGGGATCCCACGAGCCGACCCGGTCGACGCGCATCGGCCATGCGAACACGAACAGATAGATGACCGCCGGAACCGCGATCCGGATACCGAGCGACCGATGACGCAGCGCATGGACCACCCACATCAGCGCTGGAACGATCCACACCCAGTAGTGCGTCCAGGAGATCGGCGAGGCGAGCAGCATCGCGGTGGCCGCGAGCAGCGCGCCGAGCAATTCGTCGCCGCGTAGATAGGCGATTCGGGCCGCCGCTATCCCGGCGACCCCCAGAATGCCCGCGCAGACGAGCGAGGCGCTGCTGTCCTCCCAGGTAGACCATTGCAGGCGGCCGAACAGTCCGTTGAGCGATTGATTCTGCACATAGGCGAACCCGATCCGGTTCTGCGAGTTCATCGTCGTGGTCCAGAACTGCACTGCCTGCGTCGGCCGATACCAGAAGCCGATGGCGACCGTGGCCGCGAACGCCGCTCCGGCCGCCGCCGCGGCCCGGAACTGACGAGTGATGAGTAGATAGACGACGAAAACCGCGGGCGTCAGCTTTATCCCGGTCGCGATACCGATGAGAATGCCGCGATACCAACGGTTCTTGGGAATGGCGAGATCGGCAAGCACCAACGCCATCAGGATCACGCTGAGCTGTCCGAACTGCAACGTCTGCTGCACCGGCTCCAGCCAGAGCCCGGCGGCGCTGACGGCAATCGTCCTCGCGGCCACACCGAGCCCGCGCCGTCGATGCTGGAGCACGCCGGCACTCCACACGCTAACCGCGAGCGACATCAACGTGAGTACCACGATGCCGGTGCCGACGTAGTTGATCGGAAACCTGGCCAATTCCGCGCAGATCCACGCGGCGAAGACGGGATAGAGAAACGGTAAATTCAGCGGGCCGCGCCCGTCGTACAACAGCTCGGGATGCAACGCCGCCGCCGCGCCGCCCCACAGATAAACCTGCAGGTCGACCTGGTGCCAGTACATATCCCAATTCGGCCGGATGAATTCCAGCCAGGCACCGACGGAAATGCAGGCGAACACGACCGCGGCACCGAGCGCCGTGATCTTGCGCGGGGCACGAGACTTCTCGACCGCACCGGCACCGCGCTGTTCCCCCGTGAGCGGGATGACAGCCATGGAGTTGTTTTTCCTTCATCAGGTGAGGCAACACACGCAGACCAGCAACTGCTTAGCTAAACTAAGAGCAATCATCCTATCACCCACGCCCACCGGTGCGGCCGACCCTGAACAGGCTGACTTGAAAGGTCGCCCAAGGACGCCGCCGACCTGCGCAAACACTGTCGAGGCGGCTCCCCCCACCCCAGTTCTGCGGGCATGACTACGGGCCGTTGCCCAAATATCATCCCGCACAGACAGACTGCTCGTCAGCGCCCCGATAACTGAAGAATGGCGGTCGGCTGGCGAATCGCTCTGACTTCGATGGCGACCACGGGAGGAATCGTCAGTGAACGATGATCGGGCGGGGGAAATTGCGCAACTGGACCACGGACGTGGTGGTTTGCTTGCGTTGGGCACAGCCATGCGATGGTTCCGTGATCCGCTGTCGGTGATGCGGCGGATGGCCGACAACCAGGGACCGGTGGCCGGGTTTCGGATCGGCCTGTTTCCGGCCGTTCTGGTCACCGGGCCCGAGGAGATCCATGAGGTACTCGTCTCCCGCGCCGCGGAATTCCGGCGGGCACGGGTGGTGACGGGAACGCTGTTGCCCGCACTGGGCGAGGGATTGATCATCTCCGAGGGCGAGGTACACCGCACGCAGCGCGCCATGGTCGCGCCGCTGTTCACCGCGCGGCGGGTGCCGAAGTACGTGGACGTGATGGCGACGCGCATGCAGGCGCATCTGGCGCGATGGCAGACGGCGGGCGAGCTGGATCTGCTGGCCGCGGTGCAGGAGATGATGCACGACGTCGTCGCCGGACTGCTCATCGACGAGCCGCTCGATGACCACACCGAGGTCGTCGAGGCGGCGACCAGGATCTTCGACTGGGAAATGCGGGCGATGTCGCGACCGATCGTCGCGCCGTTGAACATTCCGACGAAACGCAACCGCGAGTTCATCCGCGATCTCGGTCTGGTGCGCGACTGGGCCGCGCGGATGATCGACGTGCGCCGCCGTGATCCCGAGGGACGCGACGACATCGTGTCCGCCCTGCTCGCCCGACGCGACCGCGACGGCGCACCGATGAGTGCGGACCGGCTCATCGACGAGGTGATCAACCTATGGGCGGCGGCGCACGAGACCAGCGCCGATGCGATGTTCTGGACGGCGTATGCGCTGTCTCGCCATCCCGGCATCGCCGACCGCGCCAGAGGCGAGGCCGACCACATCCTCGGCGGTGCGACGCCGACGGCCGCCGATCTGCCGCTGCTGCCGTACTGTTTGCAGGTGTTCAAGGAGTCGATGCGTTTGTATCCGCCGTCCCCGGCTTTCCTGCGTGAGGCCGCCTGCGCGACGCGGATCGGGAAGTACGCGATCGACGAGGGCACCATCGTGTTCGTCGCCCCCTACGTGATGCATCGTTCGGCCCGGCACTTCCCGGATCCCGAGGCGTTCGTGCCCGATCGATTCGCTCCCGAGGCGGAGCGGGCCTGGGAGCGACTGTCCTACTTGCCTTTCGGGGCGGGCGAACATGTGTGCATCGGGTCGGCCCTCGCGTTGCTCGAGGGCCAGATCTTCACCGCGCTGCTGCTCAGCGGCGGCACGCTGCACATCGACCGCGACGTTGCGATGAAACTGACGATCAACCTGCGGCCGAAGCGGCGGGTAAGGGCCGTCTACACGGCCAGACCCGCTACGCCGAACCGCGAACTGTCCGGGCTCGAGGCCAGAGAACCGCGATGACCCCACTCTCGCCGTCGCTGTTCAGCCGGACGGCGGCCGCGCTGTCGGGACGACGCGGTCGGGGCTCCTCGGTGGCCCGAGCCGCCGCCGAACAGATCGATCGCATCCTCGCCTTCGCGCTCGGCCTAGGCGTGTGGATATTCGGTGCCGGTGACGCCGCCGAGATCGCCGGGCAGTCGCGGCACTTCCCGGCATGGTGGACCGTGCTGGCCCTGTCCGGTGTGTTCGGCACCGCTCTGCTGCTGGCCGGAACCGCCCTGCGCGCCGCACTGCCCACCGTGCGGAACATAGCCGCCACGCACGCAACGGTTTTCGCCGTGGTCGTCGGGCTCTCCGGATTCGCGGTGCAGCCGGGACAGATCACCGACGACGTGGCGTGGATCTATCGGCTGGTTCCGCTCGGCGGGGTCGCGGCCACGCTGGCCTGGCGGACCCCGGTGACCGCGATCTACCTGGTCGCCGTCGGGGCGCTTGCCGCATCGTCGACCGGATGGGCCACCGGCGACCTCGGCTGGATGGAATTCGCGCTCACCTCGGTGCGGATCATCGGGATCACGATCGCCTTCGTCTACATCACCCAGCTGGCTCGGCGCGCCGCCCGCCTGCTCGACAAGGAGCGGGCGCGAGCACATGACCAGGCAGCGCTCGCGGCGGCGGAGGAGGCCCGCGCCGGCGAGCGGGCGCGATTCGCGGGGGTGATCCACGACAAAGTACTGGCCACCCTGCTCGATACCTCCCGTGGCGGCAGTCCCTCGGTGCTGGCTCGGCAGGCCGATCACGCCCTCGGTCAATTCGCCGCCATCGGACGCGTCAACGAGCTGTGCACCGACCTCGAAGCGATCGAGGCCATCGCACACGAAGCGGGCGCCGCCACCGATACCGAACTGCGCGTTCAGGTCCGGCACGACTGCAACTCGGCCGACCTGCGGATCGACTCCGCCGCGGTGGCCGCGCTCGGCCAGGCCGCCGCCGAGGCCGTCCGCAACAGCGTGCGGCACGCCGCCGTACCCGGGCGCACCGTGGCGCGGCAATTGACCATCGTGGCGCGGGAGTCCGGCATCACCGTTGTCGTCAGCGACGACGGTGCCGGCTTCGACCCGGATCAGGTTGCGGCCAATCGGCTCGGCCTCACGGTCAGCATCGTGGGGCGGATGCGCGAGGCAGGCGGCCGCGCCACCATTGATTCCTGCCCCGGTGCCGGAACCAGGGTCGTACTGGAATGGAACGCCCCCGATGAGACCTGACAACGGCGACCTGAGCCGGCTGCTCAGCGGGCGGCGTTCCACCGTGCTGACGATCATCGCCGTGGTGCTGGCCACCGACGCCGCGGTGATGATCCGCTCAGTGCGCAGGGCCGAGATTCCGATGTCGGTTTCGCTGGTCGCCGCCGCCGCGCTCATCGTTGCCGCCACCGTTGTCGTCGTGCTCGACATGGGGAAACCGATTCACACCTACCCGGCCGTCTTCGTGGCATCCGCGGGGCCGGTCGGTATCTTGATCGCCCATGATCAAGTGACCGCCGAGTTGCACGCGCACACCAGCGTGTGGACCGCTTACATGGCAGGTAGTGCGCTGGCGCTGCTCGTTTTGCGCGGCCGAAATGTGTTGGCCTGGGCGGGAACCGCGGCGACCTGGCTCGCCGTTGTGCTCGCGGCGGGCGGCGAGCCGACCGCGTACGTGCAGGCGGTCGTTCCGCTGGTCAATGTCGCCATTGCCGCGGCGTTCGCCGCGATCATGCGACCGACCCTGCGGTCGCTGCACGAACTCGAGATCGAGTCGACCGCGCGCGCCGCGAAGCACGCCAGGCTCGACGCGCAGAACGCCGAACGCAAACGCCAACTCGACCGGCTCGACCGGCGCGCGCGCCCGATGCTCGAACGCATTGCCGCGGCAGTCCCGTTCCGGCCCGATGAACGGGAAGAATGCCGCCTGCTCGAAGCCGAACTCCGCGACGAACTGCGCGCACCACAGCTGTCCACTCCTGAAGTCCTCGGCGCGGCCCGCGCGGCCCGCCAGCGCGGGATCGAGGTAATGCTGCTCGACGACGGCGGACTCGACGTCGCCTCGTCCCGCATCCGCACCTTGATCCACGACGTCGTCACTCGCGAACTGGACAACACCCACCGAGGACAGGTGACCGTCCGGGTACTCCCGCCAGGACGACCCAACCTCGCCACCGTCCTCGTCGACCAGCCCTGCGGCAACCGCCGAACCGAAATCAACCGCGCCGGAACAGTAACCGTCACCCTCGACCGAACCCCACCCCTGCGAGCAGACGAACACTCCGACGCCCCCAAACCCCGCCGCGCTTGTTGATCGGCACATGATTCCGATTCGGAAATTCGGCGTCGAGGACATGCGGATCATGTTGTCGCAGAACGTCGGAACTGCCGTGATCTTGCCTCGGGCGCTGGGATCGGCTGGAAAAGAACCCGCTAGCCGTCATACCCCTGGATGCGCTGTTAACGAGACATGTTGCGGCTCAACACATCCGGTGCGTCAAATGTTCATCATCGCCGAGCGACTACTGTTGCCAGGTGACCATGTTCACTAGTGGCGCTATTCGGGAATTGGGGAGCGACCCGGAGCGTGCCGTGCTTCGTTTTGGTGAGGAACCGAATCCCAGCCCGGCGCGGGTTGCGCAGCGGGTGTTGTTGGTCGATGGGCAACCTGCTTTCGAGTTGAGTTATTGGTGTGGCACTTGTCCGATGTTGTTCAAGCGACGGGAAGGGGCCCACAAGACGCTGTCGGTGGCAAATCTTGCCGAACAACACGACATCGATCGCCTCACCACCATCCGAGCCGACCTCCCCCGCCCACGCTCGGCACCGCACCATCACCGATCTGGCTTTGCGGACCCGGGCGGCCGTTGATTACGTTCTTACACAACAGGAGACGGCCGCTCGGGCTGCGGCTGCGGCGCGCTCATCGGGGTTGATCGATTGCGACGGCGGTGTAGGGGGTGGTCGGCTCGGGTGGGGTGTTGAAGCGGGCGTTCGGGAGGTACATGCGGCCGCCGAAGGTGGCGACTGTCGACGGTACGTCGAAGCGTGGGTCGGTGATTCGGCGTTGGACGGTGCCGGTCGTGCCTTCGGGGTCGAGGGTGACCATGGCGATCGCGTTGCGGCGGTTCTGCACGACATACAGTGTGCTGCCGTCCAATAGCAGTCCGTCACCATCGGGTACGGCCTCGGTGCCGAGATCGATCTGCCGTGTCGCGCCTGTCGCGGGGTCGACGCGGAACAGGCGGCCGGTCACCGACTGGACGATGATCAGGGCCGTGCCGTCGGGTGTGCGCACGATACCGTTGGCGTTGAATGCTTCTGGCACGTAGGCGATGTCGCCGGTCATCGGAAGTCGCTGCACCGCCTCGAGTCGAGGCAGTGCACCGTCGCTGCCGATGGGCAGGTGGTAGAGCACGGCCGCGCGCGAGTCGGTGAACCACGCACCCGTCGGGGTGAGCACTACATCGTTGACGAATGTGTCCGGCGCCGTTCCGACTTGGTAATTCGCCAACACCGCACCCGTCCAGATGTCCACAACGCGAATGTCGCCACCGGTGCCGCCGGCGACGAACAGTCGACCGCGGTGGTCGATTTGGAGTCCGAGCGCTGGCGTACCCGGGCCGCGGCTCAGGATGTCACCCTGTCCGGTCACCAGGTTGGCGCGATAGATGGAGCCGTCCGCCATGGAGCCGATATAGGCCACCGGCAGCGCCCCGATGGCGATACCTTCCGGCCGGAATCCGGCGGGCAGGGCGATCGTGGTGGGAAACACCGCACCGTCCGCCCTCGCCCGATCCGTGGGTACCAGCACGGTCACAACGAGGCAGGCGAGCGCGAACGAGATACCGAGGACTCGCTTCATTTCATCGTTCTCTCTGTCGTCAGGTCGGCCGGAGTCGGCTACCGGCTCGCGCCCAGCCGCAGGCCCCCCGCGGAACCACCTGCGCTGCTGAGCCTTTCACCCTCGTAGTCTCACCCGCCGCAATCAATCAGTCCAATGCATGTTTGTCACCCCACTGATCTCGATACAAGATTGATCCATGGAGCTCCAGCAGATGCGTTACGTCGTCGCCGTCGCCGAGACGAACAGCTTCACCCGGGCGGCCGAGCGATGCCTGGTGGTGCAGTCCGCCCTCAGCCACCAAATCGCGCGTCTGGAACGGGAATTGGGTGCGCGACTGTTCGAACGCACCAGCCGCCGGGTCCGGCTGACACCGGCAGGTACGGCGTTCCTCCCCGCCGCCCGTCAGTGTCTGGACGCCGCCGAGCGCGCCGCCGCCGAGGTCGCCGCGGCCATCGGCGAGGTGCGCGGACGCCTCGCCGTCGGCGTGATCTCCACCGTGGCCGCGGTCGATATTCCGGCCGCCCTGCGCGCTTTCCACCAGCGATACCCGCAGGTCCGCATCAGCCTGCGCGTCGGCCCGTCCGAGGAGCTCGTCGAGCAGGTCGAGCAGGGCGCGATCGACGTGGCCTTCCTCGGACTGCCGACAACAGCGCGACCCCGAGGCGTCGCCGTCCATGAACTCGCCCGCGACCGATTCGTCGCCGTGGTCGCGCCGGATCATCCCCTCGCCGGGGAACCGGCGGTCGACCTCCGCAGGTTATCCGCCGAGGTATTCGTGGACTTGCCTGCCGACACCGCCGGACGTGCCCATTCCGACCACGCCTTCGCGACGGCTGGCCTCGACCGTGACGTCGCCTTCGAAGTGACCAACGCGGACTTCCTGGCCCGGCTGGTCGGCCAAGGCCTCGGTGTCGCCATGCTGCCCGCCGCGTACGTGCCCCGGCTCACCGGCGTGGTCATCATCGAGGTCACCGACGCACCGGCCCGCGTCGAGTACGTCGCCTGGAGCCGGTCCGGCCCGACGCCGGCGGCGTCCGCCTTCCTCACCATTCTCGACATCGATCAGGCGCGCTAGTCACCCTGCTACGCGCGAAACCCATACGCCTACCGTCGATTCCCCGCCTGGGCGGGCGTTTTGATATCGGTGAGTCCGTTCAAAGCCTGCGGCAATAGGCCCAGATGCAGAACGCCGAGGCGCTGGGTGGCGCGGGTGAGGGCGACGTAGAGTTCGGCCGCGCCGCGCGGACCTTCGGCGAGGATCCGCTCCGGCTCCACGACCAGGACGGCATCGAACTCCAGACCCTTCGTCTCCGACGCCGTCACCGCACCCGGCACACCCGGTGGCCCGATCACCACGCTCGTGCCTTCCCGACCGGCTTCCTCTCGCACGAATTCCTCGATGGCAGTGGCTAGTTCGCCCTCGGTGACCTGCCTGGACCACGGCTGGACGCCACATGCGCGGACTGATTCCGGCGGCTGCACCCCGGGCGCGAACTCGGCCAGCAGCGCGGCGGCGACGGTCATGATCTCCGCCGGGGTGCGGTAGTTCACCGATAGCGACCGGTAGACCCAGCGGCCGGGCACGTACGGCTCCAGCATCTGACCCCACGACGTCGCTCCGGCGGGCGACCGGCGCTGGGCGAGATCGCCGACCACCGTGCAGGATCGGCTCGGGCAGCGCCGCATCAGCACCCGCCAGTCCATTTCGGACAGCTCCTGGGCCTCGTCGACCACGACGTGCCGGTAACTCCAATCTCGGTCCGCGGCAGCACGTTCGGCGAGTTCCCGGGTGTCGCGCTCGACGAAGCGATCCGCCAAGTCCTCGCCGTAGAGCAGATCCTGGGCGAACAGGTGGTCCTCGTCGTCCATCATGTCCTCGCGGCCGACCATGAGGTCCAGCACCCCGGCGGCGTACGCGGCCTCGGCCTTCCGTTCCCGCTCGGCGGCCTGATCGACCGGCTTATCACGGCCGAGTAAATCGATCAGTTCGTCGAGCAGCGGCACGTCCGACACCGTCCACGCGTCGCCATCGGCACGCAACAGCGCTTGGTCTGCGCCTGCCGCCCGCAGCCGTTCGGGGGACGTATATAGCTGTGCCAGTAGGGTTTCCGGCGTAAGTATGGGCCACAGTTCATCGAGCGCGGCGGTGAACTCGTCATTGTCCGCGAGTTCCGCGAGCAGGTCGGCCCGCAACTGCTCCCACGCTTCCCGGTCCGCCCGGGTCAGCCAACCCTGTCCGATCCGGGCTATCGCCCGTTCGGTGAGCACGTACGTGACGATCTCGGCGAACACCGCGCGAGCCTCGTTGTGCGGCCGTCCGCTCCCGCGCGCCTCCTCTCGCGCCCACTCCACGGTCTCGGCGTCGATCCGCACTGTGACGTCGGTCAGTTCGATCGACAGCGGATGCTCAGGAAGCCGCTGCCGATCGGCGACCGCCGCCGCGAGCACGTCCAGGATCTTCAGTGAACCCTTGAGCCGCGCGGCTTCCGGAGTGTCCTCGGCGCTGACGTGCAGCCCGGGCACGAGGTCACCGGTGGTCGTGAACACCACGTTGGTCTCGCCCAGCGACGGCAGTACGTGGGCGATGTGGTTCAGAAACGCCGGGTTGGGACCGACCACCAGCACACCCTGGCGTTCCATCCGCTCCCGCTGGGTGTAGAGCAGGTATGCGACGCGGTGCAGCGCCACCACCGTCTTCCCGGTGCCAGGACCACCCTCGATCACCAGAACGCCTGGGTGGTCGAGCCGGATGATCTGGTCCTGTTCGGCCTGGATCGTCGCGACGATGTCGCGCATTCCGGCACCGCGTGGTGCGTTGACCGCCGCGAGCAGGGCCGCGTCCCCACGCTCGGCGCCATCGGGTCGGCCGAGCACCTCGTCGGTGAAATCGACCACCCGCCGCCCGCGGGTGTGGAACTGGCGGCGCCGACGCATGTTCTCCGGATTCGCGGCGGTGGCGACGTAGAACGCGCGCGACGCCGGTGCCCGCCAATCGAGCAACAACGGTTCGTACTCGTTCGCTTCGTCGAACAGGCCGATCCGGCCGATATAG
This sequence comes from Nocardia iowensis, assembly GCF_019222765.1. Lineage (NCBI taxonomy): Bacteria > Bacillati > Actinomycetota > Actinomycetes > Mycobacteriales > Nocardiaceae > Nocardia > Nocardia iowensis. The sequence goes on along the minus strand of NZ_CP078145.1, from coordinate 2,937,550 downwards.
GTATGTTCGCCCGAAAGGGTGTCCAACCGGCCGAAACACAATCCGTTGTCCGCCACGTCCAGCCGCTTCACCTCTCTGGCCAGCGCGCGCACCTCGACATCGCGCTCCATGGGTGTCCCGCCGTTTCCCCGCAACGCCGCGGTGTACTGACCCTTTACTCGCGCACGCTCGGCGTCGAGCCGCGTGTAGAGCCCGGCCACGTAGCTACGCTCGGACCGCAATTCGTCTTGGTACCGCTGAGTTGGCATGTGCCCCTTACTTTTATCCTGACTCGATGAACCCGCGTGATCACCACCACACGCGCATTCACCACTCCCATTTCCGCAGGTTCTGACCCTAGGCGGGCAATTGTGCGGCATGACCCGGGTCTTGCCGCAAGCCCCCGGGTGCGCTATATGTTGAAAGTGGAAGGAGTAAGCAAACTCCTCTTCCTTCGCTCGTCCGCTCTGGACGGCCCTCAACTCTTATCCTTGCGGCTGACTGCTCGACTTCGAGTAATTCAGCGAACTGCGGCGATCTCGGAATCGGACGCGCGCTGATCGAAAACGACCGCCGACCCCGAGCCTCGCCGAGCCGGATCCCCCGGACGGCGAACGCGGCCCGCAGCACCGAGCTCGCTCCCCCACGGCGACCCTTTTCCCCACTCTCAACTGGGGTTTCACCGAGCCGACGCACCGGCTTAACCTCCGATCATCGGGAGTTTTCCGTCCCTTCGAAGGAGCCGACATGCCCCGCATCTTTCGCGCAAGGGCAGGCCACGTTATCGCGGCCGCCGCCGCTGTGCCTCTCGTTCTATCACTCGCGCTGACCGGGTCAGCGTATGCCGAACCCGGTGCGCCGCCCGGGCCACCGGCCGACTCGAGCCAAGCGCCCGACGTCAAACAGCACCTGGAGAGGTTCCAGGCCATCGCCAACGCCAACGGCCGCACTCGCGCCGCGGGCACGCCCGGCTATGACGCCTCCCGCGACTACGTGGCCGGCGAACTGCGCCGCGTGGGCTACCAAGTGACCTTGCAGGCGTTCACCTTCCAGGCGTTCCGGGAACGGACGACGGCGGTCATGGAGGAGGTCTCGGCCGGGCCCAAGACGTATAAATCGACCCCGCCGGACCGCAGCGAGCTCGGCGACTTCGCCACCGCGACCTACTCGGGCTCCGGCGACAAGCGGGCGACGGCCCAGGGCGTCGACCTCGTCCTGCCGCCCGGCGCGCAGCCGAACACCTCGACCTCCGGCTGCGAGAAGGCGGACTTCGCCAAGTTCACCCGCGGCAACATCGCCCTGCTGCAGCGCGGCACCTGCACCTTCGCCGACAAGGCCCGAAACGCCCAGGCCGCAGGGGCATCCGGCGTGATCATCTTCAACGAGGGCCAGGAGGGCCGTACCGACACCTTCACCGAGCCCCTCGACGAGACCGGCATCACCATCCCGGTGGTCGGCACGAGCTTCGCCGTCGGCAAGGACCTCGCCTCCTCGAAGAACAAGGTCGTCCGGCTGAAGACCGACACCGAAGCCCTGCCCGCAACGACGCACAACGTGCTGGCGGAAAGCAGGCAAGGCAACGCCGACAAGGTTGTGATGGCCGGAGCGCACCTCGACTCCGTGCGCGCCGGGCCTGGCATCAACGACAATGCTTCCGGCAGCGCCGGACTGCTCGAGGTCGCGCTGCAGATGGCCACCACCCAGCCGAAGAACAAGGTCCGCTTCGCCTGGTGGGGCGCCGAGGAACTCGGCCTGATCGGTTCGAGGTACTACGTGTCGAACCTGCCCGCCACCGAGCGCAGCAAGATCAAGCTGTACCTCAACTTCGACATGATCGGTTCGTCGAACTTCGCGTACAAGATCTACAACGGCAGCAGCGGCCCGGCCGGCTCCGCCGCGATCGAGCAGAACTTCAACCGCTACTTCGACTCCCGGAACATTCCGCACGTCCGCACACCGCTCGACGGACGTTCGGATTACGGCCCGTTCATGCGGGTCGGGATTCCGGTCGGCGGCTTGTTCACCGGTGCGGAGGGGATCAAGACACGCCAAGAACAGCAGATGTTCGGCGGAACTGCGGGCCGCCCCTACGACCCGTGCTACCACCGGTCTTGCGATACGACCGCCAATATCAGCGACACGGCGTTGAACGTGAACACCGGTGCGATCGCCGACGCGATGCAGACCTATGCGTCGAGCGATAACCCGCCGAACCGCGGCGCGGCGACGACGTCCGAGCAAACACCTACACACGAGTAAGGATCAGGCTAGGGGGCGGGCGCTTGCCCGCCCCCTAGCCACGTCCGAAACACGGGCTAGCGGGCGACTTGCCGGGCGCGATGGTGATCGGTTTCGCACCGACACGATCCAAATCGTTTGCGGCGCAATGTTTCGGACGGTGATGCGGGGTACTCACTGTAGCGGGTGCAGCGTTGCGCCGACCTGACGTCAACGTCAAAGGACCAGATTCACATGAGCACACGCGACATCACTACCTTGCTGGCGCAGCTGCGCGCCGTCCGCGATCTGACCAACACCGAAATCCAGGTCGCCGAAACACGCATTGCGCAGGCCCGGACGGAGGCGGTGCGCCGCGAGTTGTCCCAGAACGCCGACAACGCTCGCGCCCGCGCCGAAGCCATCGAGGCCGCCATTCGCGAACTGGGCGGCGTCCCGCAGCTGATCGGCCCCTTCCTGGGACGGGCCGCCGCTACGGTCAAGGCGATGGGCGAACAGGCCCAGCCGTTCGACGAGGCCTTGCTCGGCGACCTCAACCTCGAACACCAGCTCCTCGACCGCGCCCGCTACATCAAGGCACTGGCGACCACCGCCCAGCGCTCCGATGTGGTGGCATTGGCGGAGCGGTTGATCACCGCGCACTCGGCGACCGTGGCGTGGCTGACCACTGTCCTGGCCGAGGAGGCTCTCGGCGGCCCGGCCGCATTGCGCCACACCCCACTCCAGACAGCCACCGGCACGGTGGTGAAGCTGGTGACCATCCCGGTCACCTGGTCCGCCCGCGGCCTGGACCGGGCGCTGGACACCTTCCGCTCCACCCCGCCCGCGCTCGGCGAGCTGCTCGCCCGCGGCGCGCACGCGGGTGACGTCGCGGTCAAAACGCTGACCGCCTCCCGCGACGCCGCGCTCCAGACCGCCGAGCAGGTGACCCGTCGCGAAGGTGCCGACGCCGCCGCCGACGCCTTGCATTCGGTCCGCACCGCTACCGGTGTCCTGGAACCGCGGGAGCTGCCGATCGGCGACTACGACGAGCTGAACGTCAACCAAGCCGTCGCCGCGATCCGGGAATTGACCGACCCCGCCGACGTGCGCGCAATCGTCGCGTACGAGGAAGCGAACAAGAACCGGCACGGTGTCGTCTCGGCCGCCCAGACTCGGCTCGCGGCGATCGCCCAGGAGGTCACCGGCCTCAACTGAGGTCTGACCGGCCCGCTCCCCCGGCGTGCGCGCGAAGGTAACTGGGGCATGTGCGGACGTTCGTCGGAACGTCCGCACATGCCGCTGTCCGATTCGCTCAGCGTGCGGCGCTTCGGTATTCCAGCACCAGATCGCGATACTCGGTCGCGAGCCGGTGGCAGTCGCCCGGCCACCTTGCCGAAATGTAGTTGCGGTCCCGGACCGTGAACCCACGGTGCAGGCGAGTCGCGCTATCGCGGTGCGGCAGTAGCGGTCCCCGTTCGAACTGGCTCGGGTCACGCAGTGCGGCAGTGACTTCCGATTGCACGGTCTGCGGATAGGTCCGGTAGTAATCGCCGAGCCGCAACCGCGTCAGATTCCACGCCGACAATTCCAGAGTTGCTGTGACAGCGGTGGTCCGGCGGTCGTAGAGCACCGATCGGCCGGTCCGCGGGTCCTTGGCCCGCGCGGCGAGCAGCACCCCGTGACAGACGGCGGCGACCGGCTTGCCGCCCAGCAGCGCGCGACCGAAAATGCCCTGGGCGACGGTTGATTCGAGCATCGTCTTCATCCCGGGGGCATGCCCGCCGGGCACGACAACGCCCGACACCTCCGCGTCGACGACGTCGGAATACGCGATGGGCGACTGGAAATCGGCATCCTCGCGCATCCGGTCGTAGTCCCGCAGCGCATCCGAACGAGTCATCAGCACTGGCGAAAGCACCGAGAACCCCCGCTCGACCAGCCGCTCATCGGCAAGGGCCACCCGGCCCTCCGGCGTCGCGAACCGGACGGGCACGCCCGCGTCGCGCAGTGCCGCCCACGGCACCGCCGATTCGGTCGGATCGTAATCGCGCTCGGGCAGTAGGAACAGGATCATCTAATGAAGGGTAGCCGTGAAGTTGCCGGTTCAGAGTGGCAATGGCTGCCGACCGGGTCGGGTGCGCCGCCAGGCCACCGCGAGGAAGGCCAGCAGACCGAGTAGCGGCAGGCTGGCGATTGTCCAGCTCAGCGGCAGTGGTGGACCCGGCTGGTCGAGGACTTCCAGACCGTCAAGGGCGCCCTCGCCGTGCCCGAGCGGGCCGTCGAGGGTGAACCGGATGCTGTAGGTGCCTGGATCGTCGATCGCCAGGATGTCCAGCCCCCAGGAGTCGCGTTTGCGGGGATGGCGCACGAACGGCGCGTTGCGGCGCCAGTTCTTGAACGCGGGACCCACCATCCGCAGGGTCCCGGTTTTGTCGGCGATACCCCCGTCCGGCATGAAGGTGAAGTCCAACGACCTCATCGCGCGGATCGGCCAGGTGGAGAACCCGACGGTGAGGTTGTACGGGCCGACCTGGACCCGTTCGGTGTGCACGATGTCGACCGGCGCGTATGCGGAAGCCGGGGCGATCGCGACCAGGGACAGCGTGATCGTGGCGAGCACGGTGATGGCGAACTTACGCAGCGCGATCATCGGACGGCCTCCCTAGCGGGCACCGGCAGCATGCGAGTGAATCGGCCGCCGAGGAACCCGGCGAGCAGACCCAGCGGAATCCCGACGAGGGTGGCGGTGACGACGTCGTTGACCTCGAGGCTCGACATGGCGTGGGTGAGGTGCAGTTGCAGCGGGAAGGTCAGGCCGACCACGACACCGGTCACCAGACCCGCTACCAGCACGATCTTGTTCGCGTCGTAGCCGCGCGTGCGGGCCAACCAGAACAGACCCTCGACGGCGACGGCGGCGACGATCAGGAACATCGGCATGAGGGCGGGCAGCGAAGGTGGCCGCGACCCGAGACCGTCCCGCAGCGGCAGCCCGATCGCCGAGGCATAGGCTTCCGCGGCCCACGGCGAGAACCACCACAGGATCGCCTGCATGCCGCCGAGAGCGACCGCGATGGCGATGGCGGCACCCGGGCGGGCCAGCACCGCCGCGCCGAGGACGAGCAGCATCGGCCCGAACAGCACGATGCCGAGGACGGTCGGATCGACGGGCGGTTCCAGGTTGTTCAACGCCTCGGCGAGGATCGGGGCGAAGGTGATCAGGATCGGGATTGCCAGGACGATGCCGAACTGGCCCCAGCGATGGTCGCGGTGGGCGGCGAAGACCATGATGCTGCCGATCATGGTGAGCGTGATCGAGAGGAACAGTGCCACGTGCGACGGGGTGTTCAGCACCGCGTCGAAGCCGTAGATCGAATGCCACTGCATATCCAGCAGGCCGTACAGCAGGAACAAAGCGGCCCCCGCCCCGGCGACCATGTAGCCGAGCGGTGCGGTGAGGTTACTGCCGAACACGCGAATGGGTGTGCCGCCCATCCGGGGCACCGGCCGTCCCGCGCGTTGCGCGGCGGTGGTGATGAGCACCATGGCCAGGCTGGCGAAACCCGATATGGCGCTACCGGAATACAGGAACAGGTGCGGCAGGGTGAAGAAGGTGTCGGGGCCGACGTCGTTGTGCCACTGGATATCCCAGCTGAGCCCGACCAGCGTGACCGCGGTGCCGAGTAGCACGCCCCATGCGCCGATGCGGGCCGCTGTGCTGTCGTCGGATGTGCCTTCGACGTTCTTCGGTCCGCCACTGTCTGCGGTCGCGTCGGACGGTGCTGAAATATTCATGGCGAGCGGTCCCTCCTGTGTCGTGCTCCTGCGGTTCGTTCTGTGGCGTGTGGTTGTCGGCCGGTCTCAGCCGCCGACCCACAGCGGCAGCGTGAGTTGGTCCACGCCGTGGTGTGCGTCGATCGACAGTCGCAGCTCCCATGGTCCGGTCATCATCAGCGATACCGCCGCGGCACGGAAGCGACCGGACCCGGCGGAGCTCGCGGGAACCGGCGGCCCGGCGTGGCCCATCAGCGGTTGGATCGCCTGAACCTGTACTGCCGCATGGTCGATCGGGGTACCGGCGCGGTCGGTGACGGTGACATCGACAGCAGTGTCGCCGATGCGAAGGCTGTCGATGGTGACGGTGACGAGGTGTTGCGGCGTACCGGCATTCAGTACGACGGGCGCGGGTGAGCGCGGCCAGACCAGCCACCCGATGGCGACGAGCACGAGCACGGCGCCTGCGATGGCGAGAACGCGCAGCGGACGCCGACCGGTGGCGGTCATCGATGGGCCCCCTGCGCCGCCGCAACGTCGAGCACGACCGGAATGGTGAGTACGGTGTAGTTCCGCTCGGCCTGGATCCAGAGCCGGTACCGGCCCGCGACGGGGAACGTGAAGGTGAACGGAACGTCGGGTCCGTACGCGGCCACCGTTTCATCGGGCGGACTCTCGCCGTTGATCGGCGGCATCAGCATGACTCCGCGTCCCGCGGCGGCTTTTCCGCCATCCATCCCCGACATGTCATGGGTGCCGGTCATTTCCGACATGTTGTGCGCGCCGCCCATCCCCGGCATATCCCCCATGGCCTGCATGGTTGTCGGACCCATGGAGTGGGCGTGTCCCCAGATGGCCGAGTTGTGGACGGCCGCGGCGATATCCGTGTCGGCTTCCGGCACCGGGCCCGCCATGATCAGATGGCCGACCATGCCGAGCCACGGTTGCAGATCGGCGGTGTCGCCGACTTCGGCGGTGATGGTGGTGGGTGTTCCGGCGACTGCGGCGGTGGTCCTGACGGTGATGCGGTTGCCGTCGACGACCATCGACGCGCTCGTATCCCCACTCCCGAGATGCAATGGGGCGCTGGGCGACTGGGGCGCGGCCGACGCACCGCCCGGCGTGACCGTTAATCCGGTTGCGGCACGCGCCATTTGGACGCCGCCACCGCGCCGGGCCAACTCGGCCGACAGCGCATAGCGACCGGGCTCCGGCGCTGTCATATGCACTTGGTAGCGGCCGGGCCCGGTCCGAATCGGGTGCAGGTGCGACAGTCCGCCGGACGGGCCGACCACCAGCAGATGCATGAGCGCGCTGTCGTGCACGAGCAGGTCATCCACCAACGCGCCGGTGGCGGCATCGATCAGCACGAGGTCGAAATCGCTCGGCCGTCCGGCTGGCACCGTACCAGCCTCGACGGTGAGCAGCACAGGCGGACGGGAAAAGTCCGAGATCATCGGCTGCGGCACCGAATACGGATCGGTGACGTTGTCCACCGTCGGATCGAGCTGACCGCCGGGCTGCGGCGGCAGCGGCAACGAGGCCGAGAGCAACGCGGCGGTCACCGACACGGCCATCCCCGCCACCATCCCACCGGCCGGAAGCAACGCCCACCCGCTGCGCCGAGCCCGCATCGCCAACAGCACCGAAACCGGAAGCAGCGCACCGGCCACCAGGAAACCCCCGTAGACCAGCCGCTCCGGCGGCGAGGTTACCTGCTCGGGCACGACGAACGGAATCCGCGCCACGCGCACGCCGTCGCCGATCGCGAGTTCCCAAGGGCCGGGCCGATCCATGTCGAGGGTGGCCGAATACATCCCCGGTGTGCCACCGAGTCGCACAACGGCTTCGGCGGTCGGCACACCGGGAGCGGGTAGCCGAGAGCCGGACCCGAGCGCTCCCGTCGGCGTCGCGGCGAGCGTGAGATCGCCTGCGGCAGTGCCAGCGTGGGTGACGACGTCGACGCGCAACGGCCCAGGCACGCTGGTCACCCTGCGGAGCACGATGGTGAGCTCCCGATCGCCGAGGGACTGGGCGACCGAAACATCCGCACCCGCCGCGGCGGAGTCGGCGAACGCGGGTGCCATCCCGGCCGAGACGAGCAGGGTCCACAATCCCGCAACGAGCAGGACGCGACAGCGAACAGCGCGGGCGACAGTCACGCCCGCCATGGTAGGCACCCGAACCGACGAGATCATCACCTCCAGAGGGGATCTCGCCTACCCCGCCGGGGTGATGCGGCTATGGGGATGTTCCCGGACAATACCCCGATCCGAGCCCTCGACCCTGGTCGTCAGCAGCTCGGCGCACCGGATCTTCGATGGAATCCGCTGGGCAACAACCTGATCGGTCACCTTGACAACAGCGTCGCTGTGGCATGCAATATATTGCATGCCGGTCCCGCAGCACGAAGGTCTCGTCGCCAGATCCCTGCTCCGGGAAAACGCCTACCGCGCCATCCGGGACGCCATCGTCGACGGCACCCTCGCCCCCGGCGAACGTCTCAACGACAACGATCTGGTGAAGTGGCTCGGCGTCAGCCGCACACCGGTGCGCGAGGCGCTGATGCGGCTGGAACAGGCAGGTCTGGTGCAGACGAAGCCCGGCCGCTACACCATCGTCAGCCCACTCAACGTGCGCGCGGTCCGCGCCGCCCAGTCGGTCACCACCGCCATGCACGAACTCGCCGTCCGTGAGGCACTGCCCAACCTGTCCGCCGACGAACTGGCCGCCATGCGCGAAGCCAACTCCCGTTTCGCGGATGCCTTGCGCCGCAACGATGTCGATGCCGCGATCACCGCGGACGACGACTTCCATCGCATCCCGGTCACCGCCAGCGCCAACGACGCCATCCGCAGCGTGCTCGAACAGTTCACCCCGGTCTTGCGCCGGGTGGAGCGCCTGCGCTTCTCCTCGCTGAGCGGCCGTAGCTCGGTGACTCAGCACGAGCGCATCATCGCGCTGTGCGAAGCAGGCGATGTCGAAGGCGCGGTGGCAGGCACCAGGGCGAACTGGCAGACGCTGGTGCCACTGCTCGAAAATCTCACGCCCTGAACGCAATAACTCCCCCACCGGCTGCACTGTGAGGAATACCGATGTCTCTCGACACCTTCGAGCGTTACCCCCTGCTGTTCGGACCGAGCCCGGTCCACCCGCTGGATCGGCTCAGCGACCACCTCGGCGGCGCCCGCCTCTGGGCCAAGCGGGAAGACTGCAACAGCGGCTTGGCCTTCGGCGGCAACAAGACTCGCAAACTGGAGTATCTCGTCCACGACGCGCTGAGCAAGGGTGCGGACACCCTGGTCAGCATCGGCGGCGTGCAGTCCAACCACACTCGGCAGGTGGCCGCGGTCGCCGCCAGGGCGGGCCTGAAAGCCGTTCTGGTCCAGGAGAGTTGGGTCGACTGGCCGGACCCCGTCAACGACAAGGTCGGCAATATCCTGCTGTCCCGCATCATGGGTGCCGATGTGCGGCTGGTTCAGGCCGGATTCGGGATCGGCATCAAGGACAGCTGGCGGCAAGCCCTGGAAGACGTTGCGGCGGCGGGCGGTACCCCGTATCCGATCCCCGCGGGTGCCTCCGACCATCCCCTCGGCGGTCTCGGATTCGCCAACTGGGCCTACGAAGTGCAGCGGCAAGAGCGCGAGCTCGGCGTCTTCTTCGACACCATCGTGGTCTGTAGCGTCACCGGCAGTACGCAGGCCGGCATGATCGCCGGGTTCGCGGGCCAGGACCGTCCCCGCCGCGTCCTCGGTATCGACGCCTCGGCAAAGCTCGCCGCGACCCATGCGCAGGTGGCGAAGATCGCCCGTGGCACCGCGGAACTCATCGGCCTCGGCCGCGACCTGCGCGACGACGAGATCATCGTGCTGGACGGCTGGGCCGGTGACCGCTACGGCATCCCAGTCGAGTCCACCCTCGATGCCATCCGGCTCACCGGTCGCCTCGAGGGCATGATCCTCGACCCCGTCTACGAGGGCAAGTCCATGGCCGGTCTCATCGATCTCGTCCGAAACGGTGATATCCCAGCGGATTCCACCGTGCTCTACGCCCACCTCGGTGGACAGCCCGCCCTCAACGCCTATAGCGGCGTCTTCTGTTGATCGCCGCGCTCACCCCGCGCTTGGTGGCGCGGGAACCGGGCACGCGTCCGCGGCCTGCGCCACCACTTGCGCGGCATCAGGGATCGGCGGACGGGCGCCGTCGGCGAAGTCGGTCCCGAGTACCGGTGGTGCCGACTCGAGCGCTTCGTTCTCCGCGGCGGTGAATGCCCGTGCCCTGCTGAGGAATCGCCATCCTTCCGGAGCTTCCACACTGAAGCCCGAGCCCCGCCCCGGCACCACGTCGATGACGAGTTGGGTGTGTTTCCAGGCTTGGAACTGGGTCCCGGATATCCACACCGGTACCGCGTCACGGTCGTCGGACGGCAGGGTGCTCGGCACCTCGCCGACCGCGAGGCGGAGATCGATGATGCCCAGCAGGATGTCACGATCACCGACGATGAACTCCCCCAAGGGATAACACATCGGCGATGATCCGTCGCAGCAGCCGCCGGACTGGTGCATCATCAGCGCACCGTGCACCTCGCGGAGGCGGCGCAACAGCGCCGCCGCCTCCGCGGTCGCGACCAAGCGGGGCGGGGCGACACTCACCGTGTCGTCCGTTCTCGCGGTGCGTGTTCGCCCGGCATCAGAAGAAGCCCATGGCTTTCGGTGCGTAGCTGACCAACAGGTTCTTGGTCTGCTGGTAGTGGTCGAGCATCATCTTGTGGTTCTCCCGGCCGATACCGGACTGTTTGTAGCCGCCGAACGCCGCGTGCGCCGGGTACTGGTGGAAGGTGTTGGTCCACACCCGTCCGGCCTGGATATCGCGGCCCGCGCGATACGCCGTGCCGCCGTCGCGAGACCACACGCCGGCCCCGAGACCGTAGAGGGTGTCGTTGGCGATCGCGATGGCGTCGTCGTAGTCGGTGAACGAGGTCACCGACACCACCGGACCGAAGATCTCCTCCTGGAAGATCCGCATCGAGTTCCGGCCGGTGAAGATGGTCGGCTGCACGTAGTAGCCGCCGTTCAGGTCGCCGCCGAGCATCGCGCGTTCGCCGCCGGTGACCAGCTGGGCGCCCTCGCCCTTGCCGATCTCGATGTAGGACAGCACCTTTTCCAGCTGATCGTTGGACGCCTGCGCACCGATCATCGTCTCGGAGTCCAGCGGATCACCCTGGCGCACCGCCTTTGTCCGCAGCGCGGCCTGGGCAAGGAACTGGTCGAAGATGTCGGCCTGGATCAGCGAACGCGAGGGACAGGTGCACACCTCACCCTGGTTCAGCGCGAACATGGTGAAGCCTTCCAGCGCCTTGTCCATGAAGTCGTCTTCGGCGGACATGACGTCGGAGAAGAAGATGTTCGGGCTCTTGCCGCCGAGCTCGAGGGTCACCGGAATCAGGTTCTGCGACGCGTACTGCATGATCAGTCTGCCGGTGGTCGTCTCACCGGTGAACGCGATCTTCGCGATCCGGTTGCTCGACGCCAGTGGCTTGCCCGCCTCGACACCGAAACCGTTCACGATATTGACCACACCGGGCGGCAGCAGGTCACCGATGATGCTCCACAGGAACAGGATCGAGGCGGGGGTCTGCTCGGCGGGCTTGAGTACTACGGCATTGCCCGCGGCCAGCGCCGGGGCGAGCTTCCAGGTCGCCATCAGGATCGGGAAGTTCCACGGAATGATCTGTCCGACAACGCCGAGCGGCTCGTGGAAGTGGTAGGCCACGGTGTCGTTGTCGATCTCGGACAGCGAACCCTCTTGGGCGCGAATGGCTCCGGCGAAGTAGCGGAAGTGATCGATCGCCAGGGGAATGTCGGCGGCCAGCGCTTCCCGGATCGGCTTGCCGTTGTCCCACGTCTCGGCGATGGCGATCGCGTCGAGGTTCTCCTCGATCCGGTCCGCGATCTTATTGAGGATCACCGCGCGCTCGGCCGCCGAGGTCTTGCCCCAGGCCGGCGCCGCCGCGTGCGCGGCGTCGAGCGCGAGCTCGATATCCTCCGCGGTCGAACGTGCGACCTCGCAGAAGTTCTCACCCGTGATCGGTGTCGGATTCTCGAAGTACTGCCCCTTGACCGGCGCCACCCACTGGCCGCCGATCCAGTTGTCGTAGCGGGATTGAAAGCTCGTCGGGGAATCCGGCGAACCAGGACGTGCGTATACGGTCATCGAAACTCCTTGTGTTCACGGCGGTCCCCCTGTGATCCCCGACACTAGAGTCCCAACGTTGCATCACCGTTGGGAATGACTCACCGTCGGCCAAGCTCCTGATCCAGCATGGCTATCTGTGCGGCCACTTGGGCAGACAGCGACGACTCCGGCTCCAGCGAGGCGAGGTAGGCCGACCATGCGCCACGGTCGTCGCGGCCGTCGACGGTCGCGATCCACCAACCGAGAATCGCGGGGTCCCTGGACTTCAGGACGGCCGCCCGCATCCGCGCCCGCAGCGATTCCCGCACCCGGCCGACCCCAGGTGCCCGCGAAGCGGGCAACAACTGCCCGCGGTACAACGCCACGGCCGCACCGATATCGCCGCGGCGCAAACTCCGCCGCAACTCGCCCACGTCCGAATCGAGTTCCGTCAGTAGCCGATAGGGCCGCGACCCCAGCGCGGTGCCGCCGAGAATCCTGCGGAGGCGCGAGATTTCGGCGCGCACGGTGACCGCGTCGAGATCCCGCTCGTCCAGCAACACGGCGATGTGCTCGGTTGCCAGCCCCTCCGGGTGTTCCATCAGCAGGAGCAAGATCTCCGAATGCCTGCGCGACAAAGCGATTCGCTCGGCGCCGAACAGGAGCGCGGGCCGGGAACCGAGCAGCTCCACCCGCGGCGCCGTACGGACCGACACCGGATGTGCCCGAAGTTCGGACTCGGCGACGGCCACGGTCGCCTTGATGAGCGACAGCACTTCCGGTGCGGCGACGCGCGGACCGCCGGTGATGTCGATCGCGCCGAGTATCCGGCCGGTCGCCGGATCGTGCACCGGGCCCGCCGCGCAACTCCACGGATGGACCAGCCTGCTGTAGTGCTCGGCGCCGAAGATCTGCACGCAATGATCAAGTGCCAGTGCCGTTCCCGGCGCATTGGTGCCGACGGCGGCTTCACTCCAGTCCGCGCCGTCGACGAAGTTCATCCCCGCGGCCCGGTCCTTGGCCGCGGAATCGCCCTCCACCCATAGCAAGCGGCCGTGCGCGTCGCTCATCGCGATCAACAGTCCGGTGTCTCGTGCGTCTTCGACCAGCAACGTCTGCACCACCGGGCGCACCGACGACATCGGATGGGCGCTGCGGTAGCGCTCCAATTCGGTTCCGGTCAGCGAGGTCCGGCCGACCTGCCGGTCCGGATCGATGCCATTGCCACGGCTGCGCAACCAGGACGCCTGGACCACCTGTCGCACCGACGCGTGCGCGTCACCCCGCTCGACAAACGATTCGTGGGCGGCCGACACGTCGGTGCTCACCTGCTCCGCATCCTCGTCCGGACGCAGCGCCACCCACGGATTCGCCCGAGTATCCGTACCGCCGACCACGTATTCCATCCTCCTCGGCAAATCCGCCTCGATCAATGCGCGCACCGCTGCCTGCGATCAAGGGTGCACCAGTTCAGGCGCTTGCGGTCACCGAACGGAGCGAGCCGTCAACGGGCACGTCGAGCCGATGGGGACGGGTTGTGGCGGTCGTGTTTGGCTGTGCGGTGTGAGATCGAAAGTGGTTCGGGTCGGGGTCGACGTCCTCGCGTGGCTTGCCACGCTGACCGGAGCTGCCGGGATCGCGTTGCATTTCAGTCAGTCATCGTCTCGGCTGTTGGTGTTGGTGGCGGCGGGTGCGCCGTACCTGATGAGCTCTGCGCTGGTCGGTGCGGTGGCGTTTGCCGCCGTGCGACGGTGGATCGGTGCGGCGGTCGCGATCGTTGTCGTGGCGGCCGCGGTGTGGACGCAAACCCCGCTGTACACCGGCGACTCCGGCGACTCCGGCGACGGACCCGCGGTGCGGGTGATGCAGGCCAACCTGTTGTTCGACGGAGCTGATCCGCGGGCTCTGGTCGACGAGGTGCGTGCGCGGAACATCGTGCTGCTGACCGTCAATGAGCTGACACCGGCGGGGGTGGAGGATCTCGGCAGGGCCGGGCTCGACCAGTTGTTGCCGCACCGGTATCTCTCGCCGGGCAGGACCGCGACCGGGACCGGGATCTGGAGCAGCTACCCGCTCTCGGAAACCGTCGAGTTCGACGGGTTCGTGCTGAACCAGCTCTCCGCGACGGCAGCCATTCCGGACGTCGGACCGGTCACGGTGTACGCATTCCATCCCGTACCACCCGTGTACGGCACGCACGTCTGGGCCGACGAGCTGTCCCGCCTGCGCGAAATTCTCGACCGATCACCCGCGAGCAGGCCCGCGATCGTCGGCGGCGACTTCAACGCGACCTACGATCACGCGCAGTACCGCTCGATGCTCTCCGGCCGTTTCGGCGACGCCGCCGAACAATCAGGGGCCGGACACCTGGTCACCTATCCGACCGACAAACGCTGGCCGCCCCTGGTCGGGATCGACCACATCCTCGTCGCCGGTGGACGCGCGGTAGCGACAGAGACAGTCGGCCTACCAGGCGCGGATCACCGCGCCCTGGTGGCGCGAATCCACCTGAACCGCGAACGCAAGTAGCCCATCGAGCTCTGGCGACGACTTAGGCTGGTGGTATGCCGATTCAGAAACAGCTCGAACGAATCTTCGTGCGCCTCAACGCATCCCTGTACCGAGTCAGCGGCGGGAAGCTCGGCGGCCGGGTCGGGCAGGCGCCGATCCTGCTGCTGAACACCGTCGGACGCAAATCCGGACAGCGCCGCACCTCACCGCTGCTGTACCGGCAGGTCGGTGACCGCTACCTGATCGCCGGGTCGCATCGTGGCGCCCCGACCCACCCGGCCTGGGTGCTGAACCTGCGCGCCAACCCCGAAGCGGAAGTCGAGATCGGCAAGCAAACCATCCCCGTCGTCGCCACCGAACTGTCCGCCGCCGAGCGCGAGACCGCCTGGCCCCAACTCGACGCCATCTACTCCAGCTACGCCGACTACCGCACCAAGACCGACCGCACCATCCCCCTCTTCGCCTTGACTCCGCGCGCGAACGGCGCTGCCGCCCCGCCGTCCAAGGGCTGAGGGTTCAGCGGTTGTTCGCCAGCCACTGCACGATCTGACGCCAGATCTCGCTGCCCGGGTCGATCACCGCGAAGTGTTCGCCGGGCGCCTCGAGCATGGTGACACGGTCGTTGGCTGCCGCGGCACGGTCGGTGTAATGCCTGCTCATCTCCAGCATGTCCGGCTCATCGTGCAAACCGCACACCACCAGTTGGGGGACGCCGATCGGGAGTCGCGCGATCGGCGATGCCTGCCGGTAGACCTCGGATTCGGGCGAGTAGCGCTGCCCGAGGGCCGCCGCGACCGCGCCGTCGCCCAGGTGGCGATGGTCAGCGGCCCGGAGATCCAGCACGCCCGCCAGACTGACCACCAGCGCGGGCCGCAGGCTCGCGGGCGCGGTGTCGGCGGCAAGGCGGAAAGCCAACTGTCCGCCCGCCGAGTGGCCAAGTACGACGATGCGGTCCAGGTCGAGCCGGCTCGCCTCCGGTGCGGTGGCGATCGCGGCGAACGCGGTCGCGACGTCTTCCGTCGTTGCGGCCCAGTCGGATTCGGCGGGCCGCCGATATTCGACGTTCCAGGTCGCGTAGCCACGCGAGGTGAGGTCGACCGCCATCGCGTCCATCAGATCGAAATCCCACCACGGCTTCCAGTACCCACCGTGGATCAATACGGCCACCGGAAAGGGGCCGGGGCCGGACGGGATTCGCATGTCCACTCGTTGGTAGGGGTGCGGTCCGTAGCCGACCACCGTCGGAGGATGGAACCGATGGAAATACCAGCTGGCCACGGCGTAGCGGAGACCTTCAAGTCCACGCCCGCGGATGTGCACGCGCACGCAGGCGGAACGGTCCAGCTCGCAGCGCCCGAAGTCAACCCGGACGACTCGTCCAGCGGCATCGTCGGGTAATGCGGCCGATCCGGGTACGACAATGAATTCGTCGTCCGGACCGGCGGCGCGAACGGCGGCCGCGAACTCGGCCGCATCCCCGGTCAGCACCACTTCACCGGACACTTCGTGCACGGCGAACGCCTCGGCGAGCAATTCCGCGGCCGTGCGCCAGTGGGTGACCACATCGGGTCCGAAGACGACGTGCAGCTCGCTCACCACGGCCCCATTCTATGACACATACCTAGCGCACGTCACGATAATGTCATACCGTGGGAGCAAGGCAGCACCCGACCAATGGGGATTCTCATGACCGTCGAGCACAATACCCGCGCCCTCGAACACGACATCGTCACCGACTTCAGCTCCCGCATGAGCTACAGCGGCTATCTCGACCTGAACACCTTGCTCAGCGCGCAACACCCGGTCAGCAGGCCGGAGCACCACGACGAGTTGCTGTTCATCATCCAGCACCAGACCACCGAGCTGTGGCTCAAACTCGTCCTGCACGAAACCCGGGCGGCGCGTGCGGGTTTCGACGCCGACGACGTCGGCATCGCACTCAAATGCATTGCCCGCGTGAAGCACATCCAGAAGACACTCACCGAACAGTGGTCCGTGCTGGCGACGCTGACCCCCACCGAGTACGCCCAATTCCGTGGCGTACTCGGGAACTCGTCGGGTTTCCAGTCGGCGCAATATCGAGCCATCGAGTTCATTCTCGGCAACAAGAATGCCTCCATGCTTCCGGTCTTCGAAGCAGATCCCGTGGCGCACAAGGAGTTGCACACGCTGCTGCACGAACCCAGCCTCTACGACGCGTTTTGGCACCATGCCGCGCGAACGGGGCTCGACGTGCCGCGCTCGACGCTGGATCGGGACGTGACGAAGGCCTATGTACTCGATCCCGACCTACTCCCCTTGGTCAAGTCCGTTTACGAAGCGCCCCAGCAACATTGGTCGGTCTACGAGACATTCGAAGAGCTGGTGGACCTAGAGGAGAACTTCCAGCTGTGGCGGTTCCGGCACATGCGCACCGTGCTGCGCACCATCGGCATGAAGCGCGGCACCGGCGGATCCAGTGGGGTCGGGTTCCTGCAGCGCGCGCTCGACCTCACCTTCTTCCCTGAACTGTTCGCCGTACGCACGGAGATCGGACGCTGACACCATGACGACCACACCGCTCGACTTCGCCATGCGCGCACGCGCTCTCGACGAGGCCGATCCGCTGCGTGGATACCCGAGCCGATTTCTGGGCAGCGACGATCCGGAGATCGTCGCCTACCTCGACGGCAACTCACTCGGGCGCCCCACCCGGGCGACCGCCGAGCGGCTCACCGCCTTCGTCGCCGAGGCGTGGGGCGGCCGGCTCATCCGCGGCTGGGACGAGCAGTGGTTCGACCTGCCCGTGACGATCGGTGACCGGATCGGCGCCGCGGTGCTCGGTGCCGCCGCCGGGCAGACCACGATCGGCGACTCGACCACCGTGCTGCTGTACAAGCTGGCCCGCGGCGCCCTCGCGCTGCGGCCAGGGCGCACCGAGATCGTGCTCGACCGCGACAACTTCCCCACCGACCGGTACCTGCTCGAAGCGATCGCGGGCGAGCTCGATCTGACATTGCGCTGGATCGAACCCGAGTTCACCGGCGGCGTCACCGCACAAGACGTCGCCGACGTTGTTTGCGAGCGCACCGCACTCGTCGTGCTCAGTCACGTCGCCTACCGATCCGGATACCTGCTCGACGCCGCCGCCATTTCCGCCGTCACGCACGACGCGGGCGCCATGCTGCTCCTCGATCTGTGTCATTCGGCGGGCGCGGTGGAGATCGAACTCGATTCGTGGGCAGTCGATTTCGCGGTCGGCTGCACCTACAAGTATCTGAACGGCGGGCCGGGTGCGCCCGCGTTCGGGTATGTCCGAGCCGAGCACCTCGCCGATTTCACGCAGCCGATCTGGGGCTGGATGGGTCGGGAGAGTCCCTTCGAGATGGCGCAGGGGTACGTCCCCGCCACCGGCATCCGGCGGATCATCAGCGGCACACCGGCGATCATCGGCATGCTCCCGATCCAGGACACGCTCGACCTGATCGAGGAGGTCGGGATGGCGGCCGTGCGGTCGAAGTCGGTCGCCCTCACCGAATTCGCGCTCGAACTCGCGCGGTCGTCGCTGGTGCCGTTGGGCGTGCGGGTATCCTCACCCACCGACCCAGCCCGCCGTGGTGGCCACGTGACGATCGACCACCCACGATTCAAGGAGATCACCGCGCGACTCTGGCAACGGGGCGTCATCCCGGACTTCCGCCCGCCGCAAGGCATCCGGATCGGCCTGAGCCCGCTGAGCACTACTTTCGCCGAGGTACTCGCCGGAGTGTCGGCTATTCGTGATGAACTCACCACGGATTGACCCCGCCGGGGCCGTCCTCGACGACATCGATTCGCGGCCGGGCAGCGCCACCTCGCTGGCCAGGACCGTACTCGGCGCCTACGTTCGCGACCTCGGCGGATGGATCGCCATCGCCGACTTCGGCGCCCTGCTGGCCGGGCTCGGCGTGCCGGAACAGAGCACCAGGACGGCCGTCGCCCGGCTGAAGAGCAAGGGCGTGCTCGACGCCGAGACGCGAGACGGACGCAACGGATACCGCCTCACCGCCGCCGCCGAAGCGATGTATTCGCGCGGCGACCCTCGAATCTTCGGCTTCCGGCAGATGGCCGATGGCGATGCCTGGCACCTGATTTCATTCGGGATACCGGAATCCCAGCGCCCCGCACGACACCAATTGCGACGCCGCCTGTCCTCGATCGGCTGCGGCACGGTCTCCGCGGGCCTGTGGATCTGCCCGGAATATCTGGCCGCGGAAGCGTCCGCGATCGTCTCGGCACTTGGCCTCGGCGCCTACGTGACATCCTTTCGCGCGACCGATCTTTCGGTCCCCGGCACCCTGCGCGAAGCGGCGACACAGTGGTGGGACCTGCCTGCCCTGGCCGGGCGGCACCGCGCATTCCTCGACCGTCACCGAGGCATCGTCACCCTCGAAAACCTCACCGACCGAAAGGCATTCGACCTATTCGTCCCCCTGCTCGACGAATGGCGCATCATCCCCTATCTCGACCCCGGCCTCCCCGCGACCATGCTCCCCGCCGACTGGCCGGGGCCCGCCAGCGTTCGCCTGTTCGCGGACGCGCAACAGCGTTGTCTGGAGCCCAGCCGACGGTGGGTCCGGTCGAGCATTGCCAGAACCATGGCGGGCTGAGCTCACCAACTTCCCCCCGAAACTGCTGTCTTTCCAACGCCTTTCCGGTCAGCAGGTGGTCGGGCCCGGGTCGGCGCCCGCCAAAACGGCGGTGAGCCATAGCAGCGATGGCTCGTAGCCGATAAGCTCCGCCGAAATATGCTCGGAGGCCGGGATTCTGAAGAAACGAAGGTTTGTGCCCGCGGCGCAGTAGCGCTGGACGACGGGCTCGATGGCGGCGATCGGGACGATCGGGTCGGTGGTGGAGTGCCACATGGCGATCGGGATGTCCGGGGTGTCGGCGTAGCCGAGGCTGTCTTGGTGCAGGACGGCTTGGATGTCGGGGGCGAGGAAGGCTTGCGGGTCCTTCAGGTAGTTCTTCAGTGGGCGCCATGCGCCGGTGGCGGCCGCGGTGTAGAGGCATCGGCGTTCCATATCGTGGACGATGGTCATGCCGTCGTCGGTGAGGTATTTGTCGAGCGGCATCTGGTCGGGGAACTCCCTGGACAAGCCGATCAGCCAGATCCAGCCGACGAAATCGGCTTGCCCCGCAATGCCTGCTCCCGCGTCCATAGCGAACATGGTCATCGCGTGCTTGTCACCGGGCACGCCGCCTTGGGCGCTGCCCTTGATCGGTAGTTCAGGGGCGTAGCTCCGGTGTAGTTCGGCCGCCCAGGCACTGGCGCTGCCGCCGCCGGAATATCCCCACAACCCGATCGCCGAGTCGGCCAGGCCCAAGCCGGCGCGCCGGGTCGCCCGGACGCCGTCGAGCACCATGCGGCCCTCGCTCGGCGCCAGCGTCGTGCTGGTTTTGCCGTTGAAGTCCGGGATCGACACCGCCATGCCCTCGCCGAGGAATTGCAGCAGCAGTTGGGTTTCCTTCATGGTGCCCGCGCGCACGGTATGCGAGGGGTTGCACGCGGGATCCAGACCGTCGATTGCCTCCTGATAGGAGATCACCGGGCGCGACCCCGGTCCCAGCCACGGAATGCCCGGGATCATCACCGTGGTCGCGGTGGTGATCGGCTCATCATGGCTGTTGGTGGAGCGGTACAGGATCTGTTCGGTGTGCACCGGCGGCCACGGCACCCCGAGCAGGTAGCTGGTCACCACGCGTTTGCGGATCACGTCACCGTTGGCGTAGCGATCGAGGTCGGCCGGATCGTCGTACCAGCGGTCGTCCGCGGGCATCGGGACGGGGATGAAGGGGTAGATGTCGGTTTCGCTCGGCAGCGGCGGAAATTGGTTCTCATCGGGCCGGACCGGCCAGGTGGGCTGGCCGCCCACCGGGCCGGAGTCGGGACCGGCGGTCGCCGTCCCGGCAACCGTGAGCGAAGCAGCGAGAGCGAACCCGACAGCGAATGTGGCACAGCGAAAACCGATCACGATCCAGTTCCTTCATCAGGCTTGATGGACAGCAGAGCCAGAAGCCGCCGATAACAGCGGCCGCCAACCGGGACACCATCCGAGCGCCCGATGGACCGGAAGAGTTCCTATTGCACAGGACGGCCGAAGGCCGTGTCACTACGCAACTAGCCAGGATTTGCGCGCCGCCGCTGTGCAAGCTGCATAAACGCGTTGGTAGTTAACTAAGGTGTCGCCGAGCGTAGCGGTTCAACCCGGAACCTAGTCGGGTCAGCCTGTTACGACGGTGCGGGGCGAAACCGCAGATGCTGCCCAGGGCGTAGCTGGGCGAGCAAGTCGACGTCAGGGGTGACCACGACGCCGATCACCGGATAACCGCCGGTGATCGGGTGGTCGGCGAGGAAGACCACCGGCTCGCCACTCGGTTGGACCTGGATCGCGCCGAGCGGCATGCCTTCGGTCGGCAACTCCTTGTCGTTGATCCGTATCAGCGGTGGGCCGTCGCCGACGCGGGCCAGTCGCACGCCGACGCGATCGGCGCGGTCGCTCATCTGCCAGGCACCGGTGAACAGCGACCGCGGATCGGTGAACCAGTCGTCGCGCGGACCCAGCAGAACTCCAACGGTGACAACACCCGAGTTCATCGAAGGCACCGGTGCCACAGCGACATTCGGCCACGGGTACGCCTGCGCGGCGCCGACGCCCAGCGCCACCCCGGCGGTCAACGGATCGGGGCCGAGACCCGCGAGAGTGTCCCTGCTGCGCGAGCCGAGAATCTCATCGACGGCGATGCCACCACGCACCCCGACGTACACGCGCAACCCGGCAGCGGCCATACCGAGCTTCAGCCGCTGCCCGGCCCGCAACGAGATGACCGACGCGTGCGCATGGGCGACCCCGTCCACGGTGATCGGCGCATCGGCACCGGTCACCGCGAGCAGCACCGGCCCTTCGGCCACGAGTTCCAGTCCGCCGAGCAAAATTTCGATGCCCGCAGCATCCTCGGGATTGCCGAGGAGTCGATTCGCCAGTTTCAGTGAACGCCGATCGGCCGCACCGGATACCCCGACACCGATCGAGAACCAGCCGGGCCTGCCGAGGTCCTGAATGGTGCTCAACGGCCCGGGATCGAGGATGCGTAGCGCGGCACGGCTCATTCGAGCGCCGCCTCGGTGAAACGGACTCGGGTGCCCGGCCGCAGCAGGGACGGTTCGGCTCGGCCGAGATCCCACATGCGGACGTCCGTGGTGCCGATGAGCTGCCACCCGCCGGGTGATCGCCGCGGGTAGACAGCGCTGTACCCGTCGGCCAACGCGACCGCCCCCGCGGGCACCGAGGTCCGTGCTTCCGCTCGGCGCGGTACGGCCAGGCCGGGTTCGGCGGTTTCGAGATAGCCGAAACCAGGCGCGAAGCCGATGAAGGCGCATCGCCACAACGCGCGGGTGTGGGCGGTGATTACCTCGCGGACCGTGATACCCAACTGTGCCGCAACACTTTCCAGATCCGGACCGTCGTAACGAACCGGAATCGTGCGGATCTCGTCCGGTTGCGCAGCCGTCCCGATCCCACCGGACGCCTGCGCGCTGCGGAACAGCTCTCGCAGTCGCTGCTCGACCACCCGACAGTCCGCCGTGTCGGTCATCGTGATCAGAACCGTCTGCGCGGCGGGCAGGAAATCGTCTACACCCGAAGGCAACTCGTGGCGAAGCAGGTCGATGAACGCCACCAAGTCGGCGTCGTCATCGGTGGCGACGAGCACCGACCGATCCCCCGCGGGCAGGATCCGCGGCGGCGCCGTCGGCACGGTGATGGCGGACATCCGTTCTCCTTCAGGCTAGTTCGCGACCGCGGGTTTCCGGCAGACCGAACAGCGCGATCACCGCGATCAGATAGCCGAGCGCGCCGAACATCATGGCCCCCGTCAGGCCCAGCGTGGTGGATGCCAAAAAGCCGACAGCAGTGGGAAATATCGCGCCGACCGCGCGGCCGAAGTTGTAGGTGAAGCCCTGCCCGGTGCCGCGCGAGGCGGTCGGGTACAGCTCGGAGAGGAACGAGCCGAAGCTGGAGAAGATGGCCGAGGTGCAGAAGCCGAGCGGGAAGCCGAGGAACAGCACCAAGGTGTTCGCCCCCTCCGGAACCTGGATATAGCCGACCATGAAGATCATCGACAACACGGCGAACAGTTGGATGGTGCGTTTGCGGCCGAGCCGGTCGGCGAGGATGCCACCGGTGACGTAGCCGAGGAACGCGCCGCCGATCAGCAGGAACAGATAACCGCCGGTGCCAACGACATTCAGGTGCCTGCTCTTCTTCAGGAAGGTGGGCAGCCAGGTGGCGAGGGTGTAGTAGCCGCCTTGGACGCCGGTGGCCAGCAGCGAGGCGAACAGCGTCGTCCGGATCAGGTCTCCCCGGAAGATCGTCAGGAACGATCCGGCCCGCTTGCCCGCCGACTCGCGTCGCTGGGTGACCGTCTCGGAATCGGTCAGATTGCGGCGGACCCAGACGATGAGCAGAGCGGGCAGCGCACCGGTCCAGAACAGCACCCGCCAGGCCAGGTCCTCGCTGACGAATTGGAAGACCAACGTGTAGACCAGCACCGCCAAGCCCCAGCCGACCGCCCAGGAGCTCTGCACATAGGCGACCGCCCGGCCCCGGTACTTGGTCTGGGCGTATTCGGCGACCAGAATCGCGCCCGCGGCCCACTCGCCGCCGAAGCCGAGACCTTGTAATGCCCGGAATACCAACAGGGTTTCGAAGTTCGGCGCGAAGCCGCACAGCACGGTGAACAGCGTGTAGGTGGCGACGGTGAGCTGGAGGGTGCGGACCCGACCGATCTTGTCGGCGAGCACACCGGCCAGCGCGCCGCCGAGCGCGGAAACCAGCAGCGTGACCGTCGTCAGCAGTCCGGCCTGGCCGGAGCTGATCATGAAGTACGACGAGATGGCGCCGAGCGCCAGGGGCAGAACCTGGAAATCGAAGGAATCCAAGCCGAATCCGCCGAACGCGCCGATGAAGGCGCGCTTGCCTTTGGCGCTCATCGTGCGGAACCAGTCGAAGGGCTGCGACGTCTCGGCCGGTTCTGCCGGTATGTCCGTGGAAAGGCTCATGGCTGCCTCGCAATGCTCGAGCTCGGTAGAGCGACGTACGTCACAGTAGAGTACGGATCGTAGAACGATTCTGCAATCCTCGAGTGGGATCGTCGGCTGGCAGTTCGATCGGTGGTCTATGCTCGAATGGCGAAGCCACTGGTCCGCGGAGGTTTGGATGACGACACCGGTAGATCGGCCCGATCCCGTCTACGCGGCACTGTCCGAACACAAAGGCCTGCTCGCCCGCTCCAGCCGCAGCTCGCAAACCGCCGACATCGTGCGCGCGAGCATCCTGGACGGATCGTTGCGCCCCGGCACCCGGCTGTCCGAGCCGGATATCTGTGCGGCACTGGGCGTTTCCCGCAACACCCTCCGGGAAGCGTTCCGCTCGCTGATCGAGGAACGCCTGGTGACGCACGAACTCAACCGCGGCGCGTTCGTCCGCATCCCCAGTTCGGAGGACGTCGGGGAGCTCTACCAGTGCCGCCGGATCGTCGAGTGCGCGGCCGTCCACGGCTTCGACCGGGCGACCCAGGACCCGGCCGAACTCGCCGCCGCCCTCGCGCGGGCCGATGCCTGTGCCGCGAAACAGGATTGGACCGGCGTCGGCACCGCCGACATCGACTTCCACAAGGCGATCGCCGCCCTCAACCGCAGCAGGCGCCTGGACCAGATGATGTCGAGCGTATGGAACGAGCTGCGCCTCGTCTTCCATGTGATGGCCGACCCGCTCACGTTCCACGAGCCCTATCTGGCTCGCAACCACGAGATCTACGAGGCACTGATCGCCGGACGGTGCGCCGAGGCCGAGCAGATGCTCGCCGACTACCTCACCGACGCGGAATCCCATATCGGCGCGGCATACGTCAGCGTCGTCGCCTAAACCTCTCACCCATCGAGTGGGTCGGCGCCGGGCTGGACCGGGCTGACACGCGGAGAAAATCTACAGTGGCGACTGTAGACATTCGCGCACAGCTGTTATAAAGTTCATCTCGTCAGTAGAGAAGAAAGTCGCATGGGCCGGGTAGGGGACGAACTTCCCGGAATGAGATGAAGTGACTGAAGGACCCTCCCCTCCGGACGGCTGAAGACAGCGCCACCGGAGGGGAGGGAGACAGACCAGGAAAGGCAGGGAGCGGTGCCCGATTCCGAAGCGCTCTCGGCATTCGGAAATCGCAGTGTTGTTCGATATCGCAGCAGTAGTGGATATCGCAGCGCGTACCGGCATCGCGGCTCCATGAACAGGAGGTGGTCGACAGTCCTGAAGATGCGATCCCCACAGACCCACCTGCAGCATGGGATGTGGGACGACGAAGCCGGTCGCTCTGACCGACATGTGGAATAAAGCCCCCTCACGGCCCCGGCGCTAGCGCCGGGGCCCGATTCTTGTTTCCCAGATAGGTGTTCATGGAACAGACCCATGCCGACCCGGCCACCGCCAACCCCGGTGACAAGCTAGATGACGACGACTACCCCGCCTACAGCATGGGCAGTGCCGCCGATGCGCTCGGCGTCACCCAAGCCTTCCTCCGCGCCCTCGACGCCGCCGAACTGCTGACACCCCAACGCTCCGACGGCGGCCACCGCCGCTACTCCCGCTACCAACTGCGCATCGCCGCCAGAGTCAGAGAACTGGTCGATCAGGGCACCGCACTCGACGCCGCGTGCCGCATCGTCATCCTCGAGGACCAACTCGCCGAGGCCGAGCGCATCAACTCGGAACTGCGCCGAGCTCACGGACGGCAACCCACCGGTGAGGGCCCCGAGATCACCGGCTGACCAGGTAGTCTGCAGCCTCGGCGCCCCGGTCGTATGATCAACTCGGTTACCGCTCTACCCCTATCGACAGCAGCGTAATTGCCACGCCGACATGCGGGTTCGGTTCGTATTGCCAGGCCTGTCGACGGCCGGGAGTTCGAACATCGGGTGGCGCTCCTGCCTCCGGAACGGCTTGTCGCGCAGGTCGTTCAAGGACTCCGAGGAGCATCATGCGTACTGAAGGCGACACCTGGGACATCGTGAGCAGCGTCGGAATGACCGCACTGCAGGTCGCGGCCGCACGCGCGGTCGCGACGCAAGAGCCGGATGCCCTGGTCCGGGACGAATTTGCCGCCCTTTTCGTGGCGGCGGCGGGCGATCCCGACACCAATCTGCTGGTGACCGATCCGACCCGGTGGGCGGACAATCCGCTCACCAGCTTCATCGGACTGCGTAGCAAATTCTTCGACGATTTATTCCTGACCGCGGCCGCGGCGGGAGTGACGCAGGCGGTGATCCTCGCGGCCGGGTTGGACGCCCGCGCCTACCGCCTGGACTGGCCGCAAGGCTCGATCGTGTACGAGATCGACCAGCCCAAGGTGCTGGAGTTCAAACGGCAGGTGCTCGACGAAGCCGGCGCCACCCCCAAGGCGGACCGCCGCGCCGTGGCCGTCGACCTGCGCGACGACTGGCCCGCCGCGCTCATCGAGGCAGGCTTCGACCCGACCCTGCCCACGGTGTGGTCGGCCGAGGGTCTGCTCCCCTATCTGCCGGGCCCCGCGCAGGACGCGCTGTTCGCCCGGATAGATCAACTTTCGGCCCCCGGCAGCAGACTGGCCGCCGAGACCCCGGACAACAGCGTCGATGTCCAGCAGATCATCGACCGCCAGGCGGAACAGTTACAGGGCACGCCCTTGGGCAAGATCGACCTCGCCGCGCTGTTGTATACCGACGAACGCGCGGACCCAGCGGAATGGCTGACCGCGCAGGGCTGGACCACGACCAGCCTGCCATCGATGGAACTGACCGAGCGCTATGACCGGCCACTCACGGCGACCGCCGAACCCTTCGCGCAAATGTTCAACACCATGAGCTACCTGACCGCCGTCAAACCATCCTGAGCCGCTCGGCCAAGGCGGCTGCGCCCGGTCCGGTCAGTAACGGCGCAGCCGCGGGACGGCCCGTCGCCAGCAGAAGCAACGCGCCCGCGGTCCCCTCGACGAGCAGGCCATCGCCGGCGGACCACTCGATGTCGGTCGCGGTAAGGCAATAGCCTGCCAGCCGCTCCTCGATGTGAAACCGACTACCCGTCGCCCACACCCGGTCCAGCGCCGATCGTGCTGCCTCGGCAGGCATTTCGCGGACGACGCCGAGCGGGATCGCGATGTCTTGCCCGTGCACGAGCACGTCCATCAATCGGTCCGCGGGCACCGTGCCGACCGGAGTGAACCGGGAGGCCGCGCCCGCGCGCAGATCCGCGAGCAGCTGATGGGTGGTGACCCGGTCGGCGTGGCGAATGGCCGCGTCCCGCAGGGCACCGTGCACGTTGCCGCGGGCGCGGATCAGGTTGACCAGGATCCAGCCGAGGTTCGCCCGCGTGCACTGCACCACGTGCGCGACGACATCACGGATCCGCCAGTCCGCGCAGAGGGACTGCCGGTCCCAGTCGGACTCGGTGAGCTCGGCGAGCAAGTCGGCCAGGCTCGTTCGCTCGGTGGCGACCGCGCGCCAGATCTGTTCGGTCGTCATGGATTCGGTGTGGTTCACAGGGAGACCTCTCTCGCTCGAGTTCCACTACGGTAGGAACTCCACCCGAGTGGAGGTTCAAGTTCCTGTGACCGAGGACACACATCCCGCTGTCGTGAGTATCGGGGAGCTGTCGCGCCGGACCGGTGTGCCCGTCCGGACAATCCGGTTCTATTGCGACAGCGGGATTCTGGATGCTCGGCGGACCAGCGGCGGTCATCGGAGTTTCGACTCCCCCGCCGCGGTCGACCGGCTGCTGCTCGTGCGCAGGCTGCGCGCCCTGGGTTTAGCGCTGCCCGCGATCATGCGCGTTCTCGACGGGTCCGCATCCATCGGCGCGGTTGCCGCCGCCGAACGCGCCGCGCTCGATACCGAACTCGACACGCTCCGGTGGCGTCGGGCGGCACTGTTCGCTCTCGAGACCGCACCGCCCACCGAGCGCGCCGACCGGCTGGAACTGCTTGCGTCAGTGCATGACCGGAGCGCGATCATCGACACCATCGTCGCTTTCTGGCGGCCGATACTCACCCCACTGCCGCGGCCGGAGTTCGATTCGTTTATCGACATGCACGTGCCGCCGTTACCGAGCGAACCCGGGTCAGGTCAGATCGTCGCCTATGCCGAGCTCACCAGCCTCGCCGCCGATCCTCGCGTCAAAAAGGCGATGGCACAACAGATCTGGCGATCGGACCGCGATCAGGTCGGTGACCGACGACAATTCGTGACCGCACTCGCCGAGGCGTGCGAGGCAGCGGCACCGCTCGTCGCCGCCCGCGAAAAGCCGCGTCCGGGCGCCGAACTCGACCGCTTCGTGCATGCCCACGCCGCAGCTCGGCACCAGCGGGACACGCCGGGGTTCCGCCGCGAACTACTGACCGGCGCAACAGACACCGATCCCCGCCTACGGCACTACTGGCGCCTGACCGCCGAAATCACCGGCACCGAGGAAACAGTGGGCGCGATGCACTACTGGCTGCTCGACGCACTGCGGCAAACAGTCTAGACCGCGGTGGCGCTACCGGTCGCGGCTCGCCGCGGGAGTGGACGTCTTGCGGCTGGTGCGGGCGCGTCGCCGTGCCGCCTGGAGTTCGGCGAGTTCCTGTTCCAGGATTTCGGCGATGCGGAACTGGCCGGTGTCGTGGATTTCCGGAGTCGGGATGACCGGGGCTTCCGCCTTTTCCTCGGTCACGGCCGGTCGCTTGACGGCAGCGGTCGGCGCGGATGCGGTCTGCCGTTCCGCCGACGGCACGGTGAGCTTGTCGGCGGGTGCCGGGGCGGCGGGCTTGCTGGTCTTCGCGGGTGCGGCTGGCTCAGCAGCGACCTTGGTCGAGGTGACCTTGGTGGCCGCCTCGGTGACGGGCTTTGCCGGTGCGCTGGCGGTGCTCGCCGAAACAGGCTTCTTCCCGTCGACATCGGCAGGCGTGCTGCGCTTTTCGGCGTTCGCGGGAGCGCCGGACTTGGTCTTCGCCACAATCGGCGCGCTCTTCGCGACGGTGGCCGTGACGGGCTCATCGGCGGGCACCGGTGTCGCGGCCTTGCGCTCGGAAGTGCTGGGCGCAGTGTCTTTTTCGGTCTTTACCAAGGGCCCCGCCTCGGCCTTGACATCGGCGGCACCGTTCACCGAGCTCACCGTCGCCGCGGCCTTCGGCGGCGCCACCGGCGCGGCGGAACGGAAAGCGGACCGAACCCGAGGACTTTCGGACGCGGCGTCCTCGTCTTCGGGCAGCACCACCGCCGGTTCGATCTCGGGGTCCACCACGGGCTCGTTGGTCGGTCCCGCGTCCAATTCCGCGAGCGGGTCCGGTTCGGCCTCGACGGTCAGTTCGGCAATCGAACTGGACGCCATCACCTCGGCGGCCGAGCGGCGCAGCCGATAGCTGGCGATCGCGGGCAGCGTGCGGCGAATCTGCTCGGCCGGATCGGGCAGGTCGCGGACCTGCTCGGTGGCGCGGTGAATGGCGAGGCCGTAGCGCGCGCTGGCGGCGTCGTGGATGAGCAGCGCGACACCGATCATCACCGGCGCGACGGCATGCACGGCGGCGTCGTACCAATGCTCGGCCCGCAGATACGGGTAGGTGTTGAGGGTGACGGTCAGCGAAAGCAGCGCGACCTCGGCGGCGACCACCTGCTTGCGGTTGTCGACGACACCCCATTCGGCAACCTTGTTCGTGCCGATCATGATGATGATCAGGCAGACGCTGATCATCCCCTCCAGCAGGTAGCTGAACCAGTACAGCGGATCACTCGGCCCACCGGGCGCGATGTTGTGCTGAACATTGACCGCGGACCACAGCATGCCCGCGCCGACGACACCGGCCAGCGCGCGCAGCGACCAGGCCCGGTGCCGATATAGCGAGGCCAATTTGGCATGCGGGCTCGACTCACGGCGCTGAGCGGCAATTGCCTTGCGTGCCACCAGTAGATCTCGCATGTCGGCCTTCTCGATCGCTTCGGTGGTCTGCCTGGCGCGGTCGGCCGCCGCAGCGGCGGCTTGGGCCTCTTTCCAGCGCTGACCACGGTCTTGCCCGCGAATCTTCTCGGCGAGCTCACGTTCGGCTAGCAGCTCGTCCTCGGAGAGCGCTTCGGTCAACGCGGGATCGAATTGGTATGCCAGCCGGCCGCGGGCCTTCTCGACCCGCCTAGCCAGCTGTGTGACCTCGTCCTCAATGGGATGCTGGATGGTCATTTCGGCTCCAGGAGGAGATTCGATGGCAGACAAGTGATCACGCGTGGGAAGGCTACATCGCATTCCCCATCGACGCACCGTTGCCAGCGAAAAGTGTCGATTTGCCGGGTGAATGCGGCGCGTTGCGGCATGTCCACAAGCAGGTCTTCGAACAGGCCGCACGGTCTGTCGCGGCGAGGTAGCGGAAACACGAAATCAGGAACGTTATGCCTTCACTATCACGGGCCTGTCGCGCTCTGCACGATGAAACTCACTGTGGTCGTGGCGCTCCCGCCGATGTTGAGGGTGCCGAATCGATGTGCCCCCGGCACTTGGTAGGCTCCCGCTTGCCCAGTGACCTGTTTGTAGGCGTCGAGCACCATGCGTACGCCGGTCGCGCCAACGGGATGGCCACCGCCGATCAGTCCGCCGCCGGGATTGAGCGGCAGGCGGCCGTCACGCGCAATGTCACCGCCTTCCACCGCCTTCCAGCTTTCGCCGGGTCCGGTGATGCCGAGGTGGTCGATTGTCATGTACTCGGACATGGAGAAGCAGTCGTGCACCTCAACGCCGTCCACCGCGTCGATATCGGGCAGCCCGGCCCGGCCCAGCGCGTCCAGCATCGTCTGTCGCACGTGCGGAAACACATACGGTTCATCGGCGGAGGCGCGCAGCTTCTGCGCCAACGGCAGGCCCGCGGTGCGATGACCCCAGCCGGTGATCACCGCCCGTGTATCGGGTCGTAAGTCGGTGCGCCGCGCCAAGAATCGGTCGGATGCGACAATCAGGGCGGCGGCACCGTCGGTCATCTGACTGCAATCCTGGCGGCGCAGCCGACCGACCACCGGCGGGTTCGCGGTGTCGTCGGCACCGAAGCTGTCCGGGCCATATGTCCAATTTCTGGTCTGCGCAAGCGGGTTGGTGCGCGCATTGGTGATGTTCAGCTCGCTGATCGCGCGCAGGTGCGCGTCGTCGAGGCCGTAGCGCCGGTCGTATTCGTCGGCGACCGCGGCGAACATGCTGGGCCACACGAACTTCGTGTCCACCGCCTCGTGACCGACCCAGGCGGCGGCACCGAGGTATTCCGCGGCCACCGCACCGGGCACGGTCTTCTCCAACTCCGCGCCGATCACCAGCGCGCAGTCGTAGCGGCCGGATTCCAGGTCGGCCATCGCGGCGAGCAGCGCGGTACTGCCGGAGGCGCAGGCAGCTTCGTGCCTGCCCGCCGGGACACCCGACAGCGCGGGCACGACCGTGGCGGGCATGCCGCCGAGCTGCGCCTGGCCGGTGAACAACTGGCCGAACGCGTTTCCGAGGTGGATCACGCCGATCTCGTCCGGAGCGATACCGGTGGCCGCGAGGGTCTGCGCGACTACCACCTCGATGAGGGCGTCGAAGCCCTTGCCGTCTCGGTGCCAGTTGACGGCGAAATCGGTCTGGCTGCCGCCGAGTAGGTGAATGGTGGTGGGGGACATCAGCACTCCTGCATGTCGTCGGTGTCGGTTCGTCAGATCTCGTCGGTGCGCAATGTCGCCCGCAATTCGCGGCGCAACAGCTTGCCGACCGGATTACGGGGCAGCGTCTCGACGATCTCCAGCCGCTCCGGCAATTTGAAGGACGCCACCTCGCGAGCGCGCAGATGCTCGATCAGGTCCGCCAATGTCACTGCCTGGCCGGGTGCGGGAACCACGAAGGCACAACACTTTTCGCCGAGCACCGGATCCGGGTAGCCGACCACCGCCACGTCGGCGACGCCGGGGTGATCGGCAAGCAGCCCCTCGATCTCGGCCGGGGCGATGTTCATGCCGCCGCGGATGATGATCTCTTTGATCCGGTCGACGAAACGCAGATACCGGCCATCCACGCCACACAGCTCGAAAACGTCTCCACTGCACAGGAAACCCTCCTCGTCGAACGGTTCGGACGTCGCGGTTCCCGGCAGATAGCCGCCGAACACCGCGGGCCCCGCCAGCCGCAGTTCGCCGGTCCCGCCGACCTCGGTCACCGTCACACCGGTGCCGACATCGACGAGCTTGACCCTGGTGCTCTCGGCCAGGCGGGTGGACCAGCGGACGCCCGGCGCGCCATATCGCGGCAGGTATTGCGCGCGGATGACCGGATCGGGGAAATCTATTGGCGCCCCGAGCAGGCACACGCCCTCGTTGGAGCCGAAGAAGTTGAGCACCTCGATGCCGAGCTCTTCCTGCCAGCCACGAACCACGCTCGGCGGCAGCGGCGCACCACCGGAACCGACGCGCCGGAGCGAGGACAGCTCCACCGAAGCGCGCAATGCCTCGTTGTGCAGCAGCATCGTCAGCAGCGCGGGCGGCATGCTGGTGTGCGTCACCCGGTGGCGCGCGATCTGAGCGAGGAACACGGGGAGATCCAGCGGCTGGTGTTGCACGAGATGCCCGCCGACGAGCAGCCACGGCAGGAACGACGCCGCGAAGCCTGCCATGTTCACCATCGGAAATGGGTTGAGCAGCACCGACTCCGGGGTGATGTGCAGGCCGTCCTGCACGCCCCACCCCATCGCCACCCAGTCCCCGTGACACCGCGGAATTCCCTTGGGTGCGGCCTCTGTCCCGCTGGTCCAGCAGATGGTGACGCGGTCGTTCACCGAAACGGTCAGTCCTCGAACGTAGGTCCGCAGCCGCTCCCGGTCGGCGGCGGATACCGAGTCGTCCAGCGGGACAGCGTCATCCGGCACTCCAGGACCGAAAGCGAACACGGTGCCTTCGTTGCCCGCCACGGCCAGCGCTTCGCGGGCGAGTTCACGTCCCGACAGCTCGCCAGTGGTGACGATCGCTGTCGCCTCGGCGGCGGTGACGATGCCGGACAGCTCATGCCTGCGGTAGGAGGCGGGCATGGGCGTCGCGACCGCGCCGAGTCGCCACAGCGCGAAGTAGGTGGCGGTCAACGCGATCGAATTCGGTAGCAGGATTGCGACGGTATCGCCTTGGCGGATCCCGTTGCGGTACAGGGCTGCCGCGAGGCCGCCGCTGTACTCGTCGAGCTCACGCCAGGACATGGTCTGGGGTTCGGCTCGGGTCAACGCGGCAAGGTTGGCGGGGTCCGAGATGGCGGGCGCGTCCGGCGCGGCGTCGACTCGGCGCTGGAAGAGCTCCGTCAGTGTGTCGGGTTGCCACCAACCGCGCTCGAGGTACTCGCGCACTTTCTCGGCAGGATGACAAACGTACACAGACGCCCGCTCTTCAGAAGGGGAAACACCTGCGGGGGTCGGGGACTCGGGCATACGCGTTCCTTCAGTTCAAGCGCCGCAGCACCACCGCAGACCCGAGCCCGAGGGCCGCGGGAATGGTGACCAGCGCGTGTTCGCCGCCCGTGCGCTCGAGTGCGTCGAGCGCTTGGACGATCAGGTTGCCGCCGGTCGCCCCGAGGGGGTGGCCGACCGCGAGGGCGCCGCCGGACGGGTTGACCAGCTCCGGATCGATGCCGAGCTGCCTGGCGAGCAGAATCGGTGTGACAGCGAAGGATTCGTTGGCTTCCACCACGTCGAGGTCGGCGGCGGCGAGGCCCGCGCGGTCGAGTGCCAGCCGCGCCGCGGCGGCCGGGGCGGTGAGCAGCGGCGAGCGGACCGCGGCCTGTGCGGTGCCGACGATCCTGGCGATCGGCTGCCGTCCGAGCACCCCCTGCGCACGGCGGCCGCCGACGACCACGGCAGCGGCGCCGTCGGCGAGCTGCGGCGCGGTCGCGATCGTGTGCAGCCCGTCCGCCGGGCGCGGTGCGCCGGGCAGGCGGCGGGCCACCCGTTGCCATGCGGGATCGTCGCCGAACAGGGCGGGCAGCGCGGCGAAGGCGGCGCTGCTCGCGTCCGCGCGGGCGCCCTCATCGGCGTCGAGCAGCACCGTGCCGCCCTTGCGGAACGGCACCACGGACGCCGAAGTCGGTGCGGCGGTGGCCTTCTGGTGGGAGCGCACGGCGTAGGCGTCGAGTTCGGCACGGGTGATGCCGGACGACGCCGCGGTGAGATCGGCGGATACGCCGATCGTGACGAACCCGGTGCGTTCGCCGAGATCGGCGTCGGTGGCGATGGCGGGCCGGTCCGAGAGCATCGGCACCCGGGACATCGACTCCACCCCGCCCGCCACGATCACGTCCGCGTAGCCCGCGGCGACTCTGGCGGCGGCGCTCTCGACCGCGTCGAGGCCGGAACAGCACAACCGGGACACCACGCCACCGGGGACCCGGTCCGGCCAGCCCGCCCACAGCGCCGCCGCGCGGGCAAGGTTCCCGCCCTGCTCCCCCACCGTGGTGCTGATGCCGACGAGGATGTCGTCGATGGAATCCGCACTGATCGAATGGCTTTCGAGGGCGAGGAGCAGTTGCCCGAACAACTCGTAGGGTGCGATCTCGGCGAGGGTGCCCCCAGCCTTGCGGACCCGGGCGCGGGGCAGCCGGATCGCGTCGTAGATGTAGGCGTCAGGCATGGTCGAGCCGCGCGAGGGTATCGAGTGTGTGGTGGCCCGCCGGGTCCTCGGCCGAAGTGGCGGGCACGACGACGATTTCGTCGGTACCCGCCCGGCGATACGCGTCCAGTCGGCGGGCCAGTGCCGCTTCGTCGCCGAACATGCCTACGGCCGCAGGTAATTCGTCGGGCACCGCAACCAGGACTTCGCGCGGATGTGCGCCGCTGCGCGCCAGCCGCACCACCTCGCCGAATCCCGCCTCCTCGAACATGGCGTCGTAGCCGGGTGCGCGCAGGTATCCCACGGCGCCGCGGCGAACACTGGCGAGCAGGTCGGCTGTCGGGTCGGCGGCGGCAGTGACCCAGACCGCGATCGCGGGAGTCGGACGGTTCGCCCGATCGGCCGCCTCGCGCACCAATGTGGCGCACCGCGAAACCTGTTCTGGGGTAACCAAGTTCAGCACCACACGATCAGCGGTCCGGGCGGCCGCGGCCAAGGCGCGGGCACCGAAGGCGGCGACGGTGATCGATGAGTGCGGCGGCGCCAGCCGGAGGCGGTAGCCGGCGGTGCGCTCCACCGCACCTTCGAATTCGACCTTCTCGCCCGCGAGCAGGCCGCGCAGGATGCGGGCCGACTCCGCCAGATGCACTGCGGTGCTGCGCCTTTCCCGACCGTGCCAGCCGCTCACCACGACGGTGCTCGAGCTGCCGATGGCGACATCGACGGACCGGCCGGTGAGCGCGGCCACACTCGCGACCCCCATGGCGATGGTGGCCGGAGTGCGAACATCGACGGCCAGTGGCCCTACGCACAACGGAATTCGCCCCGGGGCCAGGCCGATCGCGGTGGCCACGGCGAAGGCGTCGAACGTCGCCATCTCCCCGACCCACAGCCGGTGATAGCCGAGCTTCTCGGCCGCTTCGGCGACAGCGAGGGCATCCAACGGATCCCGGTCCTGCCAATAGGGCAGGCTGACGCTCAGCAGGTGATCTGTCGTACCCATCTGCGCAGGGGCGCTCACTCGACCGGCTCTGCGGCCGCGCGCATCCGGTCTCCGCTGACCCAGGTGGCGTGGAAACCGAGCGGCACGCGGACCGGCAGGCCGAGCCGGCAGACGGGTCCTGCGGCCAGGTCGGCGGCGTCGTAGATCCAGACCTCGGACAGTTGGGTGTGGCTGTTGAACGCGAACATGGTCAGCCAGGCGTCGTCCTCGTCGCGCGGATCCGGCCGTGGCACTACGGTGAGTTCGCTACCGAAGAATCCGTCGCCGAACGGCTGGGTCTGCTTGGCGCCGGTGTGCAGGTCGTACTTGATCACCGCGTCGAAGAGCATGGTGCTGTCCACCGACAGCCGCATCTGATACGACCAGCGGCCGCGCTGTCCGGTTGTGCCCTGATCGATGGCCGGGAACTCGGTATTGACGTCATCCATGGCCTCTTCGATGGTGGCGCCGGTCCGCATATTGAAGCGGTACCTGTGCAGTGTCGCCTCGGGACGGAGGTAGGCGAGCAATTGCGCAAGCGGGTTGGTGCGGTCCGACACCGGGCTCGGCTTCGACACCCGGCAGACCACCATGACGATCTCGTCGCCGTCCTCCCAGGAATTGACCGTGTGATAGATGTAGCCGGGCGCGGCCTCGAACCAGCGCGCCTGCGCGCCGTCGCCGAGCCGGGGCAACACCGCGAAACGGCTCGGCAGCGTGCGGTCGAAGAACAGCTTGAACCGGCCCGCCGCAGCGGCTTTCGGGTCGTTGTACAGCGGCAGATCCATCAGGATGGAGTAGTTCTCGGTGATCGCCATGTCGTGTGGCAACCGCGGACCGGGCAACTCGAGCCCCGTGTAATGGGTGACCTTGCCGGACGGGTCGGCGACGCCGTAGCGCAGGTACGGCGCATGGATGCCGTAGTCGAAGAAGATGAATTCCTCGGTGCGCTCATCGACTTTGGCATGTGCGGAGACCTCACCGGGCAGTGTGCCGCCGAAGGTGTCGACACCGCGGGTCTCCAGGCTGATCGGGTCCAGCGCATACGGTTTGCCCGCGCGATACCACAGTGCCAGCAGGTTGCCATGGTGGAAGACGACGTCGGTGTTGGCGGAGTTGCGTTCCCGGCGATCGCCCGGCGGGTTGTCGTCCCACGGCTCGATCACACCGCGCCACAACGCCGTTCCGGCGGCGCGCTCGGCCGCGAACTCGGTGGTACGAATGAAGCGGTTGCGGTAAGTGGCCTTGCCGTTCTCGAAATGCACCGCGTGCAGCATGCCGTCACCGTCGAACCAGTGGTAGCGACCGATCGGCGCGAATTGCGGGTTCGGGCCGTTGCGCACATAGACGCCATCGAGATCGGCGGGCAGTTCGCCGTGTAGCACGGCGAGGTCGGTCGCGGTGACCTCCGCGGCGGTGGGGGCGTACGGGCCCGCCAGATACGGGTTGGTCAGCGCTTGCGCGGCCGGTGCGATGAGTTCTTCCTTGAGCGTCACGTCTTACCACCTCCACTACAGTTAATGAAGTGATACGCGTCTCAGCCAGAAGTGTCAAGGATGCCTGGTGGGACGCCTCAGGCGAGGCGGTCGAGTACGGCCCGCGACACCGGTTCGAACCGGACATCGGTGCGCTCGAGCCGGGCATCGCAGCCACGACAACGCAACGCGGGCACCAGCACCGCACCACATTCGCGATGCCGGATGCGCAGGCCCGGTTCGGGCGCTCCTGGATGCGCCAGCTCCGACCAGGCGAGTAGGAAAGCGAATATCGCGAACAGCGCCCGCCCGCGCGGCGTCAACCGGTATTCGCGGCCGGATCCAGTACCGGACCGGCGCAGGATCTCGGCGTCGCAGAGGCGGGACAGTCGCTCGGTCAGGGTGGTCGGTGACATGTCCATGGCCGCGCGGAACGCGCTGAACCGCCGCACACCGGCCAGCGCGAGACCCGTCACGGTGGCGCTCCAGCGGTCCCCGATCGCGGCCATCACCTCATCGAACTGCATATCGGTATGCGCGGAAACGGCGGCACGGGCGCGGCGCCGGCCACTGGACGTGAAGCGCCACAACGCATCGTCGCCGAGGTCGACCTCGGTATCGCGGGCAGTCACCGTGCGGCCGCAGCCGCGGCACATCAGCACCGGCGGTCCCCGATGTCCGCACGCGCCGTGCACCAGGTCCGGATGCAGCGCGCCCTCGGCGGTCCACGCACGCTGCCAGCCCCACACGGAAACCAGGATTTCCCAGGTCGCCAGGCCCAGCTCGGTCAGCAGGTAGTCGAAGCGGTCCGGCGATCCCGGCTGCGGCGTCCGGACCAGCACGCCCGCGTCGACCAGGGCGGCGAGGCGCGCGGTGAGCACGGCGGGCGGAGCGCCGGTGCGTTCGATCCACTGGTTGAACCGGCGGGTGCGGTTCACGAAAGCGTGCCGAAGGATGGTCAGCGTCAGGCGGTCGCCGAGCAGGTCGAAAGTGGCCGCGACGGGGTGCGTGGCGGGTTGCCCGGTGCCGGTCGACTCAGTTGCCATTCGCTCGCACCCCTCCAGCTCTTCGGTCATCTAGTAGCACTTCATTAACTGTAGTGGAACCTGCCCGACTGATACCCCGTCGATCGACACGGTATTTCCTCGCCATCCCACCCTCCTGACCGGGTTGAACCTTGTACCGTCGGGGACCAGATAGCTGACCCTGGACGCGGTGCGATGTGGGTGCGTGCTGCGGACTCGTCATAGACCCGATTACTGCCGAGGAGTCCACATCATGTCCGAAGAGCGCGGCACATTGATCCGCACCGACGTTCCACATTCGGCCCGCATCTGGAATTACTGGATGGGCGGCAAGGACTATTACGAGATCGACCAGATCGTCGGCGACAAAAGTTTGGAGATCTATCCCGACATTCGGACGATGGCTGTGCAGTCGCGGCAGTTCCTGATCCGCACCGTGGGTTTCGTTGCCCACCAAGGCATCAAACAGTTCCTCGATATCGGCACCGGCTTGCCGACAATGCAGAACACGCACCAGGTCGCTCAGGAAATCACACCGGACGCCAAGGTCGTCTACGTCGACAACGACCCGCTCGTGCTCACCCACGCTCGTGCGCTGCTGACCAGCACCACCCGCGAGGGCGTCACGACCTACGTCGATTCCGATATCCACCGGCCGGAGCAGATCATCGCCGACGCCGAGAACATCTTGAACTTCGATCTGCCGGTCGGCGTCATGTTCATGGGCGTGCTCGGCCATGCCGATTCGTTCGAAGAGTCCCAGCGCATCGTGCGCACGGTGCTGGACGCGGTGCCGTCCGGCAGCTACCTCACCCTGTGGGACACCTCGGATGAGAACAAGGCATTCGTGAAACTCTGTGAGGAGTACGCGAAGACCGGCGCCGTGCCTTACAACCCGCGCCCGGCCACGCAGATCAAGGCGGCGTTCGAGGGCCTGGAAATGGTCGAGCCCGGCTTCGTGGAGATCACCGAGTGGCGCGCCGACATCTTTGTTGGCGCGACCACGTCGGTGTACTCATACGGCGCCGTCGCACGCAAACCATGACCTGCTGATCCTCGTCGTGCGGTCGCCGGAGGCGCCTGACAGACTCGCGCGGTGACCAATTCTCGTAATGCGGATGCGAACCAGCTTGCCGCTGATTCGCTGGCGCAAGGTGATCCGACCGGCTGGTTCGAGCGGTTGTACGTGGCGGCGGCCGACGGCGCGGCGGTGGTGCCGTGGGATGCCGCCGAGCCGAATCCATTGCTGGTCGATTGGCTGGAGCGGCATGAACGGGTGGGCGGCGGGATGCGGGCGATGGTGGTCGGCTGCGGGTTGGGGCGCGATGCCGAGCATCTTGCCGGGCTCGGCTTCGACACGACCGCGTTCGATATCGCCGAGACCGCGATAAAGGTTGCGCGAGAACGTTTTCCGTCGTCCAGCGTGAATTACGTGGTGGCCGATCTGCTCGATCCGCCCGCCGCGTGGCTCGGCGCGTTCGACCTGGTCGTGGAGTCGATCACCGTGCAGGCACTGCCGGTGTCGTTGCGCGCCGACGCGACCGCGAACGTCGCGCGGCTGGTGGCCCCCGGTGGCGATCTGCTGGTCATCGCCGGTATCCGCGCGGACGGCGAGCAGATCGACGGCCCGCCGTGGCCACTCACCCGAGCCGAGATCGACGCGTTCGCCCGCGACGGTCTCCAGCCGATCCGCGTCGAGCAGGTAGCCCCCGCCGGACAGCCCGGCTATCCGCGGTGGCGGGCGGTGTTCCAGCGGAGTTGACGTCTCCGGCGGCAAGATGGTGGGGTGACCGATAACGGCGATGGCCGGGCAACGGGCCTGGTCTGGTACGCGGCGTACGGGTCGAACATGCACCTCAGCCGGCTGCGGTGCTACCTCGCGGGCGGCACACCCGAGGGTGGCGCGCGTGCGGTGCCCGGCTGCCGCGATCCGGCCGAGCCCGCGCGCTCGGTGCCGATCATGCTGCCGGGCGTGCTGTATTTCGCCACCGAATCGCTGGTGTGGACCGGCGGGCGGGCGTTCTATGATCCGGACGGGCCCGGCCGGACCGCCGCCCGCGCCTATCTCCTCACCACGGCGCAGTTCTCCGATATCGCCGCCCAGGAGATGTACCGACTGCCCGGCACTGACCTGGATCTGACCGAAGCGATCACCCGCGGCCGCGCGCCGCTCGGGCCGGGTCGATACGAAACGCTCTCGTGCGCTGGGACATTCGACGGCCACCCGATCATCACCTGCACCGCGCCATGGCAGCACACCGACCTTCCGGGTAACTCACCGTCGGCCACCTATCTACGCCACCTGGCCGCCGGTCTGATCGAATCGCACGGCTGGACCGTCGAAGTCACCGCCACCTACCTGGCGACCCGCCCAGGCGCCGATCTCGGCTGGACCCCGGACACCCTCACCGCCCTGCTCACCGGCTGACGCGATCGCCCCTGCCGGGCAGCACAATTCGGCAGGGGCGTCGATGCCCGCGACGACGAGGCAGCGATCACGGCCGAGTCTGATCCGGCGAATCGTCGGGCTGGTAGCCGAGTTTCACATCGTGCTCGACCTCGCCGCCCGCGACGGTGACCTGACTGGTGGCCGGTGGGTAACCGCGGGCGACGACCGTGTACCGCCCCTCGGAAAGATCACTGACGACGTAGCGGCCGTTCTCGTCGGTGCGTGCCGTCGCGGTGAGGTCGCCGGTCGCGTCCAGGATGCTGATCTGAGCGTCCGGGACCACTCGGCCGTCGTCGGTCACGGCCGAGCCGGTGAGTACGGCCATCGGGGCCAGCTCGATGTCGTGGCGGAGCAGACCGGTGTCGGGGACGGTGAGCGTGGTTGCGCTGGGTCGCATGTGCTCGGCCATCGCGACCACTGTGTAGGTGCCGGAGACGATGCCGTGGCAGGTGTACGCGCCGTCGGCGGCGCTGATGGCCGTGCCGACCACTTCGCCGCGCGGGTCGGTCAGGGTGACGGTCGCGCCGGGCAGCGGCGTGCCGCGACCGGCCGACCGGACCACCCCCGACAGCTCGCCGGAACCGAGCAGGGTGAGCTCGATGTGCTGCGCCTCGTGCCCGACCGCGACCGTGACGGCCGCGGGTTGGTGACCATTCGCCGAGACGATCAGCACGTAGCTGCCGGTCTCTGGCACGCCGATCAGGTAGCGGCCCTCGACATTTCCGGTCGCCCGGGACACCTGATGCCCGCGCTGGTCGATCAGCGTGAGCGCGGCGCCGGGCACCGGACGACCGTCTTCGCGACGGATGTGCCCGCCGATCGCGCGTTCGCCGTACTCGCCGAAGCCATCCGACGAGTCGAGCACGGTCACCGTGGAACTGGCTGCCGCCGTGGCGAACTGGTGCGAGCCGTTGCTGTGGTGCTCGACCGGGGCGGGCCTGCCGACGGCGCCTGCCAGCACCGGTTCCGGTTCCGAGAGCACCTGCGCGGCACCCTCCCAGACCTGATCCTCGTCCCAGCTCGACGCCACCACCGGCGGGGTTTTCCGCGCAGCCGCGGGTACCGGATCATCCTGCAGCGGAATCTCTTTCATCAACATCAGCACCAGGCAGGCCAGCAGCGCCACCCCGGCGGCGGCGTAGAACACGCCGTGCATGGCATCGGTGAAGCCGGTCAGGATCGGCACCTGCAACTGCTCGGGCAGGTCCGCGATGCCGCTGGTGTTGCTCTGCATGGCACTGAGTTGCTCGGGGCCGAAGCCGGGCGGCAATTCGCCGCCGAACGCGTCGATGATCTTGTGCGGCAACAGGTTGAACAGAATTGTCAAGAACACGGCGACACCGAGGGTGCCGCCCATCTGCCGGAAGAACGTCGCCGACGCGGTGGACACGCCCATGTCCGACCGCGGGCCAGCGTTCTGCGCCGCGATGATCAACGTCTGCATGCAGCCACCGAGGCCGAGCCCGATCACCGCGCCGTAGGCCAGCGGCTGCCACAGCGGGCTGTCGTAGTGCACCTGCGCGTACAGCGCCGCGCCCACCGCGATGATGAACGTGCCTGCCACCGGCAGGATCTTGTAGCGTCCGGTCTTCTTGGTGATCCGGCCCGCGAGTTGCGAGCCGATGGTGATGCCGAGCACCAGCGGCAACATCAGCAGGCCCGCCTTCGTCGGCGAAAACCCGCGCACCACTTGGAAGTACTGCGGAACCATGGTGATGGCGCCGAACATGGCGATGCCGACGATGAAGCCGCCCGCGATGGTGACGCTGAAGGTCGAACTCTTGAACAGCCGCAACGGAATCAGCGCCGCGTCCTTCATCAGGTACTCGACGAGCACGAACAGCAGCAAGCCGAGCACACCGATGCCGTAGCAGATCAACGCCCGGCGCGAGGTCCAACCCCAGTGTCTGCCTTGCTCGGCGACGACGAGCAGCGGCACCACACAGACCGCCAGCGCCACCGCGCCGAACCAGTCGATGCGATGATGCTGGCGCTGGTGCGGCACATTGAGCACCTTGGCGACCACGGTGAGGGCGAGCGCCCCGACCGGCACGTTCACCAGGAACACCCAGCGCCAGCCGTCGATGCCGCCGAGGGTGTCGTAGTCGGAGAAGAAGCCGCCGAGCACCGGGCCGAGCACGGTGGCCGTGCCGAAGACCATCATGAAATAGCCCTGGTAGCGCACCCGTTCGCGGGCGGGCACGATATCGCCGATGATGGTGAACGCCAACGACATCAAGCCACCAGCCCCGAGGCCCTGGAACGCCCGGAAGCCGGCCAGCTGATACATCGAGGTGGCGAAGGTACAGGCGACCGAGCCGATGATGAACAGCCCGATCGCCGTCAGGTAGAACGGTTTACGCCCGTAGATATCGGCGAGCTTGCCGTACAGCGGCGTGGTGATCGTCGCGGTGATCAGGTACGCCGTTGTGGCCCATGCCTGTTCATCGAATCCGTGCAAGCTGTTGGAGATCTTCACGATCGCCACGCTCACGATGTTCTGGTCGAGGGCGGCCAGGAACATGCCGAGTAGCAGGCCGGACAGGATGGTCATGATCTGCCGGTGCGACAGTGCGGTGCCCTCGACCGCGTCCCCCGGCGGCGCTGCCTGGGTGGTGGAATTCGTCATGTGCGCCCTTATTCTGGTCGGCTGTCTGCCATGTGCCACAAGCGAACTGCTCTGCCAACTGATCTCAGCGTGCAACAGGTCGGCGAGCCTACCGGTGCGCGGCGGACCGGCCAGCGGGCAAGGGGCCGCACCATTTTCACCAGCAGACTGCTTGACCTGCGCAACTAGTTGCTATTGCAAACAATACAGAGCCGCGTCGAGCGGATGCCACCGCGGGTGGGGTTCGCGAAAACCCACGCCGAGATAGCCGCTTGCTATGTAAGGTCTTTCGTGCCTCGCCCCATGCGAGGCGGTTCTGCGGCGCGGGCTGCGGCTCGACGGTCGCAGGCACCGATCCGGCGACAGGGGGAAGCAACGGATGTCACAGAACAGTCCCGCACCGAGCGGTGGCGGGTCGGCTGACTCCACCCACTTCTGGACAAAGGTCGGCGGGGCCGCGGGGGTGGTCGGCGTCGTGGTCGCGGTGATCTTCGGCGTCGTCGCCCAGTGCACGAGTTCGGACTCGCCGTCGACCTCGCCGACCTCATCGATCAACTCCCCTGGCCCCGGTCCCTCCGTGCTGCCGACTACCACCGCACCGCCGCCCCTCGCCTACCGGCAGAACCTGAAGCTGGCCAATGTCGAGGGTATCGACTTGGACACCGGGCAAGTCCACGATCAGAACGTGCTCGGCGTGGACATGAGCCCGTCCAGAACTGCCGACTCCCTCAATGCCATGACCCATGGCGCTGCGCGTTTCGCCATCCCGCGAGACGACGCGGGCAGCGGCCGCGACCGCTGCACGGCGATCCCACCGGCCGCTTGGACCAAAACCCTCGACAACATGTACCACCTGCCTGCCGGCAGTCACCTCTGCGTACAGACCGATCAGGGCAATGTCGCCGACCTCACGCTCACCCATATCCCTTCTGCCGGTGAGCAATACCTCGAATTCGACTTCACCACCTGGCGCACCGGGTAGGCCGTGCCCGGCGCACCAGGTCGAGATCGCCCGGTCCTCGGCCGGATTCAGTGGCCAGGTTCACACACTGCCCGCGTGTTGGCGAGGCAGTCGACCCCGATGTGGCATCGTGACCTGCAAGGTGTCAAGGGTGCTCGCCGGAATTCTGGGTATTCCGCGTAAGTCGTGTCCAGCGACGATGAGTAGCAACGCGGATGAAAGGAGACCGGAGTCGATGCTTTCCGGGCAAAGCGGGCGCACGAGCCTCCTTGGCGGGGGCGGTAGCAAGCCCCTCGACGCCGCGGTCTGGAACTGGCAGGACCTATCGGTGCTGCTGGT
The DNA here is from genome assembly GCF_019222765.1 of Nocardia iowensis. Classification (NCBI taxonomy): domain Bacteria; kingdom Bacillati; phylum Actinomycetota; class Actinomycetes; order Mycobacteriales; family Nocardiaceae; genus Nocardia; species Nocardia iowensis. The sequence goes on along the minus strand of NZ_CP078145.1, from coordinate 2,893,393 downwards.
CGAGGACGATGAGGCCGATGCCCTGCTGGTCGAGGAGCTGATCGCCGACGGCGCGCCGGGTCTACCGGTGCGGTGGGTGCGGTCGGTCGCCGAGGCCAGGGAGCGACTGGCCGCCGGTCTACCCGACTGCGTGCTGCTCGACCTGCACCTGCCCGACGCCCAAGGACTCGAGGCACTGGCCAGGGTGCGCGAGTACACCGACCAGGTCGCGGTGGTAGTGCTGACCGGCCTCGATCAGGAGCAGATCGGCTTGGCCGCAGTCGCCGAAGGTGCCCAGGACTATCTGGTGAAGGGCCGCATCGAACCCGAGTTGTTCAGCCGCGCGGTGCGTTACGCGATCCAGCGAAAACAGGCCGAGCGCGCCGCCGCGGCGCTGCGGGCCAGCCAGATGCGCGCGCAGGAGAACGCCAGGCTCGAACGCGGCCTGCTGCCGACCCCGCTGCTGCGCGGCGAGCGCTCCGTCGACATCGTCGCGCGCTATCGCCCCGGCCGGGCCAATGCACTGCTCGGCGGCGACTTCTACGACGTGGTGCAACAGGCCGACGGCACCGTGCACGTGCTGATCGGCGACGTCGCGGGGCACGGCCCCGACGAGGCCGCGACCGGGGTGGCCCTGCGCCTGGCCTGGCGCACCCTGGTGCTCAGCGACATCTTCGGTCTTCGGCAGTTGCATCTGCTGGAGGAGGTGCTGCTGGCCGAGCGCACCGGCAAACAGACCTTCGCCACCCTGACCAGCCTGACCCTGCGACCGCACGATCACAGCGTCCTGGTCACCCGGGCCGGGCATCCCGGCATGCTGCTGCGCACCGGCTCGGCGGTGGACTGGGTCGAGGTGCCGGGCGGTCCGGCACTCGGCTTCCTGCCGGGCCGCGCCAACTGGTGCAGCCACGAGATCGCGCTGCCCGTCGACTCGGGCCTGATGCTGTTCACCGACGGCCTGTTCGAGGGCCACACCGACGCGGGTCAGGACCGGCTCGGCGAGGAGGGCCTGCTGGAGTTGGCTCGCACGGTCACCGCTGCCGAGCCCGCCGTGTTCGTCGACGAGTTGATCCGGCGCGCGGAGGAGCTCGCCGAGGCACACGGCGGTTTGGCCGACGACGTGGCGGTCATGTACTTGCAGTGGAATCACCGAAACCTGAATCAGGACAATCGATGACGACGTCTTCCAGAAACCGGTCGCTGGCCGGTCGGCTGACCGTGCAGGGCTGGTTCATGCTGGTCTTGGCGCTCATGGTGATCTTGGTGATCGCCGGCGCCGTGATCGGGGCGCAGCTGCTCACGAAGACCAACAACGTCGCCGACCGACTGGTGGACCGGCTACATCCCGCCGCCGCGGAGACCTACCGGCTGCAAAGTGCGCTGCTCAGCCAGGAAACCGGCATTCGCGGCTACGCGATCGGCGCCGATGCCCAGTTCCTCGCCCCGTATTTCGACGGAAAGCAGGACGAGGCCCGAGCCGCGGGCCGGATCCGCGAGCTGCTCGCCGACCGTCCACAACTGCTCGCCGATCTCGACGCGGTCGAGCGTGCCGCCGACGAATGGCGCACCGGTTACGCCGAACCGCTGGTCGCCAGGGTCTCCATTGGCAGCGCGGTCGACGCCGCCTCGTCGACGCGCGGTAAAACGACGTTCGACCATATCCGCGCGCTGTTCGCCACGCAGAACGCCGACCTCACCGCCGCCGTCGACCGGGACAGCGCGGAGTTGGCACGTACCAGGAACGTTCGCGATACGGCGTTGGGCGCTATGGTCGCCGCCTTCCTGCTGGCCGCGGTGGCGCTGACCATCCTGGTGCGCAAGCTGGTGGCCCGCCCGCTCGACGATCTGGAGGCGGCATCCCTGCGCGTCGCCAACGGCGACTTCGACCATCACATCACCGCGCGCGGACCCGCCGATCTCGCCACCGTCGCGGAGGCGGTGGAGGGCATGCGCCGCCGGGTCGTCGCCGAGCTGGCGTCCTCCCGGGTCCAGGAGGCGGCGCTGGCCGAGCAGACCACCGAGCTGGACGCGCAGACGGTGGAGCTGCGCCGCTCCAATGCCGAACTCGAGCAGTTCGCCTACGTGGCCTCACACGATCTACAGGAGCCGCTGCGCAAGGTCGCAGCGTTTTGTCAGCTGCTGGAAAAGCGTTACGGCGACCAACTCGACGAGCGCGCGATCCAATACATCGCCTACGCGGTGGACGGCGCCAAGCGCATGCAGGTGCTGATCAACGACCTGCTCACCTTCTCCCGGGTCGGTCGCGTCATCGACGGCAACATACCGATCGGTCTTGATCAGACCCTGGACAAGGCGATGACCAACCTCGCGGCGGCGGCCGAGGACACCGATCTGCGGCTGGAACGTCCCGATGAGCTGCCCGAGATCACCGGCGACCCGACGCTGCTGACCATGCTGTGGCAGAACCTGATCGGCAACGCGATCAAGTTCCGCGCACCCGACCGGTCGCCGGTGGTCCGGCTCGATTGTGCCCCGGACGGCGACACCGGTGGCTGGCGATTCTCGGTGTCCGACAATGGGATCGGCATTCCGCCGGAGTTCGCCGAGAAGGTGTTCGTGATCTTCCAACGGCTGCACAGCCGGGAGGAATACACCGGCACCGGCATCGGGCTCGCGCTGTGCAAGAAGATCGTCGAACACCATGGCGGCAAGATCTGGCTCGATACCGAGTACACCGAGGGCACCCGCTTCTGGTTCACCTTGAACTCCCCCGTCGTTCCGGAGAAAACCAGCGCGCCGGACGAAACCAGCTCCCTGGGCGAGAGCAGTTCCTCGGACGAAACCGGCCCGCTTGGCGAATCCGCCCCTTCCGGCGAAACTATCCTGCCGGGCGAAATCAGCCCGTCGAGCCAGCCTGTCTCCCCCTGATCCAGTCTGTCCCCCTGACCCAGCCTGTCTCGCCCCTGACACAGCACCGACCCGCGCAAGGAGATCCCTCTTGACGACCCCCGGCCAGCCCATCGACATCCTGCTCGTGGAGGACGACCCCGGCGACGAACTGATGACCAGGGAGGCCTTCGAGGACAACAAGATCGGCAACACCCTGCACGTCGCCCACGACGGCCAGGAGGCGCTCGACTTCCTCTACCGGCAGGGTGCCTACGCGGACGCGCCGCGGCCGGATCTCATCCTGCTCGACCTGAACCTACCGAAATACGACGGTCGCCAGATTCTCGAGCGGATCAAGGCCGATCCGGAGCTAACGCACATCCCAGTGGTCGTGCTGACCACCTCGGCGGCCGAGGAAGACATCCTGCGCAGCTACAAACTGCACGCCAACGCCTATGTGACGAAGCCGGTGGACCTGGACCAGTTCGTCACGGCCATCAAGCACATCGACGACTTCTTCGTCCAGGTCGTCCGGCTCCCTCGGCAGCGCTGAGCTACCTCCGCGACCTCAGGCCGGGCGGCGCGGTTGCTCCACGGCGAGCGCGTCGTCCACGCTGTTGAACACGCTGAGCAGCTTGTCCAGCCCGGTCACCTCGATCGGCCGACGCACCGGGGTCGACGCCACCACCCGCAGCTGGCCCTGCGGCACCGCCTCGGCGGCGACGAGCAGGACGCTCAGCCCGGCGGAGCCGAAGAACTCCACCTGGGACAGATCCACCACGAGCGTCGCGGGCCGATCGAGCAGCGCCTCGTCCACCGCCGACTGGAATCGCGGCGCGGAGGCCATGTCGATCTCGCCGGTGATGGAAAGAATTCGGATCGAATCTACCGACCGCACTTCGGCTTCCAGTTCCCTGGCCTTCCCGTCGGCGCTCATCGGGCACCCACCCGAATACCCACGCCGCCGAGCACTACGTCCTCTCGGCTCGACCGACCCGAGCTCGCTCCACCAAACCGGTTGCCTGGCATCGCCACTTCGCTACCTCCGACGCGTCGACCCTCCGCCCGCCTGAGCACGGGCCGGAGATGATCCATCGCGTAAAACTACCGTAGGCCGACCCCCGATGCCGCGCCCGCCTCGGCTAGCGGCGCGACTGAGAATTTCGCGGCGAACAGGACTAAGCGGTCATCTGTCGCGGCGATCATGGGGCGCACCTGGGCAGACTCGTCCGGCAATACGCCACGCACGGGTCGCCGAGATCGGTTTCAAGGATGGCAGCAACCGATCAGCGCACTCGGGCGGGCCGTCGATCCTCGGCGAAGTCGAGCTCGAGCGTGACGGGGATGACATCGACCTCGAGCGCCTCGCGCAGCCGGGTCACCGCGTGGCCGAGAATTCTGCGCCGCAATTGGGCTATGTCGGCGGTGGGTTCCGCGGTGACCACCAGGTGCAGTTCGGGCGCGGTGCGCTCGCCGGACAACCAGGCGGACGCCGTCCGTACGCCCTCGTAACTTTCGATATCGGTGGCGACCGGGTCCGCGGCCGTCGACGATTCCAGAATGGTGGTCCCCGCCCATTCGGTGCCGCCGGTACGCCAGGTCACCGACTTGGGCATCCGGAACACCTGCGCCAGCAACCAGCGAAGGCACAGCAGGCCGAGCAGCACGGCGACGGCGACCGCGGCCCACAGCACCCAGGTGGGCGGGGCGGCGGTGCCGGGGACGAGGGTGTCGTCCGACCGCACCCAGCGCAGCCGCCCGTAATGCGCGGCGATGGCCAGGACGCCCGCGGCGAGCAGCAGCAGTCCGGTGAGCCCGAGCATGGTCCGGTTCAATGCGGCCGGGCGGTTGGTTCGGCTCATCCTGTCTCTCCTGTCTTCGGTCCGCGCAACTTGGCTCGAACCCGGCGCACCGGCTGCGGGCCGATCTCCTGGACCCGGCGGGTGAGCGTCTCGCAGATGGCTTCGGGCAGGCCGTCGGATCCGGCCCGGTCGGTCCGAGCGGATACCTTGACCGCTTTGCGGCGCACCTTGATTCGCGCCGCGCTGACGCCGTCCACCGTGCCCGCGGTGCTGCGCAGCGCCGAGCGCAGCCCGCCGCGCGTCACGCCCGCCGATATTCCGTCGTCGGCGGCGAGCGGCAACACCGCCGCCCGGCCCGGCCACAGCGCCAACGCCAGCAGTACGAACCCGAGCGCCGCGGCGGCCACACCAACGACGAGCACCGGCATGTCGTGCCAGGTCAGCCCGTGCAGGTTGGTGGCGACGGTGTCATAGGAGAGGTACTCCCGCGCACCGACCAGACGCTGGATCAGCGACACCGCCACCGCCACGCAGACGGCGAGCACCAGCACGGCGACCACGATCGCCGGGATCGCCCGGCGCGGTCGGCGAATCACCGCACCCTCCTTCCGGTTTCGGTGTCGGTGGTCAACGCGGCCACCACGATGTCGATCCCGGTCACCGCCAGGCCGGTCAGCTCGCGGGTCCGACGGGCCAGGTGCGCGCGGCACGCCTCGGTCACCCGGCCGACCGGTGCGGGGTACCGGATCGGCAGCCGGACATCCAGTGCGGTCCGGTCCGCGAAGACCTCGGCGTCCACCTGCACATCGGCACCAACGCCGGCCACTTCACGGGCGGCCTGCGCGACGATCCGCCGGACCGCGCGCGGCGCGAAGGTGGTGACGCCGGGGTACTCGTCGGCGATCACGGCGGTGGTCATCGCCTGCCCTTGCGCTGTGCCGATTGGAGCAGTCCGGCCAGATCGAGCTCGCCGTCCAACCAACGGCCGACCAGCAGGCCGAGCACGGCGAACAGCAGCACGATGGTGAAGGCGCCGAATCCGCCGAACGCACCGGCGAATCCGAGTGCGAGCCCGACCGCGAGGCAGATCGCTGTGGCACTCATCTACTGCACCCGGCTGCTCGGCGCGGGTTCGTCGTCGTCGCCGGGGATGTACACGTCGTTGACGTTGATGTTCACCTCGACGACGGACAACCCGGTCATCTGCTCGATCGCGTTGATCACATTGCGCCGCACCGCCCGCGCCAATTCGGCGATGGCGACGCCGTATTCGACGACGAGCTCGAGATCGACGGCGGCCTGGGTCTCGCCCACCTCGACCGAAACCCCCTGGCCGATACTGGCGGACGCGCCGGGGATGCGGTCGCGGATGGCGCCGAACGCCCGCGCCGCGCCGCCGCCGAGATCGTGCACGCCGCGCACCTCGCGCGCCGCGAGACCGGCCACCTTCTGCACGACGATATCGGCGATCGTGGTGGTGCCCTGCTCGCTGACCAGCTTGCTGTCCTTCTCGGACGGCTTCTCCGATGCCGAGGATGTCCTACTCGGCTGAGCCTTGTTGTCGGTTGTCTTCTCGGTGGTCGTCGCGCTCATTGCTCCTCCTGTTTTCCCTTGGGGTACAGCGGATATCGGGCTTCATACAGATCGACACCGAGTCCGGCCCGATCGTCACGGGCCACAGGGTGTGAGCTAGGTAACTCCTTCCTCCTTGCCGAAGGCCGCTGAGTCGAGTTCGGCGACGACCAGGCGCAGGCGGGCATCGGACCAATCGGTGCCGGTCAACGCGGTACGCACGGCCGCCGTGGCCTTCTCCAGCAGCGGCGCCAACGGCAGCTGGCCCGCCGCGACCCGCACCTCGACCCGGCCGTGCCCGAGATCGACCGAGAAACCCCGTGGGTCCCACGGCCACCAGGCCGGGCTCTCCGCGCCGAGCGGCGTCGCGGGGCGGATGCCGTCGATCGTGTCCAGCGCCCCGAGAATCAAAGCGATGACCTCAGAACTCACGTTCGCTCCGGTTCGATATCGAGAATGGACACCGACACCTCGTCGACCGTCTGCCCGGTCTGTTCGAACACCACCCGCGAAACCTCCTCTTGCACTGCGTGACCGACCGCCGCTGCCACGCGGTCGGCCGAAATAACCACGTCCACTTGCACACTCAGCGCGCCCGAGGCGCTTCTGCGCACTCGCACGCCCTCCGACGGCGCGGGGTCGGCAACCGTCAGCCGCTGCTTGCCCACCCGCACCAAGGCCGAGACCAGCCCGCGCACACCGGGTTCCAGCCGCACCACGCCCGGCGTCGCGCACGCTGCCTGTGCGGCGACCGCGGCGACGACGGGGGTTTCGATCACCACATCGGAGACAGCATCGGTCGTCATCGTGGCGCTTCTCCCGTTTCGTGGTAGATATCGGCGACGATCAGATCCAGCGCCACCAGCGTGAGTCCGATCTGGGCATCGACTGCGGCGGTGACCCGTTCACGCACGATGGGCAACGCATCGCCGATCGTGGTGTGCCCGAACCGGATAGCGACCGCCAGCTCCACCTCGACCTGGGCCGCCCCGTCCTGGCCCAGCCCGACGCTGCGCACCCGGCAGTTCCTGGCCCGCACGCCGGGCACCGAATCGGCGGCGTAGCGCAACACCGTCGCGACGGCCTGCTCGCTCACCTCGACCGTGCCCGGCAACGGCGTCGGCAGGCTCAGCGTCCGGCCGCGGCGTGCCTCGGCGCGCACCGCGGACATGATGCGCATGGTCAGATCGGGGGGCGCCGGTTCCGGCTCGTCGATCAGCTCCTTGGTCGCCGCGCGCAGCGCATGCAGGCTGTCGCGGGCGGACCGGCAGTGCGGGCAGGTCTTCTCGTGTTCGTCGCCGAGCCCCGCCTCGACCGCGTCGAGCCGATCCCAGACATGTTCGATCTCGCGGCCGCAGGGCAGCCGGTAGTCCTGTTCTGTCGTTCCGTTCACCGCCATGGTTTCATCACCTCGGACAAGTGGGCTCGCGCCCGGGCTATGCGGCCGCGCACCGCCGTCGCATTCACTTCGACGATGTCACCGATCTCCTCGTAGGACAGCCCGTGCACCTCGCGCAGCAGCCAGCAGGCGCGCTGTTCGGGCGTGAGCAGCTGCAGCGCCGCGTTGAGCGCCTCCAATTGCGTGCTCACCTGCACCGCATGCTCGGGCTGGAGGTCCGAGCGGGACGATTCTTTGGTGTCCGGGTCGACCTCGGCCGTGGGCCGACGGGCCCGGATCATGTTCAAACAGCGGTTGGTTGTCATGCGATAGAGCCAGCCGACAAAGGCGCCGTCCTCGTTGAGCTGTGGGAGACGGCGCCAGGCGCCGAGAAATACTTCCTGGACGACGTCCTCGGCGTCCGAGCGGTCGGCGAGCATCTTGACCGCGAGACGAAACATCTGCGCCTGATAGCGCAGTACTAGCTGCTCGTAGGCCCTTACGTCGCCGTCCCGAGCCCTGCTCACCAGGGTCGCATCGTCCGGCGCGGTCTCGGCAACCGTTTCTGTCGTGGTCACAGCACCTCCTCCACCGCTCATCACGTAGACACCGTGGATCGGAAAGCGTCACTGCCAGTATGACGTGATCGTTGTCTCAGTGGTTGCTGCGTGCGCTCCGGTGCAGCCACGTGTCCTTACGACATGCACATCCGACCCGGATGCGCCTCAACACAGCGGAGGATTCGATGTCTCTGAGCGACAAGATCGGCAACAAGGTCGACGAGTTCGGCGGCAAGGCCAAGGAGGCCGCGGGCAACGCGACCGGTGACGACGACCTGCGCGCCGAGGGCAAGGCGGACCAGGTCGAGTCCGCAGTCAAGGGCGCGGTGGACAACGTCAAGGACGCCATCGGTGACGCGGTGGATAAGGCCAAGGGCGCACTGGGCAAGTAGCCCGTTCCGCGCGGCGTGCGGCCGCTGACTCGGCCGCACGCCGCCCGGCTCGAACAGGGGTAGGACAGTGACGGATCATCGACCGACCAGAATCGCCGGGATCGAGCCGGGCACCGCGGTGCTGGCCTCGGCCACGTGCCTGGCATTGACCATCGGCGTAGCCGCCCTGACGCAGTCGGTCGCCGCGACCGTCGCCGCCTGCGCCAGCATTGTGGCGGGACTGGTAATCGTGCTGATCATCTTGCCGCGCCAGACCTGATGCACTGCGCGGCCTGACGAGCCTGTTGCGAGCCGCACCGTTGCGGCCGAACACGCAGGCAACATTCACCATTGAAGTCACCTGACATTGCGTGCCCTCCGGATTTCCGGTCGCACCAGCACTCGATCAGGGAATATCAGCCTTTTGCCGCAGCGGTGTTCGAGCGTTCCAGCGCCTCTTCGATCGCGGCGATGGCGTCGACGGGGGTGCGATTCTGCCCCTGACTGTTCTGTCCCAGCTGCGGCCAGCCGTTGCCGTGGATGCCGTGCAGCTGGATCCAGATTTCGCGAGTCTTGTCCAGCAGCTCGCGCTGTTCCATTTCATTCAATGCGGACATGAATTCCTCCTCTATTGCGACGCCGCATGCCGCGGCGAAATCCTGGGGCGACAGGCCGTTGGCGGCGTTCATGTCGCAATTGCCGAACGGCGGGCAGCCCTCGGGCAGGCCGCCACCCCAGCCCTGACCGTCGGTGTACTGATGCGCGATCTGGCCGGGCAAGTTCGGGTCGCTGCCGTAGCCGGCGCCCACCATTCGCAGGCCCTCCGGGCGGTCGGGCCACATGGTGAAGAAATCGCCTCGGTTGGCGTAGGCGATTACGCGCCGCCGGTCACCGAGCCATTCGGCCACATTCCAGTACGCCGCGTTGATGCCGCCGGATTGATCGCCGCCGGGATTTCCGCCCGATTCGACGTCGATCATCGTGATCATCCGCGGGTGCGGACCACCCATCCGCGCGACCATCTCGCGGTGCGTGTCCACCGTCTCCAGCCAGTTCGGCCGCCAGTAGAAGTAGACGATGAAGCACGCCAAACGGCCGGAATCGACTGCCCGGCAAGCCCATTCGTAGTTCGCGGCGAAGTTCGGATCGCGAAACGTGCCGTCGTTGGAGCGGAAGCTCAAGATTCCGAACGGATAGGAATCGTCGACCGGCGATTGAAAATATGACACGTCTGCGAAAAGACTGTCGACCATGTGATCTCCCTCGATTTCGTCTGCCCGAAATATCCCCCGAGTCGTCGACGCCCTCCCCGGTCCCCGTCGACTCGACGCCGTGAGACGTCGGTGAAACGCGGGTGAAGGGCGGGGGCCGGAGACTCTTCGCGGTAAGCGAGAAACGTCCGGCGCCCGTTCAGCGCGACGGATCAATGCTGTGGCCGACCGGCCCGCCGCGGAAGGCGCCGGTCTGATCAGCGAACCGGGCGTTCCATTTGTCGGACCACGAGCGATAAGGACCACGTGCTCGGTTCGTTGCGTTATCTGCATGGGAGGACAGAGAGTGAGCGAAGCGACGATCGAAAGAGCGGCCATGGGGGGCCGCGGCGTGCTCGAGGGGGCATTTGCCCTGTTGGAGGTGCTCGCGCACGGTGACGAACTGGGTTTGACCCAGCTGGCGTCGGACGCAGGGTTGCCGAAGGCCACGGCCTACCGGCTGCTCAATCAGTTGGTCGTGGAGGGAGCGGTGCAACGCCGCAGCGGCCGCTATCAGATCGGACCCCGGGTGTTCCGGCTCGGGCAGACGTGGCAACCCGCGCGGTTGTTGCGGGCCGCCTCGGCCCGACCGCTGGGGCAGCTGACGGCGGCGACGGATCGGGGTGGTTTCAGCCTGTCGGTGACCGATCGGGGGCACACGATGCTGATCGGCGGTATCGGGCGCGAGATCGATGAGATCTTTCCGCTGCGGGCCGGGGTGCTGCTGCCGCCCGGTACCGCCGCCGAGCAGGCCCTGGCCGTCGGCCGGGCCGATCCCACCCCACCCGAGGGGTTTTCGGCCCGAGAGTGGAACCGCCGACTCGCCGTGACGCGGGAAAGGGGACTCGCTTACGACACCGACCTGAGCCGATTCGGCCTGGCCTGTGTCGCGGCGCCGGTGCGCGGGCCCGCCGGTGAGGTCGTGGCCGCGCTGGCGGCAACGGTGGTCGAGTTGCCGCGGGTCCCGGCGGTGGCCGAGGCGGTACTGCGGGCGGCGGGCTTGGTGAGCGCCAATCTCACCAGGATCTTGCGGTCACAGGGAGTGATCTCGCTCTAACGGGGAGCCGTCAGGGTGTCGTCCAGGCAGTGGGACGACACCCCGACGGCTTGCCCGGTACTCGGTACTCGCGGGCGGCCTCGGCGTCTGATCAGGAGCGCGGGATGCCGCCGCACCAGATTCGGGCGATGGCGCGGGTGGCGCGGATGTCGGCCAGCGGGTCGCCGTCGAGCAGGACGAGGTCGGCGCGCCTGCCTGGCGCGATCGCGCCGCGGTCGGACAGGCCGAAGTGCTTGGCGGGCAATGATGTTGCGGCGCGTAGGGCGTCCACCGGCGGCAGGCCCGCGGTGACGAGCAGTTCCAACTCGCGGTGCAGTGACTCGCCGTGCGGCGGCTGGCACGGGATACCCGGTGTGGCGTTGGCGTCGGTGCCCGCCAGGATTTCGACACCGGCGGCCTGTAGCGCGGCGACGGTGGCCAGACAATCGGCGAACCCCAGAACACCCAAAGCCGTTGCTGTGCCCTGCATCATGACGAGGGTGGGTGCGGCGACGCGGCCCTCGGCGGCCATCCGGCGCACCTCTTCGGCCGGTAGCTGCCCATCCATCGGCACGTGCGTGACGACATCGGCGCCAACGTCCGAGGCGAGCGCGTACGCGCCAAGCGAGGCCGCGTGGGCGACGGTTCGGAGCCCGCGCGCGTGCGCCGCCGCGACCACCGCTTTGGCGGCGGCGGCATCGGGCCCGCCCTTGCCGGGCGCTTCCAGCATGATCTTGATGTAATCCGAGCCTGCCGCGGCGCGCTCGGCGACCATTGCCTCGGCCTCCTCCGGGCCGCGGATGATGGCGTGTTCGGCCATGCCGGGAATCTGCGCGTGCATACCGCCCGCACCGATGATCGGCGTGCCCGCGCTACGAATGTCGGTGGTGCCCAGCTGGTTTCGCAGCGCGGCGAGTTTTTCGGGCGGCCAGATGGTCATGTCGAGCGCGGTGGTGACGCCGTGCGCGGCGAGTTGGTCCAGCGATTCCGGGCCGTGCAGGTGCACGTGGGCGTCGATGAGGCCGGGCAGCAGGACCGCGCCGTGGCCGTCGATGGTGTTGTCGGCGCCGCCGGGATCGGTACCGAGCACCGCCCCGTCGATCACCACCGTCGTCGGATCGGTGAGGCCGTTGCCGTCGAAGACGCGAACGTTGTGCAGGGCGGTCTTACCGGCTGCTGGGGAATCGACAGTCACGCAAACCTCCGGTGCGGTTGTCATGCCGAAGCGGGGCGCCGCCGCCCCGCTAGTGCACGTTAGCCCCTTCCAGCGATCCGGGCACCCGTCACAGGACGGAACAGATGCACTGCGCCTGGATTCGTGACCTACGGTTGATTGACTCGGTGCGTGCGGAGAGGTTTGCCGCCGAGGAACGGGCACGCGCTCGCCGTCCCCCGGTGGCCGGTGCGGCGGCACAGCACACCTTCGGACTCGACTGTGACTCCGGTCGCAGGACTTTTCGATGCGTGCTCGGCGTGTGATCTACTGCTGAGAGGGCACCATCCGGAGTATGACATGCACAGGACGGGTAGTTATGAGTTGGGCCGAAAGCGTGCCGCTGCGGGCCGAGACCCTGCGGGAACTCGGCTCCCACCTTGCCACGCCGAGCTATGACCGGTCTGGAATCGCCACCGGCATAGTGCATTTCGGTGTCGGCGGGTTTCACCGCGCGCATCAGGCAATGTATATCGATCAACTGCTCGAGCTCGGCGGCGCCCGCGAGTGGGGCATCTGCGGGGTCGGCGTGCTGCCCGGCGACCAGCGGATGCGCGATGTGCTGAGGGCGCAGGACGGGCTGTACACCTTGTCGGTGCTGGCATCGGACGGCAGCTGGACCACCCGCGTGATCGGCTCGATCGTCGAATACCTGTACGCACCGGACGACCCCGAGGCGGTGCTGGCGAAGCTGGCCGATCCGGGCACCCGGATCGTCTCGCTCACCGTCACCGAGGGCGGCTACCACTTCTCGGCGACCACCGGCACATTCGACGCCGACGATCCGGACATCCGGGCCGATCTCGCGCCGAATGCGGTGCCCGCCACCATTTTCGGCCTGATCACCGAGGCGCTGGCGCGGCGACGGGCGCGCGGTGTCGCGCCGTTCACCGTGCTGTCGTGCGACAACATCGAGGGCAACGGACACGTCGCGCACGCGACGTTCAGCGCGTTCGCCCGGCTGCGCGACCGCGAACTCGGCGACTGGATAGCTCGGGAGGTGCGGTTCCCGAACTCGATGGTGGACCGGATCACGCCGGTGACACCGCCCGAGGCGACGGCCGAGGTCGCGCGGCGGTACGGCGTGACCGACCGGTGGCCGGTGGTGACGGAACCGTTCGCACAGTGGGTGCTGGAGGATTCGTTCACCCTCGGCCGACCGGATTACGGCGCGGTCGGTGTCCAGCTGGTCGATGATGTCGCGCCCTACGAACTGATGAAGCTGCGCCTGCTGAACGCGAGCCACCAGGCACTGGCGTACTTCGGGTACCTCAGCGGCTATCGGCTCGTGCACGACGCGGCTAAGGATCCGGTGTTCCGCCGATTCCTGTTGCGGTACATGGACATCGAGGCGACGCCGACCTTGCGACCGGTGCCCGGCGTCGATCTCGAGCAGTACAAGCACACGCTGATCGAGCGGTTCGCCAACCCGGCGATCGGCGACACCGTGGCGCGGCTGTGCGCGGACACCTCGGATCGAATACCGAAATGGGTGCTGCCGGTGATCCGGCAACGGCTGGCCGAAGACGGTGAGACCACCTGCGCGGCAGCGGTTGTCGCGAGCTGGGCGCGCTACGCCGATGGCATCGATGAACAGGGTGAGCCGATCGAGGTCGTGGACCGGCTGCGCGACCGGCTGGTCCCGCTGGCCCGCCGGCAACGCGACGACCGCACCGCATTCCTCAGTGAGCGTTCGGTTTTCGGTGACCTGATCGATGAGCCACGGTTCGTGAGCGCCTATGTCGCTGCGCTGGATTCGTTGTACGCCAAGGGTGCCCGCGCCACCGTCGCGGACCTGGCGGGGTAGACCGGAGCCCTGCTCGCGGTGGCGTCGAATCCGCCGAGTGCGGAGCCTAAAGAGGCATGACCCGGGTGACCGCGCGCGTTTCCTCGGCGACGGTGAACCAGATATCGAGGGCCGAGCCCGCCCGGTGGGCGACCAGCTCGACCTGATCGCCGGACTTCAGCGGCTTGGCGTACTCGATGACGGCCCGATGCGCGCCCGACTTCAGGTCGTCGTGGTCGGCGAGGACTTCCTCGACGCCGCTCAGATAGACGGCGTTGTTGACGTGGTCCAGCAGATCGATATCGGTGACGCGCAGCGGGAAGGGGCGCACGTGGACTTCGGGCGAGTCGATGGACGGTGCCGGGTCGGTGAGGGCGGCCTTCCAGCGGAGCCGGTGTTCGGTGGTGCTGGCCAGCATCGGCTCCATGAAGCGGTCGCTCATCCGCGCGGGTACGCCGGATTCGGTGCCGAAATGGATCAGGAAGGCCTCGGTCTCCACCAGCCCGCCGCTGCTGCCGCTGATCTGGACGCGCATATTGCACCAGCGGTTGGACAGTCCGGAGCACCAGCGGCGCAGGGTGACCCGCTCACCGAACTGGATCGGCTTCAGCACGTCGATCACCGTGCGGCGCACCACCCAGCCACGGTGGCTGTCGCCGTCCTCGACGGCGTCCAAGTGCTCGAACCCGATATCTTGCAGGTAGCGGGCGATGGCGTCGAGCCGAAGGCGTTGGTCGCCGTCGGTGTCGGCGAGACGTACCGGCCACCCCGTTTCGAACGGGGTTCCGGCGGTCGGACGTTCCGGCAGCACGCTGGGAATGACCATGCCTCGGATACTGCCAGGTCATGATCACTGCTCGCGCGTCGGCACGCTCGGAGTGTCGCGCATCGCACAGGAGGGTCCAGTTCATCCCGCCACTCGGTCGAGGCCAATTCGGCCCCGAAGGCGGCGCGGACGGTGGGCGGGCTTGAACAAACCTGCTGCGCTAGGCACCCGACGTACTTGCGGTTGACTCTGACACCGTGTCAGGGCATTGGCTGAAGCCATGCACGCATACATCGGTTCCGTCCCGTACTGCTACAGCAATTCGCTAGCCATGATCTTGGGTGATCAGGCACCCCCGGTGGGGGTGATCGAAACGTTGACCGGCGCACCGTTCGGCGCGCAGGTGGAAGACGACACACTGCCGTTCTTCGATCCCGTCGGGTGGCATCCCGAGATCGGCCTGGACGCCGCCATCGACCTGATCGGATGGTCGTGCACGCGCACCGAGGGCGGGTCCGCGACCGAAGCGCTCGACCGGTTGCGCACCGCCTGCGCGCAGGGGCCGGTGTTGGCCGGGCCGGTGGAGTTGGGGCTGATGCTATATCGCCCGAGTGCCGGAAAGGCCGTCGGCGCAGATCATTACGTCGTCGTGCTCGGCGTCGAGGACGACACGGTGCTGCTGCACGATCCGCAGGGGTATCCCTTCGCGACGCTGCCGACGGCGGCCTTCGCCGACTCCTGGCGCGCCGAGGAGGTCAGCTACATCGATACACCGTTCGTCATGCGTTCGGCGTTCGTGCGCGACCGCGTCGTCGCCCCGGTCGACGCACTGGAATCGTCGATGCCGCAAGCCATTCGCTGGCTGAGCGGCGCTTCCGCCGCCATCGGCGAGCTCGCCGAGATGGCCGGGCGGGGACTCGATCCGGCGGCCCGGAACTTATTGGCCATCTTCGGTATTCGGCTCGGCAGCCGCCGCTTGATCGACGCCGCGGCGAATCTGACCATGCTCGGCCGCACCGAGGCCGCCGCCGTCGCCGCCGAGCAATCCCGCATGATCGGCGGTTTGCAGTATCCACTCGTTACCGGAGACGACGCGGCGCTGATCGCCGGGCTGAACCGGCTCGCCCCCGGTTACGACCGACTCCGTGCCGCGCTGGAAGCCTAACTCCGAGCGCTCACGTCTGGCGGCAGGTCGGTTTCCCACCGGATGCCACTGAACAGCGAGGGCGGGGCGCCGAACATGCGGCGGCACACTCGGGTCAGGTGCGCGCTGTCGGCGAAGCCCGCGCGGTGGGCGACCGCGGTCAGGGAGTGACCGGCGGCGAGCAACTCGACGGCTCGCTGGACGCGGAGCCACCGCACGTAAGCGCGGAAGGGCAGACCGAGTTCCGCCGAGAATACGTGCGTCAGGCGACTTTCCGAGAGATGAACTTCGCGAGCCAGGTCATGGAGACGGATGGGGCCGTTGTCGAGACGGGCGGGCACCGTCCGGAGTACATGTGCGACTGCGGGATGAAGCCGGGCGGTCACCGAATGGCCGGTGCCGTCCGGGCTTTCGGACGGTGACGCATCGTGCAACCACGCGTCCGGGTCGAGCGCCAGGGTCGCGCGCACCCAGGCGCGTACCCTGTCCTGCACTCGGCTCGGATCCGCACCGTCGTCGTCTCGAAACCATTCCCCCGCAATGGTTTCGGACGATGCACCAGCGCCGCACAACCACGTGCTTTCGGTATCCAGACCTAGTTCCTCGGCCGCACCCACCCATCCGGCGGCCGCATCGCGCGGCCGCGGTATGCCGCTGAGAACAGCCCCGGCGACCGACTCGGGATCGAAGTGGACCAGCAGACCATCCGCCGCGCCCCGAACAACCGCGTGCGGCACGTTCGGCGGAATAACGGCTGCGCGACAAACCACTTCGTGCCCGAAACCATCGCCGAGCGCGACCTCACCACTACGACCGACGAGCACCTGCACGGTGTGGTGTGCGTGCAGCTCGGCCGTACCGATCGCCCCCGCCAGCACCAGCAGACTGGGTCGCACCACGGCAACGCCTCGCCACCTGGGCGTGTCTACCGCGTCGTCGCCAGCCATGCCCTAAGTGTCACTCCCCAGGCCAGGCCCCGACGCACGCGGTCTCCCCTCGGGCGCATGCGCAGACGCTCCTGTACCGGAAAAGCCCCGAGGCGCGACGGGTCGCAAGCCTCGGGGCTCTTCACGGCACAGCCGAGCGGGTTACTTCTTGCCGCGTTCGCGCTTCTCCCGGACGCGCACCGAGATGCGTACCGGGGAACCATCGAAGTTGAATTCCTCGCGGAGCCTGCGTTCCAGGAAGCGGCGGTAGCTCGCCTCCAGGAAGCCGGTGGTGAACAGGACGAACGTCGGCGGTCGGGTGGTCGCCTGGGTGGCGAACATGATGCGGGGCAGGCGACCACCGCGCATCGGCGGCGGGGTGGCCGCGACCACTTCCTTGAGCCAGGTGTTCAGGCGGCCGGTCGAGATGCGCTTGTCCCACGACTCGAGTGCCGTTTCCATCGCGGGCACCAGCTTCTGCACCGCGCGGCCGGTGTGCGCGGAGATGTTCACCCGCTGTGCCCACGGCACGCGGACCAGGTCGCGATCGACCTCGCGGTCGAGTTGCAGGCGGCGGTCCTCGTCGACCAGGTCCCACTTGTTGAAGGCCAGCACGAGCGCGCGACCGGAATCGGCGACCATGCTGATCACCCGCAAGTCCTGTTCGGTGATCGGCTGCGAGGCGTCGATCAGCATGATCGCGACCTCGGAGGCCTCCAGCGCCGCCTTGGTGCGCAGCGAAGCGTAGAACTCGGTGCCGCTGGCGTTGGACACCTTGCGGCGCAGACCGGCGGTGTCGACGAATTTCCAGATCTTGCCGCCGAGTTCGACGAGCGAGTCGACCGGGTCGACGGTGGTGCCCGCGACATCGTGCACGACCGAACGCTCGTCGTCGGCCAGCTTGTTCAACAGGCTGGACTTGCCGACGTTGGGCTTGCCGACCAGTGCGACGCGACGCGGGCCGGTGCCGCCGGTACCCTCGCGCGGTGTCTCCGGCAGCACGGCGAGCACGTCGTCGAGCAGGTCGCCGGTGCCGCGGCCGTGTGCGGCGCTGACCATGCGCGGTTCGCCGAGACCGAGCGACCACAGCGCGGCGGCTTCGGATTCGACGCGCTGGTCGTCGACCTTGTTGGCGACCAGGATGACCGGAACCTTGGAGCGGCGCAGCATTTTCACCGCGGCCTCGTCGGTCGCGGTGGCGCCGACGACGGCGTCGACCACGAGCAGGATCGCGTCGGCGGTCTGCATGGCCAGCTCGGCCTGCCTGGCCACCGACTGCTGCAAGCCCTTGGCGTCGGGCTCCCAGCCGCCGGTGTCCTGTACGAGGAAACGACGACCGGCCCAGTTGGCCTCGTAGGAGACCCGGTCGCGGGTCACGCCAGGAACGTCCTCGACGACGGCCTCGCGGCGGCCGAGGATCCGGTTCACCAGGGTCGACTTGCCGACGTTCGGGCGGCCGACGACCGCCAGTGTCGGCATGGCGAGGTGTTCTTCCCCGTCGAACTCGCCGTCGAGATCGGTGAGCTCCCAATCGGTTTCGTCACTCCAGATGCCGTCACCGGCGATAACGTCTTCCGTCACTGGGAACCTCCCGTCCTGGTCGTCGAAATCTGCTGCGCGACAACGCGGTACAGCTCGTCGATGACCTCATCCATGTTCAGGTCGCTGGTGTCGACCAGCACCGCGTCGTCGGCCGGACGCAGTGGGGACACCTTGCGGGTGGAATCGAGGTTGTCGCGCCGCTGCACATCGGCGAGCACGGCCTCGTAGTCGTCGCCGCGGCCTTCGGCGATGTTCTGCTGATTGCGCCGATGGGCGCGGGCCTCGGCCGAGGCGGTCAGATAGATCTTGGCGTCCGCGGCGGGCAGCACAACGGTGCCGATGTCGCGTCCCTCGACCACGATGCGCTGTGCGGCCGTGGTGATCTCGCGTTGCAGCGCGACGAGCAGGTCACGGACCTCCGCCACCGCGGAGACCGCGGAAACGGCCTTGGTGACGGCGTCGCCGCGGATCTCCGACGACACGTCCTCACCGTCGAGCTGGATCACCTCACGGCGCGGGTCGGTGCCGATGGACAGTGGCAGCTCCTTGACCGCCGCGGCGATGGCGGCGGCGTCGGTCAGCTCGATGCCCGCACGGAGCACGCGCAGCGTCGCGACCCGGTACATCGCGCCGGTGTCCAGGTAGCGGGCGCCGAGCCGGGTGGCAAGGCGACGCGAGACGCTGGACTTTCCGGTGCCGGACGGGCCGTCCATGGCGACAACGAGCGGACTCGTTCCCGACAACTGGCGCGGGGCCTCGACCGGAATCTCCACACCCATCACAACGACACCGCCTCGTAGAGTTTGCCGATTTCACCGCGACCGAGCACGCGCAGCGTGCCGGGCCGTTGGTCGCCGAGCGCGACCGGACCGATATTGGTGCGCACCAGCCGGGTCACCGGATGGCCGACCGCGTCGAGCAGCCTGCGCACGATGTGCTTGCGCCCTTCGTGCAACACCAGTTTCACCAGGGAACGTCCCTGGCCCAGTTCGAGCACCTGGAAGCTGTCGACCTTCGCGGGGCCGTCCTCCAGCTCGATGCCGTCCTTGAGCTTCTTGCCGATCGACTTGTGCACCTCACCGTTGACCGTCGCCAGGTAGGTCTTGGAGACCGCGTAGGACGGGTGCATGAGCCGGTGCGCCAGGTCGCCGTCGTTGGTGAGCAGCAGCAGGCCCTCGGTGTCCGCGTCGAGACGACCCACGTGGAACAGCCGCTGACCGGCGGCGATGCGCTCGGCGACAATGTCACCGACGCACGGGCGACCGAGATCGTCGGACATGGTGGACTGCCAGCCCTTCGGCTTGTTCAGCACCACGTGCACCAGTTCCTCGCGCACCATCACGCGGGTACCGTCCACCCGGACCACGGCGGTCTGCGGGTCGATGCGCAGGCCCTGTTCGACCACGATGGCGCCATCGACCTCGACGCGGCCCTGCGCGATCATCTCCTCGGCGGCGCGCCGCGACGCGACACCGGCCTTGGCGAGGACCTTCTGCAAACGCTCGCCCTCGCCCCACGGCATCTTGACGTGGCCCGCGGCGGCGGGCGGTTCGACGTGCTGACGCTTGGCGGGCTTGGCGTTGCTGAGCTGCGGGGCCGAATGCGTCTGACGCTGCGGCTTGGGGTTCTTCTTCTTGCCGGTCGGCGCGGACTGGGTCGCCCGGCGCACCGGGATGCCGCCTTGGGCGGGCCCGCGGCCGGTGGAGCCGCCCTGCGCGGGACCGCGCCCGGTGGTGCCGCCTGGCGAGCCCGCCCGAGATGCGCTGCCGCCCTGCGGGTTACCGCGGTATTCGTTGCTGCCTTGGCTGCCGCCGCCGCGGTATGAGTTTCCGCCCTGCGCGGATCCGCCCTCGGTACGCCCGCGATACGCGTTGCCACCGGTACCGGCTTCACTACGGCTGCGATAGCTGTTGCCGCCCTGGGCGGAGCCGCCTTCGGTACGGCCGCGATACGCGTTGCCACCGGTACCGGCTTCACTACGAGGGCGATAGCTGTTGCCGCTCTGCGCGGAGCCGCTTTCCGAGCGGCCACGATAGGAGCTACCACCCTGCGCGGAGCCACTGTCGCTACGGCCGCGATACGCGCTGCCGCCCTCGGTGCGGTCGCGATAGCCGCCGCCCTGTCCAGCGCTGCCGCGATACGCGTTGCCGCCCTGGGCATTTCCGCGCTGGGCGGGTCCGCGCTGGTTGTCTGATTGTGCGGTGCCGCGGTAGCCGCCTTCACCACGCGAAGCGCCGCGCGCGGTCCCCCGTCGATCCGCGTCTCGGGCTGCTCCGCCCCTGGTCGGGGGCTGGTCGCTGCGTTTCCTGCGATCCGGTGTGCCATCTCGGCGAGCGGAAGTATTCATTTTGTCCTGTCAATCCTCGCTGCCGAGGTCCAAGTCGGCCTCAGCGGGTTTTTTCAGCCTGGTGTAACGGGGGTCCGTATCCAGGCTCTCGTTGATCTCATCGATCAGGTCGACGCCCGGGAGCAGGGGCGCCAGTGGCGGCAAGTCGGTCAGCGACGCGAGTCCGATCCGTTCCAGGAACAGCTCGGTCGTGCAATACATCGTCCCGTTGGTTTCCGGGTCGACGCCTGCCTCGGCGATCAAGCCCCGGGCCAGCAGCGTGCGCATCACCCCATCGACATTCACGCCGCGCACCGCGCTGACCCTGGTCCGGGTCACCGGCTGACGGTATGCCACCACCGCCAGAGTTTCCAAAGCCGCCCGCGTCAATTTGGTGCGAGCGCCATCGAGCAGCACCCGTTCCACATATGGCGCGTACTCGCTGCGAGTATAGAAGCGCCAGCCGTCCCCGACGAAACGCAGATCGATCCCGCTACCGCGCGCGGACAGTTCCGCGGACAACTGACGCAGCACCTCGTCCACCCGCTCGGTGGTGTCGTCCAGCGCCGCCGCCAGCTGCTCTACCGGGGCCGGAGCGTCGACAACGAGCAGCATCGCTTCCAACGCGGAGCGGAATTCGTCGTCATCCAGGGGCTCCGGGGTGAACTCCGACACTGTGTTGTCGGCAACTGGTGTCGCGTCGTAGGTGGTGGGGTTGGGAGCGTCGGTTCCTGGAGTCGGGGCGTCAGCGCTCGAGGTCGGGGCGTCGGCATCTGCGCTCAGGTCGTCGACATCCGCCGTGAGCGACGATGCCGAGG
This sequence comes from Nocardia iowensis, assembly GCF_019222765.1. Lineage (NCBI taxonomy): Bacteria > Bacillati > Actinomycetota > Actinomycetes > Mycobacteriales > Nocardiaceae > Nocardia > Nocardia iowensis. The sequence goes on along the minus strand of NZ_CP078145.1, from coordinate 2,872,074 downwards.
CTTCGGGGCACTCGGGCTGGTCGGGGGCTGGCGCGGCGCTCGGAAGTGGCGCGTCCTCGGGGTGCTCGCCCACCGTCGTATCCGAGACCGCGGTATCAGCGATGTCTCTCACCCGTAGTCCTCCTCGATAGTCACGGTGTCCGTCGGCTCGCCGTCCTGAGCGTCGTCGCCGATCCAGCTGACCGACAGCTGGCCGAGCGGGTCCGGCTGGTCGAACTCGATCGTCTTGCCTCGGTACAGCTCGAGCAGCGCCAAGAAGCGCGCGACGATCTCGATCGGCACGTCACAGTCGACGACCAGTTCGCTGAAGGTCGTCCAGCCGCCCTTGCCGCGCAGTTTGAGCCGTTCGAGCACGAGCGCGGCCTGTTCGGCGACCGAGATGGCGTGCGCGTGCAGGTGGTCGAGGCCGACCTTGGGTACCGGGCGGGGCCGGAAGGCCGCCGCGGCGATCGCGGCGAACTCGTGCGCGTCTACTCCCAGCGTAACCTCGGGCAGCAGGTCGGCGAAGCGGTCCTCCAGGCCGACGGCGCGCGGGTAACGCCGCAGCGCGACCGCCTCCAGTTCGCCGAGCAGCTCTGCCACCTGCTTGAACGCCCGGTACTGCAGCAGCCGTGCGAACAGCAGGTCGCGCGCCTCCAGCAGTTCGAGGTCCTCGGCGTCGGTCATCTCCCCCGATGGCAGCAACCGCGCCGCCTTGAGGTCGAGCAAGGTGGCGGCGACGACCAGGAATTCGGTGGTCTGGTCGAGAATCTTGTCCGCCCGCAGGGTATTCGCCGCGCCATCGGGGTAGGTGCCGTCGGACAGCGCGGCCGTCAACGCCTTGGTGTAGGCGATGAACTCGTCGGTCACCTGGTGCAACGCCACCTCGGTGACGTCGAGCTTGCGCGAACTGATCAGCGTCAGCAGCAGGTCGAACGGCCCTTGGAAGTTGCTCAGGCGCAGATGGAATCCGGACTTCTCTTCCTTCGGCGCTGGGTTTTCGGTCGCTGGCGCGGGATCTCCGGTCGCTGGCGCGGGATCTCCGGTCGCTGCCGCGAGGTCTTCAGGCGCTGGCGCGGTATCGCCACCCGCCGCGGTGTCGTCTTCAGACGCCGCCGCTTCCTCCGACGCACCATCGCTCGAAGTCAACCTGTCGGCCTGTTCGTCGGGATCGTCCGGGCCTGCGTCGGCCCGCTCGAGGAGATCACCCGGTGCGGAGCCGCCGATGGCAGACCCCGGGCCGGATGGATGGGTGGTTGCGGGTGGCGCGGGGTCGTTACTGCCGATCACCGGCCGGACCGGTGGATGACTTCCCGCGCCATCGCCCGATATGCTTCGGCCCCACCGGATTTCGGCGCCCACGTGGTGATCGGCTCGCCGGCCACGCTGGCGTCCGGGAACCGGACGGTCCGCGAGATCGCCGCGTCGTAGACCAGGTCGCCGAATACCTCGACGACCCGTGCCATCACCTGGCGCGAATGCAGTAGTCGCGCGTCGAACATGGTGACCACTATCCCGTACAGGCTCAACCGTGGGTTCAGCCGGTCGCGCACCTTCTCCACGGTGTCGTTGAGCAGCGCGAGCCCGCGCAGCGAGAAGTACTCGCATTCCATCGGAATGATCACACCGTCCGAGCACGCCAGCGCATTGACGGTGAGTAAACCGAGCGAGGGCTGGCAGTCGATGATGATGTAGTCGTACCGGTCGCGGATGGGCTCGAGCGCCCTGCCGAGCGACTGTTCCCGGCCGACCTCGTTGACCAACTGGATCTCCGCCGCCGACAGATCGATATTGCTCGGCAGCAGATCCATGTTCTCGACACGGGTCGGCATCAGCACGTCGTCGATCGAGCCCTTGGAGCCGACGAGCAGGTTGTGCACGGTCAGGTCGAGATCATGGTGTGCCACACCCAATCCCGCCGACAGCGCGCCCTGCGGGTCCAGGTCGACCAGCAGCACCTTGCGCCCGTATTCGGCCAGTGCGGCACCGAGGTTGATGGTGGAGGTCGTCTTGCCGACGCCGCCCTTCTGGTTGCACATGGCGACGATGAGGGCGTCGCCGTGCCGGTCGAGCGGCGGCGGATCCGGTACCAGGCGCAGTGGGCGCCCGGTCGGTCCGAGTGCTGCGTCCTCGGGGACGGGTTCGGCCCCGGTGCCCCACAGGGTTTCGGCCGCGGCCTCCGAGTACGGACCCGAGCGCGCACCCGTAAGCGGCTCCGCCCCAGCACCCATCGGCGGCTCTGCCGCTCCGGCTGATGTCACGATCCGCTGCTCCTTATACGTTCCTGCCCGTTGCCTCGCCGAGCGTAGCGAGGCGGATCAGGCCCGACCCTCGCTTTCGTACGGTCCGACTCTCGTTAGACGCTACCGCTTGCGAGCGTGCAAGTGCCGCGACGCGCGCGGCGTGTTCGCGGCACCACACCGGGCCGCGAACAGCAAAACGCTACCTCGTATCCGTCAGCGCCACTCCGGGTCACCATCGAAACGCACGTCGAAGCGGTCGTGCAACTCATCCATGCTGACCCATTCCGCCTCGCCGCGGGCGATCGCCCGAGTTGCCAGAAGTACTCGAACCGGACGATACCCGGTGTCAGCACGGCTAAAAAACTCCGACAATCCGCTTCAGCGGGCGCGGGGATGGGCGGTGGCCCAGACTTCACGCAGCGTGCTCACGGTGACCAGCGTGTAGATCTGCGTGGTCGTCACCGACGCGTGGCCCAGGAGTTCTTGGACCACACGCACATCCGCGCCACCGTCCAGCAGATGCGTGGCGAACGAGTGGCGCAGCGTGTGCGGCGAGACGGCAGCGCCGATACCGGCGCGTTCGGCGGCGGTCTGCAGCACCTGCCAGGCGCTCTGCCGGGACAGCCGCCCGCCGCGGGCGTTCAGAAACAGCGCTCCGGCGTTGCCTTTTCCGCTCGCGGCGAGCAGCGGCCGCCCGCGCACCAGGTACGCGTCGACCGCGGCCAGCGCGGGCCTGCCGATCGGCACCATGCGCTGTTTGCCGCCCTTGCCGTGCAGCACCACGGCGCGTTCTTCGGTGTCCAGATCGTCGACGTCCAAGCCGACCATCTCGGAAATCCGTGCGCCCGTGGAATACAGCAGTTCCAGCAGCGCGCGGTCGCGCAGGCCACGCGGCCCGCCATCGGTGCCCGGCGCGGCTTCGGGATGGTCGGCCGAGCCACCGCCCGCGGCTTCCAGCAACTTCAGCACCTTGTCGTAGGGCAGCGCCTTGGGCAGCCTGCGGCCCGGTGCGGGCGGTTTCACCGCGTGCGCGACGTCGGTGGTGGTCATGCCCTCGGCCGCGGCGAAGCGGTGCAGCCCGCGCACCGCGATGAGCGCGCGGGCCACCGAACTCGCGGCCAGCGGCGGATGTTCGGTGCCACCTGTCCGCAACGCCATGGTGAACTCGGCGACGTCGGCCTCGGCCACCTGATCGAGCGCGGTGATGCCACGCCCGGTCAGGAAGTCCAGATACCGGCCGAGATCACGCCGGTACGCGCCGAGGGTGTTGCGCGCGACGCCGCGCTCGACCGCGAGATGGTCGAGGTAGGCGTCCAATTGCCGGGCGAGCACCCCGCCGCCCGTCAGCCCGTGGACTTCTCGGCCGCCTGGCGGCGCAGAAAAGAGGTGGACATACCGGGCCACGGCGCATCGGCGGGCCGTAGCTCGGCATTGCCCGCACGGGCCGCGGCGAGCGCGAGGACACCGGCGACGGCGGTCGCGTTGACGATCTCCCCCGCGAGTGCCGCGCGCACGGCCTGCTCGACCGGCATCCGCACGATCTCGAGGTCGGCCTCCTCGAATTCCGGCTCCGGCTGGTCGGTTTCGTACAGTCCGCTGGCGCAGTACACCCGCAACGCCTCGTCGGTGAACCCCGGCGAAAGTGCCACATCCACCAGCACGGCCCAGTCCCTGGCGGCCAGCCCGGTCTCCTCGGCGAGCTCGCGCCGCGCGGCGACGAGCGGATCCTCGCCGGGTAGATCGAGCAGACCGGCGGGCAGCTCGAGCAGCCGCCTGCCGATCGGGTGCCGGTACTGGTTGATCAGCACCACGTTGTCGTCGTCATCGATCGCGGCGACGGCAACGGCGCCGTGATGCTCGATCACTTCCCGTTCGACGACCTGCCCGCCTGGCATCCGCACCTGGTCCAGCCGCAACGCGAGGATCGCGCCGCTGTAGACGGTCTTGCTGGATACCGTCTCGAAATCGTGGCTGCCCGGTTCGGCAGTGCCACTGTCCTGCGTCATCGCCTCAGGCCTGGTCCGCCGCGGCGGCGAACTCCTCGTCCGGGATGTCCACCGGAAGTCGCTCGGCCAGCTTGTATTTCAGCGCCGCCGCGACGAGCGCCGCGAACAGCGGGTGCGGGCGGGTCGGGCGGCTCTTCAGCTCGGGGTGCGCCTGAGTGGCGACGAAGAACGGGTGCACGTCGGCGGGCAGTTCGACGAACTCCACCAGGTGCCCGTCCGGCGAGGTGCCGCTGAACTGCAGCCCGCTCTCGGCGATCTTGTCGCGGTAGGCGTTGTTCACCTCGTAGCGGTGCCGGTGCCGTTCGGAAACCTGCTCGCTGCCATAGGCCTTGGCGACCACCGAACCCTTCGCCAGGGTGGCCGGGTAGGCGCCCAGCCGCATGGTGCCGCCGAGATCGGCCTCACCGGCGACGGCCTGCTCCTGATCGGCCATCGTCGAGATGACGGGATGCGGTGTGTCCGGCTCGAATTCGGCCGAGTTGGCCTCGACCAGACCCACCGACCGCGCCGCCTCGATGACCACGCACTGCAAACCGAGGCACAGTCCCAGCAGCGGAATGCCGCGCGCGCGGGCGTAGCTGATGGCGCCGACCTTGCCCTCGATGCCGCGGATGCCGAAGCCGCCGGGGATCAGCACCGCGTCCACGTCACGCAGCGCGGCTTGCGCACCCGCCGGGGTCTCGCATTCGTCCGAGGGCACCCAGCGAATCTGGACCTTGGCGCGCGAGGCGAAACCGCCCGCGCGCAGCGCCTCGGTGACCGACAGATAGGCGTCCGGCAGGTCGACGTACTTGCCGACGAGCGCGACCTCGACCGTCTCGCGCGGCGAGTGCACCCGGTCGAGCAGATCGCCCCACACGGTCCAGTCCACGTCACGGAACGGCAGCCCGAGCTTGCGCACCACGTAGGCGTCGAGGCCCTCGCGATGCAGCACCCGCGGGATGTCGTAGATCGACGGCGCGTCCGGGGTGGAGATGCAGGCATCCACGTCGACGTCGCACATGAGCGCGATCTTGCTCTTGAGCGCCTGCGGCACCTCACGGTCGCAGCGCAGGATCAGCGCGTCGGGCTGGATGCCGATATTGCGCAGCGCCGCCACCGAGTGCTGGGTCGGCTTGGTCTTGAGCTCGCCGGAGGGAGCGAGGTAGGGCACCAGCGAGACGTGCAGGAAGAAGACGTTGTCCCGGCCGACGTCGTGGCGGATCTGGCGGGCCGCCTCGAGGAACGGCTGCGACTCGATGTCGCCGACGGTGCCGCCGATCTCGGTGATGACCACATCCGGGGTCTGTCCGTGCGAGTCCGGCGCGCTCATCGCGACCACCCGGCTCTTGATCTCGTCGGTGATGTGCGGGATCACCTGCACCGTGTCGCCGAGGTATTCGCCGCGGCGCTCCTTGGCGATGACCGTCGAATAGATTTGCCCGGTAGTCACATTCGCGTCCCGGGTCAGGTCCCTGTCCAGGAACCGCTCGTAGTGGCCGACGTCCAGATCGGTCTCGGCGCCGTCCTCCGTCACGAAGACCTCTCCGTGCTGGAAAGGATTCATGGTGCCGGGATCGACGTTCAAGTACGGGTCGAGTTTCTGCATCGTGACGCGCAGTCCACGCGCCGTCAGCAGCTGACCGAGGCTGGAGGCGGTAAGACCTTTACCCAATGAGGAGGCGACTCCACCGCTGACGAAGATGTGCTTCGTGGCCGTTCGCGCCTGATTCCGTGTATGACCCACGGGTCTTCACGGTAACACGGATCAGCCGTCAGGAACTAACGCCACGCACGTTTGCTGTTAGTTGGCCGCGTGGCCGCGGCGTGTTCGCGGCCCCTGGAAGTCTCGCGTCCGAGCGGACGAGACTTGCGACTTCGTCGCGTGCGCTTCGTCCACTCGGACGCGAGACGGGCCGCGAACGGCGCTCGCAGAACTCGCGCGTGGTGGCCGGTAGTGCTTGTCAGCGTGGCATGGCGGCGAGGGTCAGCGAGGTCGCCTTGGCGCCGGTGCCATAGCGGCCCGTGCCGCCGTTCAGCTGCTCGCCCAGCGCGAGCACGGTGGTGACGCGGCCGATTTCCCGATCGAGGTTGTCGACGGTGCTGACCGCGGTGGCCAGGGCACCGTCGGAGCGGACGACGGCGAGCGGCCCCGGATTCTCGGCCGCACCTGAGCGGCCGGCCAGCACGACGCCCGCGCCGCGCCCGCGCAGGGCGCCGGCGAAGCGGGCGATGTTCGCCCCCTGACTGTTCTCCGCGGACTTGGCGCCGTTGCCGGTGATCACGACCGCCGACTGGGCCGGGTGCACCGGGGTGTCGCCGTAGGCGAGGAAGCCGCCGCCGCGCATGGTCTCCAGGACCAGGCCCAGTTCCTGCGGGGTGCCGCGGATTTGCCCGTTGCCCGGATCGAGCAGCATGACGAGCCCGAGCAGGTCACCGGCCATGCTGCCCTGATCGACTGCGCCGGTGCGCAATTGGGCGCCCGCGGGGATGACGTTGGTGACCGTGGTGCGCATCCGGTCGCCCTCGGTGGCATCGACGAACGCGTCGGTGAGCGCGATCCGTCCGGTGATCGTGGCGCCCGCGGTTTCCAGCGACTTGGTCACGCCTTCGATGTCGGCGGGGTCGGCGTCGGGGGTGGTGAATACCGCGACGCTGCGGTCGGCCAGGGTGCCGCCGAGGATGCGTCCAGCGTTTCCGGCGATGAAGCGGTCGGCGGAGTTCAGTTGATCGGTGAGGCGCCGGTTCTGCTCCGACACCGTGTCGACCTGCTGGCGCAGGTCGGTCTTGTCCGCACGTAAACCCGATAGCAGATCCGCCGCCAGCGTCTGTGAGCCGAGCACCACGCCGATGGCGAGGGCCAGAAAGATCGCCACAATCGAGATGGCGTGCTGGCGTAGCGAAATCATCGTTCTCCCTTGGTCATTTAGGGCCGGCGCCGACTAAGCCCTGCGCCCACAGCGCGAATCGGTTCCAGGTGTCGGCGGCCCACGTCATGGCATCGGTGCCGCTGTTCGAGGCGAGCAGCACCACGATCACCGCGATCAACGCGGCCAGCACCACCAGCGCGATGCCGATGCCGGACACCCGATTTCGGTACAGCGTGGCGACCGCTTTGGCGTCCATCAGCTTGGTGCCGAGCTTGAGCCGGGTCAGGAAGGTGGCCGGGTTGCTCTCCCGGCGGCTGCGATCGAAGAAATCGTCGAGCGTGGCGGCGGCGCCCGCGGTGACGATCAGCGACGCGCCGTGGTGGTGGGCCAGCAGCAGCGCCAGGTCGGCGGGCGAGCCGGTGGACGGGAAGGTGGTCGCCCCGATGCCGAGGTCCTGGATGCGTTCCAGGCCCTTGGCGTGGCCGTCGGTGTCGGCGGGCAGGATCACCTCGGCGCCGCATTTCAGGGTGCCGCTGGTGATCTCGTCGGGATCGCCGACGATGAGGTCGGGGCGGTAGCCTTGCTTCATCAGCGTGTCCGCGCCGCGGCCAACGCCGACCATGATCGGCACGTACTCCTTGATGAACGGCTTGAGCCGCTTCAGATCGTCGGCGTGGTCCGGGCCGTCGGCCACGACGACCACATGCCGGTGCTTCATCGACAGTTCCAGCTCGGGCACCCCGATGCCGTCGATGAGCAGCGCGCTCTCGGTGCGGATGAACTCGATCGTGTTGCCCGCGAACGCTTCCAGATGATCGGCCAGTCCGTTGCGCGCCTCGATCATTCGCTCGGCGATATCGGAGTCGGTCAGCTCGATGCCCTTGACCAGGACCTCGGGCTCCTTCTTGATCACCTTGTCGGCATAGACGACGCCCTCGTCGATGCGGACCTTGACGCCGTCCTTGATCTTGCTGAACGCGTCCGAGCTCACCGTGTCCAGCAGCAGGATGCCGTTCGCCACCAGCACTTCCGGGCCCAGATTTGGGTAGCGGCCGGAAATCGACGGCGAGGTGTTGATCACCGCGACCACGCCCGCCTCGACCAGTCGGTCCGCGGTGAGCCGGTCCAGGTCCATCTCGTCGAGCACGACGACATCCCCCGGTCCCACACGTTTCAGCAGGCGCCGGGTGTTGCGATCGACCCGGGCTATCCCGGTGCGGCCGGGCAGCGTTTCGGTGTTCCTCGACAACAACGCCAGCATCTTCATGGCCCCGATGCTGCACGCAAACCCTCAACCGTTGGTGGAGGCGCGCCGTATCACCTACCACATTCGTCACTGTGACCACAACGACACGACTTGCGACACGCTGGACAACATTGTTGAACCTTCGAGCAATCGACGCCGAGCCGCCAAACGTGGCGGGCGTCACATCATGACCACTTATTCGCGCGTCTAACGAGCGAGACCGCTACCGTTTCGTTACCGTCTATCGAACTATCGACATTTCAGCGGGACGCAAACGGAGAACAACAGCGTGATGTGCTTCGAGGCAACTGTATACACCGGGCCAGTGTGCCGAAAAGCCGACATATCGCCTGTTGATTCACGTTCAGGGCATTCCGGACACCTTCCGGCTTTGCGGTGGGCACCTCGATGAGCACACACCCCTTGCGCGGCGACGCACTGCGATTCATGCCCGATCGCCACAATTCAGACAAATCTCAGCAAAGTTACGGCTACTCAACAAGTGCCGGGCCGTGGCCGCTGACCGATAGTCCGGCTCCACGCAAACGCCGCGGGGGCAAGCATCGGATGCCCCCACCACCGACCGCACTGAAGGGCCGCGCCGCCATCGTCGCGGTCGCCGCGGGCGCCTTCGTTGCCGCCGGGCAGACCCTCGCCTCCAGCAGTGGCCATCCGCCGTCCCCCACGGTCGAACCCATGGCGCTCGACCAGCGACAGGCGGTGGACACCGCGCCGACCACGGTCGAACCAGGGCTACTCCCCGAGAAACCGGCCGACCTCGGGCAATTCAGCGACATGCTGCACAACGGCAGCAAGGTCGCCGACGAACTGTCCGCGGCAGCCGCGTCGAAGCTGCGCCCGCTGTTCGTCAAGTTCACCTCCGGCACCTTCACCTCCGGCTACGGGATGCGCTGGGGCGCATTACATGCCGGCGTGGACGTGGCCGCGCCCATCGGCACCCCGATCGTCGCCGTCGAGGACGGCACCGTCATCAGCGCGGGCCCGGCCAGCGGATTCGGCATGTGGGTGCGCTTGCTCGGCGACGACGGCACGATCACCGTGTACGGCCACATCAACACCGCGCTGGTCTCCATCGGGCAGCACGTCACCGCGGGCGACGAGATCGCCACCGTCGGCAACCGCGGCGAAACCACCGGACCGCACTGCCACTTCGAGGTCTGGCTCAACGGCACCGACCGCATCGACCCGCTGCCCTGGCTGGCCACCCGCGGCATCGCCCTCGGCCCCGAACGCGACTGAGACGCAACTTCCCATGCCTCGATCGAACTGTCTGTGACGCCCATAACACACGGGCACAGTGCACACAGGTGATACCTATATGCTGCCGGTCACAGGTAACTCGAAGAGGAGACCCCATGGCCAGCACCACTGTCGACGCCGTCATCGCCGCCCCGCGCGAGGTCGTCTATCGGCTCTTCGCCGATCGCGAGAGCATCAGCCCGTACCTGCCGATCCAGGTCAAGCTGACGAAGCCGGGACTGACCGAGCGGGAAGGGGTCGGCGCACAGCATCTGCTCGGGGTGGGTCCGGTCGGCGTCACCGAGGAGATCACCAAGCTGGTGCCGGGTGAGCGGATGGAATACAAGATCGTCAAAGGCGCGCCGGTGAAGCGGCACGTCGGCGTCGTCACCTTCACCGATGCCGACAACGGCACGCTGGTCTCCTACACGATGGAGTCCGAGCCGAGTCTGCCCGTGCCCGGCAAGGTGCTGGAGTTCGGCTTGAAGAACCTGATCACCCAGTTCATCAAGGCCGCGCAGCAGGCCGTGCGTTAAACGGTCGCTCCGGATTTCTCGGCACGCGCGGTGTCCAGCAGTTCCTCCGCGTGCGCCCGGCCGGTCTCGGTGTCGTCGAGACCGGCCAGCATGCGAGCCAGTTCGATGACCCGCTCGTCCTTGGTCAGCGCGCGGACGCCGCTGTTGACCTTGCCCTTGCCGTCATCGGACTTGTCGACCACCAGGTGGGTGTCGGCGAAGGCCGCGACCTGCGGCAGGTGGGTCACGACGATCACTTGGTGGGTGCGCGCGAGCCGGGCCAGCCTGCGGCCGATCTCCACCGCGGCGCGCCCGCCGACGCCGGCGTCGACCTCGTCGAACACCATGGTCGCGCCGTGATCGGAGCTGGCGAGCACTACCTCCAGGGCAAGCATCACCCTGGAGAGTTCACCGCCGGACGCGCTCTTGCTCAACGGAAGTGACTGCGCCCCCGAGTGCGCGGACAACCGGAATTCCACCTCGTCGATGCCGGATGACCCGGCGTGCACATCTTTTCCGTCGATATTCAGCGGCGCCGAGTCCTGCGGTCCCGCGGGCATCGGCCGCACCTCGACCTCGAGCCTGGCCTTACCCATGGCCAAACCCCCCAATTCGGCACTCACCGCCGAGGCGAGCTTGCCCGCCGCCTTCTTGCGCGCGGCACTCAGTTTGCGCGCCGCCTCCCGCACCCGCTCGGCCGCGATGTCGACCTCGGCCGCCAAGGCCGCCAATGTTTCCTCCGAGACATCGAGCGAGCCGAGCCGGTTGCGCGCATCGTCGGCCCAGGCGATCACGCCGTCGATGTCCGGCGCGTACTTGCGGGTCAGCGACTTGAGCTCGGCCTGCCGGGTGAGCAGCGAGTCCAGCGCGCCGGGATCCGACGGCAGATCCGAAAGGTAGCCACTGAGTTCGGTGGTCAGGTCCACCACCACCGCGATGGCCTCACCGAGCCGGGGCCCGAGGGCGGTCAGCGCGGGATCGTCGGCCGAGTCGATGCGGGCACGGGCGGTACCGAGCAATTCCAGTGCGCCGGAACCTTCTTCGGGCGAATCGACGGGACCGGCGAGCGCGTCGTGCGCGGTCGCCGCGGCCTCGCGCAACGAGTCGAGGTCGCTGAGCCTGCGGACCTCGTCCACGATCCGCACGTCCTCGCCGGGTTCCGGTGCGATGGCGTCGATTTCGGACAGCGAATGCTGCAGCCGGTCCGCCTCCTGCGCCAATTCCCTGCTGCGCGCGGTCCGTTCGAGCAGTTCGGTGCGGGCGTCCAGCCAGGATCGGCGCTGCACACCGTATTTGCGCAGCAGCGGGCCGACCGTGTCGGCGGCGAACTGGTCCAGCGCGGACAATTGCTGATCAGGGCGCTGCAATCGCAGCTGATCGTTCTGGCCGTGCACCGTCAGCAGCGGCGCGGTGAAATCGGCGAGCACCGAGGCAGGCACGCCGCGCCCACCAAGATGCGCGCGGGACCGCCCGTCGCTGCCGACCGTGCGGATCGCGATGATGCTGCCGTCGTCATCCTGTTCGGCCGCAGCCGCTTCCAGCACCTGCGCCACGTCCGCGCGGGCCGCCGCGTTCACGTCGTCGACGGTGAACCGGCCCTCCACCACCGCGCGTGCGGCGCCGAGCCGGACCCGACCCGCATCGGCCCGCGCACCGCTCAGCAGGTGCAGGCTGGTGACCACCATGGTCTTGCCAGCGCCGGTCTCACCGGTAAGAACAGTGAGACCTTCATGGAATTGCGCGGTAGCCGTGGAAATGACGCCAAGGCCGTCAATCCTGATCTCTGTCAGCATTTGTGCCCTCCGTTCCCCGTCGGCCCCGCCAGCCTGTCACGGGCAATTGGAACTTGCGCACCATCCGGTCCGCGAACGGCGCGGAATCCAACCGCACCCAACGCACCGGTTGGGCGCCGCGAACCGCTTCCAGCCTGCCGCCGCGCGGTAGCTCTAGGGTGCGCCTGCCATCCAGGAAAACTATCGCATCATGGCCGGTCGCCACGCATTCCACGGCGATCCTTGACTCCGGACTGGTCACCAGCGGTCGCGCGAACAGGGCATGGGCATTGCTCGGAATCACCAGCAGCGCTTCGAGTTCCGGCCACACCACCGGACCGCCCGCGGAGAACGCGTAGGCGGTCGAACCGGTGGGGGTGGAGATCAGGATGCCGTCGCAGCCGAACGCCGACACCGGCCGCCCGTCCACCTCCAGCACCAACTCCAGTACGCCCATCCGCGAGGCATTTTCGATGCTCGCCTCGTTGAGCGCCCAGCCGGTCTGCACCACCTCGTCCTCCACCCGGACGGTGACGTCGATGGTCATCCGGTGCTCGATGCGGTAGTCGCCCCGAACCACGTGCGCCAGTGCCTCGTCCAGATGCTCCGCCTCGGCCTCGGTCAGGAAACCGATGCGGCCCAGGTTGATTCCCAGCACCGGCACCCCGGCTTGGCGGGCCAGTTCGGCGGCGCGCAGGAAGGTGCCGTCGCCACCGAGGACAAGCACCATCTCGCAGCCGAGAGCCGCGTCCGGTGCGTGTTCGACGACCCGCACCGGATAGCCGCCCGGCTCGGTCTCGAATCGGGTGCTGTCCGCCTCGTCGGCGAGCACCCGCAGGCAGATGCCCGCGTCCGCGAAGATCTTCGCCACCCGGTGGGCGGTCTCGATGATCTCCGCCCGGCCCGGATGCGAGACCAGCAAGATCTCCCGGCCACCGGACCTCGTCGGGGCGTTCACTGTGGACCCTCCTCAACCGCACGCTCGACGAGAGTCGCGACTCGCTCACCGTCGTCTTCCGGCTGCCCGTCCTTGCGCAGCCACACGAAGTATTCGACATTGCCCGACGGACCGGGCAACGGGCTCGCCACGACGGCCTCGGTCCGCAGGCCGAGCGCCGCGGCCGCGGTAGCGACATCGCGGACCGCCTCGGCGCGCAGCGCCGGGTCACGCACCACGCCGCCGGAACCCACGCGTTCCTTACCGACCTCGAACTGGGGTTTCACCATCGGCAGCAGGTCACCACCCGGCGCGGTGCACGCGGCCAGCGCGGGCAGCACCAGGCCGAGCGAGATGAACGACAGGTCACCGACCACCAATTCGACTGTGCCGCCGATCGTTTCCGTGGTGAGGTTGCGCACATTGGTGCGATCGACAACGCGCACCCGGTCGTCGTTCTGCAGCCGCCAGATCAGCTGGCCGTAGCCGACATCGACCGCGATCACCTCACGGGCGTCGCGCGAGAGCAGCACGTCGGTGAAGCCGCCGGTCGACGCGCCCGCGTCGAGGCAGCGTTTGCCCGCGATGGTGAGCCCGGCGGGTTCGAAGGCCGCCAGTGCGCCGAGCAGCTTGTGCGCGCCGCGCGAGGCCCAGGACACCTCGTCGGGTTGGTCGCGCACCAGCAGCGGCGTGCCGGCCTCGACCGCGGTCGCCGGTTTCACCGCGACCGTTCCAGCTATCAGGACGCGACCGGCGCCGATCAGCTCGACCGCGTGTTCCCGCGATCTCGCCAATCCGCGGCGAACCAGTTCGGCGTCCACGCGCGCGCGTCTGGCCACCTCAGATCTTGTCCACCGTGGCCAGTGCCTGCACGAGGACGTCATGTGCCTGCTCGAGGATGCGCGCGCGGCGGGTGATGTCGGTGCCGGTTTCGGCGCCATCGGCCGTCGGGTTCACGCCCGGCCAGTCGGTGCGGGTGGTGAGTTCGGTGAGCAGGCCGTCGATCTCGCCGCGAATGCGCTCCGGGTCGGCCGGCTCCGGACGCCCTGGTGCGCCCGGCAGATGCTGGCCGGGCAGCGGGGCCCCTGGGCGGGGGCCGTTCGCGCCGGGGTGCGTGCCGGGGCCGGTCGGGCGGGGCATGGGAGTAGTCATCGTGGCGTCAACGCTATCGGATTTCCGTACCAGACGCGCGTACCGTCACGGCTCGTCCCGGGTTGCGCCGCAACCGATCGGCCAGGTCTGCGGCGAGGTCGCTCGCGTCGCTGTCCGATTCGGCGGGTACCGGCGGGTGGTTCAATGCGTCCAGTGAGTCGGCGACGTAGGTGGGGATGAACTCGGCGGACGCGCCTTTCAGCTCGTCGAGGGTGCTGACGCCGGTCAGCACCAGCAGCGATTCCAGGCCGACAGTGTTCGCACCTTCGATGTCGGTGTCCAGCCGGTCCCCCACCACCAGGGCGCTGCGGGTTCCGGCGCGCACGAGCGCGTCTTCCAGCAGGGGTGCGTAGGGTTTGCCCGCCACGATGGGTTCGCGGTCGGACGCGGTTCGCAAGGCCGCCACCATCGAACCGTTGCCCGGCGCGAGGCCGCGCTCGTTCGGCAGCGTTCTGTCGGTGTTGGCCGCGACCCACAGCGCGTCCGCGCGCAGCGCGTAGGCCGCTTCGGCGAGGTCGGCCCAGCAGGTGTGCGGTGAATGTCCTTGCACGACAGCGGCGGGTGCGGTGTCGTCGAAGCGGCGGATCGGGCGCAAGCCCACCGCGGTCACTTCGGCGGCGAGGTCGTCGGTGCCGACGACCAGTACTGTCGCGCCCGGCGCCAGCCGTTCGGCGAGCAGCCGTGCGGCCGCCTGCGCACTCGTCACCACGTCATCGGTTGTCGCGGGGTAGCCGAGCTCCGCCAAGTGCCCCGCGACCGTCTCCGGCCCACGGCTGGCGTTGTTCGTGACATACATCAGCCGCTGTGCGGACCCTCCCTCGGCCAACGCCTCCGGCGCACCCTCGATCACCGCGTGCCCGCGATACAGGGTCCCGTCCAAATCCAGCAGCAAGGCTTCGTAGCGATCTCGTAGCCGCTCCACACCACTCTCCGTGTCACCGATCGGCACCGTGCCGAACACCCGAACCCTACTGTGCGGCGAGCGGGACATGACGGTGGGTTCTCTCGCGATTGGTCACCGTCATGTCCCGCTCGTTGGCCTCAGGCGGTGATGCAGTTGCCTTCGCCGTCGGCTTTGCCGGGGGTTTGGAAGACGCCGGGCACGGTGCAGTACGTGTCCTTCGGGAGGGGGACGAAGCGGACGGTGTCCTGGCCGGGCTCGTGGCAGGTCGCCGTGGCGGGCAGAGTTCCCGGAAGGTAGATGCTTTCAGTGGGCTCGAGGCCCTGCTGCTCGCACGCCCGCTTGACCTCCTGCCCGTAATCGTACGGCTCCGCATTGGCCGAAACGGTGCTCAACGCGGTCAACGCCGCGGCAGCCAAGCCAACGAACGCAGTGACCCGGACACAACTCATCGAATCTCCTTCACATCAGACCGCCCTGCGACATGCCGCTGAAAGTCGGCACACCCGTAGCGATTTCGCCACGAGAACAGTACGCGGTCCACGTCGACGCGACCCGACATTCCGAACCATCCGGCTGGCATGCTCGATGCACCACCGAGCTTCACACGGCGGGTCGTTACTCCGTACCCCGAGCAGCCCTCTGAGGGACATCGAGGAAGACGATGCCCGCCCGAAGTCCCCGATGCACCCACGAGGTGCAGGTGACGGTCACGGTCCGCCACGACGGCGCGGGCGATGGGCGGAGCGCATCGGTTCGTGCCGCGTCGGCGGTTCGTCCATAGTCGGGAGCCGCCAGTTCGACTACAGGTTCAGGCCGTCCGAGGACCGCGACAACGGCGCGGGCGCTGAGCGGGGGCGCAACGATCCGCGCCTGGTTGCCGGTTCGCTGTTCAGACGGGATGCCGGGCTGTTGGGCTACAGTTCGAGGTTGTCGCCGGTGAGTTCTTCGGCGCGGTCCTCTGCGTCGGTTTCGCCGTCGACGTCGGCGGCAGCGGCGTTGAGGAACCAGGTGAGGCCCTCGGCGGTGCGGCCTGCGGCGACCAGAGCGTCGGCGTAGGCGTAGAAGAGGCGGGCCGCGGCGGAGCCGGTGCGGGAGGGGTCGAGTTCGGAGGTTTGCAGGGTGACTACGGCCTGATCGTATTCGCCGAGGTCCATCCGGGCACCGGCGACGACGATGCGCAGCTCGGTGGCCTCGTCACCGGTCAGGGCGCGGGCCTCGTCGCTGCGGCCGAGTTCGATGGCGCGTTCGGGGCGGCCGAGGCCGCGTTCGCAGTCCGCCATCACGGCGAGCAGACCGGAGCCGCCGGACATGCGGCGGGCGGTGCGCAGCTCGGACAGCGCTTCCGCCCATTCGCCCGCGTGGTAGGCGGTGACGCCTGCGGTTTCGCGAACCACCGCGATGCGGCCCGCACGTTGCCGCGCGGCGCGCGCGTGGGCGAGGGCCAGACGTGGGTCGTCGTCGATCAGTTTGGCCGCCATCACCAGATGGCGGGCCACCGCTTCGGCGTTGGACTTGTCCAGGCTCAGCAGGTCACGCCGGACAGCGGGTTCCAAGTCGGCGGGCTGCACGTCATCGGGGAGGTCGGGTTCCTCGGGACGCGGCGGACGCCGGTCCTGCGACCGATCGCCACCGGCACCGCTACGCGCCCCTTCGCCGCCACGACGCCGATCGTCCGGCCCGTTGCCACGCGAATCGTTGCGATCGAACCCACCACGGCCGGAATCGCCGCCGCGATCACCCGAGCCGCCCCGGTTGAAACCGCCGCGATCACCGGAACCACCCGAGTCGCCACCGCGTTTGAAACCGCCGCGCTCGGCGGACCCGCCGCTGCGATTGAAGCCGCCACGATCGTCCGAACTACCACCGCGATTGAATCCGCCACGGTCACCGGAGCCACCGCTGCGGTTGAAACCGCCACGTTCGCCTGAGCCACCACGTCGGTCACTGGAACCGCTGCTGCGGTTGAAACCGCCACGCTCACCGGAACCGCCGGAGTCGCCACCGCGTTTGAAACCGCCGCGCTCAGCAGAGCCGCCGCCGCGGTTGAAGCCACCACGCTCGTCCGATTTGCCGCCGCGGTTGAAGCTACTGCGGTCGTCGGAGCCGCCGCGATTGAAACCGCCACGGTCGCCCGAGCTACCACCGCGCTCAGCGGACCCGCCGCTGCGGTTGAAACCGCCACGCTCACCGGAACTTCCGCGCGGGCCGGAGTCGCTGCGCCCACTCGAACCGGTACCACGGTCGAAACCACCACGGCCGGAATCACTGCGTCCACCCGAATCGCCGCCACGGTTGAAACCGCCACGGTCGCCGGAGGCACCCTCACGTTTGAAGCCACCGCGCTCACCCGAGTCGCCAGTACGGTTGAAACCGCCACGGCTACCCGAATCGCTGCCACGGTCGGCACCGCCGCGCTCGCCGGAACCACTTCCACGGTTGTAACCGCCGCGCTCGCCGGAGTCACCGCCACGGTTGTAACCGCCACGTTGACCGGAGTCACCGCCACGATTGAATCCGCCACGGTCGCCCGAGCCGCCGCTACGGTTGAATCCGCCACGGTCGCCTGTGCTACCACGTGAGCCGGAATCGCCACTTCGGTTGAACCCGCCGCGCTCGCCGGAGCCTGAACGGTCGCCTGAACTGCCGCGCTGGGCGGAATCGCCGCGCTGGCCGAATCCACCGCGTCCGGCGGAATCGCCGCGACGATCCGATCCGCTGCGGTCGCCGGAACTGCCGCGCGAGCTGGAGGCGCTGCGGTCGCCGGAGTCGTTATTTCGCTTGAAGCCACCGCGGTCGCCGGTTCCGCCACGCGGGCCGCTTTCGCGGTCGGGGCGGTTCTTGGACGCGTCTCCGCCGGCTCCACCGCTGCCCTGAGAGGGGCGATCGGATCCCTCGCCGCGCCGGAAGGACTTCCGGTCGTCGTTCTGTTCCGACACGGTGATCCCTTTCTGAGGTCCGCAAGAGGTGGTCGGGGGCCCCACAAATTGAATCACGTGTCATGGTGGGGGCACTGACACGGCGATGTCGTCCGGCACGGCAAGGTGCTGAAACGACGATAGGGGACCCAGAATCTGGGTCCCCTATCGTGAAGGATGTTCCGGCGGTGTCCTACTCTCCCACACCCTGTCGAGTGCAGTACCATCGGCGCTGGCAGGCTTAGCTTCCGGGTTCGGAATGGGACCGGGCGTTTCCCTGCCGCTATGGCCGCCGTAACTCTATGAAACTGTCCACACTCCGTGTCCCAGGTTCACCAGGGGAGGGAAAATGCTCAGGGGCCTGCGGCCCCTGAAACCCCACCTCGAACCCGTGGACACGGATCAGTGTGTGTTGTTTCAGATACTGCACAGTGGACGCGTAGCTTCTTTGTTGGTAAGTCCTCGGCCGATTAGTACCAGTCACCTACACCCGTTACCGGGCTTCCAGTTCTGGCCTATCAACCCCATGGTCTGTGGGGGGCCTTAACCACTCGAAGGTGGTGAGAAACCTCATCTTGGAACAGGCTTCCCGCTTAGATGCTTTCAGCGGTTATCCCTTCCGAACGTAGCTAACCAGCGGTGCTCCTGGCGGAACAACTGGCACACCAGAGGTTCGTCCGTCCCGGTCCTCTCGTACTAGGGACAGCCTTCCTCAAGTTTCTGACGCGCGCGGCGGATAGAGACCGAACTGTCTCACGACGTTCTAAACCCAGCTCGCGTGCCGCTTTAATGGGCGAACAGCCCAACCCTTGGGACCTACTCCAGCCCCAGGATGCGACGAGCCGACATCGAGGTGCCAAACCATCCCGTCGATATGGACTCTTGGGGAAGATCAGCCTGTTATCCCCGGGGTACCTTTTATCCGTTGAGCGACACCGCTTCCACTTGCCGGTGCCGGATCACTAGTCCCGACTTTCGTCCCTGCTCGAGCTGTCGCTCTCACAGTCAAGCTCCCTTGTGCACTTGCACTCGACACCTGATTGCCAACCAGGCTGAGGGAACCTTTGGGCGCCTCCGTTACATTTTAGGAGGCAACCGCCCCAGTTAAACTACCCACCAGGCACTGTCCCTGAACCAGATCATGGTCCGAGGTTAGAAGTCCAATACGATCAGAGTGGTATTTCAACGATGACTCCACAAACACTGGCGTGCCCGCTTCACAGTCTCCCACCTATCCTACACAAACCGTACCGAACACCAATACCAAGCTATAGTGAAGGTCCCGGGGTCTTTTCGTCCTGCCGCGCGTAACGAGCATCTTTACTCGTAATGCAATTTCGCCGAGTCTGTGGTTGAGACAGCAGAGAAGTCGTTACGCCATTCGTGCAGGTCGGAACTTACCCGACAAGGAATTTCGCTACCTTAGGATGGTTATAGTTACCACCGCCGTTTACCGGGGCTTAAATTCTCAGCTTCGCGCCGAAGCGCTAACCGGTCCTCTTAACCTTCCGGCACCGGGCAGGCGTCAGTCCGTATACATCGTCTTACGACTTCGCACGGACCTGTGTTTTTAGTAAACAGTCGCTTCTCTCTGGTCTCTGCGACCACCCCCAGCTCAGGAAGCAAGTCCCGTCACCGGTTGTGGTCCCCCTTCTCCCGAAGTTACGGGGGCATTTTGCCGAGTTCCTTAACCACAGTTCTCTCGATCGCCTTAGTATTCTCTACCTGACCACCTGTGTCGGTTTGGGGTACGGGCCGTGTACCAACTCACTAGAGGCTTTTCTCGGCAGCATAGGATCACTGAATTCGCCTCAATCGGCTACGCATCACCTCTCAGGCCATATGAACGGCGGATTTGCCTACCGTTCGCCCTACAGGCTTACACCAGTACAACCACTGACTGGCCCAGCTACCTTCCTGCGTCACCCCATCGCTTGACTACTACCAGCCGGGGTCATGTGCAGCCACATCCGGCTCCCCGAAGGGAGTCCATCCGCTTTTGGACACTTAGCACAACTGATTCATCATGGGCGCGGATACACGGGTACGGGAATATCAACCCGTTGTCCATCGACTACGCCTGTCGGCCTCGCCTTAGGTCCCGACTCACCCTGGGCGGATTAACCTGGCCCAGGAACCCTTGGTCATTCGGCGGACGAGTTTCTCACTCGTCTTTCGCTACTCATGCCTGCATTCTCACTCGCGTCACCTCCACAGCTGGTTCACACCGCTGCTTCCATGGTGACACGACGCTCCCCTACCCATCCACACCACTGGACACACCCCCGCAGGAATGTGCCGGTGTTAAGCATGAATGCCGCGGCTTCGGCGGTGTACTTGAGCCCCGCTACATTGTCGGCGCAAAATCACTTGACCAGTGAGCTATTACGCACTCTTTCAAGGGTGGCTGCTTCTAAGCCAACCTCCTGGTTGTCTTCGCGACTTCACATCCTTTTCCACTTAGTACACGCTTAGGGGCCTTAGCCGGCGATCTGGGCTGTTTCCCTCTCGACTACGAAGCTTATCCCCCGCAGTCTCACTGCCACGCTCTCACACACCGGCATTCGGAGTTTGGCTGATTTCGGTAAGCTTGTAGGCCCCCTAGACCATCCAGTAGCTCTACCTCCGGCGTGAAACACGTGACGCTGCACCTAAATGCATTTCGGGGAGAACCAGCTATCACGGAGTTTGATTGGCCTTTCACCCCTACCCACAGCTCATCCCCTCAGTTTTCAACCTAAGTGGGTTCGGGCCTCCACGACGTCTTACCGTCGCTTCACCCTGGCCATGGGTAGATCACTCCGCTTCGGGTCTAGAACATGCGACTCAAACGCCCTATTCGGACTCGCTTTCGCTACGGCTACCCCACACGGGTTAACCTCGCCACATGCCACTAACTCGCAGGCTCATTCTTCAAAAGGCACGCCATCACCCACAGCCGACCAAACGACTCGCAGGCTCTGACGGATTGTAAGCGCACGGTTTCAGGTACTATTTCACTCCCCTCCCGGGGTACTTTTCACCTTTCCCTCACGGTACTAGTCCGCTATCGGTCACCAGGGAGTATTCAGGCTTACCGGGTGGTCCCGGCAGATTCACAGCAGATTTCACGGGCCCGCTGCTACTCGGGTACTCACTACAAGAGCCGTCAGGTTTTCGTCTACGGGATTCTCACCCTCTACGACAGGCCGTTCCAGACCACTTCGACTAACCCAACGGTTTCTGACTCCCGCTTGGCTCGGCAGAACCAAGAAAGTGAGCCCCACTACCCCACATACACAACCCCTGCCGGGTATCACATGTACATGGTTTAGCCTCATCCGCTTTCGCTCGCCACTACTCACGGAATCACAATTGTTTTCTCTTCCTGTGGGTACTGAGATGTTTCACTTCCCCACGTTCCCTCCACACACCCTATATATTCAGATGCGGGTAACACGACATCACTCGTGCTGGGTTTCCCCATTCGGAAATCCTCGGATCTCAGCTCGGTTGACAGCTCCCCGAGGCTTATCGCAGCCTCCTACGTCCTTCATCGGCTCCTGGTGCCAAGGCATCCACCGTACGCTCTTAAACACTTACTAACAAAGATGCTCGCGTCCACTGTGCAGTTCTCAAACAACACACAAAGCTGAAACCCTCTGCAGCACCAGCCAGAACTCTCGCCCTGCGGTATGACTACGGAATCAACCTTGTCGTTATCTTGCCCAGAGAAACACTCGCGTGTTCTCTCAGGACCCAACAGTGTGCCGATATATCTCCGAACGGTCAGCCGTGACGGCCAACCGCAGTTTCGAAGAAGTAGTCAGTGTTCCACCCATGAGCGTCCGCCGGATGACGTATGCATCCGAAACGGTCTCTGCCAGAACAACACTCCCACCTGTGTGGGCATGTCTGGAGATGTGCTCCTTAGAAAGGAGGTGATCCAGCCGCACCTTCCGGTACGGCTACCTTGTTACGACTTCGTCCCAATCGCCAATCCCACCTTCGACGGCTCCCTCCCACAAGGGGTTAGGCCACCGGCTTCGGGTGTTACCGACTTTCATGACGTGACGGGCGGTGTGTACAAGGCCCGGGAACGTATTCACCGCAGCGTTGCTGATCTGCGATTACTAGCGACTCCAACTTCACGGGGTCGAGTTGCAGACCCCGATCCGAACTGAGACCGGCTTTAAGGGATTCGCTCCACCTCACGGTATCGCAGCCCTCTGTACCGGCCATTGTAGCATGTGTGAAGCCCTGGACATAAGGGGCATGATGACTTGACGTCGTCCCCACCTTCCTCCGAGTTGACCCCGGCAGTCTCCTGCGAGTCCCCGCCATTACGCGCTGGCAACACAGGACAAGGGTTGCGCTCGTTGCGGGACTTAACCCAACATCTCACGACACGAGCTGACGACAGCCATGCACCACCTGTACACCGACCACAAGGGGGCCTACATCTCTGCAGGTTTCCGGTGTATGTCAAACCCAGGTAAGGTTCTTCGCGTTGCATCGAATTAATCCACATGCTCCGCCGCTTGTGCGGGCCCCCGTCAATTCCTTTGAGTTTTAGCCTTGCGGCCGTACTCCCCAGGCGGGGTACTTAATGCGTTAGCTACGGCACGGATCCCGTGGAAGGAAACCCACACCTAGTACCCACCGTTTACGGCGTGGACTACCAGGGTATCTAATCCTGTTCGCTACCCACGCTTTCGCTTCTCAGCGTCAGTTACTTCCCAGAGACCCGCCTTCGCCACCGGTGTTCCTCCTGATATCTGCGCATTTCACCGCTACACCAGGAATTCCAGTCTCCCCTGAAGTACTCTAGTCTGCCCGTATCGCCTGCAAGCTTAAGGTTGAGCCCCAAGTTTTCACAGAAGACGCGACAGACCGCCTACAAGCTCTTTACGCCCAGTAATTCCGGACAACGCTCGCACCCTACGTATTACCGCGGCTGCTGGCACGTAGTTGGCCGGTGCTTCTTCTACAGGTACCGTCACTTTCGCTTCGTCCCTGTCGAAAGAGGTTTACAACCCGAAGGCCGTCATCCCTCACGCGGCGTCGCTGCATCAGGCTTTCGCCCATTGTGCAATATTCCCCACTGCTGCCTCCCGTAGGAGTCTGGGCCGTGTCTCAGTCCCAGTGTGGCCGGTCACCCTCTCAGGTCGGCTACCCGTCGTCGCCTTGGTGGGCCGTTACCCCGCCAACAAGCTGATAGGCCGCGGGCCCATCTCGCACCGATAAATCTTTCCACCAACCAGCATGCACTGGAAGGTCATATCCGGTATTAGACCCAGTTTCCCAGGCTTATCCCGAAGTGCGAGGCAGATCACCCACGTGTTACTCACCCGTTCGCCGCTCGTGTACCCCGAAGGGCCTTACCGCTCGACTTGCATGTGTTAAGCACGCCGCCAGCGTTCGTCCTGAGCCAGGATCAAACTCTCCGTTGAAGACTCTCGAAACACTCCGAAGAGCGAATCAGAAATATCTAACTAGAGTCCGAAAACCTAGCAAAACAAAACGCCAGCAAAAAGTATTTGCTGACTAAATGTCCAACCTCATCAACCGGGGGGTATGAGAGGCCGGAACCAATAAAATAATTGGCACTGACATTCATCGACACACTATTGAGTTCTCAAAGAACACACGCACACACTTCAGTCCCGGCGCTAACCGGTTCGTCTGTGAGGCAACTTTTCCAGCCTAACCGGCCTCCTGCGCAGAGTCAAGTCCGCATCAGTTGTCCAAGATCTTGCTGGTGGCCAGGCGCTCCCCGTACTACCTCGTTTCCCGGTCCATCCGCTCAGCGTTTCCGCTGGGCTTCTCGGCTCCGGGTCGGTGTCCGTGTCGCTCTGACTTGAACTAAGTTACGCGGCGGATAACGCTACGTCAAATCCGCTGTTCGAGCTGGCGTTTCCCCAGGTCAGAGGGCCGGATTCGGAGCCGAGGCGGGCTTGAATCACATGGATGTGACTCAAGCCACCGCGATCTTCATGCACCTGCCCGCAGTACCCCCGCGAGGTTCTTCTTGCCACGCCGCAACACCAGCCAGCGTCCGTGCAGGTAGTCGCTGTCGGCAGGGGTCCAGTCCAGATCCGAGACCCGCTCGTTGTTCACCGACGCTCCGCCTTCGTTCACCGCTCGCCGGGCCGCACCGCGGCTTTCGCTGAGTCCGGTCGCGACGAGCAGATCCACGATCGTGCTCGGTTCCCCCGCCGCCAGTTCGGCCACCGCGGCTTCGCGCAGCGCCGCACCCAACGTCGGCTCGTCCAATTCGCGCAACTCACCGCGACCGAACAACGCCTGGCTGGCCAGCTGCACCGCGCGCGTGTTCGCCTCCCCATGCACCAGCGTGGTCATCTCCGCTGCCAGTCTGCGCTGCGCTTCCCGCGCGTGCGGTCGCTCGGACGTGGCCACTTCCAGTTCCGCCAGTTCCTCGCGCGACAGGAAGGTGAACCAGCGCAGGTACCGCATCACATCGGCGTCGGCGGTGTTCACGAAGTACTGGTACCAGGCGTACGGGCTGGTCATTTCGGGGTCGAGCCACAGGCTGCCGCCACCGGTCGACTTGCCGAACTTCTTGCCGTCGGCGGAAGTCACCAGCGGAACGGTGAGCGCGTGCACCGACGCTCCGTCGACCCGCCGGTTCAGTTCGACGCCGGCGATGATGTTGCCCCACTGATCGGAACCGCCGACCTGCAGCGTGCAGTCGTAGTTGCGGCGCAGCTGCAGGTAGTCGTTCGCCTGCAACAGCATGTAGCTGAACTCGGTGTAGGAGATGCCTTCACCGTCCAGGCGCCGCTTGATGGTGTCGCGCGCCAGCATGACGTTCACCGAGAAGTGCTTGCCGATATCGCGCAGGAAGTCGACCGTGGACAGCTGCCCGGTCCACTCCATGTTGTTGGCGATCACCGCGCCGGTCGGCGAGTCATCGAGGTCGACGAACCGTTCCAGCTGCGAGCGGATGCGCTGCGCCCATTGCTGCACGGTGTCGGACGAGTTCATGGTGCGTTCGCCGACGTCGCGCGGGTCACCGATGAGTCCGGTGGCGCCGCCGGCCAGCACGATCGGCCGATTTCCCGCGCGCTGGAATCGCTTCAATGCCAGCAGCGGCACCAGATGTCCGGCGTGCAGGCTGGGCGCGGTGGGATCGAATCCGGCATAGACGGTCAACCGTCCCGCGTCCAAGGCCGCGCGCAGGGCGTCCAGGTCGGTGGACTGCGCGATCAGTCCGCGCCAGGTCAATTCGTCGATGATGTCGCCGCTCACGGTGTCCCATCTTTCCGCACGGGTAGTAGGTGCCTCGAGTGCGCCTCAGTGTGTCGGCGTTCTGCCCGCAGGTCGAGCGAATTTGCGGCGTCCTAGGCGGCGAATCCTCGGACGAGGATGTCCACCGTCAGGGTGAAGCGGGATTCGAAATCCAGGCCCGCGCCCGTGGTCAGCGATTCGGCCAGCAGCGGATAGCTGTCCGGGTCCGCTTCGGCCGGTGTGTTGTCGGCCTGCTCGTGGCCCGGTGTGGTCCCGGCTTCGGCGAGCGTGTGGCCGATGACGAACGTCATCACGGCATTGATGATGTCCATCGCCCGCCCCAGCGGCACGCCCTGATCACACATCACCGCCAGGCCGGATTCCAGAATCCGGTAGGCACCGGGCGAGTTGACCGGCCTGGTCGCGAGGATGCTCAGCGTCGCGGGATGGGCGAGCAGCGTCGCGCGCAGTCCGTGCGCCATCGCGGTCACCGCCGCGGGCCACGGCCGATCTCCGGCGGGCAGCAACTCCCCCATCGATCGCTCCAGCAGTCGCTCGACCATGCCGTCCAGCAGCGCGGCCTTGCTCGGGACGTAGTGATAGAGACTCATGCCGTCGACACCCATCGCCGCGCCGAGCTTGCGAGTGGACAGGGCGGTGAGCCCGTGTTCCCCGACGAAAGCGATCGCCGCGTCGAGGATCTTCTCCCTGGTGAGCCCGGCGCGCGGCCGGGACCGTCGATCAGCCACGGACACATCCTGCCAGATTTTTCTTGCACTGCAAGAAAACCTCGCCTACGGTTTATCTTGCACTGCAAGATAACTGGAGAGGTCACTGAAGATGCTGATCGCAGCCCTGTCTCGCCGCCTCAACGACGGTGTCGACTACGCAACCTTCCGCAAAGCGTGGATCCCTGACGAATTGGTCCCCGGCGACCCGCGCACGCGGGTCATCAGCGCACTGAACATCGAGGATCCGCGCGAACTGTTCACCCTCGCCGTGCTCGAGAACACCGAGCCCGCCGACATTCCGGTGTGGCTGGAGCGGATCGCGCCGATCGAGGCCCGCCGCTACGAACGGATCAGGCACCTGGTGAGCGAACCGACCTTGAACGCCGTTTACCAGGTGATCGCGGAAGACGATCTCGGCCAGCCCATTACGGACTGACCTCGACCGGCAACGCAGCACGACGATCGGCGGAGGCGAAGTCCGCCGATCGTCGGCGTTATGTTCAGGAAGCCTCGGCGCGCGGGGCGCGCGGACTGCGCCGGTAGGTGGAGACCGCGGGTGACGACGGGAGCCAGAACCGCCATGCCAAGTCCGCCGCGGCGCTCACGCCGACGCGTGGACCACTGGCGATCTGCTTCGCGGCGACGGCATCGCCGAGTTCGAGCCGGATCGGCGAGGATGCGTCGAACAGCGGAGTTCCGTAGTCGCTCAACGAAATTCCCAGCGCACTGCCCAGATTTCCCGGCCCCTTGGCCAGGTCGGTATCGGTGCGCGCGGTGCGGCGTCGGGCGCGCGCCTCGTCGATCCCGGCCACCACCTCACCGGATCGGATCAGCACAGCGCTGGCCGCGCCGTCCGGCCCGCTCGTGACATTGACGCAGGTATGCATGCCGTAGCTGAGGTACACGTACAGCACCCCGGCCGGGCCGAACATCACCGCGTTGCGCTTGGTTCGCCCGCGCCCGGAATGCGACCCCGGGTCCGGCCACGGTCCGGCCGGATCACCTCCGTAGGCCTCGACCTCGACGATCCGGACGCCGACCGGCCCGGACCACAGAATGGACCCCAGCAATCGACGGGCGGCAACGGGCGGCTCCACGGCTAGTTCATCGGCACACACACCCGCCATTGTCCAAGATGGCTCAGACGTGGCCCTTCAGGCTCCTGCGGTGACCATCAGCCGAGGGCGTCCAGTCCCAGGTACAGACCCTTAAGTTTGTTCGGGTTCACCTGGAAGCGCAGGTTCTGGATGCGGCCGTCGACGAGGTCGTAGGTGAACGCGGCGATCGGGTTTCCGTCGATGAGGGCCAGCGCGCCGAGTTCGCCGTTGATGTGCGCGGGCTCGAGCACGAAACCCGCGGCGATCGGCTTGGCGAGCACACCGAGGATCCAGCGAGCCACATGATCCGGGCCGTGCAGCGGTCGCCGAGCCGCCGTCACCACCCCGCCGCCGTCGGACCACGCGGTCACATCGGGGGCGAGCATGT
This sequence comes from Nocardia iowensis, assembly GCF_019222765.1. Taxonomy (NCBI): domain Bacteria; kingdom Bacillati; phylum Actinomycetota; class Actinomycetes; order Mycobacteriales; family Nocardiaceae; genus Nocardia; species Nocardia iowensis. Next base: position 2,844,850 of record NZ_CP078145.1, on the reverse strand, counting down.
CCATCAGCGCATTGATGTCACCACCGGAGCAGGCGGCCATGAACTGCGCCGTGATGTGCTCACGTGCGGTCTTGTCGGTGTCGAAGCGCGGGCGCCGGGACTGCACGTGCGCGCGAGCGCGGTGCGCGATCTGGCGGATGGTCGGTTCGGGGCGATCCAGGGTGTCGGCGATCTCGGCGTGCGTGTAGCCGAATACCTCACGCAGCAGGAAGACCGCGCGTTCGATGGGACTCAGGGTTTCCAGCACCACCAGCATCGCGGTGGAGACGGTGTCGGCCAATTCGGTCTCCTCGGCGATATTCGGCGTGGTGAGCAGGGGTTCGGGCAGCCAAGGCCCGACGTAGCTTTCGCGGGTGGCGCGGGCCGAGGTCAGCCGGTTGAGCGACAGGTTGGTGACGGTGCGTACCAGGTAGGACTTCGGGTACTGCACCGTCGTCTGATCGGTCTCGTTCCACTTCAGCCAGGCGTCCTGGAGGACGTCTTCCGCGTCGGTGACGGTGCCCAGCATCCGATACGCGGTGGCGAACAGGAGTCGCCGGTGTTCGAGAAAGGGATCCTGCTGAGCTGTTACGTCAACCATCGGCTCATGCTCTCAGTTTTCCGTGGGTACGTGTCTTCCGGGATGTCAGCGGGCGTTCCGGGCCACTGGGTGAGGCGATGCCGACCCAGCGGCCGCGGCGTTACGCGGTGGCACGTCCGCCTTTCGACGGCGTGACCGAGACGGCCATCTTCTTGCTGAGCCGGAAGACCGGCAGCGGGCTCTTGCTGACGCTCTCCTTGTAAATAGCGGCCACCCGCCCGGCCAGGTAGAACCGGCGCGGCGTTTCGTCGTACTTGGTGAACTGAATCACCGCGTCCTTGCGACCCAGGCTCACCGGCTGATGGAAGTAGCCGAACCGGAACGGACGCAACGGCTTTCCCCGCAACTGGCGGGCAATGACGTCGGCGGTGTAGGCGGCGGTCGGCATGCCGCTCTGGCAGGTGCCGTGCAGTTGCCCCCAATCCATGCGGACGGCGGCGGCGTCGCCGACCGCGTGAATGGTGGGGTGCGACAACGACTTCAGCGTGGCGTCGACGATGATCAATCCGCGCGCGTCGGTGGCGATGCCCGCCTGTGCGGCGAGCGGGGAAACGCACACGCCGGTGGTCCACAGCGTCAGATCCGCGGGTACCAGTGCCCCGTCGGCCAATTCCACCGCGTCGGGCAGCACCTTGGTGACGGCTTGGCCGACCTGCCTGGCCACCCCGAGACGGTCCAGTGCGCGCCGCAGATATGCGCGTGCTTTGTCACCCATCATGGCCCCGGGCTCCCCGGTGCTGATCAGGGTGACGCGCAATCCTGGGTTGGCCTCGGCGATTTCGGTCGCCGCCTCGATGCCGGTGAGCCCGCCACCGCAGACCGCGACCGAACCGCCATGGGCCGCAATAACATTCAAGCGCTCGGAGAATTGGTGCGCCGTTCGCGGATCGTTGAGGGTCCAGGCGTGGTCGGCCGCACCGGGGACGATGCTGGTGTCGGTGCTGCTACCTAGGGCGTACACCAGCTCGTCGTAGGGCAGGGTGACCGTGTCGTCGACCACCACGTGCTGGGCGGCCGGATCGAGGGAAGTGACCCAGCCCTGGACGAATTCGACGCCGGTTCCGGTCAGGATGTCCGCGATGCGGTGCTCGGCCAGGTTCTGACCGGCGGCGATCTGATGCATGCGCAGGCGTTCGGTGAATCGCGCCGACGGATTGACGATGGTAATGCGCACGTTCAGCTTCCGCGTGCGCCGAGCCAGCCGTACCGCGGTCAGCATGCCGGTGTAGCCGGCGCCGAGGATGACGATCCGATGTTCGGTGTTCATGGTGTTGCTCCAATGGTCCGGTCACCTCAGTTGGTGACGACCATGGGACAACCGCCCCGTGGCGGGCGTGACAGGCCGCTGATGTGATACGAGTCACATTCGCGTCAGCTCTTGCCCATCGCCTCGGTGCGGATCAGCTGAAGCAAGCTCGGGTTGTCCGTCGTGGTCGCGACGCTGACGATCTTGCGCACGAACCCGTCCTCCTCCGCCAACCGGAGCAGGCTTGCCGCCAGGTCGATGCGCGCGGTGTAGCGCCGGTCCGCCTGGCCTTCGACCATCGTGTAGTCGGTGACGGCCGGGAGCTCGTACAGCCCACCCGGGCGCACGATGGTCCACTCGAGATCGGTTGCGGCGAGCAGAGATTCCATGCGCCGCATGTCGTCGTACAGGGTCTTGCCCATCACGCGCGTGACATAGGGCTGCAGCACGCGATTGAACAGAAACCCGGCGTCGGCGTAGCGCTGCGGAGCTACCGCGTTCGACGAAACCACCGCGATCCGCCGGATGTTGTTGCGGTGCATCGCGGCAACGATGTTGGCGACACCGACAGAGTAGGTATCGATCGGCTCCTTGCTGTAGGGAACGCCGAGGGTGGAGAGCACCACATCGGCGCCCGCGACGGCGACGTCGAACGAATTCGCTTGCCGCACATCGCCACCGAAGACGGTCAGCCGGTCGTGTTCGATCGGGAACTCGTCCGGTCGGCGGGTGACGGCCACGACGTCGTGGGCCGCGGCGAGTGCTCGACCGGTGAGCAGGCGGCCGGTGGGTCCGTTGGCTCCGAAAACGACGATGCGCATGGTGGTTCCTTCTCGAGAGTGTCGCGCCGCCCGTTCATCCGGGCGCCGTATCATATGAGAACCGTACCAACTAATATGAGAGTCATACAATATGAACGACGTAACAAAGGCGGATGCCCGCCGACATCGTCGCTCCGCCAACGCGGTCAAGGCGTCGCTGCGCGACCTGAACACCCAGCTGGCGCTGCTCAACCGGCAGTTCGGCGCCCAGGTCGAGCTCAAGGACGCCGACTGGAATTGCCTCGACCTGGTCGACCGGCACGGACCGCTCACGGCGAGCGCACTGGCCAGACTCGCCGGGTTGCATCCGGCGACGATGACCGGCGTGCTCGACCGACTGCAGCGCGGCGGCTGGATCACTCGCGAGCGCGACCCCGCGGCCACCGACCGCAGGGCGGTCACCATCCGGGCCACCCGCGAGCGCAATGCCGAGCTCTATCGGGTGCTCGCGGGGATGAACAACCGGATGGACGAACTCTGCGACCGTTACACCGACGCCGAACTGGAGCTGATCGCGGACTTCCTGCGGCGCACCGCGGTGGCAGGACACGATTCGGCCACCGAACTCGGCGGCGCGTGACACCCGACCCCGGTGCGGCAGCACGGAAGTCAAGGGTTGAGCCAGGGGCGAAATGGGGACGCTCCCGGATGTGTTGAGGCCCTGCCGATTTCTACCGTCTGAGAATGGTCTCGGTTACCCGGCCGCACAGGTGGCGACGGTTGTTCATCGTTCTTGCCTCGTTCGTGGCGCTACTCGCGCTCGCGATCGGCGGCGGTGTCAGCCTGGTGTATGTGAATGCGGCCGTATCGACGGTCGGCAGTACGCAATTCAGCAACGAGCTCGCCATTCCACCGCTGGCCCCGTCGCGGCTGCGACCGGACGGGACGCGCGAATTCGAGCTCGAGATGCGTTCGGGACGAACGGAATTCCGGCCGGGACAGGCGACCGAGACCTGGGGATTCAACGGCGCCTACCTCGGCCCGACCTTGCGGGCCAGGCGCGGCGAGCAGGTGGCGGTCACCGTCCGCAATCAGCTACCGGAAGCGTCGACGGTGCACTGGCACGGCATGCATCTGCCCGCGGCCATGGACGGCGGGCCGCACCAGATGGTGCGGGCGGGCGCCACCTGGACCCCGCGATGGACCGTGGACCAGCCCGCCGCCACGCTCTGGTACCACCCACATCCGCACGGCGCGACCGAAGAGCACGTGCGGCGCGGACTCGCGGGAATGTTCTTGCTCGATGACGAGGTATCCGAATCTCTGCCGCTGCCGAGGAATTACGGCGTCGACGATCTGCCGGTCATCGTCCAAGACGTCAAGTTCCGTGGCGCCGAGCTCGATTCGTCACATGCGATCTTCCGCGATGTCGGGTTTCTCGGGGATCAGACCATGGTCAACGGGACGCTGACGCCGTACCGCACGGTCGGCGACGAACTGGTCCGGCTGCGCCTGCTCAACGCCTCGACCGCGCGCACCTACACCTTCGGTTTCGCCGACCAGCGTCAGTTCTCGTTCATCGCCACCGATGGCGGCTTGCTGGAACACCCGATCGCGCTCGACCGGTTGCAGCTCTCGCCGGGCGAGCGAGCCGAGATCGTGGTACGCGTGCGGGCGGGCGAGCGAACGGTGTTGCGCAGCAACAAGCTCGACGCCGGACTCGGCTTCTGGACCCAGCGTTTCGCGGGCGGCGACGACACCTTCGACGTCCTCGAACTGCGCGCCGCCGACACACTACGATCCGCACCTGAACTTCCTGCGGCACTTGCGCTTCCGTCCACTCCGGACGGCTCCGACGCGGTCCAGGAACGCCGCTTGAAGATAAATCTCGCGGGCATCAACGGCAAACCGATGGCCATGGACCGGATCGATCTCACTGTCACCCGCGGCACCACCGAAACCTGGATCGTGCACAACAACGACGGCATGCCGCACAACTTCCACATCCACGATGTGCAATTCCGAGTGCTGACCAGAAACGACGGCCCGCCACCCGCCGAACTCACCGGCCCGAAGGACACCGTCTTCCTACCGCCCGACGCCACGGTGAAGCTGGTCTTGCGCTTCGACGGGCCCGCCGACCCGAAGGTCCCCTACATGTACCACTGCCACCTGCTGTGGCACGAGGACCAGGGCATGATGGGCCAATTTGTGGTGGTCGAGCCGGGCGGAGCCGCCGGAACACCACCCCGCGACCACGGCCACTGAGCCAGAACTCGAACTTCCTCTTGCCACCCGGGCACGCTCGGGCTAAATTCATCACACAGTGAATTCAACACTCGATGAATTGAGGCGACCATGTCGCGAGCAAGCTCATCGCCCGCTGTCGAGGTGCGGAACCTGACCGTGCGGCGCGGCGGACGTGAAGTGCTGCATGATGTTTCGTTGACGATTCCGCGCGGGTCGATCACCGGGTTACTCGGTCCGTCCGGGTGCGGGAAGACGACGCTGATGCGCAGCATTGTCGGCACCCAGATCGTGGCATCCGGGGAGATCTCGGCGCTCGGTCGGCCCGCGGGGTCGGCGGAGCTGCGGCGTCGCATCGGCTATGTCACCCAGGCGCCCAGCATCTACTCCGATATCAGCGTGCACGAGAACGTCGCGTATTTCGCCGCGCTCTATGGTCGCGAGCGCGCCGCGACCGACGACGCGATCAACGCGGTCGGCCTGATGGAGCACGCGAATCAGCGCGGCGACGAACTCTCCGGCGGGCAGAAGACCCGCGCCTCGCTGGCCTGCGCGCTGGTCGCCGAGCCCGAGCTCCTGGTCCTCGATGAACCCACGGTCGGCCTCGATCCCGTACTGCGCGTGGATCTGTGGAAGAAATTCCGCGAATTGGCGGCCAATGGAACCACTTTGGTGGTGTCCAGCCATGTGATGGATGAGGCCGAGCACTGCGACCGGCTGCTGCTCATGCGCGAGGGCAGCCTGCTCGCCCAGCTCAGCCCCGACGAACTGCGCGCCGAAACCGGCGAGGAGAACCTCGAACGTGCCTTCCTCGCACTGATCACCACCGGACGTGCGGCATGAACACCGACCCCGTGTTCAGCCGACCACCCCGAAACCGTGCCCGCGCAACCGCGTCACCGAGTACCAGGCAGGAAGCATGACCAGCACACTCGAATCGCCCACCCGACGAAGCCCCACGCTGCGCCCGTACGTGGCGACGACCACCCGGATCCTGCGCCAGCTGCGCAACGACCACCGCACCGTCGCGATGATCCTCGTCGTCCCCGCATTGTTGATGACGTTGCTGTACTTCATCTATCGAGATACACCGACCAACCCCCTGAATCCGGTGCCGCTGTTCGACCGGGTCGGCATCAGCATGCTCGGCATCCTGCCGTTCATCGTGATGTTCCTGATCACCGCCATCGCCATGCAGCGCGAACGCACCTCGGGCACGCTGGAGCGGCTGCTCACCACGCCGCTGGCGAAACTAGATCTGCTCGGCGGCTACGGCACCGCGTTCTCGCTGGCCGCGGCGGCGCAGGCGGCGGTGGCCTGCCTGGTGTCGTTCGGCCTGCTCGGCCTCGACTCGGCGGGCAATCCCGGCTGGGTGGTGCTGATCGCGGTGGTCGACGCGGTATGTGGGGTCGCGTTGGGTCTGCTGGCAAGTGCCTTCGCGCGCACCGAGTTCCAGGCGGTGCAGTTCATGCCGGTGGTGGTGGCGCCGCAGATCTTCCTGTGCGGCTTGCTCGTTCCACGCGGGGAGCTGCCCGGCTGGCTGGAGGCGATCAGCAATGTGCTGCCGCTCAGTTACGCCGTCGATGCGCTGCAACAGGTTTCGGTGCAGCCGAACGCCACCGGCGCTATGTGGCGCGACCTGGCCGTCGTCGCGGGCTTCGCGGTGGTCGCCCTGTGCCTCGGCGCGGCAACGCTGCGGCGGCGCACCCCGTGACGGCTGGTAACGGATCGCAGGCCGAGGATCGTCCCGCCCGCACCGGGCGCAGGCCGGGACGGTCCGGCGCACGCGAGGCGATTCTGCGGGCGGCCCGCGCCCGGTTCTCCGAGGCGGGCTTCGACAAGACGTCCATCCGCTCCGTCGCCGGAGACGCAGGCGTCGACCCCGCGCTGGTCCACCACTACTTCGGCACCAAACAGGAGTTGTTCGCCGCGGTGGTCCAGCTGCCGATGGATCCCGAAATCACGCTCAGGGCAGTCGATTCCGCACCCCTCGACCGGCTCGGTGAAGCCATTCTGCGGGCCGTCCTCGGCGTGTGGGACTCCCCGGCGGGCGCGGGCATCGTCGCGATGGTCCGCAGCATCATCGCGGGCGGCGACACCGCACTGGCCCGCTCGTTCCTGCTGGAGATCGTCCTCGAACGAGTTCGCCAGCGCATCGCCACCCCCGCGGACGACGGCCGCCTCCGCGTGGCCCTGGTCGCCTCCCAGATGGTCGGCCTCCTGATGACCCGCAAAATCGTTGAACTGGAACCGATCCCGTCGGCGACCATCGAGGAGGTAGTCACCGCCGTCGCCCCCAACCTCCAGCGCTACCTCACCGGCGAACTATGACCAACAAGCGGGACATCCGCGAGGCGAACACCGAGTGGCCCCGCCAGGATGTCCCGCTCGCCGTGGGTCAGGCTTCGGCCGACTGGGCGATGAAGTCGGCGTGTTCGGCATCGGTGACGTCGCGGGCCTCGTCGATCAGCAGGACGGGGATGCCGTTGTCGATGGGGTATGCGCGGCGCAGGCGTGGGTTGTAGAGGACGGTGCCTTCGGTGGCGCGGACCAGCAGTAGCGGGCCCTTGTCCTGGGGGCAGGCCAGCAGGCTCAACAGCGTGGCGTCCAAGGTGGTGTGCTCCGGCATGAACGAGAACCTACCCGATGATGGGGTCCGGCTCGGTCGGCGGTCGGCGGCGGAACGAGATGTGACGGTGGCCGAAGTAGCTGGCAACGGCGACCAGACCCATCACAACGACCGCCGCCGGCTTGTCCGGGAAGTGCCAGACCGAGACGGCGAGCTCGAGCAGCGCCATATTCAGCAGCAGCCCACCGGAATTGACCGCGACGAACCGCAGGAAGTCGCGCAGCAGATGCCCGCGCACCCGGAACACCAGTGTCCGGTGCAGCACGAACGCGACAACAATGCTGACACCGTAGGCGGCGGCCACCGCGACCGACGGCGGCACGTTGTCACCGAGCACCGCCAGCCAGACCACGGTCATCCCGATGCCCATGGCGGTGTTGAATCCGCCGACCGCCGCGAACGCGACCTCCTGTCGGCGCACCAGCCGCAGCAGCGGTCCGGGCTTGGCCTGTTCGGTGGGCCCGAGCGCGTGCGCGGGATCGCTGGCATCGCCGGCCTGCTCACCGGCACCCGCGGCCGGTCCGTCGGCCGCGCGCAACGAACGCGAAGCTCGGGTCACCACGGCCTCATCGGTGCCCGTAAACGCCTTGCTTTGGTCATTGTCGAATTCCACCAGGCGCCCACCTCCAGTCGCGACAGGCACTCTATCGTTCGCAGCGACCGGCTGATCGGCGGGCGCACCGAACGCGCCTTCGCGACGGAGCGGGTGCGCGCGAACCCGACGGCTCACCTCCGCGGATCGTGTCGCGGTGCGGCGGGCCGAGTCACCGGTTCGTATCCACGAGGTCGGACGTCGGCGCAGTCGGTTCGCCGGTGCCCGCCGCCGTGTCCGGCCCGTCGTCGCCACGACGCCGTCCCCGCAAGAACGCCCACTGCAGCACGCCGACACCGACCAAGCCGAGCAACGCCGACGCGGCGCCGAGCTGCCAGCCGGGCGGGCGCCAGCTCAACTCCAGCTCACCGTCCGTGGTACCGGCCGGGATATCCACCGCGACAAACGTTTTCGCGACGAGCCTGGTCGGGATTTCGCGGCCGTCGATGGTCGCCCGATAGCCGGGCCAGCCGAGCCGCGCGAACACCACCTGGCCCCCGGTCGCCGAATTCACCCGAACCCGGCTGGTCCAATCGGTTTCCGACGCCGAGGCCGCGGTAACGCCCGCCGCGGCGGCGACCCGGCCGTTGCGGGTCGAGATCAGCCCGTCCACCCGTTCCAGCACGGAAATCTGCTGCTCGTGCCCCGGGTAGTCGACCCATTTCCAGCCCTCCGGCGCGGGTTGATTGCGCGCGTCGGGGTACAGCGCGCGTTGCAGCACGACCCGGTCGACCTTCATCAGATCGACGATCGTTTTCCCGGTGGTCGGTTCGACCGCGAAGGCCCGGCGGAACGCGTCGGGGCACACGCTGGTGTCCCACAGCATGCACAGCATTTCGCCGAACCAGAAGTGTCCGTTCGGGGTGTAGCCGCTGACGTAGGTGAGCTCCAGATCCTTGGCGTAGTTGCCGAAGACGAGCGAACCGTAGGCCCCCTGCAGGTTCTTCTGCGCGGGCGGGATCGGCCCGCGGTCGGCGAGTTGCAGGGTGGTGCCGGTGAAGTCCGGGAAGGCGGCCTTCATCTCGGACCGCTTCTCCGGCAGGTTCCAGCTCATCGGCGTCGGCTGCACGGCGCGCACCTGGAGGTAGGCGATCGGGAACACCGCGACGAGCGTCAGCACGCAGGCCGCGACCATCCCCTTCGTCCGGCCGAGCCACACCACCGCCGCACCGAGCGCCGCTACCGAAACCACCGCGACCACATGCCAACCCAGCTCGCGCGGCGCCGCGGAGAACGAGCGCACGAACAACAAACCGATCAGCACACCCGCCGCGACGCCACGCCGCCGCCAGCCGTCGAAGGTGGCGTAGCGACCGAGCAGCACGCACACCAGCACCAGGAGTCCGAGCGCCACCATCGGCAGCACCCGGGCAGGCCAGCGCAGCGGACCGATGGTGCCCGGCCCCGCGGTCCACATCAGCGCCATGATCGCGAACAGCGCGATCGCGCTGAATTCCCGCCAGTTCTCGCGCGCCTTGCGCCAATCGATGAACGCCAGCGCCGGAATCAGAAACCAGGCGATGTACACCACCGGCATCGGCTGCACATAGCCCCACCAGGAGTTGTACGCGGGCAGCGTGCTCGGCAGGCTGGCGTTCAGCGATTCCGACCACGGCACGGTCAGGAACTGGTCGTTGTTGATCTGCGCGGTGCCGCGCCAGGTCACCTTCGCCGACAGCATGCTCGGCAGGTAGGTGGCCAGTCCCGCCAGTGCGGCGAATCCCGCGGCCGCAAGCAGCCGCAGCGACGGCGCCCACTTGCGTTGGTAGACAACCTCGCCCACGGCCACGGCGCCGATCATCAGACCGGCTTCGACCGCCGGAAAGATGTACTGCACCGAGATCGCCAGGTACAGGAACACGAACGTCGGGATCGGACCGCTGCGGCCGCGCGCGTAGCGGACACCGGAGGCCCAGGCGTGCGCCAGCCACGCGGTGCCGACGAAGGCGGTGTACCAACTGGCCTCGTCGAAGAACAGCAGCCAGCCGGTGAACGGAATCGAGATGCCCGCCACCGCGGCCCACGGAGCGCTGGAACCGTATTCCAGGCAGATCCGGTACACGCCGAGGCCGAGAACGATCGCGAAGATCAGCTTGACCACCGTGGCGTAGAGCGCGACGTTGTCCACCGAGGGCGCGATCAGATCGATCAGCAGCTGCGGCGGATTCAGCAGACCCGCCTCTTCGATGGTGTAGTTACCCGCCATCCAGTGCTCAGGGATCATCGCGGGGAACTGCCCGTCCCGCAGGCGATTCCCGAGCATCACCCACAGCGGGGCGTACTGCGACTCGGTGTCGTCGGTGTAGAAATGCCGGACGTTGGCCAGCAGAACGGCCAGGTAGCCGACTATCACACCGAGTGCGGTTATGAAGCCCCACTTGTACACGTCCCGCCGGGCGAGGGCGCTGCTTTCCACCACGAGTTCCAGACCCTACCCGGCGGCGGGCTGCTCCCGCGCCCGCCGCCGCGACCGCACCGCCAGCCACTGCAGCACACCGATGCCCGCCAGTCCGGCGGCCGCCGCGCCGATGCCGATCTTCCACCCCGGCGGACGCCAGGTCAGCACCAGCTCGGCATTCTGGGTGCCAGGGGGAATATCAACGGCGACAAAAGATTTCGCCACGGTGGTGATCGGGACCTGGTTGCCGTCGATGGTGACGCGGTAGCCGGGCCAGCCGAGCCGGGAGAACACCACGCGCCCGCCGTTCGGTGCGCTCACCCGCACCCGGCTGGTGGTGTCGGTCTCCGAGATCGACGTCGCGGTCACGTTCTTCGCGTCCGCGACCCGGCCGTTGACGGTGGAGATCAGACCGTCCACCCGTTCCAGCACCCAGATGTATTTCTCATGTCCTGGGTAGTCGACCCATTTCCAGCCGTCCGGCGCGGGCTGGTTGCGGACGTCGGGGAACAGTGCGCGCTGCAGCACCACGCGATCCAGTTTCATCAGATCGACCAGGGTCCGCCCGGTGGTCGGCTCCGGAGCGAACATCCGCCGGTACGCGTCCGGGCAGACGCTGCTGTCCCAGCGCATGCACAGCAGCTCACCGAAGTAGAAGTGACCCGTCGGGGTGTAACCGTTGACGTAGCTCAGCTCGAGCGATTTGGCGTAGTTACCGAAAACCAAAGAACCGTAGGCGCCTTCGAGGCTGTTGTCCCCCGGCTGGAGCAGGCCACGCTCGGCGAGTTGCAGCGTGGTGCCGGGGAAGTCCGGGAACGCGGACTTGGCCTCGGAGCGGTTCGTCGGCAGGTTCCACGTCATGGGTGTCGGCTGCGCCGCGTGCACCTGGAGGAAGGCGATCGGGAACATCGCGACGATCGCCAGCACGCATGCCACAGCGACGCCCTTGGTGCGATCCAGCCATACCACCGCGGCACCGAGCGCGACGATCGCGGCGGCCGCGAGCACATGCCAGATCACGTCGTGCGGGTCGGCGGAGAACGACCGCACCCACAGCAGCAGGATCAGCAGCCCCGCGGCGATACCGCGATTCTTCAGATCTCGGGTCGTGCCGTAGCGCCCGAGCAGCACACACACCAGCACCAGCAGCCCGATGGCGAGCATCGGCAGCACCCGGACCGGCCAGCGCAACGGACCGATGGAACCCGGCCCCGCCGCCCACATCAGCATCATGACCGCGAAAAACGCGACCCCGGACAGTTCCCGCCAGCTGTCCTTGGCCCGGCGCCAATCGATGAAGGCGAGCGCCGGAATCAGGAACCAGGCGATATAGGTGACCGGCATCGGCTGCACGTATCCCCACCAGGAGGTGAACGCGGGCAGCGAACTCGGCAGGCTGGCATTCAGCGATTCCGACCACGGCACGGTCAGGAACTGGTCGTTGTTGATCTCCATGGTGCCGCGCCAGGTCACCTTCGCCGACAGCATGCTCGGCAGGAAGGTCAGCAGCCCGGCCAGCCCGGCGCAGCCGCCCGCGATGGCCAGTCGCGCCACCGGCAGCCATTTGCGTTGGTGGACAATCTCGCCCACCGCGACCGCGAGCAGCATCAGCGCCGCCTCGACCGCCGGAAAGATGTATTGGGTGGAGATGGTCAGATACAGGAACACGAAGACGGGGATCGGTCCGCCCTGTCCGCGCGTGTAGCGCACCGACGACGCCCAGGCGTGCACCAGCCACGCGGTGCCGGTGAGCGCGGTCATCCAGCTGGCCTCGTCGAAGAACAGGAAGAACCCGGACAGCGGGAACGCCACACCCGCCACCGCCGACCACGTGGGCCTGCCGCCGTAGGCGAGGCAGACGCGATAGACGCCGAGCGCGGCGATGATCGCGAAGATCAGTTTGACGACGGTGGCGTAGACCGCCATGTTGTCGACGGACGGCGCGATCAGGTCGATCAGCAGCTGCGGCGGGTTGAACAGGCCCGCGTCGTCCATCGTGTTGTTGCCCGACATCCACCGCTCGGGCACCAGCACCGGGAAGGTGCCGTCCCGCAGGGCGTCGCCGAGGCCGACCCACAGTCCGGTGTACTGGGATTCGGTGTCGTCGGTGTAGAAGTGTCTGGCGTTGGCGAGCAGCACCGCGATGTATCCGAAGACCACGCCGACGGCGGTGATCAGGCCCCAGCGGTATACGTCGCGCCGCGACGCGCCAGCGGGAGCATCGAGCTCGGCGGCAGCAGCGGCATCCCCCTGCTCGACCGGAGCGTCGGTCGCGGTGGCAGCGGGCGCGTCAGCCCGGACGCGAGCGTCGGTCTCGGTAGATGCGGCGGGCCTGGTCACCACGGCCGCCCCGTCCGGCCCGGTATGCGCCACGACCTCGGCCGCATCGGCCCTCGTGACCTCGGCGGACCCTGGGAGCGCCACCCTCGACCCTGCACTATCCGTCACGAGTTCCAAACCCTACACAGCAGTGTGGCGCTTGGCATCCGGCCACCGACGCGGTGAAGATGGGATGATGCGCGCGCCCGGATTCCGCAACCCGCACCATGCTAAAGTTCTGGGCGGCTCGGGCCCTGCTGTCCAGCGGGGAGTACCGGCACGCACCGTCATCGAAAGTCGATCCAGCTGATGCCGATTCCCTCCACCCGCACGCCCCGCCCCGCCGCGGCCACCTCGAACGGCCGGCCCGACCGGCCGCACGTCGTGTCCGTGGTCGTGCCGATCTATCGCGGCGAGGACACCATCGGCGGACTCGTCGCCGAACTGCACGAACTGACCCACCCCACCGTGACCCCCGGCGGCACCACCTTCGCGGTCGACGAGATCATTCTCGTCCACGATCACGGCCCCGACCGGTCCGATGTGGTGCTGCAGGAGTTGGAACAGGCCTACCCCGAGGTGCGCACCATCTGGCTGAGCCGCAACTTCGGGCAGGACGCCGCGACGATCGCGGGCATGTCGGCCGCCCGCGGCGACTGGATCGTCACCATGGACGAGGACGGCCAGCACGATCCCCGATACATCGGCGTCTTCCTGGACGCGGCGCTGGCCGAGCGCGCCGAACTGGTCTACTCCAAGCCGAGCAACACCCGCCCGCACGGCTTCCTTCGCAACCTCACCTCACGCAGCGCGAAGCTGGTACTGGCGACGGTGTTCGCGTTCCCGGACTCCACCCGGTTCGAGAGCTACCGGTTGATCCGCGGCGCCATCGGCCGCCAGCTGGCCGAGGTCGCCTCCAACGGGGTGTATCTCGATGTCGCGCTGACCTGGGTGGTCGGCTCGGTGGCCCAGGTGCCGGTGGTGCTGCGCGCCGAGGGCCGCGAGGAATCCGGTTACAACTATCGCCGCCTGTTCTCGCTGTTCTGGAAGATGGTGCTGTGCAGCGGAACTCGCGGCCTGCGCCTGGTCAGCCTGCTCGGCGTCACGCTGGCGCTCGGCGGCGGGCTGATCGCCGCCGTCATCGTGTACGAGGCCCTCACCACCGACAACTGGGCGCCGGAAGGCTGGGCGTCGATGATCGTGGTGTTGCTGCTTGTCTCCGGCGCGATCCTGTTCTCGCTCGGCCTGATCGCCGAATACCTCGGGGTGGCGTTGCATATCCTCGTGGGTAAACCGCTGTATCTGACCGTCGATTCGCCGACGCCGCGCCCCGCCGAAAACACGGCGGCGGCCCGGGAACTGACCACCACCACCGCCGACAGGGGGAACGACCGGGTTGAGCACTGACCGCGTCATTTTCAGCCGCCCGTTCCGGGCCCGCCGCGAATTGGCCAATCTGGAAGCCGTGCTCGGCTCCGATCACAGTCACGGCGACGGACCGTTCACCGCGGCCGCGACCGCGAAGCTGAAGGTCATCACCGGCGCACCACACGCGCTGCTGACCACCTCGTGCACCTCCGCATTGGAGATGGCGGGGCTGCTGCTCGAACTCGGCCCGGACGACGAGGTGATCGTCCCGAGCTTCGCGTTCACCTCCACCGCGACCGCCATGGCGCTGCGCGGGGCCACCTGCGTATTCGCCGATATCGACCCGGAAACCGGCAATCTGGACCCGGAGTCGGTGGCGGCCGCGGTCACCGAACGGACCAAAGCCGTGGTGGTCATCCACTACGGCGGCGTCGCCGCCGACATGGACCGACTGCTGGCGCTCGCCAACACGCACGGCTTCGCCATCGTCGAGGACAACGCGCACGGCCTCGGCGGCCGGTGGCGCGATCGCCCGCTCGGCACCATCGGCACGCTCGGCACGCTCAGCTTCCACGACACCAAGAACGTGCACTGCGGTGAGGGTGGCGCGCTGCTGCTCACCGACGAGATCCTGATGGCGCGGGCGGAGATCATCCGGGAGAAGGGCACCGACCGCGCCCGCTTCCTGCGCGGCGCGGTGGACAAGTATTCCTGGCAGGACATCGGCTCCAGCTACCTGCCCAGCGAGCTGAACGCGGCCGTGCTTGACGCTCAGCTCGCCGAATTCGACACCATCCAGGCCGGACGGCACCGGGTGTGGAACGCCTACGCCGCCGCGCTGCCGGAGTGGGCCGCCCGCAACGATGTCCGGCTGATGACGGTGCCCGCCGACCGCGAACACACCGCACACCTGTACTACCTGCGCACCCCCACCGAGGAACGCCGCGACGATCTGATCGCCCACCTGCGTGCGCGCGGCGTGTCGGCGCCGTTCCACTATGTGCCGTTGGATTCCAGCCCGGCCGGACTCAAGCTCGGCCGGACCCCCCGGCCGTGCGTGCGCAGTGCCGAATTCTCGGGAACCGTTGTGCGCCTGCCATTGTGGCCGGATCTCACCGACGCGCAGATCGCGCGCGTCGTCGAGGCCGTCACCGACTTCACCGTCTGACCAAGGCCGACTTCACCGTCTGGCCACGGCCGGGTTCGACTGGCGGCACGCGGGGTTCGACCGGCGGCACGCGGGGTTCGACCGGCGGCACGCAGGCCGCCGGTCGCTCACGACGCGTCGAACACGTACAGCTTCTCCCGGCCGCCCGCGATCAGCGACCGCCGCACCACGCGCGATTCGTAGCGGCGGACGAAGTCGTCCAGCGTCGCCTCGGTGAACCGGTGCGCCTGGACGCCGTCACCGGCGTTGGTGAAACGCTGACCGATCGTGGCGAGCACTCGATTGTCACTGGTGGCCATGTTGCGCACCGGTTCCGCAATGATCACCTGCTTGCGGGCGGCGGTCAGCATCCGGTCCAGCACAGGCGCGGGATCGGGCAGGAAGTGGTAGAGACTCGCCTGCATCACGAGATAATCGGCCTCGGGCAGCGGGGCGTCGGAATGCAGGTCCCACACCTTGCCGTGCCCGCCCGCCTTGGTTAGCTTGGCGACGAAACCATCGTTGCGATCCAGGCCGGTGTAATCGACCGACTTGCGGCGCAGATAGCGGGTGTACAACGTCGCAGGCCCGCAGCACAGATCGACCACACTGGCGCCCGCCGGCACGAGCGCTTCGACAGCGCGATACCGAGCCGTGTAGTGCCTGCCGTACAACGCGCGGATCAGCAACTCGTAGACGGTGGCGTTGCGGTAGATAAGGCTGGTACGCACCAAGTTCCCCTGAACAATTCGGACAGCAACGTCAGCGTGGGATGCTACGGCGCAGGCGGCGTGCGCGCGCGACCGGGTCGAACCGCCGGACGTGGTGAATCCGGCGGTTCGGCAACCTGATTCGGTGCGTCAGCTGTCGCCCAGGATCTTGGGCGCGTCTTCTTCGGTCAACACCTCGTAGGTATCGGTCTCCCGGTTGTACCACCAGGTGTCGGCGCCAGGCTCGGGGCGTCCCGCCGCCTGCACCGCGCGGGTGGACGGGCGGTAGGAGGAACTGCGTGGGATCTCGTCGACCACATAGACCAGATCGGGCCGCTGGGCGGGGTCGAGCGCGCGCAGCGCCTCGGTCACATCCTTGGGCTCCAGCCGGAAACCCTTGCGCACGCTGACCGCGGCCACGGCGATGCAGTGGTCACCCACCTCGAGGCCGTAGGCGACCTCCATATCGACCGCCGTGATGTCGTTGAGCACATCGACGATCGGCTGCCCGAACACCGGCCCGCGCGGCGTGCGGATGACGGTGTCCTTGCGGTCGATCAGCCAGTAGTCGCCGTCGCTGTCGCGGCGGAACAGATTCTCCGTCGGCATCCACGAGTCGCCGGGCGCGAAGACACCACGCAGGCCGCCCGCGGAGATGTCCACCCCTTCGGAAGCCTTACCGAGCAGCAGCCCGACCTCGTTGTCCGCGCACCGCCGCGCGTAGCCCGAGTCGTCGAGCAGGATCTGCTCGGTGATCGGGTCGTAGGCGACCAGTTCCACCCTGGCGGTGCCCGGCACCGGCCTGCCCTTGCAGCCGCGCTTGGCGCCCTTCACGTTGGCCAGCACCACGTCGCCCTCGATGGAGGCGTAGAACTCCACCACCCGGGCCGGGTCGAACTGCTCGGTGGTGCGCCGCCACAGCCCGGCGGGCATGCCGGAGCCGATGAACAGCCGGATCGGGTGGCGGTGCCCGACCGGGAACACCTCGGCGTCGAGGATGTCGCGCAGCATCGTCCAGGTGTAGGTGACCACGGTGACGCCGTAGCGGTGCACCTCCTCGGCGAACTGCGCCGGGTCCAGCGAACGTGCCAGCGCGATCCGGCTGCCGCCCGCGATCGCCCCGCCGAGACTCACCAGCAGGCCGGACGAATGATGCAGCGGCGCAAGGCAATACACCGTGTCCCTGCGGTCAAGGTCGGCGGTGGTCGCGGTGCCGAAGGCGGACAGCGCCCAGCGGTGGTTGGTGATGTACTTGGTCTCCAGCCGGTCGCCGGTGCCGGTGACGAGCACGAACGCCAGCTCGCGCGCCAGCCCGGGATCGGGCCGGTACCAGCCGGGCAGCTGCACCCGAGCCGGATCGATCTGCTCGAGGTCGATCACCTGATCGCTCAACGGAATGTCGAGGGTGCGGGTATCGCCGCCGCCGAGCACGAGCACCCGCGCACCGGTGGTCACCGCGTGCCGCAGGTTCTCCGGGTCGGCGACGACGGTGTCGACGCCGGTGAGTTCGAGGGCACGCGCGAGCTCGCTGCCGGGGGCGAGCAGCACGGCCACCGCACCGAGCCGGGACAGCGCCGCCACCGTCGCCAGCGCACTGGGGCGGGTCTCCATGATCACGCCGACCCGCATCGCCGGCCGGATGCCGACCGAGACGAGCCCGCGCACCACATTGTCGATGCGGACGTTGACCGCGGCGTTGGTGTGCACCCGATCCTCGAACAGGAACAGATCCTTCAGCGGGGCGCGCCTGCCTTGTTCGGCGATCAGCCGGCCCAGCGAGATGCGGGTGTGCGGCTGGATCATGCCGAGCCGGGTCAGTCTGGGCAGCGCCCGTGCGGCCTCGCCGACCAGTTCCACCGAACCGCGCATGGTGTTGTTCGCGATGCCTTCCAGCGCCTTGCCGACACCCGCGCCCGCCTCGGCCAGGGTCGCGGCGGTGTGCACGACGCGGGTGGCCGCCGAGCGCGGCCGGTTGGCGTCGACGTGCTCGGCCATCGGGTAGATCTCCGGCGGCAGCGGCTTGTCGCGTTCGAGCGAGTCGACCCACTGGCGCACCAGCGGCCAGGTGTGGTTGGTCGCCGTGCTGCCCGCCACCAGGCCGAAATGCCCGGCGACCAGGGCCGCCTCGTAGACCTCCGCGTTCGGGGCGGCCCGCACGATGCCGCGCACCGCCGCGGGCTGGCCGATGTCGTCGACCTCGCCGACGAATGCGAGGATCGGGCACTTCAGCTCGGCCAGCGAGACCGGCTGATCGCGAATGACGAAGCCACCCAACATCAATCGGTTGTGCGCCACGAACTGCTTGAGCAGATCCGCGGCGGCAGGACCCGCGTAGCCGACCCAGCCGTCACTGTTGAGGAACCGGCGCTGGCGCTCCTTGGGCAGCAGCGCCTCGCGATCGTGCAGCTGGCGCAGGAAGTCGATCCTGGCCTTGGCGGTCTTCATCGGGTCGAGCAGTTGGAAGCCGATGCGCACCATCGAGTCGGTGATCGGCAGCCGGGTGACGACGTGGTCGGCCAGGAAGTCGGCGACATCGGAGACCATCCCGTAGGGCAGGCCGAACGGCATGCCCGCGACGATGTCGACGGGGCTGCCGAAGGTCACGATGCTCTGCACGCCCTTGCCGGACCGGTAGGCGGCGACCTGGTAGGCGAACATGCCGCCCTGCGAGTAGCCCATCAGGTGCACCGTGCTGCCGGTCGCCTCGGTCACCGCGTCGATCGCGCTGCTCACCGCGAGGACATGGTCGGCGAGGTCCCGCTGCCAGCCGCCCTCCTCGCTGGCAGGCGAGCCGAAATCGACTACCCAGCAATCGATTCCGCCGCGGTGCAGGATGCCGACGGCGCCGTCCTCTGCGTTCACGTCCCAGATGTCGGCGTTCACCATCAGCGGCGGCACCAGCAGCACGACGGGTCGCCCCGGGACGATGTCGTCGGGGAAGTAATGCCGCAGCCGGTACATCCGCCTTCGCTCCACGATCTCGAACGGAGACGACTCGACATCGTGGGTCAACCCGCCGAAGCGGATGACCTCGAGGCCGTTCTGCGCGGTTGCCATCAACCGCTGCACCGATCCGACCAAATCCTTCGCACTGAACTTCAAAGTCGCTCCTGGCCCTACCCTAGAACGTGATCCTCATCCTCCGCGTACTCCGCCGAAGGGAATGCCCTTCCGGCCCCCGAAAGGTACGCCACGATGTTTCAGACGAGCTTCCCATACCGCCTATCCATTATGTGTCCGCTGTGACACGATCCATGCGTCGCCCGACGTCAAAATTACCGGCAGGTACGCCGTCGGCGGACGGCCGACATTGCGGGACAACCGGCTGGTCGGTATCCGGCCCCGGACGCCGGGCCGCGAGCCGCTCCGACATCACCTCACCCAGTCAGGCGTAATCGCCGTTATGCCCATTCGGCGGCGTGTCGCGACCATCTCCGCGTGATCTTCCAAATTCCGCTGCGGAAGCCCTGATTCGCGGCCTACCATAAAACCATCTGGAACGCACTGTCGCGTAACGTAATTCGCTCGGAACAGTAGCTCCACAGGCCGCACACAGCCTGTCTATTTGTTGTGCACAATTGTCGACGCTGAACATCACACCATCGACCGGCTCGGTGACAATCTCGAGGTGAGGACGTCGCATGACCATCGAAACGTCAGCTCAAGCACAAACCAACGGCCGTAAGAGCCTCAGTACCACGGCGGCCCACCAGCTTTCGACCACCACCAAAACCGAACCGCAGATGCAGGGCATCACCTCGCGGTGGCTTACGCGGGCACTGCCATGGGTGCAGGTCAACGGCGGTGTCTACCGGGTGAACCGGCGCCTGACGTACGTCGTCGGCGACGGCACCGTCACCTTCGCCGTCAATGGTGGCAAATGCCGCGTTATTCCCCGAGAGCTCACCGAAATTCCGAAGTTACGCGGCTTCGACGACGAGGACGCGCTGCGTTCCCTCGCCGACCGTTTCGAACAGCGCGACCACGAACCAGGAACGGTGATCGCCGAGTTCGGCAATCCGATGGATCAGCTGATCCTGATCGCGCACGGCAAGCTGAACAAGATCGGTTCCGGACACTACGGTGAACAAACAGTGGTCGGTCAGCTCGCCGACGGTGACTATTTCGGCGACGCCACCCTCATCGATGGGTCGGCCATTTGGCCGGTAACCGTCAAGACCACCACCCCGACCACCCTGCTGGTGCTGCCCAAGCACGCGCTCGATCAGGCGCTCGACGCCACGCCTTCGCTGCGGGAGTATTTGGCGCGGGTTGCCGCAGCGCCGACCCCACCGCAGAACAAGCACGGCGAGGCGAACATCCAGGTCTCCTCGGGTCACGCCGGCGAGCCGCAGCTGGAAGGGACCTTCGTCGACTACGACGCCGCCCCACGAGAATACGAACTCAGCCTCGCGCAGAGCGTGCTGCGCGTGCACACCCGCGTCGCCGACCTGTTCAACGACCCGATGAACCAGGTGGAGCAGCAACTCCGGCTGACCATCGAGGCGCTCTACGAGCGGCGCGAGAACGATCTGGTCAACAATCCGGACTTCGGCCTGCTGCGCAACTGCGATCTCAATCAGCGCATCTACTCCCAGTCGGGCCCGCCGACGCCGGACGACATGGACGAGCTGCTGAGCATGCGGCGCAGCACGAAACTGTTTCTCGCACACCCGAAAGCGATCGCCGCGTTCGGCCGGGAATGCAACAAGCGTGGCCTCTATCCCGACCCGGTGGAGGTGGACGGGCATCGGGTGCCCGCGTGGCGGGGCGTGCCGATCTTCCCCTGCGGCAAAATTCCGGTCAGCGAAGAACAGACCACGTCGATTCTGGCCATGCGCACCGGCGAGAAGGACCAGGGCGTGGTCGGTTTGCACCAGACCGGCATACCCGACGAATACGAGCCGAGCCTCAACGTCCGGTTCAAGGGCATCGACGACCAGTCGATCATGTCCTATCTGGTCAGCTGCTACTACTCGGCGGCGGTGCTGGTGCCCGACGCGTTGGGCGTGCTCGACAATGTCCTGGTAGCCCGGCAAGCGGACTGACCGGGGGGATGAGCCATGTCGGTGCTCTCCCGCGCGGCCGCGCCGCAGGCCACCCATGAGGTGGCCGTCGCCGTCGCCGCGCTCCTGACAGACCTGCGCACCACCGCGCCGCGCCAGCTGTTCGGGGATCCGCTGCAAGCGGATGGCGCTGCCCTACAAGAGGTTTCATCCGACGCAGCGGTAGCCGATACCGAAGCCGTTTCCGCCGGGACGGCGCAGGGGGCCACCCCGACCCGCGTACCGTTGGGGCCCACCGGATTGGGCACGGCTTCGGCATTCATCCGTAAGACAACGCCGATTATCACCGAGGAGCAAGCGATCCCCGATGGCACGTCGCCACACACCTCCTCGGATCAGCCTGCGGCCGCCAGATCAGCGCGAATCCCCCCGGGGCCTACGGGATTGGGCACCGAATCGTATTACTTCCAGCGTGCCGAAGCCCCGATTCCACCGCTGTATTGTCCGCCACCGTTGCGTGACGACCCGGTACTCGCGCAGGCGGTCAACGACGGAATCGTGGCGTGGGCGAGGGAAATCGGGCTCTACGAGGGTCGCCTGGACGAGTTACGCGACGCGGACTTCGGGCGCCTGATCATGCTCGCCCATCCGGATTGCGGCGATCCGGATCGGCTGCTCGCGGCAGCCAAATGCGCGGTGTCCGAATGGTCGGTGGATGACTACTACTGCGAGGAGGATGCCGACGATCGAGCGCCCGACGGGACGCCGTCTAGTGCGGAAGCCGAGCTGGGGCCCCGACTGGAATTGGCCGCCGCGGCAATAGATCCCGTTCATCTCCCCGTGCGCTACGCCGCACAGCTGGAGCAGGCGCTGGACGCGGATCCGATCCTGCGGGCCTTTCGCACCTCCTTCGAACACCTCGCGCACTACGCGACCCCGGCCCAGCTGGCCCGGCTACGCACCGAGATAGCTGGGTGGTTCATCGCGCTGGGCGCCGAGGCGGGCTGGCGAACCGCCGGGCGGATGCCGCCGGTGTGGGAGTACCTCACCAACCGTCAACCGCACAGTTTCCTACCGTGCATGGCACCGATCGATGTGGTCGGCGGTTATGAGCTGCAGGCCGCCGAATACACCGACCCACGGGTCCGCCGGGTCGTCACCACGGCGGCGCTGGCCAGTCAGATGGTGAACGACCTCTACTCGATGGCGCGCGAAGACCGTTCGGACGGAAGGGAATTCAATCTGCCGACGGTGCTTGCCGCCGAGGAGCGCTGCTCGCGGCGCGAAGCGGTACTGCACACCGCCGCCGTGCACGACGAACTGGTGCACCGATTCGAAGCCGAGGCGGCACCGCTGGCCGCGGCGGGCTCTGCCGAACTACGCCGCTTCCTCGGCGGACTGTGGGCCTGGATGGGCGGCAACCGCGCCTGGCACGCGGACAGCAAACGCTACAACGAATCGCATTGAGCAGCACCGCAACCTGAGTACTTCCGCGACGAGAGGGGTTGATCTCCGATGACCACGTTCGACTCGGGCACCGATGCCGTGCTCCGTACCAGCTACCAGAAGGCCGTTGCCGCGTACTGGAACAACAACCCCAACGACGACCGCGTCAACACCAAACTCGGCGAGGTGGACGGGCTCTACCACCACCACTACGGCATCGGCGCGCCCGATCCGTCCGTGCTGACCGGCCCGGAAGAGACCCGCCAGGAGCGAATCGTCGAGGAACTGCACCGACTGGAAACCGCCCAGGCCGCGCTGCTGCTCGACCACCTCGGCGACATCCGCCCCGACGACCGGCTGATGGACGGCGGCTCCGGCCGCGGCGGCACCAGTTTCATGGCCAACCAGCGCTTCGGCTGCCAGGTCGACGGCGTCACCATCTCCGAATATCAGGTCCGTTTCGCCAACGAGCAAGCCGTCCAGCGCGGCGTTGCCGACAAGGTGCGGTTCCATTTCCGGAACATGCTGGAAACCGGGTTCGAGCCGTGGTCGATGCGCGGCATCTGGACCAACGAGACCACCATGTACGTCGATTTGTTCGACCTGTTCCACGAATTCGCCCGACTGCTCGAACCCGGCGGCCGCTATGTGTGCGTTACCGGCTGTTCCAACGACGTGACCGGTGGCCGCTCGTCCTCGGTCAGCTGGATCGACGCGCACTACGGCTGCATGATCCATCCGCGCAGCGAATACTTTCGCGCGATGGCCGAGAACAACCTGGTGCCGGTCGACGTGACCGACCTCACCGCGGCCACCATCCCCTACTGGGAGCTGCGCACGAAATCCGAGCTGGCGACCGGCGTCGAGCGGCCGTTCCTGACCGCCTACCGGGAGGGCAGCTTCCAATACCTGCTGATCGCCGCCGATAAGGTGGGCAGGTGACCGACACTCTCGCCCAGCCGATCACCGACCGCGAGGCCCTGCCCGTCGAGCTCGTCGACGATGAGGGCAACGCGATCGGCACCTGCCCGGTATCGCAGGCGCATCAGTCACCGGGACAACTGCACCGCGCGTTCTCGGTGCTGCTGTTCGACAACGCCGGGCGAGTGCTGTTGCAGCAGCGTGCCGCGGTCAAGACCCGCTTCCCGTCGCAGTGGGCCAACACCTGCTGCGGCCATCCCGCGCCGGGCGAGCCCGTCGTGGCGGCGGCCACCGTTCGCCTCGCCGAGGAGATGGGGTTGGCGACCACCCTCACCGAGGTGGGCGTCTACCGCTATCACGCCGAGGATGCGGCGACCGGTCGCGTCGAGTTCGAATGGGACCACGTCCTGGTCGGGCTGCTCGCCGCCGGTTCCCCTCGGCCCGATCCGGCAGAGGTCGCCGCCTATGTGTGGATCCAGCCGGACGCATTGCGGGACGCACTGACGGATGATCCGGACGCCTACACGCCGTGGTTGGTCGGCGTCCTCGACGTCGCCGAGCAAGCGCTCACCGGGCGGTCGCCGCGCTGAGCCGACCCGCGCCGGTGCGGACGCCGGGGCCGAGGCAACCACCGATCATCGCCGGGGTCATCTCGTAGTCGGCGGTGATCAAGACCCGGCTGCCCTGGCCGAGCCCGGCGACCACGTCCAACGTGCCGACCGTCGGCTGCTGGGCAGTCACCGGCCACGGGCCCCACAGCCTGCTCGTCTCGCCGTTCGACCAGAGCACGTCGACGGTGATCGGGCCGTCCGCCGGAAACATGCAGTGCGACGTCGCGACGTGCGTGCCGGTGAAGGTGCCGCCGGTGATGCCATCGGGGCCGCCCGTGCAGTCGCGGAGCACACCGACGGAGGTGAACGTGAGCTCGCGCGGCG
The DNA here is from genome assembly GCF_019222765.1 of Nocardia iowensis. Classification (NCBI taxonomy): domain Bacteria; kingdom Bacillati; phylum Actinomycetota; class Actinomycetes; order Mycobacteriales; family Nocardiaceae; genus Nocardia; species Nocardia iowensis. Next base: position 2,820,545 of record NZ_CP078145.1, on the reverse strand, counting down.
TCATGTCGATCGCGCCGTCCATTGCGGTCCAGCGGAACTCACCGTGCGCGCAGCTACCCCCGGGCGGTAAGGCGGATGCCGCACCGATGCCGAACGGGACGAGGACTGCGGCAAATACGGCCGCGGTTGCGGCGATCTTCGCCAGCTTCAACACTCCGGTACCTCTTCTCGCGGGCGGGCCCTTTCGAGCGACCTGCGGGCAGCCGCTAGCGATGGACCTGCGGGAACGGTGGAGCCGAGCAGGGTGAGAATCCCACACCGTCCTTGCTCGTCTTGGTCCGACACACTTGTCGGTGAGTCGGGACTTGAAGACGTGCCGACGTGCTTTAATGCGCATATCTACGTAGGAACATGCGATTAATCCTGAGAGAACTCATAGGAACGGCACAGGCTATGACCAGGTCGGCCTTGCATTGTGGGAGGTGTTGAGGTTCGCGGCGAAGTGAGGTGCGCAATGGTGGAAGTCGAAGTCACCGGTACGACCGTGACGATCCAGGTGCTCGGTGGGCATCAGGTGCTTGCTTTGCGTGAGCACATCACCTTCGATCTGGCGAACATCACGGCGGTGACGAGGGCCGAGGTCGATCGGCGTCCGCCGTGGGTTCGGGCGCCGGGCACCTTCTTCCCCGGCGTGATCGCCGCGGGGACATTCCGCGGCAAGGGCCGTAAAGAGTTCTGGGACACCCGATTCGACGGGCGCGCGCTGCGCATCGAATTGGCCGGTACCGACTTGACCCGGATCGTCGTCGATGTCGACGATCCCGATGCCGCACTCCAGATGCTGAAGACCGCCGTCGCGGCTTGAATCTCACGTTGCCGATCGGAGCATGCTGGCGGCTAGATCGGTGTGTGACGCTCAGGAAACGTCTCTCCTAGAACCGGCCGTCGCGTGGCCGGGGTATTCACGAGCCCTCGGCACGACGTGCGATTCTGGATCGGGATACGTACTACAGAGAGTTTCCGATGACGGTTTCGGCAGCACAGTTCGTAGATCGCCGGTTCGCGACCCTGGTCGCCGAGTTCGACCGGCTCTTCCGGCGACCCACCGACGGCGGCGGGGCGCTCGCCGTCTACCTGCACGGCGAGCCGGTGGTCGATGTCTGGGCCGGTTACGCGCGACCGCAGGTGCCGTGGGCGCGCGACACCGTGGCCATGGCCTATTCCACCGGCAAGGGTGTGGCCAGCACCGTGCTGCACCGGCTTGCCGAGCAAGGCAAGGTCGCCTACGACGAACCGGTCGCGACGTACTGGCCGGAATTCGGGGCCGCGGGCAAGGAGCGCATCACCGTTCGCGAATTGCTCACCCACCGTGCGGGATTGCATCGGCTGCGTGGCCTGCTGCCGGGTGCGTTCGACCGGTTCTTCGACGATGCGGCCGTGACGGCGGCGCTGGCCGCGGCGGAGCCGGATCCGCGACGTCTGGTCACCAGCGGCTATCACGGAATCACCTTCGGGCACTTGGTCGCCGAGCTGATCCAGCAGATCACCGGCACCGAATTCACCGAGGTACTGCGTACCGAGATCGCTGAACCGCTTGCGGCGGAAGAACTCTGGTTCCGGGTACCGGAGGCCGAGCGCGACCGCATCGCCACCAACTTTCCCCGGCTCACCGTCGCGGGAATGAGCTGGGAGAACAGCTCCCGACTGCTCGGCAGGACCAGGTTCGCGGCCGCCATGGACACCACCCCGAAAGGCTTTGCCGAGCTGGTTTCCGATCCGCGCCTGCATGATTCGGTGATGCCCGGCGTCAACGGCGTCTTCTCCGCCCGCTCCTTGGCCCGCCTCTACGGCGCACTCGCCAACGGCGGACAACTCGACGGATACCAGCTGCTGCGCCCCGAAACCATCACCGCCATCAGCGAACGCCAGATCTTCACCCCCGATTACGTTCTCGCCCTGCGCATCCCCTGGGCCCTCGGCTACCACGCCGTACCCATGAAACCCTCCAAAGCCGACCCCATCTCCGCCTTCGGCCATTTCGGTCTCGGCGGCTCCGGCGCCTTCGCCGACCCCGTCACCGGCATGTCCCTCGGCTTCGTCACCAACCGCCTCGGCGGCCGCCTCACTCCCCTTGGCGACGCCCGCCTAGCCCGCCTCGGCGCCCTCGCCCACAACCTCGCCAAGGCAGCTTGACCGGGCGGGACATGGCCGCGGCATCGTCCGGGTGGTCGAGTGCGGAGGGGTTCCGCCGGGGAATCGTGGGACGTATTGAGGGTGGGATGGCAGCATGGGCGGCATGGAGTTGGTCGGGATGGAACGGATCGTGGCGGCTGCGGAGTTGCTGGGGCCGGTGATTCGGAAGACGCCGGTCGTGGCGTCGCGGGTTTTGTCGGGACGTGCGGGGGCGGAGGTGACGCTGAAGTGCGAGAACTTGCAGCGGACCGGGTCGTTCAAGCCGCGCGGCGCCTATAACCGGATTGCCAATCTTCCGGCAGAGGACCGCGCTCGCGGAGTGGTTGCCGCGAGTGCGGGCAACCACGCGCAGGGGGTGGCCTGGGCAGCAACCTCACTGGGGATCACCTCGACGGTGTACATGCCGGTCGGTGCCTCGCTGCCGAAGCTGGCCGCCACCAAGGCGTACGGGGCCGAGGTGCGGCAGGTGGGTGAGACCATCGACGAGGCCTTGGATGCGGCCCTCGAGTTCGCCGACCGCACCGGCGCGACGCTGATCCATCCGTTCGACCACCCGGACATCGTGGCCGGGCAGGCGACGGTGGCGCTGGAGATCCTGGAACAGATCCCCGACGTCGGCACGGTGATCGTGCCGACCGGTGGCGGCGGGCTCATCGCGGGCATCGCGGTGGCGATGCATCATCTGGCACCGCAGGTCCGGGTGATCGGGGTGCAGGCGGCGGAGGCCGCGGCCTGGCCCGGCTCGCTGGCCGCGGGCAAGCCGGTGCGGGTCGGGCGGATGTCGACGATGGCCGATGGTATTGCCGTTGGGCAGCCGGGCCAAGTGCCGTTCGTGCACGTCGCCGAGCATGTCCCGGCAATGCTGACCGTCGACGAGGATTCGCTGTCCAAGGCACTACTGCTGTGTCTGGAGCGGGCGAAGCTGATCGTCGAGCCCGCGGGCGCGGCGGCGGTCGCCGCGCTGATGAGTTGCGCCGCAACGGATCTCGAGATGAAAGGCCCCGTCTGCGCGGTACTGTCCGGCGGCAACATCGACCCGCTGCTGCTCACCCGCTTGATCGGCCACGGTCTGAGCGCCGCAGGCCGCTATCTCGCGGTCCGCGTGACGATCTCCGACCGACCTGGCGGCCTGAGCGCACTCCTCGCCGTCGTCGGCAAAACCGGCGCCAGCGTCGTAGACGTCTCCCACTCCCGCACCGGCACCTGGCTAGCCCTGGACGAGGTAGAAGTCTCCCTCACCCTCGAAACCCGCGGCCCCAACCACCGCGACGACGTCCTCACCGCCCTCGACAACGCCGGCTACTCCGTCCGAGTAGAGGACTAACCCCACCCACAACCCGAACGGGACATCACCGCACCAAACATCAAGTAGGCCCACCGTCATGTCCCCCTCGGCCACACCACCTGCACCGAACGGGACGCGGCTGTGGCAAACGTCGAGTGGGTGCCGTGATTTTCTGGTCGGCGAACGGGTGGGCCGAAGGGCCGACCGCGACGGGTGTCGCGGTCGGCCACCCCTCATCGGGCCGTCAGCATTTGCGTTTGTAGAAGTACTTCGAGTTGGCTTCCATGTCCGACTGGGTGATGGCGATCATGTCGGTCTGGATTTTTCTGGTGACCGGCTTGCCTTCGATGGCGGCGGCGGCCTGGTCGACGCCCTTGGCGCCGATGCCTGCGGGGTCCTGGGCGATAAGTGCTTGCACGGTACCGGCTTTCAGGTCCTCGACCTGTTTGGGGCTCGCGTCGAAGCCGACCAGTTTGACCTGGCCGAGCTTGTTCGCGTTGCGCAGGCCGGTGGCCGCGCCCTCGGCCGAGCTCAGGTTGGTGGCGAAGATGCCTGCCAGGTCCGGGTGGGCGGCCAGCGTCGCGGTGACGATCGACGCCGCTTGGGCCGCTTCGTTGTTGTTGTACTGCACGCCGAGCGAGCGAATGCCGGGGTAGTTTTTGACCGCTTCCTCGAAGCCCTGCGCCCGCGCGTCCGTGGTCGACGTGCCCGCCTTGGTATTGATCACCAGCACGGGACCCTTCTCCCCCACCAGCTTCGCCAGGGTCTGCGCCGCGAGTTCGCCACCCTTCTTGTTGTCCGACGAAATCGACGCCGCCGCAACGGAAGTGTCGTCGAGCGCGGTGTCAACCTCGACGATCTTGATGCCGGAGTCCTTGGCCTGCTTGATCGGATTGGCCATGGCGGTGGCGTGGGTCGGCGCGATCAGGATGCCGCCGGGCTTGTTCGCCACCACCCCGGTCAACACCGGCGTCTGCGATCCGGCATCGAATTTGGTCGGCGCCTGCGTGTCCAACTTGTAGCCGAGCTTCGCCGCCTGTTCCTGCGCACCGCACTGCATCGAGATGTAGAACGGCTCGTCGGCAACGCCGGGAATCAGCACCAGCTTCTTGCTGTCGTTACCACCCGAATCCCCCACCTGCCCACTACACGAGACCAGCAGCGCGCCGACCGACACCACCGTGCCGATCATCATCGCGGTCCGCTTCATTTGGCTACCTCCGCCATAGTGTGTTGTTTCCTATTTCCGATCGCGGGCCCGGCGGCGCAGCTGGTCGAACCAGACCGCCGCGACGAGGACCACGCTCACCGCGATCGGCTGCCAGAACACCGGCACCTGCGCGATGACGAAACCCTTCTTCAGCACCGACGGGATGAACACGCCGATCACGGTGCCGACGATCGAGCCGACTCCGCCGAAAAGGCTGGTGCCCCCGATCACTACGCCGGCGATCGCGTCTAGATTGTCGGTGGTGTGCCCGCCGATGGTGGTGGTGCCGAAGTAGGCCAGGTTCATGAAGCCCGCCAGACCGGCGAGCACACCGGTGAGCAGATACACCGTCACCAGATGCCGGGTGACCGCGATGCCGGAGCGGCGAGCGGCCTCCTCGTTGGAGCCGATCGCGTAGGTGTAGCGGCCGAAACGGGTGGTGTGCAGCACCCACGCGGCGACCACCGTGACCACGGTGGCGACCAGCACCAGGTTCGGCACGCCGCCCAGCGTGGTACCGAAACCGAGTGTGTCACGCAGGTTTTCGGGCACCGTCCGGGTATCGACACCACCGGTGATCAGTTGGGCGGCGCCGAGCGCGGCGCCGAACGAGCCGAGCGTGACGATCAACGGCGGAATCTTGGCCTTGGCCACCAGCAATCCGTTGAGCAGCCCCCAAACACCGCCTCCCGCAACGGAAAGCAGGAAACCGATGCCGATGATCCCCCAGCCCGCACCGGTGGCATCCTGGTCCGGGCTCAGCCACTCCATGGATTTCGCGCCGATCACGCCGGAAAAGATCAGCACCATGCCCACCGAGAGATCGATGCCGGAGGTGATGATCACGAACGTCATCCCCACCGAAAGCACCAGCAGCACCGAGGTTTCGATCAACAACGTCTGGAAGGTGAACCGGGTGGGGAAGGCGTCGGGCCGGATGACGCTGAACACGATGCACAATGCGACGAGAACGACGCCGATCCACACCGTACTCGCGCCTAGAAGCCGTTGCAGGGCAGTGCGTTCGGGCAGTTCCGGCCCGCCATTGCCGTTGACCTCGACGGACATGACCTCACTCATGCCTGCGCCTCGCTGACGCTCGGCTCCGGCATGTGCGATGCACGCGGTAATATGATTCGTTCGCTACGCTCACTCATGCGACATCCTGTGTCTTGCGGTAGTTCGAGGCGATGAGCGCGGCGCGCTGGTGGCTCATGCCGACCCCTCCTGTGACAGCGCGCCGGTCATGGCGCCCACCAATTGCTCGAGCGTGGCCTCCGCCGCGGTGAACCGAGCCACCCGCCTGCCGAGCCGAAGCACTTCGATGCGGTCCGCGACCGCCAATACCTCCGGCATGTTGTGGCTGATCAGCACCACAGCGATGCCCTGATCACGGACCCGGCGGATCACCTCGAGCACCCGCTCGCGCTGGACCACGCCCAGCGCGGCAGTCGGCTCGTCCATGAACACGACCTTGCTCGCCCACATCACCGCCCTGGCCACGGCGACGCTCTGGCGCTGCCCACCGGACAGTGAGCCGATCGGCACGTCCGCGCTCTGCAGGGTGACGCCGAGACGCCGGAAGTGTTCGACCGCTTGGGCGCGCATGGCGGTCCGGTCAAGCATCCCGAGCTTGCCCGCCAAGCCCTTACGCACCAGTTCGCGACCGAGGAAGAGGTTCGCGGCCGGGTCGAGGTCGGGAGCCACCGCCAGATCCTGATACACGGTTTCCACGCCGAGTTTCCGCGCGGCCGTCGGCGTATTCAGTACCACCTGCTTGCCGTCCAACAGAATTCGGCCGGAATCGGGCTGTTCGGCACCGGAAAGGCATTTCACGAGTGTGGATTTGCCCGCCCCGTTGTCACCGATCAAGGCAACGACTTCACCGGCACTCACCTGAAAGTTCGCGCCGCGCAACGCCTCGACGCCGCCATAGCGCTTCACCAGTGCATCGGCCTGCAACGCGACGGCGGATCCGCCCGTCGAATCGGCTTGGGTAGCGGCATCGTCCGAGGTCATCGGCCACATCCGCGCGCACACAGCCGAGCAAACGTCCAGTCCATCGCCCGATGCTACGTTCGGCCCAGCGTCTCATGGGACGTATTCGGCAAAATGCAGGCGGCGCAACGCCGCCCCGCTTTCCGCGGTACGAAAACAATGCACTCAACGCCCGTGCCGACAGCTCATCGGGTAGTGGATCGCGAATCCGCTGGATTCGAACGGCGAAAGTAGCCGTCTTTCGCGGGAACCACCAGCCCCATACCGCGCCAAAGGAAATGCACGGATTCCGGTCACCGCATCAGAACGCGCATCGAGGTGTGCCGATGGTGTCGGTCCGCTAGCTCAGTGCTCGCCGCCGAGCTCCAGCGCGAGTACCCCGATGATCACCAGCCCGATCCCACCGACCTGGATCAAGGTCAGTCGCTCATCCAGGAAGAGCACTCCGATGATCGCGATGGCGGCGACACCGACCGCCGACCAGATGCCGTACGCGACACCGATCTGCATGCCGCGTTTCAACGCCTGCGACAGGAACCAGAACGCTGCCCCGTAGCCGATGACCACGATGATCGACGGAACGAGCTTGGTGAATCCGTCGGAAATCTTCAGCGAAACAGTTGCGGTCACCTCGGACGCAATGGCAAATGCCAGCAGAAGCAGGGTCATGGCGGCAGCGTAACTTCAGCTCAGCCAGGCGCGGAGCTCGGCTGTGGTGCCGGCGATTTCGCTGAGTTGGTGGGTGACCTGGGTGCCTGCTGTGCCGCCTCGGGCGTTGCGGGAGGCGATGGAGCCCTGAACGGTGAGGACCTCGCGGACCTTCGGGGTGAGGGCCGGGTCGATGGCGGCAAATTCTTCGTCGGTGAGGTCGGCCAGGCCGACGCCGCGGGATTCGGCCGCGCGGACGCAGGCACCAGCCGCCTCGTGCGCGACACGGAAGGGAACGCCCTGGCGGACGAGCCATTCGGCGATGTCGGTGGCGAGCGTGAAACCGGCGGGGGCGAGTTCGGCCATCCGGTCGGTGTGGAAGGTGAGGGTGGCGACGAGGCCCGCGATGGCGGGCAGCAGCAGCTCCAGTTGCGCGACCGAGTCGAACAGGGGCTCCTTGTCCTCCTGCAGGTCACGGTTGTAGGCCAGTGGCTGCGCCTTCAGAGTGGCCAGCAGACCGGTGAGGTTGCCGATGAGCCGGCCCGCCTTGCCGCGGGTGAGCTCGGAGACGTCCGGGTTCTTCTTCTGCGGCATGATCGAGGAGCCGGTAGACCAGGCGTCGGCGAGCGTGATGTAGCCGAATTCCGGTGTGCTCCACAGGATCACCTCTTCAGCCATGCGGCTGAGGTCGACACCGATCATGGCCAGCACGAACGCGGCCTCCGCGGCGAAATCGCGCGAGGAGGTGGCGTCGATCGAATTCGCCGCGGACGCATCGAAATCCAGTTCCGCGGCGATCGCCTCCGGGTCGAGTCCGAGGGACGAACCGGCCAACGCACCGGAACCGTACGGCGACACCGCCGCCCGCTTGTCGAAATCGCGCAGCCGGTCGATATCACGCAGCAGCGGATGCGCGTGCGCCAGCAGATGATGCGCCAGCAGCACCGGCTGCGCGGCCTGCAGGTGCGTCTTGCCCGGCATCACCGCATCCGGATGCGCGCCCGCCTGCGCGACCAGCGCGTCCACCACGTCGAGCACACCGACCGCGACCCGGCGGACGCCGTCGCGCAGCCACATCCGGAACAGCGTGGCCACCTGGTCATTCCGGGAACGTCCGGCCCGCAGCCGCCCGCCGAGCTCCGCGCCGACCCGTTCGATCAGCCCGCGCTCCAGCGCGCCGTGCACGTCCTCGTCGGAGTCGGCGGGGGTGAACGCGCCCGAATCCACGTCCGCGGCAAGCTGATCCAGCCCCGCCAGCATCGCGGCAAGGTCGCTCTCCGAGAGCAGCCCGGCCTTGTGCAGCACCCGCGCGTGCGCCTTGGACGCGCGAATGTCGTACGGCGCCAGCACCCAGTCGAACTGCGTCGACTTGCTCAGCGCCGCCATCGCCTCGGCCGGTCCGGACGCGAATCGCCCGCCCCAGAGCGCACCGGTATTCGTGCTGCCGCTCTGCGTCATCGTGTGCTGTCTCCTCGGATTGCGGTGATCAGTGAAGGCGCCGCACTCGGTTACTTCTGGTTCAGATCCCGGCGCGCGGCGACCTTGGAGGACAGTCCGTGGATCTGGACGAAGCCCTTGGCCAGCGACTGGTCGAAGGTGTCGCCCTCGTCGTAGGTGGCCAGGTTGAAGTCGTAGAGCGACTGCTCGGAGCGACGGCCGTTGACGATCGCGTTGCCGCCGTGCAGCACCATCCGGATGTCACCGGAGACGTGTTCCTGGGTTTCGCCGACGAACGCGTCCAGCGCGCGCTTGAGCGGCGAGAACCACAGGCCGTCGTAGACCAGCTCGCCCCAGCGCTGCTCGACCTGCCGCTTGTACCGGCCGAGTTCGCGCTCGACGGTGACGGCCTCGAGCTCCTGGTGCGCGGTGATCAGGGCCATGGCGCCGGGCGCCTCGTAGATCTCCCGGCTCTTGATGCCGACGAGCCGGTCCTCGACCATGTCGAGGCGGCCGACGCCCTGCCGCCCGGCGCGGTGGTTCAGCTCGACGATCGCCTCCAGCACGCTGACCTGGCGGCCGTCGATGGCGACCGGAATGCCCTTCTCGAAGGTGACGATGAGCTCGTCCGGCGCCTCGAAGTTGACCGTCGGGTCGGCGGTGTAGTCGTAGACGTCCTTGGTCGGCGCGTTCCACAGGTCCTCGAGGAAGCCGGTTTCCACCGCGCGACCCCACACGTTCTGGTCGATCGAGAACGGGGACTTCTTGGTGACGTTGATCGGCAGCGCGTTCTCCTCGGCGAAGGCGATGGCCTTCTCCCTGGTCCACGCGTAGTCCCGGACCGGGGCGATCACCTCCAGGTCCGGCGCGAGCGCGCCGATGCCGACCTCGAAGCGCACCTGGTCGTTGCCCTTGCCGGTGCAGCCGTGCGCGACGGTGCTCGCACCGTGGAACTTGGCCGCCTCGACCAGGTGCTTGACGATGAGCGGGCGGCTGATCGCCGAGACCAGCGGGTAGCGGCCCATGTAGAGCGCGTTCGCCTGGATGGTCGGCAGGCAGTAGTCGTTGGCGAACTCGTCACGCGCGTCGACCACGATCGCCTCGACGGCGCCGCAGTCCAGCGCTCGCTGGCGCACCACGTTCATGTCCTCGCCGCCCTGGCCCAGGTCGATGGCCACGGCCACCACCTCGGCACCGGTCTCCTTGCCGATCCAGCTGATCGCCACGGAGGTGTCCAGCCCACCTGAGTAGGCGAGTACGACGCGTTCGGACATGGTCTGTGTGCTCCTCGGTTTCGATGCTTGGCTACGAAAATACGGACCGGCTTCCCGCCACAGCGGCCCGCGCGTCCTACAAATGATTATGCATGATGATGCAAGCCCATTCACAACGGGGGTCCGGCGGGTCCCCCGCGTGCCGCGAATCGTTCGCGAAAGTCACTGCCCATCAAGCGAATTACACCCTTGGCGAGCCTTCCCGGTTATGCGACCCTGAGAGCGGAAACCTTCGGGGCGGGCAGAAGGACGGACACCATGTTGCAACTCATCGCGGGAGAATTCAGCATCCTCGCCAACGACGTCCTCGACGTCGGCCGCGCGATCGTCGACCTCATCCAGGACGCCATCGACCTGAGCACGCCACGCAACAACCGGCCTGGTGGCGGCGGGGATTACCCGTTCTCCTGACCCGCTCCAGCGGCCGCACGGCCACCGTCAGGCGATCTCTTCGATCTTGGCGGCCAGCTCGGCCCCGGTCAGCGGCTCGCGAGCGATGACGGCAATGGTGTCGTCGCCCGCGATGGTGCCGACGATATACGGCAGCGCGGCCCGGTCCAGTGCGCTCGCCAAGTAGTGTGCGGCACCGGGCGGCGTGCGCAGCACGGCGATATTGCCGCTGGCGTCGGTGGACACCAACAGGTCGCCGAGGAGCTTGGCGAGGCGATCGGTGCCGCCGGTGACACCCCTGATGGGGTTGCCGTCCTCGGGGACCACATAGACGCCCGCACCACCGTCGGCGGCGCGCAGCTTCACCGCGCCGAGCTCGTCGAGGTCACGCGAGAGGGTGGCCTGGGTGGTTTCGATACCCTCGGCGGACAGCAGCGCCGCCAGCTCGGTCTGGCTGCGCACCGCGTGCGCCGTCAGCAGCTCGACGATGCGAGACTGCCGCCCGGCCCGCGTGCGGGCGATCTCCGGACCGGCCTTGCCCGGCTCACTCACGACTGCGCCTCGCTAACGCTCGGCTCCGTCGTGCGTGCGCACACTGTGTCGATGGTTCGCTCGCTACGCTCCCTCACGACTGCGCCTCGCCAACGCTCGGCTCCGTCGTGCGTGCGCACACTGTGTCGATGGTTCGCTCGCTACGCTCCCTCACGCCCCACCATCACTTCTCTTGGCCAGCAACCACACCAGCAGCGCCTTCTGCGCGTGCAGCCGGTTCTCCGCCTCGTCCCACACCACGCTGTGCGGACCGTCGACCACCTCGTCAGTGACCTCCTCGCCACGATGGGCGGGCAGGCAGTGCAGCACGACGGCGTCCGGCTGCGCGTATCCGAGCAGGGCGCTGTTCACCTGGAACGGGCGGAACGGACCGACTCGGTCCAGGCCGTCGTTCTCCTGGCCCATCGAGGTCCAGGAATCGGTCACCAGTGCGTCCGCGCCATCGGCCGCCGCGATCGGATCATCGGTCAAGGTGATAGTGGCGCCGGTCTCGGCGGCACGCTTGCGAGCCGCTTCCACGATCCACGGCAGCGGCTCGAACCCCTCCGGCGCCGCGATGGTGACGTTCAATCCCGCGGTGACGCCGCCGAGCAGCAGCGAGTGCGCCATATTGTTGGCGCCGTCGCCGAAGTAGGTGAGGTTGCGCCCCACCAGGTTTCCCTTGCGTTCGGCGAGGGTCTGCAGGTCGGCGAGCACTTGGCACGGGTGGAACTCGTTGGACAGCGCGTTCACTATCGGAACCGTTGCGGTGACAGCCATTTCGTCGAGCCGGTACTGCTCGAAGGTGCGCCACACGATCGCATCGACGTAGCGCGACAGCACCCTGCCCGTGTCGCCGAGGGTTTCCTCGCGGCCGAGCTGGGTGTCGCGTCCGTCCACCACCACCGCGTGCCCGCCGAGCTGGGCGATGCCCATCTCGAAGGAGAACCGGGTGCGGGTGGAGTTCTTCTCGAAGATCACCCCAACGCCGCGCGGACCCTCCAGCGGGCGCTGCGAGAACGGCACGCGCTTGAGTTCGGCTGCGAGGGTGAGGATTTCGGCTTGCTCAGCCGGGCTCACATCGTCGTCGCGGAGGAAATGCCGGACTACCGGTGCTGATGTCCCCGCACCGTGTGCTGAAGTCATTGCGCCGCAGCCTCCTTCGCGTCTTGGGTCGCCGCGTCCAGAATGTCCGGCAGATCGGCGACGAAATTGTCGGCTTGCGTTTCGGTGAGGATCAGCGGCGGCGCCAGCCGAATGACGTTGGGCTTGGCCGGATTCACCAGATATCCGGCGGCCCGCGCGCGTGCTTCGACCTGGGCGGACACGTCGTCGGTGAGCACGATCCCGAGCAGCAGCCCGGCCCCGCGCACCTGGTCGATCAACGGATGCTCCAGCAATTCGATGCCGTCGCTGAGCCGCTTGCCGACCGACTCCACGTGTGCGAGCAGGTCCTGCTCGTCGATGGTGCGCAGCACCGCGAGCGCGGCCGCCGCACAGACCGGGTTGCCACCGAAGGTGGTGCCGTGCAGGCCGGGCGTGAGCAGCTCGGCGGCCTGGCCGGTGGCCAGCACCGCGCCGATCGGCAGTCCGCCGCCGAGCCCCTTGGCGAGGGTGATCACGTCGGGCACGATGCCGACGGCCTGGTGCGCGTAGAACTTTCCGGTCCGGCCGATGCCGGTCTGCACCTCGTCGAGCACCAGCAGCGCGCCGTGCCGCGCGGTGATCTCGCGGGCCTTGGCCAGGTAGTCGAACGGTGGAACGACAACGCCGCTCTCGCCCATCATCGGCTCCAGGAACACCGCGGCGGTGTCCTGGTCGACCACCGCTTCCAACGCGGCGGCGTCACCGTAGGGCACGTGCACGACACCGGGCGGCATCGGCTCGAACGGCGCCCGCTTCGCCGCCTGTCCGGTGAGCGCGAGCGCGCCCATCGTCCGGCCGTGGAACGCCTCGTCGCAGGCGATGATCTTGCGCCGTCCGGTCAGCCGCGCGATCTTGAACGCGGCCTCGTTGGCTTCGGTGCCGGAGTTGCAGAAGAAGGCTCTTCCGCTGTGTCCGGCCTCGGAGGAGCCGTCGCCGAAGTGCGCGAGCAGCCGCTCGGCCAATTCGATGGCCGGTTCGTTGGCGTAGAGATTGGAGACGTGGCCGAGCGTGCCGAGCTGCTGGGTGACCGCCGCCAGGATCGCCGGGTGCGCGTGACCGAGGCTGTTGACCGCGATGCCGCCGAGGAAATCGAGGTAGCGGTTGCCGTCCGCGTCGTAGACCACCGCGCCCGCGCCGCGCACCAGCGCGATCTTGGGGGTGCCGTAGTTGTTCATCATGGCGGCGGACCACCGTTTCCGCAGTTCTTGGTCTGTGCTCATTGTCGCGTTCCGTCCAGCGAGCCTGCCCCATTCGAGGACGGGACAGGCGTCACCATCGTTCCGATTCCTTCTCCGGTGAACAGTTCCAGCAGCACGGCGTGCGGGACGCGCCCGTCGATGACGTGCGCGGTCGGCACCCCGCCTTGTACGGCGCGCAGGCAGGCTTCCATCTTGGGCACCATGCCCGCATCCAGGCGCGGCAGCAACTCCGCGAGTGCCGCGGTATCGATGCGGGTGATCAGCGAGGACCGGTCGGGCCAGTCGGTGTAGAGGCCTTCGACGTCGGTCAGCACCACCAGTTTCTCGGCGCCGATACCCTCGGCGAGCGCGGCGGCGGCGGTGTCGGCGTTGATGTTGTGCACCACACCGTCGATGTCCGGCGCGATGGTCGACACCACCGGGATGCGGCCGGCGTCGATCAGGTCGAGCACGGCGTCCGGGTTCACCTCGGTGACGTCGCCGACCAGTCCGATGTCGGTCGGCTCGCCGTCCACCTCGACCATCCGGCGGGTCGCGGTGAACAGGCCCGCGTCCTCACCGGAGATGCCGACCGCGTACGGGCCGTGCGCGTTGATCAGTCCGACCAACTCGCGACCGACCTGCCCGAACAGCACCATGCGCACGACATCCATCACCTCCGGCGTGGTCACCCGGAAGCCGCCGCGGAATTCTCCTTGCAGGCCGAGCCTTTTCAGCATGGCGCTGATCTGCGGGCCGCCGCCGTGCACCACCACCGGGTGCACGCCGACGGTGCGCAGGAACGCCATATCGGCGGCGAACGCCCGCTCGAGTTCCGCGTCGACCATCGCGTTGCCGCCGAACTTCACGACCACGATCTTGTCCCGGAACTTCTGCAGCCAGGGCAGCGCGTCGGCCAGGACGTGTGCCTTGTCCAACGCCGAAAGCTCGTGGCCGAGTTGGCTTGTCATGAGCTGTAGGCCGAATTCTCTTCGACGTAGCCGTGCGAGAGGTCGGTGGTGCGGATGGTGGCCGCGGCGTCACCGACGTTCAGGTCGATCAGCACCTCGATGTCGGCGCCGGACAGGTCGACGTCCCGGGCGCCCGGTGCACCGACGCCGTCGACACACACCGGGTTTCCGTTGAACGACACCGAGATCCGATTCGGATCCAGGGTGACCGGTGCCATGCCGACCGCGGCCAGCACCCGACCCCAGTTCGGGTCGGAACCGAAAAGTGCTGTCTTGACCAGACTGTCGCGGGCGACGGTGCGCGCGGCGGCCACCGCCTCGTCTTCGCTGACCGCGCCCGCGACGGTGACCAGTACCCGCTTGGTGACGCCCTCGGCGTCGGCCATCAGCTGGGCGGCCAGGTCGTCGCAGACCGCGAGAACGGCGGCATCCAGCTCGGACTGGCTCGGGGTGACCTCGCTGGCGCCGTTGGCGAGCAGCAGCACGGTGTCATTGGTGGAACAGGAGCCGTCGACGTCGAGGCGGTCGAAGGTGCGCTTCGTTGCGTTGCGCAGCGCCTGATCCAGTTGGTCTGCGGTGGCAGCGGCATCGGTGGTGAGTACCACCAGCATGGTGGCCAGCGACGGGGCGAGCATGCCCGCGCCTTTGGCCATGCCGCCGACGTTCCACTTGTCGCGGTGGTGGAATGCCGCTTCCTTGGGCACCGTGTCGGTGGTCATGATGGCGTGGGCCGCGTCCAGTCCGCCGGACAGGCCGCCGCCCATCTCGTGCACGATCTCGGTGATCGCGGGGACCAGCTTGTCCATCGGCAGCCGGTCGCCGATCAAACCCGTTGAGCAGACGGCGATCTCACCGGCACCGGTCTCCGAACCCCAATTACTCAGTGCGGCAGCGAGTTCTTCGGCGGTCTTGTGCGTGTCCTGGAAACCACCTGGCCCGGTGCACGCGTTCGCACCACCGGAATTGAGGATCACCGCGCGCAGCCGTCCGCCGGTCAGCACCTGCTGCGACCACAGCACGGGGGCGGCCTTCACCTTGTTGCGGGTGAATACGCCCGCCGCCGCGTACTCCGGGCCCTCGTTGAAAACCAGTGCCAGGTCCGGCTTTCCGCTGGCCTTGATGCCCGCGGCGATGCCAGCGGCACGGAAGCCGAGCGGGCCGGTGACGCCCTGGTTCCGCACCAGCTTGCCGGTGTCGCTCGATGTCGCGGCGGATGTCGTCACGGTGCCACTCCTACGGTGGAAAGTCCTGCGGTCTCGTCGAATCCGACGGCCAGGTTCATGGATTGCACCGCGGCGCCCGCGGTGCCCTTGGTCAAGTTGTCGATCGCGCCGATCACCACGAGCAGGCCCGCGGCGGCATCCACCGCCACCTGCAAAGTGACGGCGTTGGAACCGAGCACCGCACCGGTCTGCGGCAGCGCGCCTTCCGGCAGTAGGTGCACGAAAGGTTCGTCGGCGTAAGCCTTTTCGTAGACGGCACGGGCCTGCTCGGCGTCCACCTTGACGGGTGCGGTGCAGGTCGCCAAAATGCCGCGCGGCATCGGCGCCAGCACCGGGGTGAACGACACGGCGACGTCCATCCCACCGGCGGCCTTCAGGTTCTGCGCGATCTCCGGCGTGTGCCGGTGCGCGCCCGCGATGCTGTACGCCCGCGCCGAACCCATCACCTCGGAACCGAGCAGACCGACGTCGAGCTTCCGACCCGCGCCCGAAGTACCGCTCACCGCAACGACATTCACGGTCGGTTCGATGATTCCCGCCGCGACCGCGGGGGCGAGCGCGAGACTGGCCACGGTCGGGTAGCAGCCGGGCACCGCGATCCGGGTGGCGCCGCGCAGCTTGTCCCGCCCGCCGGGCAGCTCGGGCAGGCCGTACGGCCAGCTGCCCGCGTGCGCGCTTCCGTAGTACTTCTCCCACGCTTGCGCGTCGGTCAGCCGGAAGTCGGCGCCACAATCGATGATCACCGTCGACGCGGGCAGCTGCGCGGCGATGGCCGCGGACTGCCCGTGCGGCAGGCCGAGAAACACCACATCGTGCCCAGCCAGCTCGTCGATGTTCGTCGGCGCGAGCACACGGTCCGCCAGTGGCAGCAGCTGCGGCTGCAATTCGCCGAGCGCGCTGCCCGCATTCGCGCCCGCCGTCAACGCCCCGATCACCAGGCGCCCCGCGCGATACGCCGGATGCCCCAGCAGCAGACGCAACACTTCCCCGCCCGCGTACCCACTCGCCCCGGCCACCGCGACCCGCAACACGGGCCCGGTCGGTTCCGGCGCGTGCACCGAATCAACCATGTGATGATTATGCACGACTATGCAAGCTCATTCACAAGGTGGTCCCCAACGATTCGGTCGCACGGCGAAACCCAACACTTCCTGGCCTTGATACCCGAGCAGGCGGGCTGCAAACACCCACTCAACTGCGCGGTCGCCATGCGCTATCATTAGAACATGCGTTCGAACGGAGCCTTTGAGGAGCAGGTCAGCGCCCTGGAGCGGGCGGTCGCGGGGCTGCGCGGGCTCGACGTTTCGCGGGCTACCGAGGAGGAGTTGGTGGATCTGTTGGATCGGCTGGAATCGGGGGCTCGGATGCTGGCGGGGCTTATCGGGCGGGTGGCTTATCGGCTTCGGCAGCTGCGGGATCTGGCGTAGCGGCGAGGTGCAGTTCGGACGGTTCGATGGCTAGCAGGCTGTGTAGACCGGATTCGCCCTTCGGGGTGACGCGGATGGCGCGGCCGGTGCCGACTCGGGTGATCCACTCGAGTTCGTGGAGGCGGCGGCAGAGCTGCGCTCCGGCGGCGCCGCCGAGATGAGTGCGGCGTTCGGTCCAGTCGAGACAGGGGCGTGCGAGGGGACGGCGGGTGTTGTGCAAGGCGGCGGGGCGGACCCCCAGTGGGCCGGTCAGCCAGGCCAGACCCGCTTCGGTGAGGGCGAAACCGCCGTCTTGGTCCAGGAGAGCTCGGTTGATCATGGCGTCGGTGATGGCCACGCCGAGGCGGCCCGCCAAGTGGTCGTAGCAGGTGCGGCCGCGAGCCAACGCCGCGGCGGCGGTCGAGGTGCGGAGATTGGTCACGACCGGACGGGGTGGGTCGAGATGGGTGACCATCGACTCCAGCAGTTCGGCCACCTGCGGGCCCGCCAGTTGGACATAGCGGTGGCGACCCTGCCGACGTTCGACGAGCAGGCCGCCGTCGAGGAGGCGGTTCAGATGTTCGGTCGCGGTGGAGGGGGCAACGCCGGCGTGCCGGGCGAGTTCCCCCGCGGTCCAGGCGCGGCCGTCGACGAGTGCGAGGCACATGTCGGCGCGGGTGCGGTCGGCGAGCAAGGCGGCCAGACCGGCTAATTCGGCTCCACGAGATGACACCACCCCATGATGGTGCGCGATTGTTTCGGCGGCGACCGAAACGACCCGGGGATACGGTCACGGCATGAATCGGACAGTTCCTGAGATCACCGATCCCGATCAGGTGCGCGCCACCTTGATCGGCGCACCGGTGCCCGCCGTGCCGTCGGTGGCCGCACCGGTCGGCATCGCTTGGCTGCGCGCCCATGTGCCTCGCTTCTGCGATGGCGCCGAGCACCAGCGGCTGCGCGCACTGGTCACCGCGGAGCTGGACCGCCTCTCCCCTGCCGATCTGCGCGAGCGGGCGCGCATTGCCGACGGCCCGCTGCCCCATGTCCGCGCATTGGCGCAAGCCCTTGGAATGCAAGACATTTCCGTGGATGCAGTGGCGCTGGTCGCTGCCCACTATCAGCCGTTCGAGCCCGATGACCCCGCAGCCGACGAAGCCGTGGCGGCATTGGTGGCGGCCTGCGGCGGTGCGGCCGACGATGCCACGGCGGCACGAATCTGCCTGCTGGTGCAGGCTTGTGCCGCGACAAGCGCACTGGTCACCAACGCTCGACAGCTGGACGCGGACGGCACCGCCGAGGAGATCATCGCGCGCACCATGACCGAGAACCCGCCGCTTCGCTCGACCAGACGGGTCGTCGACGGCGAGGTCGTCGAGCTCGACATGCGGCACCCCGGCCTCGGTTTCGGTGCGGGCCCGCATGCTTGCCCCGGTCGAGAACATGCCATCGCCATCGCCGCCGGAATCATCGAGGGGTCCAAATGAACAAGACGAAGGTCTTCCACGAACTGCACCACGGCGACGGTCCCCTGGTCCTGCCCAACGCCTGGGACTTCGGCTCCGCGGCTGTCCTTGCGGCCGAAGGGTTTCCGGCGATCGGCACCACCAGCCTCGGCGTTGCCGTCGCAGCGGGACTCCCGGACGGAGCCGGAGTCACCGGCGAGGCGACCCTGGCGCTGGCCCGCTTGCTCGCCCGACTGCCGGTGCCGGTGACGGTCGACATCGAAGGTGGCTTCAGCGAAAGCCCCACCGCTGTAGGCGAATACACGGCCCGATTGGCCGAACTCGGTATCGCCGGAGTCAATCTGGAGGACGGCCGCACCGAAACCGCACTGGCCGAGCCGGATCACCAGTCCGAGCTGATCGCGGCGATCAAGACGCGCACACCGGAGCTCTTCGTCAATGCCCGAGTAGACACCCACTGGCTGAAGCTGGACACCGACGCCACCCTCGCCCGAGCCGAGCAGTACACCGCGGCAGGCGCCGACGGCATCTTCGTTCCCGGACTCACCGATCCCGACGAAATCGGCAGGCTGGTCGCCGCGATCCCACTGCCCGTGAACATTCTGTACTCACCGACCGGCCCATCCCTCGCAACCCTCACCGACCTGGGCGTCCGCCGAGTCAGCACCGGTTCCCTGCTGTACCGCACCGCATTGGCAGCGGCCGTCGAAGCCGCCCGCGCCGCCCGCGACGACACACCCCTCCCCCGCCAACCCCCCACCTACGCCCGAATCCAAGCCCTAACCTGACTCACGAACGGGACATGGCGGAGTTAAACGCCATCCCGGGAATCGGTGGGTGTCGATTCTTCGGGGGGTGGTTCGTGTAGAGGGTGAAGGCGACAGCGGGTCGCCCTTTCCGAAGGAGCAGACATGGACAGAATCACCGCCGTTCCGACCAACGTCACCTACTTGCGCGGATGAGGAGGGAGCAACCGATGAAGCAATACCTGCTCAGCATCTACCAGCCCGACGGCGACGACGTGCCCGACAATATCGACGAGATCATGCGTGATGTCGACGCGGTCAACACCGACATGCGGGCCGCGGGCGCCTGGGTGTTCGCGGCGGGACTGCATGCCCCGAGCACCGCGACGGTGGTGCGCGCCAAGGACGGTGACGTGCTGGTCACCGACGGCCCGTACGTCGAAGGCAAGGAGCACATCGGCGGGTTCACCATCATCCGAGCCGCCGATCTCGACGAGGCGCTGAAGTGGGGGCGCCGACTGGCCGAGGCGATCACCCTGCCGATCGAGGTCCGCCCACTGCAGGACGGCGTATGCACGTAGCCGTGACCACGGCGGTGATCGAAGAAGTGTTCACCGAACACTACGGCCGCGCGGTCGCCAGCCTGGTCCGCGTCTTCGGTGACATCGGTGTCGCCGAAGACGCGGTGCAGGACGCGTTCACGGCCGCGGTGGCGCGCTGGCCCGCCGACGGACTACCGCCGAGCCCGCCGGGCTGGATCATCACCACTGCCCGAAACCGCGCGATCGATCGGCTCCGCAGGGAGGCCGCTCGCGCCGACCGGCACGCACAGGCCGCGTTGCTGCACGCCGACAACGAACCCGCGGCGGAGGGCGCGGTGCGCGACGACCGACTGCGCCTGATCTTCACCTGCTGCCACCCCGCGCTGGCCCGCACCGCGCAAGTGGCGCTGACCCTGCGGCTGCTCGGCGGGCTGACCACCGCCGAGATCGCCCGCGCTTTCCTGACAACGGAATCGACTATGGCGCAACGACTTGTCCGCGCCAAGGGCAAAATTCGTGACGCCCGCATCCCCTACCGAGTGCCCGCCGACGCCGACCTCCCGGCCCGGCTGCCCGCCGTCCTCGCCGTCATCTACCTGATTTTCACCGAAGGCCACACGGCCACCTCCGGCGAACGACTCGTCCGCGCCGACCTGTGTGCCGAAGCGATCCGCCTCGGCCGGCTGCTCACCGAGCTCATGCCCGACGAGCCGGAAGCCGCCGGGCTACTCGCCCTCATGCTGTTGACCGAGGCACGCCGAGCCGCTCGCATCAGCACGGATGGATCCCTGGTGCCGCTACCGGAACAAGACCGCGGCCGGTGGGACCGAAAGCTCATCGCGGAGGGCCACACCATCGTCCGAGAGTGCCTGCGCCGCAACCAACCTGGGCCATATCAGATCCAAGCCGCCATCAACGCCGTACACACGGACGCACCGATCGCGGCGGCCACCGACTGGCCGCAGATCGTTCGGCTCTATGACCAGTTGTCCGCGCTCGCGCCGAGCCCGATCGTGGCGCTGCACCGAGCGGTCGCGATCGCCGAGGTGGACGGACCCGAGGTGGCACTGGCGCTACTCGACGATCTCGCTCTCGAAAAGTACTACCTGTACCACGCGATTCGAGCCGATCTCCTCGAACGCCTCGGCCGCACAACGGAAGCCGCGCTCGCTTTCGAGGCGGCCATCGCCCGTACCCAGAATGCCGCCGAGCAAGCGTTCCTCATGCGCCGGCGCGCATCGATGGGCGACCGCGGCTGAGTGCCGCCTACCCGGCGACCGCCCCCGCCGTTTCGGGCGGTCCAGCCTTCTCGACGCCGCATATCGGCCAGCAACTCCCCTTTGTTGACTACCATCAATACCAGCGGCTGATGGCCGAAAGGGGTTCGCCATGTTCGAACGATTCTCCGATCAGGCCCGCCGGGTCATCGTGCTGACGCAGGAGCAAGCGCGCGAGCACGGCCACGACTTCATCGGCGCCGAGCACATGCTGCTGGCCATCCTCCGCGCCTGCGAGATCGGCTCCGCCGCCACCACGGCGCGCGCCCTGGCGCAGCTGGGCATCGATCCGGCGGCGGCGCGGGCCAAGATCGCGCTGACGCACGGACCATCGGAACCCAGCGCGACCGGCAACATCCCGTTCACCCAGCAGGCCAAGAAGGTGCTGGAGAACAGCCTGCGGGAAGCCCAGGCGCTCAACCACGCGCATATCGAACCGTCCCACCTGCTACTCGCCCTGACCAGCGTCGCCGCCGACGACCCCGATACGCCGCTCGGCACCGCCCGCGCCACGCTCGGCTTCTCGCACGACGACCTGCGCAAAGCCTTACGGACCGTCACGGAGTCCAGGGACGAAGTCCCCGAAGCACTGCCCTACTCGCCGCAGGCCACCACGGCACTGGCCCGCGCCGACGTCGAAGCACGCGAATCCGGTAGTTCCAGCATCGATGCCGGGCACGTCCTGCTCGGCCTCCTCACGGTGGACGACGAGATAGTGCATCCCGCACTACGCGCGCTGGGCGTCGATCCGCAGCAGCTCACCGCCGAAGTACTTGCCCGGCAACCCCGACGCGACTGACCGAACAGCCACTACGGCCGAGCACCCCTAGTGCTTCTGCACCACTCGTTCCCCCTGGCCCGGCTTCCAGATGGTGATCTCCAAGTGGTCGCCGACCGCTTCGACAGAGGAGGCGCTGCTCAGGTCGGCGGTGTAGAAGTGGTCGAAATCCTTGCCACGGATATCGAACCCGGTCTCATCGAAGAGTTGTTGCGCGAACCGCACATGGACATCCTTGTCGGGCAGGTCCACGACGGTGCCGAACAGTTTGGCGTCACCGTCGCCGACCATCGTGTCGACGGTGGCGGTGTGCAGGCAGAACCGCGGGTCGCGTGCCAGGTCGCGAAACTTGGTGGTGCCCGGCATACCAACGATCACCAGCATGCCCTCGAAGATTCGCGGTTCCACCGGGCTGATCCGCGGGAATCCGTCCGAACGGAGTGTGCCGAGCATGCAGAGGTTGCCGGTGGCGGTGTGCCTGCGCACGAAGATCTCGGAGATTCGCGGGGCTTCTGCGGTGAACTGGCTCCAGGTGGTCATGTCGTCGACAGTACGACCCAACCTTGACATCTTCTGTCACGTTTTCTGGCTAATCTCGAACCATGCGAGCAAGTCGATTGGTGCAGCTGCTACTGATCCTGCAAACGCGCGGGCGGTCCACGGCGGGTGAGCTCGCGAAGGAGCTCGAGGTGTCGGTGCGCACCGTCTATCGCGACGTTGAGGCGCTGTCGGCGGCGGGCGTGCCGGTGTACAGCGAGCCGGGCCGGGCGGGTGGCGTGCAGTTGGTGGACGGCTACCGCACGCGATTGACCGGCTTGACCACCGACGAAGCCGACGCGGTGCTGCTCGCCGGATTGCCCGGCGCCGCAGCCGATCTCGGTCTCGGCACGGTGCTGGCGACAGCGCAACTCAAAGTGCTCGCCGCGCTGCCGCCCGAATTACGCGGTCGGGCAACCCGAATCGCCGAACGGGTGCACATCGACGCGCCGGGCTGGTTCCACCGCCACGACGAGACGCCCACGCTGAACACCGTCGCCGACGCGCTCTGGCACGACCGCAGGCTGCGGGTGCGGTACGGGCGCAAGGACAAAATCGTCGACCGCCAACTGGATCCGCTCGGCCTGGTGATGAAGGCGGGCACCTGGTATCTGGTCGCACGGGACGGCGCGGCGGTCCGCTCCTACCGGGTCAGCAGAATCATCTCCGCCGAGCCGACGGGTGAATCCTTCGACCGCCCCTCGGATTTCGACCTGTCGGCGCATTGGTCAACGGCGGCGGACGATTTCGCGCAATCGATGCTGCGTGTGCGCGCCCGCTGCCGAGTCGCCGCCTCGCATGTGCGGCTGCTGCGGTTGGTGAATGATCCGGCCGCGTTCGCGGCGGCGTTGGCCTCGGCGACCGAGCCCGATGCCGAGGGGTGGGTCGAGCTGACCGTGCCCTCGGAGTCGTACGAGGTGCTCGCCTCCGGCCTGCTGCCCCTCGGCGAGTACGCCGAAGTGCTCGAACCACCCGAACTACGGGCGCGGCTGGCGGAAACAGCCGCGCGGATGCACGCGCGCTACAACACGACCACCTCTTAGGACAGCTCCGTTCCTAATGGCCTGCCATTCTGGACCACATGTTGGAGACCTCGGCGCGGCTGCTCAAACTCCTCGCCCTGCTGCAGACGCACCGCGACTGGACCGGAGCCGAACTGGCCGAACGTCTCGGCGTCACCGGTCGAACGGTGCGCCGCGACGTCGACCGGCTGCGCGAGCTCGGCTATCCCGTGCACGCCACCCAGGGCACCGGCGGCTACCGGCTCGGCGCGGGCGCGGCGCTGCCGCCGTTGCTGCTCGATGACGACGAAGCGGTCGCGGTGGCGGTCGGCCTGCGCAGCGCGTCCGATGGGACGGTGGCCGGGATCGAGGAGTCGTCGCTGCGCGCACTGACCAAATTGGAGCAGGTTCTCCCGCCACGGCTACGCCACCGAGTCCGCACCTTGCGTGGCGCCACCCTCCGGGTCGGCACCCCTGGCGACGCGGTCGAGCCGGACACCCTGATGGCCGTCGCCGAAGCCTGCCAGCGCCACGAACGCCTCCGCTTCGACTACCGCGCACATGACGGCGCAACCAGCCGCCGCGAGGTGGAGCCGCACACCCTGGTCCACTTCAGCCGCCGCTGGTACCTGGTCGCCTGGGACGTCGACCGCGCCGACTGGCGCACCTTCCGCGCCGACCGCCTCACCCCGCGCATCCCCACCGGCCCCCGCTTCACCCCCCGCGAACCGCCGGAAGGCGATGTCGCTGCCTACCTTTCGAAACAACTCTCCACCGGCGCCTGGCCGCACCGGGCCACCGTCCTGCTGCACAAATCCGCCGAAGCCGCCACCGACAACATCTGGCCCGGCATGGGCGCCCTGGAACCGGTCGACGCCGACACCTGCCAGCTCCACCTGGGCGCCGAGACCCCCGAAGCCCTGGTCTGGATGATCACTGCGGTAGACATCGACTTCACCCTGCTGACCGGTCCCCCAGAACTGGTCGCCGCCTTGCGAATCCAAGCCACCCGCTGTAGCCGCGCGTTGCGCAACTTTCCCCAGTAGCGCACACGCCTTCCTCAGCAGCTCCAGTCGAGCACGGGGGCAAGGGATTTGGCCTGAACCGAGGCAGGGATCAGGCGTACGACGGTGTTACGCAGGGCCACCGCAGGAGACCACGACAGCTGGGCGATGGTGCCGATCCGGCGGGAGCGCGCGGCGATCATCTGGGTGCGAGGGCGGCGTTGTTTGTCGTAGCGGGAAAGGTCGGGATCTTCGGTGGCCACTCGGGCGAGAACGACGGCGTCTTCGAGCGCCTGGCAGGCGCCCTGGCCGAGATTCGGAGTCATGGCGTGGGCGGCGTCGCCGAGCAGCGCGATGCGGTCGGCGACATAGGTTTTCAGGGCGGGGATGTCGTAGAGATCGTGTTTGAGGACAGCGGATTCTTCGGCGGACGCGAGCAGGGTCGGAATCGGGTCGTGCCAGGCGCCGAAGCGGCGGCGCAGCTCGGCCAGGCCGCCGCCGGGCGTGCCCGCTGGCATGTTGGCGGTGGCGAAGCAGTAGACGCGGCCGTCCGAGAGGGCCCCGAAGCCGAAACGTTCGCCGCGGCCCCAGCTTTCGCCGATGCCGGTGATCGGCTTGGTGGGTGTGACCACCAGTCGCCACGCCGTGTAGCCGCTGTAGCGAGGGACGATGTCGCCACAGACCGCGCGGCGCACGACGCTGTTGATG
Source organism: Nocardia iowensis (assembly GCF_019222765.1). Taxonomy (NCBI): domain Bacteria; kingdom Bacillati; phylum Actinomycetota; class Actinomycetes; order Mycobacteriales; family Nocardiaceae; genus Nocardia; species Nocardia iowensis. The sequence goes on along the minus strand of NZ_CP078145.1, from coordinate 2,795,656 downwards.
CCGTCGGCGCCGACAACCAGGTCGCCGGTGCAGCTTCCGGCGGAGTGCACCACGGTGCCGTCGGTGCGCGCCTCGGTCACCGAGATGCCGGGGCGCAGTGCCGCTTCCGGGAGTGCGCTGCGCAGGACGTCCAGCAGGTCGGCCCGATGCATCATGATCGGGCTGCCGAATCGTGCGCGGACGGTGTCCGCGTCGACACGGGAGAGCCACCGTCCCTTGCTGTCCCGGATCCCGGCCGAGCCCTCTTCGACCGCCCGGGCCCGCACCTCGTCGCCGAGGCCGAGCGCGTCCAGGGCGCGAAGCGCGTTCGGCCACAGGGAAAGTCCCGCACCGACCTCGGTGATGCTGGGCGCCCGCTCCAGCACTTCCACCGCCCAGCCGTGCCGGGTCAATGCGACGGCGGTGGCCAGACCGCCGATGCCGCCGCCGACGATGATCGCCTTGGACATCGGGCAACTCCTCCCTCTCGGATCGTCACGAGCGTAAGCCGTGGCGCGGCGATCCGATGCGCCCGATGCCCGCGACGCTCAGCTGACGATCGCGAACAGAATCGCCGCTACCGCGAAACTCACCACCGACAGGATCGTTTCCAGCACGGTCCAGGTTTGCAAAGTCTGCTTCACGGTCAGATTGAAGAACTTCGCGATGATCCAGAAGCCGCCGTCGTTGACGTGGCTGAGGATGATCGAGCCCGCGGCAATGGCCATGGCGATCAACGCGATCGACATCTGCGAATAGTTGTGGCTCGCCACCAGCGGCGCGACGATGCCGCCGGTGGTGACGATCGCGACCGTCGCCGAGCCCTGCGCGATGCGCAGCCCACAGCTGATGATGTACGCGAGCACGATCACCGGCAGCCCGGCCGCCGACATGGTGTCGGCCAAAGCGGTGCCGATTCCGGTGGCGGAGATGACCTTGCCGAAGAAGGCGCCCGCGCCGACCACCAGCAGCAGCATCCCGACCGGCCGCAGCGATTCCGCGGTGAGCTGGCTGAGCTCCTGCACGGTGGACCCGCGCCGCACCCCGAGCAGGTAGAACGCGATGAGCACCGCGATGAGCAACGCCACCGCGGGCGTGCCGAAGAACGTCAGCACCTGCAACAGCTGAGAGTCCTTGTCCAACATCTGGGTACCGAAGGTGGCGCCGAGAATCAGCACCAGGGGGACGGCGATGATCGCGCCGATCAGCCCGACCGACGGCGGTGCGGCGGTGACGGTCTTCGTGGCGACGCCACCCGATCCGTCGGCGTCCCGCTCCCCCTCATCGGGAGCGGGTGCCGTCTCGTCCTCCTTGCGAACGAGGAATTCGTCCGGCACCTCGACGTGGATCCGCTTGCCGATGTAGCTGCCCCACACGATGCCCGCGGCGACGAATCCCGGCAGGCCGCAGACGAATCCCATGAGGATCAGCCAGCCGAGACTCACCCCGAGCAGACCACCCAGCGCCACCGGCCCGGGGTGCGGCGGCAGGAACGCGTGCGTCATCGACAGTCCGGCCAGCATCGGCATCGCGTACAGCACCAGCGAACGTCCACCACGCTTGGCGGCCACGTAGATCAGCGGCGCCAGCACGAAGATGCCGATGTCGAAGAACACCGGGATGCCGAAGATGAGACCGAGCAGGCCCATCGCGACCGGGGTGCCCTTCTCGCCGAACAGGTTCAGCAGCTTGCCGGTCAATACATCGGCGCCACCGGATCGTTCGAGGATCGCGCCGAGCACCGTGCCGAGGCCGATGATCACGGCGATGTGACCGAGGATGCCACCGAATCCGGTCTCCAGCAGTGAATCACCGGCCTTGATCGCGGTGCCGACGATCTTCGACACCGGTAGCCCGGCGGCGAGCGCCAGCGCGAGTCCGGTGAGCAGCAGCGCGATGAACGGCTCCAGCTTGACCTTGATGATGGCGAACAGCAGCACGGCGATTGCGAGCCCGCAGAGCACAAGCAGCCCCGGGGTGGTGGTGCGCAGCCAGTCGACGGTTGCACCCATGGGTGGACCTCTCAATTCATGGATCGAACGAACGATGCCGCGCGGGTGGCGATTTCGGACCAGCGGCCCGCGGCGACATCGGAAGGGGCGACAACGTCGGTGCCCGCCGTGACGGCGACAGCGCCCGCGGCAAGGAATTCGGCGGCATTGCCCGCGTTGACGCCACCGGAAGGGATGAGCGCCACATCGGGGAAAGGACCACGCAGGTCCTTCAGGTAACCGGGGCCGAGGGCCCGAGCGGGGAAGATCTTCACCGCGGCCGCACCGAGTTCGAGGGCGGTGAGCACCTCACTCGGCGTGAAAGCCCCCATCACGACCGGGATGTCGTGCCGTGCGGCCACCGCGGCGACATCGACCCGCAGGCCGGGCGTCACGAGGAATTGCGCGCCGCTATCGATGGCGGCTTTGGCTTGCTCCCCGGTGAGCACGGTGCCGACGCCGAGCACGGCACCTTCGGCGGCGGTGGCCGCGGCCAGATAGCCGAGTACACCAGGTGTGGTGAAGGTGAGCTCGAGCGCCCGAATACCGGACGAGGCAAGCGCTTCGGCTAGGGCGACCGGGTCCGGAACCTCCGGAGCGCGAACCACGCTGAGCACGCGATCGGCCCGGATGACCGCCATGGCTGAGTTATTCGGCGGTGGGGTGGTCAATATGTCTCCTTCCGCGAGGCGTCCATCCGCAACGCGCGACCGGCGAGAGTGCCGGTTGGCGTGCCGTTTTCGATGGCGAACTCGCCGTTGACCAGGACGTGCCGGATACCGCGCGCCTGCTGTTTCGGGTGGTCGAAGGTCGCGGCATCCGCGATGGTGGCCGGGTCGAACACGACCAGATCGGCGGCGTACCCGGTGCGTACCCGGCCGCGATCGCGCAGCCGCAACCGATCGGCGGGTCGGCCGGTCAGGTGGTGCACGCAGTCCTCGAGTTCGAGCACGCCGAGGTCGCGGACATAGTGGCCGAGATAGCGCGGGAAAGTGCCCCAGGCGCGCGGGTGCGGCCGGGCCGGCGCGAGCAGCGCGTCGCTGCCGCCCATGTGCCCGGGGTGCACCATGATGGCGCGCACGTTCTCCTCGTGCCCGACGTGCTGCAGGATGCTGGTCGCGAGCTGGTCGCGGCGCAGCAGGTCGAAGAACACCTCGACCGGGGCCATCCCGCGCTCGGCGGCGATCTCGTCCACCCGCTTACCGACGTACTCGTCCAGTTCCGCGTTGCCGACGCCGCTGATTTGGATGGTCTCCCATTCGACGGTGACGCCGTGGCAGCCGTCGGACCCGTTCACGTTCACATCCGCGGCTATTCGCGCACGCGTCGCAGGATCGTCGAGGCGGGCGAGTGCCGCGTCCGGCCCGCCGGACATGGCCCAGCTCGGCAGCAGCGCCGACAATGTCGTCGCGCCAGGCAGATACGGGTAGGTGTCCAGCGTGATGTCGCAGCCCTCGGCGCGGGCCGCGTCGATCAAGGCCAGGAATTCCGGTGCGCGGCCGCGATTCACGTGGAAGTTCATGGTGGCGTGGGTGAGGTGCAGCGCGCATCCGGTGGTCCTGGCCAGCGCGATCATCTCCGCGTATGCCTCGAGCGCGCCCGCACCGTAGGAGCGGGTGTGCGGCGCGTAGAACCCGCCGAACTCGGCGACCACCTCGCACAGTGCGGCCAATTCTCCGGTGTCGGCGTACATTCCGGGCGTATAGGTGAGCCCGCTGGACATGCCGACCGCGCCCTCGCTGAGTCCCTGCCTGAGCAGTTCCCGCATGCGCTGGATCTCGTCCTCGGTCGCCGGGCGCTGATCCGCGCCGACCACGAGCAGCCGCAGCGTCCCCTGCGGCACGAGGTAGGCGGCATTGGGCGTGATTCCCCGGTCGAGCCGATCCAGGTACTCGGCCACGGTGCGCCACGCGAAGTCGAGATCGGTGGGATTGCCGTTCCACCCGGCGATTTGCCGCCGCACCACGGCGAGGGTGGCGTCATCGATCGGGGCGTAGGACAGTCCGTCCTGCCCGATGACTTCGGTGGTGATGCCCTGGCTGATCTTCGGGAAGTGCCCCGGCTCGGTGAGCAGATGCAGGTCCGAATGAGCGTGCATGTCGATGAAACCCGGGCACAGCACCGCGCCCGGCCTCGCATCGATGATCCGGTCGGCGGCGGCAATGCTGCCCGGGTCGGCGATTCGGGTGATCCGCCCCTGTTCGACGAGCACGTCACCGCGCACCCGCGGCGCACCGGTGCCGTCGACGATGTCGATATCGCGAAAAAGTATGTCGGTCATGGTCATCGGCTCGTCAGAAGAACGTGTGCAGGAAGTCGACGACCCGCGGCGACGGTGCGTCGGCGTCATCGATCACCGGGACGAGCCGCCATTTGTCGAAGGCGGTGCACGGATGGGAGAGGCCGAGCCGCACCACCGCGCCGACCGGCAGCCGGGTGTCCGCGGGCAGGCGCAGGAACGTGTGCTGGTCATTGAGCGCGGATACGGTGGCGGCCGGGTCGAGCGGCGAACCTTCCGGTCCCGCAACGCGTTGCGGGACCGGAAGACCCTCATCGAAGGGCAGATCGCGCCTGCCCGCGTCCAGCAGCGCCAATTCCGGCTCCGGGCGGGAAAGGACGCGCGCCCAGCCGTGCATGGCCGAACGGAGTGGCTTGGCACTGTGCGCCGCGGTGAACGGCGAGATGCCCGCGTAGAAGCCGTCGTCGTGAATGATGTACGCCCCGGAACGCAGTACGACCGAGGTCGGAATCCCGTGTGCGCCTTCTTCATCGGCGAGGGCGGCCAGGCGCTCGACGACCAGATCCGGGTAAGCGCTGCCGCCCGCGGTCACGATCGCACTGTCCGAATATCGTCCGGCGGCGGCGAGTTCGCGGTGCAGGCGAGCGAGTTCATCGAGGTAGTGGCGCACCGTGTCGGTAGCCGCCGGTGTGCGGTCGTGCGCGAGCGCGCCCTCATAACCACCGACTCCGGCGAGCGTCAGCCGGGCGGCCTCGGTCACCGCGGCCGCGACGGCGTGCGCCTGTTCGACGGTGCGGGCCCCGGTACGGCCGTGTGGCCCACCGAGTTCGACCAGGACGCGCACCCGGGCCGAGCCGGGGGCCGAGCGCAAGTGCTCGTCCATCAGCGCGACCGTCTCGACGCTGTCCGCCCAGCAGACGAACTCGAAGGCCGGATCATTCGCCAATTCCGCCGCGACCCAGTGCAATCCGACGGGATCGACGAGCGCGTTGGCCAACAGCACGCGGCCGACGCCGAACGAACGGGCGACCTGCACCTGCCAGATGGTGGCCAGCGTGATCCCCCAGCTGCCCGCCGCCAGCTGTTGCGCCCACAGTTGCGGCGCCATCGTCGTCTTGCCGTGGGGCGCGAGCTGCACGCCCGCGGCGCTCGCCCAGTCGGCCATAACGGCGACATTCGCCTCCACCGCCGACCGGTCGATGGTCAGCAGCGGCGTCTCGAACTGATCGAGACGCGGTGCGGTGGCGAGGAATTCACGCACGGTGCGACCCCAGGCAGCAGGCGGCAGCCCTTTATGCTCCGGACCGAGCATCCGGTCTCCGAGTCCTGCTACGACGTCGTCGTCGATCGCCACGGCGTTCCTTCCCGCGAATTCACAGCTCAGGCATAGCCTTTTGCTATTGCATATTTTGCAATGCTTGTTGCGCATCGTGTTTCGTGTGGCTATTCTGCACGTGATGGCCGGTGGCCGCAAGCACAGGAGGGAGATCGGTGTGACGTGGCCTACGTCGACCCGCCCACGGGCGGTAACCGTCGGCGAGGGACTTGCCGTGCTGGTGGCACAGCCGGGCCCGCTGGAGGAGTCGGAGACCTTCGAGCGGACCGCGGGCGGCGCGGAGGCGAATGTGGCCACCGTGCTGCCGCAACTGGGCGTCGAGACCGCGTGGCTGTCGCGAGTCGGCGATGACGGGTTCGGCCGATACCTGGTGGCCCACCTCGCCGAACGCGGGGTCGATGTGTCGGCGGTCGTCACCGACCCCACCCGGCCGACCGCGGTGTACGTCAAGGAGCGCGGCAGCGGCTCGGGCAAGGCGACCGACCTGGCCGAGCGGGTGAGCCGAATGCTGTACTACCGCACGGGTTCCGCGGCAAGCGCGCTCTCGCCCGCCGACTTGGCCGCGACTGCGGCGGCCCGGCTGCTCGCGCAGTGCGACCTGGTCCACTTCACCGGCATCACCACCGCGCTGTCGGAGTCGGCGACCGAACTCACCGAGGCGCTGCTGACCCTCCCCCGCCCCGGCAGGCTGGTGAGTTTCGACCTGAACTTCCGGCCCGCGCTGTGGGCCGGGCGCATCGAGGCCGCCGCCGAGGTGCTCGCGCGCCACGTGCGCGGCTGTGACGTGGTCTTCCTCGGCGCCGACGAAGCCGGTGCGGTATTCGGCACCGACGACGCCGACGCATTGCGCGCGCTGTTCCCGGAACCGAACCAGCTCATCGTCAAGAACGATGCGCACACGGTCACCGGGTTCGCCGGTGACCAGCGCGTCGAGGTGCCCGCGCTCGGGCTGGAGGTCACCGAACGGATCGGCGCGGGCGATGCGTTCGCAGGCGGCTATCTCGCCGCGCTGCTGCACGGCAGGCCATTGGCACAGCGGCTGCGATTCGGGCACCTGTGCGCCGCCGCCGCACTGACCGGCACCGGTGACGGCGCCGAGCTGCCCGCCCCCGCGATCTTGGAGCAACTTGCCGCCGTGGACGAAAATGCTTGGGCCGAGCTGCATTACAACAACACCGTCATCCAGAATGTGGCCTCATGAGTCACCTTGAAGTCAGCGAGACGCAGTCATGAGTCAGAGTTTGTCGCGCGCGTTGACCATTCTCGTTGCCCTTGGCGAGGATTCGCGATCGTTGGACCAGCTGGCCACCCAGCTCGGCGTGCACAAGTCGACAGTGCTGCGGCTGCTGCAGACGATGGAGGCGCAGCGCTTCGTCACCCACGACAGCCAGCACCGATACGTGCTCGGGTCGCGACTGTTCGAACTGGCCAACCGCACCCTGGAGCAGCGCGATGTGCGCACCCTCGCGCGGCCGCACCTGAGCGCCTTGAACGCCGACACCAAGCAGACGATCCATCTGGCCACCTACGAGTCCGGCGACGTCATCTACATCGACAAACTCGACGCCACCCAGAGCGTGCGCATGTACTCCCGAGTGGGCCGTCCGGCGCCGCTGCACTGCACCGCCGTCGGCAAGGTGCTCATCTCGTCGCTGCCCCGCCCGGAATGGCGGACCATCGCCGAGAAGATCGACTACCACCCGTTCACCGAACGAACCATCCGCACCCCCGAGCGCTACCTGGCCGAGCTGGAAAAGGTTGCCGCCCTCGGCTATGCGGAAGACCACGAGGAACACGAGAGCTTCGTCAACTGCATCGGTGTTCCGGTGCGCAACGGCACCGGCGCGGTGGTCGCCGCGGTCTCCATGTCGGTGCCGGACATGCTGCTCGACCACGACCAGGTATTGGCCGAACTGCCGCGGGTTCGCGCCGCTGCCGACGCCATCTCCGCCGAACTCGGCTGGATTCCCGGCCGAACCACCGCCACGAAAGGCTGACCCATGAGTGACAAGATCGCCATCCGCACCACCGACGCGCCCGCGCCCGCGCACACCTTCTCCCAAGGCGTGCGCAAGGGACCGTTCGTGCAGGTCTCTGGACAGGGTCCGGTGGACCCGATAACCAACGAATACCTGTACCCGGGCGACGTTGCGGCACAGACCATCCGGACGTTGCAAAATGTGAAGGCGATCGTCGACGCGAGCGGGGCGACGTTCGACGATGTGGTGATGCTGCGTGTCTACCTGACCACCCGCGACGACTTCGGCGCGATGAACGAGGCCTACGGCGAGTTCGTCAATGCCAATACCACCGGTGACGTATTGCCCAGCCGCACAACCGTGTTCACGGGACTGCCGCGCGAGGAAATGCTCGTCGAGATCGACGCGATCGCGATCGTCACTGAATAAGACGAAGCAGCCGCCCCGCCCCAGATGTGGGCGGGGCGGCCGCAGCCGCGTCGCGTAGTCAGCCGCGACGCGGAACCTCGGGCCGACTGTGGCCCATGGGCTTTGCAGTCGGCTATTCCCGCTCTCAGCCTTCCGCGGTCGGTCCACTACCTGTGGCAGCGTCGGTGGTGGGTGTCCCCGCGGAGCCGACTTTCTTGGCCGCGGAGGTCTTCTTGACCGCAGCTGTCTTCTTGGCCGCGACCGTCTTCTTCGCTGCGGTTGTTTTCTTCGCTGCGGTTGTCTTCGCTGCGGCGGTCTTCTTGGCCGCGACCGTCTTCTTGGCGGCGGTCGCAGTACCTGTCGCTTTCTTGGCCGCGACCGTCTTCTTCGCCGCAGCCGCGGTGCCCGTCGCCTTCTTGGCCGCCGCCCCGGAGCCCGTCTTCTTGGGCTCGCCCGCCGAGGCAGCCTGCTTGTCCTGACTCGCGGCTGCTGTCTTCCTCGGCTTACGCGCGGTCGCAGCCTTCGTGGGCTCGCCCGCGGCGGCCGCCTTCCTTGGCGCGGCTTTCCTCGGCTTGCGCACGGCGGCAGCCTTCTTGGGCTCGTCCGCAGGGACCGCAGCCGCACCCACAGTCGATTCCTCGGGCTCGCTTGCCGCGACGCCGTCCGTCACCGCGCTCGCGTTGACAACCTCTTCTGAGGGACCCGTGACAGGAGCTTCCTCCGGCTCGCCCGCGACGGTGCCTGCCTCGGAAGTAGCTTCGACCACCGCCGTTTCCGGTTCGAACTTGTCCGCCGCGACGGACTTCACGGGCCCCGCCGCAGCAACCGCTTCCTCGGCATCGGCAACAGCTGTAGCGGTTTCCGGCTCAACCGCCGGAGGAACCTCCAGCGGCTCGGCTGCGGGGACGGCTTCCGCCGCGTCGGCCACGCTGACGGTCTCATCGTCCGTCGAAGCTGCTTTCTCAGGCGCGTCCGCAGCGACCGCTGCCGTGGAATCGGGGACGGCGACAGCTGCTTCCGGCTCCGCCACTGGAGCGACGTCCAACGACGCAGCTGCGGGGACGGCTTCCGCCGGATCGACAACGGCGACATCTTCCGTCGCCTCATGAACCACAGCTGCTTCCGCAGGCTCGTCCGCAGCGACAGCTTCTTCCGAATCAGTGTCAGCGGCAGCAGTTTCCGGCTCAGCCACCGAAGCAACATCCGACGACGCAGCTACCGGAACGGCTTCCTGCTCGGCAACCACGGCAACGGCTTCGTCGTCCGCGGAAGCTGTTTCCTCGGGCTCGTCCACGACGACCGGTGTCGTCGCAACCGCCACCGCAGCAGCTTCTTCCGGCTCCTCCGCAGCGACGGCCTCCTTCGAGTCGTCAGCAACGGCTTCGTCCAAAACGTCCGTCGAGACTCCACCGACAACGCCCGCGCCCGGGATCGCGTCGAGCAGTTGGCGGGTGTACGCGTCGGCGGGTGCGGTGAGCACCTGCTCGACCGGACCTTGTTCCACCACCCGACCGTCCCGCATCACGACTACATCGTGGGCCAGCGCCCGGACGACGGCCAGGTCGTGCGAAATGAACAGGTAGCTGACTCCGAGCCGGTCTTGCAGTGACGACAGCAGCGTCAAGATCTGGTCCTGCACAAGGACATCCAGTGCCGACACCGCTTCGTCGCAGACGACCAGCCGCGGCTCGATGGCCAGGGCGCGGGCGATCGCGACACGCTGCCGCTGACCGCCGGACAGCTCGTTCGGGTAGCGCTGTGCGAGCGCGGCGGGCAGCGCCACCTGGTCCAGCAATTCGGCGACCCGCTTACGACGGGACTCCCGGTCGCCGATGCGGAAGGCGCGCAGCGGCTCGGTGATCAACCGCTCGACCGTCCACATCGGATCCAGTGACGCATAAGGGTCTTGGAACACCGGCTGCATCGCCAGCCGCGCCGCGCGCAGCTGCGCACCCTGCTGCCCGACCATCTCGACGCCGTCCAACCGGATGGTGCCGGAGGTGGCGGGCACCAGGCCGAGCACCATCCGCGCGGTAGTGGTCTTTCCCGATCCGGACTCGCCGACGATCGCGGTCGTGCGGCCGCGACCGATGGTGAACGACACGTCGTCGACCGCGCGCAACACCCCACCGCGACCGCGGATCCGGTACTCCTTGCTGATACCGGAAACCTCCAGTATCGGAGCCGCTTTATCGGCGCTCTCGACAACCTTGGTCACCGCGACTTTGCCGTCGGCGGCCTTGTCCAGGGCAACCTTGCCATCGGCGTCAGCGGCGACGGTGTCGCTGCGTCGCGGTCCGATGAGCGCGGGCGCCGCCGCGACCAGCCGCCGCGTGTAGTCCTCCTGCGGATCGGTCAGCACCTGGCGCGCCGGACCGGACTCGACGATCCGGCCGTCCGACATCACCACCACCCGGTCCGCCCGCTCCGCCGCGAGTCCCAGGTCGTGGGTCACCAGCAGCAGCGCGGTGCCGAGCTCTTGGGTCAGCTTCTCCAGGTGGTCCAGGATCTGCCGCTGCACGGTCACATCCAGTGCCGAGGTCGGTTCGTCGGCGATCAGCAGATCCGGGCGGCAGGCCAGGCCGATGGCGATCAGCGCGCGCTGCCGCATACCACCGGAGAACTCGTGCGGGTACTGCCGCGCCCGCCGGGCCGGCTCCGGCAGTCCGGCTTGGCCGAGCAGTTCGATGGCCCGTTCCTTTGCCGCGCGCCGCGTGCAAATCCGGTGCGCCAGCAGGGTTTCCGAGACCTGACGGCCCACCCGGGAGACCGGGTTCAGGTTCGACATCGGGTCCTGCGGCACCAGCCCGATATCTTTGCCGCGCAACTGGCGCAGCCGCTTCTCGTCGGCATGGGTGATGTCCTCCCCGCGCCACCGGATGCTGCCACCGGTGACCACACCGGAGCCGGGCAGCAGGCCCATGATCGCGTGTGCCAGTGTCGATTTCCCCGAGCCGGAGGCACCGACCACCGCGACCCGCTCCCCCGGCTGGATGACCAGGTCCGCGCTCCGCACGGCGGTCACGTCGCCGAAGGACACCCGCAGATCGCTGATCTCCAAGAGTGTGTCGGTCATTGCAAAAGCTCCTTCAGCGCCGTGTCTTCGGGTCGAGCGCGTCCCGCAGGGCGTCGCCGAAGAGGTTGAATCCCAAGCAGATGATCGCCAGCGCCACACCGGGGAAGATGCCCGGCCACGGGGTGCGGAGCAGATACTGCTGTGCGTCGGACAGCATGATGCCCAGGCTGGGCGCGGGCGGTTTGATGCCGAGCCCGAGGAAGGACAGGATCGCCTCGCCGAGCACCGCCGTCGGCATGATCACCGTGGCCTGCACGATGATCGGCGCCAGCGAGTTGGGCAAGATGTGCTCTCCGAGGATGCGCCAGGACGGCACGTCCATGGTGTTCGCGGCGAGCACGAAGTCGGTTTCCTTGAGCCGCAACGTTTCCGCGCGCACGACCCGCATCATGATCGGCACCTGCGAGATGCCGATCGCGATCGCGGCCTCGGTGAGTCCGCCGCCGTTGATCGCGGTCAGGCCGACCGCGATGATCAGGAACGGGAACGCGAGCAACACATCGGACAGCCGCGACAGCACCGCGTCCAGCATCCGCCAGTACCCGGCCAGCAGGCCGAGCGGCACCCCGATGGCGACCGCGCAGAGCACCGACAGCGCGCCGACCTCGAGCGAGGCACGCGTGCCGTACAGCACCCGGGAGAAGATGTCGCGCCCCAGATCGTCTGTGCCCAAAAGGTATCCGACGGTACCGGGCTGCTGGAACGGCGTCGGGAAGTGCACCTCGGAGGGTGAATAGGGCGCCAGCCATGGCGCGAACACCCCGACGAAGATCACGATCAGCAGCAGTACCGCGCCGACCATGCCGAGCGGGTTGTGCCACAGCTGGCGCAGCACCCGCCCACGCACCGCGGCCAGCGGCGGAGTTTGGACCGCGGTTTCGACGCCGGGACTGGTTTCGGCGACCGGAGTATCGGTGACTGTCATTGCGCCCTCCCGGACACTCGCACGCGGGGGTCGATCACCGTGTACAGCACATCGACCAGCAGGTTGATCACGATGTAGGACGCGGCGATCACCATGACGACCGCCTGGATCACCGGGTAGTCGCGGGTGAACACCGAGTCGAGGGTGAGCTTGCCCATGCCGGGCAGACTGAAGATGCGCTCGGTGACCACCGCGCCCGCGATGAGCCCGCCGAGCTGCAGGCCGACGATCGTGGTGACCACGATCAGGCTGTTGCGCAAGCCGAATCGGAAGATGACCGCGCCGCGGCTGAGCCCCTTGGCCCGCGCCGTGCGCACGAAGTCGGCGGTCAGCGTCTCCACCATCGACGACCGCGTCTGCCGCTGCACCACCGCCGCGTGCGCGAGACCGAGGATGATCGCGGGCAAGGTCAAGAAGTAGAGGCCGCGCAGCGGATGCTCGAACGGCGACACGTACCCGGAGGCCGGGAACCAGTTGAGCTTCACCGACAGATACAGCACGGCGAGGATACCGACCCAGAAGGTGGGCACCGACAACGCGACCAGGGAGAACCCGTTGGCGGCCCACTCCGGCCAGCGGCCGCGATACACCGCGGCGAGCACACCGCCGATCACCCCGGCCAGCACCGCGATGAGCATCGCGTACACCGCGAGTTGCACGGTCACCGGCAGTGTCGTGCCGATCATGTCCATGACGGGCGTCCCGGTGCGGATCGACCGCCCGAAATCACCGCTCAGCGAGTTCTTGACGAACTCCAGATACTGCACGAACACCGACTGGTCCAGGCCGAGTTCGGCGCGGACGGCGGCGATGGCCTCCGGATTGGCGTCCTCGCCCGCCAGCGTCGTCGCCGGATCACCGGGCAGCGCCCGCACCCCGAGGAAGACCACGATCGAGGCGAGCACCAGCGTCACCGCGGACTGCCATAGCCGATGGAACACGTACTGCAACATGGATTTTCAGCCCTTCCGATCCGCGACGAACGCGGCCTTGCCGAGCCGCACTGCGCCGTCGGCGTACACCTCGATGCCCGTGACCCACGTCGAGTGCACGGTCAAGTTACGCAGACGGTAGGTGTAGATATACGGGTTCTCCCGTTGGATGAATCGCACCGCCTGCTCGTACAGGGCGCCGCGCTGCGCGGCGCTCGTACTGTGCGCGGCCCAGCCGAGGAGGTCGTCCAGGGTGGGCGAGTTGAATCCGCTGTAATTACCGTTCGAGCCGGTGGTGAGGAACCGAGAGGTGTTGCCGTCCGGGTCGATACGGCCCGACCAGCCGAGCAGCAAGGCCTCGTAGGTGCCCTTCTTCTGCGCGTCCAGCATGGTCGAGTACTCGGCGGGCACGATCTTCAGATCGAAGCCGCCCTCGGCGACGCTGTCCCGCAACGCCTGTGCGTACTGGAGCTGATCCTGGACGTTCATCACCTGGATGGTGACCGGATACGGGATCTGCACGCCCGCCTCGGTGAGCAGTTCCCTTGACCGCTGCGGATCGAACAGGGGGCAGGCGGTACTGGCGCGGGTGGCGTACGAGGTGCGCGGCGCGATCGGCCCGCAGGCAGGCTCGTACCAGTTGTTGAATACCTTCTCGACCAGTGCCGGGCGGTCGGTGCTCAGCGAGAATGCCAGCCGGACCCGTGGATCCTTCGCGATCGCGGTATTGATCGGCTTGATCGGTTTACCCGCGCCGTCGACATTGCCGATATTGATATACAGGCCCTGGAAGCCGAACGATCCCGACTGCAGCACGCGCAGCTGCGGATAATTGGCCAGCGCGTCCACGTCCTGCGGCGAGATGGTGTCGGCGACCTGAATGTCACCGGACCGCAGATTCGATGCGCGCATCTTGGGATCGGCCATGATCCGATAGGTGATGGTGTCGAAGTGCACGTTCTTCGCGTCGTAGTACAGCGGGTCGCGCGCCACCGATATGGAGGTCTGCGGTACCCGCTTGACGAATTTGAACGGCCCGACGCACACCGGGTGATCGCCGAAGTTCTTGTCCCGCTCCTTCAGCGCGGCGGGCGACATGATCATTCCGGCGCGGTCGGCGAGCGCGGCGGTGATCGGCGCGAACGGCTGCGAGTATTTGATCACCACGTGCGACGCGTCGGCGGCCTCGATATCCTCGATCGCACCCATCTCACCGGTGCGCTGGGAGCCTTCCATCTTCCAGTGCCGCTGCAAGCTCGTCTCGACCGCCGCCGCGTTGAACGGTGTGCCGTCGGCGAATTGGATACCGGTGCGGACCGGAATGGTCACCGTCAGCCCGTCGGGCGAGATGTCCGGCAGCGCGGTGGCCAACTGCGGCACCAGGTTTCCGGACGAGTCGTTGTCGTAGAGCTTCTCGCAGACGGTGCTCATCACGTAGCGCATATAGAGCGAGCTGGACGTGGTCGGGTCGAGCTTGTCGGGATCGTTCGACAGGCCCATCACCAGATCACCGCCCTCACGCACCGGCTGCGTACCAACGGGCGTGCCGTAATCGTCGACGTGCGTCGCGGGCGGGGTCGGATGTTGCGTCGGTGCGCAGGCAGCGAGGACGGCGGCGACGACACCGAGGACCGCCATCCGAGTGGAGCGAACGAGCATGCGCTACAACATACTTCAACATGCTGTATTTTTCGCATCCACCATTCATTTTCGTGCATTGTTCTCTTTAGCGCCACTACCGGAAATGACGGCGACCTGAAAAGGGTACGGGAAATAGCGGTCCGGCGATTCCGGACCGCTATTCCTGTTCGGTGTGCAGCTGCCGTTGCGCGGCGCGCTTTTTCAGTTCTTCGGATCCGTGAAGGCGGCCTTGCCGAGTCGCACGACACCGTCGGCGTAGCCCTCGATGCCGGTCACCTGCGTGCTGTGCACGGTCAGCAACCGTTTCCGGTAGGTGTAGAGGTACGGGTTCTCCTGCTGAATGATCTGGGTGGCCTGGCCGTACAGTTCGGCGCGCTGCGCGATATCGCTGGTGCGTGCGGCCCTGGCCAGCACGTCGTCGAGTGCGGGTGAGCTGAAACCGCCATAGTTGGCGCCCGAGCCGGTGGTCAGGAACCGGGTGATATTGGCGTCCGGGTCGAGTCGGCCCGACCAGCCGAGCAGCAGGGCCTCATAGGTGCCGCGCTTCTGCACATCCAGCAGCGTCGAGTATTCGGTGGGCACGATTTTCAGGTCGAAGCCACCCTCCGCGACATTGGCCTGTAGCGCCTGGGCGTACCGGAGTTCGTCCTGCGTGTTGCTGACCTGCAACGTGATCGGATAGGGCAGCTGCACACCCGCTTCCGCGAGCAATTGCCGCGACCGCTGCGGATCATAAGCGGGGCAGGCGGTTCCGGCGGGCGTGGCGAAGGTGCTCTTCGGCACGATTGCCGAGCACGCGGGCTCGAACCAGTTGTTGAACACGGTATCGACCAGTGCCTGCCGATGGATGCTCAGCGAGAAGGCCTGCCGGACACGCGCATCCTTGGCGAGCGGGGTGTCGATCGGCTTGGCGGGTTTGCCAACGCCGTCCACGTTGCCGATGTTGAGGTAAATACCTTGGTAGCCGAGCGAACCCGTTTCCAGCAGCCGGAGATCGGGGTCCTTGGCCAGCGCGTCGACATCCTGCGGTGAGATGGTGTCGGCGACCTGGATATCACCGGAGCGCAGGTTCGCCGCGCGAATATTGGCGTCGATCATGATCCGGTAGGTGATCTTGTCGAGGTGCACGTTCTTCGCGTCGTAATACAACGGGTCGCGCTCGACGATGATCGAGGTCTGCGGGATGCGCTTGACGAATTTGAACGGCCCGACGCACACCGGGTTATCGGCGAAGTTCTTACCCTCGCCCTTCGCGAGTTCGGCCGGCGACATGATCATCCCGGCCCGGTCGGCGAGCGCGGCGGTGATCGGCGCGAACGGCTTCTTGTATCGGATCACCACCTGCGACGGGTCAGCCGTCTCGATACCGGCGATCGGACCCATCTCGCTGGTCCGCTGCGAGGTCTTCATGGTGAGGTGCCGTTGCAGGCTGGTCTGCACCGCGGCCGCGTCGAACGGTGTGCCGTCGGCGAACTTGATTCCGGTGCGAACCGGAATGGTCACGGTCAGCCCGTCCTCGGAGACGGCGGGCAGCGCGGTGGCCAACTGCGGCACCAGGTTTCCGGCGGCGTCGTTGTCGTAGAGCTTCTCGCAGATCGAGTTCATGACGTAACGCGTGTAGAGCGAGCTCGAGGTGGTCGG
Source organism: Nocardia iowensis (assembly GCF_019222765.1). Taxonomy (NCBI): domain Bacteria; kingdom Bacillati; phylum Actinomycetota; class Actinomycetes; order Mycobacteriales; family Nocardiaceae; genus Nocardia; species Nocardia iowensis. Next base: position 2,779,509 of record NZ_CP078145.1, on the reverse strand, counting down.
GTCGAGCTTGTCGGGTTCGGCGGACAGGCCCATCACCAGTTCGCCGCCCTCACGTACTGGCTGCGTACCCACGGGCGTGCCGTAATGATCTGTGTGCGTTGCGGTTCCAGCGGGGTGCTGTACCGGTGCGCAGGAGGCGAGCGCGACGGCGGTGACGCCGAGCACCAGCATCCGCGTGAAGCGAGCGAGCATGCGCTACAAGATACTTCAAGGTTTCGCACTTTTCTCGCCGGGTAATCATTTTCGTAGATTGTTCTCTTTTTCGTCATCGTACGAAACGGCGCGAACGAAAAAAGGGTACGAAAAATAGCGATCCGGCATTATCCGGACCGCTATTCCCATTCGCTGTGAAGTTATCGTCCCGCGGCGTAGCCCTGCATGCCGCGTGGATTGGCCCCCGCTGAAAGTACACCGTTTTCCCGGTCGCGAGCCACCGCGCACAGCCGGCCTTCCGACCACGGATCGCCCACCGTGACGCGGTGACCACGTCGTTCCAGGTCGGCGATGACCTCGGTGCCGATCCGCGACTCGACGAAGACCTGCCCCGGGCTCATCGCGCGCGGGTAGAACGAACCGGGGAAGCTTTCCTGATGCCAGTTCGGCGCGTCGATGGCGCCCTGCAGATCGAGCCCGCCACGCACCTTTTCCCGCATGGCGACGGCGAGAAAGAAATGCAGGCTCCATTGATCCTGTTGATCGCCGCCCGGCGTACCGAACGCCATGACGGCCTCGCCGTCGCGCAACGCCAGCGACGGGCTGAGGGTGGTGCGCGGACGACGACCCGGCTGTAGCGAATTGGGTAGGCCCGGTTCCAGCCATGCCATCTGTAGTCGGGTGCCGAGTGGGAAACCGAGTTCCGGCACCACCGGATTGGATTGCAGCCAGCCACCACTCGGGGTCGCTGCGATCATATTGCCCCAACGGTCGACGATATCGAGCTGACAGGTATCGCCGCGGGTCGCGCCGGAGGTGGCCACCGTCGGCTCCCCCGCACCGAGCGGAACCTCCGTGGCGCCAATGGAATTGGTCTGTGCGTAGGCACTCAATCGCGGCCGCTGGCCGTCCGGGCTGCCGGGCCGCAGTTCGTAGGACGCCTGCGGTCCGATCAGCGCGCTGCGCTGGGCGTTGTACCAGGGCGACAACAGCGTCGCGAGCGACACCTGCGTGCTGTCGCCGTACCACGCCTCCCGGTCGGCCATCGCGAGCTTCGAGCCCTCGATCAGGGTGTGGTAGTACTCCGGCGTGCCGTATTCCAGCCGTTCCGGCAGCAACGCCAGTTGCTGCAGCATGACCGGTCCCTGACTCCACAGGCCCGGCTTCGCGACGGTCCATCCGTTCCAGGTGTAGGTGACCGGATTCTCGTACGAGGCAGCGAAATTCGCGAGATCGTCACCGGACAACGCGCCAACGTGCCGCTCACCGGAGGTGTCCATGGTCGGGCACGCGGCCATCTTGACCAGTGCCTCGGCGATGAACCCTTCACGCCAGATACGCCGCGCGGCTTCGATCTGGGCGTCCCGATCCGCACTCGCCGCCTCGGCTTCGGCGATCAGTCGCCGCCAGGTCGCGGCCAACGCCGGATTCCGCAGCAGCGCACCGGCGGCGGGCGCCTTGCCGTCGCGCAGGTAGACCTCCGCGGAACTTGTCCACTCGTTCTCGAACAGCTCCTGGACCGTCTGCACGGTCTCGCCGATCCGTTCGACCGCCGGATGTCCCCGCTCGGCATTGCCGATCGCATACGACAGCACCTCGGCGAGTCGCTTGGTGCCGTGATCGCGCAGCAGCACCATCCAGGCATCGAACGCACCGGGCACCGCGGCAGCCAGCGGACCGGTGCCGGGCACCAAGTCCAGGCCGAGCGCGTTGTAGCGGGCGATCGACGCACCGGCCGGTGCCGGGCCCTGACCGCACAACACTCGCGGCGGCAGCCCCGCGGGTGCGAGGATGATCGGCACCTCCCCGGCGGGACCGTTCAGGTGCGGCTCGACCACGTGCAACACGAACCCCGCGGCGACCGCCGCGTCGAATGCGTTGCCGTCGTCCTCGAGTACCGCCATCGCGGCGGCCGAGGCGAGCCAGTGGGTGGACGACACCATCCCGAAGGTGCCCTGCAAGGTAGGACGCGTGGTGAACACCAGCCGAGTATCTCCCTACACCGGTACGTACGTCCAAGACATCTATGGCACCAAACCGATAGTCTTTGGTTATGGAACGTAGGCAGTTGGAGTACTTCGTCGCGATCGTGGAACACGGCGGGTTCACCCACGCTGCGCGCGCTTTACGGGTAGCTCAGCCGTCGCTGTCGCGGGCGATCGGCAAGCTCGAGCGCGAGCTCGGGGTGGCGCTGTTCCACCGGGTCGGCCGCAATGCCGTCCTCAGCAATGCCGGCGAATTCATGGCCGATCGGGCGCGGCAGGTGCTGCGTGATCTGGACGCGCTGCGGGCCGCCGCGCAGGCGGTCGGCGCGGGTGTCGTCGGCCGGGTCGACGTGGCGGCGACCTCGTCCTCGACGCTGGAGCCGGTGATCAGCACCATCGCCGAACTGCGCGAGCACCACCCCGGCCTGACCGTCGGCACCTGGTCGGCCCTTTCGGCGGCGGAGGTGGTCGCCATGGTGTTGCGCGGGCGTTGCGAGGCCGGCGTGTGCGGTAGCGCGGAACGACCCGCGGGCCGGGGCTTGGTGGCCCATCACCTGCGCGACGAACAGTTCCTGCTCGTCGCGCCGCCGGGCACCGAGATCGGCAGCAACGGCACGGTGACGCCAGAAGACCTGCGCGGCATGAGTTTTGTGATCACTCAGCCCGCCACCGCCGTCCGGGCCCGCTTCGACCGGCTCGCCGCCACCGTGGGCGAACTGCATATCGCCGCCGAGGTCGGCGACCGCAGCGTCGTGCTGCCGATGGTGCTGCGCGGCATCGGCGCGGGCCTGATGCCCGACGGCTGGCACGACCTGGCCTGCCGCGCGGGCGCGGCGGTCTATCGATTCGACCCGCCGGAGAAGCTACCGCAGTGGCTGGTGCACCGCAGCGGGCCGCTCACCGCGGCGGCGCAGGCATTCGTCGATACCACGCTGAGTGCTGCCGAACGGGCGCGATCAGCCACCGCATGACCGGTGACGTCGTCTGACCGCGCCCGTCGGGGCGAGGGTTTCACTAGCCCGAGTTGCGCAACGCCGTGGCGAGACCGTTCATGGTCAGCAGGATGCCGCGCTTGACCAGCTCCGAGTCGTCGCCCGCGCGGAGCCTGCGCAACAGCTCCACCTGCATCTGGTTCAACGGCTCCAGGTACGGGAAGCGGTTGTGGATCGATTCGGCCAGTGACGGGTTGTCGGCGAGCAGGTGATCGTTGCCGGTGATCGCGGCGTGCATGCGGATGGTCCTGGCATGCTCGTCGCGGATCATGCCGAAGATCTGCTCGCGCAGCGCCGCGTCCTCGACCAACTCGGCGTAGCGGGCGGCGATGTCGAGGTCGCTCTTGGCCATCACCTGGGCCAGGTTCGACAGCACGGTGCGGAAGAACGGCCAGCGGCGGTACAGATCGGTCAGGGTCGCCAGCCGGTCGGGGTCGCCGCCGATCCACTCCGCCAACGCGGTCCCGGTGCCGTACCAGCCGGGCAGCATCACCCTGGCCTGGCTCCAGGACATCACCCACGGGATGGCGCGCAGATCCGATACCGAGTTGGTCGGTTTGCGCGAGGCGGGCCTGCTGCCGATGTTCAGGTCGCCGACCTCGGCCACCGGGGTGGACTGCCGGAAATACTCGACGAATCCCGGTGTTTCGTGCACCAGTCGCGAGTACGCCGCACGGGCGCGGGCGGCCAGGTCGTCCATGATCTCGTAGGACGGTTCGGCGTCCGGACCGAGTCCTTCCACGTCGAACAGCGTCGATTCCAGCGTGCCCGCGATGAGCGACTCCAGGTTCCGATGCGCCGCACCGGGTTCGGCGTACTTGGCGGCGATCACCTCCCCTTGCTCGGTCAGCCGCAGCGAACCGCGCACGGCGCCCGCTGGCTGGGCGAGGATGGCGTCGTAGCTGCGGCCGCCGCCGCGACCGACGGTGCCGCCGCGACCGTGGAACAGCCGCAACCTGATTCCGGTCTTGCGCGCCACCTCCACCAGATCGAGTTCGGCCCGGTACAGCGCCCAGTTCGCGGCCAGGTACCCGCCGTCCTTGTTCGAATCCGAGTACCCGAGCATCACTTCCTGCCGCATCCCGCGCGACGCGACCAGGTCCCGATACACCGGAATATCCAGTGCCGCGGCCAGCGTCGCCGCGCCGGCATCGAGGTCCTCGATCGTCTCGAACAGCGGAACGATGCCCACCGAACAGGTCGGCGGCCCGGCCAACTCGCCGGGATCGAGCAGCCCACCCTCCTTCAGCAGCAGCGCCGCCTCCAGCATGTCGCTGACCGAGGTGCACATGCTGATGATGTAGTTGGGCACCGCCTCGGCGCCGAAGGTATCCACCACATCGCGTGCGGCACAGACGATGTCGACTTCCTTGCGGGCCAGCTCGCTCAGCCGGGCATACGGGCCGAGCAGCGGGCGGCGGGTGCGCAGCTCGGCCGCGAGCAACTCGACGCGCTGGTGTTCGGGCAGGCTCGGGTAGTCCGGATGCACACCGGCCCAGGCCAGTAGCTCGGCGACCACCTGCTCGTGTACCTCGGAGTTCTGCCGCATGTCCAGGCCCTGCAGGTGGAAGCCGAAGGTCTCGATCGCGTGCCGCAGTGCGGCGAGGCGGTCGTCGGCGAGCAGGCCGTCGCCGCTGGCGCGCAGCGAGGCGTCCACCGCGTCGAGATCGTCCAGCACCGCCTGCGGTGTCGGGTACGGCGGCGCGCCGACATCCAACCCGTTGCGCGGCACCTCGCCGAGCGCGCGCCGGGCGGTCGCCGTCAGCCGACCCCGGATGGTGTGCAGCGCACGGCGATACGGTTCGTCGGCGTGGGCGGCCGGATCGGGGTATCCGGCCTCGGCCAGCGCGGCCACCGCGGGCGTCACCGGAACCAGCCGAGCCGACAGCGCCAGCGCCTTCTCCAGCTCTACCAGGTCGCGCAGATACCGGGTGAAGGCGACCGTCGCCGCTTGATGCCCGGCCTGCCGAACCACATCCGCTGTGACATAGGGGTTTCCGTCGCGGTCGCCGCCGATCCACGAGCCGGGCCGCAGGATCGGGCGCGCCAGCAGTTCCGCGCCCGGCCAGCGGGAGCGCAGTGCCGCACGCACTTCCGCGTTGATGGCGGGGATCACGTCGAACAGGGTGAGCTCGTAGTAGCGCAGGCCCACCGAGATCTCGTCCTGGATCCGCAACCGCGCCAACCGGATCAGCGCGGTGCGCCACAGGCTGAGCACCTGCCGACGGATCTGCTGCTCGAATTCGGTGCGCTCCCGCTCGGTTTCGGTGTAGCGCTGGCGCAGCCGCATCAGCTCGGTGATCCGGGTCTGCACATCGAAGACGGTGCGGCGACGGGTCTCGGTCGGGTGCGCGGTGATCACCGGCGACACCAGCGCGTCGGCCAGCAGGTCGGCCACCTCGGCGCCGTCCAGCGCGGCCGCGTCCAGCTTGCGATAGGTGGCGGCCAGCGAGGAGTCCTGCGGCGGCTCACCGGCCGCCTGGTGCGCCTTGCGGCGGCGGTCGCGCTGGATGTCCTCGGCCAGGTTGGCCAGCAGCACGAAATAGCTGAACGCGCGGATCAGCGGCAGCGCGACCGCGATATCGACACCGTCGAGCATTTCCGCGACCGCGCTGCGCTCGACCTCCGCGCGCCGCACCCGGAACGCCTCGATGCGCACCCGTTCGATGAGGTCGAACACCTCGGGGCCCTCGTGGTCACGGATGGTGTCGCCGAGTACGCCACCCAGAAATCGGATGTCGTCGCGTAGCGGTCTAATGGCGTCCTGTTGCGTCTCGCTCGTCGATTCGCCCATGATCAGACAGTATTGCGGTCGGCCCTGCGTTGGTATGCGACGGATCCCACACCGTGTCGTCGGGGCGGCGGTACCGTGACTCGGACGGCACCGCATCGCTCGTGAGGACGACCATGGCCGAGAACAGCCCCCATGACCGCGTCTCGCTAACGCGCACCGGCCGATTCGTGCATTTCGCCAGCACGCGGTTGACCGCGATCAGCCGGTTCCATGGCCGCGTCCACAGCAGCCTGTACCGCAGGTTCGGCGGCTCGATGTTCGGAAAATGGCTGGGCCGTCCGGTGTTCCAGCTGACCGTGATCGGACGGAAGTCGGGCGAGCCGCGGTCGGTGGTGCTGATGTTGATCCGTGACGGCGATGATCTGCTGGTCAGCGGTTCATTCGGCGGGAATCCGAAGCCGCCGAACTGGTGGCTCAATCTGGTGGCCGCTGGCGGCGGCGAGGTACGCGTCGGCCGGGAGAGCTGGCCGGTGACCGCCAGGGTGGTCACCGACCCCGCCGAATACGACGAGCGCTGGCGCACCTTGGCGGCCCAGTATCCGGATTTCGAGACCTATCAGGCGCTCACCTCGCGGAAGTTGCCGATCGCGGTACTGACCCGCGCCGGGTGATCCCCGGGCAGTCCCCGGGGCCTACCCGATCGGTAGGTCAGCCGAGCACCTGGGAGAACCTGAGGTGATTGCCCCACGGGTCGCGCAACCCGCAGTCGCGCATGCCGTAGGGCTGCGTGACCGGCTCCTGGGTGACCTCGACGCCCGCGTCGCGCAGCCGGGCGAACGTCTCGTCGACGGCCTCGGTGGTGAAGATCAGCGTGCCCTGCGCACCGCTCGCCAGCCGGGCCCGCGCCGCCTCGCGCGCCTGCTCGTCCGGCACCATTTCGGGCACCTCGAGCAGGAACTCCAGCCCCGGCTGCGCGGCGGGTCCGACCGTCAGCCAGCGAACCCCGCCGAACGGCAGATCCTGCCGCACCTCGAGCCCGATCACATCCCGATAGAACTCGAGCGCCCTCTCCTGGTCACCGACCAGCACAGCGACGTGGGTAAGTGCGAGGTCCTTGCCGTTGCTCATTGCATTTTCTCCTTCGTTAAGCGGGACAACACTACTGACGGCGGAGCCGAGCGGGATTCATCGGCTACGTCGGTGTTCGTGGTCACAGGCCAGAATTATGGCCGAAGCCGGGCTTCGGTTCAGCGCTTCGGCCAGTACCAAGGCGGCTGGTCCAGCCTGCCTTGGCCGGCGATGGTCGTCGCGCCGTTTTCCTTGACCAGTTCGATGGTGTGCAGCTCGTCGGCGCTCTCGGTCAGTGCGGCGACCAGGGGCTGGGCGTGGGTGACCACGACGACCTGGGTGTGCTCGGCGACGGTGGCGATGAGCTCGGCGAGCGGAGTGAGTAGTTCGGGGTGCAGGCTGGTTTCGGGCTCGTTGAGGACCAGAAGTTCTGGTGGGCGCGGGGTCAGTAGGGCGGCGACCAGGAGCAGGTAGCGCAGGGTGCCGTCGGAGAGTTCGGCGCCGCCGAGCGGGCGCACCAGGCCGCGCTGGTAGAGGGCCAGCTCGAATCTGCCGTCGCGGTCGATGATTTCGACCTCGCTGCCCGGGAAGGCGCGGTCGACGGCCTGGTCGAGGATGTCCGCGTCGCCGATCTCGCGGATGGTTTGCAGGGCGGCCGCCAGGTCCGCGCCGTCGTGGCCGAGGACGGTGGTCCTGGTTCCCACCTGCGGCGCGCGGGCCGGTGCGTCGACGTCGGTGCGCAGGTGGTCGTAGAAGCGCCAGGATCGGATGCGCTCCCGCAGGATCAGCAGGTCCGGGGCGCTCTGCGGGTCCGCCAGTTCGCTGAGCATGCTGTCGAACGGTTGCAGCGCGTGCGGGACCATCGCCCAGCCGCCGTTGTCGTCGCGTAGTCGCACCACCGGCCCGCCGCGCTCCGCCAGCAGGGTGGCGGGGCGCAGAACCGGCCCGGCCCAGACCGCCTCGGTCTTGATCACCGGGTCGAGGTTGAACATGGAGGTGGCATCGGGCACCGGCATGCCGAGTTCGGCGGCGTAGCCGAAGTCTTCGCCGGCGAAGCCGACGCGCACTCCGATCGGATCGAGCATGGCGGTTCCGTCGCCGAGGCCGCCCTGTCCCGCCCACAGGGTCGACGCCACGCCGCCTTCCCGCGCCAATGCCGCGATGGCACCGTTCCGCGAGAAATCCGCCAGCAGCCGCAGCGTCCGATACAGGCTGGATTTGCCGCTGCCGTTGGCGCCGGTCACCACGTTCAACCGACCCAGCGGCATCGCCAGCTGTCGTAACGACCGGTAGTTCTCGACAGCCAGCGTGCGCAACATGCCCCAAGGCTAACGATCCGCTACGACAGGTGGCCCGCTACAACTGCCGGATCACCCGCGCCGGATTACCCGCCGCGAACACGCCGGATGGCAGATCGCGGGTGACAACGCTGCCCGCACCGACCACGGTGTCGTCGCCGACGGTGACTCCGGGGCACACGATGACGCCGCCGCCGAACCAGACGTTGTCGCCGATCCGGATCGGCGCCGCGGTTTCCCACCGCTGCCTGCGCAATTCATGGTCTTGCATCGGATGCAGGGCCGTGAGTAATTGGCATCGTGGCCCGATCGACACGTCGTTGCCGATGCTGATCGGCGCGCAATCGAGCAGGATCGCATCGAAATTCAGGAAACTGTTGGTGCCGATCTCGATCAGATAACCGTAGTCACACTGGAATCGCGGCCTGATCCACGATCCCTCGCCGAACTTTCCGAGCAACTCCCGTAACACCGCGTCGCGCCGCTCGCGCTCGTCGGCTTCGCTCCGATTGAACTCATCGCACAACCGCTGCGCCCGCAGCCGCTCCGCCTCCAGCTCCGGATCATTGTCCCGGTACAACTCCCCGCGGAGCATCCGCTCCTTCATCTCACCCACCCACGCCACCCTAGCGAGCGAACGGGACACGGCGGCGGCAGCCGTCGAAAGCTGCCGCCGCCGTGTCCCGTTCGGCGAGAATTCTTACGCAGGCAGGCCCTGCACCGATAGCCGGTGGAAGAGGACCTGTTCTAGTAGGGCGACGAGGACTTCCTTGACCGAATCACGGTCGCGGGCATCGCATTCCAGGACGGGAATCCAGTCCTCCAGTTCCAGTGCCTCACGGACCTCGGCGAGGTCGAAATGCGTGCCATTGTCGAAGCGGTTGACCACCACCACGAATGGCGTTTGCTTTTCCTCGAAATAATCCAGCACCGGATAGCAGTCGTCGACCCGTCCGGTGTCGACCACGATCACCGCGCCGAGCGCGCCGTCGACCAAGTCGTCCCACAGGAACACGAATCGGTCCTGGCCGGGCGTGCCGAACAGGTAGAGAATCAGCGAGCGGTCCAGCGTGATTCGGCCGAAGTCGAGCGCGACGGTGGTCTGCGTCTTCTCCGCGCGCCGGCCCGGATCGTCGATGCCGATCGCGACCTCGGTCATCGCGGCCTCGGTGACCAGCGGCTCGATCTCGGAGATCGCGCCGATGAATGTTGTTTTGCCGACGCCGAATCCACCGCTGATCACGATCTTCACCGACGACGGCATAGTCGGAGCGGGCGGCGGGGTGCTCATGTCAGAGTGCCCGTACAAGGTCCCTGATCCTCTCGATGGCAGCGGTAGACAGTTTGTCGGCTTCGCGCACGGTCGCGTAGCCCCCGGCGACGAGGTCGCTGACGACGACCTTCGCGACACCGACGGGAACGCGCAGCGCGGTACCGATTTCGGCGATGGAATGCGGCTGCTGGCACAACTGCACCACGGTGCGCTGTTCGAACTGCAGCGGTGCCGAGAGCGCCGAAGGCGGCGCCTGCACCAGGGTTTCGATGCGCAAACCGTCCATCAACGGCGTAGTGCGCCCCGCGGTGACGACAAAGGGACGCACAAACTGTTCATCACTGTCGACAAGTTCTTCGGCCGGAGCTTCTTGGCCTGGACGGTCCGGATCGAACCACCCGAACATCTGGTTCATCGGGATCATCCGCGGGTCCGGCAGCCGCGGCCGGTCAGGATCTCTCATCTTCGCAACGTCTCTCGCAACTCGGAAATCAACGTCGGGTCAAGGAGCGACCCGGCGCGCTCGGCAAGTACGGCCATTTCGTAGCCGACCAGACCGACATCGCAACTGCCGTCGGCGATTACGCCGAGGCAGCTGCCGTCACCCATGGCCGAGACGAGCAGGAAGCCCCGCTTCATCTCGATCATGATCAGTTTGAGCCCGTCGAACGAGTAACTGCGTGACGCGCTCTTGGCGAGGCTGGCCAGACCGGACACCATGGCGGCGAGCCGGTCGGCGGAGGTCCGGTCCAGACCGTCGGACATGGCGATGAGCAGTCCGTCCGAGGAGACCGCCACGGTGTCGCGCACGCCGTCGGTCTCCCGGACGAAGTTCGCGAGCATCCAGTTGAAGGTGTGCGGGTCAGCGCTCGGCAAGTGGGTGGTCACCGGTTCTCCTCTGCGATGGTCTGGTTCGGCGCCGTGTCGTCGGCGCGGGTGTCGTGGTCGCGGGCACCGACATACGGCCGGGTGGACGACGGCGCGGGCGGGGCGCCACGCTCGTGTCCGGCCCGGAACGACGAAAGCATGCTACGGGTTTCCTCCGGCGAGCGTTCCGGAATCGGTGCACGATCCGGACGCTCGGTGGTGCCGGTGGTGTCGCGCCGCGACTCGGTGCCCGGCGCAGTGCCCGCGGTGCGAGACTTCTTGTTGCGCTTGACAAGTCCGTTCCGCGTGGTGCGCGGCCCGGACGGAGCGGCGGCCGCGCCATTGATTTCGCCTTGCGCACCGTGAGATTCGGGCAGACGCCACATGGTCCCGGTATCGGTCACCAACCGGTCCTCGTAAACCGGTGGGGTGGAAACGAATTGGGAGTACGCGGAGGTCGGCGGCCCGGAATCCGGCGTGCTGTGCGCCGGCCCGGTGGCGTCGTGCCGTTGCGGCTCGCTGCGCGGTACCGTTCGCTGCGGGCCGGTCCGCGGGTCATCGGTGACCGAGCCGTGGCTCGCGCCATTGCGCTCGCTCGCCGAAACCGTCGGCGCGGCATGGGCGGGACCACGCATGCTCGGCGCGATGGGATCGGGTGCGGTGCTGCCGAGGATCTCGGCGGTGGACACCGAGGAGCCGTTGCTGCTCGGCCCGGATTCCAGTGCGGCGACGCTGTTGGTCTCCGAATCGGCGCCCCACGACCGCTCCAGCCCGGTGCCGGAGATCTTGGCCTGCACCGCGGCGGGCCGCTTGTCCTGTTCCTGGACAAGCAATTCCAACGGCAGCGACATCCGCGCGACGATGCCGCTGACGGGCGAAACGTTCAGTTCGACGGCGATGCCGAGCCGCTCGGCGAGCCGACCGACCACGTAGTGCCCGAGGTAGCGAGTCGGCGCGACGATGAAGTCCTGTTCGCCGCGCAGCCTGGCGTTCGACTGGGCCAGCTGGTCGTGCGGCATGCCGACACCGTGGTCGACAACGGCGAGCAGATACCCCTGCGGCACCCGGCGCCCATAGATCTCGACTTCGAGATCCGGTGGCGAGAAGGCGAGTCCGTTCTCGATCAGCTCGGCCAACATGTGCGCGAGCTCGCTGACCACCGCGCCGGTGATGAGCACATCGTCCACCCGGCGCAGCACGACCCGGCGGTAATCGTCGACCTCGGAAAGACCGGCCCGGATCACGTCGCTCAACGCGATCGGCTGCGCCCACCGGCGCGGGCTCGCCTCACCGACGAGCACCAGCAGGCTTTCGGCGTTGCGGCGCATGCGGGTGGCGAGGTGGTCGAGTTCGAACAGGTTCGACAGACCCTTGGGATCGAGTTCCTCGCGCTCGAATTCACTGATCAGGCCCAGCTGGCGGCGCACCAGGTTCTGGTTGCGGCGGGCCAGGTTGGCCATCGACTCAGTGGTGTTGCGGCGCACCAGCGCCTGTTGCGAGGCGAGTTCGAAGGCGGTGGTCTGCACGCGGTCCAGCGCGCCTGCCACGGCGGCGATTTCGGTACTCGCCCCCGGCGGTGCCTGCACGGGCGCGGGCGCTTCCGGGCGGCTGTCGTCGGCCCGCGACCACGCCTCGATGACCTCGGGCAGCCGCCGCGATGCCACGTCGTCGGCCTCGCCCGCCAGTGCGGCGAGCGGGCGCACGATGGCGCGCACCGAGGTGATCACCAGCGTGATCATGGCGGCGATGGCGATCACGGCGGCGACGATGAAGCCGATCAGCTTGGTCGCGGCGGCGTTGCGCAGGTCTTCGGCGCGCGCCTGCACGTCTTCGCCCACCGCCTGCTGCACCGTGCGCTGTTCATCGAGGACGCTGGACATCTGCGTCCACCAGGTCATCGGGTCCACCTCGCGCACCAGCGGTCCATCGCTGGAGGCGATCGCGATGTTCTCCGATTGCTCTGCCCTGGTGGCGTTGTCGCTGAGCATCGCGGCGTCCAGCTTGGCTTGCTGGCTCTTGGTCGCGTAGCGGGAGAACGCGGCGAGACCGGCCAGTTTCGTGGAGCGAATCTCCATGAACTGCTGGTATTCACCGCCGTTGAACCGACCGGCGGTAAAGACGCCGTTGAGGAAGCCGCGCTCCTTGTCGACCTCCTCCTTGGCCGCGCCGAGCGCATACAGGGCCTGCAGTCCGCGCTGGATCTGCGGGTCGCGTGCCTGGTCAAGGCCGAGCGCGAGGCGGTTCAGCGCGCTCACGGCATCGGTGTAGAACTGGAAGACAACCTGCCTGCTGACCCGGCGCGAGTCGATCTGGGTGCGGGTGTTCGCCAGCAGATTCAGCTGCCCGAGCGCCGCGCGCACCTGATCGGCGCCCGGTGCGTCCGCGGCTGCGGCTGCGGTGAGCACGCCGAGGGCGGAGTCGAGCTTGCCACGCTGGTCGAGCAGCGGCTGCTGCAGGCGGTTGTCGCCGCCGAGCAGGCCGTTGCTCAGACCGAGTTCGCGCTGGATCTGGTTGGTCAGGTCCTGCACGCTCAGCGCCAGCGACACAGCCTTCACCGTGTCGTTGGACTCGCGGTAGTCCGAAACCTCGCGGAACACAGTCACACCGAGCAGCGCGAGCACCAAAATCAAGGCGAGAGCCAGAATTCGGGTCAGCTGGCCGCCGATGGTGCGCGGCCGTACGATTCCCGCCATTTTGCCGCTGGGCAACCCGAGGGCGTCCGCAGATTTGAGATCCGGTGTGTCCCCGGGCTTTGGTTGCCGTAGACGTGAACGCACCAACCTGCTACTCCTCCGAAAAGCCGGCCGTGACAGCTCCACGACGAGCGCACGGAAAGTCTCCGAGCAAAATCCCATATGCCCGGTCCTGCGTCAACTCGGGGGCCGTGGATCCGTAACTTTGTTCATACTTTTCAACCCAGGCTTCAACCCGTTGCTACCAACTGTCCAGTTTGGGACCGGAAATGGCGCGGCCGAGGTAATATCCCGCCACTTCAGGCGGGGCTTTCCGGCGAGCAGTCGATCGACGAGCATCGGCCCGAAATGGCGTCCGGCGTTAGCCGATCCGTTGCTCTCGGCGCATCTCGCGCGGCGTTCACCGCGGCCGCCACCCGCCGGTGTGCGCGAAGGTAACCGAACATAGCAGCTACCACTCAGCAAGTGACACGCGGTGGCTAAGCGTCGCCGAGAATCGCGAGTACCTTCTCGGACAGGTAGAACGGTTCGAGCCGCTCCCGAATCAGCTTGGCCAGCACGCCGTTGCGCTTCGCGCCGTCGATGACCGCGGGGCCGTAGCGCAGGATCTCGGTGGTGATGTCGGCACCGGTCAAGCCGAGCTCGGGCAGCATGGCCGCGAGCGTGTAATCGCCGTACTTGGTGAAGAATACGTCGACACATTCGTCGACGAGCAGGCCGAAGTATTCCTTCTCCCGAGTGGTGATCGCGATTTCGTAGCAGATCAGTACCAGCTCGTTCAGGTCCCGCTGCGACAGATAATCGCGCAGACCGCTGACCGGCTCGTCGGCATGCAGATCCCAGAATTCCATGGCGGCATCGTGCACCGGTGCGTCGCGCAGCATTTCGCGGATCGCGTTGTTGGTGCGCTTGAGCGCGAAAACCGCGCCCTTGCCCGCCATGTCGCCGATGAAGGTGCTCTCCGTCGCCTTCCGCGCGGTCTTGGCCGCCGACTGGCCCATCGAGATCAGCGAGGAAACACCGGGGATTTTCCCGGCCATCTGCTTGTTGGCCTCCATGAAGTCGGAGATCAACTTGTCGACGAACTTCGACGCGACGGTGGCGACCAGCGGGCTCTCGGTGAGCCGGTCCAGAATGCGTTCCTGGGCCTGGTGCATGCCGAAGATCTTTTCCAGCAGCGCCTCGACCGGTTCGCGGTCGACTACCTGACCGAGGGTGTAATCGTTGTTGTTCGCGATGTGGTCGTAGATCGAATCCGCGAAAACCCCGACCATGTCGGCGATCACGGGACTGCCGCCGATCAGGTCGATGATCGTCGAGACGGTCTGCTTGGCCTGATCGACCTCGACGACATCGCGGAAGATCAAGGTGTCCGCGACGCCGAGCACCGACTCGACATCGCGGGCAATGACTTCCGCGAACCGGTCGCCGGTCACCTCGGCCAGCACGAACTCCACCTGGGCATCGAGTAGCCGTTCGGCAATCTCACGCGGCTCTGTCATCGCGGTTCCACCCATCACAGTCGAAGTACGGTGCGCCCGGCCAGGTTACGGTCCCGATGTTTCGGTGTCGTTGCCGTGCAACGACTTCCGAATCTGGTCCAGGCGCTCACGCGCGGCTTTCTCGCGCGCGTCCCATTGCTCGTCGGCGCTGCGGCCCGCCGGGGTCTGCTGGTCGAGCTCGCTCATCCCCTGCGCGGTGCCGAAGCGCTGCTCGACCTTATCGCGAACTGACCCCCAAGTAGGGACGCCGGAAGGCGAATATCCACCCGTCTCGGTCGGTGCCGTCGCACCGGTCGGCGGTACCGGTACCGGCGGTACCGCGGATGTGCCTCCGACCTGCCCGGATACATCGTGCAGCTGCGGTGCGTCATGCACGGATGTGGGCATCGTGGTAGGAGTCACACCACCGACCGTCTTCGCATCACCGGTTTCGAGCAGCCCGAGCAGTGCCGCGTGCACGACCTGGAAACCGGGACGTTCCGCGGTGGCGACCAGCAATACGCCGACCAATTCCTTATCGGACAGCGCGGCTAAACGGGCCGCGATCTCGCTGTTTTCAGTCATACGCCCAGGCTACGCAGCCAGCAGGGCGTCGGCTTATTGCCGGACGAGGGCACCGGCCCAGTCACGTACCAACGCGAACCAGGCGGCGCCGCCGACCATGATCAGGTCGTTGTGCCCCGCACCGGGGAAGATCTCCAGGCGTTTCGGTTCCCGCGCGGCGGCGTAGAGGCGTTCGGCGTGCCGCAGTGGCAGGAGTTCGTCCTGATCACCGTGCATGATCAGGACCGGGGTGCGCAGCGTGCGGATGCGGCGTTCGTTGGGGTAGGCATCCGGGACGAAGGGGCGCGGCAGGAACGGGTAGACCGATCTGGCGGCGTCACGGAGGCCGGAAAAGGTCGACATCAGCATCAGACCGGCCGGTGGGTGCGCTTGGGCGAGTTCGAGCATGACGCCGCCGCCGAGCGATTTCCCCAGGTAGAGAACACGGTTCGGATCGACACCGGGTTGTTCGAGCAGCACCTGCCGCGCGGCCCGCGCGTCGAGATAGGTGCCGCGCTCGGTGGGCCTGCCGGTGCTGCGCCCATAGCCCCGATAGTCGAACGCGAGCACATCGAACCCCGCCTCGACGAGCAACGCGAACAGCGGCACCCGATCACCGATATTGCCCGCGTTGCCGTGCGCGAACAGGATGTGCCCGACCGACTTCGGCGCGGGCAACCACCACCCGTGCAACGTCTCCCCATCCGCCGTGCCGATGGACAGATCGGCATACTCCATCCCCAGAATGGCAGGCGTCTGCACGATCTGCCGATCCGGCAAATAGGTCAACGCGTTCAGTATCGAACTGGCCGGGTGTCGCATGCCTAAGTTCTTACCCCTCCCCCGCCGATGCGCGACACTCGGCTCACATGACCCCCGAAACCGCCAGCTCCGCTGGGTGAGCCGCGCACCGTTCGTGTCAGCCGCACACCCCGTATGGCGGGTGTGCGGCCGACACGGAGGGCGGCTCGGGGTCAGGCGCGGAGAACCGCGCCTACGGCGTCGGCAGCGGCGGCCACCGCGGCGTCGCGGGCGGCGCTTGCCTCGTCTTCGGTGAGGGTGCGGTCGGTGGCGCGGAAGCGGAGGGCGTAGGTGAGGGATTTGCGGCCCTCGCCTGCTTGGGCGCCCTCGTAGACGTCGAACAGGGCGATGTCTTCGAGGAGGTCGCCGCCGCCGGTGCGCAGAGCCGATTCGACGGCGGCGGCGGGGGTGGCCTTCTCGACGCTGATCGAGACGTCCTGGAGCACCGCCGGGAATGGGGAAATCGTTGGGGCCGGGCGGGATTCGAGCAACGGCAGGGCGTCGAGGTCGAGTTCGACGGCGCAGGTGCGCGGCGGTAGGCCGGAACGTTCCAGCACGGCGGGGTGCAGTTCGCCCGCGTAGCCGACAACCGCACCGTCGACGAGCAGTTCGGCGCAGCGGCCGGGATGCCAGGGCAGTTGAGCGGCGGGGCGGCGCTCGAGCGTGACGCCCGCCGCGTCGGCGACGATGTCGGCCAGGGCGAACGCGTCGGCGGCCTCGGCCGGACGGCCCTGGCCCCACGGTCCACGCGGTTCGCGGCGGCCGGTGAGCACGGCCGCGACGTGCACGGGCTGCGCGGGCAGCGAGTCGAGTAGTTCGGTGATCTGGTCGTCGGTGGGGCGACGATCGACCGGCAGCGCCTCGACCGGATGCACGTTCTCGCCGGGCAGCACCACCTGCGCGATGCCGTAGATGGTGAGGTCACGCGCGCCACGAGAGATGTTGCGGGCGGCCACTTCCAGCAGTCCGGGCAGCAGCGTGGTGGCCAGCTCGGAGCGCTCGACATCGAGCGGGTTCAGCACCCGGGTGGTCGCCCGGCGCGGGTCGTCGGCGTCCAGACCCCAGGTGTCGAAGACACCGGCGGACAGGAATACCGGCGCGGGCACCTCGACGGCACCGGCGAAGGCCAGCGCCCGGCTGACCGCGCGGCGACGACGCTGGGTCGCGGTCAGCCCACGCCCGGCGGGCGCGGTGGGCAGCACGGACGGGATCTGCTCGAGCCCCTCCAGCCGGAGCACCTCTTCGACCAGGTCGGCGGGCTGGGCCAGGTCCGGTCGCCAGCTCGGCGGGGTGACTTCCAGCTGGCCGTGCCCGGTGGTCTCGTCGACGGCGACCTCGACGAGGCAGCCGATCTGAGCCAGCCGGCGCGCGGAGGTACCGGTCGGGTAGACGACACCGGCGACCCGGTCGGCCAGGTCGATGTCCATCCGGATCGGCGGCGCGGGCGGCACCGGGACGCGGACGTCGGTGAGCGCGGGTTCGACAGTGCCACCGGCGATTTCGGCCAGCAGGTGGGCGGCTCGGTCGAGCGCGGCCACATTGATCTCCGGGTCGACCACCCGCTCGTACCGCTTGCCCGCCTCGGACACCAGCTTGTGCCTGCGCGCGGTGCGGTAGACGAGCAGCGGGTTCCAGGTGGCGGCTTCCAGCACGACATCGGTCGTCTCGGTGCCGATCTCGGTGGTCGCGCCGCCCATGATGCCTGCCAGCGAGATGACGCCGGAATCGTCGGCGATCACCACGTCCTCGGCGTCGAGCACGCGCTCGACCTCATCGAGGGTGCGCAGCGTCTCGCCCTTGTTCGCGGTACGCACCACCAAGCCGCCGTTCAGCTTGCCGCCATCGAAGGTGTGCAGCGGCTGGCCCAGTTCGAGCATGACGTAGTTGGCGACGTCGACGGCCGCCGAGATGGGCCGCACGCCGGACAGCAGCAGCCTGCGCTGTAACCACCAGGGGCTCACCGCGTTCGGGTCGATGCCGGTGACCCGGCGCACGGCGAAGCGGGTGCACTTGGATTCGGGTTCGAGCCGGACCGGCCAGGCGTCGCGCTCGTCGTCGGGCAGGGTGCGCACGGCGGGGTCGGCGTAGTCGAGGTCGAAGCCGCAGGCGAGTTCGCGGGCCAGGCCGCGCACCGAGAAGCAGTAGCCGCGGTCCGGGGTGATGTTGAGCTCGATGACCGTATCGTCCAGGCCGAGCAGCTCGTTCGCGTCCGCGCCCGGCTCGGCGGTGCCCGGCTCGAGCACCAGGATGCCGGAATGGTCCTTGCCGATGCCGAGTTCGGCGACCGAGCAGATCATGCCATTGGAGACGTGCCCGTAGGTCTTGCGCGAGGAGATGGCGAAGCCGCCGGGCAGCACACCACCGGGCAGCACCACGACGACCAGATCGCCGACGGCGAAGTTGGTTGCGCCGCAGACGATCTCCTGCAACTCGGGGTTGCCGACATCCACCTTGCAGAAGCGGATCGGCTTCTTGAACTCGGTCAGCTCGGTGATCTCGGCGACCCGGCCGACGACCAGCGGCTTGTCGATGTCACCGGAGACCGGCTGAAGTTTGTCCACCTCTTCGACCTCGAGCCCCACCCGGAC
The DNA here is from genome assembly GCF_019222765.1 of Nocardia iowensis. NCBI lineage: Bacteria > Bacillati > Actinomycetota > Actinomycetes > Mycobacteriales > Nocardiaceae > Nocardia > Nocardia iowensis. The sequence continues at coordinate 2,761,012 of NZ_CP078145.1, read as the reverse complement.
GAAGCCCGCGTCGAGCTCTTCCGGCGTCACCGACCAGTCGGGGTTGGTGCGCTGGATGATATCGGTCAGCCAGGACTGCGCTACTCGCACTTGACGTTTCGCTCTCTCGATCGAAGGGAGTTCTCGGTTGGACCCAACTCAGGACCGGACGCCGAACGGCAGCGTGAAACGCACGTCGCCCTCGACGATGTCGCGCATGTCCGGGATGCCGTTGCGGAACTGCAGGGTCCGCTCCAGGCCCATGCCGAACGCGAACCCGCTGTACACCTCGGGATCGATCCCGCTGGCGATCAGCACCTTCGGGTTCACCATGCCGCAGCCGCCCCACTCGACCCAGCCCGCGCCGCCCTTCTTGTCCGGGAACCAGACGTCGACCTCGGCGGAGGGCTCGGTGAACGGAAAGTAGTTGGGGCGCATTCTGGTTCGCGTATCCGGCCCGAACAACGCCCGGGCGAACGCGTCCAGCGTGCCGCGCAGGTGCGCCATGGTCAGGCCCTTGTCCACGGCCAGCCCCTCCACCTGGGAGAACACCGGGGTGTGCGTGGCGTCGAGCTCGTCGGTGCGGAAAGTGCGGCCGGGGCACACCACGTAGATCGGCAGCTCGCGTTCCAGCAGCGAGCGCACCTGCACCGGGGAGGTGTGTGTACGCAGCACCTGCCGCGAACCTTCCGGCGCGATGTGGAAGGTGTCCTGCATGGTGCGGGCCGGATGGTCGGGCAGGAAGTTGAGCGCGTCGAAATTGAAGTGCTCGGTCTCCACCTCGGGGCCTTCGGCGACCTCCCAGCCCATCGCGACGAACACGTCGGCGATCTGCTCGGAGATGACGGTGATCGGGTGGCGCGCGCCGACCGGCTGGCGACGGGCGGGCAACGTCACGTCGATCGCCTCGGCCACCAGCACCGCCGCGTCGCGCTCGGCGAGCAGCACCGCGCGGCGGGCCTCGAACGCCTCGGACACCCGGGCGCGGGCGATATTGACCCGCTTGCCCGCATCGGCCTTCTCGGTTTTCGGGAGGCTGCCCAATGCGCGCTGGGCGAGCGCGAGCGGGGCCTTGCCGCCGAGGTGCTCGGTTTTCGCGACCGCGAGCGCATCCAGGTCGGCCGCAGCGGCAAACGCCTTCTCGGCGGCCGCCGCCGCAGCGGCCAGTGCCTCCTCGGTCAGCGTCGCGTTCTGCTCGACTGCGTCGTTGTCGTCGGCCACGATGGTTCGACTCTCCCCTGGGGATCGGTTCGCGGGTACGGCTCGTTCCCTACCCACATTGCTGCTGGTGGAATCCTATTGGATGCGCCATATCCGATTCACGCGGATTCCCCGCCACGCCCCGGCAACCCCATTCCGCCGCACAACAGCGGCCAAATTGCGACGATGGTCACAGCATCACGGGTTGTTCCCCGAGCGCGGGGCAACGCCTGAGAATCACGGAGGTATCCGGGGACATGAGCACCTCGAAAATGGCCGTCACCGTTGGATTCAGCAGCCTCGTCGCGACAGTGAGCCTGCTGGTTGTCACCCTGCTCAGCAGCGGAACGGCGGCGGCCAACCCGCCGGGACCGAACCCGTACGCCTGGCTACCCGGTTGGTTACAGGACATCATCTTCTGCGTCTTCTACGGCTACTGCGGCTGAACCTGTCGCACCACCTGTGCCAGTCGCACCCCTCGTACGCCATTCGTCGTATGCGACTGGCACAGGTCGGGCTAGGCGGGTGTGATCCGGCTTGGCAGCAGGAGTGAGATCACGGCACCGGCCCCGACGATGGCGGCACCGGCCCAGATCGCCGGAACCAGGCCGTCGACGTAGGCCTGCGGGCTGAGAAACGAACCGCGCGAGGCGAATATCGACGCGAGCACGGCGACGCCCATCGCGATACCCACTTCGCGCAGTGTGCTGTTGGTGCCCGAGGCCATGGCCCGGTCGTCCGGCGCGGCACTGGCCATCACCACCGTGGCGCTCGGCGTAAGGATCAGTCCCATGCCGACCCCGGCGAGCAGGAACGGTCCGATGAAGGGGCCATAGTCGACGTCGACGGTGGTGATCGCCGCCATCCACCCCAGCGCGACCGCCAGCATCAGCTGACCGGTCACCAGCAGCGCCCGCGCGCCGACCCGGTCGACGAGCAGTCCCGCGATCGGGGCGACCACCATCGGGGCCATGGTCCACGGCATGGTGCGGAGGCCGGATTCCAGCGGGCTGTAGCCCTGCACCACCTGGAAGTACTGGGCCAGCAGGAAGATCGAGCCGAAGACACCGGCGGAGAAGGTGAAGCTGGTGGCATTGCCGATCCCGAAGGCACGCGACCGGAACAGCCGCAGCGGCAACATCGGATCCGGCGTCTTCAGCTCCCACGCCACCAGCGCCGCCAGCAGCACCGCGCCACCGATCAGTCCGGACAGCACGGTGACCGAGGTCCAGCCGTCATCGGCGCCATGGATCACCCCCCACACCACCGCGAGCACACCGCTCGCCGACAAGACCAGACCGACTAGGTCGAGCCGCCTGCTGCCGCCGTACGACTCGCGCAGCACCCGCGCCGCGAACGGCAGCACCGCGAGGCCGATGGGCACGTTCAGCCAGAAGATCCACTGCCAGCTCAACCCGTCCACCACGACACCGCCGACCAGCGGCCCGACCGCGACGCCGAGTCCGGCGATGCCGCCCCAGATCCCGATGGCCATGTTTCGCATGCGCTCGGGCACCGCCGCCGACAGCAGCGTCAGGGACAGCGGCAGCACCGCGGCCGCGCCGAAACCCTGAACGACCCTGGCGGCGATCAACATCCATGGCTCCGTGCTCAGCGCACAGGCCGCCGAGGCCACCGTGAACAGCGCGATACCCGCCAGGAAGATCCGGCGGCGGCCGAGCCGGTCACCGATCGCCGAGACGGTGAGCAGCAGCGAGGCGAAGGCCAGTGTGTAGGCGTTGACGAACCACTGCAGATCGGTCAGCGAGGCGCCGAGTTCGGTGCGAATCACCGGCAGCGCGAAGGTCACCACGAGGTTGTCCAGCGTGACCATGAACATCGGGATGCCGACCGCGGCCAGCACGGCCGCGAGCATGCGTCCGCCGACGGGTTTTCCGGGTGCGACGGTGGGCGACGAGGCGGCAGGTTCGAGGGTTTCGGTCATGTCCAGCCTTTGTTGTAATTGACTGATAACTAACAGCTCGAAGAGTATGCATCGACTGATAACATGTCAACGCGGGGCGGAATTCGAGTGAACGGAGTGCAGCACCATGACGAGTTCGTCCAGAGTCCGGATGACCGCCACCGAACGCGGTGAGCAGGTGCTCCGAGCTGCCGTGTCGGCCTTCGCCGAATCCGGCTACGCGGGCACCCGGACCGACGAGATCGCCAGGCGCGCAGGCGTTTCCCAGCCGTATGTGATTCGACTCTTCGGTACCAAACAGCAGTTGTTCATCGCCGCGATGCATCGCGTGTGCGATCGGATCGAGGAGATCTTCCGGTCGGCGCGGCAGGCCGCGGACGCCGATGCGACGCCGGAGCAGGCGCTACTCGCCCTCGGGCGCGGTTACGACATCTTTCTGGCCGAACGGGAATTGCTGCAAGTCTTCCTGCACGGCTTTGCCGCGAGCGCGGACCCGGCGATCGGCAATGACGTGCGCGCCCGCTTCGGCAAGGTTGTCGAGCTGGTTCGCGAGCTGACCGGCGCGCCGACGTCGGAGATTCGTCGTTTCATGGCTACCGGAATGCTGCTCACGGTCATGAGCGCGATGCAGGTGGCTGGTCCCGATGCGGTTCCGGCGCCGTGGGCGTCCGAGATCCTGGCTGATCTTCTACTGGCCGCCGAGGCCTGATCGGCACCGTTGCCTGCGCGGGAGCTATTCCGCGCGAGCGGTTTTGGCGTGCTGCACGCGGGAGCTCGCGTAGAGGCAGATCGAGGCGGCGGCGGCGAGATTCAGGCTCTCGGCCCGGCCGTGGATGGGGATGCGAATGCGATGGTCGGCGCGGGCGGCGACGGCCGGGTCGAGGCCGTGTGCCTCGTTGCCGAACAGCCAGGCGATCGGTCCGGTGAACAATTGGTCGGCCTCGTCCAGATCGACCTCGCCGTTCGCGGCGGTGGCCAGGAGCGTGATGCCTGCCGCGGCAAGCGAATCCAGTGTGCCGGCGACATCGCGGTGGCGGGCGATGGGGACATGGAACAGGCTGCCCGCGCTGGCGCGCACGCATTTGCCGTTGTGCGGGTCGACGGTGTCCCCCGCCAGCACCACACCATCGGCTCCGACGGCGTCGGCCACCCGAATGAGGGTGCCCGCGTTGCCGGGTTCGGCGATCTCGACCGGCACGGCCAGCATGCGCGGGTTGGTCGCGAGCACCTCGGCCAGCGGCACGTCGATCAGTTCGCAGACCGCGACAAGCCCTGGCGCGGTGACGGTTTCGCCGAGTTGTGCGGCGGCGCGGTCGCTGACCAGCGTGGCGCGCACGCCCATCCCAACGGCTCCGGCGACCAGTTCGTGTTCGCGGGCTGCGGCACCGGCGGAGTAGAACAGCTCCCGCACCCGTCCGGTATCCAGGGCGGCCGCAACGGAATTGGCGCCCTCGGCGAGGAAGAGTCCGGCCTTGCGGCGCTGGACGCCGCGATGCAGCTTGACAGCGGAAACGACCCGTGGATTGCGCTCGGAGAGCGCGTCCACGGGTCGTTCCGAGGGGTGTCCGTTCGTCACGTAATCCTGGCTCAAGCGGCCGGGGCGTTGACGTCCTGAGGCAGCGCGGCCTTGGCGATCGCGACGAGACCGGCGAAGGCATCGGCGTCGGAGACGGCGAGCTCGGCGAGGTTCTTGCGGTCCACCTCGACACCAGCGGCCTTCAGGCCCTGGATGAGACGGTTGTAGGTGATGTCGTTCAGCCGCGCCGCGGCATTGATGCGGGTGATCCAGAGCTTGCGGAAGTCACCCTTGCGCGCCCGGCGGTCCCGGTAGGCGTAGGTGAGCGAGTGCAGCTGCTGTTCCTTGGCCTTGCGGTACAGCCGCGAGCGCTGGCCGCGGTAGCCCTTGGAGGCCTCGAGGATGGAACGACGCTTCTTTTGAGCGTTGACGGCCCTTTTGACGCGTGCCATGGGTCAGTCCTTTGTCGATCTAGGGGGCGCATGCGGGCACCCGGCGATTGTCAGTTCGGTCGGCGTCCGGAATCCGGAACGCGGTTGCTGGCTGGTCTCTCTCAGAGACCGAGCAGCCTCTTCACGCGCGGGACGTCGACGGACGCGACGGCCTCCGTGCCATCCAGACGACGAGTCCGGCGGGTGGACTTGTGCTCGAGCAGGTGGCGGCGGTTCGCCTGCTGGCGAAGCAGCTTGCCTCGGCCCGACACCTTGAATCGCTTCGAGGCACCGCTGTGGCTCTTCATCTTCGGCATGGATTCCTCATATCTGTCTCGTCCCGGCGGTCCTCCCGGACCGCCGGCTCTTATCGGTATTACTGCGGCGGGTTGGCCTGCTCGGCCGGAGCCGCGGCGGGCGCGCTGTCTGCGGGCGCGGCCTCAGCGGGCGCGGGGCTCTGCTGCGCAGCGGGCTGCTGCGGCCGCGGAGCTGCGGACTCCTGCTGTGCCTTCACTCGCGTCTTCGCACCCTTGTGGGGTGCGAGGACCATAGTCATGTTGCGACCGTCCTGCTTGGCCGAGGTCTCGACGAACCCCAGGTCCGCCACGTCCGCGGCGAGCCGCTGCAGCAGCCGGTAGCCCAGCTCGGGCCGGGACTGCTCGCGTCCGCGGAACATGATGGTGACCTTGACCTTCGACCCGGCCTCGAGGAAGCGCATCACGTGGCCCCTCTTGGTCGCATAGTCGTGGTCGTCGATCTTCGGGCGGAGCTTCTGCTCCTTGATCACGGTCTGCACCTGGTTCTTCCGAGACTCGCGCGCCTTCTGCGCCGTCTCGTACTTGAACTTGCCGTAGTCCATGATCTTGCAGACCGGCGGACGTGCATCCGGAGCGACCTCTACGAGATCGAGATCTGCCTCCATGGCGACGCGTAGTGCATCTTCAACACGCACGATCCCAACCTGCTCGCCGCTGGGTCCGATCAGTCGAACCTCGGGAACACGGATGCGATCGTTGATGCGGGTCTCAGTGCTGATGGGGCCTCCTAGGTCAAGCGGTGTCGTCAGGACGACCGCGCGCAATAACTGCAACCCCTTTTCAACACAAAAGCCCCGGAGCGGTATTCCGCGTCGGGGCCCGATGTCGACCGGTCATCGCCCGCGAAAAGCATTCGCGTTCGACCTCGTGCACGCGGTTCTCGTGAGAGAACCCCGGCACAAGAAACCCGCCTCCGAGAAGGCGGGTGACCGGACCGTTTGACCTGACGATCGCTCGTCGGCAACGGTGGGAGTCGGGCTCCACTTATCAGCCCCAGGCTCGAAATCTTGGAAGAAGACACAACCAGGGGCGGTCGTCAGCGGTCAGTCTAACATTCCGTTCGGCTATCGCCGAATCGCGGTAAATGGCTTGCCCGTCCGCAGCGGGCCTGCCAGGCTCCCCCGGTGTCGACTTCACGCTGTGACCTGCTGCGATGGCAATTCGAATTCACCTGGGCGCTCGCCGAGTTGCACCTGGGAGTACTGGCGGCCGAGGACTTCCTCTGGGCGCCCGCCGACCCGCATTGGACTGTACGCCCCGATGCCGACGGCGCGTGGCGGCCGGACTGGGCCGACACCGAACCCGACCCCGTGCCCGTCCCGACCATCGGCTGGCTCAGCTGGCATATCGGCTGGTGGTGGAGCGCGGCCATCGACCAGCTGGCGGACCGGACGGCAGCCGCCCCCGAGGACGTGCCGTGGCCCGGCGATGGTGTCGCGGCCGTGGCGTGGCTGCGTGAGCTGCGAGACACCTGGTTGCGCGTGCTCGATGACCTGACCGAGGCCGAATTGGACCGTCCCGCAGCCTTTCCATGGCCGGCCGAGGCGGGTCTGACCGTTGCGCACCTGATGAGCTGGGTGAACTCGGAGCTGATGAAGAACATCGCGGAGATCGGCCAACTCCGGCTGCTCCGAGCCACGTCGCTAACCTCGTAGCCATGACAGAAGAGCTCGACAACTCCGTGCGCGAACTGGCCGACATCCCCGCGGTGGAGGTGATCAGCCGGGCCGCGGTGATGCTGATGAGTTCGGCGGCGGAGAAGCTCGGGCTCGCGGACGAGGATCCGGAAACCAGTACGCGGCGCGATCTGGACGAGGCGCGCCGGGTGATCACGGCGCTGGCGGGGCTGGTCACGGCTTCGGTGGAGTACCTCGGACCGCACGCGGGGCCGATCCGCGAAGGGTTGCAGTCCTTGCAGCGGGCTTTCCGGGAGGCGTCGGCGCATCCGGACGAGCCGGGTAAGGGGCCGGGCGAGAAGTACACGGGGCCGGTCTACTGAACCGGCCGTACTGACTGACCGCGCCTCGAGCTCGGCACATGCAGGTGATTTCTTTCCCGGTGGGCAATTTTGCCCACCGGGCAAGTTTTTCCGGTAGGCTGAGTGCATGCCGGATGAGGAAGTGCTCGGGCTTCGCGAACGCAAGAAGCTCGATACCCGCATGGCGCTGAGTGACGCGGCGCTGCACCTCGCCTTCGAGCGCGGGCTGGACAACGTCACCCGCGACGACATCGCGGCACGCGCCGGGGTGTCGGTGCGCACCTTCAACAACTACTTCACCGGCAAGTACGACGCGCTCGCCTACCGACAATCCGAGCGAATTCGGCGCAGCGTCAAGGTATTCCGGAATCGCCCCACGGACGAACCGCTCTGGACCTCGATCACCGAGGCACTGCTGGAGCCGCTGGCGGCCGACAGCGACCAGCTCGTCGTGCCGAGCCCCGCGCAACTTGCCGAGATACGAAAGCTGTTCACCGTTCCCGAGCTGCGCTTCGCGATATCCAAAGAGGTGTCCGACGATTGGCTCGCGGCGATCGCGGCGCGCACCGGGGCCGACCCGTTGCGCGACACCTATCCACGCCTGGTGGTCGGCATGATCAGTGCCGTCGCCGAGGCGGTCATGGTGGCGTACGCGCACGCCGACCCGCCGGTGCACATCACCACCTTGCTCCGCCGCGCCCTCGCCGAAGTCGCCACGGGCCTGTCCGAACCCGCGCGCTGACCGCAGCGCATCGACAACCACAACATCGGACAAACCACAACATCTAACGAGGGGTGTATTTGCCATGCCCGAAATACCTGTCGACGTAGTCATTTCCGGCGCGGGCCCGAACGGGCTGATGCTCGCGGGTGAACTCGCGCTGGCCGGGGTGCGGCCGATCGTGCTGGACGAACTACCCGCGCCGAGCACCGAACCGAAAGCGAACGGCCTTGTCGGCCAGGTGGTTCGGCTGTTGGACATGCGCGGGCTCTATCACGAGTTCGGTGGCGCACCCGGTGCACCACAACCGCTGCCGCGCTATATGTTCAGCGGGCTGCCGCTGTCGTTCGGCGAGCTGACCGACAACCCGATGTACGTACTGCCGATTCCGCAGCCGAAACTCGTTCGGCTGCTGGAGAAGTGGGCAGTCGGGCTGGGCGTGGATGTTCGGTGGGGGCACCGCATGACCGAGCTGACCCAGCAGGACGGTGGCGTCGAGCTCGCGATAGCCGGGCCCGAAGGGACCTATCGCCTCGACACCACGTTTCTGGTCGGCGCGGACGGCGGCAAGAGCCGCGTCCGCAAGCAGGTCGGGATCGAGTTTCCTGGGCACACGGCGACGGACGGTGTCTGGCGGATGGGGCACGCGTGGTTGCCGGATGAGCTGCGGACCGCGGACGGTGGCGTCGAGATTCCGGGGTTCGGCCGACTTCCCTTCGGGCACAATCGCCTCGAACGCGGCGGGTTTGTCTTCGCCGAGCTCGAACCGGGTCGGCCGATGGTCGCCAGCCTCGAGTTCGGTGGCGCGCCGGTTCCGGAAGGGACTCCGATGACCGTCGAGGAACTGCGCGCCAGCCTGCGGCGGGTACTCGGCGTCGACCTGCCGATCGAAGCGCCACGCGGGCCGGGCCCGCACGCGTTGCGCCGCATAGACAATCAGAACACCCGGCAGGCCGAGCGCTACCGGGCGGGCAACGTGTTCCTCGTCGGCGATGCCGCCCATGTGCATTCCGGGGTCGGCGGGCCGGGCCTCAACCTCGGCTTGCAGGATGCGGCCAATCTCGGCTGGAAGCTCGCCGCGGCGATAAACGGTTGGGCCCCACCAGGATTGCTGGATACCTACCATGCCGAACGGCACCCCGTCGGCGTTCGCGTCATGATGAGCTCGCTCGCGCAAACCGCCCTGTTCGCGCCGGGCCCGGAGGTGACCGCGGTGCGCACCCTCCTCGGTGAACTGCTGCAACAACCGGAGAACACCGCGTACATCGCGCGCCTGATGTCCGGAGCTGACACCCGCTACGAGACCGGTGTAGAGCACCCGCTCGCCGGGCGGATGGTGCCGGACCTCGTCGTCGAAACCGCGGATGGCCCACGGCGAGTCGCCGAACTGCTACGCAAGGCACGCCCCCTACTACTCACGCTCACCGGCGCCGCGACCTACGCCGACATTGCGGCAAACTGGCACGACCGCGTCGACACCGTCGCCGCGACCACCGCCGACGCACCCGCCGCAGCACTGCTGATCCGACCGGACGGGTACGTAGCATGGGCGGCCGACAGTGCCGAACAGTCCAACTCCAACCACCTACGCGAAACACTGACCCGCTGGTTCGGCTCCCCGCAGAACTGACCCGCCCCATCGGGTACTTACCAGCCCACTGATCAACCCACCGCGCATCGATTGGCCTGCCGCGCACCGATTGTCTCGCAGCGCGCGGGTTGTCCGGCCGCGCACCGGCTCGCCAGCAAGCTCCTGCGCGGCGGGGCAATTCGTGCGCGGGGTGTGCGGTGCGGTCGGCTACTGAGACGGGGTTCGGTTCGCGTGCTCGTCGAGGAGGAACTTCGAGACCACGTCGGTTTGCCCGAGGATGGCGTGTCCGACTTCGGGTAGCACGTGCACTGTCGCGTTCGGAACGCACCGGCGCACGCGCTCGGCGGTGCCCGCGGAGTCGAACATGACGTCGCGGGCACCGACTATCACCAGCATCGGCATGGTCAGTCCGCGTAGTGCGTCGTCCGGGAACACGGGCAGTCGCTCGGTGCGCGGCTTGAACTGCGTGAAGATCAGTACCACCTCATCGAGGGCCTGCTCGGTTACCGGCGTGTCCAGGCCCGTCACGATGCGCGCGGTGCGGCGCAGGCCGCGTCGGCCGAAGAGGCGGAGCAACAGCGCTTTCGGGAGCCAGCCCAGCTTCTGCGCGCCGATGCCACCGGGGCACAGCAGGGCGAGCCGGGTCACCCGTCCCGGCCTGCGGATGGCGTAGTCCAGCGCCACCCAGCCACCGAGCGAGGTCGCAACGATCGAAATCGTGGTGAGCCCAAGGCCTTCCAGTACATCGTCGAGCCACGACGCGAGCCGATCGGAATCCAAGGGCGGGCGCGTCGGCGCGCTCGCGCCGGGCTCGCCGGTCATGTCGACCGCGTAAGTGCGGAAATGTGTTGCCCAGGAGCCGATGTCGCCGCGCCACATGGTCGTGTTCGCGCCCGAGCCGTGCAACAGCAGTACCGGCGGTGCGTCCTGCGGTCCGGAGACGACGACGAAGGTTTCGCCTTCCCGGGTCGGCACCCGCACGTGCTCAGCGGGAACCGGCCAGCTGCGCAGTAGCTCTTGGTAGCGCTGCCGGATCGCGCTTGCGCCGTTCTCCGATTTGTAGATAGTGCTCATGCCGCCGCCTCGCTGATACTCAGCTCCGCCATGACCACGAGGGTGGTGTCGATGATCCGCTCACTCATGAAGCGAGCACCCCTTCCATGTAGTCGAACAACCGTGCCGTGTCCGAAAGACTGCCAAGGACAATGACTTTCATGCGCGCCCGGTCCGCGTCGTAGACCGTCTCGACCCGCAGCGGCTCGGCGTCGCCCGACCGGGTGTTGGCCGCGCCCATCAAGAGGGAGGTCAAGCGGTCGGCCGTCTCCCGGCTGACCGCGTCGACCTGCACGATGCTCGACACCTCGGCGTGCCGCCGCCGCCGAGCCGTGTCCCGGACCGGCTCGGGCACCGAACGCCCGGTGAACGCCTCCAGATCCTCGTGCGCGATCCGGTACTGCTTGCCGATGCGTACCGCGGTGAGCCGCCCGTCGCGCACGTAGTTGCGGATGGTGCGGACATGCAGTCCGAGGCGTTCGGCTACCTGCTCTACCGAGTAGAGTCGATCAGTCACTCAAAAGACTCTAAACTTCCCTATCATTCAGCGCAATAGGGAAGTATTAGGTAAATCGGGAGCAGCCGCACCGGTATCCTTCTCCCCCATGAGCCTCGTTGCGGTGCGGATGAAGATGTCGGCCCAATAGGGCAAAGTAGGCGCCATGGCTACACGGATCGTTTTGGTTCCCGGATTCTGGCTCGGCGCATGGGCCTGGGATGAGGTCGCGACCGACCTGCGGGAGCGCGGCAACGAAGTACAGGCGCTGACCCTGCCCGGACTGGATCCCGCCGATCCCGACCGCCTTTCGGCGACCATGGAGAACCAGGCGCAGGCGATCATCGACGCCGTCCCGGCGGGCGAAACGGTCGTGCTGGTCGCGCATTCCGGTGGCGCGTCCCCCGCCTATCTCGCCACCGACCGTGCGCCGCGGCTCTTCCACCGCGCGATCTACGTCGACTCCGCCCCGGTCCCCCACGGCTTCGTCATTGCCCCCGAACTCGCGGCGACCGGACCCGAATGGCTGCTACCGGACTGGCCCGAACTGGAAGCCACCGGCAACAGCATCGAGGGCTTGGCCGAGGCGACCCTGGCCCGCTTCCGCGAGCGCGCCGTCGGCGAGCCGACCACCATCACGTCCACCCCGCTCGAGCTCAGCGATTCCCCCGCTCGCCTGTCGATCCCGACCACCATCATCTGCAACAGCCTCCCCTCGGAACTGGCCAAGAAGTTCCGCGACGAAGGTGAAGTCCCCGCCTTCACCGAACTGACCCGCATCGACGCCGACTACATCGACCTCCCCACCGGTCACTGGCCCATGTGGTCCAAGCCCACCGAACTCGCCGAGCTCATCCACACCGTCGCCAACCGCCCCTGACTCGAGCCGGGGATCTCACAGCGGGTCCGTACGACTCATAGGGTGTGTGGACCCGGTGAGGCGTACGGACCCGCTGTGAAACCACTCGCTCGCGGCGCTCCCACACCTTTGAGGCGTGCAGACCCGCTGTGAAACCACCGGCGTTGCCGCTCGCCTCGCGGATGGTCAGCGCAGGGCGGCGGCCTTGCGCGCCAGGCGCTTGGTGGCGGTCTTCGCTGCCGCTTGCGCTTCGGTCGGCTTGTCGGCTGCCTTGGCGGCCTTCTTCGCCGGAGCCTTCTTGGCGGCCGCCTTCGTCGCGGACGCCTTCTTCGCCGGTGCCTTCTTGGCGGGGTTCGATGCGGGCGGCTGTTCCAGCGCCTCCCGGAGGAACTGGCCCGTGTAGCTTTCCGCAACGGCCGCAACGTCTTCCGGGGTGCCTTCGGCGACGACCATGCCGCCGCCGGAGCCACCTTCGGGGCCCATGTCGATCACCCAGTCGGAGGTCTTGATGACGTCCAGGTTGTGTTCGATCACGATGACCGTGTTGCCCTTGTCGACCAGGCCGTTGATCACCTTGAGGAGCTTGCGGATGTCTTCGAAGTGCAGGCCGGTGGTGGGTTCGTCGAGGATGTAGACGGTCCGGCCGGTGGAGCGCTTCTGCAGTTCGGCGGACAGCTTGACGCGCTGCGCCTCACCACCGGAGAGGGTCGGTGCGCTCTGACCGAGGCGCACGTAGCCGAGGCCGACGTCGACGAGGGTTTTCAGGTAGCGGTGGATCGAGCTGATCGGCTCGAAGAACTCCGCGCCCTCCTCGATGGACATGTCGAGGACCTCGGCGATGGTCTTGCCCTTGTAGTGCACCTCGAGGGTTTCCCGGTTGTAGCGGGCACCGTGGCAGACCTCGCACGGGACGTACACGTCCGGCAGGAAGTTCATCTCGATCTTCAGCGTGCCGTCACCCGAGCACGCTTCGCAGCGACCGCCCTTGACGTTGAAGGAGAACCGGCCCGGCTGGTAACCGCGCACCTTCGCCTCGGTGGTTGAGGCGAACAGGGTGCGGATCTTGTCGAACACACCGGTGTAGGTGGCCGGGTTGGAGCGCGGGGTGCGGCCGATCGGCGACTGGTCCACCTGGACCAGCTTGTCCAGGTTGTCCAGCCCGTTGATCCTGGTGTGCCGACCGGGCACCTGCCGCGCGCCGTTGAGCTTGTTCGCGAGCACGGTCGCCAGAATGTCGTTGACCAGGGTCGACTTGCCGGAACCCGAGACGCCGGTGACCGCGGTGAGCACTCCGAGCGGGAAGCTGACGTCGATGCCGCGCAGATTGTGCTCGGTCGCACCGACCACGGTGAGCTGGCGCTTCTTGCTGATCGGCCGCCGCACCATCGGCACCTCGATCCGCTCACGGCCGGAAAGGTAAGCGCCGGTGAGCGATTCGGGATCGGTGAGCAGCTCCTGATATGGGCCGCTGTGCACGACGCGGCCGCCGTGCTCACCGGCAAGCGGGCCGATGTCGACCACCCAGTCCGAGGCGCGGATGGTGTCCTCGTCGTGTTCGACGACGATCAGCGTGTTGCCGAGATTCCGCAGCCGCGTGAGGGTTTCGATGAGCCGCCGGTTGTCCCGCTGGTGCAGGCCGATGGACGGTTCGTCGAGCACGTACAGCACGCCGACCAGCCCGGAGCCGATCTGGGTGGCGAGCCGGATGCGCTGTGCCTCACCGCCGGACAGCGTGGCCGCGGCGCGCGAGAGCGACAGGTATTCCAGGCCGACATCGAGCAGGAAGCCCAGGCGTGCCTGTACCTCTTTCAGCACCTGCCCGGCGATCGCGGCCTCGCGCTCGCCCAGGGTGAGCGAGTTCAGGAACTTGGAGCAGTCGCCGATGGACAGGTCGCTGACATCGGCGATCGACTTGTTGTCCCCGCCCGCGTTGATGGTGACCGCGAGGATCTCCGGACGCAGCCGGGCACCGTTGCAGACCGGGCACGGTACGTCGCGCATGTAGCCGTCGTAGTGCTCCTTCATCTGCTCGGACTCGGTGCTCTCCATCCGCCGCTGCAGGAACGGCATCACGCCTTCGAAATCGGCGTAGTACGAACGCTTCCGGCCGTAGCGGTTGGTGTAGGAGACGTGCACCTGGTCGGAACTGCCCTCCAGCACCGCCTTGCGGGCCTTGAGCGGCAGGTCCTCCCACGGCGTGTCCATCGAGAATCCGACGGACGAGGCGAGCCCGGACAACAGCCGGGTGAAGTACTCCGCGGTCTGCCCGCGTGACCAGGGGGCGATTGCACCTTCGTTCAGGCTCAGCGCCGGATCGGGCACCACCAGTTCCGGGTCGACCTCTTTGCGGATGCCGAGACCGGTGCAGTCCGGGCAGGCGCCGTAGGGCGAGTTGAACGAGAACGACCGCGGTTCCAGATCCTCGATATCGAGCGGGTGCCCGTTCGGGCAGGCCAGCCGTTCGGAGAAGCGGCGCTCCCGGTCGTGCGCGTGCTCGTCGCGATCCACGAAGTCGAGCACCACGATGCCGTCGGCCAGCCGCAGCGCGGTCTCGATCGAATCGGTGAGGCGCTGTTTGGAAGCCGGCTTGACGGCCAAGCGGTCCACCACGACCTCGACGTCGTGCTTTTCCTGCTTCTTCAGCTTCGGCGGGTCGGTCAGCGGATACACCACGCCGTCGACCCGCACGCGGGAGTAGCCCTGGGTATTCAGCTGGTCGAACAGGTCGACGAACTCACCCTTGCGGGTGCGCACCACCGGCGCCAGCACCTGGAACTTGATGCCCTCCTCCATGGCGAGCACCTGGTCGACGATCTGCTGCGGCGTCTGCTTGGCGATCAGCTCGCCACAGACCGGGCAGTGCGGGGTACCGGCGCGCGCGTACAGCAGCCGTAGGTAGTCGTAGACCTCGGTGATCGTGCCGACAGTGGAGCGCGGGTTCCGGTTGGTCGACTTCTGGTCGATCGAGACCGCGGGCGAGAGGCCCTCGATGAAATCGACGTCCGGCTTGTCCATCTGCCCGAGGAATTGCCGGGCGTACGCCGACAACGACTCCACATACCGGCGCTGCCCCTCGGCGAAGATCGTGTCGAACGCCAGGCTCGACTTGCCGGAGCCGGAAAGCCCGGTGAACACGATGAGACTGTCGCGGGGAAGATCGAGGTCGACCCCCTTCAGGTTGTGCTCCCGAGCTCCGCGCACAGTGAGGCGTTCCGCCACCAGGTGAGTCCCTTCTCGATCGTGTTCGGCATCGACCAACAGCATCAGCAAACGACGGCGTCGTCAGCCGAGAGACGACGTTCAGACGTATCCCGCCGCCATGCTAGGCGCGCCCACCGACAAGTTTTCCGAGCGGACACCTGCCGAGGTCAGTAGTTCGTTCTCCGCAGGTCACCGGATAGACCGCGGACCTGCCAGCCATCCGCGTCGACGGTGACCGTCAGCACATCCGAGCCCACGCGCAGCCCGCCGACTCGAAGCGGCAGATAGCGGGCGGGAACCACCGGTGCGACCGACAGCACCCCCTCCGGAACGCTCGGTTCCAGTCTCAACAGCGTACGCAGAAACAGCAATGGCGCGGCAGCGGCCCACGCCTGCGGGGAGCAGGAGGTCGGGTAGGGCACGGGGATGTCGAATTCGGCGCGGTCGAAGCCGCAGTAGAGCTCGGGCAACCGGTAGCCGAATCGGGTCGAGGCGTCGAGCACGGCCGCGACGACGCGATTGGCGTGGTCGGTGAAGCCGTAGCGCATCAGGCCGGCGGCGCAGATCGCGTTGTCGTGCGGCCATACCGAACCGTTGTGATAGCTGACCGGGTTGTAGGCGCCCATCGAGGTGGCCAGGGTGCGAATCCCCCAGCCGCTGAACATCTCCGGCGAGAGCATGTGGTCGGCGACCCGCGCGGCCTTGTCGTCGTCGACGATCCCGGTCCATAGGCAGTGGCCGATATTGGAGGTGAGCGCGTCGATCGGCCGCTTGTCCCGGTCGAGGCCGATCGCGTACCAGCCTCGGTCCGGTAGCCAGAACGCCTGGTTGAACGCGATTTTCAGCTGTGCGGCCTTGGCCCGCCAGCGTTCCGCGGTCGGGTGATCGCCGACCCCGGCGGCCAGCGTGGCGCGGGCCAGATACGCCGCGTAGACGTAGCCCTGCACCTCGGCCAGGGCGATCGGCGCCTCGGGCAACGAGCCGTCGGCGAAGTTCACGCCATCCCAGGAGTCCTTCCAGCCCTGGTTGGCCAGGCCGTGCTCGGCGGCGCACTGGTATTCGACGAAACCGTCGCCGTCGACGTCGCCGTAGTGTTCGATCCACTCCAGCGCGCGATCCGCGTGCGGCAGCAGGTCGTCACGGATCCGCGTGTCCAGTCCCCAGCGGTGCAGTTCGCCGAGCAACATCACGAAAAGCGCAGTGGCGTCGGCGGTTCCGTAATACGCGGTGCCGCCGCCGAGCAGCAAGGTGGCCGCCCGCCCGAACCGCACCTCGTGCGGGATCCGGCCCGGCTGCTCTTCGGTCGTCGCCCGCACTTCGGTGCCCTGTAGGTCGGCGAGGCTTTGCAGCGTGCCGACGGCGAGTCTGCGGTCCAGCGGCAGCACCATCCACGAGGTGAGCAGCGAGTCACGGCCGAACAGCGCCATGAACCATGGCGCGCCCGCGGCCACTACCGAGCGCTCCAGATGGTTGGGGTCGAAGATGCGTAACGCACCGAGATCGGTGAGGGTCCGTTGTAGCACCGACGCGAGGGTCTTGTCCTCGGTGTGCACGGTCGGCGAGTTCGCGTACCACTCGCGCAGCCGTTGCGCGGGTGCGCTGCGGTTCACCGGTGTGCCGCACGGATAGCGCGGCGGCACGGCGTCGGTGCCGAGCGCGGGCAGGTACTCGATGCACGCGGACCATTCGCCGCGCCCGGGAAGGTTTATCTCCCAGCGCAATTCGCGGTCGGTGGTGGTGGCTCCGCTGCCGATGACGGTCACCGACATGGCCAGCTCGGGACGGCTGATCTGGACGGCGCCGTTCATCGCGCGCGCCGCGGTGACCACGTCGCGGCCGGTGCGGCCCTCCTTCACCTCGAACAGGTCGGCGAAGTCGGCGTCCACTTCCAGCACGATCGCGCAGTCGAGCGGTTGGCCGGACAGGTTGCGTACGACCAGGTCCTCGCGCATGCCGTCGCCGACATGGCGGCTGATCATCACCAGCGCGGTGCTGTCGGCGGTGCCCGCCCGCGGCGCGGTGCGTGCCAGCAACGTCGCGCTGTACGGTTCGTCGTAGCGCACGGTGAGCGGCTGCGGTTCCAGCCCGTCGACGGTCAGCCGCCAGTGCGACAACACTCTCGTATCGCGAACGAACAAGCCCTCCGCGCGATTCGCGCTGATCCGCCCGCCGGTTTCGCCGATGCAGAAGGTCGAGCCCTCCACCAGGGTGACGCCGGCGCTGATCGCCCGCGGCGTGCCCGTATCGGGTCCGTCGCCCCACGGATGGGTCACGAGCGCGTCCGCGCGGCTGCCCGGGTCACGCCACCGGCGCGGGCACCATCGCCCGGGTTGCCCGCTCGCCTGCCAGGATGCGGCGATACAGCCGCTCGTGATCGCGCGCCATGCGCAGCCTGCCGAACCGCTGCTCGGCCGCCGTGCGGCAGACACGGCGATCGATGGTGTGCACCTGCTCCAGGGCGTCCACCATCTCCTCCACGTCGCGGCACAGGAACCCGGTCTTGCCGTGGTCGACGATTTCCGGGGCCGCACCGTTGGGGAACGCGAGAACCGGTGTGCCGCAGGCCAATGACTCCGCCATCACGAGTCCGAAGGGTTCCGGCCACTCGATCGGGTTGATCAACGCGTCGGCGTGGCGCACCAGTTCGACCCGGCGCGACATCGGTTCCTCGCGCGGTTCAGGATCGTCGGGCCCCATCAGTGGACGCACCCGTTCAGTGTAGTAGCGCCGCTCCTCCGGTTCGCGCATCTTGGTGATCATGAGCAACTTGCGCCGGGCCAGCCGGGCTATCTGCACCGCACGGTGCACGCCCTTCTCCGCATTCATCCGGCCGACGAACACCACGTAACCGCCACCGCCCGGACCGTATCGGTAAGCGTTGAGGTCGATTCCGTGGTGGATCACCTCGGCGATCGGCACGCTGCCCGCCATCCGCCGCTGCGCCTCGGAAATCGCGACGATGTGGGCGTGGCGCGCCATGGAACGGAACAGTTCCTGGCGCATGGCCGAAAAAGGGCCGTGGTTGGTGACCACCACCGGTGGGCCGTCCTGGATGGCGCCGACGAACGGGCCGAGCGAGGTGTGGTCGTGGATGATGTCCATGTCGGCCAGCGTCTCGTAGGCCGCGAGCACGTGCATCAGCTCGGCCTCGCCGATCCCGATCTGCGCGGTCGGATGCTCGTACAAGGAGTATCGCCGCACCGGGCAGGTGGATTCACCCACCGTGAACAGATGCACGTCGTGGCCGAGCATGTCGAGACCGACCGCCAAATTGCCGACAACGGCTTCCGTGCCACCGTAGGCCGGCGGTGGTACCGGTACCCATGGCGGAACTATCTGCCCGATTCTCATGGCAGCCTGCGTTCTTCGACGCCCCGCCCTTTCTCGGCGGAACCCCAGTGCGCGCCGCAGCCGGCGCAACGCAAAAGGACATCCGGAACTTCTTCGAAAGTGCTGACGGCGCTGGATCCACATCCGGGACACGCACGCGGCGGTCCGAAGATCGTGCTGAAATCTAATGTCGCTGAATATGTCATCGCTCGAGTTCCCACACATACGTGAGCCTTATGGCTCCGATGCCCAGGCCCCCTCTGGTTGACTTCATTGCAAGCTTACCCGGAACCTCGTTGTCTACTCGTGGGATTCGCGGGAGCTACTTTCGACCGGACAAACGAAGACAGGGAGGCGGCCGTGCTCGAGGTATTTCTCGTCGACGACCACGAAATCGTCCGGCGCGGTCTGATCGATTTGCTGGAAGGTGATCCCGAACTGACGGTGATCGGCGAGGCCGGTGACGTGGCGCAGGCGATGGCCCGGATTCCGGTGCTGCGTCCCGATGTCGCGGTGCTCGATGTCCGGCTGCCCGACGGCAACGGCATCGAGTTGTGCCGCGACCTGCTCGCCGAGGTCGACGGGCTGCGCTGCCTGATCCTCACCTCCTACACCGACGAGCAGGCCATGCTCGATGCGATTCTGGCCGGTGCCAGCGGTTATGTCGTGAAGAACATCAAGGGCATGGAGCTGGCCGCCGCGATCAAGGCGGTCGGCGCGGGCCGTTCCCTGCTGGACAACCGGGCCGCCGCCGCATTGCGAGCGCGGTTGCGCGACAGCACGCCCGACGACGACGGCCCGCTGGCCGGGCTCACCGAACAGGAACGCCGACTGCTCGCCCTGCTCGGCGAGGGACTCACCAACCGGCAGATAGCGGCCCGAATGTTCCTGGCCGAGAAGACGGTGAAGAACTACGTGTCGAGATTGCTGGCCAAGCTCGGCATGGAGCGGCGCACCCAGGCCGCGGTGCTGGCCAGCAAGCTCGGCGAACGCTGAACGCCGATGCCGGACCCCGTCCCGCACGCCGTGCTCGACACGTTGCGCACCGTCGTGGACTTCGCCACCCGCATCGCCATCGAGAACGCCAGGCTGCACGAATGGGCCCGCACCCGGCAGGCGTGGATCGAGGCGACCAGGGACATCGCCACTGAGTTCCTGGCCGGCACCGAACCGCACCGGGTGCTCGCGCAGGTGGTCGAGAACGCGCGGGTGCTGACCGAGTCGGCGCAGGCGATGCTCGCGGTGGTCGAACCGGGCATCCCGCCCGAGGAGGCCACGGAACTCGGTGTGGCGCACTGGTCGAGGGCGGCCGCGCCGGTGGACGAGCACACCGTGCGGCTCATCGGCACCGCCGCGGGCCAGGCCTTCGCGGAGCGCGCGACGGTGCACCTGGCCGACGCGGGTGGCATCGACCTCGGAGCCGCGCTCGGCGCGACCGGCCCCGCGCTGATCCTGCCGTTGCAGACGGCGGGCGTGGTGCTCGGTGTGCTCATCGTCGTGCGTGCCCCCGCGGCCGCGCCGTACTCCGCTGAACTCGTCGCGCTCACCGCGGCATTCACCGATCAGGCCGCGCTGGCCATGCAGCTCGCCGACGCGCAGCGCCGGACACGCGAACTCGATGTGCTCGCCGATCGCGATCGGATTGCGCGGGACCTGCACGACCACGTGATCCAGCGCGTCTTCGCCGTCGGTCTCGGCTTGCAGGGCATGGCCGCGCGCGTCGATGATCCGCAAGTCCGGCAACGCCTTTCGGACGAGATCGATCGATTGCAGGAGATCGTGCACGAGATCAGGACGACGATCTCCGATCTGCACGGCGGCTCGGGCACCTCGCTGCGGCGACGGCTGGAGGACGCGATCCGGCAGCAGACCGCCGAGACCGCGATCCGGGCGCGGCTGCGCGTCGACGGGCCGCTGTCGGTGGTCGGTCCCACGCTGGCCGATCACGCAGAAGCCGTGGTCCGCGAATCGGTCAGCAATGCGGTGCGGCATTCCGGCGGTAACTCGGTGACGATCGAGATCACCGTCGCCGACGAGTTGACCATCCTGGTGCAGGACAACGGTTCGGGCGTGCCCGCCGACGTAAACCCCAGCGGCCTGGCCAATCTCGCGCAGCGAGCGGGCGAGTCGGACGGCCGGTGCAGCATCGAACGCGGTGCGACCGGTGGGACGCGGGTGCACTGGTCGGCCCCGCTGAGCTGAAGTTCGCTAGTGGACGGGTTCGACCAGCGTGAGATCGCCGTCGTAGCGGCGGTACAGCAGGCGGCCGCGACCCCGGGTCTGGTCGGTGAAGAACAGAAACGGCAGGCCGTGATGGCACAGGATGTGCGCGGCGCGGTCCTCGTCCAAGACGGGCGCTGGCTCGGTATCCATCGTGCGCGGAAGCGAATTGACCGTCGACGGGCTGCTCACCGCCGCATCCTGGCGGGCGAGCCGGACGCCGAGCGGATCACCCCAGTGCACCACGGCCTCGGTGCCGGATTCGCGGTCGATGAACAGGTAGGCGTCGTAATCCATCGCGTCCATCACCGCCGTCGCCTCGACGGGAGTGCCGGTGCGCAGCGCGCACCGCTTGCGGCGCACGATCGGGCGCGGCTCGGTGACCCGCGCGAGCGGTGGACGTGCGGGATCGGGCCAAGCCCTGGACTGGGTGGTGGCGAGCCTGGCCAGCTGCCGGTCCAGCCGCTCGGCGGCGAAGGTGACGGCGAACCCGCCGGGCCCGGGCACCTGCACCCGGGTGGCGAGGCCGCGGCAGCGAACGTTGGCCTGCACCACGGTGGCCGCGTCGGCATCGCCGGGCGCGGTGACACGCACCCTGGTCGCCGCGTCGAGGTGGTGCCTGCGCAGCACCCGGCCGATCGCCCGGACGGCCCGCGTCACGTCCACGTCCGGGACTGCACCGAAGGTGGTCACCGCCAGATCGAGATCGCTTGCGGTCAGCCAGTGTTGTGGCGACGACGACGGCAACAGTCCCGGTGACTTCATGTGACACGTCCTGCCCTCGATATTCACCGCCAAAACCCCATAGCACCATCGCAATGCCGTGGCGAACAGGGCCGAAAGTCCTCCAATGACCGGTCGTTGCGATGCGGGGCCGGCTCAGGCGGGTCCGAGCACCACCACAGAGTTGTTGCCACCCATGCCTAGCGACAGTTTCGCGGTGATACCGCCCTCGAACGGCGTCGGCCCGTCCAGCAATCGGAAGTAGGCGGGCGCGACGATCGGCGCGGCGGGCACGATGCCCAGGTCGTAGCCCATCGCGGCGGCCGCGACCTCGACGCCCGCTGCCGCGCCCTGGCAGTGGCCTGCCAGCGGTTTGAGCGCGTAGACGTGGGGCTGGTCGCCGAACAGGTTGGTCAGCAGATCCCGTTCCGCCTCGTCGCATTGCCGGGTGCCGGTGCCGTGGGCGTTGAAGTAGCGCACGTCCGCCGCGGTCACCCCGGCGTTGTCGAGGGCGCGTCGGGTGCACTCGAAGATCTGCTCGTGGGTGGGGTCGACGGACACCACGTGGTAGGCGTCGTTGCTCATGCCGCCGCCGAGCAGCGCGGCGTAGGGCCGCTGCACCGCGCGGCTCAGCACGAACGCCACCGACGCCTCGCCGAAGCTGAAACCGCGGCTGCCTTCCTGGAACGGGCGGCACCCGTCGAGTGGTTCGGTATCGGTGACCGCCGCGCCGAGTCCGACGAAGTGCTCGACCATGTCGGGGGTGGCGGACATGTCGGTGGCGATGCACACGACGTCGTCGGCGATGCCCGCGTCCAGCCAGAGTTGCGCGGTGATCAGCGCGACATTGGCCGAGCTGCACGCCGCGGAGACGTTCATGGCGGGACCGTGGAAGCCGTATTCCTGCATGAGCACCGAGAGCGGGGTGGACGGGATCAACCGCATGTAGTCGCGGGACCGCCGGTGTCCGTGGTCGACAAGGTAGAAATCGCGCCAGTTGACGACGTCACCGAGCACGATCGCGTGCAACAGACCGACCGTCCGGCCCGGTTGCCAGCCGCGTGCCAGCGCGTCGGCGATCGCCTCCCGCGCCGACTCGTGGATGGCTCGCCCGTACCGGCTCGTGCTGACCGTGTGATCGCCGCCGTCGGGGACCAGCGACACCCAGGCATCCTCGTCGCGACCCGGTCCGTACCCGGACTGCACCGAGGCGGCCGATTTCCCGCTCAACAGGCCGTGCCACAGCGCCTCACGACCCCAGCCGTAGGCCGTGACGGCACCGATTCCGGCGAACGTCATATGATCTTGATGCTGTGGTCGGTTGTTCGGGGTCGCGCCCGGCATAGCATCGCTCCTTCGCCGATTCCCCGGCCGATCAGCGATCGACCAGATATTTCGCAGAGAATCGGTTCTGTAATGATCACCGGACAGAGCCCGATTAAGTGCCCGAACTGTGATCGAAGCAATAGCGTCGACGCTGTGATCTTCTACACGTCGATACCAGAATAATCCCATGTTCCAATGGCCATAATCGGGTCGACGATCGGGGGTTCGAGTGGGTGAGGACAAGGTAGCCGCCGCGGTCGACGCCGCCGAGCAGCTAGCCGAGCGCTACCGTTCTCTGGTCGAGCACACGCCCGACGGTATCTGCGTGCACGAGCGCGGGATGGTCGTCTACGTCAACCCGGCTACCGTGCGTTTGCTGGCCGCCGACAGCGCCGACGACATCATCGGCAAGCCACTCACCGAGTTCGTCCACCCCGGCTCCATCCCCGGCATGCTGGAGCGGATCAGTCACCTCACCACCAAGGGCGCCGCCTCCGATCCCACCGAGATGACGCTGGTCCGGGTGGACGGGGTCACGGTGCCGGTGGAGACCGTGTCGGTGCTCACCGCCTGGCACGACCACCTCGCCTATCAGGTGGTCATCCACGACCTCACCGCCCAGCGCCACGCCGAGGCCGCGCAGCGGTTGGCCGAACAACACTTCACCACGGTCGTCTCGCAGTTGGAGGAAGGCGTGGTGGTCATCGATCCGGAGGGCCGGATCGAATCGATCAACCCGGCGGCCAAACGCATCTTCGGCACCGAGGGCTCCGACGACGAACTGCTCGGCGAGGTGATCCAGGCACTTCCGCTGACCCTGCTGGACGCGAACGCGCAGCCGCTGCCGCCGACCCGCCACCCCATCGCCCGCACCCTGGCCACCGGCGAGACGATCACCGGTTACGTCTTCGGCGTCGACCGGGCCGACGGGCAGCGGCGCTGGCTGTCCGGCAGCAGCCGCCTGCTCAATCCCGACGATCCGCGCTCGTCCGCGGTCTCGTCGTTCGCCGATATCACCGAGTTCCGAGCCAGCAGGCGGCAATTGGAGTACCAGGCCACCCACGACTCGCTGACCGGGCTGGCGAATCGCTCGCTGATCCTGTCCCAGCTGGCCGGCGCGCTGGCCACCAGCGAGGACCTGCCGGTGTCCACGGTGCTGTTCATCGACCTGGACGGGTTCAAGGCGATCAACGACACGCTCGGGCACGCGATCGGCGACACGGTGTTGCAGATCGTCGCGCAACGGTTGCAGCGGGCGCTGCGTGGCGACGATATCGTCGGCCGGCTTGGCGGCGACGAATTCCTGGTGCTGCTGTCCGGGGGCACCCGGCGGGTGGACATCGACGCGCTGGTGGCGCGGCTGCGCTCGACCATGGCCGAGCCGATCATCGCGCGCGGGCACCGGATCGAGGTGAACGCCTCGATCGGCGTCACGCCGCTCGCGGTCGGCGACCGCCGCACCCCCGAAGCCGTGCTGCACGACGCTGACCTGGCGATGTACCGGGCCAAGCCGTCCGGACACCGCGAGGGTTCGGTGAGCAAGGGCCGCAGACCCAACAGCACGCACGCTTCCTGATTTCATGGGCTCGCCGGAATACCAGCGGAGCAACGAAGTGTTGTTCACCAGCGAATACGGCGAGCCCGCCGCAATCGCAGTAGACTCGACAACTCTGTTTTCCGAGCGTTCGCGTGCGCCTTGCCGTTCGCGGGTACCGTGCGCTCGGCTCATCGCGGTGACAAGGAGTTCAGTTTGCCCGACCTCACTCAGGACCGTGCCTCGCAGGAGGGCGCGCCGGAGCTGACCCGCGAGACCGAGCAGGAACAGGCATACCTGTCGGGACTGTACGAACGGCTCGACGAAATGCGCGAATACGCCCGGAACCGGTTGAAAACCGTGCTGCTCGAATCCGGCGGTACCCCGCAGGCCCGCAGCGAACGCGAATCGTTCAGCCAGCTCTACACCGAGGACCTCGCCAAATACGATGCGGCAGAACACGGTCTGTGTTTCGGCCGGATCGACCTGGACGATGAATATCGCTACATCGGCAGGCTCGGCATCCTCGACGAAAAGGACGACTACGAGACGCTGTTGCTCGACTGGCGCGCTCCCCTGGCCCGGCCGTTCTACCTCGCCACCACCGCGGCGCCGGACGGGGTGACCCGGCGCAGGCACATCCGCTCGCGCAACCGCAAGGTCACCGCGCTCAACGACGAATACCTCGATCTGGACGCCGCGCGCCGAGCCGGGGTGACCGACGACGACGGCGGTGTCGGCAGTGAGAGCGCGCTGCTCGCCGCGTTGAATGCCGCCCGCACCGGGCACATGAACGACATCGTCGAGACCATTCAGCACGAGCAGGACGCGATCATCCGCTCGGAGCACAAAAGCGTCCTGGTGGTGCAGGGCGGGCCGGGTACCGGCAAGACGGCCGTCGCGCTGCACCGGGCCGCCTACCTGCTCTACACCTACCGCCAGCAGCTGGCCAAGAGCGGCGTGCTGATCATCGGGCCGAACGCCACCTTCCTGGACTACATCGGCCAGGTGCTCCCCTCGCTCGGTGAGACCGGCGTGCTGCTGTCCACCATCGGTGACCTGTACCCGGGAGTGAAAGCGACCAGGGAGGATTCGTTGCGGGCGGGCGAGATCAAGGGTTCGCTCGCCATCCTCGAGGTGCTCAAGCAGGCGGTGCGCGACCGGCAGGAGGTGCCCGCCGAACCGATCCGGCTCAGCTTCGACGGCTACCCGGTGACGCTGGACCGCAAGATCGCCACCAGGGCGCGCGGCCGGGCCCGCTCCTCGCGCCGCCCGCACAACCTGGCCCGGCCGATCTTCGCGAGCGCGGTGATCGACGCGCTCACCGACCAACTCGCCGAGACCATGGGCGCCGACCTGTCCGGCGGCGCCAGCCTGCTCAGCCGCACCGACCTGGCCGAGATCCGCGACGAGATGCGGGCCGACCAGGCGATCCAGCAGGCCATCGGCAAGCTGTGGCCGCTGCTGTCCCCGCAGGATGTGCTGGCCGATCTGCTGGCCGACCCGAAGCGGCTGGACCGAGCCGCGTCCGCGCTCGATCCGGACGATCGAGCCGAGCTGGTGCGACCGGACAACGGCGAATTCAGCGCCGCCGACGCCCCGCTGCTCGACGAGCTCGCCGAACTGCTCGGCGTGGACGACACCGAGGAACGCGAGCGTGCCAAGCGCCGCTGGCGGGCCCAGCTGGCCGAGGCGCAGGACGCGCTGGACATCCTGACCGGTTCGGCGCCACAGGATCTCGAAGACGAGATGGATCCGGAGATCCTGATGGCCTACGACCTGATCGACGCGAGCCAGCTCGCCGAACGCCAGGACGTGCGCACCAGGCAGACCACCGCCGAGCGCGCCGCGGGCGACCGCACCTGGACCTACGGGCACGTGATCGTGGACGAGGCGCAGGAACTGTCGGAGATGGCCTGGCGGATGGTGATGCGGCGCATTCCGAACCGCTGGATCACCGTGGTCGGCGATGTGGCGCAGACCGGCGATCCGGCAGGCGCCTCGTCGTGGCAGCGGATGCTGGAACCGTATGTGGCCAAACGCTGGAAACTCACCGAGTTGACGGTGAACTACCGAACCCCGGCCGAGATCATGGACGTCGCGGCGGACGTGCTTGCCGCGATCGACCCGTCGGCGTCCGCGCCGCGCTCGGTCCGCGACAGCGGAAACCCGCCGCGCGGGTACCGGGTCGCCGCGGACCAGGTGCACGACGAGGTCGCGCGATTGGTCGCCGCGGAGACCGGGCCGGGGACGACCGCGGTGATCGCGCCGCACGCGCTGGTCGAGGAGTTGGCCGACCTGGCCGGTGAATCGGTGCGGGTGCTCACCGTGCACGACGTGAAGGGCCTCGAGTTCGACGCGGTGTATCTGGTAGAGCCGCAAGGCATCCTGGCCGAATCACCGCGTGGCCTCAACGACCTGTACGTCGCGCTCACCCGCGCGACGCAACGGCTCGGTGTGGTGCACAGCGGTGAACTGCCGGAGGTGCTGCGCGCGCTGCGTTGACGGGTCACGGGAACGCGAAACTCCGCATTGCGCCACCATGCGGCGCAATGCGGAGTTCGTCGAAATTTTCCTAGCGGACGGTATGGACGATCAGGACGTCCGAGCGCGACTTGCGCGCGACGTCCGACGGCACGGAGCCGAGCAGGCGGCCGGTCAGCGTGTTCAGTCCGCGGTTACCGACCACGAGCAGGTCGGCGTCGACTTCCTTGGTCAGGGTGAGCAGCGACTCGACGGGCTCGCCGACCACAGCGCGCTCGACGATGTCCACCGCGCCCGCGGCGGCGGCCTTGTCCCGCGCGGTGCGCAGGATCTCGTTGGTGGGGGCGGACCCGCGCACCTGGTAGGCCTCTTCCTTGAGCACATCGGCGGCGGCGGCCACGTCGCGATCGTCGGTCGGGTAGTAAGCACACGCGATGACCAGGGTCGCGGCGGACACTCCAGCCAGAGCGGCGGCCTTCTCGACGGCGACGTACGACGAGTCCGAGCCATCGGTACCGACAACAATGGTCCGGTAGGCGGTCATTCTGTCCTCCAACTGTGCGGTGTCAGGGTGCCTACGCACGGTGCGAACCCAGGAACACGGCACCGGCGCAGCGACTCGGTTCGACCCTAGCGGCAAACTGAGCGGAAATATCAGAAATCGCAACACATCACATCTGGGGTGTTCCGGCATTGCCGCCACACGTTCGCCAGGAAATGCCGCAAGGGCCTGAGCAACCAGGGCAGACACAATTGCCGCGCCGCGAATCTGTGATCGAGCACAACTACGGCGAACGGTCTTGTCCCCGTGGGATATTCGTCACACACCAGCGACGATCGAACAGCCAGCGGCCCGTCTCGGCGCGCAAATCGCGCACCGGACGGGCCGAGGTGAGCCTGGGACTACCGTGCCATTACGGCCACGGTTGGTAGTTCGCCCAGAATAAGCCCAGAATCGCGCCGATGATGTCCATGCCTTCCTCTCCCTGCAGTAAAAAGGACGCGCAATATTAGCGCGGCACGCGGGGTCAGAGGTCGAAAAGCGGTCCGGTGATGGTCAATCCGAGGTCGTCGACATGCGCGAAGAAGGCAAACAGCATCAACGCGGCACCGGCAAGGGCAAGATTCTTGTTGAAGTGGATCATTTCACCCTGTTTGGCCTGCGGATCCGTCTCCTTCCAGAACGTGTGCATCAGCAGCGCGGTCACCAGCAGCAGCACCGCGAGCAGCAGCGAGCCGAGGTCGGCCCACACGCCGAGCAGCACACTCAACCCGCCCAGGCCGAACAACGCACCCGAGCCGAGCACCGAGAGCTTCGCCATCGGAACACCTTTGCTCTGCGCGTACCCCGCCATCGCCTCGGTCTGCATGACGTGCCCGAGCGCGGAGCTCAGGAACAACACCGAAAACAACACCCGTCCGATCAACACCACGACATCCATATCCAGCTCCTTGTTCGGCTGAGTTAGGTAGTGCAACATTCAACTAAGTGCCTCGGGAGTTATTCCCGGTCCCATGGCCGAATGGTCGAATACGGTCGGCTCAGCAACTATGCCCTGGTCGGCATGACCTTTGCTGTGACCTCGTTGCGCGAGCGTAGCGAATTCTTGGCGTATTCCAGTGGAGCCATTCCGACTTCCGCGGTGAACTCCCGCGAGAAGTGCGCCTGATCGAAGTATCCCAGCTCCACGGCCAATGCGGCGAGGTCTTCGGTACGGCCGCGGGCGAGCAGTTCGGCGCCGTCCTGCAGGCGATATCGGCGCAGCACCCATTTCGGTCCCGCGCCGACGTAGCGGCGGAACATGCGTTGCAGGGTGCGGATCGGCAGGTCGAATCGGTCGGTGAGCTGATCGACCCTGGTCAGGTCCTGGTCGGTGGCCATGGCGTCGACGATGCGGAGCACCAGCCGGTAGGTCGGATCGTCGGGGAAGGCGCGGGCCGCGAGGAAGTCGTGCAGGACGGCGCGGCGCTGGTGGTCGGTGGGGACGTCGAGGACGCGGTCGACCAGTCCGACCGCCTCGGGTATGACCTCGGTCAGTTCGACGTTGGCGTCCCGGAACGCACCGACGTCGAGTCCGGTGAACGCACCGAAACCGCCCGCCCGGAAGCGCACGCCGAACACCTCGCCCGCCCCGCTGAGTTCCCGGACGAACTTGGTCGTGCACACGCCGTTGACGAAACTGCCTGTGCGACTTGCCGATCGCTCGAAGGTGACATTCACGCTCGGATACGGCAGCACCTGCGCCTGATACGGCGGCCGTCCGCACAGATCCCAGCGCACCGACCAGTACCACTCGACGAATCGGTCCACCGGCGGCTCGGCGGGCAGCCGCGCCAGCGTCCGATATTTGGCTTGCTCGTCCGGGTGCAGGATGCCGGTGGTGTCGGCGGGGGCCACCGGGTTGCGGGGTGGCCGCGGGTCGGAATCAGCGCTGCCGGGCATGGTTTCGCTGTCCGTGTCGCTTTCTTACAAGACCGCAGCGAGGCCGCCGACCAGGATTGATGTCATGACGAACACCGTGAACCCCATTGCCGACGGCTACCACTCCATCACCTGTTTCCTCGCGGTCGGCGACGGCAACAAGGCCATCGACTTCTACTCCGCCGTGTTCGGTGCGGAGGTGGTCACCCGCAACGACCTGCCCGACGGCCAGCCCGCGCACGCCGAACTGAAGATCGGCGATTCGACGCTGCAGCTGGGCATGCCCATCCCGGACAACAATGTGCTCGCCCCGAACGGCGAGTGGGTGCACACCTCGATCGTGCACTACTGCCCCGACGTCGACGCGGTCATCGAGCGCGCCATCGCGCACGGCGCCCGCAGTGCCGAAGAACCCCAAACCTTCGTCACCGGTGACCGGTACGGCGTGGTGATCGATCCGTTCGGTCACCGCTGGGCGGTCATCACCAAGGTCGAGGACGTCGCTCCCGAGGAAGCGAAGCGCCGCGTCGACGAATGGATGGCCACCCAGGGCTGACGCCTCCGCCCGATGGGCGCCGCCGGTCAACTCAACCCGGCGGCGTCCATGCCGCGCAGTTCCTTCTTGAGATCGGCGATCTCATCGCGCAACCGGCCTGCGAGCTCGAATTGGAGTTCGCGGGCCGCGTTCATCATCTGCGCGGTGAGTTCCTTGACCAGGTCGGCGAGTTCGGCGCGCGGCATCGACTTGATGTCGCGGCCCTCGTAGACACCGGCGCTGACGGCGCGGCCCGGTTCACCCTGGGCGCGACGGCCGCGGCTGGCGTTGCGGCCGGAACCGCCGACCTCCACCTCGGTCTCGTCGGCCTCCCGGTACACCTGGTCGAGGATGTCGGCGATCTTCTTCCGCAACGGCGTCGGGTCGATGCCCATCTCTTTGTTGTAGGCGACCTGCTTGGCCCGGCGGCGATCGGTCTCCTCGATGGCGTGCTGCATCGAATCAGTGATCTTGTCGGCGTACATGTGCACCTCGCCGGACACGTTGCGCGCCGCGCGGCCGATGGTCTGGATCAGGCTGGTGCTGCTGCGCAGGAAGCCTTCCTTGTCCGCGTCGAGGATCGCGACCAGCGATACCTCGGGCAGGTCCAGACCCTCGCGCAACAGGTTGATGCCGACGAGCACGTCGTATTCGCCGAGGCGCAACTGCCGCAGCAGTTCCACCCGGCGCAGGGTGTCGATCTCCGAGTGCAGATAGCGCACCCGCACGCCGAGGCCGAGCAGGTAATCGGTGAGATCCTCTGCCATCTTCTTGGTCAGCGTGGTGACCAAGACGCGCTCGTCCTTTTCGGTGCGCAGCCGGATCTCGTGCACCAGATCATCGATCTGACCCTTGGTCGGCTTGACCACGACCTGCGGGTCGACCAGTCCGGTCGGACGGATGACCTGCTCGACGACCTCGCCGCCGACCTGGCCCAGTTCGTAGGGACCGGGGGTGGCCGACAGGTATACCGCCTGGCCGATCCGGTCGGCGAACTCCTCCCAGGTGAGCGGTCGGTTGTCCACCGCGGACGGCAGCCGGAACCCGAATTCGACCAGGTTGCGCTTGCGCGACATATCGCCCTCGTACATGCCGCCGATCTGCGGCACCGTCACGTGCGACTCGTCGATGACCAGCAGGAAGTCGTCGGGGAAGTAGTCGAGCAGGGTGGCGGGCGCCGACCCGGCCGGGCGGCCGTCGATGTGGCGCGAGTAGTTCTCGATGCCGGAGCAGAACCCGACCTGCCGGATCATCTCCAGGTCGTACTGGGTGCGCATGCGCAGGCGCTGAGCTTCGAGCAGTTTGCCCTGCTTCTCCAACTCGGCCAGCCGCTGCTCCAACTCGGCCTCGATGTCGCGCACCGCGCGCTCCATCCGGTCCGGACCGGCCACGTAGTGGGTGGCCGGGAAGATGCGCAGCATGTCGACCTGACGGACCACGTCACCGGTGAGCGGGTGCAGGTAGTACAGCGCCTCGATCTCGTCGCCGAAGAACTCGATGCGGACCGCGAGCTCCTCGTAGGACGGGATGATCTCGACGGTGTCACCACGCACCCGGAACGAACCACGGGTGAAGGCCATGTCGTTGCGGGTGTACTGCACGTCGACCAGCAGCCGCAGCAGCGCGTCGCGGTCCACCTCGGTGCCAACCTCGAGCTGCACCGAGCGATCGAGGTAGGACTGCGGGGTGCCGAGGCCGTAGATGCACGACACCGATGCGACCACCACGACGTCGCGCCGGGAGAGCAGGCTCGACGTCGCCGAATGCCGCAGCCGCTCGACGTCGTCGTTGATCGAGCTGTCCTTCTCGATATAGGTGTCGGTCTGCGCGATGTATGCCTCGGGTTGGTAGTAGTCGTAGTACGAGACGAAGTACTCGACGGCGTTGTTCGGCAGCATCTCGCGCAGCTCGTTGGCCAGCTGGGCGGCCAGGGTCTTGTTCGGGGCCATCACCAGCGTCGGGCGCTGTAGTCGCTCGATGAGCCACGCCGTGGTGGCCGACTTGCCGGTGCCGGTGGCGCCGAGCAGCACGACGTCGCGCTCCCCCGCCCGGATCCGGCGTTCCAACTCCTCGATGGCGGCGGGCTGGTCACCGGCGGGCACGTGCTCGCTGACCACCTGGAAGCGCCCCTCGGTGCGCTCGATCGCACCCACGGGACGGTGCTCGGAGTGCGCCAGCGGGGTCTCGCCCGCGGCCCTCTCCTCGTAGCCTTCCGTCGGAATCTCGGTTGCGAATGCCATGCTCACCAGCCTAAGCCCAGCCACCGACAGATTTCTCGGGTCGTCCGGCGGCCGAGGTAGGTCGTGCCGTCGACGAGCCGCGACCCGACCGATCGTGAGCCTGTCCATCGCGGCAGTGACGGTTGCCGCGGTCGGTCAGCGGGCGCGATAGCCGCCCCGTTGCCGCACCGATGCCGTTTCACATTTCTCCCCTAGGCTGTGTCCGAAATGTCCTTTGCGGCAACACAATTCGTGTCGGAAATGATGTCGCGTCATTCCCCCCACACGGCTTTTGCCAGGTGTACTCTGATTTGGTTGTTCGGACAACAAGTTCGGATGTGGCGAAGGACCAAGAGCCATGAGAGGTCTGATTCCATTGCTCAAAACCGTGCCAACCACCGGCTTCGCCGGAAACGTCGCCAGGCATCTCCGCGCCGCGGTACCCCGGCTGATGCACTCCGAACCCGCCGCCACCCCACCGACCACCGAATTACCGCCCGGTCACCCGCCGCACCGGCCCGAGGTCGAGTTCTTCAATCTCGCGGAGCTCACCAGCACCGACAGCAAGGGGTTCGTCCGCCAGGTCGAGCGCTACCAGCAGGAACCGTGGGGCGTGTACATGGCGCGGGTCGTCCCCGTTCCACACCACCACTACCTCGAGTGCTGGCTGCTGCCCGAGTTGTCGCTGCGCGTGTCGCTCACCCGCCGGAACCCGGCGCACCACGTGTGTCACGACTTCCACCTCGATATCGGCGAGTTCACCCAGCTCGAGCCGAAACTCTGGAAGGCCGTCGACCACTATCTCGACATCGAGGTGCACCGCGGCCACACCGTCGAACTGCGCGGCGTCGACGACCTGCTGGCCGCCCACGCGGCCGGATTGGTGGACACAGTGCAGGCGCACCGGGCCTTCGACTGCGCGACGGCCGCACTGGACGGACTCGCCGCCAACGACCACTGTGTGGAGGACTGGCTGGCCACCCAGGGCATCACGCTCACCTGGATGTAACCGCCAGGCCACTCGACGCGGTCGCCGCAGCGGTAGATTCTGAATGCATGACGCAGGCACCTTCCGTTGACGTACATCGACCCAAGGTCGAGTACTTCGACCTCGCGGACCTGACCAACACGGATCCGAAGGGATTCGTGCGGCCGGTCGAGCGGTACCACGTGGAGCCATGGGGCCTGTACATGGCGCGGACCTCCGACCATGAACAGTTCCACTACATCGAATCGTGGCTGCTGCCCGGCTTGGCGCTGCGCGCGACCGTCTTCCACTACCACCCCGAGCACCAACGCGACCAGGACTTCTACCTCGACCTCGGCGAGTACAACCAGGTCGGCCCGCAGCGGTGGAAGTCGGTGGACCACTATCTGGACATCGTCGTGCGCTCCGGCCGCGACACCGAACTGCTCGACGTCGACGAGCTCCTCGCCGCCCACGCCGCCGGACTCCTCACGGCCGCCCAGGCCCAGTCGGCCATCGAACACGCGACCACGACGATCGACGGCATCGCCGCCAACGGCTACAGCCTCGAGCGCTGGCTCGAACCGTTGGGCATCACCCTGACCTGGATCTGACCCGCTCTACCGACTGGACGCCGCGCCGCTCTGCCGACCGGCAGTGCTGGCGCGTCGCTAGCGATCCCGCCAGGCCAGCATGCGTGGATAAGCGGCCGCGAACCAAGGTTCCTTGACCTCCAGGTAAGCGGCCGTCGCTGCCGGACCGGACAAGCGGGACGCTTTCGCTTCACCCTCGCGCTTCACCTCGAGATATTCCGCGCGGGCCGCGGCGTCGGCGCGCAGCCAGTCGCGGAACAACAACGCGTACTGCTGCCCCGGTGACCCCTCGGCGCGCACGTGCACATTGGCGAGGCGACCAGGATCGGCATTCTGGTGAAAACGCTTGCCCCACAACGTGAGATCGGTTCCCGCCGGATCCTCCGGCGTCGGCCGGGGTTCATCCTGCGTGTTCTCCGGCCGGACCGGAAAACCCGCCGCCCCCAACGTATCCCGCAATCCATCGGCCGCCGCGAGGTCGGCGACCGTGATCTGGAGATCGATCACATCCTTGGCGGGAAAGTCCGGCACCGCGGTAGACCCGATATGGTCGATCCGCACCGCCGAAGACCCGCACGCCACCCACAGCCGGGCAATGAGTCGTTGCGCTTGGGCTGCCCATTCCGGATTCGGCGGCACCAGCCGTATCTCTTTGCGCCGCGCGGGGGTGCCCGTGCGCAGGTTGCGCTCGAATGGCACCAGCCGCGCGTGCCACAGCTCGCGCACTGCCTCCTCGACCTCTTCCGGCGCCCCGCTGTTGTCGAGTAACACATCCGCCACCGCATGCCGCTGCTCGTCGGTGGCTTGCGCCGCGATACGCGCCCGCGCGTCGGATTCGGTGACACCGCGGAATTGCACCAGTCGACGCAGCCGAGTTTCGGCATCGACATCGACGACAAGAACCAGGTTCATCAATGGCGCGAGACCATTTTCCACCAGCAATGGAATGTCCTGCACGACAATGGCATCCTGCGGCGCCGCGGAAATGAGTTCGGCGGTGCGTTTACCGACCAGCGGATGCGTTATCGAATTCAATGTCGCGCGCGATTCGTCGTCCGCGAATGCCTTGGCGGCCAAGGCGGGGCGATCCAGGCTGCCGTCGGCGGCCAGGATCTCGGCACCGAACGCATCGACCAGTGCCGCGAGGCCCTCGGTCCCGGGGGCGACGACCTCCCGTGCGATCAAGTCGGAATCGATGACCACCGCACCGAGGTCGGCGAGAATCCGCGCCACCGTCGACTTGCCCGCTCCCATGCCTCCGGTGAGGCCGATCCGCAACATTCGACCAGTCTCGCATCTCGCCCACCGCGGCCCACCCGCCGCCCGGTTGCGCACCGGGGCCGCTCGATGGGCGCGGTGGGCCCGTGTACAGGTTGCGACACAAACAGCTGGATTACCCATCGCGGCGGCACTTTCCACCTCCCGCCGCCGCAATTGCCCGATCCGTGACGAGCCCGAGACCAATTCGCAACAATTACGGCCGGACCCGGTCGACCAGCCACAACTTTTCGACACGCCGGGGCAATTACTTGCGCAAAATACTCTGCGGGGCCCTTTCGTTCGACTAATCTTCGCCGTGGCGATCCAGGCGCCAGCACCAGCAAGCAAAGGAACACCATTGGGCACCAGAAACAACCAGACGGCTCGCCACCGCCTGGGCATGGCGGGCGGAGTTCACTGCGTCCAGATTCCCGCCGTCGCAGCCGCGTTAGCCGAGCACCGTCGCACATGGTTCACCGCGTTGATCAGCCCGGCCCGGCACAGCTTCGCGGCCATGCGGAAACGCTCCGCCGTCTCCTCGGTCCGGTGGGTGCCTGCCACCGCCAGCTGACCTCATACTTCGAGAAGTGGCCCAGCCCCCGCCAGGGCTGGGCCACTCTCATGCCCGAATCAACCCACTCGGCCTGCGCCGGGTACCGGGTTGCTGTGTCGGCATCGCGTTCGGCGGCACCGGATAGGGAATCCCGGTGGTCACCGAACCCAATGCGATATTCGGGCCGCATTGGGCGACCGCGGCATCCATTTTCGGTTTCGGGTCGGGCAGCACCGGTTTCGCGGTATCCGGTGCCGAGCCGAAATCGAAGGTGGAGGTCATATCGCCGGTGACGCCGCGGCGCCACGCGGTCACATTCGGCACCTCCACACCGAATCTGGTTTCCAGCAGTCGCAGCTGTGAGGTGTGGTCGAACGTTTCCGAGGCGACGAGCCCGCCCCGGGCATACGGCGAAATCACCAGCGCGGGAACGCGATACCCCAAACCTATCGGACCGGCGATGCCCTCGGCCGCCGACACGCGGTCGAGCGGCACGGTGAGGAACTCGCCTGGGGTGCCCGGCGGTGGCGTGGGCGGGGTGACGTGGTCGAAGAAGCCGCCGTTCTCGTCATAACTGACGATCAGCGCGGTCTTCTCCCACACCTTCGGATTCGAGGTGAGGATGTCGAGCAGCCCGATGATGCCGAACGCACCGAATGCCGCGGGCAGCGCGGGATGTTCGCAATTGAGCAGCGACGGAATCACCCAGGACACGGCGGGCAGCGTGTCGTTGGCGACGTCGGCCTGAAAATCGTTGGGGTACACCGGCACCCTGCCGCGACGCGCCAATTCAGAGTTCGGGTCAGCGGATTGGGTGAAGCAGCCGAGCATGCCGTCGAGGATCACCGAGGACAGCGGGCCGACGTCGCGGTTGTTGTAGACCTTCCAGCTGACGCCGGCCTCGGATAGGTTCTCCGGATAGGTGCGCCAGCTGTAGACGTGCTGCGGGATCAGCCTGGGGGTTTCCACCAGCGGGCCGCCCGCGTTGCCGTCCGGGTCGATGGTGCCGCTGATCCAGTACAGCCGGTTCGGGTCGGTGGGGCCCAGTACCGAGCAGTGATAGTTGTCGCACAGGGTGAAGGCGTCCGCGAGCGCGGTGTGGACCGGAATGTCTTGCGGCAGGTAGTAACCCATCGCCGCGGGCGCGTTGGCCGCGCCGACGCTGGCGATCGACATCGGCATCCACTGATCGTTGCGTCCACCGTTCCAGGCCCGGTGCATGCCGCCCCAGCTGTGGTCCGGATCATTGATGCATTCGCCGTCGAGCGTTGCGCCGCGGGTGGTGTCGAGCCGGAACGGATTCACATAGCCGTCGGGTGTCGGGCCCGCGCCCGGCGTCCAGCCGTACTGCCGCCAGGCTGTCGCCGCCTCGTCGAACCCGCGCACGCCGGACAGGGTGCCGAAATAGTGGTCGAAGGAGCGGTTTTCCTGCATCAGCAACACGAAGTGCTCGATGTCGCCCAGGCCACCCATCCCGGCGGGGTCGGCGGCGTAGGCCCGTTCGATGATCGGGTCGGCCCAGGATGCCAACGCGCCCACCGCACCGGCCGCCGCCGCCTTCGCTAGGAATTGTCTGCGATTGAGCCCGCTGAACGGCCCTGCTGCGCACATCTCGTCGGCCGACCTTTCCGCCAGGGCTGTCGAGCAGAATTTCGCGATCCGCGCCGACCATACCCGACGTGCTGTGACGCCGCAGAGAAAGATCGTTTAGCCGGACCGTGAAGTGATCCGGACCACGCCGGTGGGCGACCGTTTCGGCGCGGTAGCCGAACAAATGCCCGAATTGCTCCGCGCTCCTGAGTGTTTCACCCCTTTTGCCCGTTTCATCCCGTCGCGGTCACGGATTCCCGCGTGGGCGTGGCCAAGTCGGCGGCACCGCGCAGAAACCTGCGCCACACCAACAATGCCGTGGCGCCGAAGCCGAAACACAGGCCGAGCCAGATGCCGGGGCCGCGCCAGCCGAGGCCGAACCCGAACACGGCCATGGCGGGCACGCCGATGGCGAAGTAGCCGATCAGCGTGCTCTGCATCCCCGCCTTGGTGTTTCCGATGCCGCGCAGCAACCCGATGGACAGGTTTTGCGAACCCTTGCAGTACTGCTGGACGATCGCGAACCACAGCAGCGTCGACGCCGCGGCGATGACGGCGGTGTCGTCGTGGTGCGAACTCAGGAACGGGGCGAGTACCGCGCCGGGAAACAGCACGTAGCCGAGGCCGACCACGGTCATGAACGCGAAGCCGAGCGCGAAGGTCCGCCGGGCGATGCCCGCCACCGCGGGCCCGTCCCCTTGCCCGACGGTTCTACTGACCAGAATCGAGGAGCCTTGGGAGAGGCCGATATTGACCTGATACACGATATAGGCCAGCTGGTTGACGATATTGCTCGCGGCCAGTGCCACCGGCCCGAAGCTGCCCATCAGCACCGCGGCAATGGATGTGATCGCCGCTTCCGCACCGTAAGTCAGCGATATCGGGGTGCCCATCCGGACAATTCGTGTGACCGTCGCGCGATCGGCCTGCCAAAAGCGCAGGGACAGCAGGTCACCGAGCAGTGGGTCACGCCGGACGGTGCGCAGGTACAGGCAGCACGTCCAGACCTGAACCAGCGTGGTGGACAGGCCGATTCCGGCAAGGCCCAGTTTCGGCATGCCGAACCAGCCGAAGATGAACAGCGCGTTCAGCAGCGCGTTGACACCGATCGACAGCAGCGTCACGCGCAACAGCGAGCCCGCGCGCCGCAGGCCGACGGCGAACTGGCGCAACACGTTCAGCCACAGCATGGGGATGAGCCCGGGGGCCAGTGTCCACATGATCGGGCGGGCCAGCGCCAGCACGTCGGGATCCTGACCGAGCCAGCGCAGCGCATAGCCGAGCGTGATCAGGATCAGCGCGCCCGCTGCCGATGTCACCGTGGCCACAAGTGCCGCGGCACGGACATATCCTTGGATCTCGATGCACGCTTGCTCATCGATATCGGCACTGCCGCTGCGTTTTTCACTACTCCCGACCGCCTGGGCGATCATGTTCCCGACACCGGTGATCATGCCGACACACATGGTGCGCAGTTGGTTGTACAGCAGCAACGCCAGTCCGCCTGCCGCGACGGAGGTGACACCGAGCAGTCCCATCATCGCCAGATCCACCGTGGTCAGCGCCACCTGGGCGAGCTGGATACCGGCGATCGGGGCGGCCAGCGCGACGATGGCCCGATACTCTCGAAAGGCCATGGGCTAGGCTCCCGTCCGCTCGACGCCATATGCCGCCAGCCGCACGGATTCGTCGTACGCCCGCAGCAGCCGGACGGTCCGCTGCTGTGCCGCCCGGTCGTACAACCCGCGCTCGTGTAACCAGTCGTCGTCGTACACGGTGTCGAGGTACTTCTCCCCCGCATCGCAGATCAGCACGACCACGGTGCTCCCCGCGGGCAGATGCACCAGTCGGCGCACCGCGACATGGATTGCCGCACCGCCCGTTCCGCCGACCAGGATGCCGGTGCGACGCGCGACCACTCGCGCGGTGGCGAACGCGTCGATGTCGCCCACTCGGCAGCCCTCATCGATCGCGTCGTATTTCACGTTGCCGCCCACCGAGAACCCGGCCGGGCTACCCGCACCGGACTGCCAGTAGCTGCCACCCGCGCCACCGAAGATGATGGAGCCCACGGGCTCGACACCCAGCGCGCGCACTCGCGAGCCGAGCCTGCGTAGTTCCTCGACTGTCCCGCAGAGTGATCCGCCGGTCCCTACAGCGCCCACCAGGTAGTCGATATCGGTGTTGAGATCGGCGAGCAGTTCGCCCGCGAGGTCGCGATAGCCCGCGTTGTTGTGCGGATTGTTGTGCTGGTCCGGTCGGTACGCGCCGGTGCGGGCCGCGATCTCATCGGCGACTCGCCTGCGCTCCACCGTGCTCGGACCGCCGCCGGTGCCGCTGTCGACCGAAACCAGCTGTGCGCCCATCGCTTTCATGGCGCGCAACTTGTCCTTGGCGGCGTGGTCGTCCACCACCGCGGTGAACGTGTAACCGCGTTCGATGGCCATCAGCGCGAGACCGGTACCGGTATTGCCGGAGGTCGGTTCGACGATGTGCCCGCCGGGACGCAATTCGCCGCTGCGTTCGGCCTGTAGCACCATCTCCCGCGCCATCCGCACCTTCGCGGAGCCGGTCGGGTTGAACTGCTCCAGCTTGAGCAGCAAACGGGTGCCCGCGCCGGTGCGCACGAGTTCGAGCAGCGGGGTGGCGCCGATCAGTTCGGAGGCGGCGCGGACGACGTTCTCTCGGCGGCGCGGCAATTGGGCGGACAGCGGTCGCGGCTGCACGGTGTGCGTTTTCACCTGTCCATGCGTGCTCACTTGTCCAAGCGCCACCGAAACCGGCCCTCCGCATCCGTGATAACTACCTTCGGGGGCAGTGGCAGCTGGTGGAATTCGCTCTCGTTCTTGTCCATCTGGTAGCCCGCCGTGTTCGGATACAGCAGTAGGTCGCCGTATTCGGGACGC
The DNA here is from genome assembly GCF_019222765.1 of Nocardia iowensis. Taxonomy (NCBI): domain Bacteria; kingdom Bacillati; phylum Actinomycetota; class Actinomycetes; order Mycobacteriales; family Nocardiaceae; genus Nocardia; species Nocardia iowensis. The sequence continues at coordinate 2,721,084 of NZ_CP078145.1, read as the reverse complement.
TGCGGCAGCGGCACCTTGCGCCAGGTGAGCACGTCGTATTCCATGCAGCTCGCGCCGCCGACACAGCTGGCGATCGGCCCGGCCGCCGGATCGTGCTTGCGGGGCACCAGGATCGGGTCCGGCAGAAATTCGCTCCCTTTCCACTGTTCGGACACGCTCATGCTCAGGCCGTGCACAGTCGTGATGCCGTAGTCGGCATTGTGCTTGTAGCCGAGAACCGGGAACACCGTAAAGCCCGCATCGATGAGCAGTGCGCGGCCGGGTTCGATGAAGAGCTGGATATCGTTATCGCGCAGGTGCTTCGCCAACGTGCCGCCCTCGAACGTGGTCGCGAGGATGGCGTCCAGCATGTCGGCACCCGTCGGGTCCTGTGCGTACGGATAGAACTTGCCGAACTGTTTTCCGGCGTGGAACCAGTCGTCGCGCCGGTGGGCGAGGAAGCCGTTCCAGTCGTCCTCACGCAGGTAGCGGCAGGCGAAGCCGCCGCCGATCGACAGCGTGTCGACCGGCAGGCCCTGTGCTTTCGTCGAGGCGCACAACCGGATCAGGTCGAAGGCGAGTTCGGCTCGCGGTGCGACCGCGTAACCGTCCAGGTGGAAAGAGAACCCGATCAGTTCGACCCACGGTCGTAGCCGCACACATCGGGCGATCGCGGTGTCGAGATCCGCTGCCGACAAGCCGAATCGGCTGTCCGGCGCGTTCGGCGGCAACCGCCGCAACAGGATTCGCACCCGCCCCGCGCTGCGCGCGATCTCGGCGATCCGCTCCAGTTCGTCGAGCGCGTCGATGGCGACCACGCAGTCGTGCCGGGCGGCAAGCCGCAGTAGCGCATCGGTTTTGGCCGCGCCGGTCACCCCGATGTCGCGACCGCGGACGCCGTGCGCCAGCGCGTGCACCAGTTCGGGCTCGCTGGCGACATCCACCGCGCCGTCGAGGTCGGCGATCGCGGGCAGCCAGCAGCCCGCCTTATTGGCCTTCTTGCCGTAGTAGACCTGGCCGCGCACCCCGTGCCCGGCCAGCGTTTTCTGGAAAGAGCGGAGGTTCTCGGCGAACTGCGCGGGATAGACCACGTGGAACGGGCCGCCCACCGCGTGGTGGATGTCGAAGAGCAGATGTTGATCCGTCCGAACCCGCCGCTGCCATTCCTGTTCCACCGCGGGCAGCGCGGGGATATCGACGAGTGCGGCGTTCAGGACCACAGTTGCACCCGCTGTCCGCGTCCCGCCGCCACCGCGCGGGTCGCCAGTGCGTGGGCGACCGGGATATCGGTGATGATCATGCCGCTGGCGAAGGCGAATACCCGATCGTCCTCGGTGGACCGTCCCAACGCCCGCCCCGCCACGATGTCCGGCAGTTCGGCGTCGATGACCGGCTGACCGTCCGGCCCCGCCAGCCGGCTGCCGGTGACGCCGAGTTGTCCTGCGCTGGTGGCGATCGCGTAGTCGGCGGCGCGCAGGGCGCCACTCTCGACGCCCTTGCTGGCCACCGAGATCAGCAACCCACCCCGCGGCAGCCATTCGGTTCGTACCTTGGGATGCGCGGCCCGGCCGGACGCCACCACCACGATGTCGGACTCGGCGACCGCCGATGGCACATCGTCGACGAGCTCGAGCTGCCGGTCCGGGAACCAGCGGTGCAGCGCCCCAATACTTTCCGCGATGCCGTCGGGGTGGGTTCCGAACAACCGCAGTTGCCGCAACTCCGGTAGCGCGGTCAGCAAGTACGGCAACGTGTTTCGCCCCTGAATGCCCGTGCCGATCATGAGTGCGCTCGTCGCGCCCGCGCGGGCACTGTGTTTCGCGATGATGGCGGTGGTGGCCGGGGTACGGGCGGCGCCGACGCGCTGGCAGTCCATGAACGCGAACGGCAGACCGGTGGTGTCGTCGTACAGGCTGATCGTCGTGTAGTACTTGTCCGCACTCTCGCTGCCCTGCCGGTAGGACGTCTTGAATCCCAGGTGCTCGAGCGAACTGTCGTAACCCAGCATCGAATACGACACCGCGTCGCGTTCCGGCTTCGGGATCGGCATCATCAGTTTCACCGGACAGCGGGAGTCGCCGCGCGCGAAGGCCAGGTAGCCGTCCTCGACCAGATCGATGACCTCGGCGGGCGGAATGTCGATGTCGGCCAGATCGGTGCGAGTGAGAATGTGTAGTGCGTTACTCATAGAACTCCGATGTCGTGGTGCGGATTACGAATGCCATTGCGGCAGCACATATCCCGATCCGAGGCAAAGCCATAAGAGCATCGTAGACTATCGATAATGATTTTCATTAGCATCTGAGGTGAAATCGGACACATCAGCCAACCCGGGCACGACATGCACGCGCGACGAGGCGAAACACCGGCAACTGGTTAACCTCGAGCTAATCTCCTGCCTGTGCCGATCAGAGATGTGATCCCACGCCGGGCGCACAAGTGGCAGCCGCTGCTGTGGCTCGGCGCATTCGGCGTGTCACTGCTGTTCGCCTTCGGCACCGTCTACTCCTGGACGCACGCCGGGAGCAGCCACGCGCCGATCGCGGAGATCGGTACCACCGTCTCGAATTACGCCGAGGTGGAGAAGGCGGTGACGCCGCACCTGCCGCAGGATCGCGTCGTCCCTCGGCTCTCGACCGGCGTGCTGCTGAACTCGCTCCAGTTCATCAACGCGCACAATGTCAAGGCCACCGGCCACATCTGGCAGCACATACCGCCGGGCTTTCCGGCGGAGATCCAACCGGGGGTGCTGCTGCTCGAGGCCGAGGACCCGCACTGCCTCAAGAAGGTCTTCGAGTATCCGCTCGGCGAGAACCGGGTGCTGGTCTGGTCGTTCTCGACCGTCATTCGCCAGCAGTTCCACTACGAGGACTATCCGCTCGACCACCAGGACATCTGGCTGCGGATGCGCCCGGTCGACATGACCCATCTGGTCCAGTTGGTGCCCGCCTTCGACTCGTTCCCGCCGTGGCGTGGGCACGCGCTCAACGGCTTGGACCCCGGCCTCGTCTTCGGTGACTGGCGCCCCGATTACACGGTCTTCAGCCTGAACCGCCAGGACTACAGCATGCTGGACCATCCCGGGCTGGCCAACACCGACGAGTTGTACTTCAACGTCGGCGTCAGCCGCGGCCTGCTCGGCCCGCTGATCGGCCGGATCGTCCCGGTCATGCTGCTGGCGGTGCTGATGTTCCTGTCGCTGTTCGTCATCACCACCGACCCGGATCGGCGACCGATCTCCGGGTTCACCGCCTTCGCGATCATCACCTTCTCCGTTTCCACGGTGCTGGTCGTCGCGGTCAACGACAACGCGGCCCGACAGGAGATCGGGTCCGCGGGCATCGCCTACATCGAATACTGGTACTTCACCCTGTATGTGATGACCTTGCTGGTCGCCCTCAACGCCACGGTGCTGCTCTCGGGCGCGTTCGGCAAGCTCATCGCCTGGCGCGACAACCTGCTGCCCAAACTGCTCTTCTGGCCGCTGTTCACCGGCATCATGTTCGCGGCGACCATCGGCTATCTCGGGGTCTGACGCACTGATATCAGACGGCTAGCAATCATCCAGACAACAGCAGCGGAGGGGTGTCGGCGAGGCCCATTCGGTATACCTACAGCCCGAGTGAGCGGACCAGATCGAGCATCTCGATGCGGAAAAGCTTTGCGGGATCCCGGGATTGGGGCACCAGGTGGCCGTAGACCTCGAGCGCGATCAGGCCGTGCATGCGACCCCACATGCGCAGCGCCAGCCCGAGGGCCGAGGGCGGGAGGTCGGGGAAGTCCGCGCGGACGTGCTCGACGAGGCCCACGTCGAAATCGGACCACGTTGTGCCGCTGGAGGATTGGCTCTTTTCGGCATACGGCCACGCGGCAGCGGCCAGCCCGACGAGGCCGGTGCAGGCACGCAATTCGGCGGCGGTGGCCGGTCCGCCCGGCGGAGGCTGGTAGCCCGGTACCGGGTCGCCGTAGATGAGCCGGAATTCCGCGGGATGGGTGACCGCCCAGTCGCGCACGCCCTCGCCCCACGCCACGATGCGACCGGCGGGGTCGTCGGCGGGGATCGCGTCGCGGGCCGCTTCGAGCCGGTCCACCAGGGCGGTGTAGACGTCGGAGATGAGCGTGGAGATGAGCTCGTCGCGGGTGGCGTAGTAGCCGTAGATGGCGCCCGCCGTCATCCCCATATCCCGGGCGATGGCGCGCAACGAGATCGCATCGGGGCCTCCTTCGGCCAATAACCGCAGCGCAATCGCCTTGATATCCGCTGCGGCCTGCTCGCGCAGACGCTCCCTGCGACTCTTCGCGACCTCCACCACGGTTTGACACTCTACAGCGTTTGGCTACTATCAGCCGTGCCGATACTGAACGGCGTGTAGTAAATGAACAGCGTTTAGGGAGTGATCGTGGAGATCGGGATTTTCGGGGCGACAGGTGTCATCGGCGCTCGCGTCGTCGCCGAAGCACAGCAGCGAGGGCATCGGGTTACCGCATTCACCCGTGCCGCCGCGCGGTTCCCCGCCGACCGAGGGACCGTCACCTGGAAAGTGGCCGACTGGCTCGACGCCGACAGCATCGCGGCGGCCATCACCGGCCTCGACGTGGTGATCAGCGCGGTCAACGCCGGGCACGGCATCGCCGATACCATCGCCAACGCAGAGAATTTCGTCGTCGGAGCGCAGGCGATGGTCAGCGCGCTCGAACGGCATCCGCGCATCCGGGTGATCACCGTCGGCGGTGCGGGCAGCCTGGAGGTCGCACCCGGGGTGCAACTGGTCGATACCGGCGCGGACTTCACCCGCACCCTCACCGAGGTGCTCGAGGTTCCCGCCGAATACGCCGAAGTGGTGCGGGCACTGCGGGATGCCTTGAACGTCTACCGGTTGTCCAATCGCCACTGGACCTATCTCAGTCCCTCCGCGGGCCGGATCGAGCCGGGCGAGCGCACGGGGCGCTTCCGGATCGGCGGCGATCAGCTGCTCGTTCCCGCGGACGGCGCGGGCGATATTTCCGCCGAGGACGTCGCGGTCGCCCTGATCGACGAAGCCGAACAGCCGCGCCATATCCAACGCCGTTTCACCGTCGGCTACTGATAAACCGGCTGTGCCGCATTACCACCGTGCGGCACAGCCTACCGAAACCTGTCGTACCCCTACGGCACAATAGAAACCAGGTCGGACGTCGATCGAGTTGTTGCCCAACGTAATTGGCAACTCGACCGAGGAGGCACAATGCCTGACGTCCCAGCTTCGATGCCCGACCCGCGCGACCCGATGTGGGACAACCTCGAGCGGCTGGTCGAGCTGGCGGCTGAGGTCGAGCGGCATCGGTACCTGCTGCGCGCCGCAGCCGACGACTATCGGTGGCGGGTCGCCCGGCAGGTGGAATCCCTCGAGCCCTACGAGCGGGATATGCGGCTGGCGCATGCCGAACGGCTGATTGATGCGTTGCTGATCGATCCGATCCGGCACAACGATCTCGACCTGGACGCCTACCGGGCCATCCGGGACGGCGCGCCGATCGAGTTCGACCCGGACAGCCGCGGTTATGTGCTGCGGCGACCCGGCCGGACTCCCCTGCCCATTCGGCCCGGCCTGCCGGAGCACCGCCTCGGCGTGATCGCCCGGCTCGCCGGCCTCGGCCTGCGGCTCGAGCAAATCCAGGTCGTCGCCCTCACCACCGCCCAGGGTGTCGACCCACCCGAGCCCCCGGCCAGCACGCCGGAGGTGAACCGTGGGACGACCAAGCCGTCACGACGCACCCATGGCTCCCGGAAGAAGCGGCACGCCGACAACTGACTTCGGCCCGCCTTCGTGCTCGGCTCCGCCGATATCTGACAGTCCCTTGCAAACTTTCCATCGGTATTCGTATGCTTGCCGACAGAACCTGATAGTGACTGTCAGATATCGAGCCCATGGAGGGGCGATGGCACAATCCACCATCCTCGAACGGCCGCAACCGCCCCGTCCCGAACCGCGGTGGGGCGCCGCCGGGCGGTGGGGTATCGCCATGGCGAAGCACCGCAAGATCGTGCTCGGTGTCTGGCTATTGCTCGTGGTGGCGTGCGGCGCGGCTTACCCCGCGCTGCACGACCGACTCGGGACACCCGACTACTCGGTACCGGGATCCGATTCGGTCGCGGTCGAACACCTTGTCGCGGAACACTTCTCCCGCTTCGGCAGCGAACAGGACCTGATCGTCTTCCACTCGGCGCAGCACACCGTCGACACGCCGGAGTACCGCGCGACCATCGATCGGACCATCGGCATCGCCCGGCAGACGACGGGCGTCGCCGGTGCGATCGGGCCCTTCGACGGCAATGCGGCCCAGATATCCGCCGATCGGCACACTGCCTTCGGCATCGTCGGCCTCAACGGCGACATCTCCGAACGCGTGCGGGTCGTGCAGGAATTGCGGACCGCCATCGCAACCGCGCCCGGCGAGGGTACCCAGGCCATGCTCACCGGTTATGCACCGATCCAAGCCGATCTGATGGAGATCGAGACCGCCGACCTACAGCGCGCCGAAGCCCTCGGCATCCCGGTGGCGACGGTGCTGCTGGTGCTGGCGCTCGGCGCGCTGACCGCCGCACTGCTACCCATCACCGTCACCGCGGCGGGCATCGCGGTCGCCATCGGCGCACTGTTCGGCCTGACCTCCTTCCTCGCGTTCGACTCGCTGGTGCTCTCGGTGGCGACCATGATCGCCACCGGTACCGCGATCGACTACGCGATGTTCATCGTGAGCCGCTTCAACGAGGAGCTGACCCGGCGTGGCGTGCGAAACCGCCGGGACCGCGGCGGTATTCAGCAGGCCGTCGGCGCGGCGATGGACACCACCGGCCGCACCGTCCTCGCCTCCGGTCTCATCGTGATGATCTCGCTGTGCTCGCTGGCCATCGTGGGGCTGCCGATGTTGAACGGGATCGCCGTCGGGGTGGTCACCGCGGTGGTCGCGACCATGACCGCGGCCTTCACCCTGCTGCCCGCTGTGCTCGCGACGCTCGGCCCGGCGGTGAATCGCGGCGCCCTACCCGAGCGGCTGCGTCCGGCGGAGGTGCGCTCGGTGTCGGCGTCGAGTGCCTGGGCACGATGGGCACACACGGTGATGGCGCGGCCGGTGCTGTTCGGCACGATCGGGGTGGCGCTGTTGGTCGTGGCGGCGGCCCCGCTCACCGGTCTGCGCTACGGCGTCGATCTCGGGCTCGACTCGCTCACCGGCCGCCCGTCCGGACAGGCGATCACCCTGGTCGAACAGAACTTCGTCCCGGGTCTGCTTGCCCCGATCGAGGTGGTCGCGACCGGCACCGACGCGGCACCGTTGACCAGCGCCGCACGCGACGAGGCCGACCGGTTCATCGCCGAACTGTCCCGCGATCCCCGGATCGCCACCGTGCTGCCGCAGTACGCGGACGGCCGGATGTTCGCGGCCGTCGTCCCGCACGCGTCGTTCGGGTCGACCGCCGCCACCGACCTGGTTTCCGATATCCGTTCCCGCGCCTCGTCTCTCGGCGACGCCGAGGTGCGGATCGGCGGCACGACGGCGTTGTTCGTCGATGTGTCCCAACGGATTACCAGCCGATTCCCTTGGGTGATCACCCTGGTGCTGGCCGTTTCGCTCGCCTTCCTCGTCGTCGCGTTCCGCAGCATCGTGCTGGCGGTCAAGGCGATCGTGCTGAATCTGCTGGCCACCGGTGCGGCACTTGGCATTACCGTCGCGGTCTTCCAGCACGGCATCGGCGAATCCGCACTCGGCTTCCACAGCAGCGGGTTCTTGCAGATCTATCTGCCGATGCTGGTGTTCGCGGTGTTGTTCGGCCTGTCAATGGATTACGAGGTGTTCCTCATCCGCCGCATGAAGGAACACTGGGATGCCAACCACGACAACGCGGCGGCCGTCGCCGATGGATTACAGCGCACGGCCCGGCCGATCAGCGCGGCGGCCGCCATCATGGTTGCCGTCTTCGCCAGCTTCGTGACCGCGGATGTGTTGGAGCTGAAGCAGATCGGGTTCGCGCTGGCCGTCGCCATCGCGATCGACGCCGTTCTGGTGCGGTTGGTGCTTGTCCCCGCGTTCATGCGATTGTTCGGTCGGTGGAATTGGTGGCTGCCGAAGCGCGGGTCGCGCGTGGACCGGGTGACTATCGGAACATGACCTCGATCTGGTCGATGATCGAGCCGATGGCCTGGGTGTAGACGTCCTTCAGTGGTCCGGCGAAATCCTTTCCGGCCCAATGGTCGAGGGCTGCCACGCAGCCCCAGACCGCGGTCGCCGCGGCCATCCGCACCCGAAGATCGTTGGGGCCGAAGCCGGTTCGGTCGGCGAACAGCGTCCGGAACTGATCCTCTAGATCGCGCATCTGCTTGGTCTGGCCGACCTTGATCTCGGGGATGGCCGCCATGTATTGCAGTCGTTGCCGGATCCGGCGTTCCGACTCCTCGGTCAGCAGTGAATCGATCAACAGCGGGACCAGCATCCGCGCGACGGCGATCAGATCGACGGGTTCGACGGTGGCGGCCCCGCCTGCGGTGCGGATGGCGTCGAGGACCTTCGGATCCGCCTCGTCGTGCAGGACGAGCATCTCTTTGGTCCCGAAGTATCGGTAGACCGAGCTCGGCGATACCCCCGCCTCGGCGGCGACCCGCTCGATCGTCACATTCCGGTATCCGTGCGCGTCGAAGAGATCCAGCGCGACCCGCTGAATGCGGCTCATCGCCTCGATCTTCCTGCGCTCCCAGGAAGTCGACGGAAGCTCTACCGCGGCATCGGACATCATCGCTCAGGATACCGGGAGCCGTCTCCGGAGCGGGCGAAGCGGTGCACGCCGTGCGGCAACCGGGTCCGAAATGGGCGAAGGCCCCGGTCCATTCCGGACCGGGGCCTTCGTCACGTGTACCTATCAGGCGTTGCCGGAGAGCTTCTCCCGCAGAGCCGCCAGCTGCGCGTCGCTGGCCAGCGAACCGCCGGCCGACTCGGACGAGCTGGTGGAGGAGGACGAAGCAGCCTGCGCGCCACTCTCGGAGGAGTAGTTCGAGCCGCCGCCACCGTTCGCGGCCTCGGCCGCGGCGTCGGCCGCCATCTTCTCCATCTGAGCGGTGTGCATCTTGTGGCGACGCTCCGCCTCGGCGTAGCGGCCTTCCCACTCTTCGCGCTGCTTGTCGAAGCCCTCGAGCCACTCGTTGGTGTCGGGATCGAAGCCCTCGGGGAAGATGTAGTTGCCCTGGTCGTCGTAGCTGTCAGCCATGCCGTACTTCGACGGGTCGAACTCGGCGTGGTAGTCCTCGTTGGCCTGCTTGAGGCTCAGCGAGATCCGGCGACGCTCCAGGTCGATGTCGATGACCTTGACCATCGCGTCGTCGCCGACCGCGACAACCTGGTCCGGGACCTCCACGTGGCGCTCGGCCAGCTCGGAGATGTGCACCAGGCCCTCGATGCCCTCTTCGACGCGCACGAACGCACCGAACGGGACCAGCTTGGTGACCTTTCCTGGCACGATCTGGCCGATCGCGTGGGTCCGGGCGAACTGACGCCACGGGTCTTCCTGAGTCGCCTTGAGCGACAGCGAAACCCGCTCGCGGTCCAGGTCGACGTCGAGCACCTCGACGGTGACCTCGGTGCCGACCTCGACAACCTCGGACGGGTGGTCGATGTGCTTCCAGGACAGCTCGGAGACGTGCACAAGGCCGTCGACGCCGCCCAAGTCCACGAAGGCACCGAAGTTGACGATCGAGGAGACCACACCCTTGCGGACCTGGCCCTTCTGCAGCTGGTGCAGGAACTCGCTGCGGACCTCGGACTGGGTCTGCTCGAGCCAGGCGCGGCGGGACAGGACCACGTTGTTGCGGTTCTTGTCCAGCTCGATGATCTTGGCCTCGATCTCCTTGCCGACGTACGGCTGGAGGTCGCGAACCCGGCGCATCTCGACGAGCGAGGCGGGCAGGAAGCCGCGGAGACCGATGTCGAGGATCAGGCCGCCCTTGACGACCTCGATGACGGTGCCCTTGACGGCCTCGTCCTTCTCCTTGAGCTCCTCGATCGTGCCCCACGCGCGCTCGTACTGCGCCCGCTTCTTCGACAGGATCAGGCGGCCTTCCTTGTCCTCCTTGGTGAGAACGAGGGCCTCGACCTCATCGCCCACGGAAACGACCTCATTGGGGTCGACATCGTGCTTGATGGAGAGTTCGCGGGAAGGGATGACGCCTTCGGTCTTATAACCGATGTCGAGCAGGACCTCGTCGCGGTCGACCTTGACGATGGTTCCTTCGACGATGTCGCCGTCGTTGAAGTACTTGATCGTGGCGTCGATGGCGGCGAGGAAATCCTCGGCGGAGCCGATGTCGTTGACGGCTACCTGCGGCGAGGTGACGGTGGTGGGCATATGTCGGTTTGCTCCGGACGGATTGTGGTCGGTTGCGGACATTGGAACTTTCGGTACGCTGGCGAATTCACCGCGGTGGTGTGAAGACGGACACTAGGAACGTACCGCACGTAACGCACGTGAAACTCAGCACGGGTGGTTGACTCCGGTACGGCTGTACTGAAGGCACTCGCGCGTTCAGCGTACGCGACCTTGGTCCGGCCGGGCAAACCGGTCCGGCCGCCACGCCGGGATACGCTGACGGCGTGTCGGAAGATCGCCATGCAGAGGCAAACACACTGCTCGGAACCGCGGGGACCGCGCGAACCCGGATCGACTCGGCCGCGAGCCAGCAGGCCAGCCGCCGCTGGTGGGACGCCGACGCGGGTCAATATCACGAGACGCATGCCGATTTTCTGGGCGTCGATTCCCCAGACGGTGAGTTCATCTGGTGCCCGGAGGGCCTGCACGAGGGCGATATGCGATTCCTCGGTGACGTCGCGGGCAAGCGGATCCTGGAGATCGGGTGTGGCTCGGCGCCGTGCTCGCGCTGGCTGGCCGGACAGGGCGCGCACCCGGTTGGGCTCGATCTGTCGATCGGGATGCTGGCGCGCGGCCGGGCCGCGATGGAGCGCGGCGGGCCGCAGGTGCCGCTGATCCAGGCGGGTGCCGAGACGCTGCCGTTCGGTGACGAATCGTTCGACCTGGCCTGCTCGGCGTTCGGTGCGATCCCGTTCGTGGCCGATTCCGCGCAGGTGATGCGCGAGGTGGCGCGGGTGCTGCGGCCGGGCGGCCGCTGGGTGTTCTCGGTGAACCACCCGATGCGCTGGATCTTCCCCGACGACCCCGGCCCGGCCGGGCTCACCGCCACCATCCCGTACTTCGATCGCACGCCCTATGTGGAGGTCGACAGCGAGGGCGAACCGACCTACGTCGAACACCACCGCACGATGGGCGACCGGGTCCGGGAGATCGTCGGCGCGGGGCTGCTGCTGGTGGACATCGTCGAACCGGACTGGCCCGAGTGGCTGGAGCGCGAGTGGGGTCAGTGGAGCCCGCTGCGCGGCGAAATCTTCCCCGGCACCGCCATTTTCGTCACCGAGAAGCCCCGCTAGATCGACTCGAGCAAGACGATGGCGTCGGCGCCATCGAGTCCGGCGGGGTCGAATGGGGCGTATCGCTGGTCGTCCGAGACGCGTGCGGACACCACCTGTCCGGCCAAGGCGGCAGCCAACGGGCGCGCCGGAAACAGCGCCCGGCTCGCCGTGGCGTCCCCGAGCACCGCCTGGAAGTCGTGCGGTTGTCGCTGAACCGCGGGATTGTCCACCCACCGATCGCAGTCGAGCGCGATGAACGCGTAGCCACTGTCGAGAACAGGCGCGGTCAGCGCGCCCGCGCTCCACCAGTGCACGTCCATGCCGCCGAAACGCATGGCGGACTCGGTGCGCCGCAGGTGTGCGTTCTGGGCGAAGACCAGGCAGGGTCCGTGGTGCGCCTGCACGCGGGCGATGGCGAGCAAATTCTCCGCCATCGTGGCGTCGCGCAACCCGGTCAGCAGGCTGAACCGTTCCGGTCCCGGCTTCGCCATCTCCGCGTGGTAGCGCAGCAGGCCGTGCGCCGCCCTCGCGAGCATCAACGCGCGTTCGAAGTCGTTGTCCGAGCTGGCTTGTCGCAGACCGGGCGCGTGTGCCTCGAAGCGGGCCACGATGTCGTCGGCGGCCAAACGCAGTGCGCGCGCGTTGTCGGTGTCACCGATGGAGTCTGCCGCGTCGTACATGGCGGCGGGGTTGGACCAGTCGGCGTCGGCCCCGAGCAGAGCGTCGAGGGTGTCGCGGTCGTGCGGGACGCGTCCGGCGGGCAGGTGCTCGCGCAGATACTCGTGCGCGCCGAGCAAAGCGGCGCGCGGGCTCGGGGCGGCGGCCATTTCCAGCGGTGCGTCGAAGCCATAGAACCGCACCTGATCGCGGGGGTCGCGGCCCGCGTTGTGCTCACGCAGCCAGGTGACCAACTCTCGATTGGCCGGAGCCGCACCGAAGCCGTGGCTGAATCCGGTGGCGAGGACCTCGTCCAGGTCGCCCGCACCGGTCCGCACGTAGTCGTCCACGACAACTGCTGCGAGGCAATCGCTTTCGAGAGCGATGGCGCGGTACCCCTGCTGCTCGACCAAGTACGCCAGCAGTTGATTGCGCAGTTGGGGGAACGCCTCGACGCCATGTGTCGGCTCACCGAGACCGAGGAGGACGGGCGGCCGTTCGAGCGTGCCGAGGAACCGGCCGACACCGACACCGAGTTCGGTGCTGCCGGTGCCGAGATCGAAGGCGATGTCGCGAAGGGAGAGTTGCCTGGTCATGAGGTGCCTTTCTGGAATTCCGTTCGACACCTTCGACCGTATCGTTGAACACTCGGTTGGCACTTTTCCAAGTACTAGCTGATAAAGGCGGCGTAAACCTTCAAAATAGTGAGATGCCAGCACGAGCTCTGCGGCCCGCCGACCTTGCACACGAACACGGTCTGTCCACCCAGGCGGTCCGCAACTATGAGGACGAAGGAATCCTCCCGCCCGCCGAACGCAGCGACACCGGGTACCGCCGATACACCGAGGCACACGCGCAAGCGCTGCGCGCCTTCCTGGCCCTGCGCCATGGCTACGGGCATCAGACGTCCGCCGCCATTCTGCGCGCCGCGCACCGACCGGACCAGGCGACAATGTTTCGTCTCATCGATCAGGCGCACGCCGACCTCTTGCACGAACGCCGCACCCTCGACGAGGTCGCCGCCGCCCTCGACGCCCTGTCCGCCGACCCAGCCCCCACCGAGAACAGCACCGCCGCAATGACTATCGGCGCCTTGGCGCATCGCGTCGGCATCCATCCCGCGTCCCTGCGCAAATGGGAAGCCGCGGGCATCCTGCGCCCGCACCGCGATCGAGCGACCGGCTACCGCGTCTACCCACCCGACGTAGTGCGCGACGCCCACGTGACCAACCAACTCCGCCGCGGCGGCTACCCCCTCCCCCGCATCAAACTCTTCATCGATCACCTACGCGCCGCAGGCGATTCACCCGACCTAGCCGACGTCCTCGACGAATGGCAAGCCCGCCTCACCCACCGCGGCCACGCCATGCTCACCGGCGGCGCCCACCTGGCCACCTACCTAGCCCTGCTCACCGAGCGGGACACGGCTGCGGCAAAACGCGAATAAGCCCTCCGCTATGTCCCGTTCGAAGAACGAAGACGGGTCCGGGCATAGGCCCGGACCCGTCGGTTGATCGATTCGGCTATTTCGGCTTGCGGCCTGCTTGTTCGAGGGCTAGCCGGATGGCGTACTCGATTTGGGCATTGATGCTGCGCAGGTCGTCGGCTGCCCACTTGGCGATGGCCTCGTGGACGGCCGGATCGAGCCGTAACAGCAGCTTTTTGCGCTCAGCCATGGGCTTCGGCGCTCAGTTGTAGAGGGAGCCGGTGTTCACGACAGGCTGGGTGGCCCGGTCACCGCAAAGGACCACAAGCAGGTTGGAAACCATTGCGGCGCGGCGCTCCTCGTCCAATTCCACGACGCCCTGTTCGGTGAGCCGCTCCAGCGCGAGGCTGACCATGCCGACCGCGCCCTCGACGATCTGGGTGCGGGCGGCGACCACCTGGGCGGCCTGCTGGCGGACCAGCATGGCCTGGGCGATTTCCGGGGCGTAGGCGAGGTGGGTGATGCGGGCCTCGAGGACCTCGATGCCGGCCAGCTCGGTGCGGTCGCGCAACTCGACGGTGAGTTCCTCGGCCACCTCGGCGCCGTCGCGCAGGCTGGTGCGGGTCGCGTCGTGCGAGTCGTACGGGTGCGTGGTGGCCAGGTGCCGGACCGCGGCCTCGGACTGGGTCTGCACGTACTCCTCGTAGTCGTCGACGGAGAACGCGGCCTTGAAGCTGTCGACCACGCGGTAGACCACCACGGCGGCGATCTCGACCGGGTTGCCGTCGGCGTCGTTGACCTTCAGCTTCTGCGTCTCGAAGTTACGCACCCGCAAGGAGATCCGGCGACGGTCGGTGAGCGGGAGCACCGAGTAGAAGCCGGGCTCGCTCACCGAGCCGATGTAGCGGCCGAAGAACTGCACCACCTGGGCTTCGTTCGGGTTCACGATGATCAGACCGGTCGCCGCCAGCAGCAGCACGAGCACCACGAAGGTGGCGACGATCGCGCCGATCAGGGCGGGCACGTTCTGGTCCCGCGCCATCGCGAGGTAGCCCCACGCGGCGGCGCCACCGAACACGAGGGTGAGCACCAGCCACGCCACCAGCACCAAGAAGCCGTTGACGTGTAATGCGGGCCGAAGCTTCATGACATCCTCCAAGTATCAAAGTGATATCACTAGGCTAGCAGACTGATACTCCGATTGGCACTACCGGAAGCTCCCGCGAATCTCGGTGCCGGTTCGCGGGGGCCCGGTAGCGGCTCAGTTCGCGGCGGGGCGAATGTTGCGGTTGAAGCGGAACATGTTGTGCGGGTCGTACTTTGCCTTCAGGGTGGCGAGGCGGGTGTAGGTGCCTGGGGTGTATCCGGCCCGGGTTTGGGCCTCGTCGGCGTCCGCGCCCGCACCGTAAAGGAAGTTGAGGCTGTGGCCGATGGTCCAGGGGGCGAGGGCGGTGCGGATCTTGTCCTTGGCGGCGGTGGCGTCGTCGGAGTCGGTGATGACGCGGACGAGGTAGGCGGCATCGCGGTGGTCGACGACGGTACCGGTCCGGCTCGGCGTGCTCAACGCGCCGCCGAGGTGACGGATGTCGACGACGGCGTCGGAACCCGGTCCCGCCGCAGCGCGCAAGGCGGACAACGTGTCTCCGTTGAGGTCGCTGAGCAACGCGTTGGTGGCGGCGTAGGCATGCGGGTGGTCGGGGTCGCTGTGGATGGTGTGCGACTCGGTGTAGGGCATCGTGCGTAGATCGTCCTTCAGTCGGTCGCCCACCGCGCGCAGCGGCGCCACCAGCCGCTCGCCCGCCTCGGCGGAACCGTTGTAGGCGATGCGGAACGACGCCACATAGCGGCCGCGCAGCGCGGCGGGGACCTGCGGGATGTCGGGGAAGGTCAGCGTGGCGACGGTGGAGGTCAGCTCGTCGGGAACCGTTGCGGCCCATCGCCGCCAGACCTCCAGCGCCTGCTCGACCAGCGGGGCGTCGAATACCAGCTGGCCGCCGTACACCTCGGTGACCGGCAGCAGGGCGAGCTCGACCGCGGTCACCACGCCGAAATTGCCGCCACTGCCCAGCACGGCACCGAACAGCTCGTCGCCGGGGACGAGCCTGCGCATCCGCCCGTCGGCGGTGACCAGTTCGACGGCGCGCACCTGCTCGGCCGCGTAGCCGAATTGCCTTGCCAGCAGGCCGACTCCACCACCGAGCAGATAGCCGACCACGCCGACCGAGGGCGAGGAACCGCTCAGCGGTGCGAGACCGTGCGCCGCGGCGGCCTCGACCAGGGCGCCTGCGCGCACTCCGGCGCCGATCCGTGCGGTCCGGGCGGCCGGGTCGATCTCGACGGCGGTCATCCGGCGCGTGCTGATCAGCACTCCCCCATCGGCCGCGACCGACAGCCCGTGACCGGTCGCCTGCACCGCAACCGGAAGAGCCTGACGCGCAGCGTATTCCACTGCGGCGCGGACGTCCTCGGCGTGCACGGCGCCGACGACGAGGGCGGGCCGGTGCGCGTAGGCGGTCTGGAAGCCCGCGATCTCCTCGTCGTATCCGGTGTCTCCCGGGCGGAAGACCGGGCCGGTGAAGGTGTCAGTGTCGATGTTGTGTGCTGCGTTGTTTCCCATGACTCCGACGATGCTCGCCGTTGAGTCAGAAGTACAACAGATAGATCTTCTCGACTCTAGAATTGATAGTTATGGAACTGCGTCAGCTCCGCTATTTCGTCACCGTGGTGGAGGAAGCCAACTTCACCCGTGCCGCCGCGCGCCTGCACCTGGCGCAACCGGGCTTGAGCGCGCAGATCCGCCAGCTCGAACGCGAGCTCGGGCAGCAATTGCTCGACCGCAGCGGCCGCACGGTGACGCCAACCGAGATCGGGACGGCGGTGCTGAAGCACGCCCGCGCCGCACTGGCGGCGACCGAACGGATCACCCAGACGGTGGACGAATTCACCGGCCTGCTGCGCGGGCACGTCCGCGTCGGCCTCATCTCCGGCGCCGCCACCGAGGAATTCGATGTCGCCGCCGTGCTGGCGGACTTCCACGACGATCACCCGCAGGTCGGCATCAGTCTCACCGAGGACACCTCCGAACGGATGCTCGCGGCACTGAGCCGCGGCGACCTCGACATTGCTTTGATCGGATTATCCGGCGGTCCAATGGATTCCGGCATCGGCCTGGATGTGGTGTTGGAGACGGCGGTGGTCGCCGCCGTAGCGGCCGATGATCGGACGCACGGCGACGAAATCCCGCTCACCGCACTGCGTGACCACCCACTGATCTGCCTACCGCCCGGCACCGGCATCCGCGGCGTCTTCGAACGCTCCTGCGCCGCAGCCGGTTTCACACCGAACATCGCCTTCGAAGCGGCAGCTCCCCCGCTCCTGCTCCAGCTCGCCGCGCGCGGACTCGGCATCGCCGTGGTACCGGCGCTCACCGCCGAGGAGGCAACGGCTTTCGGCGTGCGCACCGTCCGCATCATCCAGCCCGAACTCCACGGCAGACTCGCCCTGGTTTGGCGCACCGACCGCCCAGGCACCCCAGCGGCGAAAGTCCTCCTGGGCCAACTACGCATCGCACTCCGCCAGACCCCAGAACCGTCCTGAAACCGCGGCCGCACACCCTTTCCGTCAGCCGCACACCCGGTGTGCGGCTTGCGGAAAGGGTGTGCGCACCCTGGCTCAGAGGAGACGGGACAGGAAGGCTTGGGTGCGTTCGTGTTTCGGGTTGGCGAGCAGGTCGCGGGGCGCGCCTGCTTCGACGATCACCCCGGCGTCCATGAAGACGAGCTTGTCGGCGACCTCGCGGGCGAAGCCCATTTCGTGGGTGACCACGACCATGGTCATGCCCGACTGGGCGAGCTCACGCATCACCGCGAGCACCTCGCCGACCAACTCCGGGTCCAGGGCCGAAGTCGGCTCGTCGAACAGCATCAGCTTCGGGTCCATCGCCAGCGCGCGGGCGATGGCGACGCGCTGCTGCTGTCCGCCGG
This sequence comes from Nocardia iowensis, assembly GCF_019222765.1. NCBI lineage: Bacteria > Bacillati > Actinomycetota > Actinomycetes > Mycobacteriales > Nocardiaceae > Nocardia > Nocardia iowensis. Next base: position 2,703,591 of record NZ_CP078145.1, on the reverse strand, counting down.
ACAGCTGCGCCGGGTAGGCGTTCGCCTTCTCCGCCAAGCCGACTCGGTCCAGCAGCTCCTGCGCCCTGGTCACCGCCTCGGCCTTGCGGAGCTTCTTGACCTGGGTCGGCGCCTCGATCACGTTCTCCAGCACCGTGCGGTGCGGGAACAGATTGAAATGCTGGAACACCATGCCGATTTCGCGGCGCTGCCGGGCGGCCTCGCGCGGGTGCAGCTCGTAGAGCTTGCCGTTCTTCTCCTGGTAGCCGACGAGCTCGCCGTCCACATAGAGCCGACCGGCATTCACCTGCTCGAGGTGGTTGATGCAGCGCAGGAAGGTGGACTTGCCTGAGCCGGACGGCCCGATGACACACAACACCTCGCCGCGGCCGACCTCCAGCGAAACACCCTTGAGCACCTGCAACGCGCCGAAGTTCTTGCACACCCGGTCGGCGACGATCATCGGAAGAGTGTCTTTATCAACACTCGCGTCCGCACTCATTTGGCCTTCACAATCGTCTGGGCGTCGGCGAGCTCCTGCAGCTGCTTGCCGGTCAACTGCCGGGACAGGCCGCGCGAGTAGTAACGCTCCAGGTAGAACTGCCCGACCATCAGCACGCTGGTGATCGCGAGGTACCAGGTGGCCGAGGCGAGCAACAGCGGGATCGGGCGCAGGTTCACGGCGGAGATGTCGCGGGCCCGACCGTAGAGGTCGATGCTGAGCGGGATCGCGGTGACCAGCGACGTGGTTTTCAGCATGCCGATCAGCTCGTTGCCGGTCGGCGGGATGATCACCCGCATGGCCTGCGGCAGTACGGTCCGCCGCATTGTCAGACTCCAGGACATGCCGAGCGCCGTCGAGGCCTCGCGCTGTCCTTCACCGACGGAATTGATTCCGGCACGGACGATTTCGGCCATGTAGGCGGCCTCGTTGAGGCCGAGACCGATCACCGCGAAGGTGAATGCCGCCTGCAGGTGCTGGATGTCCAGCTCCAGCAGATGCGGGCCGAACGGGACGCCGAGCACGATCGTCGTATACAGCGACGGGAACAGGCCCCAGAACACCAACTGCACATACACCGGTGTGCCGCGGAAGATCCACAGATACACCCAGGCCGCCGAGCGCAGCACCGGGTTCGGCGAAAGCCGCATTACCGCGAGCACCGTGCCGAGCGAGACGGCGATCGCCATGGCGAGCACGGTCAGTTCGAGGGTGACCACCGCACCGGCGACGATCCGGCTGTCGAACAGGTACTTCGCGTAGATCTCCCAGCGATAGGCCGGGTTGGTCGCGGCACCGTAGAGGAAAAGCCCGACGAGCACCAGGATGAGCACGGCGGCGATCCACCGCCCGGGCCTGCGCAACGGAACCGCTTTGATCGGTTCCGGCTCACCCGACAGGTCTGCCATACCGGGCCCGGGATCGCCGGGCTCCGGCTTGGTTTCGTTCGAGGTCATCGATCAGCTCACGGCACCGTTGATAACCGACTTGGTGATCGCGCCTTCCTCGACGCCCCAATTCTTCGCGATCTCCAGGTACTTTCCGTTGTCCATCAGGTGCTGCACCGCCTTCTGCAGCGCCGCTGCCAGCGGCGAGCCCTTCGGAACTGGCCAGCCGTAGGGAGCGGATTCAAAAGCGGCACCGGCCTTTTCGAGCTTGCCCTCGCTCAGCTTGATCGCGTACGCGGTCACCGGAGAATCGGCCGACATCGCGTCGACCTGGCCGAGCACGACGGCGTTGGTCGCGGCGCTCTGCTCATCGAAGGCCTTCATATCGATGGGGGGCTTGCCTTCGGCCACGCACTTCGCGCTCTTTGCCGGTACCTCTTCAGTGTGCTCGACCGTCGTGGCCTGCACGGCAACCCGCTTGCCGCACGCGTTGTTCGGGTCGATCGGCTTGCCCTTCTGCTGCGCCCACTGGATGCCCGCGCTGTAGTAGGTGACGAAATCGACTTCCTTCTCCCGCTCCTTGGAGTCGGTCATCGACGACATGCCCACGTCGTAGGTACCGGCCTGGATCGCGGGAATGATTTTCTCGAAGGCGGACTCGACGTATTCGGCCTTCAGGCCGAGGGTGGCGGCGACTGCGTCCATCAGATCCACGTCGTAACCGACGATCTTGCCGCTCGGGTCCTTGTACTCGTTGGGCTGGTACGGGACGTTCACGCCGACAATGAGCTTGCCGGACTGCTTGATCTTGTCGGGGAGCTGCGCCGCGATCGCGTCGACTTTCTCGACCCCCTGCACCTTCTCCACGGCAGGTCCGGAGTCTTCGGTATTACTACAGCCCGTCAGGACAAGTGCGCCTCCGGCGAGTACGCACATCGCCTGCAGGGCGCGCCTGCCAAGAACCGATCGAACAGACACAGCAGCCCTCCACATTTCGGATTCAAGAAACCCGGGTGTCACCACCCGTTGGCAATCTAAGCGACCGAGACGCTTCGTGCTGGACAGTAACGGAAGATTGATCCGTTCCTTGCTGAACACTCCGAGCTACCACACTCTGACTACCGGCGGTGGACCCTAGCACAAACCTGTTCGGTGAACTCGCTGGTCGATGCGAGTCCGCCAAGGTCCGCGGTCGCGATACCCGCCTCGAAGGTGGCCGCGACGGCTCGTTCGATGCGCTCCGCGGCGTGTCCAATGGCGCCGTCACCCGCGCGAGTTCCCAACCAGCGCAACAACATTGCCGAGGACAGTTGCAGGGCGGCCGGATTCGCGCTGTTGTGCCCGGCGAGGGTGGGCGCGGCACCGTGCACGGCCTGTGCCATGGCGTGTTCGGCCGAGCAGTTGAGCGAAGCGGCCAGGCCGAGCGAGCCGCTCAGCTCGCCCGCGAGGTCGGAGAGGATGTCGCCGAAGAGGTTTTCGGTGACCAAAACGTCGTAGTCGGCGGCGGCACGGACCAGATGGGCGGCGGTGGCGTCGACGTGTTCGTCGTCCACCCGCACCCCCGGATAAGCGTGGGCAATCTCATAGCAAACGTCGCGGAACAGGCCCATGGTCATCGGCAGCACATTGGCCTTGTGCACAATGGTGAGCCGATTGCGACGCGTCGCGGCGAGCCGCAGCGCCTCGTGCGCGATTCGCTCACATGCCTTCCGGGTCACCACGCCGACCGCCATCGCCACGTCCTCGGTCGGCCGGAACTCCCCCGATCCGGCGAACATATTGCGATCGGCGTAGAAACCTTCGCTGTTCTCCCGGACGATGACCAGGTCGATCTTCGGCGCCGCCGCGTGCACGCCGACGAATGCCCGGGCCGGGCGGATGTTGGCGTACAGGCCGAATCGCTTGCGGATCGCACCGCCCGGCGCGACCGCGGTGCGGTATTGCGCCGGGTAGGAGGCATTGTCGTGCGGGCCGAGGATCCAGGCGTGCACGTCGTCCAGCGCGGTCAGGGTCTGCTCCGGCAGCGGATCGCCGTATTCCTCGATGGCTCGATGGCCCATGAGCAGCGGCACCCATTCGATCGGCGCGGCGCCCACCGCCGACACCGCCTCGTCGACGACCTGCTGGGTGGCACGCACCACTTCGGGGCCGATGCCGTCCCCGTCGATCAGTCCGAGTCGCATCCGCTGCTCATTCGCCTCGTTCACCGCACCATCCTCGCGTCGAGCCGCGAGTGCCCGCGCACCGGCCCATCCAGGCGGGCCGCGACCCGCTATTTCCTGGAGGCAGGGGGTGTAGTCGGCCGAATTAGGGGGGTGTCAGGCCGCCCCTGCCGGGGAAGACCTCATTGAGGACAACAACCCGACTCGGCATCCGTTGGCTGCCTCGGCCGTGGAAGATAAAGACAACGGCCGGCGTTACAGCTGGCATACCGAATACGAGAGGACGTCATGGCCACCCAGACGCTGACCGAACAGAATTTTGACGAGGTAGTCACCGGAAACGACGTGGTACTCGTCGATTTCTGGGCTGAGTGGTGCGGCCCATGCAAGAGCTTCGCACCCACCTTCGAGGCCTCCTCGGAGAAGCACGCCGATGTCGTGCACGGCAAGGTCGACACCGAAGCCCAGCAGGGGCTCGCGGCCGCCGCCAATATTCGCTCCATCCCGACCATCATGGCGTTCCGCGAGGGTGTGCTGGTCTTCGCGCAGCCCGGCGCACTGCCGCCCGCCGCGCTGGAGGACCTGGTCACCCAGGTGAAGGAACTGGACATGGACGAAGTGCGCAAGCAGCTCGCCGAGCAACAGGCCGGCGCCGACCAGTAACTCGTCTCGTCGAATCACAAGGGCCGTTCCTCTCATGGCGAGGAACGGCCCTTGTTTCGGTTCTCAGCTACCGAGCAGGTTGACGCCGGCGATCATCGCGCGAACCGTCGATTCGGCGCCGTCGTCGGCCAGTGCCGCACCCCAGCCGCGCCTGCCGTTGCATTCGCACTGCACGAAGGTCGCGGTGCCTTCGCCGGTTTTGCGCTGGTGGAATTGCAGGATCTCGACGTGGTAGCCCTCCTCGTAGAGGGCGGAGGTCATCGCCGCGACGAGGCTGCCGGAGGCGACAACCGTGCGCAGGTGGTCGGCGAACTCCAGCGTGACGGCGAAATCCGCGGTCCGGCTACCCGCGGGCGACCAGTCGCCCAGCCGGATCGGCCCGGTGTGTTCGCAGTAGCGCTGGTGGAATTGCGCCGGTGTGAGACCGGCACTTTCGGCGCGCAGGCCCTTGGGGGCGGCGGCATGGAACGTGTGGGTATCGAGAGTGAGGATTGTCATTGAAAGTAGGTCTTCCCGAGGAATGTCGTGGCTCAGTTGACAGAGGGGACCAGCACTAACAAGTCATTCAGCCCGCAGCGAGGGGGCCGGTCCGAATCAGACCCCGCTACGGCGGGTTACTACGAGAAGTCGCCGCTGCGCCACCATCGCGGTAAGCGGAAGTAGCACAACGCTGTCGCGGTCTGCGACGTTGAGCGCTGCGCTGTGGCGGTCGGCGGGATTCGGCACGCGCTTGAGGATAGGGACATCTCGGCGCAATAGCAACCATATTTGCTGCCCGTTTTGTCTACTGGCGAGTATTGTTTACCCAGCTCAGGCCCGGCGACCCCGCGGCCGCGTACCTTCGGAGCCATGGGTGCTCTCGTCGCCATGACCATCCCCGGGCTGGCCATCCTGCTCATCGTCGTCGCCTTCGCCGAAGTGCTGTGGAACAGGCTCACCGGCAGCCGGATCCTGCCGTGGACGCGCAAGCGCGCCGGTAGTCCGATCTCGGCCACCGGCTTCGAGGAAGTGACCGCCGTCTTCCAGGGGTCCAAGCAGTACGAGTTCGAGCAACGACTGACAACGCTGATGCACAAGGAAGACAAGTCCGATGGTGCACCCCCGCGCGACGAAGTGGACCTCACCTCCGGCTCGGCCCGCCTCGTCCGCCACCAGCCGTAGCAACTCGCCAACGCCCCACCCCGCACGCCCCCGCCCCGCCGCGCACAACTCATCCCGCCGCGCACCAATCGCTAGCGGATAACTACGCGCGCCAACCGAAAAGGTGCGCACGAGGGGCGATTAGCGCGTCAGTACGCCCCGCTGCGCACAGCTCGGCCGCCGCTCACAACTCACCCTGCCGCACACGAAATCGCTAGCGAATTCGCGCGCACTCTGCGAAAAGGTGCGCGGCAGGCGTGCTTTGGCGCGGCGCCGATCGCTGGTGCTCAGTGGGCGGCGTTATCCCAGCTTCGGCCGGTGCCGACCGAGACGTCCAGGGGTACCGAGAGGTGGATGGCGGCCGACATTTGTTCGCGGGCCAGTGTTTCCAAGGTTTCCCGCTCGCCGTCGGCGACTTCGAACAGCAATTCGTCGTGGATCTGCAGCAGCATCCGGGAGCGCAGTCCGGCCTCTTGAATCGCCTTGTGCACATTGATCATCGCGACCTTGATGATGTCGGCGGCGGTGCCCTGGATCGGGGCGTTGAGGGCCATCCGCTCGGCGGCCTCGCGGCGCTGCCGGTTGCTGGAATCCAGATCCGGCAGGTAGCGACGCCTGCCGAACAGGGTGGAGGTGTAGCCGACCTTGCGGGCCTGCTCGACCACCTCGTACAGGTAGTCGCGGATGCCGCCGAAGCGCGCGAAGTAGACGTCCATCTGCTCCTTGGCCTCGGTGGTGCTGATCTTCAGCTGGGCGGCAAGACCATAGGAGCTCAGGCCGTAGGCGAGACCGTAGGACATCGCCTTGATCCGGCGGCGCAGTTCGGGGGTCACCTCGGCGATCGGGATGTCGAATGCCTTGGACGCCACGAAGGTGTGCAGGTCTTCGCCGGAGTTGAAGGCCTCGATCAGGCCCTCATCGGCGGACAGATGCGCCATGATGCGCATCTCGATCTGGCTGTAGTCCGCGGTCATCAGCGACTGGTAACCCGAGCCGACGACGAAGGTGTCGCGGATCTGCCTGCCGGTGTCGGTGCGGATCGGGATGTTCTGCAGGTTCGGCTCGGTGGACGAGAGCCGGCCGGTGGCGGCGATGGTCTGGTTGAACGTGGTGTGGATGCGCCCGTCGTCGGCGACGCACTTCAACAGGCCGTCGACGGTCACCTTCAGCCTGGTGGCGTCGCGGTGTTCGAGCAGATGTTGCAGGAACGGGTGCTCGGTCTTCTCGAACAGCGATTCCAGCGCGTCGGCGTCGGTGGTGTAGCCGGTCTTGGTGCGCTTGGTCTTCGGCATGTCGAGCTCGTCGAACAGCACCACTTGCAGCTGCTTCGGCGAGCCGAGGTTGATCTGCTTGCCGATCACCTCGTAGGCCGCGTTGGCCGCCTCGGTCACCTTGTCGGCGAACTGGCGCTGCAATGTCTCCAGTTGGTCGGTGTCGACCGCGATGCCCGCGTCCTCCAGGTTGGCGAGCACGCTGAGCAGCGGCAGTTCCATGTCCTCGAGCAGCGGGACGGATTCGATCTGCTCGAGCTCGGTGTCGAGCGCGGCGGCGAGGTCGGCGACGGCCCTGGCGCGCAGCATCTCGGTCTGCGCGACTTCGGCGTCGACGGTGTCCTCGTCGTCGAGCAGCGACAGCTGCGGGGTCTCATTGGTCTCGGCCCGCAGTTCGCGGCGCAGGTAACGCAGCGAAAGGTCGTCGAGGTTGAAGCTGCGCTGACCGGGACGCACCAGGTAGGCGGCCAGCGCGGTGTCGCTGGTGAGTCCGCCGAGGGTCCAGCCGCGACCACGCAACGCGTGCATGGCGGACTTCGCCTCGTGCAGCGCCTTCGGCACGGCCGGGTCGGCGAGCCAAGCGCCGAGTGCCGCTTCGTCTTCCGGGGTCAGCACGGCGACGTCGATGTAGCCGCTCTCGCCGTCGGCCGCCGCGATGGCAACCGCGCGCACGTCGCCACTGCCGGGGGTGCCCGATCCGACGATCGAGACGCCCTGCCGGGCACCGGCTTTCGCGTGCTCGGCGAGCCAGTCGGCCACCGCGCCCACCTCCAGCGCGCCGCCGCTGATCTCGAAGCCCGCCTCGGCCTCCGGCTCCTTCGGGGCCAGCGTCTCGAACAGCCGGTCCCGCAGCACGCGGAACTCCAGGTCGTCGAAGAGCTGATGGATCTTGTTGCGGTCCCACGGCGCCTGCGCCAGCTGGTCGGGTGTGTAAGGCAGCGGCATGTCGCGCACCATCTCGGTGAGCTGACGGTTGAGCACCACGCTGCTCAGGTTGGCCCGCAGTGCGTCGCCGACCTTGCCCTTCACCTCGTCCACCTTTTCGACGAGCGTGTTCAGGTCGCCGTATTCGCGAATCCACTTGGCGGCGGTCTTCTCGCCGACGCCGGGAATGCCGGGCAGGTTGTCGCTCGGGTCGCCGCGCAGCGCCGCGTAGTCCGGGTACTGGCTCGGCGTGAGGCCGTACTTGGTGAACACCTCGTCGGGGGTGAACCTGGTCAAGTCGGACACACCCTTGCGCGGGTACAGCACCGTCACGTTCTCGTTGACCAGCTGGATGGCGTCCCGGTCACCGGAGACGATCAGCACCCGGAATCCCTCGGCCACCGCCCGCGTGGTGAGTGTCGCGATGATGTCGTCGGCCTCGAAACCCTCGATCGCCATCACCGGGATGCCCATCGCGCCGAGCACGTCCTTGGTGAGTTCGACCTGCCCGCGGAACTCGTCCGGTGTGGCGCTGCGGTTCGCCTTGTATTCCGGGTAAGCCTCGGTACGGAACGTCTTGCGGTTCACGTCGAAGGCCGTGGCGATATGCGTCGGCTTCTCGTCGCGCAGCAGATTGATCAGCATCGCGGTGAATCCGTACACCGCGTTGGTGGTCTGTCCGGTCACCGTCTTGAAGTTCTCCGCCGGTAGCGCGAAGAACGCGCGATAGGCGATCGAATGCCCGTCCAGCAGCATCAGAGTCGGCCGGTCTCCCGGTGCGGATTCGCTGGAGCCGGACGCGGTGGCGGGACGCTGAGCAGTCGTGGGTGAACTCACGCCCAAGAGTCTAGGGACCGCCACCGACAAGCTGATACGCCGACACCCGCGGCGGCCCTACCGGGTGTCGACCCCGCCGCACAGTGACGCAGGTAACTACGGCTGCGCGGCGCCCCAGCGCGCACTCACAGGGTCGCGACGAGCTCCCGCAGCACCGGCAAGCTGACCGAGCCGGAGCCGAGCACCACGTCGTGGAAGGCCTTGATGTCGAAGGCGCTGCCGAGGCGCTCGGTGGCCGCCAACCGCTGCCGCCGGATCTCCAGCTGACCGATCTTGTAGCCGACCGCCTGCCCCGGCATGGCGATATAGCGGTCGACCTCGGTGGTGATCTCGGCGATGCCGACCGGCGCGTTGGCCACCATGAAGTCGATCGCCTGCTGCCTGCTCCAGCCTTTCGTGTGCAGACCGGTGTCGACGACCAGGCGGCACGATCGCCACGAATCACCCGACAGCATCCCGAGCCGCCCCAAATCGTCCTCGTACAAGCCCATTTCGTCGGCGAGCCGCTCGGTGTAGAGCGCCCAGCCCTCGACGAACGCGGTGTTCGCGTAGGACTGCCGCTGGAAGCGCGGCAGGTGGTCGAGCTCGTTGGCGATGGTGAGCTGGAGGTGATGGCCGGGGATGGCCTCGTGGAAGGCCACCGAGGCCGTCTCGAACTGCCCGCGACCGGTGGGGTGGTACTGGTTGACGAAATAGGTCCCGGGCCGGGAACCGTCCGCGGCAGGCGGAAAGTAGTAGGCCGCGGGCGCGTCCGCGGCGAGGAATTCGGGCACCGGCACGATGTCGCAGGATTCCTTGGGCAGCCTGCCGAACCAGTTGCCCATCTCGGCGGTCGCCGAGGTTAGTGCCCGGCGGGCGTCGAACATGATCTGCTCGCCGTCGGCGTAGCGCAGCGCGGGATCGTCGCGCAGCCTGCCGAAGATCTCGCCGAGGTCGGCGGTACCGAACAGCCGCTCGCCGATGGTCGCGTATTCCTCGCGCAGCGCGGCGAGCTCGGTCAGCCCGAGGTCGTGGATCTCGTCGGCGCCGAGGTCGGGCAGGGTGGTGTGGTAGCGCAGCTGGCGACGGTAGATGTCCTCGCCGTCCGCACCGAGCCAGCACAGGCCCGGTTTGTCGTCGGGACGACTCACCGGCAGCAGCTCGTCGAACAGCGTTTCCCGGTAGCTCTGGAACGCCGGGCGGATGACTTCCCGTGCCACCTCGGTCAATTCGGCGCGCCAGTCGGCCGTACCGGCCCAGTCCGGCGGACCGGCGAGGGTGACGAACGGGTCTTCGGACAGCTCCGAGGACAGATATCCGTCGAGCTGGTTCAGCGACCGCTCGATGGTGATCCGCGCGGGTACGCGGCCCGCGGCGAGGCCGTCCCGGAACCGCGCGACGGCCTGGCTCAGCATGGTGCCGAACTGCCGGTACCGCTGGACCAGCGCGAGCGCATTTTCCGGCTGCGGCGCGTTGGTCTGCGGCGCCAGCGTCAGCACATAGGCGTGCACGCCCTCCATCTGGTCGGCGGCCATTTCCAGCGGCCGCCACTCCAACCGCTCGACCGCATTGGTCAATTCGGTGCGCAGCAGGCCGCGAGTGATGCGGTCGGTCGGGTCGAGCCGTTCGGCGTCGAGCGCCTCGACCTGACGCAACAGTTCGCGCCAGGTCGAGAGCAACCGCTCTTCGGCCGCGACGGACAGGTCTTCGATGCGATCGTCGAACCGCCGGTCGCCGAGCAGCGTCGCATCACTCGGTTTGGCCGCCAGGAAGGAATCCCAGTACCGCTCGGCCAGACCCATCAGCTCATCGTGACCACTCATGGTCATGATCATGCCTCGAGGACGGCCTTGCGGCACTGGGGTTTACCGCTGAACTAGCCGACGCCCAGGTACGCCGACTTGACCGCGGGATCGGTGAGCAACTCCGCGCCGGAGCCGGTCTTGGTCACCTCGCCCGTCTCCATGATGTAGGCGCGGCTGCTGCGCGAGAGCGCCTGCTGGGCGTTCTGCTCGACCAGCAGCACCGTGGTGCCCTGCTGGTTGATCTCCGAGATGATCCGGAAGATCTGCTGAATGATCATGGGCGCCAAGCCCATCGACGGCTCATCCAGCAACAGCAGTCGCGGCCTGGCCATCAGCGCCCGCCCGATGGCCAGCATCTGCTGCTCGCCGCCGGACAGGGTGCCGCCGACCTGCTTGCGTCGTTCCGACATGCGCGGGAACAACTCGAACACCCACTCGAGGGTCTGGCTGTACTCCGCCTTCTGCTTGAACGGCCTTCCGTAGCAACCCATGTCGAGGTTTTCCTGCACCGTCATGCCGGGGAAGACACCCCGGCCTTCCGGTGCCTGGATCAGGCCCTCGCCCACTCGCTCATGCGCCTTCATGTGGGTGATGTCGCGGCCCTCGAAGATGACCCGGCCACGAGTCAACGGCAGCAGACCGGAAAGCGCGCGCATGGTGGTGGTCTTGCCCGCACCGTTCGCGCCGAGCAGTGTCACCAGCTCGCCCTGCGCCACCCGCAGCGAAATCCCGTGCAGCGCCTGGATTCTGCCGTAGTTGACGACCATGTCCTCGACTTCGAGCAGTGCGTCCGCGCCACTCTTTGCCAGACCCACGGTCTGCTCGCCGGTGCCTGGTTCTTTGTTCGATACCATCGCCGCTCCTACCCATCCGTCCCGTGCGCGCTTGCCGTCCCCGAGCCGGTGTCGTCATCGGGCACACCGAGATAGGCGGCGATCACCGCGGGGTTCTCCCGGATATCCGCTGGCAGTCCGTCGGCGATCTTGCGGCCGAACTCCAGCACCACGATTCGGTCGGTCACGCCCATGACCAGGCGCATATCGTGCTCGATCAGCAGCACCGTGAACCCGTCATCGCGGATCTTGCGGATCAGATCCATCAGCGCCGACTTCTCGCTCGGATTGAAACCGGCCGCGGGCTCATCCAGACACAGCAGCTTCGGCTCGGTGGCCAGCGCCCTGGCGATCTCCAACCGGCGTTGATCGCCGTAGGAGAGGTTGCGCGCCTTCTCCACCGCCTTCGGTGCGATGCCGACGAATTCGAGCAGCGCCATGCCCCGCTCGATCGCGTCGTGTTCCTCGCGGCGATGCCGCGCGGTCCGGAAAATGGCGCCCGGCACCGAGGTTCGGTGCCTGGCGTCGGTGCCGACCACCACGTTCTCCAGCGCGGTCATCTCGTTGAAGAGCCGGATGTTCTGGAAGGTGCGGGCGATACCGAGCCGGGTGATGGCGTTGCGCTTGGTCTTCGTCAGGGGCGCGCCATCGAAATACACCGTTCCAGACGACGGCCGGTAGACACCGGTGATCGCGTTGAAGCAGGTCGTTTTTCCGGCACCGTTGGGCCCGATGAGCCCGAGGATCTCGCCGCGGCGGATCTCGAAGCTCACCGCGTCCAATGCCGTGAGACCGCCGAACTTGACGGTCAGGTCCTCGGTGCGCAAAAGCGGCGCACCGACGGCCGTTTCGATCTCGCGGCTGGAGGCGACGACCTCCGCGACCGTCTCCGCGTCGGCCAGGTCCGGTATCACCGCGGTCAGGTCGACCACACCGGCACTGGGCGCCGCTTCGGGTTCCGCGACATAGCCCGCGGCCATGTCCTCGTTGTCGAACAGCGCGCCACCCGCGCCAGGCCCGGTCATCGGTTCGCTCCGATCGTCTCGTCGCCGAACGGCTTACGCACGGCTTGATATACCTGCCGCCCGTAGGCGAGCAACTTCTGCCGGACCGGGAACAGGCCCTGCGGTTTGAAGATCATGAGCACCATCAGCGTGATCCCGAAGAACAGATACTTGTAGTCACCGAGCGACTGTGCGCCGGGCGCCTGGAACCTGAGCACGTTGTTGAGCACCACGAGCATCACGATCACCGACACGGCCGCCGCGGCCAGATAGCCGAATTTGATCGGACGTTCCTGATTGCGAGCCCACCTGCGCCACACCACGATCAGCGCGACGACGAGGGCGACGGTGAAGGCGAGGGAGATCCAGCCGACCGCCGTCTGACCGACCGCCTGCACCGACAGCAGTCGGTTCGGCAAGTACACGATGATGAATGCGCCGACGATCACGCCGAGCTTGTTGCCCTGCCCGCCGATGACGACCGCGCACAGGAACAGCATCGAGTTGATGATGTTGAACCCGGTCGGGTTGATGAACTGCACCTGACCCGCGTACAGCGCGCCGGACAATCCGCCGACCGCGGCGCCGATCGTGAAGGCCCACAGCTTGAACTTGAACGCGGGCACGCCCATGACCTCGGCCGCGTCCTCGTCTTCGCGGATCGCGACCCAGGCCCGGCCGACTCGGCTGCGCTCGAGGTTGCCGACGATCAGCAGGGTGAGGATCACCAGCACCATGCCGATCCAGAACCACCAGGTTCCGGCATTGGCCTTGTCGAAGATGTTCGCCGAATCCGCGTCGCCGACATTGCCGGAGGAGAAGATGCCGTTTGGTCGCTCAGCCGACTCACCGACCTGTGGGTAGGCGATACCGGACAAGCCGAGGCTGCCGTTGGTCACATCGCCGAGGTTGTCGGCGAGCAACCGGACGATCTCGCCGAAGCCGAGCGTCACGATCGCCAGATAGTCGCCGCGCAGCCGCAGCGTCGGGGTACCCAGGACCAGACCGGACATCGCGGTGACCGCCGCGGCCAGCGGTAGGCACGCCAGCCACGCCCAGTCTTCACTCAGCCAGCCGCCGTCGGTTTGATTCCACGGACTGTTCGGGCTGGTGAGCAGACCGACCGTATAGGCACCGACGGCGTAGAAGCCGACGTAGCCGAGGTCGAGCAGACCAGCCTGTCCGACAACGACATTCAAGCCGATAGCGAGGAGGGCATACATGGCGAACTGCGCCATGACCCCGCCGAAACTGGTGCCCGGGGTATCCAGGAACGGCGGCGGGAACAGCGGAAGCAACGCCAGCGCGATAATGGCGGGAATACCGACGGCCCACTGGGCCGGCCGGGACAGACCACCCCACCAGGAGCGCAAGGCGTCACCGACACCGTGCATCGGCCGCTCCGGTGCGGGCGGGACGGCGGGCTTGGTTGATGTGTTGCTCATGCGCGCGCCTTCCCGAGACTCTCACCCAGAATGCCGGTGGGCCGAATCATCAAGACCAGCACCAGCACCACGAACGCGACCACGTCGCGCCATTCGGTGCCGAACAGGATCTGGCCGTAGTTCTCCGCCAGCCCGAGCAGCAGGCCGCCGAGCAGCGCGCCGCGCAGGTTGCCGATACCGCCGAGCACCGCGGCACTGAAAGCCTTGATGCCGAGGATGAATCCGCCCGAGTAGATGATCCCGTTCGGAATCTTGAGCGCGTACAGCAGCGCGGCCGCACCGGCGAGCACACCGCCGATGAGGAAGGTGAGCATGATGACGCGTTCTCGCGAGACGCCCATGAGCGTCGCGGTGTCGGGATCCTGCGCCACAGCTCGGATGCCGCGGCCGAACTTGGTCTGGTTGATCAGCAGTTCGGTGACGATCGCCAAGATCACCGCGGCGACGATGATCACGATGGTGATGTTGGTGATGTCCGCGCCGCCGAAGCTGAACTGTTTGGTCGGCTCCACCAGCATGATCGGCTTCTGGGCGTTGGTGCCACCCAGACTCGGCCAGATCTTGGGCAGCACGAAGTGCACGATCTCCTGGATCACGAACGAGGCGCCGATGGCGGTGATGAGAAAGATCAGGGGCTTGGCGCCGCGCCTGCGCAGCGGCCGATAGGCGACGCGTTCCAATCCGACAGCCGCGGCACCGGAGACCGCCATGCCGAAGATCATCGCCAACGCCAGATAGGTGATGGTGAGGATGATGCCCTGCGAGTAGACATCACCGCTCGGCGAAAATCCGAGCAACATCAGTCCGACATACTGACCGAACAGGCCGAGCATGAATATTTCCGAATGGGCAAAATTGATAAGCCGCAAAACGCCGTAGACCAGGGTGTAGCCGACAGCGACCAGTGCGTAGATAGCACCATAGGACAATCCGTCGACGGTCAGTCGCCAGAAATCGTCGATCACTCCTTGATAGTTGAAGTCGATCGAGCCGTCGGCGAGTTGTACCGCGCCGACTATTGCAGTGGAAGTCATTCGTAATTCGCCCTCATTCATTCGCCCTCACGAAACAGCAGCACGTATCGGGATTCGCGCGAACCCCGGTACGTGCTGCGCGACTCGTGTGTATGGGTTACTTGACCGTGTAGATCCAGATCAGCGCGTTGCTCAGTTCCCCGTTGGGGCTCCACTTGTACTGACGCGCCAAACCGGCACCGTCGTAGTTCCGGACGAATTCGAGCAGGTCAGGGCGAGTCACCTTGCCGCCGTCGATGCCCTTGGCCAGGATCGTGGCCAGGTCGTATGCCTCCACCGAGTACACACCCGACTCCTGGCCGTTCAACGCCTTGTAGTCCTTCGCGAACTTCTCCGGCGCCGGGCCACACGGGCAGGTCAGCGTCGCACCCTTGGCCGCGCTGCCCGCCTGGGACAGGAACTGCGGATCGTTGACCCCGTCCGGGCCGACGAAGACGCCCTTGAAGCCACCGGACTTCAGCTGCTGGGCGAGCGGCGCGCCCTCGGCGTAGTAACCGGCGAAGAACACGGCGTCCGCGTTCGCCGAGGCGACCTTGGTGACCGTTGCGGAGAAGTCCTTGTCACCGGCCTTGATGCTGGACGAGCAGCCGGGATCGGCAACGGCGCCGAGGCCGTCGGTGATGCTCTTGGCCAGGCCGGTGCCGTAGTCGGTGTTGTCCTGGACGACGCAGACCTTCTTGTAGCCCGCGGTGCCGGTCAGGTACTTCGCCACCGACGGACCCTGCACGTCGTCATGGGCCAGACCGCGGAAGAAGCTGGTCCAGCCGTTCTGGGTGAGCGTGGCATTGGTCGCCGAGGAGCTCAGCGAGGCCAACCCCGCGTCGCTGAGGATCTTGCCGGTCGCCTTGGTCTCACCGGAGAAGGTGGGGCCGAGCAGCGCGACGATCGACCTGTCGTTGACGATCTGCGGGATCACCTGGGTGGCCTTCTGCGGGTCACCCTCGGTGTCGAACGACTTCAACGTGATCTGGCAGCCGGGGTTGGCCTTGTTGTGCTGGTCGATGGCCAGCTTCGCGCCCATGTCGATGTTGATCCCGAGAGCGGCGTTCGGGCCGGTCAACGGGCCGGCGAAGGCGACCGTGGTCGGCGCGCAGGTCGCCTTGCCGTCACCCGCGGGGTCGGCGGCCTTGGCCGGGTCGGTCTTCGGAACTTCTTTGCCGTTGATGTCCACCTGCACTACCGGCTGGATGGACAGGCCGGCTGCACCGTTGGTGCCGGTCGGGCCCGAACCGTTGTCGGTCGATTTGTCACTACAACCGGTCAGCACCAGCGCGGCGGCAGCGCCGATAGCCAAAACCCCTCGCGTCGTACGACTGTGCCATGTCGAACTAAGCACGTTTCACCTCTAAGTCCTGTGCTCCCCCGGGATCGCCGAGGAGGCCGACCACGTCAGCCCGGTCAGAACATAGCGTTGGTACG
Organism: Nocardia iowensis; assembly: GCF_019222765.1. Taxonomy (NCBI): domain Bacteria; kingdom Bacillati; phylum Actinomycetota; class Actinomycetes; order Mycobacteriales; family Nocardiaceae; genus Nocardia; species Nocardia iowensis. Next base: position 2,687,707 of record NZ_CP078145.1, on the reverse strand, counting down.
TTAGTTCCGCATCACATTCGCATCATGAAAGCGACATCGGGTCGAATTTTTTGTTCACGATCGCGTTTCACGTGCGTAAAATTCTCGCCCGGAAGGCAAGCGGAGGTCACTTGGGTGCGAGGTTCTCCAGCACGACCTCGGCAACCGCCTTCATGGTAGTGCGTCGGTCCATTGCGGTCCGCTGAATCCACTTGAAGGCCTGCGGCTCGGAAAGACCCTGCGTCTGCATCAGCACGCCCTTGGCGCGCTCCACCAGCTTGCGCGTCTCCAGCCGGTCGGACAGATTCGCCACCTCGCTCTCCAGCGCGGTGATCTCGTGGAAGCGGCTGGCCGCCAGCTCGATCGCGGGCACCAGATCCGACTTGGTGAACGGCTTCACCAGATAGGCCATCGCGCCCGCGTCGCGGGCCCGCTCGACCAGGTCGCGCTGACTGAACGCGGTCAAGATCACCACCGGCGCAACACGTTTCGACGCGATCTCGGCGGCGGCGTCGATACCGTCGCGGCGCGGCATCTTCACATCCATGATGACCAGATCCGGCCGATGCTCCACCGCGAGATCCACCGCCTGCTGGCCGTCACCCGCCTCGCCGACCACCAGATAGCCCTCTTCGGTCAGCATCTCGACCAGATCCATGCGGATGAGCGCTTCGTCCTCGGCGACGACAACCCGCTTTGCCCCCGTGTCGCGCTTCGTGCTTGCGCCCCCTGCTGCTGTGCTCATGCCTGCACCTCGCTGACGCTCGGTTCCGGCATGCGCACGGCGCGCTGGCACATGATTCGCTCGCTGCGCTCACTCATGCCTGCACCTCGCTGACGCTCGGTTCCAGCATGCGCACGGCGCGCTGGCACATGATTCGCTCGCTGCGCTCACTCATAGGTAGACCCCTCTGCTTCAGATGCCTGTCCCGACCCGCCGGAGGTTGGACGTTGGTCCAACTAGCCGACCATCGACCTCGCCACCGCGCTATCGAGTGATGTAAAGAGTACCTTTCACTTCGGCATAGAACGCATATACCCAGGGCAAACCGCGCTTGCCCGCCGAAGGAAGCAGCCAGTTCGCTTCCGACCCCTACCACCCGCTATCATTTCCCCCCGGTGCGCCGGGTTGGCGGAACTGGCAGACGCGACGGTCTCAAAAACCGTTGTCCGAAAGGACGTGTGGGTTCGAGTCCCACACTCGGCACTCGACGACAGGCGAACTCTGTCCGCGGAACGCGCGGACGGGGGTCGTCTCGTCATCACACTGGGGGTGCAACCCCCAGACCCCGCTCGGCGGGGCTTCGCCCCCCGAACCCCCCTTGCAGTGGTTGCGTGTGTGCGCGAATGGTTGATCTATCGCGGGCCGACAATGTGATGCGCGCAGTCGCGTGCCTTCTACGTCGTGTGCACTCAGCGGCAGGGCTGAGCCGGGTTGAGGGCCAACCGGCTGAGGTCGGGTCGGTGGTGGACGAAAAGACTTACTACAGTAGCGAATTCGAGTAGCTACCCGGGTCGTATCACGAGGCAATCACAACGGTGTGTTTCGATGCTCTGCGCGCAGGGTAAGTGTAGGGGGACACACTCCTGATGATCATTTGCGAATGCGACGTACACCTCACCGCGTACCCTTTGTACGCGGAGGTCCGTGTACGGCACCTGACCTGCAGATGAATATTCCTCCAGCGGGGGCGTTTCGGAGGTTTTCGGACATCGGCGGCGTTATCGAACGTTTACCGTATTCGTATGCACGTCCTGTTCGTCTGCAACGGCAATGTCTGCCGTTCGGTGATTGCCGAGCGCCTCACCCGCGCGCTCGCGGTCGAACACGCCCTGCCGAACCTGACCGCGGAAAGCGCCGGAACGCGTGCGCTGGTGGGCTTTCCGGTCGAACCGCTGGCCGCGCAGGCCATCGCCGGACTCGGCGCGGATCCAAGCGACTTCAAGGCACGGCGGCTGAAGGACGAGATGGTCGACAACGCCGATCTGGTGCTGGCCATGACCCAGCAGATCCGCGACCAGATCAGCGAAATGGGCTTCGGGGTGGCCGCACGCACCTTCACCCTGCTGGAAGCACGCCGGATCGCGCACGTCACCGGTGCGCGCACGATCGCCGAACTGCATCAGGCCCGCAACGATCTGGCGTTCGTCGGCCGGGAGAACATCGCCGACCCGATCGGGCTATCCGAGCAGGCCTACTGCGAGGTGAGCGATCGGATCGCCGAAGCATTGGTTCCGCTGCTGCTCGCGCTTGCGCCCTACGAGCAGTCCCGGCCGGTCGCCGACGAGCGCACCGGCCTGGTCATCGAGCCGGACGCGGCCGACGCACCACTGGCGTCTTTCCTGGCGGCGCACCGCATCAAGTAGGCCCCGGACCGGACAATAGGCCCGCCCGACACAGCAATGCAGGGCTGCTATGTCCATTTTCGCGCAAAAGGTATTACACTCCCGCGGACAACAACTTCCGCCGTTGCTGGTTCGACACACGACAGGAATAGACATGCCGAAACGCATTTCGGATGTTTCGCTCCATGTGTATGTGACACCGGAAACCCTCGAACGAGTCGTCGAGACCGTGCGCGCGGTCGTGGACGACCATCTGCAGGACCGCGAGGTGTTCGCGTGGCGCTTCACGCTGCCGGTGGACACCGACGATCCGATCCACGTGACGCTCGAAACACAGTGGCGGATGGAACATCCCGGCGACGAGCCGGGCGACCGCGGCACCTACGAGATCGCACTCAGCCTGGTCGGCGCGCCGACCGAACTCACCGATGCCGACACGGCGCGACTGGAACAGCAACTGCTGCACGGGATCTACGGCGTCGCGCGCACCGAGCCTGGCCAGAACATTCCGTTCTCGATCCGCGCCAGGCAGCGCGCCGACGTCGACCTCGACATCGAGCGGGAACGGATCTGACGTACCGCCACTGAACGCGCATCAACACTGAATCCGACTGCACCGCAGCGACTTCCCGGCGGATCGACAACCGGGAAGTCGGCTCGGTAGCTATCGGTGCGTGCTCACCCCTTGCGCGCGGACTGCCGCGCCGGGAAGTGGCGAATCAGCCCCTCCTGCACGGTGGTGGCCAGCAGCTCACCGGAGCGGGAGAAGAAGCGACCGGTGGCCAGGCCGCGCGAGCCCGAGGCAACCGGGGATTCGGTGGCGTAGAGCGCCCACTCGTCGAATCGGAACGGCCGGTGGAACCAGATCGAATGATTCACCGTCGCCGCGACGATCCGGTCGAGTCCCCAGGAAAGTCCGTGCGTGGTGATGATCGAATCCAGCACCGTGGTGTCGGATGAATAACCCAGCGTCGCGACGTGCAACAGCGGATCGTCGGGCAGTTTCCCGTCCGTGCGCATCCACACCCGATTGTGGTTGAGCCGCTCCCCCGTGCCCTTCAAAATCCAGGCCGGGTCGTTGGTGTAGCGCATGTCGATCGGGTGCGGCGCCTTGATGAACATCTCCAGCTTGTCTTCCAAGCCTTCGAAGCTCTCCTCCACCCGAGGCAGCGTCTCCGGGTCCGGCACTTCCGGCAGCGGATGCCCGTGCTCGAGCCCCTTGTTCCAGTCCTGGAACGCCGCGAGCATGACGAACAGCTCCTGATCGTCCTGCAGCGCGGTGACGGTGCGGTTGGCGAACGCGCGGCCGTCGCGGTGCCGGTCCACCCGGTACTCGATCGGCTTCTTGGTGTCGCCGCCGCGCACGAAATGCGCGTTGACCGCGTGCACCGGCCGGTCGCCCACCGTGCGGCCCGCCGCGACGATCGCCTGCGCGACGAGCTGGCCACCGAAGGTCCGGCTCCACACCTTCTCCGGATGCTGACCGACGAAGACGTCCTCGTCCATCTGCTCCAGATCGAGCAGACCGAGCAGCACGTCCAGGTCGGACCGCCCGGCCGCCGACGAATCGACCACCGAACCGCCTAGGGAAGCGTTCAATTAATGATCCTCCTCACCGATACGATGCACGTGGATCAGGTTGGTAGAGCCGACCGTACCCGGCGGGGAGCCGGCGACGATCACCACGAGGTCACCCTTCTGGTATCGCTCCATCGACAGCAGTGCTACATCGACCTGGTGGATCATAGCGTCGGTGGTGTCCACCATCGGCACGATGAAGGTCTCGGTGCCCCAGGTCAGCGCGAGTTGGCTGCGGACTTCGGGCAGCGGGGTGAACGCCAGCAGCGGCAGCGGGGTGTGTAGCCGGGCCAGTCGGCGCACCGTGTCACCGGACTGAGTGAACGCGACCAGCGCCTTGGCGTTGAGCCGCTCGCCGATATCGCGGGCGGCGTAGGAGATGACGCCGCGCTTGGTGCGCGGCACGTGGGTCAGCGGCGGCACCCTGGTCGATTCGGTCTCCACCGCGTGCACGATGCGCGCCATGGTGCGCACCGTCTCGATCGGGTAGGCGCCGACCGAGGTCTCGCCGGAGAGCATCACCGCGTCGGCGCCGTCGAGCACCGCGTTCGCGACATCGGAGGCCTCGGCCCTGGTTGGGCGCGAGTTCTCGATCATCGACTCCAGCATCTGGGTCGCCACGATCACCGGCTTCGCGTTCTCCCGCGCCATCTGGATGGCCCGCTTCTGCACCAGCGGCACCTGCTCCAGCGGCAGCTCGACGCCGAGGTCACCACGGGCGACCATGACCGCGTCGAAGGCGAGCACGATGGCTTCCAGGTTGTCGATGGCCTCCGGCTTCTCCAGCTTGCCGATCACCGGCACCCGGCGGCCGACCCGGTCCATGATGTCGTGCACCAGCTCGACGTCGGCCGGGGACCGCACGAACGACAGTGCGATGAAGTCGACACCGAGCTTCAGCGCGAATTCCAGGTCCTCGATGTCCTTTTCGGACAGCGCGGGCACCGACACGTCCATGCCGGGCAGCGAAACACCCTTGTTGTTGGAGACCGGTCCGCCCTCGGTCACCCGACAGACGACATCGTTGCCGTCCACCTTGGTGACGGTGAGACCGACCTTGCCGTCGTCGACGAGCAGGCGGTCGCCCGGCTTGGCATCCGCGGCGAGTTCCTTGTACGTGGTCGAAACGCGGTCATGGGTTCCGTCGACCTCGTCGACGGTGATCCGTACCTCTTCACCCGTCGCCCAGACGGTCTTGCCCTCGATGAAGCGGCCCAGCCGAATCTTCGGTCCTTGCAGGTCGGCAAGGATGCCGACCGCTCTGCCGAGGTGGTCGGAGGCCTGCCGTACCTTCTTGTAGTTCTCGGCGTGATCCGCGTGTTCGCCGTGACTGAAGTTCAGCCGAGCCACGTCCATGCCGCTCTCGACGAGTTCGCGGATACGGTCCTCGGTGGCAGTGGCCGGGCCGAGCGTGCACACAATCTTCGTCCGTCGCATCACGGGTAGAGCCTAGTCCCGACCGGTACCCGCGCCTGCTGTGGCCCAGGTGAAAGCTGCGTGAAAAAATCGGCTCCGACTTGGTGAAACCTACAACCGTTACGCATTGCGCAACATGCCTGGTAAGCGCGGTCGGTCAGCGCGCTACGTGCCGGGCGAGCCGGGTCTCCAATCTGGTCTGCGCGAAACCCAGAATCAAACAGATGATCCAGTAGTAGATCGCCGCGACGCCGTAGAGCGCGAAGAAGTCGAAGGTCGGGGCGGCCGCCAGCTGGGCGACCCGGAGCAGTTCGGTCACCAGGATGGTGGAGGCCAGCGAGGTGTCCTTCACCAACGAGATCAGCGTGTTGGACAGCGGCGGCACGGCGATGCGCGAAGCCTGCGGCAGGATGATCAGCCGCAGTTCCTGCGCATACGACATGCCGAGCGCCTTGGCCGCCTCCCACTGCCCGTGCGCGACGCTGAGGATGGACGCGCGCACCACCTCGGCCGCGTAGCCACCGACATTGAGGCTGAACGCGATCACCGCCGCCGGGAACGGATCGATCACGACGTTGAACTGCGGCAGCGCGTAGAACACGATGAACAGCTGCACCAGCAGCGGCGTGCCCCGAATGATCGAGATGTAGAACCGGGCGGCCGCGGACAGCGGCCACACCGGTGACATCCTGGCCAATGCCACGAACAACGCGATCACCAAGCCGATGGCGAAGCTGATCGCGGTGAGCGGCAGCGTTTTCTCGACGGTGGCCTGCAGCATCGGCCACAGGTTGTGCCAGATCAGTTCCCTGGTATCGGCATCCATGGACGGCGTCGGCTACTTGCTGACGTCGGTGCCGAAGTACTTGTCGGAAATCGCGGCCAGCTTGCCCTCGGCGCGCAGCTCGCTCAGCGCCTTGTCCACGTCCTTGATCAGCGCGTCGTCCTTGCGGGCGGCGAAGGCCTGCTTGCTGGTCTCACCGGTCTTGCCCGCGACCTTCACGCCGTTGTCGCCGGTCTTCTTGGTGTACTCGGCGACGGCGAGGGTGTCGTTGACGGTGGCGTCGACGCGGCCGTTCTTCAGCAGCTGGATGGCCTGCACGAAGCCCTCCACCGCCTCGACCTTCGCGCCGGCGCCCGCGGCGACCTTGCCCCAGTTGCTGGTCGCGGACTGGGCGCAGGTCTTGCCGTTCAGGTCGGCGAGGGTGGTGATGGCGTTGTTGTCGGTGCGAGTGACGATCACGCCGTCGGAGGTGGTGTACGGGGTGGACAGCGCGTACTTGTTCTTGCGCTCGTCGTTGATGGTCACCTGGTTGGCGACCAGGTCGAAGCGCTTGGACTCGAGGCCGGCGAAGATGGCGTCCCACGGGGTCTGCACGAATTCGACCCGCTTGCCGAGCTTGTCGCCGACGGCCTGGATCACCTCGATGTCGTAGCCGGTGATCTTGCCGTCGGAACCCTGATAGCTGAACGGCGAGTAGGTCCCTTCCGTACCGACCTTCAACACGTTCGGATCGCTGCTGCTACCGCAGGCGGTGAGCCCGGTGGCGGCGACGATGGCGAGCATGGCGGCGGCGAACAGCTTGCGACGCACGGGTTCCCTCTCTTCGGTGCATGGAGTTCCACACACAACACGCAAATCCGGCTCATGCTACGCCGGGACTTCTGCGAAGGACATTATCCCGATCATGGTGCGTTTAAGGGTTGTACTCGCGGAACAGCCGCGCTAAAAGCCCGGACGGGCACCGCCGGATCGGCGATGCCCGTCGTCCTCTCGGGATGACTCACTCGCGCAGCGGGCGACCTTCGCTGTCGGTCACCTTGCCGGTCAGCATCAGGATGCCGTCGACGACACCCCAGATCCAGCCGAGCGTGAAACAGGTGACGGCACTGACGACCAACTGGGCGATACCGAGTCCGTTGTGGCCGAGATAGAAGCGGCCGACCCCGAAACTGCCGAGGAAGATCTGCAGCAGACCCGCGACGAGCTTCTGCTTGTCCGAGAGTGGCACACCGAATTGGTCACGGCCGTACGGTGCTTCGGGGTCATTCGGGTTGTAGCCCTGGGGGCCGTACTGCGCCGGTGGGTAGCCACCCGGCTGCTGGCCGTACGGGTTGGGCTGGCCGAACTGCGGCTGCGCGTACGGGTCGGCGGGCTGCTGGCCGTCGAACTGCGGGAACGCCACGGTGTCCTGTGGCTTGTTCAGATCCGGACCCGTACCGGGCGGACCGTACTGTGGTCCGCCGCCTGGGTTCTGCTGGTAAGGGTCGGTCACTAAATGTCCTCCTCATTCGTGCGGGCACCCTCTGCTCGGCCCGGCATCGATCGATCTGCCGAGCGGGAGACGCTCGCGACGATCACGAGACATTGTTGTCAAACGGGTGTTGTTTGTCGCCCCGGTAACCCTCGGCATTCGCCCGGGTTATCGCCCGTGCCGCGGACCGCCGTTATCGGCGGCGGGGAATTCGGCGCAAACCCGGTGCGCGACGAGCGGTGATGCCGCCGCGTAATCGGCGGCGGCACCATCGTTTTCAGGACTTGTCGGAGTCCGCGGCCTTCTTCGGCGCGGTGGGCTGCGCGGAGGTGGCGGTTTCCTCGGCATCGGCTTTCGCCGACTCGGCGTCGGTGTCCGCCGCGTCAGCGGACTTGTCGGCCACAGGGTCCTCGGCATCGACGGAGCCGCTGGTTTCGTCCTTGTCCGGCTCCGTGGATTCCTCGGTGGCATCCACCGCCGTCGCACCGGCGGTCTCCGGGGCCGAATCCTTGACCAGCCCAACCTTGTCCGTGCTCGCCTCGGCCGAGCTCCCGGCACCCTCGGACGCGGCACCCGCCGCACGCAACGCGCTGATCTGCCACGGCCAAGGACGTGGACCCGCGCCCGGTTGCAACTGCTCAGCGGTCTCGCGGCCCTTGGTCGCGAACACGAAATAGGCGATGGCCGCGAGGAATACGACCGCCGAGGTGAACGAGTTGATCCGGATGCCGGCCAGCTTGGTCGCCTCGTCGTCGCGCATCAGCTCCACGAAGAAGCGGCCGAAGCTGTAACCCGCCACATACAGCGCGAACAGGCGTCCGTGGCCGATCCGGTAGTGCCGGTCCAGTCGGACCAGCAGCACCACGATCAGTACGTTCCAGATGAGCTCGTACAGGAACGTGGGGTGCACGACCTTGTCGACGACGCCGTTGGAGACGCCGTTCATCGCGTCCGGCTTCAGGTTGTCGTCGTACCGGAAGTAGATCTCCAGGCCCCATGGGAGGTCGGTCTCGCGGCCGTAGAGTTCCTGGTTGAAATAGTTGCCGAGGCGGCCGATCGCCTGGGCCAGCAGGATCGGCGGCGCGATCGCGTCACCCAACGCGGGCAACGGGATTCGATATACCCGGCAGCCGATCCAGGCGCCGACGCCGCCGAGCAGCACCGCGCCCCAGATGCCGAGGCCGCCGTTCCAGATCTGCAGCGCCGCCATCGGGTCGCCGTCGGCGCCGAAGTACTTCTGCCAGTCGGTGGCGACGTGATAAAGCCGACCGCCGACCAGACCGAACGGCACCGCGAACATCGCGACGTCCAGGATCGTGCCCGGTTGCCCGCCGCGGGCGCGCCAGCGCCGCTCACCCCACCAGATGGCGACGATGATGCCGATGATGATGCACAGCGCGTATGCCCTGAGCGGGAACGGGCCGATGTGCCACACGCCCTGCGGTGGGCTGGGAATGTAGGCCAGCACATCGCTGCGCGCCAAGACGTTGTCTGCCAGGACTCGTAAGGTCACGGGGCCACCGTAGCGGAGAACGCCCGCAACGCTGGAACCACCGCCGAGTGGCGACCGAAACCGCGCGCCGTCACGGCGGCGGCGACCCTAGGAAGCGACGGTCGCCGAACGCACGCCCTCGGCCAACTCGGCGGTGAGCGCACGGACCGCGTCCAGACTCTCGCCCGCGGCCGTCACCAGCGCCGAGCCGACGATGACTCCATCTGCGTAGGAAGCGATTTCGGCCGCCTGCGCACCCGAGCGGACGCCGAGGCCGACGCCGATCGGGATGTCGGAATGCGCCCTGATCCGCGCGCACAGCGCCGGCGCGGCGGAGGACACCGCGTCGCGCGCGCCGGTGACACCCATGGTCGAGGCGGCGTACACGAAACCGCGCGACGCCTCGAGGGTCTTGACCAGACGCTCCTCGGTGGAGGACGGCGCGACCAGAAAGATGCGGTCCAGGTTGTGCGTGGACGAGGCGACGAACCAGTCGTCGGCCTCCTCCGGAATGAGGTTCGGGGTGATGATCCCGGCACCGCCCGCGGCGGCGAGGTCACGCGCGAACGTGTCGACGCCGTACTTCAGCACCGGGTTCCAGTAGCTCATCACCACGGCCTGGCCGGCCGCCGAGGTGATCGCCTCGACGACGGAGAACACGTCGCGGACCCGCACACCGCCGCGCAGCGCCTGGTCGGCGGCGGCCTGGATGGTCGGGCCGTCCATCACCGGATCAGAGTAGGCGACACCGACTTCGACGATGTCGCAACCAGATTCGACCATGGTGCGGCAGACCTCGATGGAACCGGCCAGGTCGGGGTAGCCCGCGGGTAGGTAACCGATGAGCGCGGCACGATTGTCGCTACGGCATGCGGCGAAGGTATTGGCAAGACGGGACTGTTGGCTCACGACTGCGCCTCGCTGACGCTCGGCTCCGTCGACGCCATGGGCGCTGTATTGATGGTTCGCTCGCTACGCTCGCTCACTTCTGTTCGTCCTTCTCGTCCAACAGCCCGAACCAGCGCGCCGCCGTGTCCATGTCCTTGTCACCGCGGCCGGACAGGTTCACCAGGATGATCGAGCCGGGGCCGAGTTCCTTGCCCAGTTGCAGCGCGCCCGCCACCGCGTGCGCGGACTCGATCGCCGGGATGATGCCCTCGCTCCGGCTGAGCAGCAGCAGCGCGTCCATCGCCTCGGTGTCGGTGATCGGCCGGTATTCGGCGCGGCCGATGTCCTTGAGCAGGGCGTGCTCGGGGCCGACGCCGGGGTAGTCCAGACCGGCCGAGATGGAGTGCGACTCGACGGTCTGGCCGTCCTCGTCCTGCAGCAGGTACGAGTAGGCGCCCTGGAACGCGCCCGGTGTTCCGCCGGTGAAGGTGGCCGCGTGCCTGCCGGTTTCGACGCCGTCACCGGCCGCCTCGTAGCCGACCAGCCGGACATCGGCGTCGTCGAGGAAGGCGTGAAAGATGCCGATGGCATTGGAGCCGCCGCCGACGCAGGCGACGACCGCGTCGGGCAGCTGGCCGGTGGCCTCCTGCACCTGCACGCGGGCCTCCAGGCCGATGACGCGCTGGAAGTCACGCACCAGCATGGGGAACGGGTGCGGGCCCGCGGCGGTGCCGAAGCAGTAGTAGGTGTCGTCGGCGTTGCTCACCCAGTCGCGCAGTGCCTCGTTGATCGCGTCCTTGAGCGTCTGCGAGCCGGTGGTCACCGAGATCACCTCGGCGCCGAGCAGCCGCATCCTGGCCACGTTCAGCGCCTGCCGTGCGGTGTCGACGGCGCCCATGTAGATGACGCAGTCCAGGCCGAGCAGCGCGCACGCGGTCGCGGTGGCGACGCCGTGCTGGCCCGCGCCGGTCTCCGCGATAACCCGGGTCTTGCCCATGCGCTTGGCCAGCAGTGCCTGGCCGAGCACGTTGTTGATCTTGTGTGAACCGGTGTGGTTCAGGTCTTCGCGCTTGAGCAGGATGCGCGCGCCACCCGCGTGCTCGGCGAGCCGGGTGCATTCGAACACCGGCGACGGACGGCCGGTGTAGTCGCGCTGCAGCCGGTCCAGCTCGTTGAGGAAGTCCGGGTCGAGCCGGGACTTCTCGTACATCGCGGTGACGTCCTCGATGACAGCCATGAGCGCCTCCGGCACGTGCCTGCCGCCGTAGACGCCGAAGTGGCCGCCGCTATCGGGCTCGTGCGCGCTGCGGTGCGCGATGCCGTCGCTGGCCTTGGGTAGTTCGGTCACTCGGGTCACCGGCCCCGCCGCGCCGGCTTCGGGCAGGACGGGTGGGTGCCCGCGGTCACCAGTTCGGACACGGCCGCGCGCGGATCACCACTGGTCACCAAGCCCTCGCCGACCAGGACGGCGTCCGCGCCCGCGCCGGCATAGGCCAGCAGGTCGGCGGTGCCGCGGATGCCGGACTCGGCGATCCGGATGACCTCGGTGGGCAGGCCGGGTGCGATCCGGGCGAAGACATCCCGGTCGACTTCCAGCGTCTTGAGATTGCGGGCATTCACGCCGATCACCGAGGCGCCTGCCTCGAGCGCGCGGTCGGCCTCTTCCTCGGTGTGCACCTCGACCAGTGCGGTCATCCCGAGCGATTCGGTGCGGTCGATCAGCGAGGACAGCACGTCCTGCTCCAGCGCCGCGACGATCAGCAGGATCACGTCGGCGCCGTGCGCGCGGGCCTCGTGGATCTGGTACGGCCCGACGACGAAGTCCTTGCGCAGGATCGGGATGCTCACGGTGGCCCGGACCGCGTCCAGGTCGTCCAGGGACCCGTGGAAGCGGCGGCCCTCGGTGAGCACGCTGATGATCCTGGCGCCGCCGTCCTCGTACGCCTTGGCCAGGCTGGCCGGGTCGGGGATGTCGGCGAGCTCGCCCTTGGAGGGGCTGGCCCGCTTCACCTCGGCGATGACGCCGATGCCGTCTTCGAGGAGCGCCGCGCGCGCGTCGAGCGGGCTCGGCTTCGCCGCTGCGGCCGCTTTGATCGCCTGGAAATCGAGGAGGGCTTCCCGAGCGGCCACATCCGCGCGGACCCCGTCGAGAATCGAGTCGAGTACCGTCATCTGGCTCGAATCCTTTCTGGGGAGACGGACTTGCTGCCTGAGAATCCCCCCAGGCGCTGTCTCACCGATGCTGACAAAGAATAAATGGCCGTACCGGCCGCGTTTGCGCCGGGGCTTGTTGTGGACCAGGCAACCAGTCCGCGCACAAGGTGGGAACCGACACAGTCACCGCCCGCGGATTCCTCAGCGGACACGTCCGCCTGCCTCGCCGGAGTCCGGATCGTCGGGCCGCCCACCGGAGTTCAGCGGGTCCTCGGTGGGGTCGGTGCCCGCGTCCAAGGCATCCCAGAGCACGCGTTCGGACAGCTGGGTCGAGTTCGGCTCCGCGCCGGGTGTCGCGGCCTCGGTGCGCCGCTGGGTCACCTGCTCGGTGGCGGCGGCGCGGCGGAACACCGGGTTGTCGTACTTGCCGGACAGGCGGGCGGTGTCCTGCGGCATCCGCGCGAGCAAGCCGCCGGCGGCGAAGGCCGCCAGTGCGCCGAGCAAGGCGAGCACGGCCGGAAGTGCCGACGTCGTCGCCGCACCCACCTGCGCCCTGGCCGGAAGTTCGGCCAGCTTCGCCGCCCGCTCGGCGATCTTGCCGGAGTTGGTGAGCAGGGCGAAGGCAGGTACCGCCGCCACCGCGCCGACCAGTGCGATGAGCACGCCCAGCACGCGACGCAGCCAACCTCGGGTGGCCAGCACGGCCGCGATGGACGCCAGCAGTACTAGGGCCAGCGGGGTGAGCGCACCGAACCAGACGCCGCCGTTGAGGTGATCGGTGCGCGGTTCGGTGAGGCCGTCGGCGGACGTGACCGTCACCCAGGTCATCCGCGAGGAACCCCACAGCGCGGCGGCCGCGAGGGCGAGCAGGACGAGGGCGCCGGTCGGATACTTGCGGCGCTCGTCGGACGCGGCTCCCGGCTCGGTACCGGTCTCCGGGGTGACGAGGTCGGGGTCGGGGGTGCGCGCCGGATCGGCGGCCCCGCCGGGCTCGGCCGCCGTCATGCGGGGCCGCTGTTCGTCGCGCCCGGTTCCGTGCTGTATGCGCGCACGGTTTTCGCCGCGGCGACCGCCTTGAGCACCGCCATCGCCTTGTTGCGGGCTTCGAGGTCTTCGTACTCGGCGTTCGAATCGGCGACGATGCCCGCGCCAGCCTGAACGTAGGCGGTGCCGTCCTTCAGCAATGCGGTGCGGATGGCGATCGCGGTGTCCGCGTCCCCGGCGAAGTCGAGATAGCCGACGACGCCGCCGTAGACGCCGCGGCGGGTCGGCTCCAGCTCTTCGATCAACTCCATCGCGCGCACCTTCGGCGCACCGGACAAGGTGCCCGCGGGGAAGCAGGCGCGCACCGCGTCGAGCGCGATCTTGCCCGCGGCGAGCCGGCCGGACACCGTCGAGACCAGGTGCATCACGTGGCTGTACCGCTCGATGTGCCGGTACTCGGTGACCCGCACCGTGCCGGGCTGACAGACCCGACCGAGGTCGTTGCGGCCGAGGTCGACGAGCATCAAATGCTCGGCGTTCTCCTTCTCGTCGGCGAGCAGGCCCTTTTCCAGCAGCAGGTCGTCTTCTTCGGTGACTCCGCGCCAGCGGGTACCCGCGATCGGATGTGTAGTCGCCACACCCTCTTTCACGGTGACCAGGGATTCCGGGCTGGAGCCGACGATGGAGAACGCGGTGCCGCCGTCGCCGTCCGGGACGTGCAGCAGGTACATGTACGGGCTCGGGTTCGAGGCGCGCAACATCCGGTACAGGTCCAGCGGTGCGCCGTCGTAGTCCATTTCGAAGCGCTGCGACAGCACCACCTGGAACGCCTCGCCCGCTTCGATCTCCTTGACCAGGCGACGCACCCCCGCACCGAACTCCTCGGTGGTGCGGCGGCGCCGGAACTCGGGTTCGGGCCGGTCGAAGACCGACACCGTGGACGGTGCCGGGGCGGCGAGCGCCTCGGTCATCCGGTCCAGCCTGGCGAGCGCGTCGTCATAGGCTTCGTCGACCCGTTCGGCGGTGCCGTTCCAGTTGACCGCATTGGCGATCAGCGTGATCGCACCCTCGTGGTGGTCGAACGCGGCGAGATCGGTGGCCAGCAGCAACACCATCTCCGGCAGCTGCAGGTCGTCGAGGGCCAGGTTCGGCAGCCGCTCGATCCGGCGCACCGCGTCGTACCCGAGGTAGCCGACCATGCCGCCCGTCAGCGGCGGCAGCCCCGGCAACCGCTCGGTCTTCAGCAACTCCAGTGTTTCCCGCAGAGCGAGCAGCGGATCACCGCCCGAGGGCGCGTCCACCGGAATGTTCCCCAACCAGGCCGCCGCACCGTCGACCACGGTCAACGCCGACGGACTCCCCGCGCCGATGAACGACCACCGCGACCACGATCGCCCGTTCTCCGCCGACTCGAACAGGAACGTTCCCGCCCGATCTCCGGCCAACTTACGGTAGGCGGAAAGCGGAGTTTCGGAGTCCGCCAACACCTTTCGGGTAACCGGCACCACCCGATGCTCCGCGGCCAGCTGATGAAACTGTTCGCGGGTCGTAGTGGTAGGAGTCGACGCGCCTTGCATGCGCAACATCATCCCAGGCGGTACCGACACCCAGCGCGGCGCACCCCAACCAGCCACGCGCGAGTCTGATAAACGCCCTTCACGGCCGCGCGGCCGATCACACCAGCCACAAACTCGACCGCCCGGTTCTCATGCCCGCGTAGGCCGTGTGACGGACGTCTCTACACTCGCTCCGTTCCATCTCGCACGCGGTATCCATGATCGAGAGGAGACAACCGATGTACCCCTCGCAACCGGAGGGCAGGCACGCCGCCCCTGGCGGTGCGCCGAGCCAGCCCCCACGGATGGTCGGACTGCAGTCGAAGACCGGCGCCCAGGGTGCCCCGAACGCGCTAGCCACCTTCGTCACCTATGCGAAGGCACTGGAAGCCCTGGACAAGAACCATTTCCCGGACGAGTACGCCACGCACGCCGACCGGATCAAGGAGCTCAAGCCGTTCCTGCGCGCGCACGGCATTCTCGATGTCATGCAGATCAAGAACCCCGAAGTTGCGGCGTTGATCGGCGTCTGACGGGCCCGGACAGGTACCGGGTGCGACATGTGCCCGGTACTGTCGCTTTCCATGCAGACAGGTCAGCTCGCCCCGCAGTTCGAGCTCCCCGATCAATCAGGCACCCCCCGTTCGCTCGACGCGTTGCTCGCGGACGGTCCGCTGGTCCTGTTCTTCTATCCCGCGGCGAACAGCCCGGTGTGCACGGCCGAGGCCTGCCACTTCCGTGATGTGGCCGCCGACTTCGCGGCCGTCGGCGCGTCGTGCGCTGGCATCAGTGCCGACGGCGTCGACGCCCAAGCCGGTTTCGCCGACAAGCAGGGCCTCGGTTATCCGTTGCTCTCCGACACCGACGGCAAGGTCGCCGCGCAGTTCGGCGTCAAGCGGGGGCTGCTCGGAAAACTGGTGCCGGTCAAGCGACAGACCTTCGTGATCGATCAGGACCGCACCGTCCGCAAGATCATCACCGGCGAGTTGCGCGCCAACGTGCATGCCGACGAGGCGCTGGCGTTCCTCCGGGAGCGCACGAAGTAATTCCGGCGAGACGCCTAACCCGATCCAGGGCAACACTCGGGACGGACGCACCGGAAACGCCGGGGCGATCATCACGTTTCCGCCGTTCACCCGGCTTACCCTGGCTGCATGACTGCGACCGACGGACAGCTGGAGCAGAAATCGACCGGACCCGCCTGGCGGAGCTGGATCATCGGCGGGCTGGCGCTGCTCGCCCTCCTGTTCATCGCCTACTTCATCTTGTCCGCGTTCATCCCGCGCTGGTGGGCACAGCGGGTCGCGGAGATGGTCAACGGCAGCTTCGCCAAGGGCATCGGCTGGGGCCTGGTCTTCGGCGGCGTGTGCACGGTCGTGCCGCTGTTCCTGTTGCTGTTCGCGGTGCGGGTGTGGGGGCGAAGGGCGGGCCGATTCATGGCGGGTGCGGCCGTTGTCGTTGCCGCGCTCGTCGCGATCCCCAATCTGATGACGCTCACCATCGTGCTGGGGGGTAGCAACGCCGCCCATGCCGGAGAGCGCATTCTGGACGTCGATGCACCCGCCTTCCGTGGCGCCACCCTGGCCGGCGCGCTCGCCGCCGCCGCTGTCTTCCTGGCGGCGTTGTTCCTGGTCATCACGCGTTGGTGGCGGCGAAGGCGCCCCAGGAAGCAGACCACGCGCACCGCACCGCCGACCACCGCCGATCCGACCATGACGCGTCCGGACGGTTTGTGAGTGAGCTCACGTCCCTTAGCAACTTCATGACGGGCGAGCGAAGTCGTGGCAAACTCGGTGTCGCGGGTGACTGTGAACATGCTTTTCAATAATCGATAGGCTTACTAACAAAAACACGTCACTTGGCTTGAAAGAAGGCACACAGTGACGAAGTGGCTCGACCCCGTCGAACAACGAGCTTGGCGCGCGATTGTTGCGCTGATGACGCGCCTACCAGGCGCTTTGGATACGCAGCTGCAGCGCGAATCCGGGGTCACCCATTTCGAGTATTGGGTATTGACCCTGCTGTCCGAGGAACCGGGCCATCGTTTGCAGATGAGTGACCTTGCCCACAAGGCAAATGCATCGCTATCACGGCTTTCCCACGTGGTGTCGAAGCTGGAGCGGATGGGCTGGGCGGAGCGCTCCGCTACCGCCGGGCGGCGTGGGGTCCAGGCCGTACTGACAGACGACGGCTACCACAAGGTCATCGAGGCCGCCCCCGGATATCTGGATGCGGTGCGCCACCTGGTGTTCGACGGTTTGGAGCCCGAGCAGACGGCTCAGCTGGCCGAACTGAGCGAACTGCTCGCCGATCATCTCACCGATGCGTTGAGCCGACTCGGTAATGCCAGCGAGGACGATCGGCCGTCGGACACGTAGTCGGGGCCCTCGACGTCAGGACTGCTCAGCGAGCAGGACATCCGAGTCGAAACACGTGTGCGTCCCGGTATGGCAGGCGGCGCCTTCTTGATCGACGACCAAGAGAATGGTGTCGCCGTCACAATCCAGGCGAACCTCGTGCACGTACTGGGTGTGACCGGAGGTCTCCCCCTTGACCCAATACTGCTGACGCGAACGCGAAAAGTACGTCGCCTTGCGCGTTTCCAGCGTGCGGGCCAGCGCCTCGTCGTCCATCCACGCCACCATCAGCACATCGCCGGTGCCGCGTTCCTGCGCGACGGCCGAGACCAGGCCCGCGTCGTTGCGCTTGAGCCGGGCGGCGATGGCGGGATCGAGAGTCATACGACCGTTATAACAGGGGCGTACCTCGGCCTCCGCTTCGGCAGTGCCCGGTATGGGATCAGACATGAGCCCGGCGCAGGGCGGCGACGGTGTCGTCGTCGGATTCGTCGAGCGCGGCGGTGAGGGTGGCGCGGTAGGTCTCGCCCGCGGCCCGGTGCCGTTCCCGGCCCTTGTCGGTGATCACCGTGTAGACGCCGCGGCGATCATCCGGGCACAGATCGCGGTAGGCCAGTCCGGCGGCGTCGAGCCTGCCGACCAGTCTGGTCACCGAACTCTGGTTCAGGCCGAGGCGGGCGGACAGGTCCTGCATGCGCAGTTCGCCGTCGGAGGCTTCGGCCAGGAAGCCGAGCGCCCGGTATTCCGAAAGCCCGAGGCCGTGCCCGCGCTGAACCGCCGCCGCCAATCGGCCTTCTACCTGGGCGTGCAGGGCGATCAGCCGGTTCCACATCTGGTCGTCGTGCTCAGTATTTGACACAGATTATTTGTACATGCATACTTCTCCTCACGCAAGGTAGTTGCATATACATACAACTAAAGGAGCTGTTCTCATGGCCTGGATCTACCTGATGATCGCGGCGGTTTTCGAAGTGGTGTTCGCCCTCGCGACCAATGCCACCGAAGGATTCACCGTGCTCGCCCCGTCGTTGCTCACCGCGGCCGCCGCGGGGGCAGGCATCTTCTTCCTCAGCCTGGCGTTGCGCACCCTCGACGTCGGGGTGGGTTACACGGTGTGGACCGGCATCGGCTCGGTCGGCACCGTCACCCTCGGCACGGTGATCTTCCACGAGACGCTCAACGTCTGGAAGGTGCTTGCCTTCGTGCTGATCATCGGCGGCGTGCTCGGCCTCAAACTCGCCGACACCCTGGCCAACCGCGCCGCTGCGCCCGCCGCGGTCACCCCCTGATCCCCCACGCCCCCACCGCAACAGGAGTTTTCGTCATGGCCTGGATCTTCCTCGGCATCGCCATCGTCTTCGAGATCGCGTTCGCACTCGGCACCAACGCGACCAACGGCTTCACCAAGCTCTGGCCGTCCGTCTTCACCCTGCTCGCCGCGGCAGGCGGCATCTTCACCCTGAGCCTGGCCCTGCGCACCCTGGATGTCGGTGTCGGATACACCATCTGGACCGGTGTCGGCGCCATCGGCACGGTAATCCTCGGCGCCCTCATCTACCACGAGAAGATCACCCTCCCCAAGGTCGCGTCCTTCGCCGCCATCATCGCCGGCGCAGTGCTACTGAAAGTAGCCGCCGGAGCCTGACCCGGCCCCACGCAACGACCCGCTCGGCACACCGCCGAGCGGGTCGCGCCGTCCCACGCGCACCTTCCCCGCCCGCGCACGAAAGCGCTAGTAATTCCGTGCACAGCAGGTGAATTCGTGCGCGGCGTGACTGGTTGGGCTAGCGGACGACGATGTGCTCGGCGCGCATCGAGTCCTTGACCTGGCTGATGGTCAGGTCGCCGAAGTGGAAGACGCTGGCGGCCAGGACCGCGTCCGCGCCCGCTTGGACGGCGGGGGCGAAGTGTTCGACGGCGCCCGCGCCGCCGCTGGCGATGACCGGGACGGAGACCGAGGCGCGGACGGCGCGGATCATCGGGAGATCGAAGCCGGCCTTGGTGCCGTCGGCGTCCATCGAGTTGAGCAGGATCTCGCCGACGCCCAATTCGGCTCCCCGAGTGGCCCATTCGATGGCGTCGATGCCGGTGCCGCGCTTACCGCCGTGCGTGGTGACTTCCCAGCCGGACGGCGTCGCGGGCTGACCTTCCGGAACCGTTCGGGCGTCGACGGACAGCACGATGCACTGCGAGCCGAACCGCTCCGACATCTCGCGCAGCACCTCGGGTCGCGCGATCGCGGCGGTGTTGACCGAAACCTTGTCCGCGCCGGCGCGCAGCAGCCGGTCGACGTCCTCGACGGTGCGCACCCCGCCGCCGACGGTGAGCGGAATGAAGATCTGCTCGGCCGTGCGGGTGACCACGTCGATCATGGTGCCGCGGTCGCCGGTGGAGGCGGTGACATCGAGGAAGGTCAGCTCGTCGGCGCCCTGCGCGTCGTAGGTGGCGGCCAGTTCGACGGGATCGCCCGCGTCCCGTAGGTTTTCGAAGTTCACGCCCTTGACCACCCGGCCCGCGTCGACATCCAGACACGGAATCACGCGTACCGCCAACGTCATTGCCTCACCCTTCCTCCGCGGCCACCGGATCGGCGACCGTGCAGATCATTTCGAGCAGTTCCTCGTGCACACCGGGCGCGGCGGCCAGCACCGAACCCGAGGTGATGGTCCACGGCGCGCCCTCGAGATCGGTGACAACGCCGCCCGCGGCGCGGATCAGCGCGACCCCCGCGGCGTTGTCCCAGGGATGGTGGCCGAACACGATCGCCCCACCGAGCACCCCGGACGCGGTGAACGCCAGATCGATGCCGGTCGAACCGTGCATGCGCACCCGAGAGGAAAGCCTGCTGAGCGGGCCCAGCAGATCGAAACGGAACTGTCCTGGGATCCGCCCGCGCGCATCCACATTGAACGCGCCGAACCCGATCATCGCCTCGGCCAGCTTCCCGTGCGGCAGCGGCGGCAACGGTTGCCCGTTCAGCAGGACCGGCCCGCCCGCCATCGCGGCGTAACGCTGCCCGAGCAGCGGCAGCCAGGTCAGCCCGAGCACCGGCTCGCCCTCGTGCACCAGCGCGAGCAGCATGCCCGAAAGCGGATGGCCGGACGAGTAATTGAAGGTGCCGTCGATCGGGTCGAGCACCCACGCGGTACCCGAGACGAGCTGCGGCCCGCCGAATTCCTCACCGTGCACATTGATTCCGGTGCGCTGCTGCAACTCAGCGGAGATGGTGCGTTCCAGCTCCAGATCGAGTTCGGTGGCGAAATCGTTGCGGCCCTTGGTGACCGCGCTCGGCGCGCCGACCCCCTCGATGAACCGCGAGGTGACCGAGTCCAGGATCTCGCGGGCGACCGCGAGCAGTGCCGATAGGTCCTGGGTCATCTCACCGCGGCCAGCGCCTCGGGCAGGGTGAACCGGCCCGCGTAGAGCGCCTTGCCGACGATCGAGCCCTCGACGCCCTCCGGCACCAGTTCGGCGATCGCGACCAGGTCCTCGATGGTGGACACGCCACCGGAGGCGATGACCGGCGCGTCGGTGGCTGCGCACACCTCGCGGAGCAGGTCCAGGTTCGGGCCGGTCAGCGTGCCGTCCTTGGTGACGTCGGTGACCACGTAGCGCGAGCAGCCGTCACGCTCCAGCCGCTCCAGCACCTCCCACAGGTCGCCGCCGTCGCTGACCCAGCCGCGGCCGCGCAGCCGGTAGTCACCGTCGATGATGCGCACGTCCAGGCCGACCGCGACCCGCTCGCCGTGCCGGGCGATGGCCTTGGCGCACCACACCGGGTCCTCCAGCGCGGCGGTGCCGAGATTCACCCTGGCGCAACCGGTGGCCAGCGCGGCCTCCAGGGTGTCGTCGTCGCGAATGCCGCCGGACAGCTCCACTTTGACATCGAGTTCGCCGACCACCCCGGCCAGCAGTTCGCGATTCGAGCCACGGCCGAACGCCGCGTCGAGGTCGACCAGATGCACCCAGTCCGCGCCGGCTTGCTGCCAGGCCAGCGCCGCCTCGCGCGGCGAGCCGTAGCTGGTTTCGCTACCGGCCTCCCCCTGCACGAGGCGCACAGCCTCTCCATTGGCAACATCGACGGCGGGCAGCAGCACAAGACTCACGACTGCGCCTCGCTGGCGCTCGGCTCCGTCGACGTCTTTGACGCTGTGTTGATGGTTCGGTCGCTACGCTCACTCACGGGAGCAGCCTAGTAGTCCCCTCCTCACGCCCGGTCTCCGGCCTGCGGGTATACGAACGGCGAACGACGTCTACTTGCCCGACTGGGCGTCGAGAATGCAGGTGAGGAGGCGGACCAGCTCGGCGCGGTCCGCGGCGTTCAGACCGGCCAGGAGTTCGTCTTGGGCGCCTGCCAGCCGCTCGTCGAGTTCGGTGAGGTGGGCCGTGCCCGCGGCGGTGATGGTGACGATCTTGCGTCTGCGGTCGCCGGGGTCGGGACTGCGCTGGACGAAGCCGCGGTCGGCCAACTCGTTGACGGTGGCCACGATGTCGCTGCGATCGATACGGGTGCGCCTGCCCAGGTCGGCTTGACTGATGGAGCCGAACTCGCCGAGCGCGGCGAGCAGTGCGTAGTGATAGGGCCGGGAGCCGGTGGTGTTCAGCGCCCGTTCGGTGGCCCGATTGGCGACGAGGGCGACTTGGTTGACCAGCCGGGTGGGCAGTGCCCGCAGCCTGGCGGGAGCACCCTCGTGCGAGATCTCCATGCCTGCAATTTAACGCTTGTTGGTCACACCCACAATATGTCGCTCCGCCCTCAGGGTTGCGTGGCCAGCACCCGACGGCGGTAGCAGACCAGCGCGGCCGCCACCGCGCACAGCGCGGTCAGCGCCGCCGCCGCGATCCGAAAGCCCTGCCCGATCTGGAATTCGGTGGCCGCACGCTCGATCTCGGCCAAGCTGTGCTCGGCGCGGTCGTCGAACAGGATCGACGCCCTCGGCCACTGGTACAGGATCGACAGCAGAAACTGCCCGCTCACCAACGAGGCCAGCGAAAGTCCCAGCCAGCGCAGCCCGACCCGATAGCGCACCGCCGCCGCGGCCGCGATCAGCGCGCACAGTGTCAGCACACCACCGAGCGGGCGCATGACATCGCCGACCCTTACCACGCTCATGAACCGCTCGGTCAACTCCAGCGACTCCGGGATATCCCGATAAATGTTCGGATACAACAGCACCGTCTCCGCCGCCGTCGTAGCGAAGGCGAAACACGCGACCACCGCATATCCGGTCAGCAGGACCAGTGGGATCGTGACACTGCGCATAATGGCCTCCTCGGTCCGACCGTAGAACCGGGCAGCCGCGGGCGAATCCGGTGTCACCACCCATATCCGTCGCGCACAGCTCAGGGTCTACCCGGAGGCCTGTCGATCACGGTCCGAGCCGCGACGCGACTCGCCATCCGGCGGACCGCCCGCCTGCCACGGAAACCCCCGGTAGTGTCTCGCCTCGGCGATCACTCCGATCGTCTACTCCCCACTCTCCCAAGGGATATCGTATGCCTCGCTCGACACTCGCTGCCGTGCTCGTGATTTCGGCAGCCACCTGCATCGCGGGTATCGCCGCCGCGCCGACCGCCACGGCCGCTCCGCCCGAGGAGGCTCGGCTGGCCGGGTGCGATTTCGGCACCGTCGCGGGCACCTACGACTACGCGCGCTTCGACGAGCACGCGGGCCAGATGCTCGACATCACCACCGGGATGCTCCGGGCCGAGTTCGAGGAAGCCCGGTCGCGCATTCAGGCGAACGCGACCGCGAGCCACACGCGCTCGACGGTCGACTCGGTGGATTGCCGAGTCGTGTCCGGCGACAGGGCCGGCGCGGACGTGACCGTCGACGTGGTGCGGACGACGACCAGCGACGCCACCGACGGCATGCCGAAGACCAACAAGATGTCGCTGCTGGTCACCGTCGAGAACGTGGACGGCCGCTGGCTCGTCAACCGCGCCGAAACCAAGTAAGCGCCCGGGTTTACAGCGACTGCACCCAGTTGCGCAGCAGCTGAGCGCCGGCGTCGCCGGACTTCTCCGGGTGGAACTGGGTCGCCGAGAGCGCCCCGTTCTCCACCGCGGCGAGGAACGGCACGCCGTGCTCGGCCCAGGTGAGTTTCGGGGCGGCAAAGTGTTCGCCGGGCGGAAGTTCCCAGGTCTGCGCGGCATAGGTGTGGACGAAATAGAAGCGGGTGTCGGCATCCATCCCGGCGAACAACACGCTGTCCGCCGGTGCCGACACGGTGTTCCAACCCATGTGCGGCAGCACCGGCGCATCCAGGCGCTGCACAGTCCCCGGCCATTCCGCGCAACCGTCGGTTTCCACGCCGAATTCGACGCCGCGCTCGAACAGGATCTGCATGCCGACACAGATGCCGAGCACCGGGCGGCCACCGGCGAGCCGTTGGCCGATCATCCGCTCGCCCCGCACCTTTCGCAGTCCCGCCATGCAGGCGGCGTAGGCGCCGACGCCGGGCACGACGAGGCCGTCGGCGGCCAGCGCGACCGCCGAATCGGCGGTCACCTCGACCTCGGCGCCCGCCCGCACCAGCGCACGCTCGGCCGAGTGCAGATTGCCGGAGCCGTAGTCGAGCAGCGCCACGGACCGCACACTCACAACGTCCCCTTCGTCGACGGGACGCCATGCACCCGCGGATCCAACTCGACCGCGGCGCGCAAAGCCCGTGCCACCGCCTTGAATTCGGCCTCGGTGACGTGGTGCTGGTCGCGGCCGTACAGCACCCGGACGTGCAGCGCGATGCGGGCGTTCAACGCGATCGACTCGAAGACGTGGCGGTTCAGCACCGTGGAATACGGTGCGCCAGGGCCCCCGAGAGCGGAGCCTGCGGAGCGACCTCTAACAGGAGACCCGGGGATCACGGCGTGTAATAGGTGTTCCGGCTCGCCGGTGTGCACGCAGTAGGGCCGACCCGACACGTCGACGGCGGCGTGCGCCAATGTCTCGTCCATCGGAATGTAGGCGTCACCGAACCGGCGGATACCCACCTTGTCGCCCAATGCTTTTCCGAGCGCCTGGCCGAATACGATCGCGGTGTCCTCCACCGTGTGGTGCGCCTCGATCTCGATGTCGCCCTCGGCGCGCACGGTCAGGTCGAAGCTGGCGTGCGCACCGAGTGCGGTCAGCATGTGATCGTAGAACGGGACGCCCGTGGCGATCTCGGTCTTGCCGGTGCCGTCCAGGTCCAGCTCGACCACGATGCTGGATTCCTTGGTGACGCGCTCCACCCGCGCGGTTCTGTTCGTCATCGTTTCCTCCACAGGCGGATTCATCGGGGCGTGCGGTCGGTGTGGACCAGGACGCGGCTGACCTTCAGCAGCTCGTCGTTCTCCGCGGCGAGACCGATCGTGGCGCGCAGGTAGCCGGGGATGCCGACGTCGCGGATCAGCACGCCGTGGTCCAGGTAGCGCTGCCAGGTGCGGGCCGCGTCGGTGAACCGGCCGAACAGCAGGAAATTCGCGTCGCTGGGGATCACGTCGAAGCCGATGTCGCGCAACGCCGCCGCCACCCGATCGCGCTGCGCGGCCAGTTCCGCGACGCTGCCGAGGGTTTCGTCGGCGTGCCGCAGTGCCGCGCGCGCGGCCGCCTGGGTGACCACCGACAGGTGGTACGGCAACCGCACCAGCAGCATCGCGTCGATCACCGCGGGCGCGGCGACCAGGTACCCGAGGCGGCCACCCGCGAAGGCGAATGCCTTGCTCATGGTCCTGGTCACCACCAGTTTCGTCGGGAACCGATCGATCAACGCGATGGCGCTCGGCTGCGCGGAGAACTCACCGTAGGCCTCGTCCACCACCACGATGCCCGGCGCGGCTTCGAGGATCCGCGCCAGGTCGTCCTGCGCAATGCTGTGCCCGGTCGGGTTGTTCGGGCTGGTCACGAACACCACGTTCGGCGAGCGCTCCGCGATGGCGGTCACGGCGACGTCGATGTCGAGGGCGAAGTCCGCCTTGCGCTCGGCTTCGAGCCACTCGGTGTCGATGCCCTCGGAGATGATCGGGTGCATCGAGTACGACGGCACGAAACCCAGTGCGCTGCGGCCCGGTCCGCCGAATGCCTGCAACAGCTGTTGCAGGATCTCGTTGGATCCGTTTGCCGCCCAGACATTGTCGGTGTCGACCGCGACACCCGTTTGCCGGGTGAGGTATTCGGCCAGGTCGCTGCGCAGCGCCACCGCGTCCCGGTCCGGGTAGCGGTGCAGGTCGGCGGCGGCGGCGCGAATGGATTCGGCGACATCGTCGATCAGCGCCCGGCTCGGCGGGTGCGGGTTCTCGTTGGTGTTCAGTTGCACGGGCACCGTCAATTGCGGTGCGCCGTAGGGCTTTTTGCCGCGCAGGTTCTCCCGCAGCGGTAGGTCGTCCAGGCTGATGTCCGCGCCGGGCACGGTGGCCTGCCTGGTCATGTGAGCGCCTCGAACCGCGCCTGTACCGCCTGGCCGTGTGCGGGCAGGTCCTCGGCATTGGCCAGCGCGACCACGTGACCGGCGACATCCTTCAGCGCCGCCTCGGTGTAGTCGACGACGTGGATGCCGCGCAGGAACGTCTGCACGCTCAAACCCGAAGAGTGCCTGGCACATCCGGCGGTCGGCAGCACGTGATTGGAGCCCGCGCAGTAGTCGCCGAGACTCACCGGTGCGTACGCGCCGACGAAAACCGCTCCGGCGCTGCGCACCCGGGCCGCCACGGCGGCGGCGTCGGCGGTCTGGATCTCCAGGTGCTCGGCCGCGTAGGCGTTCACCACGCGCAGACCCTGCTCGATGTCGTCGACGAGCACCGTCCCGGACTGCTTGCCGCGCAACGCCTCGGTCACCCGGTCGGCGTGCTTCACCACGGTCAGCTGCCTGCTCAGTGCCGCGTCGACCGCGTCGGCCAGCTCCGCGCTGTCGGTGACCAGCACGCTGGCCGCGAGCACGTCGTGCTCGGCCTGACTGATCAGGTCCGCGGCCACGTGCACCGGGTCGGCGGTCGCGTCGGCCAGGATCGCGATCTCGGTCGGCCCGGCCTCGGCATCGATGCCGACCAGGCCGCGGCACAGCCGCTTGGCGGCGGTCACGTAGATATTGCCGGGTCCGGTGATCAGGTCGACCGGCTCCAGCTGCGCGCCGTCGGTATCGACGCCGCCGTAGGACAGCAGCGCGACGCCCTGCGCGCCGCCGACCGCCCACACCTCGTCGACGCCGAGCAGCCGCGCGGCCGCCAGGATCGTCGGGTGCGGCAGGCCACCGAACCGCGCCTGCGGCGGCGAGGCCACCACCAGCGAGCCGACACCCGCGGTCTGCGCTGGCACCACGTTCATCACCACGCTCGACGGGTAGACCGCGTTGCCGCCGGGCACGTAGAGCCCGACCCGCTCGACCGGCACCCAGCGTTCGGTCACCGTGCCGCCGGGCACCACCTCGGTGGTCTTGTCGGTGCGCCGCTGATCGGCGTGCACCTTCCTGGCGCGGGCGATGGATTCTTCCAGCGCCGCGCGCACGGCGGGGTCCAGCTCGGTCAGTGCCTTGTCCAGCTCGGCCGCGGGCACCCGCACGGTCGCCGGGGTCACCCCGTCGAACTGTTCGCTGTACTCCTGCGCCGCCGCAACGCCATGATCACGGATCGCTTCCACCACCGGCCGCACCTGATGCAGCACCGAGTCCACGTCGACTCCCCCGCGCGGCAGCGCGGCGCGCAGCTCGGCAACGGAGGGAGTGCGACCGCGCAGATCAACGCGGGCGAGCTCGATGCGGGATGTCATGTGGTGTCGATCCTTGTCTTCAGCCGAATCCGCAACAGGAAAGTTGCAGCTACCAGCCTAACGTTCCGACGCCAGCCGTTATCCGGACGGTCTGCTCAGGTAGGCCCCGCGTCTCAGGCGCAGCGGCGGCGTAGCTCGGCGACGCCGTCACCGGCCAGCTCATCGACCGCGACTGCGCGTCCGACGACCGCGAGCGCAATCGCCTCCCCCGGGCCGCGCACCTCGGGCCCGCTGCCCTTCGACCAGCTGACATCGGTGGCCACGAACCGCAGTCCCTTGGTGCGACGCCATGGCAGGGCGAACGGGTCGGGATGGTCGAGGACGGTGGTGAGGCGATCCGCCGGGATCGTCCGCGTCCGGCCGAGCGGCCTGCGGATGTCCTGCTGATGGACCATGACGTCCGCCAAGATCAGTCTCGGCGCGTACTTGGCGATCCGTCCTGCTTCGGCTTCGAGCTTGTCCACCAGCACCGTGGTCGGGAGCGCCTTGGCCTTTTCCACCAGCCGCCCGTTCAATCCATCGATCGAGAACCCGGATCGGGCAGCAATCGCGCCATAGGTCGGCAGTGCGATGGTGTCGTAGAGCAGGTGCCCGACGACGTCACGCACCCGCCAGCCGCGACACAGCGACGGAGCCGCCCATTCCTCGTCGCTCAACGTGCGCAGCAACGAAATCAGTTCGGCGCGTTCCTCGGCCAGCATCCCCCGCACATCCATGCCGAAAGGTTAGCGGCACGAACGCCTTTCAGGAAAGGGAGGGAAAGCGGGTATCGCTGTCGAGTAGCAGCTTGCCACCGGAGTTGATCACCCGAAGGGTCATCGGCCTGTCCTGGCCGTCGACAATGAGGCTGGCCAGCTCGATGTCGAGCGAACCGTCGGAGTTGTTGCCCCCTGAGGCCGCCCGGATGCTGGCGAAGTTTTCGACCGTATGCGTATTCCAGTACTGACGGAACGCCGCCTCGGAGCCGTAGAGCTTCTGCGCCGCGGGCGTCAGCGTGGACCACGACCCGCTCGCGTCGTCGTAGAACCGCTTCACCAGCGCCGCCGCGGGCCCCTCGGTGACCTTGCCATCGCTCGGGGTCTTACCGACCGCCCCGGCCGGGGCGGTCGAGCTCGTCCCACCGGTCGGGGAACTGGACGACGGCGGACTCGCCTGCACCGTAGGCGAATTGGTGTCCTGTTTCGTCATGGCGGCGAAGGCGATCGCCGCTACCGCGACGACCGCGCCGATCAGCGCACCGACCATGATGGCCTTGCTCTTGCCGCCGGACTTGCGCGGCGGCGCCGGTCTGGGCTGGGCCGTGGTGCGCGGGTGGGTCGCGGTGTTCGGCTGCGCGGGCCGCGGCGGCGCGGGCCTTGGGCGCGGCTGCCGTTCGGTCGGCTGGTGCACCGGCGCGGACACCGCCGAGGGGCGCAGCGCACGCGTCGCCGATTCCGGCGCGCCGTTGCGGCGGCGCACGAAAGCCTCACTGGCGGGGACGAATCCGGCGGTCACCGGCGCGGGGCCCGCATCGGCGAACGCGGCGAGGTGGTCGAGTGCGGCGCGCATGGTCGGCCGGTCGCGCGGTTCCGGGCTGAGCAGGTCGAGCAGGAAATCCGTTGCGGGACCGGCGTTTCGCGGTTCGCTCACCTGACCGTTGGCCGCCGCGTACAGCACGGCGAGCGGGTTGGCGTTCGCACCGTACGGCGGCTCGCCCTCCAGCGCGTGGAAAAGTGTTGCGCCCAAAGCGAAGACGTCCGACGCGGGGGTGGGGTCGGCGCCGCGGGCCATCTCGGGTGCGAGATAGGCGGCGGTGCCGCAGATCAGGCCGGTCTCGGTGAGCGTGACGTCGCCTGCCGCGCGAGAGATGCCGAAGTCGGTGATTTTCACCGTGCCGTGGTCGTCGAGCAGGATGTTGCCCGGCTTCACGTCGCGGTGCACGATGCCCGCGTCGTGCGCGGCGATCAGTGCCGAGGCGACCTGCTCACCGATCCGCGCGACCTGCGTCAATGGCAGTGGCCCCTGCGCGGACAGCACCCCGGCCAGACTGTTGGATTTCAGGTACTCCATCACCAGGCACGGATCGCCATGATGCTCGGTGATGTCGAACACGACGATCGCGTTCGGATGCTGGAATCGAGCGGCATTGCGGGCCTCTCGAATCGCTCGTTGGCGCACCACATCACGCTCGGCCTCGGGCAGGCTCGGCTTGATGTGGATCTGCTTGACGGCCACCGAGCGTTGCAAGCGCTCGTCGATGGCACGCCAAACAACACCTGTGCCGCCGCTACCAATCCGCTCGACCAGGCGGTAATGCTCCGCGATCAACTGACCGGTATCGATGGCGCCTACTCCGAACCTTCTCGAAATCGTGACATCCCGCATATTGCTTACTGACGCGGTCCGGGGACGAGTGTAGCGGGCCGCGGAACTTCGGTCCGCGCCAGCACGGGCATATTCTCCGCCCAGATCGGCGCGCCGGAACTAGCGCGCCGCGCGCAGCATCCGACCGGCCGCGTCGACCGCAGGACCGGAACTGTTCGCGTCGTTGACGAATACCGCAAACGCCAGGTCATCGGCGATGCCGACGAACCAGCCGTGTGCGTGCTTGTCATCAATGAATTCGGCGGTGCCGGTCTTGCCGAGCAGACCGGGAATGTCGCGCAACTGGGTTGCGGTTCCCGCGGTGACCGTCTCCCGCATCATGGTCTTCACCTGGTCGGCAACGGCCGCGGGCAGTGGTGCGGGGACCTTGTCCGGGGTGCCGGGCCTGCCCTGGACGATGGCGGGCGCTGGCACCGAGCCGTGCGCGATGGACGCGGCGACCAGCGCCATGCCGAACGGTGTCGCCGTCACCTGCCCCTGTCCGATCGCGGACTCGACGCGCAGCGCGGGGGTGTCCGCGGGCGGGACTTTGCCGGTGACCGTGGTCAGTCCGGGTGTGACGTAGTCGACGCCGAGACCGAGCTGTGCGGCCGCGTTCGTCAGCGCGTCGGCGGGCAGTTTCACCGCGAGCGCGCCCATGGTGGTGTTGCACGAACGCGCGAACGCGGTATGTAGCGGGACTTGTCCCAGGTCGAAATTGTTGTCGTTGGGGATCTTGCGGCCCTCGATATTCGCGACCCCGGGGCAGGGCAGCACCGTGTCCGGGGTGACCGTGCCCGCCTGCAACGCGGCGGAGACGGTGACCGTCTTGAACGTCGAACCGGGCGGGTAAAGGCCGGTGAACGCGATCGGCCCCTGCGCGTCGGCGGCTTCGTTCTGGGCGACCGCGACGACATTGCCGGTGGATGGTTGCAGCGCGACGATCGCCGCGGGCTGGGTGATCGGCGCCAGCGCCGCCTCGGCCGCGTGTTGCAGGTCGATATCGAGGGTGCTCGCGATGTCGGCGGTCGGCTTCGGATCCTGGCCGCCCACCCGCTGGGTGCCATCGGCGGTCTGCGCGCGCACCGCCCAGCCCGCGTTGTCGTCGGCGGTCTGCTGCCACAGCTCGGCGAGCCCGGACAGGGTGGGGGCGGCGAGGGCCTTGTCGGTGGTGAGCAGACGGGTCTGTGGTGCGAGCGTCACACCGGGCATGGCGGCCAACTGTGCCTGGATCGGCGCGATGTCGGTGTCGCGCAGGCTGATCGCGGTGATCGATTTGCCTTGCGCCGCAGCGAGTTCCGTTTGCAGTGACTGCGCGGTGATGCCGGGTGAGATCGGCTGGAGCAGCGCGGCGAGTGCGGCGGTGTCGGCGCCAGGACTCACATTGACCAGCGTGACCACCTGCTGAGTCATCAACTCCCCGCCGCTGGCGTCGAGGATGCGGGCAGGCTTCGGATAGACCGGGCTGTAGCTCAGCGGCCCCGCGGCCAATCCCGGTGCGACCGTGTCCGGATTCCACTTGACCTTCCAGCCGTCGCCGCCGTCGTTCGCGGTGCCGGTGGTGGTGTAGGCCCACTCGGCCTTGCCGTCCTTGCCGAGTTTCCAGGTGGCGGCCAGGGTGAAGGTGTCCTTGTCGATCGACCGGACGTCGAAGCGCACCTCCTTGCCGAGGCCGTCGTAGAGCTTGCCGAGGGCGTCGGACGCCTTGGCCGGGTCGTCGGTGAGGTCCGCCGCCGCGGCGACGTCGTCGCGGTTCAGCGCGTCGGCGAACTGGCCTACTACGGTGTCGGGCTGGTCCGGGCCGGACGAGCAGGCGGCGAGCACGAGCACGGGTGCGGCGAACAGGACGAGGGACTTCCGGTGGGTACGCACCCCGCCGACTGTATCGGTCGATCCCGGCCCGGCGGCGGAGGCTGCGCCGAGGTCGACCGATGGCACGCCCGGCTCAGCCTGCCCGTCGGGAGCCCTCGACCAGGGCGGCGGCATCGGCCTCGTCGAGCTCGATGTCGAACAGTTCGGCCAGAATCTTCGGCAGGTCCGCCGCCTCGATCAGCCGCGCGTCGCTCGTTCCGTCCGGCCGCTCGGTGGTCAGCGTGGTGCCGTCGATCGTCAGGTGGACATCCGGCCGGAACCGCTGGGCGTACGGGCGGGTGGTGAACGGCGAGCGGGGGGACGTCGAGACGAAGTGGTTGCCGACCGCGAAGTCGATGCGGTACTGCGGGTTCATCGTGAAGGCGTAGCGCTCGATCCAGCCTTCCTTGCCGAATTCGTGCACCACCCACAGATCGCTGTCCAGCTCGCCGCGGGTAAGCTCCAGCCGGAACTGCCACGCGCCCGCGCTGAATTCGCCGGTTTCCGTGGACAATTCGAAGGGTTCGAGCGGGCCTGCGCCGAATCCGACGTCGCACAACCACACTCGATCATCATCGCTGGTGGTCACGCGCAGCAGGGCGTGGGTGGCGGGGCGCAAGCCGGTCGTCGCGCCCATGCTCACCCGAGCGGTCAGCGCGGTGACACCGAACCCGAGCCGTTCCAGTACCGCCGCGAACAACCCGACGTGCTCAAAGCAGTAGCCGCCGCGACGCCGCTGAATCAGCTTGTCCTGCAACGCCTTCACGTCGAGCAGGATGGGACGCCCGAGCATGATCTCCAGATTCTCGAACGGGATCGAGGTGGTGTGCGCGTAGACCAGCTTGCGCAGCGTCCGCACCGTCGGTGTGCGTTCGCCGTCGAACCCGATGCGCGCCAGGTACCCGTCGAGGTCCAGGTCGGCGCTGTTCCAGTGGTAGGCCGGGTCCGTCGGCTTGCTCATCTCACCCTCACTTCGTCGTCGATATCGAGTACGTCAACCGCCGTGTCCACAATGATGTTCCCGTCCAGGTCGCTCGCCGCCGGTGGCGGCCGTCACGTCGTTCCGGAACTGCCGAGGCGATGGCCAGGCAATTCTGCCCCGCAGCGAGTATCAGGCGGCGCACTTGGCGTCAGGCGGGGCGGCGGGGGCGGTGGCGATGCCGTGTGCGACGTCGACCAGATAGTCGCGATCCAAGCCGTCGGTGGGCTCGGTGCCGAGGAGCAACCGTTCGACAACGCAGCCGCCCTCGAAGAAAGCCGGGCCCACGCTGTGATCGCCGGGGACCACCGCGCCGGTCAGGTCGCGACCGGTGACGATGGTGTACATCGAGGTCGGCTTGCCCGCGGCGAGCAGCCCGGCCCGCATCTCCAGCGTCGTCGCATACGGCACCACATCGTCGCCGGTGCCGTGGATCAGGAACGCGCGCCGCACGTCCATCCGCCCGGCCAGCAGCGCGGGCGAACGCTCGACGTAGGCCTGCGGGCAGACAACGGGCGTGCAGCCGCCCGCGTCGCGTTCGATCTGCGCGGGCAGGTCCGGGTCCACCGCGGACGAGCCCAGCCACATCGTGAAATCGTCTGCGGGACCGTAATTGTCGACCCAGTAGTCGAACAGTCCGCGCGGTCCGTGCGCCACCGCGAGCCCGCTCATGATGCCGCCCTGGCTCCATCCCCACAGGACCGTGCGCGCGATCGAACGGTGCTGGTCCCGGTACCACTGGGTCGCTGCCACGATGTCGCGCCAGCCCGCCCACAGGTTCCACTCGCCGGTCCGCCAGACACTGTCCGCCGAGCGCAGATCCATCGACAGCACCGGCGTACCGGTCCGGCGGGAGATCGATGTCAGATAGCCCGCATAGTCGGCGGACGACCCGTCGTGCCCGTGCACCGCGACGACCAGATCCGTCGGTGGGAGATCGCCCGGCCCGCACCGGAACGGCTCGTACACCCGACCCGTCGCGTCCTCGCCATCCACCGTCAACGTCACCGGCCGCACCGCCACCTGCGTCGAGCACTCCGGCTCGGCCACCGCGGGCGGTGCGACAGCGCCGGTCACCACGAACGCACCCCACAGCGCACTCACCGCAGTTAGAACGTATCCGCGCCTCATCCTCGAATAATGGCACGCCGATCGTCGTGAGCCGCCGCACCCGCCTGCTTGTTTCATCGCTACCGCGGTACCAGCTGCGTCGGCCACCCGCCGACCGCTTACACCGCAGCGGCGGACCGCAGGCTGACCAAAACACCACCGCCGACCGCCGCCGCACTCACCACTATGGCGAAGGCTGTCGCACCGCCCGTCAAACCGATTGCGTCGCTGAGGAATCCGGCAGCCACCGGGAGCACTGCGGCGGGCAGGTAGCCGCCCACGTTCTGCGCGGCGTTCGCCTCGGCGAGCCGGTCGGCGCCGACGCTGGCGCTGATCGCGGTGAGGCCGCCGAATTGGCCCAGGCCCTGCCCGATCCCGGCCAGTACCGCGGCTATCCCGAACAGCGCGAGCGAAGACAGCCGGAGCGACAGGAGCAACGTCAGCATGCTCGTCGTCGTGGCGACCGCGCCGCCGAGCAGAATCGCGCGCACCCGCAACCGCCGCACCGCGAATTGAATTCCGGTGGCGCCGAGGAACATCACGAACGCCAGCCCGCCCGCGATCACTCGATTGGTCGCACCGAGCAGATGCGCGAGCAGAGACGGACCCAGCGACAGCACGAACGAGGTCGATGTGATGCCAGGTGCGAAGACCGCGATACCGAGCAGCACCGCCGTCCGCCCGCCCGGTGCCACCGCGGGAATGCGAATCCACGGCCCGCGCCCGCCCGCGCCTTTCGGCATATCCAGCCGCACAACTACCCCGAAAGCCGAGACGAGCAGCGCGATCTCGACAATGAAAATAGTCACCGTCGGGCCGGGCACGGTCTCCGACAGCACACCGGACAGCAGTGGCCCGAACCCGGCGCCCAACACCATCGCCGACGAAGCCGCCAGTGCGGCAAGCCGTTTGCGCGCCGCGCCACCGACATCGGTCACCGCCGCCATCCCCGCGGACACGGCCGCGCCCACCGCGACTCCGGTGAGCAGGCGGGCAACAGCAAGCACCGCAACCGAACTCGCGGTGGCGAACAGCACACACGCCACCATCGCCAGCGCTATCGCGGGCAGCAGCACCGGTTTACGCCCGACCCGGTCCGACACCACCCCGGCGACCAGCAGCGCGCCGAGCAATCCGACGATGTAACCGGCGAAGATCGCCGTCAGGGTGCCGGCGGAGAAACCGAGCTCGCGCTGCCACACCACGTACAGCGGCGTTGCCGCGTTGGACAGCACGAACACCGCCATCACCGGCCACGCCGCCAACCACACGATGCCGTTCTTCGGCCGGTCCGCCCGCCCGGACTCCCGGTGCGCCGCAAGCATCGCCATTCCGACCTCCACTAGTTCGACTTTTCTCGTACTTATACGACTGGAGTCGAACCTAGCATCTAGTACGATAAAATACGTACAGGGCACCGACGACCTCAGGAGACCCGATGCCATCGGCCACCGCAGCCCCCGATACCCGACTCCCCGAGCCGGACCGCGCCGACCTGCGTCTCGACCAGATCTTCGCCGCGCTCAGCGACCCGCTACGGCTGACCATGGTCCAGAAACTCCTGACCGAATCCCCCGACACCGATCGCTCGTGCGGCTGGTTCAACCTCAAGCGGCCGAAATCCACCCTCACCCACCACTTCCGGGTGCTGCGCGAAGCAGGCGTGACCAGACAGCAGCGCTATGGACTCGAGCGCCGCAGCAAGGTCCGCATCGACGACCTCGAGGCCCGCTTCCCCGGCTTGCTCGACCTGGTCCGCGCCTGGGACCCAACGCCATGACGCGGCCCGCGTGTGACTAACCACCACAGTTGTCACCGGGGGCGGTCGTCGACCTGGGCGTAATCGAGGTGCTGATCACGGTATCTGTCACCGCTTTTCCATCGTATGTGTCACCGATCTTGCTGGTGAACGCGCCGGTAGCCGTGTGCAAGCACTCTCGTTCATCGCGCGACGTTGGTGCCGCGTTCGCTGCTTGTAACGCGGGGGGGTCTTGTCGAACCGTCAGTCCGTGCGCTGCGGAGAATCCCTGTGCGGCTGAGGAAGGCGAGGGTGCGGCCAGTGTTGCCAACATCGCCACCTCGGCCCGGTCAGTGCGCAACGATCGTCTTCGTGACTGCGCAAGTGCGGGCTGACGACATTACGGCGTGGGTAGAACGGCTTACCGCGGCAGCTGAGCGGGGTGAGCCACTCGATCTGGCAGAAGGGCTTGCTGCCGACTCTGCCGCCCGGAATCCGGCCGATGGCGATAAGTGGGGACCTGACCGCCAGATACCGGCGGCCGCGCTGCGCACAGTCTTGATCGACCGAAATCTTGCTGTCGATCCCCATGGGGTTCGGATCAACGGCGCTCGGATCATCGGCCCGGTCGATCTGGAAAACGTCAAGTTCGAGCACCCTCTACACCTCACGGCATGCCGCATCGAGGATCACATCGATCTGACGGGTTCGACGTTAAAAGAACTGAACCTCAACAGTTCCCACATCAAATCACTCGGCCTCGACCAGGCGACGATCACCGGCGGCCTGTTCGCCAACGACGGGTTCACCGCCACCGGGGAGGTCCGGGCCCTCGGTGCGAAGATCGGCGGCCAGCTCTCGCTGAACGGTGCCACCCTCACCAACTCCGACGGCTACGCCCTGTCCCTCGATGGGGCGACGATCACCGGCAGCCTGTTCGCCGCCGACGGGTTCACCGCCACCGGGCAGGTCCGCGCCATCGGCGCGAACATCGGCGGCCAGCTCTCACTGAGGGGTGCCGCCCTCACCAATCCCGACGGCAACGCCCTCTACCTCGATCAGGCGACGATCACCGGCGGCATATTTGCCGACGACGGGTTCACCGCCGCCGGGGAGGTCCGCGCAATCAGCGCGACCATCGGCGGCCAGCTCTCGCTGAACGGTGCCACTCTGACCAACCCAGACGGCGACGCCCTGGCCCTCGATCAGGCGACGATCACTAGCGGCCTGTTCGCCGACGGGTTCACCGCCACCGGGCAGGTCCGCGCCCTCAGCGCGACCATCGGCAACCAGCTCTCGCTGAACGGTGCCACCCTCACCAACCCCGACGGCAACGCCCTGACCCTCGACCAGGCGACGATCACCGGCAGCCTGCTCGCCGAAGACGGGTTCACCGCCACCGGGGAGTTCAGCGCCCTCGGCGCGAAGATCGGCGGCCAGCTCTCGCTGAACGGTGCCACCCTCACCAACCCCGACGGCTACGCACTGTCCCTCGATGGGGCGACGATCACGGGCAGCCTGTTCGCCGACGACGGGTTCACCGCCACCGGACAGGTCCGCGCCCCCGCCGCGACCATCAGCGTTCTCTCGCTGAACGGTGCCACCCTCACCAACCCCAACGGCTACGCCCTCTACCTCGAGTCCAGTGACATCACAACGTTGAGGTTGACCCCAGCTCACGTCGACGGGACAACCGATCTGACCCGGGCCACGATCACCGATCTGCGGACCTCACCGAAGATCCCGCCGCTCGGGCGGCTGATCGCCACCGGTTGGCAGATCACCGATGTCCACGGACTGATCCGTACCGACCGCCTCGCCGCGACACAATGGCTGAAGTCCACTCCCCCAGGGCACGGGTTCACGGCCCAACCCTGGCACGCACTGGCTGCGGTCTACGACCGTAACGGACAACCCGCCGACGCACGCCGACTCCGATTCACCGCCGCGAACGAAACCACCGCACA
Organism: Nocardia iowensis; assembly: GCF_019222765.1. Classification (NCBI taxonomy): domain Bacteria; kingdom Bacillati; phylum Actinomycetota; class Actinomycetes; order Mycobacteriales; family Nocardiaceae; genus Nocardia; species Nocardia iowensis. Next base: position 2,650,972 of record NZ_CP078145.1, on the reverse strand, counting down.
CGCCCCCTGGTCAACGAAACCGCTGCGCTGGATATATCTAGCTGTCGCCGGGCACGGCTACTACCCACTGTGGGCCGCCGTGTGGCTCGCGGGAGCACTACTTCTCGGGGTCTTCATTACCGACCACAACACCGAACACTTCGTCCCCACCGACCGGGCCGCCGCGGACAAAACCGCAGCGGCGCACGCCGCCGAAACCCACACGCCCGCACCCCAACCGATCACCGCCGCCGATTCCTGTAGCCGCTACCCCGCCTATCCGTGCTTCAACACATTCAACTACACCCTCGCCGGTGTCCTCCCCGCCGCGACCGGAGTAACGAAAGCCGACTGGGCCATCAGCTCCACCGCCCCCGCCGTCCTCACCCTCGGTCTCCCCGCCCTACGCACCCTCGCCTGGATCTTCACCGTCGTCCTCCTCGCCGGTGTCACCGGACTACTCCGCAAAGGCTAGCCAGATATCCATCTCACGAGGCCGCTGTCGGCCGCTGCGGAGGAAGGCTCGGCAGACCGTAGCTCGAGCCATCCGCTATACCGCTGAGCGCGAGTTCGATCAGGCGGCGCCGAACCGGCCGCGCCTACGGGTGCGTGTCCGTGATCGCGATGACCTCGTCGAGGCGGTCCAGGGCGGCCTGCAGGTCGTCGACCTTGGCCTGGATGCGGTCGCGCTCGGCGCGAAGCATGGCTCGCTGCTCGGCGTCGGTGTGCCCGGAGTCCCAGCATGGAAGGAGTTCGGCGATTCTTCGGCTGGTCAGTCCAGCGGCGTACATCTGCTGGAAGAAGCGAACCAGGGTGACGGCGTCCTGCCGGTAGAGGCGCTGGCCGGATGGGCTGCGCTCGGCGGTGAGCAGCCCTTGTTGCTCGTAATAGCGCACGGCGCGCACCGAGACACCGGCGCCGCGCGCCACGTCGCCGATACGGATCAGGTGCTCGGTCGCCGTATCCGTGACGGTCATGGTGACTCCTCTCACGCCGCGTTCCGCGGACCCAATGCTTGCCTCTGACGTCAACGTCAGGTTTTAGTGTGCCTGACATGGATATCAACAACTCAGTCGCCCTCGTCACCGGAGCAAACCGCGGCCTGGGCCGCGCCCTGGCCCAGGCCCTGCTCGAACGGGGCGCCCGCAAGGTCTACGCGACGGCTCGTCGTCCCGAAACCGTGGATCTGCCCGACGTCGAGGTGATAGCTCTCGACGTCACTGACGCCGCATCTGTGCGCGCCGCCGCCCACGCAGCGCCCGACGTCTCGCTACTGGTCAACAATGCGGGCATCCAGACGGGCACCGACCTGGTGACCGGCTCGCTCGACAGCGTGCGCCATGAGCTGGAGACCAACGTGTTCGGTGGGCTGGCCATGATCCGGGAGCTCGCACCGGCGCTCGCAGCGAACGGCGGGGGTGCGGTCGTGAACATCCTTTCTGCCATGTCGTGGTTCGGGGTCAACGGCGCCAACTCCTACCACCTGACCAAGGGTGCCGCCTGGGCCATGACCAACGGGGTGCGCCGGGAGCTCGCCGAGCAGGGCACCCTCGTGACGGCGGTTCACTTGGGCCTGGCCGACACCGACATGGCGGCCGGGTGGACGGTGAACAAGCTCGCGCCGTCGGACCTGGCCGCCGCCGTCCTCGACGGTGTCGAGAACGACTCCGCCGAGGTCCTGGCCGACCAGTGGAGCCGGGACGTCAAGTCCAGGTTGCCGCTGACCCCGGAGGAGTTCAACACCGCGATGGACCGCGCCCTCGCGGCGCTGACGGCGGCTTGAGCGGCCTCGGGCGACGCTGCCTTCGGGCAGATATGGTGGTCAGCCGCACTGCGGGCTTCGGGCGTTGATCCGAACCATCGAAAGCTAGGATTCGCCTATGCGTTCGATTGATGTGACCGAGCGGCGCGCTCGGCTGGCCATCCGCCACCGGCTCGCGGCGGCGACCAGGTCCGACGACGTCGCCGAGATCGCCCGGTCACTGGTCGCCCTGCACGCGACCGATCCGGCGACGGTGTTCCTGTCCGTCGGGGCGCGCAGCAACACCGCCACCCCGGCCGATGTCGAGCTGGCGCTCTACACCGATCGGACGCTGCTGCGCATGCTCGCGATGCGGCGCACCATGTTCGTCGTTCCGGTCGAGTTGGTTCCGGTGTTGCAGGCGTCGTGCGCGGATGCGTTGGCGCACAAGCAGCGACGCAATTACGGCAGGTATATCGAGATGGCGGGCGTCGTCGACGGCGATGTGCAGACCTGGCTCGCCGAGGTGGAAGCCGAAACGCACGACGCGCTGCTCGCCAGGGGCGCGGCCACCGGCGCGCAGCTGAGCAAGGATGTGCCCCGGCTGCGCACCCAGGTGAATACCGCGCCGGACAAGGCATATTCGAAGCCGACCAACATCACCACCTGGGTGCTGGTGACACTCGGCTGCGAAGGCCGCATCGTCCGCGGCCGCCCGAACGGCGGCTGGACCAGCAGCCAGTACACCTGGGCGCCGATCGAATCCTGGCTGCCCGACGGTGTTCCGGCGATGCCGATCGAACAAGCACGCGCCGAACTGATCCGGCAGTGGCTGCACGCCTTCGGCCCCGCCCCGATCACCGACATCAAGTGGTGGACCGGCTGGGGTCTCGGCGAAGTCCGCAAGGCACTCACCGACCTCGACCTGGTCGAGGTCGACCTGAACGGCAGCACCGGCCTGCTGCTCGCCGACGACGCGGAACCCGTTGCGGCACCGCAACCTTGGGCGGCCCTGCTGCCCGCCCTCGATCCGACCCCGATGGGCTGGCAGTCCCGCGACTGGTACCTCGGCGCGCACGCACCGGCCCTGTTCGACCGCAACGGCAATGTCGGCCCCACCATTTGGTGGGACGGCCGCATCGTCGGCGGCTGGGCCCAGCGCAAGGACGGCGAAATCGTCTACCGCCTACTGGAAGACGTCGGCGCGGACGCTACGGCCATGATCGAGACCGAGGCCGCCCGAACCGCCGACTGGTTCGGCGACGTCCGCGCCATCCCCCGCTTCCGCACTCCCCTCGAACGCGAACTGACCGCCTGAGTCGGGTCACGCCGCGCAGGTGGCACCGGGTGGCGGCGCGGGGGCGGTGTCGATGCCAGCCAGTACGTCGGTGGTGTACTCGCGGGCTGGGCCGCCCATCGGCTCGCGATCGGTGAGCACGCGCTCCACCACACAGGCGCCTTGGAACCAGACCGGGCCGATCCAATGCGTGCCGGGGAGGACGGCGCCGTCGGGACCCCGGCCGGTGACGATCGTGTACATCGAGTACGGCTGGCCCGCCGCCGCGAGTCCGTTCTTCAGATCGAGCGAATGCTGGTACGGCACAATCGGATCGGCGGTGCCGTGAACCAGGAAGATCCGTTCGGCGGTCAGCTTCGCGGCGAGCGCCGCCGTGGACCGGTCGGCGTAGGCCTGCGGACAGTCCATGGGTGCGCAACCACCGGCGTCGCGCTCGATCTGCGCCACCTGCGGCAGGCCGAGGGTGTTGCCCAGATTCCAGTAGTCGACGGCATTGGACGGACCGGCGGTATTGACCCAGTAGTCGAACAGCCCGGCAGGCCCGTGCGCCAAGGCAAGTCCGCTCGTCATGCCGCCTTGGCTCCAACCCCACAGCATGGTCCGGCCGACCGAGGGATGCTCGTTCTTGTACCACTCGGTGGTGGCCACCACGTCATGCCAACCGGCCCATGGATTCCACTCCCCGGTTTTCCACACGCTGTTCCCGCCGCGTTGGTCGAGCGTCAGTAGCGTCGCGCCGGTGCGTCGCGCGATCGATGACATGACGTCGGGATAGTCGGCGGCCTTCTCGTTGAAACCGTGCACCGCGACGATCAGACTGCGCGGCGCGAGATCGCCGGGGCTGCATTGATATGGCTCATAAGCCCAGCCGTGCGATTGCTCACCGTCCACGGCAACCGCAATCGGCCGCATCGCCACCGCACCGGCCGCGCACTCCGGTTCGGCCGACGCCGACGGCGCACCGAGCCACGACAGCGCGAGCATTGTCGTAATCGACAGCAACGAGGCAAGCAGGCGACACCCGCCGTTCACCACGACATCGGGACGCACGCTGCCCCGATGGTGCTGCGTGACAATGGGGAACCGATCAGGGCGAGACGACACGTCCTTTGATCGGCGCCGGAGATCGTTCCGCTACATGTCCAGGCCGAGATCCAACACCCGGACCGAGTGCGTCAGCGCGCCGACGGCGAGATAGTCGACACCGGTCCTGGCGTAGTCGGCGGCGACATCGATGCCGAGTCCACCGGAGGATTCCAGTTTCGTGTCCGGTGCCGTCGCGTTGCGCCGTTGCACGGCGGCCTGGGTCTGCCACAGCGGGAAGTTGTCCAGCAGCACGAGTTCCACGTTTTCGGCGAGGACGGCGTCCAACTGTTCGAGGCTGTCCACCTCGACCTCGCAGGCAATGTCGGGGGCGAGTGCGCGGACGGCACGCAGGGCATCGACCACCGAGCCCGCCGCGACGACGTGGTTGTCCTTGATCAGCGCGGCGTCGCCGAGCCCCATCCGGTGGTTCACCCCGCCGCCGACCCGGACCGCGTACTTCTGCAGGGCACGCAGGCCGGGCAGGGTCTTGCGGCTGTCCCGGATCTCGCACTCCGTGCCCGCGACCGCATCGACCCAGGCTGCGGTGGCGGTGGCGATCCCGGAAAGATGGCAGACCAGGTTGAGCATGGTGCGTTCGGCGGTGAGCAGGCCGCGGGTGGGAGCGACCACGGTGAGGACGGATTGTCCTGCGGTGACCCGGGTTCCGTCGGCGACGCGGCCGGTGACCTCGTAATTCCCCGCGCCGATCACCTCGTCGAGCACCAGCAGCCCGACATCGAGCCCCGCCACCGTCCCCGCCTGTCGCGGCACCACCGACGCCTTCACCACCGCATCGGCGGGCACCGTAGCCTCCGTCGTGATGTCCGGCCCGTACCGCAGGTCCTCATCCAGCGCAGTCCGAATAAGCGCAAGCACCCCATCCAGATCCAGCCCGCTAGCCAAACCCATCAACCCCACACTCCTACTCTCACGTCATGTTCGTCCGCCGCGTGTGGCACACCGTGGCGGAGGGTTCTCGCTGTTCGCCGAAACGTTGTGCCAGTCACCAACACCGGTCGGCTCTTCATTGGTCCAGCCGGGGACTGCCGTCGTCGTCCAGCACCACCGACAGCGGGCGGCGGAGCCGTTCGTCGGGGGCGGGGTGGTCGGATCGGGTGTGGCAGCCGCGGCTTTCGGTGCGGGCGGACGCTGCCAGGAGCAGACTGCGCGCGGCCACGGTCAGGGCGGCGTCTTCGAGGCCGGTGATCCGCCGGGCGACGGTCGATTCGGCTTCCGCCGGTGTCACGGCGTCGTCCAGCCGTTTCATCGCCTCCGCCAGGCCCGCGCCGTCGCGAACGACCGAAGCGTGCGTGGTCATCAGCTCTTGCAGCACCTCACGATCCGCGTACTCCGTTGCGCGGATGGCAATTTCGGTGACTTGCCGACGCTCGGCGAGGCGTTCGGCGGCGGCAACACCGGCGCGTTCACCGACGACGAGACCTTCGAGCAAGCTGTTGGACGCCAGCCGATTCGCGCCGTGCAGGCCGGTCCGCGCGACTTCACCCGCCGCGTAGAGGCCGGGTACGGCGGTGCGGCCGTGGGTATCGGTCACCACGCCGCCGCATTGGTAGTGCGCGGCGGGGGCGACCGGGATCAGGTCGCTGCGCGGATCGATGCCGATGGCGAGGCAGGACGCCGTGATCGTCGGGAACCGTTGCGCGAAACCGTCTATCGCTCTGGCATCCAAGTAGACGTGATCGGTGCCGAGCGCCCGCATCCGCGCGGCGATCGCCCGGGAGACCACGTCGCGTGGTGCCAGATCGCCGCGCGGATGCACGTCCGCGGTCACCGAATCACCTTCGGAATCCACGAGAATCGCGCCTTCGCCGCGTACCGCCTCGCTGATCAGCGGACGTCGTCCTACCCCGCCGGGCGTGTACAGCACGGTCGGGTGGAACTGCACGAACTCGAAATCGGCCACGCTCGCCCCGGCCCACAGCGCGAGCGCGATACCGTCGGCAGTCGCACCGGGCGGATTGGTACTCAACGCGTACAGCTGGCCGAGCCCGCCGGTCGCCAGCAGCACCGCCGGTGCGTGCACAACGCCGAACCCCTTCTCGGACACCGCGAGAACGCCCTGCACACCGGCAGGCCCGGTGAGAATCCGGCAGGCCGCCGCGCCGAACAGCACCGGAAGCCCGGCCGCGTTCAACGCGCGCTGCACCTCCGCACCGGTGGCATCGCCGCCCGCGTGGATGATGCGCCGGGTGCTGTGCCCGCCCTCGCGGGTCCGCGAGATCTGCCCGTCCCTGGCCAGATCGAACACGGCACCCAGGTCGGTCAGCGCCGCTACCGCCGCCTGTCCGCCTTCGACTATGGACCTCACCGCCTCGCCGTCGCACAGCCCGGCACCGGCCTCGACGGTGTCGTGCACGTGTGATTCCACCGAATCACCGTGCGGCGCAACCACAGCGATGCCACCTTGGGCGTACTGCGTCGACGTGTCGGTGGCGCCGCCCTTGCTGAGGGTGAGCACCCGCAGGCCACGCAGCGACGCGGTGCGCGCCGCCGTCAGCCCGGCGACACCGCCACCGATCACCACCAGATCGGCCTCGGTCTCCCAGTCGATCGACACCGGAGTCATTCGCCCGTGCCTCTCTGTGCGTTGCGTGACTGCCTGCCGACCACCGCCGCTAGGGCAGGAGTCGGACTCACTCACCACCACCGGGATTGCCGATCTCGATCATCCGCTGCACCGAATTACGGCCGCGCGCGGCGGTTTCCGGATCGACATGGACCTCATCGCGGCCCTCGACCAGGCAGCGGAGCAACGCCGCCGGGGTGATCATCTTCATGTACTTGCACGATGCCCGGTCGTTCACGGCCTGGAAGTCGATGCCGGGGGCGGCCTTTCGCAACTGGTGCAGCATGCCGACCTCAGTGGCGACCAGCACCTGGGTCGACTGCCCCTGCTCGCCGTTGCCGAGCCGCCGCTGCTGCACGTCCCGTGCCGCGTCGATCATGCCGCCGGTGGACAGGATGTGCACCCGGTCGGCCGGGAACGCGCCCTCGCCCGCCAGGTACAACGCCGAAGTGGCGCAACCGCATTCGGGATGCACGAACAGGTCCGCGTCCGGGTGGGTGCGCGCCTGTTCGGTCAGCTCGTCGCCGTTGATGCCCGCGTGCACGTGGCATTCGCCGGCCCAGATGTGCATGTTCTCGCGTCCGGTGACCCGCTTGACGTGCGCGCCGAGGAACTGATCCGGCAGGAACAGCACCTCGCGGTCCGGGTCGATCGAGGCGACAACGTCGACCGCGTTGGACGAGGTGCAGCAGATATCGGTGAGCGCCTTCACTTCCGCGGTGGTGTTCACGTAGGACACCACCACCGCGTTCGGGAATTCGGCCTTCCAGGCACGCAGATCCGCCGCCGTGATGGAGTCCGCGAGCGAGCAGCCCGCTCGCTGGTCCGGGATGAGGACGGTCTTGGCGGGGCTGAGGATCTTCGCGGTCTCGGCCATGAAGTGCACGCCGCAGAACACAATGGTGTCCTCGGGTGCCTCAGCGGCGATCCGCGACAGTGCCAGCGAGTCGCCGACGTGATCGGCCACGTCCTGGATCTCCGGCAACTGATAGTTGTGCGCGAGGATCGTCGCGTTTCGTTCGCGGGCCAGCCGCTTGATTTCCCGCGCCCACTCCGGGGTTGCCTCGACACCCGTGAACCCCGACGGCCCGTCCAACACCTGCCCCATCAGCGGAGGCGCCAGTTTCGCACCCATCGTCGCCATGATGGCTCCCTTCGTCGTGCGGTCGGCTCCACCGCCGATTCGCACCAAACCAGGTTTTCGACTTACAATCGAAAACGTGGCCCATAGTAGCACCATCCATGAAACGCTCACCGCGGTGTTCCAGGTTCGCCGCTTCCCCGCGAACATCACCGCAGGTCCGAGCCCTGCCGACGCCCGGAACGAGATCATCGGCCGCTGTCCGCCCGGACAACGGACCGAATTGGCGGTGCTGCTGTGGGAGCGCGCGCTTGACCCTCAAAAGGGCACCTGGTCGCTTCCTGGCGGCCGTTTGCGCGACGACGAGGACCTCGACACCTCGGCGCGCCGCCAGCTCGCCGAGAAGGTCGATGTGCGCGAATTGGCCCACCTCGAGCAGCTGTCGGTCTTCAGCGCCCCGGACCGGGTCCCGCCGCCGCGCCGCATCGCCTCGGCCTATCTCGGCTTGGTGCCGCTAACCGCGGACCCACAGCTACCTGCCGACACCGACTGGCATCCGGTCTCCGCGCTGCCCCCGATGTCCTTCGACCACGGCACCGTCGTCGACCACGCCCGCACTCGGCTGGCCGCCAAACTCTCCTACACCAATATCGCGTTCGCCCTCGCCCCCGCCGACTTCACCATGTCCACGTTGCGTGAAATCTATTGCGCCGCGCTCGGTTACGAGGTCGACACGACGAATCTGCAACGAGTCCTCTCCCGCCGCAAGGTGATCACTCCCACCGGCGAGACCCGCGCACCGGGCCGTGCGGGCGGCCGCCCCGCCGCCGTCTACCGCTACACCGACTCCGGCATCCGCGTCACCGACGAATTCGCGGCACTGCGTCCACCGACCTGAGCCGCCGCTCGAGGCGCCGACTCACGAATCGACGCTCGCCTTCCGATGCTTGCTCCCCCGCCGATACCGCCGCTTGTTCGGCAGCGGTTGCGCGGCATTGCTGCGTCGCAACGCATCTCGCCGCCGCCAAGCAACCAGGTCGGCGCGCTCACGTGCCTCGGCAGGCAGATCCGAAGCAGCTGCCGTCTTTTTGTTTTCGCTCACACCGGACCTCCCTTCCGTAAGCAGGCAATCAAGTCAACCGCCGCACGGTACCCCCGCCCCAGCCATCCCCTCCACCCAATTATGCCGCCTCGACGAGGGACCACTTCATGATCAACGCCGACATCAGGCGCGGCTCGCACTCGGCAAGTCCGCGACGGTGCGAGCTTTGTGCCAATGCGCCGCAAGGGTGGTGAGTTCCGCGATTTCGGCGTCGACGTCACCCGCGGTGGAGGGCAGCGCGAGAACGGCACCCGAGGCGGGCGCACCCGCGGACTTGGCGGCGCAGGCGTGGGCGAGTTGGATGGCGTAGTCCTGTACGGCATGAGCGTCGCCGGTAAGGGAGGCGGGCTCCGGCGCGTAACGGGACAAGATGCGCAGGCAGTCACGGATCTCGATGACGGTGCGGTGCAAGAGGAATCGGCTGCCGAGATCCCCCGCCGGGCCACGGTAGACGAGTTCCGGACACACGGCGGTCAGGTCGGACCACAGCGGCAACAGCCGTTTCCGGCTGCGCGACGCGGCGTCCAACCCCAAACGTTGGGCCAGCCGGAGCAGCAGCGGCACCGTCATGCCGACCACGATGATCACCAACTGATACAGCAGGATGTCGCGATCGGCGGCGGCCAGCAGCGCGGTGAAGACGTTGTGCTCACCGCGAACCAGGAACACCGCCGCGATCGGCGCGCAACTGAATCCGAGCAGATGCACGGCCGGAAACAGCGCGAGCGCCGCGTACGCCAATACCTCACGGCGTTCGGGCCGCTGCCGTAATTGGGCGATGCCCAACCGGATCACCAGGCCGTCGAGCCAGACCATCGGCGGCAGCAGTGCCAGCCAGAAACCCACGGGCGCCCAGCCGGTTTCGTCCGCGATCGCGACACCGTGGTGGCGTGCACCCGTGCCGCAGAGCAGCGCGATCAACGCGCTGCCGACGGCGATCCCGTGCACGACAGCGGGTCGATAGCGCAGACCGAGCGCGTCGGCCAGCACCAGCACGTTGAACCCGACGACCGCACCCATCAGGATTATCGCGAGCTGGAACAGCCAGGCATCCGACAGATAACCCGCGGACAGCGTGACCAACCCGCGCTGCAAGGTGGGTTCGCGCATGGTGGACGCGATGACGAGCACGGCGAGCGCGAGATTGCCACGGTGGTCCAGCAGCGTCGCGCGAAACCTGGTGAGGCGCACCGCAAGCAAGATCCAGGCATAGCCGACCACCGGCAGCGACCACAAGGTCGGCCAGGACGAGGTCACCACAGCGGCGGCTCAGTCCCGGAAGATCGTCCGGCGGACCGGCGAACCCACCGGCGCCGTACGGGATTCGGACAGCACGAGCGAGGCGAAGAGTTCCGCTTGATGTTCGGCGGCATCGTCGTAGTCGCTGCGTTGCAGCACCCGCAGCACGCTGTCCGGATCCATACTCGGGAAGAGCATTTCGATGGTGGCGCGTCTGGCGCGGTCGGCGTCGACGCCCGCGTGATCGAGCAGCAGATGCCCGATCTCGTGCAGCACAATGTGTTCGGCGTGATAACCGGAACTTTCCGCATCGTAGGCGATCACGATGTGATCGGCGCTTTCCAGCAGCACGCCGCACGGCATCCCGTCCGCCAGCCCCGGCGGTAACGGCATCAGCCGAATCTCCTTGCCCACCACGGCCGTGACCTGCGCCAGGAATACCGCGAGGTCCCACGGCTGCGGGATCCGCAACGCCGTCGTCATCCGCCGCACCTGTTCGATTATCGGGTCGGGTCGCCGCCGCCTCATGGTCGACCCCGTCGGCCGAGGACATTCGCTGTGCCGCAGTCGCTTCGCGCGACGAACGCGTCAACCCACCGGATCACCTCGAAACACCGCACGAACACGCCAGAAACGGTACCCCAGCCCAATTCAAGCCGTCTTCATCTGCGGCTCGGGCGGCGGAGCGGCGGTGCGGGTGAACAGGCGCGCGGCACCCCAGAATGCCAACTCCACCAACCAGAACAGGACAAGGAACACCTGGACCACGATCACCGGAATCACCAGGAACACCACCGACGGCACGGCGATCAGCACCCACGTCGCGAGCGCGCCGACGGTCGCCCCGCGCAACCCGCTGGCCAATCGCACCCCCGCCCACATCATCCAGCGCCGCGGCACCGAGACACCCAACTCCTGCAGACAGCGCCGGAAGATTCCGTCCGCGTCCGCGATACTCACCACGTTCGCGGTGCGCAGGTAGTCGTGCAGGATGGCGGCGCGGGTGTAGGCGCCGTAGCGGGGAATAAGCCAGACCAAAGCCCGCGGTACCGAGGCGAAGTCGGTGCGGAAGCCGGCGGGAATCACGAATTCTTGGGAATCGCCTTGGTAGACGAGTGGTTCGACCACCCGCCAGAATTGGGCGTCGATTTCCTCGACGACCGGCCCGCTACCGACGAACGCCACGACTCGTTCCTCTCTGAACGCACAGCGTGTCCTACAATTTTAGGCTTTTTTGGTACGCATGTGCCGTCCCGCGGGCAACGGTTCGGACAACGCTCAGCGGCTGGGACGAGTCTCCGGCAACGAACCGGAACCGGCTTCCGAAGCTGGTTCGTAGCTACGGTAAGGCATCGGGGCGCCACCCGCAGGCTGGGACGCGGTGCCGTACGGGCCGAATGCGCCTGCCGGATCGAACGATCCGGTCTCGGCGGTGGCGCCGGTGCCGGTGCCGGTGCCCAGATCTTCCGACGAACTCAGCGCGGCGAGGAACAACACGAGCAGCGACGCGATCAGCGGCTGGATGATCAGCGCGAGCCAGCTGCCCACCTCGATCGGCAACTCGACGATCTGCCCGACCGGCGGATCGTGCGGCCGGGGATGATGCCACTCGGCCACCAGCTCACCGACCCGCGCCATCAGCACGGCGCCGACGACGGACCCGGCGAACAAGCCGACCTGCAACAGCGGCCCGCGTACCGCGCGCCACCGCCAGGCGGCGACCGCACTCAGCACGCCGAGCACCGCCCCGAAGCACACGAACATCGCCACCCCGTCGAACTGGTGCATGCTCTCCCCGGTGAGCAGGCCGCCGCGGCCGGGCTCGACCACAAGCAGCTGCTCGCTCGGCGCCACCAGGCCCCACAAGACCCCGCCGAGCGCACTGACCAGCAGCACGGCCAGCGCGATCACCGCGGCGGCGCGCGCCTCCCGTCGTACCCCACTCCGAGGCGTCGTCACTAGCGGCGTTCCAGACTGGTCGCGTCGATCACGCCGTGCCGGGAGCACTTGGCCCACCAGCCGTCCGGACTCACCTGCACCACCATCCGGCGGCCGCACTGCGCACAGAAGCGCGGCGGCTCCAATCCCAGCGCGGCGGCCGCGGGCACCGCGTCATCGAGCCCGGGCACTATCCGTTTGCCGGTGAACGGGTTGTAGCGCTCGTCCATGTCCATGACATTACTCATGGGATGCTTCAGAGGGTTTCGTTGAGCGCCTTGATCGGCATCTTCAACTCGCCGAGCAGATCGAGATCGGCTTCGGCGGGCCTGCCGAGGGTGGTCAGGTAATTGCCGACGATGACGGCGTTGATGCCGCCGAGGATGCCCTGCTTGGCGCCGAGGTCGCCGAGGGTGATCTCGCGGCCGCCGGCGAAGCGAAGGATGGTGCGCGGCAACGCGAGCCGGAACGCGGCGACGGCCCGCAGCGCGTCGGCGGCGGGCAGTACCTCGAGGTCGCCGAAGGGGGTGCCTGGACGCGGGTTCAGGAAGTTGAGCGGCACCTCGTCCGGCTCGAGCTCGGCCAGGTTCGCCGCGAATTCCGCGCGCTGCTCCAGGGTTTCGCCCATGCCGAGGATGCCGCCGCAGCAGACCTCCATGCCCGCCTCGCGGACCATGCGCAGGGTGTCCCAGCGTTCTTCCCAGGTGTGCGTGGTGACCACGTTCGGGAAGTGCGAGCGCGAGGTTTCCAAATTGTGGTTGTAGCGGTGCACCCCCATGGCGGCGAGCTGATCGACCTGTTCCTGGGTGAGCATGCCGAGCGAGCACGCGACCTGGATGTCGACCTCGTTGCGGATGGCTTCGACACCGGCGGCGACCTGCGCCATCAGGCGCTCGTCCGGACCGCGCACGGCGGCGACGATGCAGAACTCGGTGGCGCCGGTCTTGGCGGTCTGCTTGGCGGCCTCGACGAGGCTGGGGATGTCGAGCCAGGCCGCGCGCACCGGCGACTGGAACAGGCCGGACTGGGAGCAGAAGTGGCAGTCCTCGGGGCAGCCGCCGGTCTTGAGGCTGATGATGCCCTCGACCTCGACCTCGGGGCCACACCACTTCATCCGCACGTCGTGGGCCAGGGCCAGCAGTTCTTCGAGGTGGTCGTCGCCTAGGCGGAGCACCTCCAGGGTCTGCTCCTGGGTCAGCCCTTCGCCGCGTTCGAGCACTTGCTCGCGGGCGATCGCCAATATGGAGGTGTCAACAGGAGCCTGGGTCACTGCACGAATCCCTTCGTTCGGCCGAGGTGGCCGTGCAACTTGAACGGTGTTCAGGCTAGGGTAGAGCGGACAGTGAGTCAAAACACTGCGAGCACCGCCGCCGAGCACTGCGGCGCGGGCGGGAGACCCGGAGAAGGTAGCCTGCGTAACCACCGAGGGGGCCCGGAGCGCCGCCATCGACACGGAAGGAATTCGGGTGCAACTGCACAGAGCGGACGTGGTCGACGGCGCCATCGCGATTCTCGACCAGTACGGCCTCGCCGACCTGACCATGCGCAGGCTGGCCGGCTCGCTTCAGGTGCAGCCGGGCGCGCTGTACTGGCATTTCCCCAACAAACAGGCGCTGCTCGGCGCGGTCGCGGACAAGATCCTCGCGCCGATGGAGGATCCGATCGTCGCCACCGAATGGTCCGGCCAGATCAGCGAATTGGCGCACCGGCTGCGCGACTGCCTGCTCGCCTACCGCGACGGTGCCGAATTGGTCTCCGCCACCTACGCATCCAGACTCACCACCAGCAAGGGCCGGGAACGCATGGCAGGCGCGGCCATTCGCGCGGGCATGCCCCGCCCCGAAGCCGAACTCACCTCGTTCACGCTGCTGTACTACGTCCTCGGCCAAACCGTCGACGAACAGTCCAGGATGCAAATGGATTCCGCGGGCGCACTCCCCGACGACGAAGCGCCCCTCGACGAAACCCCCGACCCCACCGCCCGTTTCGACTTCGGCCTGCAACTGTTCATCGCAGGCGTGCGCCACCTTCTCGGCACCCGCGTCCGCTGACCCGTCGCCGAGGGTCCAGGTAATCCGTCAGCGCGGCGCCGCGGCGGTCGTTGTCGCCCGGACCTCCTGCTGGTAGCGCTGGATGAACGGCAGGATCTGCTGGTCGATCGCCGCGTTGTATTCGATCGGCCGCTGCATCGGGTTGGCGTGCCCGATATTTCGCGCCCGCACCACCGACAGCGTGCCGTCCACGCCACCGGACTGTTCGATCAACACCCGATGTGAATACTCGACATCGACCACCCGGTCCTGGCTCGGATCGCGCGGCCGGATGAAAACGATGGCGGGGCGCGGCTTTCCGTCCGCCGGAGCGGCCAGCGCCCGCAGATCGTTGGTCGCGCCGCCCGCCACGATCGCGGTGAACTGTGCCTCGATCAGCCCGTTGCTCGCCGCGTTGCGGGAGAAGATCTTCTCCCGCCACACCTCCCCCAGCACCTCGCCGAGCCGGGCGAAGCGGATGCCGGGCGGCACGCCACCGCCACCGCGGGAGACGAAACGGTCCCGGCGCGCATAGGTTTCCACCGCCAGCCGCAATAGGCGGCTCTCCCGCGCGCCGGGTAGCCAGCGCATCCAGCGCACCATGTCCTCACCGCGGCCGCGGCTCTCCGGGCGGACCGCGTTCAGGTCCACCGGCGTGCAGTCCAGGATCACCCCGACCAGGCGGCGGTCGCTGCCGAGGTGGATGTGTTTGGCGACCTCCAGCGCGATCACACCGCCCATGCTGTGCCCGACCAGCACGATGTTCTTCAATCCGGACAGCTCGGTGGCGCGGATGATCAGGTCGGCGATCACCTCGGTGTCGATGCCTTCGTTGTCGTAGCGGATGGCCCACACGACGCCCATTCCGCGCAGCGCGGGCAGCGCGGCAGCGGTCGGCCTGGCGTCCAGGCCACCGAGGCCGACCATGTCCACCACCACGGTGTCCCAATCCTTGGGATCGACCGGGGCGGCGACGGGCAGGATCGCGGGTTCGGTGCGGGCCAGTCGCACCTGCTGTGGTTCGACGTCGTAGGTCAGGTACTGCGCGAACACGATCAGTACGGCGGCGAGTAGAGCGACCACCCGCAGCACCGCCGACCGGGTGCGGCGCAACGTCTTCCACTCGTGCCACAGGCTGGTGTCCCGTAGCCGGGCTCTGCGTCGCGCGTCGTCCCAGTCCGCGACAGTGGACGGGTGCCGATCTTCGAACGGCGACATCTTCCCCACTGTAGGTAAGGGTGTGGACGGCTGCCATTCCAGAACGACCCGGCGATACCGGCGAATCCGACCGAACGGTAGAGTTCGGCCGTCATCCCTGCAGGTGCGGGAATCCGGTGCAAATCCGGAACGGTCGCGCCACTGTGATCGCCTTCACGGCGAAAGTCAGACCTCCCCTGCGCGACACACTCTGGAGAGGCCGCGACTTGCCTGTGGAGAACTACCGATGATCCGTGTCCGCACGGCGATCATCCTCCCCGTCCTCGGGGCGCTGCTGATCTGCGCGATGATCCTCGCCACCGGCTTCGGCGCCGAGACGCTGCCGGTCTCGTCGGTGCTGGAAGTGCTGCGGCACCGCATCCTCGGGCAGCCGCCCACCGACTTCGGTTTGGACACCATCGTCTGGCAGTTGCGGGTGCCGCGCACGGTGCTGGCCGCGATCGTCGGCGCCGGACTGGCGTTGGCGGGCGCCGCCATGCAGACGCTGGTGCGCAATCCGCTCGCCGATCCGTACCTGCTCGGGGTGTCCTCGGGTGCCGGTGTCGGCGCGGCCGCGGTAATCACCTCCGGGCTCTTCGCCGGTGCGGGGGTGTGGGCGTTGTCGGGTGGGGCGCTGGTCGGTGCGTTCGTCGCGGCGGGGCTGGTCTTCCTGATCACCGTCGGTCAGGGTGGGCTGACACCGCTGCGGCTGGTGCTCACCGGCACCGTCCTCGGCTCCGCGTTCGCCGCGTTGAGCAGCTATCTCATCTTTCGGCGGCCGGATCCCGCCGCCGCCCAATCGGTGCTGTTCTGGCTCCTCGGCAGCCTCGCGGGTGCGGACTGGACGCGAATCGCGTTGCCGCTGAGCGTGGTTGCGCTGGCCGGTCTGGCGCTGTTGCTCGCGAGCGGCTGGCTCGACGCACTGACCGTCGGCGCGGATACCGCCGCCTCCCTCGGTGTTCCGGTCAAAAAACTCCGCATCGCCCTGTTCCTGCTGCTGGCGGTGCTGGTCGGGGTGCTGGTCGCGGTGTCGGGTGGCATCGGCTTCGTCGGTCTGGTCATCCCGCACGCCGCCCGCCTCTTGGTCGGTCCGCGCCACCGCAGCCTGTTGCCCGCCTGCGCGCTGTGCGGCGCCCTGTTTCTCGTCGTCGCCGACGCCGCCACTCGAATTCTGGTCCGCCCTACCGAAATCCCGGTCGGCGTCCTGACCGGGCTGATCGGTGCACCCGCCTTCCTGATCCTGATGGGGCGACGGCGCTATCGGTTCGGTGAAGCATGAACGGACCCAGTCGCCACGGGCCAGACCTCGATGGGCTCGTGGTCAGCGGCGAGGTGGCCGAAACAACAAGCGTTGCCGGGGCGCTGGAGGTCAACGGGCTCGCGTGTGCCGCTGGTCGGCGGACGGTGGTCGCCGACACCAGCTTTACGATCCGAGCCGGGGAGACGATCGGGATCGTCGGGCCGAACGGTACCGGCAAGACGACACTATTGCAGGTCCTCGCGGGGGTGCGGCGGCCGGTGCGTGGGCGGGTGACCGTGGATGGTCGAGTGCTGCACACCTTGTCGGCGCGGCAGCGGGCTCGGACCGTGGCCGTGGTCGCGCAGGACGAGCGGCCGCCCGCTGACCTCCGTGCGGGTGAAGTTGTGGCCCTTGGGCTTACGCCGTACCTGCCGCCATGGGGTGGCGGCTCGCCACGCGAACAACAGGCGGTCGATGAGGCATTGGCGACGGTGGACCTGGCCGGCTTCGCCGAGCGACCGGTACATCGCCTCTCCGGGGGCGAGCGCCAACGAGTCCTGCTGGCACGCGCTCTCGTACAGAACACGCCGGTACTGCTGCTGGACGAGCCCACCAACCATTTGGACATCACCCACCGTCTCGAGCTCCTGGCACTGACCCGCACCCTGAACCGCACCGTGGTCATGGCGCTGCACGACCTGGCGCTGGCTGACCGCTACTGCGACCGAATTCTGGTGCTGCACAACGGCATCGCGCACCCCTTGGCCGAACCCGCGACTGCCCTCGCCCCCGCCGTGGTCGACACGGTATTCGGCGTCCACGCCCTACGCGTCCCCCACCCCGAAACTGGCATCCCGCACCTCCTGATAACCCAACGCGACCCGACCCGATGACCCGGCGGCGTGGCACTACTCGAACTGTTGAACACCATGAGAGGCGAAATATGAGGCACACTTTGCGAGTTTTGGTGGCGGTTGCGCTGGCTGCCGCGGCGACCGGGTGTAGTGCGGATAAGGCGGGCGGCGGGGATCTCACGATCCGGAATTGCGAAGTGGATGTGCGGTTTCCGGCGCCCGCGAAGCGGTTGTTCGTCAATGACGGCAATCTGATCTCGATGGTCCTCGCGCTCGGGGCGCAGGAGCAGGTTGTCGCGGTGTCGAGTGTGCAGCGGGATGCGGATACGCTGCGCAGGCACTACGGGCCTGCCGTCGATGAGCTGAAGACCGTTGCGCCCGAATACCCTTCGCGGGAGACGGTGCTGGCACAGGGACCCGACGTGATGGTCGCCGGTTGGAACTACGGCTATGACGAGGCCAAGAACCTGACACCGGACTCGTTGAGCAAGGCCGGTATCGCGGCATACACGCTTACCGAGAGCTGCCGCCAGCGCAATGGCGAACGTCCGCGCGGCATCGTCGAACCGTGGACGGCACTACGCGCCGACCTCACCAACCTCGGCGCTATCACCGGCCACGCCGACCGGGCCACCGAACTCACCGCCGACCTGGACCGACGGCTGGCCGCGCTGACCGCCGCACCGCAAGCGGAGCGCAAGCCGACCATCTTCCTGTTCGACAGCGCCACCGACTCCCTCATGTCCAGCGGCAGTTTCGGTGCGCCCCAAGCGATCCTGGCTGCCGCAGGCGGCCGCAACGCGCTCGACGACGTGGCCGACACGTGGACCAGGGTGTCCTGGGAGCGGCTGGCCGCCGCCGACCCCGACGCCATCATGTTCGTCGACTACCCGCCGCAAACCTTCGCTCAGAAGCTCGAGCTGCTGCGCGCCAAGCCCGGCATCAATCAACTCCGCGCCGTCACCGAGGGCCGCTTCCTCAATCTCCCCTACGCCATGTGGACCAGCGGACCCCTCAACATCGATGCCGCCGAACAGATCCGCCGACAACTCGAAACCTGGAACCTGGTGCCCGCCTCCACCATCCAGCCGCGCACCGACGACGCCGTCCGCTGACCGCCGCCCGCGCCGGTCAGGCGAAAGGGGACCAGGCGGGGTCGAACCAGTTCGGAGCCGCGGCGGTGAAGTGATCGCGGTGCCAGGAACCGGCGCCTTCGGGGATGGTCCCCACGATGTCTACGCCGGTGACGCGGGGTAGGTCGATGCGGTTGCATTCGGCGGCCAGGTCGGGGGCCTTCGGCCAGGAGCCGATTACCAGACCCGCGCAGTGGACGCCCGCCGATTGCAATGCACGGGTGGTCAATTCGGTGTGATTGAGGGTGCCGAGGCCGGGGACGGTCACCAGAAGGACCGGAGCACCGAGCTTTTGGGCGAGGTCGAGCAGAGTGAAATCACCGAGCCGGACCAGCAGGCCACCCGCCCCCTCCACCAGGGTGAGGTCGGCGTCGGCGAGTGCGTCTATGCCAGCGGCGGTTTCGGCCAGCGTCAGCTCCGGCAGACCGGCGCGGCGCGCGGCGGTGTCGGGGGCCAGCGGGTCGGGGTAGCGCGCGAGCTCGACGGTCCGGGTGACCCCACTGAGCCGTTCGACAGCGGCGAGATCACCCGGCTCACCTGGCCCGACACCGGTCTGTCCCGGCTTGCATACCGCGACCGACCTGCCTTCGGCCAGTGCGCTGGCGGCGACGGCCGCGGTCACGACGGTCTTGCCGACATCCGTGGATGTTCCGGTGACCAACAGGATGCTCATGCCGACACCACCTGCGGCGTGCCCGTTCCTACGATCATTGCTCCGTCGATACTCACGCGCGCACCACGTCCAATCCGCGGGCCTCGGCCAGCACGTCGCCGAGAACCGTTGCAATCGTGTCGAGTTCACCGGGGCTGAGGTCCGCGCGGGCGGTGAGTCGCAAGCGGGAGGTGCCCTCCGGCACCGACGGCGGCCGGAAGCAGCCGACGTCGAGTCCGCGGGCCCGGCATGCCTGGGCCGCGTCGTAGGCGACCTGCGCCTTGCCGAGCACGACCGATACCACCGCCGAATCCGGTGCGGGCACAGCGGCAATGCGCGCGATGTCGGCGGCACGCTGCAGTACCCGGCCCGCCAGGTGGGGTTCGCGCCGCAGCACCCGCAGCGCCGCCCGCGCCGCACCGACGGCGGCGGGCGCGAGGCCGGTGTCGAAGATGAAGGTGCGCGCGGCGTCGATCAGGTGCGCCCGCACCCGTCCATCGGCGAGCACGACTCCACCCTGCGCGGCAAGGGATTTCGACAGCGTCGCGGTGATCACCAGGTCCGGCTCACCGGCCAGCCCGAGCTCGTGTACCAGTCCGCGCCCGCCCGCGCCACGCACACCAAGCCCGTGCGCTTCGTCCACGATCAGCACCGCACCACGCGCCCGGGTGACCCGGTGCAGCTCGGCGAGCGGTGCGAGATCCCCGTCGGCACTGAACACCGAATCGGTGAGCACCAGCGCCCGTTCCTCGGTACGCGAGGCCAGCAGGCGGTCGACGGCGTCGACATCGCCGTGCCCGGCGATCTCCACCCTGGCCCGCGACAGCCTGCACGCGTCGACCAGTGACGCGTGGCTGCCCGCGTCGGAGACCACCAGGGCTCCGCGCCCGGCGAGCGCGGTGACCGCGCCGAGGTTGGCGGCGTACCCGGAGGCGAAGACGAGTCCTGCCTCGGCGCCGACGAATTCGGCCAGTTCGGCTTCCAGCAACTCGTGTTCGACGGTGGTGCCGGTGACGAGCCGCGAACCGGTCGATCCGGCACCCCACCGCCGCACCGCTTCGATGGCGCCCTCGATCACCTCGGGATGGCGGACCAGCCCGAGGTAGTCGTTGGAGGCGAGGTCGATCGACGGCGACCGCGCGGGCCGGGGGCGTAGTTCACGGCGCAGCCCGGCGGCCACCCGCGCGGACGCGCGCTCGTCCAACCAACTCAATGGATCGGTAGTCACAGCTCCGCAGCATACTTGAACGCCGTTCAAGAAGTACACACAAGACCGCCTGCGCCCGAGCTCAGACCGTCTGCGCCGCGACGGCCGCCCGCATCCCCGCGGTGATCGCCGCGACCTCCTCGGCGGTGCTGATGAACGGCGGCATGGTGTACACGAGATTCCGGAACGGCCGCAGCCACACCCCCGCGCCGATGGCGGCATCGGTCGCGGTCCGCATATCCACCGGCCGGTCGAGCTCGATCACCCCGATCGCGCCGAGCACCCGCGCTTCGACGACACCGGACCGGTCACGCATCGGAGCGAGTCCCGCTTCCAACTCGGATTCGATCCGCGCCACGTCGCCGCGCCAGTCGCCCGACCGCAGCAGTTCGATCGAGGCCACCGCGACCGCGCAGGCCAGCGGGTTGCCCATGAAGGTGGGCCCGTGCATCAACCCGCCGTGTCCCGCGCTGATCGTCTCGGCGATCAGCGCGGTGCACAGTGCGGCGGCCAGGGTGAGGTAGCCCCCGGTCAACGCTTTGCCGACGCACATCACGTCCGGGCTAACGCCGACCTGATCGGCCGCGAAAAACGTTCCGGTGCGGCCGAATCCGGTCGCGATCTCATCGAGGACGAGCAGCACACCGTGCTCGTCGCACAGCCTGCGCAGATCGGTCAGATAGCGCGGGTGATGCCAGCGCATCCCGCCCGCGCCCTGCACCACGGGCTCCACGATGACGGCCGCGAGTTCGTCGGCGTTGGCGCTGATCATGCGCTCCAGCTCCGCCACATACTCGGGCCGATAGTCGCGCGGCGGCATCGGCGCGAAGAGTTGGTCGACCAGCACGTCGGTCCACAGCGAGTGCATGCCGCCGGTCGGGTCGCACACGCTCATCGGGGTGAACGTGTCGCCGTGATAGCCACCGCGCCAGGTGAGCAGCCGCCGCTTGGCGGGCTTGTCGTGGCAGCGCCAGTACTGCAGGCACATCTTCACGGCGACCTCGATCGACACCGAGCCCGAGTCGCACAGGAACACCTTGTCCAGACCGGCGGGCGTGAGCTCGACCAGCAGCTCGGCCAGGCGCGCGGCGGGTTCATGGGTGAGCCCGCCGAACATCACATGGCTCATCCGCTGCGCTTGCGCCACCAGCGCGGCATCCAGCACCGGGTGCCGGTAGCCATGGATGGCGGCCCACCAGGAGCTCATGCCGTCGATCAGTTCGCGGCCGTCGGCAAGGGTGAGCCGGGTACCGGCGGCTTCGGCGACCACCAGCGGCTCGGTGGTCGCGGGAAACCCGCCGTAGGGGTGCCACACATGCTTGGCATCAATGGCGGTGATCTCGTCAAGGGTCAGTGCCACAGGAATCCTTGCGGTCGAGCGACGGCCCCGGCGTAGCCAGCGGGCTTGAACGGCGTTCAAGTTACCACTGGAGCTGGATCTCAAGTGAGCTGCGGCAATTTCTGTTGCTCGGCAACCATCCGAGGTTATTCTTTGACTAAGTCAACGATTAACGCCGAACGGAGCCCTCGTGACCACTGTCGCCGCCACGGATGTCGCCGCAGTCCGGGAATTCAACCGCCGCTACACCAAGGTCATCGGCACCCTCCGAGAAGGGCTGCTGGACAGCGAGTACTCGCTGACCGAGGTGCGAATCCTGTTCGAGCTGGCCAACTCCGGCACCGTCGAGGTGGTAACCCTGCGGCAGACACTGGATCTCGACGCCGGATACCTCAGCCGCATCCTGGCGCGCTTCGAGAACGCGGGCCTGGTGCAGCGCAACCGCTCCGACAGCGACGGCCGCCGCCAAGAGGTTCGGCTCACCACCCGAGGCAAGGAAATATTCGCCGTGCTCGACCAGCGCGCCAGCGACGAAATCAGCTACCTGCTCAACGCCAAACCACCCGCCACCCGGGCCAGGCTGGTCACCGCCATGCGGACCATCCAGCAGATCCTGGACCATCCCGTCAACGCGGTGGCCGCGCCCCCGTTCGTCATCCGGGACCCGAAGCCGGGCGACTACGGCTGGGTGATCGAGCGGCACGCCCGGCTTTACACCGACGAATACGGTTGGGACGGAACCTATGAGAAGCTGATCGTCCGCATCGTCGCCGACTATCTCAACAGGCACGACGAGCAACGCGAGCGCGCCTGGATCGCCGAATCCGGCGGCGAACCGGTCGGCAGCATCTTCTGCGTCGCCGAAAACGACACCACCGCGCGGCTGCGCCTGCTGCTGGTCGAGCCAACGGCCCGGGGCCTCGGCGTCGGGTCCGCGCTGGTCGATGAGTGTCTGCGCTTCGCCACCGCGGCCGGCTACCGGGAGATAGTGCTGTGGACCAACGACGTGCTCACCGCGGCCAGGCACATCTACCAGCGCGCCGGTTTCGAAATCGTCGAGGAGAGCCCGCACCACAGCTGGGGCGCGGATCTCATCGGCCAGACCTGGCGGCGATCACTCGGGTCGGCCGACTGAGGCGTCAGGGAACCGCTCAGCGCATCGAAAGAGACTGCGCCACAGGCGGAGCGGAGCCGTCCACACCAGAATCGCGCGCTCAATCGGCGGCGGCCGTGGATTCTGCCGCCAGCGCCTCGTCCACCAGAGCCAATGCCCGTCGCAAGTCGCCGAGCCCGCGCTCACCCAACGCGTCGGCGATCATCTGCTCGATGCTCCGAATCCGTTGCGCCGCAACGTCGAGCGCGGCTCTACCGCGGTCGGTGAGCACGACCAGCCTGGCCCGCCGGTCGACCGGGTCGACCTGCCGTTCGACCAGGCCACAGCGCTCCAGATGAGCCACCAACTCCCCCATCGACTGCTGCGTCATCCCCGCCGTCTCGGCCAGCGCGCTGATCCGCGAACCCGCCGGGTCGAGGTGGCGGAAGACGGCGTAATGCGCCGGGCGGAGCTGGTCGTCGAGGCGGGCGCGCAGTTCCCGGTTCAGTGTGCGCTCGTAGGCGGCAGTCGCCCGGCTCAGCAGTTTCAGCAAAGTGGCATTCGAATCAACCATTGACACATTATGAAGGTTACCTTTATATATTGAAAGATGGCAGACAACACGACCCTCACCTTCCGCAACGGGCACCAGGTCACCCTCGTCGCCCGCGGCGAGGACGAGCAGGGTCCCTACCTCCGACTGCGCCATACGCTGCCGAAGGCCGAGCGTCAGGCAGGCCCGCATGTGCATCCCGTGCTCACCGAGCGGTGGACCGTCCGCCATGGACGCACTCGCTACCGGATCGACGGCGTCGAGCACATCGCGAACCCCGGCGACACCGTGACCGCGCCCGCGGGCACCGTGCACGAGTTCTGGAGCGAAGCCGCCGACACCGCGTTCGACCATGAGATCCGGCCGCCGCTGCGGCACTGGGAGATGTTCCAGCTCTGGCACAACCTGGACACAGCGGGCAAGACCACCCGGTCCCGGGTGCCACGTGACCCACTCGCCCTGGCATTGCTGTGGGATTACCAGGACGGCTACCTTGCCGGGATCCCACGCTGGGCGCAGCGCGCCGTGTTGGGTGGGCTGGCCCGCTTGGCCGTCCGGCTCGGCTACCGGCGGCGCTGGCTGGAAACCCCACCCGGCCCCCGTTGACCTACCGGTCGCAACCGTCCGCGCCGAGTAAAACGCCGCTGCCGCTAATGTCATTGCTATGGCTCAGCCCGACGCAGCGTCCGGTGACGCGACACCACTGGGTGTGTGGCCCGGCACCGCCTATCCGCTGGGTGCGACCTACGACGGGGCAGGCACCAACTTCTCGGTGTTCTCCGAGGTTGCCGACGCCGTCGATTTGTGCCTGATCGCCAGGGACGGCACCGAATCCCGGATTCCGCTCGACGAGGTGGACGGGTATGTCTGGCATGCCTACCTGCCCGCGGTCGGGCCCGGTCAGCGCTACGGATTCCGCGTGCACGGTCCTTACGACCCGGAGCACGGCTTACGTTGCGATCCGAGCAAACTATTGCTCGACCCGTACGGCAAGGCGTTCGACGGCGAATTCGACAATCACCCGTCGCTGTACACGCACGGCCTGGATTCCCTCGGCCACACCATGGCGGGCGTGGTGATCAACCCGTACTTCGATTGGGGCACCGACCGCGCGCCGAACCGGCCGTACCACGAGACCGTGATCTACGAGGCGCACGTCAAGGGCATGACCGCCACCCATCCCGACGTCCCGGACGAGTTGCGCGGCACCTACTCCGGCATCGCGCACCCGGCCATCATCGAACATTTGAAAGGCTTGGGCGTCACCGCGATCGAGCTGATGCCGGTGCACCAGTTCCTGCACGACAGCGTGCTGCTGGACCAGGGACTGCGAAACTACTGGGGCTACAACAGTTTCGGCTACCTCGCCCCGCACAACGAGTACGCCGCCATCAAACGCGCCGACTCCGCGGTGACCGAGTTCAAGGCGATGGTGCGCGCACTGCACGCCGAGGGCATCGAGGTGATCCTCGACGTGGTCTACAACCACACCGCCGAGGGCAATCACCGCGGTCCGACCATCAGCTTCCGCGGCATCGACAACGCCGCCTACTACCGCCTGCTCGACGATGATCCGTCGCACTACATGGATTACACCGGCACCGGCAACAGCCTGAACGTGCGCCACCCGCACACGCTGCAGCTGATCATGGACTCGCTGCGCTACTGGGTCCTGGACATGCACGTCGACGGTTTCCGCTTCGACCTGGCCGCGACGCTGGCCCGCGAGCTGCACGACGTCGATCGGCTGTCCACGTTCTTCGATCTGGTGCAACAGGATCCGGTGGTCAGCCAGGTGAAGCTGATCGCGGAGCCGTGGGACGTCGGCGAGGGCGGATACCAGGTCGGCAACTTCCCCGGACTGTGGACCGAGTGGAACGGCAAATACCGCGACACCGTGCGCGACTACTGGCGCGGCGAGCCCGCGACCTTGGGCGAGTTCGCCTCTCGGCTTACCGGCTCCTCGGATCTGTACGAGGCCACCGGGCGCAGGCCGAGCGCGAGCATCAACTTCATCACCGCGCACGACGGCTTCACGCTGCGGGACCTGGTGTCCTACAACGAGAAACACAACGAGGCGAACGGCGAGGACAACCGCGACGGGGAGAGCTGGAACCGATCGTGGAACTGCGGCGTCGAAGGCCCCACCGACGACCCGGACATCCTCGCGCTGCGGGCCAGGCAGAGCCGCAACCTGCTGGCCACGCTGGTGCTCAGCCAGGGCGTGCCGATGCTCGCGCACGGCGACGAAATGGGCCGCACCCAGCACGGCAACAACAATGTGTACTGTCAGGACTCCCCGCTGGCCTGGATGGATTGGTCACTGATGGAAGAGAATTCGGACCTGCTCGAATTCACCCGCACCGTGATCGCGTTGCGGACCGAGCATCCCATCTTCCGGCGCCGCCGCTTCCTCGACGGCAGGCCGGTGCGGTCCAAGGACCGCGCGCGCGACATCGCCTGGCTCACGCCCGAGGGCGCGGAGATGACCACCGCGGACTGGGACAGCGGCTTCGGCAAGTCGCTGACCGTGTTCCTCAACGGTAAAGGCATCCACGAACCCGGCCCACGCGGCGAGCGGATCACCGACGACTCGTTCCTGCTGTGCTTCAACGCCCATGACGAGGCGATGGACTTCACGTTGCCCGGCACCGATTACGGCTTGGCATGGACTGTCGCGCTGGACTGCTCGACCCCGACCGGTTCGGCCGACGCGAGTTACCCCGCGGCGGCCACGATCCCGGTCGAATCCCGTTGCCTGCTCGTCCTCCGTCACGCCGGATGACCCGAACGCCCATGACTACACCGGAACCCACCGAGACGCACGTGACCGACCCGCTCTCGCTGCGCCGCACCCCGGCCAGGCCGACGACGATCCGCAGCACCTACCGGCTCCAGCTGCGCCCCGACACGCTGACCTTCGGCGACGCCCGCGCGATCGCCGAATACCTACAGCAGCTGGGCATTTCGCACCTGTACCTGTCACCGATCCTCACCGCGACGCACGGTTCCACGCACGGCTACGACGTCACCGACCCCACCACGGTGTCGGCCGCGCTCGGCGGCCCCCTCGGCCTCAAGGCGCTGTCCGACGAAGTGCGCAGTCGCGGTATGGGTTTGCTCGTCGACCTGGTGCCCAACCACGTCGGGGTGGCCGATCCGCGGCAGAACCCGTGGTGGTGGGATGTGCTGCGCAACGGCCGCGATTCCGCGTTCGCGCACTACTTCGACATCGACTGGAGCCCGGGCAACGGCGCGGGCGGGCGACTGGCCCTTCCGGTCCTGCAGAGCGACAACGACCCAGCGGCGCTCACCGTCGACCGGTCCGGCCCGGAACCCATGCTGGCGCTGCATGATCTGCGTTTCCCCATCGCACCGGGCACCGACGGCGACAACGCGCTGCGCATCCACGACAAGCAGCACTATCGCCTGGTGAGCTGGAAGGCGGGCGTGTGCACCTACCGCCGGTTCTTCGCGGTCAGCAGCCTCGCCGCGATCCGCCAGGAGGACCCTGAGGTCTTCGAGGCGACCCATCGCGAACTCGCCGCCTGGTGCGAGCACGACCTCATCGACGGCGTGCGGATCGACCACCCGGACGGATTGTCCTATCCCGCAGCCTATCTCGCGCGGGTGCGCAGGCTGATCGGCCCGCACCGGCTGCTGCTGGTGGAGAAGATCCTGGCCAACCGGGAGCCGCTGGACGCGACGCTGCCGGTCGACGGCACCACCGGCTACGACGCGCTCGCCGACTTCGGCGGCGTGCTCATCGACCCGGACGGCGAGCAAGCGCTGACCGAGCTGTCGAAGAAGGTGGCCGGTCACGGCAGCGACCGCGCCTGGATCGGCGAGACCGAACACCGGATCAAGCGGGCGGTCGCGGAAAGCATTCTGGCGCCCGAGGTCCGCCGCCTGGTCGCGGCGATCAAGCGGGACGCCGCCGCGGCGAGCTTCGACACCATGGCGATGACCAACGCCACCATCGAGGTGCTCGCCTTCATGCCGGTGTATCGGGCCGACTACGCGCCGCTGGCCAATATGATCGGCGCTGTCATCGCCGAGGTGGAAAAGCGCAACAGCGAACTCACCGCCCCGCTGGCGGTGCTGGTCACCGCGCTCGCCTCGGACGGCGAGGCCGCGGTGCGGTTCAGCCAGGTCTGCGGCGCGGTCACCGCGAAGGCGGTCGAGGACACCATGTTCTATCAGGCCGCCCGGCTGGTCTCCTTGCAGGAGGTCGGCGGCAACCCGGCCCGGTTCGGCCACTCGCTCAACGAGTTCCACCTGTCCAACAGTGAACGCGCGCAGCGCTGGCCCGCCACCATGACCACCCTGTCCACCCACGACACCAAGCGCGGCGAAGATGTGCGCGCCCGCATCGGCGTGCTCTCCCAGGCGGCCGACACCTGGGCGCAGAGTGTCGAATCCTGGGAGGAGACCACGCCGGGACCGGACGGTGCCACCACATTGTTCTTGTTGCAGAACATGTTCGGGGTGTGGCCCGCCGACGGCCGTCCAGCCGCCTCGGTCCCCGGCTTGCGGGAACGGCTGCATTTGTTCGCCGAGAAGTCGATTCGCGAGGCAGGCACCAAAACCTCCTGGGAGGAACCGGATGCCGACTTCGAGTCCGCCGTGCACAGCTGGATCGACGCGGTGATCGACGGCCCGGTCGGCTCCGAGCTCGGCGACCTGGTGCACGAGCTGGCCCCGCACGCGTGGTCGGACGCGTTGTCGCAGAAGTTGCTCCAACTCTGCGGACCCGGCATCCCGGACATCTACCAGGGCTGCGAGCTGTGGGAAGACACCCTTGTCGATCCCGACAACCGCCGCCCGGTGGACTTCGCGGTGCGCGCGGGCATGCTGCAATCACTCACCGGCACACCCGCTTTGGACACCACCGGCGCGGCGAAGATGTGGATCGTCGCGTACGCGCTATGGCTGCGCCGGGAGCGCCCCGACTGCTTTGTCGGCGGCACCTACCTGCCGCTGTTCGCCACTGGCGAGCAGGCGAGCAGGTTGGTGTCCTACGCCCGGGGCCGCCTCGGTGCGGCCCCGGAGGTGATCGTCGCGGCCACCCGACACAGCGTCGGTCTCGCCGAAACCGGCTGGGGTGATACGACTCTCGATCTCCCGCAGGGCAACTGGACGGACCGGCTCACCGGGCACACTTTCCAGGGCCGGGCTCGGCTGGAGAAGCTGTTCGCTCGGCTGCCCGTCGCCCTACTGGTGCGCTGAGACCCGGCTGACCTTCTCGAGCAGCTCCTCGGGGAACATGCCGCCGAGCCGCTCGCGCCACCGTTGCAGGTTCGGCGGATCGTAGTCGTCGGCCTCGTTGACCAGCGAGGCCAGTCGGACGCCCTGCTCGTGCCCGTTGGCCAGCTGCCGCCAGGAGTCCAGGTAGAACCGCTGGCTGCGCGGATTGCGCATGGTGCGCAGCAGGTTCAGGACGCGGTAGCCGACGCCGAGCGAGGGATGCCGAAGCATGTGCTTATCGCCCCAGGCCTTACAGCCCTCGGACAGCTGCTCCAACCGCTCCCGGTCGAAGGCGAGCCCGACCGACTCGGCCTCGCGCACCATCCAGTGCAGCGTGATGTCGGAGAGCCCGCATTCCTGGTATCCGCCACCAATATCGCTGTGCACCCCCTCGAACCACACCTGCTTGACCCGCTGGAATCCCCTGCGGTACTTCACCTTCGTTTCCACCGGCACCTCCCAGAGGCACGGCTCGAAATTGCGCCGCCGCTCGTCGATGGCCAGCGCCTGCCGGGCGCAGTGCACGGTCGGCGCGAGCTTGACGTCGTGGAACTTGTACCGCAGCGAGGTCACCCCGGGCACGCCGAGCGCGCCGACGGTGTCGAAGACACCAAGGAAGTCGATCTTGGGGACGTCCTGGTGACAATTTTCTTTGCGGAAGTCGGTCCACCGCTGCGGGATCGTGCCGTCGGCCGGTGGCACCTCCTGATGGATCGCCAGTGCTTCCGGATACTTCCCGCCGATCATGGCCTCCGGCGTGAGGATCCCGATGCGGTCGATCAGACCGGCCAGGCTGCGCGCGGTGAACGCGCCGCGGCTGAAGCCGAAGATGTAGATCTGGTCGCCCGGCTCCCAGTTCAGGGCCAGGTGCCAGTACGCGGACGACAGATTCGCCTCGAGTCCGAGCCCGAACGCGCCCCCCATCAGCCGGTCGGCGAGGAAGCCGCGGGCACCGGGCCCGGAAACATAGGTGACCCACTGCTGGATCATCTCCCCCGTCGGACCGGGCGCGTCGAACCGGATCGTCTGCGCGATCTTGATGATGTTCGATACCGTGCTGCTCGACTCTGCTTTCCAGGTGCCGTCACAACACACGACCAGGCGTTTCATGGCCCCCATCCTCCCGCCGGAATCCTGCTGAAACCCGCGTACTCGACTACTCGAATCATCGAGCACGCACGGGCCGACGTTAATGAAAAACGCCTATTTCAACAGGTAGCTGCTCCGGTGCGGGCCGGACGGGAACGCTTACAGCCAGGTCGGATCGCCGAACACGGCCCCGGAATCGTCGACCTCCGGCGATTTGAAATCGACGTAGGCGTACTGCCGGATGGTGACCGGGCCGGTGCAGGAGTTCACCTTGATGTGGAAATCGCGGAAGCTGAGGTAGACCAGCTTGCCCGGCACCATCTCCTTTTCCGCGATCGCGACCTCGCCGACGTCGCCGGGGGCGAGGTTCAGGGTGGCGACCGGGTCCGGGTTGAAGGCGGGCGTCTGGCTGATGATGACGTCGGGTGTCGCGCCGAGCGTGGTGGCGCCGATGGTCACCGCGCAGCCGACGTGGTAACCGATCCTGACCTTGCCCGCGGTCGCACCATCGACCCGGCCGTAGGCGATCGAACTGACCAGCGCTTCCCTGGTGGTCCCCATGAAGTTCAACGGCGGCAGCCGGTTGATGTACTCGTCCCTGCTGCCGACGGTGAACTTCTTCCCGCCGCCGCCCGGCGGGACGAACGACTTCTCGTGCGGCGGCATGCTGATGATCTCGGCGTCCACCGCTGGCGCGAAGGCAACCACGGACGCATAGGCCATGACGACGCCCGCCAGTGCCTTGACCGCCCTTTTCCCGTTCGACGCCATAGTCTCGAACCTTAGTAGCCGATCGCTATACATCCGGCTTACGACACGACGCGGGCCGCGAAGCGATCGCTGCCCCGGCAAGGGCTGAACGTTTGTCCAGCAGACCGCTACGGTGTGGGAATGCTCCATGGACGCGCAGCCGAACAAGCACACATCGATCGGCTTCTCGCGGCGGCCAGGGACGGCCGGAGCAGCGCGCTGGTGCTGCGCGGCGAACCGGGCATCGGCAAGACGGCGCTGCTGGATTATGCCGCCGCCCAAGGCGTTCCGACGGTGCGCAGCGCTGGCATCGAGTCCGAGGCCGAATTGCCGTTCGCCGGACTGCATCTGCTGGTACGTCCCGGCATGGCACTGCTGGACACGCTGCCCGAGCGACAGCGCGCGGCGTTGCGCGGCGCTTTCGGTCTGGCCCAACAGGATCCGGGCGATCGCATGCTGATCGGCCTGGCCGTGCTGTCGTTGCTGGCCGAGGAGGCGGCCGACGGGCCGCTGCTCTGCGTGATCGATGACGCGCACTGGCTCGACCGGGCGACCGCGGAAACCCTGCTGTTCGCGGCGCGACGCCTCGACTCGGAAGGCGTGGTGATGATTTTCGCGAGCCGGCCGGGCGCGGACGACTTTCCCGCACCCGGTCTGCCCGAGCTGATCCTGACCGGGCTGCCGCAGGAGGCGGCCGCCGCCATGGTGGACAGTCGGGACCCGGACCTGTCGCCGGTGCTGCGATATCGGCTGCTCAGCGAGGCGGGTGGCAATCCACTGGCCTTGCGGGAACTGCCCGCCGTGCTCGCGGCGGAATCGCCTGGGGCGGGGCCGAATCCGCTGCCGCTGACCCAACGACTCCAGGTCGCCTTCCACGGTCAGTCGAGCAGGCTGCCCGCGCGCACCCGATTGCTGCTGCTGGTCGCCGCCGCCGCGAGCACCGCCGAACTCGCCACCGTGCTGCGTGCTGGTGCCGACCTCGACGCGCACCTGCCCGATCTGCAACCCGCCGAAGACGCTGGGCTGGTGCACAGCGACGGGCGGACACTGACCTTCCGGCATCCGCTGTTGCGCTCGGCGGTCTACCAGGGTGCGCCGCTGGCCCAGCGCCTCGCCGTGCACCGCGCCCTCGCCGAGGCACTCACCGCGCCCGAGGACGCCGACCTGCGCGCCTGGCACCTGGCCTCGGCGGCGACCGGCCCGGACGACACCACCGCGGCCGCCCTGGAGGACACCGCCGACCGGGTACGCCAGCGCAGCGGATACCACGGCGCGGTCGCGGCCTACGAGCGCGCCGCCGGGCTGAGCACCAACGCGGCGGACCGGGTACGCAGGCTGGTGCTGGCCGCCGAGACCGCCGGGGAGACCGGCCTGCCCGACCTGGCCAGGCAACTGGCCGAACGCGCGGCCGCCCAGACGACCGATCCGCTGGTGCTTGCACGTCTCGACCTGGTCCGTGGCGTCGCGGAATTCGGTGCGGGCAAGCCACTTTCGGCGCATCGACTGTTGCTCGGCGCCGCGGCGGCGGTGCGCGAGTCCGAACCGTTGCGGGCGGCCCGCATCCTCATCCAGGCCGTGCACACCGCTTGGTATCTCGGTGCGCCGGAAGTGGCGGAAGTCGGTGCTGCGCTGACGGCGCTATCGCTGCCCGACACCAATCCGATGGCGCCCATCGCGCGATGCCTGGTCGCGTCGATGACCGGCAGGTACACCATCGATCTGCGGGTGGCCGCCGCCGCGGCCAGGGACGCGGGCGCGGACAGTCCCCGAGACCTGGTGCAGATGTGCGGGATGGGGTTCGTGGTCGGTCAGGACGATCAGGTCGCCGAGCTGGCGGCCGAGCTC
The DNA here is from genome assembly GCF_019222765.1 of Nocardia iowensis. Classification (NCBI taxonomy): domain Bacteria; kingdom Bacillati; phylum Actinomycetota; class Actinomycetes; order Mycobacteriales; family Nocardiaceae; genus Nocardia; species Nocardia iowensis. The sequence continues at coordinate 2,618,696 of NZ_CP078145.1, read as the reverse complement.
ATCGCCGAATGCCGCGAGCAAGGCAGGATCGCGCTGCTGCCCACGCTGCTGTTCTTCCGCGCCGAGGCCGAGGCATTCCTCGGTCGGCCTGGCGAGGGCCGCGTCGCCGCGACCGAAGGACTGCGGATCGCCACCGACCTCGGGCACAGCCAGTGGATCAGCCAGCTGTCGGCGTTCCTGGCGTATCTGGCCGCGTTGGAAGGGCGAGCGCAGGAATGCCGGGAAATGGTCGAGCGAGCACTAGCCGAGGAGTTCGGCGGCGGGGCGGCGCCCGGTGCTACCTGGACTCAGCTCGCTCTCGGTCTGCTGGACCTGGGGCTCGGCAAGGTCGACAGCGCGCTGGCCCGACTGGAACTGCTCACCGTGGAACCCGCGCGTCACCAGGTGGGCGGGCTCCGCGCGCTGCCCGAGCTGATCGAGGCGGCGGTCCGGCTCGGCGACCCGAACCGTGCGGGCGACGCGCTCGACCGGCTGACCGAGTGGGCCGCGAGCGCACGACAGGACTGGATCGAGGCGCTTGCCGCCCGCTGCCGCGCCCTCACCGCCCCTGACGTCGAGGCCGAACAGCATTTCCGCACGGCGCTGCGGCTCGGCGGCCGTCCGTTCGAACAGGCGAGAACCCAACTGCTGTACGGCGAATGGTTGCGCCGCAATCGCCGCAAGGCGGACGCGCGGACCCAGCTCTCGCCCGCGCTGGAAACCTTCGAACGCCTCGACGCGGGCCCGTGGGCGGAGCGAACCCGCACCGAACTCGGGGCGCTCGGCGTCGGCACGGCGGCCAAGCCCGCACACGGCGTGCTGGCCAGGCTGACGCCGCAGGAGCTACAGATCGTGCGGCTCGCCGCGCAGGGCATGTCCAATCGGGATATCGCGGCACAGCTGTTCCTGAGTCCGCGCACGGTCGGACATCACCTGTACAAGGCGTATCCGAAGCTGGGTGTGTTGTCGCGAGGTGAGCTCGCGGATTTGCCGCTCGACGCCGACTAGCGGCCGGTCCGGTCGTCCGCGCGACGCGCGACGGCCACTCCGACCAGCCAGCGGGTTGCGCCCACCGCGGCCGCGACCAGCACCGCAGTCTGCGGAGAACCGGTGATCAGGGCAAGGATCAGGCAGGTCACCAGCCCGGCGGCGAGCGCCTCCAGCTTGTAGACCGGCCACGCACTACCCGCGATGTCGATGGTCGCGGAGCGGGCCGACGGGTGAACAACTGCCATCCAGTAAGGATATACGCACTGCGAAGTTCGGGCTACCGAACTTTGTGTTGCCGGGAACACAGCCGATCCGCCTGACGTTCCGCAGATATGCCACTGACAGGAGAGTACGAACCGAGCGCGTCCGCCATGGCCCGCGAGCAGGTCGAGACGATCGAGAACTCCGGCGGCACCAAGGGCACCACGATGCAGGGCAAACCGGTCATCCTGCTCACCACCAAGGGAGCGAAGTCCGGCAAGCTGCGCAAGACCCCGCTGATGCGGGTGGAGCACGACGGGGAATACGCGGTGGTCGCCTCGTTGGGCGGCGCGCCGAAGAACCCAGTCTGGTACTACAACGTCAAGGCCGATCCACACGTCGAGTTGCGCGACGGCACCGTGGTCAAGGATTACACCGCACGCGAGGTCTTCGGTGACGAGCGCCAGCTGTGGTGGGACCGGGCCGTCGAGGTCTGGCCGGACTACGTGGAGTACACGAAGAAGACCGATCGCCAGATCCCGGTCTTCGTGCTGACCCCGCGATAACCAGCCTGTCACTGCTACCCGCCGCGTCCGCCCGACGCGGCGGGTGGCAGCATATTTCGGGTGTCCAATCCGCTTGATGTCATCGACGCACTGTCCGCTTCTCGTCCCGCGCTGAGCGCGGACGAGATCGACGCTGCCGCCAAGCGAATTGCCGACATTATCGAGCCGACTCCGCTGCAGCGCAGCGAGCGGCTATCGCGGCTCACCGGCGCGAACGTCTACCTCAAGCGCGAGGACCTGTCCGCGGTCCGCTCCTACAAGCTGCGCGGCGCCTACAACCTGGTAATGCAGTTGACCGAGAGCGAGCGCGCCGCAGGCGTGGTCGCGGCCAGCGCGGGCAATCACGCGCAGGGGGTGGCATTCGCCTGCCACGCGATGGGCATCAAGGGCCGCATCTACGTGCCGACCACCACCCCCAAACAGAAGCGCGACCGGATCCGGGTGCACGGCGGCGAGTTCGTGCAGCTGATCGCCGTCGGGGAAACCTACGATGCCGCCGCCGCGGCGGCCGCCGCCGATGTCGAGCGCACCGGCGCGACCATGGTGCCGCCGTTCGACGACGCGCGCACCGCGGCCGGGCAGGGCACCATCGCGCCGGAGATCCTGGAGCAGCTCGGCGGCTCGCCCGACCTGGTCGTTGTTCCGGTGGGCGGCGGCGGCTGCCTGGCCGGCGTCGGCACCTACCTGCGGGATCGGTCGCCGCGCACCGCGATCCTCGGCGTGGAACCGGCCGGCGCGGCCTCGATGACCGCGGCGCTGGTGGCCGGCGGGCCGGTGACGCTGCCGGAAATCGATCCGTTCGTGGACGGTGCCGCGGTGCGCCGGATCGGCCGGGTGCCGTTCGCGGCGATCGCCAAGTTCGGCGGCCGGGTGGTCTCGCACGCCTCGCTGCCGTTACTGACCACCACCGAATCACCCAGCGGCGCAAGCTCTTTCCGGATGATGCAGGTCGACGAGGGGGCGATCTGCACGACCATGCTCGACCTGTACCAGAACGAGGGCATCATCGCCGAACCCGCGGGCGCGCTCGCGGTCACCGCGCTCAGCGAGCTCGCGGTGGAGCCCGGCTCGACGGTGGTCTGTCTGGTCTCCGGCGGCAACAACGATGTGTCGCGCTACGGCGAGATCATCGAGCGCTCGCTGGTGCATCGCGGCCTGAAACACTATTTCCTGGTGGACTTTCCGCAGGAGCCGGGCGCGCTGCGGCGCTTCCTGGACGAGGTGCTCGGGCCGGACGACGACATCACCATGTTCGAGTACGTCAAGCGGAACAACCGCGAAACCGGTTCGGCGCTGGTCGGTATCGAGCTCGGGACCCCGGATGGGTTGGGCCCGTTGCTGGTACGGATGGACGAGTCGCCGATCCAGTGCGAGCGGTTGGAGCCGGGCTCGCCCGCGTACCGCTATCTGACCTGAGTCACGCCGCCGCCTCGCGCGTCTCCGCCATGGGGACGCGCTTGGTGGCGCGCAGGCAATTGAGCACGAGCGGTAGCAACCAGAACGCCGCCGACTGGTCGTAGGACAGTTGACCGGCTGAGAGCCGGTTGTGCACGAAGCCGACCGAAAGACCTAGTCGCGGTTCGGCCCAGCCGAAGGAACCGCCGAGACCGATGTGGCCGTATCCGGCTCGGGCGCCCGGCATCGGCAGCGAGTGGTAGCCGAGGCGCCACATCATGGGCGCGTAGAACAGGGCGCTGTCGAGCCGGTAGGTCTGAATTCGGCGGATTGCCTTGATAGTTCGCGGACTGAGGTACAGACGGCCCGCCGCCACACCATTGTTCGCGAGCGCGCCGTACATGGTGGCCAAAGCCGGCGCGGTACAGACACCGTTGCCCGCGCCCAGTTCGGTCCGCAGGATCGGCGGATCCTGCCCCTCCAGGATGGTCTCCAAGCCGGGCAGGAACAGGCAGCGCGTCGCGGCACCCAGGGCGCCGGGAATCAGGTGGCTGCGGCCCAACACCAATGAGCCGAGCGGTTTTCCGATCAAGCTCAGCTGCGAACCCGCCAGCGGGGCGTAGTTGGTGGGTGCGTGCGCGGGCGGGGTGCCGAGATGGATGCCGTCGACGCCGAGCGGCTCGGCGACCTCGGCGCGGAACAACTCCGCCAGCCCGCGCCCGGTGATCGCGCGAGCAAGCCCGCCCATCAGCCAGCCGTAGGTGAGTGCGTGATAGGCCGGAACGCCCAGCAGGCGATCGGGTTTCGCGGCGGCCAGGCGCTGCTCCATCAGCTGGTGATCGAGCACCTCGTCGAGGCCGGCGGCGATCGGAGCGAGGGCGGACAGACCCGCGCTGTGCGTCATCGCCTGCCGCACGGTGATTTTGTGCTTGCCGTTTGCGCCGAATTCGGGCCAGTACTCGGCGACCGGTGCGGTGTAGTCGAGCAGTCCGCGGTCGGCGAGGCGGTGGATGACGGTGGCGGTGACGCCTTTCGTCGCGGAGAAGATGATCGACCCGGTGTCCTGGGTCCACGGGGTGGTGCCCGCGGATCCGGTCCAGATGTCGAGCAATGGCTCGCCGTGCAGGTGCACCGCCAGCGCGCCGCCCGCACCGCGGCGGCGCCCGAAGGTCCTGGCGAAAGCGCGTACCAGTGGGGCGAATTCGGCGGTGGCGCTGCCACCCATCCCGGCAGGGATCGGCGCTAGATCCCCCGAAGCGTCGTTGCTCATGGTTCCACGGTAATAGCGTCCGTCACACCCGGCAATGGATCTGTCTCGGACAGCAGTTCGATCGTGACTTTCCCGCAATCGAATTCGGCGGCGGATGTGCGGATGTCAGTGACGGCGTGGCGACTCCGTTACCCGGTCCTCGAGGATCGCGAACGAGTATGCGGGAATTGTTGTCGCCGACGGCCCTTCAGTCGGCGGTTCCCACGACAGCAGCGAAAAACCGGTGATCGGCACCGTGACCTGGTCTTCGGACAGATTGCACACCAACTGCAATGGACCGCGGCGCAGCACGATCCAACCGGCCGCGGCGTCGTAGTCGACGGAAACGTGCGGGAGCCACGGGTCGGTGAGTTCCGGCCTTTCCCGGCGCATGGCCAGCAGCTTGCGGTAGCAAGAAAGTAGCCGATCATGGCGGGCTTCGTCGAGTTCGGCCCAGTTCAGCTTCGAGCGCAGGAACGTCGACGGGTCCTGCGGATCGGGGACGTCGTCGGTGTGCCAGCCGTGTTCGGCGAACTCGGCCTTGCGGCCGTCCGCGGTGGCGGCGGCGATCACCGGGTCGGTGTGCGAGGTGAAGAACAGGAAGGGGGTGCGGGCGCCCCACTCCTCCCCCATGAACAGCATGGGTGTGTACGGCGAGCACAGCACCAGTGCGGCTTTGATCGCCAGTTGTCCGTCGGTGAGGTAGGCGCTCGGGCGGTCGCCGATGGCGCGGTTGCCGATCTGATCGTGGTTGCAGGTGTAGGCGAGTAATGCGCTGGCCGGGGTGACCCTGGTGTCGATCGGGCGGCCGTGGGTGCGGCCGCGGAAGCTGGAAAACGTTGCGGCGTGAAAGAATCCGTGCGTCAGCGTGTGGGCGAGGCAGTGCAGTGAGCCGAAATCGGCGTAGTAGCCCTGCCGTTCGCCGGAGACCGCGGTGTGGATCGCGTGATGCAGGTCGTCGTTCCATTGCCCGGTCAGCCCGTAACCGCCTGCGGCGCGCGGGGTGATCACCGTGGGGTCGTTGAGGTCGCTTTCCGCGATCAGGGTGAGCGGCCTGCGCAGGTGGGCGGCGAGACGTGTTGTCTCGGTGGCGAGTTCGGTGAGCATATGGGTGGCGGTTCGGTCGACCAGGGCGTGTACGGCATCTAGGCGCAGCGCGTCGATGTGGAAGTCGCGCAGCCAGCGCAGCGCGTTGCCGATGATGTGCGCGCGCACCTCGTCCGAGTCGGGGCCGTCCAGGTTGAGGCTCTGCCCCCAGGTGTTGCGGCCGTCGGTGAGGTAGGGCGCGAAGCGGGGCAGGTAGTTGCCGGAGGGGCCGAGATGGTTGTAGACGACGTCGAGCGCGACCGCTAGCCCGCGCGCGTGGCAGGCGTCGACGAACCGCTGCAATCCGTCCGGCCCGCCGTAGGGTTCGTGCACCGCGTACCAGAGCACGCCGTCGTACCCCCAGTTGTGCGGCCCGTCGAACGCATTCACCGGCATCAGCTCGACCACGGTGACACCAAGGTCGACCAGGTGATCGAGCCGCTCGATCGCCGAGTCGAAGGTGCCTTCCATGGTGAAGGTGCCGACGTGCATCTCGTAATACACCGCCCCCGCCAACGGCCGCCCCGTCCACCCCGCGTCCGTCCACACCGACTGGTCGAGCCGATGCAGCGCCGACCGCCCGTGCACCCCGTCCGGCTGCCGCGCCGACCGCGGATCAGGCAGCACCGTCGGATCATCATCGAGCAAAAACCCATACCGCGCCCCCTCCGCGGCAGTAACCACCACCCGCCACCACCCACCCGCGGCCCGCTCCATCGGGTGAACAGCTCCATCCAGGTCCAACCGCACCCGCTCCGGCCGCGGCGCCCACACCTCGAACAAGGTCACCCCGCCAGCATTCCACGCCCGCCCGCGCCCCGGCCTCTACCCCGCGCCCGTTCTCGCAGCCCGCGCCCGGATTCCTCAGCAATTTCGTGCGCGGCACGCTGAATCGTGCGCGGCCAGCGGAACCACGCGCGGCCGGTAGCCGCAGCCGCGATTGGTGACCTATTCGCAGGGTCGTTGGCCGTGGCGGGGCGTCTGCGCGGGGAGTTGTGGCGCGGGTGGGTGGGGGGTGGGAGAGTGGGCGGGGTGGGTATTTATGGAGATCGGGTTGTGCCGCGGATCGTGGATGTTGCCTGTGGGATGCGGTTTAATGAGCCGCTGCGGGAGCGGGTGTGTGCGGGGTTGCGGGGGCGCGTTGTGGAGATCGGGTTCGGGTCGGGGCTGAATGTGCCGTTCTATCCGGACACGGTGGACAAGGTCAGTGCCGTCGAGCCTGCGGATCTCGGCTGGAAGCTGGCGAGTAAGCGGGTCGCCGCGTCGAAGGTGCCGATCGAGCGGGCCGGGCTGGATGGGCAGTCGCTTCCGTTCGCGGACAACACCTTCGACTCCGCCGTGTCGACCTGGACCATGTGCACCATCCCAGATGTTTCTACCGCCCTCGCCGAAGTCCGCCGCGTGCTCGCCCCCGGCGGCACCCTGCACTTCGTCGAGCACGGACTCGCTCCGGACCGGGGCGTACAGACATGGCAGAACCGCCTGAATCCGCTCCAAAAAACCCTGTGCGGCGGCTGCAATCTGAACCGCGACATCCGCGGCCTACTGACCACCGCCGGATTCGAAATCCAGGACATCGACATCTTCTACGGCGAAGACGCCCCCCGAGTCTTCGCCGCCCAATCCCTCGGCATCGCGGTCTCCCCGTAGACCGATTCCCGCAGCCCCTGCGGTAGTGACCACTCGGAATCTTCCCGCTGATCCTCCGGCCCCGTCGCCGCCCAACCCTGGCCAAGGCGCACCATGCGCACACCCTGGCCGCCGCGCAGAATCCTCTCGACGGTCGCCGTCAAATCCGCGATATCCGCAGACAGCCAACAACCGCCGAGTTCGAGATCCACAACCTCGGCCTGCTTCCCGCAGGTGACTCGTGTTGCCTTACGTCACGGAATGGCAAGCGCGAGCTTCAGCGCCGTGTTGACAGCCATGATCGTCGCTGGGGCTACCGTGCCCAGTAATTCTTTGAGTTCGTCACGACGCAATTGCTGCAGGTCGTCGACGACGATGTAGCCCACGAGCGGATCGCCGGTCGATAACGGGACCACCGTCGGCAAGCTCGCGTACTTGTCCGTCGGCGTGATACGCACCGCCAGCAGGCGCGGCAATTGCCGATTGCGCCGGTTGTTCGACACGATCAGCCACGGTTTGGGGCCGTGACCGATATCCGCGCGGTAGATCTGACCACGGGTTGCGGCGAGTGTCATCCCGGCATCACCTGATCGACGTCGTCGGCGTACCTGCGCACACGCTCCCGAGCTTCGGCTTCGTCGTGCACCTCCGGCCAGATCTCGGCGAGCTGCTGATATCCCTGGTCCAGCGCCTCGTCAATCAGCACCTGCGCGCCGATCGCCATCAACACGCGAATGACGGTTGCCTCGGAGGCGTCGGGGGCAAGGGAGTAACCGAGGTGGGCGGCGATGGATTCGAACAGCACCCACTCGGCCCCCTTCCGGTCACTGAGCGTCGCCAGCGTGCGTTCCTCTCGCTCGGTCAGGGTCAAGGTGGTTCGTCTGGTCATGCATCACATCGTACATCGATATCGATGCGCGATCAATCATCATGCAGTGATGCACCAGTTCGCATCACCAACTTTTGAAACGATCGGTTCAAAACTGTGCTAGCGTCGTTCGCATGGCACGACCGAGACAGTTCGACGAGGAGCAGGCGGTGGACGCCGCGATGCGGGCGTTCTGGAGCGCCGGTTACGAGGCGACCTCGACCCAGGATCTGTGCGATGCGACCGGATTGGGACGCAGCAGCATCTACAACACCTTCACCAGCAAGCACGATCTGTTCGAGCGGGCGTTGCGCCGGTACATGGCGACCAAGAACACCGCGACCTTCGCCTTGCTCGACGGCGACGACTCCGCGAAGTCGAAGATGCGGGCACTGCTGCGGCAGGTGGTCGACGCCCCGGATGCCGACCCGCTCGGCTGCCTGGTCGTCAACTCGATGATCGAACTCGCGCCCCGCGATCCAGAGGTGGCGGCGACGCTGCGCGCCGATCAGGAACTGCGGCTTGCCGCGCTCACGGCGGTACTCGAAAGCGGTAGGCGCGCAGGAGAAATCGACAAGGCCAAGGACGCCCGCGAGCTGGCACATTTCATGAACGCCACCATCGCGGGCATGCGCGTGGCGGCCCGCGGCGGCGCAGGCCGTGATGCGCTGGAAGCTGTCGCCACGACAGCACTGAACGCCCTCTGACCTACGCGACCCGAGACGACGGTCGCTTTTTCGTGAGCCAGTTTTGAACTGAATGATCCAAAACTAGAGAGGTACCCCGATGCCGTTCGCCGTCTACATCCTGGGCTTGTCCATTTTCGCCCAGGGCACCTCGGAGCTGATGCTTTCCGGCCTGCTCACCGAGCTGGCCGCCGACCTGGGCGTCTCCATTCCGCAAGCGGGACTGCTCATTTCGGCATTCGCGCTGGGCATGCTGATAGGTGCGCCGGTCCTCGCGGTCGCGACGCTGCGGTTCCCGCGACGCAACGCACTGCTCGCCTTTCTTGCGGTATTCGTCGGCGCGCACGTCGTCGGCGCACTGACTTCGGACTACTGGGTCCTGTTCGCCACCAGGGCGGTCGGCGCGTTCGTATACGCCGGATTCTGGTCGGTCGCGGCGACCACCGCCATCGGCCTGGTGCCCGCAAACGCGCGGGGTAAGGCGATGAGCATCGTCGCGGGCGGACTCACCATCGCCACCGTCGTCGGTCTGCCCGCGGGCACCGTGATCGGCCAGCACCTCGGCTGGCGCGCCGCCTTCTGGACCGTCGCGATCATGTCCGCGCTCGCCATGCTCGGTGTGCTCGCCAAGATCCCGGCGGGGCGGGCGACGACGACACCGGATCTGCGAAAGGAACTGCGCAGCATAAACAATCCGCGGCTGTGGCTGTCCTACAGCACCACCGCACTCGCCACCGCCGCACTGATGGTCAGCTTCGCCTACCTCGGTGCGCTGTTGTCGCAGACCACCGGCCTGACCGACGGCTGGATCCCGATCGTGCTGGTGGTGTACGGCGTCGGCAGCTTCCTCGGCATCGTCGTCGGCGGCCGCACCGCCGACGCCCACCCGATCCGCACGCTGTACGTCGGCATCACCGGCCTGATCATCACCTCGGTATTGCTCGCCCTCACCGCCGAGCACCCCGCCCCCGTCGTCGCACTCACCTTCCTGCTCGGCGCCTTCGGCTTCGGCACCAACCCCACCCTCAACAGCCGAGTCTTCAACTTGGCCGCCGATGGCCCAACCCTCGCTCCCGCGTTCAACGTCTCGTCCTTCAACGTCGGCATCACCCTTGGTCCCTGGCTCGGCGGCCTGGCCATCGGTGCCGACCTCGGCTACGCGTCGGTCGCCTGGATCGGCGCCGCCATCGGCCTCGCCGCCCTGGGCACAGTCACCTGGGAACAACTAATGAACCGCCGCCCCGCACCAACCCTCACCACCACCAAGCAACCCCAACTAGTCCACTGATTCCATGATCAACGGGACACGGTGGCGGCAAAGTCCGAGAAGACCCGCCATCGTGTCCCGTTGATCATGAACGCAGCTTTTGGGTGAAGGGGGCACCGGGAGGCTTGTCAGCTCGCATACTGGATGCGGAAGCGAGCCTGAACGGAAAAGGGGCCATACCAAGACTGGCTGGGCATTGCCCATGCAGGTTCGAATCCTGCCGCTTCCGCTACCTATCGAGGGACTCAGCCTGCCAGGCAGCCGGGTCCCAACAGTGCCTTCAGGTCGCCCATCAATGCCGAAGACGGCGAAACCCGCAGACTGTCATCGAGTTTCAGCAGTGTCGTCTTCTCCCGGGCACCCACGTGCCGGACGTGCACGTCGGCCGTGCCGGGATGCCGGGAGAGCACCCGCTTGAGTTCACCGATCTTGTCGGGCGTGCACATGCGGGTGGAGATGGTGACCGCGAGCGGCTTGGCGACGCCGATGGAGGACAGGTCCGGCACGGCGAGATCGTTGGCGATCAACGAGATCCGGTCGTCCCGCACCGAGACGCGGGCCTTCACCAGCACCACCGCATCCTCGACAACGTCCATGCCGTACACCGAGTAGGCCTGCGGGAAGAACAGCACCTCGATGCCACCGGCCAGATCTTCCAGCTGTGCCGATGCCCAGGCCAGGCCGTTCTTGTTGATCCGCCGGTTCACCGAGGCGAGAATGCCGCCGACGGTCACCTGGGTGCCGTCCTTGATGTCACCCTCGAGGATCGCCGGGATCTGCGTATCCGACTGCGCCGCAAGAACATGCTCGACACCGTTGAGTGGGTGCCCGGACACGTACAGGCCGAGCATCTCGCGCTCCAGCGCCAGCTTGTGCTTGGCCTCCCACTCGTCCTCGGGCACCTTCACGTTGAACACCGAGGACACCGACTCGTCGGCGTCCACCCCGCCGAACAGGTCGAACTGCCCGATCGCCTCGGCCTTCTTGGTGGACATCACCGCGTCGATGGCGTCGGAGTGGATGAGCAGCAGACCCTTGCGCGGATGCCCGAGCGAGTCGAATCCGCCTGCCTTGATGAGGGATTCGGTGACCTTCTTGGTGCAGGCGACCGCGTCGATCTTGTTCAGATAGTCGGAGAAGTCGGTGAACTTCGACTTCTCCTTGCGCGCGGCGATGATCGAGGACACCACGTTGGCGCCGACGTTGCGCACCGCGCCGAGGCCGAAGCGGATGTCCTTGCCGACCGAGGCGAAGTTCATCTCGGACTCGTTGACGTCCGGCGGCAGCACCGTGATGCCGAGGCGTCGGCAGTCCGACAGGTAGACCGCGGCCTTGTCCTTGTCGTCACCCACGGAGGTGAGCAGTCCGGCCATGTATTCGCCCGGATAGTTGGCCTTGAGGTAGGCGGTCCAGAACGAGACGAGGCCGTAGCCCGCGGCGTGCGATTTGTTGAACGCGTAGCCTGCGAACGGAAGGATGGTGTCCCACAGGGCTTTCACCGCGGCCGCGGAGAAGCCGTTGGCGGTCATGCCCGCGTGGAAGCCCTTGTATTCGGCCTCCAGGACCTCGAGCTTCTTCTTACCCATGGCCTTACGCAGCGCGTCGGCCTTGCCCATCGAGTAGCCGGCGACCTTCTGCGCGATGAACATGATCTGCTCTTGATAAACGATCAGGCCGTAGGTCTCCGAAAGGATGTCCTTCAGCGGTTCCTCGAGCTCCGGATGAATCGGCGTGATCGGCTGACGGCCGTTCTTGCGGTCGGCGTAGTCGTTGTGCGCGTTCATGCCCATCGGACCCGGGCGGTACAGCGCGAGCACCGCGACGATGTCGTTGAAGCCGGTCGGCTGCATGCGGCGCAGCAGGTCGCGCATGGGGCCACCGTCGAGCTGGAAGACGCCGAGCGTGTCACCGCGCGACAGCAATTCGTAGGTGGCCGGGTCGTCCAGTGGCAGATTGTCCAGGTCGAGGTCGATGCCGCGGTTGGCCTTGATGTTCTCCATCGCGTCACCGATGACGGTGAGGTTGCGCAGCCCGAGGAAGTCCATCTTCAGCAGGCCGATGGCCTCACACGACGGGTAGTCCCAGCCGGTGATGATGGCGCCGTCCTGGGCCCGCTTCCAGACCGGGATGGTGTCGGTCAGCGGTTCGGAGGACATGATCACCGCGCAGGCGTGCACGCCCGCATTACGGATCAGGCCCTCCAGGCCACGCGCCGTCTCGTAGATCTTCGCGACGTCCGGGTTGCTCGCGATGAGCTCGCGGACCTCGGCCGCTTCCTTGTAGCGCTCGTGATCCGGATCGGTGATGCCGGACACCGAGATGTCCTTGGCCATGATCGGCGGCGGCAGCGCCTTGGTGATCTGGTCGGCGATCGCGAAACCGGGCTGGCCGAACAGCACTCGCGCGGAGTCCTTGATGGCGGCCTTGGTCTTGATGGTGCCGAAGGTGATGACCTGGGCGACCCGGTCGCTGCCCCACTTCTCGGTGGCGTAGCGGACCATTTCACCGCGGCGGCGATCGTCGAAGTCGATATCGATATCGGGCGCGGACGGCCGCTCCGGATTCAGGAACCGCTCGAACAGCAGACCGTGCGGAATCGGGTCGATATTGGTGATGCCGAGCGCGTAGGCGACCAGCGAACCGGCCGCCGAACCACGGCCGGGACCGACCCGGATGCCGACCTCTTTAGCATGCGACACCAGGTCGCCGACGACGAGGAAGTAGGCGGGGAAGCCCTTCTGCTTGATGACGTCGAGCTCGAAGTAGGCACGGGTGTAGTACTCGTCGGGCACCCCGGCCGGGAAGCGGCGCGCGAGACCGCGCTCGACTTCCTTGCGCAGGAACGAATTCTGGTCCTCGCCCGCTGGCACCGGGAACACCGGCATCCGGTCGCGGAACGCCCACACATCGTCGTAGGACTGCACGCGTTCACCGATGGCCACGGTGTTGTCGCAGGCGCCGGGCACTTCGGCGTCCCAGATCGCGCGCATCTCCTCGGCCGACTTGAGGTAGTAGCCGTCACCGTCGAACTTGAAGCGGGTCGGGTCGCTGAGCGTCTTGCCGGTCTGAATACACAGCAGCGCTTCGTGATTGGTCGACTGGTCCTTGGTGACGTAGTGGCAGTCGTTCGTCGCGATCGGCGGGATGCCGAGCTTCTTGCCGATCTCCAGCAGTCCCTCACGGACCCGGCGTTCGATGGACAGCCCGTGGTCCATGATCTCCAGGAAGAAGTTTTCCTTCCCGAAGATCTCCTGCCACTTGGCCGCGGCCTCCAGTGCCTCGCGATCATGACCGAGGCGCAACCGGGTCTGTACCTCACCCGACGGGCAGCCGGTGGTGGCGATGATGCCCTCGGCGTACTGGGCGATGATCTCCTCGTCCATCCGCGCCCACTTGCCGAGCTGACCCTCCAGTGACGCCAGCGACGACAGCTTGAACAGGTTGCGCAGCCCGGTCGCGTTCTCGGCGACCATGGTCATGTGGGTGTAGGCGCCGGAGCCGGAGACGTCGTCGCCCTTCTGGCTCGGGTCACCCCACAGCACGCGCTTGGTGTCGAACCGGGAGGCGGGCGCGATGTAGGCCTCGATGCCGATGATCGGCTTGATGTCCGCCTTCTTCGCCGAGTTGTAGAACTCGGAGGCGCCGTACATATTGCCGTGGTCGGTCATCCCCACCGCGTTCATCCCCAGCCGTTTCGCCTCGGCGAACAGGGGCGAAATCTTAGCCGCACCGTCGAGCATGGAGTATTCGGTGTGGTTGTGCAGGTGAACGAACGATCCGGACGAGGCGGCCAAGACGGTCCTTCCTCCCAAGGTCTCGACGGGGGTTGGCTGGACCGATTCTAGGGGTCCCCACCGACTGGTTCGGACAGGCGCGCTGCGCCATCGCTGGTGTTCGGCGTGTCGGTGGCAAAGATCACCGGCGCGTCTCGCGACCCACCGTACTTGCGTCCGAATTCCGCTAGTAGAGGCGGGTCCCGGTTTCCCCGCTGGACGAATTTCGGCGCGGACCAATCGTTGTCGAGCGCTCCGCCCTCCGAGCCGGGAGCAAGCGGCAGCCGCGAGGACCGGCTGCGGGCAGGTAGGTGATTCCGCTGAATCGAAGGGGCGAATCGGGGGTATCAGCGCTCGAAAAGGAGCATAGTCACAGGCATACGACAGACGAGTGTTCCCAAACCTGCCGAGGTATTGATGAATTCGCTCAGAGCACTGTTCGCCATCCCCGCCGTACCCGCCGTCGCCGTGGCGGCCATGGTCGCCACCGCGGCTCCGGCCGCGGCCCAGATCGTCGACCCGTTCGAAAGTGTCTACTCGCTGACCCAGGGGCTCTGCGTCGCGCAGGTCAGCTCCTCGGTCGTCAGCAACGCCTATCCGGAGCACGCGGCATTCACCGTGGCGACCACCATGTACGGCGTCGGCGGCTGCAGCCTGCCGCTCACGCTGAACTGGCGAAACGTAGAAACCGGTGCGACAGGCACGTTCACGGTCACCGCGCAGGGCCCCGGATATTGGAGCAACAGCGGCCGTTCCGCACTGTTCCGCCCGGGCATCGGCCGGTTCACCGCCACGTTGACCGTCGGCGCCCCACACATCCCGGAACCGGGCTCGGCCGAGTTCCGGGTCGACCGCTACGAGGGATAAGGCGTACCTCCGCATCCGCTCCGGCCATGCGCGGCCTATGGACGGACTGACGTCCGGCAGCGCCCGATCTGGGTACGCGCTCCGTCCGGCAGCGCCCATCAGGCGAGAATCCGCGGCGGCACGACCCTCGGACGCGATAATCGGCGGATGAACGCACTCCCGGTGTGCCGGTTTTCGGGTCCGCGATGACGACGACGGTGGTCGCCCTCGTCGTCTCGGCGGCATTGATCGCCGGGGCCTTGGTGATCTGGCCGCGGACCCGCCGGGTGGTGACCACACCGGCCGAGCGGGCGGTGCATTCGGCGCTGCACACCGCGTCGCTGGCAGCGATTCCGTTGCGGCGCGGGCTCACCGACCAGTCGGCGCAGGAAGCTGCCCCGCACCTGCGGGCGCTCACCGGAGCCGAGGCGCTCGGCGTCGCCGATCCGGACGGCACGCTGCTCGCCTGGGACGGCCCGCACGCCGAACTCGCCGAGCACTTCACCGAGGCGGCCAAGCGCGCCGTCGCCGGTGAGCGGCCGGTGCTGGTCGCCGGGCCGGGCAGTGGCGAGCACGCGGGGCGGACCCTCATCGCGCAACCGCTGCTGATCGAAAGCAATGGGGTGGCCGGGGCGATCGGCGTGGTCACCACCGGTCAGCCGGGGCCGGGTTGGCTCGGCGCGGTGGCCGAGGTGGCCCGGTATGCCTGCGGCCAGCTCGAATTGGCCGAACTGGATGCCTCCCGGGCCCGGCTCGATCGGGCCGAGGTGCGGGCATTGCGGGCGCAGATCAGCCCGCACTTCATCTACAACGCGCTCAATACCATCGCCTCGTTCGTGCGTACCGACCCGGATCGAGCCCGCGAACTGATCCTCGAATTCGCCGACTTCACCCGCTACTCGTTCCGGGCGGCGGGCGAATTCACCGTGCTGGCCGACGAATTGCGCAATATCGAGCGCTATCTCGCGCTCGAACGCGCCCGCTTCGGCGACGCCCTCGACGTCCGCCTGCAAATCGCGCCCGAGGTCCTCGGCGTCGTCCTGCCCTTCCTCGCCCTGCAACCGCTGGTGGAGAACGCGGTCCGGCACGGTCTGGCAGGCGCCACCCGCGGCGGCACGGTGAGCATCACCGCCGCCGATGCGGGCATCGACTGCCTGATCAGCGTCGAAGACGACGGCGTCGGCATGGACCCCGAACTGCTCCGCTCCGGCGCCCTCGACGCCGTCGAAACCGGCAGCGGCCCCGCGAGTTCCGGCGAATCCGCGCACGTCGGCCTGGCCAATGTCGACGACCGCCTGCGCGCCGCCTTCGGCAACGACTACGGCCTAATCGTCGAAACCGCCCCCGGCGCAGGCACCAAGGTCTCCCTCCGTGTCCCCAAGTTCCGCGCGGGCATCCAGGCATAACCGAGGCGGAGTCGTGAGTGGCACATGGCTGCGGCAACCAGCGCCCGACTGCTTACGATGGAGCGGTTGTGACCCGGGACACTGAGAAAGGGGCCGACACCTTGCGGGTGCTGGCCGTCGACGACGAGAAGCCCGCTCTGGACGAGCTGGTGTATCTGTTGCGCGCGCAGCCTGGTGTGGGCGAGATCCACGAAGCGGCGGACGCGACCACCGCGCTGCGGGTGTTACGCGCCCATCCGGTCGACGCGGTGTTCCTGGATATCAATATGCCCGGGCTGGACGGCATGGAGCTGGCCGGCATCCTGTCGGAGTTCGCGAATCCGCCCGCGGTGGTTTTCGTGACCGCACACGACGATCGGGCGGTATCGGCCTTCGATCTCGGTGCGGTGGACTATCTGCTGAAGCCGTTGCGGGAGGCGCGGCTGGCCGAGGCGGTGCGCCGGATCGCCGCCACCCGCGGCACACCGGCACCGGTCGCCGACGGACCGCGCGCCGACCCGAGTGAGGTGATCCCCGTCGAGCTCGGCGGAGTGACCACGCTGGTGCCGCGATCGAGCGTGAGCTGGGTGGAGGCGGATGGCGACTACGCCAGGCTGCACACCAGCGGTGGGTCGCATCTGGTGCGGATTCCGTTGTCCGCGTTGGAGTCCCGGTGGGAGGATGCGGGATTCCTGCGGGTACATCGGTCGTACCTGGTGGCGCTGCGGATGGTGACCGGCCTGCGCACGGTCGGCACCGGGACGGTGGTCTGCCTGCGCGCCGACGGCAATGCCGCGGCGGTGGAGTTGCCGGTGAGCCGCAGACAGGTGCGTGAGCTGAAACAGCGCCTGGTGCACGGGCCTCGGCAACAGTGGACCGGCCAGTGACCGGACCACAGCACCGACCCGTCCGGCAGCGCGTGGTGCTGTCGGAACGGCGCGGTGCGCGACGAGTGCGCACGCGGGTGGAGGTCGCGGAGCAAACCGAGATCGGCGAGGCATTGATCGGTGGCTTGATCCGCGCCCAGCTCGGACTCGCGCTGCGACTGGGCTTGATCACCGTCGTCGTATTGTGCTCGCTGCCGGTCCTTTTCGGGATCGGCTCGGTGGGCTCGGTGGTCGTGTTCGGCCTGCGCCTACCGTGGCTGCTGCTCGGCGTCGCGGTGTACCCGCTGCTGTACCTGGTCGGCCGGTTGTATGTGCGCCTGGCCGAACGCAACGAGCAAGACTTCCTCGATTTGGCCGAGGACTGACGTGCACCCCCGCACCGCTGCCCCGCCGCCCACCCCCGGCATCGCTCGCCGCGCCTGTTTCCGCTTGCCACGCAAAGGTTCGCTAGCTGTTTCGTGCGCAGCGGGCCAAACGGTGCGCGGCACGCGAAGGTGCGCGCCTAGCGGGCGCTGGGAAGCATCGCTAGGGGGTGTGTGGTGACCGCGGGGTCAGTGCCGCTGTTGACGGTTTTCGCGCTGTTGTTCGCGGCCCTGGCCACCGTGGCGATCGGTGCCTATGGAGTGCGGTTGGCCCGCACCACATCCGATTTTCTCGTCGCCTCGCGCAGTGTCAGGTCCGGGTGGAATGCCGCGGCGATCTCCGGTGAATACCTCTCGGCCGCTTCCTTTCTCGGTGTCGCCGGGTTGATCGCGAAGTACGGTGCGGATGCGCTGTGGTATCCGGTGGGTTTCACCGCGGGATACCTGTCGCTGCTGTTGTTCGTGGCGGCGCCGCTGCGACGGTCCGGCGCCTATACGGTGCCCGACTTCGCCGAATTCCGTTTGGGCTCGGTGCGATTGCGCAGGCTGGCCGCGACCGTGGTGGTGCTGGTGTGTGCGGTGTATCTGATTCCGCAGTTCCAAGGTGCGGGATTGACGTTGCGTACATTGCTGGGCGTGCCCGATTGGGTGGGCGCGGTGGCGGTGGGCACCATCGTGATCGCGAATGTGGCCGGTGGCGGCATGCGGTCGATCACGCTGGTGCAGGCGTTCCAGTACTGGCTGAAGTTGACGGCGGTGGCTATTCCCGCACTGGTGCTACTCGGCCATTTCCTCACCGAGGACCGGGCACTCGGCGCGCCCGCTCCCCCGGTGGTCACCGAGCGCACCGTAGTGGATGTCCGCACCGATGTAGTGGTGCAGGTCGCTGCGACACAACAGGTTTCGATCGACGGAAAGCTCGACGACCGCCCGGTGGCCGGGCAGACGCTACTGACCCCGGGTGCACACGAACTGTCGGCGGGCACCGAGCTGGTGCTGGAGGCCGGTGCCGCGGTACCGGTGGTGGCCGGTGCGCCCGCGGACGGCGCCGGCTGGCTGGAACCTGGCGGTGGCTTCGGCGGGGCACACCCGACCTATCAGGTGTATTCGCTGATCATCGCGACGTTCCTCGGCACCATGGGCTTGCCGCATGTGCTGGTGCGTTTCTATACGAATCCGGATGGCCGGGCCGCGCGGGCGACAGCGGTGGCGGTGATCGGGCTGGTCGGGTTGTTCTACCTGTTCCCGGTGCTGCTTGGCGTCTTCGCGCGACTGTATGTGCCGCAGTTGCTGATCACCGGCATCTCCGACGCGGCGGTGGTGCTGATGCCCGGCTCGGTGGTGGGCGGACTACCAGGGCAGTTACTGGCCGCGTTGGTGGCGGCCGGCGCGATCGCGGCGTTCCTGTCCACCTCGTCGGGCTTGCTGGTGAGCATCGCGGGCGTGCTGAGTACCGACATGCTGCGCGGCCGGATTCGCGACTTCCGGGCGGCGGCCGTGGTCGCGGGTGGTGTGCCGCTTGCCCTTTCGCTCACGGTGGCGTCGCTGGATCTGTCCCGCACCGTCGGTCTTGCGTTTTCGGTGGCCGCCTCGACTCTGTGCCCGCTGCTGGTGCTCGGCATCTGGTGGCGCGGACTCACCGCGGCGGGCGCGGCGGCCGGACTGATCGCGGGCGGGCTGGCGTCCGGCGGAGCGACGGTGGTGTCGGTGGCCGGGGGGCTCTCCGACGAGGTGGCGGGCGGGTGGCCCGCCGCACTGCTCGGCTATCCGGCGGCGATCAGCGTCCCGCTCGCGTTCGCCGCGATGATGCTGGTCAGCAAGGTGACCCCCGGTCCTGGAGCCCGACGGGTGGGCCGCGTCTTCGTGCGGATGCACGCACCCGAGCGGCTCGGCATGGGCGCCGACCGCGAACGCAGCCTGCGCTCGAACTGACTCGTCTGGCGCCGACACGGATCGAGCCCGACCGCTCGTCGCGTCACACCGACCGTTCACCGCACAATGGGCCGCCTTCCCGGAGTGACCCACACCACAGCCTCATTTCCGCGCGGGGCCTGGCTACGGTGCTCAGCAAGTAAGCCATGTCACAAGCTAGGACGACCATGACAAGTACAGAACTCGACGGCAGCGCCCCCCGGCGCACGCCGAGTGCAGACGAATTCGTCGAAGTGCAGGCCAGCCCGGAGTTCCAAGAGCTGCGAACGCGGCTGCGCCGCTTCGTATTTCCGATGACCGCGCTGTTCCTGCTGTGGTACGTCAGCTATGTGCTGCTCGGCGCCTACGCGCACGACTTCATGGCGCACAAGGTCTTCGGCAACATCAATGTCGGATTGCTGCTCGGCCTCGGCCAGTTCGTCTCCACCTTCGCCATCACCGCGCTCTACGTCCGGTTCGCCAACCGCGAGCTGGATCCGCGCGCGGCGGCCATCCGTAACCGGCTAGAGGGAGGCCAGGCGTGAATCACGTCAGCATTTACGCCGCGGGCGCGGCCGTCGGCAATCCGGTGGCCAACATGGCCATCTTCGGTGTCTTCGTCGCGATCACCATGGTCGTGGTGATCCGGGCCAGCCGCAGCAATGCCACCGCCGCCGACTTCTTCACCGGCGGACGCGGCTTCTCCGGCCCGCAGAACGGCATCGCCATCGCGGGCGACTACCTTTCTGCCGCAAGCTTTCTCGGCATCGCAGGCGCCATCGCGGTGTACGGCTACGACGGGTTCCTGTACTCCATCGGATTCCTGGTCGCCTGGCTCGTCGCGCTGCTGCTTGTCGCCGAAATGCTCAGGAACACCGGCAAATTCACCATGGCCGATGTGCTGAGCTTCCGGCTCAAGCAGGGGCCGGTGCGCACCGCCGCGGCGTTGACCACCCTCGCGGTGTCGCTGTTCTATCTGCTGGCGCAGATGGCGGGCGCCGGTGGCCTGGTCGCGCTGCTGCTCGACATCTCCGACAAGACCGGGCAGTCCATCGTGATCGCCGTGGTCGGCGTGCTGATGATCGTGTATGTGCTGGTCGGCGGCATGAAGGGCACCACATGGGTGCAGATCATCAAGGCCGTGCTGCTGATCGCGGGCGCCGGACTGATGACGGTCATGGTGTTCGCCAAATTCGGCTTCAACCTCTCCGACATTCTCGGCTCGGCGCAGCAGCACGTGTCCGAGTCGACGAACAAGGGCGTGGCCGCCCGTGACGTGCTCGCGCCCGGCGCGCAGTACGGCGGCAGCGCCACCTCGAAGATCAACTTCCTGTCTCTCGGTCTGGCGCTGGTGCTCGGCACCGCGGGTCTCCCGCACGTGCTGATGCGCTTCTACACGGTGCCGACCGCGAAGGAGGCGCGCCGATCAGTTGTGTGGGCGATCGGGCTGATCGGTGCGTTCTACCTGTTCACCCTGGTGCTCGGCTACGGTGCCGCCGCGATCGTCGGCCCGGACCGGATTCTGGCCGCGGCAGGCGGACAGAACTCGGCGGCGCCGCTGCTGGCGTTCGAACTCGGTGGCGTCATCCTGCTCGGCATCATCTCCGCGGTGGCGTTCGCCACCATCCTCGCGGTGGTCGCCGGGCTCACCATCACCGCGGCGACCTCGTTCGCGCACGACATCTATGCCGGAGTCATCAAGCGCGGCAAGGTCGATGACGCCAAGCAGGTGCGGGTGTCCAGGATCACCGCGCTGGTGATCGGCGCGCTCGCGATCGGCCTCGGTATTCTCGCCAACGGCCAGAACATCGCGTTCCTGGTGGCACTGGCGTTCGCGGTGGCGGCGGCGGCGAACCTGCCGACGATCGTGTACTCGCTGTTCTGGAAGCGGTTCAACACCACCGGCGCGCTGTTCTCCATGTACGGCGGGCTCATTTCCACCATCGTGCTGATCGTCTTCTCCCCCGCGGTGTCGGGCACCAAGACCTCGATGCTGTCCAGCTTCGATTTCGACTGGTTCCCGCTGTCCAACCCCGGAATCGTGTCCATTCCACTGGCTTTCGTGCTCGGCATCGTCGGAACGCTGCTCGGCAAGGCCGACGAGAACCCGGCCAAGGCCGCCGAGATGGAGGTGCGTTCGCTGACCGGCGTCGGCGCCGAGAAGGCGGTGGTGCACTGATCGCTGCCGGGTAGTCACCCGCCCCGATGATTTCAGTCCATTTGTTCTCTCGTTAGGAGATATCGCGTGACCAGCGCAACCACCGATTCCCGCGACACCACCGCACCGGTGGCCTACCCACCCGGCGAGTCCTTCGCCGCGACGGCGAATGCCGATGCGGCACTGTACGACCTGGCGGCGGCCGATCGGCTGGCGTTCTGGGCCGAGCAGGCGCGCAGGCTGCACTGGGCGCAGCCGTGGACGCGGGTGCTGGACTGGAGTGCCGCGCCGGTGGCGAACTGGTTCGTCGGCGGCAAGCTCAATGTCGCCTACAACTGTGTGGACCGGCACGTGCTCGACGGGCACGGTGACCAGATCGCCATCCACTGGGAAGGCGAGCCGGGCGATTCACGCGATATCACCTACGGCGAACTTCGGGACGAAGTCTCCAGGGCGGCAAACTATCTGACCGAGCTGGGACTTCGGGCCGGTGATCGGGTCGCCATCTATATGCCGATGGTGCCCGAGGCCATCGTGTCGATGCTGGCCTGCGCCCGGCTCGGGCTCACCCATTCGGTGGTGTTCGCCGGCTTCTCCCCCACCGCCCTGCGCCAGCGGGTGGACGATGCCGGGGCGCGGCTGGTGATCACCACCGACGGGCAGTGGCGGCGCGGGACCGCGGCGCCGCTCAAGGCGGCCGTCGACGAGGCGCTCGGCGGTGTGCACGCGACCGTCGAACACGTGCTCGTGGTGCGCCGCACCAATGTCGACGTGCCGTGGACCGAGGGCCGCGACCTGTGGTGGCACGACACCGTCACCGACGCCTCGCCGGAACACGAGGCGCAACCGTTCGATGCCGAGCATCCGCTGTTCATCCTCTACACCTCCGGCACCACCGGGAAGCCCAAGGGCATCCTGCACACCTCCGGCGGCTACCTCACGCAAGCTGCCTACACCCACCACAACGTCTTCGATCACAAAGCGGGACAGGACGTCTACTGGTGCACCGCCGACATCGGCTGGGTCACCGGGCACAGCTACATCGTCTACGGCCCGCTCGCCAATCGGGCCACCCAGGTGGTGTACGAGGGCACGCCCAATGCACCCGACGAGCACCGCCATTTCCAGATCATCGAAAAGTACGGCGTCAGCATCTATTACACGGCGCCTACGCTGGTGCGCACGTTCATGAAGTGGGGCCGCCAAATCCCCGACGCCCACGATCTGTCCTCGCTGCGGCTGCTCGGCAGTGTGGGTGAGCCGATCAACCCGGAAGCCTGGCGCTGGTATCGAGAAGTCATCGGCGGCAACCGCACTCCGATCGTCGATACCTGGTGGCAGACCGAGACCGGCGCCATCATGATCTCCCCGCTGCCGGGTGTCACCGCGACCAAGCCCGGTGCGGCGACGGCCGCGCTGCCCGGCATCTCGGCGAAGGTGGTCGACGACGACGGCACCGAACTCGACCGGGGCGCCGCCGGATTGCTGGTGCTGGATCAGCCGTGGCCGTCGATGCTGCGCGGCATCTGGGGCGACCCGCAGCGGTTCCGGGAGACCTACTGGGACCGGTTCGCCGGTGACGGCTGGTATTTCGCCGGTGACGGCGCCAAGCTCGACGACGACGGCGACCTGTGGGTGCTGGGCCGGGTCGACGACGTGATGAACGTGTCCGGCCACCGAATCTCCACCGCCGAAGTCGAATCCGCCCTCGTCGGGCACAGCGCGGTCGCCGAGGCGGCGGTCGTTGGTGCCAGCGATGCCACCACCGGTCAGGCGATCGTCGCCTTCGTCATCCTCACCGCAGGCGCGGCAAACACCGGAGATGCCCTCGTCGCCGAGCTGAAATCCGCTGTCTCCCAAGAGATCAGCCCCATCGCCCGTCCTCGCGAAATTCATATCGTCCCGGAGCTGCCGAAAACGCGCAGTGGCAAGATCATGCGCCGCCTGCTCCGCGACGTCGCCGAAGGCCGGGAATTGGGCGATACCTCGACCCTGGTGGATCCCAGGGTCTTCGAGGCCATCGCCCGCGGGTAACTCCCGCCCCGCGACGGACCCGGCCACCCGTAATGGCGATGAGGGGACGGGTCCGTCGCCCAGGGAATCGAGGGCATGTCCGCCGGATCGATGGGCGGTTATGCTGCCAGCGTGCGAGTCACCGCGCTCCGCCTCTCCGCCGTCCTCGGCGCTGCCCTGCTGATTGCCGCCTGTCTGCTGACCGGCGCGCCGCAGGCGCAAGCGCAGCTCGACAGGCGCTGCTACACCAATGCCGCCGGGACCCGCTGCTACTACCTGCATCTGCCGCCCGGCGGGACTGTGGGCAGACCCTTGATGGTGTACCTGCACGGGTGCGACGATTTGATCGCCTACCCCGAGCCGACCGGCTTCTCGCTCACCAGGGTCGCCGACGAGATGGGTTTCGTCCTCGCGTATCCGCTGCAAGACCGGGCGTCGAACAAGCAACTGTGCTGGAACTGGGACAAACCCGAGCATCGCGAGCGCGGCCAGGGCGAGCCGTCCATTATCGCTGGCATCACCAGCACGGTGATCGATGAGCTGGGACTCGATCGTTCCCGCGTCTACCTCGGTGGGTACTCCGCGGGCGGCGCGACCACGACCAATCTCGGCGCCACCTACCCGGACCTGTACGCGGCTATCGCACCGATGGCGGGCGCACCGTACCGAACCCAACTCGACGGCCAGGTCATCATCGACGCGATGGGCCCACGCGCCCGTCCGATGCCCACCTACTTCCTGCAGACCCTCTTCGACCAGATCAGCACGATCGTGATCGGGCGGGCGAACCTCAACCAGTGGCTGGAGGCCGACAATCTCGCCGATCCGGGTTCGGCGCCGACACTCCCGACCGGCGTGCAAGTTCTCGTTCCCGGCGAGGGCTTACCGATCCCACTCACCGTCGAGCACTACGCCAGCCCGCGAGGCTGTGAACTGGCCCAGTTCACCACCCCCCTGCTCGCCGAGCACGCCATCGGCGCAGCCCTGGTCCAGCGGGATATCGGCATCGAAATCCAACGCAACCTGATGCGATTCCTACTCGCCCACCGCATGCCCCCACCCCACCAAGCCTGCTAGCCCCGCACCGAACCCCGCAGCGCCCCACAAGATCCCCCGCCCACCCCCGAGGTTTCCCAACCAATCACCAAGGGGTAACCCCACATCGGCGGACCCGGCCACCGCAACGATGAGGGGGACCGGGTCCGCCGCCTGCCGAACACATGTCAGAGCTTGATGATCCGCAAATCCGTCATGGCAGCGTAATCGCCATCCTGGGTCACGATGGGGATGTTGTAGGCCATTGCGGTGGCCGCGATCCAGCTGTCATTTATCGGCACTTTGCGTCCGGCCGCCCGCAAGCGCGAGACGAGCAGCGCCCAATGCTCGGCGACTGTTTCGTCTACTTCCAACGGCTGAAACCGTTGCGCCAGCTGGTATGTCGACAGCCGTCGCGCCGCCGACTCCGGATCGGTCGCATGAAGAACGCCCAAGCGCAGTTCACCCAAGGTGATCACTGAGACGCCCCACTCATATCCCTCGATCAGCGCCGGATCGAAGCGTTCCGCTTCCAAGCCGATGAAAACAGAGGTATCAGCCAGCGCCTGCTCAGCGTTCACCACCGCAGGTCATCCGTTGTCTCGGTCAGGGTTTCGCGCAACTCTTCGCTGAGACCCGTGCTATCCGGCCCGAGCCGGACCAGTTCCTTGACTATTTCCGACGCCGGAATCCATTGCCTCCGCCGAGGTAGCGGGATGATCTTCGCCACCGGACGGTTGTCCTTCAGGATTTCGATCTCTTCTCCGGCTTCGACCCGTCGGAGGATCTCCGCGGTGTGATTGCGGAGATCACGGGCGGGCAGAGCTGTCATGCTACGACTGTAGCGCTTCGCTACAGTCGTAGCAACGACCTGGCTGACGCGGCCCCACCAGGCCTTCAGTTATCGCACGAAGGGGGTGGTGGTGCGGGCGGTGCGTAGGGCGGTGGCCCACCAGAGGAGTTGGTCGAGTAGGCCGTTGACGGCTTCTTCTAGTTCGGGGTCGCGGCGGGGCCAGCTGCCGTCGGCGGCGAAGCGCTGCCATGCCTTGGCGATGGTGACGGTGCGGCGGATGGGGACGGCGTTCAGTTCGCCGAATACCTGACGTAACTGGGCGGCGGCGTGACCACCGTCGGCGTCGCTGCCGTAGCCGACGACGGTGACCGGTTTGGCTGCCCATTCGGTGTCGAACCAGTCGATGGCGTTTTTCACCGCCGCCGGGAAGCTGCGGTTGTATTCGGGGGTGACCACGACGAAGGCGTCGGCGGCGGTCAGCCGGTCGCCGAGTTGCCGCACGGCGGCGGGGGCCGGTTCGTCGTGGCCGGTCAGTTGGTCGGGCAGTCCGGCGGTGGCGAGGTCGATGCGGTCCAGGTCGAGATCGCGGCGCCGCAGCCGACCGGCGAACCAGTCGGCCACGGTGGGCCCGAACCGCCCGGTGCGGGTGCTGCCGACGATCAGTGCCACCCGCAATCGGTCGTCGGTCATCGGGCGTCCTTGATCGGGGCGTCGAGGAAGGCCGGGATCATCGGCAGCAGCAATTCGGGACGGTGCACCAGGGTGATGTGCGAGGTGCCGGGCAGGATGGCCAGCTGCGAGTTCGGCAGACCTTCCGGGGTGTCGCCCATGATGCCGCCGCCGAACAGCCGGAACATCTCGACCGCGTGCTCGGGCCGGACGATGTCGGAATCACCGATCACGGTCAGCGTCGGTGCCTTGATCTGGCGCGCCGCGTCCGCGGGCACCGCCGGGATCGCGTTCTGGTCGTGCTCCCGAACCCGGTCGACCAGCCGCGGGAAGTCTTCCGGGCGTGGGGCGTTCTTCAGGTAGTCGTCGTGGAACGGCGAACCGTGCAGGTGTTCGGGCTTCAGGTCGGCGATGCCGTCCAGCAGACCGGGGTGCATCGCGCTCGCGTCGAGCCCGCCCGCGGCCAGGATCTGCTTGCGCACCAGGTCCGGATGGTTGAGCGAAATCTGCAGGGCGACACCGGCACCCATGCTGTAGCCGAGCACGTCGGCGCGCTGCACGCCGAGGGTGCGCAGCAGCGCCACGGTGTCCTCGGCCATCTGCGGGGTGCGCAGCGGACGGTCGATGTCGGCGGTGCGACCGTGCGCCTGCTGTTCCACGGCGATCACCTGGCGGGTCTTGGACAGTTCCGGGATGAGCTGGCCGAAGTCGGTGCCGATGCCGGACAGCGCGCCGTGCAGCAATACCAGCGGCGGCTGCTGGGTCGGGGCGCCGTGCACCTCGTAGTACATGTGCAGGCCGTTCACGTCGGCGTAGGCACCGGGATTGGCGGGCTCGGACTTCGTGGTCTCGTCGGCGGATCCGCAGCCGGACAGCAGGGCGGTCGCGGCGAGTGCGGCGGCGGCGAAGACGGTGGTGAGTTTCATGTCGGTGCTCCTTGTGCTGGGGTTGGTTCCGTGTTGTGACCAACTCTGGCCGGGGCACCTTCCGGTTTGTTTACGGTCCGATTCCGCTCGGCGACGGCGTCGCTAAGCTGCCCGTATGCGTTTCGGTGTGCTCGGTCCGTTGACGGTCTGGACGGACTCGGGCACCGTCGTGCCGATCCCCGGCGCCAAGGTGCGCGCGCTGCTGGCCGACCTGCTCGTCAGCGCCGGACAGCCGGTATCGGGCGACCGGCTCATCGATGACATCTGGGCCGACGATCCGCCCGGCAATCCGGCGGGCACCCTCGCCGCCAAGGCATCCCAGCTGCGCCGGGCACTGGAAGACGCCGAACCCGGCGGCCGTGATCTGGTGGTCTCGCCACCGCCCGGCTACCGGCTCGCCACCACCGCACTCGACGCACTGCGGTTTCGCGCGCTGGTGGCAACCGCGCGGGAGACGACCGAGCCGACCGACCGGGCCCGCGCGCTCACCGAAGCGCTCGGCTTGTGGCGCGGTCCCGCGTTCGCCGACTTCCGCGACGCCGCCTTCGCTCAGCCCGCCATCGCGCAACTGGAAGAACAACGCGTCGTCGCGGTGGAAGAGCTCGCCGAGGCGCGGCTCTCGCTGGGCGAATACCGCGACGTCGCCAGTGATCTCGCCACGGTCGTCGCCGAACATCCACTGCGCGAACGACTTCGCGCCGCCCAATTGCGCGCGCTGTACGGCGCGGGTCGGCAGGCGGAAGCGCTGGACAGCTACGAAGACCTGCGCAGGCAGCTCGCCGACGAGCTCGGCCTCGACCCGAGTCCCGAGCTGGTGGCGTTGCACCGGTCGATCCTCGGCCAGGACTTGGAACTGGCCGCATCCCGGCCGGAAACCGTGCTGCGGCGGCGCAGTTCGAACATTCCCGCGCAGCGCACCGAACTCATCGGTCGCGAGGACGATCTCGCCGAGCTCCGTCGTGCCGTCGGCGCGGCCCGGCTCGTCACGCTGACCGGCCCCGGCGGGGTCGGCAAGACGCGGCTCGCCTTGGCCGCCGCGGCAACGTTGACCGACCGATTCCCGCAGGGCACTTGGCTTGTCGAGTTGGCACCACTGCAACCGACCGCCGCCGACGGAGCGAGCTTCCTCGTCGAGGCGGTCTCCCAGGTGCTCGGCATCCGAGCCACCGACGGCACCGACCCGGCCGAGCTGTTGTGCGAGGTGCTCGCCGAGCAGGAAGTGCTGCTGGTCCTGGACAACTGCGAACACGTCGTCGAGCACGCCGCCGATCTCGCCGAATTGCTGCTCGGTGCGGCACCGAACCTGCACATCCTGGCCACCAGTCAGGAGCAGCTGCGGCTGCCCGGTGAGGACGTCGTCGCGGTGCGGCCGCTGGCGGTGCCGGTACCTGACGCGGACGTCACCGTCCTCGAACAAGCCAGCGCGGTACAGCTTTTCGTCACTCGCGCCCGCGCGAGCGCCCGCGACTTCGTCCTCGACGCCGACACCGCCGAACCGGTCGCGACCCTGTGCCGCAGGCTCGACGGCATTCCGCTTGCCCTGGAATTGGCGGCGACCCGCGTGCGCGCGCTCGGCGTCCACGAGATGGTCGCCCGCCTCGACGACCGATTCCGGCTGCTCGCCACCGGTCACCGTGGCGCGCCACCACGGCAGCAGACACTGACCGCGATGATCGACTGGAGCTGGGGCCTACTCGACGAGACCGAGCAGGCCGTGCTGCGCAGACTGGCGGTGCACGCGGGTGGCTGCACGTTGGCGGCCGCGGAAGATGTCTGCGCCACAACAGAGCTTGACTCGTCGAACGTCGCCGATATTGTTGCGCGGCTGGTGGATCGGTCCCTTGTGCAGGCGGTGGGGCGACGGTATCGGCTGCTCGAGTCGGTGGCGGCGTTCAGTCTGGATCGGCTGGCCGAAGCGGGCGAGTTCGAGGCCGTGTATCGGGCGCATCATCGGTATTACCTGGCGCTGGCCGAGCGGGCGGGGCCCGAATTGCACGGGGCGGATCAGCAGCGGTGGTTACGTCGGCTGGATGCCGAGGCCGCGAATCTGCGTGCGGCACTGGATGGATTCGTCCGAGCCGGTGCCGCCGACGAGGCATTGCGGCTGGTGAACGCACTCGCCTGGTACTGGCTGTTGCGTGGGCGGTTGACCGAGGCGCGGCGCTGGTTCGATGCCGCGCTGGCACTGGGTGGTTCGGCGCTGCGGCGCGCGCCCGCCTTCGCCTGGCGACTCGGGTTCACGTTCCAACAGGGCGAATTCACCGACGGCGCGGCCAGGCGCAGCGAGGTCTCGGCGCTGTACAACACCGTCGATGATCCGGCTGGGCGGGCGCGCGCCGAGCTGTTCCTCGCCTTCTCCGCATTGGAGTCGGGCGACCTGCCAGAGCTGGAAGCCCTGGTGCGCCGGGCACTTCCGGTGTGCGAGCGGCTCGGCGATCGCTGGGGTGTCGCGCTCGGACACGTCGCCTTAGCGA
Source organism: Nocardia iowensis (assembly GCF_019222765.1). NCBI lineage: Bacteria > Bacillati > Actinomycetota > Actinomycetes > Mycobacteriales > Nocardiaceae > Nocardia > Nocardia iowensis. The sequence goes on along the minus strand of NZ_CP078145.1, from coordinate 2,589,548 downwards.
AGGCCTCACACAGCCGGGTCGATCTGGTGGCGCTCGAGCAGCACGCTCGCGCTGCCGCGCGGCTGTTCGCCGAGATCGACGACCGCTGGGGCAGGCTGCAAGCCGCCGAATGGCTCGGCGGCCTCGCCGAATTGGTCGGCGACCTGTCCGGCGCCGCCGACATCCACGCCGAGGCATTGGGTTTGGCGCGGGAACTGGAGCTGTGGGGCCAGGTGTGCACCCACCTGTGCTGGCTCGGCTGGATCGCCATGCAGCACACCGAGTTCGATCGCGCCCAGTCCCTCGGCGAACAGGCCATGCAGGTCGCCGCCGAACACGGCTACGGTCCCGCCCGCTTGTTCGCCTCGGTCGTCCTCGCCTTCACCGCCCGCCGCACCGGCAATCCCGATGTCGCCGAACATATCCTGCGCGAACTGCTGGCCTTCGCCGGGCCCGACGCCGAGGAAACCCCGCTGTTCCTCCCCATGGTCCAGGTCGAACTCGGCTACCTCCTCGAACAACGCGCCGAACCCGCCGCCGCCTTCGCCATGCACCTGACCGCCCTCGACGGAGCCATGCGCATCGAAGCACCGCGCGATACCGCCTTCGCCCTGGCCGGACTTGCCGCGGCCGCCGCGGCGCTCGACGAATTCGACACCGCCGCACGGCTGCTCGGTGCGGCGGAGGCGGTCCGCGAAGCCAATGGCATGCCCTTGCTGCCCGCGGAACGCCCGGACATCGACCGCCCGACCGCGGCTGTCCGGGCGGCACTCGGCGACACCGTCTTCGACTCGGCACATACCGCGGGATCGAAAATGTCCGTGCTCGAAGCCCATACGCTGGCGGCCGCGTCAGCGGGTACCACTGCCTCGGCGTAGTCAACGGGAGATCAGCACCTCGTCGGCGGGGGTCGACCTGATCCGACGTACCACCTCGGCCGCGCCTGCCGCGACGAATGCCGCCGCCACCAGCACCGCGCTGACCCCCAGCGGAGAGCGGAAGCCGAATCCGGCGCCGATCGCCAGGCCGCCGAGGGCGGGGCCGACCGCCGCGCCCACATTCAGCGCGGCGGTCGCGAAGGCACCACCCAGCGACGGCGCCTCGGTCGCCGCGTACAGCACCTGCGCGATCAACGTCGATCCGACCGCGAACGACAGCGCTCCCTGCACGAACACCAGCGGGAGCGCCACCATCGCGCTGCCCGCGGCTACCGTACCGAGCAGCCACCCGGCGAGCAGCACGATGCCGCCGGGAATCAGCAGCCGCAGCGGCCGCGAATCCGCCAGCCGACCGCCGACGGTCACACCGGCGAACGACCCGAGCCCGAACAGCGCCAGCGCGGCCGGTACCCACGCCTGGGTGAGTCCACTGACCTCGGTCACGAGTGGCGCCAGATAGATGAACGTGCAGAAGGTGCCCGCATTGACCAGTGCCCCGCAGAGCAGCAGGACCAGCAGTCGAGGACGGCGCAGGACGCGTGCTTCCCGGCGGGCGCCGGGAGCAGCCGTGGTGCCGCTGGCCGGGACGGTGTTCGGCACCGATCGGAGGATGGCGTAGGCGGCCGGTGCGGAGACGACGGCCACCGCCCAGAACGCCGAACGCCACCCGAACGCCTGGCCGAGCACGGCACCCGCGGGCACCCCGGCGACACAGGCGAGCGTGATGCCGCTCAACAGCACCGAGGTGGCCCGCCCCTTCGCGTTCGGCTCGACCATGCTGGTCGCCGTCGCCAGGCCGACGGCGAGGAAGCCGGCGTTGGCCAGCGCGCCGAGGACTCTGGTCGTGACGAGCACGGCGAAGCTGGTGCTGACCGCGCCGACGACGTGCACGATCAGAAACGCGAGCAGGAAGACGAGCAGTGCCCGGCGCCGCGGCCAGCGCAGGGACAGCACCGCCATCAGCGGCGCCCCGACGCTCATCCCCACGGCGAAAGCCGAGGTCAACGCCCCTGCGGCGGGGACGGAGGCATTCAGTTCGGCGGCGATGTCGGGCACCAGGCCGGACAGCATGAATTCGGACGTTCCCTGGGCGAATACCGCCAGTCCCAGGACGTAGATGACGAAAGGCATGAGCAGAACTCCACGGTCGCAGTGGTGTGCGATCACAGGCACGCCGCGACGGCCGGGCACCGGCTGCTGACGCAGCGGGTCCAGGCGGGGCGTGCGGAGGTAATCGCATAGCGGAACGCGAGACCGGCATAGCGGGAATCGCGGAAAGACAGTCCGTGCGACGGTGATTCGGCGGCGCGAGTGGGATCACAGGTAGCCACCGAAGAACCGGTGGCTAGTGTCTGGACGCCTCGGGACTGGACATGAGCCAGACGCTAGCGGAGAGTGTGCGCGCTCGTCCACCCCATTGTTCGCGCGCGCAATTCGTGCGTCGACACGCCGATTCGCGGGTGTCGTGCATGTCGGTTCGAACCGTTGGCCGCGCTGCCTCGTTTGACAATGCAAGGAGCGGTACCGGCGCAGCGTGGAGTTCGGGGATCGCTTCGGCCGGTATGTCGACGGCCGCACATCGAGGAGACCCCATGACGCACGACGAATCGGTTCTCACCCGCCGCGGTGTGGTCGCGGCAGGCGCTGGCGCCGTTGTCGCGGCGGCGACGCTGACCGCATGCACCACCGACGGCAAGGAGAAGTCCACTGCCCCACCGACTCCCACGCCGGACGGGAAATCGGCGACAGCGGACCAGACCGGCGGCAAAGCGCTCGCCAAGACCGCCGATATTCCCGTCGGCGGCGGGGTGATCGTCGGCGACACCGTGGTGACCCAGCCGCACGCAGGCACTTTCGTCGGCCTGTCCGCGGTCTGTACGCATGCCGGTTGCAAGGTGACCTCGGTGTCCGACGGCACCATCAACTGTCCCTGCCACGGCAGCAGGTTCGGCCTGGACGGTGCGGTCTCGAACGGCCCGGCGGCCAAGCCGCTGCCCCCGAAAGCTGTTCGGGTCGTGGGTGATTCGGTGCTGGCAGGCTAGCCGAACAGTTCCGCCATCCGCCGATCCATCTCGTCCGGCGGGACATCCTCGATGTGGGTGGCCACGGTCCAGCGATGACCCCACGGGTCCTCGAAGGCGCCGCTGCGGTCGCCGTAGAACTGCGTGGTCATCGGGGTGAGTTCCCTGGCCCCCGCGGTGAGTGCGGCGGAAAACGCGGCATCCGCGTCCTCGACGTACACGTACAGGTTGACCGGAGTGCCACCGAACCGCTTCGGGTCGAGGAAATCCATCTCCTCGGACGGGTCGCCGACCATGACCAGCGAATTTCCGAACATCAACTCGCAGTGCGCGACCTTGCCGTCCGGCCCCGGCATGCGCATCCGCTCCGATGCGCCGAACACGTGCTTGTAGAAATCGATCGCGGCCGCGGCGCCGTCGATCGCGAGTCCCGGTGACACCACCGGATACCCGTCGGGAACGGGCTTGACATCAGACATGAGGAACCTCCGTCGAGGCGATGTGTCGGACGTTGTCGAGCGTAGCCCGGCCGAATGGCAGAGCACGGCGAATCCACCCTGATCAAGGCCCCGAAACACCGTGCAACCGACGCACCTGCGCGGCGGTGAGATCGCTGAGCACCCTGGCATCGACCGGTTCCGGTGCGGTCACCGCCACCTGTGCCAGCGTGCTGCCGACCTGCACGATCGCGACCGAGGAATGCAGCGTCAGCCCATCACTGGTGGCGCGCACCTCGAACGCGGTGACCGCGTCCCCGGCTTGCGGCGGCGCGAAGCCACAGACGCGGTAGTCGATCGGAATATCGGTGGCGTCGGCGCCGGAATAGTGGGTGCAGCGGCGCAATGTCGCCTGCACGTCCGAAAACGCGGACGCCACCGCGTCATTCGGGAAACTCGCCGCATCGATGTCGATGCTGGAGAAACTCGGACCCGCGTACTGAACGGCGGCCGTGGCCAGCGCGCCGGACCGCTGCGCGCCCAGCGGTGTCAGCACTGTCGCGCATTCCGCCGGATCGGTCGGCGCTGTCTGCTTGACACCCGCGGGCGCGTCGGCGCGGGTGGGTAGCGCGGTGAAGTTCGGCGGCAGGTTCGCCGTCGTCAGCAGTTGCTCGCGCAACCGAGCGGCGTCGGCGGTCGGTGTCCCGGTCACCGGCGCCGCGGCCGTGACCGGACCGAGCGGCGGCAACTCCGCCGAGTCGGGGGCCGCTGATTCCGATGATCCGCATGCCGCGGCGAACGCGGCGGTCACGACGGCCAGCAAGAGGCCGCGGCCGCGGGTCACTCCGTCCACGACACCTGCGTGTCGATCGTCTGCTGCAGCACGCTCGAGCTGCGCGGATCGTGATAGCCCTGATGTCCGCCGACCGTGATGGTCCCGGAGACCGGCAGCGGCAGGCCGAGATCGACGGTGATGGTGCCGGTGCCCTGCATGACGTAATCCTTGATGTCGAGCTTGCCCGCGTTGTTGGGCAGGTTCCACACCGTGGACTTCGGCTGCTGCGTGACGTCCAATTCGATGGTCAGCCGGTCACCGTCGCGTTTGGTCAGCGTCGCCGTGGTGATCTGCTCGAGGGTGACCCCGCCGCTGACTTCCTGGCGCACCGTCCACACCGCGCCCTCGCCGACCGGCTGGTCGGGGAATGCGATCGAGCGGTAGACCGCCTGATAGAAGGCCTGTTCCAGCGCGGCCCTTGCCGGGTTGGAGGTGTCAGGGGCAGGTTCGAGCCGCAGCGCGGTGATGGCGCCGAGGTCGCTCAGATCGAACCCGGCATGCGAACCACCGGTCTTGGTGAACGCCTTGGCCAGCGACGGGTCCGGGGTGGTGACGGTGCCGAGCGTGAGATCGATGCCGTCCGCGTCGGTGTGCGCGGTCATCGGGATCGACAGGTCGGGCGCGGAGAAGTCGCGCGCGGGCTGATCGTTGATCTGCTGCTCGATGCGATGCGAGGTATGCAACGTCACTTGCTGCACGGTGCCCGCCGGATAGTCGGGGCGCAGCAGCGAGCGCGGCTCGGCGCCCGGCGAGACGACGGTGGTGATCGCGGCCGGGATCGGCACGGTCACCCCCTTGCCGATGCCGAGCGGCTCGGTGCTGTCGGACTCCGAACGCGACTCGGCGCCGTCGCTGCAACCGGTTCCGAACGCGGTCAGCCCGACCGCGAGCACTAAGAGCAACACACCCGAGCGCGCGAACCTGGGGATGTGGTGGGAAGACAACACCGTCACGAGCAACAGAGTACGACCGGTTCCTGAGTGTCAGCTGGGACTTGCGGGTGACCACCGCACAAGGTGTCGCGTAGCTCGAGAGATGATGGTGCGTGTGAGTGATGCCCCGCCGCCCGAGGAGAACCCAGCAAACACCGCCGAGGAGGCGAACCCAGCGACTCCGCCCCAGCGGCTGCGGACCTTACTCGTCATCGCGGTAATCCTGCTCGGACTCGACCTGCTCACCAAGAGCATCATCGTGGCGAACCTGAAACCGGGCCAGCCGGTATCGATCATCGGCGACTTCGCCCGGCTGAGCCTGGTGCGCAATCCCGGTGCCGCCTTCTCGATGGCGACCGGCATGACCTGGCTGCTGACACTGGTCGCGACGGCCGTGGTGATCGGCGTGGTGCGCATCGGGCGCACGCTGCGGTCGCTGTGGTGGGCCATCGGGCTCGGCATGGTGCTCGGCGGCGCGCTCGGCAACTTGGTGGACCGCATGTTCCGCGCGCCGGGACCGTTGCAGGGGCACGTGGTCGACTTCATCGCGATCGGCTGGTGGCCGGTGTTCAACGTGGCGGACTCGTCGATCGTCTGCGGCGCGATCCTGCTGGTGGTGTTGACCCTGTTCGGCTTCGAGCCGAACGGGACCCGCACCGGGCGTGGCGAGCCGGCGGGCACCGACGCTGCGGCCGAGACCACCAGCAAGAAGTCCACCAGCGAAGGGAACGCGGCATGAGGGAAACACGAACCATGCCCGTTCCCGACGGGCTCGACGGCATGCGGGTCGACGCGGGCCTGTCGCGGCTGCTCGGCCTGTCCCGCACCGCCGTCGCCGCCCTCGCCGAGGAAGGCGCCGTGCAGCTCGACGGCGTCGCGGCGGGCAAATCCGATCGGCTGGCCGCGGGCGCCTGGCTCGAGGTGATCTTCCCGGAGCCGAAGCGGGAACTGTCCATCGAGGTCGCACCGGTCGAGGGGATGCGGATCCTCTACGCCGACGACGACATCGTCGCGGTGGACAAGCCGGTCGGCGTCGCGGCGCACACCGGCGTCGGCTGGACCGGTCCGACCGTGATCGGCGGACTGGCCGCGGCCGGGTACCGGATCTCCACCTCCGGCGCGCACGAACGGCAGGGCATCGTGCACCGGCTCGACGTGGGGACCTCCGGGGTGATGGTGGTCGCGCAGTCCGAGCACGCGTACACGGTGCTCAAGCGCGCGTTCAAGCAGCGCACCGTGGACAAGCGGTATCACGCACTGGTGCAAGGACATCCGGATCCGAGCAGCGGCACCATCGATGCCCCGATCGGGCGGGCCCGCGGCAACGACTGGAAGTTCGCGGTCACCGCGGACGGGCGACCGAGCATCACGCACTACGACACCGTCGAGGCGTTCCAGGCGGCGAGCCTGCTGGATATTCATCTGGAAACCGGCCGCACGCACCAGATCCGGGTGCACTTCTCCGCGATCCGGCACCCATGCTGTGGCGACCTCACCTACGGCGCCGACCCGCGTCTGGCCGACCGACTCGGGCTGGAAAGGCAATGGCTGCATGCCCGTTCGCTCGGCTTCAACCATCCCGCGGACGGCCGCTGGCTGGAGATCACCAGCGAATACCCGGACGACCTGAAGCACGCACTGGACGTCCTGCGCAATGCCTGACCGGCGGGCGCTGTCGCGGGGGCCGCTCGCCCTCGTGGCGGCGGCCGTCGCGCTGGTTGTCTTCATCGTGCTGCTCGGCGTGCTGAACCCGCCGCGCAAGGCGGGTGTCTTCACCGATCGACTCGGTCCGGAGCGCGGCGAGCAGGTCTCGGATTACCTTGCGCGAGCCAAGAATTCACTGAACGGCACGGACACCGCCGACCATTGGGCCCTCGTTTCGTTCACCGAACCCCTTGCGCCGGAACACATCCCGCCACACAGCGGTGGCATGCGGATATCCCAAGTGCTCTACCAGGTTTCGATCCCCCGCGTGCAAACCCCCTTGATCGCCGTCCCGGTCCCCGCGGGCGACGCCGCCGCGATCGCCTCCGCGGAATCGGCCGCATGGTCACTCCCCCGCACCACCCCCGACGATCGCTCCGCCCGCATCGCCGCCCTCACCGCCGCCCGCCTCCGCTCCGGCTGCGCCTGCACCGTCGGCCTGGTACTCCGAGGCCCGCTCACCGGCCTCCGAAACCTCGCCGCCCAGTCCGGCATCCGCGCGGTAGAAGCCCTCCCCGCCGACGCCGTGGCGGGCCGCTTCGCCGTAGTCCCCCTTCCGCCAGACCAACACGACGTCGTCCTCCCCGGCCCGGACGACGGCCCCATCCCCGACCAGTAACCCTCGAATCCTGGACGCGCGGGCACGAGTGGACACCATCGAGAGCCCTGCTCGACATTTGCCCCGGCCATGTGCCACGCACCGCCCGTCGTTGCGGCCCCGGAGGGACAGACCTTCGCCGGGATGATTCAACCCCGCTTCATCCCGGCGAAGGCCTGAGATCACCACGCCGCGTAGGTGGTTCGTTGCGGCGCGGTGACAAAGCGCGACTCGGCGCGCGAGACTTTGTGACAGCACGCGCGAGTCGCGATGGCCCGGGTCAATCCGGAAGGCGCACAACGCCGTCCAGATAACGGCGGCAGCGGCCCACGAGCAGCACGCGGTCACCAGCGAGCTCGCAGCGCAGGCTGCCGCCCCGCCGGGACAGCTGGCGGGCGGTGAGTTCGGTACGGCCGAGTTCGTCGGCCCAGAGCGGAACCAGTTGGGCGTGCGCCGATCCGGTGACCGGGTCCTCCATGACTCCCACGCCGGGGGCGAAGAAGCGGGAGACGAAGTCGGCGGTCTCGCCGCGCGCCGTGACGATGACGCCGCGGGCCACCGGGGGGAACGCGGTGAAAATCGGCGCGGTGTCGCGGACTTCCTGCTCGGTGGCCACCACGATGACCTCGTCGGTACCGGTGTATGCCCGCACGGGGCGCACGCCGAGCGCGGCAACCAGCGTGATGTCGGGTTCCACCGCGGTAGCGGGCACCGCGGGCAGATCGAGCACGAATTCGTCGTCGTCGGTGCGGTCGACGTGTAACCAACCGCTGCGTGTGAAGAAGCTCACTCGGTCCGCGCCGGGGTGCATGTCCTCCAAAATCTGTGCGGCACTGGCCAGCGTGGCGTGCCCGCACATGTCGACCTCGACCAGAGGAGTGAACCAGCGGAGGTGGAAGGCGGGCCAGTCTCCCGGCGGCGCACCCGCCTCCGGCGGTAATTCCGCGGTGTAGAAGGCGGTTTCGGCCAGATTGTTCTCCTCGGCCAGGTGTTGCAGCAACGAATCCGGGAGCCACGACGGGAGCGGCATCACCGCGGCCGGGTTGCCCGAGAACGGTGCGTCGGCAAACGCGTCGATCTGGTGCAGCAGTACCTCCATATTCGGAGAAGGTACTCCAACACTGAATGATCGCTTCGCACAAGGCTTCTCGCGGCGCGCCGGGTCAGGTGTCCAGTTCGTCGTCGGCGCCACCCGCCGGCGTCGGGAACAGCTGCCCCTTCTCGCCGAGCAGCGACGCGCTGATCCACCAGGCGACCTCGACGAGCACGATGCCGATGGCGCCACAGATCACCGCAGCGGTGGTAAGCGCCACGTTGGAGGGGTCCAGCTTGAAGAATTCCCTAGTGAACGGGACGGTAAACAACAGCAGGTAGGCGGCGACGGACGTCGCGATCAGCACGACCTTCCACCACACGTACGGCCGCGCCACGATGGCCAGCACCCACACGGCGATCATGATCAAGGTGATCAACGCGGTGGTGCCCGCCTGCTCCTTCTGCTGCGCGCTCGCCTCGGGACCGGCATAGGCGATCAGGTAGGCCACGAAGGTGGCGATACCGATCACCACACCGGACGGGATGGCCAAACGCATGACGCGCCGGACGAATCCGCTACGCGCGCGCTCGTTGTTGGGGGCGAGCGAGAGGATGAACGCCGGGATGCCGATGGTGAACCAGGCGGCGATCGTGACGTGCCGCGGCAGGAACGGATACCCGATCGGGTCGTAACCGAAGATCTGCGAACCGACGCCCGCGATACCGACCAGGAAGGCGAGCAGCACCGAGTAGACGGTCTTGGTGAGGAACAGATTCGAGACCCGCTCGATATTGCCGATGACCCGGCGGCCCTCGCCCACCACATACGGCAGGGTGGCGAATTTGTTGTCCAGCAACACGATCTGCGCCACCGCGCGGGTGGCCGGGCTGCCCGCGCCCATCGCCACGCCGATGTCGGCATCCTTGAGCGCGAGCACATCGTTCACGCCGTCGCCGGTCATCGCGACGGTGTGGCCGCGCGATTGCAGTGCGGCCACCATGGCCCGCTTCTGGTCCGGGCGCACCCGGCCGAAGGTGGTCTCGTGGTCGAGCACGTCGGCGAGTTGCTCGCGGTCCTCGGGCAATCCCCGCGCGTCGACCGCGTGGTCGCCGCCGGTGAGGTCGAGCGAGGACGCTACCGCGCCCACCGAGACGGCATTGTCGCCGGAGATCACCTTGATCGAAACATGCTGACTGGCAAAGTATTCGAGGGTCTCCTTGGCGTCCGGCCGGACGCGTTGCTCGAGCACGACCAGCGCGGCGGGCCGGACGGTGCCCGGCGCGTCCGCGGCGTCGACCGGCCGGTCGCTGCGAGCGAGCAACAGGATGCGCAGGCCCGATGAGCCGAGTTCCTCTGCCATCCTTGCGTCGTCGGAGTGCGCGTCGAGCAGCACGTCGGGCGCGCCGAGCAGCCAGTCGCCGTGCTCGCCGTAGGAGCACCCGCTCCACTTCTTGGCCGAGGAGAACGGCGCGACAGCGGTCCGCTGCCAGCCGGGACCGTCCGGCAGCGCCTCCGCGATCGCCTGCACGCTCGCGTTCGGCCGTGGATCGTCGGCCGCCAACGCGGCGAGCGCCTGCCGAACCTCGTTGTCCTCGAAGGAATCCAGCGTCTTGATATCGGAGACCCGCATGCCGTTCTCGGTGAGTGTGCCGGTCTTGTCCGCGCACACCACGTCCACTCGGGCCAGGCCCTCGATGGCGGGCAACTCCTGCACCAGGCACTTGCGCCGGCCGAGCCGCACCACACCGACCGCGAAGGCGACCGAGGTCATCAGCACCAGACCCTCCGGCACCATCGGCACCAGCGCCGCGACCATGCCGGTCACCGCGGGCCGCCACGATTCCTTGCTGGAGACCAGCTGGTTGTAAATGCTCAGCAGACCCGCCGGGATCAGCAGGTAGGTGATCACCTTGAGGATGGTGTCGATGCCGCTGCGCAGCTCCGACTTCACCAGCGTGAACTTGCTGGCCTCCTCGGCCAGCTTCGCGGCGTAGGCGTCCTTGCCGACCTTGGTGGCGCGATAGCAGCCGCCGCCGGAGACCACGTAGCTGCCCGACATCACCTGGTCGCCGATTTGCTTGTCGATCGGATCGGCCTCGCCGGTGAGCAGCGATTCGTCGATTTCCAGCAGCGAGGCCTCCTCGACCTCGCCGTCGACCACGATCTGGTCGCCGGGGCCGAGCTCGATCAGGTCGTCGAGCACCACCTCGCGCGGCGCCACGTCGACCGCCTTGCCGTCGCGGCGCACGGTGGGCTTGGCCTGGCTGACGATGGCCAGCTGGTCCAGGGTGCGCTTGGCGCGAACCTCCTGGATGATGCCGACCGCGCTGTTGGCGACGATCAGCAGGCCGAACATGCCGTCGATGATCGATCCGGTGGCCAGTACCAGGATGAACAGCACGCCGAGGATGGCGTTGATCCGGGTGAAGACGTTCGCCCGGATGATGTCGCGGACCGAGCGGCTGGCCCGGTCCGGCACGTCGTTGCTGAGCCCGTCGCGGCGACGTTGCTCGACCTCCGCCGTGGTCAGTCCGGTGGCGCGCGATGCCTGCACGGTAGTCGACATGACCGCAAGGCTACGTGAGAAGTAGCGTCGGAAGCGTGCGGCAGAGCAGGTCTATCCCCGGTGTTGTCTTCGGTACGAGTGCCTTTTTCCTGTGGGGGTTGTTCCCCGCGTTCTTCGGGTTGCTGGCGTTCGCCAGCGCCACCGAGGTGGTGGCGCAGCGGATTCTCTGGACCCTGGTGGTGGTGCTCGCGGTCCTGGCGGTGCGCGGGCGGCTACGGGAGTTGTTCGGCATCGGCGCGCGGATCTGGCGGCTGGCCGCGGTGGCCTCGGCGGCGATCGCGATCAACTGGGGTGTGTACGTGTACGGCGTCACCTCGGGGCATGTGGTGGAGTGCGCGCTGGGGTACTTCATCAATCCGTTGGTCACCGTGGCGTTCGGGGTGCTCATCTTCCGTGAGCGGCTGGCCAAGGCGCAGTGGGCCGCGCTCGGGCTCGGGGCCGCGGCTGTGGCGGTTCTCACTGTCGACTACGGCAGGCCGCCGGTCATCGCGCTGGTGCTCGCCTGCTCGTTCGCGACCTACGGTCTGGTGAAGAAGGTGATCCCACTGGACGCGCTGCGCGGCATCGCCGCCGAGGGCGTGGTCGCCGCGCCGTTCGCGCTCGCCTTCGTCGTCCTGCTCGCCGTCACCGGCCGCAGCGAATTCGGTTCCGGCGCAGGGCATGCCGCACTCATGATGGCCACCGGCCCGGTCACCCTCGTCCCGCTGCTACTGTTCGCCGTTGCCGCCCAACGGGTTCCGCTGTCCACCATGGGCCTGCTCCAATACCTCACCCCCGCACTCCAGATGGCCTGGGGCGTCGCCGTCGCCCACGAACCGATGCCCGCATCCCGCTGGGCGGGCTTCGCCCTCATCTGGACCGCCCTGGCCATCTTCACCACCCACGCCCTGCTACGCGCCCGCCGCACCCATCTGGACGCCCGCGGCGCCGCCGCTGGGGCTACCAGGCGGTGTTGATGTGGCCGGGGGTCCAGGTGCCCCAGCGTTGGGTTCGGTCGATCTGGACGGTTGCGGGGTGGGCGTTCGGATCAAGTGGCAGGTATTGCTCGATCGATCCCCAATCGCGGTCCCAGTCGTTGTTCAGATAGGCGGGCAGGGCGCGGGCGGTGAACAGCAGTTGGGTCCAGCCGAGCGGGCCGCCGCCGTCGTGCGCCTGCCAGAGATTGGTGATGGTCGCACCGTTGCGATCGGGCAGGATGCGGTAGCTGGGCAGGTCACCGACGCCGGCGTGGGTAGCGACCAGGTTCTGGCAGGGGTAGGTCATGGCGACCTCCCAGTCCAGCAGCACCGGCGTCCGCGAACCGACCAGGTCGGTCAGGGTTTTCGTCTGCGGCACGCGCGGCGGGGTCACCGCGAGCCACTGATCCTTGCCGAGATCCTTGTCGCTCGCGACGATTCGGACGACGTCAGCATCGCCGGGCAGCCAGTCGAACGGAACGCGCATATTGCGCCACGACGGGGACGGGCCGATGTCGATCGGGTCGACACTGCCGAGCGCGACGGCCGTGCCGTCGGCTTCCGCGCGGCCGTACTCCAAGCGCAGGTCCTGTCCCGGGTGGACGATGCCGTCGCTGTCGACGTGCCGGATCCGGCCGGCGACCGCGATCGAGATGATCGGGCCACGACTTCCATTGCTGTCCTTGGGAAGTCGATACCACCCTGTCGTCAGATCGGCGGGCTCCTGGGTGCCTTCCCGATAGCTGCCGAGTACGGGGGTGGTTGCCGGATCCAGGCCGAAGGGCAGTGGGACACTGCTGCCGTTGACTCCCGCGCCCGTGGACGTGCCGGTCTCCGAACCCGGCGACTTCGACCCGGCCTTCGGATCCGCGGGCTCATCGGCATCGGTGCTGGCGACGGAATTCGCCTTGCCCGTAGTGGATTCGATCTCATCGGAGGTGAGGTCGGCCGCCACGCCGTTCGGGGTGAATCCGGTCGAGTCGGCGCCGGCCAGCGCCGTTGCGGCATCGCCGGTAAGCGGGCGCAGCACCGATGCGTTGGGGTCGGTCTCGACCAGCACGTGGTCCGCGAGGCCGCAGCCACCGGAGAAGGCCGCGGCGAGGTTCGATTGGGCGATCGAATACGACGGATACTGTGCCACCGCCGCTTTCGCCATCGACAGCACTTCGAACAGCACCATGGCGGCCGCGACGACGACCAGTACGGGAACGCGCGCGACCCGACCGGGTACCGAGTCGGGACGCGGCTGGGTTTCCGGGCGAATGTGGAACCACGCCGCGACAGCCAGCGCGAGGATCGACAGGCCCGCCGCGAAGGTAGACAACCCGAAACCGGCGATCATCGGCGCCTTGTCCCACCATGGAACTCCCCAGGCCGACACCCACCAGTAGCCGTTGGCGCCGATGAAAGTCAGTGCCAGGACGAAGAAGACGGCCGCGGCGAACAGTGCCCGGTTGCGCAGCGGACGGGTGATCCGGGGACTGATCGCGACGGCGGTGAGCGCCGCGACGCAGGCGGCCAGCCCGGCGAAGACGCCGAACTGATGGATCCACTTCGTCGGCGAGAACATCATCAGCACCATGGCGGCGAAGGTGATACCGATCAGTCGTCGCGACGGACTGACGGCGGTGCCGGGGATGTGCCCGCCGCGGCGCAGCATCGTCACCACGCACACGACCAAGGTCAGCAGCAGCATGAACATGCCGAAACGCCGGGTGAGCCAGCCGTCACCGCTGGGCTGCAGCAGATACTGGTAGCGCAGGAACTCGAAGAACCACGACTCACCGGGACCGATCCGGTTGTGCACGTAGAAGAACTCACGCACTCCGGCGAAGGTCCGGTCCGCGAAGACCACGGTCAGCACCGCCACACCGGAAGCAAGTAGGGGCAACAGCAGCGCCAGATATCCGGTGCGCTTCGCCCGCTGCATGATCACCGCGGTCATCGTGCGTGCCCCGGCGGCCAACGCGCCGATACAGATCAAGCCCGAGGGCGCGGCGGTCAAGGTCAGCGCCGCGATCATGATCGCGAATGCGTAGGGCAGCAGCCGCCGGGTCGCAATGGCCCGTTCGACCGAGGCCCAGGTGAGGATCACGCCCACCGCCACAAAGGGTTCGGCGCGCAAGCCGTTGTTGTAGGGCAGCCAGAACGCGAGGAACACCAGTGCGCTGGTCCATACGGCAATCGCGTTGGCGCGCAGGGCGGCGCCGAGCCGCGGTAGTAGCTCGCGGCTGATCACCCACCAGGCGATGACGCCGACAAGCAAGGTGGGCAACCGAACCCATGGACTCACCGACGACACGTGGGTGAGCAACCCGATCATGTCGGTGTACGGCGTGTAGAACGGCCCCTCGTCGACGCTGAACCACCGGTAGTAATTCGACATGAACCCGGAGCTGCGCGCGGCGCGAGCCATGCCGAGGATATAGCCGTCATCGGAGGTGTTGGCACCGATGAAGTGCCAGACCAGCAGGGTGGCGAAAACCAGGTAGTCCGCCGGTTGCAACCGCCACCATCGGGCAGGCAGGAACCGCCGCGACTTTCGGCCGTCGAGGCCGTCCAAGCGATACAGCGCGACCAGCGCGACCAGTGTGGCCAACGCGGCCAGCACCATCGCGGCCAGCTTCAACGGTGTCGGCGAAGCCGAAAAACGGGAATCTACTTGCACATTCACGTGCAACCCCGACGGTGCAGCGCCGGTCAGCTCGCTGAAGACACCGACCACCTGCGGGCGGATATCGGTCGCGAACTCCTTGTCCGAATCCGCGAGGCCCGGTGCCGACACCGTGCTGCGCTGCGTGTTCATCTCGATGGCGACCGAACAGGACCGATCGCGGACGGCACTCAGCGGCGACGACCACAGCAGCGTGTTGCGCGACACCACGTCGACCCGGCCCGCGCGATCCGCCGTATCGGGGACGACCTTGACCACGAAGCCGTAGCGCTCCAGATCGGGTGACTGCCGCGGAATCGTCGACACCACAACGCCGCCCGAATCCGCCAGCGCGCCGAAGGCAGCGCACGGGATCTGAGCAGCGAGATTCGTCGGGGCGTAGGTGATCAGCGGCGCCGTCACCGATGTCACCGCAGCCGTCTGCGGCCACACCACACTGGATTGGTCCTGCCGGACCGGAAGGAACGGCAGCGACACCGCGGTGAGGAACGCGAGAAGTCCACTGACGAGTGCCAGCAACCTGATTCGACGAGAGGCAGCGCCAGCGAGGTGCGTGCCCGGATCGTGCTGATCTCCCCGCTGCGCCGACGGTTGAGCGGATTCGCGCACAGCGTCACTGACAGTCACGACGGTGGATGCTAGCGCGAAATCATTGGATGACACAGAGTCCCAGCTATCGGCTCTCGAATCGCTTACGCCGACTGCGTCCTTCGAGCACCCGGCGGGAAAGCATCGCGCCGGGGTCGTTCGACGCGGCCGACTCGCGGGGAGCCGGCCGCGGCGGCACGAATCAGCTGCAGGCCGTCGAGGTCTGGCCGAGGTTGGTCAGCATGGCGCAGGCCCAGGACTTCTGGATCTTCCACTTGCCGTTGTCGGCGACGAAGGGCACGTCGACGATGTTCTCCTGGCCGTTGACGACGAACTTGGCCTTGGCGTTGACACTGTCGCCGAAGCTGGTGACGTCGGTGACCTCGATCTTCACGTCCGCGCCCTTGGCTGCCTGGGAGAGGCGGTCCGGCAGGGTCGGGTCGGCCTCGGCGCCCTGGACGCCGTCCAGCTTCTCCGCCGCCGGGACCGCCGGGTCCAGCGCGCGGGCCAGGGCGGTGTTCAGCTCCGCGACGGTCGGGACCGGCGGCAGGTTCGCGGCGCTGGCCGACGCCGACGCCGCGGCGCTGGTCGTCGTCTTGGCGGCCGGCTTGCTGTCCTTGTCGTCGCCGCACGCGGTCATGCCAAGCGCGGCAACGATGGCCAGGCCGGCGATCGCGATGCGTCCAGTCTTACGAAGCTTCAACTGCTCGTCCTTTGCGTTCGAGTAGGTCCGTGTCATGTCCAGCAATGGCAGCCTCCACCCGAGCCGGCGGCGCTGCACGAGCTCCCAGGCTACCGGCACAGAAGACCACCGCGTGGACCCACACGGGACTGACTGATGTCGTCGGCAGCGAACGTACGCGGTGGAATCGGCGATGTCGAGCCGTTCGCCGGGGCGTGGTCACCGCAGACTGCGCAGCGGATCGGCTCTGGTCAGGCTCGGATCGTCGGCGGCGAAGGTGCGGGCCGGGCCGGGACCGGTCGAGCGGGTCTCGAATCGGACCGTCACGACGCCGTATCCACCGCCCTGTACCCAGCCGTGACCGTAGTCGGGATGTTCGACATCCATGCCGCGGTGCCAGAGCGGGATGGCGAGTGCGGGTGCGGCCTGCCCTTCCGGCGGCTCGGCTGCGCCCGTCGGCGCGGCGGCCGGTTCGTGCTCGCCGCCTTCCCACCCGCCGTCCGCGCCGACCGGCGCCTGATCCAGCTCGGGGAACAGGGACTCCTGCCGCACCATGGACAATCCGCCGTAGCCGACGCCGACCAGCCGGATCGGGCCGAGCTCGGTCGGGTCGATCGCGGAGCGCTGGGCGGCGGTGGACAGCGTTGTGAGGTCCTCGGTCGCATACGGCAGGGTGAACGAGCGCGTCACGATGCTCATGTCGGACTTCTTCAATTTCAGCACCACGGTGCGTGCGGCGCGCCCGTCGTCGAGCAAGCGGCGATGTGCCGCCGCCGCCATCGCTTCGATGGCCGGACGGAGTTGCGCGAGCGTGACGATGTCGGTCTCGTAGGTGGTCTCGGCGCTGATCTGTTTGGCCTCGGCGCGTTCGGCGACCGGGCGCTCATCGATGCCGCGCGCCAGCCGGTGCAGCGCGGCGCCGACCGCACCGCCCAGCGTCGCCACCGCCTCGGATTCGGGCAGCGCGGCGAACGCGCCGACGGTCTCGATGCCGAGCGAGCGCAGCTTGTGCTCCGCCACCGGGCCGATCCCCCACAGCTTGCGCACCGGAAGCGCGGCCAGCAGCTGTTGCTGCTCGACCGGCGAAACCACCCGTATCCCATCAGGTTTGGCGAGCCCGGAGGCGATCTTGGCCAGCTGCTTGCCGGTGCCAGCGCCGACCGATGCGGTGAGACCCGTGCGTTCGCGCACCACCGTGCGCAGCTCCTCGCAGAATTCGTGCACCCGCGCCACCGTCGCGCCGGCCAGTTCGGCGGGTTCGCCGAACGCCTCGTCGAACGACAGCGTCTCCAGCACCGGGATCCGGCTGCGCAGCGCGTCGAACACCTGCCCGCTGAGCACGCCGTACACGGCGCCGCGCGGCGGCACCACCACCGCGTTGACACCGACCAGCCTGCGCGCCTGATGCATCGGCATCGCCGAACGCGCGCCGTACACCCGCGCCTCGTAGCTGGCGCCCGCGACGACGCCGCGCCCGCCGATGCCGCCGACCAGGACCGGCCGACCGCGCAACGTGGGACGCGTCAACTGTTCGGCGGAGGCGAAGAACGCATCCATATCGATGTGCAGCACCCAGCGCCGGGCAGTGCTCTGCGCGTCGGCGCGCGCGAGTGGATGCTGTTCGCTCACCGTGGCTTCGCCGCGGGTTCCCCGGACTCGGGTACCCGCGCCGGAAGCACGTCAGTCGCCTTGTCCGTACGCACGACGGGAAATCTACGCCCGCCCACCGACAAATCCGGACAGGTGCCGAACGCTGGGTGATCGCTGGCCACTAGCTGTTGGTTTCCTGCCAGGATCACCTGGCCCGCCCCGCCCGGCGGCGAGCAGCCCTCGAACCCCTCGACCAGCGATGAGCTGGGCGAATATCGGCCGCATCCACGCACTACACGGTTTCGGTGAACAGTCGGCGAAGCGCGGGGACCGGCCTTACGGGCCGCCTTCATATGTGATGATCGGACCTATGAAGATCCGCAAGGCCGTGATCCCGGCCGCCGGTATCGGTTCCCGGCTTCTCCCGCTGACCAAGGCCATCCCGAAGGAGATGCTGCCGGTCGGCGACAAGCCGGTCATCGAGCACACCGTCCGCGAACTGGTCGCGTCGGGCATCACCGACATCACCATCGTGGTCAGCAGCGGAAAGTCGTTGATCCAAGACCACTTCCGGCCCAACCCAGCCTTGGTGGCGCAGCTGCGCTCGGATGGGAAGACGGCATACGCCGACGCGGTCGAAGAGGTCGGCGAGCTGTCCCGGCTCGGGCACATCACCTACCTCGACCAGCACGGCCCCTACGGCAACGGCACCCCGGTCCTGAACGCGGCCCGCAATCTCGGCGACGAGTCGATGCTGGTGCTGTGGCCCGACGACGTGTTCGTCGCCGAAATCCCGCGCGCCCAGCAGTTGATCGACGCCTACGAGGCGACCGGCGCTCCGGTGCTCGCGCTGATGCCGATGGACCCGGCCGAATCGCAGCGCTACGGCGTCCCGGTGGTCGCCGACGACCAGGGCAACGGGCTGCTGCGCATCACCGGCCTGCGGGAAAAGCCCAAGCCCGAAGACGCCCCGTCGAACTTCGCCGCGATCGGTGGCTACGTGGTCACCCCCGGCATCATCGACGAGCTGCGCGCCCAGACCAAGGCCTGGTACAAGCACCGCACCGGCGAGGTCTACCTGACCGACGCGATCAACGTGCACGCCGCCGACAACCCGGTCTTCGGCCAGGTGATCCGGGGCCGCTGGTACGACACCGGCAACCCGGCCGACTACCTGGTCGCCCAGTTCGCGTCCGCGCTCGCGAACCCGCAGTACGGTCCGCTCCTGCGCACCCTCGCCGAGGAAACCGGCGACTGAACAACCCTGGACGGCCGAAAGCCTTGCGTCCCAGGGTCAGAAGCGGCGGATGGTGTAGATGTCGAACTGCCGCAGCGGGCTGAGTCCGACCGGGACACCCCAGTCGTAGGCGTTGAAGATCTGGCCCAAACCGGCGTAGATCCCGACGTGCGAACCGTCGGTGTTCAACACCACCACGTCGCCGGGTGAGAGCGCGAAGAACGGGACGGGCGCGCCTGCCCTGGCCTGCTCCCAGGTCGTGCGCGGAATGTGGACGCCGACCTGCCGGAACGCCCACTGCACCAGTCCGGAGCAGTCCCAGGCGAATGGTCCGGTGCCGCCCCATTGGTACGGCTTGCCGGTCTGGGTGACGGCCGCCGCCAGCGCGCCGACTCCGTGCGAGCTGGGCAACGGGATCATGGCCGATCCGGATGCCGAGGCGGAGTCGGCGCTGCCGGTGCCGCTACCGGTATCCGACCAGACGGGACCCGCCAGAATCAACGTCGCGACGGTCGCCAGGAGTAATCCGAAGGCGATCCGGCGCAAGGGTTTTCTGTTCACGTGCTCGTCCCTTCCGGCTGCCCGGCACCCGGGCAACCATCCGGCGGCCCCGGCTGACGCCCGGCTCGAGCAGCGTCATCCAGAAGGAGCCGCAGCCGCCACGCCCGGCGAACGCACCCACCAAGCGCAGCTCAATGCAGTTAGGACAATCCACGAACTCACTGCTGCCACAGGAGTCGATCTCCGCAACAACAGCACCACTGCCGATTCTGCCGCGCCCTCCGGACCAGCGACGATGGTTCAGCAAATAATCAGCATGTGATCTATATCACATATTAGCTAACCGGACTTCACCTCGGCCACGGCAGCCCGAACCAGGGCGCGGGCCGCCCAGCTCATCGTCTCGGTGGCCGCGGCGGGATCGAGGCCGCAGGTATCCCGGGTGGAGACCAGCGCCTCGACACCGAACACCAGGACGACCGCATTCACCAAACGCTCCAACCGCTCCGGCGACAACGTGTCCGCCAGCGGCGCCAGCGCGACCCGCGCCATCTCCAGCCGAGTCACCCCGCGCACCGGAACCCGTTCCGCCTCAGCGACATCGACCTGACTGAACCAGCGTTCGAGGGTCGCCCGCAGCACACCGCGCCACACCACCTCGTCCGCGAACTGGAAGGCGCAGCACTCGCGCACCACCTTGTCGATGCGCTCCTCCGCGCCTTCGGGCAGGTCGTCCAGGAAATTCGGATAGCCGCCGACGAAGTTCGCCTGCCGGGTGGCCATGTCCGACCACAGCGACTGCGGATTGGGGAAGTACCGGTAGGCGGTGGCGGTCGAGACCTTCGCGGCCTCGGCGACCTCGGCGATCGAGGGCGAATGACCGTTGCGGGCGAGTTCGAGTCCGGCGTTGATCAACGCCTCCCTGGTGCGCATCTTCTGATTCGTCGCGCGACCACTATTGAGAATCTCGTCTCGCCGTGAGAAAGTCATCTCACCACGATAGCAGATTCTCATTTTCAGGAGGGCGTGGCGATGACCCATGAAGAGATGGACGAGCTGTTCGAGCGACACTGCGCGGCCGAGGCGGCCAACGATGTGGCCGCGATCATGGCGACCC
Organism: Nocardia iowensis; assembly: GCF_019222765.1. Classification (NCBI taxonomy): domain Bacteria; kingdom Bacillati; phylum Actinomycetota; class Actinomycetes; order Mycobacteriales; family Nocardiaceae; genus Nocardia; species Nocardia iowensis. The sequence continues at coordinate 2,569,157 of NZ_CP078145.1, read as the reverse complement.
TGACCGACGACGTCGAGCACGATGCGGTCGGCGATCCACAAGGCACGCTGCGTGACCCGGCCGCGATCGCCCAGCGCTACCGCGACCTGTTCGACGCGATCAGCGAAGACAAGATGGAGAGCGTGCACCGGTACTACGGCGAGGACTTCTTCGTCGACGAATCCCATTGGTACGGCAGGGCGACCGGCACATTCCTCGGCATCCCCGGCGGCAATCGGCCGATCGACTTCCGGATACTGCACGTCTGCGAGGTCCGCGACGACAAGATCAGCCGGGAGAACGTCTGGCTGGATACGGCCGCGATCGTCCAGCAGTTGACGGCGCCGGTCTGATGGGCGCCTACAAGGCCGCCAAGCGCGGGGTCGCGGCGGAGCGGCGGGAGCGGCGCGACGAGCGCCGAGAAGGCGCGGCGGAGTATCTGTTGCCGCCGCTCGGGAGTTGCGTGTCGGCCACCCCGGCGAGAACGGGCCAGACCGGACCGAGCCGGTCCAGGGGTTAGCCGAATCGGGGCGGGACCCGCTGGTCCCGCCCCGAACCGACGGTCAGGCCTTGGTGACCTGGGCGCGCACGCCACCGACCAGGTCGGCGGCCTCGGCGCCCGCGTCGCCGAAGGTGAGGGTGGTGGCGAGGATTTCGCCCGCGATCAGGTCGCGGTGGGTTTCGGCCCACCCGGCCCGATCGGCGGGCACCTCGAGTACCACCGTGATCCGGTCGGAGACGTCCAGCCCCAAGGACTTTCGGGTTTCCTGCAGATCACGGATCAGGTCACGGGCCCAGCCCTCGGCCTCCAGTTCCTCGGTGACCACCGAGTTCAGCACCACCAGGCCCGCATTGCCGGGCAGCGCCGCGGTGGACTCGGGCTCGGCGGCGACCAGACGCTGGGTGTATTCCTCGGGGAGCAGGGCGATTCCGGCGGCGGTGACGACGCCGTCGGCGCTCTCTGACCATTCGCCCGCCTTGACCGCCTTGATCACCGTCTGCACGTCCTTGCCGAGGCGCGGACCCGCGGCACGGGCGTTGACGACCAGTTCGAAGCGGCCGTGCACGGCGACGTCGGTGGTCAGATCGACCTTCTTGACATTGACCTCGTCGGCGATGATGTCGGCGTACGGGGCCAACCGCTCGGCGTCGGCCGCGGCGATGGTGACCTCGGCCAGTGGCAGGCGCACCCGCAGGTTCTGCGCCTTGCGCAGGCTCAGCACCGTGGAGCAGACCACCCGGGCCTCGTCCATCGCGGCGACCAGCTCCGAATCGGCGGGCAGCTCACCGTCTTTGGGCCAGTCGGTCAGGTGCACCGACTCGCCGCCGGTGAGCCCACGCCAGATCACCTCGGTGATCAGCGGCAGCAGCGGCGCGGCCAGTCTGGTGACCACCTCGAGCACGGTGTGCAGGGTGTCCACCGCATCGGGGTCCTCGCTCCAGAAGCGCGAACGCGACCGGCGCACATACCAATTGGTGAGCGCGTCGGCGAACCCGCGCAGCTGTTCGCAGGCGCCCGCGATGTCGTAGACCTCGAGCGCCTCGGTCATCGCGTCCCGGGTTTCCGCGAGCTTTGCCAAGATGTAGCGATCCAGCACATTCGGCGAATCTGTGCGCCAGGTACCGGATTTCGAGGCGTACAGCTGCAGGAAGGTCCACGCGTTCCACAGCGGCCGCAGCGCATGGCTGACGCCCTCGCGGATGCCGCGCTCGGTGACGATGAGGTTGCCGCCACGCAGGATCGGCGAACTCATCAGGAACCAGCGCATGGCGTCGGAGCCGTCCCGGTCGAACACCTGGTTCACGTCCGGGTAGTTGCCCTTGGACTTGCTCATCTTCAGGCCGTCGTCACCGAGCACGATGCCGTGCGCGGCAACGGTTTTGAAGGCTGGGCTGTCGAAGAGCGCGGTCGAGAGCACATGCAGGGTGTAGAACCAGCCGCGGGTCTGCCCGTTGTACTCGACGATGAAATCGCCAGGGAAGTGACTGTCGAACCACTCCTTGTTCTCGAACGGGTAGTGCACCTGCGCATACGGCATCGAGCCCGACTCGAACCAGCAGTCGAGCACCTCGGGCACCCGGCGCATGGTCGACTTGCCCGTCGGGTCATCCGGATTCGGCCGGGTCAGCTCATCGATCATCGGCCGGTGCAGATCGTCCGGGCGCACGCCGAAGTCGCGCTCCAGCTCGTCGAGCGAGCCGTACACGTCCATCCGCGGGTAGGCCGGATCGTCGGAGACCCACACCGGGATCGGGCTGCCCCAGTAGCGGTTCCGGCTGATGTTCCAGTCCCGCGCGCCTTCCAGCCACTTGCCGAACTGGCCGTCGCGGATGTGTTCGGGCACCCAGGTGATCTGCTTGTTCAGCTCGACCATCCGGTCGCGGAACTTGGTGACCGCGACGAACCAGGACGGCACCGCCATGTAGATCAGCGGCTGACCGGAGCGCCAGCTGTGCGGGTAGGAGTGCTCGATCGTCTCGTGCCGCAACAGCTTTCCCGCGGCCTTGAGGTCCTTGATGATCACCGGGTTCGCGTCGAACACCATCAGGCCCTCGTACGGCGGCACCATCGAGGTGAACTTGCCGCCCGCGTCGAGCGGTTGCACGATCTCGATGCCGTTCGCGGTGGCGACATCCATGTCCTCCTCACCGAAAGCCGGTGCGAGGTGCACGATTCCGGTACCGGAGTCGGTGGTCACGTAGTCGGCGTTCAGCACCCGGTGCGCACGGGGGTGGCCGGCGAAGAAGTCGAACGGCGGCTCGTACGACAGGTCGGTCAGCGCCGCGCCGTCGTACTCGCCGAGCACCTCGGGCTGCTCACCGAATTCCCGGGTGTAGTGCGACACGCGTTCGGCCGCCAGCAGATAGCGCTTGCCGTCGGCGGCGCGCAGCTGCACGTAACGGATGTCGGGGTGCACCGCGATCGCCAGGTTCGACGGCAGGGTCCACGGAGTGGTGGTCCAGATCAGCGCGTTGGCGCCGTCCAGCTCGTGCAGCGGATGCTCGGCGGGCACGCGCAACACCATGTCGACGGTGACCGCCGGGTCCTGGCGCATCTTGTACGCGTCATCGAGGCGGGTTTCCTGATTCGACAGCGGCGTCTGCTCGTACCAGCTGTAGGGCAGCACCCGGAAGCCTTGGTAGATCAGCCCCTTCTCGTGCAGCGACTTGAACGCCCACATCACCGACTCCATGAAGTCGAGATCGAGTGTCTTGTAGTCGTTGTCGAAGTCCACCCAGCGGGCCTGACGCGTCACGTAATCGCGCCATTCTCCGGTGTAGCGCAGTACCGAGGATTTGCAGGCCGCGTTGAATTCGGCGAGGCCCATTGCGTCGATCTGTGATTTGTCCGTGATACCGAGCTGCTTTTCCGCCTCGATTTCCGCGGGCAATCCGTGACAGTCCCAGCCGAAACGCCGGTCGACACGCTTGCCGCGCATCGTCTGGAATCGCGGTACCAGATCCTTGACGTATCCGGTGAGCAAATGCCCATAATGTGGCAGACCGTTGGCAAAGGGCGGCCCGTCGTAGAAGACGAACTCCGCTGCCCCGGAACGGTTTTCGATGCTCGCTCGGAAGGTGCCGGCGGCCGCCCACGCGTCGAGTACGCGGCGCTCCAGATCGGGGAACGACGATCCCGAGCCGACACCAAGGTCGACCCGCGGGTACCCGCTGTTGCTGGAAGTTTGGTCCGCCATCGCGGATGCGTCTCCTCGTGCCGTCTTCGTTGGCACGGGGACGATGCCGACGCCCGGTGCGCCGAAACCGCGGTACCACCCCGCTTGTCCGGCCAGAGCTGCCGAACCTCTCATTGCGAGCTGTGACGGGCTCACCCGTTCGGTTCTACTGGGCGGCGCCGCCGAGCGGGCAGCACGCGCTGTTCTTCCGAAGGCTCCCCGGTGATAGCCGGATCGACACCGTGTTCATGTTTGATTCTAGCCAGTACGGTCAACCCTGTTTTCGGCGCACCTGCCAGGGCGACGGTACGCCCTCAACGTTTGGCATGACGCCCAGGTGGCGGCGGAGTGGAGTCTCCGTCCGGCCGACGCATGGACAGGGCACTTACCAGCAACAGCACCGCGCCGAGTACGCAGACCACGATGCAACCCCACGCCCAGATCACCGATCCGGTGGTCAGCGCCGCCACTAGCAGGGCGAATCCGATGGCGGCAAGAACAAGCGTCAAGACGAGCATGGGGACCCCCAAGGCATGCCAGGCGGCTCGACAGTTCTTCTAGTTGTACGAACTGCGGTGCTCGGTGTGAGCGGCTACTTGCCACCCTTGGCAAACGTGGCGGGCTGCAGGTTGTTGGCCGTGTTGGCATCGGCGAACGCCTCGCCACCGTCGACGGGGACCGCTGAGCCGCGATTCTCCAGCTCCTCGAGCTGCGACTCCAGGTAGGACTTCAGCCGCACCCGGTATTCCCGCTCGAAGGTCTTGAGCTGCTCGATCCGGCTCTCCAGCACGCTGCGCTGCTGGGTGATGGTCGCCATGATCTCGGTGTGCTTGCGCTCGGCGTCCGCCTGCAGTGCGTCGGCCTTTTCCTTGGCCTGACGGAGCTGGTTGTCCGAGCGGGACTGCGCGTCCGACAGCATGGCGTCGGCCTTCTGGCGGGCGTCGGCAATCATCGCCTCGGACCGGGTCCTGGCATCGCCGACCAGACGCTCAGAGTTTGCCCTGGCGTTGGACAGCAGGTTCTCCGCCTCCACCTTGGCGTCACTGGTCAGCCGGTCCGCCATCTCCTGGGCGAGGCTGAGCACCTTGGCGGCCTGCAGGTTCGCGTCCGCACTCGGCGCGTCCTTCTGGACCGGCGCGGCGGGCATCGGCGCAGGCGGGGCGACCGGAACCGGCGGCTTGATCGGCTCGGGCTGCGGCGGCGGTGCCTGCTGGACAGGCGCTTTCACGTTGTTCGGGCCGACCGGGCCGCGATTCTTCTTGGCATCAGCCAGTTCTGCGTCGAGTTCGGCGACCCGCTGACGCAGATCAGCGTTTTCCTCGATCAGACGCGAGAGCTCCTGCTCGACGAGATCCAGGAAGGCGTCGACTTCATCCTCGTTGTAGCCGCGCTTCCCGATCGGCGGTTTGCTGAACGCGACGTTGTGCACATCGGCTGGAGTCAGCGGCATGGAAGGATCCCTTCACGCGTCTTTTGGAGATCTAGCAGATCTAGCAAGCTACTTCACGGCCCATTCTGTCACACCGGGGCTACCGGTTGCCCGAGCCTGCCCACGATCGACATCAAGATGAAGACGATGAAAAGCAGGACCATAATGGACAGATCCAGTCGAATTCCCCCCAGTGACACCGGTGGTATCAAGCGCCTCAGGAGTTTCACCGGAGGGTCGGTGATCGTGAAGATCACCTCGAGGATCACGACAACGACACCGGTGGGGCGCCAGTCACGAGCAAAGCTACGGATGAACTCGACGATCACCCGGCTGATCAGCAACAGCCAGAAGATGAACAGTACGAAGTACAGCACCGCGAACAAGGCCACGACTTCACTCTGCCGCAAAATCCGCTTTGCGCAAAATGACCGCGCCGCCCCGCATGCGACCGGTCTGCAACTCCCCCCAGATCACGACCTTATTTCTGGTTGTAGAAGCCGGTTTCGGCGATGCGTCGGCGTTCTTCGGCTGATACGTCGACATCGGCCGGTGAGAGGAGGAACACCTTCGTGGCCACCTTGTCGAACGAGCCACGTAACGCGAACGCGAGCCCGGCGGCGAAGTCGACCAGCCGCTTGGCGTCGGCGTTGCTCAGCTCGACCAGGTCCATGATCACCGGGTTGCCCTCGCGGAATCGCTCGCCGATGATGCGGGCCTCGCTGTAGTCACGCGGGCGCAGTGTGGTGATCTTGGACAAGGGGCCTCCGTCCTCGAAGATCCCCGGCCTGCGCGCGGGTGCCGGCTCGGGGCGCACGCGCTCCTCCAGCCGCCGCTCTTCGGCCTCGGGATCGACGGCGAGCGCACCGCGGGTAGCGCCGCGCAGCGACGGCGCGCTGCCGCCCGCCCGGAACCGGCCCGACGACGGCGCGGCCTCGATCCGGGTGGGACGCCGCGGCGCCTCGTAGCGGTCTTCGCCGTAGGGCTCGTCGGCGTAGTCGTCGCGGCGGGAAACGGGGTACCCGGCCTTGTACGGCGACTTGTAGGCGGGCTCCGGGTAGTCGACCTCTTCGCGATCGAACCCGTCGGCGCCGTAATGGTCTGCGCCGTAACGGTCTTCGGGGTACCGGTCGGCACCGTAGCCGCCGCGGTCGGCGTAGTCACGGGGCCGTGGCCTGCGCGTGCCGCGCTCGTCACCGGCCCGGGGAGCACGATCGTCGACGTAGTCGTCTTCGTAATCCTCCAGCGGAACCATGCCGAAGTAGGCCTTGAACTTGTGCAGCGTGCTCATGACCGTGCCTCGCTGTCGCCAGGCTCCGGCTTGACCACGGACGTGACGACGTCGACTGTTCGCTCGCTCCGCTCGCTCATGACCGCGCCTCGCTCTCGCTCGGCTCCGTCATGACCACGATGGTGGCTGCGTCGATTACTCGCTCGCTGCGCTCGCTCATTTTGGTCGACCTTCCTTCGGCCCCGGTGGCGGCCGGGTGTTGAAGTCTTGCTCAGCCCTCGTCTGTCCCAAGCATATGTGTCGAATGTGACTGATGAGGTTTCTTTGCTACGCCGAGGTTATCGGTCGAGCGCCCATCAAGGCGGTACCGACACGCACACACGTCGAGCCGTGTTCGATCGCCGATTCCAGATCGCCCGACATTCCTGCGGAAAGTTCTGTCGCACCGGGATGCTCGGCGAGTAGCAGCGTGTGCAAAGTCGCAAGTCGCGCAAATGCCGCATCAGACTCAGCCCCCAATGGCGGAATAGCCATCAGACCGGACAGTCGTAATCCCGAAGATGCCGCAACGTGATCCGCGAGTCGGGTCAATTCGCCGGGCCCGACACCGCCGCGCGACGGATCCTCGTCCAGGCTCACCTGCAACAGGACGCGCACCGGCTCGGTCCGCTCCGCCGCGGCCAAGGCGGCCCGCGCACCCGCGTCAAGGGCTGTTGCCAGGCGTTCGCTGTCGACCGAGTGCACGGTGTGCGCCCACCGCGCGACGATCTTCGCCTTGTTGCGCTGGAGCCGTCCGATCATGTGCCACTGGACATCCGAGAGGTCTTCGTCACCCACCAGCTCGGGCAGCGCCGCCACCTTGGCCGTCGCCTCCTGCTCGCGCGATTCACCGAACTCGCGCCGACCGAGGCGGTACAGGATCGCCACGTCCTCGGCCGGAAAAAATTTCGTCACGGGGAGTAGACGCACCGAGCCCGGATCCCGCCCCGCCGCAAGGCAAGCCGCGTCGACTCGCTGCAGTAGCCCGGCCAGGTTCGTGGCCAATTCGGCAGTCCGCTCACCGATTGCCGCCGCGGTCTCCGGTTCCGCCGCCCGGCTCATGCGCCCGCCTCGGCCCAGATCACGCTGCCGAGCCGCCCGGTGGGTGCGCCGCGGCGGTGGCTGAACAGGGTGCGATCTTCGATGGTGCAGCGCGGGTCGACGGCCACCCCGCTGACCCCCGCTTCGATGAGCTGCCTGCGGATTCCGGCGCGCAGGTCCAGTGATGGGGTGTTGCGCACCGTGGTGGCGGCACTGCCCGGCAGCTGCGCCTCGACGTCGGCGCGCATGGCGGCGGGCACTTCGTACTGGCGGCCCGAGGCGGCCGGACCGAGGAACGCACCGATCCGATCCACCCGAGCACCCACCGACACCATCGCCTCGAGCACCCGGGGGACGATCCCGATCCTGGCGCCGATCCGCCCCGCGTGCACCGCGGCGAGCACACCCGCCTCGTCATCGGACAGCAGGATCGGCACACAGTCGGCAGTCAGCACCACCAGCGCGAGACCGGGCACAGTGGTGACAATCGCATCGGTGGCAGGCACCGGCTCGTCCCGTGGGCCGTCGATGATCTCGACATTGCGCCCGTGAATCTGTTCCATCCACACCAGTCGGTCCGGGCTCAGCCCGATCCCCTCGGCCAGCCGATCGCGATTGCGCCGCACCGCCGCCGGATCGTCACCGACATGATCGCCGAGATTGAACGACTCATACGGCGGCGCCGAAAACCCGCCCGCCCTGGTCGTCGTCACTCGTCGAACCGTCAAAGTCGGAGCAGAAGTCATCCCACAACCCTAGTCAACCGCCCCACCATCACCCCCGTCCGCGATCTCACAGACCCGCCATACGGTTCACAGCCGCTAGAGGCTCCGTGGGCAGTGTGGACCGCCTGTGAGATCAACGACTTTCGAGCGCGACGGGTACCGACGACGAAGGCCCTGATCCCGCGGGATCAGGGCCTTCGGTGGTTCAGCTGGCCGCGTTACCGCCGCATGAAGGAGGGCACGTCGACGTCGTCGTCATCGTCGTCGGGGGGCTCGATGTGGGTGCGGGCGTTGTTCGCCACCGTGGGTTCGGCCAACCGGGCCCGTTCGGTGTCCCGGTAGCTCGGCACCGCGCCGCGGGTGGCGGTGCTCGCGGTGGCGGCGGCTACGTCGCTGCTGCGTGCCGCGACCTCAGCGGTACGGCTCTGACCGACCTCGCCTGCGCGGGCCGATCCGATGGCGCCCCGGCTCGCGGTGTCGAAGGTACGCCGGGCGGGTCCTCCACCGTCAAAACCCGCTGCGATCACGGTGACTCGCACTTCGTCGCCGAGCGAGTCGTCGATCACCGTGCCGAAGATGATGTTGGCCTCGATGTGCGCGGCCTCCTGGACCAGCGACGCGGCCTCGTTGATCTCGAATAGGCCGAGGTCGGAACCGCCCGCGATGGACAGCAGCACGCCGTGCGCACCGTCCATGGACGCCTCGAGCAGCGGCGAGTTGATCGCCGATTCGGCGGCCTTCACCGACCGGCCCTCGCCACGCGCGGAGCCGATGCCCATCAGTGCGCTGCCCGCACCGGACATCACGCTCTTGACGTCGGCGAAGTCGACGTTGATCAAGCCAGGGGTGGTGATCAGGTCGGTGATGCCCTGCACACCGTTGAGCAGCACCTCGTCCGCCGAGCGGAACGCGTCCATCAGGCTCACCGCCGCGTCGCCGAGCTGGAGCAGCCGGTCGTTCGGGATCACGATGAGCGTGTCGCAGGACTCGCGCAGCTGGGTGATGCCGGTTTCGGCCTGGCCGCCGCGCCGCTTGCCCTCGAACGAGAACGGGCGGGTGACCACACCGATGGTGAGCGCGCCGAGCTTGCGCGCGATCTGGGCGACGACCGGCGCGCCACCGGTACCGGTGCCACCGCCTTCGCCCGCGGTGACGAAGACCATGTCGGCGCCCTTGAGCACCTCTTCGATCTCGTCCTTGTGGTCCTCGGCGGCCCGGCGGCCGACTTCGGGGTCGGCGCCGGCGCCGAGGCCACGGGTCAGTTCGCGGCCGACGTCGAGCTTGACGTCGGCATCACTCATCAGCAGGGCCTGCGCGTCGGTGTTGACCGCGATGAACTCGACACCTTTGAGGCCCTGTTCGATCATCCGGTTGACGGCATTCACACCGCCGCCGCCGATACCGACGACCTTGATCACGGCAAGGTAGTTGTGCGGGGGCGTCATGGGCTCTCGCCTTCCTTCGATCTAAAGCCTGTCGTTTTCGGATTCGAGACATTCCGCCGGTTCGCCTGAGCGGCTTCACTCAGTGATCCGCCGCCCGGGCAAACCCTAAACCTCAACCATAGGGTTAGCGTTATGTCAAGTATCCGACTGCTGCGGAACGCTATTCGTCGCCGCCGCAATACGCGCGCAGGCGCGCCGAAACGAGCGACAGAATCTTGTGTGATCCCTCTCGTCTCGCAGCCCCACACGACGTATGGTGAACGGTTGCCCCCCGGCGCTCCGCGCGGCAATTCGACGCGGGCGCAATGGGTATCGATCACTTTACCGTGACCAGATTAGGACTCGAAACATCGAACACCGTTCCAGGGCGGGTCAGCAGCGGAAGAACGACCGCCGACTTGCGTTCGCCGTCGTTCATCCCACCCCAGAGTACCGTGCGGCCATCCTTCAGATTCAGCGAAATATCCGAAATGGACCGTGCCACAACCTCGTCCACCTGAATCGCCAGCGCAGGCGGCAGCACCGCGAGCACCGCGACGGCGGCCCTGGTGACGGGGGCGTCACTGGCCGGGTGCTCGGTCACCAACTTGGGTACCCCGATCGGCGCCGCCTCGATCGCGAATTCGACGCTCTCGGCGTCAAGCAGGTGCGCACCCTGCGGACTTTCGAAAAACAGCACGGGAACGCGCTCGACAACGGTCACCTTCACCGTCGACGGGAATACCCGCTGCACCCGCGCCGTGCGGACCTTCGGAATACTCGCGACCCGCCGGGCGATCTCGGTCGTGTCGATCCGCAGCATCGAGCGTCCGGACGGGATTTCGAGCAGTTCACGGACCTGCTGTTCGGGCACCGCGACTACGCCCTCGACTTTGACGGTACGCACCGAGAGCACCGGCGTGAACCATGCGACGACACCGACGACTGTAAGGACGCACACACCCAGCAATCCCCACACCCGGATCCGCCGCCACCCGTCGGGGCCGAGCCGCGCACCGATCGATCGCGCCGCGCCGAAGCCCGTCCGGCGCGCCGACCCGACGTCACGCCCCGAACCGCCAGCACGCCCCGAGCCGCCACCACGGGTCACGCCGGTCACCGCCCGTACTGGGGCCGCGCCCGTAGGCCGTCGAGGATCTGGCTGCCGAGCATCGTCACATCACCCGCACCCATGGTGATCACGACGTCGCCGGGCAACGCGAGCCGCGCGACCTGACGGCCGACCCGCGACATATCCGGCTGGTAGTGCACGGGTTTGGTGACCGACTGGGCCACCAGCGCACCGTTCACGCCGGGCAGCGGCTTCTCGCGCGCGCCGTACACGTCCAGCACGACGACCTCGTCGGCCAGACTGAGCGCGGCGCCGAAGTCCTGCGCGAAGGTCGCGGTGCGGCTGTACAGATGCGGTTGGAAGACGACGATCACCCGACCCTGCCGGGATCGTGCGCCGTCGCGGGCTTCCTGCTGCACCAGCTCGGCCGCGGCGCCGAGCACGGCCCGCACCTCGGTCGGATGGTGGGCGTAATCGTCGAAGACGCGCACCCCGTTCTCCCGCCCGGCGAACTGGAACCGCCGGTGCACGCCACCGAAACCCTCCAGGCCCTGGATGATTTCGTCCACGTCCGCGCCCGCGGCCCGCGCGGCAAGCAGTGCGGCCAGCGCGTTCAACGCCATATGCCGACCCGGCACCGACAACCGCAGGGTGCGCGGCGCCGCTTCGTCGGCGAGCTGGAACTGGGCGATGCCGCCGACATCGCGCGGCTCCCAGCTGTGCAGGCGCACGCCGACCGGGATCGGCGCGTCGGCGAGTTCGCCGGAGCCGTAACCGAGGACGCGAATGTTCTTCTCCGCCAGCCGGGGGCCGACCCGTTCGGCCAGCGCCAAGGAACCGGGATCATCCAGGCAGACCACCAGCAGGCCGCCCTCGGCGAGCCGGTCGGCGAAGTCGTCGAAGACCTGGACGTAGGCCTCGTCCGTGCCGAAGTAGTCCAGGTGGTCGGATTCGATATTGGTGACCACCGCGACGTCCGGGTCGTATTGCAGCAGCGACCCGTCGCTCTCGTCCGCCTCGGCGACGAAGATGTCGCCGGTGCCGTGGTGGGCGTTGGTGCCCGCTTCGTTCAGCTCACCGCCGACCGCGAAGGACGGGTCGAATCCGCAGTGCTGCAACGACACGATGAGCATCGAGGTGGTCGAGGTCTTCCCGTGCGTGCCCGAGACGAGCAACGTGCGGTGTCCCTGCATCAGCGACGCCAGCACAGCGGGCCGCAGCAGCACCGGGATGTCGCGCCGATTCGCTTCCAGCAGTTCGGGATTGGTCTTCGGGATGGCCGCGTAGGTGGTGACCACCACGGTCGGCCCGCCGGGTAGCAGATCGAGGGCGCTGGCGTCGTGGCCGATGCGCACCTGCGCGCCACGCGCCCGTAGCGCGAGCACGCCGCGGCTCTCCTTGGCGTCCGAGCCGGACACGGCGCCGCCACGGGAGAGCAGGATGCGCGCGATCCCGGACATCCCGGCACCGCCGATCCCGACCATGTGCACCCGCGCCAGCGAGGGCGGCAGGGCGGAAAGGTCGTCAGCCACCGATTACCTCCAGCACGATCCGCGCTACCTCGTCGGCGGCGTCGCGGTGCCCGGCGCCGGCCGCGGCGCGGCCCATCTCGATCAGCCGTGCGGAGTCCATGAGCAGCGGAATCACCTCATCGATCACGTATTTCGGCGTCAGCTCCGAATCGGGGACAATTCTGCCACCGCCCTGCCGGACGACGGGCCTGGCATTGAGCTCCTGCTCACCGTTGCCGTGCGGCAGTGGCACATAAAACGCGGGCAGCCCGACCGCCGACACCTCGGCGACCGTCATCGCGCCCGACCGGCAGACCACCGCGTCGGCGGCGGCGTAGGCGAGATCCATCCGGGAAAGATACGGCACCGCCACATACCGTGCGCTCGCGCCACTCTCGGCGACGTCGAGGGTGTTCTTGGGTCCGTGCGCGTGCAGCACCGAGATACCCGCCGCGGCGAGTTGCGGCGCGGCCCCCGATACCGCCTCGTTCAGGCTGCGGGCGCCCTGCGATCCGCCGAACACCAACAGCACCGGTCCCTCGGCGGGCAACCCGAAGTGGGCGCGGGCCTCGGCCCGCAGCGCGGCGCGATCCAGCGTGGTGATCGCGGCCCGCACCGGGATGCCGACGACCCGCGCCCCGGCCAGCCCCGAATCCGGCACCGCGGCAAGCACTCGCGCGGCACGGCGCGCACCCACCTTGTTCGCGATGCCCGCCTTGGCGTTCGCCTCGTGCACCACCACCGGTACCTTGCGCCGGCGCCGCAGCAGGCCGGGCCCGGCGGCCAGGTACGCGGGCAGCGCCACATAGCCGCCGAAGCCGACGATCACGTCGGCCTCGACCGCGTCGATCACCGCTCTGGCTCGCGCCACCGAGGCACGCACCCGGCCGGGCAGCCGCAGCAGATCCGCGGTCGGCTTGCGCGGCAACGGTACCGGCGGGATGAGCTCGAGCGGATAGCCACGCTCGGGGATCAGGCGGGTCTCCAACCCGCGTTCGGTGCCGAGCGCCGTCACCCGGATCGAATCGTCGAGCCGCCGCAGCGCGTCCGCCACCGCCAGTGCCGGCTCGATGTGGCCCGCCGTGCCGCCACCCGCGACGATTACCGAGATCACCTAGATTTTCCTCGTTCTCTTGTGTGGTTGACCGGATAACTTGGCTCCCACGCCCTGGTGGCACGCAGCGAGCTGGTGCCACGGCTCTCCGGTGAGCGGCGCCGTCCCGGCTCGGGCTGCGGGCGCCGCACCGGCGGCAGCGCCGACTGTCTGCCCTGCCGAGGCGCTTTGGCCCGCTGCGCGGACTTCGCCCTGGCGGCACTGGCCCGTGCCGGGGAGTACACCTCCGGCTTGGGCAGCCGCAGCAACTTGCTGAACCTACCGTCCTGCCCGGCATGCAGCGCCGAGACCGCCTCCGGTTCGTGCCTGGCCGCGTTGGCGATGATGCCGAACATGAACAGTGTGATCGCCAGCGACGAACCACCGGCGGAGACCAATGGCAACTGCAGGCCGGTGACCGGAAGCAGGCCGACGACGTAGCCGATGTTGATCAGCGCCTGACCGGTGATCCACGTCGTCGCGGTCGCCGTGAGCAACCGGAGGAACGGATCCACCGAGCGGCTGGCAATGCGAAGCCCGGTGTAGACGAACAGCGCGAACAGTCCGAGGACCAGCGCACAGCCGAGGAAGCCGAGTTCCTCGCCGATGATGGCGAAGATGAAGTCGTTGTGCGAGTTGGGCAGGTAGCTCCACTTGGCCCGGCTCTGGCCGAGGCCCCTGCCCCAGATGCCGCCGTCGGCCAGCGAGTACAGCGCCTGCCGCGCTTGGTAATTGATGCCCTGCGGGTCGTCACCGGGGTTGAAGAACGCGCGCATCCGATCCGAGCGATAGCCCGCCGACAAGGCAAGCACGCCCGCGGCGATCAGGCCGGACACCGAGATCGTCACGAACAGCCGCAACGGCAGCCCGCCGAACCACAGCAACGCGGCCAGCACGATGCCGAGCGCGATCGTGGTCGACAGGTTCGGCTCGACCACGACCAGCAGGCACACCAGCAGACCCGCCGGAACCAGCGGCATCAGGATGTCCTTCAACCCGGCGTGCTCGGAGCGTCGCGACGCCAGCAGGTGCGCACCCCACACCACCAGCGTGACCTTGACGACTTCGGACGGCTGCACCGAGAAGAAGCCGAGGTCGATCCACCGCCGCGCACCCTGAACCTTGGAACCGATCCCGGGGATCAACACCAGTACCAGACCGATCACCGACAGCACGAACAGCGGAAACGACCACTGCCGCAACCGGCGCAGCGGGATCCGCAGGGCGAGGTAGAACAGCACCGCACCGATCGCGGCGAACATCGCCTGCTGGATGAACAGCGAATACGCCGATCCCCCATCGGCATACGCCTCGACGCTGGACGCGGAGAGCACCATCACCAAGCCGAGCACGGTGAGCAACGTGGCGATGGTGACGACGAGATGGAACGACGCGAGCGGCCGCGCCAACCAGGCCACGAACCTGGCTCCGGCCCGGGGGTCCTTCCGCCGCGTCGTGTCCGTCATAGTTGCCGCCCGACGTCACCGTCTTCCAGTGCGTGCACCGCCGCCGCGAAACTGCGGCCCCGGTGCGTGTAGTCGGCGAACATGTCCAGGGAAGCCGCGGCGGGCGCGAGCAAGACGGTATCGCCTCGACTGGCGAACCCGGCCGCGGCTCGCACGGCGCGCGCCATCACGGCGTCGGCCTTATCTCTCGACGCGTCACCCATCCCTGCATCGTCTCCCGCGATCAGCTCGACCACCGGGACCTCGGGCGCGTGTCGCGCCAACGCGGCGGCGAACACCGGCGCGTCGGCGCCGATCAGCACCACCGCGACCAGCCGGTCGGCGACCTCCTCGACCAGGTCCTCGATCTGCGCGCCCTTGAGCTGACCGCCGGCCAGCCAGACCACCTGCGGGTGCGCCAGGATGGCGGTGCGGGCGGCGTGCGGGTTGGTGGCTTTGGAGTCATCGATGAAATCGACGCCGACGACCTCGCGCACGAACGCGGACCGGTGCGGGCCGACCTTGTGCTCGATCAGACCTTCCCGGATGAACTGCGGCGCAACGTCGATCGCCCTGGTCAGCGCGGCGGCGGCGAGCGCGTCCGCGACACCGGCCGGTCCGGGCGGGCTGATGTCGCCGACCTCGGCGAGGATCGCGGCCTTGGTGAACGCGCGATCGAGCAGCTTGCCGTCGACCACGCCGAGCTCACCATCGGCCGGCACGCCGATCCGGAAACCAACGGTGCGGCGGGCTTTCGAACGACGGGCCAGCGAGGCCGCCACCGGATCGTCGAGCCCGACCACGCCGACGCGACCGACCAGCGCCCGCGCCTTGGCGGCGGCGTACGCGTCGAGTCCGCCGTGCCAATCCAGGTGATCCTCGGCCACATTGAGCACCACGCCCGCCTCGGGGCGCACCGACGGCGCCCAGTGCAGCTGGAACGAGGACAGCTCGACGGCGAGTACCTGTGGACCCGGATTGCGCCGCAAGGCGTCCAGGATCGGCAGGCCGATATTGCCGCAGGCGACGCTGGCGATGCCCGCGGCGCGCAGGATGGCGTGTGTCATCTGCGTGGTGGTGGTCTTGCCGTTGGTTCCGGTTATCACCAGCCACTTGCGGACCGGACCGTAGATCCTGGCTTGATCGACCCACCAGGCGAATTCGACGTCGCCCCAGACCGGCGTGCCCTCGGCGACCGCCGCGGCGAGCACCGGGGAGTCCGGCCGCCAGCCCGGGCTGGTGATCACTAGCGCGAACCGGTTCCAGTCGGCGGATTCCAATTCGACGCAGGTGGCGATGTCCAGGCCGAGTCCGGCCGCCTCGGCGAGCGCGGCGGCGCCACCGTCGGTGACCACCGGACGCGCGCCGATATCGCGCAGCGGCTCGATGAGCGAGCGCCCCGACACACCCCAGCCCGCGACGAGAACGTCACGGCCACGCAGGAATTCGAGCATGGGCCCAGGTGATCGCAGGGCCCGAGGAGAATGTTCGACCATCGCTAGTTCACCCGACCGCAGAGAGATATTCGCTGTAGAACAAGCCGAGGCCGACGGCCGAAGCCATCGCGGCCAATAGCCAGAACCTGATGATCACCGTAGTCTCGGCCCACTTGCTGAGTTCGAAGTGATGATGGAACGGCGCCATCTTGAACAACCGGTTGCGCGTGGTGCGGTACACCGCCACCTGCAGCACCACCGACAAAGTCTCGGCCACGAACAGCGCGCCGATCACGATCATCAGCAGCTCGGTGCGGGTGGTGATGGACAGTCCGGCCAGCAGGCCGCCCAACGCCAGCGAACCGGTGTCGCCCATGAAGATCTTGGCGGGCGCGGCATTCCACCACAGGAAACCGACGCACGCGGCGGCGCCCGCCGCGCAGACCAGCGCCAGGTCGAGCGGGTCGCGGACGTTGTAGCAACCGGCCTCGGGCTTGGTCTCGCAGGCGTGGTAGTACTGCCAGAACGTGATGACCACGTAGCCGCCGAGCACCAGGCTCATCGATCCGGCCGCGAGACCGTCCAGGCCATCGGTGAGATTCACCGCGTTGGACCAGGCCACCACGACCAGGCAGACGAAGACGAGGAACACGACGACACCCATCGTCACCGTGCTGATGTCACGCACGTACGACAGATGCCTGCTGGCCGGGGTCAACCCGCTCGCCCCACGGAACTGCAGTGCGAGCACGCCGAAGACGACAGCGGCGGTGAGCTGACCGAGGTACTTGCCCGCGGCGGTCAGGCCGAGATTGCGCTGCTTGCGGATCTTGATGAAGTCGTCCACGAAGCCGACACCGCCCAGCGCGGTGGCCAGGCCGAGCACCAGCAATCCGGAGGCCGACGGTCCGTCGGCGTTGTAGCCGATGCCGATCAGGTGCGAGCCGAGGTAACCGGCCCACATGCCGATGATGATGGCGACGCCACCCATGGTGGGGGTGCCGCGCTTGGCCTGGTGACTGGCCGGGCCGTCGACCCGGATCTCCTGGCCGAAGCCCTGCTTGGCGAACATCTTGATCAGCAGCGGGGTCAGCAGAATCGATACGGCCAGCGCGATCGCCGCCGCGAAAAGAATCTGTCTCACGACTGCGCCTCGCTAACGCTCGGCACAGCCGTTCGACCGATGGTCGCTGCAATATCGGTTCGCCCGCTGCGCTCCCTCACGACTGCGCCTCGCTAACGCTCGGCACGACCGTTCGACCGATGGTCGCTGTAGCGTCGGTTCGCTCGCTGCGCTCTCTCACTCGAAGGCCTCCGTGCTTCCCTGGCGTCCGCTGGGTGGCTCTGTACCGATCAAGTGTTCGGCGACCTCCCAGAGGCCCACCGACTTCGATGCCTTGACCAGCACCACATCACCCGCCTCGACTTCGTCGTCGAGCAACGCGATGGCCGCGCCGATGTCGGGCACGAGGATCGACTCCTCGCCCCATGAGCCTTCCATCACCGCTCCCTGATGCATCGCCCGGGACGGCCTTCCGGTGCCGACGACGACCAGCCGGTGCACGTCGAGCCGCACCGCGAGCCGTCCGATCCGGTCGTGTTCGACCACGGATTCTTCACCGAGCTCGCCCATTTCGCCGAGCACCGCCCAGCTGCGGCGCGGGGTTTCGCCCGCGCGCGACATGGTGACCAGCGCCTTCAGGGCCGCGCGGACCGAATCCGGATTGGCGTTGTAAGAGTCGTTGACGACGGTCACGCCGCGCGCGGTGGTGCGTACATCCATCCGGCGCGCGGAGGCGGCGCGGGCGTCGGACAGCGACCGCGCGATGGTGTCGAGGTCCGCGCCGCACTCGAGGGCGACCGCCACCGCGGCAAGCGCATTGCCGACCTGATGTTCGCCGTGCACGGCCAAGTGGATCGGGCTGCTGCCAACCGAGGTGTGCAGGGTGAACCCCGCGCGTGCTTGGTCGTCGAGCCGGATATCGGTGGCCCGCACATCGGCGTTGTCGGATTGTCCGACGGTGACCACGCGGGCCGATGTCCGCGACGCCATCGCGGCGACCTGCGGGTCGTCGGCATTCAGCACGGCCAGCCCGGACGCCGGAAGCGCCTCCACCAGTTCGCCTTTGGCCTTGGCGATGGCCTCGCGGCTGCCGAACTCACCGAGATGGGCGGTGCCGACATTGAGCACGACGCCGATGCTCGGCGGCGCGACCTCGGCGAGCGCGGCGATATGGCCGGTGCCGCGCGCGGACATCTCCAACACCAGGAAACGGGTGTCGGCATTGGCGCGCAACGCCGTCCAGGGATGGCCGAGCTCGTTGTTGAACGAGCCCGGCGGGGCGACGACCGGCCCGAGCGGGTCCAGCACGGCCGCGAGCAGGTCCTTGGTCGAGGTCTTACCGGATGAGCCGGTCACCCCGACAACGGTGAGAGTTCCCGCCGCGGTGAGGCGTTCGACGCTGACCCGGGCCAAGGCGGCGAGCGCGGCGAGCACCGCGGCTCCGGAGCCGTCCGAATCCGCCGCCAGGGCAACCGAACTCGACGGCACCAGGCCGGGGCTCGGCGTGACGACGATGGCGGGCACACCCACCGGGCGGGCCGCGAGCACCGCGACCGCACCGGCCGCCACCGCCGCGGCGGCGTAGTCGTGGCCGTCCGATCGCGCACCCGGCAATGCCAGGAACAGATCGCCGGAACCGACTCGGCGCGAATCGAATTCGGCCGAACCGGTCACCCGGACCTCCGGGTCGGGGACGTCGTGCAGCGTGCCGCCGACGACGTCCGCGATCTCCCGCAGTGTCATCTCGATCATGAAACCGTCAAGTCCTCCGCGTCCGCGTGGTGCGGACTTCGCTTGTCCAGTGCCGCCGCGAGCACGTCGCGGTCGTCGAACGGGTGCTTCACACCCTGGATCTCCTGCCCCGCCTCGTGCCCCTTGCCGGCAACCAGTATCACGTCTCCGGTTCGAGCCCAATTCACCGCCGCCGCAATGGCTTCGGCGCGATCGCCGATCTCGCGTACGACGCCACGCTCGGCCTCGGACACGTCAAGCGCACCGGACCGCAGCGCGGCCCGGATCTGCGCCGGGTCCTCGCTGCGCGGGTTGTCGTCGGTAATGATCAGCAGGTCGGCGCCGCGCGCCGCCACCTCGCCCATCAGCGGACGTTTACCCGCGTCGCGATCGCCACCGGCGCCGACCACCACGGCGAGGCGACCGGGTGATTCCGGTGCGTCCGCCGCGAGATGTCCACGCAGCGTAGCAATCACCGATTCCAACGCCGCGGGCTTGTGCGCGTAATCGACGATCGCGAGGAAGTCCTGCCCACGCTCCACCCGCTGCATCCGGCCGGGGACATCGACGGTGGCCAGGGCGGGCGCGGCGACCGCCGCATCGACACCGGCGGCCGCGCACACGGCGACCGCGAGCAGCCCGTTGGCGACGTTGTAGCGGCCCGGAAGTCGCAGCCGCACAGCGACATTGCCATCCGGCCCGGCAGCGGTGAATTCCTGCTCACCACCGTGCGCCACGATCGGCCCCGCCAGCTGCCAGTCACCGGCTCCGGTGGTGCACACCGTGATCGGGGCGTCGAGGCCGTCGGCGAGCCGCTGACCCCACTCGTCGTCGATACAGATCACCGAGGTCCGCGCGGCGACCGGCGACTCCGGTTCGAACAGCCTGCGCTTGGCGGCGAAGTAGTCCTCGAAGTCCGCGTGGAAGTCCAGGTGGTCCTGCGAGAGATTGGTGAACGCGCCGACCGCGAATCGGACACCGTCCACCCGGCCCAGCGCCAGTGCGTGGCTGGACACCTCCATCACCACCGCGTCTACCCCCTGCTCGACCATCAGCGCGAACATCGCGTGCAGCTGCGGGGCCTCGGGGGTGGTCAGTGCGCTCGGCACGCGGCGGCCGCCGATTCTGGTCTCGATCGTGCCGATCAACGCGGTCGACAGGCCCGCGGCGGCCAGACCCGCCTCCACCAGATAGGAGGTGGTCGTCTTGCCCGAGGTACCGGTGATGCCGACGATGCGCAGCCGCTCGCAGGGGTTGCCGTAAATGGCGGCGGACAGCTCCCCGAGCACCGCGCGCGGATTCTCCCGCACCAGCACCGGAACATTCAGCTCACCGGCCAGCTCCGCCCCAGAGGCGTCGGTGAACACCGCGACCGCGCCACGTTCGACCGCGGCCGCGGCGAACCGGGCGCCGTGCGCCTGCGCGCCGGGCAAGGCGGTGAACAGGTCACCGGGCCGCACCGCCTGCGATCGCTGTTCGATGCCGGTGACGTGGATGTCCGCGAGCGCGGGTCCGGTCGCCGTGGCGCCGGTCAGCGCCAGCACGGCGGTCAGCGCGGTCGACGGAGGCCGGGCGGGCCGGAGCGCGTGCTGGCTGGACTGCGCAGGCACATTGCTCCTCTCAGATACGGGCGGGACTGGGACGACGAGTCAGGTTACCGACGGGCGGTCACGGGCGAACAACGTAGGTCCCACACCGCCGGAGATTCAGCCGGCCTGCAGGACGAATTGCCGGACCGGCTCGGGCGACGGCGGAATGCGATCGCGCTGCAACGCCCAGGAGGCGATGTTGTGGAACAGCGGTGCGGCCGATTGGCCGCCGCTGCCGTCGGAGCTGCGGACCGGATCGTCGAGCATGAGGCCGACGACGTAGCGCGGGTTGTCGGCGGGGGCCATGCCCGCGAAGGTGATGTAGTAGCTGTCGCTGGAGTAGCACTGGCAGCGCGGGTCGGTCTTCTGCGCGGTGCCGGTCTTACCCGCGATCTGATAACCCTCGACGGCGGCGGGCCCGCCGGTACCGTTCTGATTGGCGTTCATCGGGTCACGCTGCACCACCGCTTGGAACATGGTGCGCAGCGTCGCCGCGGTCTGCGGGCTCACCACCCGAATGCCGTCGGGCTGCGGTTCTTCGGTGCGGGTGCCGTCCGGTGCGATCTTGGCCCGGACGATGCGTGGCGGGATCCGCACCCCGTCGTTGGCGATGGTCTGGTACATGGCGGTCATCTGCAGCGTGGTCATCGAAAGTCCCTGTCCGATGGGCAGGTTCGCGAACGTGCCGCCGGACCACTGGTCGCGCGCGGGCACCCGCCCACTGCTCTCGCCGGGCAAGCCGACGCCGGTGCGCTGGCCGAGCCCGAATCGGTGCAGCATGTCCGCGTAGCGGTCCTCGCCGACCCGCTGGGCCAGCATCAGCGTCCCCACGTTGGACGACCTGCCGAAGATGCCGGTGGTGGTGTACGGCGCGACGCCGTGTTCCCACGCATCGCCGACGGTGACACCGGCCATCCGAATGCTGCCCGGAACCTGGTGCACCTCGTCGGGGGTGGTCAGGCCGTATTCGATGGCCGCGGACGCGGTGACGATCTTGTTCACCGAGCCGGGCTCGAACGGGTCGGTGACCGACGGGTTGCCCATCGTCGCCGGGGTCCAGGTCTGCGCCGGCTGCTGCGGATTGAAGGTGCCGTCGTTGGCCATGGCCAGGACCTGACCGGTCTTGGCGTCGAGCACCACCGCGGAGGCGTTCTGCGCACCGGACATATCCCTGGCCTGCTGTACCTGCTGCTGCACGTAGTACTGCAGATCCGAGTCCAGGGTCAGCTCGACGCCATTGCCGTTCACGGCATCCTGCTTGTCGCGCCAACTGCCCGGAATGACCGCGCCGTCCGAACCGCGGTCGTAGGTGTGCGAGCCGTCGGTGCCCGCGAGCACCGAGTCGAGCGACGATTCCAGCCCGATCTGACCGTGCCCGTCCCAGCCGGTGGCGCCGATCACGTTGGCCGCCAACGATCCGCCAGGATGTTCGCGCAGGTTCTGGGTATCGGCGCCGACCTCAGGAAACTGCGCGCGGATATCCGCGGCGATCCTCGGATCGACCCTGCGCGCCAGGTACACGAAGGTCTCGTCGCTGCGCAGCTTGGCCAGCAGATCCGCTTCCGAAGGGCCCGACTTGCCGAGCTTGTCGTGCACGGTCTTGGCGATGGCCTTCAGTCGCTCGTCCGGGTCGGGGGCCTTGTCGTCCTTGGCCTTCGCGTCGGCCAGCCGCTTGCGGACCGGAACCGGCTGGAAGGTCAGCTCTTTCGCCGACACCGTGAAGGCGAGCGATTTACCGTTGCGGTCGGTGATCGGGCCGCGCACCGCGTAGTCGGGCTCGTGCGTGGTGCGCTGGCTGGCCGCCTGCGCGGAAAGGCTCGGGGCGTTGATGGTTTGGATCCACAGCAATTGCAGCGCGACGACACCCAGCGCGATCAGCATGATGATCCGGCCCGCGCCGAGCCGTCTGCGCAGTGGCCGGTCGTTCTTGGGCGGAGCGGAGCGTGGTCGGGCCGCCTTGGCGGGACCAGGCCCGCGTCGACGGCGCGGCGCGGGCCTGGTCTGCGTCACCGCTCGCCTCCGCCTGGAAGTGCCTGCGGCTGCGGCGTTTCGGCCGGTGCCGGTGCGACATCCGCAGGCGCGGGCGGAGTTTCGGCCGGGGCCGGTGCTGCCTGCTGCGGTGCGGCGTCGGCCTGCGGTGCGGGCGCCGGTGGCGTCGGCGGAAGCGGGCTGGCCGGAACCGGGCTCGCCGGTGCGGCGTTGACCTGAGCGTTGCCCGCCGGGGCTGGGGTCGGCTGCGCGGGCGGGGTAGTCGGCGTGGTCGTCACCGGCACCACGCGTTCACCACGCGCCTGCACATTGCCCGTCGGCGGCGGGGTCGGTGCGGCAGGCGACACGTTCAGCGGCGGCACCGGAGCGCCCTGCGCCGGAGTGGGTTTGCCGATCACCGTCACCGTGCCGTCCGGGCCGATCACCAGCCGGGCCGGATCCTTGGCCGGGATCATGCCGAGTTCGCGCGCGCGGGCCGCGAGCTCCGGCGCGGAATCCGCCGCCTCCACCTCGCGCTGCAGTGCCGCCCGCTCGTCGGCAAGCCGCTTGTTGGTCGCCCTGATGTCACCGAGCTGGTAGCTGTCCTCCGCGGCGCGGGTGGTCAGCAGGAGGGTGAGCGCGAGACCGCAGCCGAGCAAGGCGATGATCGCCGCGACGAACGGAATGCGCGCGGCCATGACCGAAGCGGGCCGCAGCGGCAGATCAGGTGTGTCCGACCGGGTTTCGGCGCGCAGTCGGCGCCGGGCGTAAGCCCGTTGTGCGGCACCCGATTTCACTCGCTCGGATTCGTGGACCCGGCGGGCGATCCGCCCAGGTGCCTCGACGGTGCGCGTCCGAATACTCATAGTGTCCCCTCGTGAGTCTGTACGGGACATCCGGCCTCCCTTGTCCAGGTCCCGCACCCGGTCCGCCGGACGAGCTCATGTCTCATCCGACCTCCTGAATTCGCTCCGCCGCGCGCATCCTGACGGGTGCCGCCCGCGGGTTTTCCGCTATCTCCTCTTCGGTCGCCTTTTCCGCGCCACGGGTCAGCATCCGGAATTCCGGGCCCATGCCGGGCAATTCGACCGGTAGGTCGACGGGTGTGCGGGAGGCCGCGCGCGGCGCGAACTCCTGCTTGACCACCTTGTCCTCCAGTGACTGGTACGACATCACCACGATCCGGCCGCCGACGCGCAGCGCGTCCAGCGCCGCGGGCAGCGCGGCGCGCAGCGAATCGAGCTCGCGGTTGACCTCCACCCGCAGCGCCTGGAAGGTGCGCTTGGCCGGATGTCCGCCGGTCCGGCGGGTCGCCGCTGGTATCGCCGCGTAGAGCAGCTCCACCAACTCCGCGCTGGTGGTGAACGGCTTCTGCTGGCGGCGGCGCAGCACCTCGGAGGCGATCCGCCCGGCGAAGCGTTCTTCGCCATAGGTTTTCAGCACCCGGGCCAGGTCACCGTGGCTGTAGGTGTTGAGCACGTCGGCGGCGGTGGGTCCGGTGGTCGGGTCCATCCGCATGTCCAGCGGGGCGTCGATGGAGTAGGCGAAACCGCGGTCGGTCTCGTCGAGTTGCATCGAGGACACGCCGAGGTCCATCAGGATGCCGGAGACCGATCCGGTGGCGGCCAGCCCGGCCTCGGCCAGCGCGTCGGCGATGCCGTCGTATCGGGTGTGCACCAGGGTGATTCGGTCCGCGTACGGGGCGAGCCGTTCACCGGCCAGCTTCAGCGCGGCGGTGTCGCGGTCGAGACCGACGAGCCGGAGGCCGGGATAGGTGCGCAGAAAGTGTTCGGCGTGTCCGCCGAGACCGAGCGTCGCGTCGAGATACACCGCGCCGGGTTCGGTGAGTGCGGGTCCGAGGAGCGCGTCGGCTCGACCGAGCAGAACAGGAACATGGCGGGGGCCGTCCTGTTCACGGTTCACCTCGACCTCCCGGGATCTGCCTCGCTTCGTCGCGCACCGCGCACGGGTCGCCTTGTTCCACAATGCTTTTGCATAAAGAAACGCTGCCGGAGACGAATGCCCCGTGGTCTCTGACCGAACCTCGGCACCTGGCGTCGGGGAAGTACGTCAGGGTCCGCGTCCGGGCAGAGGCCGCGCGGCACTCGTTCGCTCGGGGCTAGAAGATTCCGCCCAGCGACTCGTCTCTCGCTTGCGAGAAGTCCTCCTCGTGCTCGGCGAGGTAGGAGTCCCACGCCTGCTTGTCCCATATCTCGAGGAAGTCGACCGAGCCGGTCACCACGCAATCCCGTTGCAGATTCGCGTAACGACGATGTTCGGCCGACAACACGATCCGGCCCTGTGCGTCCGGACGTTGTTCGTCCGTTCCGGCCGCTAGTGCGCGGACGAATGCGCGCGCCTGCGGGTTACTTCGAGACGCCGCCGCGGCCCGGCGAGCGAGCGCGGTGAACTCTTCCTTGGGGTACACGGCAAGGCTGTGGTCCTGACCCTTCGTGACCATCAACCCTCCCGCCAGATCGTCTCGAAATTTCGCAGGCAACGTGAGTCGCCCCTTGTCGTCCAGCCGAGGTGTGTAGGTACCGAGAAACAACCCGATACCTCCCTAGTCGATCACCTCGATGGTCGGCCTTTCCTGTAGTGCGCGCTCCACATTACCCCACTTTCCCCCACTTTCAATCGAAACTGCCGGTGATCTGGCTCCCGGCCCAGACGATTTCGCAGGTCATCCCAGCTATCACCGTGGTGGAGAACTTTTTGCGTGTTCTGCCGACACGCACAGTCCGCATGGACAAAGGCCCGGAAACACCCAGCAAACGCCCAGGTGCGGTCCGACTCGGCCGATGATGGGGCGATGTGGGGGATCTTGTGGGGAGATGTGGGGGAAGCGCCGCGAACCCGCGCCGAGATCACCGGCGACGCATGCGCCCGCACACGCGAGCCAGCGACGCCGCACCGGATCGGTGCGGCGTCGCCGGCTGTGCTGAAGTTGTCAGGCTACGGGCGAGCTAATCCTGCTCGAACCGTCGCCGGAATCGGTCTTCCATCCGCTCGGAGAAACCGCCGGACTTGCGTTGGCGGCCACGTTGTCCGGTCGTTCCACCGGTCGGACCACCGGGCGTGGCGTCGCCGCCGGACCGGTCATCCTTGGCGATGCCCTTGGAGCTGCCGACCAGCAGCAGCACGCCGGCGGCGAACATGACGATGAATCCGACCAGGCTGATGATCGGAAAGCCGCCGGGCTTCACTGGAGCGGCGATGCCGGCGACGAGTAGGAACAGACCAAGGACGAACAAGGCCGCGGCCTGGAGTCTGCGACGACTCGAGGTCGAGCGAAGGCGCCCGCCGCGGACGGACGACGCGAACTTCGGATCCTCAGCATAGAGCGCGCTCTCGATCTGTTCGAGCATGCGCTGCTCGTGCTCGGAGAGTGGCACGGTACCTCCCCCGGCACTAGGCGTGGCTGTCGCCTCCGGGTAGGCGACTGATAGCCGACCTTGGCGGCTATCTGTCACCAATGATACGAGTTCGATCAGGGCCGTACCACCTAGTCGCCCATAACTATGTGGGCGTGCCGCCTGTCACTATCCGGTCATGCCGTCTGTCCACCCCGGTGCGGGCCGCAACCGTGCCGATGCGGTAAGGAGATCTTCGACGTCGTGCAGGAATGCTCCTACCCGCGAATAGAACTCGTCGGCCTCGTGATCGTCGATGTCGCGATCGAGTCCGGCCTCCAGCGCGGCCCTGATCTCCGAGCGCGCGCTGAAGTAATCGGCCCACATCACGAACTCGGGCGCGGCGGACTGCATCAGCACCCACGCATTACGCGAGCGAGCCCGCGGCGCGTTGTCGGCGCCGGTGAGTGCGATCACCGCCCCGGCCCCGCGCAACGCCGCGAGATAGGCGGTGCGGAACCGCTCCCGCGGGTCCAGCTCCCCCGCCGCCTGCATCAGCAGACCATCGGCCCGCTTCAGCAGTTTGCCCGCTCGACCGGGCTGCCCCGGATGTTCGATCCGACCAGACATCTCCCCGTCCCTCCGCATCGCACCTGAAGCCAACACTGCCTTGGTGTGACCGAACAGGTATTCGAACGTTTGAATTGAGATTGAATATAGAGACGCCCACCGACAAACTTCCGCGCCCGCTCAGCGGACCTACGAGAGCCATGACCGCCGTCAAGCCAAATCACACCCCCGCACCTGTCGTCATCGACCTCTCCGTCGCGGCACTGCGCTCCCGGCTGCACGATGCGCTGGCGGTGTATGTCGCGGCGATGGACTATCCGCGCGGCACCGAACACCATCGCGCGCCCATGTGGACCGAGCACACCACCCGCTCCGGCTGGCAGGCCGTCGCCGCGGTGGTCCCCGACGATTCGGGGCAGGTCGATCTGCGGTCCGCGCCGATCGTGGCGATCGCCTACGGCTACCGCGGCGCCGCTCAGCAGTGGTGGCACCAGCAGGTGCACAGCGGGATGCGGCGCTCCGGCTGGCCGGAACATTCCGCGCGCGAACTGCTTTCGGACTACTTCGAGCTGACCGAGCTGCATGTGCACCCGTCCGCGCAAGGGCTCGGCATCGGCGGCACGCTGCTGGAACGGCTACTGCGGCAACGGTCCGAGCGGGCGGTGCTGCTGTCCACCCCGGAGGTGGACCAGGAGGACAACCGGGCCTGGCGGCTGTATCGGCGGCAGGGATTCACCGACGTAGTGCGCAATTTCGTGTTCGCGGGTGACACCCGGCCGTTCGCCATTCTCGGACGGCGGCTGCCGCTGTGAGGGCCGTGCCTTGGCGCACAACGCCTTCGGGGCGCCGACTGACTACCGGCATGCGGGTCACGTGACGATCGCGGTGGTCGGTTCGGGCCACAATGCGCTGGTCGCCGCCTGCTATCTCGCGCGCGCCGGGCATGCGGTGCAGGTGCTCGAACGTGACGAGGTGCTCGGCGGGGCGGTGTCGACGGTCGAGCGGTTTCCCGGTCACCTGGTCGACCGCGGGTCATCCGCGCACATCATGGTCCGGCACACCGGGATCATCGAGGAACTGGAGCTCGCCCGCTTCGGCCTGCGGTACATCGATTGCGACCCTTGGGGTTTCACCCCGGCTGCGGGCGGGCGCGCACCACTGGTGTTCCACCGCGATCTGGCTGCCACCTGCGCCTCGATCGCCGCCGCCTGCGGTGCCAGGGATGCGGCGGCGTATCGGCGTTTCGTCGAAGTGTGGGGGCCGCGCAGCGCCCGGGTGATGCGCGCGTTCGGCGGTGGGCCGACGCCGGGCCGGTTGCTGCGCTCGTTCTGGGGACTGGACGCCAAAGACGGCGGCAGTGCGTTGTCCCATGAGTTCCTGCAGTCCGGGGACGCCTTGCTGGACACGTACTTCCAGGACGAACGGCTCAAGGCGTCGCTGGCGTGGTTCGGCGCTCAGTCCGGTCCGCCGATGTCGGAACCGGGTACCGCGCCCATGGTCGGGTTCGCCGCTCTCATGCACACGCTGCCGCCCGGCCGGGCGGTCGGCGGCAGCGGGGCCTTGACCGAGGCACTGGTGCGGCGGCTGCGCTCCGACGGTGGCGAGGTGACGGCGGGTGACGCGGTCACCTCGTTGCGGCGCAATGGTGACAGCTGGCAAGTCGGTACCGCCTCGGGGCGAATCCTGCACGCCGACACCGTGATCGCGGGCACGCACGTGCTCACCACGCTGGATCTGTTGCGTGACGGCGGCTTCGACGGCAAGGTGCTCGACGACTGGCGGCGGCGCATCCGGGTCGGGCCCGGAATCGGGATGGTGGTACGGGTCGCCACCCGATCGTTGCCGAACTATCCCGGCAGCTCGATCGAGGAATCCGCCCGTGGCCTGCAATTTCTCGTGTCCGACCGGCGGCAGCTTCGGCTGGCCCACGGTGCCGCGTCGGCCGGTGACCTGCCGCCGCGGCCGGTGGTGCTGGCGATGAGTTTCAGCGCACTGGACCCGAGCATCGCCCCGCCCGGCGAGCATCAGCTCTCGCTGTGGGCACAGTGGCACCCGTACCGGCTGGCCGACGACAGCGACTGGGCCGAGCACGCCGACCGGGAAGCCGACCGCATCATTGCCGAAGTGGACTCCTACGCACCGGGTTTCGCCGATTCGGTGCTGCGCAGGCATGTGCAGACGCCGGTCGATCTGGAGCGGGAGATGGGGCTGCTCGGCGGCAATGTGATGCACGTGGAGATGTCGCTCGATCAGATGATGCTGTGGCGGCCGCTGCCGGAACTGTCCGGGCAGCGTGTGCCGGGCGCACCGGGGTTGTATCTGACCGGTGCGTCGACACATCCGGGTGGCGGTGTCTCCGGCGCCAGCGGGCGCAGTGCCGCCGACCTGGTCATCCGTGACCTGCGGCGCGGCCGATTCCCCTTGCTGCGCAGGCGATGACGAAGCCCGCGGCAGCGCCGCGCGTCGATCTTGTGCCCATCGCGCTGGCGGCGCTGCTGATCGTCGCGCAGATCGGGTACCCGCTGACGTCGGATGTTGCGCGAGACCGGGTCACCGCGGTGGTCGTCTTGCTCTCGGCGGGCACGGCATTGGCGCATGCGTCGGCGACGCGCGGGATTCGTTACGCGGCCGGGTTTTTGGTGATCGTCTCCGGGCTCGGGCTCACCGCCGAGATCGTCGGTACCGCAACGGGGTTCCCGTTCGGGTGTTACGAGTACGCGGTGGATCGGTTGGGTCCCGCGCTCGGCGGGGTGCCGCTGGTGGTTCCGCTGGCCTGGACCGGTGGGCTGTATCCGGTGTGGGTGGTGGTCGGGCTGATATCGCGCCGAGCGCTGTCACGGATCGGACTGACAGCGGTGGGTGCGGTCGGGTGGGATCTGTTCTTGGATCCGCAGATGGTCGCCGATGGGCAGTGGCGGTGGTGCGACACCGACTCAGGCCTGCCCGGCCTCGCCGAGATTCCGTACACCAACTACCTCGGGTGGTTCGCGGTGACACTACTGATGGGTGTGCTGTTGACCGTCTGGGATCGCGCGATCCCGTCAGTAGGGCTGGACGACACAGCGCGACACACTGGGCCGGGAACCGGTTCGGTCGCGGTGCCGGTGGTGGTTTTCCTCTGGACCTGGCTCGGGTCCACCCTCGCGCACGCCGTGTTTCTCGGCCTGCCGTTTTCGGCTGCCTACGGCGGCGTCGGGCTGGCCATAGTGGGCGTCCCGCTGCTGCGTCACCTCCACTTTTCCCGCCTCGGACCCGATCCGGTGGGCTAGGCGAAGCACATCGCGAGCCTCGTTCCGCCCGTCGCGTGGCCATCTGGACGGATGGCCTGGCACGATGTCCCCGTGCAGCCGAGTCCCGTCACCACGATGCCCGATGCCCCGGTACTACCGACGCCGCGGCAGCGCCGCCTTGGCGCGCGTATCGCCGCGGCCGTCCTGCTCGCGGCGTTGCTGGTTCCCGTACTCGCGGGCTGCCTGCGGGTGCAGGTATCGATGGGCGTCTCGTCCAATGACCGGGTGTCCGGGCGGATCGTCGCCGCGGTCGTCCCCACCGAGCCCAACGACAAGGGTCCACAGCTGAAAGCGCCCGACTCGCTCGCGGCGAAGGTGCGGGTGGAGCCCTACACCCAGGACGGCTACGTGGGTAGCCAGGTGTTCTTCGAGGACATGTCGTTCGGCGAGGTCGGACAGCTCGGTCAGCTGTCCGAACAGACCCAGGGCATGTTCCAGCTGGGCTTCCAGCGCACCGGCGACCTGGTCAGCCTCAGCGGCCGCGTCGATTTGAAGTCCGTGCCACCGCACGGCTCCGACGTGCAGTTCACCGTCGCGTTCCCGGCCCGCGTCGCCAAGACCAACGGCACCCGTGAAGGCGACAACATCGTCTCCTGGAAACTCCCCGCCGGCGACGTCTCCACCGTGCGCGCCGAGGTCAGCTACGCCGACCCCAACACCCGCTCCTTCGCGGGCTGGGCCGGCATCGTCGGCGGCATCACCCTCGCCGTCGCCGCCATCATCGCCACCATGGCCTACATGGACCGCAACCCGCCTGCCCCCGGCGCCCCCACCGGCCTCTCCTGGAGCCGCTGGTGGAAAACGGTCAAGCAGGGCCGTTGAACGGGACATGACGGAGGCTCCACTTGCGCTTTGCCGCAGGCAGGTCCCGTTCGTCGGATGGGTGACGCTGGTCGGGGCCGGTATCGCGGTGGGCGGGGCGGGGATCGGGCTGTTCAACCGGATGACAGTGCGGCAGCTGACGGACGCGGCGGGCGGTGTGACCGAGCCGGTGACCGTGTGTGTTCCGGCTCGTGACGAGGCGGAGCGATTGCCCGGGCTGCTTGCGGACCTGCGGGTGCAGCAGGGGGTGGCGCGGATGAGTGTGTTGATTCTCGATGACGCGTCGGGCGATGACACGTTTGCGGCGGCGATCGAGGCGGCCGGTGGCGATCCGCGAATCACGGTGTTGCGCAACGACACCGAACCAGCGCCCGGGTGGACCGGGAAGGCCGCCGCGTGTGCGCGATTGGCCGAGGCGGTGGCGACGCCGGTGCTGGTGTTCGTGGACGCGGATGTGCGACTGGGACCGGGTGCGGTCGCTGCGGCGGTCACCGAATTGCGCAGGCGGCGGGTCGCGTTGCTGTCACCTTGGCCGATGCAGCGGGCCGAGTCCGTGGCCGAGGCGTTGGTGCAGCCGCTGCTGTGCTGGTCGTGGGCGGCGACATTGCCGATTTCGGTGGCGAATCGGAGTCTGCGGCCGTCGACTTCGGTTGCCTGCGGCCAATTTCTGGTGTTCGACACCGCTGCCTACCGGGCCGTCGGCGGGCACGCCGCGGTGGCCGCCAGTGCCACCGAGGACCTTGATATCGCCCGAACACTGCGCCGCGCAGGACAACCCACCGCCCTCGTGGGCGCGGGACGGATGGCAAGCACCCGAATGTACTCGGGCGTACACGAACTCGACGACGGCTACACCCGCTGGCTGTGGTCGGCCTACGGCGGCACGATCCCGGGCGGCGCGGCCGTGGGACTTCTTGCCGCCCTCGGCTATTGGGTGCCACCGTTGGCGGCGTCGTGTGGTCGCGGCACCGTCCGCCGCATCGGACTCCTCGGCTACGCCGCCGCCGTCACCGGCAGGCTGTTGTCCCGCTCCCTCGAAACCGGCGGTCCGGTCGCCCCCGCCGATGTCGTTGCCGCACTGGCCCACCCGCTGTCCATCGCCGCCTATCTCCGGCTGTGGGTACGCTCCCACCGCGCCCGCCGACGCGGGACGCTGCGCTGGAAGGGTCGCGCGCTCGGTTCCGTCGGCGCCTAGCTGGGGCTTACCGAACCTCGGTGATGCCAACCGTGGGCAAGAAGAAGCAGGACTTTCCGCCGTTCTCCACCGTGCCGAAAACCGCGGCCAGCACGGTGCCGGTGCCGGTCTCGACGGGTACGGCGCGGACGCCGCCCATCGGGAGGGCGGCGAAAAAGAAGTCCTGGATGGCACGTTCGGCCATCGGGCGCAGGGCGGGCGGGACTTCGGCGGGAATCATGCCACCGAAGACGGTGGACAGCGGGCCCATGGCGGCCAGCCCGCCTCGGCCGCTCGTCAGGTTCATCCAGGCGACATGCATGCCGGTGGTGTCCGAGCCGTCGTGGCCCAACCCGTACGGGATGAAGGTGAACATGGTCTGCCCGGCCTTGACGGCGGTCAGGTCGAGGCCGGGAATGGCGACCGTGGTCTTGGGCCATGGGCCCGGCACGGCACCCGCCACCGCGGGGGCCAGTCCGTAGGTGGTGCCGTCGAGGCAGAACGCTGCCGCGGTCGGGTAGAGGAACGGCTGCATACCGAAGGAACGCAGGCCCTCGATCGCGGTGTTGTACACGCCGAGGACATCGCCGGGCGCGGCGGTACCGGTCTGGGCGGGACGATCCCCCGTCGTGCGGACCTCGCCAGGAGCGGGCGGCGCCGGGGCCGCACTCGCGACAGGAGCGGCCAGGGCCAGTGCGACCGAGCAGGTCGCGACAGCAGACAAAATGGTCAGACGGCGCATCACGGTCACGGAGACCTCTCTCATCGTCGACGCAATCGAAGGTCGACGGTACTCCGGCAAACCCGCTGAACTGGCTGTATTACGCCCGGCAAGTCATCGGCGTGTCCTGCGGACGACCTGCAAGGGGCCCCGCACAGCGCGAGTCGTACGCTGCTTCCGGCAGTACCGCCCGAATACGTGAGCAGCACACCGTCCAGGTGGCGCGGCACTGTCGCCGGAAACCGATCAGGCTGTGTCAGCACATGTCCGGCTATCGGATTTACTCCGCGAATCGGACCCCGGCAAGATCTACGCTCACCGTGATTACTTCCCTTGCCCCAGGGTTCGCCTGCTGGGCATGATAATTCGGCTCGACCCTGGCATCACCCGATGTCCGGATCGGCGACAACCATCCAGAGCGACCGAGAGACCTGGCTCGTCGACGTCGCAGCAACCCCCCGGTTCACCGGGTGCGGGTGCTTCCGCCGGGACCGATGGAGGAACCGAAGTGATCATTTCCGCTGCTCGCGGCACCCGTTGGGGCCGTCGCCATATCGATCAGTGCAAAGTGACGTCCGCGAGCTGTCGGGGCTGACCCGCAGCCAGTCTGTGCACCCGTCGCTGGCCGGGTGATGTGACCGCGGCCCGAGTGGCGCGGTCTCGTTCGTTCTTCCGAAGGACCCGTCATGAGTGAGCGTAGCGAGCGAACAAAAGGCACAGCTGCCAAACGCAGTCATGACGGAGCCGAGCGCCAGCGAGGTGGAGTCATGAGTGCGTCCGCCGCACCCGATGCCGCCGCCGTCCCCGGCGAAACCGACGCCGATACCGGCACGCCGGTTGCTGTCGACACCGCGACCGGTGCCGAAACCGCCGCAGACCCGGGGCAGGCCGCCCCCGCACCAACCGTGGCCAAACAGTGGCACCCGTGGCGGTGGGTGATCAGCGCCGTCGCGCTGATCCTGCTCGCGCAGTTCATCCATGGCCTGGCCACCAACCCGGGTTGGGATTGGCCGACGTTCGCCAAGTACGTCACCGCGGAATCAGTGCTGGCAGCGCTGAAAGTGACGCTGGAACTGACCGCTTGGGGAACGGCACTCGGCTTCCTGCTCGGCACCGCGCTGGCGATCGCCCGATTGTCGAACAACCCGGTGCTACGGGTGATCTCGTGGTGCTACATCTGGGCATTCCGCTCGATCCCGCTCATCGTGCAGCTGCTGTTCTGGTTCAACATCGCCTACCTGTACAACACGCTGTCGCTCGGAATCCCGTTCGGCCCCGCGTTTTTCACCTTCGAGGTGAACGGCGTGATCAGTGGCTTCACCGCGGCGGTGATCGGGCTGGCCCTGCATCAGGCGGCGTATTCGGCCGAGATCATCCGCGCCGGCATCATCTCCGTGGACGCGGGCCAGCTGGAAGCCGCTGCGGCGCTCGGCATTCCGCGCCTGCGACAGTTCCGCACCATCGTGGTCCCGCAAGCGATGCGGTCGATTCTGCCCAATGCGACCAACGAGGTGATCAGCCTGTTCAAGGGCACCTCGATCGTCTCGGTGATGGCGATCGCGGAACTGTTCTACCAGGTCCAGGTGATCTACGGACGCAACGGCCGGGTGGTGCCGCTGCTGATGGTCGCGACCGCCTGGTACATCGTGCTCACCACCGTGCTCTCGGTGGCGCAGTACTACATCGAGCGCCACTACGCCAAGGGCACCCAGCGCACCCCACCGCCGTCGCCGGTCGCGCGGGCCTGGCAGAAGCTGCGCGAGATCGCCGAAAACAGCACCACCGCACCACGAGGAGCGACCCGATGACCGCCGCACCCGCCGTCGAAATTCGCGGCGTCCGCAAATCCTATGGTGCGCACGAGGTGCTGCGTGGCGTCGATTTGACCGTGCGCTCCGGCGAGGTGGTGACGGTGATCGGTCCCTCCGGCTCCGGCAAGTCCACGCTGCTGCGGGTGGTCAATCATCTGGAGTCGCTGGATGCGGGCACCGTGCACATCGACGGTGAGCTGATCGGATATCGGCTGCGCCGCAACATGTTGCACGCGCTGCCCGATCGTGAGGTGCGCAAGCAGCGTTCCCGGATCGGGTTCGTCTTCCAGCAGTTCAACCTGTTCCCGCATTTGACGGTGCTCGACAATGTCACGCTCGCACCGCTTTCCACACACGGCCGCACAGCGGGCAAGCGCCGTGACCGCAAGGAGGTCGAAGCCGAGGCGCGGGTGCTGCTGGAGCGGGTCGGCATCGGCGAGTTGGCCGACGCGTATCCGCGCCGGCTGTCCGGCGGACAGCAGCAGCGGGTGGCGATCGCGCGGGCACTTGCCCTGCGCCCCCGAGTGATCCTGTTCGACGAGCCGACTTCCGCATTGGATCCCGAGCTGGTCGGCGAGGTGCTCGACGTGATCCGCGATCTCGCGCACGGCGGCACCGCACTGGTGATCGTCACCCACGAGATCGGCTTCGCCCGCGAAATCGCCGACACCGTCGTGTTCTTGGACGCGGGCGCCATCGTCGAACAGGGCACGCCGCAGTCCGTCCTCGATAATCCGCGCCACCCGCGCACCCGCGCCTTTCTGTCCCGAGTCCGCTGATGAACAGGTACCCGATGAAGCTTTCCGCCCTGGCCACCGCCGCGACCGCGGTCGTGCTGCTGGCCACCGGCTGCACCGACCCCGATGCGGATTCCGCGGGCCAGCCCGCCGGTGCGATCACCTTCGACCTCTCCGCCGCCCAGTCCGGCCGCGTCCGCGCCGCCAAGGTGGACAGCATCGCCGCCGAAGTGCCGCAGGCCATTCGGGACCGCGGCACCCTGGTGGTGACCGGCTCGTCCGGCACCGCGCCGCCGCTGCGCTTCTACGCCGAGGACGACAAGACCGTGGTCGGCTCCGAGGTCGATTTCGCCTCGCTGATCGCCGACATCCTCGGCCTGAAACTCGATGCGCAGGTGGCGGATTGGTCACAGAACTTCGTGCGCATCGATTCCGGTGAGGTCGACGCCTTCATCTCCAATGTCACGGTGACCGAGGAGCGCAAGGAGAAATATGACTTCGCCACCTACCGCAAGGACACTGTGGCGCTGGAAGTACCCAACCAGAGCACCCTGGCGTACCAGGACCGTAAGAGCCTGGCGGGCAAGCGGATCGGCGTCGGCAGCGGCACCAATCAGGAACAACTGCTGGTGAAGTGGAATGAGCAGAACCGCGCCGAGGGCCTGGCGCCCATCGACATCGCCTACTTCCAGCAGACCAGCGACTACTACCTCGCGCTCGCCTCGCAGCGGCTCGACGGCTACATCGGCCCCAACCCGACCGCGATCTATCACTCCGCCACGGCGAAACAGACGAAGATCCTGGCCACCTTCTCCGGCGCGGGCGACGCGTTGCAGGGCGAGATAGCGGTGCTCACCAAGAAGAACACCGGCCTGGCCGCCGCCATCCAGCACGCCCTCGCCTACGCCATCGAACATGGCACCTATCAGCAGGTGATCGATCGGTGGGGGCTGCGGACCGAGCAGGTCACCGAATCGCGGATCAACCCGCCCGGCCTACCGAAGGGGCGGTGAACCGGTGCCACAACAACTTTCGGCCCAGCACCTGCGGGTGCACCAGGTCGCCCAGGACGATCCGCTGGCCGCGCCGCTGCTCGCCGAGCTCGCCGTCGAGTACAGCAGCCGCTACGGCCGCAGCGCCGGTGAGATGCACGCGACGCTGCGCGACTATCCGGCCGCCGAGTTCGCGCCGCCGCACGGCGCGCTGCTCGTGGTCACCCGCGACGGCGAGGCGGTGGCGGGCGGCGCCTTCCAGCGTTATGACGCGGAAACGGCCGAGCTCAAACGGATCTGGACCGCACGCGAACATCGTAGGCAGGGGCTCGGGTTGTTCGTGCTGAAGCAGCTCGAAGCCGAAGTCGGGCGGCGCGGGTATCGGCGCATCTACCTGACCACCGGTCCGCGCCAGCCGGAAGCCGTCGGCCTCTACCTGGCCGCGGGCTACACCGCACTCTACGACCCGGCGGTGCCTGCCGAGCAGATCGGCCCGCACCCGTTCGAAAAGTACCTACCCGTCGACGAACTGGGAGCAACCGCATGAAGTTCCTGCTGTTCACCCTGGTCACGCGGGTGCCGGACCCGACGACCTTGCGCATGCCCGGCACCAGGGAACGGCTGCGCGACGTCGTCGAACAGGCAAGGCTGGCCGAGGATCTCGGGTACGACGGATTCGCCGTCGGTGAGCGGCACGAGGATCCGTTCCTGTCCGCCGCTCCCCCGGTGATCCTCAGCCATATCGCCGCGGTCACCTCGCGGATCACCTTGTTCACCGCGGTCACCACGCTCAGCCTGCTCGACCCGGTGCGCGCCTTCGAGGACTACTCGACGCTGGACAACCTGTCCGGTGGCCGGTTGGAGCTGATCATCGGTAAGGGCAACGGGACCGCGCAGGCCGAGCTGTTCCAGGTCACCACCGACGACCAGTGGGATCGCAATCGCGAAGGCTACGACCTGTTCCGGGCACTGTGGCGCAGCGACAACGTCACCTGGTCGGGCCGGTTCCGGCCGGAGTTGACGAACGCCAAGGCGCTGCCGCGGCCGTGGCAGCCGGAGATCCGGATCTGGCACGGCAGCGCAACCAGCCGCGACTCGGTGGAACTCGCGGCGCGCCATGGTGATCCGTTGTTCTCGGCGAATGTCACCAACCCGATCGAGCCGTACGCCGAACTGGTCCGTTACTACCGGGAGCGCTGGGAGTTCTACGGGCACAATCCCGCCGACGCGCTGGTCGGCGCGGGCACGGCCGGATTCCATGTCGCGCGAACATCCCAGCAGGCTCTTGACGTCTATCGGCCGATCTTCGAGGCGCGACTCGCGTCGGCACGCAGGCTCGGACTGCCGATCGTGTTCGAGACCCTGGACGATTTCGTCACTCGAAGTTCGGCGCTGGTCGGCAGCCCGGAGCAGGTGATCGACAAGGTCGGCAGGCAGCACGAGCGGTTCGGCCACGAGGTGATCCACCTGTCCGTCGAACGCGACGGCCGCCCGCAGATCGACTATCTGGACAGCCTGGCGCTGTTCCAGACCGAGGTGGCGCCGGAGCTGCGCCGTCGAATCCCCAGCCGCCCGTTGGCGACCGGCGCCGATCCGGACCCACGCGACGCGCTCGTCCGTACCGAAATATCTGGAGTAGCACCGTGATCCGAACCCGCCGCCGAATACTCGTGCTGGCAGCCGCACTTGCCACGGCCACCACCGTGGCTGCCTGTGGCAGTGATTCGGCCGCACCCGGCGGTGCCGCTGGCCCGCCGCAGCCGGGTGGCACCATGCGCTACGGCCTCTCGCAAGCGCCGACCTGCTCGGATCCCGCGCAGTCGGGCAGCAACCAAACCCTGTACGTGACGCGGCAGATCGTCGATTCGCTGACCGACCAGGACCCGGCGACGGGTGAGCTGAAGCCGTGGCTCGCGCGCAGCTGGGAGGTCACGCCGGACGCGAAGGTGTTCACCTTCCACCTGGTCGATGGCGTCACCTTCAGCGACGGCACCCCGCTGACCGCCGAGTCGGTGCGCAACACCTTCGATTCGATCATCCGGCTCGGTTCGGCCAAAGCACCGCTGGCCGCCAGCTACCTCACCAACTATGTCGGCACCACGGCCGTGGACCGGCTGACCGCACGGGTGGAGTTCAGCAAGCCCAACGCGCAATTCCTGCAGGCATCCTCGACCACCCAGCTCGGGATTCTGGCCGATGCCACCACCGGCAAGTCCGCCGAGCAACGCTGCCTCGGCGACAATATCGCCAGCGGTCCGTTCACCTACGGGAGCTACCGCCAGGACGCGTCGGTGACGCTGGCCAAACGCGCCGGTTACCAATGGGGTTCGGCGGTGTTCGGGCACCGTGGCGAGGCGTACCTGGACAAGATCGAATTCACGGTGGTGCCCGAATCCGGCGTGCGCACCGGCAGTCTCGCCTCGGGGCAGCTCGATGCCATCAGCGATGCGCTGCCGCAGGACACCCCGCAGATCGAGGCGACCGGCGGACGGGTATTGAGTACCGCGAATCCGGGTGTGCCGTTCGGCTTCCAGCCCAATGTGACCCGCGGTCCGTTGCGCGATCCCGCAGTCCGCCAAGCCCTGCTACCCGCGATCGACCGTAAGCAGCTGGTGGACACCGTGCTCGGACCGCAGTTCAAGCCCGCATCCAGCACGCTGGCCAGCAGTACGCCCGGCTATCAGGATCTTTCGGCGCGACTCGCGCACGACCCCGAGAAGGCGCGCGGCATTCTCGACCGGGCCGGTTGGGTGCCGGGCGGGGATGGCATCCGGGTGAAGAACGGTGAGCGGCTGTCCTTCTCGGTGATTTTCAGTCAGGTGTTCGCGGGCAATCAGGCGATCATCGAGCTGGTGCAGCAGCAACTGCGGCAGGTCGGGGTCGAACTGAAGCTGGACCTGTTGTCGCTCGCCGAGACAACGGCGCGGCAGAACGCGAAGGATTTCGACAGCACCTACTACAACACCACCCGCGCCGACGGGGACATCCTGCGCACCACGTTCGGCCTCGACGGCCGCAATCTCAATGCGCGCGACCGCGTCCCGGCACTGGACGACGCGTTGGACGGTCAGCTGAGCACGGCCGACACCGATGCGCGAACCGCCCTCGTGCACACCGCCCAGCAGCAGGCGCTCGACGCCGGGCTGTGGATTCCGACGGTGGAACTGTCCCAGGCGATCGGTGCGAGCGGCACCGCCCAGGACCTGAGGTTCGAGGCGTCGGCGCGACTACAGTTCTTCGACACCTGGCTGAGCGGGCGGTAGCGATGGCGCGCTATCTGACGCTGCGGGTGCTGCAAGCGGCATGGGTGCTGTGGGCGGCGTTCACCATCTCCTTCGTGGTGCTCTACCTGTTGCCCGCCGATCCCATCTCGATCGCGGCCGACGGCGCCGGTGCGGGCACACCGGTGGACAAAGCGGCCATCGCCGAACTACAGGCCCGCTACGGACTGGATCGCCCACTGTGGGAACAGTATTGGACGGCGCTCGGGCATGCGGTGCACGGCGACCTCGGACATTCGATCGTCACCGGGCAGCCGGTCACCGACGCCATCGGCGACGCGCTGCCGTCGACGCTCGGATTGGCCGGGCTCGCCTTGCTTTTCGCGACTATCGGCGGCGTGGCGCTGGCGCTGGCCGCGACCTACACCCGGCGACCATGGCTGCGCACCGCACTCGGCGCGCTGCCCTCCCTAGGGGTGTCGGTGCCGACCTTCTGGACCGGTCTGCTACTGCTGCAACTGTTCTCGTTCCACTGGCGGCTTGCTCCCGCCTTCGGCGGTCACGGCTTCTCGGGCACGGTACTGCCCGCGCTGACCCTGGCCATGCCGATCGGTGCGGTGATCGCCCAGGTGCTGGCCTCGGGCCTGGCATCGACCTGGCGGCAGCCGTTTGTGGATGTAGCGCTGGCGAAGGGTGGTTCGCGCTGGTGGGTGCAACGCAAGCACGTGCTGCGCCCGGCCAGCGTGCCCACCTTCACCATCGCTGGCGTGTTGGTCGGCAACATGCTCGCCGGATCGGTCGTGGTGGAAACCGTCTTCGCCCGCCCTGGCGTCGGGCGCCTCACCCAGACCGCCGTGCTGGCCCAGGACATTCCGGTGGTGCAGGGCGTCGTCCTGCTCACCTCGCTCGTCTTCGTGACGGTGAATCTCGCGGTGGACCTATTGTATCCGCTGCTCGACCCGCGCATCGCCGCGCGTTCCTGGCGCGCGGCCCCGGCTGAAAACACGCCCGCCGAGCTCGGCGGCACTGCCGAAAAGGTGGCCATACATGGTTGACGTCATCGATGAACGACGGCGCGCGACCTTCCCGCGGCTGCGCGGCCCCGTCCTGCACTGGAAGTGGTTGCGTGACAATGCGGTACTGACATTGTCCGGGCTGGTCGCGGCGCTCGCCGTCGGCTGGGCGCTCTTTCCTTCGGTATTCGCCAGTGGCGATCCGCTGACCGGGATACCTGCGCAGAAGTTCCAAAGCCCCAGCGCGCAACATTGGTTCGGCACCGACAATCTCGGGCGCGATCTCTACACGCGCATGGTGCACGGCGCGGGCCTTTCGCTCACCGCCACGCTTGCCGCGGTCGGCATCGCGCTCATCGCGGGATCGGTCCTCGGCCTGCTGTCCGGGGCGGCCGGTGGGGTTGTCGACACCGTGGTCATGCGCTTCGTCGATGTGCTGCTGTCGATTCCGGCGCTGCTGCTGTCGCTGGCACTGGTCACCGCGCTCGGCTTCGGCACCCGCAATGTGGCGATCGCGGTGGGTGTCTCGCTGGTCGCCAACTTCGCGCGAGTGATGCGATCGGACGTGCTGCGGGTGCGCCACGCGGTGTACGTCGAGGCCGCGCAGGCATCCGGTGTCCGCTGGTACACGGTCCTGCTGCGACACGTGCTGCCCAACTCCTACCAGCCGGTGCTCGCGCTGGCCGCCGTCGAGTTCGGTATGGCCGTGCTCTCGGTCTCGGCGCTGAGCTTCCTCGGCTACGGCGCGAAACCACCGATCCCCGAATGGGGTTCGCTCATCTCCGAGGGCCGCAACTACCTCGCCACCGCCTGGTGGATGACCACGCTCCCCGGCCTGGTCATCATCGCGGTCGTCTTGGCCGCCCAGCGTCTCGGGCGCGCCGCAGGAAGGAACGAATAGCCATGACCACTTCTCCGTCTCGGGCAACCGGTCCGCTGTTGCGGATCGACAACCTCCGCGTCCGTTACCGGACCGACTCCGGCCCGGTCACCGCATTGGCCGGGGTGTCGCTGAGTGTGTCGCGGGGCGAAGTGGTGGCGCTCGTCGGCGAATCCGGCTCGGGCAAGTCGACTCTCGCGCAGGCGGTGATCGGCCTGCTCGGGGCGAATGCCGAAATCACCGCCGGGACGATCGCCTTCGACGGGCAGGTCATCGATACACGCTCCGAACGAGCTTTGCGGCAGCTGCGTGGTGCCCGGATCGGCTTCGTGCCGCAGGATCCCGGGTTGTCGCTGAATCCGGTACGGCGCGTCGGCGACCAGGTGGCCGAGGCGCTGGTGGTGCACCGGTTGGCCGACCGCCGGTCGGCGCGCGGGCGTGCGGTCGAGCTGCTGGCCGATGCCGGACTGGATCGGCCGGAACTGCGGGAGGTGCAGTACCCGCATGAGCTGTCGGGCGGGCAACGGCAGCGGGTGCTCATCGCGTCCGCGCTGGCCTGCCAACCGGAGCTGGTGATCGCGGACGAGCCGACCAGTGCGCTGGACGCCACGGTGGCGCGCCGGGTGCTCGATCAGCTGGCGACCCAGATCGCGGCCAACGGCACCGCGGTGCTGCTGATCACGCACGATCTCGCGGTGGCCGCCGAGCGTGCGGATCGGATTGTCGTCTTGAGCGGCGGTGAGATCGTGGAGAGCGGACCGACCGCGACCGTGCTGACCGAGCCGCGCCATCCGTACACGAAGCGGCTGCTCGCGGCGTCACCGAGCCTGGCGCCCGCGGGCGCCTACCGGACACCGAAGCCGCGTACGGGTGCCCCACTGCTCGCGCTGCGCGAGGTGCGCAAGCGTTTCCGCGCGCAGGCGGGCGGGTCGGTGACGGCGGTCGCCGGCGTCGGCTTCGAACTCGGGCGCGGCGAAACCCTGTCGCTGGTAGGCGAATCCGGTTCCGGTAAGT
Organism: Nocardia iowensis; assembly: GCF_019222765.1. Classification (NCBI taxonomy): domain Bacteria; kingdom Bacillati; phylum Actinomycetota; class Actinomycetes; order Mycobacteriales; family Nocardiaceae; genus Nocardia; species Nocardia iowensis. The sequence continues at coordinate 2,527,106 of NZ_CP078145.1, read as the reverse complement.
CGACGACGGCGCGAATCGCGCTGCGGCTCACCGAGCCCGACAGCGGACGCGTCACGTTCGACGGGCACGAGCTGACCCGGGTCCGCGGATCGCGGCTGCGGGCGCTGCGCAAGCGGTTCCAGGTGGTGTATCAGAACCCGTATTCGTCGCTGGATCCACGGTGGCGGGTTGGCACCATCATCGCGGAACCATTGCGCGCCTATGGCGTCGGCGATCGCGCGGCCAGGCAGGCGCGGGTCGCCGAACTGCTCGGACAGGTGGCGCTGCCGGAGCACTTCGCGCAACGCCGCCCCGCGGAACTGTCCGGCGGACAACGCCAGCGCGTCGCCATCGCCCGCGCCCTCGCCCTGCACCCGGACCTGCTGGTGCTGGACGAACCGGTCTCCGCCCTCGACGCCTCGGTCCAGGCCCAGATTTTGGAGCTGCTCGACCGGCTGCAAGCCGAACTCGCGCTGAGTTACCTGTTCATCTCGCACGACCTCGCGGTGGTCCGCCGGATCAGCGATCACGTGGCGGTCATGCGGCACGGACGCATCGTCGAATCCGGGCCCACCGCAGAGATTTTCGGCAACCCGCAGCACGAATACACCCGTGAGCTGTTGTCGGCCATCCCCACCCACGCCGTCGCGAAAGGACCATCCTGATGTCGGATCCGACCTACCGGCACAGCCGGATACTCGTCCGCACCGACCGGCGCGCGTGCTGCCGGAGCCGACCGGAGCAGGCCCCATCGCTGCCCGCCATGGCGAAACGCTGGTGGCGCACGCACCTGCGCGCGCCCGAGCACTCCGCCGCCGCAGCCCTATGGCAGCACGCGCTGTTTTTCGCACCCGACGCCGCGGGCACCGGCAGCCACCCGGCGGCACGGCAGTGCCTCGACTGGAAGGAAACCTACTGATGGCCGATTCCGACTTCTTTGTGGCGGTGGAACTCGCCGGGACGGGCGTGCATCCGGCGTCGTGGCGGCGAGCGGACTCGCGGGCCGAGGATCTGTTCACCGGTGCCTACTGGGTCGATGTCAGCACGGCAGCCGAAAACGCCGGTGTCGACGCGGTATTCGTGCCCGACTCGTTCGGATTGCAGCCCGGTGGGCCCGGCGCCGAGCGCGGCAGGCTCGACGCGGTGGCGATCGCCGCGCGGGTGGCGGCGGCTACCCGGCGCATCGGGCTGCTGCCGCAGGCGCCCGTGACACACACCGAGCCGTTCCATCTGGCCAAGGCCATCCAGAGTCTGGATTTCGCCACGCTAGGGCGCGCGGGCTGGGAGGTCACCGTCTCCGAGGGGGCCGAGCAGGCACGGGCATTCGGGCGGAAGAGCGCGCAGGACGCGGCGTCGCTGTGGCACGAGGCGGACGAGGCGATCGAGGTGGTCACCCGGCTGTGGGACAGCTGGGAGGACGACGCGGAGATCCGTGATGTGCCCACCGGGCGCTTCATCGACCGGGACAAGCTGCACTACATCGACTTCGCCGGGGACAATTTCTCGGTGCGTGGGCCGTCGATCACGCCGCGTTCCCCGCAGGGGCAATCGATCATCGCGGTGCGTGCGGAGGACGACGCGAGTACGGCGGTAGCGGTGCAACGCGGCGATCTGATCCGCGTTGCCGCAGGCGATCTCGATTCGGCGCGTGCCAAGCGTACCGCGCTGCGCACGGCCGTACTGGCCGCTGATCGCGACCCCGATTCGGTGCTCGTCTTGCTCGACATCGACCTCCACCTGGCCGATTCAGCGGCCGCGGCGAACGATGAAGTGGTTCAGCTCGACCGGTGGGCGGCGGCGTTCGCCGAGCCGGCCGCCCCGACCAGCCTGCGCCACATCGGTACTCCGGCAGCGCTGCGCGAATTGCTGACCACCATCGAAACTTCCGGTGCCGCCGACGGTGTCGTACTCCGCCCGCTCGCGGTACCGGCCGCGGTGCGTCACCTCGGCGTATTGGCACGCGAACCGCACTCCGGCGGCACATTGCGCGATCGTCTCGGCCTGCCTCGACCGGTCAGCCGCTACACCGACCGCACCACGATCAACGAAGGGACAGCGTCGTGACCGGCAAACCACGCAAGCGCATCCACCTCGCGGCCCACTTCCCCGGGGTCAACAACACCACCGTCTGGGCCGATCCGGCGTCCAAGAGCCAGGTCGACTTCGAATCGTTCGTGCATCTGGCGAAGACCGCGGAACGCGGCCTGTTCGACTTCTTCTTCCTGGCCGAGGGTCTGCGGCTGCGCGAACACCTCGGGCGCATCCACGACCTGGACGTAGTCGGCAGGCCGGACACCTTCACCGTGCTCAACGCGTTGGCCGGGGTGACCGACAAACTCGGCCTCGCGGGCACCATCAACAGCACCTACAACGAGCCGTTCGAACTGGCCAAGCAGTTCGCCTCACTGGATCACCTGTCCGGCGGTCGCGCGGCCTGGAACGTCGTCACCTCCTCCGACGCGTTCACCGGCGAAAACTTCCGCCGCGGCGGTTATCTCGAGCACGGTCAGCGCTACCAGCGCGCCGCGGAGGTCGTCGAGGTGACCCGCAAGCTGTGGAACAGCTGGGCCGCCGACACACTGGTCATCGATCGAGCCGCCGGGGTGTTCGCCCGCGAGATACCCGAAACCCGGCACCGCGGTACCCAATTCGACATCGCGGGCCGGTTCGTGCTGCCCCCGAGCCCGCAGGGGCACCCCGTGTTGTTGCAGGCGGGTGATTCCGACGACGGCCGTGAGTTCGGGGCCGCTGCCGCCGACGCGATCTTCACCGGCCACGGCACGCTGGAGGCCGGACAACGCTTCTACGCCGACGTCAAGGGCAGGCTGGTGAAATACGGCCGGACGCCGGACGAGCTGAAGATCCTTCCAGCAGCCACCTTCGTGCTCGGCGACAGCGCGCAGGACGCCGAGGACCGCGCCCGCCACATCCGGCGACAGCAGGTCGGCCCGCAGACCGCCATCGCCTTCCTCGAACAGGTCTGGGGCCGTGACCTTTCCGGCTACGACCCGGACGGCCCGCTGCCCGACGTCGAACCGACCGACAATGTCACCATCACCCGCGGCCGGGTGCGCCACGCCAAGGACCCGCGCGCCGTCGCCGAAGCGTGGCGCGCCAAGGCCGAGGCCGAAAAACTCAGCATCCGTGAGCTGATCATCGAGGTCACCGCGCGCCAGCAGTTCGTCGGCACGCCCGCCGCGGTCGCCGAGCAGATCGACACCTATGTCCAGGCCGACGCCAGTGACGGATTCATCCTCGTCCCGCACCTCACCCCGGGCGGGCTGGACGAATTCGTCGACCGGGTCGTCCCCGAACTGCAGGAGCGCGGCAGCTTCCGCACCGAATACCGCGGCACCACCCTGCGCGACCACCTCGGTCTACGCCATCCGCACCGGCACACCACCGCCAACGAAGGAGCACGAGCGTCATGACAACCAGCATCAGCACCGTTTTCGAAACCGAGTGGGCCCGGTGGCAGCACGCCAGGGAAGAGCAGCTGCGCGACCCGCTCGGCTTCCTCAGCCTGACCGGATTGCATTGGCTCACCGACCAACCCGAGCGGCTGCCCGACCTGCCCGGCACCTGGTGGGTCACCGACAACAAGGTGTTCATCACCGCACAGCCCGCCGACCGTTTGACGTTCGACGGCGTCGGCATCGCGGGCGTGCAGATCATCAAGCCCGCCGAGGGTGCGCCGGGACTCAGTGTGCGGCACGAGCATCGGGTGCTCGAGGTGATCCGCCGCACCGGCCGGTACGGGGTACGGGTGCACGATCCGGCCGCGCCGACGCTGCTGAGTTTCGACGGCATTCCCAGCTACGCACCCGACCCGCGCTGGGTCGTGCCAGGCCGGTTCACCCCGTTCGACGAGCCGCGTGCGGTGACCACCGGTGCGGTGATCGACGGACTCGAGCACCACCACACCGCCTCGGGCACCATCGAATTCAGCATCGGCGAGGCCACCGAGCGAGTCATCGCGTTCGGCGATCCCGCCGACCTTCGACTGCTGTTCACCGACGCCACGAGCGGTATCACCACCTATCCGGCGGCGCGCTCGCTCGCCGTCGGCCCGCCGGACGCGCACGGCACGGTGCGCCTCGACTTCAATCGCGCGGCGAATCTGCCCTGCGCTTTCACCGATTTCGCGACCTGCCCGCTCGCGCCCGCGGAAAACCGGCTGCGGGTGGCCATCGAAGCGGGCGAACAGCATCCACGGCTGGGGAGGAATTCATGACGGTCCCACTATCGATCCTCGATCTGTCCCCGATCAGCGCCGGATCCACCGCGCAGCAGGCGTTGCGCAACACCATCGATCTCGCGCAGCACGCGGAACAGTGGGGCTACCACCGTTATTGGCTCGCCGAGCACCACTTCGTCTCGGTGGCCAGTTCCGCGTCGATCACGTTGATCGGACTGGTCGCGGCGGCCACTTCGCGAATTCGGGTGGGGTCGGCGGCCGTTCAGGTCGGCCACCACACCTCGGCGTCGATCGTGGAAGCATTCGGCACCATCGACGCGCTGTATCCGGGCCGCCTCGACCTCGGGCTCGGCCGGTCGGGCCATCGCCGCAGCCAGTACGGATCGGAACCGTCGCACCCGAAGGGCAGTCACCCCAAGGTCGACACGGCCACCGGGCGGACCACCATCCGAGACGGCGTGGTGGTTCCGCCGCCGTTCGATCCGGGCCGGATCGCCGACCGCTCCAAGTTCCTCGCCTCGATCAGCGCGCTGCAACAGCGCGGCGCGCAGCCGCTGGACTTCGCCGAACAGGTCGACGAGGTGCGCGCGCTGCTCGGCGGGCACTTCGTGAGCCCGGAAGGTGTTGCCCTGCATGCCGTTCCGGGCGAGGGCGCACAGGTGGAGCTGTGGTTGTTCGGCAGCTCGGGTGGCGAGAGCGCGGTGCTCGCCGGTCAGCTCGGGCTGCCGTTCGTGGCGGCCTATCACGTGTCCCCCGGTACCGCCCTGGACGCCGTCGATGCCTACCGCACGGCCTTCCGCCCGTCCGATCGGCTGGCCGAGCCGTACGTGGTGGTCTCGGCGGATGTGGTCGTCGCCGGTGACGACGCCGCCGCGCACCGCCTCGCCGCCACCTACGGCCACTGGGTGCACAGCATCCGCAGCGGAGCGGGCGCCGCCGACTACCTCGACCCGGCCACCGCCACCCCGCTGACCCCGGAGCAGCACCGCCTCGTCGCCGACCGCCTGGCCACCCAATTCGTCGGCGCGCCTGGCACTGTCGTCGAGCGGCTGGCAGCACTGCAGCACGTCACCGGCGCCGACGAACTCCTGGTCACCAGCGTCACCCACCGGCACGCCGACCGGTTGGCATCGCACCGTCTGCTCGCCGAGGCATGGGGACTGCGCGCGGCCCGCGCCGCCTGAGTCACGGCGGCGGCCACCGTTACAGCGCCGAGGCCAGCGGATGAGCTCGCCGTGTCGGTATCGCGGAACCCCTGACCCGGCGATACCGACACGGCGAGCTTTCCGAAATCGGCATGCTTTCCGGAATCCCTCACGAAACATACATCCCTGCATGTATATTTCCGCTCGATCAGATGACGGAGGATGTGGATGAGGAATACCGCTGCCCGCCGGGGAACCCGCTGGTTCGTCGGAGCGCTCGCCCTGCTCGCGGTTTCACAGCTGCTGGTGGCGCCCGGCGCACCGGCGGCACCCGAGGGCGCGGCGGAGTGGACGGCGCTGCACGATGGGCCGCAGCGGTATCCGTCTATGCACATCGAGTGGGATGTGCCGATCACGATGAGCGACGGCACGGTGCTGAAGGCGAATGTGTACCGCCCGGCGGACGCGAACGGTCCGGTCGCGACGCCACTGCCGACCATCGTGAACCTGACGCCTTACACGAAGCTGTTGTCGATGATCGCGCAAACCGCGCTGTCCATACCGGTGCTCTCGGACGCGGTGGTCGGATTCCTTCGCGACTTCGAGTTGCCCGGCACGCCATTGGAAGCCCTGACCGACGCCACGCGGGTGGCGGGTGGCGGGTTCGGGCGCGCTTTCGCAGTGGACCCCAACCTGGTTCGCAGCGGCTACACCCAGGTCGTCGTAGATGTGCGGGGAACCGGCTTCTCCCAAGGGATCTGGGAACCGTGGGGGCCAAAGGACCAGCAGGACACCCCGGAAGTCATCGCCTGGGCAGCCGCCCAGCCGTGGTCGGACGGCAACATCGGCATGACCGGTGCCTCTTATTCGGGAATCAACCAGGTACAGGCGGCCGAAAAGCAGCCGCCCGCACTGAAAGCCATCGTGCCGGTGGTTCCGGGCAACGATCTGGTGCGCGACATGATCGCCCCGGGCGGCGCGGCCATCGGCATCCTGCTCCCCTACCTGCTGGCGGTCAACGCGGCCAAGCTGATGCCGGACCTCATGTCGCTGCTGCAAGGCAGATTCGACACGCAGTGGCTCGCCGATCGGCTGGCCAGCCCGATGTCGTTCATGGACGTCGGGATTCAGACGATGACCACCAATTCCTTCGACGCAATTCCCCCGCAACTGGAGCAGGTACTCGATCCGGCGAGTCCGATCCGCCAGGCCTGGCTCGGGCATCCCGAACGCATCACCGTACCCACCTTGGTGATCGGCGGCTGGCACGACAACTTCGTGAACGGGGAACCCCGGATCTACCAGGACATTCCGCTGCCGCCCGGGCAGAAGCAGCTGATCATGGGCAACAGCTACCACGTGAACGCGGGCTTCGACATGCGCGGCAAGTCCGGCGAGCCACCCCGCATCGATGTGCTGCAGCGCGTGTGGTTCGACAAGTGGCTCAAGGGCATCGACAACGGCATCGACAGCTACGGGCCGGTGACGATGTGGCAGCAGGGCGGCGGCTGGACCAGCGCCGAGCAGTTCCCCCGGCCGGCTGCGAGCCACCGGCGGCTGTACCTCGCCGCGACGCCGAGCGGCACCACCAGCACCAGCGTGCACGACGGAACCCTCACCACCGCACCCACTTCCGAGACGACGCGACTCACCGTCGCCCCCGGCCTTGCCAGCCTGTGCTCGGCCGACTCGGTTCAGGGCACCGCGGGCCTCCTGGTCTTCACCGGCTGCGGCAAGGACGCCAGGGTGCAGGAACTCAGCGGGCTCACCTTCACCAGCCCGCCGGTGGCCGAGCCGACAACGATCTCCGGACCGATCTCGGTGCATTTGAACACCGTGCACGACGCCACCGACGGCTACTGGACCGCGACGCTGAACGATGTTGCCCCCGATGGCCGTTCGGTCACGCTGAGCACCGGTCAGCTGCTGACCTCGATGCGCGCCGTCGACGAAGGCAAAAGCCGCCGGTCGCCCGACGGGGCTTACACCGATCCGTATCCGCTACTGTCCCTGGCCGCCCGACAGCCCGCTGTCCCCGGCGAGCCCACCCAGCTCGACCTCGGCCTCGCCGCCACCGACGCGATTTTGCAACCCGGACACCGGCTTCGGATCGACATCTTCGCGGGCAACTACCCAAAGGGCCTGCCCATCCGCCCCATGCTGGACGCCACCGAGCTCAAACCCCAACACCTGCAACTGGACCCATCGACGCCCAGCTACGTCAACGTCCCACTCGCGGGCGCGCCGGGCTGGTAGCCGCGCATCTTTCGGCTTCCCGCGCACCGAATCACCGGCAGGAGAAACCAAAAGGCACGCGCCGGTAGGTGACTTACGCGCTCATCGGGGCCGCGGTGACGCCGTAACCGAGGTTGGTGAGCACCTCGGTGGTCGCCTTGGCGAAGTTCAGCGTGATGAAGTGCAGGCAGGGGGCGCCCTCGTCGATCAGCCGCTGCGCCATCTCGGTGGCGATCTCGATGCCGACCTCGCGCACCGCGGCCTGGTTCCCGTCGGGTGCGTCGCCCGCGGCCTTGTTCAGCCGGTCGAGTACCGACGCGGGCAGCGCACGGCCGCACAGTTCCTCGGCCCTGGCCACGGTGCGCAGCGAGGTGATCGGCATCAGCTCGGGGATGATCGGCTTGGCGCCCTCGATCGGGTCGAACTTCGCGATCCGATCACGCAGCCGCAGGTAGTGCTCGACGTCGAAGAACATCTGGGTGATCGAATACTCCGCGCCCGCACGCAGTTTCGCGGCCAGGAAGGCGGTGTCGGAGTCCAGGTCGGGTGAGCGGTGGTGACCCTGCGGGAACGAGGCGACGCCGACGTGGAAGTCGCCGAGGTCGCGCACGATGCGCACCAGTTCCTCGGCGTAGGCGACGCCCTCGGGATGCTGGTGCCACTCGCCGAGCGGATCACCGGGCGGATCACCGCGCAGCACCAGGATGTTGCGGATGCCCGAATCGGCGTAGGCGCCGACCAGCGAGCGCAACTCGGCCAGGCTGTGCTCGACGGCGGTCAGATGCGCCACCGGCAGCAGCGTGGTCTCCTGCGCCAGCGCGCCGGTGACCCGCACGGTGCGGTCGCGGGTCGAGCCGCCCGCGCCGTAGGTCATCGAGACGAACGCGGGATGCATCCGCTCGAATTGGCGGACGGCACGCCAGAGGCGCGCCTCGGCGGCGGCGTCACGCGGCGGATTGAACTCCACGGAGAACGGCACGGCGGCACCCGAATGGGCCCGCAGACTCTGCACAACCGAGGGTGTTCCAGAGACGTCCGGGTGCGTCCGGGGCGGACGGCCTGGGGTCGATCGTCCCCGCGCATTGTCGAAAGTCACCGATTCAGTGTAGTGGTGACCGGCGGCAGCCCTGACGGGTCGTTCCCACCGCCCGCGTATTCTTCGGACCAGACCACACCGGGCCACATCCGATAGACCGTGCCCGGGCACCACGCGTCCACCACGATTTTGGAGGCTCCCCTGTCCGCCGGACCCGGTACCCAGACGCCTCACCGCACCTCGGCGGCCGAGCTGATCGCACCGCAGCCGGGCACCCCGGCCTTTGTCGCCGCCGTTGAAGGCGCGCTGACCAGCTTCTTCGCTTCCCGCCGCCGGACCGTCGAGGAGCTGGGACCGGTCTTCGTCGAGGCCGCCGACGCATTGCAGCTGTTCGTGCTGCGCGGCGGCAAGCGCACCAGGCCCGCGTTCGCCTGGACCGGCTGGCTCGGTGCGGGCGGCGATGCCGACAGCGCGGAAGCCGACGCGGTGCTCACCGCGTGCTCGGCGCTGGAGCTCGTCCAAGCGTGCGCACTGATCCACGACGACATCATCGATTCCTCGCGCACCCGCCGCCGCTTCCCCACCGTGCACGTCGACTTCGAACAGCGCCACCGCGACCGCGGCTGGGCGGGTGACGCCGCGCACTTCGGCGCCAGCGTCGCGATCCTGGTCGGCGACCTGGCGCTGGCCTGGGCCGACGACATGGTGCACGCCTCCGGGCTCGACCCGGCGGCCATCGCGCGGTTCGCGCCGGTGTGGGCGGGCATGCGCACCGAGGTGCTCGGCGGCCAGCTGCTCGACATCAACGGCGAGGCGGGCGGCGACGAATCGGTCGAGGCCGCGCTGCGGATCAACCGGTACAAGACCGCCGCCTACACCGTCGAACGCCCGCTGCACCTCGGCGCGGCCATCGCCGACGCCGACGCGGACCTGGTCGACGCCTACCGCACGTTCGGCACCGATATCGGCATCGCCTTCCAACTGCGCGACGACCTGCTCGGCGTGTTCGGCGATCCCGCCGTCACCGGCAAACCGTCCGGCGACGACCTGCGCGAAGGCAAGCGCACCGTGCTGCTCGCCGAGGCGCTGCGGCGCGCCGACCAGACCGATCCGGCCGCGGCGAAGCTGCTGCGCACCAGCATCGGCACCGACCTCGGTCCGGACGAGGTGGCGCGGTTGCGCGCGGTGCTCACCGAACTGGGCGCGGTGGACGAGGTGGAGCGCCGGATCACCGAGCTCACCGACGCGGGACTGGCCGCCATCGAAACCAGCGCCGCGACCCCGGGCGCGAAGGAGCAGTTACGCGCCATGGCCTTGGCGGCGACCAAACGCGCCGCGTGAAAGTGGTTGCGGCACCGGCCGGTCGGGTACCCCTGGTCGACGTCGGCGCCGGTCCGATGCGTGCCGCGAAGAGGAGAACCGTATGAAAGACGCTGCCGGACCGAACGATCGCTACCTGCTCGTCCGGGGAATACCGGTCGCGATGCCCGGTCAAGCCAGGCGCGGCGCCGCCCGTCCGGTGAAAACCGTTGCCGGACCGACGGATCGCATCGTCGTGGTCGGTGCCGGACTGGCGGGGCTGTCCGCCGCGCTGTATCTCACCGGTGCGGGGCGCAAGGTCACGCTGCTCGAGCGGGCCGATCATCCGGGTGGGCGGGTCGGTCGCTACCAGGGCCCGGATTACGAGATCGATTCCGGCGCAACCGTGTTGACGCTGCCCGAACTGATCACCGACGCCTTGGCCGCGGTCGGCCGGACGCCGGAGACGTGCAAGCCCGCCCTTCGCATCCATCAGCTGGCCCCCAGCTATCACGCGAAATTCGCCGACGGCGCCACCATCCGCGTGTTCGCCGACCCCGAAGCCATGGCCGAGGAGATCGCGCTGGCCTGCGGACCGGACCAGGCACGCGGCTACCGGCGGCTGCGGGACTGGCTGGCGCGGATCTACGCGGCGGAATTCACCGATTTCATGGACACCAACTTCGATTCGCCGCTGGACATGATCCGGGTGCCCGAAAAGCGAAGGGCGCTGGCGGCTTTGCTGCGGCTCGGCGGATTCGGCAAGCTCGGCCCCCGGGTCGGGCGGTTCCTCGACGATCCGCGGCTGGCCCGGCTGTTCACCTTCCAGGCGCTCTACGCGGGCCTGCCGCCCGCCGAGGCGCTCGCGGTGTACGGTGCGATCCCGCACATGGACACCTCGCTCGGCGTCTACTTCCCCGAGGGCGGCATGCGGGCCATCGCGGAGGCCATGGCCGAGGCGTTCACGGCGGCGGGCGGCACGCTGGAGCTGGGCACCGAGGTGACCGGGGTGCACTACGCGAGGCGGCGCGCCGAACGAGTACGCACCGCGGACGGGCGCCGGTTCGACTGCGACGCACTGGTACTGACCGTCGACCTCGGGTCCATCGATCGGTTCGGCGTGCGTCGGCGCCGTGGCCTGCGGGCCGCACCCTCGGCGGTCGTCGCGCATGGCACGGTGCCTGCCGAGATCGCGCGGACCTGGCCCGTCCAGGCGCACCACACCATCGAATTCGGCGAGGCGTGGGACCAGACGTTCGCCGAGATCGCGGGCCGGCGGGGCCGGTTGATGAGCGACCCGTCGCTGTTGCTGACCCGCCCCGCGCTCACCGACCCCGGCCTCTACATCACCCGCGCCGACGGACAGCACGAACCGTTTTCCTTGCTCGCCCCCTGCCCCAATCTCGACGCCGCCCCCTTGGATTGGCCCCGCATCGGCCCCGCCTATCTGCGCGAACTCTTGGGTGTGCTGGAAGTTCGCGGCTATCGCGGCATCGCCGCGCATTTCACCGTCGACCATCTCGATACCCCGCAAACCTGGCGGGATCAGGGCATGCTTGCCGGTACTCCGTTCTCCGCGGCCCACCTCTTCCGGCAGACCGGACCATTCCGCACGCGCAATTTTCCGCGCACCAGCGACAACGTAGTTATCGCCGGTTGTGGCACCACCCCGGGGGTCGGCGTGCCGACGACGCTGCTGTCCGGAAAACTGGCGGCAACCCGCATTACCGGTGATATGCGTCCCGCTCGAGATGAAACCCCGCGTACCAGCGGGATAGTGTTCCCTGCGACGCCGTAAACTAGGCGCCGACCTATTCGCTCGCGGTTGCGACCGCTGACCATTCGGGGGGACCGACACCAGATGGCATCCCCCGAAACGCGTGCCGCAGAGGCCACATTGACAGATATCACCGGCCACGCACCGAACACCGCGGCGAAGCGCGAATCGGCCACCACCGAGCCCCATGGTGCGCGGTCGTGGATGCGCACCGCCGCCGTGTTCCTGCGCAGCCCGGAAGGGCATGCCGCGCTGCTCGGTTTCTACGGCGCGATCCTGATCACTTTCGGTGGTTTCGGCGCGGGCAGCACCCGGAAGCGGGATCCGATCCTCGAGGCGTTGCACCTGTCCTGGCTACGGTTCGGCCACGGGTACGCGCTGTCGACCATCGTCATCTGGATCGGCGTACTCCTGATGATCACCGCGTGGGTGCGGCTGGGCCGCACCACGATCGGCACGGGCGATCGGCTGGATGCCGGTGTGACGCTGAACGAGCTGCGCGTGATCGTCGGCATCTGGATCACCCCGCTGCTGTTCGCGGTGCCGATGTTCAGCCAGGACGTCTATTCGTATCTGGCGCAGGGCGCGCTGCTGCGGGACGGTTACGACCCCTACGTCGACGGACCCATCAGGAACCCGGGTGTACTGCTCGACAATGTGAGCCCGGTGTGGAAGACCACCACCGCGCCGTACGGCCCGATCTTCCTGCTGCTCGGTCATGGCATCACCAGCATCACCGGCGACAATGTGGTCGCGGGCACCATCGCGATGCGGTTGGTGATGCTGCCCGGCCTGGCGCTGATGATGTGGGCGGTGCCCTATCTGACCAAGCACCTCGGCGGCAAGCCGACGGTCGCGCTGTGGTTGGCCGTGCTCAACCCGTTGGTGCTGATCCACCTGTTCGGCGGCGTGCACAACGAGATGCTGATGGTCGGGCTGATGTGCGCGGGCATCGCGCTGGTACTGGAACGCCACCACGTCGCGGGCATCGTGGTGGTCGCCATCGGCGTCGCGATCAAGGCGACGGCAGGCATCGCGCTGCCGTTCCTGGTGTGGATCTGGATGCTGCACGAACGCGAGAAGCGCGCCGCCCAACGAGCCGGGCGCGACCCGGCGAACCTGCCGGAAAGCGAACGTCCGCACGATGCCGCCGAGTCGACCGAGGACATGCCGCACCCCGCGCTGATGTTCGCCAAGATCGCCGGGCTCGGGCTCAGCGTGTTCGCACTGGTCTTCGTGGCCGCCTCGGCCATCGCAGGCGTCGGCATCGGCTGGTTGACCGCGCTGTCCGGGTCGAAGAAGATTATCAACTGGCTCTCACTGCCGACGATCATGATGCATGCGATCGGCTGGGTGACTCCGTTCGATTCGGGCAAGGTACTCAACGTGACCAGGGCGCTGTGCGCGGTAGCGCTGGTGGCTGTGCTGGTATGGGCTTGGTGGCGGTTCCGGCACAGTGAGCGCGAGGCGGTCTTCGGGATCCTGATCGCGTTCGTCGCGATCGTCATCCTCTCCCCTGCCGCGCTGCCCTGGTACTACTCGTGGCCGCTGGCGCTGGCCGCCGGGTTCGCGCTCTCCACCACGACATTGATGGTGTTAGTGGGCTTGTGTACCTGGCTGATGCTGGTGTTCCAGCCGGACGGCTCGATCGGCCTGTACAACTTCTGGCACGTGGCCGCCGCGACCTTCGCCGCCGTGGTGGCGGCGATGTCGCTGCGCAAGGTGGACCCGCTGCGGTTGCGGAGCACCCCGCCGAGCATCGACCCGGCCACACACGCTCGACCATGAGCGGCGCGGCGCAGCGCAGCACCGAGCTCGCCGTCGCGTATCGCGAATGCAGGCAGATCGCGGCGGCGCACGGCCGGACGTACTTTCTGGCGACCCGGTTGCTCTCGGCCGAGCGCAGGCCCGCGGTGCACGCGCTGTACGCGTTCGCCAGGATGGTGGACGACATCGTCGACCACGCGGAAAGCGCTGCCGCACAATGCTTCCCGCAAGGTGATCGTCCCGAGCGCGGTCCCGCCGACGAACTCGACCTGATCGAGAAGCAGCTGCGCATCGCCCTCGAGCGACGCCAGCACAGTCCGGCGACCACCGCCGGTCAGCACTCGCGCACCATGGTCCTACTCGCGGTCGCCGACACCATCCACCGCCACGGCATTGCCGCCCACCACTTCTGGACGTTCCTGGACTCCATGCGAATGGACGTCCCCGGCACCCCGCGGTTCCGCGATCGCTACGCCACCATGGCCGAGCTACGCGACTACACGCGCGGCTCAGCCGCCGCCATCGGACTCCAACTACTGCCGGTCCTCGGCACCGTCGTGCCGATCGCCGAGGCCGAACCAGCCGCCGCCGCGCTCGGCGAGGCCTTCCAGCTCACCAACTTCCTGCGCGACGTAGCCGAAGACCTCGACCGCGGCCGGGTCTACCTCCCCGCCGACGAGCTGGCCGCCTTCGGCGTCGACGACGCCCTGCTCGCCCACTGCCGCCACACAGCCCACACCGACCCCCGCGTACGCCGAGTCCTCGCCCACCTCATCGCGATCAACCGAGACATCTACCGCCGCGCCCAGCCCGGCATAGACCTACTCGACCCCCGCGTACGCCCCGCCATCCGCACCGCGGCCGTCCTCTACGCCAGCATCCTCGACCGCATCGAAGCCTCGGACTACGCCGTCTTCACCGATCGCGCCATAGTCCCCCGCCACCAGCGCCTCCGCGTGGCCGCAACCGAATTCACCCGCGCCGCACTACACCGCCGAGGAAGCTAGCGAAGGGCTGACTACTCTCGCAGTTCCCCGTTGGTCTTGCCGCTCGCTACCCCACGCACCCACCACGCGCGAGTCCTGCGAGCGCCGTTCGTGGCCCGTCTCGCGTCCGAGCGGTCGAAGCGCACGCGACGAAGTCGCAAGTCTCGACCGCTCGGACGCGAGACTTCCAGGGGCCACGAACACGCCGCGGCCACGCGGCCAATCAAAACGGGTCTGCGGCGGCGCGCCGGATGACCTCGCGGGCGAGCGGCCCGTGCAGGGCGTCGACCGGCTTACCGGGGAGGCTGTCGTCGTCGGTGAAGATCCATTGCAGGATTTCTTCGTCGGTGTATTTGGCGTCCTTCATCACGGTGATCAGACCGGGAAGGAATCTGACTATCGCGCCCTCGTCGTCGAAGAATCGTTCGGGGACGCCGGCCACGCCGTCGCGGCGGACGGCGAGCAGCTGGTGGTCGCGCAGCATCTGATGGACGCGGGTCACCACGAGCCCGAGTCTTTCGGCCACCTCGGGCAGCGGCAGCAGCGCCACGGACTCCGGAAGGACATCATCACTGCAGGGAAATGCACTCACCCGGATAACGGTAGACGGTCCGCTGCCGCACGTCGTGAGACACCCGGACACGTTCGGTCGATACCATCGTGAGGGCCGCACGGGGCGGTCGATCACTTGTGGCACGTACCGCGAGGGGTGAGAACTTTGTGAAAGCCGGAGGACATCAATTGATCGGCCAGATGCTGGAAGGGCGCTATCGCATCGATGCGCCGATTGCCCGCGGCGGCATGTCGATGGTCTTCCGTGGTGTCGACACCCGTCTGGATCGTCCCGTCGCCATCAAGGTGATGGACCCCAAGTTCGCCGGTGATCCGCAGTTTTTGTCCCGGTTCGAGTTCGAGGCGCGCGCTGTCGCCAAGCTCAAGCATCCGTCCCTGGTCGCGGTGTACGACCAGGGCGTCGACGGCGAGTACCCGTTCTTGATCATGGAGTTGGTCGAGGGCGGCACGCTGCGCGAGTTGCTGCGCGAACGCGGACCGATGCCGCCACACGCGGTACGGGCGGTGGCCGAGCCGGTGCTCGCGGCGATCGGCGTCGCGCATTCGGCGGGCCTGGTGCATCGGGACGTGAAGCCGGAGAACGTGCTGATCTCCGACGGAGGCGAGGTCAAGATCGCCGATTTCGGTCTGGTTCGCGCGGTTGCCGCGGCCAATACCACCTCGGCAAGCGTGATTCTCGGCACTGCCGCCTATCTGTCCCCCGAGCAGGTGACCAGCGGCACGGCCGACGCGCGCAGTGATGTCTATTCGTTCGGTGTGCTGATTTTCGAGCTGCTGACCGGGCGGGTGCCGTTCACCGGCGACACCTCGCTGTCGGTGGCGTATCAGCGGATCGAGAACGATGTGCCGAGCCCGAGCCGGTTCATCGCGGGGGTGCCGCCGGAGTTCGACGAGTTGGTCGCCAAGGCCACGGCGCGGGAGCCCGCGCACCGTTTCGCGGACGCGAACGAGATGGCGGCCGCGCTGCGGCACATCGGCGCGAAGTTGAACCTGCCGCCGTACCGGGTGCCCGCGCCGCAGGAGTCGGCCGAGCATCTGAGTGCCAGCTTCAAGGCTGTCGCGGCGAACGGGCGGCCGCCGGCGGCGGTACCCGCGCCGGAGCCGTACACGCCGCAGCCGGTGCAGCACACCAAGGTGGTCACGGCGGCGCGGCCTCGGGTCGATTACCGTCCGCCGGACGACTACGACCAGCCGCCCGCGCGTCAGCAGCAGGCGTCGTCGCCGTATCAGGCCTATGCGCCCGATCGCACCAAGTCGCGACGCACCGCGTTGGTGTGGGTGGCGATCGTGGCGATTCTCACCTTGGTCGTCGGTTTCGGCGGCTGGTGGCTCGGTTTCGGCCGCTATTCGCCGGTTCCGGCGATCGCCGGAATGGACGCCGACCGCGCGGTCGCGGCGCTGCGGGACGCGGGCTTCGAGACCGAGGTACGGCAGAAGGCGTCGGACATCATCCCGGTCGGCGGGGTGGTCGGCAGCGATCCGTCGGCGGGCTCGCGGGTCACCAAGGGATCGACGGTCGCGGTGCTGGTGTCCAGCGGCAAGCCGAAGGTGCCCGACGTCAACCCTGGCGATCAGATCACGAGGGTCAACCAGCTGGTCCGGGACGCGGGGCTGCAACCGGTGGATTCCGGCGAAGTCGGCAGTTCCGCACCGAAGGGCACGCTCGCCAAGATCGATCCCCGCCCCGGCACCGTACTTCCCGCCGGGGCGCAGGTGAAGGTCTACCGCAGCAAGGGTTCTCAGCCGGTGAAGGTGCCGGACGTGCGCGGGAAGACGACCGACGAGGCCACCAAGATCCTCACCGACGCGGGGATCGAGGTGCGCGAGACCAAGACTCAGTTCGATCGCGGCGTCGAGGCGGACAAGGCGATCGGCACCGATCCCGTCGCGGGGACGACCATTCAATCCGACGACGGCGTCACCCTGCTCGTCTCCAATGCGCTGAAGATGCCCGACGTGCGCGGCTGGACCGTCGCCAACGCCCGCGCCAAGCTGCAATCCCTCGGTTTCGACGTCGAGGTGAAACAGCTTGTGGCCAGCGACAGCTCACTCATCGTCTCGCAAACCCCGGCCGTCGGCGCCAATATCGAGTCGGGTGACACCGTCTCGCTCGTCGCGCTGCCGTAGGCGGTGCCGTCAGCGTCCGGCTCGGGCCACGTCGATTCAGGACCCAGCAGGTCTCACGAGCGCTACCCACAGACCTGTCATGCGGTTCACAGGGTTTCTATCCCCTGTGAACCATATGAACCCTCTGTGGAATGGAGCCGTGCTCGGAAAGCCGTTGCTCAGCGCAGCATTTCGGCGACGAGGAAGGCGAGCTCCAGCGACTGCTGAGTGTTGAGGCGGGGGTCGCAGGCGGTTTCGTAGCGGCCGGACAGGTCCAGGTCGGAGATGTCCTGGGCGCCGCCGAGGCATTCCGTGACGTCCTCGCCGGTCAGCTCGATGTGCAGGCCGCCGGGGTGGGTGCCGAGGGCGTGGTGCACCTCGAAGAAGCCCTGCACCTCGTCGACGATGCGGTCGAAGTGGCGGGTCTTGAAACCGGTGGAGGCCTCGTGGGTGTTGCCGTGCATCGGGTCGCACTGCCAGATGACCTGGTGGCCGGTCGCCTGCACCTTCTCGATGATGGGCGGCAGCACGTCGCGGACCTTGCCGTTGCCCATCCGGGAGACGATGGTCAGTCGACCGGGCTCGTTGTTCGGGTCCAGCCGTTCGACGTACTCCACGGCCAGCTCGGGCGTGGTCGACGGGCCGATCTTCAGGCCGATCGGGTTGGCGAGCAGTTCGGCGAGCGCGATGTGCGCGCCGTCGAGCTGCCTGGTCCGTTCGCCGATCCACAGGAAGTGCGCGGACAGGTCGTAGAGCACCGGCTCGCCCGCGGCGTTCTCGCTGAGGCGCAGCATGGCGCGCTCGTAATCGAGGACCAGCGCCTCGTGGCTGGCGTAGATGCGGGCGGACTTCAGGCTCGGGTCGTTCACCCGACACGCGTTCATGAACGCGAGGCCGCGGTCGATCTCCTCGGCCAGCGCCTCGTAGCGGGCGCCTGCGGGCGACTTGGCGACGAAGTCGCGGTTCCAGTCGTGCACCTTGTGCAGGTCGGCCATGCCAGCGCCGGTCAGCGCGCGCACCAGGTTCATCGCCGCGCTGGCGTTGGCGTAGGCGCGCACCAGCCGCGACGGGTCGTGCTCGCGCATATCGGGATCGGCGACCAGTGCGTTGACCATGTCGCCGCGGTAAGACTTGAGGCCGAGCGCGTCGGTATCGGAGGACCGCGGTTTCGCGTACTGGCCTGCGATCCGGGCCACCTTAACGACCGGCAGGCTCGCGCCGTAGGTGAGCACGACGGCCATCTGCAGCAGGGTGCGGATGTTGCCGCGGATGTGCGGTTCGGTGTTGTCGGCGAACGTCTCGGCGCAGTCACCGCCCTGCATGAGGAAAGCCTCGCCGCGGGCCACCTCGGCCAGCTGCTCGCGCAGGTCCTCCACTTCGGCGGGCACGCAGATCGGCGGCACGCTCTCCAGTACGGTGCGCATCACCGCCGCCTGCTCCGGGTCCCACGACGGCTGCTGCAGCGCGGGGCGGGCGAGGGCGTCGTCCAACCGCCTGCGCAGCTCGGTAGGCAGCGGCGGCAATTCCGGCAGGCGATCGATCGGTACGTCGACGGTCCAGTTCACCCGTTCAGAATACGGACCACTCGGGCGGCTGTGGTACCCACCGTAGGGGTGGTCACTCCACCACCCCGCCGAGCCGAGCCCGAATACGAAACAGAGCCACACCCGACATAGGGTGATTGTTCGGGTAATCCGTCGCTGTACTGATGAAACCCGGGCGCCGGACCGAACTGCTGAGGAGAAGACCGATCTCGCTTCGATATTTTTACGACTGCGAATTCATCGAGGACGGGGTGACCATCGACCTGGTCTCCATCGGTGTCGTCTGCGAGGACGGACGCGAATATTACGCGGTGTCCACCGAATTCGATCCCGACCGGGCGGGCCCGTGGGTGCGTCGGCACGTGCTTCCGCAGCTGCCTTCACCGTCCGCGCGGGTGTGGCGGAGCCGAGCGCAGATCCGCGACGACCTGTACAAGTTCCTGGTGCCGCGCTCGTCGGTGGTGCCGGAGCTGTGGGCCTGGGTCGGCGCGTACGACCATGTGGCGCTGTGCCAGCTGTGGGGTTCCATGGTGGACCTGCCCACCTCCTTCCCCCGCTACACCAATGAGCTGCGCCAGCACTGGGAGGCGCACGGGCGCCCGGAGCTGCCGCCGGTGCCCGCGGACGCGCACGACGCGCTGGCCGACGCCAGGCACAATCTGGCGAAGTTCGAGGCCATCGAGGCGTCCCGGCGCAGCACACCACGGCTGTAGTCGTATCAAAGTGAAGGCCCCGAGTCGGATTCGACTCGGGGCCTTCACTTTTCAGCCGTCAGTGACTGTGTTTGCCACCGTGTTCCTTTTCCTGGCGCTGCTGCAGCACCGCGAGCTGCCGGTGTTCTTCGGCATGCTCGATCTCGAAGTGCTGTTCGCTCTCCTGCCACGGATCGGGCCGCAGGAAGCTACCGGTGCCCGGCTTGCCCGCCGAGCCCAGCTTGTTCATCTTCTTCGGGACCTGCGCGCCCTGGTACTCCAGCGGGATCGGGTGACCGTGGTCGTCGACCGGGCCGAGCGGCTGGTGGATCTCGATGTACTCACCGTGCGGCAGTCGCTTGATCACACCGGTCTCGATGCCGTGCTCGAGCACCGCCCGGTCGCTGCGCTGCAGGCCGATGCAGAACCGGTAGGCGACGAAGTACGCGACCGGCGGCACGACCAGGATGCCGATGCGGCCCATCCAGGTGGTCGCGTTCAGCGAGATGTCGAACTTCAGCGCGACAATGTCGTTCACACACGACAGGGTCAGCACCACGTAGAAGCCGATCGCCATGGCGCCGATCGCGGTACGGACCGGCACATCGCGCGGCCGCTGCAGCAGGTTGTGCGGCGCGGTGTCGCCGGTGAGCCGTTTCTCGATCCACGGGTACATGATCAGCACCGTGAACACCAGGCCCATGATCAGCGCCACCCAGAACACGGCGGGCACCGTGTAGCGACCCAGGTACAGCTCCCACGGCGGCATCAGCCGGGCCAGGCCATCGGTCCACATCATGTAGAAGTCCGGCTGCGAACCCGCGGACACCTGGGAGGGGTTGTACGGCCCCAGGTTCCAGATCGGGTTGATCTGGAAGACGCCGCCCATGATGCCGACGATGCCGAGGGTGAAGGCGAAGAACGCGCCCTGGTCGGCGGCGAACACCGGAATGATGCGGGCACCGACCACGTTGTTCTCGGTCCGGCCCGGTCCGGGGAACTGGGTGTGCTTCTGGTACCAGACCAGCGCGACGTGCGCGGCGATCAGCGCGAGGATGATGCCGGGGAACAGCAGCACGTGCGCGATGTAGAGGCGCGGGATGATGATCGTGCCGGGGAAGTCCCCACCGAAGATCAGCCAGTGCATCCAGGTACCGGCGATCGGGATGCTCATCGTGATACCGCCGAACGCGGCCCGCAGGCCGGTGCCGGACAGCAGGTCGTCGGGCAGCGAGTAACCGAAGAAGCCCTCGAACATCGCCAGGATGAGCAGCAGGCAGCCGATCACCCAGTTCGCCTCACGCGGCTTGCGGAACGCGCCGGTGAAGAAGATGCGGAACAGGTGCACGATGATCGACGCCGCGAACAGCAGTGCCGCCCAGTGATGGACCTGGCGGACGAACAGACCGCCGCGCACCTCGAAGGTGATGTTCAGCGAGGTCTCATAGGCCCGCGACATGGTCACGCCGCGCAACGGCTGGTACGCGCCGTTGTAGACGACCTCGCTCATCGACGGGTCGAAGAACAGGGTCAGGTAGACGCCCGACAGCAACAGGATGATGAAGCTGTACAGCGCGATCTCACCGAGCAGAAACGACCAGTGGGTCGGAAAGACCTTGTTGATCGACCGCTTCACGAACGCAGCGGCGATATACCGCTCGTCCATCTCATTAGCTTGGGCTGCGACGGAAGGGCTCATGAACGACGCTCCCAGTAGGCCGGTCCGAGCGGTTCGATGAAGTCACCAGCGGCGACCAGGAAACCCTCGGAGTTGACGGTGATCGGCAGCTGCGGCAGTGCGCGAGCGGCGGGACCGAAGATCGGCTTACCCCATTCGGTCGCCAGGAACTGCGACTGGTGGCAGGGGCAGAGGATCTTGTTGGTCTGCTGCTCGAACAGCGACGTCGGGCAGCCGAGGTGGGTGCAGATCTTCGAGTAGGCGAAGTAGTCGCCGTAGTTGAAGCTCTCCTGGCCCTTACGCTTGATCGCCTTCTGCGCGTCCTCGGTGCGCAGCCGAATCAGCATGACCGAGTTGCGGATACCGCGCAGCGACTGCAGGGTGGCGTGCTCGTCGCCGCGCCACTTCTCCTTCCACGGGAACACCGTCTCCATGGCGCCCGCGTCCAGATCCTCGGGGCGGACGAGCACGATGTCCTCCGGGCGACCGGTGTCGCGGCGGATGTAGATGGTCTCGCCCTCGTAGTCCGGGGTCCAACCGGACACCCACAGCGGCGACTTGTCGCGCTTGGCCCACGGGTTCTTCACCATGCCGCCGACGAACACCAGCAGCGCGCCGATGCCGAGCACGCCGACGCCCGCGCCCGCGGTGCGGGTGATCAGCTTGCGGCGGCCAAGCGTGGAGGTGTCCAGCGCGTCCTGCAGCTCGGCGACCAGGGTGCGGCGCTCGACCTCGGGCGACGGACCGTCGTGGCGGTCCTGGATGGACAGCTCGGCGGGGATGAACAGCTTGCGGATCAGCACCACGGCGATGCCGATGACCAGCACCGAGACACCGAAGGTGACGCCGACCAGCGGAGTGAACAGCGAGTAGGCGGTGTGGCCTTCGTCGTCGCTCGGCTTGAACTCCCACGGCCAGAACAGGAACACCCCGACCAGCACCGCCGCGGCGATGCCGGAGACCGCGAACCAGAACGCGACCGCGCGCTCGGCCCGCTTCTCGGCGCGGGTGCCCGGGACCGGGAACCGCTCGCGCCGGTAGGCGACGTCGACGCCGTCCCGCTCAGTGCCGAGCTTGACCAGCTCGTCGCGGGTCATCGCGTCGAGTTCCGCCTCGGTCGGCTCGGTCAGCGCGTGGCTGCCGGACCCGGCCACCGCGGGGGTGTCCGATGCCGCCACGGCGTTGCTGTCCGAACCCGAAACCACGTGGGCGCCGTGGCCTGTGGATTCGTTCGACGGCGTGCCGCCGTCGTGGCCCTCATCCGGCCGACCCATGTCGTGTGGCTCCTTCTCAGTCATGACCTAGATCCGATCCAAATCGCTGCACCGACGACCGTCGTGATGCCGACCACCCAGATGACCAGACCCTCGGTCGCGGGACCGAACCCACCGAGGTCCCACCCGCCGGGGGCGCTCTCCTCTTTCGCGTTCATGACGTAGGCGATGATGTCGCGCTTTTCTTCCGGCGTCAGCTGCCGATCGGAGAACTTCGGCATGTTCTGCGGGCCGGAGATCATCGCGTTGTAGATCTGCTGCTCGTTGGCGGGCTCCAGCGGCGGTGCGAACTTGCCGGAGGACAGCGCGCCGCCGCGTCCGGTGAAGTTGTGGCAGGACGCGCAGTTCATCCGGAACAGCTCCGAACCACGGGCGATGTCCTCGCCGCGCAGCGACTCCTGCGCGATCTCACCGTTGGCGTCGCGGACCACGCTCGGGCCGCCGCCGTTGGCCGCGACGTACGCACCGAGCGCGTCGGTCTGGCGAGCGTCGAACTTCGGTGGCTTGCGCTGCGCCTGGGCCTCGTTGCGGGCCATCGGCATGCGACCGGAGGACACCTGGAAGTAGACGGCGGCTTCACCGACGCCGATGAGGCTGGGGCCGCGGTCCTGCACACCCTGCAGGTTCGCGCCGTGGCAGGTGATGCAGGAGGTGTCGTAGAGCTGCTGGCCCTCGCGGATCAGCGCGGACTGGTCCTCGTGCGCGGTCGCGCGCTGCGGGTCCGGCGTCAGGGCCGCTGCCAGGAAGCCTGCTCCGACGAGGCCCACCAACAGCGCGAGCCCACCCGCGATGCGACGGCGAACGCGGCGCTGCCTGCGTGTCTTGCTGGCCTCGCCGTTCCCGTTGCTTGCGGGCTCTGGCGCTGACGGGGGAGATGAACTCATCTGTGTCCCTTTGGAGTAGACGGAACCGACTTGTGCAAAAGACTGGGGCGTCGCCCGGCTCAGCGGACGAAGTAGATCGTGGCGAACAACCCGATCCAGACGATGTCGACGAAGTGCCAGTAGTACGAGACGACGATCGCGGCAGTGGCCTGCGCGGGAGTGAACTTACTGACCTTGGTGCGGATCAGCAGGAACACGAACGCGATCAGACCGCCGATGACGTGCAAACCGTGGAAACCGGTGGTGATGTAGAACACCGAGCCGTAGGCGCTGCTCGAGATCGAGGTGCCCTCGTGCACCAGGTTCATGTACTCGTAGCCCTGGCCGAGCACGAAGAAGGTGCCCATGACCAGGGTGATGACGTACCAGCGACGCAGGCCGAACACGTCACCACGCTCCGCGGCGAACACACCCATCTGGCAGGTGAACGACGATGCGACCAGCACGGCCGTGACCGGCACGGCGAGCTTCAGGTTCAGCTCGGTCGGTTCCGGCGGCCAGTTGCCGTGAGCCTGCGCGCGCGCGACGAAATACATCGCGAAGAGGCCGGCGAAGAACATCAACTCGCTGGACAGCCAGATGATGGTACCGACGCTGACCATGTTGGGCCGATTCAGCGAGTGCACACGCTGGGTAATGGCCGATCCGGGGGTCCCTACTGCGGTCGTCACGGGGGTAAGTATGACTCGTCGTAGTACGACACAAGTACCCGGGTGCGAAACTTGTGGCTCCGTGTCGGAAAACCCACGGCCAGACAGCCTCTCGACCTGGGCTCGGCGTGTTGAGGGCGCGGCGCCCGCGGCGTGGCGGCGTCGGTCGGGACGCGTTTACGTGCCGGGTCCGCGCGCCCTCGGGTCGCTGGGGCACAGCATGACAGGTGTGCGTAAGTAAAAGCTGAGATGGAGGCAATGTGGCACCGCGTATATGGCGTCGATTGTTCGGCCGGGGCGGTCCGGCGCCGCTGGATCCGAGCCGGGCCGATCTGATGGTGGTCGCGGCGAGTTTCGATGACGCCGAGGCCTGTTCGGCGGCATTGGCCCGGGCCGACGAGCTGGTGCCGGACGCGCCCGCGGTGCTGCGACACCATCTGCGGATACCACAGGAGCAGGTCGACGCGGTGTGCGCGATCGCGGCGCAGGACGGGTACGCGCCCGCCCCGCGGGTCGGCGGGCCGGGAACCGATGCGCTGGAGACGGTGATCTTGCAGCGCGTGCAGGTGCTCGACGCGTTGCACTGTTCGCAGGAACGGTCGCGGATGGCGGGGCTGGCTCAGCGGCACGACGGGACCGCGGATGGTTGGGACGCTCTGCAACCTCGAACCGAACAAGCCGGGCCCGCAACCGAACGGCCGCGATAAGCCTTCGGTTACCTGGCGTAGCTCCTACCGTGCGCGGTTTAAGGACGGGCTTCGACGCGGCGGCGCGAAGTATGCTGCTTCGCGACAAACTGGTTCGAATACCAGTGTGACGAAGGAAGTGGACAGTCATGAACGTGCGCAGCTGGGCCCAGGTGCTCGGAACCCTCGCCGACGGTGGCGACCTGGCCGCGGACGACACGGCTTGGGCGATGGACGAGATCATGTCGGACAACGCCACCTCCGCCCAGATCGCGGCGTTCGGGGTCGCCATGAAGATCAAGGGCCCGACGCCCGCCGAGCTGACCGGCCTCGCGGCGGGCATGCTCGAGCACGCCCGGCTGGTGCAGATCGACGGTGACGCGGTCGACATCGTCGGCACCGGCGGTGACCGGTCCGGCTCGGTGAACATCTCCACCATGTCCTCGATCGTGGTTGCCGCGGCGGGGGTGCCGGTGGTCAAGCACGGCAACCGCGCGGCCTCGTCCAAGAGCGGCGGCGCCGACGTGCTCGAGGCCCTCGGCGTGCGGCTCGCGCTGGGGCCGGAGGCGGTGGCGCGCTGCGTGCGGGAGGCCGGGATCGGTTTCTGTTTCGCGCCGGTGTTCCATCCCGCACTGCGTTTCGCCGGTGCGGCACGCAAGGAAATCGGCATCCCCACCGTCTTCAATGTGCTCGGGCCGCTGACCAATCCGGCGCAGCCGCGCGCGGGACTGGTCGGGTGCGCGTTCGCCGATCTGCTGCCGGTGATCGCGGGCGTGTTCGCCGGGCGCGGCGCCAGTGCGCTGGTGGTGCGCGGCAACGACGGACTCGACGAGATCACCACCTCCGACACCACCACCGCCTGGGTGGTGTCCGGCGGCCGGATGCGCGAGACCACTATCGACCCGACCCGCCTCGGTATCCCCCGCGTCGGCCTGGAAGCACTGCGCGGCGGCGACGCGGAGGTCAACGCGGGCGTTGCGCGCAGCGTCTTCGCCGGAACCAGCGGCGCGGTGCGCGACGCGGTGCTGCTGAACTCCGCCGCCGCCATCGTCGCCTACGACTTGTCCCAGGGCACAGTCGATTACGCGGCCGACGTGCACGACGCGCTGGCAGGCGGTATCGAACGCGCCGCCGAGGCGATCGATACGGGAAACGCGGCCGCGCTGCTCGAGCGCTGGACGAAACTGACCATGACGCTGGGCGACCGCTGAGCCGAATCCGAGCAATAGCTAATAGGCATAAGATGTGTTCAGAGCGATAGTTTTGTTGGCAACCCGGTGACAAAGCCGACGCGGCGCAGACCATGCGCCGGGTGGCTTCGACTGACGAGGAGCACAGCATGCGATGCAGCGTTCGTGCACTACTCGGGGGTCTTTCGGTGGTGGCCATGTGTGCCGCCGCTCCGGTGGCCGCGGCCGGCCAGGGTGAGCTGAAAGTCGGCGATACCGTCTATAACAACCCGTCCGGATGCGTCATGCTCGGTCAGGACACCGTTCGGGAAATCCAGAACAACACCGACAGCGTGGTGACCATCTACAAAGACGCCCAATGCGACGGCATCGCTACCGCGGTCCTCGCACCGGGCAACAACGGCACCTACAGCGGCAAGTCGGCGTTGGTCGCCTGAGCCGAGCCCTCACTCCCCCAGTGAGAACCCGGCCTCGACATCCGCGCTGGAGTAGGACTTGAACGCGATGTGCGTGGTGGTCCTGGCGACACCCTCGACCTTGTCGATCCGGCCGGTCACCACCTCGGCGATCTGTTCGTGATCACGCACCCGCACGATCGCGATCAGATCCACATCGCCCGCACAGGAGTAGACCTCGGCGACGCCCTCGGTGTCCGCCACGGCCTGCGCGGTTTCCGGAATGCGGCCGTTGTCGGCGTCAATCATCACGATCGCGGTAATCATGCGCTCAGCCTAATGGGCGGGGGCGGAGACTAGTCCGCCTTCACCGCGCATGGTCGAATGACGGCGAAAGTGCGCGGGACGGACGTAATCCGTCCACCGACAGCGCATGGCCGGAGCGAAGGGCGGGGGTGCGCCTCAGCGGTCTATGTATGCGTCCGCGGCAGGTTGGGCGCGCGCCGCCGTATCCGCTACCTCTGCCCATCCCATCCAGCGTCCGGCGCCGTACATGGGCTCGCGATAGCCCTCGGTGGTGCGCACGATTCGCACCCCCGCTCGCGCCAGCCAGCGGGCGACGAGCGCCGCTTCCTCCGGTGACGCGCCACGCAGCGGCGGCACGTTCACCGGTACCCAATCCTGCGCGGGCTCGTTCTCCGGCCCAGT
The DNA here is from genome assembly GCF_019222765.1 of Nocardia iowensis. Lineage (NCBI taxonomy): Bacteria > Bacillati > Actinomycetota > Actinomycetes > Mycobacteriales > Nocardiaceae > Nocardia > Nocardia iowensis. Next base: position 2,500,304 of record NZ_CP078145.1, on the reverse strand, counting down.
CGCGCCCGCAACGTCGCTTCGCGCGTTGTCACCCTCCGGGATCACCGTTTCGGCCGCGGCGACGATCTGTTCGACCACCGGCATCGGCGGCACTCCTCGCACCGCATTCCCCGCTCCCGCGAGTCGGCCGTAGCGGATCACCGCGAACTCCCATCCGCCCGCACCGTCCGGGTGGGCGGCGATCAATTCCGCGATGCGCGCGACGGCGGCGAGTCGTTGGGTGCGGCGCAGCGCGCGGATCACGGCGACGGTGCGGTCGCGCAGCCGCGCGGCGGCCTCGAAATGCTCGGCGCGGGAGTGAGTTTCGATGCGGTCGAGCATGGCCCGCACCGGCGCATCGGAATAGCCTGCGAACAGTGCGCGGACGAGCGCTGGAGCGGGCGCGTATTCCTCTGTACTAATAGGCACTCCATTAGCCGCCGGACAACCGCCGACGACCGCGGGCGGGCACGCGTGCCTGCCGCGGCGCGGCAGGCGCGTGCCGCAGGTGCGCAGACCGGTGTATTCGGCGATCACCACCGCCAGCTCGGCCGCGTCGGCACGGGAGTTGAACGGCCCAAGCGCATCCCGGTTGGGAGTGCGCACGACGGAGAATCGGGGGAACGGTTCGTCGGTGAGCGTGATCCACCAGGCGCGCTTGGGAAACTTCGAGCGGCGGTTATACGGCGGAGTATGCGCGACGAGCAGTCGCAGCTCGCGCACCCCGGCCTCCAGCGCGTGCGCGCAGACAACATGGTCCACCCGGGTGGCCAGGGAAACCATCTCCTTCATCCGGCCACGGGTCTCCGAACCGGTGAAGTAATTGCGTACTCGGCGACGCAGATTCACCGCGGTGCCGATATAGAGGACCTCGTCGGCTGGGCCGCGGAACAGGTACACGCCGGGGGCGGTGGGCAGGTCGGCGGCGAGGAAGCGCTTGGCGCGCTGGCGCGGTGTGATGTCGGGCAGGTAGTCGACCAGTTCGGTGAGGCTGTGCACCCCTTGGTTGCCGACTCGGGCGATCAGCGCGTGCAGCACGTCGACGGTCGCCCGAGCGTCGTCCAGGGCGCGGTGTGTCGGCTGAGTGCTGGCGCCGAGCAGTTGGGCCAGCGCGCTCAACCGGACCGACGGCGCCTCGTCCCGGCCGAGCACGCGGCGGGCCAGCTTCACGGTGCACAGCACGGTCGCGGTGGGCCAGGTGGTGTCGCTGCGGGCCGCGGCGGCGCGCAGGAACGCCATGTCGAAGCGCGCGTTGTGCGCGACGAGCACCGCACCGGAGGCGAATTCGAGGAAGCCGGGCAGCACCGACTCGATCGGCGGCGCGGCGTACACCATGGCGGTGGTGATCCCGGTGACCTGCACGATCGCGGGTGGTACCGCCCGGCCCGGATTGACCAGCGTGGCGAACTCGCCGAGCACCTCACCGCCGCGCACCTTGACCGCACCGATCTCGGTGATCATGTCGGCGCCCGGGCTGGTCCCGGTGGTTTCCAGGTCGACGACCACGAAGGTGGTGTCATAGAGGGGCGTGTCGAGGTCGTCGAAGACCAACTGCTGAGCGGCGGCCTTGCGCGGGGCGGGGTCGGACACGCGCTGGAGCGTAGGGGGTGGGTACGACACGGACCGGGCGCGCGAGGTCGAGTTCGACGCACAAGAAAAGCCCAGGAAATGTCTGAATTACGCGTTGCGGATTCGTGCCCGATTACCCAGGAAACGATCTAGAACGCCGAAAAGTGACGCAGCTCACATTGCTGCATAAAACGTATCAATGGCTCGGGCGTGTCGGGTGACGCCGAAGCCTCGCTTCCGGCGTGCTGTGGCCGATTACAGCGGTTTGGCCAACTGACCAGTCAACGACCTGGACATGTCGCCGAGATGAACGCAGCGACCTGGGGAAATGTCTAATCGCTCCACTCTTGGCCGCCCTCGGACCATGGCATCGCTGACCGGGATAGCGAACTGGACGCTCGTCGATAACAACGCTTCGTTATCTTTTCGTGATTGTTGCGATATATCTCACACCGATTAGTCATGAATTCACATGCGCGTGCACATTTCGCCGGGGAGCGACTTTACAAACCCCCGTGATGTGTTCGTAACCTTTTCGAGACCTCACGGAGTCCGACGCACCAACTCGGTGCGAACGACACGAAGTCCGCGGCACCAGTCAGGGTGCGGCGTCGTGGGGCAGATTGGGAGTACCGCATCATGACGACCAAAGCCGTCAAGCGACAGGCGCAGCGTGCCGTCGCCGCCGGGGCCGTCGGCGCTGCCACCATCGGCGCGTTCCTGCTTCCGGCCGCCCCCGCATCGGCCCAGCCGGTGACCATCCCCGGCGTGGGGACGTTCGAAGTGCCGAACGAGATCCAGATCCCGCAGGGCATCCCCGGCATCGAGCTGCCCGGCCAGGCACCGCTGCCGTTCGTCGCCCCGAAGCGCACCGTCGGCGAGGAAGCCCTCGACGCCGCCATGAGCAAGATCGGCGCACCGTACGTCTACGGCGCCGCGGGCCCGAACGCGTTCGACTGCTCCGGCCTGGTCAAGTGGTCCTACGAGCAGGCGGGCCTGGAGCTGCCGCGCACCAGCGGCGCCCAGCTCGCCGCGGGCAGCCCGGTGTCGGTCGACGACCTGCAGCCCGGCGACCTGGTGTCGTTCTACGGCGGCGGCCACTCCGGCCTGTACGCCGGTGACGGCAATGTCGTGCACGCGGCCACCTCCGGAACGCCAGTGCAGGTCGCACCGATCTCCTCGATGCCGATCGCCGGAGCCCGTCGCTTCTGAGAACCCGCTGGTCGGGCCGCACTTTGCGGCCCGACCGTCGGCGCACGACTGTGATCATTTCGTTCTCTACTGGACACAGACGTAGGCCGTTCCGTAACCTAATCGAGACCTTCTCGAATTACCCGAGGCTTGCGGTTCGTAAACCTCATGTTCCGCGGAAGGCGCTCGTCGGTTCGGATCGTCGGTTCCAGAGAGATCGCTTCACGAGAGAACGGGGCACGGCAGCCTGTGGCAGCACACCGGAGACATGGCACGAAACGTCTGGTGGGAGGGGCGCTAGCGGTCGGAATCCTGGCCACCGCCGCCCTCTACGGTGGCAGTACGGCCGGAGCTGATCCGCTCGCACTCCCGGCCACCGCCACCGAGGCCGTGCAACGGATGATCGACCTCTCGCGACAGTCCGAACAACTCAACGAGCAGGCCCTCGTCGCACAGTCCGACCTCGACGCCAAGCTCGTGGTGCAACGCGACGCCGACGCCAAGCTGGCCGCGAGCACCGACCTGGTGAACCAGGCTCGCGAAGAAGTACGCAAGTACCAGCCGATCATTGATCGCACCGCGATCGCCGCCTATCAGGGCGCCCGCACCAACCGGCTGTTCGCCGTGCTGGTCAGCGATTCCCCGCAGCAACTGCTCGACCAGATGTCGACGCTGGACGTGCTGGCCGCACAGACCTCCGCTCAGCTGGACCAATTCAAGGTCGCCACCGACGCCGCGGCGTCCGCCGAGACGGCCGCCCACCGGGCCGCCGACGAAGCCCGCGCCGCCGCCGACAAGGCCGACTCGGTGCGCGCCGATCTGGAACGCAAGCGCGGCGACCTGGGCGGCGCCATCGCCCAGGTGGTGCAGGCTTGGAGCTCGCTGTCCACCAAGGACAAGTCCGCGCTCGCCGGTTCGCCGTTCCCGCCCGGTTTCGACCGCGACACGCTCCTGCAAGGACTGGTGCCCGGCAGCGGCACCAGCGCCCTCGCGGCGGGCCTCACCCGGGTCGGCGACCCCTATGTGTGGGGCGCGACCGGGCCGAACCAGTTCGACTGCTCCGGGCTCGTGCAGTGGGCGTTCAAACAGGTCGGCAAGAACGTGCCGCGGACCAGTTCCGCGCAGGCGTCCTTCGGCACGCCCGTCGCCAAGGACGACCTACAGCCCGGCGACGTGGTGTTCTTCTACCCCGAAATCTCCCACGTCGGCATCTACGCGGGCAACGGACTCATGTTGCACGCCTCTACCTTTGGTGTCCCGGTCGCCGTGGCGCCCCTCGGCTCCACGCCATACCACTCCGCTCGGCGATACTGATCAACTATGAGTGGGCATAACCTGTCCAACTCCTGCCTGACTCGGGTCGACGGATCGGCCCCGGCGGCGGAGTTACGTCTAGAGGCGAAGCGATGAGCGGGGTGCGGCGCCTGCGAGCGTGGTGGTCGGCGCGACGGCGATTCGAGTTCTGTCTCACCGTCGCGATGATGGTCGCGCTGACCGGTTTCTGCGGTGCGCTGGTCATGCTGCCGAACTCCGCACTACCGAAACCGCATGCGGCGCAGGCGACCGAGGCCGTCGGCCAGGCCGCCGCCACCGACCCGCGGCTGGCCGAGGTGCGCCGCAGCATCGAACCGTTCGGCCCGATCCTGGCCCACCAGGTCGCGACCGGCGACGGACAGCAATCCCTGGTCGTCGGCCACCCCGCGCAGCGCATCGAAATCGACATCCTGGAACGCGAACTCGCCGCCGCGACCACCGCCGTCACCGAGGTGTGGGGCCCGGACTGGGCGCAGTCCACCCTCGTCGTCGTCGCCTCGTCCCCGTCTGAGTTCGCCGGGCTCGTCCACGCGGGCGCCACCATGTCCGCCGAGGTAGCCGCCGCCTCCGTCGCCGACCCGTTCGCACCCGGCACCCGCCCGACCGGCCAGCGCATCGTGTTCAGCCCCGATGCGGGCCGCCGCCTCGACCCCGACGGCCTGCGCACCCTGCTCCGCCACGAACTCACCCACATCGCCACCCGCGCCGAAACCCGCGACGGCGCCCCCCTGTGGATGCTCGAAGGTTTCGCCGACTACACCGCCCACCGCGGCCAGGGCCACTCCTTCACCGACATCGCCCCCACCCTCACCGCGCAAACCCGCCTGCACGACCTCCCCGACAACCTCCCCACCGACACCGACTTCACCGGCCCCAACGCCGCAGCCACCTACGAACAAGCCTGGTCCATCTGCGCCTACATCGCCGACAAATACGACCAACCCCGCCTGGTCGACCTCTACCGCCGAATCGCCGCAGCCGAACAAACCCCGGCCAGCGAAGACCAAATCCTGCAAACCGTTCTAGGTATCAATCGCGCGGACTTCATCGCCGACTGGCGCAATTGGCTCTCCACCCAAACGGTCTGACGCACCAACAGATCACAGCCGCCAACCCACAGCCCAGCACCGCAGAGCTCAGTCACGACGCGAGCCGTACTCCATCGGATGCCGTGGCGGCCCGTCTCACACACGGCCGCCCGCCCGATCGATGTTCCACCGCGCGGCCGAGCGGTATTCCAACGCGCGGCCGTACCGGATCGTTCACACTGGCCCGCGAGATACCCCCGATTGCAACAACACCAGCCCAACCCCAGGTTTCGAGCGAAGCGAGACCGAGCATCGCCCGTTCGCGGCCCGTCTCGCGTCCGAGTGGCCGAAGCGCACGCGCCGCAGGCGCAAGTCTCGGCCGCTCGGACGCGAGACACCCGGGGGCCGCGAACACGCGGCGCCGCAGGCGCCGCCAAATAGACACAGTAGGTTGTGATTCATGGCCCGAACTCTGCTGGTGACCAATGATTTCCCGCCGCGGCCGGGTGGTATTCAGTCTTATCTGCAGGCCCTTGCCGGTGAGCTGCCGCCCGACGATCTGGTGGTGTACGCCCCACGCTGGCGCGGCGACAGTCATTTGAAGTTCGATGCCAAGCAGAAGTTCCAGGTGGTCCGCCATCCCACCACGCTGATGTTGCCGACCCCACTGGTTATGCGCCGAGCGGCGCGCCTGTTGCGCAGCGAGAAGTGCGACACGGTGTGGTTCGGCGCCGCCGCACCGCTCGCGCTGATGTCGCCGATGTTGCGCCGCGCGGGCGCCGAACGCATCCTGGCCAGCACGCACGGACACGAGGTCGGCTGGTCCATGCTGCCCGGCGCCCGGCAGGCGTTGCGCCAGATCGGTGAGCACACCGACGTCATCACCTATGTCAGCAAGTACACCCGGCAGCGTTTCGCGTCGGCGTTCGGGCGCAACGCGGCGCTCGAGTACCTGCCGCCGGGTGTGGACACCGAGACGTTCCGCCCGGACCCGGCCGCGCGCGCGGAGCTGCGTGCCCGCTACGGGCTCGGCGACCGCCCGACCATCCTGTGCCTGTCTCGCCTGGTCCCCCGCAAGGGTCAGGACGTACTGATCGTCGCCATGCTGGAGATCCGCAATCGCGTTCCCGGCGCGGTTCTGGTGATCGCGGGCGGCGGACCCTACGAGGAGAAACTGCGCCAACTCGCCATCGCGTTGGGCGTCACCGACGACGTCGTCTTCACCGGCCGGGTCCCCTCCGACGAACTGGCCGCCCATCACACCCTCGCCGACGTCTTCGCCATGCCATGCCGCACCCGCGGCGCCGGCCTCGACGTGGAAGGTCTCGGCATCGTCTACCTCGAAGCATCCGCGTCCGGCGTCCCGGTGGTAGCGGGCCGTTCCGGCGGCGCCCCGGAAACGGTCATCGAGGGCGAAACCGGCCGGGTGGTGGACGGCCGCTCGACCCAGCAGATCACCGACGCCCTGGTCGATATCCTGTCCGACCGCGACGAAGCCGCCCGCATGGGCGCCGCGGGCCGCGCCTTCGTCGAGGAACGCTGGCGCTGGGACACGCACGGCGCCCGGCTGCGCCAACTGCTGCGGTGAGCTCGGCGGCCTCGATCCGATACGCTCACCTCGTGAGGGAGCGCATCGAGCGAACCATAGACACAGCGTCCGTGCTGGCGACGGAACCTAGCGACAGCGAGGCAGCGTCGTGAGGGTGCGCGAGCGAATCATGGACACAGCGTCCGTGCTCTCGAGAGAGCCGAGCGCTAGCGAGGCGGAGTCATGAGCGAGCGTCAGCGAGCGAACCAGAGATACCGCGCGCCTGGGCGCACGACGGAGCCGAGCGCTAGCGAGGCGGAGTCGTGAGCACTATCCAGGTCGCCGACCAGACCTTTGTCGCCGCACCGGGCACTGCCGTCGCCGAGATTCTGTCCGCGCAGAACAATTGGCGCCGCTGGTGGCCGGACCTGACCTTGGTCGTCCGGGAAGACCGGGGCGACAAGGGAATCCGCTGGACCGTGTCCGGCGCGCTGGACGGGACCATGGAAGTCTGGTTGCAGCCCGCGCTGGACGGGGTGATCGTGCACTACTTCCTGCACGCCGAGCCGCGACCCGCACTGGCGCCGAACAAGATGGCCGCCGCCAATCGGGCGCGCCGGGTGGCGGGCAAGAACATGTCGTTCGAGTTGAAGTCCCGGCTCGAGGCCGGCCGCCCGGCCGGTGTCGCGCCCGCCCACGCCTCCTGACGCTCATCGAGCACCTTCGCTGAAAGGAACCGCTGTCCGCCATGGCCGACAGGACCCAGAGGTCGATCATCATCGAGGCCCCGTCGCAGCAGGTGATGTCCGTCATCGCCGACCTGGAGTCCTACCCGGAGTGGGTCTCGGCGGCGAAATCCGTAGAAGTGCAGGAGAAGGGGCCGGACGGACGGGCGCGCACCGCCCGATTCGTGCTGGACGCTGGCGTGGTGAAGGACAGCTACGTCCTCTCCTATACCTGGCGCCCTGACAATAAAGCGGTCAGCTGGACGCTGGTCAGCGGTGAACTGCAGAAGGCGCAGAACGGCACCTACGAACTCATCGATCAGCCCGACGGTGGCACCGAGGTCGTCTACACGCTGACCGTGGATCTGAATATCCCGATGATCGGCATGTTCAAACGCAAGGCCGAGAAGGTGATCACCGATACCGCGCTGAAAGAACTGAAGAAACGGGTCGAAGGCTGACGACGCACACGACCCGTGTCGAACTGTTCATCGGCAAAGGCGGGGTAGGCAAGACGACGCTGGCGTGTGCCACCGCCATGTCCTATGCCAGGGCAGGACGCCGGGTGCTGGTGGCCTCGCTGGATCAGGCGCATTCGCTGGGTGACGCGCTCGGCTTTCGTTTCCCGCACGATCCGGGCACCGTCACCGGGGTCGCCACCGTGCTGCCCGGCCTCGACGTGATCGAGGTGGATTCCCTTGCGCTGCTGGAGGATCGGTTCCGCGAGGTGGTCCGCGTGCTGTCGCCGGGGACCGGCCACGACCACGGTATCGATATCGCCGCACTCGACCCGGCCGAACTGACCGGGCTGCCCGGCGTGCAGGAACTGCTGATGCTGGTGGAGATCACCCAGTTCGCGAACGAGGACGACTGGGATGTGATCGTCGTCGACTGCCCGCCGTCGGCCGACATGCTGCGCATCATCACCGCACCGGACACCCTGCTCGGTTACCTCGAACGGATCTGGCCGCCGCACGCGCGAGCGATGAGCACGGTGGGCACCGATCTGCGGCGCGCGGTGCTCGCCGCGACGGTGGAGCGGATCGTCAAGGCGGTCACCGAGGTCCGTGATCTGCTGGCCGACCATCAGCGCACCGGCGCCCGGCTGATCACCGTCGCCGAGCGGGTGACGCTCGCCGAATCCGAGCGGGTCCGCTCGGCCGCCGTGCTGCTCGGGCTGCGGTTGGACGCGGTGGTGGTCAATAAGGTGCTGCCGCCCACTGCGCCACCCGATTCCACGGCCCCGATCGACGCAGCGCATCCGGCGGTGCACTGGTATCTCAACCGCCGCGCCGAACAGCTCGCCGCGATCGCCGAATTAGAACGCTCGATGCCGGGTATTCCCGTGCTGATCGCGCAGCACACCGGACCGGAACCGATCGGACTGACCTCGCTCGCGGCGCTGTCGTACGCGGTGGACACGGACAGGAACAGTGACGACACAGCCCTTATGCTGAGCGACAGTCCGGTGGAGGTTGACGCGAGTTCCGGCGAACCGGTGGTTCGATGTGAATCGGGCACCGGTCTGCGCGCGATCTACACACTGCGGATGCATCTGCCCGTTGTCGATGCGGCGACGCTGCGACTTGGCCGAGTGGAGGACGATTTGATCGTGGGAGCGGACGGTGTCCGGCGGCGAGTACGTCTCGCGCCGGTGTTGCGGCGATGCACGGTCGACGGCGCCGAACTCGACGGAGGACACCTCGTGGTGCGGTTCCGCCCCGACCCGGAGGTATGGCCCGATGAGCGGTGACCGGACGACCGGTGCCGGTCCGCGCGACCACCACGGCCCGGACGATGACGCGCCGGAAGCGAGCGAGCAACCGAAAGGCTCGACCGGCGACGACAACCCGGTGGATGGCCTCGCCGAATTCGCCGCGGAACTGAAGTTGCTCGCCGAATCCGTGCTCGAGCGGGTCGAGCCGGTGTTGCGGCGGGCCGCCGACGGACAGGTGGAGTGGGCGAGTTGCGGCTGGTGTCCGGTGTGTGCGGCGGCCGCGCTGGTGCGCGGTGAGCACCACGAGGTACTCCAGACGGTGGCCGATCACGGTACGGCGATCGTGACGGTGCTGCGCGAAGCGTTGGCCGGGGTGCCGGTCGAACCGGTCATGCCGGAGGACGGGCCGGATCATCAGCACAAACATGGTGTGTCACAGGATGATTCAGCCGATACGGACTCCGGTGCCGGACAACGCAGCTCACGTTCCCGTTATGTCAGCATCCCTGTGACGATCAAGGCATGACGCACCGCATAGCAGGTGCGCGGCCGCTGACTGTCGGAATCGACGTCGGCGGCACCAACATTCGCGCATCCGTGATCGACACCAGCGGCGAGGTACTCGATACCGTCCAGGCGCCGACCCCGCATTCCGCCAAGGCGCTCGAGGACGCCCTCGACCGCTCCGTTCGCGAATTGTGCCGCAGGCACCCGATCGGCGCGGTGGGCTTGGCCGTTGCCGGTTTCATCAACGGCGACCGCTCCACCGTCCGGTTCGCGCCCCATCTGCCCTGGCAGGACACCCCCGTCGCGCAGCGGCTCACCGAACGACTCGAGCTGCCGGTCATCCTCGAGCACGACGCCAACGCCGCGATGTGGGCCGAATACCGGTTCGGCGCGGCCGCGGGTGGGCACAACGTGGTGCTGGTCGCGATCGGCACCGGCATCGGTGCCGCGCTGCTCATCGACGGCCAGCTGTACCGCGGAACCCACGGTGTCGCACCGGAACTCGGCCACCTGCAGGTCGTTCCTGGGGGCCGCGCCTGCCCGTGCGGCAAGCGCGGTTGCTGGGAAAGGTACTGCAGCGGAACAGCACTCGCCGACACCGCGATCGAAATGCTGGCCACCGACCCGGTCCGCTCGGTACTCGCCAGAGACGTCTTCCGCGATCCCGGCTCGCTCACCGGCCGCCGCGTCGCGGGCGCGGCGCAGGACGGCGACCCACTCGCCGTCCGCGTCATGGCCGACTTCGCCCGCTGGCTCGGCCTCGGCCTCGCCTTCGTCAGCGATATCTTCGACCCCGACCTGGTCGTCATCGCGGGCGGCGTCAGCAGCTCCGCTCCCCTGTTCCTGGACGAGGCCCGCGAAGAATACGCCCGCTCGGTAACCGGCGCGGGTCACCGCCCGCTGGCTCGCATCCGCACCACCCAACTGGGCGAAGCCGCAGGCATGATCGGCGCCGCCGACCTGGCCAGGGCCGCCCTCATCGAATCCGAACGCAAGTCCTCCCGAATAGCCCGCACCCGCTGACCCCGCCCGCTCGGCAACCTGGACGTTTCATTGCGTGCGGCAGTGGTATTCGGTTGTCGAATGCTTGCTTCGGTCGCCGATGACCCGCGATTCCGGTCGCCGAGGAATCTGCTGCCGGACTCCGATTACGGCGCTCTTGCCTACCCATGGCAGAGTGTGGTGAGATTCGCCGCTGCGGTTGGATGTGATCTCGCACCAGCGGTAAAGTCGGCAACCGACGCAGGTGCCCGCTTCGATCCCGGTCCCGGGGGAAGGACGTCATGTTCTACTGGCTGCTGAAGTACGTGCTGCTGGGACCGTTCATGCATCTCTACAACAGGCCGACGGTCGAGGGTGTAGAGAACATTCCGGCGGACGGTCCGGCGATCATGGCGGGTAACCACCTCTCCTTCGCGGACTGGCTGTTCGCGCCGTTGATGAGCCCGCGGCGGATCAACTATCTGGCCAAGGCCGAATACTTCAATACCCCCGGCATCAAGGGCGCGTTCCAGAAGTGGTTCTTCACCACCTCCGGCCAGTTCCCGATCGACCGCACCGGGGCCGACGCCGCCGAGGACGCCCTCAACGCCGCCCGCAAGCTGCTCGACCAGGGTCGCCTCGTCGGCCTGTACCCCGAGGGCACCCGCTCCCCCGACGGTCGCCTGTACAAGGGCAAGACCGGCCTCGCCCGCCTCGCCCTGGAAACCGGTGTCCCGGTCATCCCGGTCGCCGTCATCGGCACCGACGCCGTCAGCCCGCCCGGCCCCTTCCGCTGGCGCCGCCGCAAGGTCACCGTCAAGTTCGGCACCCCCATCGACTTCTCCCGCTACGAAGGCATGGGCGGCAACCGCTTCGTCGAACGCGCCGTCACCGACGAGGTCATGTACGAACTCATGCAACTCAGCGGCCAGGAATATGTAGACGTCTACGCCGCCACCCTCAAAAAGAACACCCCCACCGGCACCCCCCGCGAACCCGAAGCCACCCGCATCCCCCACACCGCCGCCAGCTGACCGGGATCGGCGGGACCCTCCACGCCCCGCCCCGCCCCCGTCTTCCCGTGCCGGGAATCAGCAAGCCGCGTCTGCGAGCCGGGAATCAGGAAGTGCCGGTTGGCAATTCGGTCGACCCCATAGCCGCCCCGCCGAACGGGACACCACCAAGCCACGTGCCGAACGGGACACCACCGAGCCGCGTCTCGCACTTCGCCGCAACCATGTCCCGCTCGGCGCACACGGCGAGCCTTCCTAGTCAGCCGAGCACCGGGGACTAACGCGCGCCAGCGGTCACACCGGCCAGGTTCCTCCGCCGACCGGGACATCACCGAGTGTGCTCTCGCACTTTGCCGCAACCATGTCCCGCTCGGGGCGCACGGCGGGCGAGGTGTCGCCGAGTGGGGCTCAGGGTTGGTGGGTGGTCCGTTTGGGGTTATGGGGTGGTGAGGATGGTGGTGGTGAGGTGGGTGGCGTAGGTGACGAGTTCGGGGCGGGTGGCGGGGATTCGGCCGGCGAGCCAGTCGAGGAAGAGGGAGACGAGGGCGCCGGAGAGGGCGCTGATCGGCATGGTGAGGTGGTCGGGGGTGCGGTCGGCGGCTCGGTGGGGGGAGAGTTGGGCGGCGACGAGTTGGACGAAGTCGGGGAGGGCGGCGGAGCCGTGGGTGCGCAGGGTGTCATCGGCGAGGGTTTCGCGGAACATGATTCGGCTGCGGCGTGGGTCGTCTTCGAAATACTGGGCGGCGGCGTCGAAAGCCACATGGATGCGGGCGGTTTCGTCGTCGGGTGCGGTGGCCAAACGCGTGCTGACCGCCGCCAGCAGACCGTGCGCGACCTGGTCGTAGACCTCGACGAGCAGCGCTTCGCGATCGGGGAAGCTCTCGTAGAAGTAGCGCAGGCTCAGACCCGCCCCACGGCAGACGGCGCGCATGGTGGTGGCCGCCGCGCCGTCCGCACCGAGCAGTTCGAATCCGGCGCGCACCAATTGGTCCCGCCGCTCGGCGGAACGTGCGGCCATGGTGCTGCCGCGCCAGGTGTTGGTGGCTGACGAACTCACGGTCCTGATGATGTCACGGCACTGTCGAGGAGTTCGGCACCGCGCGTCGTTCCAGTCGACGGATCAGTTCGTGCGTGTGCGCGTCGAGGCTGAGGTACCGGTCGAGCAGCACATTGACGGCGCCACGCAGTAGCGCGTACGGCTCCCACACACCCGGGGCGATGGTGCGTGGGGCACGATGGGCGATGCCGTCGGCAATGGTGGTGGCGGCCTCGACGGCGCTGATCCGGCGGTTCAACGGCCACGGCAGCAGTCGCCCGACCTCGCGACCGAGCTCGTCCTCGTCGAGGGTGTGCTGGGTCATCGCGGTGTCCACGATGCCGAAGTAGGCGACCCCCGCGCTGGCCCCGGCCGCGGCGAGTTCGACACGCAACGCGCGACCGAACTGTTCCACACCCGCTTTACTGACCATGTACGGCGAGCCACCCATGCCGGGTGCGAATGCCGCGCACGAGGATACGACAACGACATGCCCGCGGCTGGCAACGATGTCGTCCAATGCCGGGTGCACCGTATTGAACGCCCCGGTCAGATTGATCGCGAGGACACGATCGAAATCGGCCGGGTCCATCGTGCGAATCGTCGCCGGTGCAGGCGTAACTCCGGCATTCGCGACCACGACGTCCACCCTGCCGAATCGCTCGCGAACCACTTCGAGGGCGGCGACCATCCCGGCACGATCGGCGACATCGGCACGGACCCCCATTGCCCGCTCCCCCAATTCGCCTGCGGCGACCCGGGTTCGCTCCTCATCGAGATCGAGCATCGCCACCCGAGCACCGCGGCGATACACAATCCGCGCCAACTCCAACCCGATCCCCTGCCCCGCACCACTGATCACCACCACCCGACCCCGCACATCGAAATCTGCCGTCGGCCAACCCAAGCCCAGTATCACTGGATCACCTCGCTGTCGAGAACGGCATTCCGATACCCCCGCACCGCGCTGGTCAGGTAAGCATCCTCGTCGAATCGGCTTGTGCGACGCGCGTATTCGAAACTCCAGTTCGGGTACAGACCGGCGTTGCCGGTGCCGTCGGCGGTTTGGTAGTAGCTGCGGCAGTTGCCGGTTACCCAGACGGTGTCCCGGCTGCGGACTGCCATTTCTCGGAGGAATGCGCGCTGTGCTTCCGGGCGCACCTCGATTCGCCGGAGTCCATTGTCCCGCATGGTTTTCAGTGCGTCCACGATGTAGCGGACCTGGGCTTCGATCATGTAGATAGCGGACTGGTTCCCGGCGGCGCCGAAGGGGCCGAGTGTGGTGAAGAAGTTCGGGAAACCGGCGACCGTGGTACCCAGATAGCTTTGCGGCCGGTCGCGATACAGCTCGCCCATGCTGCGGCCGGCACTGCCGCGGACGCGATCGAACACCTGTGGCGGCACACCGAAGCCGGTACCCCAGATGATCGTGTCCACCTCATGTTCCACACCGTCGTCGGTGCGAATGGACCGTGGCCCGACAGCTGCGATCCGTGCGGTGACCACCTCGACGTTCGGCTGGGTGAGCGCCGGATAGTAGGCGTCGGAGAAGATGGCGCGCTTACATCCGATCATGTAATCGGGCGTCAGTCGTTCGCGCAGCCGAGGATCCCGCACTTGCCTGCGCAGTTGAAGCCGCCCCAGCGCCTCGTAGGGGTGACGGAATCGCTTGTCCACGAAGCCGACCAGCCCGAAGCCCTCGATGGCGGCGAAGTAGGCGCCCCGAACGGCCTTACCCAGCAAGGGCATCCGGCGGAGCAGGGACCGCTCGAGATCGGTGGTGGCCCAGTCCATCCTCGGCACGATCCACGGCGCGGACCGCTGGAATACCGTCAACTGCCGCACCACCGGCTGGATCTCGGGGATGAACTGCACCGCGGACGCCCCGGTGCCGATGACGGCCACCCGTTCGCCGGTCAGGTCGTGATCGTGATCCCAATGCAGCGAATGGAATTGGTTGCCGGTGAAGCTCTCGACCCCCGGCAGCTCCGGAATCTGCGCCTCACTGAACGGCCCGATCGCCGATACCAGGACATCAGCCGTCATCGACCCCTGCGACGTACTGACCCACCAATACCCTCGCGCGTCATCCCAACTCGCCTCGCGCAGCTCGGTGTCGTAGCGAATATGCTGCGGCACATCGAATTTCGCCGCCACACCACGCAGATAGTCGAGAATTTCCGGCTGTGTGCTATATCTGCGCGACCATTCCGGATTCGGCGCGAACGAATACGAATACAACATCGACGGCACATCACAGGCACAGCCCGGATAGGTATTCGCCCGCCAGGTCCCACCGAGTTCGGCAGCCCGCTCGAGGATCACGAAATCCTCGAACCCGGCCTGCCGCAACCGAACCCCCAGCCCGATCCCCGCGAACCCGGCACCGACAACCACGACAGACACGTGCTCTTCACTACTAGCCACGGGCTACTTCCTGTTCCGCTTGTCTGCCGCGGCGATCGCCTGCGGATAGGCACCAGTTCCCCGATGCCACCTATGCCGCCACGCAAAGGAATCACCTGATTCCATTGGCATCAGATGATTCCTCTACACGCCACAACTTGTCAAGAGTCCTCGATCAACTAACCCTGCCGCGACAGCATCGCCGGGACTCGGCGCACCCGGCCACGGGTTCGCTGACCGTCTGGCACGCCCGAATCAGCTGGACGAGACGGCTTCCTCATAGGCGCGAAGTGTGGCAATCACGAGGGCGCGCTGCTCGGCCGTCAACGGGCCAAGGGCGGCGCGCCAGCCACGGTCCGCACCGCCGAGCCAGGCCGTTACCGCCGCTCGATGTGCGTCGGCGATGGTGACAAGGGTTCGCCGCCGGTCGTTTTCGTCGGTCCTGCGGCTCACTACGCCGTGGCGACTGAGGTCGCCGACCATCAAGCTCACGGTCGTTGGCGCTACCTCCAGTCGCTTCGCCAGCTCGTTCACTGTCAGTGGCCCGTCGAACAGCACGTAGGTCAACAGCGACAGGTGGCGAGGCGCCAACTCGAGCGATCGCAAAGCTTCGGGAACCGGCAGCCGCTTCGCGCGGGCGACCAACCGTGGCATGAGCAGCACCATGGCTCGGACGCTCTCGTCCAGGGATGGGCCGGTCTCCGTTGACATATCCCTCTCTCCAAAATACCTTTGCTTACAAAGCAATTGCACGAACCGGGACCATCGTCCCACGCGGACAGACGGACCCGGCTCCATGAAGGAGAGCGATGACCCAGCCAGTCGTACGACCCCGGGCGCTGACCATCGGACTGCATCCACAAGCGTTGGACTACAGCCGTTTCCCCGGCCTGGACGAGGCACAACTCACGGCCAGGGTCGGTGCTGCCAACGCCGCCCTCCAGGACACCGAGTTCGAAGTCACGCCCTGCCTGGTCGGTGCGTCGCCCGAGGAAGCCGAAACCGCGATTCGGACGATGCTGGCGAACCATTCGTTCGACCTCGTCATGGTCGGCGGTGCGATACGCGCATTTGCTGAGCACACCCTGCTGTTCGAGCGCATCGTCAACGTCGTGGTCGAGGCAGCGCCGGGAATCCGGTTCTGCTTCAACACCTCCCCCGAGACCGCCCTCGACGCCCTTCGTCGAGTGTCCGCATCCGTCTGAGCACGGTGCCGATGTCGATGTGCGGGTGCCCGCCCGGGCCATCCCGTTACCCAATCGGACCGAACCCGTTCATATTGCGTTGGGATATCTGGTCCAGGGTGACCCCATGACTGGTTCGACCTTCGGCCTCTCCCGGCGCACCTTGCTGCGCACCTCCGCGCTCGGGCTGGTGGCCGCCCCCGCGCTGGCCGCGTGCTCGTCGAACGATGGGCCCGGTCTCATCCGCCAGCGCCCACTGCTGACGCACGGCGTCGCGGTGGGCGATCCGCGCAGTGACGGCGCGCTGATCTGGGCGCGCGCCGACCGGCCTGCGAAGCTGATCGTGGAGACCGCACCCACCGAATCCTTCGCCAACGCCAAGCGATTCACCGGACCGTTGCTGACCCCGGCAACCGACGGCACCGGCCGGGTGCGCGTCAACGGCCTGCCCGCGGGCGAGCAAGTGCACTACCGGGTGACGCTGGAGGGTGAGGACGGCGCCATCTCCGAACCGATCACCGGCGTGTTCCGCACCGTGCCCACCGGCGCGTCCGACATCAAGCTGCACTGGTCCGGCGATGTCGTCGGCCAAGGTTACGGCATCAATCCCGACCTGGGCGGCATGCGGATCTTCGCCACCATGGCCGCCCGCGACCCGCACCTGTTCATCCACTCAGGTGACGCCATCTACGCCGACAACCCGGTCAAGGAATCGGTGACGCTGCCCGACGGGCGAATCTGGCGCAACTCGGTGACCGAGGCGAAAAGCGCGCCAGCGCAGACTCTCCAGCAGTTCCGCGGCAACTACGCCTACAACCTGACCGACCAGAACTACCTCCGCTTCAACTCCTCGGTCGCCCAACTGGTGCAGTGGGACGACCACGAGACGGTCAACAACTGGTACCCCGGCGGCCTGGTCCCCGAGTCCAAGGGCTACACCGAGCGCAGCATGGACACCCTGGCCACCCGCGCCTGGCAGGCGTTCCACGAGTGGATGCCGGTGGAGCCAAAGGAAGCGGTGGACGGCCGCCTCTATCGCAAGATCTCCTACGGCCCGCTGCTGGACATCTTCGTGCTGGACATGCGGACCTACAAGGACGCCAACGACAGCAACAACGGCCCCACCGGCAGCATCTTCGGTCCGGCACAGACCAACTGGCTGATCGAGGGCCTGCGCGATTCGACGGCCACCTGGAAGATCGTCGCCAACGACTTGCCGCTCGGTGTGGTCGTCAAGGACGGTGAACAGCAGAACACCGTCGCGTTCGAGGGCCCGGCCAATGGCAACCCCGGCGCCCCCTCCGGCCGGGAAACCGAGATCGCCCAGGTACTCTCGGCGATCAAGGCGAACAAGGTCACCGACGTGGTGTGGCTCACCGCCGACGTGCACTACACGGCGGCGCACCACTACTCGCCCGAGCGTGCGGCGTTCACCGACTTCGACGAGTTCTGGGAGTTCGTCTCCGGACCGCTCAACGCGGGCGCGTTCGGCCCCAACCCGCTGGACGCGACGTTCGGGCCGGAGGCGATGTTCGTGCACGCGCCACCCGTGCAGAACAGTTCGCCGCTGGACGCCTTCCAGCATTTCGGCGAGGTGCTGATCGACGGCAAGTCAAGGGAACTGACGGTCAACTTGTGCGATGCGAGCGGATCCGTGCTGTTCAGCAAGCAGCTCGCACCGGCAGCCGGATAGCACCCGAGATCGGGCGAGCGGCGCGGGCCGCGCTGTAGTAGCTTTCGTGCCATGAGCACGCCGCAGTTTGTCTCCGCCGAGGAATACCTACCCCGTGACACGGCGGATGTCGTTCGCACGGTTCGGGATTCACGTGGCCGCGCGGAACGGCTGACGGTACGCGGCGGCGAGCAACTGGACGATGGTCTGACACTGCCCGCGCAGCCGACCGTGGTGTCGCTGCGGCGGATGAATCAGGTGCTCGACATCAATCTGGGGCGGCGGACGGTGCGGGTGCAGGCCGGCGCCAAGCTGTCCGACATCGACCGGCGGCTCGGCGCGCACGGACTCGGCCTGCCGATCGTCGGCGACCATCGCGACATCACCGCGGGCGGATTCGCGTCCGTCGGCGGGGTGAGCGCCGCCTCGCACAAGTATGGCATGTTCATCGACCAGGTCGTCGATCTGGAGTACGTCGACAACGATGGGCGCATCGGCACCTGCGGGCGCACCCATCATACCGAGCGCTTCCACCGCATTCTCGGCGCGGGCGGGCGCGCGGGCATCATCACCGCGCTCACCCTCGACGTGATCGACATCGACAAGGACCGCACCTGGCTGACCACCAACGCCGACCGGTTCCTCGACTTCGACTCCTTCGTCGAACACGCCTACGCGGAGATCACCCGCCCCGGCAACGCCGCACTGCAGGTGGGTCGCTGGGTCGACACCGCGCCGCTGAAGGTCGCGCGGCCGGGCGGCGTGGGACATGTGCAACTCGGCACGGTGCGGTTCGGCCAGTGGTCCACCTTGACCCCCACCGCGCCGACCCGCTCGCTGCGCGCGCGGCGCGAGGTGGGTTCGCGGGCGAGGAAGTCGCTGGGCGTCATCGCTTCCGCCGCGGGCGGCCCCGCCGGTATGCCGCTGCGCAACGCCGCGGCGGGCGCGGTGCTCTTCGCGCCGAAGGTGCAAACCTTGCGCGACGCGGAATACCTCGCCGACACCGCCCTCAGCTCATCCGAGCGCGGCCCCGCCTACCGGGTCGGCATTTTCGCGCCGCTGTCGAGCTACACCTCGGTCTTCTACCGCCTGCACGACCTGTTCGCCGGACACCGCGAACGCACCGGCTGCTTCACCGTCATCTCCGCAATGACCTACGGCGTGCGCTCCCGCTACCTGCGCTCGGAATCCGCCGCCCGCGGCCTCTCCCCCGAAGACCACGGCCTGATCACCTTCACCAGCCGCCTCCGCCCCGCCGCCCTACCGTCAGAGTTGTTGCGCGACATCGTTTCTGGTATCGACGAGATCTGCCGCTCGGAGAATGCGCTGCGCTACGAGTCGGAGGAGTAGAAGTCTTCGCAGGATCCGCTCGCAAACCGCGCCGTGGGTCCCAGTGTGACGAGTGAGCCGCAGCGCGACTTCGGCAGCGACGTTGTCGAGGACCAGCTGGCTGCGGTTTCCAGGTGCCACGCGTCGGGCATACGGTGGGGCCGCCGGACTTTCGGGTGGCCGGTAGTGGCTGCAGTGATCGTGTACGACCGTGACGGTGGGTACACCGCAGTGACGTAACCACGACAAGTACAGCGTTCTGTAGCCGAACGGGACATCACTGCGCCGAATCGCGGGACGAGGCTCGGTGATGTCCCGTTCGACGGGGATCCCGTGGGGCGGGTGGGTGGCGTGCGTGTGTTCGACCCGTTCGCATGTGACGGTTACTGCGCCGATGCCGAATTTCGTTCCGTTCCTGTCGAATTCATTGACCACAAGCGGCACCGGGCGCCTGCATCACTCGCAGGCCAGCGCGTCCCGGCACCAGAGCCTCGGCTCCGCCGCGCACCACCACCTCCGGACTACCGGCGCGCCCGGCCTCGGGAGTCGCAGCACCAGGCACACCGGCCTGCCGCGCACCGCCATATCGGGCCGCGGCGCTGAGCACCTCCGCCATGACGGAAGCGCTACTCCGACACGGTTGTTTCGGCACACGACTACCCACCCTTGAAACTCTGTACAAAGTACCCTATTCTCCAATAGTCTACTTTGTACAGTATTGAGGAGTCGGGATGGACAACGTGATCGTCTGCGATCAGGTCGTGAAGCAGTACGGCACCACCGCGGCCCTGAACGGATTCGACCTGGTTGTGCCCGCGGGCATGGTGTACGGGCTGCTCGGCCCGAACGGCGCTGGTAAGACGACTGCGGTCCGGATCTTGACCACACTGGCGCGGCCGGATGCCGGTCGTGTCGAGGTGGCCGGGATCGACGTGGTGACGCACGCGGCGCAGGTGCGGCATCGGATCGGGCTGGTCGGTCAGCATGTCGCGGTGGACGACGTGCTGTCGGGGCGGCAAAACCTCGAAATGTTCGGGCGGCTCTACCATCTCGGTGCGGTGCGGGCCCGGCGGCGGGCCGATGAACTACTGGAATGGTTCGGGTTATCCGACACTGGCGACAAGCCGATCAAGAATTACTCCGGCGGAATGCGGCGGCGGCTGGATCTGGCCGCCAGCTTTCTGGTCGCCCCGCCGGTGCTGTTTCTGGACGAGCCGACCACCGGCCTGGATCCACACAACCGCAACCAAGTCTGGCAAGCGGTTCGCAATCTGGTCGACGCGGGCACGACCGTGCTGCTCACCACCCAGTACCTCGAAGAAGCCGACCAACTCGCGGCCAGGATCTCGGTGATGAACCACGGCCGCGTAATCGCCACCGGCAGCCCCGAACAGTTGAAATCCCGAATGGGCGGGGACCGCATCGACATAGTCACGCACGACGTTGCGGACCTGCCCGCCACCGCGGACGTCGTACGCCCTCACTTGCGGACAGAACCGGTCATCGACGTCGACACGCGCCGAATCAGCGCCCCGGTCGACGACCCGGTCGTCGCACTCGCCGACATCGCAGGCGCGCTACGCCGATCCGAGATCCCGATCGAGGACATCGCCCTGCGTCGCCCCACCCTCGACGAGGTGTTCTTGCGACTGACCAGCGGCCCGGCCGAGCACATCACCGAAAAGGATTACGCATGACCAGCATTGCCCCCACCACGCTCGCTACGCCGGACCGGCACCGGATGGCCTGGGCCGTGTCCGACGCGATCACCCTCGCCCGCCGCGACCTCGCCCACTGGCAGCGGCAACCCGGCGTCGTCATCGCCAACACCCTGCTGTTCCCGATCATGATCGTGCTGATGTTCGGATATCTGCTCGGTGGCGCGATGACCGTTCCCGGCGGCGGCGACTACCGAGAGTTCCTGCTGCCCGGCATGTTCGCGATGACCATGGTGTTCGGCATCGGCACCACCATGGTCGCGGTCAGTTCCGATGCCGCGCGCGGCATCACCGACCGCTTCCGTTCGATGCCCATGTCATCCTCGGCTGTCCTGGTCGGCCGCGCCCTCGCCGACATGCTCAATTCGACAATCGCGCTGGCGGTGCTCATCGGCTGCGGACTAGCGATCGGCTGGTATCCGCACAACGGTCTCGGGAACGCACTCGCCGCCGCGGGACTGTTGTTGTTGCTGCGCTTCGCTTTCCTGTGGATCGGCGCCTACCTCGGACTGCTGTTCCATGCCGATCCGGAAGCCGTCACCGCGGTGCGCACGCTGGAATTTCCCATCGGCTTCCTTGCCAACCCGTTCGTTGCCACCGCCACCATGCCCGCCTGGCTCGGTGCCATCGCCGCCTGGAACCCGCTGTCGTCCACCGCCACCGCGGCGCGCGAACTCTTCGGCAATCCCACCGGCAACGATCACTCCTGGATCGCCGAGCATTCGGTGCTCATGGCGATAGTGTGGCCGATGCTGCTGATCGCGATATTCCTGCCGCTGTCCATCCACCGCTACCGGCATTTGAGCAGTTGACATCGGGCAGATCGACCGAGTCGAACGGCCCCATCAATCGGTCGGCAAACTCTATACTGTGACGGGCCGCACATAGTCGCCAGAAGATAGCGGCGGCAAGCGGCTTCGGCACTGTCGGCGGGGTGCCGTGCGTGTGTTCAGCCCGTTCGCATGTGAAGGTTGCTGTGCCGATGCCCGAATTTCGTTCTGCTCCGGTCAAATTCACCGATCGCAAGCGTCACCGTTCGCCGGTATCACTCGACGGTCAGCGCGTCCTGGTCACCGACGCGTGCTCCGATATCGGCCGCGCCACCGCGAATGTGCTTGCCGCCCAAGGCGCCCGATTACTCCTGGTCGCCCGGCGCGGCGATCAGCTCATCGCCGCCTGCGAGGAGATCCGCGCGAGCGATGGCGACGCGCATTGGTATCGCTGTGACACCTCAGCGCTCGGCGACGTCGACCAGCTCGTGACGTGGGTGCTCGGCGAGTTCGGTGCGGTTGATGTGCTGATCAACCAGGCCGGGCGGCCGGTGCGCAGACCGGTGGCCCAGTCGCTGCACCGATTCCGGGACTATCAGCAGATGATGGCGGCCAACTACTTCGGCCCGCTGCGGCTCACCCTCGGCCTCCTACCCGCCATGCTGCGGTCCGGTTCGGGTCACGTGATCAACGTCGGTCCATGGAACGTGAACACCGGCGCCGCACCGAATTTCGCCTCCTACGCCAGCGCCCAGGCCGCTTGGACCACCTTCGGCCAGTGCGCCGACGCCGAACTGTCCCCACACGGGATCAAGGTCACCGCCGTGCACTACCCGGCCGCCCAGTCGGACGCCGAAACCCATTACACAGAGCGTCCGCTCCGAGCGGCCCACCGGATCGAGGCCGTCATCCACAGCAACAACCCCCGCGTCGAGCCCCGCTTCACCCGCACCCTCTACGCCCTCGCCGGGGTCGCCCCGCGCTCCACCGCCCGCCTCATGCACGCCTTCGGCATCTGACGCCGCCTGATCCCCCGGCACTCTCTGGTGCACAAAACGGCGAAAGCCCCCTCAGCGGCTGCGGAGGGGGCTTTCGTGCGGTAGCTCAGTGCCGTTCGGGACCCAGGTAGTACTCGAAGACGAGACCCGCGGCGGCGATCAGCACACACACCACACCGAGGCCGATCAACCAGAACTGGAAGAAGGCCAGGCCGAGGGCGGTGATGGAGCCCGCCGCGGCCAGCGTGATGGGCCAGAAGCTGCCGGGCGAGAAGAAGCCAAGATCGCCTGCGCCATCGACGATCTCGGCGTCCTCGTAGTCTTCCGGACGCAGGTCGAGGCGACGCGCGACGAAGCGGAAGTAGGTGCCGATGATCAACGACAGACCGGCGGTCAGCACGGTCGCGGTGGTGCCCGCCCATTCCACGCCGGTGCGGGACTGGCCGGTGAAGAAGCCGTAGACAACCGCAACGATGATGAAGAACACCGTCAGCAGTTCGAAAATCCGCGCTTCGATCTTCATATCAGATCAGTCCCTTACTTTGCCTCGGCCGCGGTCTTGGTCGTGCGCTCGGTGTTGAACGGCCGGGTCGACGTGGCGACCGGCGACTCACCGATGGATTCGAGCGCTTCGGCATTGGTCCTGCCAGCCTTGCGCGCGTCCAGGTACCTGGTGAACTTGTCCGGCGAAACCGCGCGTACCTCGAAGTTCATCATCGAGTGGAAGGTGCCGCACATTTCCGCGCAGCGGCCGACGAACGCGCCTTCCTTCTCGATCTTCGTGATCTGGAAGACGTTGTCCGAGTGGTTTTCCTTCGGGTTCGGCATCACGTCGCGCTTGAACAGGAACTCCGGCACCCAGAAGGCGTGCACCACGTCGGCGGCGGCGAGCTGGAACTCGATCACCTTGTTGGTCGGCAGCACCAGGATCGGCACCTCCGAGCTGGACCCGATGGTCTCGACCGTGTCGTAGTGCAGGTAGGAGAGGATGTCGTTGGCGGGCTTGCCGTGCAGCGGACCCGGCTGGGGGTGACCGTCCTTGGTCGCCTCCTTGTACTCCTCCAGCTGCTCCTGGTTCGACGCCTCACGCGTGGTGTCGATGCCGTCGAACCGGTAGCCGTCCTTGAAGTCCACGTTGCGGTAGCCGAACTTCCAGTTCCACTGGAAGGCGGTCACGTCGACGGTGACGTCCGGGTTGTCGACCTTCTCGTGCACGTAGTTCTGCACGACGACGGTGAAGTAGAACAGCACCGCGATGATGACGAACGGCACCGCCGTGTAGGTCAGCTCCAGCGGCACGTTGTACCCGGTCTGCCGGGGGAACTCCGGGGAGTCCGGCTTCTTGCGGTGGAAGGCGACGGTCCAGAAGGTCAGACCCCAGACCAGCACGCCCATCAGCAGGGCGGCGACGATCGACCAGGTCCACAGCTCCCGCATCCGGGTCGCCTGCGGCGTGACACCCGAGGGCCAGCCGAACCGCAGCCAAACATTGTCGATCGAGCAGCCCGAGACGAGCACCGCGGTGATCCCGAGGGACACCGCCAGCCCGGCCCGCCGAAGGATGCGGCCACCCTGCCGACCCCGGGCCGGTCGTGCCCCGATCTCTTCGCTCGCCTTGTGCGCCACGCTCACGCCTTCCTGGTCGCCACACATTCCGACATTTGCACCGCCTGGGCTGCGACCGCCCCGGCGATACGTTCTAAGCACATGTCAGACCCGTCCCCGGTCGAGCGCGTGCGCCGCCTGAGAATGGCCTGAGTACTACGCAGCGTAGACCAAACGGGCGCCCTGTTCGTCGTCGGGTCGCATTCGACACTCCGCCGATAGCGTGCGGGCCCGGGTGCCGATAGCGTGCGGGATACCGGTCACCTGCGCCGCCATCCGCAAAAGCCCTGGACAGGGTGCGCGCGACGCGCGAAGGGGGCGGGTGCGGCATACTCGGACAGAACATTTCGGCCGCTGTGCTCTCCGCGAGGGCAGGCCCCGGCACGTCCCGGATCGACCGCTCGCGACAGACACCGCGCACCGCCCCCGCAAGACATTCGGACGCCCCGGTATTCGGCGGCGTCCCGACCGGAGAAACGAGGTTGCCGACGCCGTGTGTGGACTGCTCGGGTTTCTGACATCTGACGAGGCAGCACCTGGCGTGGTGGAGCAGGTGTACGACGCGCTGCACTGCGTCCGGCACCGCGGCCCCGACGAACGCGGCACCTGGCACGACGATCACCTGATCTTCGGCTTCAACCGCCTGTCGATCATCGACATCGAACACTCGCACCAACCGCTGCGCTGGGGCCCGCCGGAGAACCGGGAGCGCTACGCGCTGGCCTTCAACGGCGAGATCTACAACTACATCGAACTCCGCGAGGAACTGGCCGAGGCGCACAGCGCGGAGTTCGGCGACGACCCGATCTTCCGGACCGAGGGCGACGGCGAGGCCGTCGTCGCGGCGTTCCACTACTGGGGACCGGACGCGGTGCGGCGGTTGCGCGGCATGTTCGCGTTCGCGATCTGGGACACCGAGACCAAGAAGCTTTTCCTGGCGCGGGACCCGTTCGGCATCAAGCCGCTGTTCCTGGCCACCGGGCCGGGCGGTACCGCGTTCGGCAGCGAGAAGAAGAGTTTGCTGGAACTGCTGTCCCCGCTCGGGCTGACCGACGCGCTGGATCCGCGCGCGCTGGAGCACTACACCGTGCTGCAGTACGTGCCGGAGGCCGAGACGCTGCACAAGGACATTCGGCGGCTCGAATCCGGTAGCTACGCGACCGTCGGCCTCGGCGAAACGCCCGAGATCACCCGGTATTTCCACCCGCAGTTCAAGGTGCGCCCGTTCGCACCGGATTCGGCTGCCGCGCGTTACCGCGAAATCGCCGAGGCGCTGGAAGATTCCGTCGCCAAGCACATGCGCGCCGACGTGACCGTCGGGTCGTTCCTGTCCGGCGGCATCGACTCCACCGCGGTCGCGGCGCTGGCCATGCGGCACAACCCGAAGCTGATCACGTTCACCACCGGATTCGAGCGCGAGGGCTACTCCGAGGTCGACGTGGCCGCCGAGAGCGCGGCGGCGATCGGTGCGCGGCACATCGTGAAGGTGGTCTCGCCCGCCGAGTTCGCTTCGGCGATTCCCGAAATCGTCTGGTACCTCGACGATCCCGTCGCCGATCCGGCGCTGGTGCCGCTGTACTTCGTGGCGAAGGAAGCGCGCAAGCACGTCAAGGTCGTGCTGTCCGGCGAGGGCGCCGACGAGCTGTTCGGTGGGTACACCATCTACCGGGAGCCGTTGTCGCTCAAGCCCTTCGAGTATCTGCCCGGTGGGCTGCGCAAGCTGGCGGGCAAGCTCTCCGAGCGCATTCCGGACGGCACCCGCGGCAAGAGCTTGCTGCACCGCGGCTCGCTCAGTCTGGAGGAGCGCTACTACGGCAACGCACGCAGCTTCAGCGATGCCCAATTGCGTTCCGTGCTGCGCGAATTCCGCCCCGAGTGGACCCACCAGGACGTGACCGCGCCGATCTACGCGCAGTCGCGCGGCTGGGATCCGGTGGCCCGCATGCAACATCTCGACCTGTTCACCTGGTTGCGCGGCGACATCCTGGTCAAGGCCGACAAGATGACCATGGCCAACTCGCTCGAATTGCGGGTGCCGTTCCTGGATTCCGAGGTGCTGAAGGTGGCCGAGGGGCTGCCGTTCGAGCAGAAGATCACCAAGGAAACCACGAAATACGCGCTGCGCCAGGCACTCGAGGGCATCGTCCCGCCGCACGTGCTGCATCGCGCCAAGCTCGGTTTCCCGGTCCCGCTGCGACACTGGTTGCGCGGCACCGAACTCTACGACTGGGCCCACCAGCAGATCCTCGAATCGCAGACCGACCACCTGCTGAACAAGGCCGCGATCACCGACATGCTCCTCGCTCACCGCGCGGGCACCGCCGACCACAGCCGCCGCCTGTGGACCCTGCTGGTCTTCATGGTCTGGCACGGCATCTTCGTGGAAGACCGCATCAAGCCCGAAATCCAGGAGCCGGTCTACCCGGTCTCGCTGTAGTCGACGTATAAGCGCCCCTCAGCTTTTCGGCTGAGGGGCACTTGCGCGTCCAAGGGGCGGTTACCGGCTCAGAGCAGAGGCTTGATGTCGGCGGCGGCTTCGGGGCCGTAGGCGCCGGCCAGGCGTTCGAGGGCGGTTTCCTTGTTGAGGGTCCATTCCTGGGTGCCCATGGTTTCCAGGACCAGGACGGCGATGAGGGAACCCAGCTGGGCCGAGCGCTCCAGGCTGAGGCCCGCGGTGTGGCCGGTGAGGAAGCCCGCGCGGAACGCGTCACCGACGCCGGTCGGCTCGACCTTCTTGGTCTCCGGGACCACGCCGACGGTGATCTCGGTGCCGTCGCGATCGACGATGTGCACGCCGTTCTCGCTGAGCGTGGTCACTCGGATACCGACGCGCTGCGCGATTTCGTCCTCGGTGAGGCCGGTCTTCTGCAGCAGCAGCGCCCATTCGTACTTGTTGGTGAAAAGGTATGCGGCGCCGTCGATCAGCTGGATGGCCTGTTCGCCGTCGAGGCGGGCCAGCTGCTGGGACGGGTCGGCGGCGAACGGGATGCCGAGCTCGCGGCATTGCGCGGTGTGCCGCAGCATCGCGTCGGGGTCGTTGGCGCCGACCAGCACGAGCTCCAGCGAATGTGCCTGGGCGAGTTCGGCAATGGAGATGTCGCGGGCCTCGCTCATCGCGCCGGGGTAGAACGACGCGATCTGGGCCATGTCGTCGTCGGTGGTGCAGACGAAGCGCGCGGTGTGCGCGCGGCTGGAGACCAGCACGCCGGAGCAGTCGACGCCGTGCGCTTCCAGCCACTGGCGGTACTCGGCGAAGTCGGCGCCGACGGCACCGACCAGCAGGGGCGTGCGGTTCAAAAGCCCCATGGCGTAAGCGATGTTGCCCGCCACACCGCCGCGGCGGATCTGCAGGTCGTCGACGAGGAAGCTCAGCGACACGTGGTCGAGCTGATCGGCCAGCAGTGCGTCGGCGAACCGTCCGGAGAAACGCATGAGGTGGTCGGTGGCAATGGACGCGGAAACGGCGATGGACACGAGGCTGAGCCCTTCAACGGTAGGTGGCAGGCAGTGAAGACCGGGACAAGTCCCAGCATTACCGTACCAATCTCGAGCCGGGCCGCCGAGCGCTCAGCACCGCGGCGCGGGCCGCGAGATCGACGGCGGGGACCCGAAAACGCGCAACCCCACGTGATCGGATGTCACGTGGGGAGGGCTGTTTACGCGGTTCGTCCCGCTTCCGGAGCGGCGGACGGTTCGATCAGTTGAAGGAATCGCCGCAGGCGCAGGAGCCGGTGGCGTTCGGGTTGTCGATGGTGAAGCCCTGCTTCTCGATGGTGTCGACGAAGTCGATGGACGCGCCCTGCACGTACGGGGCACTCATCCGGTCGACGGCCAGCTTGACGCCGCCGAAGTCGACAGTGAGGTCGCCGTCGAGCGAGCGGTCGTCGAAGAAGAGCTGGTACCGCAGGCCGGCACAACCACCCGGCTGCACGGCGATCCGCAGCGCCAGGTCGTCGCGACCCTCCTGGTCCAGCAGCGCCTTCGCCTTGCTGGCGGCAGCGTCGGTCAGCACCACACCATGGGTGTCGGTGGCGGTCTCGTTCTGCACAGTCATGAACTCTCCTCGAGGAACCTGTCGTCGACCCGTGAACAGCGCACGGGTCGTGTCGGTCAACACCACTCGGCGGGCTGCTATTCCCCATCTTGCCACCACCGCGGCTCGAGGAACACGCACCCTCCGTCCAATCCGGCGCTAGCCGGACTCCGCGCACGTGACCCGTCTTTTCTGGGCGGGGGTGACTCGCCTCACACCTGCCGGGCAGCCACCAGACCTGCGCGAATCGGACCGCGTTTCCCGCCGGGTAATCCATCGAATAGCCTGGTCCATGTGAAATTGTTCCGTCGCGGCGAGTCCAGCACCACCGACGCGACCGCCGATCAGACGGCGGTCGCGGACGGTGACTCGGCCGCGGGCTCCACTCGCACGGCGGTCACCGCCACCGCGGGCAAGGGCCGTCCCACTCCGAAACGCCGTGACGCACAAGGCAAGCGCCGTGGCCCGGTAGCTCCGGCACCACTCACCGCGAAGGAGGCCCGCGCCCGGCGCAAGGCCACCCGCGGCACTCGGCAGGAGCGCAAACAAGCCTCCGCCGAGCGGAAGGCGGCGGTTGCGGATCGCCGTAACCGCATGCTCGCCGGCGAGGAGAAGTACCTGCTGCCGCGCGATCAGGGTCCGGTGCGGGCGTTCGTCCGGGACATCGTCGACGGCAGGCGCAACCTGGTCGGCTTGTTCATGCCGATGGCGCTCGTGCTGATCATGTCGATGTTCGTCGCACCCGCGCTGCAGACGATCGTCACGCTGGCGATGCTGGTGATGATGGCCTTCATGATCGCCGAGGGCTTCCTGCTCGGGCGGATCGTGAACAACCGGGTCAGGGAGCGTTTCCCGGACACCACCGACACCGGTTACAAGCTCGGTTGGTACGCGTTCGTGCGGGCCTCGCAGATCCGCAAGATGCGGGCGCCCAAGCCGCGGGTCAAGCCCGGCGAGGCGGTCTAGTCCCCCGCACATGATTGCGGCCCGGCTCGTGGATACGAGCCGGGCCGCTTTCGGTGGCGGGGGCATGGGGATCAGATGTTGGAGGTTCGGCCGAGCAGCGCCGACAGGTCGGCCTGCGTGCGCTGCGCGTCACGGTCGATGACGTTGGACGAACCGGCGGCCGGGGAGTAGTAGCTCACCAGGACGGCGAAACCGACGATGACTGCCATGACGATCAGAAAAGTAATCATGGCAGTAATTTTGCGCCCGGTGAGTTACCGCCGAAAGTGGCAGTACTGTCATAGTTCGCAAAGATCCAGCCATATACTGGGCGCATGCTGTCGAAGGTCGCCGTCGTACTGTCCGAGCGCATGGCCATGTTCGAATTCGGGGTCGTCTGCGAGGTTTTCGGCCTCGACCGAAGTGCCGACGGGCTGCCGAGCTTCGATTTCCGGGTCTGCAGTGCCGAACCGGGCAAGCCGCTGCACTCCAACACGCCGGGCATCAGCCTGACCCCGCAATACGGCCTCGAAGAGCTCGCGACGGCGGACCTGGTCGCCATCCCGGCCGCCTCGGCGAAAACCGGATTCGATCCGCGCATCGTCGACGCCGTCCGGGACGCCGCGGCGGCGGGGGCGACGGTGCTCACCGTGTGCTCAGGTGCCTTCCTTGCGGGCGCGGCCGGGCTGCTGAACGGGCGCAAATGCACCACACACTGGAGCTATGTGGACGAGCTCGCCGAGCTGTACCCCGAAGCGACCGTCGACCCCGATGTGCTGTTCGTCGACGAAGGGGACCTGATCACCAGCGCGGGCACCGCCGCGGGCATCGACGCCTGCCTGCACCTGGTCCGTCGCGAACTCGGCAGCGCCGTGGCCAATGCGATCGCGCGGCGGATGGTCGTGCCACCGCAGCGCGACGGTGGGCAGCGTCAATTCATCGAGCGCCCCGTCGCCACCTGCACCTCCGACAGCCTCATTTCCACCCTGCAGTGGATGAACGAGAACCTCGACCTCCCGCACACCATCGAAGACCTCGCCGCGCGGTCCAACATGTCCACCCGCACCTTCGCCCGCCGCTTCGCCGCCGAAACCGGCACCACCCCGGTGAAGTGGTTGACCAACCAGCGCGTCCTGCTCACCAAACACCTCCTCGAAGAAACCGACCTCGGCCTCGAACAAATCGCCGCCCGCGCCGGATTCGGCTCCGGAGCCCTGCTCCGCCACCACTTCCAGCGTCTCGTCGGCATCGCGCCCACGGAATACCGACGGCGTTTCGGGGCTTCCCCGGAGGTGGTGGAGACGCCCGCCTAGCGCGGCCGCGTCACTGGTCCGGCCCGTCGGAGCAATGGGTGCCCGCTCGGCAAGTCGGCAGGCAGTGGGCCCTGGCCCGGCGGAGCGAGCCGCGGCTATGCCCACGTGAGCTGCTGCGCGACGCAGAGCTCGGCGGCCAACCCTCCGCACAGGCGTACACCCGGGTCGGCTGGAGCGGGTATTGATACCGTGCTGACGTGTCGCACAGTGACTCGTCGCGCCGGACCCTCGTGCTCGGTGGTGCCCGGTCGGGGAAATCGGCTTATGCCGAGGAGTTGGCCGGTGCGGCGACCGGTCCGGTTCGGTATCTCGCGACCTCGATTCCTGATCCCGCCGACCTCGACTTCGCCGCACGCATCGCGACGCACCGCGACCGCAGACCCGCCGACTGGGCGGTGGTCGAAAGTGCCGACCCGGCAGCCGTGCTCAGCGCCCCGGCGCCGGAGGGCACGACGCTGATCGATGACATTGGCACCTGGCTCACCGCTTGCATCGACGCCCGCGATGCCTGGGAATCCCCGCGCGGCACCGTCTCCCCCGAGGCTGACGCCCTGGTTGCCGCCGTGGCCGCCTACCCACACCGGCTGATCATCGTGAGCCCCGAGGTCGGCATGGGCATCATCCCCGCCACCCGCTCCGGCCGCCTCTTCCGCGACGAAATCGGCACTCTCAACCAACGTCTCGCGCAGGTTTGCGATGAAGCGTTCCTCGTCGTAGCCGGACTCCCCTTGCGCCTCAAGTGAATCGGCACGGATACGCATCCGCCCAACCTCACCATCCAGAGTCAGCACTTGCACCCTGCGTGGCACGTTGCATAGGTGGCAGCCTGCTGCACAGCCCGACAGGCCGCAGGCGTGTGCGAGGGGCCACACGTCTGCACTGGCCGCCACACGCCACCTGCCAGCCTGCTCGCCCGGCCGCGGCACACTCCGCAAAGGCAGCGGACACCTGTGCCGCCGCAAACTGTGCTAACTCAGCCGCGGCGCACTCTTGGACAGCTGTGCGACGTGCGACGAACCACGCGCCCACCGGCGGGTCGGGACGGCTGATGTGCGCAGCGATGTCCGCGGCGGGCAAGATTGGGCGGCGTATGAGTGTATGGACCGTCCTGACCGGAAAGGCTCGATAGTGACACACGGATTTGGACCGGTTGCGCCTCCGGACGCGCAGGTTCGGGTGGCGGCCGAGCGGCGGCAGGCGCAGTTGACCAAACCGGGTGGGGCGCTCGGGCGGTTGGAGGAGCTCGGCAACTGGGTGGCAGCGTGTCAGGGTGTGTGCCCGCCGAAGCAGTTCGAGCGAGCCAGGGTGGTGGTGTTCGCCGGGGATCACGGCATTGCGCGACATGGAGTTTCGGCTTATCCGAGCGAGGTCACCGCGCAGATGGTCGCGAACTTCCTCGGCGGCGGTGCGGCGGTGAACGCGCTCGCCGCCGTCGCGGGGGCGACCGTCCGGGTCGCGGATATTTCCGTCGATGCCGACACCGATCCGCTGGTCGCCGAGCACAAGGTGCGCCGCTCCAGCGGATCCATCGACCGCGAGGACGCGCTCACCACCGAGGAGATCCAGGCCGCGCTCGCGGCAGGCAAGGCGATCGCCGACGAGGAGATCGACGCGGGCGCCGACCTGCTCATCGCGGGTGACATGGGCATCGGCAACACCACCCCCGCGACGGCGCTCATCGCAACGCTCACCGACACCGAACCCGTTGCCGCCGTCGGCCGCGGCACCGGCGTGGACGACGCGGGCTGGGCGCGCAAGGTCGCCGCGATCCGCGATGCCATGCGCCGAGCCCGCCCGGTCGTCAAGGACCCGGTCGAACTGTTGCGCGTCGCGGCGGGCGCCGACTTCGCCGCCCTCACCGCGTTCCTCGCCCAGGCCGCCACCCGGCGCACCCCGGTCATCCTGGACGGCGTGGTCGTCACCGCCGCCGCCATGGTGGCCGAAGACCTTGCCGCGGGCGCCTCCGCGTGGTGGCTGGCCGGTCACCGCTCCACCGAGCCCGCCCACAACCTGGCCCTGCAACGTCTCCGCCTGGACCCGCTGCTGGACCTCGATATGCGCCTCGGCGAAGGGTCCGGTGCACTCACCGCCCTGCCCATCCTCCGCGCCGCGGTAGCCACCCTCGCCGAAATGTCCACCTTCGCCGACGCGGGCGTCAGCACCGCCGATACCGACACCGCCGACAACGTCGACCTGACCGTCCCCGCGGACGCTCCCCCGGCAGCGCCGGATTTGCGGAAATGAGCGACCGGCCGTCAGCTCCGGAGCCAGGTCCGCAGAGATGAATGGCTTGCGGCTCGCGATGTCCTGGCTCACCGTCTTGCCGGTGCGTGGGCCGGTGAGTGTGGACCGTGCGGTAGCCGGACGGGCGATTGCGTTGGCGCCGTTGGTCGGTGTGCTGTTGGGGGCGGGGGCGGCCGGACTGCTGTGGGTGCTGGTCTGGGTCGGGGCCAGTTCGCTGCTTGCCGGGCTGCTTGTGGTCGGGGCGCTGGCGTTGATCACGCGTGGCATGCATCTCGACGGGCTCGCCGACACGATGGACGGGCTCGGCAGTTACGGTCCGCCCGAGCGGGCCAGGCAGATCATGAAGAGCGGCGGCGCGGGCCCCTTCGGTGTCGCCGCCATCGTGTTCTCCATTGGCATCCAAGCGTTCTCGTTCGCCGCACTGGCCGAGACGGACCGCTGGTTCGCCGTCGCCCTCGCGGTCACGGTCGGCCGCATCGCAGTAGTGCTCGCCTGTCGCAAGGGCATCGAAGCCGCCCCCGAAACCACCTTCGGCGCCCTCGTCGCAGGCACCCAGCACCCCCTCATCGCCGCAGCATGGTCCACCGCAGCCCTAGCCGCCGCCTTTCTCGCCACCCCCGACCACCGCTGGCTGGGCCCCCTCACCATCCTTCTCGCCCTGGCCGCATCCACCGTCCTCACCCACCACACCACCCGCCGATTCGGCGGCCTCACCGGCGACACCCTAGGCGCCACCATCGAACTAACCACCGCCCTAACCGCAGCCACCCTCTCCCTCACCCCCTAACCCCCACCCGCTTGATCAACGGGACACCACCGAGCCCCACTCGCACTTCGCCTCAGCCGTGTCCCGTTGATCTTGGTTGGGGGCTTGCTTGTGGTGGCTTCCGGATTTGGGGTGGGGGGTTGGCGAGGGATTTGCGGTTGCGGCGCGCGGATCGTCTGGGTCGGGCAATAAGGTGTGCGGTATGTCTTCTGAGCGCCTGTATTTTCGCCAGCTGTTGTCGGGAAGGGACTACGCCGTCGGCGATCCGATTGCGACGCAGATGCGAAATTTCGCGTATCTGATCGGCGATCAGGAAACCGGTGAGTGTCTGGTGGTCGATCCGGCGTACGCGGCGGGTGATCTGGTGGATATCGCCGAGGGGGACGGGCTGCGGCTGACCGGGGTGCTCGCCACCCATCATCATCCGGACCATGTGGGTGGAACAATGCTCGGGTTCACCCTGCGCGGCGTGCGCGAATTGCTCGAAAAGACAAGCGTCCCAGTGCATATCAACGCTCAGGAGCTTTCCTGGGTCGCCAACGTCACCGGCATCGCGCCGAGCGAGCTCACCGGCCACGAACACGGCGACAAGGTCAGCGTCGGCGCCTTCGACATCGAATTGCTGCACACCCCCGGCCACACGCCGGGCAGCCAATGCTTCCTCTTCGACAACCGGCTCATCGCAGGCGACACCCTGTTCGTCGACGGCTGCGGCCGCACCGACTTCCCCGGCGGCGACTCCGACGAGATGTTCCGCAGCCTGCGCTACTTGGCCGACTTACCCGGCGACCCGGTCGTCTACCCCGGCCACTGGTATTCCCAGGACCCGCACGCCCCACTCTCCACTGTCCGGGACAACAACTACGTCCTGCGTCCCAAAACCCTCGACGAATGGCACATGTTCATGCCCAGCTGAGTCGAGTGGCACACCATGCGAGGCGCGATGGTGTGCCACTCGCCGGCTACATGGTGCGCATCCACCCGTGGATATCGGCGAAGGTGCCGCGCTGGATGCCGGTGAGAGTGTCGCGCAGGGCCATGGTGACCTCGCCGGGCTCGCCGCCGCCGATGGTGAATTCGCCGTCGGCGGAGCGGACCCAGCCGACGGGGGTGATCACGGCGGCGGTGCCGCACGCGAAAACCTCGGTGATTTCCCCGGATTCGGCGCCCTTGCGCCATTCCTCGACCGAGACCTTGCGCTCTTCGACGACGAAACCGGAGTCGGCGGCCAGGGTGAGCAGCGAGTCACGGGTGATGCCGGGCAGCAGCGCACCGGACAGCTCGGGGGTGACCAGGCGCGCCTCGGAGCCGGAGCCGAAGACGAAGAACAGGTTGTTGGTGCCCATCTCCTCGACGTAGCGGCGCTCGCACGCGTCCAGCCAGACCACCTGGTCGCAGCCCTTCTCCGTCGCCTCCGCCTGCGCGAGCAGAGAGGCGGCGTAGTTGCCCGCGACTTTGGCCTCGCCGGTGCCGCCGGGTGCGGCGCGCACGTATTCGGTCGACAACCACACCCGCACCGGCTTCACGCCGCGGGGGAAGTAGGCGCCGGCCGGGGAGGCCATGAGGAGGTACTTGTATCCGGAGGCGGGCTTCACGCCGAGCCCGGCCTCGGTGGCGAACATGAAGGGCCGCAGGTACAGCGATTCCTCCCCGCCCGCCGCGGGCACCCAATCGCGGTCCACCTCGAGCAGCTGACGCACGGACTCGATGAACAGTTCTTCGGGCAACTCGGCCATCGCCATCCGGCGGGCGGACCGGCGGAACCGCGCGGCGTTCGCGTCGATGCGGAAGCAGGCGACGCTGCCGTCGTTGTGCCGGTACGCCTTCAGTCCCTCGAAGATGGCTTGGCCGTAGTGGAAGACCATCGTCGCGGGGTCGAGGGGAAGCGGGCCGTACGGCTCGACGCGTGCGTTGGTCCACTCGCCGTCGGTGTAGTCGATCGAAACCATGTGGTCGGTGAAGAACCGCCCGAACCCGGGCGCCGCCAGTACCTCTTGTCGCCGCTGCGCCGGGGCGGGCGCGGGATGCGGGACACGGGCAAACTGTGCAGCAACGGTCATGTGCCTGATCCTATCCGGGCCGGTTTCCAGCTTTGCGCCCGATCGGCCACCCCACCGCAGAACTTCCCGTCCCCACCACCCCTCGGGCATCAATTTGCATCGTGCGCCCCAATTCGCCGCAGGAAACCACACCGCACAGTTCGCACCCTGCCCACCCGATCACCCGCCACGCCTTAACCTCCCGCGCGACACGCCGCGTTCCGCGACACCAGACCGCAAGCCCCGCTGGAACAGCCTCCGCAGTCCCCGGCACCCCCGTCAGTCCCGCACCCTCCCGCAGTTCCGCGCACCCTCCGCAGTCCCGCGCACCCCCGCAGTCCCGCGCACCCCCGCGTGCCGAGCATCAGCGATCCCGCACATCGACCTGCCGCGCAGCACGCGCGTTCGCGACAGTCCACCGCGCCGCGAGCCCGCTGGAACAGCCACCCTGCAGTCCCGCGCACCTTCAGCGATCCCGCGCATCCTCAGCGGGCGCACCCTCAGCGGTCCCGCGCACGGACCTGCCGCGCAACACGCCGCGCCCCCTCGAGAAGGTGCGCAGGTTCTGCGATGCCGGACGAAGCCGCCAGAAGCTCTGCGACGCCGCACATGCCGCATGAAGGTATGCGGGACCTCCACGAGGCTGCGCGATGCCGCCAGAAACAGGTGCGGCACCTGGACGCCGCACACTGCCGCTAGAAGGTACGAGCCCTCCACGAGGCCGCGCGCGATGCCCAAAGAACATGCGGGCCTACTACGACACCGCACGATGCCGCAAGAAGGCGCGGGCTCCCTGCGACCCACACGATGCCGCAAGAAGATGCGGGCTCCCTGCGACCCACACGATGCCGCAAGAAGATGCGGGCACGCCGCTCGGTGTGGATCCCGCAGAGGTTCCGGCAAGCCGCGCACCCTCCACGGCGTGGTGCGCGCCTACTTCGTATTGGTCTCCACGAACGGCGGGCGGATGACCTCGCAACGGAGGCGGCGGCCTCGGACGTCTACCTCGACCTCGGTGCCGGGCTCGATGCCTGCTTCGGTGTCGAGCAGGGCGAGGGCGATGCCGATTTTGAGGGTGGGTGAGAAGGTGCCGGAGGTGGTTTCGCCGACGGGTTCGCCGTCGCGCAGGATGGTCTGGCCTTGGCGGAGGACGCCGCGGTCGAGGGCCTTGAGGCCGAGCAGGGTGCGGCGGGGGCCTGCCGACTTCTCCTGTTCCAAAGCGGCTTTGCCCCAGAATTCCGGCTTCTTCCAGCCGACGGCCCAGCCGGTGCGGGCCTGCACCGGGGAGATCTCCAGGGACAGTTCGTGGCCGTGCAGCGGGTAGCCCATTTCGGTGCGCAATGTGTCGCGGGCGCCGAGGCCCGCGGCCTGGCCGTCGGCGGCGCGCACCTGCTCGATGAGCGCACGGAACAGCGGCTCGGCGTCGGCCCAGCGGGGCAGCAGCTCGTAGCCGTGTTCGCCGGTGTAGCCGGTGCGGCAGACGCGCACCGGACGCCCGTCCCATTCGGCGTCGGTGTAGGCCATGTATTCCATTTCGGTCGGCAGCCCGAGCGCCGCGAGCACCTCGGTCGAGCGCGGACCCTGCACCGCGAACACGCCGTACTCGCGGTGCTCATCGGTCACCGTGATGCCCTCGGGCGCCACCTTCTGTAGCTCCGCGACCACCGCCGCGGTGTTGGCGGCATTGGGCACCAAGAAGATCTCGTCGTCGCTCACGTAGTAGGCGATCAGGTCATCGATCACGCCGCCGTCGGGCGCGCAGCACAGCGTGTACTGCGCCTTGCCCGGCCGGATCCGGCCGAGGTCGTTGGTGAGCGCCGAGTTCACGAATGCCGCGGCGCCCGCACCCCGCACCGTCGCCTTGCCGAGATGGCTGACGTCGAACAGTCCGACCGTGCTGCGGACCGACTGATGTTCGGCCACCGTCCCCGCATACGAGACGGGCATTTCCCACCCGCCGAACGGCGCGAAAGTCGCCCCCAGTTCGACGTGTACACCATGAATAGGGCCTTGCAGCAGGTTCGAATCGGTCACCCGGCGAGCTTATCCGCCGAGCCCGCACTCCGGGCCCGCTCCCTGAGCGGTGCCGTCTGGGTGCTCAGACGGCACCGCTGCGAATCAGCCGCGGAACCACATCGGGATCAGCGTGGGCCCACCCTCGGGCAACGTGTGCGTGACAGTGGTGCGAGCGAATCCGCACCGGGTGTACAGCCGGGCCGAACGTTCCGTACTCGCCTCGAGGAATGCCGGTACCCCGGCCTCCGACGCCGCCTTCACCCGGTCGGTGACAATCGCGCCGCCCGCACCTTTCCCGCGATGCTCCGGCACGGTGACGATCACCTGAAGGTAGCGGTGCGGGAATTCCCGAGGATGCTCCCGCGCCAGCAGGTCGGTAACCGTGGCCACGCGTTGCAGCGGACGAACGTCCGGAGCACCGTCGGCCGTCGCCCGCGCCTCCACCGCTTCGGCCTCGAAGCGTTCCACCGAACTCACCTGCTGCCAGACCGACACCGCCCAGATCTCCGAACCCGTGCCCGCGAGCCAGATCTCGTCGTCGCGCAACGCGCGGTCGATGAGGGCGGGCACGTACCGGGGACGGAACTCGTCGACGGGATATCCCGCCAATACCCACGCGGTGACCGCCTCGTCCACGCTGGCCACACCGAACGCCTCGATGACGGCGTCGCGATCCTGCTCGCTCGCCTGCCGAACTGTGAGCTCCATCCGTTGACCTTTCCCGAAGTGAACACTGTGTGCCCTCGCCAATCTAGGTACCCCACACAGGCGTTGCTAGAATTTCGTCACACGTGTTCGTGTGTCGAAATGGAGGCCCGGCATGACGTGCGAGCTCTGTGGAAGCGCCCTTGCCCAGCCGTCCCGCGGCCGCAAGCGCCGGTACTGTTCACGCTCCTGCCAGGCACGCGCCTATCGGGCTCGCCGCGACGAAGTGACCCCGCCACCGCGCACCGTCCGCCCGACCCGGCTCACCACGATCGGCATCCTGCGCGCCGCCGTCGACCTGGCCGACCGCGACGGCATCGACGGGCTGTCCATGCGTCGCCTGGCCAGCGAGCTCGGCGCGGCCACCGCCGCGCTGTACCGCCATTTCCCCGATCGCGAAGCACTGCTCGGCGAAATGGCCGAACTGGTGCTCGCCGAAATCCGCCCGCCCGCTACCGAACTCGCCGACTGGCGGGCCAGACTCGAACACGAGGCTCGCGAGGAATGGGCTCTGTACCAGCGCCACCCGTGGATGCTGCCGATCCTGGCACGCACCCGCCCACCGGTGGGTCCCGCACTCTTGGACATCCTCGAACGCTCCTTCGCCGCCTTGGACGAGCGCGGCCTGAGCCGGGAGGCCATGCTCGCGATCTACCTGTCGTTCTCCGGCTTGGTTCAGGGCCTGGCCTTGCTGTGGAGCTCGGAACGCGCCGACCGGATCCGCACCCCCGGACCGCGCGACCTACCCGCCGACTTCACCGAGCAGATCGACCCGGCCATCCGACCCGTCCTGCACCGCCTGTTCGCCGATGGCCCGCCCGGACCCGAGCTGGATTTCGATCGATTGATGCAGGCCGGACTCGCGCTGCTCCTCGACGGAATAGCGATCCGGCAGCCCAGTAACCTGTGGCCATGACCGCTGTTGCAGATCGCTCACTCGGACCGGAACTCGCCCGCACGCAGACCATCGGCGCGGACACCGATGTGCTCGTCCTCGGATTGACCTCGTCCGAGAACGGTCCCGCCATCGTGCCCGAGGACCTGTTCGGCGACGTACTCACCGCGGAGATCCGGGCGGAACTGCTGGACCAGCTCGGCGCGGTCGGCGCGAAGGGCAAGGCCGAGGAACTGACCAGGGTCCCCGCCCCCGCCGCCCTCGACGGTGTGACGAGCGTGCTCGCGGTCGGCCTCGGCGCCGCCGACAAGATCGACGCCGAGCAGATCCGCCGCTCCGCCGGCGTCGCCGCCCGCTCGCTGTCCGGCACCGAACTCGTGGTGACCACGCTGTCGGGTCTCGACCTCGGCGCCGCCGCGGAGGGTTTCTACCTCGGCGCCTACACGTTCACGCCGTTCAAGTCGGACAAGTCCGCACCGAAGCCGGACGAGCGCCCGGTGGTCAAGGTCGAATTGCTCGTGCCCGAGCCGGAATTCGGTGCGGAAGAATTGTTCCGCGCGCAGCTGATCGCCGAAGCCGTCGCTACCGCACGGGATTTCGTCAACACCCCGCCCAGCCACCTCTACCCCGCCGAATTCGCTTCCCGCGCGCAGGAACTGGCCGAGGCGGCCGGGCTGGAAGTCGAGGTGCTCGACGAAAATGCCCTGGAGGCAGGCGGTTACGGCGGCGTGCTCGGCGTGGGCAAGGGTTCCTCGCGGCCGCCGCGGCTGGTCCGGATCACCTACTCGGGCGGACCGAAGAAGGTCGCGCTGGTCGGCAAGGGCATCACCTTCGACACCGGCGGCATCTCCATCAAGCCCGCGCAGAACATGGAGAACATGACCTCGGACATGGCGGGCGCCGCCGCGGTCGTCGCCGCCACCTTGCTCGCCGCCCGGCTGAGCCTGCCGGTCACCGTCACCGCGACCGTTCCGATGGCGGAGAACATGCCGTCGGCCACCGCGCAGCGCCCGGGTGACGTGCTCACCCAGTACGGCGGCACCACCGTCGAGGTGCTCAACACCGACGCCGAGGGCCGCCTCATCCTGGCCGACGCGATGGTGCGGGCGAGCGAGGACGAGCCCGACTACCTGATCGACGTCGCCACCCTGACCGGCGCCCAGCTGGTGGCACTCGGCACCCGCACCCCGGGCGTGATGGGCACCGACGAGTTCCGCGACCGGGTCGCCCGGATCTCCCGCGAGATCGGCGAAAACGGCTGGGCCATGCCGCTGCCCGCCGAACTGCGCGCCGATCTGAACTCCAAGATCGCCGACCTGGCCAACGTCACCCCGCACCGGTGGGGCGGCATGCTCGCAGCCGGACTGTTCCTGAAGGAGTTCGTCCCGGAGGGCGTCCAGTGGGCCCACCTGGACGTCGCGGGCCCGGCCTACAACACCGGCGGTCCGTTCGGCTACATCGGCAAGGGCGGCACCGGCGTCCCGGTCCGCACCCTCATCGCCGTCATCGAGGACATCGCAGCGGAATAAGCCGCACGCGCCGTCCGGAGCCCTGCGCCCCGGACGGCGCACTCACCGACCACCTAGCCCCGCACACGTTCCAGCCGACGCCCCGGCGCGCTCAACGGCAAGCCGCTGCGCACCACGCCAATCGGTGCGCGGGACTCCGCCTACGGGCGATGCCGACCGGGTACCGCGAGCCTCGCAACGCCTACAGGTCGCGGAGTTCGGCTTCGAACGCGCGTTGCCGTTCGATGCGCTTGCGAGCGTCGTAGTCGCGCATCCGTTGTGGATATCCGGTCTTGCCGACGTCGTAGACCGGAATCCGCAAATCCTTGGCAAGCCGCTGTGCCCCGCGCTCGCCGACGATCCGGCGGGTCCACTCGCCGTCAGCGGCGATCAGCACAACAGTGACATCGGTCACGGTTGTTTTCGGCTCCAGATAGCCTTCGACGCCGGTGTGCGTGCGTACCCACTCGGCGAGATAGCGGGCGTCATCGCGACCCCCGGAAACCGCACGTCCCGCGCCACCACCCCGGGCCGCGCCGCCTCGGAAACGATCCAGCAAACCCAACGACGCGCACCTCCTTTCCAACCCCGGCGCATCGCTCGCGCCGGTCTCCCCATCTTGCCAGGTCAATTAAGTTCACTGCCCTTGTGCTACGCGCCGCACGGACGAGTGCAAGGATGGATCGCGGTACAAGAACCACACAGATCTCCGGTGCCACGCACAATGATCGGTGGCTTTCGGACTCGCGCCGCAACCCGCGACGGGTGTCCGCCGAGAGATCAACTGTTGTAGAAACCCGTCGAGCAGTCAGAGGAGTCAGAGGACATGGCCTTCTCCGTCCAGATGCCAGCTCTTGGTGAGAGCGTCACCGAGGGAACGGTCACCCGGTGGCTGAAGCAGGAAGGAGACACGGTCGAGGTCGACGAGCCGCTGCTCGAGGTCTCCACCGACAAGGTCGACACCGAAATCCCGTCCCCCCAGGCGGGCGTGCTGTCGAAGATCGTCGCCCAAGAAGATGATGTGGTCGAGGTCGGTGGCGAGCTCGGTGTGATCAGCGAGGCCGGTGAGGCGTCCGAGTCCAGCTCGGCTCCCGCCCCCGAAGCCGAGGCGCCCGCACAGGAAGCTCCCGCCGAGGAAGCGCCTGCCGCCGAACCCGAGCCGGAACCCGCCGCTCAGGAAGAACCGGCCAAGGCCCCCGCCGCCGAAGCCGCGCCCGCGTCGTCCGGCGACGGCACCCCGGTGAAGATGCCCGAACTGGGCGAGTCGGTCACCGAGGGCACCGTGACCCGGTGGCTCAAGGCCGTCGGTGACGACGTCGCCGTCGACGAGCCGCTGCTCGAGGTCTCCACCGACAAGGTCGACACCGAAATCCCCTCCCCGGTCGCGGGCAAGCTGCTCGAAATCACCGCGCAGGAAGACGATGTCGTCGCTGTGGGTGGACAGCTCGGCGTGATCGGCAGCGGCTCCCCCGCGAAGGCCGAGCAGGCGCCCGCGCCCAAGCCGAAGCCGGAACCCAAGCCTGAGCCCAAGCAGGAAGCAGCCCCTGAGCCCAAGCAGGGTCCCGCGCCGGAACCGGCCGCCAAGCCCGCGGCACCCAAGGCTCCGGCGCCCGCCGCGGCCAAGGCTCCCGCCGCCACCGCCACCGAGACGGATTCCGGCGGCAACGGCGCCACCCCGTACGTCACCCCGCTCGTCCGCAAGCTGGCCGACGAGAACGGCGTCGACCTGTCCTCGCTCACCGGTTCCGGTGTCGGCGGACGCATCCGCAAGCAGGACGTGCTCGCCGCCGCCGAGGCCAAGAAGGCACCGGCCCCGGCAGCCGCCGCTCCGGCCGCGCCCGCCGCCAAGAAGGCACCGGCCGCCCCCGCGGCCGCGCGCCCGCAGCTGGCACACCTGCGCGGCACCGTGCAGAAGGCGAACCGCATCCGTCAGATCACCGCGACCAAGACCCTGGAATCGCTGCGCACCACCGCACAGCTGACCCAGGTGCACGAGGCCGACATCACCAAGATCGCGGCGCTGCGCGCCCAGGCCAAGGCGGCGTTCAAGGAGCGCGAGGGCGTCAACCTGACGTTCCTGCCGTTCTTCGCCAAGGCCGTCGTCGAGGCGCTCGGCGTGCACCCGAACGTCAACGCCAGCTACGACGACTCGTCCAAGGAAGTCACCTACCACGCCGCGGTGCACCTCGGCATCGCCGTGGACACCGAGCAGGGCCTGCTCTCCCCGGTGATCCACAACGCGAGCGACCTGTCGCTGGCCGGCCTGGCACGCGCCATCGCCGACATCGCCAACCGCGCGCGCAACGGTGGCCTGAAGCCGGACGAGCTGGCCGGTGGCACCTTCACCATCACCAACATCGGCAGCCAGGGCGCCCTGTTCGACACCCCGATCCTGCTTCCGCCGCAGGCGGGCATGCTCGGCACGGGTGCGATCGTCAAGCGCCCGGTGGTGGTCACCGACGAGACCGGCGGTGAGTCCATCGGCGTCCGTTCGATGTGCTACCTGCCGCTCACCTACGACCACCGCCTGATCGACGGCGCCGACGCGGGGCGTTTCCTCACCACGATCCGGCACCGGCTCGAGGAAGCGGCGTTCGAGGCCGACCTCGGCCTCTGACCGCGGGCCGGACACCGCAGGAAGGTCATCATGCTCGCATGAAGGTCGTGATCGCCGGTTCGTCCGGACTGATCGGGACAGCGCTCGTCGCGGCACTGCGCCGCGACGGGCACGACGTCGCCCGCCTGGTACGCAGGCGGGCGGCGGGCCCGGACGAATTCGCCTGGGACCCCGTCCGTGCCGAACTGGACGAGCGGGCACTGCGCGGCGCGGACGCGGTAGTAAACCTGTGCGGCGCGAGCATCGGGCGGCGCCGCTGGAACGGCGGCTTCAAACAGGAGCTGCGCGACAGCCGGATCACCCCGACCGACGTGCTGGCCGATGCGGTCGTCAAAGCGGGTGTGCCGACATTGCTGAATGCCAGCGGCGTGCACTACTACGGCGGCGACACCGGCGACCGGGTGGTGGACGAAACCTCGCCCGCCGGTTCGGGTTTCCTCGCCACGCTGTGCGGCGACTGGGAGGCCGCGGCTCGCCCGGCCGCCGACGCGGGCGTGCGTACGGTGCTAT
Source organism: Nocardia iowensis (assembly GCF_019222765.1). NCBI lineage: Bacteria > Bacillati > Actinomycetota > Actinomycetes > Mycobacteriales > Nocardiaceae > Nocardia > Nocardia iowensis. Next base: position 2,456,443 of record NZ_CP078145.1, on the reverse strand, counting down.
TGCGCAGCGCCGTCGTGCTGTCCCGGCACGGTGGCCTGCTCAGCATGCTGCACCCGCTGTATTCGCTCGGCCTCGGTGGCCGCCTCGGCAGTGGACGCCAGTACACGCCGTGGATCTCCCTGGCCGACGAGGTCGGCGCGATCGTCTTCGCGCTCGGCCACGACACCCTCACCGGCCCGGTCAATGTGGTCGGCCCGGCACCGGTCACCAACGCCGAGTTCAGCCGCGCGCTCGGCCGGTCCCTGCACCGGCCGACGCCGCTGGTGGTCCCGGCCTTCGCGCTGCGGGCCCTGATCGGTGAATTCGCGCAGGAGGCGATTCTGCGCGGCCCGCGCGCAATACCCACGGCCCTCGAGGAGGCGGGCTATGAGTTCCAACACCCCACCATCGGCGCCGCACTGGCCGCGACGGTGGGACGACCCGGAGACGATCGATGACCGACCAACTCGACACCCGCACCGACACCCTCATCCGGGACGCGCACCGCGACGACCTGCCCGCCATCCTGGCGATCCACAACGCGAATATCGCCACCTCCACCGCGATTTGGGATCTGGAGCAGGTCGGCCTCGACGATCGCCTCGCCTGGTTCGAGGAGCGCACCGCCGCTGGCCTGCCGATCCTGGTGGCCGAGATCGACGGTGTGGTAGCGGGCTACGCAAGCTACGGTCCGTGGCGGCCCAAGGCGGGTTACCGCTTCACCGTGGAGAATTCGGTGTACGTCGACGAACGCTTCCAGCGCCGCGGCATCGCTACCGCCCTGCTCACCGAGCTGATCGAACGGGCGCGGCGGTCCGGCGACGTGCACGCGATCATCGCGGGCATCGAATCGGGTAACTCCGGGTCGATCCAGCTGCACGAGCGCTTCGGCTTCCGGACCGTCGGCGAGTTCCCCGAGGTCGGCCACAAGTTCGGGCGTTGGATGGATCTGACGCTCATGCAGCTGATGCTGCCCGTGCACGCGCGCTAGCCCGCCGCCCCCGCTAACCTGTGGCACTCACCACAGGACACTGCTGGATCAGCAGAACCCGCCCGGCGTACCGTCAAGGACGTGAACGACACGCGCACCACGTGGTCCGCCCGATTCGATACGACCCCGATCGTGGTCGAGGATCTCGGACTCATCGACTACCACAGCGCCTGGGATCGGCAGCGGACCATCGCCGCCGAGCGGGCCCAAGGCATCGGATCCGATCGCCTGCTGCTGCTCGAGCACCCCTCGGTCTACACGGCGGGCCGCCGGACCGAGGCCGAGGATCTGCCGATCGATGGCAGCCCGGTGGTCGAGGTGGACCGCGGCGGCAAGATCACCTGGCACGGACCCGGCCAGCTCGTCGGCTACCCGATCGTGCGGCTCGCCGAGCCGGTGGACGTCGTCCACTACGTGCGCCGCCTCGAGGAAGCCCTGATCACCGTCTGCACCGATCTCGGTCTCGGCTGCGGCCGGATCGAGGGCCGCTCCGGTGTCTGGCTGCCCGCGACCGACCTGTTCGCCGAGCGCAAGATCGCCGCGATCGGTGTGCGGGTGCAGCGGGGCGTTGCGCTGCACGGCATCTCGCTCAACTGCAATTCCGCCATGGACGGCTTCCAGGCGATCGTGCCCTGCGGCATCCGCGATGCCGGCGTGACCACGCTGACGCGCGAGCTCGGTCGCGAGGTGACGGTGGCGGAAGTGAAGCCGCTCGTCGCCGACGCGATCGCCAGAGCACTGAACGGTGAGCTCCCGGTGACCGACCACGATGTGCGCCAGCCGTCGGCTCTGCCGCGGCCCGAGACGGTCGAGTGACGGCGGGCCGGTATAGCGCGCGTCACACCGGCAGGAGGGGCGGCGAGCGCGCAACCCGGTAGGCGTAATGTCGATCTAGTGACCTCAGCTCAAGCACCGGCAGGACGCAAACTGCTACGCATCGAGGCGCGCAACGCGGAGACCCCGATCGAGCGCAAGCCTCAATGGATTCGTACGAAGGCCAAGATGGGCCCGGAGTATTCCGAGCTCAAGGGCCTCGTCAAACGCGAGGGCTTGCACACGGTGTGTGAGGAGGCGGGCTGTCCCAACATCTTCGAATGCTGGGAAGACCGTGAGGCCACCTTCCTGATCGGCGGCGAGCAGTGCACCCGCCGCTGCGACTTCTGCCAGATCGACACCGGCAAACCGGCCGCACTCGATCGGGACGAGCCGCGCCGGGTCGCCGAGAGCGTGCAGGCGATGGGTCTGCGCTACTCGACCATCACCGGCGTCGCCCGCGACGATCTGGACGACGGCGGCGCCTGGCTCTACGCCGAAACCGTGCGCGCCATCAAGCAACTCAACCCGAACACCGGCGTCGAGCTGCTCATCCCGGACTTCAACGCCGACCCCGACCAGCTGGCCGAGGTGTTCTCGTCGCGCCCGGAAGTGCTGGCGCACAACCTGGAAACGGTGCCGCGCATCTTCAAGCGCATCCGCCCCGCCTTCCGCTACGAGCGCTCCCTCTCCGTGCTCACCGCGGCGCGCGAGGCAGGCCTGGTCACCAAGTCCAACCTGATTCTCGGCATGGGTGAGACCCCGGAAGAGGTCACCCAGGCCATGCGCGACCTGCACGAAGCAGGCTGCGACATCCTCACCATCACCCAGTACCTGCGCCCATCCCCCCGGCACCATCCCGTCGATCGCTGGGTGAAGCCGGAGGAGTTCGTCGAGCACTCGAAGATGGCCGAGGAAATCGGCTTCGCCGGAGTGATGGCCGGACCGCTGGTCCGCTCCTCGTACCGCGCGGGCCGCCTGTACACGCAGGCAATGGCCTTCCACGGCCGCGAAATCGCCCCCGCCATGGCGCATCTCGCCAAGGAAGGCACCGCCTCCCAGGAGGCCTCGGCCGTCCTGGCTCGCTTCGGCAGCTGACCACGGTCGCACCCGGACCAGGCGGCACCCGCGCTGACGGGCACGCCTGGTCCCGGTGTGCGACGCCACGCGGACTGGTGGCAGACAGGTCCGCCCCTCTCCACGCTTCGTCGGTAAACGCGACCGGTAGCTCCGCCGGTACACAGATGTGCAGATTCGCAGAACGCGGGGATCGAAATATGCTCGGCAGTAACACCTTCGCTCGGCGCGTGCGCGCCGGTGCCGGTGCGCTCGCCGTCGCGGTGGTCGCCACCGTGCTGGTCGGCTGCGCTCCTGATGAATGCGGGTCCGGTGACAGCTGCGCCGTCTCCTTTCCGGCGGACGCGAAGAGCAAGATCGATGAGACCGTCCGCAAGAACATGGACGCGGGCTTGATTCCGGGTGCGCTGGTTACCGTGCACGCCCCCGGCCGCGGCACCTACACCCAGGCGTACGGCGTCGCCGATCTAGCGACCGGACGTCCGATGACCGTCGACGATCACGTCCGAATCGGCAGCATCACCAAAACATTCACCGCGACCGCGATCCTCCGGGCCGCCGACGAAGGCAAGCTTGCGCTCGACGATGTGCTGAGTAAATACGTGCCCGGCGTGCCCAACGGCGACACCATCACCCTGCGCGATCTGCTCGGCATGCGCGGCGGCGTCTGGGATCTGGTTGGCGACAGCGATTTCGCCGCTCAGCTGGTAACGAAGACACCGGGCGAATGGCGCGACGGCGATCGGCTGCGCGCGATCACCGCGCACCCGGAGCACGCCAAACCGCCACGCACCAACACGGAATACTCCAACTCCGAATTCGTCCTGCTCGGTCTGGTGCTGGAGAAGGTGATCGGCAAGCCGGTGCACGAGGTCCTCGACGAGCTCGCGCGAGCACACGGGCTTCAGGAAACCTCCTACCCCGTCGATGCCACCATCCCTTCGCCCGCAAGCCAGGGCTACACCTACTTCGACGACGCCGCCACGAATGTCACCAGCCGCAACAGTCCGGCGATCTTCGGCGCCGCGGGCACGATGGTCTCGACGATCTCCGACCTCGCCACCTACGCGCCCCTGCTCGCCAAGGGTGACCTGCTGAAGCCCGAAACCTCGCAGGCCAGACAGCAATTCACCAGCGGAACCGCGGGCGGCGCTCCCTTCGACTACGGCCTCGGACTGCAGCGCTTCGGCCCGTGGCTCGGTCACGCGGGCGGCGTGCTCGGGTACACCACGCACGTCGGTTACCTCCCGGACACCGGGGCCGCCGTCGCGGTCGCGGTCAACCAGTACACGGTTCCGCCCACCCTCCTGCGCATCACCGCGTCCGACATCTGGGGTTCCATCGTCGAGCAGCTGTACCCGGAATCGCTACCCGGCGACCGGCCGACACCCACGATTCCGTCCCCGCAACTGCCCGCTCCCGCGGACCTGAGCACCCACCTGCAGCAGGCCTTCGACACCACGCTCGCGCCCACCCAAAAAACCTTGCGCGTCGCAGCCGACGACAAAGACCCCGAGCTGATCACCAAGCTCGCGAAGGTCTACGCCGGATACTCCATGACATTCCGAGTAGACAAGCTCACCGATTTCGACGGCACCACCCTCCTCGCCACCACAACAGTCAGCTCCCCCGACAGCAAACGCCCCATGGTCATCCCCTTCACCGCCCACGACAACACCTGGCGCCTAGACACCAACTGGGTCTGCGAAAGCCTCCTCCTCGGCGGCGAATCCTCCCCCGCCTGCACCTGATCGCCTGGGTCTAGGTCAGTTGGAGGAATCCTTCTGTGCGCGAATGTCGGCCCGCTTCCACAACGCCAACACACCCGCGGCTGAGGCCACCATGCAGAAGCCGACGACCCACAGGCCCGCGCGTTGGGTGCCGGTCCAATCCTTCAGTCCGCCGGTGATATACGGTGCCGCGAAACCGCTGAGGTTGCCGATCGAGTTGATCAGGGCGATGCCGCCCGCCGCGGCGGCGCCGGTGAGGAAGGCGCTCGGCAGGGCCCAGAAGGTGGGGAGGGCGGCGAGTACGCCGACCGCGCAGACGGTGACCGCGACCATGGCCGCGAGCGGGTTTCCGAGGTAGAGCGCCACGGGGATGGCGAGGCCGCCGAGCAGGGCGGGGATGGCGACGTGCCAGGGGCGTTCCCCGCTGCGGTCGCCGTGCCTGCTCCACCACACCATCACCACCGCGCCGATGAGGTAGGGCACCGCGTTGATCAGGCCGCGCTGCACCACCGAATAGTGCGTGTCGTACTGCTGCTCGAAACCCTTGATGATCGTCGGCAGGAAGAACCCCAGCGCATACAACCCGTAAACGATCCCGCCGTAGACGAAGGCCAGGCCGAGCACCCGCGAGTCGGTGAGGGCTTTACGCAAAGTCCACTGCTCCGCCTTTTCCATCGCAGCCTGCTCGGCGGCGAGTTCGGTACTGAGCCACTGCCGTTCGGCGCGGGTCAGCCAGCGGGCCTGCGCCGGACTGTCGGTGAGGTAGAACCAGGTCACCACCGCGAGCACGACCGCGGGCAAGCCCTCGACGAGGAACATGAACCGCCAGCCACTGAGGCCGAACACCCCGTCGCCGTATTCGATGATCAGACTCGACACGGTCGAGCCGAGCGCGGTGGACAGCGGAATGGCGACCATGAACAGCGCCACCACTTTCGCCCGCTGGTTCTGCGGGAACCAATACGTGAGGTACAGCAGGATCCCGGGAAAGAAGCCCGCCTCCGCCACGCCGAGCGCGAATCGCAGGATGTACAGCACGGTTTCGTTGGGCACGAACGCCATCGCGGTCGCGACCACACCCCAACTGGCCAGGATCCGGGCAATCCACCGCCGCGCCCCGAACTTGTGCAGCGCCAGATTGCTCGGCACCTCGAGCACCAGGTATCCGATGAAGAAGATCCCCGATGCCAGCCCGAACGCCGTCTCGGTGAGCCCGAGGTCGGTCTTCATCCCACTTGGCCCGGCGAAACTGATATTGACCCGGTCCAGATAGTTCACGAAATACAGCAGTCCGAGATACGGCACCAGTCGAAGGGTGACCTTGCGCAGCGTCGCGCGAGACACATCGGATGTGACAACCATCCGCGCACTCTCGTCCCGCAGGCGCCCACCGGTCAAGTCCCGCGCCCGTCCAGGCGCACCACCTCGCAAGTCGTAGCGGGACTACACGTTTCGACATCTCCTCGACGGAAGCGCCCTGCCGTCCGGCCACACGCAGATCATCGAACGCTTCCCCGGCGTGCTCCATGCGCCCGGCCCCACCGACTCGCTGCTCCGCGTGCTGGAATGTTCCGACCGGCCATACGTCGGCTATCAGCACCCAGTCATCTCGCGCAGCCCGGCGAGGCCGCGGCAAGTCGTTTCGGCGCAGCTCCCGCCCGCCAGGTCGCCGAACGCGCCCGACGACGAACCGCGCAGTCCGCGGCATCGGATCTCGCGATCCGTGGACGCGCGGCGACCGCCGGTGGGAAGCTCGGAGTACCGCACGTGTCGGGGCGCGAGGGAAGCGAGACGCACAGTGGACAAGTCGAGTGGAACTGCTGGGGGCAACGGCAGAGTAGTTACGGCCGAACGGCCGGATCAAATACGCAATGTGGTGCTGGTCGGGCACAGCGGGTCGGGGAAGACGACACTGGTCGAGGCGATGGCGCTGACCACGGGGACGGTGAATCGGGCCGGACGGGTCGAGGACGGAACCTCCCTGTCGGACTACGACGAGATCGAACATCGGCAGCACCGTTCGGTGCAGCTGTCGGTGGTGCCGCTGGCCTGGGCCGGGATGAAGATCAACTTGGTGGATACCCCCGGTTACGCGGACTTCGTCGGTGAGTTGCGGGCGGGACTGCGTGCCGCCGACGCGGCACTGTTCGTCATCTCGGCGGCCGAGGGCGCGGAGAGCGTCAGCGGGGCGACCCGTGCGTTGTGGGAGGAATGCGCGGCGGTCGGGATGCCGCGCGCGATCGTGCTCACCCACCTGGACACCGCGCGAGCGGACTTCGACGAGATGACCGAGACCTGCCGCACCGTCCTCGGCGGCGGTGCGTCGGAAAACATTCTGCCGCTACATCTTCCGGTGTACGGCCCGAAGAGCCCGGACGGCCATCGCCCGGTCACCGGACTGATCGAGCTGCTACCGAACTGCGTGGTCGACTACTCCTCCGGCGAGCGGGTGGAGACCGAGCCGTCGCCCGAGCAGCTGCCCATGCTGGCGGAGGCGCGCAACCGGCTGATCGAGGGCATCATCGCCGAAAGCGAAGACGAAACACTGATGGACCGCTATCTCGGCGGCGAGGAAATCGACCACGCCACCCTCCTCACCGATCTCGAGCGGGCGGTGGCCCGGGGTAGCTTCCATCCGGTCCTGTTCGGCGCGCCCGCGCCCGAAGGGGCCAAGCAGGGCCTTGGCACCGTCGAACTGCTCGACCTGATCACCGGCGGGTTCCCGACGCCGGCGGAGCACATCGTCTCCGCCGTCACCGCCGTCGGCGGCAACACCCGACGCCAACTCGACTGCGACCCGGACGGCGTGCTCGCGGCGGAGGTGATCCGCACCTCCTCGGATCCGTACGTCGGCCGGGTATCCCTGGTCCGCGTCTTCTCCGGCACGCTGCGCGCCGACGACACGGTGCACGTCTGCGGTCACGGTCTGGAAGACCGCGGCCACGAGAGCCACGACGTCGACGAACGGGTCGGCGCGGTCTCCGCACCGTTCGGCAAGGGCCAACGCCCGCTCGGCCAGGCCATCGCGGGCGACATCGTCTACGTGACCAAGCTCAGTCGCGCGGAAACCGGCGACACCCTGTCGGGCACCGATAAACCGCTGGTCATCGAACCGTGGCAGATGCCGGATCCGTTGCTGCCCATCGCGATTACCGCACACAGCAAGGCCGACGAGGACAAACTCTCGCAGAGCCTGGCCCGGCTGGCGGCCGAGGATCCGGCCGTGCGGCTCGAGCACAACGCGCAAACCCATCAGCTGGTCCTGTGGTGTCTCGGCGAGGCGCACCGCGACGTCGCGCTGGAACGGTTGCGGACCAGGTTCGGCGTGCAGGTCGATGTCGTCGAGCATCGGGTAGCACTGCGGGAAACGTTCGCGGGCAAGGCAACCGGGCGCGGCAGGCATGTCAAGCAGTCCGGCGGGCACGGGCAGTACGCCGTCTGCGAGATCGAGGTCGAGCCGCTGCCCGGCGGTTCCGGTATCGAGTTCGTGGACAAGGTGGTGGGCGGAGTCGTTCCGCGCCAGTTCATTCCGTCGGTGGAGAAAGGTGTGCGGGCACAGGCGGCCCGCGGCGTGGCCGCAGGATATCCGCTGGTCGATGTGCGGGTCACGCTCTTCGACGGCAAGGCGCATTCGGTCGACTCCTCCGACGCCGCCTTCCAGACCGCGGGCGCCCTCGCGCTGCGCGAAGCCGCCGCGGGCGCGGGCGTCGCCCTGCTGGAGCCGATCGCCGACGTGTGGGTCCTGGTCTCCGACGACTACGTAGGTCCGGTTCTGAGCGATCTGTCCGGTCGGCGTGGGCGCGTGCTCGGCACCGAACCGCACGGCAGCGGCCGCACCAGGATCCATGCCGAAGTACCGGAACTCGAACTCAGCCGCTACGCCATCGATCTGCGCTCCCTCTCGCACGGCACCGGTGACTTCACCCGCTCCTACACCCGCCACGAACCGATGCCGGGCCAGCTGGCCGCCACGATCCGCGAGCAGGCCAAAAAGCAGTCCTAGCACCGGCATTCGGGCCCATCCACCGGAAGCGGATGGGCCCGAACACCTTTTCTCGACTAGGTGACCAGGTTCCTGCGCAGCTTCAAGATGGATCCGCCGTCCAGACCGAGACCCTGGGTCAGGTACTTGCCGAAATCGCCATAGTCCTGCTCCATCTTCTGGATTGCGGCGTCCAAGTATTCGTTACGAACTTCCTGAAGCGGGATCAACAGGTCCGGGTTCTGCATATAACCGGCTTGCTTCACCTGCTGCCGAAGCGCGGCGTCCGCGGCGGCGCGATACTGGTTCGACAGCAGATAGTCCTGCCGCGCAGTGCCTTCCGGCACGCCGACGGCGCGCAGCAGCACGTAGGTCAGCCAACCGGTGCGATCCTTACCCGCGGTGCAGTGGTACAGCGTGACCTTGTCGGTATTGGCGACATCCTTGATCGTCTGTCCGAACGCGGCACGGGACTGCTGGCTGCTGATGAACGTGGTGTACATGTTCAGCATGATCTGCTCGGCCTTGCCGTTGCCGAGTGCTTCCTCCTGCTTCTGCGGATCACGGGTCTGGATCACGGCCAGCATCCGCTGGAACAGGCCGGTGTCGTCGACCGGCCGGGCCACCGCCTGAGCGCCGGGAATCGGCTTATCCGCACCGGCGAACTGCACCTCGCCCGGTGTGCGCATGTCGATCACGGTCTTGACATTCAGGCCTGCCAACTTCTGCACATCGGCTTCGGTCAGCTTTTCCAGCGAGTCGGACCGAATGGCCTTGCCCGACTTCGTCCTGGCTCCGTCATAGGTGCGATATCCGCCGATATCGCGGGCGTTCACCGCCCCCTGCAAATCTATTCGGGCGGCGACGGCGGCCTCCGCTTCCGGTTGCGCGGTAGCGAGCGGTGGAGCGGCGGTCATCGTCAGGGCAAAGGTCGCCAGAGCGGCGGTAATCAGCGAAAGAACTGTAGTCTTCATGGCGCGGGACAGTAGAACTCGTTCCAGGTCGTGTGTCGCGGTTCCACCCAACTCGCCGCATCTGCCCCGCTCAGCGGGATTGATTTGGCAGTCAATGGGATTCGCGCTGGACTATTGGGGCGAATTGCCTAGCCTCCGCGGCTGTCGGAGCAAATTGCCGTCTTTTTGTCGGCGGTTTCGGCCATCGCGGGAGTGCAGCAACGGCCGAATAAGCGATCTTCTTTTCGATCATGGCGGTGTTCGCGCTCTTTGCCAAATCCACCGCCTGCGGTCGCGCCTAACCCGCTGACGGCGAGTGTGTCGGTGCTACCGCATCCTGATCCGGCGGGTTGGTTGGTTCGCACGGTTGCTAGTCGATAGCGTCGGAACATGGCCGAACGCACAGAATCGACGGAGAGTGCAGAAACGCCACGACTGGCTGACCGGACCGCGGGCAGGCCAGCCGTCAGAGCAACGACTCAACGGGACCCGGCGACAGGTGAGCTCCCCGCCGTTTTCCGCGGCACCATCTTGCACTTCTTGCGCGACCCCGGTGCCGACGACGACCCCGACGCGTGGGAGCTGTTCGAGGACGGCGCGCTCGCGGTCGGGGCGGACGGAACGGTGCGGTGGGCGGGCGAATGGTCGGCGCTGCCGGAACAGCATCGCGGCACCGTCATCGACCATCGGGGCAAGCTGATCGTCCCGGGTTTCGTGGACGCGCACATCCACTACAGCCAGTACGACATGATCGCGAGCTTCGGTGCGCAACTGGAGGATTGGCTGCAGGAATACGTGTTTCCGGCCGAGCGGCGGTTCGCCGACAAGGACTACGCCGAGCGGGTATCCGGGCTCTTCCTCGACACGTTGCTGGCCTGCGGGACCACCACCGCCAGCGTGTTCCCCAGCGTGCACGCGACCTCGGTGGACGCGTTCTGCGCGCAGGCGCGCCGCCGCGGCATGCGGATGACGTGCGGCAAAGTGCTCATGGACAAGCAGCCGGAGGCGCCGGACTTCCTGTCCGATGCCAGTCTCGCGCAAGCCGAGGAGCAGACCCGTCAACTCATCGCCCGCTGGCACGGAACCGACCGGCTGACGTACGCGATCACCCCGCGATTCGCGCTGTCCTCCACCGACGAGCAGCTGGCCATGGCCGCCCGGCTGTTCCACGAGTTTCCCGGTGTGGCGTTGCAGACCCATGCCGCGGAGAGCCTGCCGGAGACCGCGAGCGTGCTGGATCGGTTCACCGATGCCCGCTCGTACTTGGACGTGTACGACCGGGCGGGCATGCTCGACGCCCGATCCCTGTTCGATCACTGCGTGCACATCGACGACCAGGACCGGTCACGGATGGCCGCCACCGGCGCGGCCATCGCCTTCTGCCCGACTTCGAACCTGTTTCTCGGCAGCGGCCTCTTCGACCTCGCCGCCGCCCGCGACGCCGGTATCCGCGTTGGTCTCGGCACCGATTGCGGTGGCGGAACCAGCTATTCGCTGCTGCGCACCCTCAACGAGGCATACAAGGTGGTCATGCTGAAGGAGTCGACCAAGCCCGAAGACCAGCGCACCAGCCTCTCCGCCCGCCGCGGCTTCTACCTGGCCACCCTCGGCGGCGCCGAAGCCCTCTACCTGGACGACCACATCGGCAATTTCCGCCCCGGCAAAGAAGCCGACTTCGTCATCCTGGACTGGGCCGCCACCCCGGTCCTGGCGCGGCGCACCGAGGTGGCCCGCGACTTCCAAGAGCGCCTGTTCGCTCAGATGATCCTCGGCGACGACCGCTCGGTCGTAGCCACCTACGTCATGGGCCGCCGCGCGTACGCCCGCACCGCGGAGTAGCCGAGTCAATTCCCCTCCACTACTGCGCAACTCGGCAACCGAAACCTGTCGGACCCCCGCCGTAACGTAGACCGCTGTGCAGAATTTCGACATACCCGCGCTGCTGGCCGTGCTTCCCGGTGAGGGCGAGACCGTACACATTCCGGGCTTCGGCGCCACCTACAAGCTCTACGGCCACCAGACCAACGGTGCGATGTCCATCGTGGAGCACCCATTCGACGTCGGCACCATCACCCCGCCGCACATGCACAGCAGGGAAGACGAGTACTCGATCGTCCTGGCAGGCCGAATCGGCTTCCGCTCCGACGACACCGAGGTGGTCCTCGACCCCGGCGGGTACATCATCAAACCGCGCGGCGAAATGCACGCCATGTGGAACGCGGGTGACGTTCCAGGCCGCATCATCGAAGTCATCATCCCTGGCGGTTTCGAAACCTACTTCCGCGACCTGGCCGACCTGATCGCCGACACCAGCACCCCCGCCGAATCTTTCACCGAGCTCGCCTCCGACTACGGCCTGACCTACGGCCACCCCGACTGGCTCGACGACGTCATCGAGCGCTACCACCTCAACCCGCTCCCCCAACGCTGACCGCCGCTACTCTGCGTTGTCGAGCTCAGGGCGACCGCATCGTCCAGCCGGGCTGAGGTGTCCATTCGGACTGAATGCGGTCAGGTCGCGATCAGGCGCACCGATGCGCCACACAACTTACGCATGTCATCGACGTCGCTGGTGAGCATGACCACCGGGGCCTGCTGGCGCAGCGCCATTTCCGCGACAACGGCGTCGATCGCATACTTGTGGCCGTGCAGTCCTGCCTCGATGAGCAGTGCCGACGCGCACTTCGCGGCCGCATCGGCGACGGGCTCGACGCGCAGAGCGGACAGCAGCCAAGCAAGGCGGGCCCGGTCGGTCTTGCGGTGGGTGGCCTCGATGATGGTGAGCGCACTGATCACGACTTCCATGCCGCGGGACCGCGCTTCGGCGACGAGCGCGACCATCGACACCGAGTCATCGACGAGCCGGGACAGTCCGTCACAGTCCAGGACCAACGTTCCCTGGTTCAGCGTTGTCGAAGTATGGCGCGCAGGTCGAGTCAACTTGCTGTGTGCCACTGGCCCGACTCACCGAGTGCGTGATCGAACATCTCCCTAGCGCGTTGACGTTCCGCCTCGGGCAACGGCCCCATACGCCGTTCATGGTCGGCGATGTACTCGTCGAGCAGCATCCCGCGAAGTTCGCGCTCCACGGCGGAGGTGATGAAGGACGAGAATTCGCGCTTGCCCACTCGGCGCCGGATCGCTTCGGCGGTGCCTTCCGGCAGCGACAGACTGACCCGGGTCGCGGGGCCTTCCCCGATCCGATGCTCCGGCTCGTCGCTCATCTCGCAAGTTTATCAATTGAAGTAGGAAATCTCAATGATCGGCCGAAACGAGACGAGCCCTTCCGCACCGGGTGCGGAAGGGCTCGAAACCTCTTGCGGTACTGCGACTTACACGTCGAAGTACAGCTCGAACTCGTAGGGGTGCGGGCGCAGGTTCACCGGGGCGATTTCCTGCTCGCGCTTGATGTTGATCCAGGTCTCGATCAGGTCGTCGGTGAAGACGTTGCCTTCGGTCAGGTAGTCGTGATCCTGCTCGAGGCGGTCGATGACGGTGGCCAGGCTGGTGGGGGCCTGCGGGATGTTCTTGGCCTCCTCCGGCGGGAGCTCGTAGAGGTCCTTGTCGACCGGGGCCAGCGGCTCGATCTTGTTCTTGATGCCGTCCAGGCCCGCCATCATCATGGCGGCGAAGGCCAGGTACGGGTTGCCCGAGGAGTCCGGCGCGCGGAACTCGATGCGCTTGGCCTTCGGGTTGTTACCGGTGACCGGGATACGCACGGCCGCGGACCGGTTGCGCTGCGAGTACACCAGGTTGATCGGCGCCTCGTAACCCGGAACCAGGCGGTGGTAGGAGTTCACGGTCGGGTTGGTGAACGCCAGCAGCGACGGCGCGTGGTGCAGGATGCCGCCGATGTAGTGCCGCGCCAGATCCGAGAGCCCGCCGTAGCCGGCCTCGTCGTGGAACAGCGGCTTGCCGTCCTTCCACAGCGACTGGTGCACGTGCATGCCCGAGCCGTTGTCACCGAAGAGCGGCTTCGGCATGAACGTGACGGTCTTGCCTTCCTGCCACGCGGTGTTCTTCACGATGTACTTGAACAGCTGCAGATCATCGGCCGCACCGAGCAGGGTGTTGAACTTGTAGTTGATCTCGGCCTGACCGGCGGTGCCGACCTCGTGGTGGCCGCGCTCGAGCTCGAAGCCCGCGTTCTGCAGGTTGGTCGAGATCTTGTCGCGCAGGTCGACGTAGTGGTCGTACGGCGCGACCGGGAAGTAGCCGCCCTTGTTGCGAACCTTGTAGCCACGGTTCAGGGTGCCGTCCGGGTTGAACTGCGCGCCGGTGTTCCAGGAACCCGAGATCGACTCGATCTCGTAGAAGGCGCCGTTCATCTTCGAGTCGTAGCGGATCGAGTCGAAGATGTAGAACTCCGCCTCGGCACCGAAGTACGCGGTGTCGGCGATGCCGGTGCTCTTCAGGTACTCCTCCGCCTTACGCGCGATGTTGCGCGGGTCGCGGCTGTACGCCTCCCGAGTGAACGGGTCGTGCACGAAGAAGTTGAGGTTCAGCGTCTTGGCGGCACGGAACGGGTCCAGTCGCGCGGTGCTGAAGTCGGGCAGCAGCAGCATGTCCGACTCGTCGATCGACTGGAAGCCACGGACGGAGGAGCCGTCGAACGCTAGCCCTTCCTCTGCGAGGTCAGTGGTGAAAGCCTTCGCCGGGATCGAGAAGTGCTGCTGCACACCGGGAAGATCGCTGAAGCGGATGTCGACATACTCGACCTCTTCATCAGCGAGGTATTTGATGACCTCGTCGGCCGTGCTGAACGTCACTTGTTCTCCTTACGGATCGGTTCCCAGCCAGTGTTGATTGCTGGCCTTTTCGAGCGACCTGCAAGCAGGCGCTACGGTCGGGTTCGTCGCGTCCAGACGCTATGGACGCGGTGTTTCCCTGCAGTCAAGGCTGTGTTTCGCCAGTGTTACACGTGCCGCTGGCCGGGTGACTAGGCCCACCCAGGCTCCACCAGCATCGTAATCCTGCCATTCGACCAGGTGCGCACCGACGTGAACTCCCCTCATGCGGTGCCCGTCGGCCGGTCGCGCCCGCTTATTGTGGGGGCATGGCACCCATCGCGGACGAGCAGGCAAACCCCGAGTTCCCCGGGCAACATCTCGGCCTGCCGAAGTCCGGCGCCGGTTCGCTGGCCGGGATGGGCCGCCGGATCGCCGCGCTCTTCGTGGATTGGTTGATCGCGCTCGGCATCGCGGCGATGATCGTGCGCAGCGGCCAGGCCTCCAGCCTGACCCTGCTGATCTGGTTCGTGATCGGGGTCGGTGCGGTGACGCTGTTCGGCTTCACGCCGGGGCAGTACTTCCTGCGCCTGCGGACCGTCCGGATCGATGCGCCGGTGACCGTCGGTTTCGTGCGCGCGCTGGCCAGGCAGGCGCTGCTGGTGTTCGTGGTGCCCGCGCTGTTCACCGACGCCGATGGTCGCGGCATGCACGACCGGGCGACCGGCACCGCGCTCGTCCACTCCCGCTGAGGTCGGGCGCCTGGCCAGCCGCGGTTCGCGGACCGACGCTGTCGGTTCGACCGGTTACGCTCCGGCGGTGTCACTCAATCCGGCGATGCTCGCGATCCGGTTTCTGCTCGAGCTCGTCGCCATTTGTTCCTTTGGCGTCTATGGCTGGCGGGCCTTCGATTCGCCGTGGAAATTCCTGCTCGTAGCGGTGTTGCCGCTGGCCACCGCGACCCTGTGGGGCACCTTTGCCGTCCCCGACGACCCGAGCCGCGATGGCAACGCCACGGTCGCCGTCCCCGGCGCCCTGCGTCTGGCGCTCGAATTGGCGATCTTCGGCGGCGGCGCCGCGGCCCTCTGGGCGGCCGGCCTGCCCAAGTGGGCCCTGGCCTCGCTCGCCGTCATAGTCGTCTATCTAGCTCTCGCCTACGACCGCTTCGCCTGGCTCCTCAAAGCCTGAATCAACGGCACCTGGCGCCGAATAGGGCTCATCATCATGTGCCGTTGACCATGAAGCCGATCTGGCAGGCAGAACAACCCACACAGCAAAAGGCCCACATCCCATCAACTGGGATGCGGGCCTCTTGGGGCTGGTTCAGCGCCTGCGGATGGTCCGCTGGACGCCGCGCATCTTGGCGCCCGCGGGCATCGGACCCTTGGGCAGGGCCGGGCCGGTGCGGGAGCTGAGGGCGGTCAACCTGCCCTCGATGAGGTCCATGCGCTTGGTGTCGATGTTGCGAGGCAGCTTGGTCAGGTAGCGCTGCAGCTCCTTCAGCGGCACCTGGCCTTCGTCGTTGCCGATGACGATGTCGTAGATCGGGGTGTCGCCGATCAGCCGGGCGGTGCGCTTCTTTTCCTGCGCGAGCAGCGATTTCACCCGCTGCGGGGAGCCCTCGGCGACCAGCACCACGCCGGGCAGGCCGATCACGCGGTGCACCGCGTCGAGTTGGGTGGTCGCGGCGATGCCGTTGGTCACCCGCCACTTGCCCTGCAGGTTGTCCAGCACCCAGGCCGCGGCGCCCGCCTGACCCTCGGCCTTGCCGTAGACGCTCTTCTGCACCCGGCGGCCGAAGATGATGAACGCGGCCAGTGCACCGAGCACCACGCCCAACGGGACGAGGAACCAGGTCAGCCCGAAAATCAGGCCGATCACCAGGAAGACGGCGGTGATGCCGAGCAGCGCGCCGATCATCAGCGGCAGCAGCAGCTTGTCATCCTTGCGCTGCATCTGGAACGCCTGCCAGAGCTGCTGCCTGCGCTCTTTCGACTGCTGCTTGCGGGCCGCTTTCGCCGCGGCCTTCGCTTCCTTGGTGGGCTTACCTGCTGCCATGTCACTCAGGATAGTGCCCACGTGGGGCCGGTTCCGCCACGCCCGTCCCGGCGGGGACCATTGCCGCCGCTGCGGCGTCAATTCCAACCGCGGCGCGCCATCGAGCCGAGCACGGTGAGATCCAGATCACCGGACGCCTCGGTCCAGCCCATGGCGCGTAATTCCACCGGAGTCGCCACGCCGAGCGCGTCGCGGAAGCCGATGGCGACCGAGCGGGCGAACTCGACCAGGCCGCGCGGGGAGATGGGCCAGAACATGGTCCTGGTCCAGTTGTCGATCTCGCGCCGCAATACCGGCTCGTTCCAGCCGAGTTCACGTAGTTCTTGTGCGGCGGCATCCGGAATGGGCTGCGCCAGATAATGATCCCCCGCCAGCTCAGCGGACAATTTGATGTCGTACTGCATGAACTGGACAAACCGATTACCAGGCGCCGCGATGATCAACGTCGCCCGCGAAGGTAACTCGGACAGACATTGCGCCAGCGCTTGAACGAACTGCTCCCAGTCCGCGGTCACCGGCTCGCTCATTCTTCCCCCGGGCACTCGCACTGGCCCGATCATACGCCGCCCCGCCTGAGACACCAGGCGAATTACGTTGTCGGCCACACACTTCGCGTACTCCCGTTGAACGGGACATGACGGGGGCAAATAGCGAGTAAGCACACAAAGATGTCCCGCTCGGCGAGCAATGCAGCACGGGTCGGTGGATCGGGGGGTGCACAGGGTTCGTTCGGGCGGGGAATCAGGGTGTCGGGTGGGGGCGTTGGATCGCTGATCCGTCGGGTACCGGCACCGTGCTGTTCAGCTGGTGGCTACCGGGCGGTGTTAGCTTGCGGTGCGTGTGTGCGCGGTTGGTGGTGAGCGTCCATGACGTCGCACCCGCTAGTGCGGCGGCGACGGCGCGGTGGTGTGCCGATGCCGATGGGTTCGGGATTCCGGTGTCGCTGTTGGTCATTCCCGGTCCGTGGCGCGGTGCGGCGCTGGCTGAGCGGCCGGACTACGCGAGTTTTCTGCGGGAACGCCGCGCCGGGGGTGACGAGATCATGATGCACGGCTGGTCGCATCGGGCGGGACCGGAAGGGCGGTGGCCGCGACGAGCACTCGGCCGGGTCGTGGCACGCGGAGCCGCCGAGTTCGCCGCACTCGGTGCGGACGAGGCAGCCGCCAAGCTGCGCGCCGCCACCGCGGTGATGACCGAATCCGGGCTGTCCACAACGGGTTTCACTCCGCCGGGCTGGCTGGCCTCGCCCGCGGCCGAACGCGCCCTCCGCGCGGCAGGCTTCTCCCACACCACCGACCACTTCGGCGCGAAGGATCTGCGGACCGGTCGACGGCACCGTGGTTTCGCCCTCTCCCACCGCCCCGGCGGCGGCTGGTCCGAACACTTCGCCGCCACCATGCTGGTCACCATGGCCCGCCACAACGCGGCCCGCGGCGCCCTGGTGCGCCTCGCACTCCACCCCGACGACCTGCACCGCCCCGGCCTACGCGACGCCACCCTCCGCGCCATCGACGCGGCCCTGCACGCGGGCGCCCAGGCAACCACCTACGCCGACCTGGTCGGATCGGCGGTTCGCTAGTGCGCATCGTGCAGATCGCCAACTTCTATACGCCCGCCTCAGGTGGGCTGCGGACGTGTCTCGATGAGATCGGCCGCGGCTACCTCGCGAGCGGGCACGACCGGGTATTGGTAGTGCCTGGTCCTACCGACAGCGACGAGCAGACCGCGTCGGGGCGCCGAATTACGGTGCAGAGTCCTAAGTTCGGTGCGGGCGGGTACCACGTGCTGACTGCTCGCCGCACCCGCGGCGTTCTCGACCGACTGCGCCCCGATGTCCTGGAGTGCAGCGACAAGCTGAGCGTCCGCTGGCTCGCGCCGTGGGCGCGCGGCACCGGGGTGCCGCTCGTGCTGTTCTCCCACGAACGCATCGACGCCATCCTGCGCACCCGCGTCCCACCCGGCTTCCCGTTGAGCGCGGCCGCCGACCTGGCCAACCGCCGCCTCTGCGTGCGGGCTGACAAGGTGGTGGTCACGTCGAGCTTCGCGACGGCGGAGTTCGCCCGCATCGGAGCGACGAACGTGCGGCGGGTCCCGCTCGGCGTCGACCTGACCACCTTCCGACCAGCAGAACCGGGCGAGGCACCTCGGCCCGCAAGCGCTCCGGCCCGTCTGGTGCTGGTGAGCAGACTGTCGAAGGAGAAGCGCGCCGAACGCGCCATCGAAGCAGTGCGCGTACTGGTCGAGTCCGGCTCGGACTGCGAACTGGCCGTCATCGGCGACGGCCCCCTGCGACCGCGACTGCAACGCCTGGCCGCCGGGCTACCGGTGACCTTCCACGGCCACCTCACCGACCGCGCCGCCATGGCCGCCCTGGTCGCCGCCGCCGACATCGCGGTGTTTCCCTCCCCCGCCGAAACTTTCGGCCTCGCCGTCTTGGAGGCCCTGGCCTGCGGCACCCCGGTCGTCGTCCCCGCCGCCGGTGCCGCAGGCGAACTCGTCGACGCCCCCGGCTCCGGCATCGTCTCCGACGGCACCCCCCACGGCCTGGCCGACGGCGTCCGCGAACTCCTCGCCGTCCCCGCCCACCACCGCCGCCACGCCGCCCGCACCGCGGCCGAACGCTTCCCCTGGGCGGCCACCGTCACCGGCATGCTCGCCCTCTACGCCGACTACGAATCCCCGGTCCGTTCAGCCTGATCAGGGGCTGGGCCTGCTAGGAAACGCTCTCGCACGCTGGTCGGTTCGGAGGTTTCGAGAGCTGGTCCCGTTCGTCGTGCAGGGTGGGTGAGTTCGCCAGTAGCGCGATTCCGGCGATCACCAGTGCGGCAGCGAGGGTGAGCAGTAACGGGCGGGGGTGGACGGTGACCGCGAAGAGGGTGAGACCGGCCGTGTAGCTGAGGACCGGGTCGGTGATCGTCATCGCGGTGAGTGCGGTGGGTAGCGAACCGCGGGCGTAGGCCTCCTGGGTCAGCAGGCCGCCGAGGACGGTGGAGAGCGGGATGCCGAGCAGCGCCAAGCTCAGGTCGGGCAGCGCGGTGGTCGCGATGACCACCAGCACCGCGGTGGTCGAGAAACAACAGCCCGCCGCGACCGCCACCAGCGCCGAGCGCAGCTGAGTGGAGCGCGTCAGCCGGGACACCGCGGTCAACGCGACGATCGCGACGAAGACACCGATGCCGACGCCGGGCAGCAGGTGCGGGCGCACGTCCGCGTGGCCGGGCGCGCTCTGCCCGACGAGCAGGATCAGCCCGCCGCACACGAAAACGGTCCCCACCCAATCCCGCCCGAGCAACGTACGCCTGCGCCGCGCCGCCGCGAACGGCAACGCGAACAGCAGTTGCACCACCAACAGCGCCTGCACCACCGCGATCGCCCCGAGCCGCAACGCGACCGCGTGCACGACGAACCCCGCCACATTGGCACCTTGTCCGGCCAGCCACCGACGATCGGTGACCAGCCGACGAGCAATGCCAACGATCACCAGGAACCGCCCCTGCCCCGCTTCGGTCGCGGCCGCCCGCGCGGCCCCCTGTTGCAGCGCCGCCGACACCGCGAACAGCAGCGCCGCCAGCAAGGCGAGAGATATCGTCCCCACCGCGAACGCGTCGACAGGCGCGACATCCGGCATACCGCACATGCTCGCGGTCCGGAGTGAACACCGGGTGGCATCCGTCCGGCGGCTCGGCAACAGCTCTGCGGGCAACCTCGCTGATCACGCGGCTCCATGCGGTCGGCGAACACCACCCCGGTTCCATGGGCTGGACGGTCGTCCATGCACACTCGATAGTCCTATGGTGAGCGAACGAACCGTCCCGTTGCGGGCCCTGTGCGGACTGCTGCTACTGCTTGCCGTGATCACCCCGGTGACCGCGGGAGCCGAGCCGCTTTCGGTGCCGTTCCAGTGGAAGCAGGCGTTCATCGACGCGCCCGACGGCACGCGGTTGCACGCGGACATCTTGCGACCGCAAGGCATCGCCGACGACGTTCGCACTCCGGTGGTCCTCACCGTCAGTCCATACCGCGCCCACTTGGCTTACCTCAGCGAGCCGCGACTCAACGGCGGCCCGTCCACGGACAATCTGCAAGCGGACATGTTCCTGCGCGCGGGCTACACCTACGTCGTCGTGGATCTGCGTGGTTTCGGCGGCTCGTCCGGCTGCCCGGATTTCGGCGGCCCCGGCGAGCGCTCCGATGTCGCGACCGCGGTGGAGTGGGCCGCGAACCAGTCGTGGTCCACCGGCAAGGTCGGCATGTTCGGCGTCTCCTATGAGGGGTGGACCGGGTTGATGGGCCTGGCGACCAAGCCGAAGGGGTTGGCGGCGGTCGCGTCGTTCGAACCCGTGGTCGACCCGTACTCCTACCTGTATATGCAAGGTGTCTCGTGGAAGTTCTCCGGCAAGCCGATCACCGAGAGCGGTGTGCGCCCAGCGGATTTCGCGGGATTCGAGCACTTGCTGATCGCGTCCACCCCGGCCCGCCCGGACGATTCGCCCGAATACCAGGCCGCCGCAGCGCAATTGCCGATGCAGTGCTATCAGCAGTACCTGGCCGACACGACCGACCACGACGGCAATTCCGCCTTCTGGCGCGACCGTGATCTGGTTGCCCCGTTGCGCGGCAACACGATCCCGCTGTTCCTCGGACAGGGCTTCGTCGACTACAACACCCGCGCCTACCGGGTGTTCGATCTGTGGAACGGCCTCGGCCCCGGCGACCACCGGGCATGGTTCGGCCAGTGGGGTCACCGCACCTGCCACGACAAGTGCGGCACACCGCATTTCGACACCGAGCTGCTCGCGTTCTTCGACAAGCACGTCGCGGGCCGCGACGTCGAGATCCCCGGACCACGGATCACGGTAGGCCAGTTCGACGGCCGCTGGCGCGCCGAAACAGCGTGGCCGCCCGCCGATGCCGCTCGGGTGCCAGTCGAGCTGCGTCCCGGCGGCTACACCGACCGTGGCCTGCTGCCCGGACCCGACCGTGAATTCTGGTCGGTCTCCGAACCGTTGGCGCAGGATCAGCACCTGTCCGGCATACCGACCGCTTCCTTGAGCCTGAGCGGGCCCCCAACTGCCACGGTCACCGTCGAGCTCTACGACATCGCCCCGGACCACAAGGCCACCGTCATCACCCGTGGCATCGCGCCGGTCGGCGACGGCACCGCCGAAGTCCGCCTGCTGGGCCAGGATTGGCCGATCCCGGCGGGCCACCGGATCGGCGTGCGCGTCACCGACGTGGTCGACGACGTGTGGTCGCACACCCCGATCTTCGCCTCGGTCACCGTTACCCGGGCTCGCGTCGAACTCCCGATGCTGACTTCGCCGCGCACCCCCGACCTGCCAGGCAGCGTTACCGAGGGCATCGTGAAGTGGCGAAACGAGAAGACCATCATCCTGCCCCCCGGCGTGCTGAACAATGCGACAGTGTCCATGAATCTGCCGAACCGCACCGGTGACCGATGACCGAACCGGTTGACGACCGCACCGCCGAGCGCCTTGCCGCCGCATTGCGCTGCGTCACCGTGTCCACCGACGATCCGGACCAGGTCGACGACCACGCCTTCGCTCAGCTCTCCGCACATCTCGAGCAATCCTTCCCGCTGGTGCACGCCGAACTCGAACTCGAACGATTCGGCCACAGCAGGCTCTACCGCTGGCCGGGCGCCGAGCCCGAGCGCGTCGGCGCGATCCTGCTCGCGCACCAGGATGTGGTGCCCGTCGACGACCCGCAGCGCTGGACGCATCCACCGTTCGCGGGCGTGGTCGACGACGAATTCATCTGGGGCCGTGGCGCTATCGACGACAAGAGCCGGGTGCTGGCCATCCTGGAAGCGGTCGAGTCGGCGCTGGCCGCCGGAATCCGCCCGCGGCACACCATATTTCTGGCCTTCGGGCACGACGAGGAGGTGTTCGGCGACACCGGTGCGGTGCACATGGCGCAGCGGCTGCGCCGGCTCGGTGTGCACGCCGACCTGCTGCTCGATGAGGGCGGCATGATCACCGAGGGCGTCGCCGCCGAGGTCGCGCAGCCGGTCGCCAACATCATGGTCGGCGAGAAAGGCTATGTCACAGTTCGTCTTTCGGTTGACGAGCGGGGCGGGCATTCGTCCATGCCCGGCAAGCAGACCGCGGTCGGCCGGATCGCCCGCGCGGTGAGCCGGGTGCAGGACCATCCGATGCCGTTGCGGATGACGCCGGTGACCGCCGACATGCTGGCCAGGTTGCGCCAGGCGATGCCCGCCTCGCGCCGCCGACTGCTCGGCCTGGCCGGAATAGCCGGACCACTGATCACCCGGGTGATGGCGATGCGGCCGCAGACCGAATCCATGGTGCGCACCACCACGGCCCCCACAGTGATCAGGGGCGGAGTGAAGGCGAACGTGTTGCCCCAGCACGCCGAGGCGTTCGTCAATTTCCGCATCCTGCCCGGCGATTCGGTGCGCTCCGTGCTGGCTCACTGTCGGAAGGTGGTGCGCGACAACGGTGTTCGGATCGAACCGACAGGCGTGTCGTCCGAGCCCTCGGTGAACACCGATCCGGGCCCGGCGTTCGAGCTGATCGCGGATATCGCCAGAGCCATCGTGCCCGGCATCGTGGTCACCACCGGCATCGTCCCCGGCGCCACCGACTCCAGGCACTACCACGATCTCGCCGACACCCGCTGCAACTTCGCCCCGATCGTCCTGGGCGAACGCGATCTGGCCTCGATCCACGGAACCGACGAGCGGCTCTCCCGGGTCAACTACGCTCGACTCATCGAGTTCAACCGGCGGCTGATCGCGCAGTTCGCTCAGTCGTCGAACACCGCGCCGCAGACGTCAGGAGCCGATGCATGACCGAGCCGAAGGCCAGTGGGGACCCAGAGCCGACCGGACCGCGGATCCGCACGCAGACCGGCCAGTTCGACGGTACGGGCAGCGGGATCGCCTGGCGCGCATGGCTTCCCGACGCACCCGCGCGCGGCGTCATCGTTCTGGTGCACGGTGTCGCCGAGCACTCCGGCCGCTACACCCACGTCGGCCAGCGCCTCGCCGGCGCCGAGTTCGCGGTCTACGCGCTCGACCACATCGGTCACGGCAAGTCCGCGGGCGGCAAGGCCAATATCGGCTCGATCGACGGCGCCGCCGACAATGTGGCCGCCATGCTCGACATCGCGACCCGCGAACACCCCGACGCGCCCCGGTTCCTGATCGGCCACTCGATGGGCAGCCTCATCGTGCTGCACCTGGCCACCCGCGCACCGATCAAGGTCACCGGCATCGTGCTGTCCGCGCCGCCGCTGGACATCTCGGCGGGCAATCCGGTGCAACGCGCACTCGCCCCGCTACTCAGCAGGCTCACCCCGAATCTCGGTGTGCTCAAACTGGATTCGTCGCAGATCAGCCGCGACCCTGCGGTGGTCCGCGCCTACGACAACGACCCGCTGGTGTACCGCGGCAAGCTGCCCGCCCGCACCGCCACCGAGATCCTGAACACCACCTTCCTCGTCAAAGATCGGCTGGCCAGGCTCACCGTGCCGCTGCTGGTGCTGCACGGCACCGCCGACGCCATCGCCGCACCGTCCAGCTCCGATCGAATCGAGCAAGGCGCGGGCTCGAAGGATCTGACCGTGCTCCGCTACGACGGTCTCTACCACGAGGTCTTCAACGAACCCGAGCAGGGCAAGGTGCTCGGCGACGTCGTCGACTGGCTGGAGGCGCACGTTACCGGGAAGTAGGATTCGGGGATGGGAACCACCGGATCCGTCGCGTTCATCCGCGCCAGCTGGCACAGCTCGATCGTCGGCAAAGCCTACGAGGGCTTCACCTCCGAATACGCGGGTCTCGGCTACGACCCGGCTTCCATCGAGGTCTTCGAAGTGCCCGGCGCGTTCGAGATCCCGCTGCACGCACAGCGTCTCGCGCGTTCGGGCAAGTACGCGGCGATCGTCGCGGCGGCGCTGGTCGTGGACGGCGGGATCTACCGGCACGATTTCGTCGCGGCCGCGGTGATCGACGGCCTGATGCGGGTGCAGCTGGACACGGAGGTTCCGGTGTTCTCGGTCGTGCTCACCCCGCACCACTTCCATGAGCACAGTGAGCATGTCACGTACTTCACCGAGCACTTCGTGACCAAGGGAGCCGAGGCCGCCCGCGCGCTGGCGACGACGATCGACTCGCTGCGGTCGCTGCCCGTCTGATCACCGGTACCGGGCCGAGCAGGCTTGCTCGCCATTGAGGACGCCGGTGCGGAAGGCCTCCAGGCGCTGGTAGCCGCTCGGCACGGTCTCGCCGTTCACGTCGCTGGCGGCGAGTCCGTCGGTGAGCAGCCCGGAGACGGCCTCGTCGAGGTCACCGGCGGACAGGCGCGGATTGCTGTCCGGCTCACTCAGTTCGGTCGTCACCACGCCGGACAAGCACGCGGTGCGTAACCCGGCCGTGTCGGGGCCGGTCACGCTCAGCTTGCGGTCCTGTTGCACCGCAAGGACATACCGCGACACGAAGACGATGAAGGCGTTGTAGTCACCGTCCACCGCCGCCGAGAGCGGTTCCACTTCACCCCACATCTGCCCGGCCCGCCGCGCCAGGCCCGGTACGTCGGCACCGATCGTGTTCGAGTTCGGGCAGTACGACACCGGTTGAGTCGCAGTGACATTCGGGCAGTTGCGCACCACTCCGGAATAGTCGAACCGCGGCGGTCGGCTGGTCGGGAAGATCTCGAGCAGCGCCCGGCCCACCATGGTCAACGATTCGGCATCGACCGGAAGCTGGGCGAACTCCTCGCCGGGCAGGAACGAAACGGGCAGGGTGCCGCGGCGCTCCGCGATGTCGGTCGGGGTGATCTTCTTGCAGCCTTGCGCGCCGTCGGCGTAACCGATCTGCACCGCCGTCACCCGTTCGAACGCCGAACCGTGTGCGTTCTGTGGATCGCTCGGATCCTGGTCGCGAATGGCCACCGTGGCGGCCAATACGGCGTTGAGTCCGTCGGTGGTATTCAGCGTGAAGTGCGCCGAATCCCCTTCGGCCACATGGCGCAGGAACACACCGGCGAGACAGTCCGCCTGCTGCTCCAGAACGATTGTCGGCGTGCGCATTCCGGCAATCTTGGCTTGCCCCTGGATGGCGTGACCGTACTCGTGCGCGAGCACCATCACCACCGCCATCTCGCCGAACTTCGCCACCACCTGCGGCAGCAGCACCCCGCGGTCCCAGCCGATGGTGTGGTCGAGGCTGCAGTAGGCGGCATTCACCACGTGGTAGGTGTGCTCTCCGCAGAATTGAATCGCTTGCTGCCTGGGCGCCCGCGCGTCCCAGGAGTAGAACGTGGTCACCGGCGTGAAGCGGCCGGGGAAGTGCTCCGGATACACCGCCGTCCAGAATTCCTGCAGGTCGGCGAGGGAATTGAGCGCGAGCTTGTCGTACTTTCCGCCGTCACCGTTCACGGCTTCCAGCGGCGCGTCCGGCACACCCTGGCGCGGTCCGTTCGGCCCGTCGGCCGTCATCGATCCGGCGACCTCCCAGTCGGTCTCGGTAGTCGGCGCCGTAGCGTTCGGTGCGCTCGGGTTCTCCGTTCCCACACCGCATCCGGCCAGTGCCAGACCGAATACCGCTAGCACGGCGACCGCGCCGAACCGTAGCCGTTGTGTCCTCATCATCGCGTCTCCCCGACTAACCGGTGCGCTCTCGTCGCGCACGAGGGCCCGGAGCGAGTCATACCCGTGCGCCGAGCGTTCACACGGTCGTCGCCGCGCCACGGGTGCGGATCGAGAAGACCGGGAAACCCACGCGCGCTGCCGGTTTCGACCGTGCCTGCGAGATCAGTTCAACCGTACCCGGGCGATCAAGGCGCGATGGTCCGATCCGGGGACGCTGAGGGTGCGCACCTCCTGCGCCGTGGCATCGGCGAGCAACACGTGGTCGATGCCGATGATCGGTCCCCACCGCCGGTCGTTCGGGAACGTCGGCAACAGGCCCGCACCCACTTGGTCGGCCGCGGCGGCGAAGCGGCCGCGCAGCAGGTCGCGATACGCCGCGTGGTCGCGCGTCGCGTTGAAATCCGCGCCGACGATCGCGGGACCCTGTTGCGCGTCCAGGATTTCGCGGATCCTGCGCATCTCCACCAGCCAGTCCGCGAAATTGAACGGCGGCGGGATCGGGTGGAAGGCGAATACCGCGATCGGGCCGCGTTCCGGATGGTCCATCGTCGCGGATACCTGATTCAGGATGAAGCCGTCGTATTTCTTGGTGTCGCGCAACGGGTATCGGCTGTAGATCCCGGTGCCGCCACCGCCGTCGGCGGTGGGCTGGAGGTACGAATACGGCAGCACCGCACCGATATCCGCCGCCGCGAGCCGATCGACCGCGGCATCGGTGAGTTCGTTCACGGTCAGCACGTCGATCCGGTTGTCCCGCACCGCCTGCAACACCGCACCCACATCCGCCTGCCCGAACAGCAGATTCGACTGCATCACCCCGACTTCGGGCCCGCTCGCCGCCCGCCCTTCGGGCACGAACGCCGGAGCCAACGTCCACAACACCACACCCACCAGCACCCCGGCGACACCCGCACTGCGCCAGCCCCGCGCGATCAGGAAGAACACCAGCCCGACGATCGCGCCGACCATCAAGTACGACGCCCCCGACGCCAGCAGGGCCAGCGGCCGCCACTGCCACGCCCCGAAATGCAGCACGACCCCGACCGCTCCCATCGCCAGAGCGCACCATCCCACCCCGAGCGCTACTCTCTCCAACCATTTAGGCATGTCCCCGAGCCTATGTGCCGTGTGTGGAGACAATGTGTGCCCACCGTGAAGTTCCCGCGCGCACCCCTCTCATGATCAGCGGACGCATCCGCCGAGAATGGCTCGCCCCCATGTCCCGTTGATCATGAAGTCGACAAGGTGGGCCGACCCCTGCCGGGTAGCTGTCGACGGGAGGGGCATCGACCTAGACTCGGTCGCACGCGACGCGAAGCAGCGGGAGGTGGGCTGGTGTACATCGAAGAGTTCCGCGCAGCCGGTGCGCTCACCACCGAGAGCGCCGAAGAGCTGGCAGCAATGGCGGGCCGGTACACCTCGCGAATCGCCGTCAGCAGCAACGATCGCAGCGTGCACGCCCTCATCCTGCCGTGGTGCTGGGAGGAGCTGCGGCTACGCGCTGGCAGCCCCGTGACGGTGACCGCCGAGCAAGGCCACCGCCCCGACCTCGGCGAAGACCGGCAGGCGATCCGCGCTTTCGTCGACCGCTTTCAGGAACTCGTCGGCACGTAACCGCACAACTCACAGACGCTCCGCGCGCCCCACAGGTGATACACCATCTGTGCCCCGTGCAAAGTGTCTGTGAGATCGGCCCTATTGCCCGAAGACGCGCTCCACCACCGCTTTCGCTCTGCGGGTGACCCGCATGTAGTGGTCGAGGAATTCGCTGCCGTCGTCGTTGGGCCAGCCCGCGACGCGGGCGACGGCGGAGAGCAGGCGACCGGGGCCGGGCAGCTGGTCGGCGGGTTTGCCGCGCACCAGGACCAGTGCGTTGCGAGCCTTGGTCGCGGTGAGCCAGGCGTCCCTGAGCAGGGCGACGTCGGCGGCGGCGAGGAGTTCGTGCTGCTCGATGACGTTCAGCGACTCCAGCGTCGAGGTGTTGTGCAAGCCGATGACGTCGTGCGCGTAGCGCAACTGCATCAGCTGAACGGTCCATTCGATGTCGGCGAGACCGCCGCGACCGAGCTTGGTGTGGGTGGCGGGGTTGGCCCCGCGCGGTAGTCGTTCGGCGTCGACGCGAGCCTTGATCCGGCGGATCTCGCGCACCGCTTCGGCCGACACGCCACCCGCCGGGTAGCGCACCTTGTCGATGGTGTGCAGGAAACGCAGTCCGAGCTGCTGATCGCCCGCGACCTGGTGCGCCCGCAGCAACGCCTGCACCTCCCACGGCTGTGCCCACTGCTGGTAGTAGGCGGCATAGGCGGCCAGCGTGCGGACCAGCGCGCCGTTGCGCCCCTCGGGGCGCAGCCCGGCATCCACGTGCAGCGGCGGGTCGGTGCTCGGTGCGCCGAGCAATTGCTGCACCTTGTCGGCGACGTTGATCGCCCACTTCACGGCCTTGGTCTCGTCCTCACCCGGGCGCGGATCGCAGACGAACAGCACGTCGGCATCGGACCCGTAGCCGAGCTCCATGCCGCCGAGTCTGCCCATGCCGATCACCGCGAGGTCGGCGGGTGCGGGGGCGCTCAATTCGGCCTCGCTCGCCCGGATCACCGCCGCGAGTGAGGCTTCCAGCACCGCGACCCACACCGAGGACAGCGCCCGGCAGACCTGTTGCACGTCGAGCATCCCGAGCAAATCGGCCGAGGCGACCCGGGCCAGCTCGTGCCTGCGCAGCGAACGTGCCGCGGCCACAGCACGTTTCGGATCGTCGTAGCGGGCCGCGGCGGTCATGATGCCGCGCGCGACGTCTTCCGGCTGCGGGCTGAGCAGCAGCGGACCGCCGGGCCCGTCGGCGTACATCCGGATGGTGTCCGGCGCGTTGATCAGCAAGTCGGGCAGGTACTCCGAGGAGCCGAGCACGATCATCAGCCGCTGCGCTATCGCGCCCTCGTCGCGCAGTTCGCGCAGGAACCAGATCTGGTCGTCGAGCCCCTCGGACACCCGCCGGTAGGCGAGCAGCCCCGCGTCGGGATTCGGTGTCTCGCCGAGCCATTCGAGCAGGGTCGGCAGCAGCAGCGCCTGGATTCGGCCCTTGCGCGACACCCCGCCGGTGAGTGCTTTCAGGTGCCCGAGCGCGTGCTGGGGCGCCTGGTAACCCAGCGCGGCCAACTGCCGGATCGCCGCGTCGGGACTGAGCCGCAACGCGTCCGGCTCCATCTTGACCACCGATTCGAGCAGCGGCCGGTAGAACAGCTTGGCGTGTAATCGCCGCACCCGCACCGCATTTCGGCGGATCTCGGCGGCCAGCACGCCGACCGCGTCCTGCCTGCCGTCCGGCCGGATGTGCGCGGCGCGGGCCAGCCAGCGCATGCCCTCCTCGTCATCCGCGGCGGGCAGGGTGTGCGTGCGCCGCAACCGCTGCAGCTGGAGCCGATGTTCGAGCAGACGCAGGAACTCATAGGACGCGGTGAGATTCGCGGCGTCGTCGCGGCCGATGTAGCCACCGGCGGCCAATGCGGTCAACGCCTCGACGGTGCCCTGCACGTGCAGCGACTCGTCGACCCGTCCGTGCACCAATTGCAGGAGCTGGACGGCGAATTCGACGTCACGCAGGCTGCCGTGTCCGAGCTTCAGCTCGCGCTCGCGTAGATCGGCGGGGACCAGGTCTTCCACCCGTCGCCGCATCGCCTGCACGTCGGCCACGAAGTCGGGGCGCTCGGAGGCAGTCCACACCATCGGCATCAGCGCGTCCCGGTACTTCTCCCCCAGTTCCAGGTCGCCGGTCATCGGCCGGTTCTTCAACAGCGCCTGGAACTCCCAGGTCCGCGCCCACCGCTTGTAGTAGGCGACATGCGATTCCAGCGTGCGCACCAGCGCGCCCGCCTTGCCCTCCGGTCGCAGCGCCGCGTCGACCTCGAAAAAGGCAGCGCTGGCGACGCTCATCATTTCGGCGGCCAACCGGGTCGCGGTGGCGTCGGCGGGCTCGGCGACGAACACCACGTCGACATCGCTGACGTAGTTCAACTCGCACGCGCCGCTCTTGCCCATGGCGATCACCGCGAGCCGCACCGGCACCGGCCCGTCCCTGCAGACCCGGGCCACCGCCACCGCGAGCGCCGCGGTCAGCGCCGCGTCCGCCAAGGCCGTAAGGTGCCGCCCGACTACCTGGTACGGAAGTACCGGCTCGTTTTCGACGGTGGCGGCGAGGTCGAGCGCCGCGAGCAGCATCAGCTGATCGCGATACCGCTTGCGCAGCAGCGCGACCACCTCGGGACCCGACTGACCGGCCCGGAACAGCAACGGCCCCGCATTGGGTCCCTGCTCCGGCACCGCGTCGACCGTGTCGAGCAGGTCCGCGATCAACTCGTCGCGCGTCGGCAGGCCCTTGCGGCGCAGGATCTGCCAGGCCGCCGGGTCGGCGACCAGGTGATCGGCGAACGCGCTGGACGAGCCGAGCAAGGCGAACAGCCTGCCCCGCAACGAGGTTTCCGCCCGGATCGCCGAATCCAGTGTCGCCCAATCGGTCCCGAGCTGCTCGCGCAGTTTGATCAGGGTGTTCAGCGCGAGGTCGGCGTCGGGTGCGCGCGACAACGCCCAGAGCACGGGAATACCTTCGACGTTGTCCCAGCCCAATTCGCGCAATGAGGCTGCGGCGGAGGGCTCGAGCAAGCCGAGCCGTCCGACGCTGGGGACAGCCGAGCGAGCAGACGGTGGCCGGACCATAGGTCTCAAATTACATGCTCGACGCTAAGGACTCGCCGCCGCGGAAACATACCTTCGGTACCAGAATTGCCCCGTGCTCAGAGGCCGAGGTACTCCTTGAGCTCGTACGGCGTCACCTGGCTGCGGTAGTCCGCCCACTCCCGGCGCTTGTTGCGCAGGAAGAAGTCGAACACGTGCTCGCCGAGCGTCTCGGCGACCAGTTCGGAGCGCTCCATCGCCTGCAGCGCCTCGTCCAGCGTGCCGGGCAGCTCACGGAAGCCCATCGCGCGCCGCTCGGCCACGGTCAGCGACCACACGTCGTCCTCGGCCTCCGGCGGCAGCGTGTAGCCCTTCTCGATGCCCCGCAGACCGGCCGCCAGCAGCACGGCGAAGGTCAGGTAGGGGTTGCATGCGGAATCTGGGCTGCGGATCTCGACGCGGCGCGAGGAGGACTTGTTCGGCGTATACATCGGCACCCGGACCAGCGCGGAGCGGTTCGACCGGCCCCACGAGGCCGCGGTCGGCGCTTCGCCGCCGTGGATGAGCCGCTTGTAGGAGTTCACCCACTGGTTGCTGATCGCGCTGATCTCCGGCGCGTGCTCGAGGATGCCCGCGATGAACGCCCGCGCGGTGTCCGACAGGTTGATCGGGTCGTCCGGATCGTGGAAGGCGTTCGCCTCGCCCTCGAACAGGCTCATGTGCGTGTGCATCGCCGAGCCGGGGTACTGGGCGAACGGCTTGGGCATGAACGTCGCGCGCACGCCCTCGTCGATGGCCACTTCCTTGATCAGGTAGCGGAAGGTCATCACGTTGTCGGCCATGGACAGCGCGTCGGCGTAGCGCAGGTCGATCTCCTGCTGGCCCGGCGCACCCTCGTGGTGGCTGAACTCCACCGAGATGCCCATCGACTCGAGCGCGTCGATGGCGTGGCGGCGGAAATTGGGGGCCGAATCGTGCACGGCCTGGTCGAAGAACCCGCCCGAATCGGCCGGGGTCGGCTGCGAGCCGTCCTGCGGACCATTCTCCAGCAGGAAGAACTCGATTTCCGGGTGCACGTAGCAGCTGAAGCCGACGTCGCCGGCTTTGTTCAGCTGACGGCGCAGCACGTGGCGCGGGTCGGCCCAGGACGGCGAGCCGTCGGGCATGGTGATGTCGCAGAACATCCGTGCGGAGTGCTGGTGGCCCTTGCTGGTGGCCCACGGCAGCACCTGGAAGGTGGACGGATCCGGCCGAGCGACCATGTCGGCCTCGGACACTCTGGCGAAGCCTTCGATGGCCGAGCCGTCGAAGCCGATGCCCTCCTCGAAAGCACCCTCCAGCTCGGCGGGAGCGATCGCGACGGACTTCAGGTAACCCAAGACGTCGGTGAACCAGAGACGTACGAAGCGGATATCCCGCTCTTCGAGCGTCCGCAGCACGAATTCCTTCTGGCGATCCATGTCCGCGAGAGTAAGCACCCGGCGTTAAATCCGTGTTACATACACGCTGAGTGTGCTGTGCTTGTTGCGGGAAAAAGATTTCACCGCCCGTTCGGCGCGCAGGTGAGGCCCGGTGCCGGTTCCTTCAGGTCGACCAGATAGTCGATCACCGCGCGGTCCACGCACGATGAGCCGCCGGACAACGCGATCGTATGCCGGTTGCCCTGGTAGGTCACCAGCGAGGCGCCGAGCTGTGCGGCCAGCTCGACACCGGCCTGGTACGGCGTCGCCGGGTCGTCGGTGGTCGACACGACCACCGTCTTCGGCAGCCCGGTCACCGAAATACGGTGCGGGTCACTGGTGTTCGGCACCGGCCAGACGGTGCACTGGTCCAGCGGGGCCGCGCCGGTGCCGCGGCCGTCATCCAGGAACGGCGCCGCCTTGCGGTATTCGGCGTCCTGCTTGGCGGTGATCTCCCGGTCACTGATGCGCGGATCGTCCACGCAGCGAATGGCATTGAACGCGTCGGTGGTGTTGCTATAGGTGCCGTCGTCACGGCGGCCGTCGTAGAGGTCGGCCAGTTGCAGCAGGGTGTCGCCGCGACCGTCGCGCAGTTCGGACAGGCCGAGGGTGAGCACGGGCCACATATCGTTGCTGTAGAGCGCCTGCCGCACGCCGGTGAGCGCGTCACCGTAGTTGAGGCCGCGCGGATCGGTGGTCGATACGGGCTTGTCCCACAACGGATTCACCAGCTCACGGAATCGCTGCACCGCCTGTGCCCGGTCGGTGCCGAGCGGGCACTCGCCCTTGCTCACGCAGTCCGCCGCGTAGGCGTCGAACACCTTCTGGAAACCCTCCGCCTGGCGCAGTGACTCCTGCACCGGGTCCTGCGAGGAGTCGATGGCGCCGTCCAGTACCAGAGCGCGCACGTGGTCGGGGAACTTCTCGGCGTACGCCGAACCGATCTTGGTTCCGTACGAGTAACCCAGGTAGCTGAGCTTCGCGTCGCCGAGCGCCGCCCGCATCACGTCCAGATCCCGCACCACCTCGCGGGTGCCGACGTGGGCGAGGAATTCCTTGCCGGTGCGTTCGGTGCAGCGCTGCGCGTACTCCCGGTTCTCGTCCTCCGCCTCGGCGATGCCATGAGGCGTGTTGTCCTTCGGCGGTTCGGCCCGCTCGGCGTCCTGTTCCTGCGCAGTTTCGCAGACGATGGCCGGGGTCGACGAGCCGACGCCGCGCGGGTCGAAACCGACCCGATCGAAGTGTTCGGCCAGCGGGGTCTTGTTGCCGAGCGCCGACATGGTCAGGCCCGACTCCCCCGGCCCGCCGGGGTTCATCAGCAGCGAACCGATTCGTTTCCCGGTCGCTTTGATCCGGGACACCGCGATCTGCGCGGTCGCCCCGTCCGGCGCGGCATAGTCGATCGGAACGTTGATCCGCGCGCATTCCGCGTTGGGTGCGAAGCGGTCGTCCTGGGCGCCGAAGCCTCGGCAACCGCCCCACTGGATCGTCTGCGTGTAGAACTTGGTCAGCTCGGCGGGCGGTGTCGGCATCGGCCCCTGCGGCTCGTCCGTGGTGAGCGTGCACCCCGCCGCCACCACCGCCAGCACCGCCACCATCAGCGCACCGCGCCCATTCCGAACCAAAGCCATGCTCTGATAGTGGCAGCTCGCCCGCTCGGCACGGTCAACGCACCGGTCAGACGCGCCAAACCGGCCCAGATGACCCGCGCGGACCGCCCGGTCGTGTGACCAATTGCATCGGTCGCGGGGGTTAATGCGGCCCGGTGAGAGCTGGCACACTGGAATTCGT
This sequence comes from Nocardia iowensis, assembly GCF_019222765.1. Classification (NCBI taxonomy): domain Bacteria; kingdom Bacillati; phylum Actinomycetota; class Actinomycetes; order Mycobacteriales; family Nocardiaceae; genus Nocardia; species Nocardia iowensis. Next base: position 2,422,584 of record NZ_CP078145.1, on the reverse strand, counting down.
CAGACGAACCCGGGGACCCGGATGGGCCCCGAGGAGACACCAGACGAAAGGGACGATGATGTCCGTATCCGATTCGGAAACCCCTGCCTACGGTGCGGCACCCACCCAGCCCAAGAAGGCGCGCAAGACCAGGGTGCACCATCTGCAGCAGATGAAGGCCGACGGCGAGCGCTGGGCCATGCTCACCGCTTACGACTATTCCTCGGCCCGGCTGTTCGAAGAAGCAGGCATTCCGGTGCTGCTGGTCGGCGATTCCGCGGCCAACGTGGTCTACGGCTACGACACCACCGTGCCGATCACCGTCGAAGAACTCGTCCCGCTGGTGCGCGGCGTTGTGCGCGGCGCACCGCACGCGCTGGTGGTGGCCGATCTGCCGTTCGGCACCTACGAGTCCTCGCCACAGCAGGCACTGGCCACCGCGACCCGGTTCATGAAGGAAGGCCAGGCCCACGCGGTGAAGCTGGAAGGCGGCGAGCGGGTCGCCGAGCAGATCGCCATGATCACCTCGGCGGGCATTCCGGTGATGGCGCACATCGGTTTCACCCCGCAGAGCGTCAATACCTTGGGCGGGTTCCGCGTGCAGGGCCGCGGCGACGGCGCCGAGCAGCTCATCGCCGACGCGATCGCGGTGCAGGAAGCGGGTGCGTTCTCGGTAGTCATGGAGATGGTGCCCGCCGAGCTGGCCGCCCAGGTCACCCGCAAGCTGACCATTCCGACCGTCGGCATCGGCGCGGGCGCGGAAACCGATGCGCAGGTGCTGGTTTGGCAGGACATGGCGGGTTACACCAGCGGCAAGACCGCCAAGTTCGTCAAGCGGTTCGGCAATGTCGGTGACGAACTGCGCACCGCCGCGGCCGCTTACGCCGAAGAAGTGCGCCGGGGCACCTACCCGGGTCCCGAGCACAGCTTCTAGAACCTCGGCGTAACGAGGATCGGCCGGGCGGTGCGCGCCTACCGCACTGCTCGGCCCAGCCGATCGAAACGGGCCGGGTCGGCAAAACAATGGCAGACTCGATGCGGACATTGACGTTACGAGCAGAGGTACCGATGCCGCACAGCCGTTGGATTTCACGCAGCACCCTGCTGCTGGCAGGCGTTTTCGCCGCCGCAGCACTGACCGCATGTGGAAGCGAGTCGAACCCGGCTCCGACCGGGAGCGCGAGCTCGACGACGTCGGCACCGGCGACCAGCAAGCCGGGCGGAACCGCGGGCACCAGCAAACCGGGCACCCCGGAGATCTCCGACGCTGCGGCCGCCCAGCTCTGCGACATGATCAGGCCGGAGCTGTCGAACTGGCGGGTGCAGGGTCCGACGCTCGGCAAGATCGGGCTCAACGCGCTGGTGCACGAATGGGCGCTGCGCAACGGCGGCATCAACGGCGCGGTGCTCGCCGACAAGCCGGTCGTCGACCGCCTCACCACCAAGAGCTGTGCCGACGTGCACAAGCAGGCGATCGAAGCGCTGGAACTGCCGGACCTCGCCGCCGGACTCGCGTTCTGATGGGCGACGCACCGCGGCGGACGCTGTACCCCGAGATCGAGCCCTACGACACCGGCAAGCTCGACGTCGGTGACGGCCAGTCGGTGTACTGGGAGGTCAGTGGCAACCCCGACGGTAAACCGGTGGTGTTCCTGCACGGCGGCCCCGGCGGCGGCACCTCGCCGTACCACCGGCAGTTCTTCGACCCGGCGGCCTACCGGATCGTGTTGCTCGATCAGCGCGGCTGCGGACGTTCCACGCCACACCTGGCCGAGGGCGCGAGCCTGGCGACCAACACCACCCAGCACCTGATCGCCGACATCGAGGCGCTGCGTGCGCATCTCGGCGTCGAGCGCTGGCAGGTGTTCGGCGGCTCGTGGGGTTCCACCCTCGCGCTCGCCTATGCCGAGACGCACCCGGACCGGGTGACCGAGCTGGTGCTGCGCGGCATCTTCCTGTTGCGCCGCAAGGAAATCGACTGGTATTACAACGGCCCCGCGGGCTGCGTGTACCCCGACGAGTGGGAGAAGTTCCTCGCGCCGGTGCCGGAAGCCGAGCGTGGTGCGGATCTGGTCGAGGTCTATCACCGGTTGCTGCACTCCCCCGACGAAGAGGTCGCGCTCGCGGCCGCCATCGCCTGGTCCACCTGGGAGGGAGCGACCAGTACCCTGCTGCCGCAACCGGATCGGGTCGCCGAGACCGCCGAACCGCGGTTCGCGCTCGCGTTCGCGCGGATCGAGAACCACTACTTCCGCAACGGCGGCTTCCTCGACGAAGGCCAGCTACTGCGCGACATCGGCACCATCTCGCACATCCCGACGGTGATCGTCCAGGGCCGCCACGACATCGTCTGCCCCGCGGTGAGCGCCTGGGATCTGCACAAAGCGCTGCCGGGCTCGGAATTGCACATCGTGGACGACGCCGGGCACGCGGCCAACGAACCGGGCATCACCCATCATCTGGTCGAAGCCACCGACCGATTCGCGAAGGCGGGTTAACCATGACGGCCACAGCGGGCGAGGCGATTGTCGAGGCACTGCGCGACAATGTGGACCGGCTGCTGGCCGCCGAACCCGAGGTGCGCGCCGACGAACCCGATTCGGTGCATCAGATGCGGGTGGCGACGCGCAGGCTGCGCAGCGTGCTGCGGTCCTATCGCGGGCTGTTCGACCGCGCGCGGGCCAAGGCGATGGGCGATGAGCTCAAGTGGCTGGCCGGTGTCCTCGGCGTCGCCCGCGATGCCGAGGTGCGCGCCGAAAGGTTCGAGGCGCTGCTCGCCGAACACGGCGAGCAGTCGGATCATTCGGCCGAGGAAATCAAAGCGGTGACCGCCCGGCTGGTCACGGCCGAACACGACCGGTACTCCGCCGCCCACGCCGACGTACTGCTGGCGGTAGACAGCGTGCGCTACCGCGAGCTGCGCGACGAACTCACCAAGTGGCGCACCGATCCGCCCCTGCGTTCCTCGCGGGCCAAGGTACCGGCGGCGGACTTCTTCGGCGTAGTACTGGAACGCGACCGCGAACGCGTCGAAGAGCTCATCGAGCAGGAAACCACCGTGACCCCGGCCGACCGGGTGGAGCTGCTGCACGATATCCGCAAGAGCGCCAAGCGATTACGGTATTCATGTGAAGCCGCCGAACCGGTCCTCGGCGAAGACGCAGGCGAACGCGGCAGCCGGGCGAAACGCTTACAAACCGTCCTTGGCGATCATCGCGACGCCGTCGAATCCCAACACGCCATCTACGGCACCGCCGCGGACGCGGGCGCCGCGGGCGAGGAAACCGCCCTCTATCGAGTACTCGCCGGCGCCGAAGACGCGGCCGCCCGCAAGGCGCTCACCCGCTACCCCGAGGCGGCCGCGGCCGTAACCGCCGACTAATCCACCCCTGTTTCTGTTGGCTGCACATCCCGTGCACTGGGTGTGTGGCACATACAGGGGGTGCGCCGGGCGGTGGGTGGCGGCTTACACCGGATAGGCGAAGTTGATCTTGCGAGTGGCCGGGTCGGCTGAGAGCAGGCGGACCCGGACGGTCGCGCCTTCCGGTGGTTCGCCCGCGCACGGGCCGAGAACCGGCGGGTCGGCGACGAAGATCTCCGCGGGGCGGTTGCTGTTGGCTTCGCGCACCACCACCGCATCGAACTCGCTGCCCGCCCGCTCCGCGAGCAGGGTCGACTCGGTGAGGTCGATGCAGGCCCGTTCCACCTTGCCCGCGATCGCGTCGCTGCGCCGCATGGTGTCGGCGGTGGCCGCCAGCCCCTCGGTAACCCATTGCGGCACTTCGGTTCCCGCGCAGCGGGCCAGACAGATCTCGGTGCTGAACCGGTCGGTCAGCCTGCGTAGCGGCGCGGTGACATGGGCGTACGGCGCGCGGATCGCGCTGTGCTGCAAGCTTTCCGGGGTGACCGACGCGGTGTCCCCGGCCAGCACGGTGTAGGACGCGCCGCGCAGCAGGCTCGTCGCCTCCGACATCAGGACGAGCGCGGCGGGGGTGTTCGGGTCCAGCCCGGCCAGCATCTGCCCGACCGACTGCTCCTCCGGCCACTGCACACCCAATGCCGCCGCGGTACGGCGCATGGACGCGATCGCCGATTCGGCGGGTGGCGGCATGGTGCGCAGCAGCGCGGGCGCGCCCGCGTCGATCATGATGCGTGCCGCGCACATCCCGGTCAGCAGCGAGACCTGCTCGTTCCAGTCGTCCGCCGCGGTCCGTGGTTCGACGATCAGGCGCCAGTGACCATCCGAGTTACCGGACCGGACGATGGCTTGCGCGGGCAACCGCAGCCCGATCGCGCCGCGCACCAGCCCGGCCTCGATGCGCCGCGTACCGAATTCCGGCAGGGCCGCGATCGAGGGGTGTAGCCGGTCGGCGTCGGCGTCGGCCTGCACGCCGGCGTAGTCGAGCCTGGCCCGCGAACGGACCAGCGCCCGCTGTACCGAAAAGTGTTGGGGTTCAGCGTTTTCGTCGAGCTCGATGGTCCACAGCGCGGCGGGCCGCTGCTGTTCGGGCAGCAGGCTCGCGGTGCCTTCCGAGAGCACCGGCGGGTGCAGCGGGACGGTGCCGTCGGGCAGGTAGAAGGTTTGCCCCCGGGCGCTCGACTGCTTGGCCAGCGCGCCGTCGGGATCGATCACGGCACCGACATCGGCGATGGCGTAATGCAGGAGAAAGCCGGTGCCGGTGCGCTCGAGATGCAGGGCCTGGTCCAGATCCATGGCCCCCGGCGGGTCGATCGTCACGAACGGGATATCGGTGCGATCGGCCCGGTCGCCCGCGAACGCGTCGGACGCGTCGCGGGCTTCCGCGGTGGCCTCGGCGGGATACGCCGAGGCCAGGCCGAATTCAGAACGGATGGCGCCGAAATCTACCGGCGCCGAGACGATCCGTTGATGCAATTCCACGCTGTCGGTGCCAGACCTACTGCAGCGCCAGCATGGTGCCGTTCAACGAATCCAGCGGACCGTACACAGTGAAGGTGACACGTCCGCCGACCGATGACGACACAGTCGCCGCCGCGTCCAGCGCTTGACCGAACGACGGCGCCGACGGATGGGGCAGGCGGCCGATGGTCTGTCCGAAATGGTTCTGGGCGACCCAGGCCGTATCAGCGGGGCTGAGGTCGACCTGAACCCCACCCGGCAGCGGCGTCACCGCTACGGCACCGGCGGAACCGGCACCCATCATGGCGAAAACCGAAGCAGCCCCGGCGATCAACGCGCCGGCGACCAGTGAGCGAACAATCCGCATATGAGTTGAGACCTGCTTTCCCGCATTCGAAGTGTGAAGGGCTCGTCGCGCCCAGCAACGGGCCTTGCCAACGCGCACTACTTTATGACGTCGATCACGGTCCGGCTAGTTACCTGCGGATCGGCCCGGCGAGTTCACCGAACCGGCAGGCCCGCGACGTGGCTGCTAACGTTGCCCGCCGTAGCGGGTCTCACATTTCGCCCGCACATTCCGAAATGTCCCGTACGTCGACAATTGGGAGTTCCACAGCTATGTCAACGATTCTGTTCGACTACCTGATGCCGCTCATCGGTGCGGACCAGGCCGCCCACTGGGCCCAGATCTTCGTCATCGCGCCGGTCTGACCCACAAGTCTTCCGCCACAACCTGTCGCCTCCCGTTCACCTGACGGGAGGCGACTTTGGTCCTGGGCAGCTAGCATCCCGCTCCGTGATCAGAACTACCGCCGCTCTCGCGGCCAGCGCCACCCTCTGTGCCCTGCTCCTCACCGGCTGCGGAGACGACAAAGCCTCCAGTGCCGCCCCCTCGTCCTCGGCTCCCGCGGCGCAGTCGAGCGGCGACGCGCAAGTCGTCGACAATGTGAAGGCCGGTGCGTTCGTCGTCAGCTTCCGCGGCGCGTTCCCGAAACTTGCCGACGGCAAGGACGACACGAAGATCGCCACCATCCTCAGCGACAGCTGCAAGGAGCTCAAGGCGGGCAAGTCCGAGGACGAGATCGTCAACAGCATCGTCAAGCGGGCGTCCGGCAAGGTCGAGGCGTCGCCCGAGGAGGCGAAGGCCGTCTACCAGATGGCCAAGATGATGTGCTGAACTAACGCTCCTTCAACCACGGCAGGTAGCCGGGCAGGTATTTCAGCAGATAGCCGATCGCGATCATGCTGATTATGGCGATGACGGGGATGAGCACGGACATCGCTCGGTCCTTACGTTGTGCCGATGCGGGTCGTACGGCGCCGTTGAAAACGCGTCGGCCGTACCCGTATCGGTATACGCCGGTTGGGTCACTCGCGGGTGCTGTTTCCCTTCGCGCTCGGCGCGTCGTCCGGCGGATCGAGTTGGCGCTGCTCCGGCGTGGCGGGTATCGCCGCCGGTTCTGCCGTCGCGGGTTTCGCTACCGCCGCCTGTTCCGATGGCTTCGTACTGGCCTGTGCCTGCTGGTCACCGCTCTGGGCCGGCTGCGTACTGCGCTCGAGGAAGCGCAACAACTCCACCGGGAACGGCAGCACCAAGGTCGAATTCTTCTCCGCGGCAACCTGAACGACAGTCTCCAACAACCGCAATTGCAGCGCGGCAGGCGACTCCGACATCTGCGCACCAGCCTGTGCCAGCATCTCGGAGGCCTGCAACTCGCCCTCGGCCGAGATGACGCGGGCCCGGCGTTCGCGTTCCGCCTCGGCCTGCCGCGACATCGAGCGCTTCAGCGAATCCGGTATCGACACATCCTTGATCTCCACCCGATCGATGTGGATGCCCCAGCCGAGTGCCGGACTGTCGATCATGATCTCCAGCCCCTTGTTCAGCTCCTCCCGGTTGGCGAGCAAGCTGTCCAGATCGCTCTTGCCGATGATCGAGCGCAATGAGGTCTGCGCGACCTGCCCGACGGCGAACAGATAGTTCTGCACCTCCACCACCGCGAGCACCGGGTCGAACACCCGGAAGTACACGACGGCGTCCACCCGCACCGTCACGTTGTCGCGGGTGATGCCATCCTGCGCCGGGACCGGCATGGTGACGATCTGCATCGACACCTTGCGCATCTTGTCGACGAACGGAATCAGCAAGCGCAGCCCGGGTTCTCGCGTCCCGATCACCCTGCCGAACCGGAATATCAGCCCCTTCTCGAATTGCGCGACCACCCGCGCACTTTTGGCTGTCAGCACCCCGACGGCCACCGCGCCCGCACCGATGATGCCGCCGAGAACAATGAGAATGTCCATGCCAGGCCCCGCTACCCGAGTCGCGCCCGTATGCGACACCGAGCGGGCGCCCGGGCGCTCCGGCCCCGCGGCTACCTCCATCATGGCACCGCGCGAGCGCTCCCGACAGGCAGACAAACGAGTATGCCGACCGGGCCTGAGCCGTACGATCGTGTTCTGTACCAATGTGATCGGGGGAAGGACTCACCGTGGATCAGCCCGAATCGAACGCGCAATCATCGGGCGTGCCCGCCGCACCTGCGCCGCGAGCAGCGTCGGCGCCGCCTGGACCAGTACCCCCACGGCCGTCGGCCGGACCAACGCCGACCGGGATCCCCGCCCCAGGGGGTATACCCGATTACATTCTGAATTGGTCGGCATTCACCGCACTGGCTCCGCTGGCCGCGGTCTACGGCAAGGCGTTCCTGGAAAGACTGGCCGAACGCACCGCGGACGGCGTAATGGACGCGCCGGGAAAGCTGCGCCGACGCTGGCTGCAGCGCCGTCGACCGGGCAGCCGAACCCCCGACATCGCCGCAGTGCTGGAGACCGAGGACGGGCGCGGCGCCGCCATCCTGGTGACCGCCGACCTGCCGGACGAGGCGCGGTTGGCCCTACTCGATCTGGATCCCGCCGATCCGGCCCTACAGGGCCGGATTCTGGGGTGGGACAACAGCCTTCGGCAATGGGTTCCCATCGATCCGGACGGTGACCCGATCACTCCGCCCGAGCACCTTCAGGACTGAGACCGTCGCTATTTGATGGTCAGCCTTCGGACGGCTGTTCCGCCCTCGATGCTCTCGTGGCCTTCGCCTATCAAAGATGCGAAGACCCGCACGTTCTGACCGGCGCTAGGCGTGAAGGGCGCGGACTCGGCGATCTTCGCAGCGGTGAGGACGACCTCGTGGCGTTTCGAATCGCAGGTCGCCGCGGCCTTGGCGCCGAGCATCTGCTCCGCTTCGCCGGTGCCGCGCACGAATACCTCGAGCGTCACGGCTTTGTCGACCGGTTCGCAGTTGTAGGTCACCGAAACATCCACGTCGGCGGCGCCGTTCAGCTTGGCGCCGTTGATGTCGACGGTGGTCTTCGGAGCGGTGCTGAAGGTGGGCGCGGCCGCGGCGAGACCGGTACCGGTCACGGCGACCAGTGCTGTCGCGGAAGCGAATACACCCGCGCGGCGCAGCATGGGGTGAACGTTGATGACGATCTCCTAGCAGTCGATCCTGCGGCCACTCCGAATCGGACACACCGCACAAAACCTCGACCGACAATGTACTGGCTTGCCGCGCGTCCCGGTCGGCCCAATCAACTGACCGCGGAGTGGATCTCAACCGTTAACGCCGAGTTCGCCACGGCGACAACCCGACGCAACCAACCGCGACCGACGACAGGAGCCGACCCAAGGGCGGACGAGTTGGCCTGTAAGCCGGATCCTGTCCCCGGTTCGCACCGGGGGGCGACCATCCATCTGGACACACCGTCGCCGGGTGCCTCGAGCGGTCCACCCGCAGGCTCGGGCGAGCAACCCTCGAACGCCTGCGCAGCCGCACCGCGAACGGTGCGACCTTCGACCTTGCTCCGGGCGGGGTTTACCTAGCCGCCCCGGTCACCCGGGGCGCTGGTGCGCTCTTACCGCACCGTTTCACCCTCACCACACGACCCGAAGGCCGTGGGCGGTCTGTTTTCTGTGGCACTGTCCCGCGGGTCACCCCGGGTTGCCGTTAGCAACCGCCCTGCTCTGTGGAGTCCGGACTTTCCTCGGCGCCGGGCAGTGACACAACAGTGCCCGTTCCCGATGCCGCGGTCGCCCGGCCAACTCGTCCGCCGTACCAGAGTACTGGTCACCGCGCACTCCGCCAGGGTGCGGGGCCCGCCAACGCAGTACGGTTGGGTGCCATGGAACGTGTGGAGGTCGGCTTCCCCTCCGGAAGCGAGCAGTGCGCCGCCTGGCTCTACCGCCCGGACGGCGCGCCGAAGCCCCGCCCGCTCGTGGTCATGGGACACGGCCTGGGGGCGAACCGAGAGATGGGACTCGACCGGTACGCGCGGCGCTTCGCCGCCGCTGGCATGGCGGTCCTGGTATTCGACTACCGGCATTTCGGCGCCAGCCAAGGCGAGCCGCGCCAGGTGATCCGGATCGGCCGCCAGCGCGAGGACTGGCATTCCGCCATTGCCTTCGCGCGCACCATCCGCGGTATCGACGCGACCCGGATCGCCTTGTGGGGCACCTCGTTCAGCGGCGGTCACGTGCTTTCGGTGGCGCCCGACGACGCGTATCTGGCCGCGGTGGTCGCGCAGGTTCCGTTCACCAGCGGGCTGGCGTGCGCGTTGGCGAAGGGCCCGATCAGCATGACCAAGGTCACCGCCATCGCCGCCACCGATCTGCTGATCGGCCCGATCCGGCGTAAGCACGTCGGTATCCGGCTGGCGGGGCGCAAACGGTCGGCGGCGCTGATGAGCGCGGCCGACGTGCCGGAGGGCAACGGCAGGCTGGCCGAGGAGAGCGAAAACTACAAGCCGAAGGTAGCTGCGCGCGTTGCTTTTTCGGCGCTGTTCGATTCGCCGGGCAAGCGGGCCAAGGCACTGAAGATGCCGGTGCTGTACGCGTTGTGCGACAACGACTCGATCACTCCGGTCAAATCCGCGCTGCGGGCGGCCGAACGAACCAAGCACGCGGTGGTTAAGCGTTACCCCGCTGGGCATTTCGACATCTACTTCGACGACGTGTTCGAGAAGGCCGTCTACGACCAGACCGAGTTCCTGGTTTCGGTGCTGCGACCGTAAGCAGCTCTGTCGACGAAGCCGTCACCGTGCCTCGCCGAGCAGCTCGCGGACGAGCACACTCCCCCACCATGTTTCGACCCGCTCCGGCGACCAGCCGCGCTCGACGGTGAGTTCTGTGTAGACGTCGATGTTGCAGATCGCCGCGTAGATGTCGAGGGCGGTCGCCACATCCAGGTCGCGCCGCAACGTGCCGGGTGGCCATGCGGCCAGCACCTGCCGGTGCGCGTCGTCGGCGCGGGCGCGGGCGGCGCGATAGGCCTGCGCCAGTTCGGATTCCGTGCGCCCGGCCTCGCGCAGCAGCATGATCACGTCGCCTGCACGCTCGAACAACCTGCGGTCGTATCCCGCCATCGCCGCCAGTTGCCGCCGTGGATCGACCGTTGTCTCCAGGTCGGTGAGCAAGCGCGGCAGGTCAGCGGACAGATCCGCGGCGTCGGCCAACGCCATGATCAGCCCGGTCTTGTTGCCGTAGGCCGCGTAGACCGTCGGTACCGAGACACCGGCCTCGCGGGCCACGTCGCGCACCGTCGTGGCGGCCCAGCCCTTGGCCACGAACAAAGTGCGTGCGGCGCGGGCGATTTCCGCGCTCGTCTGCTGCGCCTGGGCAATGCGACGCAACGAGTCGTAGCGGCGCCGGGTCGGCTCCTCGGCCAATGGGGTTCCCCTTTCACTTTTCACTGCCTATATTCAATATATGACAGCTACAACAGAGCGCGCAGGCGCCTGGCCCTTCTCCCGCATCGGCGGGTTCGCCGCCCTTGGCTTCGCTTTCGTCATCGTCGGCGCGAACCTCATCATCGAACCGGCGGGCATGCCCGTGGTCGGCGCCGACATCGACGAGGTCAACACCTTCTTCACCACGAAAGCCGGACTCGCCGAATTCGCTATGGCTCTCACACCCATCGCCTGGGTGTGCGCGACCGTATTCGGCGCCGCCGCCGTCGCCGTCCTCTGGCCGCGCGAACGCGCCGCGGGCTCGGGCTGGTCACTGCTCGGCTTCGCAGGGCTGCTCCTGCAGAACGCCACCTTCGCAGGCATCGTCGCGATCCGCCTCGCCCTCAGTGCCACCACCGATCACACCGCCACGGCCACCGCCGGACTGTGGGCCTTTCACAATGCGCTGTTCGCCCTCAACGGCACCTTCCTGGCCACCGCGCTGCTCGGCCTGTCACTCGGCGGCTTTCGCACCGGCCTCATCCGCCGCTGGCACGCCGTTCTCGGCTTGACCTCGGCCACCGGCCTGTTCACCTCCGCACTCCTCACCCCTGCGATCATCGACCATGCGGGACCGCTCGCCCTGCTCAGCCTCGTCAGCTGGCTGCTGTGGGTAGTCTGGCTCGTCACCTACGGGGTCACCCTCCTCCGCCTACGACACGCACCCATCCCCGCCTGACTCCCCGGCCGCGGGACGTTCCGCACACCCTTTGTGGCAGCCGCACACCCGGTGAACAGGGTGTGCGACTGCCACAGTCGGTGTGGGTCCGACCGGTGGACATGGACCGGTGCGACGGTCGGATCTTGTCGGTGGGCGGCGCTACAGTGCGCGGCTATGGAAGCTGCGACTGCTGTTGTCGCCGAGATCGTGAGTGGGATCGCACCTTTCGATGGGCTCGAGCGGGAGCACATCGAGGAGACCTTGGCGTGGCTGGCGTCGACCGACGATGTGTTCCGCCGCGTGAAACCGGCGACACCGCGCCGGCATCTGGTCTGCTACGCCGTGCTCGTCGATCCGGAGGCGCGGGCGGTGCTGCTCGGCCGCCATCGCCTCGCCGGACTGTGGTTGCCGACCGGCGGGCATGTCGACCCCGGCGAGCATCCGCTCGAGGCCGCGCGGCGCGAGGCAACCGAGGAGATCGGCATTCGCGCCGATTTCACGGTGACCGGCACCGATCCGCTGTTCCTCACGATCACCACCACCGTCGGTATGGACAGCGGCCATGAGGACGTCAGCCTCTGGTACCTCATCCGAGGCACCCGCTCGCATCCCTACACCCTCGACCCGCGCGAGTTCAGCACCGAACACTGGTGGGACATCGATAGATTCGCGATCCCGGAGTCCGATCCCCACTTCGGTCGTTTCCTAGGCAAACTGGAATCCGCGCTCGGCTGACCGGGTCCGCTCAGCGGCGGCGCAATACCCGCCACAGGACGAACACGACCAGCGCGGCGAGCGCGGCAAGTGCCCCGGGCTGTCGGCGCGCGACGTCCAGTGGACGGCTTTCGTCGGCCACGAGGTCCGAGACAGCCGACGCGGCAGTCTTGTCGGGCACCGCTGACTCGGCGCTCTTGTCGGGCACCGCCGACGCGGCACTCTTGTCGGGCACCGCTGACTCGGCGCTCTTGTCGGGCACCGCCGACGCGGCACTCTTGTCGGGCACCGCCGACGCGGCACTCTTGTCGGACACCGCCGACTCGGCACCCTTGTCGGACACCGCCGACTCGGCACCCGCGTCCGGCACCGCCGACTCGACGCTCTTGCCCGGCACCGCCGACTCGGCGCCCGCGTCCGGCACCGCCGACCCGACACCCGCGTCCGGCACCGCCGACTCGGCACTCTTGTCGGACACCGCCGACTCGGCACTCGCGTCCGGCACCGCCGACTCGACGCTCTTGCCCGGCACCGCCGACTCGACACCCGCGTCCGGCACAGCTGACTCGGCACTCTTGCTAGGTACCGCTGGCTCGGCGCCTGTGTCGGGCCCTGCCGATTCAACGCCCGTGTCCGGCACTGCTGACTCGGCACCCTTGTCCGGCGTTGCTGACTCGACACTCTTGTCAGGTACCGCGGACTTGGCACTCTTGCCCGGCACTGCTGACTCAGCACCCTTGTCCGGCACCGCTGACTCGACACCCGCGTTCGGTACCACTGGCTCCGCGCCCGTGTCCGGCGCTGCCGACTCGGCGCCCTTCCCCGGCGCAGCGGATTCGACACCCGCACCGACAACGGGCGCCTGCCCTGGCGCCGCATCACTTCGTTCGGCGGCGCGCCGGATCGCTTCGGCGGCCTTTTTCTTTGCCGCCGCCTTCTTTGCCTCGGCCTTCCGCCGTGCCTCGGCAGCAGCGGCCTCGTTTTGGCGGGCTTCCTCAGCAGCCTTCTCTTCCGCCTTTCGCGCGACTTCGGCGGCCTTCTGCTCCGCCGTTCGACGCAGTTCCGCGGCCTTCTCCGCAGCGCGTTGTTCGGCTTCGGCCGCTTTTCCGCGGGCGGCCTCGGCTACCTCGTGGAACTTGTCCGTCTCGTGCTCCGGGGGTTTTGCCGGGCTCATGATTGCCTCCTGTCTGCTGCGGAATCGGCAGCTGACTATTTTGCTTCGCCCTTTTTCTCAGTGGCACCGTTTTTTTCGACAGCACCGTGTTTTTCGGCGTCCTCATCCGACATGGCGCGGGTATCGCGCGGCGGCAGGAATGGCTCCTCGCCCGGCGGCAGTCCTTGTTCGATGCGGCGGCCGCGGGCTAGTTCGGCATCGAATTCCGCGCCGAGCAGCACCGCGACATTGGAGAGCCACAGCCACACCAGGAAGACGGCGACACCGCCCAGCGAGCCGTAAACCTTGTTGTAGGAGCCGAAATTGGCGACATACACCGCGAATCCGGCCGAGGCGGCGATCCACAAAACCACGGCGAGCACGCTGCCGGGGCTCAACCACCGGAAGCCCGGCTGCTGCGCGTTCGGCGCGGCCCAGTACAACAGCGCGAACGCCAAACTGACCAGCACCGCGAGCACCGGCCATTTCGCGATATCCCACACCAGCACCCCGGCCGATCCGACGCCGAGCCACCGGCCGAGGCGTTCGGCGATCGTGCCCGTGGCCACGACACCGATGACGCATAACGCGATCAACACCACCATTGTCGCGGTCAATGCGATGCGCACCGGAACGGTCTTCCAGATCGGCCGCCCCTCTTCGATGTCATAGATCGCGTTGGATGCCCGCATAAAGGCCCCGATATATCCGGACGCCGTCCACAGCGCGGTACCGAGACCGATAAGGGCCAATGGCCCCGCTATTTGCCGCGATCCCTGTAGCTGTTCGAGTGCGTCGACGAGCAACGCGGTTCCGCTACCCGGTCCGATCTCCTGAATGGTGTCGATCAGCGACTGTGTCGCGGACGGGCCGAGCGCACCCAGAATGGCGGTGAGCACGATGAGTCCGGGAAAGATCGACAGCACGCTGTAATACGTCAGCGCCGCAGCCCAATCCGTGACGTTGTCGTCCAAAAATTCCGATACGGTCCGCCGTAACACTCCCCACCACGACCGCCAGCGGAGCACCGATGGCCCCCGAGACCAATCCACCAAACGGTGTCCGTGCCGCGCCATGGCCTGCTCCGGCATGCCCGTCACCTCCCGATCGACGGGCGAATACCCGGCGGACGAGCAGGCAAACGCGGCGCGCTAAAGGTTGTGCACCATCTCGTATTCCAGTCGCGGATCGCCCGGCCTGATCGGTCCGCTCACCCCGGTCCGCACGAATCCATTGCGGATATACAGCCGTTCGGCCACCGGGTTCCCGTCCGCAACCTCCAGCCGAATCACCGTATGCCCACCCGCGGCGGCCCAATCGATGACCGCACGCACGAGCAGATCGGACACCCCGGTACCCCGTGCCTCCGGCGCCACCCACATCGAAATCAGATGCACACCACCACGTTCGGGCTCGGGCAACCCCGCAACGGTGCCCAGCTCGGCGCCATCGGCGGTGGCCACGAACTGCGCTCGATCCAGCAGCGCCGCTCGCCAATCCTGCTCGGTGCGCGCCTGCGCTTCCGCCAGTGTCGACCCGAAGAACTGCGGCGTGTCGGCCAGCGCCCGCAATCGCACCCGCCGGAAAACGGCCCACTCGTCGGCGGTCAACAGCCGGATGTCGATCGTCGATATGTTCACTTGAAATATCTACTCATCCGCGCCGCAACCTGCGCAAACCCTTTTGTCGCTACGACGAAAGTCGTTGCCTACGTGAGCTATCCGCAGCCGCGCCGGTCCTGGTCAGTAGCCGGCGCGGCGCACACCGGTGAACTCGACCACGGCGAAGGCCGCGACCACCGTCGCGCCGATGAACAGGAACGCGACGCCGAGACCGGTCAGCTCGATCAGACCGGACAACGCGAGAGCTACCATCCCCACCGCCGACAGCGCGTTCACCGCGACGACGGCGCACGCGTGACGGAACGGGATCTCGGGCATTCCCACGATGAGCAGCAGCGCGAGCGCGCCACCGAGCATCGCGACGCCGATCGGGATGGACCAGGTGGTCGGCAGGCCGAGCGGATCACGCAGGGGTGCCGCCCCGGCCAGCATGACGATCCCGAAGGCGCCGGTGCTCCACCCGTCCACGCGCAGGGTGGTACGGAGCAAGTCGATCCGGTAGGTCGGTTCGGGGGCCAGGAAGGTGTTCATGTCCAACTCCGGTGGGTCGATTCGGCGGAGCCGATCGGCTCCCGGGACCCCACCTTGGCGGGCATGAGGTGAGCGTCTCAATAACCTCTGAGGTCATGGCGGCCAGGCACGGTCGATGATTAGCCTGGTCAGGTGGCACAATCCCAGCTGGAAACCCGGTCGCGCGTCGGCATGCTGCTGCGCGAGTGGCGGCAGCGGCGCAGGCTCAGCCAGCTCGACCTGGCGTTGGCGGCGGACACCTCGGCCCGGCATCTGTCCTATGTGGAGACCGGACGCGCCAAACCGAGCCGGACGATGGTGCTGCGGCTGTGCGAGACGCTCGACGTACCGTTGCGCGAACGCAACACCCTGCTGCTCGCCGCCGACTACGCACCGGCCTACCGGGAGAGCAGTCTCGATGACGCCGGTCTGACCTCGGTGCGGACCGCGCTGCGCACGATGCTGACCGCGCACGAACCGTATCCGGCGGTCGTCGTCGACCGGCTGTGGAACGTGGTCACCGGCAATGCCGCGATGGGCGTGCTGATGCACGGAATTCCGGAGCATCTATTGCTGCCGCAGCCCAACGTATATCGCCTGGTGCTGCATCCAGACGGATTGGCCGCACGGCTGGCCAACCTGGGCCAGGTTCGCGAGTTGTTCGAACAGCGCCTTGCCCGGCAGGTCGGCGCGAGCGGCGACCCGCAGCTGACGGCGCTGTACGACGAGGTGAGCCGTTATCCGCGGCTGCCGGATCCGCCGGACGAACCGAAAGTTGGTGCGGGCCCGCCGAGCCCGTTCGAGGTGCCGATCCGGATCCGCACGCCGATGGGCGAGATGTCGATGTTCAGCACGATGGCCACCTTCGGCGCGCCCGCCGACGTCACCCTCTCCGAGCTGGCCATCGAATTGTTCTATCCGCTGGA
Source organism: Nocardia iowensis (assembly GCF_019222765.1). Lineage (NCBI taxonomy): Bacteria > Bacillati > Actinomycetota > Actinomycetes > Mycobacteriales > Nocardiaceae > Nocardia > Nocardia iowensis. Next base: position 2,406,359 of record NZ_CP078145.1, on the reverse strand, counting down.
CGAATTCACCGCGGCCGCGCTGCGCGAGCTGGCGGCCGCGGCGAATTCCTGACGCCGCGAGGCGATTTCGTGTCAGATGGGCTGGAAGCCCGCGCCGACGCCACCCTGGGCGTTGATGGCGGCGAGGATCACCGCGATCGGCTGGAAGAAGGCGGGCGAGTGCAGCGGATTGGCGGCCGTGGTGCACGGCACGTCGAACCCGATCGGGCCGATGCCGGTGAGCCTGCCCTGATTCATCCCTACCAGCTGATCGCCGACGACGACCGGACCGCCGGAATCGCCTGGCTTCGAGCAGTATTGGTTGATGCTGGTGCCGTCCAGCTCGCCCCATACGACGCCACAGTCGCTACCGCTGGTGCGCCCGCTCGCGCATACGGTGGCGCCGGGACCGGGCGCGGCGCCGAATCCGGCAATGGTGGTCGGGCCGACGCTGCGCACCGGCGTGACCCGCTCCGGATCGAGCTCCAGTACCGCGTAGTCCAGGCCCTTACCGTCGTCGGAGAACGCGACAACGCCGACCACACCGGCTTCCGGCGTGCGCTCCGCGATCATCCTGGCGCCGGTGGGTGCGCAGTGGCCCGCGGTGATGCCGACGAGCCTGCCCGCGCTGTCGTGGCCGATCGCGGTCAGCGAGCACGCCGAATTGTTGTCGAAGACGATGCCGGAGCTGCCGCCGAGTACCGCGCTCGGTGCCGCCGACGCGGTGCCCGCGCCGCCGATGACGGCCGTCGCGATGGCGGCCGTAGCGACCGCCACCGTGCTGAATTTCGTTGCCACTTCTCTCCTTATTCGAAAAAGCGAGCCACGGAACTGCTGCCGTGCTCGCCCGGACCGGGGAGGGAACCGCCCCCGACAGAATCTGCGACCGCCCTGGTTACCTTCTGGCTAACACAGCATCGACGGGGAGGGGTCGGATCCGCAACACACCTGTGCGCCGCGCCACAATGTGGACATCAGTGAGACCCATGCCACATGGTTCGATATCGGCTCTGAAAACGGTTCGCCCGAACTGACTTTCACCCTCACTCAACCCAGCCGCGGCCGAGTTGTCCGGCCGACGAGACTCAACTGTTATACGCTGCCCGGCGGTCGCACCGCGAATTCGCACGGAAACTGCCAGGCAGTCGACCAGACCACGACTTCCTCATCCTCGGCAGATGTTCGCAGGGCACGGATGACCGTTGTCGAGCATCCGGCGACGGGTAGGTGAACATGTGCGGTCGAATCGCCGCCAGGGAACGCGCCGTCACAATCCGACGACCTGCGAATAACACTGCCAAAGAGCAACATTCGGGACGCATCGACTGAAACGTGTTGGAGCCGAGGCACTTCGCCGCTAAGACAGGTACGACGTGTCGTTCACCAAGCGCACCGACGACCCGCCGTCGGGATAGAACTCCGCGATCGACAGCGACGCCAGATCCAGATGCAACCGGTACAGCAGGGACGGCCCAACACCGAGCGCGAGCTGCAACAACGTCTTGATCGGCGTCACATGGCTGACCAGCACCAGGTTCGCACCGGGATACCGCGAGACCAGGTCGCGACGGACCGTGTCCACCCGCTCGCGCACCGCGTCGAAACTCTCCCCGCCCGGGGCGGGCAGCGAAGGATCGCCGAGCCAGCGGGCGTGCAACTCCGGGTCGCGCTGCGCCGCCTCCAGGAAGGTCAAGCCCTCCCAGTCACCGAAATCGGTCTCGATGAGGCCGTCCAGCACGGTGAGCGGTGCGTCCAGCGCGGTGGCGGCGGCCTCGGCGGTGTCGCGGGCCCGGCTCAGCGGCGAGGACAGCACAGCGGTGATATCGCCTTTGGCGGCAAGCATTTTCGCGGCCCGCGCGGCCTGTTCCCGGCCGAGCTCGGTCAGTGGCGGGTTGCCGCGGCCCGAATAGCGGCGTTGCACAGAGAGTTCGGTCTGACCGTGCCGTAAGAGCAACAACCGGGTCGGGCGGCCGGTGGCGCCGGTCCAGCCGGGAGCGGGTTGCGCGGCGACCGCGGAGACGACCGGATCCTCCGGAATCGTTGTGGCCAACGGTGTTTCGGTATCACGGGCGGCACGTACCTCGTCGACGAGGGTGGCGTCGTCCATGGCCGCGTTAGCCAGTTGGTCGGCATGCGAATTCTCGGCCCGCGGTATCCAGGTGAAGCTCACCCGCTCGAAACCGGCGACCAACCTGCGGGCCCGGTCGGCGAGCGGAACCATGGCCGCGTGCTTGACCTTCCAGCGACCGGACATCTGCTCGACGACCAGCTTGGAATCCATCCGCACCGTGACGATGCGGGCGCCGAGTTCGGCGGCCGCCTCCAAACCGGCGATGAGGCCGCGATATTCGGCGACATTGTTGGTGGCGATGCCGATGAATTCACGGCGTTCGGCGAGGACGCGCACATGATCGGCGGAGTAGACGACGGCGCCGTAGCCCGCCGGTCCGGGATTGCCCCGCGAACCGCCGTCGGCCTCGACGATCACCTCGGGCTCACTCACCGCAGCCCCCGCCGCGCGCGCGTGGTCACCCGCACAGCCGAGCTCACAGCCCCGATTCCTTGGTGCGCACGAGGATCGCGCCACACTCCGGGCAACGCACGACCACGTCCGGCGCGGTCTTCGCGATCCGGGCGATCTCGCCGCGGTCCAGTTCGATCCGGCACGCGCCACAGCGACGGGCCTGCAACAGCGCCGCACCGACGCCGTGCTGGGCGGTCTGCCGGTCGTAGATCGCCATCAGGTCGGCCGGGAACAGCGAGATCAGCTTGGCCCGGTCGGCGTCGCAACGACCCTGTGCCACCTCGAGATCGGCCAGGGCCTCGTCCCGCTGGGTTTGCGCGTCGGCCAGTTGCTGCTCGGTCTTGTCCAGCCGGGCGCCCGCGTGCTGGTAGTCGTCGGCGGAGGCTTCGCGGCGCTCCATCACCTCGAGCAGTTCGTCCTCCAGCACCGAGCGCCTGCGTTCCAGGCTGCCCAGTTCGTGCTGGATCTCCGAAAGCTGTTTGGCGTTCACCGTTCCGGCGGTCAGCATGCTCTTGTCGCGTTCCTCGCGCTTGCGGACGGCGTCGACTTCGCCTTCCAGCTTGCGGATGTCGCGGTCGAGGTCGTCGAGCATGATCTGTACGGCGACGGCGGCATCCTTGTGCGCGTTACGCTCGGCCTCCAGCCGGGCCACCTCCTGCTGTTCGGGCAGCACGGTGCGGCGGTGCGCGATCCGATTCAGCTCGGCGTCGACAGCGGCCAGCTGGAGCAGCTTGGCCTGGATCGGTGGTTCGACATTCAACGCGGACAAACTCCTGGACGCTATGGATGGGTCGGTGTTCAACCGTACCCCGCCTGCCTGCCCGCGCTGACCGATGCCGCACCAATCGGTGCGGCCGAGCCGGGCCCGCTAGGCCGGCGCGCGGGTCTTGATGGCGTCCCGGGAGACGAAGACGTCGTATTCACCGGGGACGGCGATCACCGCGTTGCCGTAGGCGGAGCGCACGAACGGCTCCGTCCACCATCGACCCTTCCGCATGTCGTCGAAGAAGTCCCGGTCGCCGCCGTTGAGGAAGATCTGGTTCTGCGTAGTGGCAACGCCGTCCAAACGCTGGCCGTACAACCTGCTGATCTTGTACCCGGAGTGGAAGCCGAGCGCGTTCACCCAGGGCTCCAACTCGACGATCCCTGCCTGGAGCACCCAGGTGTCGCCCTCGACCTGGTACTTCAGGCGCTGCTCATCCTGCTGGTCGTCGCCGAAGAGGGTGAGTTCGATATCGAGCAGATGCTCCTGGCCCTCCACCTGCTTGGCCACCACATGCGCCGCCTTGATTTCGCCGGTCAACCCGAGGTAGGTCTGCATCAGCGTCGCCACCCACAGCAGCAGCACCGCGGCCAGCACCAGCACCAGCCCGCTGCCGCCGCGCAGGATCAGCGCCCGCATCCCGACCCGGCGCGCCAGCACCAGTCCGGAGATGAGCAGCGCGAGCCCGACCACGATGAGCAGGATCAACCCGATCTGGACGAAGCCGAAGTTCACCGGGAAATTCATGCGGTAGTTGTACCCCCGGAACGCCGGTCGACTCGCGGAAACCGCCCCGCGCACAAACCAATCCGGCAGACACGCCGAGACACGCCGCAGCGGCGGTAAGGTTTAGGCATAAGAGTTCGATTTTCCGGGGGTATTCCGTGTTGATCTTTGGTTGGCGTCGAGATGTGCAGCGGCTCGCCGTGCTCACATTGGTGTGCGGGAATTGCGGCAATCCGGCGGCCCATGTACTGCACAAAATGGTCACCAAATTCACGCTGTTCTTCGTACCGCTGATTCCGTTGAGCACCAAGCATTCCCTGCAGTGCACATGGTGCGGTACCGAGTCGAGCATCGCGGCGCAGCAGGTCGACGAGTTGCTGGGGCGGGCACAGGCCGAGAACATGCCGGGCTGGCAGCAGCCCGCGGCCACCGGTGGCGATAAGCAGTGGCCGGCGTAACCGCCGCGACTACGACGTCGGCTGGCCGCGCTGACAGACCGGATTGACCAGGCGCGCTGACAGACCGGAGACGCTGACAAGCCGAATCAGCTGGGCGCGCTGACGGTCCACGGATCGGTACGCAGCGTCGAAACTCGCGTCTCCAGCTCGGGCAGCCCGGCTCGGACAACTCGTTCCGCCTGTGCGCACCAAGGGAATTCGGTTGCCCAGTGGGCGGCGTCGACCAGAGCTGGACCGCCATTGCGGAGGTGCTCGTCGACCGGATGATGGCGCAGATCCGCGGTGACGTAGGCGTCGACGCCGCGGCGGGCCACCGCGTTCAGGTAGGAATCGCCCGCGCCGCCGCAGACGGCAACCGTGTAGATGGTGCGGTCCGGGTCGCCTGCCGCACGGACACCCCATGCGGTAGGCGGTAAGGCGGCGGCCACCCGATCGGTGAACGCGCGCAACGACTCCGGCGCCGCCAAGGTGCCGACGCGGCCGATGCCGACGGCCGACGGCAACAGGGCCCGTTCGGTGATGTGGTAAGCGGGATCCTCGTAGGGGTGGGCGGCGCGCAGGGCGGACAGGATGGCGGCGCGCGCGCCAGGCGGGGCGATCACCTCGACGCGTTCCTCGTCGACATGCTGGAGTTCGCCGAGCGCGCCGACCGATGGATTAGCTTGCGACATCGGCCGGAACTGACCCACCGCGGGCACCCGCAGTGCGCAGTCGCGGTAGTCGCCGCTGCCGCCCGCGCCAGCGGCGAACAAGGCCGCCAGCACCGCGTCGGTGTGCGAACGGGGCACCTGGACCACCCAGTTGTCCACCGGAGCTTCGGGTTTCGCATCGATCGGACCGGTGACGGTGAGGCCGAGCGCTGCGGCCAGCGCATCGGAGACACCAGGGTCGGCGGAATCCGCGTTGGTGTGCGCGGTGAACAAGGCGCAGCCGGAACGGATGAGCCGGTGCAGCAGTGCACCTTTGGGAGTGTCGGCCGCGACGGTGTCGACGCCGCGCAACAGCAGCGGGTGGTGCACGACCAAAGCCTGTGCCCGCCAGTCGATCGCCTCATCGACGACGCCCGCCGTCGCGTCGACCGCGAACAGCACCCGGGTCACCTCGTCGGCCGGATCACCGGCGACCAGCCCGACCGAGTCCCACGACTCGGCCAGCTGTGGCGGGTAGGCCGCGTCGAGCACTTCGATGAGATCTGCCAGCGTGGTCATCGTTCACCCTCCTCTGATCCGCTCATGCACTGTCGCAACGCTTTTCTGTTCTCCATCGCTAAAGGCCCGCCGTCCGGATCCCCTCGATCAGCTGATCCACCTCCGTGCCGCCGCGCACCGCGACGCGCAGGTGGTTCGGCCCCAGGCCGGGGAAGGTATCGGCGCGGCGGACGGCAATGCCCTTGTCCACCAGGTGTTTCCGAAGCAGCTCACCGTCGGGGACACGGAGCAGCAGGAACGGCGCGGCGGCCGGAGTGTGCACGTGCACGCCGAGTTCGGTCAGCCGGGCGATCATCGCGGCCCGTTCGGTGGCGATGCCGAGGGCGCGCCGCTGTTCCTCCGCGACCGCCGCGGGTTCGGCGGTGGCGGTGATCGCCTCCAGTTGCAGGGTGCCGAGTGGCCAGTGGGCCCGGCCGCGGTTCAGGCGGGACAGGAGTTCCGGGTCGCCGAGGAAATAGCCGCAGCGGAGCCCGGCGAGGGCCCAGGTCTTGGTGAGGCTGCGCAGGACCAGCAGGTCGGGTGCGGTGAATCCGGCGAGCGACTCGGGTTCGCCCGGCACCGCGTCGGCGAAGGCCTCGTCCACCACGATGATCCGGCCTGGTCGGCGCAGCGCGTGGATCGCTCCGGCGGGGTGCAGGACCGAGGTGGGATTGGTCGGGTTGCCGAGCACTACGAGGTCGGCGTCGGCGGGAACGGTTTCCGGGTCGAGTGTGTAGGGCGGTTCGAGCAGCACTCGCGTCACCGCAACATCGGCCGCACGCAATGCCAGTTCCGGTTCGGTGAACGACGGGTGGAGCACGGCGGCCAGGCGCGGGGCGAGTCTGGGCAGCATGGCGAAACCCTCGGCCGCCCCGGCCAGCAGCAGCACCTCCTCCGGGCGGCGACCGTGCCGGGCCGCGACGGCACGGCGGGCCGCGTCCGCTTCCTCGGCGCTCGGATACCGGCCGAGCCCGTCCAGCCGGGCCGCCAGTCGCTGCCGCAACCAGTCCGGCGGCGCGCTGCCCTGCACGTTCACCGCGAAGTCGAGCATGCCAGGGCGCGCGTCCACGTCGCCGTGGTGGCGCAGTAAAGCGCGATCGACGCTGTCCTCGGGCACGAGATCACACCCTACGTGGCGGCCCCGTAGGACGACCGGCCAGAATGGCTGTCGTGGGTGAGCTGCACGTGTCGTTCGTCTGTACCGGCAATATCTGCCGTTCTCCGATGGCGGAGAAGATCTTCGCGATGCACCTGTCCCGGGCCGGACTGGCCGATCGGGTGCGGGTGAGCAGCGCGGGCACCGGTGCATGGCATGTCGGCGACGACGCCGACTCGCGCACCAACGCCACGTTGCGCAAATACGGCTACGCGACCAGGCACATCGCCGCTGCCCTCGGCGCCGACCATCACGACGCCGACCTGCTGATCGCCCTGGACACCTCGCACGAGCGCGAACTCGCCCGCCTCGGTGTGCCGTCGGATCGGCGCAGGCTGCTACGCAGTTTCGACCCGGCCGCCGACGGGCCCGACGTGCCGGACCCGTACTACGGCGACACCGCGGACTTCGAATTGGTCCGCGATCAGATCGAGGCGGCAATGCCCGGACTGCTCGACTGGGTGCGCGACGCGCTCGGCGAACCGGCCGCTGAGCCGCCCGATCCCACCCGGCACAGGCGCGCATGATGCGACCCTTCTCGATACACCCCAGCTGGATGCTCCTGACGGTGCACTCCACCCACCGGCCCGGCCTCCGCACCGCGACCGAACCTGCTTGCGACGGACTCCGATGATGCGCCGACTCACTTTTCTGCTGCGTCCCAGTTGGGTGATCCTCGCGGTGCTGGTCGCCGCGTTCGCGTACCTGTGTTTCACGGTGCTCGCGCCGTGGCAGCTCGGCAAGAACACGAGCACCTCGCATCGCAACCAGTTGATCGCCGACTCGGTGCGCGCCGACCCGGTCGACATCACCACCGTCCTCGCCGGGCCAAGCACGGACGACGCGCACACCGAATGGCGCAAGGTCACCGCCTCCGGCACCTACCTGCCGGACTCGACGATGCTGGTCCGGCTGCGCCACCTCGACGGCGCCCCGGGCTACTCTGTGCTCGGTGTGTTCCGGCTGGACGACGGGCGACTCCTGCTCATCGATCGAGGGCTGGTGTCGGCGGTAGACGGCTCCCGTCCGCCGCAGATCCCCGACCCGCCCGCCGGATCACAGCGCCTCGAGGCCCGCGTCCGGATGTCGGAAGGCGTGACGCCCGGCAAGGATCCGTCCGTCCAAGACGGCTACCGGCAGGTGTACTCGATCGACACCACCCAGGCAGCGGCGGTCCTGCAACAGCCACTCACCCCCATCCCCACCGGCGAACGTGGCGGCTACCTCCAATTGGACAAGGACCAGCCCGGCGCCTTCACCCCCACCCCCCTCCCCCAACTCGACGCGGGCCCCTACCTCTCCTACGGCCTCCAATGGCTGGCCTTCGGCATCATGGCCCCCCTCGGCCTCGGCTACTTCGTCTACGCCGAAATCCGCGAGCGCCGGAGAGAAAAGGCCGGTGCCACAACCAAACCCGCCGAGCCGGTGACCACAAGCGAACCAGCTGACGACCAGGCGGCCCAACCCACTCCCACCGCCACCAAGACAACCGAAGCGCGCCTAGCCGACCGCTACGGCCGCGGCCGCGACTGACCCGCGAAACCCGTGATCGACCAGAGCGCCGCGACCGCGAGCGATGCCCATTGCACCGACTCCGACATCCGTACGGCGCGATGGAGATCCGCGACTGTCGGGGCGGGGCCGTCGCCGAGAGTTGGGCGCAGTTCGGTGCCGTGGCGGTACTGGGTGCGACCGCCGAGGCGAACACCGAGGGCACCTGCCATGGATGCCTCGACCACCCCGGCGTTGGGGCTGGGGTGTTTCGCGGCGTCGCGGCGCCACGCGCGCAGGGCGGTGGCGGGGCGGCCGCCGACGAGCGGGGCGAGCGCGGCCGTGAGCAGTCCGGTCAGGCGAGCGGGCAGCAGGTTGGCCAGGTCGTCGATGCGGGCGGCGGCCCAGCCGAACTGGCGGTAGCGGTCGTTGCGGTAGCCGATCATGGCGTCGAGGGTGTTGATCGCCCGGTAGCCGAGCAGGCCGGGCACTCCCGCGATCGCGCCCCACACCAGCGGTGCCACCGTTGCGTCGGAGGTGTTCTCGGCAATGGATTCCAGTGCGGCGCGGGCCAATCCGTCCGCGTCGAGCGCTTCGGGGTCACGCCCGCACAGCGAAGGCAACAGAGCCCGCGCACCGGTCAGGTCCCCGACCTCGAGCCGATCGGCCATCTCCCTGCCCGCGCGCGCGAGGCTGCGTCCGCCGAGCACAGTCCAGGTCGCCAACGCGGTCACCGGTATCCCACCCCCACGAACCCCGACTCCGAGACCGATCACCGCCCCCACCAACACCACCTCGTGCACCACCCCGGCGCTTCGCCGATCGGCATACGTTACCGATTCGAGCGCACCTGCCGCCGAACCGAATCCAGCCACCGGATGCCACCGACGCGGATCCCCCACCACCCGATCGAGCACAAACCCCAGCACCAGACCAGCCGCGGTCGAGGTCCCCTTCTGCACCCGCCGAGACTATCGGGTGTCCCCGACTCCCACTCCGTTCGCCCGCCCATCGCCTACACCTTCCGTGATCAACCGCGCATAGCTGCGGACCTCTCGGCCGATCCCCCAACCCCACCTGATGGCGGGCGTGGAAGGAGGAGGGGTCGCAGCGTGTCACACTCTGAGGTCCTGCGTCGTCAACCTGGTGACGTACCCATGACTCGCGCCCCCGGCGGGGCGGAACGACCGAACGGCGAACAGCAGTGACATCCGAACAGCCTTCTACCTCTGAACCCCTCGACCAGGCCGAACTGGCTCGGCGGTTCGAGGAGCACCGGCCGTATCTGCGCAGACTCGCCTACAGCACGCTGGGCAGCCTCACGGACGCGGACGACGTGGTGCAGGAGGCGTGGCTGCGGCTGCAGCGCCAGCACGAGGCGGGGACCGCGGGCCAGATCGAGAACCTGCGCGCCTGGCTCAGCACGGTCACCGGGCGCCTGGCGCTGGACCAGCTCGGGTCGGCGCGCGCCCGCCGTGAGCAGTATGTCGGCGAATGGCTGCCGGAGCCTGAGGTCACCAGCTGGGACGACCCCGCGGACCGGATCACCCAGGACGAGCGGGTCACCACCGCGCTGCTGGTGGTCCTCGAATCGCTGTCACCGGCCGAGCGCACCGCGTTCGTCCTCCAGGACGTATTCGGCATGACCGGCCCGGAGGTCGCCGAGGTGGTCGGCCGCACTCCGGCGGCCGTGCGGCAGCTCGCCTCGCGCGCCCGCAAGCGCGTCGAAGACGGCACGCCCCGCTTCCCCGCCTCGCCGGACGAGCAGGAGAAGGTCGTCTCCGCCTTCGCGGTCGCTTGGCGCTCCGGCGATCTCAGCGCGCTGCTCGGCGTGCTCGACGCCAATGTCAGCCTCACCGCCGACGGTGGCGGCAAGGTCCCCGCGATCCGGCAGCCGGTGCACGGCGCGGAGCTCATCGCGAAGATGCTGCTCGGCTGGTACCACGCACCGTCCGCGGCTGGCGCGTGGGGCCGCGCCGTGCTGGTCAACGGCACCCCCGGCCTCGTCGTCTTCGACGGAAACCACACCGGCGTCTTCTCTTTCACCATCGACGACGGACGCATCGTCGCCATCAATGTCGTCCGCAACCCTGACAAACTGCACGACCTCCCTACCACCGGCGAGCCCGACTGGTACCTCGGCGAGGGCCGCACCGACAACTAACTCCACCCGCTCCGCTCGCGCACCCAACACGTGTTGGGTGCCAATTCGCCAAGACGGGGCGGCGCGCCAACCTGTGGTTGGGGTCGCGCACCCGTGCACTACAGCCGCCTCCGCCGTGGCAACCGGTTGACGCAGCCGGAAGCCTTGTGCGAGTTGCGGACTCGCAGAGCGGATGTCAGCCCGCGAGTCCGACGGGCTTGGGGTTCGTGTATCCGTGTGCCGCAGCGACTTCCGGCGACAGCAGTCGGCCCGCATCAGCGGTCAGGCCGTGGGCGAGGTCGGGGTTGGTGGCGCAGGCTTGTTTCCAGCCGTTGGCGGCGATGGCACGGACGTACGGCAGCGTGGCGTTCGTGAGGGCGATGGTTGAGGTGTGCGGCACCGCGCCCGGCATGTTCGCCACGCAGTAGAACAGCGAATTGTGTACGCGAAAGGTGGGGTTCGCGTGGGTGGTGGGGTGGGAGCCGGCGAAGCAGCCGCCTTGGTCGATGGCGATGTCGACGAGTACCGAGCCGGGGCGCATCTCGGCGACGAGGTCGTCGGAGACGAGCTTCGGGGCACGGGCACCCGGCACCAGGACCGAACCGATGACGAGATCGGCGTTCGCGACGGCGCGCTGGACCTCGGCGGCGTTCGAGGCGACGGTGGCGATCCGGCCGGCGAACCGCGCGTCCAACTCGCGCAGGCGGTGCAAGTTGGTGTCCAGCACGGTGACTCGCGCGCCCATGCCCGAAGCGACCGCCGCCGCGTTGGACCCGGCAACACCGCCGCCGAGCACCACCACATCGGCCGGTGGCACTCCCGGCACGCCACCGAGCAGCCTTCCCGCACCGCCCAGCGGTGCCATCAGATGGTAAGCGCCGACCTGCGCGCCGAGCTTGCCCGCCACCTCACTCATCGGAGCGAGCAACGGCAGCGAACCATCGGCCGCGCGCACGGTTTCATAGGCGATTGCGGTGGTCCCGGAACCGAGGATGGCGTCGGTGCATTCGCGGGACGCGGCCAGATGCAGGTAGGTGAAGAGCACCTGCCCGCGCCGCAGCCGCGGATACTCCTCGGCAATCGGTTCCTTCACCTTCAATACCAGCTCTGCCTCCCGCCACAGCTGATCGACGCCGGGCACCAGGCGCGCCCCCGCGGCGGCGTAGTCGGCGTCCGCGAACGCGGACCCGACGCCCGCGCCTGCCTGGATCAGCACCTCGTGTCCCTGCGCGGCCAACTCCCTGGCACCCGCCGGAGTGAGCGCCACCCGGAACTCTTGCTCCTTGACCTCCCGTGGAACTCCGATCCTCATAACGCCATCGTGGACCCCGCGTGGGGCTCCCGCCACGAACGACGCGCGGGTCTCACACGATGATCACGAGAACGCTCGCTGACCGGCAGTTTCTGCGCAGGTTGATCAGCACGCCGACGGCAGCCGAGACAATCGGCGCTGCTCGGAGCGCATTCCGCCCATCGGCGCGGCTGGACCGAAGGCCGCAGACTCCTCACCCGGCAGCCAGGTGCCCCGCCTACGGCATCGGCCCACCGCTCATCACACAGCGATCTCTTTCCCCAGCGGCGGAATCCGCAGCTGGTGCGCACGCCCCGCGTACTCGAATACCCGGCCCAAGTGATCCAGGGTCTCGCTGAAGTGCGCCCACCCTTCGCCGTGCACCGGCACGATCACCGCGTCGCCGAGTAGCTCGGCCGCCTGCACCGCGGTGCGGGCGTTGAGCGTGACATCGGCGTCGCCGAACAGGCCGATGTTCGCGGCCCCGACGAACAGCACGGCGATGTCGATTCGACCGATCCGCTCGACGATCCGCGCGACCAGATCGACGGACGCGTTGTCACCGGAGACGTACACCGTCGGCTGCCCGTCGGCCTGCAGTACGAATCCGGTGACGATCCCGGTGATCGGTTCGCAGCCTTCCGGCCCGTGCAGCGCGGGTACCGCGGTGATCCGGATCCCGTCCAGCGTTACGGTCTCCCAATTGTCCAGTCCCCGAACGCCCTTGATCCGTTCCGCGGCACCCGGCGTGGACAGCACGGTCGGCACCGTCTTCAGGAATTCGCGCCCGGAGTTGTCCAGGTTGTCCGCGTGCTCGTCGTGCGAGAGCAATACGACGTCCACCGAACCGACCTCTTCCACGGACACCGCGGGACCGCTGAGCTTGTGCAGCGTGGCCCGACCCGGGTAGTCGCCGGGCGCGTCGAAGGTGGGGTCGGTCAGGAAGGTGCGACCCGCGTACCGGAGGCGCAGCGTGGGTCCGCCGATGTGCAGGGCTTCGAGCTGGGTGGTGCGTTCGATCGTTTCGGTCATGCGATTGATCTTGTCAACGCCCCAGCAAGCCCAACAGTGGCCCGCGAGCCGCCTATCGCTAAGATCGGGCCATGCGCACCGTGGCCGTTCTCGCCTATGACGGCATCAGCCCGTTCCACCTGTCCGTGCCCAGCCTCGTCTTCGGCCGGGTCGGCATCGGCGGCTCGGGGCCATACCAGGTGGACGTGTGCGCCGAGCGGCCCGGAAGCCTGCGCACCCCAGCCGGTTTCGATATCGACGTGCGGCACGGACTCGACCGGCTGATGCGCGCGGACACCGTCGTGGTCCCGAGTTGGGAATACGACATGCCACTGTCCGACGACCTGCGCGCCGCCCTGCATCAGGCACACGCCGCTGGCGCCCGAATCGTCGGCCTCTGCCTCGGCTCGTGGGCGGTGGCGGCGAGTGGGCTGGCCGACGGCCGCGAGGTGATCACCCACTGGGCGGGCGCCTCCCGCCTGGCCCGCGCTTACCCCGCGGTCCGGGTGCGCGCGGACACCCTGTGGTCGGACCTGGGCGATGTGGTCACCTCCGCGGGCGTCGCCGCCGCCCTCGACTGCTGCCTGCACCTGGTGCGCAACGACCTCGGCAGCCGTGCCGCCACCGAGTTGGCCAGGGAACTGGTGACCGCCCCGCACCGCAGCGGCTCGCAAGCCCAGTACATCCCGATCGCCGTCCCCGAGTCCGCCGACGACGACCCCATCGAACGCGCGATGGTCTGGGCCCGAACACATCTCGGCGATCCGATCGATCTGGACAGCTGGGCACGAGTAGCCCTGATGTCGCGGCGCACCTTCACCCGCCGTTTCCGCGACCGCACCGGAAACAGCCCTCAACAATGGCTGCTACACCAGCGCGCCGACCGCGCCCGGCTGCTCCTCGAAACCACCGACGACACCATGGACCGCATCGCCGCCGAAACCGGTTTCGGCACCGCCGTCAGCCTCCGCCACCACTTCCACCGCATCCTCGGCACCACCCCCGCCGCCCACCGCGCCCTCTTCACCCCCACCCGCCCATGACGGCGGCATCGGCCGAGTAGAGCCACCAGCATGTCCCGTTGATCATGAAGGCGGTGGACCGGCGGGCCGGTCGGGGGTGGGGGCGGCTACGTTTCCAGTTATGAGGATTCAGATCGGTGAGTTCGTTCCGGAGATCGATGAGGGTGCGTGGGTCGCGCCCAACGCGACGGTGGTCGGGCGGGTGCGGCTCGCGGCCGACGTGAGTGTTTGGTACGGCGCGGTGATTCGCGGGGATCTCGAGGAGATCAGTGTCGGCGAGCGGACCAACATCCAAGACGGCTGTGTGCTGCATGCCGACCCCGGTTTCCCGCTCACCGTTGGCAGCGGAGTATCGGTGGGGCACAACGCGATCCTGCACGGCTGCACGGTCGGCGACGATGTGCTGGTCGGCATGGGCGCCACCGTGCTCAACGGCGCGGTGGTCGGCGCCGGTTCGCTGATCGCCGCCAACGCCCTGATTCCGGAGGGCGCGCAGATTCCGCCGGGGTCGCTGGTCGCCGGGGTGCCGGGTAAAGTTCGCCGCGAGCTCAGCGAGGCCGAACAGGACGGCATCAGACTGAATGGGGCTGTGTACCTGCACAACACGGCCAATCACCGGTCCGCCAAAGAGGTGTGAGACAGCGCACACTGATCAAGCGTCCAGTAGGAATCGCTGATAACATTTTCCCAGCGTGCCCGGTGACCCGGGGTCTCCTGCCGAAACGGTAGTCGTGCGGCTTGTAGCGCAGTGGTGAACCCACCCGGGTCGGTGGGACCGTCAGCGAGCGTCAGCGAGCGAACCATAGACACAGCGCGCTGACGCGTACGACGAAGCCGAGCGTCAGCGAGGCGTAGTCGTGAGCGTGCAGGCAGGAGGTATCACGATGGTGGCGTACGTGCAGTCGAGTATGCACCGGCCGATGGGGCGGATCAGCGTAGCCGATATCGCGGCCCAGCCGGGCGGCATCGAGGCATTACAGCGGCGAGTCCACGAATTGCGTTCCAGCGGTGTCGACTTCGCCGCGAACGCGATCGAGCGGGAAATGGCCGCGCTGGACTTACCCAGTCAGTGAGCGCGAGCCACGGTCATCGCGCTTCACGATACCGCGGTGACCGTGGCAAGCCCCGCCGTGGTGTGCTGGTCCAACGCCATCAGCGCGCCCCGCACATGCACGAGCTGCCACCCACCATCCAGCCGGCGCAGCCGCACCTTCCCCTCGGTCCGATGGCGCGCCAACTCCCGTGACATTGCCTTCGCGGCCGCTAAATCGTCCGGATGAATCCGCGGCGTGGGCTGGCCGGGCAGATCCGCCCAGGCGATGCCCGGCATGGGCGGCCCGATCCAGCGAATCAGTTGCAACGAACGCAGATTCACGATCGCGCGGTACTCCCCCGGCGCGGTGGCCGCTTCCAACAGCTGGTACTCCAAAATCATCGGCGGCGGCGCGGCCGGTACCGCCGTCGCGGCACCGATGTCCTGCGTCACCCCGCGGAACAGCACCTCCCTGCGCCCGGTGACATCGAACTCGATACTGATCCGGCAGGCGAAATGCCCCGCGCGCAAGGCATTGTCGTCGCGCCGGATGGTCCACACCGCCTGATGTTCGGTGCCCGGCGCCGAGTTCACGATCTTCGCCAACGCCTCGCTCTCGTCCCGATTGGTGACCAGCCGAGTGAACGCACCCGCGATGGCCAACTCCGCCTCCCGGTCCTCGGGCGCGACGCCGTACAGGTCGAGCAGATCGACACTGCGCACCGACCGATTGGTCGAGAGGTTGAAGTACCACGCGCCCACCGGTTCTCGCGGTGGTAACGGCTCCTGTACCGGCCCGACCCACAATCGCACGGCGTGCGCCCGCTCCGGCGAGATCAGCAGCGGTTCGGCGCGCACGGTGCGCCGCCCGTCCGAGGACACGTGCGCGACCAGGGCACAGGTCCGACATGCCTGCGCGAGGGCCGCCTCCGCATCCGCCAGCGAGAGCGGGTTACGAAGAATATTGCGCAGCGGCACGAAGGATTTCGGCGCCGCGCCGAACGCGATCACCCGGCCCGGCACACCCGAGAAGCACTCGACCAGAATCCATTTCGCCATCAGCCGCACCCCGCCGATCGCACCCGACCGGGCGCTGCCGTGAGAAGCGTTCGACCAGTTGCCATTTCGTCATCCGTTCCGGACCGATCAGCCCGCGCGGAGCAGCGCGGTCAGGAACGAAATACCATGTCCAGCACCCGTTCGTGATAAGAGCCGGTGAACCTTGTGACCAGATCCACAAGCAGGGCGTCCAGTCCGACGAGCACCTTCGCCTCACCCCGCGCCGCCCCGCGCAGGATCGTCCTGGCCGCCGCGGCCGGGCTGGTCCGCGCGACCTGCCCCTCGAAGCGCCGCGCGACCGCCGCCGCGTCGATGCCGGGCGCGACACTCGCCGAACGCGCGATGGAGGTGAGCACCCCGCCCGGATACACCCCGGTCACCCGCACCTTCCCGCCCGCCGCACGCATATCCTGGCGCAGCGAGTCGGTGAATCCGCGGACGGCGAACTTCGCCGCGTTGTACGGCGCGTGCTGCGCCACCCCGACCAAGCCGAGCGCCGAGGACATGTTCACCACATGCGCCCGCTCGGCGGCCAGCAGATGCGGCAGAAAAGCCTTGGTGCCGTTGACGACTCCCCAGAAATCCACGTCCATCACGTGCTCGAAATCACTGAACGGCGACTCCGCCACCCCGCCGATGTGCAGAATCCCGGCATTGTTGAACAGCGCCTCGACCCGCCCGTACCGCGCGACGGTCGCCGCGGCATGGGCAAGCACCGCCGCCCGATCGGTGACGTCGAGCCTGGTCACCGTGGGTGTGGCGCCCACCGCCGCGCAGAGTTCCCCGGTCTCGTCGATGGCGTCCGCCGACTTGTCCGACAGCGCGAGCGCGGCGCCGTCACGGGCAAGCGCCAGCGCCAGCTCGCGGCCGATCCCGGAGCCCGCACCCGTGATCGCCACCACCCGGTTCGCGAAATAA
Organism: Nocardia iowensis; assembly: GCF_019222765.1. Taxonomy (NCBI): domain Bacteria; kingdom Bacillati; phylum Actinomycetota; class Actinomycetes; order Mycobacteriales; family Nocardiaceae; genus Nocardia; species Nocardia iowensis. Next base: position 2,389,598 of record NZ_CP078145.1, on the reverse strand, counting down.
GCCATGGCTCAACCCTTTCCACCTCAGCCGACATCCAAATCGGATCTCCAAGGAGGCTAGCCAGGCCAAGCTGGACACGTGACCTATACGCCATTCCGGCCATCCTCGACCGCGCCACCGCACGCCGGTGAAATAATGAAGGTCCATCACCCGCACCGTCGCGACCCCATCCCGCACGCCCGGCGTTCGCGCGAATCGACTGGAGACCAGATGCCAACTGTCCCGCCCATGTTGCAGCGCATCCTGGACAAGCCCGTCGCCGATGGCGAGAAGCTACTGGAAAGCGCGCTCTCGGCCTTCCTGGACTTCGGCATCAAACGGACCAGCATGGGCGAGATCGCCCGCCGGGCCGGCATCAGCCCCGCCACCCTGTACCGCCGCTTCGAATCGAAGAACGACCTGGTCGAGGCGGTGAGCGTGCGGGAGGCCCAGCGCTTCGTCGCGATGATCGACAAGCAGGTGCAGGCCGTCTCCGGCTCCGAGGACCAGCTGGTGGAGATCTTCGTCGCATTCATCACCGCGATCGCGAACAACGAGCTGCTGCGCCGCCTGCTGCGCACCGAACCGGACCTGATCCTGCCCCGGCTGACCACCGACGCGGGCCCCATCGTCGCTGTCGGCCGCAGCTACCTGGCGGAGAAGCTGCGCGAACTACGGGACACCGAGAACACCCACGATTTCGACGCCGACCTGGTCGCCGAGATCATGGCCCGCCTCGCGCTCTCGCTGGCCCTCACCCCCGACGGGCTCATCCCGGTGGCCGACCGGGACGCCGCCCGCGAGTTCGCCCGCCGGACCCTGCTGCCCATGGTCGGCGTGCACGTCCGCGCCTGACGCCATCCCGAACGCCGCGGCCACTCGCTCGTCCAGATCGGCCCGTGCTGTCTCGTCCAAAGTCCGGCCGTCGACGAACTCACGCGCCAGCTCGATGACGTCCGCCGAGCGTGCCGATTCCGGATCCGGCAGCGGCAACCGCGATACGTACTGGGTGATCCACCGCCGCCTGCCCGAGTACAGCCGGTTACCGCACACCGCGTCGTAGAACCGCAGGCCGAGCGCCGAATTCGCCACGCCCATCAGCAGATACGCAAGTTGTTCCGCATCGCCCGGTGCATTAGCCAAATCGGGCAGCGAAATCCAGTAGCAGTCGCCGTTCACTACCGCCCCCGACCGATCGAGCGCGAACCTGGGGCGTTCACTGATATCCGGAAACACCAGCTTCGGCTCGCACCACAGGTGCGGACGCTGCGGCACCCAGATCTCGAACCACTCGCGGCCGCTCGCGCCGAGATAGTGGCGGGCGGCCAATGTGTCCTTGTGGGAACGCAAGTATTCAGCGGCGCACGGGAATTCGGCCAGATCGATCGGCGTGCGGTTCGGCCGGGTGCGGTCGTAGGGGTACAGGACGCGGGTGTCGTGTAATCGGGCGATGCGCCACGGTGCGAGGTCGTGATGAGTGATGAGATCGAGCAGCAGTTCCGGCTCGGGCGCGGGCTCGACCTCCGACCACCGGTCGGAGATGAACACCCGGTCGGCAGTTGTCTTGATACCCACCCGGATTCGGGCAACCTCGCCGAAGGTCCGCCAGGTCGCCGCGGCGATCCCGGCGAGCCAGGCGTCGACACCCGCGTTCGACATGCGCCATGCCGCCTCCGGCTCCTGTGTTCGCCGCAATACTGTTCGGGCAGGCGTGGACTGCGGTTCGCTCGGGTGTCGCGGCACGGAGGCAGACCCGATTCCGCCCTGTTGCAGCACACTCTCGGTCAGGTCGCCCGAGCCCTGCCGGCCACTCCCTACCCACTCCCCGACCGACGCTGCCCCGACGTCCGAAGGCATCTGCGTGACTGCGACTTCTGCGTGACTGGTCACCAACGTGCCCACCGCCACCGCGAAAGTCCGCCCGTTATGCGCGACGAGGCAACCACCCTCGCCGGTCAACGCCTCGAAAAGATCTGTCTCCGATGCCTTTTCGTCACCCTCGGTCTCGTACGCCGAGACGTATCGACATCCGCCACCACCCGCGCCACGGGTCGCGATGGTGATCGCGGGCAGTACCGCCGCCTCGAACAGCTTCGTGTCCCCCAGGTCGTACAGCTCGACCGGCGTCAGCTCGGCGAGCAGCAACCGCCGAATATTCGCGCCTGCCTTGGTTGTCAGAAACCGATTGGCGCACAACAACCCCAGCACACCACCCGAGCACAGCAGTCGCGGCAGCGTCGCGACGAACGGGTGCGTCAGATCGATCCGCCCGCGCAACCCGAACTGCTTACTGAGCAGCTGCGCGGTGACCCCACCCAATTGCTGGGTCCGCACATACGGCGGGTTCGTGATCACCGCATCGAACGAACCCGCCCGCAGCTCCGCCGCCACCGTGAGGAAGTCGCCGGCGTGCCAGTCGACGCCGATCCCTTCGGGGCGCCCGCGCGCCACCGCGAGGGCCGTCGCGTCCAGGTCGTACCCGGTCAGCTCGACCCGGATCCCCGGCAGCCGACGCGCGACCTCGTCCCGCAACGCGAACAGCAGCTCCCCGTCACCGCAGGCCGGATCGAGCACCCGCAGCACCCCCGCTTCCGGTCGCGGCACATGCGCGAGCAGCCGCCCGGCCAGGAAGCGTGCGAGCACCGGCGGCGTGTAGTGCCTGCCGTGCCGCTTGCGATCCCGCGCGGCTGGGGCTTCGGAAGCCATGCGTGGGATTCTGCCTTGTCACAGCGCTGTATTCCCGGCAATGCGAGCACTCGACTCGGCCACCCGCCCTGCGATTACGCGGACCCCGGGTCTTGGGCCGTTTCGCGCTGCCTCTTCCGATGCTAGCGTTCAGTCTCGTAATGGAACTGAATTGAGGAGCGGGCATGCCGGTTGCCGATGTGGATACAGCACAGCACACACTGTTGGCTCGGATGCTCGACGAACGCTGGACCTGTCGGCAGTTCCTGGCCGACCCCGTCCCGCGGGGGACCATCGAAGCGCTGCTGCGACTGGCCCAGCGCAGCGCCTCCTGGTGCAACACCCAACCGTGGCAGCTCGTGGTGACCGAGGGCGCGGGCACCGATCGGTTCCGTGACGAATTGCTGGCCCACATCCAAACCGCAACTCCTGAACCGGATTTCGCGTTCCCCGCGCAGTACACCGGGGTGTTCCGGGACCGTCGCCGCGAGTGCGGGATGCGACTGTACGACAGCGTCGGGATCGCCAAAGGGGACCACGAGAAAACTATGCGGCAGGCCGTGCGCAATTTCGAACTGTTCGACGCACCCCATGTGGCGATCGTGACGACGGAGGCCGACCTGGGCTTCTACGGTGGCGTCGACTGCGGCCTCTATATCGGCAACTTCCTGCTCGGCGCCCAGAGCCTCGGGCTCGGCGCGGCGCCGCAGGCCGCGCTCGCCTCGTACGCGCCGTTCGTACGCGCCTACTTCGGCATCCCCGATCACCGCCGGGTTGTCGCCGGAATATCCTTCGGTTACCCGGACACCGAGCATCCGGTGAACGGGTTCCGCACCTCGCGCGCGGACCTGGATCAGGTCGCGACCTGGTTCACCGACTGAGCCGATTCGACCGGCTCGAGCAAGCCCGGCCCGGCTTCAGGGAGAACGTCGCGTGCGGTCAATTCGCTTCCGCAGCCGTCACATTCGAGCTTCGCGTGCGCCTCACCAGAGCAGCCTTGATGGGCGTAACGCACGGGCGGCCCTGCGGGTGCCATATAGGTATCACCCCAGTCCCGGATGGCCATGAGGATCGGATAGATGTCATGGCCCTTCTGCGTGAGCCGGTACTCCTCGTGCGCGCCGACCGCGGCCTTCCGCTTCACCAGGATGCCGTGTTCGATCAGCCGGTCCAGCCGGTCCTGTAGGCGGCTACGAGAGATGCCGAGCGAACTCTGGAAACCGTTGAAGCGGCGGATACCGGAGAACGCGAACTTCAGGATCAGCAGGGTCCAGCGGTCGCCGAAGATCACGAGCGGGCGCGTGATCGAACACGGCACGTCGGCAAGTTCTTCGTAGCGCACCTCTCGATGCTACCGAGCCGGTCCTTGGTTCCGGCCGAGCACGGCGTCCCAGCTGGCTGCCCAGATGCGGGAAGCCTTGCCCGACAACAACAGTGGGCCCCGGGATCACCCCGGGGCCCACTGTTTCGGTCTTCGGAATCAGAGCGGAATGTTCTTCAGGTGGCTGGCCCGCGCCGGTGCGGCAGCCAGCGCGGCGGCGATGGTGCTGCGCGTCTTGGCCGGGTCGATCACCTGATCCACCACGCCGATCGCGATGGCCCGCTCGACCCCGCCCGCGATGCGCTCGTGCTCGGCGGTCAGGCGCTCGTGCAGGGCTTCCCGCTCATCGTCGGGGGCGGCCGCCAATGCCTTCTTGTGCAGGATGCCGACGGCGGCCTTGGCACCCATCACCGCGACCTCCGACCCGGGCCACGCGTAGACCGCGGTCGCACCCAGAGCGCGGGCGTTCATCGCGATGTAGGCGCCACCGTAGATCTTGCGGGTGACCAGGGTGACGCGCGGTACCCGTGCCTCGGCGAACGCGTGCAGCAACTTGGCGCCGCGCCGCACCACGCCTTCCCACTCCATGCTGACGCCGGGCAGGTAACCCGGCACGTCGGTGAGCACGATCAGCGGGATGCCGAACGAGTTGCACAGCCGCACGAAACGCGCTGCCTTCTCGGCACTTTCGGAGTTGAGGCAGCCGCCGAGCCGGATCGGATTGTTGGCGAGCACGCCGACGGTGCGGCCACCGAGCCGGCCGAGACCGGTGACGATGCTGCGCGCGTAACCGCCCTGCAACTCCTCGAACGAGCTTTCCCCGTCGACGTTGTCGAGCAGCTCGTGAATGATCGGCTTCACGTCGTAGGCGCGCTTGGCCGATTCCGGCAGCATCGCCTTCAGGTCGACGTCGCCGTGCTCGGCCGCCACCAGATCGAACTCGCCTTGCTCGGCAAACATCGACACCAGCCGACGTGCGCGATGCATCGCGTCCGACTCGTCGTCGGCGACGATGTGGGTGACGCCGGACTTCTTGCCGTGTGTCACCGGTCCGCCCAGGGTGGCCATATCGACCTGCTCGCCGGTCACGCTGCGCACGACGTCGGGGCCGGTGACGAAGATCCGCCCCTCGGGCGCCATGATCACGATGTCGGTCAGTGCCGGACCGTAGGCGGCGCCACCGGCGGCGAAGCCGACGACCACGGAAATCTGCGGCACCAGGCCCGACGCGCGGACCATGGCCTCGAAGACCAGGCCGACCGCGTGCAGCGCCTCGACGCCCTCGGCCAGCCGAGCGCCGCCGGAATGCCAGATGCCGACGACCGGAATGCCGGAGTCGATGGCGGTGTCGATCGCGTCGACGATGTGCTTGCAACCCTCGACACCCATCGCGCCGCCCATGACGGTGGCGTCGGAGCAGTAGGCAACGGTGCGGACACCGTCGACCTCGCCGATGGCGGCGAGCACACCGGCCTTGTTGCGCGGGTGGAGTGGAAGAACGGTGCCGGGATCGAAGAAACGCTGTAGTCGACCGAGTGGATCACGCGGGTCGATCGCGGTCTCTGGTGGCAACGCGGGAGCCATAATTGTCATCGCGCTTTCTCCTCACCTCGATGAGTACGCCGCAGCGCGGCTGCGAATGTCGAACCGGCGGGCATCGAGCCAAGTGCCCGATGCCCGCCGGGGATCGTTGTGCAGTCGATCGGTACGGCTATGCCCGACCGAAGGCGAGCGCGACATTGTGCCCACCGAAACCGAAGGAGTTGTTGATCGCGTACTCGATCTCCTGACGACGCGCCTCGCCGTGCACCACGTCGAGGTCGATCGCCGGATCCTGGTTCTCCAGGTTCAGCGTGGGCGGCACGATGCCGTCCCGGATGCTGAGCACCGTGAGGACCGACTCGAGCGCGCCGACAGCGCCGATCGAGTGTCCGAGCGCGGATTTCGGAGCATAGACCGAGGCGTGGTTGCCCACGGCCAAGGTGATCGCGTTCGCCTCGGCGGTGTCACCGATCGGCGTCGCGGTCGCGTGCGCGTTGACGTGGGTGATGTCCTTCGCGGTCAGACCCGCGGTCTGCATCGCCCGCTTCATCGCGCGTGCGGCGCCCACCCCATCCGGGGCGGGAGCAACGAGGTGGAAGCCGTCCGAGGTGATACCGGCACCCATCAGGCGAGCGTGGATGGTGGCCCCACGAGCCTTGGCGTGCTCCTCGGTCTCCACGACCATCAGAGCGCCCGCCTCACCGAAGACGAAACCGTCGCGATCCTTGTCGAACGGACGCGAGGCACCCTTCGGATCGTCGTTGCGGGTGCTCATGGCACGCATCATGCTGAACGCCGCGATCGGCACCGAGTCGATGTAACCCTCGACGCCACCGGTGACGACGATGTCCGCATCGCCCATGACGATCATCCGCCACGCGTTCGCGATGGCCTCGGAGCCGGACGAGCATGCCGAGACCGGAGTGACCACTCCTGCCCTGGCCTTCAGTTCGAGGCCGACAACGGCCGAAGGACCGTTCGGCATGACCATCTGCACTGCCAACGGCGAAATCTTGCGATAGCCACCGTTCTTCAGCTTGTCGACCGAGTCGATGAGGGCGTCGCCGCCACCCAACCCGGTGCCGATGGCCACACCCAACCGCTCCGGGTCGACCTCCGGGCTGCCCGCGTTACGCCAGACTTCGCGACCGAGCACGGTCGCGAGCTGCTCGACGTACGCCATGCGCCGGCACTCGACTCGGGTGAGCAGGGTCTCGGGCCGAACCTTCAGGTGGCCGCCGATGCGGACCGGAAGGTCGTATTCCTCGACGAAGGAATCCTCGAGAACGTCGATACCGCTCTCGCCGTTGAGGAGTCCCTTCCACGTCGCATCGACGTCACCAGCGATCGACGTGGTCGCCGCCAGGCTAGTGACGACGACGTTGGGGAAATTCCCGTTCAAGGTGGAAGGAGTGGTCACAGTGTCGGCCCTACTCGGCGTTGTCGAACTTGGCCTTGAGCTCCGCGGCGGCTTCGCTGTTCTCCGCCTCGAGCTTCTGGATGTAGGCGACCGCGTCGCCGACCGTCTTCAGGCTGGCCAGATCCTCGTCCGGGATCTTCACGCCGTACTTGTCCTCGGTCTGCACCGCGATCTCGACCATGGACAGCGAGTCGATGTCCAGGTCATCGACGAAGGACTTCTCGATCGTCACCTCGGAGGGTTCGATACCCGTCACCTCTTCGATGATCTTGCCGAGTTCCTCGACGATTTGTTCCTGGGTCAGAGCGGCCACTTCGTGGCTCCCTTCTTATTCTTTGTAGGGCTCGTACTGTTTTCGGATCGAGACGGCCGATGGTTACGTCCGTCTTGATCACAGCCGTGCATATCGATGCATGGCCGCGGGGGAAAGCTAGCCGGAGATGCTGAGCCCGGCCAACGCGGGGATGTCTTCCGGGGTCTTCAGGGCCAGCGTTCGAGTGCCCTTCATCTCCCGTTTCGCCATGTTGACGAGGGTGCCGGCGGGCGGCAACTCCGCCACCATGGAAACCTCTGCCTGCCTGACAGTTTCGGTGCACAGGTCCCATCGGACGGGCCGGGTGACCTGCGCGGCGAGCTTGTTGACCGCGTCGCGTCCCGAGGTGACCGGCTTGCCGTCGAAGTTCGACAGCAGCGTCCGGGTCGGGTCTTTCGGCACGATCTGCGCTATGGCTTCGGTCACAGCGTCCTGTGCCGGGGCCATGAACTCGGTGTGGAAGGCACCCGCGACGGGCAGCGCGCGAACCCTTGCCTTCTCCGGCGGGTTCGCGGCGAGTTCCGCCAGCGCGTCCAACCGACCCGCGGCCACGATCTGGCCCGCCGCGTTGCGGTTGGCCGGAACGAGGTCGAGTTCCGCGAGCCGTGCGAGCACGGTGGCCTCATCGCCACCGAGCACCGCGGACATGCCGGTCGGTTCCAACGCGCACGCCTTGGCCATCTCCGCTCCGCGGATGGCGGCCAACAACACTGCCTCGTCCGGAGAGATCACTCCGGCGACTGCGGCAGCGGCGAGTTCACCGACCGAGTGTCCGGCGACGATGGTAGCGGTCGGAAGTGAATCCGTGGGGATTTCCGCATGGGCGAGCAACGCGGCGGCCACCACGAGTGGCTGGGTCACGGCAGTGTCGGTGATCTCCTCCGCCGTCGCGGTGGTTCCGAGACGAACCAGATCCAGGCCGGAGGCCATGGACCAGAGAGTGAGCCGATCGGTCGCGCCGGGGAGATCGAGCCAAGGCGCGAGCATGCCGGGAGTCTGGGACCCCTGTCCAGGGGCGAACAAAGCGATCACACCCCTAAGAGAACACCGTTAGGTGGCTCGCGGGAGATGTCGACGCGAATGAAGCTTGCCTCCGCGTTTTGTGGAAGTCCCACAAAAGGCCACGTGGGTCGTCCGGATCGAACGACCCACGGATTCCGTTACAGACCCTCGTGGCCCAGTGCGAAGGGAGTGGCCTCTGGGGTAGGTGTTGACGGTTCGTTACGGGTTCGTGTCAAACGACCTACTGTGGCGGCGATCCGGAGCACATACGCGTCCCGCGGATTCATCGGATCGCGACCCGTGATCTCGGCAATCCGTTTGAGGCGGTAGCGAACGGTATTTGGATGGACGTACAACTGGCGTGCACACGTCTCGACAGCGCCACCGCAATCCAGATAGGCCTCGAGTGTGTCCGCCAGTGACGATCCCGCCGAGGCCAACGGAAGGACAAGATACTCGTTCAACGCGTCGATCGCAGCTCGATCGCCGAGCAATGCGCGTTCCGGCAGCAATTCGGTCGCATGCACCGGGCGTGGCGCGCCGCGCCAGCCCACCACGGCCTCCATCCCCGCCAGCGCCTCGACCGCGCTGGCGTGCGCGGCGCCGAGCGTGCGGGTGGTCGGGCCGATCACCACGGGTCCGTCGGAGAAGACCTCCGCCAGCAGATCCGCCAGGAACGGCGATATATAAGAGGAGTCGCCGAGATGGCCGCTGACCACCATCACCAGCCGGGTGCCCTGCACCACGGCCAGCGCGGCCCGGCCGTGCCTGGCGGCGATGGCGTGCACCGAGCCCACCGACGACACGCCCTGCTCGCCGGGCGGGGTGCCGACCAGCACGGTCGCCGGCGCGGTGGCATCCCAGTTCAGCGTGGCGGCCCGGGACAGCATGTCCGGACCGGTGTCGCCGCGCACCACGGCGTCGACGACGAGCGCTTCCAGGCGGGTGTCCCACGCGCCGCGCGATTCGGCGGCGCTGGCGTACACCGAGGCGGCGGCGAACCCGAGCTCACGCCCGTACCGCAACACCGCCTCGGTGAGCGCGACCAACTGCCGGTCGTTGCGCGCGAGCGCGGGCAGCCACTGTTCGAAGAACTCCATGGCCACCCGGACCATGTCCACGGTCTGGCGCAGCGTCAGCCGCCGCGCCAGATCCTGCGGAATCACCTGGAACGCATCGAGACTGAACCGGATGTCGCTGTCCGGGTCCTGTAGCCATTCCAGGAAGTTCACCACCGCGGTCTGCACCAGCATCTGGACACCGGCGCGCTGCGCGGCGTCCAGATCGGCGAAGAACGGCAACCGATCCTGCATCGACCCGACCGCCTCCGTCGAGAGGCGTCCTGAGAACTGCTTCACGCGTTTGAGCAGCGTGTCCGGGAGTGGGTCGCGGGTTTGCCGGTTCGGGGAGAGCGCGCCCGTCGGCAGATACACCTCGTGCTCGGAAGAGCCCTCGGAGATCCGTCGCGGCCGCGGCGGTTTACGGTCCACCATCCAATCGTCCGCTACTCGCCGTCCCCATCGGAACTCGACGCGTTCTTCGGCGCGGCGTCGACGTCATCGATGCGGTACTTGTTCGCGGCCTCGATCACCTTGGCAGTGTCGATCTTTCCGGCCTTTGCGAGCCCGGACAGCGCTGCTACCACGATCGATTGCGCGTCGACATTGAAAACGCGCCGGGCGGCGGCCCTGGTGTCGGAGAAGCCGAAGCCGTCCGTGCCGAGTGTGATGAAGTCGCCGGGTACCCACTTGCGCACCTGATCCGGCACCGCGCGCATCCAGTCCGTCGCGGCGACGTACGGGCCATCGACCCGCGACAACGCCTCGGTGACGTACGGGGTGCCGTGGTCCTCGTCCGGGAAACGCAGCGCGGCGATTTCCTTGTTCAGCGCCTCCTTGCGGAGCTCACCCCACGAGGTGACCGACCAGACATCGGCCTGCACGCCCCAGTCCTCGGCCAGCAGCGCCTGCGCCCGCAGGCCGTCCGGCACGGTGACGCCGGAGACCAGGATCTGCGCCCGCACCTCCCCTTCGCCACCGGGCTTGTACAGGTAGATGCCCTTGAGCAGACCGGCGATGTCGACATCTTCCGGCTCGGCGGGCTGCTGGTACGGCTCGTTGTAGAGGGTGATGTAGTAGAAAACGTCCTCGCCGCCGAAGCCGCCGTCCGCCTTGCGGGTGTCGGTACCGGGCAGCGCGTACGGCGCCGGTTCCGGGGTGCCGCCGCCGAACATCCGGCGCAGGCCGTCCCGCACGATGTGCGCGATCTCGAAGGCGAATGCCGGGTCGTAGGTGACCACGGCTGGGTTGGTGGCGGCGAGCAGCAGCGAGTGGCCGTCGTTGTGCTGCAGACCCTCACCGGTCAGCGTGGTTCGCCCGGCGGTTGCTCCGAGCACGAAGCCGCGGGCGAGCTGGTCCGCCGCCGCCCACAGTCCGTCGCCGGTGCGCTGGAAGCCGAACATCGAGTAGAAGATGTACAGCGGGATCATCGGCTCGCCGTGGGTGGCGTACGAGGTGCCCGCCGCGGTGAACGAGGCGGTCGATCCGGCCTCGTTGATGCCCTCGTGCAGGATCTGCCCGACGGTGCTCTCTTTGTAGGCAAGCATCAACTCGGCGTCGACCGATGTGTACAACTGGCCGTTCCGGTTGTAGATCTTCAACGAAGGGAACCACGAGTCCATACCGAAGGTACGGGCCTCGTCCGGGATGATCGGGACGATCCGCTTGCCGATCTCCTTGTCCCGCAGCAGCTCCTTCATCAGCCGGACCAGCGCCATGGTGGTGGCCACGTTCTGCTTGCCCGAACCCTTGCGCACCGACTTGTACGCCTCGTCGCCGGGTAGTTGCAGCGGCTTTGCCGTGGTGCGCCGCTCGGGCAGGAATCCGCCGAGCGCCCGACGGCGATCCAGCATGTACTGGATCTCACGCGACTCCATGCCCGGGTGGTAGTACGGGGGCAGGTACGGATCCTTCTCCAACTCGGCGTCGGTGATCGGAATCCGCTGCAGGTCACGGAAGTCCTTGAGGTCCTGCAGGGTCAGCTTCTTCATCTGGTGCGTGGCGTTGCGGCCCTCGAAGTGCTTGCCGAGGGTGTAGCCCTTGATGGTCTTGGCCAGGATCACCGTCGGCTGACCCTTGTGCGCCATCGCGGCCGCGTAGGCGGCGTACACCTTGCGGTAGTCGTGACCGCCCCGCTTGAGGTTCCAGATGTCCTGGTCGGACAGGTCCTGCACGAGTGCCTTGGTGCGCGGGTCGCGCCCGAAGAAGTGGTCACGGACGTAGGCGCCGTCGTTGGCCTTGTAGGTCTGGTAGTCGCCGTCGGCCGTGGTGTTCATCAGATTCACCAGCGCGCCATCGCGATCGGCGCCGAGCAGCGCGTCCCACTCGCGACCCCAGATCACCTTGATGACGTTCCAGCCCGCGCCGCGGAAGAACGACTCCAGCTCCTGGATGATCTTGCCGTTGCCGCGCACCGGGCCGTCCAGTCGCTGCAAGTTGCAGTTGACCACGAAGGTCAGATTGTCCAGGCCTTCGAGCGCCGCGACGTGCGCGAGACCGCGCGACTCCGGCTCGTCCATCTCACCGTCGCCGAGGAACGCCCACACGTGCTGATCGGAGGTGTCCTTGATGCCGCGATCGTGCAAGTAGTGGTTGAACCGCGCCTGATAGATGGCGTTCATCGGGCCCAGACCCATGGAGACGGTGGGGTACTCCCAGAAGTCCGACATCAGCCGCGGGTGCGGGTACGACGGCACACCGTGGCCGGGGCCGCCGTGGCTGTATTCCTGCCGGAAGCCGTCGAGCCGGTCGGTGCCGAGCCTGCCCTCCAGGAACGCGCGTGCGTAGATGCCCGGCGAAGCGTGACCCTGGATGAAGATCGAATCGCCGCCGCCGGAGTGGTCCTTGCCGCGGAAAAAGTGGTTGAAGCCGACCTCGTACAGCGCCGCCGAGGACGCGTAGGTCGAAATATGGCCGCCGACACCGATTCCCGGGCGCTGCGCGCGATGCACCATGATCGCGGCATTCCACCGGATCCAGGCGCGGAAGCGCCGCTCCACCTCCTCGTCGCCGGGGAACCACGGTTCGTTTTCGGTGGGGATGGTATTGACGTAATCGGTGGACGTCAACGCGGGGATGGCGACACGGCGTTCACCGGCCCGCTCCAACAGACGGAGCATGAGGTAACGCGCTCGGCCGGGGCCTTCACGGTCGAGCATCTCATCGAACGACTCGAGCCATTCGCTGGTTTCCTCCGGGTCGATGTCCGGTAGGTAGGACGCCACCCCTTCGCGGATAACCCGCACGCGCTCGGTCGGCTGGGCCGGCGATCCGTTCGGATCGCGGCCGGCGGCGGGAGCGGCGGCGGCATCGGATCCAGCGGGTTGCGCTGGAGCGGAAGAGTGGATCAGGTCGGTCAAATCTGCTCCTCGTACAGGGGTGGACATGCGGATGGCGTCGGTATCCCCGAGTAGTAGCGCGTGGGTTTGCGTACCACCCGTTTTACGAAAGGTTCGGGCGCACCCTCCATCCTTACCGATGGTGTGCCCCAGGTCATCATGTCAGCAGGAAATCCAGTACCGTGCGCTGGGCAACATGAGCCCAGGCCGCTGTAGTTTTCGACGCCCGACGAGGCGCAGGCATACGGGAGGACGATGAAGACGCTGGACCCACGCGGGTTCGGATTGATGTGCGCGACCGGAGCGGTCGTCGTCGGCTTGGTCGTCGCGGGATGCGCGAACCGGGTCGAGGGCACGGCGAATCCCAATACCGCTGATCTAGCGGCCTACAAGACGGAGGCGGCGGCCTCCTCGGCGGCGGCTACCTCATCCAAGCGCGCTGCGGCGCAGTCGAAGGCGATCACCGACAACTGTGCTCAGTTCCCGACCACTACCGGTGTCGGGGTCGCCAAGTACAACGAATTCGTCGACGCGCACGACGCCAACGCTCCCGACTACGCCGACAAGCGGGAGCTGGCCGCGTCAACCCTGGATGACGCCGCGAACAAGGTGGAGGCCGGCGTGAGCACCGCCAAGGACGCGCTGCCCGAAGATCTCGCCGGAAAATTTACCGACTACGTCACAGCGGCACGCGCACTGGCCGCCGAGACCCGCAAGATGACCTACACCGCACCCGTCGGGCCGCTCAACGAGGCAAGCAGGCGGGTCAACGACGCGCGCAACGCCGTCCGCGACGCCTGCCCGAAGCGCTGAAACGGTCCATGACGCGACAATGTCACGCGACATTCCGGGCCTATTTCTCCGGATCGGCTTGCGCTGGAGGCCATAACCATGTTCGCTTGCAACTACCTATTGTCGGGAGTTGAGGAGGACACCACCGTGGTCGCCGCGGCGGACGCGCAGAACTACGCTCAGAAGCTTGGCATTACACACGGCTTGGTTGTCCAGGAATTGGGCTGGGACGAGGACGTCGACGACGACTTGCGAGCCGACGTCGAGGAGTCCATCGGCAGCGAAATTGTCGACGAGGAATCCGATGAAGTAGTCGACGTCGTGCTGCTGTGGTGGCGCGACGGGGACGGTGATCTGGTCGACGCGCTGATGGATGCGATCGGTCCGCTTGCCGACGAGGGCTTCGTCTGGGTACTCACGCCCAAGACCGGACAGCCGGGTCACGTCGATCCAAGCGAAATCGCTGAATCCGCACCCACCGCCGGTCTGACGCAGACCTCGGCGATCAGCCTGGGTACCTGGGCGGGCAGCCGCCTGGTCCAACCGAAGGCGCCCTCGAAGCAGCGCTGACCTACCTTTCGCTATGGTGTCGCCGGGCGGTGATCGCGCCGCCCGGCGGAAACCCGACACGATGGAGGATTTGCGATGCCGCTCGAAGTTGGCACTGTCGCGCCGGATTTCACGCTGAAGGACCAGAACAACCAGGACGTCAGCCTGTCGGACTATCGCGGCAAGAAGAACGTGCTGATCGTTTTCTACCCGCTCGCCTTCACCGGCATCTGCCAAGGTGAGCTGTGCAAGGTGCGCGACGAACTCCCGAAGTTCCAGAACGACAACGCCGAGATCCTCGCCATCTCCGTCGGCCCACCGCCCACCCATAAGATCTGGGCCGCCGAACAGGGCTACACCTTCCCCCTGCTCTCCGACTTCTGGCCGCACGGCGCGGTAGCCCAGGCCTACGACGTCTTCAACCAAAAATCCGGCTACCCCAACCGCGGCACCTTCGTCGTAGACCGCGAAGGACTCATCCGTTTCTCCGAGATGAACGGCCCCGGCGAGCCCCGTGACCAGGCGGCTTGGGAGAAAGCGCTCGCCGCGCTAGATTCATGACCGGCCGGTAACGGTCAAGGGCGTATAGCTCAGCGGTAGAGCACTGGTTTTACACACCAGCGGTCCGCGGTTCGATCCCGCGTGCGCCCACAGATCCCATCAGATCCCGATAGTTGCGATGAGGTTACCTACGAGGTCTTTGGGTCCGCTCTTGATACGGGTCGCGCAGGTAGAGAAAGGATGGCCGTCGGACAATACTGCTGCTAGGACCACGACCAGCGTAGTCCCTGCGCGAGGCGACAGGCCGAGCATTCGACAATCGCTCGACCCGTCACCGGCTTCAGACTGCAGGTCGCGAATCACCCACGGGGACAAGCCCATCGCGCGTGGCGGAAAGTGAGCCGTGCCAGGTATCGAGGTGACGCCAAACTGAGCTGATACCCTGCGCTTCCAGGAACCCGACGCATGCGTCGCCGATCGGTTCGTTGAAGACCGCGACGAGTCCGACGTCGCCAGTTGGCGGGTAGAGGAAGTGCCGATACTGCAGCAGCTGTCCTACCACAGCTCGGACCGCCTCGACGGCATTGCCGCGGTAAATCATCTTGACTTCAACGAGCCAGTGCCGACGATCTCGTGTCAATGTCAAGTCGCGCGGATGCACATTGGTGGCGGGGGTGAACCCGAGCGCGCGAGCTGCTAGCCCGTACTCGTGAACGAGACGCTCGTGGTGACGGTTCTTAGTCTGGACCTGCGCTTTGATCGCGGCAACGTAGGCGGTGTCACTCTTCGGCTTGAACTGGGCAAAAACGTTTCCTGCGACTACGCCCGCAGGCTGTTGGGTTGTCGTAGGAGCGTTCTGCTGTTCGATAGTCGCCCCGGGTCCGCTAGCTTGCCCACGAATCTGTTCGGCTAACGAACGCATCTCGTCGGGCCGATCGACGAACGCCGCGACAACCTCGTGATCCAGCGCGCCGCGGTTGCTGGCTCTCCGAGTCGAATTCGGATGGCAATGTGCGAGGTTGGCCATCTTCCGGCGAACCGACGCCGCGGTTCGGAAGCCATCGCCGCGAACAGACTCCGCATGAATTGGCAGGCTCTGCAACAGAGCAGACAGCTCGATCACCCGAGGATCGTTGACATCCAGTTCATGCCAGTCGTTATCGGCCGTCAGTGCGCACGCAAGCACCAGCTCATTCCACGTCCACAGCGGAGGACGCTTCTTGGCATCAGGCACGGCAGTCCCCACGGCAGCACCCGACCCGGTACCGACAACCGGGATGTCTATCTGCACAGCACTGAGTAGATCGTCGGGCTGCTCACCGGCGAAGAACCGGTCCAGTAGGGCAAGTGTTACCTCGGCAAGATTGTTATGGCTGGATGTCAGCCTGTCGTAAACAGCTGCTGTAAGGCCACCGAGGGGGTTGACCGCGTTGAGCCAGCGCAGCACACCGCTGCCGTGCGCAGATGGTACTTCACCATCGGCGTCGGGCAATTCCCACCACTCGGTGTGCGCAAGCGCCACGAATGGGTACTCTGGTGTCGCGGCGCTCTCGGGAAGCCCGAAAACATCCAGCAGGCTTCGCAATTCATTCTGCGCCTCGGTCCAGCGCACCAGCCGGGGAAGACCACGCCCGGCGCGACCGATCGCCCACAACAACAGCAGAGCCTGATGACGCACCGGCCGCTCCGGCCGTCCGGCCGGGCGCAGGTGATCGACCAACTCGATGAGATCAACGCCGTTGACGTTCGATCCAGGTTGAAGCGCACGACTTGGGCTCGACACTGCAAAACCCAGCGAACGCAGGTGGCTAGCGACGGTGTCTTCACCGCCGCTGAAGTCCTTTGCTGGCAACGGATTCATGCCTGAAACGAACCCGTGGGCAGCCCCCACAATCGCCTTCGAGTCATACTGACGGCCGTCGACCTCGACGAAATAGGACCGAGCTCGCCCAAATCCAAACCTGGCCAGGAAAGCATCACGACCTAGCCGATCGAACTCACCCATCGCCGCAAGCACGGCGGGCCTCGTGACCTCCCTAAGTCCCACGGCCCGGACTTTAGCGCGATGGACTGACAGGCTATAAGGGTTGGAGGGCTCACACTGATCCGCCTGCAAGACCAGGACGCGAACACGGCCGACAGACACCGACCGAGGCCGACATTCACGACTGGTGCCGCCGGTGCCACGCCGATTACGCGGTGCCGGACTTGATAGCCACGCTGCGCAATCTCACTGCCGCCTATATGGAGTGGCGACGCGTCGTCGTGTCCGGAAACGCACACCGCCAACGCCAAGCGATCACCCTGGAGTCGGGCACCCGGTCGATACGCGGCTATCACCCCCGCGTCATTCCGGGTTTGGTGCAGACCCGCAACAACGCCACCGCGATCTTCCGGCGCACAGCCAAGTTCTACCGGGCACCCGACGACGTACAGACGGCAGTGGACACCCGGATGCAGCGGCAAGACGTACTCCACCGTGGAGACCACCGCATTCAATATCTGATCGAAGAACAGGCGCTCTACACCACGGTCGGCAGCGATGATGTGATGGCCGGGCAACTGCACCACCTGCTCGTCGCGATACGCCTGCCGCGTCTGGCTCTGGCGATTCTTCCCCGAACCACCGAGTATCACGCACCCGCAACGAACTTCGTGATTCATGACCGCAAATGGCCTTGGTCGAAGCCGTTGCCGCAGAGCTAACCATCACGCGGCCGTCCGAGATCGCGCTGTATGAGAAGTCCTTCGCGCTGCTGGCCGCCCAAGCCGTCCACGGTGACACGGCCCGCGCGTTGATCACGACAGCGCTGGCGCAGCGCGGTGGGAGCGCGTGAGGCCGATACCGACATCACGCAGTAGAAGCAGGTAACGAGTTACCTGGTGGCGACGATTTAATGTCACAACGAAATGCCAGGTCAAGGCGGACAGAATGGCCTACAACCTATCTCCCTACGGACCTGATGGTTACCAGCCCCGGCGGAAGAAACCGATTTGGCCGTGGATTGTCGGCGCGGTGGCCGTCGTGTTCCTGCTGATCGTTGGGAGCTGCGGATTGCTTATCAGCGAGATATCCAGTGACATCGAGGCCAGCGAAAAGGAACGTGAGGCCGTGGCTGTCGCCGGCAGTGAAGTACGGGACGGCAAGCTTGCGTTCCGGGTGACCGATATCGACCTACCAGTGCGGGTGCTGTCCGGCAACGAGGCCCGTGGCGTCTGGCGCGTGGTCCGGTTCGATGTAACCAACATCAGCGACCGGCCATATTCCTTCCTCAGCACGGACCAGTACCTGTACGACGACCAGGAAAGGCGATTTGCGGCCGCACTATCTGTCGAGGGCTACGTCGAACTGAATCCGGGCATCACCGTGTCGGCGGTACTGGCGTTCGATATGCCAGAGCACGTGAGGCCCGTATTCATCGAGTTCCACGATTCGATGTTTTCAGGCGGCGCACGGGTCGCACTCCACTAGCTTGCGCATGTGGAATGGACCACCGCAAAAGTGAAGTAGGCAAGGTTGATTCGGATCGGCGCAGGAAAAACGGCGGATTGGTGGCGGCTGTCCGCGCAGGATGTTCGGATGCTAACCCACGTCCCGTCGCAACCAGGTGACCTCTGCACCGGATTCGGTGCCGTAGCGGTAGATCTCTAAATCTTCGTCCCACGGCGTACCGAGCGCCCGGTCGATTTCGGCGGCCAAGTCGTAGGTGGTGTATTTGCCGAGTTCGCCTGCGGCTTGGAGCATTGCCCGTAAGCGCATTTCACCCAGCGTCACATCACCGTTGGCGCTGGTGGACCCGTGCCATAACCCGAGCCCGGGAACGAAACAGTAGCGTTCCCCATCGACGCCCTCGCTGGGATCCTCGGTGACCTCGAACCGCAGTACCGGCCAGGATCGCAAGGATTGAGCAATGCGGGCGGCGGTTCCGACTGGTCCCATCCACTCGCTGGTCGCGCGCAATTGACCGTCCGCGGGCTGCGCGGTCCAGCGCAGCTTTGCCGGGGCGGCGAGAGCCGAGGTGAGCGCCCACTCGACGTGCGGGCACAGCGCGGCGGGCGACGAGTGGATATACACCACACCCGCCGTCACGTCCGCGAACTGACTCGATGCGCGCACCACTAACACCTCCAGCGTCGACGGGGGACGTCTTCCCCAACGACCCGTCTGCTGGTGTTGCCTGAGTGTACTGGAGTGTCCGAAGTTACATGTGTTACTTCACCGCCGTGTTGCGTGCGAGTGTCGCCTCCGCAATAACGGCATCACTGAGAGGTGGCCAGGCCGCTCTCGCCCAATCGCCGAAATTCTGGTCGGTCAATGCCAGACACGCCAACGACGACGCGGGGTCGACCCACAGAAACGTGCCGGATTGTCCGAAATGGCCATATGTCCCCCGTGAATTCGATCTTCCCGTCCAGTGCGGAGTCTTCCCGTCGCGAATCTCGAAACCCAGCCCCCAGTCATTGGGGCGCTGCGACCCATAACCGGGCAGGACACCGTTGAGGCCGGGAAATTGGACGGAGGAGGCGTCGGCGTGTGTCTGTGCGGAGATCAACCGCGGGTTCAGCAATTCCGCCGCGAAACGGGCCAGATCGGCGGCGGTCGACCGGGCTGCGTGCCCGGCCGACCCGACCAGCTCCGACCGGGTCATGCCGAGTGGTTCGAACACCGCGTCATGCAGGTACTCCTCGAACGCGATGCCAGTCTGCTCGGTGATGAATCGGGCGAGCACCTCGAACCCAGCACTTGAATAAATTCGGCGCTTGCCTGGTTCGGCTTGAATGTCGGTGGTGTCGAAGGCGAGCCCTGAGGTGTGGGCGAGCAGGTGCCGCACCGTCGACCCCGGCGGACCCGCGGGCTGATCGAGTTCGACCGCGCCCTCCTCCACCGCGACCAGCACCGCATAGGCCACCAGCGGCTTGGTCACCGACGCGAGCGGGAAGACCCGATCCACGTCGCCCTCGCTCGCCGTCGCGCCGTCGCGGGTGACGACCGCGGCCGCCGCGTGCCGGACCGGCCAATCCCTGATCTGCTCGAGTGAACGCACTCAGCGAGCGTACGAGAAGAACGCCGTTACGATCGAATGACCATGAGTGAACACCTGATGATCCACGGCGAAGTCGAGTCCGGTTTCGGGCCCGTCGCCGACGCGTTCCGGCGCAATTTCGCGCAGCACGGCGAAATCGGCGCCGCGGTCGCGGTGTACGCGGGCGACCGACCGGTCGTTGACTTGTGGGCGGGCTACCGCGATCGGCACCGGACATTGCCGTGGGAGCGCGACACGATCGTTCCGGTGTTCTCCTCGACCAAGGGCATGGCCGCGTTCACGCTCGCCTCGGCGGTGTCGCAGGGTCTGCTCGATTACGAGGAGCCGGTGGCGAAGTACTGGCCGGAGTTCGCGGCGCACGGCAAGGGCGCGGTGACCGTCCGGCAGCTGATCGATCATCAGGCGGGCCTTTCGGGTTTGGACCCGGTGGTGAAACTGAAACAGATCGCGGATCTCGACGGGCTCGCGCCGATCCTGGCCGCGCAGAAACCGGCGTGGAAACCGGGCACCCGGCACGGCTATCACGCGATCACCCTCGGCCTGTATCAAGGCGAGTTGCTGCGCCGGGTCGACCCGCGGCACCGCACCCTCGGCCGAATCTTCGCCGAGGACATCGCGAAACCGCTCGGCGTGGATTTCTTCATCGGCCTACCCGCCGACCAAGGACTGGAGCGCATCGCCACCATGGCCGCCACCCGCGGCCTCGACGCGCTGCGCTACGAACGCGACTTCCCGCTGCGGATCGGCGCGGAGGTCGCCGCCAAGCGCGGCCTGTCCTACGCGGCCCTGACCAATCCGCGCACCGGCAGCCCCGCCCGAGCGACCCGACGCGAATTCCTCGAAGTCGAACTACCCGGCTCCAACGGTGTCGGCAACGCCCGCGCGCTCGCCCGCGTCTACGGTGCCGCAGCGGGCCGCACCGGCGTACTCCCCATCGAGGAAACCGTGCTCGACCAGCTGGCAACCGGAGACATCGCCACCGACGTCCCCGCCGGAGATCTGGTGCTGCACATCAAGACTCGATACCACCTGGGCTTCCGAAAGTCCGGTGGCGAGTTCCGCTTCGGCTCCGACAAACGCGCCTACGGCACCACCGGCCTCGGCGGTTCCTTCGGCTTCGCCGACCCCACAACAGGTCTCGGCTTCGGCTACACCATGAACCGCCTAGGGCTCGCCGTCCTGGACGACATCCGCAGCCGCAACCTCCGCAAGGCCCTACTCCGCTGCGCCATTTGAGCTTGTGTGACCGACTACCCGAGACAATGGTCGGCATGAGTATCTCGGGCACTTGGACCATCGCCCCGGAACAGTTCGACTCCCCCGCCGCCGCCATGCTGTGGCGCGCCTATTACACCGAAGTCAGCGATCGCTGGTACCAGTTGCGTGAGGGGCGTGCGACCGATCCCGCGGAGCTCGAGCGGGAGGTTGCGGCGGTGTCGGGGGCGGAGTTCGCGCCGCCGCGTGGGGTGCTGCTGGTTGCTCGGTTCGGGGGCGAAGCGGTGGGGACGGCGGGGGTGCGTCTGCTCGATGACGGGACTGCGGAGTTGAAGCGCGTGTTCGTGCGGAAGGACATGCGGGGGAAGGGGGGTGCGGTGCTTCTTGCCGAGGCCGCCGAGGACGCGGCGCGTGCGCTCGGCGCCGAACGGATGGTCCTCGATACCCGCCTGGACCTGGTGGAGGCCAGGGCGCTGTATGCCCGGCTCGGATACGTGGAGTCGCCACCGCACAACGACGAGATGTACGCGGAGTGCTGGTACCGCAAGCAGCTGTGATCAGGGCTCGGGCGTGCCTACACTGACGATGCTCGACCAGCTTCAGCGATTCGATCGACAGCAGCTCACGGAATCGAGGGACGTCGTGACAGAGCAGCCCGCAACCATCGACGCGTACATCGCCGCCTTCCCCGAGGACGTGCGGGGCATCCTCGAGGAAATCCGCCGGACCATCCAGCGCGTCCTGCCGGACGCGACGGAAGCCATCAGCTACGACATCCCCACCTTCGAGGTGAACGGCCACAACACCGTCCACTTCGCAGGCTGGAAGAAGCACGTCAGCCTCTACCCGATCCCGCACGGCGACAAGGCTTTCGAACGCGCCATCGAGCCCTACCAAGCCGGCAAGGGAACGCTGAAATTTCCCCTGGCCAAGCCCATCCCCTACGACCTCATCGCGCAAATCGCCACGAAGCTCGCCGCCAGCCGCTCCTCGCTGGCGTGAGTGGCACACCATGGAGAGGCGTGTCGCCGCAGCCGTGTGCCACTCACGGACGAGTGGGGTTACCAGTCGGCTTCGGTGTATTTGATGATGCCGCGGATGTTCTTGCCGTCGAGCATGTCTTGGTAGCCCTGGTTGATTTCTTCCAGGGAGTAGGTACGGGTGACCATGTCGTCGAGGTTGAGTTGCCCTGCCTTGTACAGGCGGAGGAGGTTGGGGGCGTCTTGGCGGGCGTTGCCGCCGCCGAAGATGCAGCCTTTCACCGTCTTTTGCAGCATGGACAGCAGGAAGCTGTTCATCTTGACGTCGCCCGCGTCCATCCGGCCCATCGAGGTGACCACCAGGGTGCCTGCCTTGGCGGTAAGGATCAGGCCCTCTTCGACGTAGTCGCCGTGCATTTCGCCCATGGTGAGAATGACCTTCTCGGCCATCCGTCCCTCGGTGGCGTCCATCAGCGGCATGATCGCGGCGGCCATGCTCTCGTAGGTGTGCGTGGCGCCGAACTTCTGCGCCTGCTCCCGCTTCCATGGATTCGGGTCGATGGCAACGACTTTCGAGGCACCGGAGAGCACCGCGCCCTGCAGTGCGCTCATGCCGACACCGCCGATGCCCGCGATCACCACGGTCTCACCCGGCGCGACCTGCGCGACGTGGGTGGAGGACCCGAAGCCGGTGGGCACCCCGCAGCCGACCAGGCAGGCCACCTCGAACGGGACGCTCGGGTCGATCTTCACCACCGACGTGTGGTGCACCGTCATGTACGGCGAGAACGTGCCGAGTAGGCACATCGGGATGACGTTCTCGCCGCGTGCCTGGATCCGGTAGGTGCCGTCGCTGATCGCCTGGCCCATCAGCAGGCCCGCGCCGAGATCGCACAGCGCCATATTGCCGCTCACGCAGGACGGACAACGCCCGCACGCGGGGATGAACGACAGGATGACGTGGTCACCCACCTGCAGGTCGGCGGGGCAGTTGGGCCCGAGCTTGGTGATCACGCCCGCACCCTCGTGGCCGCCCATGACGGGGAAGGCTGGCATCGGCGTCGCGCCGGTCACAATGTGATGGTCCGAGTGGCACATGCCCGCCGTCTCCAACCGGATCTGCACCTCACCGGAGACCGGATCGCCGACCTCGATCTCTTCTACCGACCACGGTTGGTCGATCCCCCACAGGATCGCGCCCTTCGTCTTCATTCCTGTCGACCCTCTCGCATGCACGTGCTTATATGTGACTGCACCCACACTACGAGAAAAGTGGAACGCGTTCTAGTGTCGAGTCGAAAATTCAGCTATATCAGTCAGCTGAGCTTCTGAACACGTTCTAGTACTGGCGGCGGAACTCAGCCGCGCACGTCGTGCACGTGATGGACGAGGTCGTGGACGAAGTACCGCGCGAACGAGTCCACCGTGAACGTCGCGCCATCGCTACGCTCGCCGCGCCGGTCGCGCTGAGCCAGCGGCACCGACTCGAAAGAACGCGCGACCACCTCGGCAGCCTCGACGAGTTCGGCGGCTACTCGTGCCGGATCCTGCTCGTTGTAGCGGTCGGCCACGGCCGTCTCGTCCTGGTCCCAATTCGAGAAGCGCGGCACCGAGCCATCCGCCGAGCCGGTCAGCACCAGCTCGAGCCGCCTGTCGAAGAGGCGGCACACGTCGCGGACATGCGCGGCGTACTCCAGCGGCGACCAGGTCGAGTCGTTGGGACGGACCCGCACATCGGGGCGGTCGAGCACCGTGACGAAGCGAGCCGCGCTGTCGAGCACCAGCGCTGGCACGGCCTCGTAGGCGGTCGCGTTGGGATCGAAACCGCAATCGGGACAAGCGCGTTCGACGACCCAGGTCCAGTTCTTCACATCAGGAACGATCGGCATGCGCTCAACCTAACGTGGCTGAATATCGTCAGCGATATATATTCAGCCAAGTATCGGCAACATCCCGACAATCACTCCATCAGGCGGTGCGCGCGCTCGAACAGCTCCAGCGTGATGGCATGCAGGAAGTCGCCGACCTGCTTGGGCGCCTTGCCCGCGAACGCACGCGCGTGCGTGCCCTCGAGCACGATGCCGAGCTTGAAGCAGGCGAGCACGGTGTACCAGGGGACGGCGCTGAGGTCGCGGTCGGAGAACTGGCCGTAGTGAGCAACCATTTCGTCCGGGGTCGGCAAGCCGCCCGCGGCGCCCAGCTTGCCGACCAGCGCGGCGCCGGTGGTGCCCGGTTCCGGCCGGGTCGCGATCTGCCAGCCCAGATCGAGCAGCGGATCGCCGATGGTCGACATCTCCCAGTCGACCATGGCCGCGACCTGCGGGCCGTCGAAGGCGAACATCATGTTCGCGAGGTGGCAGTCACCGTGCAGGATGCCCGGTGTCCACTGCGCTGGCCGGTTGCGGTCCAGCCACTCGCCGGTCTGCTGCACGCCGGGGATTTCCGGGCCCGGGTAGCCCTCGTTGGCCGAATACGACTCGAGTTCGCCCAGCCAGCGCGGCACCTGACGTTCCAGGAAACCGTCGGGCTTGCCGTAGTCGGCGAGGCCGAGCGCCTGATAGTCGAGCGCGCCGAGCCGGGCGATGGCCTCGACCGCGGACAGACCCATCTGCTTGCGGATCGCCGGATCGCCCGCGTGCAATTCCGGCAGCTCGTTGGCCGGATTGAAGCCGTCGATCGGTTCCATCAGATAGAAGACCGCGCCGATCACCGACTCGTCCGGGCAGGCCGCGATCACCCGCGGGGCGCGCACGTCGGTGCCGTTGATCGCGGCGAGCAGGCGGGCCTCGCGCCGGATCACCTCGTTGCTCTTGGCGCGCAGATGCTTCGGGCCGCGGCGCAGCACGTAGTCCCGGCCGCCGCGGCCGAACCGCAGCATGACGTTCTGCGTGCCGCCGCCCAGCGTGGTCACATCCTCGAATTCCCCTGCGGGCAGGCCCTGCTCATCCATCCACTTGCCGACGAGGGCGAAGTCGACGAGTTCACGATCCACGCCGACCGGTTGCGCAACAGACATGCCCAACATTGTGCACCACCCGCCGAACTGAACTGACGGCACACGACAACAGTTGGGCTCACATGGCGCGGCGTAGGGTTTCGGGCACCATGCGCACGTTGTTGATCGACAATTACGACTCGTTCACCTACAACCTGTATCAGCTGATCAGCGAGGTGAACGGCAGCGAGCCGATTGTCGTGCGCAATGACGAGGCCGGCGAGCTGGAACTGGCCCGATTCGACAACATCGTCATCTCGCCCGGGCCGGGCCGTCCGGACGTCGCCCGCGATGTCGGGATCTCGGCGGCCGTGATCCGCGAGGCGGGACTGCCGTTGCTCGGCGTGTGCCTCGGGCATCAGGGCATCGTGGTCGCGGCGGGCGGGATCGTCGCCGCCGCACCCGACGCGCGACACGGCTACCTCGACCGAATCGAGCACGACGACCGCGACCTGTTCGCCGGCCTGCCGCAAGGCTTCACCGCTGTCCGCTATCACTCGCTGTGCGCTCAGCGGCCGCTGCCGGACAGCTTGGAGATCACCGCGACGGCTGCCGACGGGGTGATCATGGGGGTGCGGCATCGCAGTCGGCCGCAGTGGGGCGTGCAGTTCCATCCCGAGTCGATCGCCAGCGAGTTCGGCATAGCGCTGCTGCGCAACTTCGCGAATCTGACTGCGGCACATTGGGCGCGGCCGGTCGGGTCGGCTCCGACCGCGGGTTCCCTCGCGGGGCGATCGGAGCCGGTGACCATGCGGTTGCGCCCCGTCTCTCCTACTCCACGACCGGAACCCGCGCAATCTCATTCGGAGACACCGCGACCCACCACCTCCGCGCTGGCGCCCGAGCAATTCCCCGCGCTGGTGGAGCAATTCGGCGAGGCGGGTGGCGGTGGTCCCGCCGTGCCGAGAGCCGACACCTTGGATCGCTACGGCGGGCCGCCGAGAAGGTGGCAGTTACAGCACGCCGTGATCGAGCGGGCGATCGATACCGAGAGTGCGTTCGTCCGGTTGTACGGCAACTCCCCCACCGCGTTCTGGCTCGACAGCGAGCATGTCGAGCCCGGGCTGGATCGGTTCTCGTTCCTTGGTGACGCGAGCGGGCCGCTGGCGGAGGTGGTGCGCTATCGAGTCGGCGCGGGTGCGGTGACCGTCGAATCGTCGGACGGGCATCGGCGCGTTGTCGCCGGTGGGGTGCTCGATTACCTGGCCGCCGAATTGCGGCTGCGCCAGCTCGAACTTCCTGATCTGCCTTTCGATTTCGTGGGCGGGTACGTCGGATATCTGGGTTACGAGGTGAAGGCCGATTGCGGCGGGCATGCGGTCCATCGGGCGCCGACACCGGACGCGCAATGGGTCTTCGCGGACCGGACCGTGGTGGTCGATCATGTCGGCGGCCGCACTCATCTACTTTCCCTGACGGATTCGACGGCGGAGACGCTGCGCGCGGGCGCCGACTGGCTGCGCGACACCGGGGAAACCCTCGAATCCCTTCCGACATGGGCGAATCCACCGACGCTCGACGTGCCGTCGGACGGCGACGCCGTCGAGCCGCTGCTGACCCGCGGCCGGGAACGCTACCTCGCCGACATCGCCGTCTGCCGGGGGCGATTGCTGGCGGGCGAATCCTACGAAATCTGCCTCACCGACAGCGCGACCGTGCCCGCCGCCGAGGCGGACGGCCTGGACTTCTACCGCACGCTGCGGCGCTGCAATCCGGCCCCCTACGCGGCATACCTACGGTTCGACGACCTGGAAATCGCCTGCTCCTCGCCGGAACGCTTCCTGAAGATCGACCGGCGCCGCACGGTGGAGAGCAAGCCGATCAAGGGCACCGCGCCGCGCGGCGCCACCCCCGCCGACGACGACCGGCTGGCCCGCGCACTGGCCGACAGTCCGAAGACCAGGGCCGAGAATCTGATGATCGTCGACCTGTTGCGCAACGACCTCGGCCGAGTGTGCGAGATCGGCAGCGTGCATGTGCCGAAGCTGATGGCCATCGAGTCGTACATGACCATGCACCAGTTGGTGTCCACGGTGCGCGGCACGCTGCGCCCCGGCGTCGGCGTGATCGACTGTCTGCGGGCATGTTTCCCCGGTGGCTCGATGACCGGCGCACCCAAGCTGCGCACCATGGAGATCATCGACGAGCTGGAAACCGAAGCACGCGGCGTCTATTCGGGCACCATCGGCTTCCTCGGCCTCGGTGGCACCGCCGACCTCAACATCGTCATCCGCACCGCCGTGCGTTATGCCGGTCGCTGGCGGATCGGCGCGGGCGGCGCCATCGTGCTCGACTCCGACGCCGAAGACGAGTACCACGAGATGGTGCTCAAGGCCGCGGCCACTTTGCGCGCGGCAACCGACCACGCGGCGCACTGACCGGTCCGCACTTCGATCGACCGTCGAGGTACCCACAGATCCTGCACTTCGCACAGGGCTTGGACCCCTGTGAGACGTAGGGAAACTCGGTGGACTCCCGGTGCGGCTTGCCGAACAGAGGGGTCGGCGGAGTCGGCGTGTCGGAGGGTCGTGGCATAGTTCGAGCACGATGAAACTCAGCAAAGGCGCCAATGCAGCGGTACCGACATCCCTTCTTGCCGTGGTTGTTTCGTGGCAGTCGGAGCATGCGGTGGACGCGCATGCCCTTTTGCTCGGCGCATCGGGCACGGTCCGCACGGATCGGGATCTGGTGTTCTACAACGCCCCGCGGCATGTTTCCCAAGCGGTGACGCTCGCTCAAGAGCCAGCTCCGCGAACCGCCCGGCTGAGTGTTTCGCTGCCGCGCACCGAGGCGGACGTGGATCGGATCGTGATCGCCGGGTCGGTAGACGAGGGCACCTTCGCCGACATCACCGGCTTGACCCTGACCATCCACGACGCCAACGGGCCGATGACCGAATTCGAGATCGCGAATGCCGACCCGGTCACCGCGCTGATGTTCGGCGAGTTCTACCGCAGGGACGGACAGTGGCGGTTCCGCGCCATCGCCCAGGGCTGGTCCACCGGCCTGCCCGGGCTGGTCACCGAATTCGGGGTCAGCGTGGACGATCCGGCCGACCGCGCCCGGACGCCGCGCGTGGTCGAACCCTTCGGTGCGCCCACGCCTTCCCGAAACCTGAACGCTCGCATGGCTCTGGACGGCGAAAGCCCGCTCGACCGGTCCAGCGCCTCCCGCACGCCGACGGTGCCTACCGCAGGCGATCCGCACGAACCACAGACACCGACGCTCCGCGCAGCAGGCGAACACCCGCGCACACCGATGCTCCGCGCATCAAGCGACTCGACGCTCCGCCCTCAACAGCGTGACCGCCTACCGCACACGGCGCAGACGGACTTGCTCGACCAGAGCCAAGGAGGCGCGGCAGACACAACCGACCTCTCCACTGTCGCCGAAACAGGCTCAGCCGCACCACACTCCACAACCCGACCGCACAACACCCGCCCCGTCGATCTCGCCCGACGCCTGGCCGACCCGCAGCCCGCCCCCGCCCCGCCACCGAACCCCGATCTGGCCGACTGGCATCCGGACCCCGAACATCCGGCACGCCTGCGCTGGTGGGACGGCACCGAATGGACCAGCGCCACCTACCAGCGCAGCCAGCCGAGCAACCGGCATTGCGCACGCTGCGGAAACCTCCGGCGCCGCAAGCTGTTCGGCGGTCTCGCCGCCTGCCAGTCCTGCGATTCCGAGATCGAGGAATTCCTGACGCACTGGCACACCCAGGCCTGGCGGGTGCTCACCGCCCACGGGCCGCGCGGACCCGAGTGGGCGGCACTGTGGGCGTCGCTGCGCTATCAGCGAATCGAGGAGAACGCGGGCCGCGACGCGTTGCGCGATGCGGCACTCAGCTACGTGGAACGGCTGGTCACCTTCACCTTCGCCGACGGGGAGGTGGAGCAAGGCGAGTTGGCGGCGTTCGAGCACGCGGTCACCGAACTGGGGTTGGCCGGGCCGCTGATCGAGGACCTGCGTCGGCGAATGCATCGCGGCCGCACGCTGTCCCGGCTGCGGGGCGGCGATCTGCCGGTGATGCGGATACCGGGCCTGCACCTCGACCCGGAAGAGAAGGTGCACCTCGACCTGCCCGCGGTACACGTACGCCAACTGGCCCGCGGCCCGCGACTGACCGAGGGCAGACTGATCGTGAGCAATAAGAAGCTGCGCTTCGTCGGCGACGGCACCGGCACCGAATTGCTCTGGACCCGAGTGGTTTCCGTGCACACCGAACAGAACGCGGTGGTGCTCGCGGCGACTTCGTCCCGCGGCGGCGCCACCTTCACCGTGGCCGACCCGGACTACGTCGCCGCCGCGCTGGAGGGTGCGCTACGGGTCGCCAAACGTCTGATCCTCACCCCGGGTCAGCGTGACACCCGCAGCATCCCGCAGGAGGTGAAAGCCGAAGTGTGGCAACGCGACGGCGGCAAATGCGTCGAATGCGGCGACAGCCACTACCTCGAGTTCGACCACATCATCCCGCTCAGCCGCGGCGGCGCCACCAGCGCGATGAACCTGCAAATCCTGTGCCGCTCGTGCAATCGCGCGAAGGGCGCCCGCATCTGAGTCAGCCGTGGATCAGGCCCGCCGTGCGCCCGAGTTCGGCGAGCATCGCATCGAACAAGACTTCCGGATTCGACAGCGGGATCGGGTAGTTGCCGAAGACCTCGAGCGTGACGTGGCCGTAGAGGCGGGCCCACATCTGGATCATCAGGTACATCACGCCCAGGTCGAGCTTTTCCGCCGGGAACTTCTGGCCGGTCTCCGACAGCGCCGCCAGCAGCTCGGTTTGGAAATGCACCAGGTCTTCGCGCAGTTCCGGCGGGATGACGTCGGTGGGTGGCGTCACGATGTCGTAGTTGGCCAGCAGCCGTCCCGCCGCGGCGAGGAAGATCCGCCCGAACGGCTCGTCGAACCGCCGCAGCGCGCGGGCCTCCCCACCGCCGGGCGAGGCGAACACCAGGGTGAACTCCCTGGAGTGGGCCAGCGCCCAGCGGCGGAATCCTTTGCAGATGGCGAAGAACTGCACGACGCCGTCGTCCGGCAGCGTCGCGATCTCGGCGGACAACTCGTCGGCGAGATCGGCACAGAAGTCCAGGCGCAGCCGTTCCAGCAGATCGTCCAGCGATCCGTAGTAGCGGTACAGCGCGGGCGCGGTGATGCCGAGTGCACGCGCGATCGCACGCAGGCTCACTGCATCGGGTCCATGGTCGACCAGCAGTGTCCTGGCCACCCGCCGGATCTCGGCGTCGGTCACGACCGGCGAGCGCCCCCGGGGTCTGGGGTTACTCATCCCTTGATTCAAGCGTATTCGACATCCCACCGCTTGATCCCGTTCAGCCAGCCCGAGCGCAGCCGCACCGGCTCGGCGACCTGACGCAGGTTCGGCATCGCGTCGGCAATGGCGTTGAACATCAGATCGATCTGCAACCTGGCCAGGTTGGCGCCGACGCAGTAGTGGGTGCCGGTGCCGCCGAAACCGACATGCGGGTTGGGGTTGCGCAGCACGTCGAAGCTGAATGGGTCCTGGAACGCGTCTTCGTCGAAATTGGCCGAGCTGTAGAACAATCCGAGCCGCTGACCCTTCTTGATCTGCTGGCCGCCGAGCTCGAGGTCCTGGGTCGCGGTGCGCTGGAACGCGGTCACCGGAGTGGCCCAGCGGACGATCTCGTCCGGCGCGGTGCGCGGCCGCTGCTCCTTGTACAGCTCCCACTGTTCGGGGTTGTCCACGAACGCCTTCATGCCGTGGGTGATCGAATTGCGGGTGGTTTCGTTGCCCGCCACCGAGAGCAGGATGACGAAAAAAGCGAATTCGTCGGAGGCCAGGCCGTCCCCGTCGATATCCGCATTGACCAACTGGGTGACGATGTCCTCGGCGGGACACTTGCGGCGGTCCTCCGCCATATTCCACGCGTAGCCCATCACCTCGGCGGTGGCGGCCTGGTGATCGCCCTCGAATTCCGGATCGTCGTAGGAGATCATCTGATTGGACCAGTCGAAGATCTTCTTTCGATCCTCCTGCGGAATGCCGATGAGCTCGGCGATCGCCTGCAGTGGCAGCTCACAGGCGACCTGCTCGACGAAGTCGCCGCTACCGGCCTTCTTCGCCTCGTGCACGATCTTGGCCGCCCGCTCGGTCAGCGCCGCGCGCAGGCTCTCGATCGCGCGCGGCGTGAAGCCCTTGGAAATGATGCGGCGCAGCTTGGTGTGCTTGGGCGGATCGAGGTTGATCAGCAGCATGTCGCCGAGCATGCCGATCTGCTCGGGGGTGACGTCCTCGTTGAACCGGATGATGGAGCCGTTCTCGTGCGAGGAGAACAGCTCCGGGTTCTTCGAGATCTCTTTGATGTGGGCGAGTTTGGAGACGACCCAGTAGCCGCCGTCGTCGAAGCCGCTGGCCCGGCCGGACTGCGCGCACCACCACACGGGGGAAGTGCGGCGCAGCTCGGCGAATTCCTGGACGGGCAGTCGGGTGGCGAGCACATTGGGGTCGGTGAAGTCGAATCCTGCGGGGATCGAGGGCGTGGTCACGGTCACGGCTATCTCCTACCGGTCTGGGCTGCAGACCTCACAACATTGTGTGGAACACGTTCCAGAAAGAGATACAACCACAGGACGCGGTCTGGTGAACAGTGTTTAGTAAAACCCGTTTACTCGATTTCGCCCCAGGCAAGCTTTCGGAAGAAGAGGCGCAGGTCGCCCACCACCGCCTGCGGCTGCTCCATGGCGAGGAAGTGCCCGCCGCGGCCCAACTCGGTCCACTGCACGATGTGGTGGTCGCGCTCGGCCCAGCGGCGAATGGTCACATCGTGGGCCGAAACCAGCACGCCGGTCGGCACCGTCCCGCGCTCGGTGGCTGTCCAGCCCACTTCACCGGCACCCCAATCGCTGCCCGATTGCTCAGTGGCACCGTCGCTGTCCGACTGCCCAGTATTCCAGTTGCTGTCCGACTGCTCAGCACTCCAGTCCCCGGCCTCTGCTGCCGCATCGGCGGACCATTCGGCGCCGCTCCAATCGTTCGCGGTGATCTCCTCGTAGTAGATCTGCGCCGCCGAGGCCGCGGTGCCGGTCAGCCAGTACAGCGACACGTCGAGGAGCATGCGGTCCCGATCGATGCTGTCCTCGGGCAGACCGTCCTCGGGCATGGTCAGCTCCTTGAACTTCTCCACGATCCACGCCAGCTGGCCGACCGGTGAATCGTGCAGGCCGTAGGCAACCGTCTGCGGCCGTTTCGCATTGCATTGCAGATAGGCGTCATTGAAGGTCTGCATCCGCTGCCAGCGCTGCTGCTCGACCTCGCTGAGTCCGTCCATCTCCCCCTCGACGCCCATCGGGAAGGTGATCATGGCGTTGACATGAACGCCGACCACCCGCTCCGGCGCGAGCTTGCCCAGGTGCGGGGCGACCCACGAACCGGTGTCGTAACCGTGCACGCCGTACCGGTCGTACCCGAGCCTGGCCATCACTTCCACGAACGCCGCCGCCATCTTGGCCGCGTTCATCCCGGGCCCGGCCAGCGGCATGGAGAACCCGAACCCGGGCAGCGACGGAACCACCAGGTGGAAGGCGTCGGCCGGATCACCGCCGTGCGCACGAGGATCGGCGAGCGGACCTATCACGTCGAGGAAGTCGCCGACCCCGCCGGGCCAGCCGTGCAGCAGCAGCAACGGCGTCGCGCCCGGCTCCGGCGAGCGCACATGCAGGAAGTGAATGTTCTGTCCATCGACGGTGGTGACGAACTGCGGATGAGCGTTGAGGATCGATTCCTGTGCGCGCCAATCGAAACCGGTGCGCCAGTACTCGGCCAGTTCCTTCAGGTAGCCGACCGGAACGCCTCGGCTCCACCCCACACCCGACAGCTCGTCCGGCCAGCGCGTATCGGCCAACCTCGCATGTAGATCATCGAGCTGGGTCTGCGGAATCTCGATGCGGAAAGGGCGGATGCTCTGCGCTGTGTTCGTCATGAAGGCAACGGTATGAGGGCCTTAGGACAGGATCATTCCTAAGCTATTTTTCATCTTCAGCGCAGAACGCCGCCCCCCGCCGGCGGCACGGGGGCGGCGTTCGAATCGATCAGCTGGACAGGCCGACTCGCGGATAGCGGTCCGTGTCGAGCGGTTGTCCCGGCTCGATGCCGACCACCTCGTCCTGATAAGTCGGCTCCGACCCCGCCGGAGCCGGGTGGTAGGTGGCCGCGGCATCCATGTAAACCGTCGCCAAACTGATTCTGGCCGTATCGGTTTCATTCGCCCCGGCCATGTGCACGATCCGCGAATGATGGAAGGTGCAGTCGCCCGCGCGCAGTGGCACGGTGACCCGCGGCCACCACCGCAGCTCAGGACGAGCCTCGAACGGTTCGCCGAACGGCGCGTCGGTGCCCTCCGGCCAAACCTGCGAGCCGGGTATGAAGGTCATGCATCCCCGCTCCACCGGTACGTCGACCAGGGCGACCCAGGCGGTCAATGTCACGTCGGACCCGGCGACCGGAAACGCCGGATCGTCGGTGTGCAGGGGCGTTATCGTCCCGCCGGTGATTCGTTTACGCAGCAATTCGGTCTTGAACATGCGCAGCGGCCGACCAGCCAGCTTCTCCGCGATGCCGGTGATGCCCGGATGCAGGGCGAGCCTGCGCATGAGAGCGCTCTTGGCCTCCGGTTCGGCGACCCAGTCCATCACGTTGCCGTCACCTTCGGTGTCCCAGGAAAGTTTCTGCTGCCGCTCGAGCTGCTCCTGCGCGTCGGCGAGGTATGCCGCGACCTCTTCAGCACTGAGCACCCGCGGGATGTGCACGAAACCCTCGCTGCGGTACCGGTCCACCGTGTCGGACGAAAGCGTCTGAGGTGTAACGATATTCATCAGATTGGTCATGCAACCAAGCTACGGATCGGTTAGGACAGTGCGCTTCCTAATTCATTTCGAGCGAACGACCGATCTCAGGACACCGACGTCAACGGCGGCGGCTGCCACCGGCCTTGAATCGCTTCCTCTTTCGGCGCGTACAGCCGCATGGTGAGCGAAAACTGCCCCGACTCCGGGATGGGTAGCCAGTTGCCTGCCGGAACACTCGGTCCCGGGTCGGCATGTTGGATCGCGAGGTCGACCGAGCCGTCCGGATTGGGCACCACGGGACGCTGATGCCCGACCGCGTAGATCCCCGCCGGATTGGCCGTCAGATAGTTGTCCGCGTCGTAGGCGGTCAGCGACCAGAAGGCATCGACCGGTGGCAGCTGGCCGGGCGGGAAGTGCAGGCGGAAGCGGCCGGGGCCGCCATTGCCGTCGGCCGACGCGAACAGCGTCGGATAGATCGTGTCCTCAGCCAGGCTGGCGCCGATGCCTCGCCACGCGACGGCGGCGCGCTGCAGGTAATTGGTGCCGTAGGCGCCGATGGACGGGTCGAAGGTCCAGCCGTTCTCGTTCACCGACTTCGGATCGAGGTAGACCGGGATTTGTTGTCTCGCCGTGTCGGCCGCCGCAGCCAGATCGTCGTCGGACAGGCCGACGACCTCGCCACCAGGGGTGATGCCGATCGTCGCGAAGCGTCGCATGGCGGGTGCGTCGTCGGGTGCGGGCGGATTGATTGCCAGTACCGCACACATCCGATCGAAGAAGGTCCGCGCGTCCATGTGCGCGACCTGCTCGGCCGGGGGCACCGAATCGGCTTGCGGCGCAACGGGAGTGGTCTCCGCTGGCACGCGTCCCGCAGTCCGATCACTCAGCGGCACCAGCGTCAACTGTTTCTGGATCGCGCGCACGGCAGGCAGGTCCTCGGCGCCGTTGACCTGTATCCGGCCGAACAGCCACACCGTCGGCGTCGGCACGCGCAGCACGGTGACATCATCCGGAAGGCGGCCGGACCAATCGGGGCCGACGACGGCATAGGTGTACGGCGGCCCCGATTTCGCTTGCGGCCGAACGCTGCTCGGATTGTGCGCGGTGTTCGTCCAGGCGTCGAGCAGGTGCATCAGCCAGTACCGGCCACCCGCCATGGCGGGCACCTGCAGCACGATCGGCTCGGCCCGCAGGTCGAGCCACGCGATCGAGGACAGCGTGTCCAGGTTGAGCCGCACCACATCCCGCCGTGCGGGCGTCGGCAGCGCGGCGGCGTGCTGGAACCGATTGACCGGGGTGCTCGCCTCGGCCGCTCGCCGGCTGACGTCCATCAGCACCAAGGGGAAGCCGAAAATGTAGGCGTCCTTGGCGATCGACTCGGCCGCCCCTGGCGCGGTGGTCGCCGGCCCCGACGACGCGTCATCGGACCTGCCGCACGCCGACAATCCGGCCGCGGCCGCGGCCGCACCAGCCGCCAGCCCGAA
Source organism: Nocardia iowensis (assembly GCF_019222765.1). NCBI lineage: Bacteria > Bacillati > Actinomycetota > Actinomycetes > Mycobacteriales > Nocardiaceae > Nocardia > Nocardia iowensis. The sequence goes on along the minus strand of NZ_CP078145.1, from coordinate 2,354,556 downwards.
CACGGTTCGACGCGACACACCACCGTCGGTCTGGTCGCCCATAGGTTCTGCTCCTGCTTCCGATCCGATCGGACAGTGCGAGAGATCCGCACAGGAGTATAGCCAAATGTTTGCCGCCAAGCGCTGATTCCGACAGTGCGCGCCACAGGGCGATCAGCACCCCAACCGGTCCTCGATCAGCGCGCGCGGCTCGACCAGTAACCGCACCGCAGCACCCAACTCAGTTGCCGATAAGTAACCCGAAGACGCTCAGGTGCCCAGGACGGCGTTCATGATGGTGCCGGCACTGGTGGCTACGACACCGCCGATCATGGCTCCCGCGATCATCTTCGGCGATTGCAGCGCGCCACCCTGCCACTTCTCCCAGGCGAACTTGCCGCCCGCGAAGATGATGGCGAGGATGCCGGACAGCAGCGCGAACCAGGTGAGGTACCGAACCATCTGTAACAGCTTGTCCGACAAGGGCGGCGCTTCCGGGGTCGGGTTGCTGACCTGCGCCAATGTCGTGAAGGTATCTCCGACCGACGCCAGAATGATGCTCACCGTCTACTCCCTACGCTCCACTACAACTTTGCCGCCGCCGAGCTGCCACGCGAAAGTTGTTAGACCACCGATGGATTCGATCTTGAATGAGGATACGGGCCCGCCGATGGTCCAGTGGCCTCCGCTCCACCCATCATCCCGACCTTCGGTAACCCCGGCAAGGTCGCGCAACGCCGAACTTCGCTGCGCCGCACCGACCCGACTGCATGGCAGCGAACAAACCGATACCATCACTGTCAGCGAATCATGCCCTGTCCCGAATCCAGAATGAGCTGACCACGATGATCCTGGCCGCCGCGTACGACACTCTGCTTGCTCAGATCGGCAACCCCAGCCCCGAGGCTCCGCCGGTATCCGACAAGTTCCTTCAACTGGTCCGCTACTTCACCTGGTTCGTGCTCCTCGCGGGCATCGTCGCCATCATCTACGCGGGCGGCAAGTTCGCGTGGGAGAAGTGGACCGGGGGCGGGCTCGACTCCCCGAAGATGGTGGCGGGCGCCATGATCGGCGGCGTCGTCGCCACCAGCGCCGGCACCATCATGAACGCCGTCATCGGCTGACCCCCACCCCCGAGAACCCCGCTCCCCGACTACCTCTGCCGCACGTCGATCGGCGGACCCGAGTCACCTATCCGCGAGCCAACTTCCGTGGAACCCGAACGGGACCCGGCGCGGCAGGTGGATGGCGGCTACGGGCGGCGCGGCCAGGTCACTCGCATCCAGGATGACCAGGTCGCTGCGGTCGGTCTCGGCGTTGTAGACATAGGTCATGAGATAGCCGTGGCCACCGGGATTCTGGTCGGCGGGCGCGAAGGCGGCTTCGCCCGGGACTCGACCCGAGCCGAACTCGTGCGCGGTGCTGCTGCCGCTGTGCAGGTCGTAGCGGATCAGAGCGCCCGAATCCCCGGAAACCGCGACATGACCGAAGCGGGCATCCAGACCGACCAGGCGATCATCCACGCGCGGGAACTCGGCCGCCCGGTCGTCGAGCTGTTCCTCGGCGACGGTGCCCGCGGTCAGATCGATGGTCCAGCGCCAGAGACTCGCCTTGTCGAAGGTGTGGGATTCGGTGCGCCACAACTCCGGGTAGCGCATCACATACAAAACGATCTGCCCCGGCTCGTCGTGGGCATTGAGCGGGTGGAAGACGTAGCAGGGGTCGATGCCGAACCAGCGGACCTCCCCGTGCGGATCGTCGCGCCGGAGCACCCCGAGCCGCGCCTGATAGTCATCGCGCCAGCGAAACGGCATCCCCCCACCGGAAACCGCCGCCGCGGCGTCGAAAACAACCGGCAGATCCATGAATACGACGTGCTCGGCGGTGAGATTGAAGTCGTGCTGCATGGTCGCGGCGGGCACATCGATCGGGCGGCTGAGCAATAGATTGCCGTCGGCGTCGGCCCGGTGATAGGTCAGGAACGGTTCCCGGATCAGCTCGTAGCCGAAGAAGTGCAGCTCACCGGTGACCGGGCAGGTCTTGGGATGCGCGGTCATCGCTGTGCGCAGGCCGCCGTCGAAGTCGTAGGGACCGACGGTGTCCAGGTCGCAGGTCAATTCATACGGCAAGGACGATTCGACCAACGCCAGCGTCCGCCCGGCATGCCGGATGACGTGCGTGTTGGCGTTTCCGGCAGTCAGGTCGTGATTGCCCATCTCGTCGTAGACGCGGGCGCCGTCGGTGAACTTGGTGGTGCGTACCCAGCGATTGCGATAGGAGACCGCGCGACCGTTCTCGATCCGCACGCCGTGCACCATGCCGTCGCCGGCGAACCAGTGGTGCGAGGCGGCTTCGTGCGGATTCGGCCCGTTCCGCAGATACCAGCCGGTGAGCTCGGCCGGGATCTGCCCGGACACCGGGAGGTCGTAGGCGGTCAGTTCGTCGGAAACCGGTGCGTAGTTGCCGGTCAGGTGCGGAGCGGAAGTAGTCATGTGAGACAACCGATCTGATCGATAGGTCAGGCTGGCGGCGCAACCGCCTCGACTCGCGTTGGCGCGACATTCCAGTTGCGACATGTCAAAACTAGAGGCTGTGAATTCGACCTGTCAAGAGTGGAATGTAGAGTGACGGGCATGAGCCTCCGGTATGCCATGCTCGGACTGCTGGCCGACCGCCCGGCCAGCGGATACGACCTACTGCACCGGTTCAAGCACTCACTGGCCAACATCTGGTCCGCGACGCAGAGCCAGATCTACACCGAGCTCGCCAAACTCGCCGACGACGAGCTGATCGCCGTATCGGACGAAGGCCCGCGCGGCCGTAAGGAATACACGATCACCCCGGCGGGATTGGCCGACCTACGACGCTGGCTCACCGAGACCGAGCCGAAGGAGGTCAACCGCAACGAGATGCTGCTACGCGTCTTCTTCCTCGGCGTCGTACCGCAGTCGCAGGCCGAGGAGTACTTGAGCGGGATCGCGACCTGGGCCGCCGAACGCCATGCCGACCTGCTCGCGATCGAGGCGTCGATCGAGTGGGAGAGCAACGACTTCTCCCGGAACGGCCGTATCGCACTGGAGTGGGGCCAGCGCTTTTTCGCGATGAACGAAGAGTGGGCGGAATGGGCCCTCCAGCAACTGCCCGAACCCGCGCATAACGCCCCCGCAGCGGACCGGATCGGTCCCGAACGTCGGGGTTAGGGCAGCGCCTACGCGACCGCCGACGGATCCGCCTGCCAGCCGGTCAGCGCGATGAGCTCCGCGGCGATCTCCGCCGGTCCGCGATCGGTCGTGTCGACCACGTGCACCCATTCGGGCACCGCGTCGGCCAGCTCGCGCGACATCGCCAAGCTTCGCTCGATATGCCGTTGTAGCTCGATACCGTTCTCCCGCTGCGCAAGCCGTGCGCCGGCGGTCCGATCATCACAGGTCAGCAGCACAGCGGTGACCGAGGGCGTATCACCCATCGCCGCGGATAGTTCGCCGATCACCTCCGGGAACACGCTCGCCGTGTTGGTGTAGATCAACCTCCGGTAACCGAGCGCCCGGTAGTTGGTCCACATTGCCGCCAGGTTCTGCTCGGCGAGGCCGTGCTCCCAGGTCGGCGGGTAGGCCATGTCGAGGTAATCGCCCTCGATCAGTGCGTGCCGTACCCCGGAGTCCGCCAGCAGGGTATGCATCGCGAGACCGACGCGACTCTTGCCGACACCCGAACGTCCGCCGAGGAACAGCGCTTCCGTTTGCGAGATCACCTGCCCAGCATGCCAACCAGGCGGCTGCGACCGGCGTCACAGCCCTTGCATTCGGAACAGTTGTGACTCCACAATAGTTGTGTGACCACAACTGTCCAGCCGATGACCGATCGGCGGAAAACGCTCGTCCTGGCCACCTGTTGCCTGAGCCTGCTGATCGTGTCGATGGACGCGACCATCGTGAATGTCGCGATCCCGACCATCCAGGTGGATCTGCACGCACCGCTGTCCCGGATGCAATGGATCGTCGACGTCTACACGCTCACGCTGGCCAGCCTGCTGATGCTGGCGGGAGCCGCGGCGGACCGATTCGGCCGCCGCCGGGTATTCCGGATCGGCCTGGCCACCTTCGCGATCGGTTCGCTGCTGTGCAGCCTCGCGCCGACCATCGAGATCTTGATCGGCGCCCGGTTCCTGCAGGCGATCGGCGGCTCGATGCTCAACCCGGTGGCGATGTCGATCATCACCACCGTCTTTACCGGACGGGTGGAACGTGCTCGCGCGGTAGGGGTTTGGGGCGCGGTGGTCGGCATTTCGATGGCGCTCGGTCCGACCGTCGGCGGCGTGCTCATCGACACGCTCGGCTGGCCCGCGGTGTTCTGGATCAATCTGCCGATCTGCCTGCTCGCCCTGGTGCTCACGACAATCTTTGTGCCGGAATCGAAGTCGATGACGGTGCGCGGCATCGACCCGGTCGGGCAGGTACTGGCGGTCGTGTTCCTGTTCGCCACGGTGTTCGGGCTGATCGAGCGCAAGCCGGTGATCTTCGTGGTCGCGGCGGTCGCATTGGCGGGGTTCATCTGGTACGAAGCGCGGCGCGAGGACCCCTTCATCGACCTGCGCTTCTTCCGCAGCGTGCCGTTCGCCTCGGCGACGGTGATCGCCATCTTCTCGTTCACCGCCCTCGGCGCGTTCCTGTTCAGTTGCTCGCTGTATCTGCAGACGGTGCGGCACTATTCGGCGGTGCACACCGGGCTGCTGTACCTGGCGATGGCCGTCGCGATGGTGATCTTCTCGCCACTGTCCGGCCGACTGGTCGGCAAGCACGGGACGCGTCCGTCACTGATCGCGGCGGGACTGGCAATGACCGTGGCGGCCGTCCTGCTCAGCACCCTCGACCCGGACACCCCGGTGTGGGCGCTGGTGATCATGTTCGCGATCTTCGGCATCGGCTTCGGCATGGTGAACGCGCCGATCACCACCACCGCGGTCAGCGGGATGCCGCTGGACCGCGCGGGTGCCGCCGCCTCGGTGGCCTCGACCAGCCGTCAGGTGGGCACCAGCATCGGTGTCGCCCTGTGCGGCGCGCTGACCGGGGCGGGCCTGTGGTGGGTGATCGCGGTGCTGACCGCCGGTGTCGCCATACTCGGCATAGCCGCGAACACCCCGTGGGCCAAACGGTCGAGTGACCGCGTCGCCCCACTGCTCGAACAGAAGGTGCCGACCCATGCCGGATGACACCCCCACCGCCGACGAGGTGTGGGCCATGCTCACCCGCCTCGTGATGTACAGCCGCGACCCGTGGCGGCGAGCGGTGACCGAGCGAACGGGGTTGCCGTTCAGCCAGATTCGGGTGCTGCGCCGCCTGCGCAACGGTCCGATGACGGTCAAGGAGGTAGCGCACGCAGCGGCGATGGACGCGCCCGCCGCCACGGTCGCGGTCAACAAACTCGAGGAACTGGGTTTCGTCGTCCGGGAAGTGGATCCCACCAACCGGCGCAAGAAGCAGGTCTCCATCACCCTGGCCGGGCGGGCGGTGCTCGCCCAGGCACTGGCGACCCCGGATCCCGCGCCGAGCTCGGTCACCACCTTGCCCGACGATGATCTGCGCACCTTGCGCGACATCTTGAGCAAGATCGAGAACTAGCCTCGGTCGAACCGCCAGAAGTCGTCAGGCACTGACGAACTCACGGTCGCCATACTGCAGACTGGCCGAATCCCAAGCGCCACCAAGGCCGGTCACGAACCGTCGCGCCAACTCCATATCGGCGATATCGACCACCAGAATCAGCGCGTTCGCCTCGGTGACCGAACCGCCGACGAGCCGTTCGCGCGCGACCGCGTCGGCGGCCAGCCCGTCGCGGAACCGCCGCACATCGACCCCGGCGACCGTGACCGTGACCGCGTCCACCCCAGGCGAATTCGGCGCCAGCCGCTCGAAGGTCAGCACCGATTCCTGCTGGAACTGGGTACGCACCTGGTCGGCGATCCGCCGCAGCTCAGCACTGTCGACACAGGCCAGGTGGAACTTCCGGGATCGTTCGTAGGTCGCCTGTTGCCGCTCAGCCGACCAGAACACCCCGCTGACCAAGGTCGACCCGGCCGGTAATCCGATGTGCCGCACCGTGATCGCGCCGACCGCCAGCTCGAACCCGGCCAACTGGTCGCGCAGCCGCTGATCCTCCGGGTCGGTGATCGTCGCGGTGTTGTCGGTCGCGAACAGTTCCGCGGTGGGCTGCAACGGATTTCCCGCCGCACATGCCGCCGGACCCGCACCAGCGGGCCCCGCTCCCCCGAGCAATCCCGCGCCGACGAATACCGTCGCGAGAACAGCCACCATCCGTACCGCGATCATCCCGATCCTCCCGAGCCGTTGATCCGCGCGATAGACCACTGCACCTTAATGCCGCACTCGGAATGATCGAGACGTTTCGCGCCCTACCCGGACGCGGCCGAGCGGGCGGTACCCGATGGGGCACGCACCCGCTCGACAAGACCGGAAAGTCGGTCAGTTGCGGAAGGCGTCCTTGACCTTCTCGCCCGCGTCCTTGAGGTTGGACTTGATCTGATCGCCCTTGCCCTCGTTCTTCAGGTCCTGATCGTCGGTGGCTTCACCGAACTTCTCCTTGGCCTGACCGGCGAGATCGTCAGCCTTGTTCTTGGCCTTGTCCGTTGCGCTCATTGTCTAACCCCTTTCGTCGGGTCCGACCGACCTGCCTTTTCGGGCCGGTCTTCTGGCGGATAACCGGCCTCCGCCGATACAAACACCCACGGGCTGTGGTCAACACCGCCGTTTACCCGCAGACAGGCCCCCGAGCTGCGGCTCAGGCGTAGAGTTCCAGGTGCAATTCCCCGAGTCCCGAAGCGTGGCTCTGCGTGCCTGCGACCGAACCCGGAGGAATCATGACCCTTGTCTCACACAACGAACTCATCGAGCACGCACCCCCGCGCCCGCCACCATCGGCCGAGCACGATACCGCCGCGTTCACCGAACTCGGCGACCGACTGGTCCGCAATCTGTTCGACACCGGCCTGCGGCTGGACACCATCCGGATGGCGTTCGACCGCGACGAGCTGACCCCAGCGCAGGTGGGCGCACACCGGGACGCCATCGTCGACATCCTCGCCACCCTGGATTCCATGATTCGTACCACCGGCTCAGCGATGCTCACCCTGACCGCCGCCGCACCGATGGGCGCGCCGCGCCGCAAAAGGCGGCGATGAGGTCGTGGCCGGCACGGATGACGCGTACGCCGTCGTCGCCGTCGCCTCGTCGGCGGGCGGGATCACCGCACTCTTCCGAGTGCTCGGCGCCCTGCCCGCCGACTTGCCGGTTCCGGTTTTGGTCGTTCAGCATCTCGACCCTCGCCACAAAACGGTGCTGGCCGAATTAGTCTCGCGCCGAACCGAATTGCGCGTGAAGCTGGCGACCGCGGGGGAACTGGTCGAGGCGGGCACCGTGTACATCGCGCCGCCGAACCAGCACCTGCTGGTGGAACCGCCCGGTATCCTCGCCCTCTCCGGTAGCGAGCTCGTCCACTTCGTCCGGCCCTCGGCCGACCTGCTGTTCGAATCGGTGGCAGGCGCGTACGGATCGCGCGCGATCGCCTGCGTACTGACCGGATCGGGCAGTGACGGAGCGACGGGGGTGAGCGCGATCAAATCCCGCGGCGGCACGGTGCTCGTGCAAGACCCGGACGAAGCCGAATTCCAGGGCATGCCCCGCGCGGCCGTCGCGACCGGAGACGCGGACATCGTTGTGCCACTCGAGGATATCGCCGACGTCATTCGCGGCTTGGTGGTGGCGAGCTCATCGTGACCGAGTCGAGCGAGCAGATCACGACGGCACCGGGCGACGACATCGACACCGTCGACCCGGCGCTGGAGGATCTGCTGCTGTTCATTCGAGATTCGCGCGGTTTCGATTTCACCGGCTACAAGCGCTCGTCGCTGACCAGACGTATCCGCAAGCGCATGCACGAGGTACGGGTCACCGATTACCTCGATTACCGGGATCTGCTGGAAAGCAACGCGGAAGAGTTCCGCCACCTGTTCAACACCATCCTGATCAACGTCACCAGCTTCTTCCGCGACCTGGACGCCTGGCATTACCTGCAGCGCGAAGTGTTGCCCGAACTGATCGCGAATACCAAGCCCGACAGCGAGATTCGGATCTGGAGCGCGGGCTGCTCCAGCGGTGAGGAGACCTATTCGCTGGCCATCGCGCTGGCCGAGGTGCTCGGCATCGAAGAGTGCGCGAGCCGGGTCAAGCTCTATGGCACCGACGTCGACGAGGAGGCGCTGCGCGAAGCCCGGTCCGGCGTCTACCCGGCGAAGGCGCTCGGGCAGCTGTCCGGTGAGCTCCGGGATCGGTACTTCGAGCCGTTCGGTGACAAATTCGTCTTCCGATCGGATCTGCGCCGCCGGGTGATCTTCGGCCGCCACGACATCACCAGGGACGCACCCATCTCCCGCCTCGACCTACTGGTGTGCCGGAATACGTTGATGTACTTCAACGCCGAGGCGCAAGCGCAGATCCTCGAGCGCTTCCGTTTCGCGCTGCGCGAGGGCGGATTCCTGTTCCTCGGCAAGGCGGAACTGCTACTCGCCGAGGGTGAGCGGTTCGGCGTGGCGAGCATGCGCCAGCGCATCTTCCGGCGCCGGGCCGGCGAGGTCAGGGCGCTGCGCCAGCCGCACCCGGCGCGACTCGACATCGACGACGGCCTGCAGGCGCACGGCCTGGTCAAGAAGCGCCAGCTCGGTGAGCTCGCCCTGGAAACCGCGCCGTTCGGGGTGATCGGGCTCGATGCCGAGGGCAAAGTCGCCATCCTCAACAACCAGATGCGCAGCCAGTTCGGCTTGACGGCGCGCGACGTCGGCAGGCCGCTGAGTGATCTGGAAATCTCCTACCGGCCGGTCGAATTGCGTTCGCTGATCGAGCAGGCCGTTTCCGAGCGCCGCAGCATCCGGGTCAGTTCGGCCGAACGCAAGCTCGGCCCCGGTGACGCCCAGTATTTCGACGTGCTCGTCCAGCCGCTGTGGGCGGGTGATGGCACGAATGTCGGCGTGGTGGTCAACTTCGTCGACACGACGATGCCGACGCGGCTCGCGCTCGAAGTGAAATTGAAAAGAGCCGAACTCGAAACCGCCTACGAGGAACTCCAGTCGACCAACGAAGAACTCGAAACTACCAACGAAGAACTCCAATCCAGCATCGAGGAATTGGAGACCACCAACGAAGAGCTGCAATCGACCAACGAAGAACTCGAAACCACCAACGAAGAACTCCAGGCGGGCAACGAAGAACTCGAGACAATGAACGAGGAAATGCAGCTTCGCACCGATGAGTTGAACGAGACCCGCACCTTCCTCGAGGGCGTGCTGTCCAGCGTCGCGGCGGGCGTGGTCGTCCTCGACGATCAGCTGCGGGTCAGGAGCTGGAACCGGGGCGCCGAGGAGATGTGGGGGCTGCGCTCCGAGGAGGTCCAGCAGCAGGTGTTCTTCGGGCTGGATTTCGGGCTACCGACCCTGCGGCTGCACGAAAGCATCCAGCGCTGCCTCGAGACGGGGCACCGCGAGGGCCCGGTGGGGATCCCGTCGGTCAATCGCATCGGACGTTCGATCACCTGCGCGGTGACCTGCTCACCCCTGGACGGCACCCCCGACGGCGTGGTGTTGCTCATGGAAGAGATCTTGTCGACAAATGTTGGCTTACAGGGCAATTAGTTCTCCCCCTTGCGTGGGGGCGTAGGCTTTACCTGTGCGGTCGTATTCGGACGCTCACCAGGAAATAGCCCGTGAGTGGCAGGAATTCAGCGCCGAGCGAGGACGTGCAGCTCGCGCGGCGACCGTGGCCGCGAAATACGAGGCACAGGCCGTCCAGCGACCGGAATCCATGCAGCCATTTCGTCGGCACATGGCGGAATTGCACCGGCGGATCGAGGCCCGCCATCTCGCGTGCGCGCGACTGCACCGTTTGCACGCGCTCCGCCTGCAGCGTTGGTACATCGGCGACCGGGCGTCGCTGCGACCGGTCTTCATGGCCGCGGTCGCCCAGCACCTGAGAATGGACAGCGCCGCGGTCACGCTGTTCGGGCGCGCTGGCGAGGAGCTGCTGGTCGCCGCCTCGGATGGGACGGCGCGGACCGCGCACGATCTCGAACTGCTGATCGGCGAGGGCCCCGCCCGCGAGGTATTGGACGGCCGGGACTTCGTCGCCGCGGACAGTACGGATCTGGCCGCTCGCTGGCCGCAGTACGGTCCGGCGCTCACCGAGATCGGGGTGCGGTCCGTGGTCGCGGTCCCATTGCGCTCTTCTCGGCTGCTCGGTGCCTTGTGCGTGTTCACCAGCCGAGCCGGACTGCGCAACGAAGTCGCCCCGGCCGCGACGAAAGTGGCCGACGCCCTGGCCAACACGGTGCTGCTCGCCGCACACGGGACCGACGACGGCAGCGGTCCGATGGGGACCTTGTTCGATGACGCCGATTACCTCACCGCGGTGCATCAGGCGGTCGGTATGGTTGCCGTGCAGTGCAGTTGCGATCTCGACGCCGCGTTGGCGCTGCTGCGCGCACGCGCGTTCGCCGAAGGCATCGCCGTTTCCGAGATCGCCCACTGGGTACTGGAGGACGGATATCAATTATGTTGCCCGTCAAGGTAGTTCATGACTGACGAGCTGGCATTGGGAATGTCGGAGTTGACGGCGACGCTGTTGACCGGCGATGACGTTGCCGAATCACTGTGCGCTGTCGCCGATATCGTCGCCAGGATGCTCCCTGACCACCCCATGGTTGGAGTGACGCTGATCCGGGAGCACGACACCATCGTCGCCGGTTCGAGCGGCGCACCTGCGCTGCTCATCGAGGAATCCCGGTTCGGCGAGCGAGACGACCCCTGTCAGCAGGCGATCAGTACCGCACGCCAGGTTTCGGTGCCTGATATGGCCACCGAGCACCGCTGGGGCGGCTACGCCGAACGGATGCTGGCCCACGGCGTGAAATCTATTCACGCCCAACCTCTTTCGGTGAAGGGTGAAATAGTCGGCGCACTGTCGCTCTACTCGAAGCGCCCGCACAGCTTCACCGGCCGGCTTCGCAGGGCCATCACGCTCACCGCCGAACACATTGGTGTACTGCTCGCCGTGGCCATCGATACGACAAGGCGGGCCAAGCTGACCGAGCAATTGCGCGCCACGCTGGCCTCCCGCTCCACCATCGACCAGGCTCTCGGCATCCTCATGGCCGAACGGCGGTGCACCCGCGAGGCCGCGTTCGCGGTGCTGCGTGGCACGTCGCAGCGGCGCAATGTCCGGGTCGCGGACTTGGCCGTCGAGATCATCGAGGTGGTCAGCGGCCGCAAACCGCCCTCGCCGCACTTCGTCGACCCCGAACAGCCACCCCGCCCGCGCCGCCGGTGATGTCCGGCGATCAGAGAATGGGCCTACCACCCGTGACGGCCAGGCGCGCGCCGGAGATGTAGCTGCCGTCGTCCGAAGCGAGCAGCACGTACGCGGAGGCGAGTTCGGCGGGTTGTCCTGCCCGGCCGAGCGGGGTGTCGTCGCCGAACTTGCTGACCTTCTCCGGCGGCATCGTCGCGGGGATCAGCGGTGTCCAGATCGGGCCGGGGGCCACGCTGTTGACCCGAATTCCCTTCTCCCCCAGTAGCTGAGCCAGGCTGGCCGAGAAGTTCGCGATGGCCGCCTTGGTCGCCGCGTACGGCGCGAGCGTCGGCGAGGGCATATCGGAATTCACCGACGAGCTGCCGATGATAGATGAGCCTGCGGGCATGTGCGGCAATGCGGCCTTGACCAGGTAGAAGTAGGCGCCGATGTTCAATTTGAAGGTGTAGTCGAACTCCTCGTCGCTGATCTCGTCGAGGCTGGTGTGCGTCATCTGATAGGCGGCGTTACTGACCAGCACGTCGATCTTGCCGAATTCCGCTGCCGCACGGTCGATCACGGCGCGGCAGTGCTTCGGGTCGGACAGGTCGCCCGGCATCAGCACCGCCCGGCGGCCCGCCTGCTCCACCAGCTGCGCGACCTGCTTCGCGTCCTCGTCCTCGTCGAGGTAGGAGATCAGCACATCGGCGCCTTCGCGGGCGAAGGCGATGGCGACCGCGCGGCCGATTCCGCTGTCCGCTCCGGTGATCACGGCCGCCTTGCCGGTCAGCTTGCCGGAACCGCGGTAGCTGTCCTCACCGCAGTCCGGCACCGGGTTCATCCGGGCCTGGATACCGGGGACTTCTTGCTGCTGCTCGGGAAAACCCATAACGGCGGACCCTTCTGTGCGCTGGTCTGGACTCAGACCGGGTGCCCCGTCGCCGCGCCAGGAAACCCTCCGTTGATGCCCTTTCGATGGCTGCGCCGATCGACATAGGTATACGATTCTGCCGGCGGTGGAACGGTCCAACAAGGCGGCTGGCCACTGTATTTTCGAGCACGCGAGTCCGAGTGCGTGGGATGGACCGGAGGCGGCATTGTCCGAAATGTCGATTACTGCTTTCGCGGCGGATACCAGTCCCAACGGTGTCAGCGCGGGCCTGCTTTCCGAACTTGTGGAACATCTGCGGCAGAACCGCACCATCCTGCGCGAAGAATGGGCGCGCCGGATTACCGAAGCGCAGTTGCTGACCGCGATGACGCCCGACGAGATGTTCTCCGAAGCCACCTCCGTCTACGACAACTACGTCGCCGTGCTGGAAACCGGCTCGGTAGAGGCGCTACAGGATTACGCCCGCGATCTGTCCGAACGCATCATCCCGCGAGGTGTCGAGACCGACGAGGTCCTCGGCATCGTGCTGCTGTTGCGCGACGTACTCGCGCGCTCACTGTTCGAGAAGTACCAGGCCGACTTCCAGCTACTCAACGCGGTACTCGACGCCTACGAACCGGCCGCCAACCGCATCGCCAACACCGTTGGCGTCTCCTTCGTCGAGGAACGCGAGCGCATCATCCGCCAGCAGCAGGAGGCGATCCGCGAGCTGTCCACCCCGGTTCTCCAGGTGCGTGAACAGCTGCTCATCCTGCCGATCATCGGCGTGCTCGACGGGCAGCGCGCCCGCCAGCTCACCGAACAGCTGCTGCGCGCGATCCGGGCCAATCGCGCCAAGGTGGTCGTCATCGACATCACGGGTGTGCCGACGATCGACTCCACCGTGGCCAACCACCTGGTGCAAACCGTCGACGCCTCCGGCCTGATGGGCGCGAACGTGATCATCACCGGCCTGTCCTCGGAAATCGCGCTGACGCTGGTTACGATCGGCTTGGATCTGTCCAAGATGAACGCGGTCGGCGACCTGCAAGGCGGTATCGAAGAGGCCGAACGGCTGTTGGGCTATGAGGTCAGCCGGACCAGCGACTCCGCACGGCGATCGGACGGCTGAAAACCCTCGCCTACTGCTCGGGACCGGCGTGCTCGTGCAGGGTCAGCAGCAGATGGTCGAACGCGGTCTGCTCCCGCGGCGGGGCCGGGGGCAGCGAGTCGAGTTCGGTGATGAGCCGAGTGGCCAGCGTGCGCAACTTGACGTTCGTTTCCTGCGACCGCCATTGCAGCACCCGGAAGGCCTGCTCGGCATTGATCCGGTACACCCGCATCAGCACGCCCTTGGCCTGTTCGATCACCGCGCGCGACTCGAATAGTTCCGGTAGCGCGCCGTCGAGCATCTCCTGGCGCTGCTCATCGAAGGTTTCGGTCAGGTCTATGTAGTAGCCCGCGGTGCCGACGACATTGCCGTCGTTGTCGGTCATGGTGTCGCCGAAGACGATCACATGGTGCGTCTGACCGGTCAGGTCGATGATGCGGTGGCGGCTGCAAAAGGGCTCGGCATCGCGCAGCGACTTGGCGATCGTCTGCGCGACTTGAGCCCGGTCGTCCGGATGCTTGTGGGATAGCAGCAGCTCCGTGGTGGGAGTCACCGATCCCGGCTCGTACCCGTGCATGGCGGCGACCTCGTCCGACCACTCCCACCGTTGATCGGCGAACCAGAAGCGGAAGCTTCCGGTCGCCTGCGGGGTGCCGACACCGACCACCTGGACGACCGCATCGGTCTCCGCCCGGGTAGCCACCGCGCCTGTTTCCATCACAGCGTAAGTATGCTCGCTACCTGCGGTTTTCTGCTAGTGCACCCGTCGGTCGCCGGTGTCGTAAGCAGTGCACGCCGTTTTCAGCAGCCGGAGACAACTGTCAGATATCTATGTGCCGCGGGGGTGCCAGATCCGGTGGGGCGTGCAATATTCCGGCAGCCCCCGGGTCCTGTGGCGCGGCGTTCTGCGCTTCTACGATGGCGCGCGCGTGGTCGGTGGGCGTGACGCCGTGGGCTCGGGCAAGTCGGACCAAATAGTGCCGCGCCGCAGCGATATTCAGGTCGAAGTATTCGGCCAGGACGCCGACCGCCGCGGCGATCACGGTGGTGCCATGCAGCACCGCTTCCACGGTTTCACTGGTGCTCGCGCGCCGGCCTTCCACTCGCCCGGTGGACAGCGCGATGGCGATGAGATCGGCCAGGATCTGGCCGAAGTCGTTGGGACGGGCGTTGCCCCATGGCTCGTCGACGTGCACCACGACCGAACCGAGCGGCACTGTCAACGCGATCACCGGAAAGGCGCGGATGGATCGCAGACCCGCGGCCAGAGCCTGCTGGCGATACTGCGGCCAGCGGAGGTCGGCACCCTCGTCGAGATCGGCGATCATCGCCACCACACCGTCGCGGGCGCTGGCGGACCCCGGTCCGGTCACGTTCAGGCGCGGATCCGCCGAGACACCGTCGCGCGACGCCTCGGCAACGATCTGAAGCCCTGGCGACTCGGCCGACTGCCGGGAGTCGACCAAAATCACCACCGCGGATACCGCGTCGAAGCACTCACGGGCATGGGCAGCAACGGCGTGCAGCAGTGTCGGCACGTCGAAATCGGTGGTCAGCGTCGACGTCAGCTCCGCGATCGCCAGCCGCGTCCGGGCCGTGGTCATGATTCCTGCCCCTCCGTCGTGTCGCGCTGGTCCCGCAACGACAGTCGCCGGGCGACGATGTCTGCAGCGACCTCGGCGATGGAGCGCCGCTGCGCGTAAGAGTAGGCCCGCAACCGATCCAGACCCACGGCGACCGGGACCGCGAGTTGCACCGCCACCATACCGGCGGCGTTGAATACTTCCGCGCGCGAGAAGTCGTTGGCGGTCTCGAGCGCGCGGTCGTCCGATCCGGCTTTCTCGAGCGCGATCTCGACGCTCCCCGCCGCGTCGATTCGCTCGGCCCAGTTCGCCCGCAGGGTGCGCCCGACCGCCACCGCGACCGCCACCGCCGACTCCTGCTCGGTGGCAGCCAGCATCCCGGCCGCGTTGCGATACAGCTCCAGCACACCGATCGGCCGCACCGCGCCGGGTACCGGAAAGGCGAACGCGGCGCGTACCCCGAGGGCAAGCACGTCGGGGGTGAACGCGGGCCACCGCGCGGCGGCGGCCGCCAGCGTCAGATTCGGCCACAACTCGCCGCGATCGTCGCGGTAGGCATCGACGCAGGGACCCTCACCGACGATGAACTGCAATTCATCGATCTGCTGGGCGGTCGCATTGGTCGCGTAAACCAATTCGCGCACTTGCGTCGAACTGCTCAGCACCGCTACGGCGGCACCGTCGGTACCGGTCAGGCGCACGGCAGCCGAGCACAGCGTGCCGATTCCGGTGAACAGCGAACCACGCGCACGGGTGACGTCCTGGTCGGGATCACCAGGCCGGTCACCGTGATAACCACCGGACGCTTCCTCCACGCCGCACTCCTAATCTCCCCGATTTCGACGCTACTCCAGCTGGGTACGCAATCCAGCACCAACGGTGCGGCGCGGGCGATTTCGGGCCGATCTCCCGGTTGGGTCGGCACCGCTGGGGTATGGCCCCAGTGACGCGATGGGAGGCGGTGGACATGATGAAGGTGGTTTCCGAGACATCGGCGCCACAGCAGACGGCCGTGGTCGCGCACCGTGTTGTCGTCGAGCTAGCCGCTGAGCTGCACGAATTGGGAATGCTTCGAGCGCTCGCCGACACGGTGTGCATGATGGCCGACGTCGCGCTCGATGCGATTCCGGACATCCGGCTGGTGCTGAGCGAAGCGGCGACCGCACTGATGCTCGACGCGGTGCCCGGCTCGACCCTCGACTGTGAGTTCACCTACAACCGGCGCCGGATCAGCGTTCGGATCAGCGCGACGACAACGCGAGATATCGAGGTCAGCCGCGATCCGCTGAGCTGGCAGCTGGTGCGCATGCTCACCGATGCGGCCGAGCTGACCCGAGATCCTTTTGATCCCGCCGCGGGCGGGTATCCGACGGCCATCGAATTCAGCTGGGAGCGAGGAACATCCGATGCCATGTGAGTTCACGGACCGAACCGACACCGCTCGACGCTCGCAGTCGCGCGGCGACAGCTACGACAATATCGAGCCGTGGTTCGAGAAGATGGCCGCGCTCGACGCGGGCGATCCGCACCGGAACGAGCTGCGCGAGGAAGTGCTGCAACTGTGCCTGCCGTTGGCCGAGCACATCGCCCGTAAGTTCGCGGGCCGCGGCGAGGCCTTCGACGATCTGCACCAGATCGCCCGGGTCGGCTTGGTGCTCGCGGTCGATCGTTTCGATGTAGCGCGTGGCAGCTCGTTCCTGTCGTTCGCCGTTCCGACGATTATGGGTGAGGTGCGCAGGCACTTCCGGGACAACACCTGGGCGGTGCGCGTACCGCGCAGGCTCAAGGAGATTCAGCAGCTCATCGGGCCCGCCACCGAAACCTTGTCGAACCGGCTCGGCCGCGTGCCCACCGCTCGGGAGATCGCCGCCGAACTGGAGCTCGAGCTCGGCGAGGTCACCCAGGCGTTGATCGCGAGCAATGGTTATCAGACCAAGTCGATCGATGCCGTGGTCCGCGACGACGGCGAGAACGCTGCCCTGCCCGTCACGGCGGGACTCGGCGCGGAGGAACCGTGCTACGGGCTGCTGGAGCAGTCGATGACGGTGCGCCCACTGATCGCCGCGCTGCCCGAGCGGGAACGCCGGGTCCTGATCATGCGGTTCTTCGAATCGCTGACCCAGGCGCAGATCGCCGAACGGCTCGGCGTCTCACAGATGCAGGTTTCGCGCATTCTCTCTAAGACGCTGAATACCCTGCGCGAGCAGGCACTGGGTGAGGAGGCTGTACAGGTTGCCTGACTCCCCTAGGCCACGTGGCCCGGCTTGAGGTCGGCTACGGCGTTATAGCGCAGCGGGGCGGTTTGCGGGGCGGGTGCGGAGGCTGCGACCGGTTCGATGAGTATGCCGACGTGATCGCCGAAATCGTGCCGTTCGAGAATGCGCCCGGCGAACCATCCGGCCGCGGCCTCCAAGATCGGCTGTTCGGCCGGGCCCGCGTGCCACTTGCAGTGCGCGAACTTGTTGATGTCGTCACCGGTCTCGGCGCCGAAAAGCGCGGCAAGCGAGGACTGTTCGCTGCCGAGCAGATGCACGACGAGGTGGTCAGCGTCCGCCGCGACGCCGAAGGTGAAGTTGTTCTTGGAGATGCCGATCAGAAAACGCGGCGGTTCGATACTCACCTGCGAGGTGAAGCCGACCAGACAGCCGGCCTGGCGGCCACCCGCGCGCGTGGTCACGACGAACACCGGGTAGTCGGCGGTGGCGATCACCGCGTCGAAACCCGATCGATCTGCTGTGGCGTTGTCCGACATGGTCCTCGCGCTCGGCTCGGCCGCGCCCCTCGTCGCGCGGGCGTGCAGCGCGGCTCAGGACCGCGGCAAGTGGGCAGTCCGTAACCCACACTACGAGACATCACCGCTTCGCACGTCCGCAGAACGGTGGACCGCCGGTCAGCGGGCGGAGGTGATGTCCGAGCGGAGTTTGCGGAGGTTGGCCTTTTCGGCGAGGAGGCGTTCGATTCCGGCATCCAGCTGACGGGTGCGCTCGTCGAGTTGCGCTAGCACGTCGTCGCGGTCCTGGTCGGAGGCGTTTTGCGGGGCGGTGCAGGCGATGTGGATCAGCGTTGCCGCTTCCGACAGCGAGAGGCCGGAGGCGAGCAGGCAGCGAATATCGTGCACCGTCTTGACGTCTTCTTCGCGGTAATGGCGGTAGCCGTTGGGGTCGCGCTGCGGGGTCAGCACCCCGGCATTCTCGTAATGCCGCAGCATCCGCGGGCTCGCGCCGGTGATCCGGCTCAGATCGCTGATCCGCACTGACCTTCTCCTTGACATTGACGTTAGTGTCATACTTTACCTTGGCCGCATGACGAACGAACAGCGCCGACCGAACGTACTGCTCGTGGTCTCGCACCCCGATCACGAGTCCGCCACCTGGGCTATCACCCGAGCGGTCGAGCAAGGTATCCGAGCAGACGGAAGTACCACTGCCACAACACATGACCTGACCGCCTCCGGCTTCGACCCCGTGTACAACGCGGCGGATCTCGCGGTCCATCGACTGCTCGGGGACGTACCCGCCGACGTCGAGCGGGAGCACCGGTTGCTCGAATCGGCCGATGTCGTCGTTGTTCTCTTCCCGGTGTACTGGTGGTCCATGCCCGCATTGGCAAAGGGCTGGATCGACCGGGTCTTCAGCCGCGGCTGGGCCTACGAGAACAGCGCGCACGACGGCGGCAGTGCGATCAAAGAGCTGCACTTCGTCGCAGTGGCGGGCGTCGGGGAGGGCACCTACGATCGCCGCGGCTACAAGGAATCGATGACCATTCAGTTGCAGCACGGCATCGCCGGATACTCCGCCATCCCCCACTCATCCATCGAATTCCTCTACGGCTCCGAAACCACGGACCCGCACGTCCACCAGGAACTGGCGGCCCAGGCCTACAAGCTCGGCGCCGACCTGGCCCAGCGCGCCCAGTCCGCATTCGACGCAACGAACCCTGAGCCGTGAGTGGGCGCTCTCGCGTTTCGCCGCTGCCATGTGCCACTCACCTTCGCCGATAAAGTGCTCATTTGGTGAGCACTTAACTGGGGATGATGGCTTTATGGAGACGTGCGATGCAGGGTTCATTTGCTTCACCGACGCGGCGGAGTGGGAGGCTTGGCTGGCCGGGGAGCACGATCGGTCGACCGGGGTCTGGTTGCTGATCAGCAAGAAGGGTGCGGCCGACAAGGGGATCACCATCGGGGAGGCGCTCGATGCCGCGCTGTGCTTCGGCTGGATCGACAGCCATCGCAAGGGCTACGACGAGCAGCACTACTTGCAACGCTATTCGCCCCGGCGACCGAAAAGCCCTTGGTCCCAGGTCAATGTCGAGAAAGCCGAGGCACTGATCGCCGCGGGGCGGATGCGCGAGCCCGGTCTCGCGGCGATCCGGGCGGCCGAGGCCGACGGGCGGTGGGCAAGCGCCTACCAGCGGCAGCGCGACGCCACCGTCCCACCCGACCTGGCCGCCGCGTTGGCCGCTGACGGCCTGGCACTCGACCATTTCGAGCGACTGGACCGGACACGGCAGTACGCCCTGCTCCTCCGGCTGATGAAGGCGCGCACGCCGGACAGCCGGGCCGCACAGCTGGCTCAGATCGTCGCGGACCTCGCGCAGGCGAGCTAGTGGCCGGGAACCTCTTCGGCGTCAGTGTGTCTGGCCTGAGCTGGCGTCGGCGCATCCTGAGATGCCGTCGCTTTGCCATCGCTGGCCAGGGTGAGCATCGCCAAGGCGGATTCGCGCACGAGCATTTCCAGCTCATCGATGAGACCCATCACGATGCCCCGAACGTGTTCGTGCGTTGTCTCCGGACGGTCGAGATCATCTAGCACCGTGTGCAATTGGAGTCCGAAATCCAGCAAATGCCGCCGTAGCTGATCGTTACAGGCAACGAATTGCAGTATGTCGGGCCCGTTGGACTCGGCGGCCGACTCTCCTGTCCCACGCGAACGGGTCGCGGCGCCGATAGTCTGACCAGGCCTCCTTCTGGCGCCAGGCATCTTGGTTCCTCCTGAATCAACTCATCTCGGGGCGCCGATGCAGACGACCCGAGCACGGTGGATCACGAGTCGAGTAGACATTTTATGGTTTTGCCCGCCGCGACGCAGCTAACCCGCACCTTCGGTTTCGACCAGCCTGATCGGCTCAGCCGATGTATCGCGTCCGGCGCCAGTTCTGTTGCGGTGCTGTAGAAAAGCCCGCTTCGCATCCGAAACACCCAAGCCGGTGGCGCGCGGGAAGCATTGGCATTACGCGCACCGACCTCCCCGGTGCAAGACTCGGGGACATGAGATGGGCGGTGGCGGAGACGGGCGATGGCGGTGCACGTCTGTGTCCACTCGATCAGGACGGTCGGCCCGCGGGACCAGTGGTGCGCGAACCCTCGCTCGCCGAGGCGGTGCGTGCACGCCCGCAGGTCGAGCGGTGGGTCTGGCGATCCACCGCCGAGATCTACCGACCCTTGCTGGCGGCAGGCGTACGGGTCGAGCGCTGCTACGACGTGCAGGCCGCGGAGGCCCTGCTGATCGGCCACGAGGAGGGCCAGTCGGGCCAGGCCCGCTCGCTGGCGGCGGCCTGGGCGCGATTGCACAACCTGCCCGTTCCGCCGGACGCGCCCGCGCGGGCCGCCGAGACCCAGCCGTCGCTGTTCGAGTCGGGTCCGGTACCGCTGCCGCCAGGCACGGACGAGTTCACCGCGCTACTGGAGGTTTACGCGGGACAGATCGCCCGTACGGCGAAGACCGAACATCCGGAGCGGATGCGGCTGCTCCTCGCCGCCGAGTCGGCGGGCATGCTGGTGGCCGCAGAGATGTCGCGAGCCGGGATCCCCTGGCGCGCGGACGTGCACCGCGAGTTGCTGAACAAGCTGCTCGGTGAGCGCTTTCCCGGCGGGGAACCGCGCCGGATGACCGAGTTGGCCGAGGAGGTGTCGCGGGCCTTCGGGGAAGGTGTGCGGGTCCGGCCAGATCTGCCCAACGACATCATCAGAGCCTTCGCCCGCGCCGGAATCCCGTTGTCCTCCACTCGAAAATGGGAGCTCCAGCAGATCGATCACCCCGCGGTGGCGCCACTGCTGGCCTACAAATCGCTCTACCGCCTGTACACCGCCCACGGCTGGTCCTGGCTCGAACAGTGGGTACACGACGGCCGCTTCCGTCCCGAATATTTGCCCGGCGGAACGGTTTCCGGCCGCTGGACCACCAACGGTGGCGGTGCCCTGCAAATCCCCAAGGTGATCCGGCAAGCGATACGCGCCGACCCCGGCTGGTCTCTGGTGGTCGCCGACGCCGACCAGATGGAGCCGCGAGTACTCGCCGCAGTCTCCCGCGACCAAGGGCTGATGGAGGTGGCGGGCCGCGGCGACGATCTGTACGCCGATCTGGCGGCTCGCGCCTTCGGCGGCGACCGCGCCCAAGCCAAGATCGCCCTACTCGGCGCCATTTACGGTCAGACTTCCGGCGACGCCCTCACCCACATGGCCGAACTGCGCCGCCGTTATCCGGCCGCGGTGGCCTACGTCGACGACGCGGCTCGGGCCGGTGAGCAGGGTCGCCTGGTCCGCACCTGGCTGGGTCGCACCTGCCCGCCGCTGTCCGCGGCGGCGCCGGACCAGGCGGACCTATCGCAGGAGGAGGCCAGCGGGTATGGCAGCACCGCCGCGGCCCGCGCTCGTGGCCGCTTCACCCGTAACTTCGTGGTCCAAGGCAGCGCCGCCGACTGGGCACTGCTGGTACTGGCGGGGCTGCGGCATGCGATGACTCGGGCCGGGCTTCGCGCCGAACTGGTCTTCTTCCAGCACGACGAGGTCATCGTGCACTGCCCGGCCGAGGAGGCGACCGTGGTTGCCGAAGCGATCGCGGCCGCCGCGGCGGCCGCGGGCCGGATCGCCTTCGGTCCGACACTGGTGCGGTTCCCGTTCACGACAGCGGTGGTGGAGTGCTACTGGGACGCCAAGTAACGGCGCGTCCCGGCGGCGAACTCGCGGCCAGAGCCGAGGCCGCCCGGAGACCTCACAGGTTTCTCCGGGCAGCGTCGGTATCCGAGACGGCGGGAGGGCGCCCGCCACCGGTGAGCCATGAGCCACGGACGCCTCCGTGCCCCACTCGGACCGAAATCCACTGATCCACCGGTGGTTTGAACGGTACTGACCGTATGCCTCTCTACGGAACAGTATTTGGACAATTAGGGGAATTTGTCTACTTGCAGTACGAAATATGCAATCTGTACACCTTCATTCGAAGGGCTGCACGCTCCAGGGCGGGGCGGTCCAGCGCAGGCGTTCGGCGATTCGATCGGTCCATCTGTCGGGAAGATTGCCGCCTACGACCATGCCACTGGGGACCAGATAGCCGCTGGATCGATCGACGCCAACCCGACGGGCGATCGATCCGAGAACGCACAATCGGCGATCGGTGGGTGGGCCACCGATCGCCGGTCGTACTTATGGATTTGTCATCGCGAGAGCGAGTTGCGCAGGTCGGTGATAGTGGAGCGGCGCTCGTAAGCGATCCAGGCGAAGATCGCGGCGAGCACCAGCGGGAAGATCGCCATCACGGGCTTGTCGGCGATGAAAGCCTGCGTCGCGGCGGCGAGCACGGTGAGAACGGACAGACCCGCGGCAGCCAGAGCGCTGAGCCGTGGCACCATCAGACCGATACCGCCCGCGACCTCGACAACGCCGATGAAGATCAGCAGCCCGAGGGGGATGGTCAGATTCTCGGGGGCGTTCTCCATCAGGGTGTTCGGGATGACGAGCTTGGGCCCGCCGGAGGCAATGATGAAGAACAGGCCGAGCAGGATCTGCAGCGTCCACAGGACGCGGTTGCGGACCTTGCCCGGACGGTAGGTGGTGTCGTCGGCGAAGTTGGCGGTGGGGTTGGCGGTGGTCATTTCCGGTCCTTCTGGTCGGTCGCGCCGGGTTGGTAGCGCGTTCAACAGATAGGACGGAGCACCGTCGGAGAACTCATCGCTGTCCGCGAAGATTTTCGGAACCATTGGGGCCCGGTCGCTCGCTGCGAGACTACGAAGGTCGCGGAGCAGCCGCCGAAGCTGCCGCTGGGTCGTCGGTGAACAGCGAGGGTTGGGTAAAGCGGCTCGCGGGAACGCTTCCGGCCGCGACGGATCCGGGCCGGAATACGCCGAGCGTGCCGATCACTGCTGCATCCTCGGGTCCTGGGTGGGGTCGGCATACCGGGGCGGGCAGCCGTAATCGGCGGCCTCGGGCCGCAGTTCGTAGTGCCAGGGTTCGTTGCTGTAAATCTGGCACAGCCCGTACTCGGCGCCGTGCGCGGACAGCCACGCCGCTGCCTCGATGGGCCCGATGTCGACCGCCTCCCCCGACACGTGAGCAGACGTGCCGGGGGTGGCCACCCATCGGGCAGCTTCGGCTTCCGAGCCGTACTTCGAGACCGCCTCCCGCAAGAGTTGCTTCTGATAATCCGGGGACCGCCAGCCACTATTGACGACGAACTCGACCCCGTCGTTCGCAGCATCACGTGCCGCTCGGCGCAGGGCACCGAGCAAATCGGGATCGAGGTTGGCCACGGACGGAACGTCGTCATCGAAGACCGTCACGCGGTCCGGCAGGTGGTCGCCGTGCGGAATATGAATGGACCATGCGCCCGAGGAGGACAGGGACGCCAGCGACTGGTAAACGAAGACGCCGATCAGCGGCGCGCTGACGACCACGAGGGCCGCGAGGGTGGTCGATCGGATCCGGCGAGTCGCTGTTCGTGCTGGTCTACTGTGGTTCATGCCTTCAGTGAAGGCAGCGTGGTGTTGCTAGCACGTATGCGATTTTCGATACGCCGACGATATCCCCCGGCTGGGAGAATCGAGGGTCTATGCGCGTGTTGATCGTCGAGGACGAACCCTATCTGGCGGAAGCCATCCGCGATGGCCTGCGCCTGGACGCGATCGCCGCCGACATCGCCGGTGACGGCGACACCGCGCTGGAGCTGCTGAGCATCAACGCCTACGACATCGCCGTCCTCGACCGCGACATCCCCGGTCCCTCCGGCGACGAGATCGCCGAACGCATCGTCGCCTCCGGCAGCGGGATGCCGATCCTGATGCTCACCGCCGCCGACCGGCTCGACGACAAGGCCTCCGGATTCGAACTCGGTGCCGACGACTACCTCACCAAACCCTTCGCACTCCGAGAACTCGTGCTCAGACTCAGAGCACTCGACCGCAGACGCGCCCACAGCAGACCACCCGTGCGCGAGATCGTCGGCCTGCGTCTGGATCCGTTCCGCCGCGAGGTCTACCGCGACGGCCGCTACGTCGCGCTCACCCGGAAACAATTCGCCGTGCTCGAAGTTCTCGTCGCTGCCGAAGGCGGTGTCGTCAGCGCCGAAGAACTTTTGGAACGAGCATGGGATGAGAACGCCGACCCGTTCACCAACGCCGTGCGCATCACAGTCTCCGCTTTGCGCAAACGCCTAGGCGAACCATGGATCATCGCCACGGTGCCCGGCGTCGGCTACCGCATCGACACAGGAGGCGAGAGAGGCGAGCGTGGATAGGGCACCGGGGTTGAGCATTCGCCTCAAACTCACCCTCAGCTACGCCGGATTCCTCATGCTCGCTGGTGCCCTACTGCTTGCGGTCGTATGGGTATTCCTCCTGCGCTACGTGCCCGAGGACGCTCGCAGGGCCCCAGGTGGCGGACCCAACCGCGCCGAACTGCTGAGCGCCTTCGGCCCGAAAGCAGCCTGGGCGCTGGCTTTCCTGCTGATGTTCGGTCTCGCAGGCGGATGGATTCTCGCCGGACGGATGCTCGCCCCGCTGACCCGCATCACGAACGCCACCCGGATGGCCGCGAACGGGTCGCTCTCCCACCGAATCCAGTTGGAGGGCCGCACAGACGAGTTCCGCGAACTCGCCGACGCCTTCGACACCATGCTCGCACGGCTGGAAGCACACAATGCCGAACAGCAGAGGTTCGCCGCCAACGCCTCCCACGAATTGCGGACCCCACTGGCGATCACGCAGACACTTCTCGACGTGGCCCGCAATGATCCGAGCCGCGACACCGGCGAACTGGTCGCCCTCCTGCACACCGTCAATACCCGCGCGATCAACCTCACCGAAGCATTGCTCCTGCTCAGCCGTGCCGATCAACGGTCCTTCACCCGAGAACACGTCGACTTGTCCCTCACAGCGGAAGAAGCTATCGAAACGCTGCTCCCCCTCGCCGAAAAACGCGGCCTCACCATCGAGATTACCGGCGACATGGCACCCACCCTCGGCTCCCGCACGCTCCTGCAGCAGATGACAACGAACCTCGTGCACAACGCGATCGTCCACAATCTGCCTGAACAGGGCATCGTGCGGGTGACGACCAGCGTCCACCCCAAGAGCGTGGCGCTCACTGTCGAGAACACGGGCGAAAAGCTCACCCCCCAGCTGGTTTCCACGCTTGTCGAGCCGTTTCAGCGCGGCACCGAACGCATCCGCAGTGATCATGCGGGTGTCGGCCTCGGCCTGGCCATCGTCAAGAGCATCGCCCAGGCACACGACGGAACCCTCACCCTCACCCCGCGCCCCGCCGGCGGGCTCTGCGTCACGGTGCAACTACCCAGGCGGTCATGAGGCGGGCGTGAGCGCCGGTGGTAACCAGCGGTCTGCATAAGCCGGACGGCGCGAGGTGCATATCGTGTCGGGCTAGTGGCCGCGGGGCGCGGGCCGCGACCACGGCCCCAACACGCTAAGCCTGCAACTGACGTTGGGTAGCGGCGGCCATCGCGGCATACCCGATGTCGTTGAGGTGCAGGTGGTCGCCGGCGTCGAAGCGGGGGTCGAGGCGCCGCGGGTCGGCCGGGTCGGCCAGCGCCGTGTCGAGGTCGACGAGCGCGTCGTATTCGCCTGAGGTTCGGATCCAGGCGTTGACGGCCTGCCGCCGGGCTTCGCGCTCTTCGGTGTAGTAACGCGAACCTTGGAACGGGGGCAGGGTGGCGCCGATCACCCGGACGCCCGCGGCTCGGGCTTGCTGGATCAGGCTGCGATGGCCGGCAATCAGCTGTTCGGCGGACACTTGCGCCTGCGGCGCACCGTTGCGGTCCTGACCGCCGCCGAGCCCGATGTCGTTGATGCCCTCGAGGATCACGACAGTGCCCACTCCTGGCTGTTCCAGGGCGTCGCGCCGGAACCGCGACAACGCGCTGTCGCCGAGGGTGGGGGAATCGACGGTGACACGGTTGCCGCCGATACCCAGGTTCAGCAGCGGCCGCGGCGTGCCCTGCGCGGTCAGCTGCTCGGCGAGCTCATCCGGGTAGGTGTTCCTAGCGTCCGGTGTCGCGCCGTAACCGTCGGTAATCGAGTCGCCGAACAAGGCCACACCCGACTGGCGGGGCAGAGCGACTGTCTCGATGGCGGACAGGTAGTAGTAGGACACCGACGTCTCGGTGAAGGCATCGGCAGTGGCGTCGGCGCGGTGATCACCGTATCCGCGGTAGCTCGTCCCCATCGCCTGCGCGTGATAGGTGGATGGCCCCGTCGGTTGTGCGAAATACATCGTGATAGTCAGCGAATCCAGCGGCGCTACCGGGAAGATCGCTGGGTCGGTGACGATTTCGGAACCCGGAGCGATCACGAATGACCGGTTGAGGCCAACAGCCAAGTGCTGCATTGTTTCTGGTTGAATCGCCGCGCCGGATGCCGTGCGCGCGATGGTCAGGCCGGTCACTTGAAGCGGCTGTGTGCCGTAGGCGTTGGACAACCGCAGCCGCAGCGCAGGTCCGCCGCTGGTAACTCGGATCACCTGGCGCACAGTGTGATCGGCGAAGCCTTCCTCGGACCAGTTGGGCGTGTAGTTCTTCCCCGCCCGCATCGTGGCCGTCGCCCATACCGCTTCCCATCCCTGCGCGGGCGCCGCCACGGCAACGCCGGAGGAGCCAAGCAGGGTCGCCATCACCGCGGCCGCCACAATCTGTTTACGCACGAGTGCGATTCCTTCCTTATCAGTCATATCGTCTGGCCCATACCGATGACCCGGTTCTCGTGAGCTACGTGGCCACCGCGACCGGCTTCTCCCGCATGCCGGTGTTCGATTCGCGGCTCGCGGCCCACATCGCGAGCAAGATCATCAGCGTGAAGGCGATGAGTGCGGTGCCGGTTCGCAGGTAGTGGAAGTAGTCCCAGCGCGTGAGGATCTCGGCGTAGTCGGTGGGTGCGCCTTCGGTGACCCACCTGTTGATCTGGTGGTTGATCGGGACGTTGCCGAAGCGGGTGATCACAAAGCTCGCCACGACCAGCGTGCCGGACAGCGCGGCGAGTAGGCGAGGTCGGCCGCTGGTCACCGCGGCGAGAGCCACGCAGGACAGCGCGGCCAAGGCCATGGTGAGTTGCATGCTGACGCTGTTGTTCCGCATTAGATCGGTGTGGAACTCGAGCCGCATCTGCAACGGGACGCGACGGAAAGTGGGTGCGAGGTTGGCGGCGCCGTAGCCGAAGGCGCCGGCGAGGAGTCCGGTGGTGAGCAGTGCGAGGGAATGAGTAAGTCGGACGCGGTTCAAGGCACTCCAAGCGATAGAATTCTTACAGTGATGTAAAGGCTAGAGTGT
This sequence comes from Nocardia iowensis, assembly GCF_019222765.1. Taxonomy (NCBI): domain Bacteria; kingdom Bacillati; phylum Actinomycetota; class Actinomycetes; order Mycobacteriales; family Nocardiaceae; genus Nocardia; species Nocardia iowensis. The sequence continues at coordinate 2,327,116 of NZ_CP078145.1, read as the reverse complement.
CCCGCTAAATTTGACAAGGGTGTAAGAGTTGATCGAAAAACGGGAACCGAAGCGGCGAGCCGACGCCGAGCGCAGCAGGACCCTCATCCTCGAGGCGGCCGTCCGGCTACTCTCCGAGCGGCCCGGAGCGGGGATGTCCACGATCGCGAAGGAAGCCGGGGTGACTCGCCAGACGGTGTACGCCCATTTCGCGTCCCGAGACGAATTGCTCACCGCCACCGTCGATCACATCACCGGCCAGGCCAAAGCGGCGTTCGACGCCGCCCACCTCGACGATGGGCCCGCCACCGACGCCTTGCTGCGGCTGCTCGACATCGGCTGGCGGTTCTTCCGGAAATCGCCGATCCTGCACCACGTCGGAGCCTTCGCGGGACCGAGCGACCGCAGCCGCGCCGTCCCGCTCAACACCCGCCTACTGACCCTGATCCGCCGCGGCCAGCAAGCCGGTGAATTCGAGCCGGCCGCCTCCCCGCAATGGCTGGTCACCGCCATCATCGCCCTCGGCAACGCGGCCGGAGATGAGGTCCGCACCGACCGCATGACCGTTCCCGAAGCCCAGCAGGTACTGCGCCACAGCGTGTTACGGCTCGTGAGTAGCCAACCAGCATCCGATGCCGAGCGGCGCTGACGGAATCGGTACCGGTGAAGATGGCTTAAGGGTGCGTCTCACGTGGTCGATTGGGCCGGGGGAATCGCGGCAACACAGACGGCAAGGTCGTTGCGCAGTCGGCATTGCTCTTCCGCGGACAGCGGGGAGAACATTTGCCGTTCGACGGTGCGCACGGCGACGCTGGCGGCGCGCAATTTCCCCTGCCCTGAGCTGGTGAGCCGGGTGGGCAGCGCGCGGCCGCGGGGGGCCTGCTCGGGTCGGGTGAGCAGGCCGCGGTCTTGTAACCCGCGCAGGACGAGGTTCATCGATTGGCGGGTGACGAACGCGCCGCGGGCGAGTTCGGAGTTGGATATCCCCGGGCGCCGGCCGAGTAATTCGAGGCAGGCGTATTGCGCCACAGTCAGTTCCAGCGGGCGCAGCACCGCGTCCATTGCGGAGTGCAGCGCGGCCTGGGCCTGTTTGAGGACGTAGCCCACCGATTGCTCTAATTCGCCCACGGTCTCCTCTTGACGCATGTCAGCATCATGACACAGACTCTCCATGTCAACATCCTGACAACCCGAGGTGCGTGATCTCTCGCGAAAGGGTGCGGTCCCCCACTTTGGCTCCATATTCACGACAGCGAGGAGAAAACGATGGCTGAGATCCGCGACAGGGCCGACGATGTCGACGACATCAACCGGCGGACAGGCAGCGGGAAGACACGGCCTGCCACGATCCTCGACAGCCACGCCGACATACTCGGCAAGAAGGGCTTCGCGCACCTCGCGTCGCTGGGACCCGACGGTGAGCCGCAGTCACACCCGGTATGGTTCGACTTCGACGCCGTCCATGGGCAGCTGCTCATCTCAACCGGCACCGACCGGCAAAAATATCGCAACATCCAGCGCGATCCGCGGGTGTCGGTCTCGATCCTCGATCCCGACGACCCCTATCGCTACCTGGAAGTCCGCGGCCGTGTCGTCACGATCGAGCCAGACCCCGGCAAAGCATTCCTGGATCAGCTGGCGCGCAAGTACCTAGATCTGGATACCTACCCGTACGAGCAGAGACGGAACGTCGAGCGGGTGATCATCCACATACAACCGGAACACGTCATCGCCTGACGGGCCGTGCACGAGCGATCGGCTGAATCAAGCCACCACGGCGAGCAGTGTCGTCGCGGACTCGGCCAGCTCCTGATCACCGCGCAATTCACTACGCCGACGGGCAGTTTCGACGGTGATGCCACGGCTGGCCAGCCGCCAGAGCGTGTCCTGGTCCATCCGCACGGATGCGGTCGGCTCCACAGCTTGCGACGTCGTCAACTCCCAGCGCTGACCGTCGGACACGCCCGTCCAGCACCCGCCCGCCGGGCCGACGACCTCGAACCGCACCGTCGCACCGCTAGGTCGAATCCGATCGTGCAAGGCCGACGGCAGCGCGTGCAGGAAGGTGACCAGCACCGGACGCAGCATCGAAACATCATCGGCCCCGGGCCGATACACCGCGTCGCGGATCTGTTGCTGATGGACCCAGAATTCGGTGTATTCACGGGCGATGTCGAGCCAGCCTGGACTGACACTCAACCCCGCCCAGGAAACGTCCAGATGTGCGGGGCCCTCGAGATCGGTTGCCGCCCAGATGAGATCCAGCTCTGGGCCCAGTTGTGCGAGTAGCTCGATGACCAGGTGCGGGCTGCATTGCCGCATCGCGCGGACGAACTCCTCATTGACGCGTGCCAGGTAGGCCGGCAGGGTTTCCCCGTCGCGAAAGGCGGCACCGCCGTGTTGGTCTCGGCTGCCCGAGATGCGCCGCATGTAGTCGTTGAGGATGTGCGCAGTCACGTCGGCGACACTCCAGCCAGGACATACCGTCGGCTTCGTCCAGTCTGCCGGCTCCAACGACCGGAGTAGCTCGAGCAGAGCCTGTCGCTCGACCGGGAACAGTGGGCGGGTATCGCTCGGGATCATGGTTGTCCAGTGAACCGCTCGTCTCGCCGTCGATGCCAGTAGTTTTCCCAACGCTCCGCGCCTCGGCCACGCCCCAGGGTTCGTTCATCCATTGGCCGACCTCCCGCTACTGCTGGACCGCGAAGCGTATCGAATTCGGCATTGTGGGATGTCCCGAGCCGCAGCGCGTCTCGGTCGACAACGCACGATAGGCGCGCGCAGCCATTCGTCGCGGTGGTGGTGAGGGCTTGGGAGCTGCCCGGATCGGCGGGGTGGTCCAGGGCCCACGAGGCCAAACAGACTCGGTGCACCAAACTCATCACTGCGAGGAACGTGTCCTCGCTGAAGTCGCCCACCACGTGCTCGCGATGGGCTTTCGGGGCTACCAGTACGTGGCCGAGCGAGGTCGGGTACTTGCACAGGAACGCGAAGTTCCGGTTCGTCGCGGCGCGCTAGTTCGTGCGCTGGTCGATCAGTTCGAGGACCAGGCTCCTTGCTGGACCAACTGCGCGCTCGCGACGTCCCGATGCTAGACCGTGCGCTAGTTCCGCGCGGCCAGGATTTGGGTGAGGTAGTCCGGGGTGCCGTCGATGCGTTGCAGATGCGGGTAGCGGAGGCCGTCGTGATAGTCCAGTTCAACGGTCCGCGTCTGATCGAAGTCTTTCACCTGCAATCGGATCGGTGCCGGGTCTGTCTTGGCCGCCTCGATTGCGGCTTCCATCGTGGCTTGGGAATAGGGGGCGTCGTTGACCGAAACCACCGTCATCCCGGTGCCGACTTTGGCCTTGAATGCGGGCCCGTCCCATCGCACGTCGGTGACCTTGCCTTCACCGGACACGTTGAGACCGATGGAGTAGGTGTAATTGACGGCGCCCTCAGCCTTTTTCATCTGAGCCGTGAGGAGGGCACCCGGGTTGTTGTCGAAGACCAACTTCCACCCCGTCTTCTCGACACTTGCGGCGAACGGTTCCTTTCCGTCGAGGCGATCGCGCAGGTACTTCGCCCAATCGTCGGAGACCACGCCATTCAGCGTCGAGACGACGTCGTCGAAGTCGTAGGTGTTCTGTGACATCCACTTACTCTCGTCGACACCGAAGAACGCACGAGCGAAATCATCGAGTGACTTTGTGTTCCCCGACAGTTCGCGGATACGCGCGTCCACCCCCAGCCACACCAGTTGCCCGCCCCGGTAGTAATCCTCGCTGAGCTGCCACGACAGATACGGCTTCGTACGCCGCTGAGCGATGATGGGATCGTTGGTGGTGTCCTGCAGATTGCGCCAGGTGAGTCCGGGCCGGTTTTCGGTGTATGCGGCGACTACCGAAGCCAACGCATCACGAGAGACTTCCGCAGGTCGCAAGCCGGACCGGCCGGTGAGCACGTTGCCCCAATACTGCGTCTGTCCCTCGTAGACCCACAACAAGCTGTCTTGCATCGGGACGTTGTAGTTGGGTGTCCACAGGTCTGCCGGACGTCGAAACTTGCCGTTCCAGGAATGGGTGAACTCGTGCCCGAGCAGATCGGCGCTGCCAACCGCGGGGTCCCACCCGGTGAAATAGTCCGTGGGTTGGCCGTTCTCGCTGGATCGTTGGTGTTCCAATCCGTTGGAGCTGAGCTGATTCGACAACGACAGCAGGAAGTCGTAGTGGTCATAGTGTTGTGAGTCAAACAGTTTCACAGCCTGTTGCACCAGAGCCTTGTGCAGCTCAATGTGCTCGGGCTTGGCTTCGAGCTGCTCCGGTGCGTCTGCGAATGCTTGCAGCCGCACAGGGGTTTTCGCGCCAGGAGCCAGGTCGAACTCCCTGTGATAGCGCCCCGCATACACGGGCGAGTCGACGAGGATGTCCAACGGAACCTGCTTGTAATTCACGGTGTCGCCGTCCTTGCCAGCGACCTCCAGCGCGGTTCCGGCCTCGAATCCTGGCGGGTAGGTAACGCTCGGAATGAAGGGAATCTCACTGACGGGAGCACCAGCTGGATAGAGGACCACGGCATTCCACTGCAAATTCAGCATATTCGGCGTCATCACCACGCGCCCTTGAGTGGAATCGGTGGGGGTGAAGTACTGGAAGCTCGCGTCAATTGATTCCACGCCGTCGGGCACAGTAACCTTGAACGCATACACGTTCAGCGGATCACGCTTCCACTCCAGCTTGTTCCAGGCGCTGGTGAAGGTGATGCCCGCGATCTTGTCGATCGGACCGGACGGAGAGTGGTTGCCGGGCAGCCACTGCGGAAAAAGTAAATCTACCTCGCCCGGCTGAACGGGGATCGTCTGTTTCACCTGAATCACGCGTTGCGGCAGATTGGTCACGTCGACCGCCACCGAGATCGCTTTCTGATTCGCCGGAGCTTCATCAGACTTGCGCAAGCCGAAGTAAAGCGAGCCTGCCAGGAGAATGAGAACGACGACGCCAACAGCGCCAAATATACGGATCTTAGACAACGACACTCCCCGAGTCACACAGACGATCTTGTCGACACTATGAAATAGACGCAATGCCCGCCCCCGGCGGCTGGTGCACATCGGCCAAGGATAGGACCTACCGATTGCCGTCATAAACAATGCTGCTTATAGCGGCAACAAGTTCGCGTACGGTGCGGTCGCCGCGACCGCCTGCCCCATCCCTCCTCCGGCGTCAATGCTTCGAATAGTTTGTTCGGGTCGGCGAACGTCCCTTAGTTGCTGAACTAAGGGACGATACTACGAGGGTTGGTATCGCAGCGTGCGAGGAGCGAGTGTGGGCTGCGTCATACTGACCTTCGCCAGGGCCTAGACGCGCGCGACCGCTTCGATACTCTCGCGCTACCCGGTGAAATTAGCGAGTAAATAGCGACCTGGCCCCGATCGGCGCCAGGTTCGCTACCCGACCACGCTGCTCAGCAGCGGTTTTGTGGGGCGGGCGGGGCTCGAACCCGCGACCAATGGATTATGAGTCCACGGCTCTAACCGACTGAGCTACCGCCCCTCTTCTGCGGGGTGAACCACAGGCGTGGGGGATGCTACCGGCTGGGGTGGCGCTTACACCACTTGGACCCGAAGTGGTGGTTAGGGTGGGGTCGTCCCCGCAACCGTTCTGGAGGGTCGACCATGGCCAATATGTTCGCGAATGTGCTGAAGGCGCATCAGTGGGTGTACGAGAAGAGTGGCGGGTTGGTGGGGCATCGGCTGCTGTTCGGGAATCCGACGTTGCTGCTGCGGACGGTGGGGCGCAAGACAGGGCAGCCGCGGACGTCGGCGCTGACTTACGGCAAGGATGGGGCGGACTACTTGGTGACGGCGTCCAATGGGGGTTCGCCGCGGCCGCCGGGCTGGCTGGCGAATCTGAAGGCGCTGCCGGAGTGTGAGATTCAGATCGGGCGGCGCAAGGTGCGGGTGGTTGCGCGGCCTACCTATCCGGACGATCCGGAGTATGCGCGCCGGTTCGCGATTGTCGACAAGGTGAGCAGGGGTCGCTACAGCAGTTATCAGAAGCTGACCAAGCGACCCATCGCCGTGGTGGTGCTGTCGCCGATCGGCTGACCCCTATCGGTCCCGGTCGTCATCGTCATCGCGCTCATTCCAGCGGCCGCGATAGTCGTCGGGATCGTCCCTGTCCCAACGACTCTCGTCGGCCGGGGGTCTGCTGGCGATTTGCACGACAACTACGACGACGGCGAGTACTAGCAGAACCACACCAACAACGATCAGAGTCTCCACCCAGGGCACCCTAGCGCTGAGCCAGGGTGCCCGCCAGAGCCTCGATCGAACGGTCTCAGACAGCAGAATCCACGGTCAGCAGGGTGCGCCCCAGCGCGGTCCTGGACTCGATGGCGGCGTGGGCGCGTTCGGCCTCGTCGAGTGAAAAGGTTTGGCCGATCACCACTTCCAGCCGCCCCGCCGCGGCCTCGGCGACGGCACGTTCGGCCAGCCCCATCCAGTCGGTGTTGCCGTCGGTGACGTCGAACAGACCGTCCACCGCGATGCCACGGGACGCGGCCACCTCGCGGTCCGGCGCAGCGAATTCACCTGCGGCGGCCCCATATCCGAGGAATCGGCCGTTGTCGGCGATGGCGTCGAAGGCCGCTTCGCCCAGCGCACCGCCCGCGCCGTCCAGCACCACGGCCACGCCCGCGCCGCCGGTCGCCGCCCGGGCCGTGTCCGACCAGCCGGGCACGGAGTAGTCGACGACGACCTCGGCACCGAGCCGCTCGGCCAACTCCAGTTTGGTCCGTCCACGCGCCGCGGCGATCACGTGGGCGCCCGCCGTGCGGGCGAGTTGGATCAGCAAGGTGCCCAACCCGCCGCCCGCGGCGGTGATCAGCACCCACTCCCCCGGCTTTATCGCGGCGCGGTCGAACACCGCCAGCGCGGTTTTCCGTCGTGGGTGAGCGCGACAGCCTGCAACAGGCTCAGCCCCTCGGGCACGACGGTCAGCGTCGCGGCCTTGGCGAGCGCCTGCTCGGCGTATCCGCCGATCGGTTGACCGCCGCCGATCCTGCTGGCGGCGGTCGCCGTGGCGACGCGCTTACCCACCCAGGACCGATCGACATCGGCGCCCACCGCTACGACTACCCCGGCGACCGCGCCGCCCGGGACGTAGGGCGTCCGCAATTCGAAGAAGTCGCCACCCCAACCGCTGCGCAACCGGGTGTCCAAGAACATCACGTCGGCGGCCGCCACCTGCACCACCACCTCATCCGCCCCGGCCACCGGCTCCGGCACCTCACGCACCGTAAGTACTTCCGGCCCACCGAATTCCACCGCTTGCACAACCCGCATGACAAACCTCCATCGCTTCCATGTCTCGTCCGACTTGGACCAGCATGGAACCTGAAGAGGCGTTGAGGTCAAGCGGTCAGGAACCGCCCCCACCGCAGCCGCTGCTGCTACTTCCGCCGCCGCAACTACTGCTGCTCCCACCCCCGCAGCTACTGCTACTTCCACCGCTGTCGTGATGGCCACCGCCGTGCCCCGGTTCGTATCCGCCGCCACAACTGCTCGACGAACCGGAGTCGGTATCGGCGAACCCGGCGGCACCGGCAGCCCAGTACGGGCCCGGTCGGTTTCCGCCGCCATACCCGCGGCGGGGACCGCCCCCGCGCCTGCCGCGGTAGGGCGGAACTCGCCTGTTGCGCCGCGCCCCGACGATCGCGCCGATGATCAAGAACGGCGTGGCGATAACCACCAGCACCAGCCCCACGATGACCAGGAGAAGGACAACGTCACCCATCCATGAACCGTAGCGGCCCACCGACGCTGCGTACAGTGAACTGTGCCGTCCTTCAGCTTCCGCAGATCCCGGCAGCGCGAAATCGATCTGGCCGCGGTCAACACCACCGTCGCCGCTCTGCAACTGCCCGAGGCCATCTACAAGACCTGCCCTTGGCAGCCACGGGAACTCGTCGAGACCGGCCTGCGGCAATGGCTGCGCTGTTGCGGCGCGGCAATGCGCGACGGGCAGGTCATCGGCATGCCGTCGCACGCGGTGGACGAGGCCTGGCACGGGTTCATTCTCTGCACCGAGCGATATGCCGCCTTCTGCGCCGCGGCCTACGGCAAATTCCTCCACCATTTCCCGGAAGGCGCTGGGCCACCAAAGGTTTCGCACGGCTCGATGGGCGAGCAACTCGGCCGCACCGTGGTGGCCTGGGCACTGGTGGCCGAGCCCGGCGAGGCCTGCGTGTTGTGGGACTTGGACGGCAGGGTCGGCGTCGAACACCCGTGGGGCGTCGACGCCGAGCGCGTCGCGGCCATCGAGGCCGACCTGCGTGCCCTGTCCGACTAGGTGAGCTTCACTCGGGCCGCGACGAATCGGCCGATGGCGGGCGCGAGCCTGCTGACGTGGTACTGCAATCGGGCTTCCGGCGTCACCGGCACGATGCTCCGGTCCTTTTCGACGGCACGCACGATCTGCTCGGCCACCTTCTCCGGCCCGTAGCGCCGCATCCGGTAGAGGTTGTCGTAGCGCTCCTGCTTGCGCTTCTCCTCTTCGGCGCTGACACCCGAGAAGGTGGTGTTCGCAACGATATTGGTGTGCACGATGCCCGGGCAGATGGTGTGCACCGAAATACCGCGACCGGCGAGTTCCGCGCGCAGGCAGTCGGAGAACATGAACACCGCCGACTTGCTGGTGGAGTACGCGCTGAAGCCCTGCTGCGGACTGTAGGCCGCCATGCTGGACAGGTTCACGATGTGCCCGCCCAAACCGCGCTCGGCCATGGCGGATCCGAACGCCCGGCAGCCGTTCACCACGCCGCCGAGATTGATCCGCATGACCCGATCGAACTCCGCGGCCGAGGTGTCGAAGAACCCGCCGGCCTGGCCGACACCGGCGTTGTTGATCAGGATGTCCGGCACACCATGGGTTTTCAGTACGGCCTCGGCATGGACGGTCACCGCGGCCGCGTCGGAGACATCGAGCTGGTAGGCATGCGCCACACCGCCTTCGGCGGCGATCAGCTCTACGGTCTCTTTCGCCGCGACGAGATTGATGTCCGACAGCACGATTTCGGCACCGCGCCGGGCCAGCGCCAACGCCGTTTCGCGACCGATACCGCTGCCGCCGCCGGTAATCACCACCAGCTGATCCTCGAACGGCTTTGCGCTGCGGCCGACTTCGGCACGCCGTAGCCCGCGCGGGACCGCGGCACCATTGATCGTGTCGATCAGCTCGGTGGTCGCGGTGGCCAGCAATTCGGGGTGGGAGAACGGCATCCAGTGCCCGGCTGGTACATCACGGCGCCACAGCCGCCGCACCCACTTGCGTTCGTCGTCGTATCCGGCGGGCCGGACCGCGACGTCGCGACGCGCGACGATCAGCTGCACCGGCACCTCGGTGTGCCGCTCCCGCGGCGAAAGCAAGCGCTGCACGATGTTTGCCCGGTAGATCAGCAGGCCGTCGACCAGGTCGCTGCGGAACGTCGGGCCCAGGGTCACATTCGCGGGCGGCGTCTCGTTCATGATCGAGACGACCCGCTGCCACCGCCGCTCGGTGCCGAGCAGGCCGAAAACGGCCCGCGGCAGGCCCGGCGTCATGAAGAAGAAGGTGTAGGCCGAGGACAATGCCTGGCTGAACGGCTGCCAGATATTGCGCGGCGTCGGCCGGGAAAGCCGGTCGCGCATCCAGTTCGCGATGTGGTCGAGATTCGGTCCGGACACCGAGGTGAACGACGCGATCCGAGCGGTCGCCTGCGGCTCACACACCGCCTCCCACACCTGCACCGAACCCCAGTCGTGCGCGAGCACGTGCACCGGCCGGTCGGGACTGACCGCGTCGGCGACGGCGAAGAAGTCTCCGGCCAACTGGTCCAGCCGGAAGTCCTCGGTGCGCCGGGTCCGGGTGGATCGCCCGTGCCCGCGGGTGTCGTAGGTGACGACGTGGAAGCGCCGCGCCAGCAACGGCACCACCGCGTCCCAGAGATGATTGGTGTCCGGCCAGCCGTGCACCAGCAGCACGGTTTCCGCGGTCGGGTCCCCGTATTCATAGACGGCGAGCGCGAATTCGCCGCTGCGTACCGTCCGCTCGGCGGCCACCAGCTCCGGTGGTTCGATGGTCGTCATCGGGTTTCTCCTTGCTGACCAGAGGTCATGGTTACAGATCGAGCACCAGTCGCCCACCGGGCGAACGGGATACGCAGACCAGCATTTCGCCCGCCTCGTGTTCGGCGGCGGTGAGCACGGTTTCGCGATGCTCCGGCTCGCCGGTCAGCACCCGCACCTTGCAAGTGCGGCAGAAGCCCTGCCTGCACGAGTAAGGGCGATCCGGCCGGGACTGGAGGATGGTGTCGAGCGCCGAGCGATCCGCGGCCACCTCGATCACCTCGCCGGTGGAGGCGAATTCGATCTCGAAGGGCACGCCGTTCACGATCGGCGGCGGCGAGAACCGCTCGGAATGCAATTCCACACCGGGCATTTCGCGCACTACGGCGGCAACGGCGCTGGTCATCGGCACCGGGCCGCAGCAGTAGACCGCGGTGTCGGCGGCGACCCCTGGCAGCAGCGCGGCGGCGTCGGGCAGGCCGTGCTCGTCGTCGGTGCGGATCGTGACCCGGTCACCGAACCCGGCGATCTCATCGAGGAACGGGATGGTTTCGCGGTTGCGGCCGGTGTACACCATCGACCAGTCGATACCGAGCCGCTGCGCCAGCCGTGCCATCGGCAGGATCGGCGTGATCCCGATGCCGCCCGCGATGAAATGCAAACGGGCGGCGGGTGATCCGTGACCGGGTACGGCGAACGGGAAGGCGTTGCGCGGCCCGCGCACGGTCAGCGGCGCACCGATCGGCAGGCCGTCGTGCACCTCCACCGACCCACCGCCGCCGTCCGGAATGCGGCGCACGGCAACGCGATACGCGCGAATGTCGGCCGGATCGCCGCACAGCGAGTACTGCCGCAGCCGCCCCGAGGGCAGTTCGAGGTCCAGATGGGCGCCCGGCCGCCACGGCGGCAGTACCCGCCCGTCCGCGGCTTCCAGCCGCAGGCTCACCACGTCCTGGTCGTGCGCCTCGATCCGCCGCTCGGTCACCACGAGGGCAAGTCGGCGGTCGTCGATCCTGGTCGACAGATCGCGCCGATTGACCAGTGTTGTCCAGCGCAGCCGCGCCGACGCGACCGCGTCGAGCACCCGCACCGCCCGGTCCTGCGCCCGCTTACCGAATAGATCCGCGGGCAGCTGCTCCGGTATCGGCCGCACGGTCACGACGCGACCGCTTGCGCGGCAGGTGATTTCGCGAGGTATGCCACCGCCTGCGCGGTGGAACCGACCGTTTCCGGATCGTAGCCGGGTTTGAAGGTCGACAGCGCACTCCACAGCAACGACGGCACGCCGGGCAGCGCCCCGCGCCACATCGCGCCCAAGACCCGCTTGATCAGCCGTGGATAGCCGAGATCGGGCAGCGCGGGGTCTTGGTGGACCATGAATTTGGTGCCGCGCACCACCAGCGTGATGAAGATCGGGAATACCAGCGTCATGATCGCCGCGCGCCGCACATAGCCCGCCCCGAAATAGACCGCCACATCGTGCGCGACGTGCCGGTGCTCGACCTCCTCCGCACCGTGCCAGCGGAACAGATCCGCCATCCGCGGGTCGGCGCCGAACTTCTCCAGCTCGGCGTTGAGCACCCAGTCGCCGAGGTAGGCGAAGAAGTGCTCTAGGCAGGCGATGAACGCCAGCCGCTCCACCATCACCTGGCGCTGCGCCACGCCGCCGGCCTGCTTGGGTCCCAGCGTCTTGCGGAACAGGTATTCGGCCTGCCGCACATAGGGTTCCGGGTCGATACCGTGCGCGGCGAGCACCTCGTTCAGCACCTTGTCGTGCGTCTCGGCGTGCATGGACTCCTGGCCGATGAACCCGAGCATGGCCTCGCGCAGCTTGTCGTCCTTCACGAACGGCAACGCCTCGGTGTAGGCCGCGCAGAACATGCGCTCGCCCTCGGGCAGCAGCAGATTCAGTGAGTTGATCAGGTGCGAGGCGATCGGCTCCGCCGGCATCCAGTGCAGCGGCGTGTCCGCCCACTGGAATTGCACATTGCGGGCGTGTAGCGCGACCTCACCCGGATCGGTGTCCGGCCGCCGTCTACCGCTACGAAGTAGCTTCATCGGTACTCCTCTCACGACCGCGTCGTCGCGCGCCTTCCTGCATGGCTGTAGCAATCATCATACACATATATGGAACTTGGGGTTACATACATATCCGTAGCAGCGCAAACGAGCCTCCGGTCGCGGCCCGCGCCGCAGAACAACCCCCGGCCCGTCGCCCCCTCAATGCCGTTAGCCCGCTTGACAATAGAGACCACGACTGAGACCCACATCCCACCCATTCAGCCCAAGACTAGAACGCGTTCTAGTAGTCTCCCGCTATGGAGCGACTAACCGGATTGGATGCCAGCTTTCTCTACTTGGAAACCGGGACCCAGCACCTGCACGTATGTGCGCTGCTGATCTTGGATCCCAGCTCGGGGGACTATTCGTTCGAGAATTTCAAGGCCGAGCTCGGCAGGCGACTACCGCTGATCCCGCAGATGCGCAGGCGCGTCTACGAGGTGCCGTTCAACCTGGATCACCCGGTGTGGGTCGAGGACCAGAACTTCGACCTGGACTATCACATTCGGCGCATCGGCATCGCCGCCCCCGCGGGCCGCCGCGAGCTCGCCGAACTGGTCGGCGACATCGCCAGCCGCCCGATGGACCGCGACCGCCCGCTCTGGGAGATGTCCGTGGTGGAGGGCCTCGACGACGGCATGGTCGCGGTGATCTGCAAATACCATCACGCCGCGGTGGACGGCATCACCGGCACGAACATGATGATGCATCTGTGCGACCTGGAACCGCACGCGGAGAAGACACCGCCCGCCGAGGAATGGCAGCCGGAACCTAGCCCCAACGACTGGGAACTGCTGGCCAAGGCGGTGATCAAGTTCCCGACCAAGGCGGGCATTGTCGGTATGGTGCCGAAAACGCTCGGCATGGTGGCCGGTTTCGCGCAGCGCCGCCGAAAGGACAAGGCGGGCATGGCATTGCCGTTCTCCGCGCCGCGGACCCCGTTCAACCTGGCCATCACCCCGCATCGCGCGGTCGCGTTCACCGAGGCGGAACTGGGCGCCGTCAAGGAGATCAAGTCCGCGTTCGGGGTGAAGATCAACGATGTCGTGCTGACCGTCGTCGCCGGAGTGCTGCGCGCCTATCTAGCGAAGCACGACGAGCTGCCCGACCGCTCGCTCGTCGCGTCGGTGCCGGTCTCCGTGCACGAATCGTCGCGGCACACCGCGGGTATCAACAAGGTGTCCACGCTGTTCGCCCGGCTCGGCACCGACATCGCGGACCCGGTACAACGCCTGCTACAGGTGGCCGAGGACAACCGGGGGGCCAAAGAGGAACACGACCTCATCGGCGCCGACTTCCTGCAGGACTGGTCGAAGTACGCCCCACCGAACACCTTTCAGCTCGCGGCGCGGGTGTACTCGTCGCTGAAGCTGGCCGAGCGGCATCCAGTGGTGCACAACCTGGTGGTCTCGAATGTGCCGGGGCCGCCGATGCCGCTCTACTTCCTCGGGGTGCGGGTGACCGGGATGTATCCGTTCGGCCCGGTCTTTCACGGCGCGGGGCTCACCGTGACCGTGTTGTCCAACAACGACGACCTGGACTTCGGCTTCATCGCCTGCAAGGAGCTGGTGCCCGACGTCGCCGAACTCGCCGACGCGGTCCCGGGCGTAGTCGACGAATTGCTGACCGCAGCAAGAAAATTGGGCTGAACCTTGGCCAGGTCCCTGTTCGTCACCGCCGCCGGACAGGGCCGCCGACGCCCGCTGTCACAACCTCGCGGCGACCGCCCCGCACGCCTCGACCAGCACGGGAACGAATTGATCGGCCTCCAGCACGCAGGCCGCGTGCCCGCCCTTGACCAGGTGAATGGTTGCCCCAGGGATCGCGGTCGCCATCTCCAGCTGTCGATAGACCGGAATGGCCCGGTCGCGAGTCGTAATGACCACGGCGGTCGGCATATTCAGGCTCGACAACCAGTCGGTCGCATCGAATCGGCCGACCTCGCCGATCACCTGGGTGATCGCCCAGCCGCTGGTACTGCGAAGTTCGGTGAGCGCCCATCGATCCAATCCGCCCGGCGCCCAGGCGATATCGGGCAGTTCCGGTAGCCGCCCGGCGAATTCCTCGATGCGCCGGAAGGAATACGGCCCGACCGCCGCCGCGAACGCACCGAACGCCTGATGAAAGGCGCGCTCGCGCCACTTCTCCTGGAACCGGTACGGCGTGGCACACAGCACAAGTCCGCTCACCCGATCCGGATGCCGGTGTGCCGCGGCCAGACTCACCACGCCACCCAGCGAGAACCCCACGCATACGGCCTTATCCAGACCGAGCACGTCGAGCACGGCGACGACATCGTCGGCGCAGTCGTCCACCGAGAAACGCTCGGAGCGGATCCCCCGGCCATGCCAGCGCTGATCGAACAGGATCACCCGGTACCGCTCGGCCAGCGCCGCCAGCGACGGAAACCAGTTCAGGTACGCGGTACACGCGGTGCCGTGCAACAACACCAGCGCGGGCGCGCCCTCCGGTCCCGGGATGTCGACCACGTACGTGCGCCCCCGCCCCGGCAGGTCGATCAGTCGGCCGCCCGGCACCTCGGCGATATCCGGTACCCGCCTGGCGAACCGGCGCAGCGCCGCGGCGGATCGTGGGTTCGTCATCGTGCGCCTCCCGCGGATCGCGGACAGAATTAGAACGTGTTCTAACACGATGATGCCATAGCGCGACGACTCTCGACAGCAGGACCGGACCGGCTCCGACGGCTACGCCATGGCTCGGACGATCACTTCGGCGATGCAGGCGGGTTTGTCCGAGCCTTCGCGTTCGATCGTCGCCGCGAGCACCACCTGGAGGCCCCCTGGTACCTCCTCGACGCTGACGATCGCGGCCCGGCCGCGAAGGCGGGAGCCGGCTGGTACCGGAGACGGAAACCGAACTCTGTTGAGGCCGTAGTTGATCCGTGCACCGGCATCGCTGATCTCGAACAACTGCCGCGTGATCGCCGGAATCAGCGACAGGGTCAGATAACCGTGCGCGACGGTGGCGCCGAACGGTCCATCCGCCGCCCGCTGCGGGTCGACGTGGATCCACTGGCGGTCCTCGGTGGCTTCGGCGAACGCGGTGATGCGGTCCTGGCCGACCTCGATCCAACCGCTCACGCCGAGGTCGGTGCCCGCCGCGTGCCGCAGCGACGCCATGGTGAAGAGGGTGGGCTCACTCATTCGAGTAACCCTAAATCGGACGAGCGGCCGCCGCGAGGTCAGTCGGTCGCGCGGTTCCGGACAACCTGGGCACGCCACCTCCCGCCGCCCCATAAGCCGCTGGCCCACAACGGCTTTCCCCGGCGCACCGCCCTCGTATGGCAGCATCGGACGCGGGACCGGCCCCCGATCGGGCCCACTTCTGTAACGTGTTCCAGTACGTTGGCGTGGACGAGCGAAAGACGGAGGTGCCGCGATGGGGCGGTTGACCGGCAAGGTGGCGTTGATCAGCGGCGGGGCCCGCGGCATGGGCGCGGCACACGCGAAGGCCATGGTGGCCGAGGACGCCCGCGTTGTCCTCGGTGACGTGCTCGACGACGAAGGCGCCGCCGTGGCCAAGGAATTGGGCGACGCGGCTGCCTATGTACACCTCGATGTGCGTGAACCGGCGCAGTGGCATGGCGCCGTCGCCGAGACGGTGCAACGGTTCGGATCGCTGAACGTGCTGGTGAACAACGCGGGCATCGCCAACGGCAACCTGCTCGTCGATTTCGACCTGACCGAGTGGCAGCGGATCATCGACATCAACCTCACCGGAACTTTTCTCGGTATGCAGACCGCCACACCTGCCATGATCGAGGCGGGCGGCGGCTCGATGATCAATATTTCGTCTGTCGAAGGCATGCGCGGCAGCCCGGGCCTGCACGGCTATGTCGCGACCAAATTCGCCGTCCGCGGCCTCACCAAATCCACAGCGCTCGAGTTGGCGCAGTACAAGATTCGGGTGAATTCGGTGCACCCCGGCCTGATCACCACCCCGATGACCGAGAACATTCCCGCGGACTTCCTGCAGATCCCGATGGGCCGGGCCGCCGACCCGTCCGAGGTTTCCGCGCTGATCACCTTTCTGGCCAGCGACGAATCCTCGTACTCGACCGGCGCCGAGTTCGTCATCGATGGCGGGCTCACCGTCGGCATCCCGCACAAGGCGTTCGACGACTGGCCTCAGTCGCCGTAGTGGTGCGGCATGTCGCGGGTGAGCAGCAGCGCGAGCACCGGCAGCGCCGTCAGCGCGAGACAGGTGATCATGTTGACCCACTTGTAGGCCACCAGGATCGCGGCGAACTCGCGCAGAATCGCCGATGGCAGATAGTAGAAGGCGGTCTTGGCACCGGTCACCTCGGCGTCGAGGTCGAGTCGCCGGGCCAGGATCGCCGTCCGCAGGATGTGAAAGTTGCTGGTCACCAGGACCATTCGAGTGGACGTGCCGCGCTCGCCCAGTAACCGCTTGGTGTAGAGCAGATTCTCCCTGGTGGTCGTCGAACGGTCCTCCAGCACCACGTTTTCGGCGGGCACGCCCTTGTCTACGAGATAGCCCGCCATCGCCGCCGCCTCCGATACGGCTTCGTCGGAACCCTTACCGCCGCTGGTGATCAGCACCGGCCTGCGGCCCGCCGCGATCTCGGCTCGGTAGAGCTCGACGGCCCGATCCAGCCGACTGGCCAGCAGCGGCGGCACCCGGTCACCGAGCAGACCGGAGCCGTGCACGACGATCGCGTCCATGCCGGGCCGATATGGCAGCGCCCCGTAGAACAGCGAATACGGCAGGAAGCTGGCGAACAGAAAGCCGATGTAGCTCACCGCCATGGTCAGCGACGCCAAAATCACCACGAACCAGATCTCCCCGGTGAAAATGGCCACCGCCAGCAAGACATAGGGAACGAGTAGCGCGATACCGAGCCCGAGTGGGAGCAGATTGGCGACCCGCACTCCTTCACGCCGGAGCAGCTGTCCGCCGTTGACCATCAGCAACCCGGCGAGCACCAGCACGAGCAGCGGTGACAGCAACACCAGCAGGCCCGCCAGCACCACCGGCGTGTCGCCCTCGGCACCCGATCCGAGCAGCCAGACACCGCAGAATGCCATCCCGAGCAGCAGAAACACCCCATTGCTCAGCCGACGGCGATCCTTGCGGAACCTCAGCACGAACACACCCAACAGCACAAGACCGACGACTGCCAACATCACTCGGCCACCGTAACCGGCGCGCCGGCAACCGGGTGGCGATGGCACGGCGCGGCTCCGCCGGGCCTTTCCGTTTTTCCCATAATGTGTCGCTCGTCCGAACACCGGCCGGGCGAATTTTCACGGCCGGTTTTCGAGTTATTCGACTTTCCACATGCAAAACAAATCCCCGTGAATGTCGTGAGGAATGGGAGTCGCTCATCGTCATGCTTCGACACATCAGCCCCGCGCTCGCCGCGCTGGCCCTCGTGCTGTCGGCCGCTCAGGTAGCCGTCACACCGGGTATCGCTGCGGCACAACCGATCTACCCGCTGCCGGACCCGGACCCCTTCTATGCGGCACCGGCGGATCTGGATCGGGCGAAACCGGGTGACGTGCTCGGCGTTCGCTCGATGCCCGCGCTGCTCGCCTTCCCCGGCACCACCGTCACGATGATCAAATTCCGGTCGACCAATTCGGCGGGCGATCCGATCGCGGCCACCACCACCGTGCTGACCCCGCACAACCACGTCCCAGGCGGACCGCTGTTGTCCTACCAGCACATCATCAACGGCCTCGGCACCCGGTGCGCGGTATCGCGCGTGCTCTATACCGACGATCCGAATCTGGCCGTGCGCGAGGCCCCCGCGCTCAACGCGGTGCTGCTGCGCGGCTGGTCGGTGGCGCTGCCCGACCATCTCGGGCCTACGAGCGCCTACGGCGCGGCCAAGCTGGGCGGGATGATCACCCTCGACGGCATTCGCGCCGCCCGGCAGGTCGCCGAGCTCGGCGTCGCCACCAGCCCGATCGCGCTGTTCGGCTACTCCGGCGGCGGCATGGCGACGGGCTGGGCGGCCGCGCTGGCGCCGACCTACGCACCGGAACTCGACATCGCGGGCGCGGCCGAAGGCGGGGTTCCGATGAACCTGGTGAAGATGACCGAGGGACTCGGTTACTCCAGGCATCCGGCGTTCGGCCTCGCGCTGGCGGCGGCCATCGGACTCGAGCGGGAATACCCGACGCGGCTGCCGATCAGCGACCATCTGAACGCCTTCGGCCTGGCGACCCGCGACCGGATCGCCAACGGCTGCACCAACGAGATCCTGGCGGCCGGTGCCGGTCACAGCGTGCTCGACGTGGCCAGTTCCACCTCGCTGGCCGACGACCCGAGTGCCCGCTCCGTGCTCGAGGAGAACAGCCTGGAACTCTACGACGGTGTGCCGAAAACGCCGATTTACCAATGGCGTTCGCACGAGGACGCGCTGATCCCGGTGGCTTCGATCGACAACACCGTGCGCCGGTATTGCGCGGCCGGTGCCAGCGTTCGATCGGCCCTGTTCCCCAGCCCGGACCATCTGACCACCGCGGTACTCGGCGCACCGGCCGCGATGGCATGGATCGAGGAGCGATTCCGCGGCACACCGGCACCGAGCGACTGCTGAGCACCCTGTGCCGCAACATAAATCGGCGGCGCGGGGACGAATATCGTCCCCGCGCCGCCGATTTCAGCGGTCAGGACTCCTTGCCGCTCTGATGGGCACTCTGGCGAGCCTCGTCGAGATTGGCCTCGGCGCGAGCCTTCTCGGCCTCGGCTTCCTTCTTTGCGGCCTCGCGCTCGGACTCGGCCTTCTCCTGCTGGGCCCGGCCTTCGCTCTTCAGGCCTTCGTTCCCGGTGACAACGCCCGCGGCTTCCTTGGCCTTGCCCTTGACGTCTTCGACGACGCCCTCGACGGCCTCGCGCGGTCCACTCTCGTGCTTGGTCATGACTACTCCTCCAACTCGGGGTGTGGGCGGTCATTCGCCGCATACCCGGCGTCCGGTGCCTCAATCAGCACGGGACACCCCGGCGACTGTGTCTCGCATCACCCAGGTGGCTCAGCCAACCCTGTTCTCGCCGAACAACACTCGTCTCACGACTAGTGGCAACATTCGAGTTTCCCGCGTGGCAGCCAGCTCTCGACTACCAGCCCAGCTCCGGACGCCGTGGTTTCGCCGTCAAGGCGACGGACCGGCGAGCAACAGCGCCACCGCCAGCAGCGTCATCATCACGGCGATAGCGGAATCCAGGACGCGCCAGGCAAGTGGACGGGCGAACAGCGGGCCGAGCAGGCGGGCGCCGTACCCGAGCGCGGTGAACCAGATCACACTGCCGAGCATCGCGCCCGCGCCGAGGAACCAGCGGTCGGGGCTCGTATAGGTGTTGGCGACGGCGCCGAGCAGGACCACGGTGTCCAGGTAGACGTGCGGGTTGAGCCAGGTCAGAGCCAGGCAGGTAGCGACCGTCGCGCCGAGCGCCACGGTCGCGCCCGCGGATTCGGCGGTGAGCGTGGCCGACGCGAATGCCCGCCGCGCCGCGAGGATGGCATAGCCGAGCAGGAACGCCGCACCCGCATAACGAACCACCGTGACCGCGGCGGGCACCGATTGGACGACCACGCCGAAACCCCCGACGCCCGCGGCGATCAGCACGATATCCGACAGCGCGCACACCGCGACGACCGCGAAAATGTGCTGTCCGCGCACCCCCTGACGCAGCACGAACGCGTTCTGTGCGCCGATCGCCACGATCAATGAGAGTCCGAAACCGAGACCGGAGAAAGCCGCCAAGGCCGCCGAGGGAACATCCACATTCGCCGACGCTAGGCCGGGCATTATCACCAGACAAGCTAAAGATTCTGCACTACCATTACGATTCCTTAATATGGACCTCCAGCTCGATCAGCTCCGCGCCTTGAACGCGGCGGTCACCGAGGGCACGTTCGACGCCGCCGCGAAAAGCCTGCGGATCACCCCGTCGGCGGTCAGCCAACGCATCAAGGCACTGGAGGACGCGGCGGGCCGCGTCTTGGTGCAGCGCACAAAGCCGGTGCGCGCCACCGAATCCGGGCTCGCGGTGCTGCGCCTGGCCAGGCAGATCGAGCTGCTCGCCGGGGACACCGCCCGCGAACTCGGCGACGCCCATCGACCCGCCGATCGGCCGATCCGCCTGCCCATCGCGGTCAACGCCGATTCGCTGGAAACCTGGGTGCTGCCCGCGCTCGCCGACATACCGCCGAGCATCTGTTTCGAAATCCACCGCGAAGACGAGGAACACACCACCCGGCTGCTGCGCGACGGCACGGTCATGGCGGCGATCACCGCCACGTCCGCCGCGGTGCAGGGCTGCAAGGTCGAGCGGCTCGGCGCGATGCGGTACCGGCCGATGGCCGCACCGCGGTTCGCTCGAACCTGGTTCGGCGACGGTCCCACTGCCAAGGCTTATGCGGCGGCGCCGGTGGTGCTGTTCGATCGCAAAGACGATCTGCAAGACCGGCACCTGCGGCGCCGCAGCCGCCAACGCCTTGATCCGCCGCGCCATTATGTCCCGTCCTCGGCCGGTTTCCTGGCGGCGGTTCGGCTCGGATTGGGCTGGGGCATGTTGCCGGACCTGCAATCCCGAAATTCTCCTACCACCGAGCTGGTGTCCATCGATGGCGAGGCATTCATCGATGTCCCGCTGTACTGGCAGCAATGGCGGCTCGACTCACCGGCATTGAGCGCGGTCGCCGCGTCGATAGCCGCGCGGGCGGCGGAATCGCTGCGCTGACTACCGCGCCGCCGATGCTCGTGCACTTCTGCGGCGCACTGCTTTTCTCACCGACGAGTTCGATGCGATACGGTATTAGTATTTCGAGCCAAATACTCGTGACTACGCAAAGGACGCACTCCATGGCCAAGAAAGTCACCGTCACCCTGGTCGACGACTACGACGGCAAGTCGAAAGCGAATGAAACAGTTCAATTTTCGATCGATGGCGTGGCCTACGAGATCGATCTGTCCACCAAGAACGCGGGCAAGCTGCGGGTCGCGCTGGAGCCGTGGGCGGAAAAGGCGCGCAAGACCGGTCGGGCGAAGCGCAAAGGTTCCGGGAAAGCCACTTCGGCGACCGATCGCGAGCAAACAGCGGCGATCCGCGAATGGGCCAGGAAGCACGGGCACAACGTATCGACCCGCGGCCGCATCCCCGCCGACATTGTCGCGGCATATAACAACGCGAACTAGCGGCACCCGGATTCGCGCCTCGGCTCGGCACATCGCCAGTTCACGGCAGTTGCCGCGGACTTCGGGCGGGCGATGTCTCGTGGCGGGAACGGCCGGGCCCGGCAGGCTCGTCTGTAGAATTCCGGGTTCGATGGCCTGAATCGGCCGACGGGACTCGGATAGGACAGGTGTGAGGCGATGCGCGTGCGGAAGCTGACCGCTCGGTCGGCCATTCTGAGTGCGTTGCTCGGCACGCATCCGGCGCAGGCCCCCGTCAGCTGGATCGTTTCGGTGGCCGAGGAACTGGGGTTGCAACAGTCGGCTGTTCGGGTCGCGCTGACCCGGATGGTCGCCATGGGTGATCTGGAACGCGCGAACGGCGTGTATCGGCTCTCCGACCGGCTGATCGAGCGGCAGCGCAGGCAAGACGCCGCGGTGAGTCCCGTGGTGAAAGCGTGGGACGGCGAATGGTATTTGGCGGTGGTGACCGCCATCGGTGACGACGCGGCCGCGCGGACCGCGTTCCGGGATACGATGCGCGCCCGCAAACTCGGTGAATTACGGGAAGGCGTCTGGACCCGGCCCGCGAACATCGAGCTCGTTCTCGGGCCGGATGCCCGCCGACGGGTTTCGGTGTTCACCGCGGTCCCGCAGGATTCACCGGCCGCGATGGCGGAAACCCTTTTCGCGCCCCAGCTTTGGGCTCGCGACGCCGAGCAGTTGCTCCTCGAGTTCGCGAGTTCGTCATCGTTGCGTGAGCGGTTCGAGGTAGCGGCAGCGGCGGTGCGGCATATTCTCGATGATCCCTTGCTGCCCGATCCGCTGTTGCCCGCCGACTGGCCCGGGTTGCGGCTACGTGCCGAATATGCGGCATTTCGTACCGAATTCATGACATTCGCCGAACACCTGCTGGTCACCTCGGACGCATAACGGGTGCGCAGTCGGCTTCAGTCGCCGGTCTTGGGCGTGGCTCGCTGAATGATCGCCGTGCTATCGATGCCTGTCGGTAGCGTGCCGAAAACATCACCGTGCTCGCCGCCGAGCCTGCTGATGGTGAAGGCATCCGCCACGGCCGGATGGCCATAGCGCACGAGCAGCGACGCTTGCAGAACCTGCGCCATATCGCCGACGATGCGGCGGGCCCGGTGCTGGATGGTGTCGAAGTCGCCGAATTGCTGTTCCAGCCGGGTGATCGCGGCATCGAGATGCCGGTCGGCGCCGCCCGCTCGTTTCACCTCGTCGAAGAAGGCGCCGAGGGTTTCCGGTTGTTTGGCCATCGCGCGCAGGGTGTCGAGGGCGGCGACATTGCCCGAGCCCTCCCAGATCGACATCAACGGCGCTTCCCGATAGAGCCGCGGCATTCGAGACTCTTCGACATATCCGTTGCCGCCCAGGCATTCCAACGCTTCGGCGGCGTGGATCGGGCCACGTTTGCACACATAGTATTTGCTCACCGCCAACGCGATTCGGCGTAACTGATCGGCGCCGTCCACCCCGGCCGTCGCCTGGTCGGTGAGGTCGGCCAACCACAGTGCGACGGTGGTCGCCGCCTCGGCCTCGATCGCGAGATCGGCCAGCACATTGCGCATCAGCGGCTGATCCGCCAGTGCCGCACCGAAAGCAGTGCGATGGGCGGCATGGTGCGCGGCCGCGGCGACACCGGTGCGCATGCCGGTGGCGGTACCGAGGGTGCAGTCCAGCCGGGTCAGATTGACCATTTCGATGATCGTCGGCACGCCGCGGCCTTCGGCGCCGACCAGCCAGCCGATGGTGTTGTCGTATTCGACCTCGCTGCTGGCGTTCGAGCGGTTACCCAGTTTGTCCTTGAGCCGTTGCAGCGCAAAGGCATTGCGGGTGCCATCGGGCAACACGCGCGGGACAAAGAAACAGGAAAGGCCGCCGGGCGCTTGCGCCAGCACCAGGAACACGTCCGACATCGGCGCGGAGGTGAACCACTTGTGTCCGGTGATCCGGTAGGTGCCGTCGGACATCGGCGTCGCGGCGGTGGTGTTGGCCCGGACGTCCGAACCGCCTTGCTTTTCCGTCATCGACATCCCGGCGATCAGACCCCGCTTCGACAGCGGCGTACGCAAGCCGGGATCGTATTCTCTTGCACACAACAAAGGTTCGTACTGTACGGCGAGGTCCGGGGCGGCACGCAGTGCGGGGACGACGGCATAGGTCATCGAGATCGGGCAGCCGTGCCCGGCATCGACCGGACCCCATACGCTCAATTTCGCGGCCCGGGTCAGATGCGGGTTCGGTCGAGGGTCCGCCCACACCGCGCCGTGCAGGCCGAACCCGATCGCGTGGGTCATCAGCTGGTGATAGCTCGGGTCGTAGACGACCTCGTCGACGCGGTTGCCGTATCGGTCGTGCGTCTTCAGGGTCGGCGGATGCGCCTCGGCGCGATCACCGAGCTCCGCCGCTTCGGCACTGCCCGCCAGTCGTCCGATCTCGTGCAGCTCGTCGAGCGCGTGCTCGGCGCCCGCACGGTGCAGCGCCTCCAGCAGTACGGGCTGTTCGGCGGCGTCATAGTCGACGAGCGGGGGAACTTGATTCGTTACCACGTGGGTGGGCATGAAATCAGTATTACAGTGTTACGTCACTTGACACAAGTATGTAATATCAAGGCTAGTTCCCCCGTCCCCGACGCACAGTCAGGAAACCGTCTTGTCAGACTTCGAGAATCATTCCGGCACCCGCCCGGCCGCTTGGTACGAGGGACTTACCGAAGCCCCCGATTCGCCGTGGGCCGACCGCACGCTGCCGCCGACCGAAATCAGCTACCGCACGCTCACCTACGAGGTGACCGGCCGGATCGCCCGGATCACCTTCAACCGCCCCGAACACGGCAACGCGATCACCTCCGACACCCCCATCGAGCTCGCGCACGCGGTCGAGCGGGCCGACCTCGATCCGCGCGTGCACGTAATGGTGGTTTCCGGCCGCGGCAAAGGCTTCTGCGGCGGATACGATCTGTCCCTCTTCGCCGAGAACGGATTCGATTCCGGCGATGGCATGGACTCCACGACCGGAACCGTGCTCGATCCGGTGGTCCAGGCGCGCAATCACAACCCTTGGGGCACTTGGGATCCCATGGTCGACTACGCGATGATGAGCCGGTTCAACCGCGGCTTCGCCAGCCTGCTGCACGCCAACAAGCCGACGGTCGCCAAACTGCACGGCTTCGCCGTCGCCGGCGGCACCGACATCGCGCTGTACGCCGACCAGATCATCTGCGCCGAAGACACCAAGATCGGTTACCCGCCCACCCGCGTCTGGGGCATCCCTGCCGCGGGCATGTGGGCGCACCGCCTGGGCGACCAGCGCGCCAAGCGCCTGCTGTTCACCGGCGACTGTCTGTCCGGCAAGCAGGCCGAGGAGTGGGGGCTCGCGGTCGAGTCGACGCCGCCCGACGAACTGGACGAGCGCACCGAAGCCCTGCTCGAGCGCATCGCGCGGATGCCGGTCAACCAGTTGATCATGGCGAAACTGGCGCTCAACAGCGCGCTGCTCGCGCAGGGGGTGGCGAACTCGGGCATGATCAGCACCGTCTTCGATGGCATCTCCCGGCACACCCGCGAGGGCTATGCCTTCCAATTGCGTTCGGCCACTACAGGTTTCCGGGAGGCCGTCCGGGAGCGGGACGAGCCGTATGGTGACTGGAAGCGGACGCAGTTCGAGAAGTAGGTCGGTGACGCCGCTTTTCCCGATCATCGGCGCGAGCACGCGGCGCGCTCCGGTTGCGCCGCACCGGATCTCGCCGCGGTTCAGCTCGGATCCTGTTGGCCCAGTGGATGGTTGGCAGCGGCCACGCGAACGAGTCAGCGGCCCGTTCGACGGACGTGGCTCATTCGACCATCCGCCAAGCCAAGCCGTACACCGATATCACTGAGACTCATGCCGTGATCGTGCGCGTCTTCGATCGCGGTCTGCCGGATACCCGACAGCTCCGCGATCCGAAGTTGGTAATGGGTAATAAGATTCGCGGCCAACTGCGCCCGTCGGATCGGATGCGCCTCGGCCCGAACATCATCGACCTCATCGTCGATGGAAAGCCCGCCAGGTTCGTCCACCGATACTCCACCGATAACAAAGGTCCCCCGCCGCGGCACAGTCCGCACAAGCCCCCGACTACCCAGCACCTCAATCGCTCGCCGAATAACCGACCGCGACACCCCATACCGCCCGATCAACTCCGCCTGGCTAGGCAGCCGAGCCCCGGCCGCAAGCTCCCCCTCCCGAATCCGCCGCGCGTACTCGTCCGCAATCGCGACATAAGCCGCTTCGGCCATCCCTCGATCCCTTCATCAGCGCTCGGCGCGTTCGAGGATACGGCTTGCGGGTGAAATCGCAGTGGCACGAACGTGGAACCGATCGACGACCCCATGCGTCAGTATCAATAGGTAGGCGACATGAACGAGGCGCTCACAGGTCAGTGGGGGTGAGGAGAGACCGATGTCGTTCGAGGTCAGCCCGGACAGCCTGCGGGGAGCGGCAGGGGTGCTGGCCGCACTGCCCGGTTCGATCGATCGAGCTCCGCACCTGGGCGCGGGCCCCAACGTGGACAAGTTGAAAGGGTCTGTGGTCGGGGCAGCGCTGGCCGAGTCGGACCCGTCGAGCAGGCGGGCCAAGGATGTGTTGAAAGCACGGTTCAACCAGTTCTCCAGTCTGCTGGCACTGTCGGCGGAAACATTTCGCGACACCGATCTCGATGCTGCCAAGCGACTGGCCGCCGTCGCCGATATCAACTCCGGCGACCCGCACGCGGGGAATTGAGCGATGGCTACACCGAATGAAGTATTGAGTTGGGATGTATCCGGACTGCAGGCGGTCGCTGTCAACGCCACTGCTATCGCCGACGCGACCGTCAAAGCCGCCGACACGATGTACGTCACGCTCCACGACGATTTAGCGTGGAAGGGCGATGCCAGGCAAGCCGCAGAAGACAAGGCCGACCGAGAACGCACCCAGATGCGGGCAATCGCCACGGCATACGATGATCTCGGCACCGCTTGTGCCGGAGCCGCCCGCGATATGGCACATTCACTGGCGGAGATCCGCATTATCTTCCAGCACTACGTCTTCCCACCGGTCAGCGTCGCCGACGACTGGACGGTGAGCGGCGTTCAGGACTGGGATTCCGAGGCCGGAGTGCAGCTTTCGAGACTTGTCGGCTTGGTTTCAGCCCTGGCGGGTTCCGACGCACAGTGGGGCGCGAAGATCGCACAGGCGAATCAAGAACTCGAAGCCATGGCACCGGAGTCGGCGTTGACCGAGGCGACGAAGGCGATCGAGGACGTCAAGACACAGAACTCCAGGTCGGACCCCGACCGTCTCCGTACCTCCGCGGCGGCTTTCCAGCAGATCTTCGGCCGAGCACCTACCAGTCCGACGGACTGGAAAACCGCCGAAGCATTGAACCCTAATAGTTACGACCCGAAGTATCAGGGAGTGCCACCGAATATCAAGGTTGCCCGGATCGAGCCGGTGCCCGGTCAGGGGATCGTTCGCGCCGCTGCCTTCATCCCTGCCGCGCAGGTGTTCAATGTGCCCGAATACGACCTGGGCGACAATCGCGCCGAGGATCCGAAGTTCGACCCTGAACACGCACGCGTCGTCACATACGTCGACTACGAGAACGGCCTCATCATCACTCGCCAAAATCCTTCGGTCACCACCTCCGGCGACGTCCAGGTCGGCGAACCGGCAGTGCAGGCGCAGCAGCTTCCGAACGGTTCGGTGTTGATCCAATACGATGCGGCCAATCCATTCGCACCGCCAGGATCGAGCGTGACCGGCCACACCGTCAACGGTGAGCTGGTGATATCGCCCACGAGCGGAAACCCTGGCACACCAAGAGTTGTGGCCGGTGGAGAGATAACCGACTACCCTTCCGTCGAGATCTATCAAGATAATTTCGCAGGGACCGCTCGACCCGTCTTGATCGATCCGGCGAACTCCGGGAGCCAGTGGGGGCCGCTCGCGAACCTACCGTCCTTTCACGATGTCGGAGGAGGAAAAGCAATGTTCGAGCCGTTCAAAGCCGACTTCAGTGATCCGAACTGGGAGCGGAACAAGCCGACAACACTGGGCAGTCCCAGCAATCCGCCGTCCGTTGTGGTTTTGCGCTAGTGGAGCAACGTGGTGATACCAGCGCACAAGGGTTGATGTCCGACTCGGTCTTCTGGCAGATGACGACATTGGCGGTGCCAGTGGCGTCCGCAACGGCCGCGATGCTGTTCGCCTTTGTGGTGCGACTGGCGGACGCGGCTTACCCATCGGTCGACCCGTCGAAGCACGTGATATTCGCAGTCGTCACTGTCTTGATGGCCGCGGCGGCAACCCTGCTGGCGCTGCGGAGAACGCCGCGAAGGCTGGGCGCAGCCGTCGGTACAGCGACCGCAGGCTTCCTTGTTCTATTCGTCTGGCTGGCAACGGCATGAGCGACCCGCCACCGAAGTATGCGCGGGACAACTGGTTCGGTCCCGAGGCGTTCGTCGCCGTAGTGATCGGCATGATCTGCATAGCATTGCCCTACACAGGACTGGCCCCTCGCGACGCGACCTGGCTCATCGCGGGACCTCCGGTGGCCGGCGGCCTGCTCATCGCCATCAGCGCCGCAGATCTCCCACTCCGTTACAGCACCCGCCGAGTCGGCGTCGGCTTGCTGGCGGCATTCGCCGGACTTCTACTAGCCCTCTTCGGATTCCTGCTCGGCCTCGCCATCGGCGGGATGGTCACCTAGGCCGACGCCTTATCGGCGATAGAGCGCTCGGGCACGATCGACGTCGATAGTCCTGTCGCGGTACAGGTGCAGGAAGTGATCCAGCTGCCATGCTTGCGCCCTGCCCGCCTGCCGGTTGGTGGTGTGCACCTACGGCGGATAAACCCGGAACGCCCGCTTCCCGTCCGAACCGTCTCCGGCGACGACTCCGCGCTCGCGGAGCACGTCGACGGGAAAGACGAACTGCCCCAAGCTGTCCCGCTCGACCGTGCTGATGACGAACAGATCGACGCGGTCGGTGTCGTCGAAGGGCTCGATCGGCCCACCAACAGCCCTCTTCCAGACAGTGACAAATTGGCCGACCTTAGTGGGCGTCGACTTCGCCGAGCGAAACCGGATCGAACGTCCGTCGACGGTAAACAAGTGGGCGGCGTACCCGGCACTCTCGGCTTCCGGAACCGGTTCCGTGCAGGCGAACCCACACGGATCGTAAACAAGCTCCTTCGCCGCGACCAGGTCGTCGTGCACCACGGCAGTATCCGACCACGGGTCGAGACCGGCCGAGTAGCAATCGGATAAATACTCGCCGTCTGCAACCATCCGCTAACCCTGGCACGCACCACCGACAGACCCCGCTGTCACTACTGCCCCGGGTAATGATTCCGAGGTTGCAATACGAGTTCGGCCCCCATCTGTGCCCCCCCGTTCCGGCTCAACCATGACCCATCCGGCTCCAACGACGTCCGGAAATGCCGATGTGCGCGCCTTGGTCAATCATCCGGATGGGTTGGGTGACAGGGTTTTCCAAGATCCGTGTCGAACACTCTGCTGGCTGTCCTGATCCTGCTGTTCAGGCCTCGAGCTTATGTCCATCCGAATCCGCTCTTGTCGGTGCCTGTGCTCACGGAAACCCGGACCTTCGCGGCGGCGCAGTTCACGGCGTTGTTCAGACGTGAGTAGATGATCGGCTCACCGTCCACGAGGATCATGCGCCCTGTCGTGCGGCCGTCTAGAAGGTCCGCCACGAGGGGTAGTCGGGCTCGGTGGTGACGACAGGCTCTCAGCGGCAACGCTGGGGGCCGCTACCTCCGTCGCGGGCGCACAGATGCGGCAAAGACGTTGGTGCGGTAGCTCGTCCAGCACCGCGCGGGGACCGTCGAGCGAGTTGCTGTATCCGTGCCCGCAATTCTGTGGGCCCGCCCCGGTTCGGTGTACCGTCCCGACGCGTGACGCGATGTTTCTGGGTTCGTGACGTTGCCGTTGGGATGTGCGATCCACGACTCCGAACGGAGACCCGAATACGGCGGCACTCAGATCGAATGCGTTTCCCCGTCAATTCTTAGGAGACACCATGCGACACCGCAACATGCTCGTTCGGATGCCGATCATCGGAGCGTGCGTCGCCGCAGTACTGCTTTCGTCCGGCACAACCGCGAGCGCGGCCGGACCCTACGGCGCTCAGCTGGTGAACACTCCCACCGCTTGCCGTGACTTTCCCATCCCTACCGAGATCAACGGCAACGCGCAGAGCCGCCCCGATCTCGGTCCGCTGGGCACAGTCGGCATTTGGTACGGCTTCCAGCACCGTGCCTTTATCTACACCCCGTGCACGGTGACCGTCACCGCACACTGGACCAACCTCGACACCGGAGACTCCGGCTCCGTGGACGTTCCGCTCAGTGGCGGTTGGGGTTTCGCCCTGCCCGCGAACACCGGCACCGTCGGCCGGGCCACTTTCTTCACCGGAGTCGGCCGCGTCAGCATCACCACGACGACGGACATGCCACACCAGGTGATGCCCGCCGCCGAGTTCTACGCCGGCTGATCCACCGGGAACTTTCGAACGCGATCGGCCAGCCCGGTCGACTACGCGACGGGTTGCGGGCGTAATCCGCGACAAGCGTTCGCCCGCTCCCCACGAAGATTGCTCGTGCGAGCGGGTTTCGGGGAGGACCCCTGCAGCGCTTCGGGGCTCAGGCCCTCGAACTCCGTATCAGCGGCTGGTCACAAACGTAAGCACACGCCGCTGGGCGGGCGTCCTGCGAGGCGAGATCGCCTGCGGGGCAGAACATCCGACGGTAGGTGATCAACAACCGCCCCAGCTACCGGCGGCATATGGTTATCGAACAATCAACAAGCTGCGCCCATCGCATCCAGGCTCGGCAATAGAAGTTGCGCCGGTGCCAATGGGCGCGCATGCGTGGCGGACATCTGCTCGTGCGGACGGGGCGTGATGTGGGACGCGCTGAGGAAACCGCGGTAGAGGTCGCACTCCACCGGGAATCGGTTTGCCTGTTGCGTGGGATGGGTCAGGGGTGCTGAGTCGGGGGTCGGCTCATGTATCGGAGGGAGTCGAGAGCCCAGGTGAGGTAGGCGGCGGGGAAGTTGAGGGTGGCGCAGGCGATGCGGCTGATGTCGCGGATGGTGGCCGGAGGCAGGCCGAGATGGTCGGCGATGTCGGGGACGCGTTGGCCCAGGGCAGCGGCCTGGTCGAGGCGAGCGACGATGCGGCCGACCACCCATTGGTCGGCGTCGGAGTGGTTCAGTCCGAGTTCGTGGCGTGCGACCAGGACGTAGTTCATGGTGACGCGGTCGGTGATTTCCTTGGGGCAGGAGAGGATGTCATTGCACCAGTTCGCGGCGTCGCTGACGTGGCAGACCAGCTGGTGCCACAGCGTGGTGGCCGCGAACGCGGGCGGTAGTTCGATGCCCAGGATTGCTTCGGGTAGGTCGTAGATCCACATGCCGCCGGACTGGCGCCGCAGCAGCGGATACTCCGCGATAGTGGGAACGGTGCCGCTGCGGCGCAGCCGCAGTTCGCGCAGGCAGCCGGTGTGCTGGTAGCGCAGGTCCTCGCTGAAACGGGCACGCCAGTCTGAGCCCATGCCTCTGCTGGTTTGCTGCCACAGCTCGGCGAAGGCTCGCTCGATCACGTGGGCGGGACCGCTTGCGGTGCCGTGGACAGCGGACGCGCTGCTGTGGATGTCGGTGTCCGGGACTTCCGTGCGGGCCAGCAGGTTTCCGAACATCGTGTCGATCGCCTGCGGGTCGGTGTGAGATTCGACGTGGTCGTCGAGGCTGAACAGCCAGATCAGCCAGCGCGCGTACAGCAGAACCTGCTCGTCGCGTTCCTCGGACATCGCGGTGGCGGCCAGCTGGTCGATGCCCTGGGCGCGCAGCCGCACCGCGGCCGGCCCGGCGGCCAGGCCGCAGTCGGAGGCCCAGCGTCGGGCTCGGTGTTCCAGGTCGCTGGCGTGGCGGTGGCGGCGGTGCGGGCGGCATAGCCAGCGACTGACTTCGGGCAGTAGCACCCCCCGCACACCGGAATCGGTGTGCACGGGTTCGTCGGTCACAGCCCAGCCCGGGACAACGGTGTCTGGAACGCCGGGCCGTACAGCCAGTTGCCGGGCGCCTCCGGGTCGGGGTTGGTGTAGTAATCGCGGACAGCGTCCAGGTATTCCTGCACGCTCAGGGCACCGTCGGAGTCGGTGTCCAACTTGTCGAACGCCATCCGGCTGTCCTCGGCGGAAATCCCCAGCACGGCCTCCATCGCCTGGAACTCCGCCTGGTCGATCCGGCCGTCGCCGTCGGTGTCAGCGACGATCGCCAGGGCCCTGGCAGCGGGTCGGAAGATATCGTCGAATTTGCCGCCGTCGACGAAGGCCGCAATCATCCCGGCCCGGTATTCGTCCGGGGTGATCTGGTGGTCGCGGTCGGTGTCGCAATGCTCGGCCAGGGCGTCCCAGAATCGATCGAACGCCTCCAACAGGGCCTGCCCCTTTGCCGTCGACGTCGGCTCGGAGAACTTCAGCAACAGTCGCGAACCCAGCCCGAGCATGTCCTGCCGCTCGATCAGACCATTGCGATCGATATCGAGGTGCAGAAACGTGAGGTCGATTTTGTTCGCCAACGGTGCGTTCATCGTCACCACTCCAATCGTCACAAAAGGAGAAAGACCGGAAGAACACCACAGATCACCCGTGGTGTCGGTGCACAGATTGGTGAACTGATTCCTCCAATCTGTTTGTGAGCCAGCCAATTCCGGAACAGCGCTTCTCACTGTAAAGACTGCCCGGGTCCGACACGCCGCAGACCGAACAGCCCACCGGTCGCCGACGGTGTGTTCCGGAACGGAGTACCCGGCAGCGTTCACCTACGCGCACCGCATCCCCACTGTTGCGGAACATCCTGTATTGCCGCGGTGCGGGCGTTCTGCGCGGCAAGATCGACTGCGGCGCAGAACGTCCGGTAGTGCCGATTGTGTGGCCTCGTCCGTCCGGCCAGAACAGCGCACTGGCCATGCCGTGTTGCCCGCTGATCCGTTCAGTCGGTGCCGTCCGAAGCGCGCTGGCCTGCCGATGCGCGGTCGGCAGGTCACCGTGTTCGGTGGTGCTCAGGACAGTGTCTTGATCCATTCGGTGATGATGTCGACATAGCGTTGCGCCTGTGGTTCGTGCATGGTGTGCGGTGCGTCGAGCTGGGTGTAGGTGACCGGGTGGCCGGTGGTGCCGAGTAGGCGTTTGGCTTGGGCGGCTTGGATGTCGGTCATCGCGCCCATGAGTTGGCCGGTCTCGGGGTCGGTTTGGTGGAAGTGGTGGGTGAGCAGTGCCGGGGCCTTGTTCTGCGACAGCATGGTGGCGTGGTCGCAACCGGCGTTGGCGGTGTCGGTGGCCTTGAGGTGCTGGACCGGGTGGGCGACGCTTTGCCGTTGCCGTCGCCCATCATGAACCCGATACCGGGGTGCAGGAATTCGGGGTGCAGGAATTCGGGCAACTCGGCCGGTGCGGCTTCGATCATGCCTTCCCAGTCGCCGATGCTCCATTGCGGGCCGAGCCATTTCGCCCACAGCGCGAAGATCGGACCGAGGGTTTGCATCATGCCGGGACCGTAGGGTGGTCCGGCTTGGGCGGAGAACAGGGGCGGGTCTTCCAGGATCACGCCGCGGACCAGGCCGGGCTTGGCGTAGGCGCTCAGCCAGGCGGTGATCACACCTCCCGAGGAATTGCCCGCCACCAGTGCGGGGCGGCCGATGACGAGATCGATGAAGTGTTCGACGTCGCTGCCCCAGGTGTTGAGGTTGTAGCGGCCGGTGGTCCAGGTGGTGCGGCCCTGCCCGCGTAGATCGATGGCGAAGACCCGGAATTCCGGGCTCAGCAATGCGATGGCTTCTTCGTATCCCCACCAGGATTCGCCCTGGGCGGGGATCAACAGCAGCGCCGGCGCCTCGGGATCACCCTCGGCGACGTAGTTCATGCGGATCTCTCCGAGGTCGACGGTCTTCTCGTCGAATTTGTGCGCGACGAAGGTGTCGGCGCGGTCGGCGGCTTCAGAAACTCCCATGATCAATGACCTCTCTGTGTTGGAGTCCGGCCAGCTGAACCATTCCGCGCTAGCGGGCCAGCTAATCGCTGGTAATCGTTTGGGCACGATCCAACGTAGGAGGTGCTTAGGACAGTTGCCGCCCTAGGTCATCGCGCCGTCTCTGTGGCGAGAGACATAGGGCCGGTTACTGGGAGGCCGTCGTCCGCCAGGCTTGGTCGGAACATCCATCCATGTCGCGGTCGGCACCGAATATCGCCATGGTGCGTGCAGTGCCGCGATCACGGCGTGCCGGTTCGGATACGAACTGTCGAGGAGGTGCCGGGTAAGTCACCTTCTCGGCAGCGCCCTCCGGGTGCCCCACAGAATGTCCGCTCATGCCGCATATCGCGTGTTCTCAGCCAGATTGATCGTTCTGCCGACTTCAGATCCACACGGCCCATTGAATTTCCGCTGCCCCGCGCGGCCGGATCGATCAGCGCGGTATGCGGCAGTTCAGTACATTCGCCCGTTGAAGAGTGGACCGAGCTGAGAGCAAACGATGCGGCCCAACCATCCACCGGTCATGTCCTCACCACGCAGTTCCCGGAATCTCTGTGCCACACGCCAGGCGGAGTCCGCGTCGTCCAGTTCGGGGATGAACGCCGACTCATTCCAGTAGTGCTTCATCGACTTGGTGTAGTCACGCAGCACTGCGGGACCAGAACCGAGTTCGGCACGCGCACGGGCGAATCCCGCGTAATCATCACCGACGGTCCATACCGACCGCGGCGTCACGTCGGTGACCGAGGAATACCAGCCCGGCAGCTCGTGCGCCCGACGGTACTGTTCGGGACTGGTCCTCAAGGTGACGCCACGTCGTCGCAGTGCCGCGGCGAACTCGGCGTACTGCTCGCTACGCAACATCCAGCCGCGATACCACGCCGTATCGCTCGTTCGCACCGCGCGAACTGCCTCCTCGGCACCGTCGGGTCTGGTCAACGCGTCGTGATCGACCAGCGCGACCTCCATTCCGGCCGCGCGGGCGGCATCTGCCTCGGCGGCGAAATGCTCATCGGCACGACGAGGACGAAGCACATCGGCGGGAACGAGCAGCATCATGGATCGCATGGTGGCGACCGAATCGTCCGTCTTCAAGTCGTTTTCGCGCTGGATGCCCGCTCGTCGGCAAGAGCGGATGTTCTGCGCCGCAGTCGATCTCGCCGCGCAGAACACCCGCCCAGCGGCAATACCGGATGTTAACGAGATCAACTGTGGGCCATCGGTTTCGCTCGACCGAACGAGCAGAACACGATCTATGAGGACGGTTGCAGCATGGTCTACTTCATCCCGGCGGCGCGGAAGAGACGATCGTAGATCTCACGGATCACCTGTTGCTTACGCGCGTTGTAATCCATGACGTTGCCACCTGCGGGGATCGCCGCTCGTTTGGCGTTCTCGTAGAGTGCGCGGTCCTCGGGGTGGGTGCGCAACCAGTCGCGGAACATGCGGTGTCTGATGACCTCCGGACAGTCCGGGCCGAACACGTGCAGGTTCACCCGAGGGTCGGCGAGCCGCAGGCACCGATGCTCATGGAACAACGGCTCTCGAACGGTGAGGAAATAGCCGAGTCGTTCGAGCGGTGGGACGTACACGCTCTCCTCTCGCGGGTCGGCAACGGTGAGATCGATGTCGATGACGTCCTTTGCGGCAAGTCCCTCGACGGATGTGGATCCGATGTGCTCGATGTCGAGGGCCACCTCGCCGAGCGCGGCAAGGATGTCGTCGGCCAAGGCCTGAAAGCGGCGCGCCCACTCCCGGTTGTAGGAGACGATCGTGATCGTCTCGGGTGAGGGCGGCCCGTTGACCCAAGGGTTGTCGGAGGGATCGGGTTCGTGGTGGCGGGTGATCTCGTCGAAGGTGGGCATCAGAAACAACCTAGCGATGTGACGAGGGTTTCGGCACCGCCTTTCCTCGGCTCCGCCAGCCCCACACATGGTCGCTAGCGGGAGCAAGTGCAACCACAAACGCCCTCAATTCGGCAGATCCGGATGTTGGCGAGATCGACTGCCGCCCAGCGGCTGCGGCCGGGCCGAACGCACGGGTCGCGGCATGAGCGGACGTTTTGAGCTTGCGTATTAGGCGCAGCAGTCCTCGGTTGTTCCTCCATCCGCCCGATGAGATGTGCGCCAGCATCTGCGACTGGTAGGTGTGGTTGGTGACCGGCGGTCGGACAGCAACCACAGCGAGTTCGGTGCCATCCGAACAGGACGTAGGTCGGGTAGGGGCGGAACGCCAGGTGGCGCGTTCTGCGGGACGCACTAGACATAGTAATTAGGCATGCCTAACCTCAAGGCATGCCAGGACTGGGGAACCGTTTGAAGTTCGCACTCGCTGGAGAAGTCCTCGAAACCGTCAATCCACTTCTACCGGGCCGCCCCCACGACGCACTGATCCGCCTGGTCGAGCGCGGTCACGTCGAGCACGTGTTGGAGTTGTGTGCCGGGACCGGATACGCGTCACGGCTACTAGCCGATAGGCGCCCTGAGATCCAGGCGACCGCCGTCGATCTCTCACCCGAGATGATCGCGGTGGGCAGACGCAAAGTGGCCGCACAGGGGATCGTCAACCTCACCCTGGCAGAGGGCGATATAGCTGACTTGCCCTATCCGGACGACTCGTTCGACACCGTGATGTCGGTCTTCGGGCTGCATGAAGTCCCTACCGCGGTCCGCGACAGCGCAATCCGCGAGTCCGCGCGGGTACTCGTACCCGGCGGGCGCATCGTCATCATCGATCTCGACCGCCCAGTGCTGACCGGATTGCTGATGGATGCCTACCTACTGGTCATGGAGCCGCAGCATGCCCGCGCGGTGTGCGGACGTGGCCTGGTTGAGCTACTGGCGAAAAGCGGATTCACCATCAGCCACCACGACCCTGCCGGGTCGCTGGGAATGACACAGTCGATCATCGCCACCCTGGAGGCGGCACCCGAGCCCTAGATCACCAGATCGAACCCGGAGATCCCTTGGGAGCAAACGGATTCGGGTCCTTTGGCGTGGCTGGGCCATTTCGGGATATCGAGCATTCGATCGAGTTCGCGCCGCATCGAAAACTCCGACTCGTGTGCCCAAACGGCCCTGCAGATCATCGAGATCGGCCTGCGGCCGTTACCGGTAGCGGCGGTGAACTCGACGAGCCCCAGCCATACCCCGTTCCAGGCCCGCGCCGCGATGGACCCGGTCTCCATGCATCGGCACCCCCGACACGATGCCGAGGGTGCCGTTGTTTCTGGGGCGTGCCGAGTCCGCGCTGGCCGTCCTAGCACTACGACTCAGCAGTGGTGTACGCCAGGACAGTGGCCTATCTTTGGGTGCAGAACCGAACTGGGGAGGGTCGGTAACAGAGGTGGGCCAGCTACTACGCAACCGCAAAGTACTCGGCGTATTTGCCGTGGTCGCATTCATTATTTACGCGGTGGGATCCTTCGCGGCATGTGATTTGATTCGCGGCGGCTCCGACACCGACGTCGACAAGTTGAAGGTGGGCCAATGTCTGGCGAGTACCTACCAACCTCGCGTTGTGGACTGTGCCTCACCTGACGCCGAAGACTATGTTGAAGCTATTGTTTCGAACGCTGACCAATGCCCTGTGCATGGGGGTTTCCGATTTTGGCTGCTCGGGTCGAAACACGTCGTCTGCCATAGCGGCTGGGACCACGTGAAGATGAAACCCCGCCATCAGCTATAGCGGCTGGTACCACGCCTTCTGTGGGCGATCCCGTTGCTGGCCGCACGAACCAACGACGACAGTGCAAGGTCGTCGGGGTGGCGTTCGAAGGGGTGGCGCCGGTGTAGTCGATCCCGTCGTATCGGGGTCAGCGCAACAATCCAGGTTTGTACTTCTCGGCGACGGTGGGCGCGCATGTCGAGTACGAGTCGCGGCTCGAGCGGGACGAGGCGATGGCTCTGGACTTCGATCCGGACGCTGTCGGGTATGCGGCGCAGCCATTCTGGCTGTTCTGGATGGACGGGGTGAAGCAGCGATCGCATGCGCCGGACTTCTTCGCTTGCCTCGCGGACGAGTCCGGTGTGGTGAACAGACGCCATCCATTTCACGCAGACCAGATAGGTTGAGCCAAAGCCGTCACGAATTGACTCAACCTATCTGGACCACCGCAGCTCAACGCATCGACTATGGGCCAGAATCCTGAGCCAGAACACGCTCGCTTTTCGCTGTCGCGCACGGTCTTCTGCGTCGTTCGAGTGTGGCCGTCAGGGCTTGAACGTCACGAACACGCAACCCTTGCCACCGGAACCTCCCTTTATGCCGTCCCCCGAGGAGGAGGGGCTGGCACTGGTTGCGCGCTCGGGCTTCCGGCCGCCGTTACGGCCGATACCACCGTAGCTCGTGCAGCCTGCCGACTTCCCACCCTCCGAGACCGCTCCGGCATGCGGACTGGATTTCCCGGGTTCTCCGGCGGTGACCTCCGAGGAGTCACCGGTGCAGAAGGACGCCTCCTCGGGGCCGCCGATTCCAGGGACTCCATTGGTACCGGCAGCTTCGGCTGTACCGGCAGTTCCGCCGTCCCCACCGAACCCACCCTCGGCAGCGGCCACCTCTTCCCCCGCGACGGCGACAGACGAGCGCTCACCGTCGTCGCCCGTGCCACCGCGGGTAGGCGTTCCAGTGTCGGCCCCGGTGCCGCCCTTTCCTCCGCGGCCCCCCTTGCCCACAGTCATTGTCACGACCTGCCCTGCAGTGACAGCCACCGTGCATCTGACACCAGCAGCGCCGCCACCACCGCCGCCACCACCACCTACGTTGCTATCCCACCCCCCGCCACCCCCGCCGCCGCCATTGCCGCCTCCAACGAAGACGGCCATCTGCGTCATGCCGTCTGGAACCGTGCAACTGAAGGTGCCTTTGGGGGCCTCGATCTCCGATTCACAGGGCTTGTCAGCGGCAGCGGCCGCCGGGGAGAAGCACACGGGTATCGCGGCCACAGCAGCCAGGACCACTACCCGGAGAAACGACCCTTGCCATGACATTTGACCGATCAGCGGTCCAGAAACCAGTAGTACGAATAGCGAACCTCCTGTAGTCGGGAACCGATGCGGAAAAAAACACGCACATATTTGGGACGAAGAACGACAGTGGACGCCAGCGAAACAAGGCAGAACACCAGAGCCACCGGTCCCGACGATTATTCGACACCACTAAGGTTGCGGATGGCATCGATTACTAGTTGGGAGCGGCGCACTTCGCGGCCTGCGGATACTCCAGCCTGGTGGACGTCAGCGTCAGATCGATCGCGGTCGACGCCGTTCCGGTCGCCGACTGGATCGACCACGTCACCGGGGGCGCACATCGAACGGACCGGTTTCAACCTGTCGACCAGATGCGCAATCTGATCATCGACGCTCTCGGTGCTGCGTCGGATGATCTTCCACGCATAGCAGCGGGGAACCCAATGCTCCGCCGACCGACCCCCCATCACCATGACCTCGTCCGGGTCCATCTGCATCCGAGCGGCCATCTCGACCGCCGACAGCGTGTCACTCTTCAAACGCGAAATAGCAGTACTGACGGGTCCTCATCATCAGCAGGATCGACCCTTGCCCACGTCCACGTGCCCAGCTGTCGCGATGGCGTGCAGCGGTGGAAGCGCTGTGATGACTCGGCGGCGACGCTATTCACGCACGGCGCCCGCGGCTGGCTCTGTTCGCCAATGACGACGGCCGCGCGGCGTCCCCACCTGCCGCAGCGGGTTGAACGCGCGCCCAGCGACCATCTTCGTGTGTTGGTGCCAGGTGCTCTTACACCCGGTTCAGGGGCCCGATGGTGCAGCTCGTTGATTGCTGTTCGATAACCAGATGACACTTGGCCGTTGTTGATCACCTACCGTCGTAAGGGTCAGGTGTTATCCAGGTCAACAAGAGCTGAGGTAACTGAGATGGCTGCGAAGTTCGAGATGTACAAGGACAAGTCCGATAAGTACCGGTTCCGGCTCAAGGCCACCAACGGCGAGATCATTGCTGTCGGCGAAGCGTATGAGTCTGAGACTGCGTGCAAGAACGGCATCGAGTCGGTCAAGAAGAACGCTCCAGCCGCAGAGATCGTCAACCAGACAGCGGCACGGGTCTAGCGAGTTCGTTCCGCAAGCTCGGTCCGGCCACTTGTCGTCGGACCGAGCAAGCGCACCCAGCGGCACAGAACGTTGGGGACCATGCCGTGCGCTGAGATCGCGCGCCGTGCGGCATTTCCGGACGAGATTCACCGGGACACGGGACAGCGCGGGCAGTAGCGCGGCGGAGCGCGATACGACGTACGCTCTCGGGCCGTGAACAATCCGTGGCTGCAACACATTCTTCTGATCGGCGCCATCCACACGGTGTGGCTCGGGGTTGGGAAGGTCTGTGCCGCAACCGGGAAAAGCGGTCGGGTCCCGTACCTCGAGTCGGCGGGAACCTGGGGCGAAGCGTTCTCGTACCTGGTGAACGGCGCATTGATGGCGGCGATCGCGTGGGCGTGGATACGAGGGAACACGGATGTGGCGCGGGTGCCCTTCGACGATCTCGCTATTCCGTCGATCCTCGGGCCAGCGGTCGCCTTCCTCACCGGACTCATAATCGGTCCAGACAGTCCTGTCGGACGATGGCGGGAACGCTGAACTGCGCGGTTACAAGGCGCGGAAGTTGGTGGGTTCCGGTTTGCCGCCGGTCAGACGGATGATCCGGTGCGAGCGCGTCCTGGCCGCTGGTGATCGCGCGTGCGGTGTCGATCAGGTGACCGCCGACGATGGTCGCGCCGGATCCGATGATGGCGACCTCCGCGCGGCGGGCCCTGACTCATGTGTAGCCGAGTTCGGCTCTGCGGTGCAGTTCGTTGGCGATGGTGTCTGCGGAGGCGGGGGTGACGGTGGTGTCGTTGGGGTTGACATCGATCAGATATCGCCGGGCGGCCGGATGTCCGTCGTGGATGTCGATCCCAGCTCACGTAGACGGCCGGTTGGCCGCCGACCTGGTCCCAGATGCGGGATCCGGGGCGGATTTGCTTAGTACTGCTCCAGCCGCATCAGTGAATCCGGAACCCGCACCGCCGGTCACGTTTACCGGCGTCGGCCCCATGGACAGCAACCCCGACGATCCGGCCGATCGCACCAACAGGTGAACACGAGGACAGTCTGGAACTTCACGCCCGACGAATTCGCCTGGGTGTGGGCCGAAAC
This sequence comes from Nocardia iowensis, assembly GCF_019222765.1. Taxonomy (NCBI): domain Bacteria; kingdom Bacillati; phylum Actinomycetota; class Actinomycetes; order Mycobacteriales; family Nocardiaceae; genus Nocardia; species Nocardia iowensis. The sequence goes on along the minus strand of NZ_CP078145.1, from coordinate 2,286,566 downwards.
CGGACGCGATGAGTATCCGGACCCGATCAGCATCATCGAATCGCCCATAAACCAGGACGACTACACCCGCCTAGTCGGCGAAATAAGCGCCCGCTACCCACACCACGCCGATGCCGATCTCACCGGCCCACTGCGGATGCTCGCAGATCCGGACCTCCGGATCGTGTGCACCGGCCGATCGCTCACCTCGCACAAACGGCTTCGGTCGGTGCCGCGGTCGCTGATCTCGGTGTCGTATTGTTCCAGAAGTCTGGTGCGATAGCCGATTTCGGCGGCAACCTCAAGCTGGTCGTCACTCAACGAAGTAACCTCGGCAAACACCTCGTCGGCACCATGCCGACAGCCCCCGCTGGCGCAGCAGGACAGATGATCGGATACACGCGACGAGCACGTGGGCAAGAACCACCCAGTTCATACCGACACGCTGACAATGGACAACAGCCCGTCGAAGAACGCATCCGAACCCTATTGCGTGCACCACGGACCGCCGAAGGCTATCTGAAGATCGAACGTGACCTACACGACCGACGTCCGCCCTCTCGGACAACCCGGTACGCGACACCTCCCGAATGCGCCGACGCAAAACCAGGCCACAGCCCATCGAACGAGAACGCCTCAACGCCCTGCGCGCCCAGCTTCAGGAGTGGTTGGCAGGCAACGAGATTCCAGGAACACCCGCATACACCCGTGGCACGAAGCGGGACCCGCTCGTACTCGATGTCGCCGATCTGATCCTCGGTTCTGGCGTGCGACCGGGGGGAAGCCCTGGCGGCTTGTTGGGATCAGTACGACCTAGAGGCCGAGCCGGCGCTGTTCACCATCTCGGCGACCGTCATCAGGCTCGCTGGGAAAGGGCTGTTCCGCCAGGAGTGGGCGAAGACCGATGCCGGGCATCGTGTTGTTGCGCTCCCGGAGTTCACTACCCGCATGTTGAAGCGGTTGCGGGCCGATCCGAAGTGTGGGGGTATGTGTGAGGTGAAGACCGTTCGGGAGGTGCGCGGCGGAGTCGTGGAGGTAGACGACAAAGTCTCGCTTGTCTTTCCGGCCGGGGAGGAGTGCTTCGCGACCCACACAACTTCAACCGGACATGGCGCGACGCACGTGGAACGCTGTACAAGAACGTCACCCAGTACACGTTCCGCAAGGCCGTCGCCACGCTGATCGCCGAGACATCGGATTCGAAGACCGCCGCGAAGCAGTTGGGCCACTCCCGAGAGGGAATCACCGAGAGGCACTACATCGCTTCGCCCGAGCAGGCTCCGGACTCGTCTGCCATGCTAGAGGAGGGCTTCGCGTGGGGACCTGACGCAATGTTCGGTGCCGAATTCTTGGTGTTTTCTTGGTGACGGCCCAATACACACCGGCCAAATGAATAGCCCCTGACCATATTGCCTGGTCAGGGGCTTATTCCTGCTCCCCCATCTGGACTCGAACCAGAAACCTGCCGATTAACAGTCGGCTGCTCTGCCAATTGAGCTATAGGGGACTATCCTCGGCTCGTCTGTGCTAGGCGGGCCGAGGAGAAACTTTAGCGTATGGGCGGGCGCCCGCCCAAATCGTGTCACTACCTGCTGACATGTGGGGTGAGGGTGGCGGTGGCGGCGCGGTGGTCGCTGCCGGGGGTGCGGCGGACGGCGGCGTGTACGGGGGTGAAGCCGCGGGCGAGGATGTGGTCGGGGCGGGTGAGGGGGAATTCGGCGGGCCAGGTGAAGCCTAGGCCGGTGCGGACGTCGTCCAGAGTTTCGGTGAGTGGGGCGAACTGGGGGTCGGTGGAGGCGGTGTTCAGGTCGCCGAGGACGAGCAGTCGGTCTGATCGGTCGCGTTGCACGAGGTCGGTGAGTGTGCGCAAGGTGCGGTTGCGTGATTCGGTTTCACCGAAGCGGACGGAGCCGAGGTGCACGGCGTAGACGGTCACGTCGCCCGCGGGGGACTCGATTCGGGCTCGTAGGGCGCGGGCCCACCCTTGGCCCAGGTCCAAGCGTTCGACGTCGTTCACGGGGTAGCGGCTCCACAGGCCGATGGTGCCGACGGTGGCGGCGTGCGGGTGGTGTGGGTCCAGGGCCACCGCGACGGATGCCCGGTTGCGATCGGTGAGTTCCTGTACCGAAATCACTGCGGCGTCGGCCAATTCGGCGGCGGTACCGGCTGCGCCGAGGTTCTGAGTGGCGACGCGGAGTTCGTCGGCGGATGCCTGCCCATGGGGACGCTCCATGAGCTCCGGCCCGAAGAGTACCGACCAGGCGAGCAGCGGTGCCACGACAGCGACGAGGCCGACCTTGGAGGCCATGCTGAACGCGACCACGGCAAGCAGCAGCGTCGGGACCAGCAGCCACGGCAAAAAGCTGCCGACCAGCTGGCGAACGCCGCCGAGCTCGGGCAGCAGTGGATGGGCGACCAGCAGCACGGCCAGTAGCGCGGCAGCCGACGCGAGCGTGATGTCTCTCAGTGTCCCGTGCAGCATGACGCCAACGATGAACTCCGAAAATGAGAGCTTCATGAATCGACCGAGTTCGACCGTCCTGGCGTGGCGGTAACGGTACGGCGTCCATCGGGCGAGAGTATGAATACATAGCGCTGAGCGCGTGGTGAATTGGGCACTCCACAGCAACCCCGCTGAGCAAAGGAACGAGGAGGCCGTCATGAGCGAATTCGCATGCGGCGATTGCTGGCGTCGCGAGAATCTGACATTCAAACAACGACTGGACCCCGCGCACATCCACCGCGGCCATCGGCAGCTGTGCGAAGAGCATCGGGCCAAGCGAGAGGAACTCGCCGCCTGAGCCGCTTTCGTGACCGGTCGGCGAATTGACCCGCCCAGCTGCTAGCCGGATCGACAGGGCTACCGCGCGTCGGGCAGGATAGAGCCCGCGAACAGGCAACTGGGAGGAGCACATCGAGATGCTGCGGTTGATCATCGGCGTGGCGGCCGGGTATGTACTCGGCAGCAAGGCCGGGCGGGCTCGCTACGAGCAGATCAGCGCGGCGACCCGCGCGCTGTCGGAGAGTCCGGTGACCCGCAAGCTCGTGCTCGTCGGCAGGCAGAAGTTGTCGGACAAGCTCAGCACGAAACCGCGGCTGGAACCGATGGAGCCGCTGGACGAGCGGACCACCATCCTGGTGCCGCAGGACCAGCTGCGCCGCTGAGATCTGTGCGAACACAGTCGAGCGACCCAGGCGAGCTGAGCCTCGGTCGCTGAACGCCGATTACTAAGCCCCGGTGGCGAAGTCGTCGTGGTTCCCCATCGCCTGCGTCAGCAGGCTCTTGCGGTACTGCTCCAGCGCCACCAGATCCCCGAACAACGCCATGTACGCATCGGGCTGCTCGGTAGACGACACCCGTTGCAGCTTGGACTTCAGCTCGGCGATCTGCCGCCCCACCCACGCCTCCTGGACGCGCGCCAGCACGCCCGCGACGAAGCGCGGGATACCGGCCGCGTTCTTCACCGGCAACGGCTCATTCGCCAGTTCGGACAGCAGCGCGCGCATGGTCAGATCGTCGGTGCGGTCCGCGATCGCGTTGACCCACTCGGCACCGCCGAGCCCGGCCCCGGTGCCGCCCACCTCCGCGATGAGCAGCCGGACCGCGGCGTAGGCGGGGTGGGTGAAGGCATCGGCCTCCAGCGAGTCGAACACCGAGCCCGCCATCGCCGGATACTGCAGCGCCGCCGCGAGCACCTGCCGCTGCGGCATCAGGGTCGGGTCGTTCGGATTGGGCCGCGCCGCAGGATGTTCGGCGACCACATCGCCCTGCTGCTTGGCCGGCGGGATCGTCCGCCCGCCGGAGCCGTGGCCGCTGCGGTGGCGCTTGGCTTCGTCGCCGACCCGGCGGACCACGGTCTGGATATCGTCCCAGCCGACCCACCCGGCCAGCTTGGTCGCGTACGCCTTGCGCAACGCGTTGTCCTTGATCTGGGCCACCACCGGAACGGCCCGGCGCAACGCCTCCACCTGCCCCTCGGCGGTGTCCAGGTTGTGGTCGGCGAGCAGACCGCGAATCACGAACTCGTACAACGGGGTTCGTCGCGCCACCAGATCGCGGACGGCACCGTCGCCGGCGTGCTGGCGTAGCTCGCACGGATCCTGCCCGTCCGGAGCCACCGCGATGTAGGTCTGGCCGGCCAGTTTCTGGTCGCCCGCAAAGGCTTTCAGTGCGGCCGCCTGGCCTGCCGCGTCACCGTCGAAGGTGTAGATGATCTCGCCGCGCCAGAAGTTGTCGTCCAGCAGCAGCCTGCGCAGCAGCGCGAGATGCTCGTCGCCGAAGGCGGTGCCGCAGGACGCGACGGCGGTCTTCACCCCGGCCAGGTGCATGGCCATCACGTCGGTGTAGCCCTCGACCACGACGGCTTGATGCCCCTTGGCGATGTCCCGTTTGGCCAGGTCGAGGCCGAACAGCACCTGGGACTTCTTGTACAGGATCGTTTCCGGGGTGTTGATGTATTTGCCCGGCATGGTGTCGTCGTCGAAGAGCTTGCGCGCGCCGAAGCCGATGACGTCGCCGCCGAGATTGCGGATCGGCCAGAGCAACCGCCGGTGGAACCGGTCGATCGGCCCGCGCTGGCCCTGCCTGGAGAGTCCCGCGCCTTCCAGCTCCTTGAACTCGAAACCCTTGCGCAGCAGATGTTTGGTAAGTGTGTCCCAGCCCGCGGGTGCGTAGCCGCAGCCGAACTGCTGGGCGGCGGCGGCATCGAAATTGCGGTCGGTGAGGAACTTGCGCGCCGCCTCGGCGCCCGGCTCACGCAGCTGAGCCATGTAGAACTCGTGCGCGGCGGCGTTGGCGGCGACCAGCCGGGAGCGGGTGCCACGATCGCGCTGCACCGAGGTGCCGCCGCCCTCGTAGTTGATCTGGTAGCCGATCCGGTCGGCCATCTGCTCAACCGCTTCGACGAAGCCGACGTGGTCGATCTTCTGCAGGAACGCGAAGACGTCGCCGCCCTCGCCGCAGCCGAAGCAGTGGAAGAGGCCATGATTCGGCCGCACGTGGAATGACGGCGACTTCTCGTCATGGAATGGGCACAGGCCCTTCATGGAGTCCGCACCCGCCCGCTTCAGCGCGACATACTCGCCCACGATGTCTTCGATGCGGACGCGGTCACGTATCGCCGCGATATCGCGATCAGGGAGTCGTCCGGCCACGGCAGTGAGCGTACCTGTCGAAGGGGGCCTTCTTCACCTATGCCTCCGGCTCGACAGTAACTCCGGCGGCCTCCGTGCTCTTCGATGGCGAGCGGGGTATGCGACCGTGTCACCCTCGTCACGCTGACCGACCAGGATCCGGTCGCTGCGCGCATCCGCGGAGCGGACGTACTCGACGCAACGTGACGACGCTCGACGACGCTGTGACGGCAGCGGACCGCGCGCCGATCAGTGACCGAACGATTCCGCGACCCGCTCCAGCCTGCTCTCGGTGTAGGACGCGATCTGGTCCACGATCACCCGGACCCGCGCGGTGTCATCGGCGGCGGCTTCCCACCATGGCAGCAATAACGGATCGAGGCGATGCGGCGCGGCGGCGAGCAGTCCCTCGGCGACAGCGTGGATGCGGTCGCGCTGGGCGGCTTGGCGCAGTTTGTGGTCGGGGTCGGACATGACGTAGCGGAGGGCGACGGTTTTGAGCACGGCCACTTCGGCGACGACGACGCGCGGGACTTCCAGGTCGGCGCCGTAGCGGGAAAGACTCGCGCTGCTCGCGGTTTCGCGGGTCGCGGTGATGGCGGCGGTGGCGAAGCGGCCGACGAGTTCGCTGGTGAGGCGTTTGAGCGCAACGGAACTGGCGAGGGTGCCGTCGTAGGCGGTAACCGCGGCGACGACGGGCAGTTCGGACAGTCGCTGGGCGGCGGCAACCAGTTCGTCCGCCGAGAGGGAGTGATGCTTGTGTCTGCCGAGGGTAGCCAGCGCGTCCTGTTCGGCGGGATCGGCCAGAGCGCGTAGGTCGATCCGGCCGGCGATCACGCCGTCCTCGACGTCGTGCACGGAATAGGCGACGTCGTCGGACCAGTCCATGATCTGGCATTCGAGGCTGCGGCGGCGCTCGGGCGCTGCCTTGCGGATCCAGTCGAGGCGGTCGGTGTCGATGTCGTAGGCGCCGAATTTGGTGCCGGAACCTGTTCTGCCCCAGGGGTATTTGAGGGCGGCATCGAGGGAGGCACGGGTCAGGTTGAGGCCCGCACTGACGCCGTCGGCGTCGAGCACCTTCGGTTCGAGGCGAGTAAGGATGCGCAGGTTCTGCGCGTTGCCTTCGAAACCGCCGTGCGCGTCGGCGAACACATCGAGAGCCTTCTCGCCGTTGTGCCCATATGGCGGGTGGCCGATGTCGTGCGCCAGCCCGGCCAGGTCGACCAGGTCCGCGTCGCAGCCGAGACCGTCGGCGATGCTGCGACCGATCTGGGCGACCTCGAGCGAATGGGTGAGCCGAGTGCGCGGAGTATCACCATCGCGCGGGCCCATCACCTGAGTCTTGTCGGCGAGCCGCCGCAACGCCGCCGAGTGCAGCACCCTCGCCCGGTCGCGGGCGAATTCGGTGCGATGGCCGGACTCGAATTCGCTGCGCGGCGGGCCGAGTCCCGCGGTCTTGGCGCGCTCGACGACGAGCCGCTCAGCATCGTGTTCGGTGTAACCCTGCACTACTGTCCCGCCGTGTATCGGAAGTCCGCCGCGAAATGGGTGAGTTGATACCAGAGCAAAGCGCCTGTCTCCCTGGCAATTCCGTGCGCCTGCGACTCACGGGTGTAGACCGCGGGCCCGGTTCTGGTCGGCGCGGTCCACGCGTCGAGGCCCTCGTCGCGAGCCATCGTACGGGTGCGCAGCGAATGCCAGGGATCGCTCACCAGTACTGCCGAACCCATCTCGCGCGCCCGCATGGCCGTCGCGACCGCCTCGACGCTGCGCAAGGTGTCCGAGCCGGTTTCGACGGCGAGGATCTTGTCGCTCGGTATCCCGCGCGACTGCAGATAGTTCTTGCCGGACGCCGCCTCGGTATAGAGATCGCCCTCCTGCTTGCCGCCAACGGTGATCACCCGCGGCGCCACTCCCGCTCGGAACAGCCGGTAAGCCTGGTCTAGTCGCGCCTCGAACACCGTGGAGGGTGTGCCGGAATATTGCGCGGCGCCGAGCACCACGATGGCGTCCGCGGTCGAATAGTCATCGATGCGCGCCACCTGCCACACCCGGAACGACGTCCCCCCGACCAGCACTAATCCCATCAACACCGACCCGACGACAAGCCGCCGAACCCACCGCAACAGCCCCGCTCCGTGGCCGCGCGACGGGACGGGGTCGGGCACCGAATCAGCTCGAGCGCGCATCGTTGGCGAATCCACTCCCCAAGTCTGCCAGTAGGCGCGCCGCGCCCGGGTTGTTCGGGCGCCGGCGTGCGCACGCTGGGCCCGCCCGCCGATTTCGCGATCGAACCGTTCACGGCACGTCCCACAGAGCTTGCGAACGCTGCACAGCGCTGACAAGCACTGTGCGGCGTCGGCAATCTCGGTGACTGCGGGATTCGGCTGCGCGTTCGGGTTACCAGCCGCGTTCGCGCCACTCGGCTAGGTGCGGGCGTTCGGTGCCCAGGGTGGTGTCGTCGCCATGACCTGGGTAGATGACGGTGTCGTCGGGATAGCGGGCAAAGAGTTTGGTGGTCACGTCGCCGTAGAGGGAGTCGAAGTCCTCCGGACTGGTGGTGCGGCCGAGGCCGCCGGGGAACAGTGAGTCGCCGGTGAACAAATGGACCAGTCCGTCGCCGTCGGTGAGGCCGAGGGTGACCGAGCCGGGGGTGTGTCCGCGAAGGTGGATGACGTCGAAGCTCAGCTCACCGATGTCGAGATGATCGCCGTCGGCGAGCAGGCGATCGGGGCGGACCGGTAGCGGGTCGGCATCGAGCTGGTGGGCAGCGGTGGGCGCTCCGGTAACGGCCGTCGTCTCCTTCAGCGCCCACCAATGATCGGGATGCTGATGGGTCGTGACGATCAGACCGACCTGACCAGGCGCTACATGGTCGATCAGCGCCTCGATGCGCTCGGGTTCATTCGCGGCATCGATGAGCAGCGCGGCACCGGTGGCCGTGCATTGCACGAGATAACAATTGTTATCCATGCCGCCGACGGACATCTTGACGATGCGAGCACCGGCGACATCACGCTGCTGCGGATTCGAATCCGCCGACACGTGGCCGGTATACGGGCGATCGATGGTGATCACCCCGTCGATGCTATCCACCCCCGCCGCCCCCTGCCATCCCCAGACCCTCCGGCCCGGCCACCCGAGTCCGATCATGATCAACGGGACACCAGCGTGCCGCCACCCGCGAAATGCCGCGGCCACGTCCCGTTGATCACGCAATCAGGCACTTGGACGACAGCCTCGATGAGGGGGCGCGCGATAGATTCGTGCCATGTCGCTGCCGAATCGTGTTGCCCGCTGGACTGCCTGGGTGGCGGTCGGTCTGCTGATCGCCGGGGTTGCGGGGGCGCCGGGGGTGGGGGCGGAGCCGCCGGTGCGGATGGATACCTATGTGGTCGATTCGGCGAAGGCGCTGAACGGCGGGCAGGTCGATCGGGTGCAGGCCGCAGTGGATCAGTTATATGCCGAGCAGCAGGTGCGGCTGTGGGTGATTTATGTACGGGATTTCGGCGGGCTCGGGCCGGAGGTGTGGGCGCAGCAGACCGCGGCGGAGTCCGGGTTCGGCGGTCGCGATCTGTTGCTCGCGGTGGCCACGCGGGATCGCTCGTACTGGTTTTACGGGGATTTGCCCAGCGGTGTCAGCGACTCCGAACTGGACAGTCTGTTGACTCGTGAGGTCGAGCCCGCCCTGCGGGACGGCCGCTGGGCCGATGCGGGTGTCGAGACGGCCGACGGGCTGAAGGCGGCGGTGCAGGGCGGCGGCACCAGCGTCCGTGTCCTGCTCGTCATCGGGCTGCTGCTCGTGGTCGGCGTGGGCGGGCTGGTGCTGTTCTCCCGCAAACGACGCCGCGACCGGACCAAGGCCGAGCTCGCGGCGGCGCGGCAGGTGGACCCGGACAACACGACCGCGCTGGCGGCGCTCCCGCTGCCGGCGCTGCACACGCGCTCGCGCGAGGTGCTCGTCGAGATCGACAATGCGATCCGCACCAGCGCGGAGGAATTGGAGCTGGCGACCGGCGAGTTCGGCAGCACCGCTGCCCTCCCCTTCAACACTGCCCTCGATCACGCGAAAGCCGCTGCCGCCAAGGCCTTCTCGATCCGGCAACGACTGGACGACGAAATTCCGGAGACACCGGAGGAACAGCGCACGTTACTGGTCGACCTGATCGGCACCGTCGGGCGGGCCGATCGCGAACTCGACGCCCAGGTCGCCGAATTCGACGCGATGCGCAACCTGCTGATCAACGCGCCGGACCGATTGGACGGGCTGACAAGGGATCTGGTCGAACTGACCGGCCGCATCCCCGCGTCCGAGGCGGAACTTTCCCGGCTCACCGCCGCCCATCCGACCAGCGTCCTCGCACCGATCCACGACAACGTGACGATGGCCCGCGAACGAATCACCTTCGCGGAGCAGAACATCGATGCGGGTCGCGCGGCGCTCACCCAACCGGTGGGCAAGCAGGGCGGCGCGGTCGCCGCCATCCGCGCGGCGGAGGCGGCGGTCGGCCAGGCAGGCACTCTCCTCGACGCCGTCGACAACGCGTCCGCCAATATTCAGCAAGCCCGAGATGGCCTGCCCGCGGTATTGGACGAGCTGCGCCGCGATATCGCCTCCGCCACCGAGCTTTCCGGCTACGGCGGCCCCGAGCTGGCCGCCGCCACCGCTGCCGCGCAAACCGCCTTGGCCAAGGCCGAGACCACCGCGACGGCCGACCCGCTCGACGCTTTCCACGACGCGGTAACCGCCGATGGCGAGTTGGACCGCGCCATCGCCGCCGCCACCGATCGCAAACTCGCCGCCGAAGATCTGCGGCGCAGGCTCGACCAGGCGCTGCTCAACGCCCGCTCGCGAGTCGGCGCGGCGGCGGACTACATCAGCACCCGCCGCGGCGGCATCGACGCCGAAGCCCGGACCCGGCTGTCCGAGGCGCAACGCAATCTCGATGCGGCGCAACAGCTCAGCGCCACAGATTCCGCGCAGGCACTCGCGCACGCCCAGGCCGCCGCCGATCTCGGCGGACGCGCGCTTCAGGCCGCGCAGGCCAGCGTTCAGGCCTGGGAGGCACGCCAACCGCTGTCGGGCACGTCGCAGGCGGGAGCCGTGCTCGGCGGCATCCTCATCGACGGACTGCTGCGCGGGGCGGCGAGCGGCGGCCGCCGGTCCGGGTCGGGCGGCTGGAGTGCGGGCTCCTACGGCGGATCCTCGGGCTCGCGGCGGATCAGCCGGGGCGGCCGCTTCTGACGGTTGACCCTGACACCGTGTGAGGCCATAGACCGGGAGTCGTTATGTTCACCATCGGAGACTTCGCCAGACACGGACGGGTATCGGTGCGCATGTTGCGCCACTACGACACGCTCGGGCTGCTGCGCCCGGACAAGGTCGACCCGTACAGCGGCTACCGCTTCTACTCCGCGGGCCAGCTGGCCCGGCTCAATCGCCTTGTCGCACTGAAGGATCTCGGTTTCACGCTGGAGCAGGTGGGCCGGATTCTGGACGACCAGGTCAGTGGCGCGGAGCTGCGCGGCATGCTCACGTTGCGCCGCGTCGAGCTGGAGCAGCGCATCGCGGATGACCGGGCCAGGCTCGTCCAGGTCGAAGCGAGGCTCCGCATCATCGAGAAGGAGGGCGCAATGCCCGAGCATGATGTGATGATCAAATCCATTCCGGCGGTCCGGGTGGCCGAGTTGTCCGCTGTGGCGGGCGATTTCGAGCCGGATTCGATCGGCCCGGTCATCGGGCCACTGTTCCAGGACCTGTGCGCGCGGCTGGAGAAGGTCGGGGCCCGCTTCTGCGGACCAGCCATTGCCTACTACGGCCAGAACGGCGACGGCACGGTCCTCGCACACGCCGCCATGCCGGTCGATCTCGACCCCGGCGACACCCACGATTTCACCGTCGTCGACCTGCCCGCCATACCGAAGGCCGCCACGGTGGTGCACCGAGGCAGCATGCAGGACGTCGACGAACCCTGGCAGGCCCTCGCCCGCTGGATCGACGAAAATGGTTACCGCATAACCGGTCCCAGCCGCGAGGTGACACTGGTGTACACCGAGGACGAGGCCGGATGGGTCACCGAGCTACAAGAGCCCATCGAGCCGAAGTAGCCCGACCAAGATCAATGGATTTGGTGGCGGCATCGCCCGAGAGCAGCCGCCACCAAGTCCCGTGATCATGAAAGCCAGTTTGGCCGAGCTCTGGCAACGGCCGTTTCCTTCGCCGAGCGGTTAAGTGTGGGCGGTTGACTGCGCCGACTGTCGCTCAGACCTGCACGGTGACCGTATGGAAGCCCGACGGCCCGGTCGGGAACGGTGTGCGGTGCCGCCCCTGCTGAACCTCACCTGACCGGCTGATCGCCCTGGCCTGCACGGTGTGCTCCCCCGGTGGCAGTTCCACGGTGACACGCCAACGTCGCCAGGCCGCCGGGGCCAGCTCGGTGCCGAGATCGACTGGGCGCCAGTCACCTTCGCCGACCCGAACCTCGACCGCCTCGACACCGTGCGGCGGCGCCCACGCGACCCCGGCGATCGTCGTGGTGCCCGCGGCGGTCCGCCCCGGCGCGGTGACGTCGATGCGCGCCTGCGGCGTAACCCACAGCGGGCCCGCGGGCCAACCGCGCCGCCACCAGTAATCGACGTGACTGTCGTCGGTGAGCTCCAGCTCGCTGAGCCATTTCACGCCGGTGTACTGGCCGTAGAGGCCGGGCACGAAGACACGGGCCGGGAACCCGTGCGCGGGAGTCAACGGTTCACCGTTCATGCCGATCACCACGTAGCCCGGCCATTCACCCGATCGCAGCGGCTCGACCGGCAACGAAATCGTGTAGCCATCCACGGCTTTGGTGACCAGCCGGGTGGCCCCGGCTTCCGGGATGACGTGCTTCAACAGACCGGCCAGCGGTACCCCGTACCAGCGGCCGTTGCCCGCCCGGCACTCGCCGGGACGGTTGTGCACGCACACCATGACGGCGTCGAATTCCACCGCGTCCTCGGCCAAGTCGGCCAGCGACAAGCGCAGCGGATGGGCGACCTTCCCGGTGACCGACAGCCGCCAGTGGATCGGATCGATCCGGGGCGGGCGCAGATTGACGTCGGCGACATACATCCGGCGAGCGGCGGTGACCAGTGGCGACAAACCGGGCTCGTCCTCCAGGCCGTCCTCGGGGACAACGCCGAGCGCGCCCATCGGGCCGACTCGGCGAATGTCGTTGTCGTGCTTACGGTCCAGATCATGCTGCAACGTGTTCGCCGCGGCGAACATGCCGGCACCTGTTGCCGCCCAGGCCAATACGCCGAGCATGCCGCGCGGCCGCCTGCGCAGCCCGGCGGCGAGCACTCCCGCGGCCGCGACCGCACCGGCGACGGTGGATGTCGAGCGAGTCGGCAACCGCGTCCCCAACGCGGCCGCTCCCGCCCCGAACGCGGCCGCGGCGGGCGTGCGCAACCGTTCGGGCAACGCGCCGAGCCCGACGGTGGCCGCGAGCGCACCGGCACCGATGCCGAGCCGGGTGACGGCCTTGTCGTGCTCACCGGACATCGCGACGGTGGCCTCGACGACCGGCACCGGCATGACGTCGATCACCGCCCGCGCCAGGGTGTCGATGAGCGAACCGCCCCTGGTCGCGGCGATGGCTTCGCCGACCCCGAGCGCCGCCACACCGACCGCGGCCGCCCCGAGCCCACTACCGCGTCTCCGGTCTCCGTTTGTCAGCACCGCTGGCACACCCGCTTCCAACCCGATCGTCCGCTGTTACCCAGCATTCTGCCCGACCCCGTCAACCTGCCAGCCTGGTTTCCCCCGTGCTACGGCCCAGGTACGGGTCACTGACCGATCGTCTCGGCGGATAACGCGGTCAGCTCTTTGCGCACCGCGGCGAGCAGCCGGTCGGTGTCGGCACCACCGCCGAGCACGCCGACGGCCAGTTCGCCGTGAAAGGTGTAGACGAGGAAGGTGACCGCGGCGGAGGCGCCGACCGAGGGCCTCGGGTGGGCGGAGAGGTAGACGATTTCGTAGTCGGTGAACGCGAGTCCGGCGGGGGTACGAAACGACGGGACCGCGCCGGTATTGGTGACCGCGACGTGCCCGGCCAGCGAGTGAATTCGGCCGGGGCCGAAGAACTCAGGGAAGTGCAGCACCGACTGCTGCACGACGCCCTCGGCCAGGTCCTGGCGTAGTCGTTCGGAAATGCGTTGGGCCAGTTCGAGAACATTCCCCGAGGGATCGACATCGGCGCCGAACGAAGCCAGTCCGGCCATGTTCGTCCCCTCGGCGGGTGCGATCCGCGGGTCGAGGCGCGGGCGCATGTCCACCGGATACAAACAACCCAAGCGTGCCGGATCGCCTGTGACATGGGCGCTTTCGGACGCGTACGCGCGCAGCAGCGCGGCGGTGACCAACCCGTTGACGCTGACGCCCTCTTGGTGGCCGAGTCCGATGATTCGCGCCGTGGCCGCCCCGTCCAACCTTGTCCGTTCCGGCCGGGCGAGTGAGCTCGGTCCGGGGTCGCCAGCCGGGGCGACGCCCGCGCCTGTCGGCAATGGCCGCTGCACGTCCTCGAACCCGGACACCGGGCCAGCGGTAATGCCGCGCCGCGCCACATGCCATTCGAGCGACTGCGGATAGCTTTGCGGCACAACATCTATCGGCGTCGATTCGACGATATCGGTGTAGAAATCCCAGAACCGCGACAGCAGTTCGACGCAATGCCCGGCGTCGGCGATGCTGTGATGCGCGAACAGCGTGACCCGCCACCGACCCGAACCGGACGCCACCGCGTCCAGGTAAGCGAGCTGCGTCGCCGGGTCCACCAGCGTACCCGGCAACCCGACGGTCTCCACGTTACCTTTGGTCACCGACGCCCCGACACGCGAATCCCCTGGGCGCAGTAGATAACCCGTGCCTTCCGCGTCTTCCCCGATCCGGCAGGTCACCACCGGATACGCACGCTGAAGTGCGGCAAAAGCCGCTGTCAACACCTCCGCATCGAGGTCCCCCGACACCGACACCGACCGGCCCGTGTACGTGCCGTGCCGAACAAACCGCTGTTCCGACGGTGCCAGCACACGCACCACTTCATCCTCATCCCGCAACACACCGCAAGCGTGCGGTAACACCGGCGACGGCGCAAACCATCGGATGCGCAAGACTGGACGGCATGAGTCTCGCCGCGCATCTGGAAGAACTCGGCCGTCCCCTGGTCGAGCATCAGCTCGACCACCCCACCGTGGCCGGCATTGCCAAGGGCGACTTGGCGGAGCCGATCTTCCGGTCCTGGCTCGAGCAGGATTACCTCTTCCTGCTCGACTACGTCCGGGTGTTCAGCCGCTTGGCCTGGCAGGCCCCTTCGGCACACCTCGGCGACCTGGTGGATCTGGCGCACGCCACCTATCACGACGAGCTGGCACTGCACCGCTCGCTCGCCGCGGAGTTCGGCGCCGACCTCGACGGTGCCACCAAAGGTGTTGCCTGCGAGGCGTATACGTCGTTCCTACTCGACTCGGCCGCCACCTACGCCGAGGGCCTTGCCGCGCTCTACCCGTGCATGTGGGGCTATTCCACCCTTGGCGCTCGTCTCGCCGAGAACCCGCCCGCCGAACCGCGCTACCGCCGCTGGGTCGACACCTACGCCGACCCGGGCTTCGCCGACCTCACCCGCCGCTGCGCGCAAATGATCGATGAAGCGGGCGCCGACCCGGCCCGCGCGGAGCAGCTGTTCCTGGAGGGCATGCGGCACGAACTCGCCTTCTGGGACGTACCCCGCTGAGGCGGCGCGAGAAAACAATGGAGGCAATGGAATTCAGGGGCGCAGGACGATCTTGCCGCGAGTATGCCGCTGCTCCAACTCCCGGTACGCTTCTTGCACTTTGTCGAGCGGGTAGGTAGCCGCGATCGGCACCTCGATGGTGCCCGCCGCGGCGAGGTCGGCCAACTCGGTCAGAATATCGATGGTCGCCGCGGCGGCATTGCCGTCCGCCTTGACGCCGTACTTCTCGACGGCCGCCCAGTTGATGATCGTATTGATCCGCTCGACCGGAACGCCGAGTTCGACGGCGATGTCCACGTAGTCGGCACCGTAGGTATCGATGAACGCGTCCACACCCTTCGGTGCCGCGGCCCGGAGCCTCTCGATCAGGCCGTCGCCGTAGGCGACGGGTGTCACGCCGACCTTCCGCAGCCAGTCGTGATTGGCGGCACTGGCAATGCCGATCACCTCGGCGCCTCGCGCGCGCAACAGCTGCACGGTGATCGAGCCGACACCCCCGGCCGCGCCGGAAACGACGACCGTGTCACCCTCGTTCGCCTCTACCGCTCGCATTGCCGCGAAAGCTGTTGTGCCCGCGACGAATAGCGCCCCGGCTACATCCCATTCCAGCCCAGTCGGTTTGGGCGTGACCTGATCAACGGGCACCACAACGTGCGTGGCGTGACTGGCCCTATTGTCGGTGAACCCGAGCACCTCGTCACCGACCTCGACACCACCGACGCCCGCACCGATCTCGACGATCCGCCCCGCGAAATCGGACCCTTGTCCGGACGGAAACGTCGCGGGCCACCGCTCGTGCAACGCTCCGGTGCGGATGTACGCCTCGCCGGGATTGATGCCCGCCGCGACCACCGCGACCACCACCTGCCCCGGCCCCGCGGTCGGCGTCGGCACCTCGACCACCTTCAATTCTTCGATCCCGCCGTACCGATCGAACTTCACCGCTCTTGCCATACCCCGCTCCTCACTTCGGTGACGTACCGCACATCGAGCGTCAACGGTCCACCTGGACCGGTTAATTCCCGCCGGGCGCAGTCGGAAACCTGTCGCACTACGACTGACTAATTGCGCGCACACCACGCGCAACCGTCCTACGCTGGCAGGCGTGGGAGTGGAGCATGTGCGGGCGTCTGACGCGGACCGCGAGAAGATCGTCGAACAACTACGGCGCGCGATGAACGAGGGCAGGTTGACCCTGCACGAGTACGACGATCGACTCCAGCAGGTCTACGCCGCGAAGACCTATGGCGAACTGACTCCACTGCTGTCGGATCTTCCCACCCATCGTGTCAAGCACCCCAGGGAGTCGCCGCGCATACCGCAGTGGGTGGTCATCATGTGGATCCCGTGGGTCTTCGTGAGTCTGCTGTGCCTGCTGATCTGGCTGGCCACCGGCGCGGGTTACTTCTGGCCGTTCTGGGTGGCGGTGCCGTGGGGCATGGCGCTGCTCATTCCGACGGCGATCGGAATCACGATGCGCGGCAATGGTTCCGGGCCGGAGAGTCCACCGACTCCGCCTAGTCCACCGCTCCCACCGCTGCCGCCGAAGCACTGAACGGCGAACGACCCGCACCGATCACTCGGTGCGAGTCGTTCGGTTGATCCTCGAACCCTCAGGCCCCCAGCAGATGCTGAGCCAGGTACCCCTCGACCTTGTCGAGCGCGATCCGCTCCTGCGCCATCGAATCCCGTTCGCGGATGGTCACCGCCTGATCGTCCAGGGTGTCGAAGTCGACGGTGATGCAGAACGGGGTGCCGATCTCGTCCTGGCGACGGTAGCGGCGGCCGATCGCGCCCGCGTCGTCGAATTCCACGTTCCAGTTCCGGCGCAGTTGCGCCGCAAGGTCTTTCGCCTTCGGCGTCAGATCCGCGTTACGCGACAACGGCAGCACGGCCGCCTTGACCGGGGCGAGCCTGCGGTCCAGCCGCAGCACCGTGCGAGTGTCCACGCCGCCCTTGGCATTGGGCGCCTCGTCCTCGGCGTAGGCATCGACCAGGAACGCCATCAGCGAGCGGGTCAGGCCGGCCGCGGGCTCGATGACGTAGGGCACGTAGCGCTCGTTGGTGGTCTGGTCGAAGAAGCTGAGTTCGGTGCCCGAGTGCTCGGAGTGCGTCTTGAGGTCGAAGTCGGTGCGGTTCGCGACACCCTCCAGCTCACCCCACTCGTTGCCCTGGAAGCCGAAGCGGTACTCGATGTCGGTGGTGCCCGCCGAGTAGTGCGACAGCTTTTCCTTCGGGTGTTCGTAGAGCCGCAGGTTGTCCGGGTCGATGCCGAGGTCGGTGTACCAGGAGAAGCGGGTCTCGATCCAGTACTTGTGCCATTCCGCGTCTTCGCCCGGCTTGACGAAGAATTCCATCTCCATCTGCTCGAACTCGCGGGTGCGGAAGATGAAGTTGCCCGGGGTGATCTCGTTGCGGAAGCTCTTGCCGATCTGGGCGATGCCGAACGGCGGCTTCTTGCGCGCGGTGGTCATCACGTTGGCGAAGTTGACAAAGATGCCCTGCGCGGTTTCGGGCCGCAGGTAGTGCATGCCCTCCTCGGACTCGATCGGGCCGAGGTAGGTCTTGAGCATCATGTTGAAGTCGCGCGGTTCGGTCCACTTGCCGACGGTGCCGCAGTTCGGGCAGGCGAGCACCTCCATCGAGACGCTGTCCGGGTCATCGATCTTGTGCTTGAGCGCGTAGGCCTCCTGCAGGTGGTCCTGCCGGAAGCGGTGGTGGCAGTTCAGGCACTCCACCAACGGATCGTTGAACACGCCGACGTGGCCCGAGGCCACCCACACCTGACGCGGCAGAATCACCGACGAGTCGAGGCCGACAATGTCTTCCCGGCTGGTGACCATGGAACGCCACCACTGCCGCTTGATGTTCTCCTTGAGCTCGACACCCAGCGGACCGTAGTCCCACGCCGATTTGGTGCCTCCGTAGATCTCACCGCTCGGGTACACCAGACCCCGGCGCTTGGCGAGGTTGGCAACGGTGTCCACCTTCGACTTGGGTGCCACTCGAGAATTCTCCATCCACTACGAGTCGGATTCGTCGGTTCGATTCGATTGGATGCATCCCATCGGGTTGGGCATATCCAATCGGTCGGACACAGCCTATCGGCCCTGCCCAACCTAGTTTCCACCGCACGGGCAACCTCCGGCACGGCGCGACTTCGAGCCCGGCACGGCGCGCCCGTTTGACATGCGCAACTGTGCATATCAAAATGGGATCGCTTTCCAATAAGGAGTTGGTGCCATGACCGCCGGAACCGCCACCGCCCATCCGCACAATCCGTACCGCTCGCCCGCACCGGCGCCGGTGCCCGCGCGGACCGTCCTGGAGGACGCGGGCGAGCTGCTGCGCGCCCTGGCCGCACCGGTCCGCATCGCCATTGTGCTGCAACTGCGCGAGTCGCCGCGCTGTGTGCACGAGTTGGTGGACGCGCTCGGTGTCACCCAACCGCTGGTGAGCCAGCATCTGCGCATCCTCAAGTCCGCGGGCGTCGTACACGGCGAGCGGTCGGGTCGCGAGGTGCTCTACGAACTCGTCGACGACCATCTCGCCCATATTGTTGTCGACGCCGTCGCGCACGCCGAGGAAGGGTGATTCGTGCCAGAGAACACGGTCGTTCCGCAGAAGCCGGTCGGCATCCGCAGTACCAGACAGCGCAGTGCGATCGCCGCGCTGCTCGGTGACATCGAGGAGTTCCGTTCCGCTCAGGAGTTGCACGACGAGTTGCGCAAGCGCGGCGAGGGCATCGGCCTGACGACGGTCTATCGCACCCTGCAGTCGCTGGCCGACGCGGGCATGGTCGACGTGCTGCGCACCGACACCGGCGAATCCGTCTACCGGCAGTGCTCCACCGGGCACCATCACCATCTGGTCTGTCGGCGCTGCGGGCGCACCGTGGAGGTGGAGGGACCGACGGTCGAGGCCTGGGCGGGCGCCATCGCGAACGAGCACGGATTCACCGAGGTGAGTCACACCATGGAGGTGTTCGGCACCTGTCAGTCGTGTGCGTCGGCAGGTAATGGCGACGGCCGGACGCCCCTGTAATCAACCATCTTTCGACTGAGGCAGGGTAACGCGCACCGGCCCGCACATTCGCCGTCAACTGATTCGAGCGCCCTCGCTGGCGCAGCCCGAGCCGCACACCTCTCGGGTCCCGGCATCCGAATGCATGTGCCGGAAATCAAGAAGTGTGCGGCTTTGACGATAAGGGTCCGGGTCTTCCGGCGCCCGCCCTCGGGCGGGTCAGCTTGCGGTGACGGGAACCCGTGCCGCAGCGGGGGTTTCGTCGGTACGGCGGTCGCGCAGCGCGCCGATTCCGAGCAGAACAAGCGCCGCGGCAGCCCAAATCACCAGCACCACAAGCGGACCCGCGGCTCCCGCACCGTCGAAGAACGCGACCGAGCGCAGTAGCGAGGCAGCCGCGCCGGGCGGGAGGAGCTGACCGATGGCGCCCCACGGCTGCGGAAGCAGTTCCGGTGCCGAGGTGGCGGCGGAGAACGGGTTGCCGATGAGCAGCATGGTCAACGCGGCCAGACCGATGCCCGCCCGGCCGATTGCGGCGCCGAGGCCGACCACCGTGCCCGCGACGGCGAACGAGACCAGTGCGGCGACAGCGGACAGTTCGAGGTAGGACCCCGGCACCACCGACATCCAGCCGTGGATGATCTCCATGCTCAGCAGACCTCCCACGACACCGAACGTGGTCAGCCCCAAGACTTTCCCGCCGATGGTCGGGATGAGCAGGCTGAGCAGCACGCCCGCCGCGATTCCCGCCATCACCAGCGGCAACACCATGGCGCCGAACGCGGTGCCACGCGGGTCATCGGAGTCTGCGGCCACCACATCGTCCACCCGCGCGGCCGGTACGCCGGACAGCTGCTGGCCGATCTGCGTGAGTTGTTGCGCGACAGCGGGACTCGCGGCCGAAGCGATCAGCACCCGCGGCTGGCCCGCACCGGTGACGATCGCGCCGTACACCTCCCGGTTCTCGATCGCGGTGCGGGCCGCCGCCTCGTCGGCCGGCCGAGAGATCTCGAAGGCTCCGGGACTGTGCTCGGCCAGGCGGCCGACAATCATCTCGGCCTGCGGCCCGGCGACGGCGATGGGCACGTCGCGTGGGGCGATATTGGCGGCCGGCCAGGCGAAGGCGATCAGCATCAGCGCCTGAATCAGGGCGGCCCCGACGCCGACGGCGAGCGCTCGCTGCGTGATGTTCATGACGTTCTCCGTAAATCGAATGTTCGTTCTCTTTCGACGAAATCAACGGTCGCACGCACTCAGAAGGTTGTCAAGAACGGATGTTCGTTTTACTTTGTAAGCATGCCCAAAGTCAGCGAAGAACACCTGGAACGCCGCAGGCAGCAGATCCTCGATGCCGCGCGCCTGTGCTTCGCCCGCAAGGGCTTCCACGAGACCTCCATGCAGGACGTCTTCGCGGAATCCGGCTTGTCGGCCGGGGCGGTCTACCGCTACTTCAAGAGCAAGAACGACCTGATCGCGGCGCTGGCCGCGCAGACGACGGTCGGCTTGCGGGTACGGATGACCGAGCTGATCAGCGCCGATCCGCTGCCAACGCCGGACCTGCTGGTCCGCGCGCTCGCCGAGCACATGGTCGCGCACAGCGGACCCGATGGCACGGTACGGCTGGCCCCGCAGGCGTGGGCACTGGCCCTGGTGCACCCCGAAGCGGCGGAATACGTCAAGGAGGCCATCCTCGGCGTCCGCGGACGCTGGTACGAATACACCGAACGCATGCGCGACGAAGGCTGGTTGCCCGCCGACACGGATGTGCACGCGGTCTCGACCGCCATCATGGGCGTGCTCCCCGGATTCATGTTGCAACACTTGATAATCGGCGACATCGACCCGGAAACCCTGGCCCGCGGCATCCGCGCGCTGCTCCCCTACGGGCCCTCAGCCACCTGACGCTCGGCACTATCCAGCCAGGGATGGTCGGCCGCGGTCAGAGGCTGAAGGCAACCGCACGCAGAATCAACGCGACCACGAAGACCGCGGTGAAGGCCAGGTCGATCGACATGCCGCCCGCGCGAACCGGCTGTAGCACCTTCCGGACCGGCGCGATCACCGGCTCGGTCGCGGCGTACGACAGGGCGCGGGGCCGGTCCGCCCAGGACGGGTTCTTGCCGAGCACCGCCATCCAGTCGAACACCATCCGAGCGAGCAGCAACAAGACGAACACTGTCAACGCGTACCCGAGCAGGGTGCCGATGAGGCTCATGCCGAACTCCTTCGTGGTGGCCGGATTGGCCTTCTTACCACTCTCAACGCCGGAGACCAGGCAAAAGTGTCGTGTTTGCCGGGTTCTCAGCCGACTATCAGTCGGAGCCACCCGGCCCAAGAAACTACCGGCAGTCCGATCCGCGCCGGGGCATTGATCTCCGGCATCGCCTGTGCAAGTGTCGGGCGTACCCCCGCTCAGGGGAAAGCCGTTGCCGGAAGGGGAATTTGCCGTGTTCGTTCCGAAGAAGGCCGCTGCCGCGGTGACCACGCTCGGCGCGTTGACCGCCGCGATCGCACTCGCCGCGCCCACTGCGACAGCTGCGGTCACCCGCATCGATGTCGCGCCCGGCCTGAGTTTCGGTAGCTCCGGTTCGTACGGAACCGGCTGCTCCTACACGGTCACCGCGACCGCGCGGCCCGGTGTCGCGGTGGTCTTCCTCGACGAGGTCGACGGGAACCGGACCGACACCACGTTCAAGCCGGTCGGCCCGGTCACGGACGCGTCCGGCAAGGCGAGCACCACCTGGACCCCTGCCAAGAAGGGCGAGCACAAGATCTGGGCGGCCGAGTACGTCCAGGGCGAGACCTACTTCCTCACCTCGGTGACCGTCGGGACCGGCATCAGTACCGGTCCCGCGTGCGTCGTGCTGCCGTAGTCAGGGCAGACCGACCTCAGCGCAGCCTGGAGTCGAGCAGGATGGTCGCGATGGTGACCTGGGCCGGGTCGAGGGCGGTGTGGCCGTCCTCGACGTCCCAGTGCGCGTTCTGCAGCACGCGACCCAGCGTCCAGCCCGCCGCCCGGCGCCGGTCGAGGCCGAGCACCTCGGTGAGCAGGTCGAAGCGGTAGCGCACGGCCCGCGCCGTGTCGCCGGTGGCCACCATCTCTTCCCAGCGATTACCCAACGCGGGCAGCAGTTCGAAGCCAGGATCGCCCGCGAGCGGCTTCGGATCGATGGCCAGCCATGGTTCTCGCTCGGCCGCGAGAATGTTGTCGAAATGCAGGTCCCAGTGCAGCAACCGGTCGCCGGGTTCATCGACCAGTTCGGCGACGGCGGATGCACAGGTGCGAACCAGCAGCCGCTCGGCCGGATCGGGCAACGCCGCCAGGGTGCGGGGCACTTGATCGAGCATGGCCGCGGCGATATCGGCCAGTTGCCGCAGCCCGGTTGGTGCGGGGACCGCGACCAAGCGGGCCAGTAGCTCCGCGAGAATCCGCACTGCGGCGCGGTCGTCGGTCACCGAAGACAGTGGACGGGCCGCATCCAGCCGTTCCAGTAGCAACGTGCCGGTGTCCGGATCATGGTCGAGCAGGCGCACCGCGCCGTCGCCGTTCCAGCCGCGCAGGCCAAGCGGCTCGCCGACGTTCTCCTCGTTGACCGGCTGTAGTTTCAACGCGGCGGGCGTCCCGTCCGCCTTGATCACCGGCAGCACCAGCGACACCATGCCGTGCCGTGCCGGACCATCCAGGCGCAACGCCCAGCGGTCGAGGAAGCCCGCGGCCAGGCCGGGCAACGCCGCGATCCAGGCACGACCGGATGCACCGTCGTGTGCGCTGTGTGACGCCGCCAAGGCGTCGGGGACGTCGATGCGGATCGACGTGCTCATCGTCAAATCTCCTTCGTAGGTTCCGAATGTGGACACGAAGGAGGCGAGGTGGTGCCCGGCCGCCGGGCTGGGGTCAACGCATGCCGGCCACCTTAGTCGACCACGATCATTGTGCGGGAGCCTGTCGGCGCCGCGTTCAGAGCCAGCCGAGACGTTCGGCCGCGCGGACGGCTTCGGCGCGGGTGGTGCTGCCGGTCTTGCCGATGGCGGACGAAAGATGGTTGCGCACAGTGCCTTCCGAGAGGTGCAGCCGTTTGGCGATGGCGCCCGTGGTCGCGCCGTCGGACGCGGCGGCCAGGACCTCGCGTTCGCGTTCGGTCAGCGGGGAGGTGCCCGCGGTGAGGGTTTCGGCGGCCAGCGCGGGATCGACCACCCGCAGACCCAGCTGGACGCGGCGGACCGCGTCGGCCAATTCCCTTGCCGGGGTGTCCTTGACGACGAAACCGCTGGCGCCCGCGTCGATGGCACGGCGCAGGTAGCCGGGCCTGCCGAAGGTGGTCACCATCAGGATGCGCAGCTCGGGGTGGGCGGCGCGCAGTTGCGCGGCGACGGCGATGCCGTCCATGCCGGGCATTTCCACATCCAGCAGCACCACATCGGGATTCGTGCGGTCGACCGCGTCGAGCACCTCGTCGCCGCGACCGACCTCACCGACCACCTCCAGGTCGGATTCCAGTCCGAGCAACGCCGCGAGCGCGCCACGCACCAGCGCCTGGTCGTCGGCGAGCAACAGCCGGATCATCACGCCCACTTCCTTATTCGGGGACAATGGCACGAACACGTACTCCCCCGCACTCCGGCACGGACAGCGTCAACGTGCCACCCGCGGCCATGACCCGGGCGCGGAGACCGGCGAGCCCCGAGCCGGACGCCGCACTCGCACCGAGCCCACGGCCGTCGTCGACCACCTCGATGCTCGACGCGGTGACCGTCACCGTGCAGTGCCGGGCGGCACTGTGCCGGATCACATTGGTGATCGCCTCGCGCAGGACCCAGCCGAACAACTCACTGTGCGGTGTATCGGGCAGCTGCCCGACCGTAGGCAGATCGGCGGCGATATCCGCGGCAGCCAGTGCGGTCCGCGCGTTGGCCAGTTCGCCACGCAGCGAGACCTCGCGCAGACCGCCGACGGTATCGCGGACCCCGGCCAGTGCCTCCCGGGCGAGCCGCTCGATATCGGCGAGCTCGGCCTTCGCCCGTCCCAGATCGACGTCGACGAGTCGTTGCGCCAGCTCGGTCTTCACCGTGATCACCGTGAGCGAGTGGCCGAGGATGTCGTGCACGTCGCGGGCCACCCGGTTGCGTTCCTCCACGATGTCGAGTTCGGCGCGTTGCCGCCGGGCCAGCTCCGCGAGCCGTTCGCCGCGCAGTCCCAGCTGCCTGGCCACCCAGATCGCCACCGGGACGAAGGCCAGGTAAAACGGCATATCGGCGAGTTGCCGACCGGGCATGAGCACCGGAAGGAGCAGCATCGCGGCCATCACCGCGACGACCACGTATCCGGATTCCCGCAGCGGAAGATTGACGATCGCGACCACCGCGATATAGATCACCGTGGGCAGCGCGATAGGTCCGAGCAGCACCACCAACGCCACATGCAGCGCGGTCAGCGCCGCGAGCGTGAGCCAAATCCGCCGATCGATCGGCCGCTCCACCATGAGCGCGCGCGGACCGGGCCGACGGAAGAGCAGGAAGGACCCGACGATGAGCGTCGCGAACGCGGCCAGGCACGCCGTCGCCAGACCGGCGGTCACCAGCTCGCCCCGCGACCATCGCTGCACGATCGGCGCGACCAACCAGACCAGCCACACCACCGCGACAAGCGTGCCGAACCAGCCGCGCCGTCTGGGATTCACCGACACCGACTGGTCTTCGAGCACGCGGTCGATCAGGCCGGAAACGCCGCCCGCGCGCAGCGACGCCAGCCCAGAACTCACGCCCATCCGACGCCCCTGAGCGGCGACGGATCGCGGGGGAAGCTACGCGCGCCGTCGTTGATCACGAGGACCGACGGTACCGAACCCCGCTCGGGCCGGATCACCCCCGCGGCACGGCCGTCCACCCCGCGAACAGGACGGCCGCGCCGCGGCGCACCTGGTAACTCAGCGGGCAGTGTCACGACGGAACAGGATCGCCGAGCCGCCGACGAACACCGCGGCCCAGACCACGACATTGAGCACCGCGAGCGCGATCGACCCGGCGCTGGTGTCACCGAACGGCATTCGGGACAGCGTGGCGACCCCGTTGGTGGGAAACACCTTCGACACCGTGTCGAACCAGCCGTGCAGCGGAATGAACAGACCGCCAGCGAAGGACAGCACGGCGAGCACCGGCCCGAGCAGTTGCATCACGTTCTCCGACGGCAGCAGGTAGCCGACGAACAGGCCGAATGCCGCGAAAACCAGCGAGGTCAGCCAGGCGAGCAGGAAGCAGCCGACCCAGGCGACCGGCGTGAGGTGGGCGCCGAGCACCCCACCGACTACGAACACCGCGCTGACCGAAACCAGCCCGAGCACCATCGCGACGGCGACCTTGGTGGCGATGTAGGCGACCGGATGCAGTGGGGTGAGCCGCAATTGGCGACTCCAGCCCTGGGCGCGTTCGATCGCCACCATGGCGCCGCCGCTGGTGGTGGCCAGCAGCGCGCCGTAGACCGCCATCGACACCATGACGTAGCCGGTCACGTTGCCGGAGCCGAAAGACTGTGTCCGGAAATCGGATTGCAGGCCGAAGATGACGAAGAACAGCGGCGGAATGAGCAGCGTGAAGATCATCGTGCGGCGATTGCGCAGCATGCGGCGCAGTTCCAGGCGCAGGAAGCCGAGACTGAAGCCGCCCAACGGCGTGGGCTGATGCCGGGCCGAAGCCGACGGGGCAAGTGTTGTCATGTCAGTTTTCTCCGGTGGTGAGCGCGAGAAACGCGGATTCGAGATTGTGCGAGGTGATTTCGAGGTCGGTAGCGCTGGTCTCGGTGAGCAGGTAGCGTGCCACCGCGTCGGAGTCCTTGGTGTGCACGACGATTCGCTCGCCACGCACCTCCACCTCATCGACGCCTGGGAGATCATGCAGACCGGTGGGCACACCACCGGACAGGGTGGCGCTGACCGCGCGGCCCGCCGCCAAGTTCTTGATCTCGGCGGCGCTGCCGTCCGCGACCACCCGGCCCGCCCGGACCAGCACGATCCGGTCGGCATAGGCATCGGCCTCGTCCAGGTAGTGGGTGGCGAACAGGACGGTGCGGCCGCGCTGGGAGTCCTCCCGCATGGCGTTCCAGAAGTCCCTGCGGCCTTCGACGTCCATGCCGGTGGTCGGTTCGTCGAGCACGATGAGGTCGGGATTCGGCAGCAACGCGAGCGCGAAGCGCAGCCGCTGCCGCTGCCCGCCCGAGCACTTGCCGACCATGCGGCCCGCGATCTCGGCGAGGCCCGCGCGGGACAGCACCTCCTCGACCGGACGCGGATTCACGTGCAGACTGGCCACCAGCCGCACGGTCTCGGCGACGGTGAGGTCGGGCAGCAGCCCGCCGGACTGCAATACCGCCGAAATCCGGCCTACCGCAAGTGCTTCCGCCGGTGTGCCGCCGAACACCGCGACGCTGCCCGAATCCGGCGCCGCCAAGCCAAGCACCATGTCGAGGGTGGTGGTCTTGCCCGCGCCGTTGGGCCCGAGGAACGCGACGATCTCGCCCGGTTCGATGACGAGGTCGAGTCCGTCGACGGCCCGCACCGTGCCACCGCCCGGCACCGGAAAGCTCTTACGCAGATCGCGCAGTTCGATCGCGGGCGTCGCCGAACCGCCAGCCGCGGCGAAGACGGCCGCGGTCGTCAGTGCTGATGTCATGGGACAACCGTCGCGCATCCACGCCAGGAAACCCCGGCACGACTGTCACGTGTCTGCCATGACAGATGTCAGGGCAGCAGGCCCTGCCTGGCGCGGCCCGCGCCGGAGAGGACGAGCACCAGCATGGTGGCCAGTGCCTGGTCGTCGAGCCCGGCGGCCGGGAAGGTGTAGCGCAGGATGATGTCGGCGAGCTTGTCGTGGGCGATCACGGTGAGCGACCCGAACTGTAGCGCGTTGTTCCGCTCGGCGACCCGCTTGTGCAGCTGCGGCTTGATCGGCCGATCCCAGGCCAGTACGCAGGTCAGGGTCAGCACGTCCAGGCCGGGCGCGAGGCTCACCGCACGCAGCGAGCACAGCGCGCCCTCGTATTCGAAACCGATCGAGCCCTCGGGGTCGACGCGCACGTCGATGTCGTACAGCGAAAGGCAGGCACCGGCGCGCGCCTGAAGTTCGTGTTCCGGAGTCACCGATGATTCCATGCCTGTGCCGCCGTTCATTTGGTGCCGCCGAAGCGTCGGTCACGGGAAGCGTACTGGAGGCACGCTTCCCACAGATTGCGCCGGTCGAAATCGGGGAACAGGGTGTCCTGATAGACGTATTCGGCGTAGGCGGACTGCCAGAGCAGGAAGTTCGAGCTGCGGAACTCCCCGGACGGCCGCAGGAACAGATCCACGTCCGGCATGTCCGGCTCGTCGAGGTATTTCGCCACCGTCGCCTCGGTCACCTTCTCCGGGTCGATCTCGCCCGCCGCCACTCGCCGCGCGATTTCCCTTGCCGCATCGGCGATTTCGGCTCGGCCGCCATAGTTGACGCACATGGTGAGGGTCATCACCGTGTTGTCCTTGGTCAACTCCTCGGCGACTTCCAGTTCGTTGATCACGCTGCGCCACAACCGAGGTCGCCGTCCGGCCCAGCGCACCCGAACGCCCATTTCGTTCATCTCGTCGCGGCGGCGGCGGATCACATCGCGATTGAATCCCATGAGGAAGCGCACCTCCTCGGGGCTGCGCCGCCAGTTCTCGGTGGAGAACGCGTAGGCCGACAGCCACTTCACGCCGATCTCGATGCAGCCCTCGACGGTGTCCATCAGCACCGCCTCGCCGCGCTCGTGTCCCGCGGTGCGCGGCAGTCCGCGCTCCTGCGCCCACCGGCCGTTGCCGTCCATCACCAGCGCGACATGGTTCGGCACCAGGTCGGCCGGAATTTCCGGCGGACGAGCTCCCGAAGGGTGCTGCGAAGGCGGACGAACGGTGCGGGCCGCGCCCGGCCGTGCGTTCGACCTGGTCGCGGTGGAGGAGTCTCGGCGGAGGATCACGGCCCCTATCCTGCCTGATGGTTGTGGAGGCCTTGTGAAGGTCTCCGCGGACCTCAGCTATCAGGCCGGGAAGCCCACTGGACGGGACCGCTCGATCAGCGGCAACGTGCGCAACTGCCGTTCCAGATGCCATTGCAGATGCGCGGCGACCAGGCCACTGGCCTGCCTGCGCGCACCATCGGGCACCGTCTCGATGTAGTCCCATTCGCCGCGCAGCAGCGCGACCAGCAGATCGAGCACGCCGGGCGCCGGTGTCGCCGAGCCGGGCGGGCGGCAGTGCACGCACACCGCGCCCCCGGCCGCGACGTGGAACGCCCGGTGCGGGCCCGGGGTCGCGCACTTGGCGCATTCGTCCAGCGCGGGCGCCCAGCCCGCGAAACCCATGGCGCGCAACAGGAATGCGTCCAGGATCAGCTCGTGCGGCCGTTGCTTGGCGGCGATGGCGCGCAACGCGCTCGCGGTGAGCGCGTGCAGCCGCGGCGCGGGCGCCCGCTCCTCACCGGCCAGCCGTTCGGCGGTTTCCAGCACCGCGCAGGCCGTGGTGTAGCGCCCGTAGTCGTCGATGATGTCGGCGGCGAACGCCTCCACCGTGTGCACCTGGGTCACCACGTCCAGTGTGCGTCCCGGATGCAACTGCACATCGATATAGGCGAACGGCTCCAGCCGGGCGCCGAACCTCGACTTGGTGCGACGCACCCCCTTGGCCACCGCACGCACCAAGCCGTGCTGGCGCGTCAGCAACGTGACGATGCGGTCCGCCTCGCCCAGCTTGTGCTGGCGTACCACCACCGCCACATCTCGATACAAACGCACGCCTCATCCTCCCACGAACATCCGACAGCCCTCGGCAGGCGCGGCACTGCCCCGGTCACTTCCCGGACGAATCCACCATGCCGTTCGGCGCACTGACCTATTCTTTTTCTCTACCGCACTGCTGGGGAGGGGTTTTCGGATTTGGACGACCTACTTGGTACCGGAACCGCCGCAGGTTTCCGGGCCACTCGTGAACTGCTCGGCCTGCCGGTGCCCTGGTGCGCCCGGCTCTTCGCCGTCGCCGAGCGCACCGTGGAACGCTGGGAGAAGGGGGCCTTCCAGATTCCGGACACGGTGGCGCGCGAGCTCGCCGAGATCGCCGACGAGACCGAGCAGGTCATCGAGGCGATGGTCGACGCCATCGGCGCCGGGGAGATCTCGCCGCGCCTGCACACCTATCGGACCAATGACGACTACTGCCGCCACGAGCCGGACACTCGTTACCCCGCCACCTGGCATCGCGCCGTGTGCGCCCGGGTCATGGTCGAGTTACCGCAGGTGGAGCTGCAATTCGTGGAGTAAAACTCAGGTCTTGATGAGGCCGGAGATCAGCAGCAGCATCGACTGCTGGGCTTCGGCGCGGGCGCTGTCCGGATCGTCCGCGTGCGCGACGATCAAGGCCGATTCGGTCAGTGCGCTGAGCAGTAGCTGGGCCAGTACCTGGATGGGTGCGTCGGCGATCAGGCCCGCGACGCGAGCGCGTTCCAGCTGGGCGGTGATCACGCCGAGGCCGTGCCGGCTCTCGAATTCGCGCCAGGCCTGCCAGCCCAGTACGGCGGGCGCGTCGGTGAGCGAGATACGCAGCATCGCCGGGCGCTGGCAGATCTCCAGGAACAGGCCGAGGCCGACCGCCATCCCGGTCATCACATCGTCGGGATCGACTGTGGCGATGGCCTTTTCGATCTCGTCGGTGGCTTCGACCTCGATCTGTTCCAGGACGGCGAGGAACAGGCCGCGCTTGTCGCCGTAGTGGTGGTGCAGCGCGCCACGGGTGACCCCGGCCTCGGTGACCAGTTCCTCCGCCGAGGTCGCCGCGAAGCCGCGCTCGGTGAACAGGCGACGTCCGGCCTGTTCGAGCGCGGCCCTGGTGGTGCGGGAGCGGTCCTCCTGGCTACGGCGTGGCATGCAGCCGAGTGAACTCCAGGATCGACTCGGTGAGCAACTCGGGCTGGTCTTCCGGCAGGAAGGTGTAGGAGTCGTCGATGACCTCCAGTGTCGCGTGCGGCAGGTCCCGGGCCAGGCGTTCGGCATAGGACATCGGGAAAATCTTGTCCTCGCTGGCCCACACCAGCAGCACCGGTATGTCGACCGACGCGAAGCGGGAGGCGGCTTCCAGCGTGTAGCGGCGGTGCGCGTTCTTCAGGAACGACCGCAGATTTCTGCGGACCGCAGCGGATTTCTTGGGGCCCGCCAGATACGAGTCGGCGATCTCCGGCGGCACCCGGCGTTTGGCGACCAGGCCGAACACCAGTGGCGTCGGCTGCAGCGCCCGGATGCGCGCCAATTCGATGACCGGACGCATCGAACCCGGAATCTTGGCCAGCCAGGTGAGCAGGGCGAACGGCTGCGGCAGGAATCCCTCGTAGCTGTCGACCGCGGCGAGCACAACGCGCCCGATCCTGGCCGGACGACGGGTCATCAGCACCTGGGTGATCGCGCCGCCGGTGTCGTTGGCGACCACGGTGACATCGGTCAGGTCGAGGCGTTCGAGGAAGTCCGCGATGAGGTCGGCCACCCCGGTCGGGGTGAGGTCCGCGTCCGGGACCGCGATCTCGTGTGCGCCGAGCGGCCAGTCCGGGGTCAGGCAGCGGTAGCCCGCGGCGGCGATGCCGGGGACGACCTTGCGCCACAGGTCCGCGTTGACGATCAGTCCGTGCACGAAGACGACCGGCGACCCCTCCCCCGTGTCGTGGTACCGAATGCGGCCGCCGGGCAGATCTACCTCGTGCGTGCGGCCGAGTGCCGTGCTGATTCCCATGGTTCCTCCAGTGCGTCGCGGTCTCACCACTGTTACATACATACGGTATGTATGTCTATATCGAGACCCGAGCGACCTTCGATGGAAGCGCCGAACCGCGGGTTTTCGCTTCAGTGCTCGACACGAGGCCGTAGACGACTCACCAGACGCTGACTGTGTTGACCGTATTCCGGGTCATTGAGAGGAGCGGCAACGAAATCGGTGTGCAGTAGACGGCGATCGAGTCGAGTCTCCAGGCAGCCGATGCAAAGGATGCTGTCTTCCGCGGCATTGGCGTGTTCCCATACGCGGTCGTGCACCGTGTACCACTCGTCTGGACCATCGAGGGGTGCGGTCGGCAATCCGCAATCGTGACAGGGGAACTCATCCCGCTCGCAAGAGTTATGCCTGTGCGCGACGCTCCACCTTTCCCTTCTTGAGGCACGAAGTGCATACCTTCATACGCACGGGGGTACCGTCTTTGACGGCCCGCACCGGTTGAATGTTCGGATTGAATCGGCGACTCGTCCGGCCTTTGACATACCGTTGCTGAGCCCGACGTCCGGCCCGCGCTACGCGATTCCCGAAGCTGGGCTGCTTACCGCAGACATCGCATCGACTAGACATCTCATGGCTCCTTTTCGGTGTCGGCTATCGCCGCTGACTGTTTCCTTGGCCGACCATGGGGATCAGCCTGAGGATAAATTCTCCAGCACTGTGCCGAGACGCGTAAACGGTTCGCGCCCTTGGGTTCCGCTTCAAACGGCCCCCTACCAGCGAATATGTGGAGACTGGGCATTCGGGCCCGCCAGTTTCAAGGCAAAATGCATCGGATTCAGTGCAGATTGCATTTCGGGCCAACAAGTCGTGTGTCAGATCCAGCCACGGGTGGCAGCGACGCGTATTGCCTCGATGCGATTGCGGGCGCCGACCTTCCGGTTGATGGCAGCCAGATTGTGGCGAATCGTTCCCGGCGAGAGATGCAGCGTCTCGGCGATTTCATCCCGGGGTGCGCTCTCGCGCGGCCAGCTAGCGGATATCGATATCGCGTTCGGTCAGTGAATTGCCGGGAGCGTGGAGGGCCTCCGCGTCGGTCTGCGGCTCCAATACCCGATCACCGCAGGCCACCCTGCGCACAGTGTCGGCACTAGTCGGTTGTCCAGTTGCGGGTTACGGTTTTCCGAAGCACGACGAGAGAGGGAGCTCACATGACAACCGCCGACCAAGGGCGACTCCCCGCCGGAGCACCGCCGAACGACCTCGGGCTGTCCGACTACGCCGCCGCACTCGCGCACGGCACCATCGGTTCCGTCGCCGCGGTCGGCGCTGCCCTCGACCGCATCGAGGCCGCCCAGCCGACGCTCAACGCGTTCCGGCTGGTGCGCCGCGACCGGGCACTCGCCGAGGCGGCCGACGCCGACCGGCGCCTCGCGGCGGGTGACCGGCTGCCGCTGCTCGGCGTGCCGATCGCGGTGAAGGACGACACCGATATCGCCGGTGAGCCAACGGCATTCGGCTGCGGCGGCGATTTCGCGCCGAAAACCGAAGATGCCGAATCGGTTCGGCGGTTGCGCGCGGCGGGCGCGGTGATCGTCGGCAAGACCAACACGTGTGAGCTCGGTCAGTTGCCCTTCACCAGCGCGGCGTCCTTCGGGCACACCCGCAATCCGTGGGCCGCCGACCGCACGCCCGGTGGCTCTTCCGGCGGCTCGGCGGCGGCGGTCGCGGCCGGATTGGTACCCGCCGCACTGGGTTCCGACGGCGCGGGCTCGGTCCGGATCCCAGCCGCGTGGACCAATCTCGTCGGCATCAAACCGCAGCGCGGCCGGATCTCCACCTGGCCACACGCCGAGGCGTTCTACGGGCTCACCGTCAACGGACCACTGGCCCGCACCGTCACAGACGCCGCCCTGCTGCTCGACCTGGCCGCCGGACCGCACCCCGGTGATTTACACACTCCCGCACCGATTTCCGCCACCGAGGCGGTCGGGCGTGATCCCGGCAGGCTGCGGATCGCACTGTCGCTGCGCACGCCGTTCACGGCGACAAGGACCGCGCTTGACCCCGAGGTCGCCGCGGCGGTGCGGCGCGTCGGCGACACCCTGCGCAAGCTGGGCCACACGGTGACCGTCGCCGATCTGCACTACGGCCTGCTGATCGGCGCGTCGTTTCTGCCCCGGTCATTGGCGGGCATTCGCGCGGCGTACCGGAAGTTCCCTGGCGCCCAAGTGGATCCGCGCACCATCGCCAACACTCGGTTCGGCACCCTGCTCGACGGCCCGGCGCTGTTCGCCGCACGGCAGGCGGAACCCTTGCTGCACAGGCGCATCGGGAACTTCTTCCGCGACTACGACGTGGTGCTCGCGCCGACCACCGCGACACCGCCGCCGCGCGCCGAGGACATCGACGGCATCGGCGTGCACGCCACCAACAACCTGATCACCGCCGCCTGCCCCTACACTTGGCCATGGAACGTGCTCGGCTGGCCGAGCGTGAACGTCCCGGCCGGTTTCACCGAGGCGGGCCTGCCGATCGGCGCGCAGCTGATGGGCACCGAGGCCACCGAACCGATGCTCGTTTCTGTTGCGGCGCAACTGGAATCGGAGCTGCACTGGGAACGCGAACGCCCTAACCCGTGGTGGTTATCTCGCTGAATCGCGTGATTCGCGGATGCTCGCCGACATCCGGCGAGCCGTCGTCCGGGCGGGACACTCCAGCCGTCCGCAGCCCGGCGGCGGCCGCGGCGTCCAACTTCTCGATCGCGGCGGAGGCG
The DNA here is from genome assembly GCF_019222765.1 of Nocardia iowensis. Taxonomy (NCBI): domain Bacteria; kingdom Bacillati; phylum Actinomycetota; class Actinomycetes; order Mycobacteriales; family Nocardiaceae; genus Nocardia; species Nocardia iowensis. Next base: position 2,253,147 of record NZ_CP078145.1, on the reverse strand, counting down.
AAGGTGATCCGCTCCGGCGGCACCCCGATCACCTTCGCGATCAGCCGGTACGACACCGGATCGTCGTCGGCTCCCTCCGACGCGCTGTCGAAATAGCCGCCGATCGAATGGGCCAGATCGCCGAACTCCGAGTGCGCGAACCAGAGCTGTTGCACCAGTTCGGATTCGGCACAGAACACATAAACAGGTACACCCGAACGATGCCACGCCTCCAGCACCGGAGGCACATCCGCGTAGAACCGCGCCGACAACGCACCGGATGCGAACCCGTCCAGCCAGATCAACCCTTGCAACGCCCCCAACGGCTCGGCTCTGATCCCGAGATCGCTCCACTGGTGCAGTCGCTCGGTCACCACATCCAGGTCGGCAGCCACGTCCCCCATCGCGAGGCGCACCGCATCGATAATGAGCGCAATCTCCGGCTCCGATTTGCGCACCCACTCCGCGATCCGCGGACGGGCGTAGGGCACCAGCGAGTCCCGTATGGCGGCAACAGGACTCACAGTTCCCTCGATGTCGAGGAGGACAGCGTCACGCATACGACAACCTCATCAGAGTTCGGTATTCCGGTAGCGATCGGGGTCACCCTATCCATCGGTTGAAACGGAGCGCACCGCCACCACCAGGTCATGACCGGGGTTCCTCGTAGGCGGTCATCTGTATCGACGGCCCCGGACCTGATCCGATTATCCGCAGTTCACTCGATGTGTCCGACAGCGGTGGCATCATCGATGCGCTACGAGATGGGATGAGACAGCGCAAACCTTGTCGGCAGGGGGAACATGAGCGCAGAACTCATTGCGATCAGGCTGGGTACCGCGCTGGTCGGACGTGCGGCGCATCTCCTACTGGCGAAACAGCAGGGGGATCAAGACCGGCGGTCCGATATGGACGGGCTGATTCGGCGATACATTCCCGGCCTGCGTCCGCAGCGCAGCGTGCAGCGGCAGTTCGAGCAGATCGCGGATTCAGTGGCCGACCGGCTGGAGCCGATGCTGACGCATGAGTTCCGCGGAATGGACGCGGGTGAGCACGCTGCGGTAGTCGATGCGGTGATCGACGCGTTCGAAAACGCCGATCTCTCCGACAAGGTGATCTTCGAGTCCAACGCGGACTCGGCACAGCTGGCGCGCCGGATCCGTGAAGCTGCACGGCCGCCGGTCGGGCTCAGTGCGGCCGGGTCGGCGCTCTATGAACAGCTCGTCGCGGAATGCTGCGATTGCTATGTCCAGATCGTTCGCCATCTGCCGGTGTTCACCGAACGGGCAGTGGCCGAATTGCTCAGTCGGGTGGACGAACTGGGCAAGGATGTCAGGGAGGTCTTGGAACGACTGCCCAAACGCTCTTTGTACGCTCCGGGTGGCAGCGACCACGACGCCGCCTTTCGCCATGAATACCTGACACTGATCAGCCGGTCTCTCGATGAGGTCGAGCTGTTCAGTTTCGCCGTAGAGCAGCCGTTGCGCACCAAGCTCTCGGTTGCCTACGTCAGCCTGCGGGTGACCACAGAGCCCGGCGGACGGTGGCTCCGGATACCCAAAGACCCTGCACTGTGGCGCAGCCCGGCACCACGGACAGGTATCGAAGCGTGGCAGGCCGACGAGCAAGAAACGGGTGGCGAGCGGGTCGAAGCGGCGTTGAGTCGAAAATCGAGAATCCTGCTGCGCGGTGAAGCGGGCTCCGGCAAGACCACCCTGCTGCGCTGGCTGGCGACCACGGCGGCGCGTGCGTCGTTCACCGGCGAGTTGGCCACCTGGAACGGGCTCGTCCCGGTACTGCTCAGGTTGCGTAGCTACGCCTCTCGCGAATTGCCGAAACTCCACGAGCTACTCGATGACGCGGCAGGCCTTATCACGAGCCATATGCCCAACGGGTGGATCGACCGCCTGCTCACCGACGGACAAATCCTGCTGCTCATCGACGGAGTCGACGAACTCGTCCCCGCCGACCGGCACCGGGTGCGCGAGTGGATCACTCTGCTGCTCCACTCGTATCCAACCACCCGGGTGGTGGTGACCTCCCGGCCGATCGCCGCGCGCAACGATTGGCTCGATGAGGCGGGATTCGCACCCGTCGAGCTCGAGCGAATGACCCCAACCGATCTGAAAGCCTTTATCCGACAATGGCACCAGGCCGTGGAGGCGAGCGGACAGCGGCTGCCTTGCCCGCCCTTGGAACTGCCCGAGTACGAGCGTGCCCTCGTCGCGAGCATTCAGGATCGGCATCATCTGCTCGCACTGGCTACCAACCCACTGCTCGCGGCGATGTTGTGTTCGCTGCACTTGAGCCGCAATCGACAGCTGCCGCGTAATCGCATGGAGCTGTACCAGATCGCGGTCGAAATGCTGGTGCAGCGCCGCGACGCGGAGCGCCATATTCCTGCCGCACAAGAGGTTTCGCTGAGCTTGACCGACAAGCTCACCGTGCTGCGGGATCTGGCATGGCGGCTGTCCGACAACAATCTCAACGAACTGGATGTCGTCAAGGCCACGGAATACGTGACCGCGAAGATCGCTTCCATGCGTCACCTCGACGTCGAGCCCGTACGCGTGATGGACTATTTGCTCAACCGCTCGGGCGTGCTGAGGTCCCCCGCCGAGGGCCGAATCGATTTCGTACACCGGACTTTCCAGGAGTATCTCGCCGCGGGCGAGGCCGCCGCGCAGGATCGAATGGGGAACTTGATAAGTCGGGCGCACCTGGACGCCTGGCGCGACACGATCATCATGGCGGCGGGCCACGCCAATCGCAGCCAACGGCAGGAGTTGATCACCGGAATCCTCGAGCTTTCCGTCCGGAACAGTGCGAACCGAAGAGAGATGTGCTTACTGGCCGCATCCTGCATGGAAACGATCGAATCGATCTCCGGCGAACTCGCCGACCGGCTGGACAAATCCATCGCACGGCTGGTTCCGCCTCGCTCCTATGAAGAGGGTGTCTCGCTGGCGTCTGTCGGCGAGTCCATCTTGCATCATCTGCCGAAAACCCTCGGGCAGCTGCGATCCGAGGAAGTGTCGGCGACGATACGCACGGTGGCGCAGATCGGCGGCACCGCGGCGTTGCGATTGCTGGCAGCTTATGCCCAGGACGGGCGACTGACGGGACAGGTAGCGCTCGGCGAGGCCTGGGCCTACTTCGACCTGGACGAGTACGCCGATCAGGTGCTCGCCAAAGTCCCCGCCGAACCTGGTCTCCGCCTCCAACTGGTCGATCCGGGCCAATGGAAGCCGGCGACTCGGCTCGACAACCTCAAAAGGTTGATCATCGACTACCCGACCAACCTCGACGACCTCGCCTTCGGTGAGCTCCCCGCCGTCCACGTTCTTCGCATCAAGCGGCTGATCGGAACGAATGACCTCGGCGCGCTGACCGTGCTACCGCCCGATTATCCAAGGCACTTGACGCTCAACGCTGTTGATAGCCGGGTCAAGGCGGTAAACCTCGCAACACTGGCAACACGCACCGGCTTGTCCACACTCGAACTGACCGGATGGGAGCCGCTTCCGCCGCTCACCGATGTCACACTGCCGACCTGTCTGCAATCGCTCGGTCTTGGCTCAGTCCATCCGGGCTACGACCTGTCATTTGTCGTGGAATCCGGGCTGAGAACGCTAAGTCTCGCTGGCATGCATGCGCACCTCCCCCTCGCTGCAGTCGGGTGCGCGGCCCAGCTCGAGAACCTGGTACTGGCCAACTGCGACCTCGACGCAGGTTTCCAGCCGCTACCGGCTGTGTTACCGGCGCTGCAATCGCTGGAACTGCGCGGCACCGTTCTGCCGTACGATCTGATCTTTCTCGCCGACTTCCCAGCTTTGACCGAGATCAGATTGATCGACTGCATCGGACCGTCGAATTCCGCCGTCAATGTGGCCTCGATTCCGCAACCCGACCCACCGAGGCAGCTGATTGTGAGTGTCGACGGCGCCACGCGGACAACAGGGGCGATCGCGTCAAGGGACCGCATCGTGTACCACCGACTCCCCAGGGGAACTACCTCGGACTGAATGCTGTCCGACCTCTAGAACCCCAGTTTGCCCAACTGTTTCGGGTCCCGCTGCCAGTCCTTCGCCACCTTCACGTGCAGGTTGAGGTAGATGCGGGTGCCGAGGATGTGTTCGATCTGGTGGCGGGCGTTGGTACCTACCTCTTTGAGGCGGGCGCCGCCTTTGCCGATGATGATCGACTTCTGGCTGGGGCGTTCGACGTAGAGGATGGCGTGGACGTCGAGCATGTCCTCGCGTTCCTGGTAGGGCAGGATCTCCTCGATCACCACGGCCAGCGAGTGCGGCAGTTCGTCGCGGACGCCCTCTAGCGCCGCCTCGCGGATGAGCTCGGCCATGAGGGTTTCCTCCGGCTCGTCGGTGAGCTCACCGTCGGGGTAAAAGGCAGGTCCCTCCGGCATTTTCGAGGCGATGACGTCGACGAGGACCTCGATCTGCTCACCCTTGACCGCCGACACCGGCACCACGTCGGCGTCCGGCCCGAGCAGCCGGGACAGCGCGAGCAGCTGTTCGGCGATCTGGTCCCGGCTCACCTTGTCGATCTTGGTTACCACACCGAGCAGAGTCGTTTTCGGCGCCATCTGCTTGATCTGCTGCACGATCCACTTGTCGCCCGGCCCGATCTTCTCGTCGGCCGGGACACAGAGCGTGATCACGTCGACCTCCGAATACGTATCGCGCACAAGGTCGTTCAGTCGCTGGCCGAGCAGGGTGCGGGGGCGGTGCAGACCAGGGGTGTCGACGAGGATGAGCTGGGCGTGCTCGCGGTGCACGATGCCGCGGATGGTGTGCCTGGTGGTCTGCGGACGGGAGGAGGTGATGGCGATCTTCTGGCCGACGAGGGCATTGGTCAGCGTCGATTTTCCGGTGTTCGGGCGGCCGACGAAACAGACGAAGCCGGAACGGAATTCGCCGTCAGCCACCGCGCACCTCGCTGACCGAATCCGCGTCGACACTGGTCTCCGCGTCGTCGACGATCTCGAAGACCGCGCCGTCCCGGTCGGTAAAGATGATCTTGGCTGCGGGCGACACCTCGCGCACCGCCGTCACGCCACGGTCGGACAACCGTCCGCCGACCACCACGGCCGCCTCGAATCCCTCTGCGCCACTGGAGATCGCGGCCGCGACCGCCGCCTGCAATGCGGTCAGGCGCAGCGCGGTCAAGCTCACCTCGCCCGCCGCGTAGGTGCGCCCGTCGGTGTCGCGGATCGCGGCGCCGCTCGCACCACCGGCGCGGCCCATCGCGCCGCGCGCCAGCACCAGCAGTTTGTTGTCCTCGGGATCCAATTCGGTCATTCGGTGTCTCCGTCCTCGTGTCGACCGGCCGGGGTCTCCCGATCCGATCCATTGCCTTTACGCTTGCCGTTCGACTTCTCGCCGTCGGTGTCCTGTGCCTTTTCGGTCGCCCTGCGCACCACCACGGTGTGCACCCGCACCCGCCCGCGGGCGTCGGCACCGCCTTCGCCGCGCAGCACCAGCCCGTGCACCACGACCTTCGCTCCCGGCAGCGGCACTCGGCCGAGCTCGTGCGCCATCAGCCCGCCGACGGTGTCGACGTCCTCCTCCTCGATGTCGAGGCCGTACAGATCGCCGAGATCCTCGATCGGCAGGCGCGCCGACACGCGGTAGCGGCCGTCGCCGAGGTCTTCGATGGGCGGCGTCTCGTCGGTGTCGTACTCGTCGGCGATCTCGCCGACGATCTCTTCGAGCACATCTTCGATCGTCACCAGCCCGGCGATGCCGCCGTATTCGTCGACCAGCAGCGCCATGTGGTTGCGCCTGCGTTGCATCTCGTCGAGCAGGCTGTCAAGCGGTTTGGAGTCGGGCATGAACACGGCGGGGCGCATCACCTCGCGCACCAGCACCTTTCGACTCCGTTCCGCAAAGGGCACAAGGTCTTTCAGGTACACCACGCCGAGAATGTCGTCGACGTTCTCGCCGACTACCGGAATCCGCGAGTTCCCGGATCGCACCGCGAGCGACATCGCCTGTGCCACCGTCTTATCCGCTTCGATCCAGACCATCTCGGTGCGCGGCACCATCACCGCGCGCGCGGCCGTGTCGCCTAATTCGAAGACCGACTGGATCATTCGGCGTTCGTCGTCGGCCACCACGCCGCGCTCGCCGGCCATCTCGACCACCTCGCGCAGCTCGATCTCGGATGCGAACGGGCCGTTGCGAAAACCTTTACCGGGGGTGATCGCGTTACCGAGCAGGATGAGCAGCCTGCTGAGCGGGCCGAGCAGCGCGCCGATGAACTGCAACGGCAACGCGGCGGCCAATGCGATCGAATAGGCGTGCTGACGCCCCAGGGTGCGTGGGCCGACCCCGATCACCACGTACGAGACCAGCACCATGACGATGGCGGTGACCAGCAACGCCCAGTTGTCCCGCCATACGGAGATCAGCGCCGCGGCGAGCAGTACGGTGGCGCCGATTTCGCACAGAATGCGCAGCAGCACCATGAGATTCACGTAGCGGGCGCGGTCGGCGACGATCCGGCTGAGTCGCACCGCGCCGGGCCGGTCGGCGCGAACCAGGTCGTCCACCCGGGCCGGGGAAATCGTGTTCAACGCCGAATCCACGCCTGCGAACATTCCGCCCACCGGGATGAGCAGAACGGCAAGCAGGATGAGGGTCAACGAACTCACGCGGGTCCTAATGCGTCACCCGGTGTGGTGAAGCCCGCCTTCCCCAGCAACCTGGCGTCTCGGGCGGCGAGCTCGGCGCGCCGCTGGGCCTCGCGCAAGCTCTCGTACCACTCTTCGAGCAGTCGGGCCTGCAGCGCGAACATTTCCTTCTCCTCCTCCGGCTCGGCGTGGTCGTAGCCGAGCAGGTGGAGCACGCCGTGCACGGTGAGCAGCGCGAGTTCGTGATCGAGTGAGTGACCGGCCTTGCGGGCCTGGGCGGCGGCGAACTCGGGGCACAGCACGATGTCGCCGAGCATGGACGGGCCGGGCTCGGGGCTGTCGGGGCGCCCGCCCGGCTCGAGTTCGTCCATCGGGAACGACATGACGTCGGTCGGGCCGGGTAGGTCCATCCAGCGCATGTGCAGGTCGGCCATGGTGTCGAGATCGACGAGCACCATCGACAGTTCCGCGGCGGGGTGCACATCCATCCGGGTGATCACGAAGCGCGCGACACTGACCAGATCTTCTTCGGGCACGTCGATACCCGACTCGTTGGCGATCTCGATACTCACCCGGTCAGCCTATGTCACGGGCTGTGTCCGACAGGTTGACACCCGGCGTCGCCGGATGTCGACCAAACGGTCCGGAGCCGGAGCTCAGCGCCGATCGCCGCGGCTCGCGGCTCGGCGCTGCGCCCGGTTGCCCGGATAGTGCGGTCCGACCTGCGGCCGGGTGTCGGATTCGGCCCGGTCGTAGGCGTCGACGATGTCGGCGACCAGCCGGTGCCGGACCACGTCGCTGCTGGTGAGGTACGAGAAGTGGATGTCCTCGATGTCGGTGAGGATCTCGCTCGCCGCACGCAGCCCGGACCGCGCGCCGGTGGGCAGGTCGACCTGGCTGACGTCACCGGTCACCACGATCTTCGAACCGAAGCCGAGGCGGGTAAGGAACATCTTCATCTGTTCGGCCGTGGTGTTCTGCGCCTCGTCGAGCACGATGAACGAGTCGTTGAGGGTGCGACCACGCATGTAGGCCAGCGGCGCGACCTCGATGACTCCGGCCGCCATCAACTTCGGGATGGCTTCGGGATCCATCATGTCGTGCAGTGCGTCGTAGAGCGGGCGCAGGTACGGGTCGATCTTCTCGTTGAGCGTGCCGGGCAGGAAGCCGAGCCGCTCCCCTGCCTCCACCGCGGGACGGGTGAGGATGATCCGGTTGACCTGCTTGGTCTGCAACGCCTGCACGGCCTTGGCCATCGCCAGGTACGTCTTGCCGGTACCGGCCGGGCCGATGCCGAACACGATGGTGTTGGCGTCGATCGCGTCGACGTAGCGCTTCTGGTTCAGCGTCTTGGGCCGGACGGTCTTGCCGCGCCGGGACAGGATGTCCAGGCTGAGCACCTCGGCCGGGGACTCGGAGGAGCCCTCGGTGAGCATCGAAACGGTGTGCCGCACCGCCTCCGGTGTCACCACGCGGTTCCGGCTGGTGAGCGCGACGAGCTGTTCGATCACCCGCTCGGCCAGCGCGACGTCGGCCGCCTTGCCGGTGAGGGTGACGGAATTGCCGCGGACGTGGATGTCGGCGTCGAGCAGCTTTTCGAGTTCACGCAGGTTCTGGTCGGCTGAACCGAGGAACGGGAACACGGATTCGGGAGCGAGTTCGATACTGGAACGCACGGTGCGTGCTGCTGGACCCGAGTTAGTGTCGGCACCGATGCCCGTCGCAGAGGTGGTCGGGTCGCCGATCTCGCCTTGAGTTCTCAAAAGTGGCTACAGCCTGCTTTCCGGTCTCGACGTGCTGCTGTGTTGATGAAAGTTTAACGCGCCCCACCGACACCGCCCAGTGAATAAGCCGCTAACGGAGGGACCGGGCTGATCATTGGATTCCCCGGCGTCGCTGCGCCCAATCCTCGGTGAAATCACGAAACCGTCGCGCCGCGGCCGACGCGGGAGCCGCGGCCGACCAGACCAGGCCGACTTCCCGGGTCGCGCCCTCGTCCGTCAGCGGGATCAGCACCGGCCCGGACAGCAGGTGGGTCGGGCCCAGATCCTCCTGCGGTAGCACTGCCACGCCGAGACCGGCCGCGACCAGGCCCGCGACGGTGATCAGGTCGCTGGCCTCGAAGGCGATGCGCGGCCGGATGTCGGCGGCGGCGCACAATTCGTCGACGATGCGGCGCATGCCGAAGCCGGGATGCATGACGATGAACTCCGCGTCGGCGACCTCGGCGAGGCGCGCCTGCCTGCGACCCGCGAGCCGGTGATCGGCCGGAACGGCGAGCGCGAGCCGCTGATTCAACAGGCCGCGCCAGCCGATGCCGTGCACCGCCGGGCGCGGCGAGACGATACCGAGATCAGATATCCCGTCGAGCACATCGGTGGCCACCATTTCGGCGGGTCCCTGGCGCAACGCGAAGGTGATTCGGGCGGAGCCGCGGCGGAAGCCGCCGACCAGTTGCGGGACCAGCCAGCCGCCGAAGGAGTGCAGGAAGGACAGGCGGACAACGCCTTTGGTCGGACTGGTGAGGTCGGCGATGGCCTGGCTCGCGGCGTCGAGTTCGGCTTGCGCGCGGCGGGCGTGCTCGTAGTAGATGCGGCCGAACTCGTTGAGGGTGATGCGTTTTCCGCGGCGGTCGAACAGTTCGGCGCCGAGCCTGCGCTCCAATCTGCCCAGCATCCGCGACAGGGTCGGCTGAGCGATGTGCAGGCGCTCGGCAGCCGCGCCGACGCGCTCCAGTTCGGCGAGTGTGGTGAACCATTCCAAGTCTTCACCCAGCATGGGTTGCCTCTCTGTCCGCTCGTTCGCCGACCAACGGTTGTCCTCGGTTCACAGAGTTTCGATGCGCCCCACAGCGACTACATGTGCTGTGGGGCGTGCGGAAACCCTGGGATCGACGAGTGGCGTGGACCACTCCGGGACCGCGGGGCGCACGGTTGGCCTTTCTATATGCGCTCAGTGCATGAACTAGGCCATTATTATTCACTTCCCTTCTGAGGGGGGACTGGTGATCCTGAGTCCGGGAGGTGCCATGTCCACGATGAAGACCCGGGCCCGGGCGGGGAGCGGTGCGTCGCACGAACGCCGGATCACCACCGCGCTGTTCGCGGCGGGGTTGGCTACCTTCGCGACCATGTACAGCGCGCAAGCCCTGCTGCCGAGCCTGTCGGCGGCGTTCGGTGCGGCGCCCGCCCATGCGGCGCTTGCGGTTTCGCTGACCACCGGGTTTCTCGCGCTGGCGATCATTCCGGTGAGCGCGCTGTCCTCGCGGATCGGGCGTACCCGGGTGATGACGGCCTCGGCGGTGAGTTCGGCGGTGATCGGGTTGCTGCTGCCGTTCAGCCCGTCGCTGGAGGTGCTGTTGACCGGTCGGGCGCTGCAAGGACTCACCTTGGCCGGGGTGCCCGCGGTGGCGATGGCCTACCTGGCCGAGGAGATCGGCGCCGATGGGCTTGGCGCGGCGATGGGCGTCTACGTCGCGGGCACCACGATCGGTGGACTGGCCGGGCGGGTGGTTCCGGCGTTCACCCTCGGCTTGGCCTCGTGGCGCTGGGCTGAAGCCACCATCTCCGTCGCGGCGGCCGTGTGCACCGTGTGGTTCGTTCGCGGCTTGCCACCGTCGCGTGGATTCGACGCTAGACCGGCCGGAATCCGCACGGTACTACGCGATCTCGCCGCCCAGCTTCGCCATCGCGGGCTGCTCTGCCTTTTCGCGTTGGCCTTCGTGCTGGTCGGCGGGTTCGTGTCCCTCTACAACTTCCTCGGCTATCGACTGACCCAGCCGCCGTTCGAATTGCCCGCCGCCGTAGCCGGTTTGGTGTTCATCCTTTACCTCGCCGGAACAGCGGCTTCGGCGGCCGCAGGCCGACTCGCCGACCGCCTCGGCCGCCACCGGATCCTCGCCGCCTCCGTAGCGACCATGGGCCTCGGCTTGTTCCTGACGATCCCCGACAATCTCGTCACCCTCGTTCTCGGGATAGCTCTATGCACCGCAGGGTTTTTCGGTTCCCACACCGTGGCGAGCGCGTGGGTCGGCGCCATGGCGAACGGAAACCGCGGCGCCGCATCGTCACTGTATTTGTTCGCCTTCTACCTCGGCAGCGCCGTAATCGGCGGCGGTGGAGGTATCGCTTACACGCATTACGGCTGGACCGGCCTGACCCTCTGTGTGGCCGTCCTTCTGCTCATCGCCGCAATCCTCGTGTGCGCTTTGATTCTTCACTCGCGGTACACCGGCCCCGCGCAGGTAGCCGACCTCGGCCAGCCCGCCTGATGCCGGTCTCACAGAGGCTCTTGACTGCCCACAGGGGCTAGAGACGCTGTGGAGGGAGACTGCTGGGCGGGCCGTGTATGGCTAGTGCCAGCGGGGGGTCAAAGCGCCGAGGGCACCCAAGGCTACGGCCGCGGCTGTCGAGGTGCGCAGGACAGTCGGACCCAGCAAGACGATGTCGGCGCCCGCTTCGGCTAGGCCGGTGAGTTCGGCGGCGTCGAGGCCGCCTTCGGGACCGACGATCAATACGACCTCGGGCGCGCCATCGAACGGGAGCTCGGTGAAACGGCCGGTGCCGGATTCGTGCAGGGCCGCGACGATCGCACCGTCCGCCCTCGCCTTTCGAACCTGTTCGACCAGGTCGCGGGTGCGGTGCAGCTCCGCGACTTCGGGGATGTAGGCCCGACGGGATTGCCGGGCTGCGGTGCGGGCGGCGGCACGCCATTTGTCAACGGCCTTGCCCGCCTTGCCTTCCCAGTTCGCGATGCAGCGGGCGGCTTGCCACGGGATGATCGCGTCGGCGCCCGCCTCGGTCATCAGCTCGACGGCCAGCTCGGAGCGGTCTGATTTCGGTAGCGCCTGAACAACCGTTACGCGTGGCGAAACCGGCTGCGCCACAGTGCGATTCAGAACCCTCAGGTCAAGCCGGTCACGTTGCGCCGCAACGACTTCCGACTCGGCAAGCACACCGCGCCCGTCCGACAAGGTAATCGGCTCGCCTACCCGGATCCGGCGCACCGTAGCGGCGTGCCTGCCCTCCTGGCCGTCGAGCACGGCGATGGCGCCCGGTTCGGGCACCTCGTCGAGGTAGAAGACCGTCGCGGCCAACTAGCGCCCGCTGAACGAGGCCCGCAGCCTGGCGAACAGGCCGCTGTTGTGCTCGGACTGCGTCGACATGACCTCGGCGCGCTCGCTCGGGCGCATGCCCTTGTACTTGCGCAGCAGGTCGGTCTGCTTGCTGTCCAGCTTGCTGGGGATCACGATGTCGAGGTGCGCGAGCAGGTCGCCGCGCGCGCCGGACCGCAGCCGCGGCATGCCATGGCCGCGCAGCACCGACACCTCGCCCGGCTGGGTGCCCGGCGGAATGGTCAGTTCGGTCGGGCCGTCCAGGATGGTGTCGATCACCACGGTGGTGCCCAGCGCGGCGTCGACCATCGGGACGCGGATGGTGCAGTGCAGGTCGTCGCCGTCGCGGACGAACACGTCGTGCGGCTGCTCGACGATCTCCACGTACAGGTCACCGGCATGCCCGCCGCCGGGACCGACCTCGCCCTGCGCGGCCAGCCGCACCCGCATGCCGTTCGCGACACCGGCCGGGATCGGCGCGGCGATCTCGCGGCGCGCCCGCACCCGTCCGTCGCCGCCACACTTATGGCAGGGGTCGGGGATGGTCTCGCCCGCGCCGCGGCAGGTCGGGCAGGGGCGGGAGGTCAGCACCTGGCCGAGGAACGACCGCTGCACCGACTGCACTTCGCCTGCGCCACCGCAGGTTTCACAACGGACCGGCTTGGATTTGCCGTTGGTGCCCGCACCGGTGCAGACGTCGCAGAGGATCGCGGTGTCCACGGTCAGATGCTTGGTCACGCCGACCGCGCATTCAGCCAGGCTGAGCCGGGTCCGCAGCAGCGAATCCGCGCCGGGCTGCACCCGTCCACGCGGCTTGCGGGTGCCGCCCGACGAACTCATGCCGCCGAAGAACGCCTCGAACACGTCCCCGAGTCCGCCGAAACCGGCGCCCGAGAAGCCGGGTCCGCCGCCGCCGGACTCCAGCGGGTCACCGCCCATGTCGACGATGCGCCGCTTCTCCGGATCCGACAGCACCTCGTAGGCGGCGGACACTTCCCTGAACCTGGCCTGCGCCGTCTCGTCCGGGTTGACGTCGGGGTGGAGTTCCCGCGCCAACTTGCGATAGGCGCGCTTGATCTCCTGGTCGGTCGCGTTCTTCGCGACGCCGAGCAGTCCGTAGTAGTCCCGTGCCACTTGAGTTCTCTAGTCCTTGGTCGTTCTCGACAATGCCGACGGTGCCTTCACCGTTCCCACCGCATGCTGATGAACAGCATTAGTCGGATGCACTCAACTTTATCCGGCCGGAAGTACGAGGGTAGCAGCGGCATCGGAGCCGTCAGCGTTCGGCGAGGACCTCGCCGATGTACCGGGCAACGGCCGCGACCGAGGCAATGGTTCCCGGGTAGTCCATCCGGGTCGGGCCGAGCACCCCCATCCCGCCGAGCACCGCACCGGACGTGCCATAACCGGTCGACACCACCGAGGTGCCGCGCATCTGCTCGACCTGCGTTTCCTCGCCGATCCGCACCGTCACGGTGCCCGGCTGTTGCGCGGCGGCCAGCAGCTTGAGCACGATCACCTGCTCTTCGAGGGCCTCCAGTACGTCACGCAGCGAACCAGGGAAACCGAAATCGGCCGCATTGCGCGTCAGATTGGCGGTGCCGCCTAGTACGAGTCGTTCCTCCGGATGCTCCACCAGCGTCTCGACCAGCACCGTCGACACCCGGATCAGCACATCGCGCAAGCGCAGCGGCGCCCGCTCGGGCAGTTCCGCGACCGCGGCCGACGCCGCGGCCAGCCGCTTTCCGTCCATCGCGCCGCCGAGCATGCCGCGCAGCGCGGCCAGATCCTCGTCGTCGATCAGCGCGCCGAGTTCGACCAGCCGCTGGTCGACCCGGCCGGTGTCGGTGATCACCACCAGTAGCAGTCGGGCCGGATTCAGCGCGACCACCTCGATGTGCCGCACCGTCGACGCGGACACCGACGGATACTGCACAACCGCGACCTGCCTGGTCAGCTGGGCCAGTAGCCGCACGCCGCGGCGCAGTACGTCATCCAGGTCGACCCCTGATTCCAGGAACTCCATGATCGCCCGCCGCTCCGCCCCCGATAGCGGCTTGACCTCGGCGATCCGGTCCACGAACTGCCGATATCCCTTATCGGTAGGAATGCGCCCGGAACTGGTGTGCGGCTGCGTGATGTACCCCTCCGCCTCCAGCACCGCCATATCGTTGCGCACCGTCGCACTGGAAACACCCAGATTGTGCCGCTCCACCAGGCTCTTCGACCCGATCGGCTCCTTGGTCGCGACATAGTCCGCGACGATCGCGCGCAGGACCTCGAAGCGCCTGTCCTCGGTGCTCGACATCGGCCCCACCTCCTCGCTTCGTCCTCGGGTACGCCGCTACAGGCCGCCGGCGAACCCATTCCCTTCGCACAACACCATACGAATCCCGGTCCGTCTGCTTAACCAGTCTAATTGCCCACGCACGAATCGCCCGCCTACGCGGGGGACGTCATACGAACTGGATTCGGCGACCACGCGGGAAACAAAGCGACGGACTGAATCGGCAGTCGCCTCGATGGACACGGGAGGAGCGCCCGTGCTCATCGAGTACGCCGACGGCACAGCGGCGACCAAGGGACCAGGCTGTGGGGCTAATGGAAGGGTTCCGGTTGGGGCAGTGGTTCGGGTGGTAGAGGCAGGGCGGTGGTAAGGCTGGTCAGGGCACGGCGGATGGCATGGAGGGATCGGAGTCCGCGCTGTCGCCGGCGTCGGCTGCGCCGTCGGTGTCGGTCTTGCCGAGGGAGAGGCTGTGGCAGCGCCCGACCACTTCGAGGCCATCGGCTTTCTGGGTGGCTGTGCCGTTGGTGCAGGAGAAGGTGGGGCCGTCGTCTTCGATCTCGATGGTGAACCCCGCGACGACCTTGCCGGTGGTGGGCGCGGAACCGGTGGCGTTGCAGTAGATGCCGAGCCCCTGCGGCCCCTTGAAGCTCATCTCCTTGCAGATGTAGGCCGGTTTAGCCGGGCCCGCGACGGCGGTGCCACTCGAGAGGACGAATACAGCGGCCAAGACGAACAGGCAAACGGAACGGATGCGCAAGACCAACCCCTTCGCGGACAGGGCGGTCCCCCGGTGCTGCGTCATCCCATACGGAACCGCCAGTCTGGTCCCAACCAACTAGCCAGGACTACCCCTATATTCGGTCCCAAAGTCCACCTGGATTGACCCAAACCCACCACATCTCGCGGCGAACGCATGTTCAGGGGATCGCGCGGAGGACGGTGGGGGTGATTTGGGTGACTTGGGTGCAGGCGTCGAAGGGGAAGGGTGGGGTGGCGGGGGCGAGGTTCAGGGAGACGTGCAGTAGGTGGGCGTTGTTGGCGGTGGGTGGGTCGGCGCGGCGGTAGTTGAGGGTGACCTTGCAGGTGGTGTTCTGGCGGGTGGGGTCGGTGGACTGGACCGAGCGGATTTCGATACCGGTGAGTCCCTCGACGGTGGTGTGGCGGCCGTACTGGATGGACTGTCCGCCGTCGAGGCCGGAGGGTAGCCGCAGGACCTCCCCCGTTTTGACCATCTGCTCGATGTTCTGCTCGAAGGACACCTCGATGGTCACCCGGTGCCCCCCACCGGGCTGGATCAGGGTGATCGCGCATTTGTATGCCTTGGTCCAGCCGACCGAGGACATCTGCCAGCCGCGGAATTGTGCGCTGATCTGCTGTTCGGCCGCGCAGGGGTTGCGCTGCATCAATGACCTGCCGACCGGGTGGTCGATGACATGCGGCGGCAATGCCGACACCCCGTCGATGGTTGCGGCGAGGTAGTCCTTGGTGAACCGGCACGGCTGCGACCACGGGACCGGCGTCTTCTTCGCCCCCGCCATCTTGGCAATGGTCAGGAAATGCCCGAATCCGGTGTCTCCGGCGGGGATTCGGTACTCGCAGCTGTAGGCGTCCGGCCTGCCGTCGTCGCTGTTCGCGCTGCGATACACCGTGCGGCCGTTGATCTGCTCGGGTTTGTCCGACGACCGCTTGTCCGAGGTGTAGAGCTTGTCGAGTTCCAGGTTGAACGAGTAGTAGGTGTCCGGGTTCTCGGGTTCGGTGACCAGTAGCCCGCAGCCGGTCCAGCCGGTGCCGCGTTCCCAGCCGGGACTGCGGTCGAAGCGTTGGAATGGTCCGAGGCGCTCGGCGAATTCGCGGTTCAGCAGGCTGCACGCATCGGTCGCACGGACCCGCGCCATGAGTTCGCTCGTCCCAGGTGCGATGGCGGCCAGTTCCATGGACCCCGGCAGCTCTGCTTGCGCTTTCGCTGATTTCGGGGCACGGGCTTCGGTGCTGGTTCGCACGGTGGCATCTCTGGTAATGGTGCCGCACCCGCACAGCGCGACAACGACCATGCCTATCGCCGCTACTGCCGCCCAGCGTCGTATGCCGTCCACGATCAACGGCAACTCCCTCGGCTTATCGAACGATCCTCGGCAGGTTAACCCACTCGCGGGTGCTCCTCTATCGGTTCTCGAATACCCGGCGAATCCTGTCCGAATCAATGCTCGAATCGACGCCGCGCGAACAAAACTCATGATCAACACCCACGGGGCAGGCGGCGACGGCCGCTGCTGAGTTCATGGGTGAGGTCCTCGTACGCGATGGCCAGTTCGGCTAGGCGCTCCAAGGCGAACCAGAGGTCCCAGTCGGATTCGTGGGAGAGGGCGGCGTTGGCGCACGCGGTGAGTCGGGCGAGGCGGTCCAGGATCGCGCCGACAGTTTCGGTGTGCAGGTAGGCGCCGCCATGCGGGACGGGTAGCTGGGCGGTGACCCAGCGATCGACGTCACGGACCTGGTTGGCTCGATATTCGTCCAACTCACAAGTACTTTCGCGGGCAGCGGACAACCTGCGCTCATGTAGGGCGGTCAGTTCACGAGCCGCCCGCAACAACGGATGGTCACCGGCAGTCCCCCGACAGGCTTGCAGCACTTGCCCTCTCGTCGGCAGCGAACTTTTCACCGCCCGCTCCCTCTTCTCGTGCTGCGGCACGCGTGTAGACCGCACACCCTTTGTGACGCGACCACACCCGCCGTACTGGGGGTGCGGCTGCCGAAAAGGGTGTGCGCTGGATAGTTTGGTGGTTGCTCGGGGGTGGGACGTCTGGAGCCGGTGGCGGACGGATGCAGAGGTTCTGGCAAGACGCGTCGCACCCCTATCGCGGCGAGCTGTTGAACGCGCGGCCAGCGCATGTGGTGCCCACCGGCGTACACGGGCAGCGAAATCGATGGTCACCGAACCCGACGGGTAGGTACGGCGCCGGGGCGATGCGCTCAGCTTCCTACGGACGGTGGATGGACATGGTGGCCCAGCGCTACGGAGCATCGTCTCGTAGTCCAGCTGCTCGACTCTCGCACCATCGCGGACAGGCCGTCATTGCAGGCATCCAGCGCTTAACAGCCACCTGGATATCCGCTGGCACGAGTAAAGGCTTGCGGCACGTCATAACTCGTCTGAAGCGAGCCCGTCACCGGACACTCTGCCGCGCGGCGCAGGTGCGGATGTAGTCGATGATGACCGCACCGGAAGGACGGAAGGTGTCGCGCGGTGGGACTACCCAAGCCCGGCAGGCGGCGCGTGCGTCGTCCGGGGACGGGAGGGCGATTTCGCTGCCGAACGGGACGATGGAGACGTCGAGGCGGAACAGTTCGGCGAACAGGCGCAGGTCGTCGGGAACGTCGGGACGGCAAAGGAAAGTCCAACGGCGGGAACGGATGTGGGCTACAACCGGGCCGAGGGGACAGCTGCGGAACAGCATGTCGTCACGGACGCGCTGGCCGAGTCGGGCCGGCATAGTGATCGCACCGACAACACCCGCTTTGACGACGATCCGGCCCACCCCCGGATGGATTCCGGCGGGTAGACCGCATGTGCGACGGTAATACGCACAGCGCGAAATAGGTGAATCCGCGAACACTGGATCGTTCATATTGAACCTCGACTCCCCTCGGTCGGTCGCTTGGTGCGCCGGATCCGAGTGGACCTGAACCCGCTCTCGCCGATAAGGTTTCAGTACTTCGATGACACGGACCGGGGCGCGCGTTCAGTAGAGCACCGGAAATGATCGGCGGGAACGTTCCCAGTAGTGGAGCCAGGGGAAAATTCGCAAGGTTCCAAGGATTCCCGTCCATGCGGTTCCAGTTGCATACATGGCCAATAGTAAGGCTACGAAAGGGCATTGCCGTGACCCCCACCGGATCCACCCTCCCGCGACGCATGCTGGCACGTCAGCTGCGCGAACTCAGGGAAAATTCAGGCGTCAGCGCGGAACACGCCCGCCAAGAGATAGGCGTTGGCAAGCAAACACTGTGGCGGATGGAGACCGGGCAACCCGTCCGGCTGAATCCGTTGTTCATCGAGCGCTTGTGCGAGGTGTACGGCGCATGCGAAGACGTGACGAGCATGCTGCTCGGATTGGTCGAAGAGGCGCATCGCACCGGATGGTGGCATGCGTACGGCGATGCCATTCCGAAGCATTTCGATTTGTTTGTCGGATTGGAAGACGCTGCTGAGCGGATCATTTCGTATCAGACGGTGCTGTTGCCGGGTTTGTTGCAAACCGAGGAATATCGGCGGGCGATGATTCGGGTAGACGCACCCACAATGCCTAGAGCGGAAGTCGAACGGCGCATCGAGCTGTTCGCTCGACGGAAGGCTCGGCTGACCAATACCGACAACCTGCTCGCCATCGACGCCATCGTGGACGAGTGCATGCTGCGCCGGCCAATCGGCGGTCCAGCAGTCATGGCAGACCAGCTCGAACACCTTGCCCGAGTTGACGAGTTGCCGAACGTCTCGGTACGTGTGGTCCCACTCAGCGCAGAGGCATACGGAGGCCTGGCGGTGGGGCCTTTCGTACTACTCGAATTCCCAAGGCACCCAATGGCACATCTCACAGAGCCACCGATCGTCTACACGGAGGGCCACAACGGTGCGCTGTACCTCGAGAAGGCCGACGAGGTGAAGCAGTATCAGCAGGCATATATCGACCTGCAACGTTGTGCCTTGGATGAGTCCCGCAGTCGCGCTCTCCTCTCCAAGATCGCGAAGGAGCACGCGACGTGAACACAGATCGATCGACAGCCCACGGTTCAAGAGCAGCTACTGCAGCCCCAGCCGGGACTGCGTAGAAGTCCCCTTCCTCGGCGGCGACTTGGTCGGCGTTTGTGATTCGAAGAACGCGAACGGCCCAGCGCTCGTTTTCACCCCCGGCGAGTGGGACGCATTCACCGCCGGTGTCGCCAATGGCGAGTTCAGTCGGTCGCGAGGCTGAGGCGACCGTGCGATGGGGCCCCGGAACCTGGTTTGCCCGCGGTTCCGGGGCTCGCAAGTACCCGCGATGCGGCGGTTCCTGGACCCAGCTCAGCCCACCCGCCCCTTGGGCTACCCACCTGACGCGATGCGCTTGCACCCAGGTTGGCGCATCGGTAGCGTCAGCATGATCTGACAGGGGGCGGAGGAGCCGGTCCGGCCCTGTGCGATCAAAACCAGCACCGGCGGCGAAGGATCCGATGACGAGCAGGTCGAATTCGTGGCAGTTAGCTGCTCTCGCGCTCGGCGCCGTGTTCGTGATCGCCGGGTGCGGGTCGTCGACAGATGGGGATCCCAAGCCGACGGGAAATTCACCTACGTCGACGACGAGCGTCGCTCCGGACGTGCCTTCCGGCTACGACCCCTGCACTGACGTCCCGCAGAGCGTGTTGGACTCCGAAAAACTGCTGGACAAGACGCCTGATGACTCCAATGCCTCTGGCGGCATCAAGTGGCGTGGGTGTCTGTGGGTCCAAACAGACGGGTACGGAGCGAGAATCCAGACGACGAACATCACCGTCGATATGGTGCGAGCGAAGAACTTCTCTGATACTCGCGAGTTCACTGTCAACGGTCGCCGAGCAATCTCAACCCGGCAGTCCAATGACCACCCGGAGGCCGCATGCACGGTGGATGTGGAGATGAAGGGCGGCAGTCTCGAAATCAACCTGAGCAATCCTCCGTCGCGGCGTAATACAGGACACCTCGACACCTGCGACCTCACTCGGAAGCTCGCGGAGAAGGTCGTGCCGACAATGCCGGCCAACGTGTAAATCCACTGACCGCGATAGGAACGACTGGGAGGGAAGGACTCATGGGGGACGATCAGACGGCACCGCCTCGACCGATGTCGAACATGATCAGCGCAGCTCGCGAAGGTCAATTGGCGGTTGAGATGAAGCCTGAAGACTTCATCTACATTGACCGCGACTGCGAGTACTTCAAGCGCACCATCCAGCGAATCCAGACGATCGCCGATGGTGTGTCGAATCAGCCGAATTGGGGCCTCGGAGAAACCAACAACCAGATGGTTTCGGCAGGCACAGTCGTCGATCGATTCAAGACGAAGGCCAAACTGACGAAGGATGGCAACGACGTCTTCGCGATCATGGAGCAGCACTACAAGATCGTTGAAGATATCCAAGCGGTTTACCGATTGGCCCGAGAGCGAATGATGCAGGCGGACACCGAGTTCGCCAGTGAGTTCACGCGCCTGAACGAGACACTCCCCGAGCGTCCACCCGTTCAACTCCCAGCTGGCCCATACCTCCTCCCGGACGGGACTGGCCGATGAGCGGATACGAACCACCCCGGATTCCGGGCGGCGGCGAGCACACAGACAGCTGGGAGCATCCGGAGATCAAGGATGCCTTCGATCCGCTCGATACCACCGACGCGATCAACCAGGCCGAAAAGTACTGGCAGATGCATCAACTCTGGGAGCAGGGCGTAGCGACCTTCGCCCGCTCTATCCAGAACTCGATCTCCCAAGCGTGGTCCGGCCCGGCCGCCGAGGCGTCGAAGAAGGCGATCCAGGACTACACGACCGACGCCCATACATTGACGCCCGCCCTCGCCGAACTGCACACCAGGGTGCGTGATGCCGCGAGCGCAATCGTCAACACCAAGAAGGCGATTCCCGATCCGGTAGTCGTCACATGGACATCGTGGGCTTGGCCCCCGCACCGCTGGGACCTCCAGCGTGACCAATCCGAGGAGACTCAGCGGGCGCGCGTCGCGATGAACGAGCACTACGTGCAGCCATTCAGCCAGATCGACGGCAAGATCCCCATCTTGCCGACGCCGACGAGTCCCACCAAGCCCGTCGACATCACCCCTCCGCCCGGCGGATACACCGACGACAACAGCAACAGCGGCAGTCAGCCGAACCAGTCCAAATCGACCAGCACGGACCCGAACTCGACCAACTCCCCCGTCCCCGGCGACAAGGATGGCGACGGCAAGCCCGACGACCCGGGCACTACGCAGCAGCCGGGCGACCAGACCACCCCCGAGCAGGCGCAAACCACCCCCGCCTCCACAACTCCGAGCAACACCCAAACCACCCCGGCGGGCGCCAACCCAACAACCCAAACCCCAGGCACCACCCCCACCTCCACGGATCCGACGAAGACCATGGCGACCGGCACCGGCACCCCGTACGCCCCCGGCACCCCAAGCCGCACCGGCAGTCCCGGCACTCCAAGTTCACCCAGTCCGTCGACTCCCCAACCGGGCCGCAGCGTCCCCGGCACGCCCACCGCCCCCGGCACCCAGACCAATCCCGCCGCAGCAGCAGCCGCCGCCCGCGGCGCAACCGGCATGCCCGGCATGGGCGCCCCCGGTATGGGCGCCCGCGGCGGCAAGTCCGAAGACGACGCCGAACACAAAGTCCCCGACTACCTGATCACCCAAGAAAACACCGACGAACTACTCGGCGACCTCCCAAAAACCATCCCCGGCGGCGTAATCGGCGGCGAAACCCCCACCTAACCCCATGCCCCACCCCCGCCAACTCAACTACCAACCGATGCCGACGGCCATTATCCCTCCGCAGCCCCGCCGAACGGGACCTCACGCAGCAAGCCAGCGCGTCCCCCAGCCACGCCCCGCCCCACCCACAACCGACCGACACCAACCTGGACCACACGGTGCGTGCACCGATCGCTCCGCAGCCACGTCCAGCTACCCGCTGAGGCTGCCCGGCCAAACACCGAACGGGACTACACGCCGCGAGAATCCACGGATCGCCGCAGCCGTGTCCCCCTCGCCGCTCGCGGCGGCGTTGGGGTGGGCGGGATTCGGATGGGACGATTCGTGTGGCGAACGGCCTGGCATGGGGGCGCCTGTGTGCGGGGCCGAAAGCGGCGCCGCATGAGCGTTGGGGCGCACAGGCACTCAGCAAAGTACGACATGGAGCAGATTGGATGGGTATGGCTGAATGGACTTGGGAACCGGATGATTTCGCGGCGCTCTGGTATTCCGATGCCCATGATCGGTTCCCGGGTCCGCTGCGCTACACCAGTCGGTTCGCTTTGCGTGATGAGTTCGCGGCGCATCGACGTGCGGTGCGGGAGCGCTATAGCGCTGACGAGTTTGAGGAGATTCAGCTGGCGTTGCACACGCTCGGCACCTCCGAGTTGCGGATCGAAATCCTCGGTGGCACTTGCAAACACAAGAACAGTTCCGGCCGGGACGATCTACGTGAGTACCGGATTGTCGGCGCGAGGAATCCTTATCACGCCGTCACTCTCATGCAGGCGGGCACCGCTACCGAACATGGCCCGATCCGCGTGCGCATGTTCCGCCCGGACAGCCTCCCAAACCGTTTGGTGCAGGCCCTGCCCGCCTGCACGCCCGGCAGCGCGGCCCCGGCCACCTTCCACCCGGACGATCTCACACCGCGTAGCAATGGCTACTTCGAAGACGTGGCCCGCCAAACCCCGCGCGAGCAATACCAGCGACTCCTCGGTCGTCCCGCCGACGGCGGCGGCACCGCCGTCCTCGTAGCCGCCCCGCTGCACACCCTCGCCCAACCCTGGAATGTCCTGCAATGGCACGACATCACCGACGACGGCCGCTACACCGAAATCCGCGGCCCCCACATCACCGTCCGCCCCACCACCCCCACCGACCTGACCACGCACTTCACCACCTGGATAACCCGCGCCCTGACCCGCCTCCAAGAATCCAGCGCCGAAACTTGGTAGCCACCAGCCGCCACGGACCTGGTTCCGCCGTCAGCTCGTCGGAGTCCGCTGACTCGGACTGTTCGTAGCGTCGTTCACCCACGACTCGATCCACGACTGAGCCGCTGCCAGTTCCTCTTCCCGCTGCGAACGCGGCAGACCGGCGCCCTCCGGCAGGTACATCCGGACGACAGGCAGCGACTGCTCGGCAGTGTTGGGTGCGGCGAACTCCGGTGGTCTTCGACCACTGGGCTCCTCCGCCTCCTCGGCTGTGTGCCCGTCGATCACGTTGAGCGCCAACGCGCACAGCACGATCAGTGCCCCACCGACGATCCCGCTCCACGTCGGCACCTGGCCGAAGAAGCACAACCCGAACAACAAACCCCATACGCATTCGAGGGTCAGCATGTTGCCGCCGGGTACCGGATCCACATGCTCGAAGGCGTAATTGATGAGGAAGACGTTCACCACGCTGAGTACACCGGCGATACCGATTGCGGCCCACAGCATTCCCGCTGAAGTGTGCGGCGGCAGTTGCTCCGGAATTCGCGGTAGTCCGTCCCTTTGCACAACGGAAGTGAACGCCACGCCCAAAGCTCCGACGCCGAGGGTCAAGGCGGTGAGCTCATGATTGTTCAGTACACCGTTATGCCATTCGCGGCCAAGGTAACTCAACGAAATTGCCACCATGGCGACCAGCGCGACGAGGTTGCCATAGTTCAACGCACTCGATGCACTCCCCCCGAATCCCGACAGGATCGCCACGCCCACCGCCGATCCCCCGACGAACACGATCCGGACAGCGGTGACGCGCACGCTGCGCATCAGCATCCCGAGCGCGGAGACCAGGGGCAGGGCGGCGATGAAGGAAATATCGCTCACCGTCGTCATTGTCGTGGCCTTTGCGAACAATGTGGTGCCGATTACGTACAGCAGCACGGTACGTCCCACGATCACGGACCATTCCCGCACGCCTACCCGAAGCACGGTGCGCCAGCGAATCCACCGGCTGAATACGGCGAGCGCCAGCAAGAACGCCACACCGGTCCGCAGATAGACCTGCTGAGCGACGGTGAAACCACCGGCGAGATAGCGCGACAACACCGTGAGCATGGCAAATGACGCGGTGAGCAGAACCAGCGCTCCGATACCGCGCAGGTCAGTTGAATGTCTGCTTTGTACGATCTCGGACCCGTTGATGTCGCTCACATTACCGATATGACCGACACCCGGTTCCGTACTCCCGGGTATTTTTTCGCGGCTCGCCGCGCGCTACAACGATATGGGCCTGAACGGAACTTTCCGCGGCATCACGGGTCCGAGTTTGCCCTGGTTACCGGGTCTGCGACTAGGCGGAACCCCCTGCGGTCTCGCATATCCGAGTGTGCCTGCGATCCTCGCGGCAATGACAGCGTCGCCCGCGCGCCAGCCAGCCGGCCAGTACCCACGCGGCGGCCAACACCGACACGGTGCCGATGTTCATTGCCGATGCGCAAGTGACGAATGTGGCCAGCGCGGTGATTCCGGTCGCGATCGGGGTCAGCACGTGTATCGCCTGGTGGGCGAGTGACACGTGGTCATCCTCGGCGGCATAATGCACCGGGTTCGCCGGAGTCCTTCCGACGATGACTATTTTTCTCATGCCCCCAGCGTGGTCCCGCCGTCCCGCCGTAGCCAGCAATGCCCCGTCCTTGCACGCCTCGCGCGCAGAACTGCCTGTTTATGGACGTGAGCACAGCGTACGGATACCGTCAAGAGCGCGGGTCACGCAGATCCATCCGCGTGTCCGCCAAGGAAATCACCAGTGACCTGGAGATGTCGTGGGGAGCCAGCACAGCATCGCGTGCGGCAGACGAGTCGTGCGGGAGTATGCGGCCGCGGGCGGGACGACGTGGGAGACGGTCCACGCGGTCCGGTCGCATTGTGGAGTGTCGTTGCTCCGAGCTCATCGGATCGCGCACGGGTTCACCCTCGTCGATGTCGCCCAGCGGTTGCAGCAGATCGTCAGTGCCGAGGGGTCGTCGTGCCGCGGGTTATCGCATCAAAGCGTGTCCCGTTGGGAGACCGGTCTCGACATGCCGACGTATCAGTTCCTCGACGCGCTGTGCCGGTTGTACCGCACCCGGCCGGACCGACTCGGCTACGGGCACGACTACACCGAGGACGAATCCCCGCCGATCGCGCCACGGAGCCGCCTGCTCGCCCCGACCACCCCGCGCAGCGACTTCACGGCGCTGGAAACCGTTCGCGTACTGGAGGAGAGCCTCGAACTCTGCGGCTACCTCGTCTACGTCCTTCCCCCATCGGAATACATTCCGGCACGGATGCGTGACCTGGCCCAGGTCCAGCAGCTGAAGTTGACCGACCACTCCGCCGACCTACATCGGCGCCTGCACCGCATCGAGGCGATCCTCGCCGGGCTCATCGCCTTTCGGCTGAACGACGTCGCCGATCTGCAAGACACCTTCATGTGGTTCTCTAAGGCGCGCCGTGCCGCCCGCCATGCCGGGGACACCGCACTCGAGGCCTGGTTGCACGGGCACATGGCGCACACGCACGAGTGCTACCGGCACGCGCTCGACCAAGGCTTGGCCGCGGCACGTGCGGCCCAGGCGGCCAGTGGCCCGTCGCCGACACCGGCGGGGGTCTTCGGGCTACTTGCCGAGGCGGGTATTCAGGCCCGGATCGGACGGCGGCGGGATGCGCTGGACGCGGTCACCGCCGCCGAGCGGATGTTCGCCGCGCTGCCCGCCACCGCCACGACCGACGACAATCTCGGCACCTCCGAATACATCCTGCGCTGGCACCAGTCGCACGCACTCAGTTCCGTCGGCGACTGGCGCGCGGCCGAGTCGATCCGGCAACGGATGCTCGAACTACCGATGGCCGAGAAGGATCAGGTCGGCCGCGCACTTCTCGATCTCGATATGGCCGCGGTGTTCATCCGCAGAGGCGAATTGGACCATGCTCGGGAGACGATTCGTCAGGTCTGGCAGTCGTTGTCGCCGGAACTGCGGGTTGGTCAGGTCCGTCGGCAGGTCTCGCAGCTAGTTGTCCGGCTCCCACCTGCTATGCGAGACAACATCTTTGAAAGATGAGCGGTCCACGAAAAGCATTGATCGCGCTTCGTGGACCGCTTCAGGGGACTCGATTGAAGAGTCGGCCCGCGAGGTCGACGCCGGTGATCGTGCCGTGTGCGTCGTGGGTGAAGAAGCCGCGTTGACCGGCTAGGGCGCCGGTGGTGAGGATGTAGTCGTCGCCCTCACCGGGTAGGAGGCCCATGCCGAAAGGCGGGTAGTCCCGGGGCAGCAATTCGATACCGTCTGCTGTTCGGCCGTCGCCGAGATGGAAGCGGGCCCAGCGGAGTTGGTCCGCGACCGAAGATGCGAGGCCGCCGCCTGGATGGTTGGCACGGGTGTCCTTCCATGGGCGGGTGCGACATGTGATTGCCTTTCGGTTTCGCGTACGACGCCGAGGGTTTGGATGCGTCGAACGGCTGATGTGCACGACGATGCCGAGTGCCGCTGATATGGCGCTGATATGGAGGTGCGGTCGTATGGCGACGCGGCCTACATCGCGGCACGACCGATATGGCGGCGCGCGGCCGGATCAACGCGGATCGTGTCGGTTGGGATATGGTGTCCAACTTCTCAGTGGCGCATCAATTTTCCGGCAGGTGGGTGCGCTGGTCGTAAGTGAGCAGTTGGTAACCGTTGGTCGCGCGCTGCCAGCTGGTGATCGATCCGTTGCCCGCGAGGCCAGCTTCGGCAAGCGCCAAAACCTCTGTGTCGGTGAGCTTTTCGATGAGTTGGCGCAGGAACAGCACTATCGCGTCATGCGCCACTATCAGCACCCGGCGGTGGCGGTGGTCGGTTTCGAGATCGGCCACGACGCCGCGCAATCGTTCGGCGACATCTTTGAAGGATTCGCCTTCGGGTGGGCGATAGCCGAGTGGGTCGCGGGCTTCTTTCGCGAGTTCCTCGGGGAAGCGCTCGCGTACGACTGCAGGGGGCAGGTGTTTGAGCTGACCTCGGTGTCGGTCGTAGAGACGGTGGTCGACGCGGTGGCACGGCAGCTTTCGGTTCGCCGTGCGCAATTCCTGCTCGGCGAGTTGCCAAGTCTGCACCGCTCGCCGGTACGGGGAGCAAAGCACCAGGTCAGGGAACTGGTTTGCATCGAGGGCGGCGAACCACTCGCCGACCGCAGTCGCCTGCCGCCGACCCAGCTCGGTCAGTGCGATGGCCATGTCGTCGGACTCGACCGTCTCATTCGCGGCGAACGCGACGTTCGATTCGCTCTGTCCATGCCGGACTGCGTACAGCAGATCGATGACTCCGCCATCGTCCGGATGCGGGCAGGAGAACTCGAATCCCTCTCGCCCCCAATCGCTCCCGGCATCGTCCCCCGCCCGAGCCGCACTATCCCCATTAGTGATCACACCGAATTATGCGCCTTGCGCCGTCAGGTGCCGATCACATCGGCGGTCATCGAGAACTCGATCGGAGCGTTGCTCCCAACTCGACCCGACCCATGGGTGCGGCGCACACTTCGTCGAGCCGCACCAGCACGCCTACACCGCCTTCGGCGCCGCAAAAGACTCGACTTCGATCGAGATGGAACGGCGCGCCACTCGAGCCGTGTGCACGCTCCACGCCAAAGCCCACACCCCACAGACCTTCCGCACGGTCCACAGAGGGTAGAAGGCCTGTGAGCCGTGCCGATGGTCTGCGACCACCAGCGGACAGAGGACTAGGCAGGTGCCGAGCTCGAGGCCACCGGCGACTGATCACGGTGGGGGTGGAGCGGGTGTCGAACTGGGGGCCACCCGCAGCCTCGCACCGCCGCCGTGCGCATGGTCCACGTCGACAGCAAGGTTTCACAGACCTTTCGCGCGGCTCACAGAGGGCAGAGGGCCTGGGACCCGCACCCAAGGTCTGTGACTACGGGCAGGCGGGTGTCGAGCTCGTGGCCGTGTTCGGCTGGCGCCGGTTGGCCTCGGCTGGTGTGGGGCGCGAGGCAGCTTGGGGCTGGTCGGAGCGGGGTGGGGCGCTGGTGGTTTCGAGGGCGCGGACCCACATGTCGACTACGGTGTCGATGCAGTCCTCCATGGTGCGGCCGGGAGGTGGTTCGATGATGGCGCCGTGGATTTGGGCACCGACGGCTTGGACGACTAGCAGGGCGGTGAGGTAGGGGTCCGGGCCGCCGACGTTCATTCGGCGGAGGTGGTATTCGACCTCGGTGGCGAGGACGTCTTCGAGGTCCCGCATGCGGCGCATGATGTCCGGGGTGCGATGAGCCTGTAGGAACAGCATCCGGTTCAGGTGCTTCTCGTCGCGGTGCCCGTAGGCCAAACCGGTGACTATCTGGCGAACGGTGTCGGCCAGCGGCGGATCGTCGCTGCGCAGGATGGCGAATTGCGCCATCAGCGCGTCCATGTTGTGCCGCAGGTGGCGTTCGTCCAGCGCGTACAGCAGCGCATCCTTGTTCGGGATGTAGTGATACAGCGTCCCGATGGACACCCCGGCCAGCTCGGCGATCTTGTTTGTGGTGGTGTTCTTGTACCCGTCGCGCTCGAAAAGTCGAGCAGCCGCATCCAAGATCGCCTCGAAGGTGAACTGTGAGCGCTGCTGACGGGGCTGTTTACGGGGTGTGGACACGGTCGCCTCAAAGTCGAGTTGAATACCGGGGAAATCCTCGAAACAATCATGTCATGCAACCTCGTCGGCGAAAGTCGTTCTGCCGCAGGCGGTCCGCTCACCGAACCGGCCATCCGCTACACAGCTCACTGCCACAGCGGATCACGGCGTGATCGGTCGGCTCCGCGCACTCCGGCAGCAAACCAACGCCATGAACATCGGCGGTCCGGGCAACGATGCCCGCACCTGTCGATCGGCAGCTTCGCTGATCTGCACCTCGAGCGAATGCTGTTTGATCGAGTAATCATTCAATAACAACCACAACCCGCGGGGGGTTACCGAATTGGTGATAGGCGATGTTCGAGACCTATTCAGCGAAGAAGAGGACCAGGTCGAGGCACTGCGCGCCCGGGTACGCGCAGCCATGGCAGAGATCGACGGCTGGACGTACGAAGCAGGCGACGGCAGTGCGCATGTGACCGTCTCGGCCGACGGACGAGTTCTGGCGATCGAGCTGCCACGCGGGCTCACCGATTGTTCCCTCGGATTCGGCGGCGCTACCGAGGCGGCGTGGTCGGAAACGAGCAACGCCCTGGCTGAGACCTGCCGGGCGATCGTGGCAGCAGTCAACAGCGCCCGGCGCAGTGCGGCGGAGGCAGCCATCGACGTGCTGCGCAAAGAATTCCCCGAAGCCTTCGAGCACCATCCCGCCAGCCTGTGAAAGAGGGCTCGTATGTCGGATCTCGTCAGCATCTCCGCACTCGTCCAGGAAATGAATCGAGACTGGAATCGTAGTGCGCAGAACATCCTCGACGGAGGGTCCGCACTGGCCGACCGGTTGTACGAGGTCAGGGTCGTGGACCGTCGGGCGGGCACCGAGTTCGGCAGCGTGACGATCGATGGCCGTGGCCTGCTCCGCTCCATTGATCTGGACGCCGACAAAGTGCTCGACATCTACGAGGGAGAGGTCCTCGGCGCCCTGATCAACGCCATCAATAGCGCCATATCCGACTCAGCCGCAATGGCGAAAGGCAATGTCTCGCCGTAAACCGTTGGGATGCAGTGCGATTGATGCGGTCGGTCGGGAGACCAACTGGGAGTGGAGTATTCGCAGGCTCGGGGTCGGCCCGCCGCCGACGTCGCTGTCGTGGCACCAGGTTTGACTCGGAGACCAGCGCGATGGGGTGTTGCTGGGCGAACGGACCAGCTGCGCTTCAGTGCAAAAGTTGCGGACCTAAATTCTGCTCAGCGAGGAAATCCAGTGCCGTGTCAGCGACTTCGCGCCAACCGAGGTCGACAGGCATGGCGTGGCCACGATCGCTGAAGACGGTGAGCTCGGTGACGCCAAGGTTCTTAGGCTGAATCCGGTACGCGGAGTGCACAGTTGCCTCCGGCACGGTGCGATCGCGACCGCCCGCCAGCAACAGCAGCGGCCCGCGGGCGCTCTTGGTGTCGACACTCGCCTCGCTATGCGGCGCGAAATTGGCCACGCCCGCTTGAAAGATGGGCTGGCGGGGGCGGGGATGCTGTTGCGTGGCGAACAGATTGTCGGATTCCCGGCGCGGGATCTCGCTTGGCGAAGAAGCGGTGATAGCTCTCCGGCGTGTGCGACCACGTCTTTGCGTGCGCAGCCATGGCCTGCTGAGCACCGGGAGCGCGCTGCGCACCTGCGCGAGCGGCAACGTGAAAACACCACGGAACTGGGCGGGCGCGATCGCGACACCCGCACTGGCGAGGCCGGAGCCGAGGAGTTGCTGCGCGATCGACCGCCGAAGGAGTGGCCTATCACCACGGGTGGCGTCGGCGGTGTCGGCGTCGCCGGGCCAGCCCGGTGCGAACGTGTTGTATCCCGCGCGGTCGAACCGGTCGAGCCACGAAGCCCCCTGCTGCTGTGCATCCACAGTCCATGGATGAACACGACGGGGCGTGCGGCCGACCGACCCGAACCTCGGATCGAGCACAACGTATCGGTGCGTCAGCTGTACAGATCCGCGCGACGGCCGCTGACAGCCACTAGCAGTGGACCATCAACCAGCGACCGGAAGAGGGTCCAGACGCATCCAGACCGCAGACACCGCACGATCGCAATAATCGCGCGGCGCTGTAGTTTTCGTGACCCGTCGCATTTCGCTTGGCGCTTGCGCACCGCGTACGGGCTGCCCCGCGAGTGGCGGCGACTGGCGCTCGCCGACGGGGAGGTGTGTTAGTCGCAGACCCTGGCTTGTTTGCCGGCGAGTGCGTCCAGGCCGAGCATCGCCAATAGGGACTGGCAATCATCGGCGTTTTGCGAATAGCTGGCGACCGTGCGGGCGGCCACCGCGCTCTGTCGCGCAGTTTCGGCCTTTTCGTTTGCCCGCGCCTCGGCGAATTCGCCCGGTTCGTGGATGAGAGTGATGTGTCGTGCCGGGGACATGAATCTCCTTGGGGTTGATCGAAGCCTACAAGGCCGGTCGGCTCCGCGACAGCCGAACCGACCCGGCAGTTCGCCGAAGGTGGTTGGTCGGGCTGCGGGATGCTCGCAAGTTTGCGAGTGCTGCGGCGAGTCGACCGGGTGCGCTAGCGGGCTGGTTGCCCCGGTAGGGGACCTGAGAGCGCCCTGGAGGCGAGAAGATCTACCGAGTCCCTTCCGATGCCGAACGAAGAGGGCGGATCGTTCCGCGCCAGCGAGGTGATCCGACCCGTGATGAGTGTTGTGTCACATGCGAACGAGAGCGAGCCGGTTTTCCGGTGACTGTCGCGCACCCTTTGGAGCGATGAGGTGCGCGACCTGCTTATGGGACGAGCAGCTGACGGACCACTCCGTCGGCCAGGAGCCTGCCTCGATCGGTGAGCACGAGACGATCACCCGATCGTGTTGCCAGGCCGTCGGCGATAACTCGGTCGGCAGCCGCGGCGCTGGTCGGGTCCAGGTCGGCCAGGGGTAGGCCGGTGCGGAGGCGGACGGCGAGCATGACGCGTTCGGTGTAGCGCTCGTCGGAGGTCAGGGTTTCCCAGCCTGCGGCGGGGAGGCCGCCGTCGGCCACGCGGTCGGCGTAGCGGGCGGGGTGTTTGATGTTCCACCAGCGGACGCCGCCGACATGGCTGTGCGCGCCGGGGCCCGCGCCGAGCCAGTCGCCACCGTCCCAGTAGCCGAGGTTGTGCCGACAGGCCGCGGCTTCGCTTGCGGCCCAATTGGATACCTCGTACCAGGTCAGGCCTGCGGCGGTGAGGCGGGCGTCGATGCGTTCGTAGCGGACGGCGAGGACGTCGTCGTCCGGGGCGGGGAGTTCGCCGCGGCGGACGCGGCGGGCCAGTGCGGTGCCGTCTTCGACGATCAGCGAGTAGGCGGAGACGTGGTCGACGCCCGCGGCGAGTACCGCGTCGAGGCTGGCATCGAGGTCGCTGTCGCGTTCGCCGGGGGTGCCGTAGATCAGGTCGAGGTTCACATGGTCGAACCCGGCCGCGCGGGCCTCTTGTGCGGCGGCGACCGCGCGGCCAGGGGTGTGGGTGCGGTCGAGCACTTTCAGTACGTGCGCGGCGGCGGATTGCATGCCGAGCGAGACACGGGTAAAGCCCGCCGCGCGGATCCGCTCGAAGAATTCCGGCGAGGTGGATTCCGGGTTGGACTCGGTGGTCACCTCGGCATCCGCGGCGAGGGTGAAGTTCACGCGCACCGCATCGAGAACCGACGCCAGGCCGTCCCCGCCGAGCAGCGAAGGGGTGCCCCCGCCGACGAAGATCGTCGCAACCTCGGGCGTCGTCGTCGGAAGCGCCGCGAACTGAGCCGCCGCAGTGGCCAACTCGCCCCGCAGTGCGTCCAGCCACGACTGCGGCGACGCTGAGGTCCCGAGCTCACCCGCCGTATAGGTGTTGAAATCGCAGTACCCACAGCGTGTCGCACAGAACGGCACATGCACGTAGATCCCGAACGCCCCACCCCCGAAATCACCGAGCACCGGCCCCGACGTCTCGGTGCCAACAGGGATAGCCGCAGGTGAACTCACCCCTCCAGTCTGCCGGTCCTCCACCACCCACCCGCGCCCGGGCAACCCGCGCGGCTGCCATGCCCCCACGCGCACCTCGCAGCTACCCGCTTCAGTCGAACGTCGGAGGGTCCGGCGGTACGGCGGCGCGGTGGTCCAGCCCTCCAGCGGATGCGAGGGCTGTCCGAATGCTTCCGGCCAGCCACTGCGCACCTCGATTCAGTCTGCGACCACCGTGTTCTGGTTTGCGGTGAGCAGCCAGCGGCCGTCTTCTTTGGACATCACGTACATCGGGGAACCCTGGCCGGTCAGTTCGCCGTCGTTGGTCAGGTAGCGCTGACGGACCTTGACGGCTGCGACGTCGGGGCGGATGAACAGGACGTGTTCGATCTCGTAGATGGCAGTGCCGTCGCGCATCGCGCCGGGCAGGACCTTGGCGGTGAACTCGGCGATGGCGTCGCGGCCGAACAGTCGTTTGCCGCCACCGGTGGTCCAGATGGCGTCTTCGCGGAACAGGCCGACGAACTCCTCGACCAGTTCGTTCTGCTGAGAGTGTTCGATGGTGGCCACGACCTTGCGGATGGCGTCGAGTTCGGCCTCGACAGCTGCGGTACTCATGGCGCTCACCCTGACACCTCGAGTGGACTTCAGGTCAAATCCCAGAATCCGTCCACGAGCGGGACCTGGCTGAGGCAAAACCCGAGTAGCCCCCTCCGTGTTGTCCCCTTCGCCGAGCACCCCTACGGCTTGGCCTCGGCGGACGGGACATGGCTGCGAGAAACTGCGAGTGATGCCGCCGTGAGGTCCCGTCCGTCGATAGTGGCACGGTTCACTTCGGTGACGGCGGGGTATCAGCAGCCGAGTTCGGTAGATGGTCTATGACTGGCGTCACATATCGACCGAACGGTCCAGGGGATTTCCCGCTAAATTGCGGAAAATATGGACTCTCGGTCGGAAGGCCGCCGCTGACGTGGCACAATTGGGCTCATGCGCGCATCGGGAGTACGACTTGTGGCACGTCGCCACGTCGACTACAAGCGCGTCTGTAGTGCTTGCTGTCTGCCTGCTTCTTCTCGGTAGCTCAGCGACGCCCATCCCCGGGTCTTCCCGGCGATCCCGATATTCGACTTTATCGGTCCGCTGACACCGCAGGTGCGAGTCAGCCCCTCGCGCCTTCAGCACGGATGTAAACCCACCCCGCAGGAGCGACCCCATGACGTCGAGCACCGACGCCGGTCCGACCGATCAGTCCGGCCCCGATTCCCGGCCCGCCCACCACTCGCGGCCCGACCGCCCCGCCTCCGAACGCCGCGTCCGCCCCGACCGCCCGCGCCCCGAAACGTCGGCCGCACCCAAGGCCGGAGCTCAACGCGCCCGCACCGGTAAGCCGGTGCGCCGCAAGGCGGAAGGACAGTGGGCGCTCGGCTATCGCGAACCGCTGAACCCGAACGAACAGTCCAAGAAGGACGACAACCCACTCAACGTCCGCGCCCGGATCGAGAACATCTACTCGAAGCAGGGCTTCGACAGCATCGACAAGGGCGATCTGCGCGGCCGGTTCCGCTGGTGGGGTCTCTACACCCAGCGCGAACAGGGCTACGACGGCAGCTGGACCGGCGACGAGAACATCGACCTGCTCGAGGCCAAGTACTTCATGATGCGCATCCGCTGCGACGCGGGCGCATTGAACGTCGAGCAGCTGCGCACGCTCGGCCAGATCTCCACCGAGTTCGGCCGCGACACCGCCGACCTGTCCGACCGCGAGAACGTGCAGTACCACTGGATCGAGGTGGAGAACGTCCCCGAGATCTGGCAGCGGATCGAGGCAGTCGGCCTCAAGACCACCGAGGCGTGTGGCGACTGCCCGCGCGTGGTGCTCGGCTCCCCGCTCGCGGGTGAATCGCTGAACGAGATCATCGACCCGACGCCCGCGATCGACGAGATCGTGCGCCGCTACATCGGCAAGAAGGAGTACTCCAACCTGCCGCGCAAGTTCAAGACGGCGATCTCGGGCCAGCAGGACGTGGTGCACGAGATCAACGATGTCGCGTTCGTCGGGGTGAACCATCCCGAGCACGGGCCGGGTCTCGATCTGTGGGTCGGTGGCGGCCTGTCCACGAATCCGATGCTGGCGCAACGAGTCGGCGCGTGGGTGCCGCTCGACGAGGTGCCGGATGTGTGGGAGGCCGTGGTTTCGCTGTACCGCGACTACGGCTACCGCCGCCTTCGTACCAAGGCGCGACTGAAGTTCCTGGTCAAGGACTGGGGCATCGAGAAGTTCCGTGAGGTGCTCGAAGAGAAGTACCTGAAGCGAAGGCTGATCGACGGCCCGGCGCCGGAGCAGCCGACCAAGCCGATCGACCACGTCGGTGTGCAGAAGCTGAAGAACGGGCTGAACGCGGTCGGCTTCTCCCCCATCGCGGGCCGGGTCTCCGGCACGATCCTGACCAAGGTCGCCGACGCCGTCGAGCGGATCGGGTCGGACCGTATCCGGTTCACGCCGTACCAGAAGCTGATCGTGCTCGACGTCGCCGACGACAAGGTCGACGCGTTGATCGACGAGCTGGAACCCCTTGGGCTGCAAGCACGTCCGTCGTTGTGGCGGCGAAACCTGATGGCGTGCTCCGGCATCGAGTTCTGCAAGCTGTCGTTCGCCGAGACGCGTAAGCGGTCGCAGGTGCTGGTGCCCGAACTGGAGGAGCGGCTCGCGGATCTCAATGCGCTGCTGGACGTTCCGGTCACCATCAATATCAACGGCTGCCCGAACTCGTGCGCCCGGTCGCAGATCGCCGACATCGGGTTCAAGGGTCAGCTGGTCGATGACGGCAACGGGAACCACGTGGAGGGCTTCCAGGTTCACCTGGGTGGCAGCCTCGGCTTCGACAGCGCCTTCGGGCGCAAGCTGCGTCAGCACAAGGTGACCAGCGACGAGCTCGGTGACTACATCGAGCGGGTGGTGCGCAACTTCATCAAGCACCGCGAGGATGGCGAACGGTTCGCGCAGTGGGCCGTTCGTGCCGACGAGGCTGACCTGAAATGAGCCTCGCTTGCGCTGGGCATGTGATGGGAGATCAACTGTGACAACCGAATTGGTAGCGAAGCTGGCCGAGGAAGAGCTGCGGGCCATCGCCGAGAAGGGCGCAGCCGACCTCGGTCCCGAGGCATCCGCGCTCGACCTGCTGCAGTGGACCGAGGCCAACTTCGGCTCGGGCTACATCGTCGCCTCGAACATGCAGGACGGCGTGCTGGTTCACCTGGCCGCGCAGGTCCGCTCCGGCGTGGACGTGCTGTTCCTGGATACCGGCTACCACTTCGCCGAGACCATCGGCACCCGGGACGCCGTCGAGGCGGTGTATGGGGTGAACGTGGTCAATGTTCGTCCGGAACACACTGTGGCCGAACAGGATCAGTTGCTCGGCAAGGACTTGTTCGGGCGTGATCCCGGCGAGTGCTGCCGGTTGCGCAAGGTGGTCCCGCTGCAGAAGTCACTGGCCGGATACAACGCCTGGGTGACCGGCATCCGCCGGGTCGAGGCGCCGACGCGGGCCAACGCACCGCTCATCTCGTTCGACGAGGCGTTCGGACTGGTGAAGATCAACCCGATCGCCGCCTGGTCCGACGACGAGATGCAGGCCTACATCGAACAGCACGGCATCCTCGTCAATCCCCTGGTGGAAGAGGGATATCCGTCCATCGGCTGCGCTCCGTGCACACGGAAGCCGGAGCCGGGTTCCGATCCGCGAAGCGGCCGTTGGGCCGGCCTCGCCAAGACCGAATGCGGGTTGCACACCGCCTGACCGAGTCAGGCCCGGCGGAGGCAGCCTGCGTAACCACGGAGGGCCCTCGGACAGGCAGATTGGATACAGCATGACGGAGACCATTGTGAACGAACTTGTGAGCGAATCCTCCAACACCACCGAACGCGCCTTCGGCATCAGTGATTTCGACACGCTCGCCGCCCTGGAGTCGGAGTCGATCCACATCTTCCGTGAGGTGGCAGGGGAATTCGAGCGGCCGGTGATCCTGTTCTCCGGCGGCAAGGACTCCACCGTGCTGCTGCACTTGGCGCTCAAGGCATTCTGGCCCGCGCCGCTGCCGTTCGCGCTGCTGCACGTCGATACCGGGCACAATCTGCCGGAGGTGCTGGAATTCCGGGACAAGATCGTCGAGCGGTACGGGCTGCGGCTGCACGTCGCCAAGGTCGAGGACTATCTCGCTGACGGCAGGCTCACCGAGCGTCCGGACGGCATCCGCAATCCGTTGCAGACCGTCCCGCTGCTGGACGCGATCAGCGAGCACCGCTTCGATGCGGTGTTCGGCGGCGGCCGCCGCGACGAGGAGCGCTCCCGCGCTAAGGAGCGAATCTTCTCGCTGCGCAACGCCTTCGGGCAGTGGGACCCCAAGCGGCAGCGGCCGGAACTGTGGAACCTGTACAACGGGCGGCACGCGCCGGGCGAGCACGTTCGGGTGTTCCCGTTGAGCAACTGGACCGAGCTCGACATCTGGCGCTACATCGCCCGCGAGGACATCGACCTGGCGAGCATCTACTACGCGCATCAGCGTCCGGTGTACCAGCGCGACGGCATGTGGATGACGCCCGGCGTCTGGGGTGGCCCGCGCGAGGACGAAGTGCTGGAAACGCTTTCGGTGCGTTACCGCACCGTCGGCGACGGATCGTCCACCGGCGCAGTGCTTTCCGACGCTGCCGACAACCAGGCGATCTTGGCCGAGGTGGCCGCGTCCCGATTGACCGAACGTGGTGCTACCCGCGGTGACGACCGGGTGTCGGAAGCCGCGATGGAAGACCGCAAGCGAGAGGGTTATTTCTGATATGTCCGCCGAGCTATTGAGGCTGGCCACCGCCGGTTCTGTCGACGACGGCAAGTCCACCCTGGTCGGACGCCTGCTCTACGACACGAAATCCGTTCTGGCCGATCAGATCGATGCCGTTACTCGGGCGTCGGTGGACAAAGGGCTTGCCACACCGGACCTTTCGTTGCTCGTGGACGGGCTGCGCGCGGAACGTGAGCAGGGCATCACCATCGATGTCGCCTACCGTTATTTCGCCACGCCGCGGCGCTCGTTCGTGCTGGCGGACACTCCCGGGCATGTGCAGTACACCCGGAATACGGTGTCCGGTGCGTCGACCGCGCAGCTGGTGATCCTGCTCGTCGACGCGCGCAAGGGTGTCATCGAGCAGACCCGTAGGCACGCGGCGGTGCTCGCACTGCTCGGGGTGCCGAAGCTGGTACTCGCGGTGAACAAGATCGACCTGGTGGATGATGCGGCGACCGTGTTCGCGGACATCTCGGCCGAATTCAACCAGCTCACCCGGACTCTCGGCTGGGCCGACGACGACGTGCTGGAGATTCCGGTTTCCGCGCTGCACGGCGACAACATCGCCACTCGCTCCGAGGGCACCCCGTACTACAGCGGTCCCTCGCTGATCGAGCATCTGGAATCGGTGCCGGTCGATGCCGACAGCACCGGCAATCACACACTGGGACTTCGCTTTCCGGTGCAGTATGTGATCCGGCCGCGCACCGCCGAGTACCCCGACTATCGCGGCTATGCCGGTCAGATCGCGGCCGGTGCGGTCGCGCCCGGCGACGAGGTCGTGGTGCTGCCCTCCGGGATTCGCACCACCGTCGAGCGGATCGATACGCCGGACGGTGAGCTCGCCGTGGCGCAAACCGGCCGCAGCGTCACGCTGATCCTGGCCGACGACGTCGACATCTCCCGCGGCGACACCATCGCCTCGGTCGCCGACGCCCCCGAGCCGATCGACACCTTCGACGCGACCGTCTGCTGGCTCGGCGACAAGCCGCTGCGCCCCGGCGCACGCCTGCTGCTCAAGCACGGCACCCGCACCACGCAGGCCATCGTCGGCGGCCTGCTGGAACGCTTCGACGAACAGCGCCTTCTCGCCGACCCGAACCCGGAATCGTTGGCCCTCAACGACATCGGCCGCATCTCTGTGCGCGTCGCCGAACCCCTCGCCGTCGACGACTACCGAGTCAACCGCCACACCGGCAGCTTCCTGCTCATCGATCCGTCCGGGGGCAACACCGTAGCCGCAGGCCTGGTCGGCGACGTGCTGTCGGCCGTTGAGGTCGGCACCGGAGTCTGACGTGAGGGATCCGTTCGGCAGTACGACACTGCGGCCCGCCGCGACGGGGGTGGTGTCGGGCGCAAGCACGATGCCGGACGCAAGCACGGCGCCCGACACGAACACGGTGCTGGACGCGAGCACGGTGCCAGGTGCGAACACGATGCCGAGCATGAATACGGTGCCTGACGCAAGCCCGGCGCCGGGCGCGAACACGGCAGCGGACGCGAACACAGTGTCGGGCACGAGCACAGCGTCCGGCACGATCACAGCGTCCGGCGCGAACACAGTGTCGAACGCGAATGCGGTGCGGGTGGCGATGCCAGGCGTGAGCGGGGTGACGGAATCGCGCGCCATCGCAGCGACGCCCGCCTTGCATACGGCGGCGGTGCGACAAACCGCTGCGGCACTGAGCATGTCGGTCGCACCGCTCGTCGGTGAGGCCGCACCGAGGCGAGGTGCCCCCGCGTTGATCGCGGTGGCGCATGGCAGCCGGGATCCGCGGTCCGCCGCGACCATGTCGGCGGTCGTCGAAGAACTGGCGGCCGCGCGGCCGGGTTTCGATGTGCGGCTGGCGTTTCTCGATCTCAGTGCGCCGTCGGTCGAGCAAGTCGTGGACGCCGTTGCGGCGCAAGGGCATACCCATGCGGTGGTCGCGCCGATGCTGCTGGGCAATGCCTTTCACGCCCGGGTGGATCTACCCGGCCTGTTGGCCGCAGCCCACACCCGCCACCCGCAGCTCCACCTCACCCAAGCCGACGTACTCGGCCCCGATATCCGGCTGATCGCCGCACTGCGAGATCGGGTAACAGAAGCCTGCGACTCGATCGCCGCCACGCGGTACCCACCGAGTGATGCCACGCGAGACCGCAGCGACACCACCCGTGACATGTCGATCAGCGCAACCCAAGACCCCACGAGCTCCACCACCCGAATCGAAACCTCGCGGGGCCCATTGCGGACCCGGCCGAATTGTCGCCTCGGTATCGCGGTGGCCGCGGTGGGCTCCTCCTCCCCCGCCGCCAACGCCCGCACGGCGGCGGTGGCCCGACGTCTCGCCGCGCTCACCGGCCATCTCACCGAGATCTGCTTCGCCACCACCGAACCCACGGTGTCGCAGGCGATTTCCCGCTTGCACGCCCGTGGCGCCGATGACGTACTCGTCGCCCCGTGGTTCCTGGCTCCCGGCCTCCTCACCGACCGTCTAGCGACCGCCGCCCCGAACTTGGTGCACGCCAACGTCATCGGCCCCCATTCCGCTCTCACCGAAATTGTCTGGGACCGCTACGACGCCGCCGTCGCCAACAACCTCGTAAGGTCGGCCTGACAGGACACACCCGACGGCGCGCATCTGTCCCACAGTTCCGGCGTCGGTCCTGACGCCTGCGTAAACACTCCGACTGAAAGTCGTGCGATCCGGGGCGAAGAACTGGCAGATGTCTAGTCCGGACACGTAGGCAGCGACCCGTCTACACGAAACTCAGCCCAGCAACTCGTCGACAATCGCGCGAGCCGTCGCCACGCCCCAGTCGTTGCCCATCTGGCGGGCGCTGTGGGCGGCGGCGATGACGGCGTCCAGTTCGAAGGCGATGATGTCGGCGTTGCGTTCGCCGAGGTGTCCTTGTTCCTGAGCGTGGCGGATTTCGTTGGCCACGAAGGCGAGGAAGTCGCGGTGGCCCTCGGCGACGGCGTCGCGGATGGGGCCGGGGCGGCTGTCGAACTCGGCGAGGGTAGCGACCCGGAAGCAGCCGCCGGGGAACGCCGGCTCGATGACCTGGCCGAACCAGCGGTCGACCAGGGCGCGCAGGCGCGGCATGCCGGTCGGCTCGTCCAGGCTCGGCTTGACGACCTCGTCGACAAAGACCTCACGCGCCACTTTGACCGCAGCCAATTGCAGAGCTTCCTTGCTGCCGAACAGGGTCGCGATGCCACTCTTGCTGAGGCCGAGATCGGTGGCCAGCCTCCCGATGCTCAGCCCCGTCAAGCCCTCGACGGACGCAACATCAGCTGCATGCCTGGCGATCGACGCCCGGGCCCGCGCACCTTTGACCAAGCGCTGATCGGCGCTTTGCTGCTGGTCAGAAGCACTTGTGGGCTCGGACATGTCCCCATTCTTCCACGAAAACGCACGAATACGAACGGACGATCGTACTTTAGTGAACGACCGATCGTGTGCTCTCAGACAGGTCCCGCTCGGGAGCCCGCCAATCTTCAGAACTTCGCCGAGGGCACATAGTGGAGGCGTTTGCGGAGAAGGGCTCACCATGATGTGCCACTCGACGCTCGCCGGGGAACGAGAAGCGTGGGTGAGGTGGCGGTTTTACGGTGATGGGGGGTGGTAGCGGTTGATGAGTTCCGTGCCGATTCGGGCTAGTTCGGTGCGGACTTCTTCGGGTTCGACGACTTCGATGGAGGCGCCCCAGCCGGCTAGTTGCTGGGCGAGCATCCAGGCGGTGGGGGCGGTGACCTGGACTTGGATGCGGCCGTCGGGGATCGGGCCGTCGACTACGCAGTGTCTGCCTTGTTGGTTGCGGAGGATCGGGAGCAGGCGGTCGGAGATGAGGACGGTGGCGGCGGTGGCGGCGCGGCGTTGCTCCATTTCGTCGACTACCTCGTTCCAGGTGGCGGAGAGGTCGAAATCGGCTGGGCGGTGGGCGGGTTCGTCGGTCAAGACGGCCTCGGTGATGCGGTCGATGCGGAAGGTGCGCTGGCCGTTGTCGGTTCCGGCGATGAGGTACCAGATGGCGTCCTTGTCGATCAGGCCCCACGGGTCGACCAACCGCTCGGTGCGTTCGCCCTTCTTACTGGCGTAGTGCAGGCGAACCTTGTTGCGCTGCACCACCGCTCGCTGTAGTAGCTCGACCACCGGCGGTAGCTCCCGGTCGGCCTGACCCCAGCGGGCGGGATCGATCACCACGGCGTCGGCGGCTGCCGCGGCGTCAGTGCGGAAGGGCTGCGGCAAGGCGCGGACCAGTTTGCGCAGTGCTGATTTCACCTCCGGTACCGCGCTGGCCGACGGGCCTGCCAGCAGGAACAACGCCCGCGCCTCGCCCGCCGTCAAACCGGTGAGGTCGGTGCGCGCGCCGCCCACCAGCGACCAACCGCCGCCGCGGCCCGGCTGTGGGTACACCGGGACGCCCGCCGTCGACAATGCCTCTAGGTCGCGGCGCGCGGTGGCGACCGATGTCTCCAGTTCCTCGGCGACCTCGGCG
Source organism: Nocardia iowensis (assembly GCF_019222765.1). Lineage (NCBI taxonomy): Bacteria > Bacillati > Actinomycetota > Actinomycetes > Mycobacteriales > Nocardiaceae > Nocardia > Nocardia iowensis. Next base: position 2,211,500 of record NZ_CP078145.1, on the reverse strand, counting down.
GCGGTCACCCGTCCGCGCGTCTGCATCATCAGCAGGATCGCCACCAATCTGTCCGCTCGCATGCGCACAATTCTGCCTGAAAAAGTGCTCATTCGGTGAGCACTTTAGGTTGGATGATGGTTTTACAAGCAAGAACCAACACCGATGAAGGAGACCGAAATGCTGCGAGGAATGGCGACGAGCACGTTCTACGCCGACGACCTGGAAGCCGCGAAGGACTGGTACACCGAGTTCCTCGGCGTTGAGCCCTACTTCCACGTCCCCAATGGCTACTACGAGTTCCGCATCGGCGACTACCTGCACGAATTTGGAATCGTCAACCGCGCCTACGCCCCGGCAGGCGCCCGCAACGCACCCGGCGGGGCCATCGTCAACTGGCACGTCGACGACATCAAGGCCACCTTCGACCGACTGCTCGAACTCGGCGCCAAGGAGTACGACCCGATCACCGAGCGCGGCGAAGGCTCCGGATTCGTGACGGCGTCCGTCGTCGACCCCTTCGGCAATGTCCTCGGCCTCATGTCGAACCCGCACTACCTCGAGGTGCTGGCGAAGACCGGTCCGGCGTAACCAGGAGCCGTCCACCGAGCGAGTCGCACTCACCTGCGGCCGTCCACCCGAGCGCGTCGCACACACCTGCGGCGCGCTCGGTCGTTGGCGGTTTCACAGCGGTTCGGCCGCTGCGCGGGTGGCCGGGTGTTGCTGTCGGCGGGGCGGCATATGATCTGGGCCACATCTGCTGTTTGCGTCGTGAACGGCTTCCGGCTTGGAAGGACACCTATGGTCATCCCCGTCCGAGCAGTACACGGCGCGCGCGGCACGGCGAATAGTCCGGAGATGCTAATCCGCCGCGTCGGGCGCGGGGACGAGCAGGCGTTCGCCGAGTTGTACGACATCGTGGCGGGGCCGGTGCTAGGGATTGTGGCGCGGGTGGTGCGAGATCATGCCCAGGCCGAAGATGTCGCGCGGAATGTACTGCTCGAGCTCTGGCAGAAGGCACCGCAATTCGATGAGCACAATCATCGAGTGCTGGAGTGGGCGATGTCGATCGCGCATCGCCGCGCAGTGGAACGCGTGCGCTTCGCCGACGCCGGGGAACGGCAGAATCGTGCGGGGCAATCCGAGTTGCGCTGGTGCTTCGACGAGGTTGTGCAGACCGCGATGGATCGGATCGAGGACGACGCGGTGCGCAGGTCGTTGGGCGAACTCACCGATCTGCAATGCCGATCGCTCATTCTCGCCTACTACCGCGGTTACACCGACCGCGAGGTATCCGAGGCACTCGACAAGCCGGTAGGGACGATCAAAGCCCGGATGCGCGACGGACTGATCCGCGTCCGCGACACCCTGGACCGGCAGCCGTGAACCCCGACATCCACAACCTCACCGGCGCCTTCGTACTTGACGCCCTGAACGACGCCGAACGCGCCGCCTTCGCACGCCACCTCGACAATTGCCCCACCTGTCACGCCGAGGTCACCCTCCTGCGGTCAGTCGCCGCACGCCTCGCCACCGCGGTGGCCCCGGTATCGGCACCTTCGTTGAAGGACCGGGTCCTGGCCGACCTCAGCACACGCCGCCAACTCCCCGCTGACACTCTCGGCCGAACCCAGATCATCCCAGCCATAGGCGACCTGGAGCGAACAGCAATTATGCCGCCCCTGGAAGGCTTGACCGACAACGACTTTCCACCGAAAAGCAAGCGCCGGTGGACCCCGTTCCGAAAGCGCCGCTCGAGGTAACCCGCCCGCCAGCCGCCGACGCCCCATTAAGCGCCCCACCGAACAGGACACAGCCGAGTCCCACTCGCAATTCGGCTCAGCCATGTCCCACTCGACGCCTTGGTCAAAGCGGCCGCGGCCGCCCGATCGTCAGCTGCCCAGGGCGCAGTGGCCGCCTCACCCAACGGGACACAGCCGAGTCTCTACTCGCAATTCGGCTCAGCCATATCCCGCTCGACGCCTTGGTCAAACCGGCCGCACCCGCCCGCTCATCAGCTGCCGAGGGCACAGTGGGCACTTCGTCCTCCGGGCCACAGCGAGTCCACGCTCGCATTCGGCTCGCCCATGTCCCCTTGGCACTTTGGTCACAAACCATGCCGCGGTCGGACTCGACCGCCGCTTCGATAACCTCTTTCCCCGACCCTCAGCGGCCAAGGGCGCGGCGGGCGCTTTGCCCAACGGATCACAGCCGAGTCCCCGCCCGGGATCCGGTTCAGCCAGGTCCCGCTCGGTGCGTGGGTTGGGGAGGCCGGGGCGGGTCGGAGTCGACTCTGTCCCGTGCGTTCAGGGGTGCCGAGGGGACGGGTCAGGGGCGGAACCAGCGCTCCAGGATGGTGGCTACGCCGTCTTCGAGGACGTTGCCGGTTACCTCGTGGGCTAGGTTTCTGACTTCGGCGGGGGCGTTGGCCATGGCTACGGAATGGGCTGCCCAGCGGAGCATTTCGCGGTCGTTGTAGCCGTCGCCGATGGCTAGGGTGGCGGAATGCGGGACGTCCAGGGCTAGGCGGAGACGTTCGAGGGCCCAGCCTTTGGACACGCCTTCGCGGGAGACGGTGAGCCAGGGGCCGAATTCGCCGTGCACCCAGCTGGCGCCGGGGACTTGCAGCTCATGCAGCAGGCGCAGCATTTCCGCCAGCGAACCCTGGGGCCACCAGCCGTTGAGCCGTGGGGTCGGCTCGCTGCTCAACGCGCCGTGGTCGACGAGCAGGTATTCGCCGAGCGAGAACTCCCCTGGGCTGGTGCCGGTGGCCCAATAGCCGATGCCGACCTTCTCGACGGCGAAGATCATCTCCGGGATCAGGGCGCGCAACGCGAGAACCGCAGGCGCCGGGTCGAAATCGTGCACGGTCACCGGCTGCCCCTTGGCCACGTCGACGTGCACCGCCCCGTTGGAGCACAGCGCGTGCCCCTCGAGTAGACCCAGTTCGGCCAGCACCGGCCGGGTGGTCAGGACGGTTCGCCCGGTCGTCACGACGACATGCGCGCCCGCCAGCACGGCCGCACGCACAGCGGCGGCCACGCGCTCACTGACCGGACTACCGGTGTCGAGCAGCGTTCCGTCCACATCCAGCGCAATGAGCTGGGGTCCCCCGTTTGCCACCAGCCCATTGTGCCTTGACGCCGCGGTGCCCGTCGGGCGATCACTCACGTCGAGACCTCCACTCGGCCCGCTGATTCGGCACCGGCCGTACGGCAATGCCGCAGCCTTACCAGAGCAGCCGCAGGCCGACCAACCTGCGCACCGAACCACACCGCCGTGTTCGCCGTGACGGCAAAGGGCGGACGCAGCACTGCTCCGACTCCCAGCGAATCGCCCTAATGCCCGCCTGCGCCATCTGTGGAACCACCGGTCGAACCACCCGAGGACGTGCCGCCGGAAGTGGAACCGCCGGAGGTCGTGTCGCTCGAGGTCGACGTGCTCGCGGTTGTTCCAGAGGTGCTGCCCCCGGTGCCGCTCGACGTGTCGCTGGAAGAGGTTCCGCCGGAAGTGGTTCCGCTCGAGGTGCTTCCGCCGCTGGAAGTACCGGCGGAGCCACCGGCCGTGGTGCCACCGGTGGATTCGCCGGAAGACGTACCCCCGGTGGACTCGCCGGACGATGCGGTGCCACCGGAGGTCGTGCCGCCGGTGCCGGAAGTTGTTGTCCCGCTGGCAGTACCGGAAGTTGCTCCGGCGACCGGCGCTTCCGCGACACCTCCGGTGATAGGGGCTGCCGGGGTGGTGCCGGTATCCGGTATCGAAGGCGCCGGATTGCCCTGGGGCGCAGTGGGTATCGACCCTGGCGCAGGCGGCACGGCAGGTGTGCCCGCGATCGGGGCGGCAGGCTGCGCAGGTACGCCAGGAACCGCAGGCTGTTTAGGCGACGGCGCAGGTTGGCCGAAGGGCAGCGGGTTGATGAAGTAGGCCGGGTCGGCATAGGGGGCACCGCGACGTGGCGTGGTGGCACCGGCGATTCGAGGTCCGTCGTTCGAATCGTTGCGGGATTCCGCCACGCTCGGCCCGAGCGGGGTCGCGTGTGACGCGGGCGTGATGAACAAGCCGTACGCGGAGGGCTTGGCGTTGCCGGAAACCAGGTTTCGCGATTTCGTCCACCCGGCGGGTGTCGCCACCCAGGCGTCGTGGTGGCCCGCCATATGGTCCCCACTGGCGTCGTACAGCAGGGTGTCGCTCGTCGGTGCGTCCAGGCCGGGGTAATGCTCGAGCACCGGTATCGCATCAGGACCCGCTGGGCTGCCGAACACGGTCACCGCCGACATGGCGACCGCGGAAACCACAGCAGCACTGGAGAATACGGCTACCCGCGGCGAGTTCCGGCTGCCGTCGGAGGCTGCGAGCGCCATGGTGCGCGCAGCCATGAGCGCGGCACCCGCGGCGACGGTCTGGCCGGGATCGGCCGAGACCACCAGGGGGCGGCCGAGTTCGGCGAGGGTGCGGGCCACCTCGGCGGGCCGGGACGCGCCGCCGACCACCAGGATGCGGCTGATGTCGGACAAAGTGAGATCGGCCGATCGGACGGCGCTGCGCACCACCTCGAGTGTGTCGTGCACGTGCGCGGCGCGCAGGCCATCGATGTCGATCATCGACAGCATCGACATCGGTGTCGTCGTGCCGGGCCGGGCGTCGTGGGCGTACCGTGCGATCATCGCGCCCAGCGGCCTGCCACCGAAGTCGTAGGAGCGCACCGGTTTTCCGACCATCGGATGGTTGTCCCAGTCCGGACCGACGCGCACGACGGAGACGTCGAGGCTGGTCCCGCCGAGGTCGTAGACCAGCACGAAGCCCGGTTCCAGCGGACCGTGTTCGCGTTCCAGCCATTCGGCGGCGGCCACCGGCTCGGGCACCAACGCGACGTCGCTCGCTCCCGAGAGGTCGAGCGCCTGCCGCAGCAAGGTCACCTCTTTGTCGGAATACGTTGCGGGATAGGTGGCTACGGCACCCGACTCGGCCGCCGCGGGCTCGGCTTCGCGCAGCCCGTTCACCACCGCGGCGACGAGGTTGGCGGGCGACCAGATGCGCCCGCCGACGATCATCGACTCCGGATCGCGACTCAGGTCGGCGAAATCCGTTACGGCCATGCTGAATTGAGGTATGCCACCGATCCGCAGGCCGCCCGCGCTGTCGAAGGTCACCGCGGTGCGTCGACTGCGCACGACGGGCCGCGTTCGCGCACCGGTCACCGAAGCCGTCATAGAGTTCACTGCACCGATGCTGAAACCCAGACCTGTGGTCATATGCTATCCCGTCAACGTACCGAGACCACGTCCATCACACAGAGAACCATGTGGCCGCGGTCGTCTTCCAAACAGCCAGCACAGATTAGCTGCTCGGCTCGCTGGAAGGATGTGGAATAGATATGAACGGCACGAGAATGGCGTGAAACGTTTAGCTCCCGACGGCAATGATCCGGGTCACCTGCGGCGATGTGCCGTCGCAGAAAATGTTCAGCCCTCTCGACAGGCGCGGATGCCACAGCGCACCACACAATCCCGTTACTTCACAGCGATCCGGACAAAGCGCCGATGGCGGACCGAGAGCCGGTATTCCCCGAGAATCACAAGTCACATTAAGACACTGACTGGTCGGTAACCAAATCGTTGCCAGCGCTACTCATTCCAGTGGGAGCTATCCCGCCGCCAGTTCCATGACGCATCAACTCAATGTCTGATTCCTGCCAGCGCAGCCGCCCCGCGCCGACTTGACTTGGTTCTGCGACCGCACCACAGAGGTGAGATCGCAAGAACGAGAAGGGAAATGAAGAACATGGCTACAAGGTTCGAGGAAAAGGTCGTGCTGATCACCGGCGCCAGCTCGGGCGTCGGCAAGGCGGTGGCCCTGCGGGTGGCTAGCGAAGGGGCTGCCGTGGTGCTCGGCGCGCGCGGCAAGGACACGGGCGAGCAGGTGGCGTCCGACATCCGCGCGGCAGGTGGTCGGGCGCTGTTCGTGGCGACCGATGTCACCGTGGAGGCGGATGTGGCACGGCTTACCCAGGCGGCGCTCACCGAGTACGGGCGGCTGGACGCGGCTTTCAACAACGCGGGCGCGGTCAATGCCTTCGGCCCCGTCTCCGAGATCGATGAGGCGGGCTGGCGCGCCGACCTGGAACTGAACCTGACAAGCGTGTTCTACGGTCTGCGTCACCAGGTGCCCGCGCTAGCGCGTCCGGTGGCGGTGCGATCCTGAACAACGCGTCGAACCTCGGCGTCGTCGGCATGGGCTCGGTCGCCCCGTATGTGGCGGCCAAGCACGGCGTCATCGGCCTGACCAGGGCGGTGGCGCTGGAAGCCGCCGAACAGGGTGTCCGGGTGAACGCGCTGGTCTCCGGTGCGATCGACACCCCGGCGTTCCGCAATTCGATGGGCGCGACACCCGAGGGTGAGGCGGCCATCGCCGCGCTGCACCCGCTGGGCCGGATCAGTCAGCCTGCCGAGATCGCGTCCTTTTGCGCGTATCTGCTCAGCGACGAAGCCAGTTTCGTTACCGGTGCCGCACTGGCGATCGATGGTGGATTCACAGCTCGGTGAACGCCGGAGGCCCCGGCGGAGGCGCGGGGCGCTGCGAGCGTCGGAACTCGGCGCTTGTCGAAGAATGCTCGGACGGGTCGCCGCGCGCGACCCGTCCGAGCTCCAGCGGAACCGACCCGACGTGATCCCGCTAGCACACGAGCCGAGACCTGCTCGTGTTGATCCCGGTGCCGACGCTGAACGGTCGCGATGGCGGTCGCAATCCCCCCAGTTCCGTACGCGTGATGCCCTTCCATCGTCTGGCCTCCCGTCCCCGCCCACAAGTCCCCGAAACTGGGGGGATCACCCCGAGGTCACGCGCTCACAAGCCGCCCACGAATCTGCCTCCCGCACATGACCTAGCGGCCAGTAACCTGCACCGCAACAAAACCGCACACCCCGCCCCGCCGAAGTCGAGCCTGCCGCGCATGAATTAGGGTCCGGCAGGCAGAATGGCCCGCAATTATCCGCGCAACAAGCCGAAACCCGCGCGGCAGGACGAAATCCGCGCAGCGGGACCAAACACGCGCGGCATGGCACGCGGCCGTAGTCCGGCTGCCTTGCATCAATTGGTTCGGCTCGCGTCTCGGCCCCGCAATTGTGTGCGCAGCAAGATACAACACGCGCGGCTGGACCAACGTGCGAGCCGGGAGCGAACACACGCAGCGGGACACAACGCACGCGGCGGTACGGAACACACACGGCGAGACGCACTTACGCATGGACGGAGCGAGTCTCCCAGCGCGGTCACGCCCTCATCGCGTGGCCGCGGGGTGGGCACCATCGACGGCGGCGCTGGCGTCGATGGTGACGGCCTCGCGGGACCGGGGTGCCGCGAGGGGTTTGTCAGGAGCGGATGAGCAGGCGGCGGAGCGGGCCGCGGCGTTCGGTGGCTCCGGCGGTGCGGACGGCGGGCTGGCGCTGGTGGATCAGGCGGTCGAATTCTGGTGGTGTACCGGCAGGTTCGGGTAGGCGGCCGGCGTTGAAATCGTCGGCGAGCTGCTGCACCGTCTCTTGCGCGCAGGATTTGTTGGTGCCGATGAAGCCGGTGGGACCGCGCTTGATCCAGCCGGTGACATAGGTGCCGGGCAGTACGGCGCCGTCGGTGCGCTCGAGCACGCGGCCGTCTCGGTTCGGGATCACGCTGGCGGCGTCGTCGAACGGCAGGCCGGGCAGGGGCACGCCACGGTAGCCCACCGAGGTGAGCACGAGGCCGGCGTCGAGGCGTTCGGTGGCACCGGTTGCGACCGCGCGGGTGCGGCCGTCCGCGTCGGTGACGAGTTCGTTGCGGCTGACCTCGATGCCCGCTACCCGGTCGGTGCCGAGAATTTCGGTGGGCGAGGCGAGGTAGCGGAAGACGACCCGCTTGCGTTCGCCGAACGGCCTGCTGCGCACGGTGTGCAGCAGCCGCAGCTTCTGCTCGACCTGATACGGCAGACCCTCGACGATCTCGGGCAGTTCGCCCTCGATCGCAATGTCCACATCGGCACCGAGCAGTCCGACGAATTCGGGCACGGTGAAAGCGGATTCGAGCGGACCTCGGCGGCCGAGAATCACCACTTCCTCGATCTTGCTCTCCCGCAACGCCCGCAGCGCGTACGGCGCGATGTCAGTGCGCGACAACGATTCCGGGTCGGTGGTGAGAATGCGCGCGACGTCGAGCGCGACATTGCCGTTGCCGACGATCACGGCGCGCTGCTGCGACAGGTCGAAGGTGCGGTCCGCGTGATCGGGATGCCCGTTGTACCAGGCGACGAAGTCGGTGGCGGAGATATTGCCCCGCAGTCCCTCACCGGGGATGTCGAGCTTGCGGTCCGCGGACGCACCGACGGCATAGATCACCGCGTGGAAGTGATCGAGCAGTTCCTCATGCGAAACATGCGCGCCCACTTCGACATTCAGATATGAGCCGAATCCGGGCTGCGCCGAGATGATGTCGAACAGCTCGCTGACCTTGCGGGTCTTGGCGTGATCCGGCGCGACGCCGTGGCGGGCCAGCCCGTAGGGCACCGGCAGCCGGTCGAACACGGTCACCGACACATCGGGCTGGGTCAGCAGTTCGTCGGCCGCGTACATGGCCGAGGGTCCCGACCCGACAATCGCCACCCGCAACGACTGGCGTTCGGTGCGAATTTCGGCCGCGGGCACCGGCTTCGCCAGCAACGGCCGCGGCCGGGTCTGCCGGTAGAAGTCGGCGTTGATCTCGATGAACGGCTTCTGCTCAGCGGTCAGCTTCTTCGACGACACGATCGCGTCGACCGGGCACGCGGTGGCGCAAGCGCCGCAGTCGACGCACGCCTGCGGGTCCACGTACAGCATGTCCGCGGTCAGGAAGTCGGGCTCATCCGGCGTGGGATGGATGCAGTTGACCGGGCAGGCGTACACGCAAGACGCGTCGCTGCAACAAGATTGGGTGACGATATAGGGCACGTCAGCCGGCCTTGGCCGCGCGCAACGGCTCCGAACGGTAGCGGGTGGTGTGGCCGTCGATCTTGAGCAGCTTCCAGATCGCCTTGGAGACCGGGTTCATCAGGCCGATGTCCTTGGCCAGCGTGCGCACGTCACCGAAGAAGTCGCTGAACTCCTGCTTGGATTCCTTCGACCCGTAGAACAGCTCCTTGCGGACGTAATCCGGGATGTCGAATTCGCGCCAGAAGGACCGGGGCGGGGTGAAGATCGCGCGGCCGAGAATGAACATGACGATCGGCATCGCGATGGACAGGATGAACTTGGGGGCCGCCTTCGACTCCGGCACGTGGATCTTCAGGAACTCGTGCGCGAAGGAAATGTGCCGCGCCTCTTCGGCGACGTGGATGGCCATCACGCCGCGCATGATCGGGTGCACGTCTTCGCCGGAGCGCAGGATCGCCTTCTGGATGTGGTCGATCGGCTCTTCGCCGGCCAGCACCGCCATGAAGAACAGATTCGGGAACAGCGCGGCGACGGGGGCGCCCAGGTACTTGAACTTGCGCACCAGCGGGCCCATGCCGGGCACGTCCTCGCCGATCCGGTTGACCATCTCCTGGAACATCAGGGTGTGGTTGTGCTCCTCGATCATCTCGTGGGAGCAGTAGCGGAATTCGGGGGAACCGTTGGGCAGGCCGAAGTTGTGCGTGACCATGCCGCTGATCAGGATCGTTTCGAACTGCAGACCGACCTTGGCGACGTTGGCCTGGCGGTACTTGCCGATCGCGATCTTGCGCTCGACGGGCAGCGCCTGGTACCAGGGGTGGCGACCGAGCGGGTCGGCCGAGACCGGGAGGATCCACCGCTCCTCCCCCGCGTCGACGGCGAAGTCGGGGTTGTCCCAGTCGATGTCCTCGTACGGGTCGAAATGCTTGTTGACCGAACCCTCGGAGAGCAGCAGCAGCGTCGCGGCGTACTCCTGCGCCTTCTCCAGATCGGGGTCGACCGGGGGCGTCACGGCTGTAGACATCGTCGCAGCTGCCTCTCCTCGTAGAACGTTTACCTGTATCCCATAGTTACACCTACGACTGGTCACGTCAACCCACGAAGACAGCTGGACGAATGATCACCGGGGAGCTGATGCCGGGGAAATACAAAAGGCCGCCGCCACCAATTCCTGCTCAGCAGGGAAACGGTGGCCGCGGCCTACTCGGCGCAGCTCGTTGACGAGGCGTTATCCGCTGGCGGTGGCCCTCATCGCTACCGCCAGCGGATAACCACCCCTAGTGCAGCCCGAGCTGCGCCAACCCCACGATCACCCCGTCGGCGGGCAGGGCAAGCGCCATGCCGACACCCGCTACCGACAGCCCGGCCGCGAGCGCCACCCTGGTCAAGCGACGCTTGGTGCGCTGGGACAACACCAACGCCCTGGTGGCCGCCCGGTGCGCCCCGCCCCCACGCCGCTTGGCGTGGTGCTTACCCGCCGCCTCCTCGGCGGCAACGGCAGCCCGCCTGCCGATGATCGCCGCACCGTCGGCGATGGTGCGTTCCGGATCGGGCGCGGTGATCACCGGCCGGGCCAGCTCGCCCGCCAGCACCTGGGCCACCTCGACCGGCCGCGCCGCGCCGCCGACCACGAGGACGCAGTCGACATCGGCCATGGTGACGTCCGCGATGCGCAGACAGCGATAGACGAGTTCCAAGGAGGACCGCACGTGTTTGGTCCGTAACTCGTCGGCCGTGGTGCCCATGACCGAACCCGAAATAGAGGCCGAAGGCAATCCGTACCCGGCGCGCGAGGCGACCAGCGCACCGAAGGCCCGGCCGCCGAATTCGGCGGAACGCAGCGGCTCGCCGACGATCGGGTTGCGCGGACAGCCCGCGCCGACCCGGACCAGCGTGATGTCCAGACTCGCGCCACCTAGGTCATAGACCAGGGCCAGCCCCGGCATGAGCGGACCACGGTCGGCTTCCAACCAGGCCGCCGCCGCGACGGGTTCGGCCACCAGCGCGACATGGTCGAGACCGATGGCGTCCAACGAGGCACGCAGATCGCCGACGTGCGCCTCGGTGTAGCGCGCCGGATGGGTCAGCACGATGCCGACGTCGGTGCTGCGCGCGGTGTAGTGCGGATGATCGAGCAGTGTCTCGGTGATCAGGCTTTCGGCGACCACCGACACCAGATCCGCGGGCGACAGGGCGCGGTGGCCGACCCGCGCGGACATGATCGAGCGTTGGGTGAGATCGGCGAATTCGATGATCGCGCGCCCGTGCCGCGGAATCATGCCGACGCGGGCCAGGCCCGTGCTGTCGAAGGTGAGTGTGGTTCGGCGGGTGATGGATTGGGAGCGCTGGGCCCACCGGCGACCCGGTGGAGCCTGCGGGGATCGCAGCCAGCGGGGCGGGTAGGAGCCGTCTGAACCCTCCTCCGCCAGAGCGGAAACCGTGTTCACCGTGCCGATGCTCAAACCGAGACCAACCGCCATCGCAATCCACCTGATCGCCGAGCCGATTTGCTTCGAACTCCGTCCACGCAACCACTCCGCGACCCGCCTGCCAACCACCGGACACCCTGTTGTCCGCAGCCCGCCTGTTTTGCAACAGGTTACATAGCACAAGCATCCATCCTGGTCACCTGCCCTGGAGAGCGGCGAGTGCGACGGGAGCCGGATCCCAGTGCGACACGCCGATATTCGGCGCTGTCCCGCCCCGGTTTGCCGCACGGAAAAATAACCGCACAGCCATCGGGGACCATCGCGGATACACGTTCTCACATGCCGTGATAGCCCCTAACAATCGCAGAAACGCCTGACACGCGACCAGCGGAGAGCGATACTGCACAGACCTGCCGGAGCAAGGCACCGCCCGCCGCCCCGCAGAACCCGCATGCCCGCACACAACGTGGACACCGCAGTGACTTCGTACCCCCATGCCCGGACGCCATCACACCGAAAACTGATGGATCTCCTTGCGCCAGCACAAGATCAGCAACGATCCAGCAGCCGGACGACAACTCAGTGCGCGGGCAACTCCGGAATTCTGGTCGCCCGCGCATACACCGTCTCCCCATCGGCCAGCCGCAGCGCCTCCGCGTCACCGCGAGTCACCTGCGCGGCGAACAGATCACCGGTGGCCGCGTTGCGCAACTCGACCCGAACCTCGAAACCCAGGTGCACGACGCGCTCGACGGTGGCCCTGGTGACCCCCGCCGACTCAGCGGTCCCCTCGTGCTCGGCCAGCGACATGCTCGGCTCCCGACCGACGCGAATGTCGTGCGGCCGCACCAGATGTCCGTTGAGCCGCGCCACCGCGCCGAGGAAAGACATCACGAACTCGTTGGCCGGCCGGTCGTACACGTCCTCCGGCGTGCCGATCTGCTCGATGCGCCCCTTGTTCATCACCGCGATCCGATCGGCGACGTCCAGGGCCTCCTCCTGGTCGTGGGTGACCAGCACGGTGGTCACGTGCACCTCCTCGTGCAGCCTGCGCAGCCAGGTGCGCAGATCGGCGCGGACCTTGGCGTCCAGCGCGCCGAACGGCTCGTCGAGCAGCAGCACCTGCGGGTCGACGGCGAGCGCCCGCGCCAGGGCCATACGCTGGCGCTGGCCGCCGGACAGCTGCGCCGGGTAGCGGTGCTGGAAGCCGTCGAGACCGACGATGCCGAGCAGTTCGTCGACCCGCTTGCGGATCTCGTTCTTGGGGCGCTTGCGGATCTTCAAGCCGAAGGCCACGTTGTCGCGCACGGTCATGTGCTTGAACGCGGCGTAATGCTGGAACACGAACCCGATGTCGCGCTTCTGCGGCGGGACCCGGGTGACGTTGTGCCCCGCGATCATCACCACGCCGGAGTCGAGCGACTCCAGCCCGGCGATCGAGCGCAGCAGCGTCGACTTGCCCGAACCCGACGGCCCGAGCAGGGCGGTCAGCTCGCCGGACGGGATGTCGATGGTGACGTCGTCGAGCGCGGCGAACGAACCGTAGTTCTTCTTCGCATTGGTCACGGTGATCATTTGGTGCCCCGTTTGCGTTCGAGGAGGGTCATCAACAGGAGGGTCACGAGGGCCATGCCCATCAGCAAGGTCGCGGCGGCGTAGGCGCCGAAGGTGTTGTGGTCGTTGATGTATCGGCCATGCACGAGCAGCGTCAGGGTCTGCGACGTACCGGGCAGCGCGGACGACACCATGATCACCGCGCCGAACTCACCGAGCGCACGCGCGACAGTCAGTACGACGCCATAGGTGAGCCCCCAGCGGATGGCGGGCAGGGTGATCCGCCAAAACGTCTGCCAGCGGGTGGCACCCAGGGTGGCGGCGGCCTGTTCCTGGTCGTCGCCGATCTCGTGCAGCACCGGCTCGACCTCGCGCACCACGAACGGCAGCGTGACGAAGATGGTGGCGATCACCATGCCGGGCAGATTGAAGATCACCTTCAAGCCGATGTCCTCGAGACCGCCGAACCAGCCACCCGCGCCCCACAGCAGGATCAGCGCGACACCGACCACCACCGGCGAGACCGCGAACGGCAGATCCACGATGCCCTGAACCAGCGTGCGGCCGGGAAACTTGCCGCGCACCAACGCGATCGCGGTGACGATGCCGAAGACGACGTTCACCGGAACCACGATCGCCACGATGATCATCGACAGCTGGAACGCCGAGATGGCCGCGGGCGTGGTGATCGAGTCGATGAACGCGCCGATGCCCTTTTCGAAGGTGCGCACCAGGATGATGATCAGCGGCAGCACCAGCAACACGAACAGGTAGCCCAGCGCCACCACCCGCAACGAAATCCGGGTAGGCCAAGACAGATTCATCGCGATTCCTGTTCCTTGCGCACGCTGCGCTCGGCTAGCAATCGGAGCACCAGCAGCGACGCGAACGAAATGGCGAGCAGCGCAACCGAAACCGCCGCGGCGTTGAGCGGACGGTCGATCTCGATCTGCTTCTGGATGTACTGCGAGGCCATTTCGGTCTCCCGCGGAATGGCGCCGCCGATCAGCACCACCGACCCGTATTCGCCGATGGCACGGGCGAATGCGAGCCCGCCGCCGGAAATGATCGCCGGCCCGAGGGTGGGCAGCACGATGCGGCGGAAGGTGGTCCAGTTGTCCGCGCCGAGCGAAAGTGCGGCCTGCTCGACCTCCCGATCGGCCTCGATGAGCACCGGCTGCACCGAGCGAACCACGAACGGCAGCGTGACGAACGCCAGCGCCACGATCAGACCGGGCTGAGTCGCGTTGAGGTGGATGTCGATCGGGCTCTGCGGCCCGTACAACGACAGCAGCACGATGCTGGCCACGATCGTCGGCAACGCGAACGGCAGATCGATCAGCCCGTTGACGATGCCCTTGCCCGGGAAGTCATCGCGGACCAGCACCCAGGCGATGAGCGTGCCCATCACCACGTTGATCACCGCGACCACCACCGAGACGAGCACGGTGATCCGCAGCGAGTCCAGCGCGGCGGGCGCGGTGACCGCGTTCCAGAAGCCGGACCAGCCCTCGTCGAACGAGGCGACGGTGAGCGCGGCCAGCGGCAGCAGCACGATGATGCTGAGCCACAGCACCGCGGTGGCGATGCCGAGCGGGCCCACCGAGCCGGTCACCCGCAGCCAGGACCAGTTTCCGCGCGGACCGGTGTCTTTGGTGTCGCCTGGAGCGGGCGTCGACCCGATTCCGGCGGTGCTGCTCTCAGTCACAATCGTCCAGTATCCCGTGTGCCGGACCGGCTACCTGGTCGCCTTGTCATAGATCACCGCGACCGATCCGGTGTTCGGGGTGAACAGTTCCTTGTCCACGGTCTGCCAACCGCCCAGGTCGGCGATGGTCCACAGTTTCTGCGGCGTCGGGAAGTCGCTGCCGAAATCGGCGGCCACCTGCGGGTCGACCGGGCGGAAACCGGCACTCGCCCAAGCCTTCTGCCCCTCGGCGGTGTAGAGGAAGTCGCGGAAGGCGACGGCCTTCTCCTGGTTCTTGCTCGACTTCAGCACCGCGACCGGGTTCTCGATCTTGAAGGTGACCGGCGGCACGATGTGCTCGATGGGATCGCCGTTGCGCTCGGAGAAGATGGCCTCGTTCTCATAGCTGAGCAGCACGTCACCGGTGCCTTGTAGGAAGGTCTCGGTGGCCTCGCGGCCCGACTTGGGCTGCACCTTCACGTGCTCCTTGGACACCAGCTGACTCAGGTAGTCCAGGCCCGCCTGGGGGTTTTTGCCGCCTTCGGATTTGGCCGCGTACGGGGCGAGCAGGTTCCACTTGGCCGAACCGGAGCTGAACGGGTTCGGGGTGACCACCTCGATGCCGGGCTTCAGCAGGTCGTCCCAGTCCTTGATGCCCTTCGGGTTGCCCTTGCGGACCACGATCGCGACGACCGAGCCGAACGGAATTCCCTTGGTGGCGTCGGCATTCCAGCTCTCGTCGACCAAGCCCGCATCGACGAGACGGGTGATGTCGGGCTCGACCGAGAAGTTCACGATATCGGCCGCGGCACCGTCCTTGACCTTGCGGGACTGATCGCCCGAGGCGCCGTAGGCCCCGTTGACGACGACACCCTTGCCCTGCTCGGTCTTGTTGAACTCGACGACGACCTTGTCGAAGCCGGGCTTGGGGACCGCGTAGGCGTAGAGGTTCAGCGTGCCGCCGCTACCGTCGGCGCCGCTGCCCCCGACCGTGTCACTGGCTCCGCCACCGCACGCGGTGAGCGCGACCGCCGCGAACGCGGTGAGGGCGGCGACAACAGACCGTCGGCGCGGGGAGAGCCAAGTTTTGCGAGCCATTCGGGGTGGACCTTTCCTACGGACCGCCGGCTCGGGACCTCGAGCGACGGAGAAGCATTCTGTTGGATCGGTAGACCTGCCGCCGGATCGATGCGGCAGTGGCGCGACTGTCGGCCGGATCGGCCGCCGAGGTTCGGGGACGTCTGCGGAAAATTGCACGCCAGTCTACGAGGTAGGGACGCGCAGCCGTGCCCGTCGTCGATCAGCGACAGAGAATGTCGGCGACCGCGAGATTGCCGACCGCGATCAACGCCAGTTCATGGCGGACCTGCGGGACGGCACTCGAAGACACGGGCAGACTGTAGCAGAGCGCATGGCGCTACTTCGAATTGCAGAGCTCCAGGAAGAGGGGGGTTTCATCCCATGACTACCAGCCCGGATCGTGTCCGCACCCGGTTCCCCGGCATCAGCACCCGCGCGTGGGAGCACCCCGCCGATCGCACCGCTCTGGTGGCGTTGCGGACGCTGTCCGGGTTCGACACCGTGCTGCGCACCTTGTCCGGTTTGCTGCAAGAGCGCCAGCATCGGCTGCTCTATCTGGCCACGGCCGTTCGGGTGGACGAACGTCAGTTCCGTTCGCTGCATCAATTGCGGGAGGACTGCGTCGATATCCTCGATGCCCGCACCACGCCGGAGATTTTCGTGCTGCAGAGTCCGCACGTGAATGCCTTCACCATCGGCATGGACCAGCCGTTCATCGTGCTGACCACCGGTTTGATCGATCTGATGGATACCGAGGAGTTGCGTTTCATCGTCGGGCATGAGCTCGGGCACGCACTGTCCGGACATGCGGTGTACCGCACCATGCTGATGCATTTGCTGCGGATCTCCGCGAGCATCGGCTGGATGCCGGTGGGCGGCTGGGCATTACGCGCGATCGTGGCCGCATTGATGGAGTGGAGCCGCAAATCCGAGTTGTCCGGCGACCGGGCCGGGCTGCTGTGCGGGCAGGATGTCGACGCCTCCGTGCGGGTGCACATGAAGACCGCGGGCGGCACCTGGATCAAGGAGATGAACCACGGCGCGTTCCTCGCCCAGGCCGACGACTACGAACGTTCCGGCGATCTGCGCGACGGTGTGCTGAAACTGCTCAACCTGGAATTGCAGAGCCACCCGTTCTCCGTGCTGCGCGCCGCCGAGCTGCGCCGCTGGATCCAGAGCGGCGACTACGACCGGCTGCTCGCCGGCGACTATCCGCGGCGCGAACACGACAAGAGCACCAGCCTCGGCGAGGAGATCAAGGAAGCCGCCCGCACCTACCGCACCAATTTCGACCAGTCCGAGGACCCGCTCATCCGCACCGTCCGCAATCTGGGCCGCGATGTGGGTTCCGCGGTGAGCACGGTCGGGCAGGAGGTCGGCGAAACCGTCTCCAAGATCGGCAAGCGCTTCAACGACTGGCGCAGCGGGGAGAGCTAGGCGTCAGCGGGTGACGAGCCAGGCGACGACAACGAGGACGAGCAGGGCGATCAGGGCGAGCTGGACGCGCGAACGTGGCATCAGCGGACACCGCTCTGCACGGTCGGGCGGGCATCGACCGAGGTGAGCTCGGCGGGCAGGGTGTCGGGCACGGTGGGCAGTGCCTGCTCGACTCCGTGCTTGCGGTCGAGCACGCGCAGCGACAGGCGCAGTGCCCGGTCCAGCAGGTAGGCGATGGCGAAGCTGACCGGCACCATGCCCACCAGCACCACCAGGAACTGCGGGATGAACGGGAGTCCCGCGACCCACAGCTCGAAGCTGTCCCACCAACCTGCGATCCGATGCACCAACCCAGCCTAGTAGCTCCACCTGAGAGCTCGGCAAGTCCAATTCGAGACCTCGTGCCGCGGGCACGGCCATAGATACAGTGAGCTATGGCGTCCTCCGATGATCTCACCGTCGACGAACCGTACGACCTGCCGGTGGTGAGCAGGCTGACCGAAGCACGGAAACACGGCGCCTACCCGCCGATCGACGACTACGCGTTTCTGTCCGACTGCGAGACCAGCTGCCTGATCGCGAGCAATGGGTCGGTCGAGTGGATGTGCGTCCCGCGCCCCGATTCGCCGAGCGTCTTCGGTGCGATGCTGGACCGCAGCGCGGGCCATTTCCGGATCGGCCCGTACGGCGTGAACGTGCCCGCCGCGCGCCGCTACCTGCCGGGCGGGATGATCCTGGAGACCACCTGGCAGACCGAGACCGGCTGGCTGATCGTGCGCGACGCGCTGGTGCTCGGCCCGTGGCACAACAACGACCAGCGCTCCAAGACGCACCGGCGCACCCCGATGGACTGGGATGCCGAGCACCTGCTGTTGCGCACGGTGAAGTGTGTGAACGGCACCGTCGAGCTGGAGATGAGCTGTGAGCCCTCGTTCGACTATCACCGCGGAACGGCCCGCTGGGAGTACACCGGCAAGGTCTACGAGGAGGCGACCGCCGTCCGCGCCGACGACTCGAGCGCGGGCCCGACGCTGGTGCTGACCACCGATCTACGGCTCGGCCTGGAGGGCAGGGAGGCGCGCGCCCGCACCAGGATGGAGGAAGGCGACGAGGTGTACGTCGCGTTGACCTGGTCGGAATTGCCCGCGCCCAAGACGTTCGAGGACGCGGCGCAGAAGATGTGGCAGACCACCGAGTGCTGGCGGCAGTGGATCACCCTCGGCAACTTCCCGGATCACCCGTGGCGCAACTACTTACAGCGCAGCGCGCTGACGCTCAAGGGCCTCACCTACGCGCCGACCGGCGCGCTGTTGGCCGCCGCGACCACGTCGCTGCCGGAAACACCTGGCGGTCAACGTAATTGGGACTACCGCTACACCTGGGTACGCGATTCCAGCTTCGCACTGTGGGGTCTGTACACGCTCGGGCTCGACCGCGAGGCCGACGACTTCTTCTCCTTTTTGCGCGACGCCACCACCGATGAGAACGGCGATGCCGTTCCGCTGCAGGTGTTGTACGGCATCGGCGGCGAACGCCGAATCACCGAGGAGACGCTCGATCATCTCGGCGGTTACGACGGCGCCAAGCCGGTGCGCATCGGCAACGCCGCCTACAACCAGGATCAGCACGACATCTGGGGCACCATGCTCGATGCCGTGTACCTGCACGTGAAGTCGCGCCAGCAGGTGCCGGAAACACTGTGGCCGTTACTGGAAAGACAGGTCCGTGCGGCCATCGCGCACTGGCGCGAGCCGGACCGCGGCATCTGGGAAGTGCGTGGCGAGCCACAGCATTTCACCTCGTCCAAGGTGATGTGCTGGGTGGCGCTGGATCGCGGCGCCAAGCTGGCCGAACTGCACGGCCAGTTCGAGCACGCCACCGAGTGGTACACCATCGCCGACGAGATCAAGGCCGACATCCTCGAGCACGGGGTGAACGCCAACGGCGTATTCACCCAGACCTACGGCGGCGACACCCTGGACGCGTCACTACTCTTGGCGGTGCTGACCCGCTTCCTGCCGCCGGACGACCACCGGATCCGGGCCACCGTGCTGTCCATCGCCGACCTGCTCACCGAGAACGGCCTGGTGCTGCGCTACCGCACCGAGACCACCGATGACGGCTTGACCGGCGCCGAAGGCACTTTCACCATCTGCTCGTTCTGGCTGGTGTCCGCGCTGGTGGAGATCGGCGAGGTGCAGCGCGCCAGGCACCTGTGCGAGCGGCTGCTCGGATTCGCCAGTCCGCTGCGGCTTTATGCCGAGGAGATCGATCCGCGCAGCGGTCGCCACCTCGGCAACTTCCCGCAAGCCTTCACCCACCTGGCGCTGATCAATGCGGTCACGCACGTGATCAGGGCCGAGGACTACCGCAACGCGGGCGGCTTCCAGCCCGCCCACACGCCCGCGAACCACCCTGGCTGACAGGGGTTTTCGTCAGGCGGCCAGACTGTCGGCCTGCTCGCGCAGGCCGCGCAGCTTGCCGAGTTGCCCGTCCAGGTCGGCGATCCGGTCCCCGCTGTGATCGCCGTATTTCTCGAAGGCGGCCTCGGCCAGGCGCAGCGCCTCGTCCGCCTGCCGGGAGACGTCGGTCGCGATCTCGGTGAAGTGGTCGCGCAGCACTCGCTGCATGGCCCGCAACCGATTTCGCGATTCCTTGCTCACCTGGAAGATGACGTCGTCCATCAGCCGAGCCACCGCGACCTTCGCCTCGGCGCGGCGGCGGGCCTTGCGGGCCTTGCGGTCATCCCACAGGGCGTTGACGCCGAGCAGCACGCCCGCACCGGCCGAGTACCAGTTCACCAGCGACATGCCGAGCAGGCTGGTGGCCAGACCGACCATCAGGATGCCGCCGTAGGAGCCGCGCAACGCGGACAGGAACTGCTGCGTCACACTGGCTTTCGCGCTTTCCAACGGCTCGAGCGGCTGTACCGGTTCGAGTACCTCACCGGGCTTGTCCAGGCGCAGATCGGGCAGCGGCGCGGCGCGGTTGTCCGCGAGGAACTTCGAGGCCACCTGCTCGGAGAGTTCGACGGAGCGATAGTGCGCCATCACGAAGTTCTCCTCGACCGCCTCACAGATCCTGGCGTCGAGGTCGGTACCGAATTCCTTCCAGCGGCGCGCCGGATCGGTCTTGGTGATCTCGGCCTCGGCGTCACGCACCAGATTGCGCAGTCGATGACGCAGGTCGTGCTCGATGTCGGCCATCAGCTCAGTGCTGCCGTCGACCAGGGTGACCTGCCAGTTCGCCGTGCGCTGGCGCAGTTGCTCGGCGCCGTCGCGGGCCCGGACCAGCTGGTCGGTGATCTCGGCCCGGCGCCGCGGGTCGCGCAGCGACTCGGCCTCGTTGCGCAGCGTCAACGCGAGATGGTCGCTGACCAGCCGGATGTCCTGTACCGCGGCATCCACCGCGACCGTGTCGGCGCGGGCGACCACGTAGTCGCGCAGATGGTCGATCAGTTGCGGGACACCGGATTCGATGTCGCGCTGATAGTTGCCGGACAGCCCGGCCTGCCGGTGCAGTTCCGCGGACACCGGCGCCACCGCGAAGCCGAGACCGGCCGCGTCGAGCAGCTCCCGGTTGCGCTGCTGGGTGTGCGACCAATGCGGGTACTGGTCGATCTTGTTGAGCACGCAGATGACGGTCGGGCAGATCTGCTGGATACGTTGCAGATAGGCGATCTGCTCCGCGGTGAGTTCCGCCGCGGCGTCACCGACGTAGAGCACGGCGTCGGCGGCGGCGACCATCGACCAGGTAATGGGGTTGTCGGCCCCGTGCGCGCCCGGCGCGTCCATCACCACGACACCGTCGGCGAGCAGCGGGCTCGGCTGGGTGAACTCGGCGCGGATCACGCCGAAACCGGAAATGGCGGGGCCGGGGTCGAGCGGGTCCACCGACTGCCGCTCGGTGCGGCCATCGACCGAACGCACCAGGGTCGCGGTCGGTTCCGGGCCGTACTCGACGATGACGGGCACACTCAAGTCGCTCGCGGTCGCACTGACCGAGGCCCCGACCAGGCTGTTGACCAGCGTGCTCATCCCGTTCTTCGGTTCACCGACGACGACGAGACGAACCCGGGGGTCACTCACCCTGGCCCGGACCATGCTCAGACGGCTGCCGAGATCGTTCCGGCCCGCTGATCGGGTCATCTCCCACAATTCGTCGAGAATCCGGATGAGCGGCGCCATCGCGTCCGGGTGTTTCACCGTGGCGGCCTTCAGCCCGGCTGCGGCAGACAACCCTCCTCCTTACGCTGGTTTGCTTTCGATCGACATGGATGCCCCCGCTCATCCCCTCCCACAGAGATCCGCTTACACCAACGGTATGTCCCAGCCGCCCGGTGTCGCGTGGTGGGTCTCGCTCATCATCGACTCGGGCATCAACCCACCGGACAGACCGCTGCCCGAGGCGGCGGCGAGCGTCGAGTGATCGGTGTACGCCGTGTAGTCGGTGACCGGCTGCGCGGTCGCGGCGACCATGTGCGTGCTGTTGATCGGATCGGCGATGGCGTGCGGCTTCGGGTCCATCACCGGCGGCTTGTACGTCGGCACCGGTGCCTGGGTGGGCGACGGGGCGTGGAACGTCGGCGGCAGGTCGTGCGTCGGCACCGGCGCGTTGTGCGTCGGGACGGCGGTCGGCACGTCATGGGTCGGCACGGACACGGTCGGCTCCGGCTGGGTGACCGTCGGCACCTCTCGGGTCGGCACGGTCGGCTGGGTGGTGACGCCGCCGGTCGCGCCGCCGTTGCCCGTTCCCGTGCCGGGAGTGGTCACGTCGCCATCCGGGTCGGTGGTCGGCACCTGCGTCGGGTGTGTTCCGGTGGCACCGGGCGTCTTGGTGGTCGGCACGTCCGGCCCGGTGCTGATGCCACCGTGCGGTGTGGTGGGGACGCCCGGAATCTTCGTGCCGAGGTCCGGCGTCTTCGGGACGCTCGGCGCGGTGACATCGCTCGGCACCACCGGGACCGGGACGGTCTTGGTGATGGTGGTCGGCGTGTTCGGCGTCGTGATCGTGACTTCCGAGGAATGCGGCTCGATCGCCGGTGTGGGCTTCACCACCGGTGTCGGCCGCGCCTGATCGAACAGCGCGGGCGTGGCGGCGGCGGGCACGGTGAGCACCGACGGACCCTCCGGTGCCCCGATCACGTTCGCGATCGGCGTGGTCGCGGCGTCCGGCTGGATCGTGGTCTGCAGCGGGGTGGCCACCACCGGCTGCGGGGCGCTCGCCACCGGCGCCACCGCGACAACGGGTGCCGCCGCGGCGGCCGCCACCGGCGCGGGCGCCGTCGACATGATCGGCGCGGGCGCGGCGAGCGGCTGCGGGACCGGCTGCGTGGTGGCGGTGGGCACCGTCGAATGGCTGGAATGACCGGACTGATTCGACTGGTGCGTGGACGAGCCAGGGGTGGTGAGCCCGCCGACGACGCCGGGGGTGCCGTGGCTGGTCACGGTCGGGTCGGTCACCGATCGGCCGCTGCCGTCCGGCACGTGCAGGCCGCTGCCGAGCCAGTCGGTGAACTGGTCGAGCTGGTCGCCGACGTGACCGGCGCCGAGATCGACCTTCATCTCGGAATTGAAGTAGATGCCATGCGGTCCGACGCCGAAGTCCACGGACCACTGCGTTCCGACGAAGATCCCGAGGGGATCACCACCGTCGCCGACTCCATCGAACGGGCCGCCGGCCGATGGGGACGCGGCGGCAGCGGGATTCGAACCGGGCAGACCCGGCGCGACAAAACCGTTCGCACCCGGCAGGCCGAAACCGTGCCCGGCTTGTCCGAGCCCGTGGCCGGGCAGGCCGAAACCGTTGCCACCGGGCAGGTCGAGGCCGTTCGAGGGCGCGTGGTTGGGCGTTCCCGGCAGCGGCAGTCCGCTGGATTCGGGCGTAGCACCGATCCCGCTTGGTGCGCCGGACAGTCCGGGCAGCTGCATGCCCTGCTGGCCGGTCCCGCCGCCGGGCAGGCTCGGCAGCTCCATGCCGTGCTGGCCGGAGTCGCTGCCTGGCAGCGGGAAGCCGGCGTCGGTGCCGTTGTATTCGTCGCCAAGGGACGGCAGCGGAAGGTTCGCGCCGCCGCCGGTGCCGGGCAGGTTGAACCCGGAGTTGCCGTGTGCGACGGGCGAGTTGGCCGAATGCGGTGAGTTCACCGGTGCGGGTTCCACGACCGGGTCCGGAAACGTGATCACCGGGGAAGGAGTGTCGGAATCGGGGTCGCTGGTGTTCGCCCAACCCGCGTTCCAGCTGTCCAAGCGGGACGAGCCCGGATGTTCGGGGGTGCCGCCGCCGTCGTACGCGGCGACCAGGGCACCGCCGGTGACGTACGCGCCCGCCCGCGCGACCCGCGCGACACCCGTGGCCACCCGATAGGCGGTGTCACCCGCGCGCTCGGCTGCCTCGGTGGCGTCGTCATCGAAGGGCAGGTCACGCGTCATCGAAGCTCCATCTCGGGGGTTCCAGCAGCCATCCTCACCGCCGGCCGGACCGAGTGAAGATCACCTAACACTATTTCGGGAATACCCGACTGTCACATTCTTCAGGACTGTAGAGAATCCGGCGAGGGCGAGCAAGACAACCTTGCCACTCCCAAAATCAGAACGGAAGCCCTATTTCTGGTGGCCTTACCCAACTGGACATCGCCTCAAATATGCTCGATGACCAGGTCCGATACTGCCGCTTCCACACCTTGGCGGCACAGCGGTCACGAGACCCTAAGAGTTCTCTAACGATTGCTCAACGAGTGGTGAAGATCCTTTCCCTACCGTCGATTTCGTCGGGCCGACCGGCCGGCAGCATCGATCTGAAGGAGACACCCCTCATGACGGCACTCATCGGACGCCGCGGCGCTCGCGTCGCGGCCGTGCTCAGCGGCACCGCACTCACCGCCGCCGTGGTCGCGGGAATGGCGGGTTCCGCCTCGGCGCTGCCGGGGCCGCCGATGCCGCCGCCGCCCGGTCCCGGGATCATCCAGGTCGACCCGGTCGCTCCCGGCGTACCTGCCCCGCCGGTCGTCCCCGGCGCACCTGCCGCGCCGGTCGTCCCCGGCGTACCCGCCCCACCGGTCGCCCCCGGCGCACCTGCCGCGCCGGTCGCGCCCGGCGAACCTGTCCTGTGCCACGAGATCGACCCGACCGGACCCGTGGTGATCACGCCCGCCGATGACGGCGGTGCGTGGGTGACCATCGAGCGCGAGCTGCCGCCCGGTGCCGTGCCCGCGGTCCCGCTCGAGCACGCGTGCGTCGCCGCCAGCGTCCGCTGACCGGCCGGGACTAATGTTGATCCATGACCGGACACCGGATCTTGGTCGTGGACGACGAGGTTCGCGTGCTCGCGTCGCTACGACGCGGGCTGGAACTTTCCGATTTCGAGGTGGTCACCGCGGGCGACGGCGCCGAAGCGCTGGCGATGGTTCGCTCCGCGACGCCCGACGCCATGGTGTTGGACGTGAACATGCCGACCCTCGACGGTGAAGGCGTGGTCACCGCGTTGCGCGCGATGGGCAACGACATACCGATCTGCGTGCTCAGCGCGCGTAGCGCGGTGACCGACCGGATCGCCTGCCTCGAACGCGGCGCCGACGACTACCTCACCAAGCCCTTCGACCTGGGCGAGTTGGTCGCCCGGCTGCGGGCGCTGCTGCGCCGCCGGGTCAATACTCCGGAACGAGCGGGCGCGCAGGTACGGATCGGACAGGTGCAGATCGACCTGGCCGGGCACCGGGTACTGGCCGCGGGCACACCGGTCGACCTCACCAAACGAGAATTCGAGGTGCTCGCCTTGCTCGCCGACCACCCGGGCATCGTGCTCGGCCGTGAGCAGATCCTTTCCGCGGTATGGGGTTACGACTTCGCCACCGACACCAATGTGGTGGATGTCTTCGTCTCGTACCTGCGCCGCAAACTGGAGGCGCCCGGCGCGCCGCGGGTGGTGCACACCGTGCGCGGTGTCGGATTCGTCCTGCGGGAGCAGCCGTGAAACGTTCACCGTCGCTGCGTACCCGGGTGGCGCTGGTCTCCGGCGTGGTCGCCGCGCTGGTCGCGCTCACCCTGACCATTACCTTCGCCGCGTTGCTGAACGCGACCGGCGAGCGGCAGCTGGACGAGACCGTCTCCTCGATGGCGGTGCGGGTCGCGCCGCCATTGAAAGGTGTTCCGGCGGAGACGGTTCCGCCGCCGCCCGCCCCACCGCCCCCGGCGGCACCCGCGCCGGGTCAGGCGCCCGCGCCGGATCGGGCGTCCGCGCCGACTCGGGAGACCGAAGCACCCGCGCCGACTCGACCACCCGATGCACCCGGATACATGACCGACATACCCGAGGAGAGCGCACTCGCGCCCGGCATGCCCAGCGACGTGGCCGTGACCCGGGTCGACGGTCTGCCCGGCGTGCTGGTGGCGCTGGACCCGAACCGCGATGTGGTCGCCTCCGCCATCCACCGCAGCCAGTTGATCGGTCTCGGGATCGGCGTGGCCGGTGCGCTGATCGCCGCCGTGCTCGGCTGGTTCCTGGCCGGTTACGCCGCGCGACCGCTGCGCAGGCTGGCCGCCGCCACCCACGGCATCGACACCCTCGAAGAGCTGCCGCCGCTGTCCGGCCGCGGCGCCAGGGAGGCGGAGGAACTGTCCGACGCCATCACCCGCATGCTGGCCCGGTTGGAGGCCGCGCACCGCGCCACCAACCACGCCCTCACCAGCGCTCGCGATTTCGCCGCCGTCTGCGCCCACGAGCTGCGCACCCCGCTCACCGCGCTGCGTACCGATCTACAAGTGCTGGCCACCAAGGAAATTCCCGCCGAACAGCGCGGCGCCATCCTCACCGAGGTGCTCTTCGCCGAGCAGCAGATCGAGAACACCCTCACCGATCTGGAGCGTCTCGCCGTCGGCGAACTCACCGAACCCGACGCGTTCGAACCCTTCGACCTCTGCGAAACCCTCGACCGCGCAGTACAAGACGCACAGCGCCGACACCCCGACGTCCGCATCGACCTCGCCGAATGCGACCCGATCACGGTGACCGGCCTGCCCGGCGGGCTCATGCTGATCGTCACCAACGCGGTCGCGAATGCCGTCGAGCACGGTCACGCGGACACGGTCACCGTCACGGTCCATCCCGCTGCCGACCACACCATCGAAATCCTCATCGATGACAACGGTCGAGGCGTCCCGGATACCGTGCGCCCCAACGCTTTCGACCGCTTCAGCAAAGGCCCCGGCTCCCCCGGCTCGGGCCTCGGCCTGGCCCTGGTCCGTCAACAAGCCGAATTGCATTCCGGCACAGCCGAACTCGATCACAGCCCACTAGGCGGCACCCGCCTGCGCGTGCGTATCACGGCAAGCACCTGACCCACTGTCATGGCCTATCCACTGGACTGGCCCGCCCTCAGATCCGTTCGAGGTCCTCGAACGAGATGCTGACCTTCATCCCCTCGGGTAGATCCACCACAAGCGAACCTCGATGCGGGAGGCGTCGGAGACTCACAGAACACGACCCGACCGTCGACGACCTCGATCGTCCGGCACACCTCCGCTGGCAGAGCCTCGTACTGCTCCTCGGTGACCACCAGACTGGACGGGTCGGTGGCCCAAGTAGGCAGCGACATGACCGAACTCCTTCGCGATCAGTGTGCGGCCGACACTACTACTACTTCCCCTTCGGCTTGTCCGACGCCGCGTCCGAGGACAGCGCCGCGACGAACGCCTCCTGCGGAACATCCACCCGTCCGATGGTCTTCATCCGCTTCTTGCCTTCCTTCTGCTTCTCCAGCAGTTTGCGCTTACGGCTGATGTCGCCGCCGTAGCACTTGGCGAGCACGTCCTTGCGGATGGCGCGAATGTTCTCGCGGGCAATGATTTTCGAGCCGATGGCGGCCTGGATGGGCACCTCGAACTGCTGCCGCGGGATGAGCTCGCGCAGCTTGGTGGTCATCTTGTTGCCGTAGGCCTGGGCGGCGTCCTTGTGCACGATCGCGCTGAACGCGTCCACCGCCTCGCCCTGCAGCAGGATATCGACCTTCACCAGCGCCGAGTCCTGCACGCCGGACTCTTCGTAGTCGAGGCTGGCGTAGCCGCGGGTGCGCGACTTCAGCGAGTCGAAGAAGTCGAAGATGATCTCCGCCATCGGCATGGTGTAGCGCAGTTCGACGCGGGTCTCGGACAGGTAGTCCATGCCACCGAGCTCACCGCGGCGGCCCTGACACAGCTCCATGATCGAGCCGATGAACTCGCTCGGCGAGATGACGGTGCACTTCACCACCGGCTCGTACACGTGCCGGACCTTGCCCTCCGGCCAGTACGAGGGATTGGTGACGACGTGCTTGCTGCCGTCCTCCATCTCTACGGTGTAGACCACGTTGGGTGCGGTGGAGATCAGGTCGAGGTCGAACTCGCGTTGCAGCCGCTCGCGGGTGATCTCCATGTGCAGCAGGCCGAGGAAGCCGCAACGGAAGCCGAAGCCGAGGGCCACCGAGGTTTCCGGCTCGTAGGTCAGGGCGGCATCGTTGAGCTGAAGCTTTTCCAGTGCGTCGCGCAGATCCGGGTAGTCGGAGCCGTCGACCGGGTAGAGGCCGGAGTAGACCATCGGGCGGGGTTCCCGGTAACCGGTGAGCGGTTCGGAGGCGCCGTTGCGCGCGGCGGTCACCGTGTCACCGACCTTCGACTGGCGCACGTCCTTCACGCCGGTGATCAGATAGCCGACCTCGCCGACGCCAAGACCCTGGGTGGGTTTGGGTTCGGGCGAGACGATGCCGATCTCCAGCATTTCGTGGGTGGCGCCGGTGGACATCATCTTGATCTTCTCGCGCGGGGTGAGCTTGCCGTCCACCACGCGGACATAGGTGACCACGCCACGGTAGGTGTCGTAGACCGAGTCGAAGATCATCGCCCGAGCCGGCGCGTCGGGGTCACCGACGGGGGCGGGCACCGTCTTGATCACCTCGTCGAGCAACTCGCTCACGCCGACACCGGTCTTGCCGGAGACCCGGAGCACGTCGTCGGGTTCGCAGCCGATGATGTGCGCGATCTCGCCCGCGTAGCGGTCCGGGTCGGCGGCAGGCAGGTCGATCTTGTTGAGCACCGGGATGATCGTCAGATCCTTGTCCAGCGCCAAGTACAGGTTGGCCAGCGTCTGCGCCTCGATGCCCTGCGCCGCGTCGACCAGCAACACCGCGCCCTCACAGGCTTCCAGTGCGCGCGACACCTCGTAGGTGAAGTCGACGTGACCCGGCGTATCGATCAGATGCAGCACGTAGTCGGTGCCGTCGACCTGCCACGGCAGCCGCACGTTCTGCGCCTTGATAGTGATGCCGCGCTCACGCTCGATGTCCATCCGGTCCAGATATTGGGCGCGCATCTGCCGCTCTTCGACCACGCCGGTCAGTTGCAGCATCCGATCGGCCAGCGTCGACTTGCCGTGATCGATGTGCGCGATGATGCAGAAGTTCCGGATCCGTGACGGATCGGTGAACGTGGTGTCGGCGAAGCTGGCGGGCACTCCACTCCTCATGGGTATCGGCAAACTGCCGTCTATCGTCCCATGAGCAGTACGAAGCTTTCCCCAGCGGTGCCACCCAAGCCCGGCACGCTGGCATTTTCACCGTCGAGAACTGCGATAGCGGCCCCAGATCAGCACATTCGCAGTACCACAGCCACTCGCGGCGCGGGTGAGAAGAGGGCGGGGCGCCGTTATATTTCGAACATGGCCCGAAGGTGGAACTCTCTCGGCAAGCAGCTCGGACTTATCGCTAAGGAGCAGGGTCCCAGGATTGTCAAGCAGCAGGGACCGAAGTTGGTGGAACGGCTGGTCGGGTCGTTGGCGCAGCGGCGGACGCCGGCGGTAAAGGTGCGGCCGACGGCGTCGACTCCGGTGCCGACGGCCGAGCGGGCGCGCCAGATCGTGTATTCGCCGCAGTTGGACGGGCGGGCCGATCCGGGGGAGGTCGTGTGGACCTGGGTGCCGTTCGAGGACGATCCGAGCAATGGCAAGGATCGGCCGGTGCTGGTGGTCGGGCGGGATCGCCGGACACTGCTCGGATTGATGCTGTCATCGAAGGCGGAGCGGGCGTACGACCCGAATTGGGTCGGCATCGGCAGCGGCAGTTGGGATCCCGAGGGCAGGCCGAGCTGGGTTCGGCTGGACCGTGTCCTGGATGTGCCGGAAGCCGGGATTCGGCGCGAAGGAGCCATCTTGGCGCGCAAGACATTCGACCTTGTCGCCCACCGCTTGTGCGCCGAATACGCCTGGCACTGAGTCGAATACGGTTCTACCCGTGTTGAATCGCGTCCTGGGCCCGACCAAGCTCGCCATGCTGGTCACCGATATCGGCTTCCTGGTGTATTGGGCGATTGCCTTCGCCCAGGTCATCCCGCCGGAGTTGGCTTACAAGGACTACGCGAATCCGATTCTGAGCGACTGGAACTTCTCGTTCGTCGTGCTCGATCTCGCGGCCAGCGCCACCGGCCTGGCCAGCCTGTGCCGCACCAACGGCTGGCGGGTACTGATGACCATTTCGCTCACGCTGACCAGCACCGCCGGGCTCCAAGCGATCGCTTTCTGGGCGCTGCGCGGCGATTTCAGCCTCACCTGGTGGATCCCCAACCTGTTCCTGCTGCTGTTCCCGCTCCCCGCGCTGATCGCCTTGACCTGCAACGCGATTCCGAACCCGGCCGAATAGCAACAGGCCCACCGACATCGCCGTGCTGCCGGTGGGCCTGTCCTAGTCAACTCAAGAGAGCATGTTGCGGGACCGTCCGAACAGCAGCCCGTACACCAGCGCACCGAGCGCGCCACCGATCAGCGGGAACACCACGAACGCCCAGACCTGGGCCATCGCACCGTCCTGGTAGGGCGCGACGCCGAGGCTGCGCGCCGGGTTGACCGACGTGTTGTCCACCGGGATCGAGATCAGATGGATGACCGCCAGCGTCACGCCGATCGACAAACCGGCCAGCGGGACATCGGAGAGCTGATCGGTCGAGGCGAGCACCACGAAAACCAGCAGCGCGGTCAGCATGACCTCGATGATGATCATCGCCGCCATTCCGTATCCGTTCTGCAGCACGACCTCCCCCAGCGGCCCGCGCTGCGCCGACGGACTGTGCTGCCCCCAGCCGTTCGCGCCGAGCCCGTCGACCGCGCGATCGTAGGACGGCAGGTTCTTCGCCAGCGCGAACAGCACAAGCCCGGCCAGGAACCCGCCGATCAGCTGCGCGATCCAATACCCGACCGCGGTGACCGCCCCGATCCGGCCGAGCAGCAGATGTCCGACCGTCACCGCCGGATTGACGTGACAGCCCGAGATCGGCCCGATCGCGTAGACGAGGAACAACAGCGTGAGCCCGAAGGCGAGCGCAACCCCCAGCGCACCGACCCGCTCGCCCGCCAGCACCGCCGTACCGACGCCGCCGATCACCAGGACGAACGTGCCGAGCGCCTCCGCACCCCATCTCTTGGCGTCGGAGATCGGCCCGTACTCGGCGACCTCTTCGACAACTTCTTGAGCCGTTGGAGACATCTGCCAGCCCGCCTCTCCGCGTGTTTACCCGTCACTGCCGCAAGACTTGTGCACAGGGTGCTGCGGTTCGAACGCTACGCGCCCGATCTACCGCCGACAACGATCTCCGCAGCGTGTCTCCCTGCCCGGCGGCCAGGTGCTGATTTCGTGCGCCGAGCGGCGGCTGGTATCCTCGACCTTCGGCGTTGCGTTACCCGTTCACTCAGGGTGCGACGCACGCGTAGGAACTTTTCCAGCACATACCACTCAGCGACAGGAACACGAGGAAACAGGCGTGGCCAACATCAAGTCCCAGTTGAAGCGGATCCGTACCAACGAGGAAGCGCGTAAGCGTAACCAGTCGGTCAAGTCCGCGCTGCGCACCGCGATCCGCAGCTTCCGGGAAGCCGCCGCGGCCGGCGACAAAGAGAAGGCCGCCGCGCAGCTCCAGTTCGCGAGCCGCAAGCTCGACAAGGCTGCCTCGAAGGGCGTCATCCACGCCAACCAGGCCGCCAACAAGAAGTCCGCGCTCGCGCTGGCTCTGAACAAGATCTGATTTCCGGTACCGATTCGGTACCGCATTCTTTGACGCAGCCGCCGTGGCCTCGACGACCACGGCGGCTTTTGTCGTGCCCCCCGCTAGACCGGGCCGCGCCGAGTGTTCATCTCCGGGGATTCTGGATCGGCCCACAGCCTGTCGGTGGTTCCAGCTACCATTCGGCGCATGGTTACCGTTTACGCCAATCAGACCGTGGTCCGTGGCGAGGATCTGCCCGACGTGATCCGGGCCGCCGAGGTCCTGGGCATCGGGGTGAAGATCGAGAACGTGATGGTTCCCATCGACGATGAGGGCACGTACTCGTTGGAGTGGGTTGTCACGAGGGACGAAGAAGTACCCGTCTACGACGAGTGGGACGGCCGGTACGACGAGGCCGAAGAGGACGAGGAGCTGGTACTCAGCTCGGTGGAATAAGCCACGACGACGGTGCCGGATCGGCGGCCAGCCGGTCCAGCGCCGTCTGGGACTCCGCATCGGCCGCGCGATAGATGATGACGCGCTGATCGGGATCCTGCACCGGCATCAGCACCTCGTAATCGACCACCAGCCGACCGACCACCGGGTGCCGCAGCGGTTTGGCGCCGCGGCCCTGCACCCTGACATCGTGTCGAGCCCAACCCTGCGCGAACTCCGCGCTGTGCGCCGTGAACTCCGCGATCAGGTCGCCGAGCGCCTGATCGTCCGGATGCGCCGCCCAGGCCGCCCGCAGATCCGCGATACCCTCCCGGATGATGCGTTCCCGCTCGACGTAGAAGTCGCGCATGCTCGGCTCCATCAGGCACAGCCACATAGTGTTGCGCTGCTGCGGCGGCAGCGTGTCGAAGTCGACGATCAGCCGCGCCATCTCCTGGTTCCAGGCCAGGATGTCGTAGCGATGATTGACGAGCATCGCCGGTAGCGGCGAGAGATCACGCACCAGCATGGCCAGCGCGGGCGCGGGCACCGTGCTCGGTTTCCCGGGGTTCGGCGGCCGCTGCTGGGCCAGGTCGAACAGGTAGGCGCGCTCGTCGGCGGTCAGTCGCAGCGCCCGGGACAGGGCCTCCAACACGTCCGCGGACGGCCGCAGTCCACGCCCCTGTTCCAGCCGGACGACGTAGTCGGTGCTCACACCGGCCAGCTCCGCGACCTCTTCGCGCCGCAGCCCTGGCGTGCGCCGCGCCTGCCTGCGCGGCGGCAGGCCGACGTCGCCGGGTGTGAGACGTTCGCGCCGGGCGCGCAAGAAAGCCGCCAGTTCCTGCGTCGCATTCACCGTTCCAGTCATCGCCTCGATATTACGGCTGCATAGGACTGGCTTTCCCAGGAAAAACCTTCCCTTACCGTTCCCCCGGCACCGCTCCAGACTGGGCTTCATCACAAAGGAAGCACCAACGACAAGGAGCTGGACATGTCCGGAGCACTCACCCTCGATACCTACCGGCTGCTCGGCCGCTCGGGTCTTCGGGTGTCTCCGCTGTCTCTCGGCACGATGACCTTCGGCGCCGACTGGGGTTGGGGCGCCGACCGAGACGAGTCGCGCAAGATGTTCGACACCTACCTCGATCGCGGCGGAAACTTCATCGACACCGCGAGCCAGTACACCAACGGCACCTCCGAGCAACTTCTCGGCGAATTCACCGTGAACAACCGCGAAAGCCTGGTGCTGGCAACGAAATACACCATGCTGCGCCGCCCCGGCGACCCCAATTCCGGTGGGAACCACCGCAAGAGCATGTTCGCCTCGGTCGAGGCGAGCCTGCGCAAGCTCAACACCGACTACCTCGATCTGCTGTATCTGCACGCCTGGGATTTCCTCACCCCCGTAGACGAAATCCTGCGTGGCATGGACGATCTCGTGCGTTCGGGCAAGGTGCTCTACGTCGGCATCTCCGATGCACCGGCCTGGCAGGTCTCCCGCATGCAGGCGATCGCCGACCTGCGCGGCTGGGCACCGCTGGTCGCGTTGCAGATCGAATACAACCTGGCCGAGCGGACCGTCGAACGCGACCTCATTCCGATGGCGCGGGAGATGGGTCTCGGGGTGATCCCGTGGTCGCCGCTCGCCAGCGGCGTGCTCACCGGCAAGTACAGCCGGGCCGACCTCGACCACGAGGCAGCGGGCTCGCCCGAGGGCACCAGGAAAAACGTGGCCGCCGCCAACGGTGCGCTCACCGAGCGCGCGCTGACCATCGCCGACGTCGTCAAGGAGGTGGCGGGCGAGCTCGGCAAGACTCCCGCGCAGGTCGCGCTGGCTTGGACCTTGCGGAATCCCGGGGTGACCGCGCCCATCATCGGTGCCCGCACCGCCACCCAGTTGACGGACAATCTCGGCGCGCTCGACGTCGAATTCGACGCCGCCCAGCTGGCTCGATTGGCGCAGGTCAGCGCCATCGAACTGGGGTTCCCGCACGACATGCTGGCACGGCCGATGACCCGTGGGGTCGTCTCCGGCGATCTGAAGATCGAAGCGCGCTCCTGAGTGACGCGGCGGTGCGAGCAGCTTGCGCCGCCGCGTCAGGCTGTCCTATGCTCGGCCCCGCGACATCGCGTCGCCGTAAGCGTTCACGTCAACCAACGCACCGGCCCACGCCATCCGGCGGGGCCGCTGCCTGACGGACACTTATGGAGCGAATCGATGAATTCCGCGAACACCAACTCCCGCAACGCTTTCGGCAAGCTGCCCGCCCGGTATTCGGCCGTGGTCACGCCGATGCTGCTGTCGATTCTGATGACGTGCATCGTCTCGTTGATCAGCACACTGATGAGTGACGGCCTCGCCGTCGGTGTTTGGTTGCGGTCGTGGGCCGTGTCCTGGCCCATCGCTTTTCCGACACTACTGCTGGTGCTGCCGCTGGTTCGCCGGGTCGCCTCGGTGCTGGTCCGGACGGCATAACCGGGCTGCTCGGGGCGCGACGATGAATTTCTGCGTCCCGCCCCGTCTGCACAGATGATCGACACCGACCGCGGAGGACGCAATGGATCACGACCGGACACGCACATGGATACGCACCCAACGGCTCGCCCTCGCCGACTTTCTCGACGACCTGACCGAACCCGAGTGGGCAGTCGATTCACTGTGCTCCGGCTGGACCATCCACGAGGTGCTCGCGCACGTGACCCTGTCTTCCCGGGTCGGGTTGTGGGAGACGATCTTCGGCGTCCTCCGCGCCCGCGGCGACTGGGACCGAATGACCGCCCGATTGGCCCGCGACCGCGCCGCCCGATTCACACCGACCGAGCTGATCGCGCAACTGCGCGAATCCGCGGGCGCGACCCGGCGGGCACCCGGCGCGGGCGTGGTCGATCCGTTGGTAGACATCATGATTCACGGTCAAGACATCGCTCGGCCACTCGGCCGGAGGCTGGAGATGCCCACCGAACCGGCGATCGCCGTGCTCGATCATGTACTGCGCAGCCGGTTCTACGGGGCGCACAAGCGGTTGGCTGGAGTGCGGTTGACGGCCACGGACGCGGCATGGTCGTCGGGTGCGGGGCCAGATGAGGTATGCGGGCCGCTGAGTGATCTGCTTCTTGTCGCGACCGGACGTACGGCGGGGCTCGCCGCACTGACCGGGCCGGGGGTGCAGCGGATCACCGCCTTGTGAGCTTCGAGAGTTGTTGCCCGGCAGGTCAGTTGACGCAGGGGATGGTGTCGCCGGTGATGGTGGTAGCGACCGGCTTACCCACATCCGGTGTGGGCGTTGGGGTTCCAGTGGGCGAGTCGGCGGCTGCCATGGTCGGCGGGGCCTGATGGAACAAGGCGGCGGCGGGTTCCGGCTCGCCGAACGCGGCGCGGACCTCGCGGCGGATGGCCGCCGGGTCGATGATGTTGACGTCCTGGCCGTTGATGGTGTCGTAGCGGAGCACCGGGAGGGTGCGGAATTCGACGGCCGGGC
Organism: Nocardia iowensis; assembly: GCF_019222765.1. Taxonomy (NCBI): domain Bacteria; kingdom Bacillati; phylum Actinomycetota; class Actinomycetes; order Mycobacteriales; family Nocardiaceae; genus Nocardia; species Nocardia iowensis. Next base: position 2,176,493 of record NZ_CP078145.1, on the reverse strand, counting down.
TGCCGGACGTGCCGAGGGTGCGCAAGAAGTCGGTGACATTCCAGCCGTCGGACAGCACGATATTGCGGTGGGCGACGTCCATCAGCGCGGACAGCTTGCCGACATCGGTGAAGGTGCCGGACTTGCGAAGGTCCAGGGCCACCGAGGTGAGAAAGGCTTGCTGCCGGTGGGTGCGGTCGAGATCGCCGTTTTCCAAACCGTGGCGCTGCCGGACGAAGGCCAGCGACTGGGCCGGGTCGAGTCGTTGCCTGCCCGCGGGAAAATCGGCGCCGGAGTAGTAGCTGTCGTTCACCGGCTTGTTGAGACACACCTCGACACCGCCGAGTGCCTTGGCCAGATCATAGAAACCGGCGAGGGTGACCTCGCCGAAACGATCGATCGGCACCCCGGTCAGGTCGCGTACCGCCTGCACGATCGACGCCCGCCCCGCCTCACGTCCCGCGCGTTCCAGCTCCTTGGTGTCGGTGACGCCCTGATTGATCAGCTGGTCCTGAACCGCCGCCTTCTTCAGCCCGTACGCTTCCTTGATCTTCACGTTGCTGTAGCCGGGGATACCCGACACCTTGACGTAGTCGTCGCGCGGAATCGACACCGCCACAATCTTTTTCATGTCCGCCGGGATGTGCACCAGGATCAGCGTGTTCGCGTTGTACCCACCCTCGTCGCCGTCACCCGCGTGCAACTGATCCAGGACCTCCCGCGGCAGATCATTCCCGTTCTGATCCTTGCGGGTATCCAGACCGATCAACAGGACATTCATGTCCCCCGACAGCGACCGCGGCGCATCCACGCCCAACGCCGCCGACCTGGTGAACCCTTTGTCGAACCGACCTTCCGTCGCCCATCCGACCGCGGTCCCAGCCAACACCGCCGTAGACAACCCCCCAGCCACCACTTTCAATATGGTCTGCCCCACCCGCCGCGACGGCCGCCGATGCGCGCCACCCCGCCGCCGTCGAGCGCGCCGCGCACGGGCCCGCCGGGATTCATCAACCGGAAATACCGGTGCAGTTCGCTCGTCCATAACCAAATCCAGTTTGACATGAAATGGATAGCTGGCAATTTGCGATCCTCGTCGGGAACCCGCTGGCCAGGCCGCTGCGAGCAGGCTGCGCATCCGCCCTCCGCTGCTTGCGCAGACCGGACAAATCTCACCTGACCTCGCGATCTGTCACATCGCCCCAACCCGGACGCGAGCCATTCACGTCAACAGAATCGAGCAATCCGGTGGCGATGGAGTCCACATTTATGTGCTACAGCACACGTCCGGACAACCATTGACCGGCTGAACGCCAGCCGGTTCGGTGTACTCCCCCACCCAGCTGTCCGGCGAGCACCGGGATCGGCGACCCCCATCAGCACTCCACTACACCAGACACACCTACGTACGAACCATGATCAACGGGACACAGCGGCGGCAGCGCCCGAGTGAACCCTCCACCATGTCTCGTTGATCATGGCCAGGGCCGTGGACGTGCCCTCTGTCGTAGCTGCGCACTAAGGCAGACCGCCCACACCGACGAGCGAACCGTGATCAGTGGGACATGGACGCGGCAGCGCACGAGTAGACCTTCCACCACGTCCCGTTGATCATGGCCATGGCGGTAGGCGTGCGACCTGTTATGGGCGGATCTTCAGCGGGACCCCTTCGAGCCGAGGCAGGCAGCGGAGCTCAGCTCATGGAGTGCAGGTCCAGGATTTGGGTGAGGGCGTGTTCCAGGGCGTAGTTGGGGTCGGCGGCGCCGCCTTTGACGTCGGCGTTCAGTGCCGCGACGACCTGGAGGGCGGAGCCGATGGTGGCGGGGGTCCAGTTGCGGGCTTGAGCTTGGGCCTTTTTGACTTTCCAGGGCGGCATGCCGAGTTGCTGGGCGAGTTTGAAGGGGTCGCCGCGGCCTGCGGAGCCGACGCGGGCGATTGTGTGCACGGAGTCGGCGAGGGCGTCGGCGAGCAGCACGTGTGGGACGCCGCGGTCGTTCGCCCAGCGCAACGCTTCCATCGCACCGGGGCGGTCGCCTGCGACGGCGAGTTCGGCCACGTCGAACCCGGAGACCTCGGCCTTGCCGGAGTAGTAGCGGTGGACGGCCGCGACGTCGATCTTTCCGCCCGTGTCGGAGGCCAACTGCGAGCAGGCCGCGGCGAGTTCACGCAGGTCGGATCCGACGGACTCCAGCATCGCCTGCACGACATCGCCCGCGACCCGCACCCCGGCCGCACGGAACTCGCCGCGCACGAACTCCACTCGCGCGGCCGCCTTGGTCAACTTGGCGCAGTCGTGCACGACAGCACCGGCCTTCTGCAGCGCGGGTACCAATGCTTTGGCTCGTCCGCCGCCCGAATGCAGCACCACCAGCACCACGCCTTCCGGCGGGTCGCCCGCGGCGGCAGTGATCACCGCGACCGCGTCCTTGCCCGCCTCGGCCGCGGACTCCAGGATGATCACCCGGTCCTCGGCGAACAGCGACGGACTCAGCAGCTCGGCCAGTTCGGCGGTACTCGCGTCCCCTGCTCGCATCCGATCCACCGGCACCGCATCGGCATCCGGCGCCAGCGCACGCACCTGCGCGGTAACCTCCGCCACCGCCCGCTCGACCAACAGCTCTTCATCCCCCAGCACCAGGTGCAGCGCGGGCCGCTCGGTCACGACGCCACCTCGCCGACGCTCGCCCGCGCCACGCGCGAAGGCACGCGGTGTCGATGGTCCACTCGCTGACGCTCGCTCCGCTCGGTCACGGCAGCGATCCTACGGTCCCCCACCGACAGACCCGCGCCGCAGGTTCCGCGTGTTCACCGAGCACCGCGCAGAACCCGGCAACTCGCGTCGACGATGCGCCGGGTCAGCTCCGGGTCGAGTCGGTCGAAGCGTTCGCCCACATGTGTTCGTGGCAGCCACAGCGGTCGGTCGGATAGCGCCACGCCGAACGGCGTTTCCACGGCCGTTCCGAAAGACGTTGCCCGGTAACGGGTTCCGGTTTCAATTTCGACAACTACCACGGTCGGGCCTGCGGCCTCGTTGTATTCGTCACTGGAGATGACCAAATACAGCTCGCGTTCGCCGGTCAACGGAGAGGGGTCGGCGATAAAGACGTCGCCTTGTCTCATGCCGACCCGCCGGAGGGCCGGTCCGCTATCCAGGCGGACAGGCCGTCGCGGACCGCGCGCGACTTCCGGACGAGTCGCTCGGCATCTCCCGCCTCGGCCTCGTTAACCATGCGGGCATGCTCGTCGAACTCCCGACGGAGCAGCTTCTCCTCGATCGCCTTGGCAGCGAAGGTAGTCAGGGTGACGCCGTCGCTCTCGGCCGCCAACTTGGCCGCTTCCACCAGATCCGCACGTAGCCGCATATTCACAGGCTTTGTCACGCCTTCACTCTACTCGGGCCTGCACAGATTGTGTGACAGGTTGTTTTACGGAACGTATACGCCCTCACCGGGAGGTAACTACACGTAACGACCCCCCATCAGCTAGGACCAGCACGTCGCCGCGTTGGTCGGTGCGTGTCACCGTGGCGCCGAGAGCGGACAACTCCGTGAGCACTCCGGCATTCGGGTGACCGAAGGTGTTCTCGCTGCCGACGCTGATGACGGTGAGGCGGGGGCGGACGGCTGCGAGGAATTCTTTTGTCGTGGTTCGTGATCCATGGTGTGGGAGCTTCAGAATGTCTGCGTGCAGCGAGATTCCGGCCTGTAGCAGTGCGCGTTGTGCGGGTGCCTCGATGTCGCCGGTGAGGAGGATGCGACCGGCGGTCGTGGTTGCCGCCAGGACGACCGAGCGATCGTTGGCTTCGTCTGCTTCGGCACCGGGGGTGGGCCGCCCTGCACTCGCCTCAGGTGCGAGCACCTGCAAATCGACTGTCCCGAAACGGAATATCTGCCCCGCTGATAGTTCCAGCAGCGGGATTCCAGCCCGGTCGGCAACGTCTACGACCTGGGCTAGACCGTCCGCTCGCCCGCCGTGCCGCGTTATCTCCCGCTGCCGCTCACTCGACGGGTCGGCCCCGGCCACCGAAACGTCGCCGGTTGTCGGCGCTACCCCAGCGAGCTCATGCAAGCCGACCGCCAAGGCGGCTACCGAACGACCGTCCAGCGCACCGCTGATACCACCGATGTGGTCCGCATGGGGATGGGTCAGCACCAGCAACTCGATGCGTGAGATATGCAAGCGGTCCAGGCAGTTTCGGATCAAGCGTGGGTCCGGACCGACATCGATCACCACCGCCGTGCCGTCACCGACCGAGATGGCAAGTCCGTCCCCTTGCCCGACATCGCAAGCGGCCAGTACCCAGCCCGCCTGCGGCCAGCCGGGCTGCCAGATCCGCACCGGGATCAGCACCACCGCCACGCCGAAGGCCACAGCCAGGATCACCCGGCGTATTGCGGCGAAGCGCAATGCGACGACACCCACGATGACAACCACGAAAGCGATCAGCCCACCGAGCATTCCATCGGGCACGCCGACGGAAGCGCCGGGCACACCGGCCGACTGCTCGGCGACGAACAGCAACCACCACAACGGCGGTGCGGCACAACGCACAACGCATTCGGCCAGTGGCAACCAGATAACGGCGAGGATCGCACCGGTCGCGCCGATCACGGTGATCGGCGCAATAACCGGCGCCACAAGAACATTCGCGAGAATAGCCACCAAGCTGAGCTGCCCGGTCAATGCGACCATCAGCGGCGTGGTGACAACGAAGGCACCCGCCGCCACCGCGAACAACTCGGCTGGCAGGCGCCACCACCCCCGGGCCCGCAGCCAGTCCGCCCAACTCGGGGCCAGCAGGATCAATCCGGCGGTCGCGAATACCGACAGTGCGAAACCCGCGGACACCGCAAGCGCGGGCCACACGGCGAGCAGACCGATGACCGCGGCACAGAGTGCGGGCAAGGCCTGCTTCCGCCGCCCGGTCACCAAAGCCAACAAGGTGATCGCGCCCATGGCCCCGGCCCGCAGCACACTGGGATCAGGCCGTGCGACAACCACGAACATCACCAACGCCGCTCCCGCGACTAGCGCCCCGGCGCGCGGACCAAGGGTCAGCACCCGCACCGAGAACAGCACGACCGTCAGCAGGATAGTGAAATTGGCACCGCTGACCACGCAAAGGTGTGCCAGCCCCGCGATTTCGAACTCCTCGCGGAGATGATCCGGCAGCGCGGAGGTGTCCCCGACGACCAGCGCGGGTAGCACCCCAGCCGGTTCCATCGGCAGCGCTCGCGATGTCGCGTCGGCGAAATCGGTACGCACCGACCGAGCTACCCGCTGCCACCACGGCAAAGCTCCGACCAACTCGGGCGATCCCTGTGCCCGCAGTGTCGCCACCGTGAGATCACGGTGCCGCGGTGGAGCCACCCTTGCCTGGAATTCCACCGCCTGGCCGGGCGACAGCCCGGCCCATCCGTCTCCGGACGCCAGAATCACCACCGCGCCACCAGCCCGCACCGCCGACTCACCCAACCGATACTCGTGCAGGCTCGCCCGAACAACCCACTGCCGACCACCGAATGAGTTGCCGCGCACAGGCTTCGGATCCCCGCTCGGCGTCACCACTACCCGCAGCGAAAGCCCCGCCGCCGCCCGCATCGGATGCGTCGCCGCCCGATACTCCCGCCAAGCCGCCGCCACCGCGAACCCGGCGGCAAGCAGCACCGCCGCCAGCGCCACCACTGCCACTGCCCGCCACCGCTCACCCCGATGTGCCATCGCCCACAGCAGCAACACCCACAACCCGATTGCCAACACGACCAGCGCCACCGCAAGCCACAACCCGGCCACCCACCCCGCCGTCAGCGCCACAATCGTTGCCCCCCAACAACACAACGCGGCAGGTAGCAGCCGAGCATCGAGCACCTGCGGCTCGTCATCCGATCCCGGGGCGGGACTTTCCGCATCGTCGCCGTTCGGCGAACCACTCTGTCTCGGACCACCCGGTCGCGCTCCATCAGCGTTCATACCTTCACCAGCTCGCGCAGGCGGGCCAAGCGGGCGGGACCGATGCCATCTACTTGGCCGAGTTGATCGATGGCGGTGAAACGCCCGTTGGCGGTGCGCCAGGCGATGATGGCCTTGGCTGTCACGGGGCCGACGCCGGGAAGAGCGTCGAGGTCGGATTCGGTCGCGGTGTTGAGGTCGACTCGGCCGGACGGCGATGGTGCACCGGCCGACCCGGACGGCGCGGTGGAGGTACGGCCGCCCGTGTTGATCGTGGTACTGCCGAGCTGCGGTGGTCCAGGGTTCGGACCCGCCGGACCGACCAGCACCTGATCTCCGTCGAACAGTCGCTGCGCCAGGTTGAGGCCAGCGAGGTCGGCGCCGTCCCGGGTACCACCCGCGGCCGCGAGGGCGTCGGCGACGCGCGATCCGGCTGGCAGCCGCACCAGACCGGTGTGATGCACCAACCCGACCACGCTGACCACCAATTCGTCGGCACCCGGTGCCGCGCCCGACTCGGCGGGCTGCGGTGCCGCACCGGGCAATGCGGCCGCACTCGCCGGAGTGGTGGAATTCGACCGTGCCACAGCCGGAGTCGTAGTGCTGGTCCGCACCGCGGGCAATGGCGGCACCGGTTGCGCGACAGGCCGCTCACGGAACACAACGACAGCCGCAACCACCATCGCCACCACCCCGATCACCAGCAGGGTGCCGACACCGCGCCGCCCAGGATCGAACCGAATACCTCGAAACCGCTCCGGCACCAGCCGATCCCGCCACCCGGAACCAGCCACGGGTTCCTCCAGCCACTTGGGCGCACGCACCTCCCCCACCTCGTCATCCCCGTCGTCACCACCACTGCCCGCCTCGGACGGCACCTCCGCAAAATCCCAGCGCCCGCTACGACCGGCGCCCACCGGTCTCGTACCGACCTCACCCCGTCGCTGACCGGCACTGCCCGCCTCGGACGGCACCTCCGCAAGATCCCAGCGCCCGCTCCGGCCAGCGCCCACCGGTCTCGTACCGACCTCACCCCGTCGCTGACCGGCACTGCCCGCCTCGGACGGCACCTCCGCAAGATCCCAGCGCCCGCTCCGGCCAGCGGGCATCAGTTTCGTACCGACCTCACCCCACCCCTGACCGGCCACCCCTGCTCCAGCCGTCCGCCCGCTCGACAAATCCCGCGAGCGACCCCCAAGGGGATGCGCGGCTTCGGCCGCACCCGCGATCCCAGTCCTACTGGCACTGACGCGGGTGGTCAGCGCGCCCAGCCGCCGCCGGATCCGTTCGCGTTCGTCCTGTCGTGACATGAGGCGACCGTATTCCGGCCCGAAGCCGAAAGGTCTTGCCCGACCAGGCGATTCAGCCGTCCTGTTGACAACTACGGGGATGTGGACAACTCGCCGAAGCCGCACACCTGTCAGCGCGCGGCGCACGCCGAGGTGCCCCAGCCACCCGCCCACAACCGGACCCAACCAATGCGGCGAACGAGACCTGACGGAGCCCTCTACTCGCGTTTCGACACGGCTATGTCCCGCTCGGCGAAACAGCCAGGGCTAGGTGCAGCCGCCGGGGAGTACCAGGACGCCTACGGCCCCGATGCCGAGGTGGATGCCAAGCGCGGGACCGAATTCGGCGACGATGAGTTCGCGGATGCCGGGGACCAGGTCACGCAGTTGGGCGGCGACGGTATTGGCGGCGTCTTCGGCGCCGAGGTGCTGGACAGCGACGGCCGCACCGTCCTCGCCTGCCGCATCCACCGCTGCCGCAACGAGTTTCGCGAAGGCTTTGGAGCGTGTCCGAACCTTCTCGCGGAGTTCGAGGCGCCCTTCGACGATCTGTAGCAGCGGCTTGGTGACCAGTTCACTGCCGAAGAAGGCGGCAGCGGAGCTCAGTCGGCCGCCGCGGCGCAGCTGTTCGGTGCGGTTCACCAGGATGAATGTGCGGGCGCGGCTCGACGCGGCGACCGCGGTGTCGTAGACGACATCCAGCGGCGCTCCGTCGTGGGCCCGGCGCGCCGCGGCCAGCACCGGCAGCCCGGTGGCCAGACCCGCGCCGAGCGAATCGACAAGACGTACCCGGTCGGCGGCGTCCATATCGCGGACGGCCTGCCTGCCCGCCTCCCAGGTCCCGGAGAGTTGACGCGAAATATGCACGGCGACAACACCATCGCCACCACTGCGCGCCCAGGCCTGCTCGTATACGGCACGCAGCTCACCCGGCGATGCCGCCGAGGTGGTCACCGTGTCGGAGGCATAGTCGATGTCTACGGCGTCGACACCCTCGCGGATCGCGCGGTCCCCGATCAGCACATGCAGCGGGACGACGGCGATATCGAGCTCGGCGGCGAGTTCGGCAGGGAGGCTGGCGGACGAATCTGTCACGACCACGACGGCCACGGACTACCGAACCTCCTGCAGGGTCTTCACCATCGCGTTGGCCACGGCCGTGTGCCCCGCCCAACCCCAGTGGATACCGTCCGGATTCGCCTCACCGGAGAAGATGTTGTCGCGCACCGCTTCGCCGAGATCGACCAGCGGCACCGAGGTGCGCGCCGACCACGCCCGCAACGCTTTGACGGCACGCGCACGCCCGGAGTGCACTCGCCCGTAGGCGGCACAGTTGTGCACGGACGGCAGCACCGCGACCACCGGCAGCTCGGGCCGCAACTGCGCCAACGCTTCTCGCGACTGCTCCAGGTAGTCCACGCTCACCTTCGGTGGCAGCGCGACGGGGCGACCGAGTTTCGACAGTTTCGGCTGCAACCAGGTGTAGGTGGCGCGGACGCTGCGGCGCAGCGCGGGCGGGCGCACGTATCGAATCAGTTCACGCAGCGCGGTCGGCAGCGGCGACGGCAAGGTGTCCATGCCGCCGACGGCGAACACCACGGCACCGGCGCGCGGCACCGCCGCCCATACCCGCGGATCACCGATCAACGCCCAGTACGCGTCCCGGCAGGTCCAGCCGATCCGCCCGACTATCTCGACGTCCCAATCCAGCTCGGCGCCGACCAGGTTCGGCCAAATTTGCGGGTGATCGGCGGGGAGCCCACCCTTTGGCCCGAAGTACGACAGCGAATCCGCGATGACCAGCAGCACCGGTCGCCCGGTGGCCGACGCGCCCTGCGCCACCTCAGCCGACTCGTCCCGCGCCACTTCAGCCGACTCGCCCTGCGCTACCGCAGCCGACGCACTCGAACCGGCGGCCACAGCAGCCGACGCGTCCGCCGATACCGAAGAGCCGCCAGCGACGCCGACAGCGGCAGCCAATTCACCAGCGCCGGACTCGGCGGGTACTCCCGCGGGCGCGGCGGACTCGTCAGCAGCACCGACCGAATCGGCAGTCCGCCCTGACTCAGAACCGCCCGCAACAACCGAGGCCCCGCTCGACTCTGCGACCACAACCGACCGCTCAGGAGGTGGGTCTACCGAACTGGCCGGAGCGGAACCTTCGGGCTCAGCCGACTCTCCCTCCTCGGCCCCCGACTCAGCAGCTTCGGGCTCCACCGGCGGCACCGGAGGCGGACCGAACAACGCGTCCGGGATCGAGCGTTCCGGTTTCGCCGAGGCCTTCCGGAACAGTTCGTCCGGCACCTGCCGAATCGGATCTTCAGAGGACATCCGAGGCCACCTTCGCCGATGCGTTCCACACGTCAAGGCGCCAACCGGGCTGGTCGATGCTCGGACCGTGACTGCTCAGCTGCACCCAGCTGGTATTGGCCAGTCCGCCGAGGACGGGCCAATTCGCTGGCGGCAGATCGAGCAGCGCGGCCGTGAGGCCGGCGATCAGCCCGCCGTGCGCCACCAGGATGATAGTCCGGCCCGGCCAGTCCTGCCGCTCGACAAGCAATTCCTGGACAACCGGCAGCGCTCGCGCGCCGACCTCGAGTTTGCTCTCTCCATTGGGCGGCCGATAGGTGGCGTCGAGCCGCCAGGCCTGGCGCGCGCCGGGGAAGTCGGCGTCCACCTCGAGGTGCGTCAGCCCCTCCCAGTCGCCGAGATCGGTTTCCCGCAGTCGTGGGTCGGGCACCACGTCGAGTGACGTGTGATCGGCGAGCGCGGTCGCGGTCTCGAAGGCCCGGCGCAGGTCGGAGGAGACGATGGCGATCGCATTGCGCGAAACCAGTTCGCGCGCGGCCTCTTTCGCCTGACGGCGACCGAGCTCGGTGAGATCGGTATCGATCTGGCCCTGCATCCGGTCGGCGGCATTCCATTCGGTCTGCCCGTGGCGCAACAGGATCAGTGTGCGCACGCCGGCGTACTTACTCACGGTCGCGCCTTTCTGACGCTCGACTCTGCCGCTAACAAGACTGCCGTACCGATGACTCGTTCATTCACTCGGCGTCGCTCTCCGCATCACCGTTCACCGCCGCGGCCCGCGCTTCCGGCGCACCGATGCCGTCCACCGGCACCACCGGGCAGTCCTTCCACAACCGTTCCAGCGCATAGAAGTTGCGCTCGTCGTTGTGCTGCACGTGCACCACGACATCGACGTAGTCGAGCAGCGCCCAGCGTCCCTCGCGGGTGCCCTCGCGCCGGACCGGCTTGTGCCCGGCCTCGCGGAGCTTGTCCTCGATGTTGTCGACGATGGCGTTCACCTGACGCTCGTTCGGCGCGGACGCGATGACGAAGCAGTCGGTGATCACCAGCTGCTCGGACACGTCGAGCACCACCACGTCGGAGGCCAACTTCTCATCCGCCGCCCGCGCAGCGACCTGCGCGATCTCAACCGACTCCACGGACGCACTCATGCCTGCCCCCCGCTACGCTCGCTCACTCAGCTACCTTCCGCTCCTGCGGGCACATAGAGGTGCCGCTTCGATATGTACTGCACCACGCCATCGGGGACGAGGTACCACACCGGCCGGTTCTCGGCGGCGCGGCGACGGCATTCGCTCGACGAGATCGCCAGTGCCGGGATTTCGACCATGGTCACCGCATCGGCTGGAAGATCGCGCAGATGCTCCTCGAGATGATCGGTATTCAGCTCGTACCCCGGACGGCTCACCCCGACAAACCTCGCCAGTTCGAACAGTTCGGCCCAATCCTGCCATGTCAGGATGTTGGCCAGCGCATCCGCTCCGGTGATGAAGTACAGCTCGGCGTCCGGATGCTTGCTGCGCATCTCGCGCAGCGTGTCGACGGTGTAGGTGACCTTTTCCCGGTCGATGTCGGCGCGACTGACCGAGAAACTGGGGTTCGAGGCGGTCGCGATCACGGTCATCAAGTAGCGGTCCTCGGCCGGACTGACCTGTTTATCCGACTTCTGCCAGGGCTGACCGGTGGGGACGAAGATCACTTCGTCGAGCTCGAACCGATTGGCGACCTCGCTGGCGGCGACCAGGTGACCGTGGTGGATGGGGTCGAAGGTGCCGCCCATCACGCCCAGTTTGCGGCCGCGCCGACCTGTCTCTTGCATGAGTGCCGAGCTTAATCGGTCGGCTCCGGGCAACCCTGGGCGGCAAGCCGGGGCGCGGTCAACTGCTGGCGACCGCAGGCAGCTACTCGCCCGCCACCCGGTCCCCGTCCGCCGCGTCCAGCATTTCCCGCAGCTCGCGGCGGGTCTGTGCGAGTTCGGCGGCCACCGCCGCGGTCGACGAGTCGCCATCGATCCCTGCCAACTCGGCGATCAATGCCTGCATCGCGCTCAACCACGGCCGATCCGGCCCGGCGGACCCCCACACCTGCAACCACGCCGCCGACCGCAGGCAGCGCGCCCGCGACACGACCTGTCCGAGGTCGCCGAACAATGCGGCGGCCCGCTGATAGGCGGCCCCCGCCGCTTCGTCCTGATCGCAGTATTCCAGCGCGGTGGCGGCCGCCAAGGCGAGTCCGGCGTGCTGCTCGCGGCGGTCGGGGTCACGCTCGACGAGCCGGGCGGCTTCGGCGAATTGCCGGGCGGCCTCGTGGTAGCGGTGCAGTGCGTTCAACGATTCACCGAATTGCGCACGAACCGTTGCTATTTCGGCGGGTGGGTAGGGCAGCCCGTCGGCCGCCAAGGCCTCCTCGAACAGGGCGACGGCCTCGCCGTGGCGCCGACCGCGATGGCAGGCGCGCGCGGCAATCACGGTGTGGTGCAGCAGATCCGGTTCGGACAGCGCCTCCCAGCGAGCGGCGGCGCGGATCGCCGCGTCCGCCAGGTCCAGCTCGCGATTCGGTTGCCCGGCGATCGCGATGCACAGTTGTGAGCTGAGCCGTGCCAAATGTTCCGCGGGCAGTACCGCGCCACCGATCGCCAACGCTTCCCGCAGGCGGGCTTCCGCGACTTCCGGGGCATCGGCCAGCTGAGCGGCACCGAATTCCGCCAGCCGCAACACCTCGGCCAGCCGGTCATCCTCGGAGCTCACAACTTCCGGAGATGGTTCGGAATCGAGCGCAACGGCTGCCGAGGTGCGCACGACCCTCGGCAGTCTGCTACGCAAGCCGAGCGGAAGCCGTTCCACCAGTGGTTGTCCCGCCAGCCGCGCGGCCACCCGGCTACTGACCGCGCCATTCCGGTTACGAAGGTCGTACCGCGCGCACAGCCCCGCGATCTCCGTATCGAGTTCCACCAGTACCGAATCCACGGTCCCGTCCGCGACCCGTACATACCCCAGTCCAAGCGTGACCAGCCTGCGCAACAGCACACAAACCCCGGTGATGAACGCGAGACGCGCACCGACGTCCGCGCCGGGATCACCGACCCAACGACTGTGCTCGGCCAGAATCTCCAGTCCCCGCCCTTCGTTCCCGGTCAGCGCACAGAACTCGATATGCGCCGCCACCGACGGCCGCAAGCTCTCGCTGTGCCGAACCAGCGGATACCCCGTCAAGTGCGCGCCGCGCGCCGCCGCGACGCGGCCCGTGCGCAGCAGTGGCAGCAGTGCCTGAGCCAGCACGCGATGCGGCTCTTCGGCGCAGCCGAGCTCACCATCGATCACCGGCTGCCAGTGCGCGAGCGCGCCCACGTCATCCCCCGAAGCCGCACTGCCGCTACCCCATTCATTGCGCTCGCAGGCCTCGCAGTCGGACATGCTGTCGCGCGGTGCCGCCATCGCCTGCTCGTGCCACCGGGCGGTACCTTCGCGGTCGCCCAGCTGCCTGGCCAGTTGGGCGCGCAGCGCGAACACCGGCCGCAGGCTGTAACCGCGCTGGCCATAGCGATTTTCGAGCTCGTCGAACCAGCGGTAGACGGTCGGCAGCGGTACCGCGGGATCGTCGATGAGCCCCCAGGTCATCCACTTGAGGTACCAATGCACCGAATAGGTCAGTGGCCCCAACTCGACCGGGTGCTCGTCATAGATCCGCAGCAGCCTGGCGTAGGCGACCGGCGCCAGGTCACGTTCGCTCGCGTAGGCATAGGATTCGGCCAGCTCCAGCAGCACGCGACCTTCGAGGTGCCGGTCCGGTCCCGACTTCGCGGCCGCCGCAAGGATTTCCAGTCGTTCGACGCGTACTCGTCCTTGCGGCAGCGTATAGACCTGTGCCAGTGCCTCGTTGATCTCGACGGTGTCCATCTTCACTCCGTCTCGTCGGCGGTGCCCGCGGCACGTTGCGTTGCCCAGCTGAGGAATTCACCGAAGGCGCGATTGAGCAGCGCCGTGTCGGCGGGCCGCAGCGGCCGGTGCGTCATCAGCAGGGCCTGCCCGTACAGCGATTCCACCGCCGTCTTCAGGAAGGCCGGATCGCCGATGCGGGCCAGCCTGCGGACTACCGGACTGTGGTGGTTCAGCACGAGCTTGGCACGCGGCGCGGCGGCGTCGAGCGCACCGAGGATCTCGCTCCACAGCTCGTCCGCGCCGAGCGCGGTCTCCGCTCTGGTCCGTTCGTTGCGCGCACTCCGTCCGTCCAAGTACAACGCGGGCACCGAAACCGGGTGAAACGCTCGCACGATCACGTCGCAGGACAGTGGGTCGAGCGCCGCGCGGGCAATGGTCAACACCGGTGTCAGCGCCAGTTCGTCGGCCGGGTCGACCAGATCCAGCGCAGCCGTGATGGCGTCGGTGTCGAGGTCGATCACCTCGACACCTGGCAGCAACCGCGGCAGCGCCACCACCAGTTCCCGGTCGTAGGCGTAGCCACCGTTGACGATCCCGATGCCCTGCGCCGCCGCGGTCGACGCCACTTGACGGAACTCCTCCACCGTCGCCGTCACCCGGATGACCGGGTGGTTGCGGGCGAACTCGGTCAGCGGAACTCGGCCGTCGCTCGTCTCGAAGGTCAAGTGCGGCAGCATGATCCGGAACAGTTCGGCCGAGTGCCGGGCCATCGCCTTGACACCGAGTGCGTGCACCGACAGGAACGCGGCCAGCCGCTGCGGCTGCTCGGCCGCGATCTCGGTGAGCCAGTCGCGCACCCGGTCGCCGAGTACCTCCCGAATAATGGCCAGCCGGTCGTCCTCGTACAGTCCCTCGCGGGATGCGGTGGGGCGCAATGAGTCGGTATCGATCACGCACCGCACGAAGAACGCCCAGTCCGGCAGCAGTCCGCGCACCGCGTCGCCGAGCAGCATGCCCTTCAGATACACCCGGTGCGCGCTGCTCTCCGCCGGATTGCCCGGCTGCGCGAGCACATACGCGACGCCGCTCACCCCGGCCAGTTCCGCGTCCAGATCGATGACGTCGAGGGGCGCGAAGCCGAGTGTGCGCTCGCCGAATTCGAGCAGGGCAGCCCGCCGTTCCGCGGCGGAGGAATAGTCGCGATGCCACACGGCCGGGCCATCGGTGACCGGCACGATGACGCCATCGGACTCGACGGTCACCGCATAGGGCAGCAAGGAGCCGTATTCGCGGGCGAGTTCGATGACGCGGCGCGGCGCGAACCACGACTCCGCACCCGCCCGCGGCGTCAACTGCACCGTGGTACCGGGCTCGGGGTACTCCGCTGGTTCCAGCAACCGCACCGAGTAGGTGCCATCCGCGGCGGCCAGCCATTCGACCGGCGCGGCAGCCGGATCGTCGGCGGAGTGGGTGACCACGCGGATCGTCTCGGCCACGGTGAAGCAGGCCAGCAGCCCGATGCCGAACTGCCCGAGAAACTCTCGCCGCGCGCCCTCGATGTCGTCACGTTTCGACGATCGCCCGATCGTCGCCAGGAACCGATGCACATCCGCCTCGGTCAGACCCACCCCCGGGTCGGTGATCCGTAACCCGGTCGCATCGACGGCGATCCGAATCGCGGTAGGCGCCAACCGGTCTCGCCCAGCACGTGCCGTGACGGCGTCCACCGCGTTCTGCAGCAACTCACGCAGATACACCCGAGGACTGGAATACAGGTGGTGGGACAGCAAATCGACGATCCCGCGCAGATCCACCTGGAACGTATAGCTGTCCTGCACCGCCGCCACACCATTGGGCGCTCTCTCCACCATGGTGGGCATCCTCGCGGCAAGGCCCAATGGTTCTCTTAACGAACGCTGATGACGCCGATCCTCACACCGGAAGCAGGCGCGACACCACGGCCGTCAGCTGACTGGCCGAGCGGCATTCGTGCATCTCGATCACCTGCCGGTACTTGTCGGCGGCGGAATCGCCCGAACCCCAATTGGTTCGCATCTCCGGATTGAGCCAGTGCGCGTGCTTGGCGGTACGCACCAGCGATCGCAGCGTCTCCAGTTCGGGGTCACGGTAATTGGTGCGCGCGTCGCCGAGAATCAGCAGTGAGCTGCGGGCGGTGACGGCATCTGGAAAGTCTCTGGCGAATCCGGCCAGCGCGTTGCCGTAATCGGAGTGCCCGTCCATGCCGACAACGCGTGCCTCGGTGAAGATCCGGGCCATCGCCTTGTCCAACTGCGTGCGCGGATCGAAGAACTGGGTCACCTCATCGGTCTGGTCGACGAACGCGAAAATCCGCACCCGCGAGAACTGTTCGCGCAGCGCGTTGACCAGCAGCAGGGTGAAGTTGCTGAAGCCTGCCACCGAGCCGGACACGTCGCACAGCAGGACGAGCTCCGGGCGCCCGGGCCGAGGCTTGCGGTTCACCAGGTCGATGGGCACGCCACCGGTCGACATCGACTTGCGCAGCGTCTTCCGCAAATCGATCTCGCCACGCCGGGAATGTCTGCGCCGCACGGCAAGCCGCGAGGCCAGGATGCGCGCCAACTGCTGGGTGCTGCGCCGCATCGCGGCCAGCTCGGACTCGGAGGCGCGCAGGAAGTCGATGTCTTCGGATTGGCGCGGTACGCCATAGCTGGCGACGCGTTCGCGTCCGATCCGCTCGGCCACCCGCCGCCGCGTTTCCGCTTCCACGGAGGCCCGGAACTGATCGATGCGCCCGCGCGCGGTCCGCCGGGCGACCTCGGTGTCGAATGCGCTGACATCCGGCCCGGCCGCGAGCCCGGCCAGGATCTTGGCCAGCAACGTCTGCGGCTGAACATCTTTCAACGCCTGATAGGCCGAGAACGACGGCCCACTCGCCGACTGATACTGGCCGAGTTGCTCGACCAGCTGGGCAGCCAATGCCTCCAAACGCGCGTCGGAGGCTTCCTCGGTCAACAGTTCCGCGAGCAATTCCCGCAGCGCCGCGATGTCCACTTCGCCCGTAGGTGTCCTGGGAATCTCCACTTCGTCACGTCCGGCGGTGCGCTCCCCTACCGTGATCGGGAACCACAGATCGAACAGTCCGTCGAACGTCGCGCGATGCGTGGTCCGGCGCAGCAGCGCACACGCCAGGCCCTCGCGCAGCACCTCGCGGTCCAGCAGGTCGAGCACGGTCACCACCCGGCCCGCGTCCACGGTTTCCGACGGACCCACCGGAATGCCGCGCTCACGCAGCGCTTCGACGAACCCGACGAGATGCCCGGGCAGCCCGTGCGGCGCGGTCAGTTCCACGCCGGGCGCGGGCAGCGATCGCGCGGCCATCGGCTCAGGCCAGCTTCAGCTCGGCCAGTGCGCGCTGGTGATCGCTCTGATGCTTGAGCACGACGCCGAGCGTGGCGCGCACCGCGCTGTCGTCCAGGTCGTGCATGCCGAGCGCGAGCAGCGTGCGACCCCAGTCGATCGACTCGGCCACCGAGGGCAGCTTCTTCAGCTGCATGCCGCGCAGCACGTGCACGATCCGCACCAGCTGGGCGGCGACGGCGGCGGACAGCTCCGGCACCCGGCTGGCCAGGATGCGCCGCTCCAACTCCTCGTCCGGGAAGTCCAGGTGCAGGTAGAGGCAGCGGCGCTTGAGCGCCTCGGATAGCTCGCGGGTGGCGTTGGAGGTCAGCACGACGAACGGCTTGCGACTCGCGGTGATGGTACCCAGCTCCGGGACGGTCACCGCGAAATCGCTGAGCACCTCGAGCAGCAGACCCTCGATTTCGACGTCGGCCTTGTCGGTCTCGTCGATCAGCAGCACCGTCGGATCGCTGCGCCGGATCGCGGTGAGCAGCGGCCGCGACAGCAGAAATTCCTCGGTGAAGACGTCGGCCTTGGTTTCTTCCCAGGCGTTCTCACTGGACGCCTGGATCCGCAGGATCTGCTTGGCGTGGTTCCACTCGTACAAAGCGCGAGCCTCGTCGACACCCTCGTAGCACTGCAGACGGACCAGTTCGGCGCCGGAGGTCTGCGCGACCGCGCGCGCCAGCTCGGTCTTGCCGACGCCGGCCGGACCCTCGACGAGCAGTGGCTTGCCGAGCCGGTCGGCGAGGAACACCGAGGTGGCAGTGGCCTTGTCGGCGAGATAGCCCGTGCCGGCCAGCTGATCGATCACATCGTCGACCGACGCGAAGATCGGCTCCTGGGGCGCCTCGGGAATGGGGGCCACGTGCAGTCCTTCCTCGGAATCGAGTGGCATGCGCGCCGCTCGCTCCCTATATGCCTATACGGGCCGAATCTGGCCGTCGCCCCACACGATCCACTTGGTGGAGGTCAGTTCCGGTAGCGCCATGGGGCCGCGGGCGTGCAGCTTCTGGGTGGAGATGCCGATCTCGGCACCAAACCCGAACTGCTCGCCGTCGGTGAACGCGGTAGAAGCATTCACCATGACCGCCGCGGCGTCGACCCGGCTGGTGAATTCGCGGGCGGCGGCCAGTTCGGCGGTGACGATGGCCTCGGTGTGCCCGGTGCCCCAGGTGTTGATGTGCTCGATGGCCGCGTCCAGGCCGTCGACCACCTTGAGCGCGATATCGAGGGTGAGATACTCCTCGCCCCAGTCCTTGCTGTTCGCGGGCACCAGGCCGGGCAGGTCGCCGTGCACGGTGACGCCGTGGCGTTCCAGCGCCTCGATCAGCCGGGGCACCGCGGTGGTGGCGATCGCGTCATCGATGAGCACCGTCTCGGCGGCATTGCAGACGCTGGGGCGGCGGGTCTTGGCATTGAGCAGGATCTGCTCGGCCATGTCCAGGTCGGCGGCGGCGTGCACGTAGACGTGGCAGTTGCCGGTACCGGTCTCGATGGTCGGCACGGTGGCGTCGCGGACGACGGCGCTGATCAGACCGGCGCCACCGCGCGGGATGACCACGTCGACCAGTCCGCGAGCCTGGATCAGGTGGGTGACGCTGGAGCGGTCCGCGCTCGGCAGCAGCTGCACGGCGTCGGCCGGGATGTCCTGCGCGACAAGCGATTCCCGCAGCACCGCGACCAACGCCGCATTCGAGTGCGCGGCCGAGGATGAACCGCGCAGCAGGGCCGCGTTGCCGGATTTGAGCGCCAACCCGAAGGCGTCCACGGTGACGTTCGGCCGGGCCTCGTAGACCATGCCGACCACCCCGAGCGGCACCCGGACCTGGCGGATTTCCAGGCCGTTCGGCAGCGTCGAGCCGCGCACCACGTCACCGACCGGATCGGGCAGCGCGGCCACCTGACGCAGGCCGGAGGCGATGCCGTCGATGCGCGCCTTGGTCAGCCGGAGCCGATCCAACAGCGACTCCTCGGTACCCGCGGCCTGCGCCTCGGCGAGATCCTCGGCGTTGGCCTCGAGCACCGTGTCCGCCGCGGCGAGGAGCGCGTCGGCGGCGGCGTGCAGTGCGGCGTTCTTCCGCGCGGTGGTCAGCTGGGCCAGCACCCGCGACGCGACGCGAGCCTTGCGCGCGGCATCGTGCACCACCTCGCGGACATCGGGCCCGGTCGTCGTTCCTACCGTCATGGGTACAGCCTACTGATCCGGTCCAGGGCAAAAACCACCGCTGTGGGACACCGCAGCGCCTCTACTAGCCTCTGACGGCATGGCCGAAAAGACGGACACGCCCTCGATCGCTGTGCTCGGCAGTATCAACATGGATCTGGTGACCATCACCGAGCGACGCCCGGTGCCCGGCGAGACGGTGCTCGGCACGGGCTTCGCGACGGTGCCCGGCGGCAAGGGGTCGAATCAGGCGATCGCCGCGCAGCGGGCCGGTGGCGCCGTGCAGTTCCTCGGCGCGGTCGGCGACGACGTGTTCGCCGCCGAACTACGGCGCGCGCTGACCGATTCGGCGGTCGGCGTCGAGCGACTGCGGACCGTCGACGGGCCGAGCGGCGTGGCCGCGATCGTGGTGGACAGCGGCGGTGAGAACAGCATCATCGTGGTCGGTGGTGCGAACGCCCGGCTGACCGAGCTCACCGAGGAAGACCTCGACGTGATCGCCGCCGCCGATCTGCTGTTGTGCCAGTTGGAGATTCCGATCGACACGGTAACGGCGGCCGCGCGGCACGCCCGCGCGAACGGCACCACGGTGCTGCTCAATCCGTCCCCGGCCCAACAGCTGCCCGCCGAACTGTGGGCGAATGTCGATGTGGCGGTGGTGAATTCGGGCGAGGCCGAACAGCTCGGCGCCGCCCTCGATCCGGTCGCCCATGTGGTCGTGACGCGCGGCGCGGACGGCGCCGCCTACCGAGGCCCGGACGGTGCGCAACTGTCCCAGCCGAGCCCCAGGGTCGACGTCGTCGACACCACCGGCGCGGGCGACAGCTTCACCGGTGCACTGGCCGCCGCCTGGCATCGCGGCCCGGAATGGGCGTTGACCTGGGCAGGCACCGCAGGCGCACTGGCTACCACCAAGCTCGGCGCAAGCACTTCGATTCCCACCAGCGAAGAAATCAGCGCCGCACTCGCGGCACAGTAGCGGCGCCGACCCTGATCAACGGCACATGACGGCGGCATTCGCTGAGTAGACCAGCACGTGCCGTTGATCATGGCGTCACCGTGAACTCGGTGGCGCGCAGTGGGTTCGGGGGCGAGTCGACTTCAGGGGGCAACCTGGCGGGCTATCGTTGGTGCTCATGGCAACCATGCCGGAGCGCATACCGTCCGATGACGACAATTCGGCACTGATCGGCAGGCTGGATGCCGACATTGTCGCGTTGACGTTCGTCGACAACGCCGGGATCACCCGGGTGAAGACGGTGCCGATGCGGCGGCTCGCGCAGGCGGCGCGGCACGGGATCGGGGTGTCGCCGTGCTTCGAGACGTTCGGCTTCGACGATGTGATGGCGGTCGGAAAGTACCTCGGCGGACCCGACGGCGACCTGCGGCTGGTTCCTGACCTCTCGATGCTGACCGAACTCGCCTGTCAGCCGGGTTGGGCGTGGGCGCCCACCGACAAATACACCCAGGACGGCACCCGTTTCGCCGCCTGCCAGCGCGGATTCGCGGCCCGCCAGGCCGAGAGCGCGCGGCGAGCGGGGCTTCGACTGTCCATGGCATTCGAGACCGAATGGTCTGTTGGCCGGGACGACTCCGCCGACTTCACCCCGGCCGCCTATGGCCCCGCCTACGGCATGGTGCGACTCGGGCAGGTCGCCGACTACGCCAGGGAACTGATCGCCGTGCTGGACCGGCAGGGAATCCTCGTCGACCAGTTCCATCCGGAATACGCGCCAGGCCAGCTGGAACTGTCCGTCCAACCGTCCGATCCGGTCGGCGCCGCCGACGACGCGATACTGGTGCGGCACACCATCCGCCAGGTCAGCCTGCAGTACGGCTGGCGTGCGCTGCTTGCCCCCTGTCTCGAGCCCGGCGGCACCGGATCCGGTGCGCACCTGCACTTTTCCGCCCAAGACGACGAAGGTCCGCTGTTCGCCACCGGCGACGGCCCCTACGGCATGCGCCGGACCGGCGAGGCATTCCTGGCCGGCGTGCTGCGCGAACTGCCCGCACTGGTCGCCGTGGGTGCCGGCAATCCGGCGAGCTTCCTGCGGTTGGTCCCGTCCCGCTGGGCGGGCATCTGGCAATGCTGGGGCCGGGAAACCCGGGAGGCGGCATTGCGTTTCGTCACCGGCGTGCGCGGCACCGAAGAGTGGGCCGCCAATGCCGAGGTCAAATGCTTCGATGCGACCGGCAACCCCTATCTCATCGTGGGTTCGGTCATCGCCGCCGGGTTGGCCGGTGTCGCCGAGGAACTGCGGCTGCCCGCCGAAATCAGCGGCGACCCGGTCACCTTCGATGCCGAACAGCTGCTCATCTCTGGCGTGCGCAGGCTGCCGACCGGCCCCGCCGAGGCGGCCGACCGGCTGGCGGATTCCGCGATCTTGGCCGAGGCCATGGGGCCCGAACTGCACGACGCGCTGCTCACCGTGCGCCGCGCGGAGGCCACACGCTACTCGGACACCAGCCCGGAAGAGCTTGTCGCACTGACTCGTTGGCGGTTCTGACGTGCTGACCGAAGGCCTCACCCTCACCGATCACCATTGCCACGGTGTCGTCCCCCGCGATCTGGACCGGGCCGGGTTCGAGCGACTGCTCAGCGAGGGACCCACCGGCAGCTTCGATTCCACCATCGGCCTCGCCGTCCGGCGATGGTGCGCACCGGCACTCGATCTGCCGCCGCATGTCGGCCCGGACGCGTACCTGACCCACCGCGCCGAACTCGGCTGGCGCGAAGTCGCCGTCCGGCTGCTGCGCGCCACCGGTACCACCAGCTGGTTCCTCGACACCGGGTTCGGCGGTGGGACAGCGGATTTCGGTTCGCTGACCGACGGCGAGGTGCGCGAGGTCGTGCGGCTCGAACACGTCGCCGAACAGGTGATCGCCGAAGTGGGCGCGGGCAAGACGGTATTCGATCAGATCGAGGCCAGGCTGCGCGAGCGGGCCCGAACCGCCGTCGGGCTCAAGACCATCGTCGGCTACCGGTGCGGCCTGGACTTCCCGCTACGTGATCGACCGCCGCGCGCGGTGATTCCCGAGCGCCGCCTCACCGATCCGGACCTCCTGGGCTGGCTAGTGGGTCTCGGGGCCCGCATCGGCGCCGAATTCGGCCTGCCCCTGCAATTCCACACCGGCTTCGGCGACACCGATCTGCGGCTGCATCGCGCGGATCCCTTGCTGCTCACCGACTTTCTCCGGAAAACCGCGGACACCGGTCTCCTGGTGATGCTGCTGCACTGCTGGCCGTTCCATCGCAATGCCGCCTACCTGGCGCACGCCTTCGGGCATGTCCGAATGGATGTCGGACTCACCGTTCCCTATGTGGGACATCGCGCCCAAGCCGTGCTGGCCGAAGCGCTCGAGCTCGCGCCCTTCCGCTCGCTGTGTTACTCGTCGGACGGCTACGGCCTGCCGGAGCTGCACTTCCTCGGCGCCCTCTGGTGGCGGCGCGGGCTCGGCCGACTGCTCGACGAATGGATCGCCGATGACCTGATCACCACCGCCGACGCCGAACGCCTGGCCGCGGGTATCGCCCACATCAATGCCGAGGACGCTTATGGGCGGGCGAAGTCCATCAGCAGACCGCGCACGGCCGGAGCGTAGGCGGAGGTTCACCTACCCCAACACCACTGCCCGGTAACTCCGGTAGAACTACTCGTCCACGCCACGTATTTATTCGAGTGCACCGCACCCCGGCGATCCCTACCGTTGATCAGTAGGACAACGAAAGGATCGAAACAATGTTTCCCGTCGAGCTGCGCGGTACCCGGGCGCAGACGCTTATGTGGGCCGACGAGCACGCGGTCGAGCAGGCCGCGCTGCAGCAGCTGCGGAATATCGCCGCGCTGAAATGGGTCCACGGCGTCCGCGTCATGCCGGACGTGCACCTCGGCAAGGGTGCCACGGTCGGCTCGGTGATCGCGATGCAGGACGCGGTGTCCCCGGCCGCGGTCGGGGTGGACATCGGCTGCGGCATGGAGAGCGTCAAGACCGATCTCACCGCCGCGGATCTGCCGGACGACCTACGCTCGCTGCGGTCCCGGATCGAGGCCGCGGTGCCGGTCGGCTTCCACGCGCACGACGACGCGGTCAACGTCGCCGAGCTCGGCTCAGCGGTTGCCTCGCTCGGCGCGAGCACCGCGACGCTGCGGGCGGGCTGGGATCGTTTCTGGGGTTCGTTCGCCTCGCTTGACGAGGGCGTGCGCGCACGAGAGACCAAGGCGCACAAGCAGATGGGCACCCTCGGCGGCGGCAATCACTTCATCGAGGTCTGCCTCGACCAGGACGACGCGGTGTGGATCCTGCTGCATTCCGGCAGCCGCAATATCGGCAAGGAACTCGCCGAGCGGCACATGGCCGTGGCCAGGAAGCTGCCGCACAACGTCGACCTACCCGATCGCGATCTCGCCGTATTCCTTTCCGGCACACCGGAAATGGATGCCTACCGGCGCGACCTCAGCTGGGCGCAGGAGTACGCCGCACGCAATCGCGCGGTGATGCTCGCGCTGGTGTGCCGCGCGGTCCGCGACGAATTCGCCGAGCGCGAGGTACGTTTCGAGCAGCCGATCTCCTGCCACCACAATTATGTGGCCGAGGAGCTCATCGACGGCATCCCGATGCTGGTGACTCGCAAGGGTGCGGTCCGGGCGGGCGCGGGTGATCTCGCGCTGATTCCGGGTTCGATGGGCACCCGCTCCTATGTGGTGCGCGGCAAGGGAAATCCGGCCTCGTTCCAGTCGGCCTCGCACGGTGCGGGACGGCGGATGAGCCGCAATGCGGCGAAGAAGCAGTTCACCGTCGCCGACCTCGTCGCCCAGACCGAGGGCGTCGAATCGCGCAAGGACGCGGGCGTGGTGGACGAGATCCCGGCCGCCTACAAGGACATCGACGAGGTCATCGCCGCGCAGCGCGACCTGGTCGATGTCGTCGCGACACTGCGGCAGGTGCTCTGCGTCAAGGGCTGAATTCGGGCCGCGCCCACCGGGATGTGGGCGCGGTCCTGGTTCATTTGCGCCGCAAGGTGGCCGCGATACCCGCGCCGATCAGGAACACTCCGGTAAGCAGCGCGAAGCCGTTCAGCACCCAATTGTGCAGTGCGAGATGAAAATCGTCGGCCAGCTCGGGCAAATTCTCGATCTGCCGGTAGGTGTCTTCCGGGAACAGGATGTGCAACACCCCGGGGATCAGACCCCACACCAGGCCCGCGATCGCCGTGCCCACCGGGGAGAACGCGGCCAGCGCCGCAACCAGGAACAGCAGCACCGCACCGCCGATGATCTGGAAGTTCGAACCCCACCGGTCGGCCGAGCCGCCGAGAATGACCCACTGCCTGGTGTCCAGCGCGCCGTGCGCGGCGAGCCCGATCCCGATCGGCGTGATCACCAACGCGATCAGCGTGCCGGTCAGCGTGCGGCCGACGCCGCTGCGACTCTGGAACTGGGCGCCCGGCGGCGACCAGCCCGCGGGCGGCTGATATTGGCTCGACATGGTTGGCCTCCTGCACGGTCCCCGGTACCGGGAATCCTGTCCGCCTATTCTCCGTCGTTCATGGTCATTTCGCGGCGAATGCCGCGCCGTTGCTCGCGATCAGGCCGAGGGTAATTCGGACGCGGGTTCGGCCCGTCTGGTTACCATCGAGTATGCGCCAGCGGCAACACGATTCCGGCTCAGCGACCTCGACAGCAACGGAAACGGCAGATCCCCCAGCGATCGCGGGCGTTCGCCGATCCTTCGTCACCGCGCGTGGCGTCCGCTTCCACCTGACCGAGGCCGGGCCCACGGACGGACGACCGGTGCTCGCGCTGCACGGATGGCCGCAACACCACTACGCCTTCCGTCACCTGCTGGCCGATCCGCCGCCGGGGCTGCGGATCATCGCGCCCGATCTGCCGGGCTACGGCTGGTCCGGTCCGGCGCCGCATCGCTGGGCCAAGGACGACGTGGCCGCCGATGTCCTCGCGCTGCTCGACGAACTCGGACTGGACCGAGTGCTGCTCGTCGGCCACGACTGGGGCGGCTACATCGGCCACCTGCTGGTACTGCGGGAGCCCGAGCGGTTCGACGGATTCCTGGCGTTGAACATCGCGCACCCGTGGCAGACGCCGCGCACCGTCCTGCCGCATCTGTGGCGGTTCATGGTCTATCAACCGCCGGTCGCCGCGTTCGGAAAGTACCTGCATCAGCACACTCGGCTGCTCGACCTGGTCTTCGCCAAGGCGGTCGAGAACCCCGCGGAATTCGGTCCGGAAGTGGTGCGCGTGTATACCGATCGCTTCCGCGACCCGGTCTGCGCTCGCGCCGCGACCGACACCTATCGCACCTTCCTGCTCCGCGAACTGCCCCGCGCGGGCCGCCACGCCGAGACCAGGCGCGCGACCATCCCGATCCGCGCCCTGTTCGGGGTGGACGACGGCGCCGTCCACCACTCGCTCGCCGCCGCCGAAACCGCGCAGGCCGACGATTACACCCTCGAGCGGGTGGCGAACTGCGGACATTTCATCACCGAGGAACGCCCCGATCTGGTCCGCGCCCGCCTGATCGCCCTCGCGGCCGAAACGGCCCCCGCCTGATCCGAATCAGTGATTGTCGATGCCATGCAGCACGCTGATGTTCTCGACAACGACGGTGTTGCCACCACGTTGTTTCGCCTGATACATCGCGCTGTCGGCGCACCGGATCAAGTCCTGCATCAGCTGGCGGCTGCGGTGATAGCCGGTGGCGCCCGCGTCGGCGACGGCGATGCCGATGCTGGCGGTAACCGAAATCGCCCCCGCGGGTTCGGCGACGGCATTGCGCAACCGCTCGGCCGCATCGACCGCGGTGCGCACGGGCAGGCGAGCGACGATCGCGAACTCCTCGCCGCCGAGGCGGGAGACGATGCTGCCCGCGGGCGCGCTGTGCTGCAACCGCTGGGCGGTACGCACCAGCACCTTGTCGCCCGCATGGTGCCCGAAGGTGTCGTTGACGACTTTGAAGCGATCCAGATCGACCATCATGACGCAGACCGGATCCGCGGCGGAGCAACCGACCAGCATCGCGGAGTGATACTCGAAGCCGCGCCTGCTCAACAGCGTCGTCAACGGGTCCGAGAGCATGTCGGTCCGTAGTACCCAGTAGCAGAACTGCAGCCCCGGCGGCACCACCGTGGCCGCGACCATGCCCAGAATCATGATCGCCGCCGACGCCGTGTCACCGACCCCGAACAGCGGAACCGCCAGCACGACGGCCGACACCAGCGACCACGCGGTATGAGCGGCGAGGACCTGCGGGCTGTGGAAGGCGCTGACGTAGATGCCGACGATCAACAACAGCATCATCCCGACCGACCGGACCACATAACCGGGGCTCAGCACACAGACCACCGTGATACACACATCGCCGATCGCGATCAACGTCAGCGATTCCACTCGGCTCGGCCACGGCAGCGACCACCAGCGCACGACCCACACCGCCGCCATCGCGACAATGCACCACAACACCGTTCGGCCGAGCACGCTTTCCGGGCCCGCCGACGACGTCACCGTCAGCAGACTGATGAACGGCGTCGCCAATCCGCACAGTCCGATGGCGAATTTCACCACGCCGAGCGCCGAACGGGACGCGAGCGCGTCCACCACCCAGCGATAGTCGACGCCGTCGCGCCACCAATCCCGAAGCAACTGAAGGTAACCGTTCATGCTTCGCTCGCTGCGCTCGCTCATTCGACTCGTCCTCGGCGTCGACGGAGGCCTCGTATCGTCTCGAACCCGCACTCACTGTGGTGAACGCCGCCGCGGGCGCCGGGGGTTTTCGGCGTGCCGCAGCGATTCAGGCAGTGTAAGCCACGTCACCGACCGGTTGGCCTGGTTGACACCGATAGCCCGTGCCGAAATCGTTCGGATGCGGCCACGACATGCACGGCCGGGGCGGGCGCGCGCGACGAGCGCGGTTCGTGTCGGTACCGTCGGGCACGATGGAGCGCATGACCACGGCGACCGATGTCCCGGCGATCGACCTCACCGCACCCGACCTTCGCGACCGCGCGGAACATTTGCTGCGCGAACTGGCCGGACCCGATGCCCGGCTACGGGAGGATCAGTGGACGGCGATCGAGGCGCTGGTGGTGCAACGGCGCCGAGCGCTGGTCGTGCAGCGCACCGGCTGGGGTAAGTCGGCGGTCTACTTCATCGCCGCCAAGTTGCTGCGCGGGGCCGGGCGCGGGCCGACGGTGATCGTGTCGCCGCTGCTCGCGTTGATGCGCAACCAGGTCGCCGCCGCACAACGCGCGGGAGTGGTTGCCGCGACCATCAATTCGGGCAATATGACCGAATGGGACGAGATCCACACCCAGGTCGCGTCGGGCGAGGTCGACGTGTTGCTGGTCAGCCCGGAGCGGCTGAACAATCCGGACTTCCGCGACCAGGTGCTGCCGAAACTCGCCGCCGACGCGGGCCTCGTGGTGATCGATGAGGCGCACTGCGTCTCCGACTGGGGCCACGACTTCCGGCCCGACTACCGGCGCATCCGCACGCTGATCGCCGATCTCGGCTCGGACGTGCCGGTGCTGGCCACCACGGCGACCGCGAACGACCGGGTGGTCACCGACGTCGCCACCCAGATCGGCACCGACACCCTGGTGCTGCGCGGCACGCTGGACCGCGAGTCGCTGCACCTGTCGGTGGTGCGCTTCGACGACGCGGTGGAACGCACCGCCTGGCTCAGCAAGCACCTGCACACGCTGACCGGGTCCGGCATCGTCTACACGCTCACCGTCGCGGCCGCGCACGACTTGGCCGACGTGCTGAATTCGCATGGGCACACCGTCGCCGCCTACACCGGTCAGACCGACCCGGCCGAACGCGAGGCGCTGGAGTCGGCGCTGCTGAACAACGAGGTGAAGGCGCTCATCGCCACCTCGGCGCTGGGCATGGGTTTCGACAAGCCCGATCTCGGCTTCGTCGTGCATGTCGGCGCGCCGTCCTCGCCCATCGCCTACTACCAACAGGTCGGTCGTGCGGGTCGTGGCACCGACCGCGCCGAGGTGGTGCTGCTGCCCGGCCCCGAGGACGCGCGGATCTGGAGTTACTTTGCCTCCGTTGCCTTTCCACGCGAACACATCGTGCGCTCGGTACTCGATGCGCTGGACACCGACCGGGCACTGTCCACGGCCGCACTCGAACCACTTGTCGAACTGAACCGCTCCCGGTTGGAGATGGTGCTCAAGGTGCTCGACGTGGACGGAGCGGTGCGCCGGGTGCGCGGCGGCTGGATTTCCACCGGCCAGCCGTGGATCTATGACACCGAACGGTACGAACGGTTGTCCGCGGCCCGCGAGGTCGAGCAGCAGGCGATGGTCGATTACCAGTCGACCACCAGCTGCCGGATGGAGTTCCTGCGCCGTCAGCTCGACGACCCGGGATTGACTGCGGAACAATCGGATTCGCCCGGCTGCGGTCGCTGCGACAACTGCACCGGCACTCGGCCGGATGTCACGGTCGACGCCGACGCCATCGCCGCCACCCGGGCCCGTCTCGACCGTCCCGGCCTCGACCTGAGTCCGCGCAAGCAATGGCCTACCGGCATGGCGAAGCTCGGCGTTCCGCTGTCCGGCAAGATCACCAACGGCGCCGAGACCGGTCGGGTCCTCGGCAGGCTTACCGACCTCGGCTGGGGCCAACGCTTGCGCACCCTGCTCGACGGGCCGGACGATCCGATCCCCGATGCGGTCTTCGATGCGTGCATCGCTGTGCTGCGCGACTGGGATTGGGCCACTCGCCCGACGTCGGTCATGGCCCTCGAATCCCCGCGTTACCCGGTGCTGACCGCCACCTTGGCCGCTCGCCTCGCCGAGGTCGGTCGGCTCACCGACCTGGGCACGCTGCAAACGCGTCCGGACCGCCCGCCGGTTTCCGCCGCCAATTCCGCACACCGCGTCGCGGGCCTGTTCGACTCATGGGAAGTCCCCGACCTCACCGATGTCGAGGGCCCGATCCTGTTGGTGGACGCCCTTTCCGACACCGGCTGGACCCTCACCCTCGCCGCCCACGCCCTGCGCACCGCGGGCGCCGACGGGGTGCTGCCGTTCGCGCTCGCGTCCGTCACCTAGGCAAACGAGGCAGCTGAAGTCACTGGCGGGCGTCCGGCAGGTTGATGGTCCGCGGGTCCGGTTCGATCGGCCGGGCCGCGGTCAACTGACTGTCCGGCGGTATGGGTCGCCGGGGCTCGCGGACGCCCGCTGTGCCGCCGCCCGCGCTACCGGGTGGACCGCCTCCGGTCACCTTGCCGCCCAAGAGTCTTCGTATTGCTCCCAGTAGTTTTCGCATCATGCGCTCCAGTGTGCGTGCCGAATGCACCGGCACAGCCGATGTTCACGGGCAGCGAAGTATGGATCACAGGCTGAGGGTGGCGCGTAGGCGGGCGTTCAGGGATTCGGATTCGCTGGATGTCAGTTCGCCGAGTTGTTCAGTGAGCCAAGGGCGGTAGGCGCGGTGCAGTTCGAGGGTGTCGGCCCAGCCGTGTTCGGTGTGCGTGGCCAGCACGTGGCCGGGGTCGGCGTCGCGCAGTGGGACGACGTGCAGCCAGCGGTACGGAGAGGTGATCACCGCCGAGTCGGAGACCAGCACGACCGACATGCGTCGGGGCAGCGGGGTGCCGTCGCTGAGGGCGGGAGAATAACGCCAGACCTCGCCGCGCCTCATGCCGCGCCGCGGTTGCGGCGGGCGTCGGTTTCGGCCGCCTCGGTGATATTCAGGTCGTCGTAGGCCGCCGCGCGTTCCGCGTCCTCGTCCACGGTCAGCTTGGCCAGGCTTTCGTGCACGAGCGCGGTGCGCAGCGAGGCGTTGATCACCGAGGACAGGCTGCGGTTCTGCTGGTCGGCCGCCTGTTTCGCCCATTCGGCCACCTGCGGGTCCAGCGTCACGGTTACACGCGTCGCCTTGCTCATACCTTCATGCATACCAGAACGATGCAGTTCACGGGCTCCTTTTCTGACGACGAGCACGGCATCACATCGACTATCGTCGGACGCGTGGCCAGCAAGTCTGCGTCGTCGGCCATCGAACTGGATGTCGGCGACCGCACGATCCGCATCTCCAACCCGGACCGGGTGTATTTCCCCGAGATCGGGGCGACCAAGCTCGACTTGGTGCAGTACTACCTGAGCGTCGGTGACGGCATCGTCCGCGCACTGCACGATCGGCCGTGCATGCTGCATCGCTTCCCGAAGGGCCTGGCCGGGGACAAGGTGCACCAGAAGCGGTTGCCCGCGGGTGCGCCGGACTGGATTCCGACGGTGCGCGTCTTCTTCCCGCGCTACGGCAGGCACGCCGACGAGCTCTGCGTCCACGAACTGGCCGACGTCATCTGGGCCGTGCAGATGTCGACGGTGGAGTTCCATCCGTGGAACTCCCGCGCGGCCGACACCGAGAGTCCCGACGAGTGGCGCATCGATCTGGATCCTATGCCGGACTGCCCGTGGTCGCGGGTGCAGCGGGTTGCCGGTGTGGTGCACGAGGTGCTCGACGAACTCGGCGCGGTCGGCTGGCCGAAGACTTCCGGCGGCAACGGTTTACACGTTTACGTCCGCATCGCGCCGCAATGGGGATTCAAGGAGGTGCGCCGCGCCGCCCTCGCGTTTGCCCGTGAAGTCGAACGCCGCGCCCCCGACGACGTCACCACCACCTGGTGGCGCCGCGACCGCGATCCCGAGCTGCTGTTCGTCGACTACAACCAGAACGCCCGCGACCACACCATCGCCGCCGCCTACTCGGTCCGCGGCGTCCCCTCGGCCACCGTCTCCACCCCCGTCCGCTGGGACGAGATCCCCCACATCGACCCCCGCGACTTCACCATCAAGACCGTCCCCGCCCGCTTCGCCGAACTCGGCGACCTGCATGAAGGTATAGACGACGCGGTCTTCGCCATCGATCAGCTACTGGAATGGGCCGACCGCGACAAGGTAGACGCCGACCTGGACGAACAAACCGACCTCGACGAGGACTAGCCGCTCGCGAGTTCGTGCGCGAGGGAGCAAAAGTGCGCCGGGTGGCCGGGTCGGGGGCGGTGATAACGTCGCTGGGGCGCTTTGGTTGTGCCTCGCGAGTTCGCTGTGCTGCTTCGAAGGAGGTCCATCCATGAACCGACCGGCAGTAGGGATAGCGATCGGGCCGGGTGAGCCGCCGCCTGCGCTGTTGGAGAAGGCGGTCGTGGAGGGTGGTGCGGCGCTGGCCGACCTCGGCGAGGCGCGGGGGTTGATCTGGGCGGGTGGGCCCGGGGAGTTTCCGGATGAGTTGCCGGACACGATCGAGTGGGTGCAGTTGCCTGCCGCCGGCGTGGAGGACTGGTTCACCGCGGGCATCTTCGCCAGGCATCCGAAGGCGCAATTCACTTCCGCGGCAGGCGCTTTCGCCGCCAGCGTCGCCGAGCACGCGCTGGCGCTGCTGCTCGCCGGGGTGCGGTATCTGCCCGAGCACCTGCGTGCGGCCAGCTGGCGGCAACAGGACTTCTTCCCGCACGTCGGCTCGCTGCGCGGCAAGACCGTCACCATTGTCGGTGCGGGCGGTATCGGCCGCGCGCTGATCCCGATGCTCGTTCCGCTCGGCGCGCACGTGATCGCCGTCAACCGTTCCGGCCGCCCGGTGACCGGTCCCGGCATCCCCGAGACGATCGAGACCATCTCCACCGACCATCTCTCCCGGGTGTGGCCGCGCACCGATCACGTGGTCGTCGCGGCCCCCGCCACCGCCGCCACCAACCACCTGATCGGCGCGGACGTCCTGGCCCGCCTGAAGCCGTCCTCATGGGTGATCAACGTGGCCCGCGGCAGCCTCATCGATACCGACGCGCTGGTGGCCGCGCTCGCCTCCGGCGCGATCGCCGGCGCCGGCCTCGATGTCACCGAACCCGAACCCCTCCCCGACGGCCACCCCCTCTGGGTACTACCGAATGCTATTGTCACACCGCATGATTCGAACCCACCGCAACTACGTTTCGCCGCCTTCGCCGACCATGTAGGCGCGAACGTCCAGCGCTTCGTCGAAGGCAAAGACCTCTTGGCCCCGATCGATCCAGACCGCGGCTACTGACTGCATCCCCGCACGCCCGACCACGCTCAGCGGGACGCCCCGTTAGCCCCTGTCGGATGCGGTCGCCGGAGACGAAGCCCCCTGGCCTCCATCGATTCGGAGCGGGTGCCTAACTCACACCGCGCACGCCTGACCGCTTCAGCCGGGCGGGCAGGGACGAGGGCGGACGCGGTCGCCACGGGCGAAAAACTAAGGGCCCCACTCCATTCGGGCCGCTGTTACTGACCCGGCCCGCATTTACCCGACCATGACCAGCGGGACGGACCCCGCTCGAATCGGACACGGGCTCCGGGTCTACACGCAAACTCGCTGTGCGACTGTCCATTCGCGCAGCGACCACCCGCGCCCGCTCATGATCAACGGGGCCTGGCTGCGCCGTTGTGCGAGTAGAGCCTCCACCGTGTCCCATTGATCACCAGCGCACGGCCTCATCGCCCAACGTCGCGACGAAGCCGCGCGCCAGGCGCGAGAGTCGCCGGTGACCAGCCGTTGGCCGCAGGCTCCCCGGGAGCGCGGGCTCCCCGAGGGCGGGCTCCCCGGGGGCGGTGGCCGGATACGTATACCGGTGCCGAAAGTACCTATAGGTGACTGATTCGGGGCATACCGCCGCGGCCATAACGTAGTTCCTGTCACCACGACGACAACGAAACCGCAGATCACAACCCCTGAAGGAGCACACCATGAACACTCTTGTCGCCCAGTACCTCGAAGCCTGGAACACCACCGAGGCCACCGCACGCAAAGCCGCTATCACCCGCGTCTTCACCGACACCGCCACCTACACCGACCCACTGATGGCCGTGACCGGACACCAGGGCATCGACGCCGCAATCGCCGCCGCCCAAGCACAATTCCCCGGCTGGACCTTCCGCCTGACCGGACCCGTCGACGCCCACCACGACCAAGTCCGCTTCACCTGGGAACTCGGACCCGCCGACGCACCCGCAGTCGTGATCGGCTTCGACGTCGCCATCATCGACAACGGCCGCATCGCCAACGTCTACGGCTTCCTCGACAAAGTCCCCGCCACCGTCTAACCCAAACCGAACCACGCTCCGCCACACCCGGATTCACCGAAGGAACACCTGCCATGACCACCACCACCGCCCCGTCCTACCTGTCCACTCTGATGGCCCCCGGCCCTGCCCTGCTTCGCCTGTCCCTGCGCCTGGACGCCGTCATCACCACCGTCAACGGCCTGGCCTACCTCGCCCTGGCCGGACCTCTTGAATCACTGCTCGGCCTCGACACCGCGATCGGCATCCCGATCGGGATCTTCCTGACCCTCTACGGCCTCGCCGTCGCCCTCATCGGCACCCGGCCCACGATCAACCCCACCGCCACCCGCCTCGTGATCGCAGCCAACACCACCTGGGTCCTCGCCAGCCTCACCGCCCTCTTCATCACAGACACTCTGGACCTGAACCTGATCGGCTCCATCTGGACAGTCATGCAAGCAGGCACCGTCGGCGGCTTCGCCGCCCTGCAATACCTGGGCCTGCGCAAAGCACAGTGACCACCCCAACAACCAAACACTCCCCACCCCGATGACCGCGGCACCAGCACACAGCTGATACCGCGGTCATCGTCGCAGGTCGAACCCACCGCAATAAGCCTGCAATAAATGAGCCATTGACAACTGGCACATTCATGGATGATTCTGGGCACATGACAAGGTCAACGAGGACCTCGATCCCCGGGGTGCCCACCGCACCCTCCACCCGGGCCACCCTGGCCGCGGCGGCCACCCAGTTCGGGTTGCGGCCGCTGAACAATGTGGTGCCGATGAATGCCCCGGGAGTCTGGTTCGCCCGCAAGCTCGTCGCCACCTTCATGGCCGTCGGCGGTCCTGTTCCACGCGGCACCGCCGTCACTCCAGTTCGGTCGGGGGCGGTGCGTGGCGAATGGGTCCGAGCGCCCGGCGTCTCCTTCGGCTCCCGCGCGATCTATTACATTCACGGCAGCGGCTACGTCATCTGCTCCGCGCGCACCCACCGCGGGCTGGCCGCCCAACTGTCGCGCAAGACCGGACTCCCGGTCTTCCTGACCGACTACCGGCTCGCCCCGGAGCACCGTTTCCCGGCCGCCGCCGACGATGTCGAGGCAGGCTACCGCTGGTTGCTCGACCGCGGCTACGCCGCGAACGACCTGGTGATCGCCGGTGACTCGGCGGGCGGACATCTCGCGCTCGACCTGCTCATCGAGAACGAACGCCGTCGCCTGCCGCAGCCCGCGGGCGTGGTGATGTTCTCGCCGCTGTTCGACCTGACCCTGCGGCTGGCCGCCGAACAGGAACGGCGCCAACGTGATCCACTGATTTCCGCGAAGGCGGCCAGCCGGATGCCGCGCGCCTACACCCGCGGCCTGCCCGATGACACGCCGCGGCTGCGCCTGACCGTGCCGGACGGACTCGACCTGCCGCCGATGCTGGTCCAGGTCGGCGGCACCGAAATGCTCAGCGCGGACGCGCGAGCGCTGTGCGAGATGGTGCGTGCCGCGGGCGGCAGCTGCGAGCTGGAGGTGTGGCCGGGCCAGGTGCACGTCTTCCAGGCGTTGCCGACGCTGGTGCCCGAAGCCGATCAGGCTCTCACCCGCGCGGCCGACTTCTTGCGCGCGGCACTGGCCGCCCGCTCCGTCTCCGAGAAGGTGAGCTGACAATGTTCGGACTGGAAAAGCTGCTGCCGCTCGGCAATCGGCCACGGCGCAGCTATGGCGCGCGGGCCGTGGTGACCGGCGCGGGCAGCGGCATCGGCCGGGCCTTCGCGCTCGAGCTCGCCGATCGCGGCGGTCAGGTGATCTGCGCCGATATCGATGAGACACGCGCCGACGAGACCGTCGCGCTGATCGAACGCAAGCATCCCGGCAAGGCGCACGCGTTCCGCTGCGATGTCGCCCGCCGCGAGGACGTGGAAGTCCTTGCCAGCTTTGCCGAATCGCTGTTCGAACGCCCGGTCAGCCTGGTGATCAACAACGCTGGCGTCGGCATCGGCGGAAAACGGGTCGGCCAGGTCGGTTTCGAGGACTGGGAGTGGGCGCTCGGCATCAATCTGTGGGGCGTGGTGCACGGGTGCGAGGTGTTCACTCCGCAACTGCGTGCCGCACGACGCGGCGGAATCATCAATGTCGCCTCCGCCGCCGGATTCGCCGCCGCCCCGTCGATGGCGGTGTACAACGTCTCCAAGGCGGCCGTGATGTCATTGTCGGAGACGATGGCGGCCGAACTGAGTGGCACCGGTGTCGCGGTCACCGTGCTGTGCCCCACCTTCGTGAAAACCAATGTGGCACGGGACGGCCGGATCACCCAGCAGTCCGCGCGGCTGGCCGACACCCTCATGCGGTGGACCGGTTTCACGCCGGAACACGTCGCCCGCAACACACTCGACGCACATGACCGCGGGCAGCTGTATGTGCTGCCGCAGCTGGACGCCCACGTCGTCTGGCGGCTCAAGCGCTATTTCCCCGCCCAGTACACCTATGTCCTCGGCCTCCTGGATCGGGTTCTGCCCCAGGACAACTCCCCCGCCACCGACCGCACGTCGGTCACCGACAAGACAGGAGTCTGACATGGCCATCGCGATGGACTTCGACGACATGCTCGCTAAAATCAAAGACCGCCAGTGGGCGCTGGCCGACATCGATTGGGACGCACCGGGTGCCGAGCGGATCACGCCCGAACTGCACGCCAAGCTCAAGCCGTTCATGGCCGATCTGATGTGGATCGAGAACGTCGGCGCGCGCGGCTTCGCCGCCATGGCGAAGAAGGCGCCCACCGAGACGCTGCGCGAGATCTACCGCTACTTCCACGCCGAGGAGCAGAAGCACGCCAATGCCGAACTGGCACTGATGCGGCGCTGGGGCATGCTCGACGGCGACGAGATCCCGCAGCCGAACGTGAACGTCAAGCTGGTAATCGACTTCCTGGACAAGTACTCCGACCAGATGTCGCTGTCGTTCCTCGGCACCGTGATCCCGATGCTCGAGGTCGCGCTGGACGGCGCGCTGATCAAGTTCATCATGGACGAGATCGACGACCCCATCTGCCAGGAAGCGTTCAAGAAGATCAATAGCGACGAATCCCGGCATCTCGCCGTCGATTTCGCGGTGATGGATCTGCTCGGGCACGCGACGGCCCGCAAGCTGCTGATCGACTTGGTCGGCGGGTGGACCAAACCGTCGCTGATCATCGGCGTACTGAGCTACGTGCCGCTGCTGAACAAGATGCGCGACAACATCGTCGAGATGGGCGTGGACGAGGAGAAGCTGTACTCCGCGCTCAAGCGCTACGCCAATGTCGGTGAGCGCAGCGAATTCGCCCGCAGGCTGCCGATGTATCAGCTCGTGAAGATGCACGGCGGCTGGGTGATCGACCGCGGCAACCCCTATCACCTCGTCGCCGACGCACTGGTGAAGATCACCGCCAGGGTGCCGAAGGCACTGCTGCGCAAGGACCCGACCTGGGTCAAGGAAGTCACCTACGAGCCGGCGGCGTGAGCATGAGCGACAAGACACTCGACGTCGCCGTCATCGGCGGCGGCTTCGCGGGCATCGGCACCGCGATTCGCCTGAAACAAAAGGGTATCGACGGTTTCGCCATCTTCGAGCGCGGCGACGCGATCGGCGGTACCTGGCGCGACAACACTTATCCCGGTGCGGCGTGCGATATTCCGTCGCGGCTGTACTCCTACAGTTTCGCGCCGAACCCGAACTGGTCGCACACCTACTCCGGCAGCAACGAAATCCTGGGCTATATCCAGACGATGGCCGCCGAATTCGGACTCGGACCGCACTTCCGATTCGGCCACAACGTGACCGGCATCGTCTTCGACGAGGCGGCCGGGCTGTGGGACATCACCATCGAAGGCCACGCAGGCACCGTGCGCGCGCGTACCGTGGTGCTCGCCTCGGGACCCCTTGCCAACGTCAGCTTCCCGAACATCCGCGGTATCGAGGACTACGCCGGGCACAAGATCCACAGTGCCCGTTGGGATCACGACTACGACTTCACCGGCAAGAAGGTAGCGGTCGTCGGCACCGGTGCGAGCGCGGTACAGATCATTCCCGAGCTGGTCGATAAGGCCGCCTCGGTCAAGGTCTTCCAGCGCACGCCCGGCTGGGTGCTGCCCCGGGTCAACCGGCGCACCAACCCCGTGACCAAGGAGCTCTATCGCCGGGTGCCCGCCGCCGAACAACTCGCTCGGCAAGCCTGGTTCTACGGACACGAGTCGGTCGCCATCGGCGTCGTCTGGAACACGCCGCTGACCAGGGTGGTCGAGCTGGTCGGGCGGGCTCAATTGCGTAGGCAGGTCAAGGATCCCTGGCTGCGGCGTCAGCTGACGCCGGACTTCCGGGCAGGCTGCAAGCGGCTGCTGATGACCGACGACTACTACCCGGCCCTGCAACGCGACAACTGCAAGCTGATCACCTGGCCCATCGCCCGCCTCTCCGAGCACGGCATCCGCACTGCGGAAGGTGTTGAGCACCAAGCTGATTGCATCGTGTTCGCGACCGGCTTCGATGTCTCCAAGACCGGTACCCCGATCCCGGTCGTCGGCCGCGACGGACGGGTACTCGCCGACGAATGGTCGCGCGGCGCGTACGCCTTCAAGAGCGTCGCGGTGTCGGGGTACCCGAACATGTTCCTCACCTTCGGGCCGAATTCCGGGCCCGGCCACAACTCGGCACTGGTGTACATGGAGGCGCAGATCGACTACCTGGTGAGTGCGATCGGCACCATCCTGGAACAGGATCTGCGGGTCCTCGACGTCAAGAAGGACCGGCAGGACCGCTACAACGCGGGCATGCAGCGCAGGCTGACCAGCACCACCTGGAACTCGGGCTGCCGCAGCTGGTACCTCACCGAGGACGGCTTCAACGCGACCATGTACCCGGGGTTCGCCACGCAGTACGTCAACCAGCTACGCACCGTAGATCTGGCCGACTACACGATCGTGCCGTCGGACGCGACCGTCCGGAAGCCCCGGATCGCGGCGGTTTCCTAGATGACCGGCGCCGGCGGCCTTGGCGATAGACTCGGTCGATCAATGACCGTACTGTTCGGTCGCCGGCAACCCGGCTCCGTGGTGGGCGAGGAGGTGGAATCGATGGAATACCGGATCGATGACCTCGCGCGCGCCGCGGGCACCACCACCCGCAATGTGCGGGCCTACCAGGAGCGCGGACTGCTACCCCCGCCCATCGGCAAGGACGGCCGGGCCAGCATCTACGACAATTCGCACCTGGAGCGGCTGCGGCTGATCGACGCGCTGTTGCAGCGCGGGTTCACCACCTCGCACATCGGCGACTTCATCACCAGTTGGGAAACCGGCAAGGACCTCACCGAGGTGCTCGGCCTGCAGCACGCGGTGACGGCATCCTGGGCCAAGGACGAAACGTTCGAGGTGCCGCGCGAGCTGATCGGCACCATCCTCGGCGCCGAGGCCGACGAACTGGTGGACCGGCTGCGCGAGATGAACCTGGTCCGGCTGGAAGGTGACACCGTGGTGTTCACCGAGACCCAGCTGCTCACCTCGTTCGCCGAGTTGCACGAGTACGGCCTCGAACTGCGCACGCTCATCGAGATCTACGCCAAGGTGGCCGACCGGATCGATGACATCACCCACATCATGATCACGGCGGCCAAACAGCACATCGTCGACGAGCACGGCCCCGGCTGGCTGCCCCACACCAGCACCGAAATCGCGGACACCACAACGATGTTGAGCAAGATGCGCGAGCTGGCGGTCGCCTCGGTGCACTCCACCCTCGCCCGCTCGCTGGATGTCACGCTGCGCCGCGAACTCGGCGACTACCTCGCCACCGCCGCCGAACGCGAACGCGCCAGGGCGGATTCCGGCCAGGAGACCGACTCCTAGCGACGCCGACGGCCCGTCGACGACAACACCCGGGAAGCGAATTCCCCAGTCGCGCATTGCCGCACGTCACACAGTGGGGAACAACGGGTCTCATCGTCGACCCGGCAGAACTCGTATCGTTGTCTCGCCCCTCGGCGGAGGAACATTCCGCCGAGTCGCTTGCTCGTCCCCTGAATCAGCGTGCGCACAGCACAGTACGCACAGCACAGTAGTAGGAGGTGCGAAAATGGCACGACGACGCATCCGAGCAATGACCATGATCGCGGCGGCGGCACCACTGGCCGCGGCCCTGGTAGCCCTTCCGGCGGCCCCCGCTCAAGCCGCCCAAGGCGACCTGACCTGCTCGGCAACCTTCAATCTCACCCTCGATCCGCCGCTGCGGGCCGGTGCTGCCGCGAGCGTCGCGATCAGCGGCAACCTCGACAACTGCACATCACCCAACGGCCGGTACACCAGCATCCGCTCGGGCACACTGACCGGCACGGGCTCGGCCACCGCCACCGCCGGGGGCTTCAATCCGTGCAGGTTGCTGGTCAGCGCGAACGGAAACGGCACGATCGACTGGTCCGCGGGCAGCGACAGCACCTTCGCCTGGCGGATCACCCCCGACCCGATCACCGGAATGTCATTCAGCGCCAACGTCACCGGCGGACAGTTGAACGGTGACACGATCACCGTGGTCCCACGGAGTGCGCAACCCAACCAAGGCTGCGCCACCAACGGCCTGTCGACCCTAGCCGTCACCGCGCAGGTGGCGTTCAACTGATCGGCGAACACGCGGTAGCACCCGTCGCCGCGCGGCGGGTGCCCGCATGACGGGCGGGTCAAGCGCGCGTCCGGCGAGCGAAGAGCCCTGCGGCACAGACGTATCCGACGACGGCGAGGCCGACCGACCACGCCACCGCGAGCCCCGCGCTGTTCCGCGATTCGGCGCCGACGAGCAGACTGCGGAGCGTATCGATCACCGGCGTCGCGGGCTGATGCTCCGCGAAACCGCGCAGCCAGGACGGCATGCTGTCGGTCGGCACGAACGCACTGCTGATATACGGGATGAACATGATCGCGTAGGTGAATCCCCCTGCCGCTTCCGGATTTTGCGCCAACAGCCCCAACGCGACCGCCAGCCAGGTAATCGCGTGCACGAACAACACGATCACCGCACCAGCGGCCAGCCACGCGAAAAAACCTGCGCTCGAACGGAATCCCAGGATCACGCCGACCACCAGCACGATGGCCACAGCGATCATGTTGCGCACAACCCCTTCTCCCACGTGCCCGGCCAGCAGTGCTTGCCGGAAGATCGGCAACGTGCGAAACCGGTCCACTGCACCGGTGCGCAAATCCGTGGCCACTGCCGTGGCGGTGATGGACGCCCCGAACCCGGTGCACAACAAGATGATTCCCGGAATCACGTAGTCGATGTACGGGCCGTCGACCTGGATCGCACCACCGAACACATATACGAACAGCAACATGATCAGCACCGGCAGCAACAACGAGATCAACAGCGTGTCCCGGCTGCGCACCGTGTGCCGCACCGCACGCCGGAACATGACAGCGGAATCAGTGAAAGCCGTTGCCGGTCGGCTCATGCCACCGCGCCGGTCGGGCTCCAGACTCCGTCGCTCATCCCGCCGCCGCCTCGACGATGTCGGCCGTCCGGGTCGTCGCGTCAGAGTGCGATTGCAGCTCTCCGGCAAGGTTTTTCGCGCGTTGCGCGGTCCCCTGGTCGAGCAGCGTCCGCACCCCGGCCGCCAGCCGGTCGCTGTTGAGCTTGCGGAAGTCCAGGTGCGCCCCGACGCCGAGGCGCTCGACCTGGCCGCCCCACATCGGCTGATCGAACGACACCGAACACACCATCGTCGGCAGTCCGGCGCGCAAGCTCTCGAAGGTGGTGCCGATACCGCCGTGGTGGACCGCGGCGGCGCAGACCGGGAACACGATGTCGTGGGCCACCGGACCGACAACTTTGATCCGCGAGCTGGTCTCCGCGTCGGCGGCGGCCAGATCACTCCAGCCCGCACTCACCAAGCCGCGGATGCCGAGGCGGCCGCACACCTCCTCGACCATCGCGAGCACCGCGTGGGTGTCCCGGATGGGCATACTGCCGAAGCCGAAATACACCGGCGGCTCGCCCTCGCCGATCCAGGCGATGACCTCGCCG
This sequence comes from Nocardia iowensis, assembly GCF_019222765.1. Classification (NCBI taxonomy): domain Bacteria; kingdom Bacillati; phylum Actinomycetota; class Actinomycetes; order Mycobacteriales; family Nocardiaceae; genus Nocardia; species Nocardia iowensis. Next base: position 2,135,443 of record NZ_CP078145.1, on the reverse strand, counting down.
TGGTCGGCGGCCAACTCGCCCAGCGCCTCTCGCGCGGTCCGTTCCAGCGGCAGGAAGCCGACGAGCGGCCTGCGCTCGCCCCATTCCTCGGCCAGGCCGGGCACCAGGGCGGGGTCGTAGATCTGCACCTCGGGCACGCCTCGGCGTTCGAGGACGGCGGCCGGGCTGGCGGCCGAGCGCGGCAAGCCGAGTTCGTGCCGGAGCTGGTTGAGGTACCGCATGAAGACGACGCGGCGCAGATTCTCGGCGAGCAGCCAGGTGGCCCGGTTCACCGCGGCGGGCGGGCGCCAGGTCGCGGGCAGCGCGCCGGGGAACGGATACGCGGAGTTCTTGCGGCACGGGAATCCGTGCAGCGACACCAGCGGCACGTGCATCGCCTCGGCGACCGACGCGGCCCGGTCCTCGGTGAGCATCGTCGACACGATGACGTCCGCGCCCTCGCAGACGCCGATCACCTCGCGGTTCATCTGCTCGGCGTAGTCGGCCATCTGCTTGCCGACCAGCTGCATCAGCCGGAAGCTGCTGCCCGCGGCAAGTGCCTTCTGGCCTTCATCGGAGGAGTAGAGCTGCTGCACGTCCGGGCCGCAGGTGACGGCGGCGAGACCGGTGCGGGTGGCGAAGTCGACCAGGTTGGGCGGCGCGCCGAGGAGCACGTCGTGGCCGCGCCTGCGCAGCTCCAGTCCGAGCGCCACCGCGGGTTGCACGTCGCCACGGGTGCCCGTCAGCGGAATCGCCACTTTCATGCCAGCTCCTGTACTCGGCGGGCAACCCCGCGATTGTTGCGCAAATGAGCGCCGCGTCGGCGACTCATCGTTCTTCCAGCATGCACGTGTCGCACATGTCCGTACCGTGGTCCCATGCACGTCGCGCTGTTCACGGACTTCCATCCCGCCACCCTCGGCGGGATCCAGACCTCGGTACATGCCCAGCGTCGTGGGCTCGAACGGCTCGGCCACCGCGTCACCGTGTTCACCGCGCCCACGCCGGAATCTACCGAACCGGACCCGAACGTGGTGGCCCTTTCCGCGCTCGGGGGCGTCGTGGTGAACGGTTTCGCCATGGTGCTGCCGACACCGGCGAACACCCGGTTGATCGACGCGGCCTTCGCCGAGCGCGGTCCGATCGACGTCGTGCACACCCAGACCACCTACGGTGTCGCCATCGCCGGACTCCGTGCCGCCCGCCGCCACAGCATCCCCGTGGTGCACACCGTGCACAGCCGCGACGACGTCTTCATCGCCAACACCTCACCCGTTCCGTACCTCTCCGCGCTCACCATGCGCGCCCTGCACGGCCGTTTCGTCTCCCATCGCGGACATATGCCGCGCAACAACGAGTCCCGCGCGGCCCGGCACGCCTGGCGCACCATGGTCGCCCAGGCGCAGGCCGCCGACCGGGTGATCGTACCGACCCGGCACTTCGCCGAACGCATTCTGGCGCATGGGCTGGACCGGCCGACGCAGGTGATCTCCAACGGCATCGACGACGATCTCCTGGACAATGCGCAGGCCTCGGCGCCGCCCGAATCCAGCCCGATCCGAAGCGGCCCGCTGCGAGTTCTCTGGTGCGCCAGGCTATCCGGTGAGAAGCGGCTGCTCGAGGCCATCGAAGCGGTGCGGCTGGTCGAGAACTGCACGTTCGACGTCTACGGCACCGGCGATCTGTGGGACCGGGCACGGGCGATGATCGACGCGGCCGGGCTGGGCGAGCGGGTACGGCTGCACGGCGCGGTGAGTCAGGCGGATTGCCTGGCCGCCATGGCGGCGCACGATGTATTGCTTTTCCCCTCCTCGGGTTTCGATACCCAGGGCATGGCACTGCTGGAGGCGGTGGCGATGCGGCTGCCGGTCGTCTACTGCGATCCGGACCTGGCGGAGACGGTGCCGGACGGCGGTGGCGTGTGTACGCCGAATCCTTCGGTGGCCGCGATCGCCGAGACGTTGCGCGAACTCGCCGATGACCCGGAACAATTGGCGCCGATGCGCAAGATCCTCACCGAGCGCGCCGATGCCGCCCGGCAGTCACGCCTCACCGAAGCGATCCTCTCGATCTACACCGACTTGGTCGGAGGTGCCGAACCCGCTATGCCGCATCCTGTTCCGAATGTCCCCACCGCTCCCGGACGCCTGCCCCTGCTCGGCCACAGCGTGGTGGCGCTGCGTGACGGCCTGAAGTTCGTGACGTCGCTGGCCGAGGTCGGCCCGATCGTCCGGATCTATCTCGGGCCGCGACCGGCCTACGTACTCACCACACCGGAGCTCATCCGCGAGGTGAGCTTCGGCGAGGCAGGCGAATTCCATCGCGAGGAGTTGCGCGACGCCATCCAGGAGGTCATTCGCGGCGCGTCCAACGTGCTCAGCGGCAAACCGCACGAGCTGCGCCGCCGAATGATCGCGCCCGCGCTGCGCCAGCGCCGGTTGAACGAATACGCCGTGGTGGCCGCCGATCTCGCGAACGCGTGGTCGAATTCGCTACGCCCGGGCCAGCAGTTGAACCTGGTGGACGAGGCACACCGGCTCGTCCTCGACACCATCTCCTCGACCTTGTTCACCGCCGACTTCGGCGCGGACGCGAAACGTGAAGTCCAGCAGAACATCCCGTGGCTACTCGGCCAGGTGATCCAGCGCGCCGCGCTGCCGCCGCCGGTGCGCCGCCTGCGGTTGATCGCCAATCGGCGGTTCACCACCAAGTCCCGTCGGCTGCGGGCCGAGATCGGGGCCGTGGTGGCCGAATATCGCCGTGCCGACCGGGATTTCCACGATGTGCTCTCCGCGCTGGTCCAGCACAGCGACCCGGAGACCGGCACCCGCCTCTCCGATGAGGAGATCATCGATGAGCTGCTGCTGATGCTGGCCGCCGGAGTCGGCTCGACCGCGTCCATCCTCGGCTGGGTATGGCACGAGATCATGCGCAATCCGGATATCGCCGACGAATTACACCGGGAGCTGGCCGATTTCGTCGGGGCTGCACCGGTCACGCCCGACCATGTCGCGCGGCTGCCGTATCTGCGACTGGTCGTGCTGGAAACACTGCGTTTCTGGGGGCCGTGGGTCAGCACGCACACCGCCGACGGCCCGGTGACCTTGGGCGGCACCACGCTGCCCGACGGCGCCATGGTCGTTTTCAGTCCGTACATGATTCACCACAATCCGCACTACTACCCCAACCCGGAATCCTTCGATCCCGATCGCTGGTTCCCCGGCCGAGTCGAGGAGATCGACAAGAAAGCCATTTTGCCGTTCGGGGTCGGCATCCGGCACTGTCCGGGCAACAACTTCGCGCTGATGACCATCACCCTCGCCACCGCGGCCCTGTTCGCCCGCTGGCGGCCGGTCGCCGATCCTGACTATCAGGTGAAGCCGTCGAACCGCGATTTCGTCGCTTCCCCGTCCCGGCTTCCGGTGGTCCTGCATGCCAGATGAATTCGGTGCGGCCATCTCGTCAGGCGGCTGGCCCGCCGCGGTCGATGACACCGGCGAGGCACTCACCGCCGAGTACAGCGCCCAGTCCGCGGGCCCCCCACCGTGGCACGTCTACCGCATCACCCCGAACATCGCGATGGCGCTCGGCACAGTGGAACCCGGCGGTGCGACCCGCTGGCGCTTCTGACCGCGGCTAGGCTGGCCACGTCTCATTCGTCGGCCAGGGAGGAGTCGCATGGCTTCCCGCGAACCGAGAATGCCGCCGCAGGCAGTGATCCGCGCGGTAGAGCTGGTGCGCAACGGTTTGGCGCTCGCCTATCGCAAGCTGGTGCCGGGGCATGTCGCGACTATGGAGCTGCTCGCCGCCGGTTGGCTGTCGCAGGCGATCCACGCCGCCGCCGAACTCGGTGTCGCCGACGCCCTCGCCGACGGGCCGCGAAGCGGCGCCGAACTGGCAGCGCAGATAGGGGCCGACGAGCAGGCGCTGCATCGGCTGCTCCGGCTGCTGATCAGTCACGGCATCTTCACCGAGCGCCGGGACGGCAGGTACGCGCTCACTTCGATGGCGCGAGCGCTGCGACGCGACGCCGACGTCTCGCTACGCGATGCCGCCCTGTTCTTCGGCTCCCCGATCCACCGGGACAACTGGTCGCATCTCGTCGACGCGGTGCGCACCGGCAAGCCGGTGGGCGAAGCGCTGCACGGCATGTCGTTCTTCGACCAGGTGCGGGCCGACCGGAAACTCGGCACGCTGTTCGACAACGCGATGACCAGCATCGGCAGCCTCGGGCTGGAACCCGTGCTCGCGGCCTACGACTTCACTCGCTTCGGCACCGTGGTCGATGTGGGCGGGGGCGACGGCACGCTGCTCGCCGAAATCCTGCGCCGCGCACCACGTTCCCGGGGCGTGCTGTTGGAGCTACCAGGGGTGGTCGAGTCGGCGACGACTCGCCTGGCCGATCTGGGACTGATCGACCGCTGCACGATCGAACGCGGATCCTTCTTCGACTCCGTCCCCCAGGGCGGCGACGCCTATCTCCTCAAACACGTCCTGCACGACTGGCCGGAAGACGACGCGGGCCGAATCCTGGCCGCCGTCCGCGCCGCGATGAAACCCGATGCCCGCCTGCTGATCATCGAACTGGTCGTCCCGGAGAACACTCGCCCGCATCCAGGCAAGTTCGTCGACCTGGAAATGCTCATCAATACCGGCGGCCGCGAACGCACCGCGGCCGAGTACCGAAAGTTACTGGCACGCTTCGGATTCACCCTGACCAACGTGATACCGACCGCCTCCCCGGACAACGTTCTCGAGGCCAGACCTGCTTAACCCGTCAACGCCCCGGCGATGACTGCGGTGACGACCTTGCCGACGGCTTCGGCCTCCGGTGGTGTGCCTTTCCGATCGGCGAACAGTAGATGTCCCGCCCCGATCAGCGTGGGAGCGAGCACATCTACGTCGGCGTCCGCCGCGATACGCCCCTGTGCTTGCTCGGCGACGAGGTAGGAGGCGATCATCGCTGTCGCTTCGGCCAACAGCGGAACACCGGTCGGCCTGGCCTGACGGAGCCTGGCGCGCAACTCATCCCGGAACGTGACGAGGCTGATGATGGCCACGGCCACCGATCCGAACACGGTAGTCAGCGCAGCGGTGAGGTTGCCCACGACAGTGCCGGTCCCGGCGGACTCGCGCAGAGCAGCCGCCTGCTGGTCGACCCGCGCGATGCGGTCCAGCACGAGCTCGGCCAGGAAGGCGTCGAAGTCGGCGAAGTGCCGGTGCAGCACCCCCTTGGCACAGCCCGCCGCCGCGGTGACCGCCCGGCTGGTCAGCGCACTCGGCCCGTCCTGCAACAGAATGCGCTCGGCAGCATCGAACAACTGCTCGCGCACATCGCGCATCGCCACACCTGTTGGCACCGTGTACTTCTCCTTGCTTCGCCAGCCCGAACGGTTGAAGAGTGGGCATGTGCCCACTTATAGTGGGCACATGCCCACTATACCGACGGGGCAATCGCCCCGCTCCCAGCACGAGCCGCATCGAATCCGCGAAGTGGCGGAGTCGTTCGGGGTGGACCCCGAACGCTACGACCGATCCAGACCGCGCTACCCCGACGCCATGGTGGCGGCGATCGTCGCCGCCAGCCCGGGTCGCGATTTCCTCGACGTAGGTATCGGCACCGGCATCGTCGCCCGTCAGTTCCAAGCCGCCGGTTGCACGGTCCTCGGCGTCGAACCCGACGACCGCATGGCCGAATTCGCCCGTCGCAATGGCACCGAGGTCGAAGTGGCCACCTTCGAAGCCTGGGATCCCAGGGGCCGGACCTTCGACACCGTCGTCTCCGGGCAGGCCTGGCACTGGGTGGACCCCGTCGCGGGCGCGACGAAGGCGGCCGAGGTCCTGCGGCCCGGCGGCCAGTTGGCCGTGTTCTGGAACGTGAATCAGCCACCACCCGAACTGGCGGAGGCATTCGCCGAGGTCTATCGCCAGGTGCTACCGGACTCACCCATCGCCCGCATGGCCGCGACTCCCGTCCGGGAGGTGTACACGACGATGGGCGACACAGCATCCGAAGGTATCCGCCGGACAAGCGCTTTCGGCGAGCCGGAGCTGCGCCGATTCGACTGGCGTCAGTCCTACACTCGCGACGAGTGGCTGGAACTGTCGGCCACTACCGGCCTCACCACCCGGCTCCCGCAGGAAGTGCTGAACGAAGTGCTGGTCGGCCTCGGCGCCGCGATCGACGCGGTAGGCGGCAGCTTCACAACGCAGTACACCGCAGCGGTCGTTACGGCAGTAAGAAGCGCCGACGAGTAGCGCTCGCCAGGATTCCGGAGTCGCACCGCGGGCCGCTCGCGTATGCGTTGGCGGTGTATCTCGGTGCGGCCGAGGAGGATTGCCCGGACCACCGCATCGGCGTCAATGCCTATCGCCTACCGTCCTCTGCCGTATTTCACCAGACCCGAGCAGGACACGACGGTGGCGCACCTGGACGTTTTGCCACGTCCGGCTACGGCAGGGCCAGGGCCTGGCCGATCAGCGCGAGATAGAGGGTGAGGATGAAGACCACCGCGGGCAGCACCGGATAGTCGACGCGGTCACTGCGCAAGAACTTCACCGCGCCGAACGCCGGAATCGCCAGCAGCGGCACGGGGAGCCAGCCGAGGAGCGACGACGGCAGCGAATACTCCCACGGCCGGACGAGCACGAGAGCACACAGCACGGCGGCACCCGCGCACAGCACAGACGCCGCGGTGCTGCCCTTGGCACCCAACGCATTCGAGTACAGCAGCTCATCGGGCCGACGTTCGCGGGAAGTCTTCCTGGCGAACTCGAACTGAAGGAATGCACCGGCGAAGATAACGGCGACCGCCGCTGCCTGCCAGTGCGCACGCACCTCGCCGGTGTCGATCGCCGACACCACGACGTAACCGGTGACGAGCAGCTGCACCGGATAGGTGACGACCAGATTCACCAGAATGTTGGTCCGCACGGTGGCGAACAGCCGCTCGAACCCCCATAGCGCCAGCCCGTAAGCCATTGCGACAGTGATCATTACGGCCGAACCCACGGACAGCGCGAGACTGCCCGCGACGGCGCCGATCGCGATGAGACCCATGGCGACACGCAGCTCGACGGCGCTCACCGCACCGGTCACCAGCGGACGGTCCGGATTATGCACCCGGTCGTATTCCAAATCCTTCTGCTCATCGACCATCCGCAGGTACAGCAGGACGAACGCGACCACCGCGATCCGGACCACAGTGGCCAAGGTCGGACGCCACGGCGAATCCGGCTGCGTCACAAGCGAAGCCGTGCCCTCCAACGCGAGCACCCACAGCACGCCGTACAGCAGGTAGTGCGGCTTGTACATCACCGCGGTGAACCGGGCGATCCGCGTGGCGGACACCAGCGGCCGGGTCACACCCATCGATCCCACATGGTCACCTCGGCGGCCGGGACCCGCCGACCGGGCCCGTCGCTTCCGGGCAACAGATGCGCGACCGGGACCATGGCCACCTGGGTCACCTCATCGAACGGGATGCCCAACAGCTCCGCGATCTCCCGCTCGTAGGCCAGGTGGGCCGTCGTCAGGCACGACCCGAGTCCGCGCGCACGCAGCGCGAGCATGAAGTTCCATACGGCCGGATAGACCGAACCGTAGAAGCTCGCCAGCCGCAGCGCCGACGCGGGCTCCGGCAGTCGGCCCAGCGAGCAGACGACCACCAGCGCGGGTACCTCGGCCAAGTGTTCGGCGAGATACTGCCCGGAGGCGAGGTCCCCGAGCTGGTCGGGTCGCGGCGTGCGGCCGGAAAGATTGGCAGCGAACCCTTTCCGGTAGTAGCCCGCGATCCGTTCCTTGGTATCGCCGTCCTGCACAATCAGGAATCGCCACGGCTGCCGATTACTGCCGCTGGGCGCCTGCACCGCGATATCCAGGCACTCCAGCAGATCCCGCCGCTCGACCGGACGCGACAGGTCGAGGCGACGGCGGATCGATCGGGTGGTGGTGAGCAGTTCGGTGCCGCTCAACGGCCCGCCTCCGTTCCTTCGGCGCCGAAACCCAGTTCGTCGTCGGCGAATTCGAGATCGATCTCGGCCGCTACCGCGTCGGCCTGCCGGATCTCACAGTGGATCACGGTACGGTCGGCCTGCTGGCCGGTGATCTCGGCAACGCATTCCGCCGGACGGTCCAACTCCACGAAGCGCTCGAAAGCGCTTCCGACGCACTCCAATCGGGGTGCGCGGTGCAGCACCATGGCCAACGCGGTCTGCCTGCACGCCTCGATCAGCAGGCTGCCCGGCACGTGGTCGAGCTGATGATCGAACAGGAACGGGTGGCCGAGATCGGGGACGAGCAGCGCGCGAGCGGTGGTCCCGGACAGTTGCGGCGGCGCGATCACGACATTGCGCCAGTTCTCCCGCCCGACGTCGACCGAGGCGGCGCGGTCGGAGAGCGCCGACGCACCCCGATACGGCCCGAGCCCAAGGCTTTTCCGGAAGGCGCCGCGCAGTGCGGACCACTGTCGCTGGGTCATCCACGAGAACGAACCGTCCACGGTCATCATCGACTCGTTGCCGCAGTCGATTTCCAGCACCATGTCCAGCCCGTGCACCGTCTCGCCGCGCACGTGCCGCCGCGGTACCCGCACCCGCATCACGAGATCGGCGGGCGCGGTGCCGACTTCCCACGCGGGCGTATCCGCGCCGGTGCCGTTGAAGGTGCGCACGATGAACGCCATATCGGCGGGCACCCCGTAGAACTCGTGGCTCAGCGCGATCGCGGCCTGCCTGGCGGCCTCCATCACCAGCAGCGGATCGTGGCGCAGGGCGAGCGAGCCGGTGTGATCGCCGTAATAGGCGTGCATTCTCGGTAATTGGGCGCCGACCACGAACTCGTTCTCGGCCACCGTGTCCAGCGAGGTGACGAACACCTCGGACACCGCGCACCGGTGCGCCAGCGCGCGCGAGATGGTGCGGAGATGGGTTGCTGTCTTTACCGTTTCCACGTTCGCCGTCACGGTCGTTCCTCCAGCCAGTCTTGCGCGGTTACCGGTCGCAGCGTTTGCGGCTGCGTGCCGACCCGCATCGGGAGTACATAGGACCCGAGCACGATGACCGACCAGGGATCGAGTTCCCGGCCGTCGGCCCACGCGGAATACAGCAGGCGCGCGCACTCCGCGTCGTCCTGCGGGTCGAAACCGGGTGGGGCCGTCGAACCGGTCCGCTCGAGGTCGCGCAGGATCGTTTCGACCGCGGTGGCGCGGTCGAAGCTGCGAGCGGGTGCCTGCGCGTAAAGGTCGTCCGCGATCACCAGGGCGTCGGCGGAGCGATCGTCGCCCGTGCCCGCCTGTGCGACCACCGTCGCCCGGCTTCGCTCGTCCAGATGGATGGCGAGCTCCCGCAGCACATCGGCGGGATCGTCGGGCGAATGCACCAGATTCAGCAGATAGTTGTGGCGGCCGAGCAGGTAGCGCAGCTCGCCGGGCTTGCGTTTGCGCGGGTCGGTCGCGCCCTTGGCCTCGGTGAGCCGCACCGGGACCGGCAGTTCCGCGTCTACCCCGCGGACCACAAGCACCAACACGTCCGAGATGCCCACCAGCAGGTCGGCCAGCCGCCTACGTTCGGGCGAGGCGATATTCCAGGCGAAATACCACAGCGCGCGGGCGAAATGCCGATCGACCGCGACCCGGAAGGCGGACACGACCCGGAAGTTATTGTCCGCCAGCCATTTCAGCGTCGGCTCGACCGATCTGGCGACGATGGCATCCGGTTTGAGCAGCAGCAGCGAGTGCTCCCTGGCGAACTTCGCGGCGTCGACACCGAGGCGGTCGAGATGCTCGACAGTCTCCTGTACGTAGGTGTCGTCGACATAGGCCGTCACCTTCTCCGGCTGCGGCGTCAGCGCGGCGAGCAGCTCACGCAGCGGCGGGGTCATCGGTCCACCCCGCCGAAGTCATTGCCTGCCAGCACTTCTTCGATCGACGGCAGCGGCACGCCGAGATAGCCGGATTCGAGACAGTAGTCCAGCAGCACCCGCAGATACTCCTTGCCGGTCGAGGGAGACGGTTTACCGAGCAGCACTTCGACATTCACCGTGCCGAAGACCAGACGGCGCTCGAAGTAACTGGTGTAGAGCGAGCCGATGCGCAGGTAGTACTCCCGCTCGATGGCGTCGAGATCGTTGATGTCGAAGGTCGCCGCTGGCACGAAGGTCGCGACCTCGAAGGACGGATATTCGGCGAGGACATCCGACACCTCGCGCAACGACAGCGTGTCCTGGCCGACCGCGTGGAAGGTGCGATGATGCGCCGAGTCGAAATCCAGTACGGCCGCGGCGATCACGTCGGCGACATGATCGACCGGCGCCAGTGAGAGGGTCGCGTCGTATCGTCCGGGCAGCGACCGCAACTTGCCCTCGACCATCAGTTTGACGACGGTGTAGAGGTTCTTGTACTCGCGGATCACGCCGGTTCCGGTCGCGCCGGTCACAATGCCCGGTCGCACGATAGCCCAGCGCAGGCCCTGTTCCCCGGCCGCGCGCACCAGCTGTTCGGCGCGGAACTTGCTCTCCTCGTAGCCGTTTCCGAAGGTCTGGCCCGCTTCGAGTTCTTCCTCGGTGATGGTGCCGCCGCGCCGTCCGCACACGTAGGCCGTGCTGACGTGCACGAGCGGCACATCCCACGCCTGCGCGAGCGCGATGGCGTTGGCGGTGCCGCGCACATTGAGTTCTTCGTAGTCCGTCGCCGTGGCATCGAACGCCGTGGTGGCCGCGCAGTGCACGATCATGCCGACGCGTTCGGACAGGTCAACGCGATCACGCTCGGACAGCCCGAATCCCGGGCTCCGAATGTCACCGGCGACCTGACTGCCCGCACCAAGGACGGTGCCGTCATTGCGAACGATGCGCGAATTGCTGTGCAGCACAGCGGCGACCGGTCGGCTGGCGGCGGCCAGGCGGGCCACCACTTCCGCGCCGACCAGCCCTGTCGCACCGGTGACCAACACGGTGTCGCGCCCACTCATGACCGGCCTCCCTCGGCTAGGGAACCCGAAATCAAACCGATGACCTCACCGACCCGTCGCACACCGACGAGTTGCTCCGGCTTGTAGCGCGGCAGGTCGAACGCCCGCTCCAATACGACGGTGAGCTCCATCAACCGCAACGAGTCGAAGCCCAGGTCCTCGATGAGCCGTTGACCATCGTCGGTTGTTGCCTGCGGGTTCGGCGCCATGGCGTTGACCAGGGTGCGCACCCGCTCGGCCACGGCGGCGTCGGTTACAGCGGTCATGACCGGATCCCTTCGTCGCGCAGATGTGGTTGCTGCCCGCCGGAGGCCAGCAGGTCTCGGGCCTCGTCCAGAGGCAGGTCGGTGTCGAGATAGCCTGCGACGCGCAGCCAGTCGTAGCCGATGGCCAGGGTGCGCCGCCACTGTTCGCGTGAGTCGAACGAAGCCGGGAACCCGGTCACGTCCGGGTCCGCGGCGACGGAGCGCACCAGCGTCACGAAATCGTCGAGGATCGCGACACCTGCCAGCGGGTCACCGCCGGTCGCGCTGGTCTCCGAGAACCGCACCCGCCCAGCGGTTTCCAGCCGCGCGAGCAGGTCGGCACGGTGCTGGGCGTGCGGTGGCAGGATGCGGCGCAAGGTCACTATCGGAGCGACATCGGCCGGTAGCGGGTGAATACCAAAGGCGGACAACACCACCCGCACGCCCATGGCGATCATCCGGTGCGCCGCGATATCGGCGACTGCCCCCTGCCCGTCCTTGACGGCACCCGCCAGGTCCTCGCGGGCGTTCTCCAGCACGATGTTCGACCACACCAGGTTCAGCGCGCACTCGGTGAAACGGCGGGCGGGCAGTGGCGACAATGTCGCGATCGCCTCCTCGCGCGCCGCACCGGACACGCCGAGAGCGGGCGCCAGTGCGGACGCCACCGGGGTGTATGGCCGCACTGGTTTGCACATGGCGAGCGCGGGTGTAAGCACTTCGCCACGCCGCCACTGCAATCCGACGAAGCCGAGCCGAAGGAACTCCGCCAGTTCGGCGGTGATGTCATGCGGCTGCCGGGCGAGCACTGCGGCGAGCGAATGACGGAACACCACCGAGCGCCAGGCGCGAGCACCGCTGTCCGACAGCGCGAACACCTCGCTGTCACCACGGATGACGTGCACTCGCTTGCCGATCGTCCAAGTCGTCACCTCGGGCACCCTGGCGAACAGGAGCTGGTCGGGATCGTCGACGACGTCCGCGACCCCAAGCGCCTGGGCGAGTTCGAGCAGCTGCGCCCAGGTCGCCTGCTCGGACAGTGCCCGCGCCTGCGCGTCGCCGAGCACACCCGGTAGCGCGTCACCGTGGGTCCGCGTCGTATCGTCGCCCGCCCATGCGCCGGGATCGCTGAGGTCGCGGTAGCGATCGATGAGTTCGTCGCCGCCGATCCGATCCAGCTGCTGCGGCAGCCATTTGGTCTCCAGATAGCTTTCGCCGCGGCGCGCGGCCCAGCCCTTCATGGCCTGGAGCAAGCCGTCGCGGGCCCAGCCGATCGCTTCGTCGCGCGCCCGCAGCGCGCGCAGTGCGCCGGCGTACCGCAGCGCATGCACCGCCCTGGCGAACCACCAGTCGGCGATCAGTGTCGTAAACGTGCTGTGCGGCAGCAGCGCACGCAAGGCATCGACGTCGGGTCCGCCGCGGCGGACCACCGTCGCCCGCAGGAATCGCTGACACCGGTTGAGCAGGTCTTCCTCCAGCTCCGACACCTGCGCGGCGTTCGCCACCTGTTCGAGCTGCCGTCGCAGCTGCGCCTCGGAGCGGGTGCGCACCTCCACCCGGCGGCCGTCGATGAACAGCACCGTCGGCAACGTCGGCAGTTCCTCGTCGCCGGGCGCGAGCACGAGGAAGTCCACGTCGGACCCCTCGTTGCCGAATCCCTCGGCCAGCGATCCCTCGAACAACACGGTCGAATTCGCGGGCACCGCCACGCTTTCCAGTGCGCGGTCGAGCAGCTGGCGCACCCGTTCGGCCGCCAGTGTCGGTTCGGGCCCGTCGGCAACGACTCGATTCGGGCTCTCGCCGGAGAGACCGGGAGGTTCGTGGACGACCGCATCCGCCAGCGCACCGCTGCGGAACTGCTCCCACATGTGCCGCCTGCGTGGCTTACCGCTGGAGGTACGCCGGATGATGCCGCGTGGGCCGGTGACGATGGTGACCGTCTGCGCGGGCCCCAGTTCACTGCGAATAATCTTGCGCGCCTCGGAAATCCAATCGCCCGGCTTGGATTCGGCGAACAGCGCGATCCCCTGCTCGCCCGGTTCGGTGATCGCCACAGCGGCGAGTTTGCCCTTGGTGAGCCCGGTTTCCTGGGCAACGCGCGATTCGATGTCCTCCATGAACACCGACCGGCCGCGCACCTTCAGGCTCGAGCCCATCCGGCCGAGCACGAAAACCTCACCGCGATGCTGGAATCCGGCGTCACCGGAGTACAGCGCGCCGTCGACGATCCGGGTAGACGCGGTATCGGACTCGTCGGAATAGCCAAGCGCCACCGAGTCCCCGACCACCACCATCTCGCCGAGCGTGCCGTCCGGCAGCACCCGCCCCTCTTCATCGACCACCGTGACGGTCGATTCCGGAGTCGAATAGCCGAGCCCGGTGATCCATCCCGCGCCGTCGACGCGGTGGGTGTCATCGAGCAACTGCTCTTCGAGGACCGTGACGGGTTCGCCGAACCGCAGCGTCGCGGTGTCGAGGCGCAAGGCGGTGATGGGTCGGTGCCGCGCCGAGGAGGTCACCATCAGCGTCGCCTCCGCCAACCCGTAGGCCAGCGTGTAGGCGTCCATCGAAAATCCGCGCGGGCCGGTGAGTTTCGCGAACGACTGGAGATCGGCCACCTCCACGGGCTCGGATCCGACGGCGAGCGTGCGCCAACCGGACAGGTCGAGGTCGGCGATCTCCTCGGGCGAAACCCGGTGCGCCACATAGCCGAGCGCGAACGATGGCGACGGGGAGTGCTGAGCGTGCGCCATCGCCCGCAGCCAGCGCACGGGTTCGCGGACGAACTGGTCCGGGCGCATGAGGTACAGATCGCCCTGGTTGGTGACGGTGGTGAGGAACGCACCGACCAGACCCATGTCGTGATAGAGCGGCAGCCAGGAGACCATCGCCTCGCCGCGGCGCCACTCGACCAGCGCGGAGATCATCGCGATGTTGTTCGCCAGGTTGTGCCAGCTCACCCGCACGCCGCGCGGGGCGGCGGTGGACCCGGAGGTGAATTGCAGCAGCGCGCATTCGTCGGGCGCACCGAATACTCGCTCGGCGGGCGGGCACGGGTTCAGCGTCGCCGGGTCGATCACCAGTGGTTCGTCGGTGCGTCCGGCCGCCGTCGCCGCCTGCCGCACCAACTGCTCGAATTCGGTCGAGGTGACCACCAGCCGGGGATTCGCCTGGGTCAGGATCGCGGCGATGTGGGCGATGATCTGGTCCAGGTCACCGAACATCGGCGGTGCGACCGGCGTGAACACTCCGCCGCACGCCCATACCGCGTAGAACGCGGCGACGCAGGGGAAGCCGGTCGGCATGATGACGCAGGCGCCGTCGCCGCTGCCCATCCCGTGCTGCCGCATCAGTGCGGCGATGGACCAGGTCTGCTCGGCCAGTTCGGCGTAGCTCCGGTACTCCCAGCCGTCGGCCTCGTCGGCCAAGTGGATCCCGGCCTGTCCGGCCCGGCCGGCTAGCCAATCCCGGACGGCCGCAACGTCTTTGTCATGATCCATCGCGGACATCTCCTTCGGCCAGCACGGTAACGGTCCCATGGGTGCCATCGACCCGGATCCGCATACCGGTCCGGACCCGTTTGGTCACGTCTTTCACCTGCACCACCGTCGGCACCCCGAGTTCCCGCGCCACGATGGCGACGTGGGTGAGCGGGCTGCCGCGCTCGATGACCAGGGCCGACGCGGAGGGCAGCGCGGCCACCCAGCCGGGATCGGTCCGGTAAGCCACCAGGATGCCACCCGCGACGTCGCGCGGCTCGTCCACGACGACGGCCACCCCCTCGACGATCCCGGACGCCGACGGCGTACCCGCGAGCACGGTCCCCGCCTCGGCGGCCGGGGTGTCGGTGATCGGCACCCAGCCCTGGCTCGCCAGTTCGGCGCGGCCGAACGTCGACCCCGTGGTGACGAACCGGGCCGGAGCCACCAGCTCGGCGTCCTTGGCGCGCTGTGCCTTTCGCGCCGCGACGAGCTCGCGCAGCGCGGCGGTATCGGCGTCTTCGTAGCAGCCGCGCAGCTCCTGCACGGTCAGGTAGAAGACATCGGCGAACTCGTCGATGACGCCGCGCTCGGCCAGGTCGCGACCCATCACCCGGATCATCCGTTTGACCATGCCGAAGGCCCTGGTCCGGCAGAACCGCAGCCGTTCGCGGTGTGCGGCACACCGGGAAACCTTGCCGCGCAGCAGTTCATAGATCCGGCGCCGGAATCCGTGCAGGTGCGCGTCGAGATATTCCTCGGCTTCGTCACGGTGCCCGAGCGGCGCGTCCGGCATGGCGCTGCGCAGCATGACGAACAGGCTCGCCGGATCTTCGCGCAGGTCGGGTGTTTCCAGCTTGAGTTCGTCCAGGCTGCGGTAGCCGTAACGATCGACGTAGGCGTCGACCTCGGCGCGGAAGTCCGGCCGGTCCGCCAGCGCCGGGTAGATTTGTTCCGGCGCTGTCGAATTCACCAGTGCGGTCAGTTCGGGGTCGGCACGCACCTTGTCGGCGAGTGCCTTCATCGCGCGGGCGGGTTCGGCGGATTCGACATCGGCGCCGGGGCCGACCACCGCGTACAGGAACCACTCCGGCGCCTTCGGCAGCAGCAGTTTGGTCAGCAGGAACATCAATCCGGTGCAGGTCAGCAGGATCGCGTCGAGCACCATCAGCGGGCCCCAGCGCTCGACCAGGTCGCGGTCCACCTTCCGGTATGCCGCGTAGGCTTGCGCGCCGGTCAGCGTGGTGTAGTCGATGGCCTCGTATTCGTCGTAGACGCGATAGAAGTCGGTCATGAACTGTTCGACGATGTCATCGATGCCGAACAGGCGGCGCAGATAGGTCAGCGTGGTCACCGACCGTGACCGCAGCCTGCGCACTGGGTTGTCGAAGGTGAACGGGCGCAATGTCTTCGCGACGTCGTCGGGTAGCGGCTCGTCCACGCCGAGCGCGGCCTCGAGCACCTTGCGATTCAGCGGGTAGCCCGGCGCGATGCCCACCATCCGGTACCAGTGCAGCAGGTTGTAGTAGACGCGACCGTGAAAGTAGCCGAGCAGCACCGGAGTCCACTGCTCGGTCTGCCGCACCTGCTCGTCGGGTACCCGCAGAGATTTCGCGTAGCCGTGGTACACGCGGCCGTAGATGTCGGCGGCGGTGGTGTAGGTCAGCGGCGAGGTGAGGCCGTTGAAGCTCTCGATGATGTTGGAGTTGTCCCAGATTCGTTGTTCGCCATCCGGAACGACCTCGCCCGCGCCACGAATGAGCGCGCCGGGACGGACACCGAGCGCCGTGGTGATCGGCCGCGATTGCAGGAACCAGAGCCCGTCGTCATCGATGGCCCACTCCACGTCTTGCGGCGCATCGAATTCCGCCTCCACCTTGCGCCCGAGTTCGGCCACCTCGGCGATCTCGGCGTCGATCAGCACGGGCAGTTCCCGCCGCGCCGGATCGATTTCGCTGATGGCACAGCCCTGATCGCCCGCGACCACATACGAGCGGTCCTTGTCGCCCACCACGGTTTCCAGCACCACGCCGGAGGATTTGTCGACCACCACCGAGTCCGCATCCACCGCGCCGGACACCAGGCCCTCACCGAGCCCGTAGACCGCGCTGATCACCAGTTCGTCGCGCGCGCCGCTGATCGGATTCGCGGTGAACATGACGCCGCTGGCCCGCGCCACGATCAGGCGTTGCAGCACAACGGCGACCGCGGACGCCCGCGGCTGTTTGTTCGCGAAGGCATAGCGGAGCGATCGCTCGGAGAATGCCGACGCCCAGCAGTCGCGCACCCGGTCCAGCACCGCGTCGACGCCGTTGACGTTCAGGAAGGAATCGAACTGGCCCGCATACGAGTGCTCCGGCCCGTCCTCCGCGACGACGGACGAGCGCACCGCGATCGGTCCGCCGCCGAGCCGCTCGTAGGCGTCGACGATCAACTCGCGAATCTCCTGCGGCAGCGGTGTCGCGCGAATCCGGGCGCGCAATTCAGCACCTGCTCCGAGTGCCGCGTCGAGCTCGTCCAGCCCTGTGACCTCTATCACTGCCCGCTCGAGCTCGTCTTCGGCGGTGAACCGCGCGAAGACATCGGTGCCGAGCACGGTCCAGTCCGGGACCCGAAACCCGCACTGCCCCAGGCTGTGCAAGCCGCGCGCTTTACCGCCGCCAACGGCGGCGATCGTCGCGATATCGGTCCACGGTCCAAGCACCTGCACGGCATACTCCCATTCACCCCTTGGTCGTCGTCCGGAGCACAGCGCTCCGGCACGGGTGGGCCAGCAAACTAAAGGGGTTGTTTGGATATATCCGAGAATTCACCGCAGCGTTAGCCCACAATCCTAGGTGCTCGGTGCGGCGGCCGCCGTCGCCCGCGGCGGCCGTTAAGCTACGAAGCAGTTTCCGTGGGTTCGGTGAGGATGTGATTCGGGCGGTGAGTTGGACCTTAAGTCCGGACGAGTTCGCCCACGTCTGGCGCGAAACCGACCTCGATCGGCACCCGTATCCGCTCCGCATTCTGGAAACGCCGCGCACCGAGGACGAGGCCGATCGGCTGCGCGCCACCCTCGACGAACGGCTACCGCTCGGCGCCGACCCCGACCTGAGCGCCTGCCTGCGCATCCTGGCGGCACCACACACCAGGATCGTCGCGATCGGCGGCGCGCACACCGCGGGCAGCGAGATCCGGTTGCTGGCCGCGGCGATCTACGACCGGGCCGTACTCGCCGTGCAGGAACCGGGCTCGTCCCCGGATTTCGGTGGCCGGGTGCGCCTCACCATCGGGCACAGCGGCAAACTGGGCGCCCGGATCGCCGGTCTGCTGCCCGATACTCCGCCCGGCCGGGAACCGGCCAGGGTGGCGCCGACAGCGGCCGTCCGCGACGAGGAGGTCGTGGTCGCGCAACAGCCGACCGCGCCACGCATCCGCAAGCTGCTGCTGAAACCGCATAGCGCGGAAGGCCATATCCGGATCGAGTCCAGGCTGGACCAGCAGACACCGGCACCGCCGGTCCACTACACCTGGTTCGACGTCAAGGGCGACGGCCGCTACCTCATCAGGGCGGGCGCGGAAGTTCACCTCACCCCCGCCTCGACCGAACAGATCGCCGCGCAACTACAGAAACGCATTCAGGCGTGAACCCGTTCTTCGATGCCAACCGATAACCACTGCTGCCCGTTGGCTCCACTTCGGGCTAGTCTGAGGCTGACCGACCATCTCAGGGGTGTGCGATGACGATCGAGACCAGCCGAGCCGATATCGTCCGGTTCAAGCAAGCGGCCCAGGCAGGCACCGTCCAATTCGATCCGGCCGCGGCGCGACGATGCGCCGAGATGTACGACCGGCAGGCTGAGCGGTTGATCTACCTGCAACAACGTCTCGAAACCGCCGCAGAGCTCGGCGGATTCGGCGGATTCGTCTCGGCGCAGCAGTTACAGGCCGGGTTCAATCACAAAGCGCGGGATGCCGCAGCGTTGCTGGATCACTACATCGAGGCTGCCTACCGCCTGAAAGAGGCGTTTCTGATCAGCGGCGGGTTACTCGACGAGGCCGATGCCGCCAACGCCGCCGCCCTGCGCGCCGTCGCATCGAGGCTCCCCCGATGAGCGGCACCGATCCCGACTACATCAGCTCGATGGAGCACTTCGAGTCGATGCGGCACGAAGAGATCTACGCCAAGACCCAGCAGATCAACGCCGCCGAGGTGCTGCAGGCCTCGGTCGCCTGGCTGGAGGTGGCAGCCACGCTCAGCACCTCGTTCCCGCTTACCCGCGGCAGCGTGGACCGGGTGATGAACTCGATGGAGTGGAAGGGTGCGGCGGCCGAGGCGGCGTACGCGAGCACTCGCAGCTTCGCGTCCTCGGTGGATGAACTCGCCGCGATCATGGGCCAGGTCGGCGCGAGGCTCGGCGGCGTCGCCGCGGCGGCCGAAGCGGTCAAGATCGCGGTAGCACCGCCTGGCTCGTCCGGTCCGATCGGCGCGGTCGCGCGACTACTCGAGGCCGCGCACGTCATCGACGCGAAGATGGCCGAGGAGACGATGCGCCAAGAGGCGGTGCTGGCGATGAACATGGTGTACAAACCGGCCTACGGGATGGCGGGCAAAGCTGTTCCCGCGCTGCCGCCGCCGCCCGAGTTGCCCACCGACGTCAAGCCCGCGCCGTTCGTGCCACAGCAACGGACGGTGCCGCCGACGGAGTACACGCCGCAGCAGCCCAGTCAGCCGGACGGCAAGCAGCCGAACGTTCATCCGACCGTGCCCGCGCCCGCACCTTCGGCGCCGGAATCGCAAGCGCCACCGAGCACTACGACTCCGCCGCGGCCCGTGCCGGACCCGACGCCAACGCCGACGCCGACTCCAACTTCACCCCCGACGACTCAGCAGGCGCCACCTTCCGCGACGCCGACTCCGGAAGCGCCCCCGACTCAGCAGGCGCCTCCCCCACCGCCGACCACACAGGCACCACCGCCCCCACCCCCGACCACCCAGGCACCGCCTCCATCGCCGACCGAGCAGGCACCTCCCCTACCGGAGCCCCCTGCTCAGCCACCCCTGCCCGAACCGCCACCCCAACCGCCGATCCCCGGCCCAGCGGAACCGCCTGTGCCCCTTCCTGATCCGGGCGGTCAGCCAGGTGTCACCGGCCCGATCCCCGAGGAAGACGAACAGCCGCAACCTCCGTCGACCACCAACCAACCAGGCGTGGTCCCCTCACAGAAATAGGTGTCAGCGCGCCAACTTCCGTTGGCGCGCACTTCAACAAATCAGCAGCTGTGCGGCTACCGCTCGGACTCGTCACGCTGGAGCCGTACGGCGGGTATCGGTGCGGCTAGACCTTCACCAGGTCGTCGGCGTGAATCACCGGGCGCTGCATAGTGTCCGGCAGTTCCGCGGTGGAACGCCCGAGCATGCCGGACAGCTCGGTGCTGTCATAAGCGACTACGCCGCGTGCGACGACGATATTGTCGCTGCCAACGAGATCAACGACATCGCCGCCGTAGAACCGCCCACGCAATCCGGTGATACCCGCCGCGAGCAGCGAACGCCGGTCGGCGACAGCACGCACCGCGCCGTCATCGATGAGCAGCGCACCACGACTGTCGGCAGCGTGCCGGACCCAGAACTTGCGGGCGGACAGGCGAACCGGGCGCGCCGCGAATGCCGTACCCACCTTGCCGCTGGTCAATGCCTCAGCGGCGGAGGTGGCCGCGGCGAGCAGTACGGGAACGCCCGCATCGGCGGCGAGCCGCGCCGCGGACAACTTCGAGGCCATCCCCCCGGTGCCGAGCGCCCCACCGCTGCCCGCGATCACGCCGTCCAGGTCGGCGCTGCTGCGCACCTCGGGAATGAAGCTCGCCGCGCCCTTGCGCGGGTCGCCGTCGTAGAGTCCCTCGACATCGGACAGCAGCACCAGCGCGTCGGCCCCGACCAGGTGAGCGACCAGTGCGGCGAGCCGATCGTTGTCGCCGAACCGGATCTCTTCCGTTGCGACGGTGTCGTTTTCGTTCACTACGGCGATCGCGCCGAGCGACCGCAATCGATCCAGGGTGCGCTGCGCGTTGCGGTGGTGCTCACGGCGCGCGAAATCGTCCGCGCTCAACAGGACTTGGCCGACGGTGCGGCCGTAACGCGCGAACGAGGTGCCCCACGCGTGCGCCAACGCCAGCTGACCGACGCTCGCGGCGGCCTGCTTGGTGGCGAGGTCCCGGGGGCGGGTGCTCAGGCCGAGCGGCGCGATACCCGCGCCGATCGCGCCCGAAGACACCACCACCACATCGGATCCCGCGCGCATCCGCGCCTCTACCGCATCGGCGAGCCGATCGAGGCGCGCCGTATCGAGCCCACCCGCCAGGCTGGTGAGCGCCGACGATCCGATCTTCACGACCACCCGGCGCGCCGACGCGATCGCTCGCCGCGCCTCACTCAGCTCCGAATCCACCTCGGTAACACCCGAATTCACCGTCATAGCCCCTGAACTCCCTGCACAGCAATCGAATCCGCCGAACCAATCGTCCCGGCCGACGGTTCCCGTACCCCGGGCCGATTCGGCGGACCAGCTACCCGAAACGACGGGCGATCCAGGTCGGCCGCGATGATGGGCAATCCGGACCGGGCCACTGGCTTACTCCTCGTCGTCCTTGACCAGACCGCGGCGCACCCGCGAGGCGTGCTTGCGCTCGGCGGCGCTGATGCGCTCGTCCTGTTCCAACCGGATATCGGTGCCGCGGCCGGTGGGCACCCGTTCGATGCCCGCCGCGATCATCGGCTCCCATTCGAAGGTGACGTTGCCGATGGTCACCGGGGCACCCGGCTCCGCACCTTGCTTGACCAGCTCGTCTTCGACACCGAGGCGGGCAAGCCGGTCCGCGAGGTAACCGACGGCCTCGTCGTTGTCGAACTGCGTCTGCTTCACCCAGCGCTCGGGCTGCGAGCCGCGCACGATGAAGCCGCCCGGCTCCTGCGGGTCCGCGATCACGCTGAAGCCGGACTGGTTCACCGCGATCGGCCGGATCACCGGACGCGCCGGCGCCGCCTTGGGATGTGCCTCACGATACTGGAGCACCAGATCCGCGAGCGCGAAAGTCAAGGGCCGCAAGCCCTCTCGGCTCACCGCCGAGATCTCGAAGACCGGCCAGCCGCGCGCGGTGAATTCGGGGGTGACCATTTCGGCCAGCTCGGCGGCATCGGGTACGTCGATCTTGTTCAGGATCACCACGCGCGGGCGGTCGGCCAGGTCGCCCAGGGTCGCATCGGCGCTCAGCGCCGGTTTGTAGGCCGCGAGTTCCGCTTCGAGCGCGTCCACGTCGGAGACCGGGTCACGGCCGGGCTCGAGCGTGGCGCAGTCCACGACGTGCGCGAGTACCGCGCAGCGTTCGATGTGCCGCAGGAAGTCCAGCCCGAGACCACGGCCTTCGCTGGCACCCGGGATCAGGCCGGGCACATCGGCGACGGTGAAGGTGGTGTCGCCGCTGAGCACCACACCGAGGTTGGGCACCAGGGTGGTGAACGGGTAGTCCGCGATCTTCGGCTTGGCCGCCGACAGCACGGAAACCAGCGAGGACTTGCCCGCCGACGGGAAGCCGACCAGGCCGACATCGGCGACGGACTTGAGCTCGAGGATCAGGTCGCACTCTTCGCCGTCCTCGCCGAGCAGCGCGAAGCCGGGGGCCTTGCGCGCTTTCGAGGCGAGGGCGGCGTTGCCGAGTCCGCCGCGGCCGCCACGGGCGGCGATGAAGCGGTTGCCCGCGCCGACCAGGTCCATCAGGACCTTGCCGTTGCCGTCGAGCACCATGGTGCCGTCGGGCACCTTGAGCAGCAGGTCGGTGCCCTGCTTGCCGTCGCGGTTGCTGCCTTCGCCTGGCTTGCCGTTGCCTGCCTTGGCGTGCGGGTGGAAGTGGAAGTCCAGCAGGGTGTGCACGTTGGGGTCGACCTCGAGGATCACGTCCCCGCCGTTGCCGCCATTACCACCGTTGGGTCCGCCGAGCGGCATGAACTTCTCGCGAAGCACCGAAGCACAGCCGTGTCCGCCCTTGCCGGCACGCACGTGCAGTACGACACGGTCGATGAACTTGGACATATGCCGAATCATCCTCCTTCAGGACTGGTCGATCGCAGAGTGCGCCCAACTAGAGCGCGTGGTGGTTCGGAAAGCACGCTGGGTCTTCGGAAACACAAAAGCGGGCCAGGGTTTGCGACCCTGACCCGCTCGGTGTGTCTGGAGAGAGGTTTAGGCGGTCAGGCCTCAACCGGCTCCGGGACGACGATGTTGACGGTCTTGCGTCCACGCTTGGTGCCGAACTCGACCGCGCCCGCCGCGAGGGCGAATAGGGTGTCGTCACCGCCACGGCCGACGTTCACGCCGGGGTGGAAGTGGGTTCCGCGCTGACGCACCAGGATCTCGCCTGCGTTGACCTTCTGGCCGCCGAAGCGCTTGACGCCGAGTCGCTGGGCGTTGGAATCGCGACCGTTCCGGGAGCTGGACGCACCCTTCTTGTGTGCCATAGCTGAATCTCCTCGGGATGTCTTACTTGATGCCGGTGACCTTGATGACCGTCAGCGGCTGACGGTGACCCTGACGCTTGTGGTAGCCGGTCTTGTTCTTGAACTTGTGGATGCGGATCTTCGGGCCCTTGGTCTGCTCGACGACCTCTGCGGCCACGGAGACCTTGGCCAGCTTCGCGGCGTCGGTGGTCAGGTCGGCCCCGTCAACGACGAGAACCGGATCCAGGGCGACGGCAGTACCCGGCTTACCCTCGATCTTCTCGACCTTCACCAGGTCACCGACCGCGACCTTGTACTGCTTTCCGCCGGTCTTGACGATCGCGTACGTTGCCATCGGTCGGCTTCCTCCACTCGATTAAGTACAGTCATGTTTCTGCTCGCGTCACAACTGCGCGACGCGAGATGTTCTTGGCTGGCTTGCTGCGCGGGGCGTGGTATAACGCCCATCGCCAGGCAGCGACCGACCAAGGTTACCAGAGCACTCCGTCATCGACACAATCCGCCTGTAGGCAGCCTACGAGCAACCCTTTTGCCAGCGGAATTTCGGTGACTTTCCCGCGTCGAGTCCGAGTGCGGGGCACAGAAGCCCCTGTGTCGCCACCATGCAACGATTCGGCCGGTCGCCCCGTTGGGGTGCGACCGGCCGAAGCAAAGCTGTCAGCGCAGCTGCTACGCCTCCGCGGGCGGCGGACCAGCGGGACGACCGACGGCACGGCGGCGTGGCCGACGCTGCGGCACCTCCACCGGAACCTCGGCGGTGAAGTCGACAGCGGGGGCAGGAGCCTGCTCCGCGGTCGGCAGCACGAACACCGCACCACTGCTGTCCGCGGCCGGTGCGGCGGCCGAACGAGCGACCCTGCGACGCCGTCCGGTACGCGGGGCCGGTTCTGGCGCACCGTTGGTTACCGCGCGATCCGCAGCCGGCTCCGGCGCCGATTCCGCGCGGGCCGGTGCCTCGCGGGCCGGTGCCTCGGCGGCCGGGGTGGTCTCGGTGACCGTCTCGACGACCTCGACGACCTCGGCCGGTTCGGTCTCCACGTCCTCAGCGGGCACGGCGACCGCGGCTTCGGTCGTCACGACCTCGACATCCTCGGTCTCGAGCGGCTCGATGTCGTCGGTCGATTCGTCCTCGTCGGCGTCGCCGTGATGCGCGGCCATCGCCAGCGCGACCGGGTGGGCCCGCTTGACGGCGATATCCTCCTCGGCCTCGACCGGCACGGTGCCATTGCTCGCGGCCGCGGGTGCGGCGGCTGCCGCGCCCTTGTCGCGACCACGGCGGCGACGCGAACCGGTTTCCCGAGTTCCACGCCCGGCCCCACCGTCGTCGCCCGCGGACGGCTCCACCGGGTAGGCGTGCACCAGGATGCCGCGCCCATGGCAGTGCTCACAGGTCGTCGAGAACGCCTCGACCAGGCCGGTGCCCAGCTTCTTACGGGTCATCTGCACCAGGCCGAGCGAGGTCACCTCGGACACCTGGTGCCGAGTACGGTCCCGGCCGAGTGCCTCGGTGAGCCTGCGCAGCACCAGGTCTCGGTTCGACTCCAGCACCATGTCGATGAAGTCGACGACGATCATGCCGCCGATATCGCGCAGCCGCATCTGGCGCACGATCTCCTCGGCCGCCTCCAGATTGTTGCGGGTGACCGTCTCTTCCAGGTTGCTGCCGCCGGAACCGGTGAACTTGCCGGTGTTCACGTCGACCACCGTCATCGCCTCGGTGCGGTCGATCACCAGCGTGCCACCCGAGGGCAGCCACACCTTGCGATCCAGCGCCTTGGCCAGCTGTTCATCGATCCGGTAGGCCTCGAACACGTCGACGCCGTTGCTGTTGTCGTGCCGGGAGACCCTGGCGAGCATTTCCGGCGCGACGGTGCCGATGTACTTCTCGACCGTGCTCCAGGCCCGGTCACCTTCGATGACGAGCTTGGAGAAGTCCTCGTTGAACAGGTCGCGGATGACCTTGACCAGCAGGTCGGGCTCTTCGTACAGCGTCTTGGGCTGGCCGTCGTTCTTCCCTTCGGCCGCCTTCTCGATGGTGCGCCAGGTCGCCTGCAGTCGCTCCACGTCGCGGGCCAGTTCGTCCTCTGCCACGCCCTCGGATGCGGTACGGATGATCACACCGGCGTCGTTGGGGACGATGTCGCGCAGGATTTCCTTGAGCCGCTTGCGCTCGGTGTCGGGCAGCTTGCGGCTGATGCCGGTGGAGGTGCCGCCTGGCACGTACACCAGGAAGCGGCCCGCGAGGCTGATCTGTGTGGTCAGCCGGGCGCCCTTGTGCCCGACCGGATCCTTGGAGACCTGGACCAGCACCTGATCGCCGGGCTTGAGCGCCTGCTCGATCTTGCGTTCCTTGCCGCCGAGACCGGCGGCCTCCCAGTTCACCTCACCGGCGTAGAGCACGCCGTTGCGGCCGCGGCCGATGTCGACGAACGCCGCCTCCATGCTGGGCAGCACGTTCTGCACCTTGCCGAGGTAGACATTGCCGACCATCGACGCGGAACCGGTACTGGTGACGAAGTGCTCGACCAGGATGCTGTCCTCGAGCACGGCGACCTGGGTGGCGGTCGGGTGGTCGGGGAACGCCTTCTCGCGCACCACCATCACCCGGTCCACCGATTCGCGGCGGGCCAGGAACTCCGACTCGGTCAGGATCGGCGGCCTGCGGCGGCCCGCGTCGCGGCCGTCCCGCCTGCGCTGCCGCTTGGCTTCCAGCCGGGTAGAACCGGAGATGCCCTGCACCTCGTCGACGGTGGCGCGAGCGCGGCTCTTGTTCCGCGGTTCGCGCTCGTGTACGACGGTGTTCGGCGGGTCGTCCTCGGTGACCTCGGACTCGGCCGGCTCGCCCGCCACCTTGCGGCGACGGCGACGACGACGGCGACGGCTCGCGCCCTCGGGCTCGTTCTCGTCGTCCTCGGTGTCGGTGTTGTCGTCGGGCGACTCGGCGGACTCGGTCGAGTCGGCGGTCTCGCCGTGCTGCTCGTCCTCGTTGTCGTCCGAATCGTTCTCGTCATCGGCGTCGCTGTGTTGTTCGCCACGCCCGCGGCCACGACCACGGCGGCCACGGCGCCTGCGCCGCGGCTGACCGTCGGCATCGCCCTGCTGGTCGGCCGATTCCTGGTCGTCCTCGACCGCTTCGGGCTCTTCCTCGGGCTGTTGCTCGACCACCGGCTCTTCACGGCGGACGTCGCGCTCGGTGCGGCGCTTGCGCCGGGTCTGTTCGGCGGCCGCGGCATCCGGCGGCAGGAACAGCGGGGCCTGCACGACGGCGGCGGACTCGAAGACCACCGGCGCCGCGACGTGCGGCTCTTCCCGGACCGGATGGGTGAACAGCTGCACTGAGGGCTGGTGGGCGACCTCGTTCGGGTTCTCCGACTCGGAGTTGCCGATCAGCGGTTCGGGTGCGGAAAAGACCAGCCCGCCGTGACCTCTACTCGGCGCTTCCGGCTGCTGCTGTGCCTCGGCCTGTTGCTCGACCGGTGCCTCGGCAGCCGGGGCCGCGGGGGTGTCGCCTTCCGGCGGGCCGAGTGCGTCGCGGACGGATTCCGCGATCGCCCGGTCGACATTCGATTGCGCGCTGCGCGCGTCGGACCCCAACTCGGTGAGCTTGGCCAGGATGCGCTTGCTCGTTACCCCCAGCAGCTTGGCGAGTGCGTGAACTCGGATTCGCTCCGGCAATTGTTCGGCATCCTGTGGTGTTGTTTCCAATGGCTCTTTTTCGGCCACGAAGTCTCCTCGGACCCCCGGGCGCGTCCCTCCCGGTAAGGAGTGAAGCGGCCGACGCGGGGGCACTGTCCGTTCGCCTCACGCCGTTCAGCGCAAGGTCATCTGGTCTCGCCCCGCATGTCCGGTTATCACCAAATTGTTCGTCGGTTGAGCTAACTGGTCACGCGGCGCCTGGCTGTTGGCTGAACTCCACGGTGTGAGCGCTCATCCAGCGTGCCGACGCGAACAGCGGGCCCAGCAACCGGGCCGTTTGTCCGTGGCAGCGATGATCGGCATCGAACCGCGGTGTGTCATCCGGCTGCGATGGCCCCGATAGTCCACGTACCTGCGCGAACAGTCGGCATCAAAAGCAGCCGATGTCAGTATCCCACACCGCGCGCCGCGGGCTCACCGCGGCGCACGACCTTATCCAACTCGCAAACTATTTTCAGGCCGAGAACTCCGGGAACCACAGAGCAATCTCGCGCTTGGCCGATTCGGGCGAATCGGACCCGTGTACCAGGTTCTCTTGGGTTTCCAAGGCGAAGTCTCCGCGAACGCTGCCTGGCACGGCCTTCTCGACCGGGTCGGTGCCGCCGGCGATCTGCCGGAATGCCGCGATGGCGCGTGGACCCTCCAGGATGGCCGCGACGACCGGGCCGGAGGTGATGAAGTCGATCAGGGAGCCGAAGAACGGCTTCTCGGCGTGCTCGGCGTAGTGGCCCTTGGCCAGGTCCTCGGACACATGCTTCAGCTCGAGGGCCGCGATCTTCAGGCCCTTGCGCTCGATTCGTACCAGCACCTCGCCGACGAGGCCACGGGCCACACCGTCCGGCTTGATGAGTACCAACGTCTGCTCAGTCACGGCGCACACTCTAACCGGCACCCCCGGCAGGTACCGAACCAGCGGTTGGCTGCGTGACGCGGCGGTGCCCCGACACCCACCGGAGTGTCGGGGCACCTTCGTCGAATCGGATGGTTGCCTTCGGATCAGCAGACGATTTCGCTGCCCGTAGCCGGCTTGCCGCCCGGGCCGCAGGGCGCGTTACCGGACAGAGTCGCCAGGGTGGTGGCAAGCTTGGACAGGCCCTCCGCGGACCCGGTACCGGTCTCGCGTACCGGCGCCGCCGATGCGCCCGCGTCAGGGGCGGTGACGGCTGGTTCGAGAGGCAAGCCGTGCTGAGCCGCCGCTTGGCCCGCGCCGATCATCGTGCCCACCGCAATCGCGCCGACCACAACACTATTCGCCACTATCCGCTTCATAAACTGCTCCTCCGCTAGCCGTACGACGCCACGTTCGACGTCGTATCAGCGGCCACGGTAGGGATCCGCGGTGCCGCGGGGCAGACCGGAATTACCTCGACCCCAACACTTTCGACCCCGGTGGCGGGGTCATGCGCTCAGGACGAACGCTGGATGCGCTGACTCGGCAGCAGGCCCTTCTCCATCCGACCGCGCACATCGGCGCGCAGCACCAGGATGAACCCCCAGACCACGGCGAATACCACCCCGATGATCCCGATGGACAGGTGGATGAAGGTGCCGAGCAGTACCAGGACCTGTAGTCCCAGGTTGAACGGCATCGCCCACGATCTGCGCTGCAACCCCGCGCCGAGGAACATCACCACGGCCAGCGCCACCAGGTAGGTACCCGACGCCCAGGTCACCCCGCCACCGACCGAGCCGACGACCGGCAGCGCGAGCAGCACCACGATCGCCTCGAGCACCAGCGTGCCCGCCATGACGCCGCGGAAGCCCTTCCATGGATCGGTCGCGGGCGGTGGCACCTCGGGCTTGTCGGCGTCGTTCACGCTGGGTCCTTTCCGAAGAGCGCGCGCGTCGCGCCCGCCGTCACCACCGAGCCGGTCACCACGACCCCGGCACCGGACACCATCTCCCCTGCCTCGCCGACCTCCTCGGCGATGGCGATGGCGGTCTCCAGCGCGTCCGGCAGGGTCGGCGCGGTGATCACCCGTTCGTCGCCGAAGCGCTGTACCGCGAGATCGGCGAGCATGTCGACGTCCATCGCGCGCGGCGAACCATTGCCGGTGACGACGATTTCGTCGAGCACCGGTTCGAGCGCGGTGAGGATCCCGTCCGCGTCCTTGTCGGCCAGCACCGCGACCACCCCGACCAGCTTGCGGAAGTCGAACTCCGCGGTCAACGTCGAGGCAAGCGCCTGCGCGCCCGCCGGGTTATGCGCGGCGTCGATGAAGATGGTCGGCGCGCTGCGCATCCGCTCGAGCCGGCCCGGACTGGTCACGCTCGCGAAACCCGCACGGATGGCCTCGATGTCGAGCTGCCGGTCGGCACCGGCGCCGAAGAACGCCTCGACCGCCGCGAGGGCGAGCACCGCGTTGCGCGCCTGATGCTCGCCGTGCAGCGGCAGGAAGATCTCGTCGTATACCCCGCCGAGGCCCTGCAGTTCGAGCTGCTGGCCACCGATCGCGATCTGCCGGGCCAGCACCCGGAATTCGCCGCCTTCGCGCGCCACCGCCGCGTCTACTTCGACGGCGCGGCGCAGCAGCACCTCCATCGCCTCGGGGTCCTGTTCGGCGATGATCGCGACGGTGTCGCGCGGAATGAGGCTCTCCGGCGCGCGTTTGATGATGCCGGCCTTCTCGCCCGCGATGGCGGCGAGATCGGTGCCGAGGTAGTCGGTGTGGTCCAAGCCGATCGGGGTGATCACCGCGACCTGCCCGTCGATGACATTGGTCGCGTCCCAGGTGCCGCCCATGCCGGTCTCCACGACGGCGACGTCGACCGGCGCCTCGGCGAAGGCCGCGAAGGCCATGCCGGTAAGCACCTCGAACTTGCTCATCGCCGGACCGCCCGCCGCCGCCGACTGCGTGTCGATCATCTCGATGAACGGCTGCAGTTCGCGGTAGGTCTCGACATACCGGGCGGGCGTGATCGGCGCGTTGTCGATGCTGATCCGCTCGGTGGCCAGCTGCAGGTGCGGGCTGGTGATCCGGCCGGTGCGCCGGTGCAGTGCGGTGAGCAGTGCGTCGATCATCCTGGTCACCGAGGTCTTGCCGTTGGTGCCCGCAACATGGATCGCCGGGTAGCTCTGCTGCGGCGAGCCGAGCAGGTCCATCAGGGTGGCGATCCGGCTGAGCGAGGGCTCGATCTTGGTTTCCGGCCAGCGGGTATCGAGTTCGGCTTCCACCAAAGCCATTTCGGCCAGCTCGACCGGCGACGGCCCGGAACTCAGCCGCGGTCCCGCGGCCGGGTGCCGGAGGTCGTCGCCGTACTGCGGTTCGGGTTCGTGGTTCATTTGCCGCTCAATTCCGCGAGGCGGGCGCCGATGCGTGCCACTTCGGCGGCGGCGACCGTTTGCCGGTCCTTGATCTTCGCGACCACCGGCTCCGGCGCCTTGGCGAGGAACGCCTCGTTGCCGAGTTTAGCTGTGGTGCCCGCCAATTCCTTCTCGGCCGCGGCCAGGTCCTTCTCCAGTCGGCGGCGTTCGGCGTCCAGGTCGACGGCGCCGGAGGTGTCCAGCTCGACGGTCACGGTGGCGCCGCTCAACCGGACCTCCACCGTCGCGGTCGCCGCGAAGCCGTCGCCGGGCTCGGTGAGCCGGGCCAGGTTCGCGACCGAGTCGTGCAGTTCGGTCAGGCCCGCGACGTCGAGGCCGATGAGCTTGGCCGCCACCTTCTGTTTGTCGGCGAGGCCCTGATCACCGCGGAACCGGCGGATCTCGGTGATCAACCGCTGGGTGTCGGCGATCCGTTGGGCCGACACCTGATCGGTCGGCACCCCGGAGGACTGCGGCCAGGCGGCGATCACCAGGGACTCGCCGCCGGTCAGCGCCTGCCAGAGCGATTCGGTGACGAACGGGATGACCGGGTGCAGCAGGCGCAGCACCGCGTCGAGCACGGTGCCGAGCACCACCTGGGTGGTCTCGGCGCGGGCGCCCTCCTCGGCGAACTGCACCTTGGTCAATTCCAGGTACCAGTCACACAGTTCGTCCCAGGCGAAGTGGTACAGCGCCTCACAGGCCTTGCCGAACTCGTAGCCGTCGAACGCCGAATCCACTTCGGCGCGCACCTCTTCGAGCCGATCCAGGATCCACCGGTCGGCGTCGGTGAGCTGCGCGCGATCCGGCAGCTCGCCGGTCCGCGCGCCGTTCATCAGCGCGAACTTGGTGGCGTTGAACAGCTTCGTGACGAAGCTGCGCGAGGCGAGCGCGTGCTGTTCGCCGACGGACAGGTCGCCGCCGGGCTGCGCACCGCGGGCGAGGGTGAATCGCAGTGCGTCCGCGCCGTATTCGTTGATCCAGGACAGCGGGTCGATGCCGTTGCCGCGCGACTTCGACATCTTCTTGCCGTACTGATCGCGAATCAGGCCGTGCAGGAACACATCCTTGAACGGAACCCGCGGCCCTTCCTTGCCCGCGGCGAGCACCGGGTCGTCGGCGACGTAGGTGCCGAACATCATCATCCTGGCCACCCAGAAGAACAGGATGTCGTAGCCGGTGACGAGAACGCTTGTCGGATAGAACTTCTCGAGTTCAGGAGTGGCGTCGGGCCAGCCCATGGTGGAGAACGGCCACAGGCCCGAGGAGAACCAGGTGTCGAGCACGTCCGGGTCCTGCACGTAGCCCTCGGGCGCGGTCTCGTCGGGGCCTACGCAGATCACTTCGCCCTCGGGGCCGTACCAGATCGGGATGCGGTGGCCCCACCACAGCTGCCGGGAGATACACCAGTCGTGCATGTTGTCGACCCAGTCGAACCAGCGCGGCTCGGAGCTGGCCGGGTGAATCACGGTGTCGCCGTTGCGAACCGCGTCACCCGCCGCCTTGGCCAGCGTGTCCACCTTGACCCACCATTGCATGGACAGCCGCGGCTCGATCGGCTCGCCGCTGCGCTCGGAATGTCCGACGCTGTGCAGGTAGGGCCGCTTCTCGGCGACCACCCGGCCCTCGGCGGCCAGCCGTTCGCGCACCGCGACGCGCGCCTCGAACCGGTCCATGCCGTCGAATTCGGTTCCGGTGTCGATGATCCGGCCGTACTCGTCCATGATGTTGGGCATCGGCAGGTTGTGCCGCAGGCCCATCTCGAAGTCGTTCGGGTCGTGCGCGGGGGTGATCTTCACCGCGCCGGAACCAAATTCGGGGTCCACGTAGTCGTCGGCGATGATCGGGATCTGCCGACCGGTGATCGGGTGCTCCAGGGTGCTGCCGATCAGCGCCCGGTAGCGCGGGTCGTCCGGGTGCACGGCCACCGCGGTGTCGCCGAGCATCGTCTCGACCCGGGTGGTGGCCACGATCACGTGCGGTTCGTTGTCGTCGAGCGAGCCGTACCGCAGCGAGACGAGCTCGCCTTCGACGTCCTCGTACTTGACCTCGATGTCGGAGATGGCGGTGCGCAGCGCGGGCGACCAGTTGACCAGTCGCTCGGCGCGGTAGATCAGTCCGGCGTCGTAGAGCCGCTTGAAGATGGTCTGCACGGCGCGGGACAGGCCGTCGTCCATGGTGAACCGGTCCCGGCTCCAGTCGACGCCGTCGCCGAGGGCGCGCATCTGCCACTGGATGGCGCCGCCGGATTCGCGCTTCCAGTCCCACACCTTGTCGATGAACAGCTCGCGGCCGAAGTCTTCTTTGGTCTTGCCGTCGACGGCGAGCTGCTTTTCCACGATCGTCTGGGTCGCGATGCCCGCGTGGTCCATGCCGGGCAGCCACAACACCTCGTAGCCCTGCATGCGCTTGCGGCGGGTGAGGGCGTCCATGATCGTGTGGTCGAGGGCGTGGCCCATGTGCAGGTTGCCGGTGACGTTCGGCGGCGGCAGCACGATCGAGTACGGCGGCTTGTCGCTGGTCGCGTCCGCCGCGAAATAGCCAGCGGCTACCCAGCGCTCGTACATCGAGGCCTCTACCTCGCCGGGGTTCCAGCTCTTGGGGAGGGCATCGGCACGATTACGCGGTTTGTCAGGGGCTGCGCTGGTCACCCGACGATTCTAGTGGCCGGTCTCAACCGATTTCCGCAGGGTGCGGCCTCGGGCATTCGCCCTTGCAAGCGCTCCATGCGGCCTCAGGCATTCGCCCTCGCAAGCGCTCCATGCGGCCTCGGGCATTCGCCCTCGCAAGCGCTCCGTACGAGCCAACTGCCGGACATAAAGAAAGGCGGAGCCTTCGGTGGATGAGGGACACCGAACACTCCGCCTTACGTCTCAGAGCTTACCGTCCCAGGTGGAAGGGTTCCGGAATCCATAAGTAATTCTCAGCTTCCGGCGCTTTCCGCCCGAAAAATCCGCCCTAACCGGCCGAAACGGGCAGCTGAGCGGCCTCGAGCACCAGGTCGCCGTTGATCGCGACCGCGGCGTTGTAACCCGCGGCCGCGGCGACGATCACCTGGGCTGCGGCGCTCGAGACATTGCCCGCGGCCCAGACGCCGGGCACGCTGGTCCGCCCGGTGGGGTCGACGACCACCCAGCCCTTCTCGTCGAAGTCGCACCCCAAGCTGTGCAGCACGTCGGCGTTGGGCACGAAGGTGGGTGCGACGAACATGGCGGAACGCGGCACCGCCCGGCCGTCGGCCAGCTCCACGCCACGCAACGTTCCGTCGACGACCAATCGCGCGACCTCGCCCTCGACCACCCGGACGCCACGGGCGTCGAGCTGGGCGCGGTCGGTGTCGGAGAGCTCCATGGTGTGCTGGAACAAGATCACATCGGCCGACCATTGCGGCAACAGCAACGCCACGTGCAGCGTCCGCGGGTCGTCGCCACCGAGCAGACCGATCGGCTGGTCGCGTACCTCGTAGCCGTGGCAGTACGGGCAGTGCAGCACGTCGGCGCCCCACCGTTCGCGCAGGCCGGGCAGGTCGGGCAGTTCGTCGCGCAGTCCGGTCGCGATCAGCACCCGGCGCGCGGTGAGCGTGCGCCCGCTGGCCAGCTGAACCGTGAAGTCGTCCTGCCCATAAGACTTTTCGGCACTGCTCACGAAGTCATCGATCAGCTCACCGCCGTATCCGGCGACCTCCGCCGCACCGGTCGCGAGCAACTCGCCGGGTGGCATCCCGTCCCGGGAAAGGAATCCGTGCATGTGCTCGGCGGGCGCGTTGCGCGGCGCACCACCGCGCACCACCGCCACTTTGCGCCGAGACCTGGCCAGCACCAGCGCAGCGGACAGCCCCGCCGCACCCCCGCCGACTATCACTACGTCGTACATCTCGCTCATGCCTGCACCTCGCTGGCGCTCGGCTCCGGCATGCGCGATGCGCCCTGTGACACTATTCGCTCGCTACGCTCGCTCATCTGGCGATCACCTCCGCCGACCAGGGTGCCGGGTCTGTCGCGATAATGGCAACTAATATTGCTGTTTCCGGGAAATCGAGGTGAACTGGTGTGATGCAGAATCAGCCGACCATCGCCGCCGCCCTGGCCGACATCGGACCACGGCTCAAGGCGGTGCGCACGCATCGCGACATCACGCTGACCGCGTTGGCGGAGACGACCGGGATCTCCAAAAGCACGCTGTCCAGGCTGGAGTCCGGCCAGCGCCGCGCCAGCCTGGAACTACTGTTGCCGATCGCGCTGGCCCTGGGCGTGCCGCTGGACGAGCTCGTCGCGGCACCGAAGATCGCGGACCCGAGGGTGCATGCTCCGGCGCGAAAGGTCGACGGTATCACCGTGTTTCCGCTCACCCGCCAGCCCGGACCGCTGCAAGCCTTCAAGATGGTGCTGCCCGCCGACCGCACCGAACCGGATCTGCGCGTGCACGACGGGTTCGAGTGGTTGTACGTCCTGTCCGGGCGGCTCCGGATGATGCTGGGCGAGCACGACATCGTGCTCGGGCCCGGCGAAGCCGCCGAATTCGATACCCGCCAACCACATTGGTTCGGCAGTACCGGGCGCGGTCCGGTCGAGATTCTCAGCCTTTTCGGCAGCCAGGGCGAGCGCATGCACGTCCGCGCGCGGTCTCGGGGCGGCCGGTCGGACTGATCACAATTCAAGGTGTCCGGATTGTCCGGCCTTGTCAGATCGGCCCAGGATGCGGACGCTGGAGTGTGTGAACGCATCCGCTAGTCCCCTTCAGGGAAATCTCAGTGAAAATCCAGGGTTTTCCCCGTTGCCGGAACGGCGGCGCATCAGGACGCTGGAAGAGGTGAACCCGCCGCTCGACACGCTGTCACCGCACTCCCCCGAGTCGCTGCTGCCCGTCCTCGCGCCGGACGCCGTGCACGATCTGCGGGGTCACAAGATCGACGAATTGCGGTACCCCGCAATGACTGCCCTGGTCGTTGCGGGCATCCCGGGGGCGGGCAAGAGCACCGTGCTGCGTCGATTCTTCGGCGCGACCACCGAGTCCGAGGACCCATCGTGCGGTCCGGCCGGTTCGGTGGTGCTGGACTCGCTACAGGCCCGCAATAGGTGGCGGCACCGGCTCGATTGGCTGCCCTATACGCTGTGGCGGCCGGTCGTGCATGTCGCGCATTTCGCGGGAATTCGCGCGGCACTGCGGGATACCGACGGGCCGGTGGTAATCCACGACTGCGCCACCTTCGGCTGGGCGCGGCGGATGATCTCCCGGTGGGCGGCCGAGTACGGCAGGGAACTGCACGTGGTCCTCGTCGATGTCCCGGCCGTGGTGGCCCGCGCCGGTCAGCACGCACGCGGGCGGCGGTCCAATCGAATGACCTTCACACTGCACTGTTTTCGCTGGCAGCGGCTGATGGAGCGGCTGGCTGCCGGTGGCAATCTGCGGCCCGCTCCGGCGTCGCTGGTGATCGTCGACCGGAGCAACGTCAACCAGCTGAGCCGAATCACCTTCGCCGCGTAGGCAACAGGCGGTCAGGGAACCAATACGGTCAGTGCCGCGGGGACAGCACGGATGGTGATCGGCAGGGTGCCCGCCGGTTCGCCATCGGCGGTCGCGGAGGCGCCGGGCGCAATCAGTGTGATTTCCGCGGCCCGATACTGCTTGACCTCCGGATGATTCTGCCGTTTCCCCGCGGACAAGGCGGGCAGCAGGCGCAGCATCTCCAGCCGCGACAGCGCGCCGACGACGGTGAGGTCGAGCAGGCCGTCGTCCATCGACGCGTCCGGGCAGATCAGCATGCCGCCGCCGTAGGTGCGGGTGTTGCCGACCGCGACCATCACGGCGTTCGTTTCCAGCACCGAACCCGCGCCGGGGTTGGTCAGGCCGTCGGTGACCGCACCCGACAGCTCCACCCGATAGGGCACGGTGAACCGGCCGGAGATCTCGGCCAGCGCCGCGACGGTGTACCGCAGCCTGCCCCTCGGCCAGCGCATAGCATTGGCGCGCAGGGTTACTCGGGCATCGAACCCGGTGCCGGTCACCGTGGCGAACCACATCGGCGAACCCGGTGCGTCGATCCGGCCGAGGTCGATATCGCGGGTGCGCCCGGCGAGCACGACATCGGCCGCCGCGACCGCGTCCTCCGTGGGTACGCCGAGCTCCCTGGCCAGGTCGTTGCCGGTGCCCGCCGGGACCATGCCGAGCGGCACGCCCGTCTGCGCGACCGCGGCAAGGGTCACGTTGATCAGACCGTCGCCACCGATGCAGACCACCGCATCGGGCTTGCCCTGTTCGATCGAATCCCGCACCAGCCGAACCGTTTCGGCGGCCGATGGGGCCCGCACCTCGATGACCTCGACCCCACGTTCCCGGAACCGTGCCATGGCCGCGCCCGCGACCTCGTGCCCTTTGCCGAGCCCGGCGAGCGGATTGGTCACCACGGTGACCGCACGCACGGCGCGGGTGGAATCCTGTGTCACGGGACCAGCTTTCCAGGGTTGAGGATGCCCGCAGGGTCCAATTCGGCTTTTACCGCACGCAATACGCGCACGCCGAGGTCGCCGATCTCGGCGGGCAGCCACGGCCGGTGGTCGGTGCCGACGGCGTGGTGATGGGTGATGGTGCCGTCCGCCGCCACGATCGCGTCACCGGCGGCCCGTTTCGCGGTGTACCACTGGGCAATCGGATCGTCGAGCTGCTTGGCGACGACGGTGAAGTACAGCGACGCACCGGTCGGGTAGGTGTGCGAGATGTGGCACATGACCAACGGCGGGGTACCCAGCCCAGCGAGCGAGTCGGTCAGTGCCGCAGTTACTTTCGCCTTCAGGTTGGCTAGGTTTGCCCAGGTGGTCGCGGTCTCCAGCGTCTCGCACAGCACGCCGACGTCCAACAGGGCATCGCGCATATATGGTGCGCCGAAGCGGCCGTGCTCCCATTCCCGAGCCGGTGTTTCCCCGAGGGCGGTCCCACCCGCCGCGGCGAACAGCGCACTTGCTTCGGCGCTGCGGGCCGCGACGTGCGCCTCGCTGCCTTCGAAGGTGGTGATGGCCAGGCAGCCGGACACCGCGTTGCCGCCGATATCGCTGGCGCGGGCCAAGTTGACACCGGTCTCCGCCTCGTCGGACAGGCGAAGCACCGTCGGTGCCGCACCTGCCTGCACGACCGAACGCAATGCGGCAGCGCCGGTTTCGAAGTCGGGGAACGACCAGCCTTGATAGGCAGTGGTTTCCGGTATCGGGTGCACGCGCACGGTGACCTCGGTGATCACGCCGAGTGCGCCCTCCGACCCGACGAACAGTTCGCGCAGGTCCGGGCCCGCCGCCGACGCGGGTGGGCGGCCGAGTTCCAGTGTGCCGGTGGGAGTGGCGATCTTCAG
Source organism: Nocardia iowensis (assembly GCF_019222765.1). Lineage (NCBI taxonomy): Bacteria > Bacillati > Actinomycetota > Actinomycetes > Mycobacteriales > Nocardiaceae > Nocardia > Nocardia iowensis. The sequence goes on along the minus strand of NZ_CP078145.1, from coordinate 2,097,939 downwards.
GCGCTGCACCATGTCGTCGAACCGCCCGTACCCGGCGGACGCCTGCCCCGACGACCGGGTGGCGGCAAAACCGCCGATGCTGGCGAATTCGAAGCTCTGCGGGAAGTGCCCGAGCGAAAGGCCGTGCGCGCCGAGCAGTTCCTCGGCGCGGGGGCCGGTGAGTCCAGCGCCGAGGGTGGCCATGCCGCTGACCGGGTCGATCCGCGACACGGTATCGAGCCTGCGCAGGTCCACCGCGATCACCGTGTCGAAGCGCCCGCGCACCGGATCGACGCCGCCGACCACGCTGGTGCCGCCGCCGAACGGCACGACCGCGATGGCGTGCTCGGCGCAGTAGGCCAGTACGGCGAGCACCTGGTCGTGATCGGCGGGGAAGACGATGGCGTCCGGCGCGTCCTGCGGTTCCGCTGCACGGCGGCGCAGCAGGTCGGGGGTGCTCTTGCCGCCCGCGTGCCGCAACCGGTGGCGGTGGTCGGCCGAGACGTTGTCCGCACCGACCACCTCGGCCAACCCGGCTCGCTTGGCAGGCGTGAGCGCCGACTCGCGCAGTGGCACGTCGCCCTCATCGCGGCGCGCCACCGGGTCGCCGGACACGCCGAACACCTGGGTCAGCAGGCCACGGACCTGCGCCGACAGCGGCTTGTGTCCGGCCGGAATGCCCCAGGCATCCCAGACCATACTCGCCGCGGCCCCGGTGACGTCCGGGTTTTCCGCCGGAGCCGATCCCTCGCCGGTGTACTTCTGCGTCTCGACCATGCGTTACAGTTTGACATAGAATGTCAAGCAGTAACGAACCCAACCTCCCCGAGGGGACCCTGTGACCGCTCCGGACGAGTCAGCCGACGACGCGCTCTCCGCCATTGATCTCGCGATCTTCGACGCCGCCCGGCGCTGCGTCGAAGAGTTCGGCGTGCGCCGCACCACCCTCACCGAGGTGGCGCGCCGCGCCGGGGTGAGCAGGCCGACCGTCTACCGGCGCTGGCCGGACACCGGCTCGCTGGTCGCCGAACTCCTGGTCCGCGAGTTGCGCGCGATCGTCGCCGCGACCATGCCCACCGCGGGCATCGGCCGCACCCGGCTGGTCGACGGCATCGTCGCGGGCGCCGCAAAGATTCGCTCGAATCCGTTGTTCGGCAAAATCTTCCGTACCGACACCGACCTGATGCTCACCTACGTCTTCGGCCGCCTCGGCCGCAACCAGCGCGCACTGATCGAGCTATTCGCCGCGGGCATCCGGGAAGGCCAGCAGGACGGCTCCATCCGCGACGGCGACCCGGAGCAATTGGCCACCATGCTGCTGCTGATCGCACAGTCCGCGGTCCAGTCGGCGGGCACGGTCGCCCCGCTGCTCGCCGGAGCCGACCTGGACACGGAATTGTCCCGCGCGATCGACGGCTATCTCGTTCCCACCGCAGGAACGACTCACTCCGGAAAGGCATTGCGATGACAGCGAATTCGGTGTCGAGGGGAGATTCCGCACTGAACGCGGACCGCCGCACCCGTGAGCTGCGGCAACTCGGCGACGAGCCGCAGACCGATGTCCTGGTGATCGGTGGCGGTGTCACCGGCGTCGGCGCCGCGCTCGACGCGGCCACGCGCGGGCTCCGGACAGTGTTGGTGGAGCGGCACGACCTGGCGTTCGGGACCAGCCGGTGGAGTTCCAAGCTGGTGCACGGTGGCCTGCGGTATCTGGCCAGCGGCCAGGTCGGCATCGCGCACGAGAGTGCTGTCGAGCGGGGCATTCTGATCCGCACCACCGCGCCGCATCTCGTGCGCCCGCTGCCGCAGCTGGTACCGCTGCTGCCCGGCATCGGCGCCGCGCAGAGCGCGCTCGTCCGGGTGGGTTTCCTGGCGGGCGATGTGCTCCGGCGCGGCGCGGGCACCCCCGCGGCGATCCTGCCCCGTTCCCGCCGGGTGGCGGCCGCCGAAGCGCTGCGGCTCGCCCCGACCGTGCGCCGAGACGGGCTGCGCGGCGGACTCCAGTCCTGGGACGGACAGCTCGTCGACGACGCTCGCCTGGTGGTCGCCCTTGCCCGCACCGCGGCCGCGGCGGGCGCGACCGTCCTGACCCGCGTGGAAGCCCTTGCCGTCACCGGCAATTCAGCCACCCTGCGGGACACCCTGACCGGCGAAACGATGACTATCCGAGCCCGCGCCGTCATCAACGCCACCGGCGTCTGGGCCGACGAGGTCGATCCCAGCATCGAATTGCGCCCGAGCCGCGGCACCCACCTGGTGTTCGCCGCCGAGTCGTTCGGCGGCCTCAGCGCCTCGCTGACCGTCCCGGTTCCGGGCAGCACCAGCCGTTTCGTCTTCGCCTTCCCCGCCGCGCACGGCCGCGTTTACCTCGGCCTGACCGACGAGGATGCCCCCGGCCCGGTGCCGGACAAACCGATACCCACCGACGGCGAGATCGACTTCCTGCTCGACACCATCAACACCGCCCTGCGAGAGCCATTGACCCGCGCCGACATTCGCGGCACCTACGCGGGCCTGCGCCCCCTGCTGAAGACCGCCGAAGACAGCACCGCCGACATCTCCCGCAAACACGCGGTCCTACCCTCCCCCTCTGGCGTCATCACCATCGTGGGCGGCAAACTCACCACCTATCGGCAGATGGCCGAGGACGTCATCGACGCCGCCGTCACCCGCGCCGGTCTCACCGCGGGCCCCTGCCGCACGAAGCGACTTCCGCTGGTGGGCGCGGTGTCCGGAGCCGCCCGCGACCGCATCGACGCCCCACCGGTCTTGATCGACCGTTACGGCAGCGAAGCGGCCACCATTCTTGCCGCCGCCCAACACAATCCAGCGCTCACCCAACCCGTGGCGCCCGGAATAGACGTCACCGCAGCGGAATTCCAGTTCGCCGTCACCCACGAAGCCGCCCTCGACGCCGACGACCTGCTCGACCGCCGCACTCGCATCGGCCTGATCGCCGAAGACCGCGTGGCCGCCACCCCCGCCGCGCTAGCCGCACTGGCCCCGGTCACCTAGCCGTCGAGCCCACGCCGGGCTCAGGTCTCCGAGACGCTTCCGTCGAAGGACCAGGAAGCCACCTCGGCGCGCATGGAGGCCCGCCGCCAGTCCTGCAGACCGTGGGCGGCTTCCGCGGCGCGAATCGCCTGCAGACCTGGCGTTTGCTCTTCGGCGGTCAGGTAGCGGAAGCCGAGGCGCTCGTAGTACGGCCCGTTCCAGGCCACGTCGGTGAAGGTGGTCAGGGTGATCGACGGCATCCCGTGGTCTTTCGCCCAGAACACCGCGTGGTCGATCAAGCGCTTGCCGATCCGTCGTCCCCGATGGTCGGGATGCACCGACACCTGGTCGATGTGGGCGACGCCGTCGACGACGCCAAGGACCAGGTAACCGATCGGATAATCGTCGTCATCGACCCAGACCCACGCGCGCCCGTCGCGCTGGTACTCGCGCAGCGTTTCCAACGAGGGTGGCTCATCCTCGGCTACGGCTGTCATACCGATTTCAGCGAACGGTTTTCCCGCCGCGATCTCGATATCCTGAAGGACTGGCAAATCGTCCTCGGTCGCCGGTCGGATCACGGACACGTCTTGCATCATAGAGTTCACCGGACCGGCGTGGCGAGAATGCCCTCGATCAGCACGCGAAGCGCCCATTGGGCGCGCGCGTCGCCGTCGCCCGCCATCAGGCTTTCCCGCATCGTCACGATCATCGGATAACGGTCGGCGGGTAACCCGGCGAACCGCTTCTCGACCTCGGCGAGGTGGGCTTCGGCGCGCATGCCCTTGGTGTTGTAGGCGCTCTGTTCGGCGGCGGCCGCGGTGATGTACAGGAACAGCAGGTCGACCGCCCACGAGTTGGTGCGCTCGTCCACCCCGCCCTCGGCCAGCAAGGCCAGCAGCCGGTCGATCAGCACGAGGGCGTTCGTCCCGGTCGGGATCGCACCGAGCGCGACGACCGCCAGCCCCTCGTGGCGGCTCATCGCCGCCACCGATGCCTGCACCAGCGCTACCAGCCGTTCCCGCCAGCTGCCGCCGGTCGGTTGCTCGATCGTGCCGAGTACGTGGTCGAGCATCGCGGCCATCAGGTCGTCGCGGTTGGCGACGTAGACGTAGAGCGAGGCCGCGCCCGTATCGAGGTCCTGCGCCACGCGACGCATCGTCAGTGCGGCCAGGCCCTCCTGATCCAGGATGCGCAGGCCGGTTTCGATGATCACCTCGCGACTGAGAGGTGCCTTCGCCGGGCGGGCTCGCCGACTGACTGGCGCTTCACTCATGGGCCGAGCATACGCGGTGACGAACATCGTTTGACACGAACGTCGTTCGTCTCGTAGGTTTTAGTTCACCGAACAACGTTCGTAACAAATGCGGTTCGGCGCCGGACTCTGTCTCCGACGATCGCCGTGCCGCAACCAATTCACCACTTCCAGAGGACTTCCCATGATTCTCATCACCGGCGGCCACGGCTCGGTCGGCACCAACCTGCTGGCCATGCTCCGAGCCGACGATCTCGCCGTCCGCGTCGGCTCCCGCCGACCCGAGCAGCTGCCCGCGGACGTTTCCGCGGTGACCTGCGATCTGACCGACCCGAGCACCTTCCCCGCGGCCCTCGCCGGCGTCACCTCGGTATTCCTGTACGCCGAGCCCAGCACGATCACCGAATTCGTCTCCGCCGCAACCGAAGCGGGCGTCGAACACATCGTGCTGCTGTCCTCGACGGCCGCGCTCAGCCCCGACGCCGCCACCAATCCGCTCGGAAAATTACATCTGGACACCGAGGTCGGACTCGCGGCCGCGCCGATGACCACGACCGTGCTGCGCCCTGGCACCTTCGCAGGCAATGCCCGTGCGTGGGCCGACTCGATCAAGGCAGGCAGTCCCGTCAGCCTCCCCTACCCGGACGCCTACATCGATCCGATCCACGAGCTCGATATCGCCGCGGCCGCCCACGCCGTGCTCACCAAGCCGGACCATCGCGGCGCCCAGCACGACCTGACGGGCCCCGAGGCGCTCACCTTCCGTCAGCAACTCGACCGCATCGCCGGAGTCACCGGGCAACCCGTTGTCATCGACCACGTCACCCCCGAGGCGTGGAAAGAGCAGATGCAGGCACACCTCCCCGCCGCCGTCGCCGACGCCCTCCTCGACCACTGGCGCCGCCACGACGGTGTCCCCACACCGCTCACCGACACCGTCGCCACCCTCACCGGCCACCCGCCCCGCACCTTCACCAACTGGATCGAGGACAACGCCGCAGAATTCACCGCCTGACCAGGGCATGGCCCCCACAGGTGCGCTACGCGGCGGCGGGGAGCGGCGAGATGGTGGCCACACTTGTGGACCTGGGCGAATGGGGCGAACACCGCATCGCCGGTTCGCGCGGCTGGTAGCCCGTTGCCGAGGCCGCGACCAAAACCTCGGCGGCACTTTTCAATTCGGCGCTCCACCGTTCGTACCGGGCAGGCACGACATGGCTTCCGTGCGCGTGCTGCCGCCCTTCGGCACGCCGGTCCCCCCGACGCACACGCTCTATGCTGGCTTCGAATGTCGGTAGTGCGCCGGGAAGGAGGGCGCGGGTGCGCAGCAAATCTTCCACCGTTGGTATCGCGCCGGGCCACGGCCATGTCGCACGCTTCGGTGGTGTCGTCGTCTATCTGGCTGGTGAAACCGCTTCCACCGACCGGATACTCGGCGCGATCGAGGCCGTCGCGGATACCGAACATCCTGGTGCCGCGCTCGCCCAGCGGCTGGCCGCGATCGTTTTCGGCAGCACCTCCGAACCGCCCCCGTTCGGCGTGGTGGCACCGACCGCCGACGGCACCCTGATCCTGCTGCGCGGACCGGTGTTCGCCGAGCTCAATGGCGCCGAAGGCACCAGACGACTGGACGGCGCACGCGCATTCACCTGGGTGGACGAGATCGTGCGCGAACCGCTGCGCCGCATCACCGTCGGCACGGACACCGGAACACCGCTGAAGGCACTGCCGCGCACCGACCTGCGCGCGGGCGTGGTTCCCGGCGGCGGCTTCGTCCTGCACGCCGCCGTGCGCCGTTCGGGCAAAGCAGCCAAGAGTTCCACCTCGCCGCGCCCTTCCGCCGCGTCGGTAGCGGAGCCGGAGCCCACCGCCGCCGCCGGTTTCGCCGCCACCCCCGAATCCACCGGCGCCGCCGACGCCGTAGCGGCACCGACCTCGGCCACCTCGTCGTCCGCGCGCTCATCCGCCCCAGCCCGGTCCTCTTCGACGGCGTCGCCCGCGGCAACCCGATCCGCCACGGCCGCGGTCCAACCCGCAGAATCGGCGAGGCCGCGGGTAAGACCGCGACCACCGGTCGGCAACGGGCCCGCCGACCGTCCGCTCGCCTGGTCCCAGGCCCGTCAGCCCCTCGGTCGCCCCGAACCCGTTGCGCTGCTGAAGCCTTCGGTGGACCGCATCATCCGCCCCGCCGCGCCCGAGCAGGGCAAGGCCGTCGGCATATTGACTCTCGAGGACGGCGCGGCCTATCCACTGGACCGCCCCTACGTCATCGGCCGCGGCCCGCAGGCCGACGACACCGTTCGGGCCGCCAAAGCCGCCCCCATCGTGATCCAGCGCGACCGTCACGTTTCCCGTGTGCACGCCTACGTCTCGGTCGACCGCGGCAAGGTCTTCGTCCGCGACGCCCCCGCCACCTCCGGCACCTTCATCGCCCCACCGAGCGCCGACAAGTGGACCCGAATCGGCTCGGCCCCAACAGAACTCCTCCCCGGCTGGAGCATCCGCATCAGCGATCGGGTATTCACCTACCGCAGCCCAGACGAGTCCGACGCCGACCACTCCTGACCAGAGCGAAGGTTCAGGCGGCGGGCAGCGGTGTCCTGCTGAGGAGTCCGACGCCGATCGCTTTGACCAAGGCGAAGGTTCCGTCAGCGGGTAGCCGTGGCCCCTGTTCAGGATTGTGGGCGTCGGCGAGCGCGGCGAAGGTAGCGGTGGCGCTTACCGATTCGGCGCGCACCGAGGGACGCGGCCAGTCCCGCGGCTGCGGCGAAAGCGGCGGACCCTGCGGTAGTAACCGTCGTGGGCGGATGCTCGAGCAAGATCCATGCCGCACCGACAAGCGCCACAGCGAGCAAGCTCGCGCTCACCGCGAGGCCGATACTGTTGGCGAATCCCCCACGCCCCCTGCGCAACCGGCGCATATTCGACTCGAGGTAGGCCAGGGAGAACAAGGCGAGGAGAACGACACCGGCAGCGGTCGCGGTGGTTGTCGGCCGCTGCGCGGTCTGCAACTCGACTCGCTCGGCGGCGATCGCACTGCCGTTCCGAAGCAATACCAGCTCTCCGGTAAGCGTCCCCGCCATCACGTATTGGTTGATCGGCGCGGGCAGCACGGCACCTTGATCTCCCGGTACGAACGGGACGGTTTCCCCACCGACCGGCACCCCGAGCACCGTCACCTTCAGCGAAGCGGCGTCGGCGTCTATTCCGTTCACGCGCAACGGAATCGGCTTCGCCAGATCCACGTCGACGGGCGTAGTGGCCGGATCGACACCACCGAGCGTGACCGCCCCCGGTGACAGATCACCGCCGATCGTCGGCGCGCCCAGCCCCAGCACGGCCAGCACCACCGCCGCCAAAGCGAGCACACCAGCAACCGCGAACGGCACCCGCGGCGACTCGAAGCTCACGACCTCCTGGATAGGCACCAGGTCCCGCCGATCGATCTCGGCCAGCGGAACACCACTGTCCGGCATCGCGTGCAGCGGCCGCACCCGCGTCACCGGCCCACGAAACGGCATTGCCCCGTGACCCCGAGGCCGAGGCCCGGCAGGTGGCCGGACTCCAGCAGGAGGCGAAGCACCGCCTGAGGGCCGAGCCCCCGCCGCCGGACGACCGCCGACCGGCGAGTGCGAACCCGGATGCCACGGCACCGTAGGCGGGGCGTCACCCGATGACGGCGGCGGCCCGGTCGTCGACCATGGCGCACTCGGTAGCGCAGGCCCGAACGGAGGCGGCGTCTTCTCGGATGGCATCTCGCCTTCGTCAGGTGTGGTCGCGAACCACGGCGTAGTCGGCGGGTCGGCGCCGGACGGCGGATAGGGCGGGCGCGGCGCTGGTGTCACCGGCGGTGTTCGAAGTTGACCTGCCGCCCGGCTCGGCGTCCGCCCACCCCCGGTAGCCGCCGCAACAATGGTGTCCGCCCCGATCACCGGAATACCAACCGGCGTAAGCCAATCCTCGCCCCAGCAGTAGGCGGCGGGCTGCGCGAGGGCAACACCGAAGGACTCGGCCGTGTCGAAGCGCTGAGCGGGATCGGTGGCCAGCCCGCGCATTACCACTGCGGCAATAGGTTCCGGCACACTCGGCGCGACCTCGCTGAGTGGGATCGGTTCATCGAAGGCATGCGCGAACAGCATCGCCAGCGGGCCGTCTCCCGGCGGGAACGGCAGCACTCCCGACAGCAGCTGATAAAGCATCGTGGCCAACGCGTACACATCCGTGGCAGGCGAAAGTTGTTGTCCCCGTGCCTGCTCCGGCGCGATGTAGGACGGCGTACCGATGATGTCGCCCGCCTTGGTCACCCAGGTCTCGTCCCCGCCGACGATTTTGGCGATACCGAAGTCGGTGAGCTTGATCGCCCCACCCGCCGCGAACATCAGATTGGCCGGTTTCACGTCCCGGTGCAGCACCCGATGCCGGTGCGCCGCTTCCAGTCCCGCCGCGCAGGACAGCGCGATCGCGAGGGCGGTCGCGGCATCGTAACCGTCGGTGGCGAATCGGTCGCCCACCGTGCCACCGGGCAGATACTCCATCACCAGCAGGCATAGGTCGTCGTGCTCCAGGTAGTCGAAAACCCGCACCACGTGCGGATGGTCGATCGCCGCGAGCACCCGCGCCTCGGCGACGAACCGGCGGCGAACCTGCGCGTCGTGTGCGAATTGCGCCGGAATCTGCTTGATCGCCACCGGCCTGCGCAGCTTGCGATGCATACCCGCGAGCACCACTCCGCACCCACCGCGCCCGACTTCGGTGCCGATGTCGTAGGCGGGCAGGGCCGCCCGTACCCGTTCGCTCTGCTCGGTCACTGCGTCGGTCCCCCGGCCGGGAACCGATAGGTGTCGGCCTCGGCGATCTCGTCCGCGTCCTCGACGTCATCATCGCTGTCCTCGTCCGGTTCCGGCGTCGGCGACGCGTAGCCGAGCAAGAACGCGACAGCCGCGGTAACTCCCGCGAACGCCAGCCACAGACTGGTGTCCGGCACCCACCACCGCGCCACCGACGCGGTGAACGCGAACACCAACCCGATGCCGATCCCCGGCGCGAGCAACCGCAACCCGCGCTGCCACCGGTTGGCCGAAAGCCGGTGCCGCGCAATCGCCAACGCCGCATCGGCGATGGCGAGCGCGGTGAGCACGATCAACGCGATCCCGAACAGCCCGTACACCGACCACAGCGACCCGCGCACATCGGTGACCACCGGGATCCCCGCGACCGCCGCACCTTCCGCCCGGTAGACCGCCAGCTCACCACCGATGAACCCGGTCGCCTGCCCCGCCAGGCCGCGCAATTCCAGCCGATACCGCAACGACTCGGATTGCCCCGGCGGAATGGTCAATTCGACGGCGGTGGAATAGGAAAAGAAGCTCAGACCGAGCACCCGGCCCGCGAGATCGACGTGCCGGATCTCCAGCGGCGCACTCGTATTGTTGGTCAACTCGATCGCGACCCGGATGGTGCTGCCCGGCTCGAGCCGCAACGGATCGCCCACCGAGGTGTCCGCGATGTCACGCTCGTCGATGTTCGCGGACATGTCGACCCCCTCGGGTCGCGCGCCCGCCTGCGCCGCGGTCCAGCCCAGCATCATCAACAGCAGCACTGCCCAGACAACAAGCCGAATGCCATGGCGACGACCGCTCATTCGCCCCTCCGCGCCGGTAAATGCGAGACGAGGCGATGGCCGTAATACCAGCCGCCGAGCAAGAGGAAGAACAGAATCACCGTCAGCGTCGATGTGCCCGCCCCCACGCTGCTGACCAGCACCACATCCAGCGGCGCGACCAGGGTGCGCCCGCATTGCGCCGTAACCTGATGCCTGCCGACGTCCACCGCGCCGGTGGTCAGCGGCACCTCGAACGCGCCATCCGCCGTCGCAACGGTCTTACCGACGGCGACGCCCCCGATGGCGACATCGACCGCGGCTTGCGGAGCACAGCCGTGACCACTGGCCTTGACATCGGTACCCGGCCCTACCGCCGAGGGCATGAGATCGAATGCGGCGGCGGGTAATTCAGGTGGTGCTGGTGGCGGAGGCGGTGGAATCGGTCCAGGCTCCGGCGGCCCTACTTGCGGCGTGCTCACCGGATTCCGCGGTGGCGCAACAACATCCGGTGTCCTGGGCGGCGGCGGGGGCGGTGGCGCCACCACCTCCGGCTCCGGCGGGACCACATCGGGCGGCTTGTCAGGTGGCGGCGGCGTGACAATGTCGGGTGGCTTGTCGGGCGGCGGCGGGGTCGTAATATCCGGCGGTTTCGGAACACTCGGCGGTATCCGCGGGCAGGTCGGCCCGTCCGGCCCGCCACACGGCTCGTGCGGCCTACGCGGCTGCGGTGGTGCGGGCGGCCTCGGCACCACCGGCCCATCGTGGGTCCCACTCCCCTCCGGTCGCGGAGGCGCATCGCGCCCACCACTGCCATCCTGCGGTGGTGGCGGGGGTTGCTGCGCCGGAGCGGGCGACCCCGATCCATCCCGCGTCCCGCCCCCATCTCGAGGCGGCGGCTGCGGACTCGTCGGCTGCCGCGCCGGAGCAGGCGCCACCGGCCCAACGCGGCTCTCGGTGTTGTTCAGTCGCTCCTCCGGCACCGGCCGCTGCGGTTCCACCACGGCCGTCGTCGGTTCCGCCGCCCCCGGATCCCCGGCCGCCACTCCCGGAAACCCGGCCAGTGCAACCACACAGACGATTCCGATACCGCCCGCGAGCACGCGTCTCGCGCGATTTCGTCCCACCTGCCGCCGCGCTGCGCCGGCACGCGCAGCAGCTGATGCCAGCGTCCCCATCGGCCATGCCTTCGCTAGGCGTACCTCCGCCTTCGCTCCGGCCGTGCGCGGGGTGATGACGGACTTCGTCCGACCGCTTCCATCTTGCGTGCGATCACTAGCATCGTAATGGTCTGTGCGCCAATGCGGAGGCAACTCGAACGGTCCCGCCCTCGGCTATTCCCCAGTTAGATACCGCGCAGTACCCGGCTATGGTCAGCGCCGAACCGCCAGCGTGTTCCGCACCCGCGACGCCCCGAGTGCATACCATCGAAGTAGCTGGTCCGCTGCCGACTCAGACACTCGCGAAGAGGACAATACGAACTATGCACCGTAATGGGCCGATCCAGGACATCGATGAGTCCTCGCTAACCGTGACCCCGCCGAAAGAGCAGGCCGCGGGTGTCACCGCGGTTGCGGTGTCGCTGAAACGCGCGGTCGATGAGATGGGCGTCATCCGCACCGCCCGCACGCTGGCTCGGGTCAATCAGGTGCACGGTTTCGACTGCCCCGGCTGCGCGTGGCCGGAGCCGTCCGGTCATCGCCGTCCGGCCGAGTTCTGTGAGAACGGCGCGAAGGCGGTCGCCGAGGAGGCGACGCTGCGCACGGTCACACCGGAGTTCTTCGCCGCCCATTCGATCGACGAGCTGGCGGACAAGTCGGGCTACTGGCTCGGCCAGCAAGGCAGGTTGACCCATCCGATGGTGCTGCGTCCCGGCGACACCCATTACTCCTCTATCGCCTGGGACGACGCCTACCGGTTGATCGCGGATCACTTGGGCGCCTTGGCTTCTCCCGACGAGGCCGTCTTCTACACCTCCGGCCGCACCAGCAATGAGACGGCGTTCCTCTACCAGCTGCTCGTCCGCAGTTTCGGCACCAACAATCTGCCGGACTGCTCGAACATGTGCCACGAGTCCTCGGGCGCCGCGCTGGTCAGCTCGATCGGCATCGGCAAGGGTTCGGTGTCGATCGATGACTTCGCCGCCGCCGATCTGATCATCGTCGCAGGCCAGAACCCCGGCACCAATCATCCGCGGATGTTGAGCGCGCTGGCGGACGCTAAATCCAACGGCGCCAAGATCGTCGCGATCAACCCGCTGCCCGAGGCCGGGCTGCTCAATTTCCGTGATCCGCAGACGGTGCGGGGCTTCACCACCGGTGTTGCCATCGCCGACGACTTCCTGCAGATCCGCCTCGGCGGCGACCTGGCGTTGTTCCAGGGCCTCGGCAGGCTGCTGTTCGAGGCCGAGGACCGCGCACCGGGCACCGTGGTGGACCGGGAGTTCGTCGACGCCAACTGCGCGGGCTTCGACGAGTACGAAAAGCAGGTCCGCGCGGTAGATTTCGACGCGGTGCTGGTGGCGACCGGTCTGACCAAGGCCGAACTCGACCGCACGGCAAAGCAATTGGCCGAATCGAAGAACATCATCATCTGCTGGGCCATGGGCTTGACCCAGCAGGCGCACGGCGTCGCCACCATCGAGGAGGCGACGAACCTGCTGCTGTTGCGCGGCATGATCGGCAAGCCGGGCGCGGGCGTCTGCCCGGTGCGCGGGCATTCGAACGTGCAGGGCGACCGGACCATGGGTATCTGGGAGAAGATGCCGGATGCGTTCCTCGACGCGCTGGACCGGGAGTTCGGCATCACCAGCCCGCGCAAGCACGGCTTCGACACGGTCGACGCCATCCGGGCCATGCGAGACGGGCGCGCCTCGGTGTTCTTCGGGATGGGCGGCAACTTCGTCTCGGCTACCCCGGATACCGCGGTCACCGAGGCCGCGCTGCGCAATTGCGCGCTGACCGTGCAGGTTTCCACCAAACTCAACCGCAGCCACGTGGTGCACGGCAAGACCGCGCTGATCCTGCCCACCCTGGGCCGCACCGATCAAGATCTGCGAGATGGCATGAAACAGCAAGTGTCGGTAGAGGATTCGATGTCGATGGTGCACTTGTCGACCGGCCGACTCAAGCCGGTGAGCAAGCACCTGCGCAGCGAGGTCGCCATTGTCTGCGATCTCGCGCTGACCCTGTTCGGCGCGGACCACCCGGTCCCGTGGGCGCGCTTCCGCCGCGACTACGACACCATCCGCGACGCCATCGCCAGGGTCGTGCCGGGTTGCGCGGACTACAACAAGCGGGTGCGCGCCCGCAACGGGTTCGTCCTACCGCACCCGCCCCGGGACAGTCGCGAATTCCGCACCAGCACCGGCAAAGCCAACTTCGCGGTGAACGAGCTGACCTGGACTCCGGTCCCCGAGGGCAAGCTGGTCCTGCAGACGCTGCGCAGCCACGACCAGTACAACACCACCATCTACGGCCTGGACGACCGCTACCGCGGCGTGCACGGTGGTCGCAAGGTGGTGCTGGTGCACCCCGACGACATCACCGCCCTCGGTTTCGCGGAAGACGAACTCGTCGACGTGGTTTCGGAGTGGACCGACGGTATCGAGCGCAGGGTCAAGGGTTTCCGGCTGATCGGCTACCCGACCCCGCGCGGCAACGCGGCGGCCTACTATCCCGAGACGAATCCCCTTGTCCCGCTGGATCATGTCGCGGCGCGGTCGAACACCCCGGTGTCCAAGGCGGTCACCATCAGACTCGAGCGGGGCCAGCCATGAGTAGAGTCACTGCCCGTCGCAGGATGCGCCGGATCTCGCCGGCCGGCGAGGTCCAGCGGCCCGACACGCTGGCCGTCGAGGAGCCGTTGGAGATCCGGATCGGCGGGCAATCGCTCGCCATCACCATGCGCACGCCGGGCAACGATGTCGACCTGGTGCACGGATTCCTGTTGAGCGAGGACATGATCGGCGTCGCCGAGGAGATCATGGCCGCCCGCTACTGCGCGGGCACCGACGTCGAGGGACGGCAAACCTACAACGTCCTCGACCTCACGCTGCGCAACCCGGGCCCGGTATCGACCCGCAACTTCCTGACCACCGGCGCTTGCGGTCTGTGCGGCAAGACGGCGCTCGACGAAGTACGCACCCGCACCCGCTACCCGATCGCCGAGGGCGGCCTGCTGGTGGACACCCGGGTACTCACCGGTATGCCGGACACGTTGCGCACCAGGCAATCCCTGTTCGAGGCGACCGGCGGCCTGCACGCCGCGGGACTGTTCACCGCCGACGGCACGGCCCTCGCAGTGCGCGAGGACATCGGCAGGCACAACGCCGTGGACAAGGTGATCGGCTGGGCGCTGCGCGAAAACCGCGTTCCGGTACGGGATCTGGTACTCATCGTGAGCGGTCGCGCTTCCTTCGAGCTGGTCCAGAAGGCGGTGATGGCGGGCATTCCGATGCTCGGCGCCGTCTCGGCCCCCAGTTCGCTCGCGGTCGATCTCGCGGCCGAGGCGGGTTTGACGCTGGTCGGTTTCCTGCGCGGCGACACGATGAATGTCTACACGCACCCGGATCGGCTCGGCACGGAACCGAACCCGACATCGTTGCTGGCCTGATCGCCCCTTGCCCGGACCGGATGTCCGTTTTACCGTGACAGCACGTATTCGGCGAGGTTCGGCGAGAACGGAGGGACCGATGCGGTTTTCGGTGGAGGGCACGCAAGAGGGGCTACGCGTGCGGATGCGGTTCGAACAGCACCGCCGACGCCTGCTGCTCACCAGGATCGCCCTGGCGATCTTGGCCGTTCAGGGCGCCATCGTGGGCCTGTGGGCGACCTTCGCGCCGCACTCGTGGTACACCAGCTTCCCCGGTTTCGGGATGCAATGGATTTCGCCGGACGGCCCGTTCAACCACCACCTGGCAGGCGATGTCGGCGCGTTCTTCCTGGCGCTGACCGCGGTGACGATCACGGCACTGGTCCTCAACACCACCTCGGCGGCCCGCATGGCGGGCATCGGCTGGCTGACCTTCAGCGTGCCGCATTTCATCTACCACGTCTTTCACCGGCCCGAGGCAATGAGCGGGGTCAGTCTCACCCTCAGCCTCCTCGGCGCCGCGCTCCTGATCGTGCTCGGCCTCGCCTGCCTGCTCCTGCCGCCACGCGGCGATATCCCGATGACCGACCCCGCACCGCTCAACGTCCGATTCCCGCGCCGCCGACGCTGAGCGAACCGGTCGACCGACGACAACGCCCCACAGCCCTTGTCGGCGCTGTGGGGCGTTTGAACTGTCTGTGCGGCTGGGGGCTGAGCTACGTCGTCCGGACCGCGAGCAGGCGGTCCTTCGCGAGGCAGAGCCACGCCACCGACGCGAGTGTTCGGTCCCCGGTCGAACCTGCGGACTGGGGAGTCCGTCAGTCCTTCAGGGCGTCGAGCAGCGCCGCACGCTGACGTGCGCCGAGCCCGCCGATACGACGATCCTCCGGGATCTCCGCCTGATCCATCAGCTTGGCGGCCTTCACCGGACCGACACCCGGCAGAGCCTTGATCACCGCGGCGACCTTGGTCTTCTTGACCAGCTCATCAGAGTCGGCCTTCTTCAGCAGGTCGGCGACCGAAACCTTGCCCGCCTTCACCTTGCCGATCAGTTCGGAGCGCGCCTTGCGGACCGCTGCCGCTTTGGCCAACGCCTCAGTGCGCTGCTCCGCGGTCATGGTAGGCAGTGCCATGTCTCCTCCGCTTCCACTCGTCACTCGAACATCTGGTTGACCGGACCGAGTAAACAGCACTTCACCGGCAGCGCAAGGCCGACACACCGGGACCGGTACGGCGGAGTTAGCGATGAGTTTCCTGGCTGGACGCCGACGAACGCAGTAATCGGCGCGCACACAACGGGCAAAGCGGACAAAAAGACCCACCGGTCGGAACGCTGAAGAAGTCACACCGGCGCGGTAACGCCGCGGTTCGCCCGAGCGACAGAATCTACGAAAGCATCAGCGCGGGATGAAGGTTCAACGGCGAACCACGGGGGATCAAAGACGATCCCCGACACCGGGCGCGATCGAGTTTTCGGGTCGTCACCGTATCCCTCCACGCGGATGCCGACACCAGCACAGCGGCTGCGGGGGCATTCCAACTTTCGGGGGGATTCCCAACGGCTCGAGCCACATCGATCGCCGTGGACAGCGCAACGACAGCGCGGAACCGATCCTTGACCGCCCCCGCCGCTGTGCTGCTAATCTGCCGAATTAGAACAGGTTCCAATTCGGTAGGAGTTTTCGATGACCCAGCAGATCCGCGATGCGGTCGAGCAGTACGTCAAACTGGTCGGCTCCGGCCCGACCGAGGCCGTCGTCGACCTCTACGCCGCCGATGCGACCGTCGAAGACCCGGTGGGCACCCCGGCCCGGCACGGGCACGCCGCCATCCGGGAGTTCTACGACGTGATCGCCGCGCTCGACCGGGAGACCGAGCTGCGACCGGAGACCGTGCGCATCGTGGGCAACGAGGCCGCCTTCATGTTCACCATCGTCACCAAGGTCGGCGGACAGCGCTTCACGTTGTCGCCGATCGATGTGATGGAGTTCGACGACGCGGGCAAGATCACCCGCATGCGCGCGTACTGGAGTCAGGAAGACATGGCCATCGAACCCGAGTGACTCGCCGATATTTTCGGCGCAGTTGACGCTCCAGCGTGCTTTCGGCGCGCGGAATCGACTATGAAGAGTAGGTGTCGACGCCACCTGTCCGCTACCCTCGCAGCGAGCTACTACCCAGCTCCCGGTGAGCGGGCAGCCCGGCGTCTTCCGATTTGTCGAGTTCCGTTCAGCCCATCCACATTTGGAGCCCGCATGCCCGACGAACACCCCTTCGACGAAGTCGCGCAGTTGGCAAGGCGGGTCGAGCGGGCCCGCGGCCGCCTGGCCTACCAGTTCGATCCCGCGCTGACCGAGGCGCTGGCCGAAGACGAGCTGGAGGCCGAGCGCGAACTGGCCGAGCGCATCCGCACCCAGGACCGCGGCCAGCGCTGGAAGTACGCCGAGGCCGTGTCCGCCGCCGCCGACCGCGCCCGGCAGACCAAAGAAGCCATCGAAAAGGCCGACATCCGCGATCTGCTGATGGCACGCAAAGCCATTGCCGCGCAGCGCCGCGAATCCAGCCCGCACGCCCAGCTGGCCTCGCTGTACCGGCACCGCGCCTGGTCGCTGCGCGCGCTGGCCGGCGTCGTGATCGCGGGCATGCTGTGGTCGGCCGTCAACGTGCAGCACAACATCGCGCCGGACGGCATCACCGACCCGCTGTACTGGTTCAGCTACCTGGTCGAGGCGATGATCAGCGTGTGCCTGGTCATCATCATGATCGGCACCACCAAGCTGGCCGAATGGGGCGTGCTGAACAGTCGCACCCAGGTCGTCGCCGCCGAAATCGTCTTGCTCGCACTGACAATCGGGCTCAATACCTACCCGCACGTCAAGGACGCCCGCTGGTTCGACGCGGGCGTGCACGCCGTGGCACCGGCGATGATCGGCGTCGCGCTGCTCACGCACAATGCCGCGAGCGCGCGGTACAGCCAAGCGATTACCCGCGCCACGGAGCACATTCGGGAGAACCCGGACTTCCCGCGGCCACGGCAGGAAGGGCCGATGATGAGCACGGCGCGCGGGTGACCTGCGGGTTCTGATCATCGAATCCACGAACGTGCGCCATGGCCGAGCCTAGCCAGTAGTAGCCGCTCGATCTGAGTGGGTGGACGGGCAACGTCTCACATTTCAGGGGGCCTGTCGAAGTGAAAGATCAGCAGCCTCGGCCGTCCACCGGGGACTTGGTCACGGCCTGGCTCGTGTATGCCCTCGCGGTCGGGATCGGCGTGTTCGCGACCTGGATCGCCCCCTTTACCGTGATGTTCACCGACGGCTGTTCGTATCACGAGTGCCGAGAATGGTTGGTGCCCTGGTCACTTGGCGTGACCTTCGTCGGCGTCGGCAGCACGCTGCTCGTGGCCGGAGTGATGATCGTCGTCGCAGGACGCCGGGGTCGGCCCCCGTTCATGTGGGCAATGACCGCCCTGGGCGGCGTCCTCATTTCAGCCTGCGGCGGACTGGCTTTGATGAACGCCGCGGCCAGCGATCCGCGACCGGACCTCGGCCGGCAGTCGACGCAAATCGAAGCGGCCCTCGAGCGGATGCCCGGAGTCCAACACGCCTCCACCGGGACCGGATTGTCGTTCTCAGCCGTCATCGTGCTGACCCAGGAGGCCTCCGCCGAACAGGCGAAGGCGGTGGTGCAGACCTTCCGCGACCAAGTGGCGGGGCCGGAATTCCATTCGTGGGACATCGATATCCAAGTCCGTCGAGGTGACACCGGCGGCTCCTTCAGAGCGGGGAAGGCCGGGCTCGACTCCGCGGCGGAGCGCGTCGCGCGCTGGCTCGCGCTACGGGCCACCTTTCCCGGATACGAGGTGGACTGGATTTACCACACCGGATATCGCGGCAAAACGGGCGATATCGGAGTGGGCGATATTTCACTGAACCTGTTGAGCGAGAACGACTTCAACGCCGTCGGCGAGGCGTACGGACGCCTGGCACGCGAGTTCCCTGATCTATCAACCGCTCGGTGGGAGGTAAAGCCATCGGAGCGCGGGACCGGGTTTCTACAAGCCAATGGCAGGTACCCGAACGAGCTCGAACTCTCCGTCTGGAATCGACTCAATGTTGACCAGCACACGCCCCACTCCGTTCGGATGACCACCGGATCCGCGATCATCGAACAGCTCGACTCGTCGCGCCCCAACGACGCGGAGCTGCTGGCCGAGCAGCATCTCCCGATCGTCGCCGAACTGGGCGCACCCATCCGCTACACCGCCGCCCGCGACCTCAGCGGCACCTTCGGCGAAAACCCCACCGCGCCGCTCAACATCACGATCGGTGGATGCACGTCCCGTGCGTACCCGCCCAGCCCGGCCGAGCAGACACTCGCGGAACGTTACGAGAAGTGCTGATCGGTGGTGGAATGTTCCGGGTTGTTGCGGCGCGCGAGTGGTCGGCGGTACGGTTTGCCCAGGTAACGGGGGTGGGCACCGGGGCGCATCCACCTCGGATGGATTTTGGACACCGGCGGTTAGGGGAACGGATGGCCAGCAGGGGGAACAAGCTGCGAGGTATCGCCCTGGTAGTGGGTGTGGTGCTGGCGTTGGCGGGGTGTGGGGACTCGACTGATGGGTCGCCTACGGCGACTGGGGGGCCGAGTACGACAACGAGCGCCACTGGGAAGCCTTCGACCGCGACTTCCGTGGACGCGGCGATTTGGGATCCATGTACGGCACTGCCGGATGATGCGTTGCGGGCCGGTGAGCTCAACCCCGAGACCCGCACCAAGGATGTCGCAAAGATCGACCCGACAGGCTGGAAAGTCTGTGGCTGGCGGTCAGCCGCCAAGTGGTACGACCTGGGGGTTTACTCCGGTGAACCCACGCTGCAGGCGATCCGGGAGCGTCAGGACCTAGAGGGCTTCACACCAGTGACGGTCGGCGGACGTCCAGCATTACGCTTCTTGTTCGTCGATGACGCAAAGCGACTCGATTGCGGCGTAGCGGTCGAGGTCCCTCAGGGGACAGCCTCAGGGACAGTGGCGTTTCTGGTCACCACCAGGTACTCGGTCGGCAAGCTCGGGGAGCCCTGCGATCAAGCCACCCGGCATGCGAACGATTTTGCAAAGTACCTGCCCGGCGGAGGGAACTGAACCATGGACCCAGCTGCTCCACAATCGGACTGGGGTCAGCTCCTCGAGCGGGCTAACGCAGGCGAGCTGAGGCTGAGTCCAGATGTGGGCAAAGACCTGGACGCGAAATGCGAGGCATATCTAGAGGACCTCGATGATATTCGCAGCTCCACCCGCGGTGTTCAGTGGGCGACGGGCTTCGGCGGAATGCCGTCTGGTCCGATCTTGGAGCGAAAGTTCGCGCTGAAAGGCCGAGGCGGCGACACCTCGCTCGAATCGTCCCTCGAGACCCACATCGAAGAAGTCCAACTGATGCGTCAAGTGTTCGCCCAGGCCGTGGCGAACTACCAATCGGTAGATGAAAGCAACAGCCAGAAGATCGCGGCCATTGACGTCCCTGGGGAGGGCGGCTCATGAGTCAAGACGATTATCAAGCCCGAATCATCGCTGCTCAACAGCAGTGGAATGACGACCGCACCGCGATCTATTCGCACCGCAGCCGCCTAGCGCAAGAGATCGAGCAGGGCTACGACCCGCCGTCGATCACCAACCCCGGCGAGGACTTGTTCGTGATCGAGACCGGCACCTTGCAGGACCTCGTCAGCAAGGTCGAGGCAATGAAACCCGGCCAAGCGTGGGAAGCCTCGCAAATGTGGCAGAACATCAGCGCCGCATTCCGGGAGAAGTCGCATACCTTCGGTGACGCAATCAAGGCGACCGTCGCAAACGGCTGGGAGGGCCAAGCCGCGCAGCAGGCAGTCCAGTCCGTCAACCGGTACGTCGACCAGTCACAACAACTGACTCTCGCTACCGAGCTCATCTCGGTCAAGCTGAACGAGCTGTACACCGGCCTGCATCAAACGCAGGCCCTCATGCCACGCGCCTCAGAATCAGGCCCCGACCTGCGCGGTAAGACGCTGCCCACCGAGGGTGTGCTGAAGGTCGACGATCACAACCAGACCGAGGCGACCGCTGAGGCGCGCCGCGTGCTCCGCACGGTGTATTGGCAGGTCGCGAACCAGACCGACACCGGCGTACCCGTGGTGCCGAACAGCCCGACCCTGGTGAACAATCCGGATCAGCCGATGGCTCCGCCGTCCTCCTCCGCGGGCCCGCAGACTTCCTCGAGCACCGGCGATCCGTCGAAGCAGGAAACTCAGGCACCAGCCAACAATTCCGGAGATCCGAAGCAAGAGCAGAACCCCAGCACTCAACCGGCTGGTGAGAACCCGCAGACCACCGCGGCCGGTACGACGCAAACCACCACTCAAGCAACCAATCCCGCGACACCAAGCTCCACTCCCACCGGCACTTCGAGCCAAAACACCCCGGGCACAACACCGCTGGGTACCCAGGTGCCCAGTCGAAGCACGACTCCGGGCAGCCCGAACACGACTCGCTCCCCCGGAAGTCCCAGCGCCCGAACCGGTCCGGGCACCCCAGGCACTCCGGGCGCCCCCTCCCCTGGCCGCAGCATCCCCGGCACCCCGCAGCAGCCGGGAACCGCGGCACCGCTCGCTGCCCGCTCCGGCACCTCCACCACCGGCGCCGCGGGACGCCCTGGCATGAGTGGCATGCCGATGGCCGGTGGCGCGGGCGCGAAGAAGGATGACGAGGAGAACCACCAGATCCCGGACTACTTGATCATCGACAGGTCCGAGGAACTGCTCGGCACACCGAACCCGGCCGTACCCCCGGTGATCGGGGAAAACTGAGCGTGCGCAGTTGGCGATTCACCGGCCAGGAGTTCGACATCCTCTGGTCGGCCTACGGACGCGACCGCCTGCCTTACCCGTTGGCGTTCCGGCCGACGACGGCGATTGACTGGGAAGACCTTGTCCGGCAACGAGAGTCGGCTGTCGAGTCACTACTCGGCCGGTATTCCGAGAACCTGGAACTGGCACTGGCGACGCTGCTGGAACCCGAAACACGCGTCGAATCCAAAGGTTTCGGCGGTTCCGGGCTCGCCGCGGTGTTCCGGTTCCATGGTGCGGTCCGAAATGGTTCCGGCGCCACCCTCGTTCAGCTACCCGGCACGGCTGAAGACACCGGCGGTGACGTGATCATGGGCTTGTGCGCGCCGAGCGAGGTGGCCGCCGCGGCGGTGGCCGCACTGCCGAAGGCACCGGCGGGCACCCACCCGGCGGTCAGCTTCCGCAGGGACGAGATCGCCGCCGACCGCCAGCGCTATGTCCGCCGCCCCGACGAGGTCAGCATCAACGAACAGCTCAATCGCATATTCAAGCGCGACCGCACCGCCGTCGGCGAAATCACCGTATTCCCCGGTCCTTCCATCGATTCCAGGCCGACCACCGATGGTCGCGGCTTCCTCTGGACCGACTACGCCGACGACGGCCGCTACTACATCAAGTCCGGCGACCCCATTGTCGCCACCCCGATGAGCCCCACCTCGATGACCAACGAGATAGCCCGCCTCCTCGACCTCACCCGCCGCTACTACCGGATGGAAAACGAGCAGACCAAAGCCTCGTGGTAAAGGCCACAAGCCCTCGGATCTTTTCGTGAGATTGCCGAGGGCTTTGCACTACGGTCACCGATGACTGTCCGCCGCCCGCTGGACCCGCTCGACATAACGGGACCACCACTCCGCGTCGCCCATCTCGTCATGATCGCCACCCGCGCGCCCATCGATTATTTCGCGCAAGATGTCGGCATGTCCCGCATGCTGGGCGGTTTCGGCGACAACACGAACAAGCAGAGCCCCCAGCGTGGTCTTCCGCCGCTCCTCGGCCCACCACAACACCTCCGCCGGGGCATCCAAGCCGAGCTGTTCGATCGACTCATCTGCGTGCCGCCAAGCCGTTCGATACAACCCAACCAACTCATCCTTCGTTTCCTCGGCCGTGGCCCACATATCGGCGTTCTCCCAGATCGACCCGTCCTCGACCCACGGCAACCGCACCGGAGCAGGCCGACCCACACAGTCACCCAAGTACCCGAGCTCGATCCCGGCAAGGTGCTTGACCAGCCCGAGCAGATTGGTAGCACTAGGCGTCATCGGTCGTCGAATGTCGTACTCCCCCAAGCCTTCCAGCGAGGAAAGGACACTGTCTCGGGATTGCTGAAGGTAGCGGTGCAGATCGGCAGCGATATCAGCCCCGATCGGGTGTTGCGGGTTCATACCGGGAGGCTAGTGCCTCTGTCAGACAGGTTGCCGCAGCGATCGGAGCTGCGCAGCTCAGTAGTCGCCCGTTCGAGAGTCGACACTGACCGAACCATCGGTTAGATTGGCGCACAGCCTATTCGGGCGGAGGGGGAATCCGTGTGCCGGACACGACGAGCTGCCATCACAGTGCCGGTGCTCGGCGGACTACGACCGAATCGGCTCCGCGGTGCTGATCAGCAACGAGAAGGACCCCGTCACACCGATCTCGGGAGCTCGAGCAGTCCGCACGACGATCCCGAATTCACGGCTGATCACGGTCGTCCGCAAACCCGGGCATCTCGTCCTACCGCAAACCAAACCCAAGGGCCTCCCCGGCTCGATCCCCGGGACCAGCTCATGCGCCCGAGCCATCACGGTTGACTATCTCGTCCACGGAAGACTCCCTGAGGACACGGCTTGCCAGCCTAGCTGAGACCGGATGCGGCGTCGGTACTACTCGTCCGAATACCGACCCGCCAGTGCGGTTCTCGGCGGACAACCCCTCACACGAAGCGTTCCACCAAGAGCAGCGCACCGATGATCAGCATGGCGACGCCGGAAGTCCGGGTGACGATGCGGGCGGCGGTGGGGCGGGCGCGCAGGACGGTGCGGGCCAGCACGCCGACGCACAGGTAGATGGCCGCGCAGCTGGCGGTATGGATCAGGCCGAGGGCGCCGATCTGGGCGGCGAGGGGCCAGGAGCCGGTGCGGTCGGTGAACTGCGGGAGCAGGGCGAGGAACAGCAGGATGGCTTTGGGGTTCAGTCCGCTGATGCCGATGCCGCGCAGGACGCTGGCACCCCACGGGGACGGATTCGTCTCCTCCGGCATGGTGGCGGGGGCACTGGGCGCGGCCAGCGTCGTGCCGCCGAGCCACATCAGATAAAGCCCGCCGAACACCGTGAGTGCCGTCAGCACAACGGGATTCCGGTCGACAACGGCGGCGACCCCGGCCGCGACGACCGCGGTCAACGCGACATAACCCAGGAGCAGTCCCCCGACGGCGGGCAGCACCGAACGCTCACGCAGACCGGCGGCGATCGCGTACGCCCAGTCCGCGCCGGGCACCAGGATCAGCAGGATCGACACGGTCCAGAACGCGGCGATGTACCCGACAGCCATACGGAACTTCTCCCTTCGAATAGACACTCGAAGGAAGAATAGGCGGATCAAGCGGGGAGTTGATTCCAAGTATTCGCAGCTGAACGCGTATATGTGGAAGGATCTCCCCCATGGATCGCGTCGACCGGAAGATTCTTGCCGAGCTACAACACGACGGTCGTTTGACGATCACCGAACTCGCCGCCCGGGTGCGGTTGAGCCTGTCGCCGTGCCACCGTCGACTGCGGGAATTGGAACGGTCCGGCGTGATCCGCGGCTACCGCGCGCTGGTCGACGCCGCCGCCGTCGGATTGACGTTCGAGGCGCTGGTCTTCGTCACCATGCGCCAGGAAGATCGCCGCACCGTCGCGGCGTTCGAGCAGGCCGTCGCCGAGATCCCACACGTGCTACAGGCGCAGCGACTCTTCGGTGACCCCGATTTTCTGCTGCGCATCGTCGCGGCGGATCTGCCTGCGTTCCAACAGCTTTACGACGAAAAGCTGGCCACGCTACCCGGCGTTCAGCACTTGACGTCGACGTTGGTGATGAAGCATGTGGTGCACGAACGGCCGGTGCCGCTGTGACGCTGGTGCGTCAACACGGGTAACGGACGTCAATACGGGTAGCGGCGCTCGACGGCTTCCTTGGCCTCTTTGAGGCCGCAGCCGGTCAGCTCGCGGTAGCGCTTGATGGCGTGAATCTTCTTGCCCTGCGCCAAGAGATCGTCGATTTCGGCGAAGTTGCCGGAGCCGGGCCGTGTGGTGACCGGCGCCGCCCGGACCGGTTCGTCGGTGGGTAACGCGGGCGATTCTTGGATCCCCAGGTGCTCGAGAATCCGATCCATTTTGAAGTTGAGCGCGTCGATCTTCCGCTCGAGGCGGTGGCGGGCAAACATGATCGAATCGTAGTGACCGCCACCGCGTCCCGATAGTTACGCGGCGTCGAGCACCGCTTCGGCGAGGTTGGTCGCGGTGTCGAAGGCGACCACGTCACCGGCGACGGCTAGCAGTCGGTCGACGCAGCGGGGGCCGGTGACCAGACGGACCCGGCGATCGGTGTGTTCAGCCCAGGTGCGCGCCTCGATCAGCACGTGCAGACCGGCGACGCCGAAGAACGTCACCTGGGACAAATCGATGACCACCATTGGTGCGGCGGCGCTCAGTGAGCCGATCAGCCGGTCGCGGAACAGATCCGCAGTGTAGAAATCCACTTCACCCGCGACGGCGCACAGGGTGACCGCCTCACTCGGCGAGGTGAGGGAAACACGCAGTCGGGCCGCTGCTTCCGGAGCACTCGGCAACGTGGCTCGACTCGGTGCCACACCTCGTTCCTGACTGGGCGCGGGTCTCGACGTGGTCGCGAGGGATGCAGGAGTAGCAAGAGTTGTCGACATAAGGATCTCGGTCCTGTCGCGCACGGCAAATGACGTCCGTTGCCGGCAAAGCGTTGCGCCCCGGCCGCGTTGAGCGGTCCAGGACTAGGCTGTCTGCTCAACCCTGAATCAGGGGTACCCCAGCCGCCGAGCGGCTACACCTTTTTTATCGCAACTTCTTTCCTACTGGAAACAAAGACTTTCCCACGGAAAACAAAGAGGGAAGCGACCGCTGCGCGGTGGCTTCCCTCTTGTGTCTGTGGCGCTTGTCTGTGCTGCGTGGTTACGCGGACTTCTCCCGGCGTTCCGTGCGCTGCGCCTTGCGCGGCACGATGGTTGGCAGGACGTTCTCAGTGACGGTGTCGGAGTCGACGACCACCTTGGCGACGTCGTCGCGGCTGGGGATGTCGTACATCACCGGCAGCAGGACTTCCTCCATGATGGCACGCAGGCCACGAGCACCGGTGCCGCGCAGGATCGCCTGATCGGCGATCGCTTCGAGGGCGTCGGTGGTGAACTCCAGGTCGACGCCGTCCATCTCGAACAGCCGGATGTACTGCTTGACCAGCGCGTTCTTCGGCTCGGAGAGGATCTTGACCAACGATTCCTTGTCCAGGTTGGTCACCGAGGCAACCACCGGGAGGCGGCCGATGAACTCGGGGATCAGGCCGAACTTGATCAGATCTTCCGGCATCACCTCGGCGAAGTGATCGGCGGTGTCGATCTCCTGCTTGGAGCGCACCTCGGAGCCGAAGCCGATGCCACGGTGGCCGGTCCGGTCGGAGACGATCTTCTCCAGGCCCGCGAACGCGCCCGCCACGATGAACAGCACGTTGGTGGTGTCGATCTGGATGAACTCCTGGTGCGGGTGCTTACGTCCGCCCTGCGGCGGCACACTCGCCTGGGTGCCCTCCAAGATCTTCAGCAACGCCTGCTGCACGCCCTCACCGGAGACGTCGCGGGTGATCGACGGGTTCTCGCTCTTGCGGGCGATCTTGTCGACCTCATCGATGTAGATGATGCCGGTCTCGGCGCGCTTCACGTCGTAATCGGCGGCCTGGATCAGCTTCAGCAGGATGTTCTCGACGTCCTCGCCGACATACCCGGCCTCGGTCAACGCGGTCGCGTCTGCGATGGCGAACGGGACGTTGAGCATCTTGGCCAGCGTCTGCGCGAGGTAGGTCTTGCCGCAGCCGGTGGGGCCGAGCATGAGGATGTTCGACTTGGTCAGTTCGACGACCTCGCCGCGGCTGTCGCGGCCCTTGTCGCCGGCCTGAATGCGCTTGTAGTGGTTGTACACGGCCACCGCGAGAGTGCGCTTGGCGGTGTCCTGCCCGATCACGTAGTTCTCCAGGAAGTCCCGGATCTCGGCAGGCTTGGGCAGCTCATCGAGCTTGACCTCGCTGGACTCCGCGAGCTCTTCCTCGATGATCTCATTGCATAGATCGATGCACTCGTCGCAGATGTACACCCCTGGTCCCGCAATGAGCTTCTTGACCTGCTTCTGACTCTTTCCGCAGAACGAGCACTTGAGCAGATCGCCGCCATCTCCGATGCGCGCCATCTCGTGGGTCCCTACTTCCTTCGTCCGCGTGCAACCGTCTGTCCAGGTTGCCAGTTATCTGCCGCCGTGCTTCGCAACGCCACCGACGAAGTCGCAAACGCATCGACCGGTTCCGGTGGGTGGGGCAGTGCTGTCAACCGGGAGCAAAGGTCCCTAGGTTGACCGTACCTGGTGTGTGCGATGGAGGTCGACAACTCGAGCATGTTTCTCCGCCGGGTTGTGCGAGTTCTCACGGCACCGGAGCGCGTTGTATCCGTTCAGCAGCCTTTTCCCGCTTCGGCCGCTGGGTACATCGGTGCTGGTGACGGAAGCGTTTCCGGTCCGGCCTTGCGACTGAAGCAGTCCGGCCGGGCAGCATGCCACGTGGCACACATCCCGGCCGGAATTCCCTGGGGTACAGCAATTTACGGGCGAATCGCCGCCGGGGTCGGCGATTCGCCCGATCCGATCACTTCTTCTGCGCGCTGAGCTTGCGGTAGTCGAACACCTGGTCGATGATCCCGTACTCCTTGGCGTCTTCGGCTGTCAGGATCTTGTCGCGGTCGGTGTCCTTGCGGATCTGGTCCGCGTTCTTGCCGGTGTGCCGGGCCAGCGTGGTCTCCATCAGGCGACGCATGCGCTCGATCTCGGCGGCCTGGATCTCCAGGTCCGACACCTGACCTTGGATGCCACCCTCCAGCGACGGCTGGTGGATCAGGACGCGGGCGTTGGGCAGGCAGGCACGCTTGCCGGGGGTACCGGCGGCGAGCAGCACGGCCGCGGCGGAGGCGGCCTGGCCGAGGCAGACGGTCGCGACGTCGGCCCGCACGTACTGCATGGTGTCGTAGATGGCCATCAGCGAGGTGAACGAGCCACCGGGCGAGTTGATGTACATGGTGATGTCGCGGTCGGGATCCAGCGACTCGAGCACCAGCAGCTGTGCCATGACGTCGTTCGCCGAGGCGTCGTCGACCTGCACGCCGAGGAAGATGATGCGCTCCTCGAACAGCTTGTTGTACGGGTTGGATTCCTTGACGCCGAAGCTCGAATGCTCGATGAACGACGGCAGGATGTAGCGCGACTGCGGGCTCTGCGGTGCCATACCGCCGAGTGCGCGTGGGTCAAACTGGTTGGCCATCTTCGTCTCCAAAGTCTGTGTGTGTTAGCGGCTGCTGCGCTGAACGGACAAAGAGTCCGGATGGCGCCTAGTCGTTGCCTACGCCGTTGGCCTGGTTCGCGTGACCGATCACGTGATCGATGAAGCCGTACTCCAGCGCCTGCTTGGCGGTGAACCAGCGGTCACGGTCGGCGTCGATGGTGACCTGCTCCACGGACTTGCCGGTGTGCAGCGCTTGCAGCTCGTTGAGCTCCCGCTTGGTGTGCGCGAACTGCTCGGCCATGATCGCGATGTCGGCGGCGGAACCACCGATGCCGGCCGACGGCTGGTGCATCATGATCCGCGCGTGCGGCAGTGCGTAGCGCTTGCCCTTGGTGCCCGCGGTGAGCAGGAACTGACCCATCGACGCGGCCAGGCCCATGCCGAAGGTGGCGATATCGCACTCGACGAACTGCATGGTGTCGTAGATGGCCATACCGGCGGTCACCGAACCACCGGGCGAGTTGATGTAGAGCAAGATGTCCTTGGTCGGATCCTCCGCCGCAAGCAGCAAGATCTGCGCGCAGAGCTTGTTCGCGATGTCGTCGTCGACCTGGGTGCCGAGGAAGATGATGCGCTCACGGAGCAGGCGCTCGTACACCGAATCGCTGAGGTTGAGACCAGCAGTCGCGGATGTCATGACGACCCCTGCCTGATTGACTGTCACGGATACCTGCCTTTTCTTACCGGCTCGTTGGCCGACGGCCATCTCTGGTTCGTTGTCACAAACATTAACGAAGCAGGGCGGCACCGAACTCCCGGTACCGCCCTTTCTTCGCTCACAGCGCAACTTCGCTGGCGCTCAGCTGCACTGTTCGCGAGGGCGCGCTGTGTCTTTGGTTCACTCGCTTCGCTCGTTCACAGCGCAATCACAGCAGCCTGCCGCCACTTGTCACGCTGGCATTCCATAAATTATTCGGCCTTCGCCGCAGCGGTCTCGGTCGAGTCGCCGTCCACCGCCGACTCGGCGGGAGCGTCGGTCGCGGTGTCGGAATCTTCGGGGGCACCGAACATTTCGGCGGTGTCCACCGCGTTGCCCTCGGAGTCTGTCACCTTCACCTTGTTGACCACACCGGCGAGTGCCTTGCCACGACGGACGTCGGCGAAGATCGCGCCGAGCTGGCCCGCCTGCTGCACCTGCTGGATGAACTGCTCCGGCGCCATGCCGTAGCGCTGCGACTGGAACAGGATCCGCTCGGTGAGCTCGTCCTGGCCGACCTGGGTGTTGTCCGCCTCGGCGATGGCGTCCAGCAACAGCTGGGTCTTCACCGACTTCTCGGCCGATTCCTTGGCGTCCTTGTCGAACTCTTCGCGGCTGGAGCCCTGGGCCTCCAGCGCCTCGGCGAGCTTGGCCTCGTCGTGGTCGAAGCCGTGCACCGCGTCGTGGGTGACGGCGTCGATCTCGGCCTGCACGACCGCCTCGGGCAGCGGCACCTCGACCTGCTCCAGCAGAGTCTCCAGCACCTTGTCGCGGATCTCGCCCGCCTGCTGCACCTTCTTGTTGCGCTCGACCCGGTTCCGCAGGTCGGCCTTCAACTCTTCGAGGGTGTCGAATTCGCTTGCCAGCTGGGCGAAGTCGTCGTCGGCCGCGGGCAGCTCGCGCTCCTTGACCGACTGCACGGTGACGGTGATGACGGCTTCCTTGCCCGCGTGCTCACCGGCAACCAGGGTGGAGGTGAAGTCCTTCGACTCACCGGCGGACAGGCCGATCAGCGCCTCGTCGAGGCCCTCGATGAGCTGGCCGGAGCCGACCTCGTGGGACAGGCCGGTGGTGGAGGCCTCCGGCACGGCTTCGCCGTCCACGGTGGCCGACAGGTCGATGGAGACGAAGTCGCCGTCCTGGACCGGGCGCTCGACACCGGTGAGGGTGCCGAAACGCTGACGCAGCGACTGCAGCTGCTCCTCGATGTCCTCGTCGCCGATGGTGAAGGCGTCGACGGTCACGGCCAGGTTCTCGTACTCCGGCAGGGTGATCTCCGGGCGCACGTCGACCTCGGCCGTGAAGGCCAGCTGCTCGCCGTCCTCGATCTTGGTGATCTCGATCTCGGGCTGACCGATGACCTTCACCTCGGCGGCGGTAACGGCCTCGCTGTAGCGACCGGGCAGCACGTCGTTGACGACCTGCTCCAGCACCGCGCCGCGGCCGAGGCGGGCCTCGAGCAGCTTGGCCGGCGCCTTGCCTGGACGGAAGCCGGGGATCTTGACCTGCTTGGCCAGTGCCTTGTACGCGCGCTCGAAGTCCGGCTTCAGTTCCTCGAAGGGCACCTCGACATTGATCCGGACCCGGGTCGGGCTCAGCTGCTCGACGGTGCTCTTCACGGACATGCTCCTTGTTCGTCGTCTGTTCTGGTTGAGACGCGATCCCCCGTCGTCCCGGACTCGATCCGGGAACCCCGGCGCCCGCCGGGCTGGCGAGGGACGCGGCGTACGCATCCCGACCAGGTTAGTTGACCGGCCCCGGCGGGCTGCACTCGGCCGCTTTTCGCCGCCGCTACTTCCCCACCGACACCGCGTCGGTGACGAAGACCAGCGTCTCGTTCGGCGCGATGCCGCGACCGCCCGCGCCATAGCCGAGGTCCGGCGGCACGATCAGCAGCCTGCGGGTGCCCTGCTGCACGCCGACCAGACCCTTATCCCAGCCCTCGATGACCTGGCCGCCGCCGAGGGTGAGCTGGAACGGTGTGCCGCGGTCGAAGGAGCTGTCCTTCTTCTGCTTGTTGGACCAGGTGAACAGCGCGTAGTTCATGGTCAGCTCCTGACCGGAGGCCGCGCCGGGTCCGCTGCCCTGGACCAGGTCCTTGGTGATCAGGGTCTTGGGCGGGTCACAGTTGTCGGGAATGGTGACCTTCGGTGCGGTGCCGAAGTCGCCGCTCACGCTGATGTCCTCCGCGGTGCATTCGCGGCCCTTGCTCTGCGTGGGCCCGGCCTGCGCCGGTGCGGCGGACGTCGCGGCGGAGGTAGCGGAAGGAGTGGACGACGCCTTGTCGTCCGAGCCGCAGGCGACGAGGGTGAACGCCGCCGCGGTCATGGTGCCTATCCCGATGATCCTGCCGAATGTGTGCATGCGGCGGACCCTACCGCCCGATCCGGCCGCCTCGGCGCGCCACGCGCCATCCCCAGATCCCCTTGGCCGCGCCGAAGCCCCCTGGCCTGCGGACCTAACTACAGAACAAGTGATTGATCGGTAGGCTGACGGTGAATCCTCCATCTGGAGTTGCCGATTGATTCGGTGCGGCTGCCGGACCGACGCCGACGGCGCTCCAGGACCGCTTCCGTAGTCCCCGAGCGTGAGGAGAGTCGGCGCATGACCCACTTGGCCAGTGCGGGTGGCGACACCTCGGCCGACAATGTCGGCAGCACGGGCGGCGAGACCGTCGCCCCACAGCCCTATCGACTGACCGAGGCCGCGGGCCCACTGGACCGCGACGAACTGGTCTCGATGGACGCCTGGTGGCGAGCCGCGAACTACCTCTCGGTGGGGCAAATCTATCTGATGGCGAACCCGCTGCTGCGCGAGCCGCTGCGAGCCGAGCACATCAAGCCGCGGTTGCTCGGGCATTTCGGCACCGTTCCCGGGTTGAACCTGGTGTGGGTGCATGCCAATCGGGCGATCCGGCAGCGCGGGCTCAACGCCGTTTTCGTCGCCGGACCGGGGCACGGCGGGCCGGGGCCGAACGCGTGCGCCTGGCTGGAAGGCACGTACTCCGAGCTGTACAGCCATATTCCGCGGGACGCGGCGGGGATGGGCGCGCTGTTCGCGCAATTCTCCTTCCCTGGCGGGGTGCCCAGCCACTGTGCGCCGGAGACGCCCGGCTCGTTCCACGAGGGTGGCGAGCTCGGCTATTCCCTGTTGCACGCCTTCGGCGCCGCGCTGGATAACCCGGACCTGACGGTGTTCTGTGTGATCGGCGACGGCGAGGCGGAGACCGGCCCGCTGGCCACCAGCTGGCATGCCAACAAGTTCGTCAACCCGGCGCGCGACGGTGCGGTGCTGCCGATCCTGGCGTTGAACCAGTACAAGATCGCCAATCCGACCATTCTCGCGCGCATTCCGGAGGAGGAGCTGGTCGCGCTGATGCGCGGGTACGGCTACGAGGCGATCATCGTTTCCGGCAGCGATCCGACGGCGGTGCATCAGGCGATGGCCGTCGCGGTCGACACCTGCATGGAACGCATCGCGCAGATCCAGCGCGCCGCGCGGGGCGGCACCGACGGCGTGCGCCCGATCTGGCCGATGATCGTCTTGCGCACCCCGAAGGGCTGGACCTGTCCGCCGATGGTGGACGGCGATCAGGTGGAGGGCACGTTCCGGGCGCATCAGGTGCCGTTGCCCGCCGCGCGCTCCGACGCGAGCCACCGTGCGGTGCTGGAACAGTGGCTGCGCTCCTATCGGCCGGAGGAGTTGTTCGACGAGCAGGGCAGGCCGGTGTCGGAGCTGCTCGACCAGGTGCCCGACGGCGATCAGCGGCTGAGCGCGAACCCGATTGCCAACGGCGGCAAGCTCGTTCGTGATTTGAATCTGCCGGACTGGCGCGACTTCGGTGTCGAAGTGGCCGCGCCGGGCGGCAGCACGCACGAGGCGACCAAGGTGCTCGGCGGCTGGCTGCGCGAGGTCACCCGGACCAACCCGGACAACTTCATCACCTTCGCGCCGGACGAGCTGGCCAGCAATCGGTTGCAGGACATTCTGGCGGTGACCGGCCGCAACTGGCAGGCCGAAATCGGCGAGTACGACGAGAAACTCGACCGCACCGGCCGAGTGGTCGAGGTGCTGTCCGAGCACATGTGCCAGGGGCTGCTCGAGGGCTATCTGCTCACCGGCAGGCACGGGGTGTTCACCTGCTACGAGGCGTTCATCCACATCGTGGACGCCATGTTCAACCAGCATGCCAAGTGGCTCGACGCCAGTGCGGCGGTGCCGTGGCGGCGACCCATCGCGAGCCTCAATTACCTACTGTCGTCGCATGTTTGGCGGCAGGACCACAATGGGTTCACCCATCAGGACCCTGGCTTCCTTGACGTGGTGCTGAACAAGAAACCATCGATCGTCCGGGTCTATCTGCCGCCGGACGCCAACACGCTGTTGTCCACCTACGACCACTGTCTGCGGTCGCGGCACTACGTGAATGTGGTGGTCGCGGGCAAACAGCCGCAGGCGGACTGGCTTTCGGTGAACGACGCGGCCGAGCACTGCGCCCGCGGCATCGGCATCTGGGACTGGGCGGGTCACAACGACAAGCTCGGCACCGTCCCTGATGTCGTGCTGGCCTGTGCCGGGGACGTGCCGACGCTGGAAACCCTGGCGGCGGCGGCGATTCTGCGAGACCGGCTGCCGGAGTTGCGGGTACGGGTGGTGAACGTGGTCGACCTG
This sequence comes from Nocardia iowensis, assembly GCF_019222765.1. Taxonomy (NCBI): domain Bacteria; kingdom Bacillati; phylum Actinomycetota; class Actinomycetes; order Mycobacteriales; family Nocardiaceae; genus Nocardia; species Nocardia iowensis. The sequence continues at coordinate 2,064,690 of NZ_CP078145.1, read as the reverse complement.
ATGCGGTTGCAACCGCAGGATGAGCACCCACATGGCTTGCCCGACAGCGAGTTCGACACCTTGTTCACCCACGACCGTCCGGTGATCTTCGCCTTCCACGGCTACCCGTGGCTGGTGCACCGACTGACCTACCGGCGCACCAATCATGCCGGGCTGCACGTGCGCGGCTACAAGGAGCGCGGCACCACCACCACGCCGTTCGACATGGTGATGCTCAACGACCTGGATCGCTACCACCTGGTGATGGACGTCATCGATCGGGTGCCGAGCCTGGGTGAGCGCGCCGCCGGACTGCGTCAGGAGATGGTGGACGCCCGGTGGGAGGCGCGCGCCTGGACCCGCGAGCACGGCGAGGACATTCCCGCGGTCGCCGACTGGAGCTGGCCCTATCAGACCGCTTGAACGGTCATTTCCCCTAATCGATCCCCTAATCGCCCGCAGACGCACGTGTCACCGGCCGAAAACCTAGCGGTAACCCACAGTTCGCGAGTATGTTCCTCGACGCCAGCAAGGTAAGTTGGAAATGGTTCACTTGTTCGATCTGCTAGATAGCGTCCTCGTCGGGGACCCAGATAGGGAGTACCGGTGTCGGCGTCTGTCGCATCCGCGCGTAAGCCCGAGCTCGTCTCGGTGATCATTCCTGTGTTCAACGGGCTTCCCGATTTGGACGAGCAACTGGCCGGTTTGGCCGAACAGGACTATTCCGGGCCCTATGAGGTGCTGGTCAGCGACAACGGTTCTCGCGACGGGTTGGCCCAGCATATCGATGGCCACCCGCTGACGGAGGCGCTGCGGTTGCGGTACGTCGACAGCTCGGCCAAACCGGGCGCTCCGTTTGCACGCAACAACGCGGCTACCGTTGCGGAGGGCGACTTTCTCGCCTTCGTCGACCAGGACGACCGGGTGCATCCGGGCTGGCTCAGCGCGATGGTCCGGACCGCCGCCGACTACGACGCGGTGAGCGGCGCCGTCGAAGTGCAGACTCTCAATAGCCCAGAGGTTGCCAGCTGGCGACCGATGCCCGCCCCGGAGGACGGCTTCCCCACCCACTATCTGCCCTATGCGCACGGCAACAACACCAGCTACTGGCGCGCGGCGTTCGAGAAGATCGGCGGCTACGACGAGAGCCTGATCGTCGCCGGTGACGATGTCGACATCACCTGGCGGCTGCAGCAGGCCGGGTTGAGCTTCGGCCACGCGCCGGACGCCCTCGTCGCCTACCGGCTGCGCACGACCTACCGCGACACCTGGCGGCAGGCGGTCAACTACGGGCGCGGTGCCGTCGATGTGTACGCCAAACATCGGCCCCTTGGGTGCCCGCGCTTGCCGTTGCAGGCGACGTTCGTGTCGATCGCCATCGTGGTACTGCACAATCCGTTTATTCGACTGACCAAGAACCGCCTGCCACGCGGATTGTGGACACTGCACGCCGGTGTGCTGGTCGGGCGGATCCGGGGCATGCTGCGCCACCGGGTCTACTACGGGTAACCGGATTTTGCTGCGCGCGAAGGCATTCGGCGCGGCGATACTCGACGTTTCCGCCGGTGGCGGGTGACACATTCGAGAAATATTGCGGCAAAGGGGAGTTCGCGAGTAAGTTCCTCGATGCCGTCGGGGCGGCACCAGTCCATGTGTCAGATCCGCTAGATAGCGTCCTCTCCGAGGGCCTAGGGGGAGTATCGATGTCGGCGTCGGCCGTATCCGCGCGTAAGCCCGAGCTCGTCTCGGTCATCATTCCGGTGTTCAACGGACTTCCCGAGTTGGACGAACAACTCGCCGCTTTGGCCGAACAGGACTACCCGGGGCCCTATGAGGTCTTGGTCAGCGACAACGGCTCCAGCGACGGCTTGGCCGAACACATCGACGGACATCCGCTCACCGAGGCGTTGCGGCTGCGCTACGTGGACAGCTCCGCAACGCAAGGGCCGTCGTATGCGCGCAACAACGGAGCAGCGCTCGCCGATGGCGACTTCCTCGCCTTCGTAGATCAAGACGATCGGGTGCATCCGGGCTGGCTCAGCGCGATGGTCCGGACCGCCGCCGACTACGACGCGGTGAGCGGCGCCGTCGAAGTGACCACGCTCAACAGCCCGGAAGTCGCCAGCTGGCGACCGGTGCCCGCTCCCGAGGACGGGTTCCCCACCCACTATCTGCCGTACGCGCACGGCAACAACGCGGGCTACTGGCGCACGGCCTTCGACAAGGTCGGCGGCTACGACGAAAGCCTTTTCGGCGGCGACGACGTGGACATCAGCTGGCGCATCCAGGAGGCCGGGCTGCGTTTGGGCCACTCCGCGGACGCGCTCGTCGCGTACCGGCTGCGCACGACTTATCGCGACACCTGGCGGCAGGCGCTCAACTACGGGCGCGGTGCCGTCGCCGTGTACGCCAAACATCGCTCCGTCGGCTGCCCTCGGCTGCCGTTCCAAGCGACGTGGTTCTCGATAGTGCTTGTGGTGCTGCACAATCCGTTCATCCGACTCACCCGGAATCGATTCCCGCGCGGTTTGTGGACGCTGCATGCGGGGGTGCTCGTCGGACGGATCCAGGGCAGCCTGCGCCACCGCGTCTACTACGGGTAACGGACCTGGGATGGCGCATTTTCGCCTGAGTTGCCTCGCCTGCGATGAAACTTCCTTGCGCTGGTTCCCGCGGCTGGGTGACGATCGCTGAATGCTCCTCACGATCACCTGCACGCCACCGGACGGCGCCGCCTGGCCGGCGACCGACCTCGGATTCTTGCTGCACAAGAATCCCGACCGGGTGCAGGCGTTCGAACAGTCCTACGGCACAGCGCATGTCGTGTACCCGGAGGCGACGGCCAGCCGATGCACCGCGGCACTGGTGCTCGAGGTCGATCCGATCCGGCTGGTGCGCGGACGTTCCCGTGGCACAGCGGATTTCAGCCTCGGCCAGTACGTCAACGATCGGCCGTACGCGGCGTCGTCGCTGTTGTCGGTAGCGATCGGGGCGGTGTTCCGCACCGCGCTGCACGGGCGCTGCACGCTGCGTCCGGAGCTGGCGCTGACGGCGCTGCCGTTGCGCATCGAACTGCCCGCGGTGCCGTGCAAGGGTGGGCCGGAGGTGGCAGAGCGGATGTTCGCGCCACTGGGATGGACGGTGCGCGCCACTCCCCTGCCGTTGGATCCGGCATTTCCGGACTGGGGCGACTCGCACCACCTGCGGCTCGTGTTGAGCGGCACCGTGCGACTGGCCGACGCGCTGTCGCACCTCTATGTTCTGCTGCCGGTGTTGGACGGGTCCAAGCACTACTGGCTGGCCGCGGATGAGGTCGACAAGCTGATCCGGGCGGGTGGCGGGTGGCTGGCCGAGCACCCGGAGCGGGGGTTGATCACGCGGCGGTATCTGGCTCGGCGGCAGTCGCTGGTGCGGACCGCGCTGGCTCGACTGGCCGAATTGGATGAGGTGGAGCCGGAGCAGTTGGACGCGGTGGAGGTGGATGCTACCGAGGCGGGTATCGACACAGCCTTCGCGACACCGGAAGTGACCGTTGCCGAGGACAGCGCTACCGGCACTGGTGGAGAAGTCGTCGGCGCGACCGATGGGCACGACGAAGTCGACACCACGTCGCGCACACCGTCTTTGGCGGTTACTCGACGGACCGCAGTGCTGGCGACACTGCATGAGGTCGGCGCGCGGCGGGTGCTCGATCTCGGCTGCGGCGAGGGCGTGCTACTGCGGGAGCTGCTGGCGGACAAGACATTCACCGAGATCGTCGGTGTGGACGTTTCGATGCGGGCGTTGCGCATCGCCGAACGCAAACTGCGGATCGACCGGCTGCCCGAACGGGTGGCGCAGCGGCTGACCCTGCGACAGGGCGCGCTCACCTACACCGACGCCCGGCTGCGCGGCTACGACGCGGCGGTGCTGATGGAGGTCATCGAACACATCGATTTGCCACGGCTGAGCGCGCTCGAGCACGCGGTGTTCGCGGCGGCCGCACCGGGCGCGGTGGTCGTCACGACGCCCAACGCGGAGTTCAATGGACAGTTCGAGAGATTGACGGCCGGTGCGTTCCGGCACGCCGACCATCGGTTCGAATGGACCCGTGCGGAATTCGCGGCGTGGGCCGACGCGGTGGCGGCCCGGAACGGATATTCCGTGCGGTTCGTGCCGATCGGCGTGCCCGATGCCGAGGTCGGGGCACCGACGCAAATGGCCGTGTTCACTAAGTCCGAATCGACCAGCACAGTGACATCGACAAGGGAAGGAGCGGCCTGATGGCGGAGCTTTCGGTACCCGAACTTTCCCTGGTGGTGTTGATCGGCAGCACCGGCTCGGGCAAGTCGACCTTCGCGCGCAAGCACTTCCGGTCGACCGCTGTGGTCTCCTCCGACGCCTGCCGCGGCGTCGTCAGCGACGACGAGAACGACCAGACGGCGACGCCGGAGGCGTTCGCGCTGCTGCACCACATCGCGGGCGTCCGGCTGCGGCGCGGACTGCGCACGGTCGTCGACGCGACCAACGTGCAGGCCAAGTCGCGACAGGAGCTCATCGCGGTGGCGCGGGCGCACGACGTGCTGCCGGTGGCAATCGTGCTCGATGTCCCGGATTCGGTGTGCCTGGAACGTAATTCGGCGCGCCCGGACCGGGCGTCCCTCGGCGCGCACGTGGTCGCCAGGCAGCAGCGCGAACTGCGGCGCAGCCTGCGCGGACTGGAGCGGGAGGGCTTCCGCAAGGTGTACGTGCTGCGCGGGGTGGCCGAGATCGAGGCCGCGACCATCGTCGACGAGAAGGCCTGGAACGACAAGCGAGAGCTCACCGGGCCGTTCGACGTGATCGGTGACGTGCACGGCTGCCGGGCCGAATTGGAAACGCTGCTCGGCGAACTCGGCTATGTCCTCGACCGCGACGACGCGGGGCGCGCGATCGGCGCGCGGCATCCGGCGGGCCGCACCGCGGTGTTCGTCGGCGACCTGGTCGACCGCGGTCCGGACACCCCCGGGGTGCTGCGGCTGGTGATGGGTATGGTGGCGGCGGGAACCGCGCTGTGCGTCACCGGGAATCACGAGAACAAGCTGGTGCGTGCCCTCGACGGCAAGCAGGTGCGGGTGGCGCACGGGCTGGCCGAGTCGCTGGCCCAGCTGGCAGCCGAGGACGAGGTCTTCCGCAAGGCGGCACACGAATTCTGTCGCGGCCTGGTCAGCCACTATGTACTCGACGGCGGCAAGCTCGTCGTCGCGCACGCTGGGCTGAAGGAGGAGTACCACGGCCGCGCGTCAGGGCGGGTGCGATCCTTCGCGATGTATGGCGAAACCACCGGGGAGACAGACGAATACGGCCTACCGGTGCGGTATCCGTGGGCCAATGACTATCGCGGCCGCGCGACGGTGCTGTACGGGCACACCCCGGTGCTCGACCTCCAGTGGGTGAACAACACGCTGTGCCTGGACACCGGTGTGGTGTTCGGCGGCAGGCTGTCCGCGCTGCGTTATCCGGAGCGTGAGCCGGTTTCGGTGGCGGCGGAAACGGTGTGGTACGAACCGGTGCGGCCATTGGCGGCTACTACCATCAGCACCGCCGAGGGCGTGGTGCACCGGGATCCCGGCGTGCTGGATCTGGATGACGTGATCGGCCGCCGCGTCGTGGAAACCCGCTATCACGGGCGAGTCGGTGTGCAGGAGGAAAACGCCTGCGCCGCACTGGAAGTGATGAGCCGGTTCGCGATCGATCCGCGCTGGCTGGTGTATCTGCCGCCGACCATGGCGCCGTGTGCGACCTCGGATCTGCCGGGGTATCTGGAACACCCGGCGGAGGCGTTCGCGTATTACCGCGCCGAGGGGGTCAACCAGCTCGTGTGCGAGGAAAAGCACATGGGCTCGCGGGCGGTGGTCCTGGTGGCCAGGTCCGCGCAGGCCGCCCGGGACCGATTCGGCGTCGAGGACGGCGGCACCGGGGTGATCTACACGCGCACCGGACGCCCGTTCTTCGACGATCCCGAGCACACCGAGGCCTTACTGGCTCGCCTGCGGGCGGCGGCCGACACCGCGGGGTTGTTCGACGAGCTACACAGCGATTGGCTGCTGCTCGACGCCGAGTTGATGCCGTGGTCGGCGAAGGCGATCGGTCTGTTGCGCAACCAGTACGCCGCCGTCGGCGCGGCGGCACGGTCGGCGCTCGGCGCCACCGCCGAGGTGCTTGCCGCGGCGGCGGAACGCGGACTGGATGTCGCCGACCTGGCTGGCCGCACCGGGAAGCGCAAGGACGATGCGGCGGCGTTCACGGCTGCCTATGGCCGCTATTGCTGGCCGGTCGATGGCATGGCCGGTCTTCGGCTCGCGCCGTTCCAGATCCTGGCTGCCGAGGGGGCGAATCACGCGGTCCGCGAGCATGATTGGCATCTGGCGTTGATCGATCGGCTGGTCGCGGCCGACACCGAGCTGTGTGCCCCGACGGGACGCATGTTCGTCGATCTGACCGACCCGGCCGGGACGGATGCGGCCACCAGGTGGTGGACCGAGCTCACCGCGGCGGGTGGTGAGGGCATGGTGGTCAAGCCACGGCAGGCACTGGTTCGGGGCGCACCGAAGGCCGAGGGCGCGACCGGCAGGCTGGTCCAGCCCGGCGTGAAATGCCGTGGGCCCGAATATCTCCGGATCATCTACGGTCCGGAATACCTGCGCGAGGCCAACCTGGACCGGCTGCGCAACCGCGGACTCGGGCGCAAACGATCGATGGCGTTGCGCGAGTACGCCCTTGGCCTGGAGGCGCTTGACCGGTTGGCCGCGGGCGAACCGCTGTGGCGGGTCCACGAAGCCGTTTTCGCAGTTCTCGCGCTGGAATCCGAACCGGTCGACCCCCGATTGTGACGCCGCACACACCAATCGGGGGGCTACCCTCCCCCCCAGAATTGGTGGGTAGCGAAATCAGCTGGGGCAGTGGGATTCTCATCGCCAGGCAGGACAGACAATCCACCCTGGCGCTCCGCTTGCCTGTTGGTCATCTGACCATTTATGGTGACGCCAACACGATTCATCATCTTGGGGGGAAGTGCCGATGTCGGCCTCTGCTGTCAACTCACCGATCAGAACGCCCGAATTAGTTTCGGTAATCATTCCGGTCTACAACGGGCTGCCAGATCTGGACGTGCAGTTGGCCGGGCTGGCCGAGCAGGACTACCAGGGCCCGTTCGAGGTGATCATCAGCGACAACGAGCCGAGCGCCACGCTGCGCGCGCACATCGACAGCCACCCCCTCGCCGATCGGCTGCGGCTGCGCTACCTCGACAGTTCGGACCGGCCGGGCGGCCCCTACGCCCGCAACAACGGCGCCGCCGCGGCATCGGGTGACTTCCTCGTCTTCACCGACCAGGACGACCGCGCGCACCCCGGCTGGCTCAGCGCACTGGTCCGGGCCGCCGCCGACTACGACGCGGTCGGCGGGGCACTGGAGAACACGACACTGAACAGCCCAGAGGTCGCGACCTGGCGTCCCGTGCCGCCACCGGAGATCGGCTTCCCCACCCACTATCTGCCGTTCGCGCACGGCAACAACGCGGGCTACTGGCGCGCCGCCTTCGAGAAGATCGGCGGCTTCGACGAAAGCCTCGATCCCGGCGAGGACATGGACATTTCGTGGCGCGTCCAGCAGGCGGGCCTGACCCTCGGCCACGTGCCGGACGCGATGATGGCCTATCGCTTGCGCTCGACCCATCAGGCGGTGTGGAAGCAAGCGGTGGTCTACGGGCACGCCGCGACCAATGTGTTCGTCAAGCACGCTCCGCTCGGCTGCCCTCGGCCGCCACTGAGCGAGACCTGGACGCGATTCGCGATCGTGGTGCGGCACAACCCGTGGATTCGGCTGACCAGGAATCGGATTCCGCGCGGGCAGTGGCTGCTGCATACCGGCGTGCTGGTCGGGCGGATACAGGCCAGTTTCCGGCACCGCAAGTTCTATTTGTAACTCCGCACAGCTCACGACTCCGGACGACGGCAACTGTCCCAGACCCATTGCACGCGGTAACTGACACACGTTACCGTGGGTGTTAGCAAGCTGCTTGCAACTGTTACCGCGGCGGCTTGCTTGGCGTTCTGGACATAGGAGTCTGACCATGCCGTTAGCGAGCCCAGACGGCGCGCCCGGCGCCGTGCACATGCTCATCGACGACCGCTTCACCGCCGTGGCCGCGAAGTTCTTCGCCATGTTCCGGCGCAAGCGGCAGGGTGGCGGCGCCTTCGCGGTCTACTTGAACGGCGCTCCGGTGCTCGACATCTGGGCGGGCTGGGCGGACAGCGACCGACGGTGGCGGGCCGACACCATGGCGCTGTCGTATTCGACCGGCAAGGGCGTCGCCGCGACGGTCGCGCACCGGCTCGCCGAACGCGGCGTGCTCGACTACGACGCACCGGTGGCGACCTACTGGCCCGAGTTCGCGGCGAATGGCAAGGCGGACATCACCGTTCGCGACGTGCTGAACCATCGGGCCGGACTGCAGCGCACCCGCGGCCTGCTCGACGACCCGGCGGATCTGCTCGACCACGATGCCATGGCCGCCGCCATCGCCGCCTCCGCACCCGATCCGCTGCGGTTGCGCGCGTCCGGGTACCACGGCCTCACCTTCGGCACCCTCGTCGCGGAGATCGCGCAGCGGGCGACCGGGCGCGGCTTCCCCGAGGTGGTGCGGACCGAGCTCGCGGAACCGCTGGGCGACAACGACTTCTGGTTCGGCGTCGCACCGCACCAGCGCCACCGGCTGGCCAAGCTGTCGCCGCGGCTCGGCATCGCGCGGGTGCCGTTCGACCGGATGATCGCGCCGTTCGCCTCGTTGCGGGCGGTGCACTCGGCACGCGGCGCGGTCTACGACGGCTGGGCCGATATGACCCTCGGCCAGCAGCCCTATGACGCGATGATGCCTGGCTGGAACGGTGTTTTCACCGCGCGGTCATTGGCCAAGATGTACGGCGCCATCGCCAACGACGGCATGGTCGGTCATCGCCGCCTGCTGCGGCCGGAGACCACCCGCTTGATCGCGCAGATGCCGCCGAACGGCCGGTTCGACTATGTGCTCGGCGCCGCACCGCATTTCGCGCTCGGCTACCACCGCGGGATCGTCGGCACCCGGCTGACCCGGCGGGCGTTGGGGCACTTCGGTATCGGCGGTTCGGGTGCTCTCGCCATGCCGGGACTCGGGCTTTCGGTGGCCTTTGTCACCAATCACCTGGGCAACCACGCGATGTCACTGGGCGATGCGCGGCTGCCGGTGCTTGCCGCGCTCTCCCAGCGGGCCGCCAGAGGGGTGAAAGATACCGGCGGACTGCCGGATACGCTCGACGTCGCGGTCGGCTGAGGCGTCAGCTCTCCGTTCGAGCTCGCACCTGCCGCCTGCGCGGTTGTTCGCGGGCCGGCGACCGTTTGTCGCCAGTGAGTACGATCGACCGTATGGAAAGTGATCCCGACGCCGCGCTGCTCACCCGGCGCCAGCCCGCCGAGATCACCGACAAACGCCTGCTCCGCGGGGCGAAGACGCGGCAGACGGTGCTGCGGCACGCGGTCGACATCGCCTCGCTCGACGGGCTGGCGGGATTGAGCTTCGGCGGGCTCGCCACCGAGGCGGGATTGAGCAAGGCGGGCATCCAGACGCTGTTCAAGACGAAGGAAGCCTTGCAATTGGCTGCCATCGACTACGCACGTGAGATGTTCGTCGAGGCGGTGATCGAACCGGCCCGGCCCGCGCCGCAGGGCGTCGCCCGGCTGCGGGCGCTGGTCGAGAGCTGGCTGGCCTATGCCGAGGGTCCACTGTTCGCCGGTGGCTGCTTCTGGGTCGCGAACGCACCGGAGCAGGACAGCAGACCAGGGCCGGTGCGCGACGCGGTATTCCGCGACCGGCGGGCCTGGGTGCACACGCTCGAACGGGAACTGCGGCACGCGGTGACGGCAGGCGAAATCGCCGAACTCGACGCGGGACTCGCCGCGTTCCAGATCGACGCCGTGCTCTGCGCGACCAATACTGCGCTGCGCATCGGAGACGAGGAAGCCATGCACCGAGCACGTCGCATTGTCGAGAGTTTCCTTACTCCACCCTGACATTCGCCTCAGGCTGAAGGCTTGTTGGCGACCGCGAAAATACGGCGGAACGGGAACCAGGTGGTGCCGTCGGACCTGGCCGGATACGCGACGCGCAGGCGGGGCGCGAGCTCGGTGCGGAATTCGCGCCAGTCCTCGTCGTCCAAGGCGGCACGGATCGGACGCAGCGCGGTGCCGGTCACCCATTCCAGCACCGGGTCCGGTCCCGAAAGCCGTTGCAGGTAGGTGGTTTCCCAGACGTCGACGGCGATGTCGTCGACCGCGAGCACCGTCGCGTACTCGGCGGGCGTGGGAACGGCGTCGGCGCTGCGCAGCGCGATCTCGGCCAGCTCGGACCGCCAGCGTGGCTCGGTGGCCAGCGCGCGGATTTCCCGGTGCGACGGTGCGTCGAAGTTGCCGGGCACCTGCATGGCGAACCAGGCGCCGGCGGGCAGGGCGGGAAGCCACTCGGCGAGCAGCGCCAGGTGGTCCGGAACCCATTGCAGGACAGCGTTGCAGACGACCACGTCGGTCTCGGGGTCCGGCTGCCAGTCATGGACGTCGAGGACTCGGGCGGCGATCCCTCGCTGCTTGGCCTCCTGCACCATCTCCGGGGAGGAGTCGAGCGCGTCCAGATGGGCACCGGGCCATCGGTCGGCGAGCACGCCGGTGAGGTTGCCCGGTCCACAGCCCAAATCGACTACGCGGCGTGGTTTCTCGGCATCGATGCGGGCGATGAGCTCGAAGAACGGGCGTGCTCGGTGGTCGGCGAAGTCGAGATACTTCTTCGGATCCCACATAACGAAACCCTCCTGTTAAACAGTACGCGCGTACTTAGTACGATTGTACTGTAAGGCGATGGAATGCGGCGGCGGCTTTCGCACCCCTAAGCAAACCGCCCAGTTTGCGCCGACCGATGTCGGGTAGTCAGTAAGCCAGCACCCACGGCAGGTGCCGCTCCGATTTCGTTGCCGCGCAGGAAAGGGATGGTCGCCGACCCGATCGACGGCCGATAATGGTGGCCGTTCCGGCACGGCGGCCGCTACCGCCGGGCGGATCAGGCTCGGCATTCGCTCATCAAATGTTGTTGCGCGCGAGCCAGATACAGTGACCTGTATCGGAAAGGTGCGTGAATCATGACGCAAGCCAAATTCGGCATCGGCGATCGAGTCCGCCACGTGTCCCTCGGCCGCTACGGCGTCGTCGTCGGTGTCGACACGGAGTACTCACCGGCGCACGACGCCAACGACCTCAGCCTCAACCCGGACGTGCGCGACAGCCCGTGGTATCGAGTGACGATGGAGGACGACGAGCAGGGCGAGTCGGTCGACACCTACCTGTCCGAAGCCCAGCTGGACGCCGAGAGCTGAGCGAGGGCTACGCACGCTCCGCTCGGGGGCGTAGGGCGTAGGCAGGCACCAGCTGGTCCCGGACCAGTAGATCCGGGCGACCGTCCGCGTACTGCACGCTGAAGGTCACCCGGCCGAGCCAATCACCCGCCACCGTCGGCACCCAGTGCGTCAGCGTCCCTGGTCGCTCACCGTGCATGATCACCCCGGCTCCATTGGTGTGCTTCGGCGTGCCGGGATCACGAATCACGATGGCATCCAACCGAACCCACACCGGTTTCGGCGGGTAGGTGGCCGTCCGGTAGTAGTGGCCCAGCGCGTTCGGATACGTCAGCTCCGGCTCCGTGCCCTCAGTCCGCGGCAGCCCGTCTGTCGAACCCATGTTCGAATGGTAGCGACTGGTCGGTATCCAGCAACCAGGTGCCCACACCAACTCGCCGACCGATTCCAGCGCCCAGCCGGCCATTCCCACCGGGAGTCGCCGGGGCTCAGCCCGCTGACCTGCGCCAGTCGAGCCTGTTCATTGTCGGGGTGACAGGATTTGAACCTGCGACCCTCCGCTCCCAAAGCGGATGCGCTACCAAGCTGCGCTACACCCCGTTGTTCCTCGCGGCGGTATCGACCGCCGCCGAGGCTGAATTCCGTGTGGAGCGGGTGACGGGAATCGAACCCGCACCATCAGCTTGGAAGGCTGAGGTTCTACCATTGAACTACACCCGCAGGCATACGACATCGATGGGATCGCCACGATGTCGTGTGCGTCCCGACTGTACCGAACCCTGCTTCGCAAATGCCAATCAGCCCCCCGCGCAGCGGGATAGCGCAGGTGTGGTTCGGTCGTCAACGCAACGCCCGAACGGGGGTCTCGCACGCCAGCCGCCCCGGTCAGGGCGTGGCGCGCGAGTCAGAACTAAATGAAATTAAAAGGGTTCTGTTCCTGGATACTCGGGCGTGTCGGACTGGAAGCGGGGAGCATATGGAACGCGTGACGACTCCTGTCGGGGGGAGCCGTGGCCCACGGGGTGGCCACCAGTCACGCCCGACCGGTCGCGGAGAGGATGCCACCCATGGGGACATCACGACTCACCGCCACAGCGCTAGCAAGAATTTGCGCTGTGCCGCCGACCGCCGGGCGTGCTGTGGGCAGGCAAAACCGGCACCACACCCCTACCGGGCCGAAGACTCGCGCATTCTCGGCTACTCACACCGCTACTTCGGCACCGCGACCAGGCAGGCGGCTCATCGGCCCGCCCGCACGGCCACACGGCGCCGAGGTATCGCGAGTGGCCGTGCGGACCCGCCCGGCGCGCCGTCACAGCGTGTCGCCAGTGCGTCCTGGCGCGACTTCTCAGCGAACGAAATCCTGGTGTAACGCCAGCGCGATTGCAGCGATCACATACCCGATCGCCATTCGCGAGGGATCGAGAACACGTTGTAAAACAGCGTTTTTCGATGCCGGGTGGCTTGCTAGGATCCTTTTTGCCGGACGGGGGTATCTGGAAAGGGGGCGGTGAGCGTGCGCCGAGCGAGGTGGACACAACCGCGTAGCAGTGCGAACGATCGGGGTGACGTCGGCACCTGTGTCAGCACAGGGCTTCTGGGTACCGACGCCACCTGCGTCGGGTGAGTTCGATGTCGATGGATATCGAGCCCCCCGTCGCCGCGATGGCCCGCGCCTGGGCCCGCGCGGTGTGCGCCGAGCCGGGTTCCGGCGCGGCGCCCCATCAGCTGGAACCGGTACTGATCGAAATCGTCGAGCGCCTGCTCACGCTGGCCAGGTCCGAGCCGTTCCCGGTGCCCGAGGCACGGATGCTCGGCGCCAGGCTCGCCGAGGCGCCGTTCGACCGCATCCGGATGCTGGCGCAGGCCACCAGGTGGCTGCTCGGCTTCCCCTCCGGCGCGCCCGGCTCGCTGGTCGCCACCCGCTGGCCGTTCGTCGCGAGCCAGGCGATCGACAGCTATGCCCAGGCGTTGCAGGAACGCGCGCTGGCGCAGCAGGAGCAGAACCTTTCGGCCAAGGTGTCGCTACGCGTACAGGAGATCGCCGCGCTGCAACACCGGCTGCGGCACGAGGCGACCCACGACGCGCTCACCGATCTGGCCAACCGGACGCTGCTGCAGGATCGGGTGCGGCTGATGTCGACCGATCCGAACCGCGGCGTCGGGCTGCTGCTGATCGACCTGGACCGGTTCAAGCAGATCAACGACGGCTACGGGCACGCGATCGGCGACGAGGTGCTCGTCGAGTTGGCCAACCGGCTGCGTGAGGTGTGCCCGCCGGACACGGTGATCTGCCGGTACGGCGGCGACGAATTCGTGCTCGCGGTGAACCCGCCGCACAACACGCTCGGCGATCTCGCCCATCGGATCGTGTCCGCACTACGCGACCCGGTGTGGTCGACCGCGGGCCCGGTGCCGGTCTCGGCGAGCGTCGGCACCGCCTACTGCCCGCCGGGCAGCGAGTGCGACTTCAGCGATCTGCTACGCCGCGCCGACCGCGCGATGTACTCGGCGAAGACGGCGGGCGGACGACGGTTCGCGCTGGCCGACGAACCGGAGATCGATACGGCCGTCGCAGGCTGAGTACTGCGACGGCGGCCCCGCACCCCTAGTCCGGCTGACAGGTGGGGCACCAGAAGAGGTTTCGCGCCTCCATCACGGCATAGGCGATCGGCGTGCCGCACAGACGGCACAGCGATCCTTGCCGGCGGTACACGTAGGTGCGGGGACGATCCGGCGCGTACGACGGCTCACCGTGGTCGTCCTCGGGCCGGATGACGACGATCTTGCCGACCCGCACGCTCACCTTCATCAGCGCCACCAGATCGGCCCACATCTCGCCCCATTCGTCGGCCGAGACCGCGGTGCCCGGCCGGTAAGGCGAAATCTGGTGCCGGAAAAGCACTTCCGCGCGGTAGATGTTGCCGACTCCGGCGACCACCCGCTGATCCATCAGCAGTGAGCCGATCGGCCTGCTCGAACGGCGAATGCGCTGCCAGGCGCGATCGGGATCGGCACCGCGCCGCAACGGGTCGGGGCCGAGCCGTTCGGTCAGCGCGAAAACCTCTGGCTCGAGCAGAACTTCGCAGGCGGTGGGGCCGCGCAGATCGGTGCCGAAGCCGGGGCGCCCGTTCGGCATTCCGATCATCCGCATCCGCACCTGCCCGACCGGCTCGCCCATCGGCAGCTCCGACTCGGAGAACTTCCCGTACAGGCCGAGGTGCACGTGCACGACCAGACCCGACTCGTAGTGGTGCAGCAGATGTTTGCCCAGCGCCTCGGCCCGGGTCAGGACCTGCCCGTCTACCAGGGCGGCCCCGGCGGCGAACTTGCCCTGCGGGCTGTACACGCGCACCACACCGCCCGCGAGCCGCCGCTGGTGCAGCTTCGCGAGACGGTGCAGCGTAGGTCCTTCAGGCACAGCGGGTTACGACCTCTGGTAACTCAGTAGGCGGGCACAGCCGGTGCGGTGCCGGTCTTCTCGTACTCCGCCAGGATGTCGATGCGCCGCTGGTGGCGCTCTTCCTCCGACCACGGGGTGGAGACGAACGCGTCGACGATGGCCAGCGCCTCCTCGGTGGAGTGCATACGGCCGCCGATCCCGGCGAGCTGGGCGTTGTTGTGCTGGCGGGCCAGCTTGGCGGTCTCCACGCTCCAGGTCAGGGCGCAGCGGGCGCCGGGCACCTTGTTCGCGGCGATCTGCTCACCGTTGCCGCTGCCGCCGAAGACCAGCCCGAGGCTGCCCGGGTCGGCGACGGTGCGGCGGGCCGCCTCGATGCAGAAGGCCGGGTAGTCGTCGAGCGCGTCGTATTCGAGGGCGCCGCAATCGACGACCTCGTGGCCCGCCTTTTCCAGATGATCTTTGACGTGATTCTTGAGTTCGAAACCGGCATGGTCGGCACCGAGGTATACGCGCATGGCAGGCATTCTGTCAGGCCGGACTCCGGAGCCGCCGCTCCCCTCCCCCGCGACTGAATAGAGTTCATTCCATGCAGCCGCACGAACCCCAGCCCCATCAGACGGGCCCGCACGCCGACCCGTATGCCCCGGCCGGGTGGGCGCAGGCGCAGGACGCGCCCTACGGCTCGCCGCCGCCCTACCCCGTTCCGCCGTCCTATGGGCCCTATCCCGGCGCTCCGGTCCCGCCCGCGCTGCCGCCGCAGCAGCAGCCACGCGGACTGTCGCCGTTCGGCATGCCCGCCCGGCACAGCTGGGAGATCCCGATGCTCATCGTGGTCATCATGCTGACCGTCTTCGCGTACGCGATCGCGCTGCTGCTCCTGGCGACGGGCAACTTCGACCAGTACGTGCTGCTGCTGGTGTTCGCGCCGGTGCTCATCTGGCTCGGCCGCGGTGTCCTCTACGCGACGCAGCGGGTGAACGGCGTGAAGATGTCGCCGACCCAGTTCCCCGAGGGGCACCGGATGGTGGTCGAGGCGGCCGCGCGGTTCGGCATGGCCAAGGTGCCGGACGCCTACGTGGTGCTCGGTAACGGCCAGATCAACGCGTTCGCCAGCGGGCACGGCTTCCGCCGCTACGTCGCGGTATACAGCGATCTGTTCGAGATCGGCGGTGCGGCACGGGAACCCGACGCGCTGGCGTTCATCATCGGCCACGAGGTCGGCCATATCGCGGCGGGTCATGCCTCGTACTGGCGCCAGCTCGGCATGTTTCTGGTGCCGTTCCTGCCGATCATCGGCAACTCGTTGATCCGCGCGCAGGAGTACACCGCCGACAACCACGGCTTCTGCAACCGCCACACCGGCGCGCCCGCGGCTATGGGCACGCTGGCCGCTGGCAAGTACATGAACACCCTGGTCGGCTTCGACGAGATGGCCGATCGGGCGGCGATGGAGAAGGGGTTCTTCGTCTGGTTGGTCAACGCCATGTCCTCGCACCCGGTGCTGACCTGGCGCATGTGGGCGCTGCGCGACCGCAGCAGGCATGGCAGGCTGTGGTGGCGGCCGAGCCCGCCCGCGGCCGCCGGGATGGTTCCTACCGGCGGATATCCGAGTTCTTACGGGCAGACTCCGGCGCTGCCGCCGAAATCCGTTCCGTAGCAAGGGTGGTGCGAGTGCCGAGGACCGCTCGGCACTCGCGCGCGCTCAGTCGAACTCCGGATCCTCGGTGCGGGTGCGCTTGAGCTCGTAGAAGTGCGGGTAGTCGGCCAGCGTCACCGCGGCGTCCCACAGCTTGCCCGCCTGTTCGCCGCGCGGGATCCGGGACAGCACCGGGCCGAAGAACGCGGTGCCGTTGATGTGGATCGTCGGCGTGCCCACGTCGGGGCCGACCTTGTCCATGCCCTCGTGGTGGCTCTTGCGCAGCGCCTCGTCGTAATCGGTGCTGTCGGCGGCCTTCGCCAGCTCGGCGGGCAGGCCGACCTCGGCGAGCGAATCGGCGATCACCGCGGCAAGGGATTCCTTGCGCGAGTCCCGCTCGTACTCGGCGCGCCGATTGTGGATGCGGGTGCCCATCGCGGTGTAGAGGGGCAGCAGCACCTTATCGCCGTGCTCCTGCGCCGCGGCGATGGCCACGCGCACCGGGCCCCAGCCGGTGGCCAGCAGTTCCTCGTACTGCGGCGGCAGACCCTCTTTGTTTTCGTTCAGCACCGACAGGCTCATCACGTGGAAGCGTGCCTCGATGTCGCGCACCTGCTCGACCTCGAGGATCCAGCGGGAGGTGATCCAGCACCAGGGGCACAGCGGGTCGAACCAGAAATCGGCAACATCTTTCGCGGAGCCTTTGTCACTCACGGCGGGTCCTCTCGAATCGCATGCTCGACGCGCGGCGCACACCCCGCCGCTTTATCGAAGCAACCACGGCGGGCGCCGATTCGTTCCCGGCTGTGCCCGCCGTTTTCCAGAGATCCGACCACGGGTCCAGTTAGGGTTTATCTCCAGGAGTCCGGTTCCCTCTCGACAAGGAGTCCGCCATGAGTTCGGATCAGCGGTTCGTCATCGTCGGCGGCGGGCTCGCCGCGGCCAAGCTGGCGGAAGCCTTGCGTGCCAATGACTTTCCCGGGACCGTGCTGCTGCTCGGAGCGGAGGAATGGCTGCCCTACGAGCGACCGCCGTTGTCCAAGGAGCATCTCGCGGGCAAGAAGCAGCTCGTCGATTTCACCACCGCTCCTGGCCAGTGGTACCGCGATCATCGGGTGGAGGTCAGGCTCGGCACCACGGTCGAGGGACTGGACCCGGCGGAGAAGACGATCACGTTGCCGGACGGTTCCACGGTCTCCTACGACAAGCTGGCACTCGCCACCGGTTCGTCCCCGCGCACCCTGTCGATCCCCGGCGCGGACGCGCCAAACGTGTACACGCTGCGCACCATCGAGGATTCCGACACCCTGATCGAATTCTTCGCGAGCGCCGCGCAGCGCATCGTGATCATCGGGGCAGGCTGGATCGGCTTGGAGGTCGCGGCGGCGGCGCGCGCCGCGGGGGTCGAGGTGACCATCGTCGAGACCGCGGAACAACCGCTGCTCGGGGCGCTCGGGCCGGAAATGGGCGAGGTGTTCGCCGAACTACATCGGTCGCATGGTGTCGATCTGCGGTTGGGCGCCGAGGTCGCCGAGATCACCACGCAGGAGGCGATCGCCACCTCGCTCGCGAACGGGGTGAAGCTCGCCGACGACAGCGTCATCGAGGCCGAGGCGGTGCTGATCGCGGTCGGTGCCCGCCCCAATATCGAGCTGGCCGCCGACGCCGGGCTCGACGTCGACGACGGGGTGCTCGTCGACGAACATCTGACCACCAGCGACCCGGACATCGTCGCCGTCGGCGATATCGCCGAACAGCAGCATCCGGTGCTCGACCGCCGAATTCGGGTGGAGCACTGGGCAAACGCGCTCAACCAGCCCACCGTCGCCGCGGCGACGATGCTCGGTAAGGAGGCCAGCTACGACCGGCTGCCCTACTTCTTCACCGACCAGTACGACCTGGGCATGGAGTACACCGGGTACGCGGCGCCCGGCGAATACGACCGAGTGGTGACTCGCGGCGATGTGGCGGCCCGCGAGTTCGTCGCGTTCTGGCTCGACTCGGACAACCGGGTGCTCGCCGGCATGAACGTGAACGTGTGGGACGTGACCGATCGGATCAAGGAGCTGATCCTGTCCGGTGAGCCGGTCGATCCGGACGCATTGGCCGACACCTCGAAGCCACTGTGATGCAGCCCACTTCGATCTCCGGCAGGATACGTCGAAACGGCACGCTCGGTTCCGACCTCACCGTGCAAGCGCCATGTGGGCGCACCGATCGGCGACCGCCGGAAAAGAGGACCCGATGAAGTACATGCTGCTCAAGACCTACGCCCCCGCCGCGTTCTGCGACACACCGATCAACGAGTGGTCCCCCCAAGAAATTCAGGCGCACATAGACTTCCAGCGCGCCCTCGGCGAGCAATTGGCCAAGTCGGGCGAGCTGGTAGACGCGCAAGGGCTCACCGGTCCGACCGAGGCCCGCATCGTCAGCTCCGACGGCCGCTCGGCGCCGGTGGTGACCGACGGACCGTTCCCGGAGACGAAAGAGTTCCTGGCCGGGTATTGGCTCGTCGACGTGGAAAGCCCGGAACGGGCCTACGAGATCGCCGCGCACGCCTCGGCGGCCCCGGGGCCGAGTGGCAAACCGATCGGCGAATACATCGAGGTGCGACCGGTGATGAGCGTCCCGGCCACCGAACAGTGACCAACCGGCGAGTGGTGCCCGACGACACACCGCTCCCGGCGAGGGCCGAGGACCTGTTGCGCGAGTTGGCGCCACAGGTCCTCGGTGCATTGGTCCGCCGGTTCGGCGATTTCGACACCGCGGAGGATGCGCTGCAGGAGGCCATGCTTGCGGCGGCGACCCAGTGGCCCGTCGACGGCCTGCCGGACAATCCGCGCGGCTGGCTGATCCAGGTGGCGCAGCGCCGGATGGCCGACGCGGTGCGCGCCGAGGTGGCCCGGCGGCGCAGGGAGACAACGGCATTCGACCGCGAGGTGGCCGACGCGATGCCGGTCGACTACGACGACACGCTCGCCATGTTCTTCCTCTGCTGCCATCCCGCACTGTCCTCGGCCAGCGCCATCGCGCTGACCTTGCGGGCGGTCGGCGGGCTCACCACGGCGGAGATCGCGCACGCGTTCCTGCTGCCGGAAGCGACCATGGCGCAACGGATCACGCGGGCGAAGAAGAAGCTGGCGACACTGGACCGGCCGTTCGCGCGACCCGGTGACGCGCCGACGGGCAGCAGCGAAACGACCCGGGATTCAGCCGAGTGGCGTGCTCGGCTCGAGACCGTGCTGCATGTCCTGTATCTGATCTTCAACGAGGGCAATACCAGCACGTCCGGTCCGTCGTTGCAGCGCGCGGATCTGTCCAGCGAGGCGATCCGGCTCGCGCGCGCCGTCCATCGGCAGTTGCCCGACGACACCGAGGTCACCGGGTTGCTCGCCCTCATGCTGCTCACCGATTCCCGGCGCGCGGCCCGCGCCGACGCCAAAGGCGCGCTGATACCGCTGGCCGAGCAGGACCGTGCGCTGTGGGATCGGGAGCAGATCACCGAGGGCGTCACGTTGACGACGAGCGCGCTGGCGCAAGGGCTTACCGGCCCGTACCAGATCCAGGCGGCCATCGCCGTGCTGCACGCGCAGGCGGCCAGCGCCGAGGAAACCGACTGGACCAAGATTCTCGCGCTGTACGACCTGCTCGAAAAGCTCTCCGACAACCCGATCGTGACGCTCAACCGCGCCGTCGCGGTCGCGATGGTGCACGGACCCGCCGCCGGACTGGAACTCGCCTCGACGTTGGACGACCAGCTGGCAGGCAACCACCGCCTCGACGCCGTCCGCGCCCACCTGCACGAAATGGCGGGCGACTTCCCCGCCGCCATCGCCTGCTACACCACCGCCGCGAGCCGCACCCCAAGCGCCCCCGAAAACCACTACCTCACCCTCCGCGCCGCCCGCCTCCGCCACGGTGCGCGTGCGTAAGTGGCACACCACGGTGTGGCCTTCTCGACGTTGGCCGCAGCCGTGTGCCACGCACCGTCGACGGGAAGGCGTGGGGCAGACTGCATGGGGTGACGGACAAGTACAGCGCGGGGGTTTTGTTGTTCCGGCGGGGGGATGGCGGGGTCGAGGTGTTGGTCGGGCATATGGGCGGCCCGTATTTCGCGCGAAAGGACAATGGGGCCTGGTCTATTCCCAAGGGTGAGTATGAGCCGGAGTTGGAGGATGCGCGGGCGGCGGCCAGTCGAGAGTTCCACGAGGAGCTCGGGCTGTTCGTTCCGGCCGGGGACTGGATTCCGCTCGGTGACGTGCGGTACAGCAGCGGTAAGGGGAAGAAGAACCTGATCGTTTGGGCCGTTGAGGGCGATCTGAATCCGGCTGATGTGGTCCCTGGAACCTTCGAGATGGAGTGGCCGCCGCGCTCCGGCCGGATGGCCAACTTCCCCGAGATCGACCGGGCGGACTGGTTCGACCTGGCGACGGCGCACGACAAATTGAGCACGGGCCAACGGCCGTACCTGGACCGGCTGAACGACTACCTCACGCAGACCGGCGAATAGCGCAGCTCGCCGTCGCCCACGGCGCGAGACCTGACCTACGGCGCTGCACAGCTGTCACGCGTGCGGCGACCTACCGCGGCACTCCGGTCCACCTGCGGCCGGTGACGAGTTCGTATGCCTCCATGTACTTCTGGCGGGTGGCCTCGACGATGTCGGCGGGGATCTCGGGGCCGGGGGGTTCCTTGTCCCAGCCGGTGGAGGTGGCCCAGTCGCGGACGAACTGCTTGTCGAAGGAGCGCTGGGCGCGGCCGGGTTCCCATTCGGCGGCGGGCCAGAAGCGGGACGAGTCGGAGGTGAGGACTTCGTCGCCGAGGGTGAGAGTTTCGCCGTCCCAGCCGAATTCGACCTTGGTGTCGGCGACGATGACGCCGCGCTCGGCGGCGTGCGCGGCGCCGCGGGTGTAGAGGTGCAGGGTCAGGTCGCGCAATTTTTCGGCGACCTCGCGGCCCTCCTGGTTCACCACGTCCGCGAAGGTGATGGACTCGTCGTGGCCCTCGGACGCCTTGGTGGTCGGCGTGAAGATCGGTTCGGGCAGCTTGTCGCCTTCCCGCAGGCCGGGTGGCAGCGCGACACCGGAGACCGAGCCCAGCTGCTGATACTCCTTCAGCCCCGAGCCGACCAGATAACCGCGGGCGATGCATTCGACCTGCACCATCTTCAGCGGCTTCACCCGGATCGCGCGGCCCGCGAACTCGGCGGGCACATCGGTGGCGGAGACCACATGGTTGGGCACGTCGGTGAAGTAGTCGAACCACCAGTTCGACAACTGGGTCAGCAGCGCGCCCTTGTCCGGGATCGGCGTGGGCAGCACCACGTCGTAGACCGACACCCGATCGGACGCGACGAGCAGCAAAGTATCGCCGTCCTCGTAGAGGTCGCGCACCTTGCCGGCGTGCACATGCTTCACTCCGCAGCTCCGATCCTGGTCGATAGGGTTCTAGGAAAAGTCCCGCGCGGGCAACCTTACCGAGGTGGCATCGTGGGGAATGCCCGAGCTAGTTCTTCGAACCCGAAGGAGCCCTATGTCCGCACCCAACCTGACTCGCGACCAGGCGATCGAACGCGCGTCGACAGTGTCGGTCGATAACTACCGCATCGACCTCGACCTGACCGACGGTGCGGGCAAACCGGGCGAGCAAACCTTCTTCTCCCGCAGCACGGTCACCTTTTCCGCGACGCCGGGTGCGAGCACCTTCATCGATATCGTGGCCCGCGGCGTGCGCTCGGCGGTATTGAACGGCACCGCGCTCGACGTCTCCGACTACGACGAGTCCACCGGCATCGCGCTGACCGGACTTGCCGCAACCAATGAACTGGTGGTCGAGGCCGACTGCGAGTACTCGCACACCGGCGAGGGCCTGCACCGCTTCGTCGATCCCACCGACGACGCCGTCTACCTGTACTCGCAGTTCGAAACCGCCGATGCCAAGCGGATGTTCGCCTGCTTCGACCAGCCGGACCTGAAGGCCACATTCGACGTCAGCGTGACCGCGGCGGCCGATTGGAAGGTCATCTCTAACGGTGCGGTCGTCGAAACCGTTGCGGCGGAACCCGGTAAGCATGTTTTCCGGACGACGCCGAAGATGAGCACCTACCTTGTCGCGCTCATCGCGGGCCCCTACGCGCAGTGGACCGACGTCTACACCGACAACTACGGCAGCATCCCGCTCGGAATCTATTGCCGCGCTTCGCTTGCCGAGCACATGGACGCCGAGCGGCTGTTCACCGAGACGAAGCAGGGATTCGGCTTCTACCACAAGAACTTCGGGGTTCCGTACGCGTTCGGCAAGTACGACCAGCTGTTCGTGCCGGAGTTCAACGCGGGCGCGATGGAGAACGCGGGCGCGGTGACCTTCCTGGAGGACTACGTCTTCCGCTCCAAGGTGACCAGGGCGGCGTACGAGCGCCGCGCCGAGACCGTGCTGCACGAGATGGCGCACATGTGGTTCGGCGATCTGGTCACCATGAAGTGGTGGGACGACCTGTGGTTGAACGAGTCGTTCGCCACCTTCGCCTCCGTGCTGTGCCAAGCCGAGGCGACCGAATACACCAGCGCCTGGACCACTTTCGCGAATGTCGAGAAGTCCTGGGCGTACCAGCAGGACCAGCTGCCGTCCACGCACCCGATCGCGGCCGACATTCCCGACCTGGCGGCGGTCGAGGTGAACTTCGACGGAATCACCTACGCCAAGGGCGCTTCGGTGCTCAAGCAGCTGGTCGCCTACGTCGGTCTGGAGCCGTTCCTGGCGGGGCTGCGCGCCTACTTCGCCGAACACGCCTACGACAACGCGACCTTCGACGATCTGCTCGCCGCGCTCGAAAAGTCCTCCGGCCGTGACCTTTCCTCCTGGGGCGAGCAGTGGCTCAAGACCACCGGCCTGAACACGCTTCGCCCGGACTTCGCGGTGGACGGTGACGGCAATTTCACCTCGTTCGCCGTCCTGCAGGGCGGCGCGGCCCCCGGCGCGGGTGAGCGCCGCGTGCATCGTCTCGCCGTCGGCATCTACGACGACCAGGACGGAAAGCTGGTGCGCACCAAGCGAGTCGAGCTCGATCTCGACGCCGCCGAGCGCACCGAGGTGCCCGAGCTGGTCGGAGTGCCGAGTGGGCAGTTCGTGCTGATCAACGACGACGACCTGACCTACTGCTCGGTGCGCCTCGACGCGGAATCGCTGGATGTGCTGGTCAACCGGATCGCCGATATCGCCGAACCGCTGCCGCGCACCCTCGCCTGGTCGGCCGCCTGGGAGATGACCCGCCAGGCCGAGTTCCGGGCCCGCGACTTCCTCGCCCTGGTGCAGCGTGGTGTCGGCGCGGAATCGGAAATCGGTGTGGTGCAACGACTGCTGATGCAGGCGAACCTGGCGCTGCGCAGCTACGCCGAGCCGGAGTGGGCGGCGACCACCGGCTGGACCGAGTACGCGAACCGGCTGCTGGAGCTGGCCCGCGAGGCCGAGGCGGGCTCGGACCACCAGCTGGCCTTCGTCAACGCGCTCACCAGCGCCAAACTGGCCGCCTGGCACACCGAGGTGCTGCGCGAGCTGCTCGATGGCGACCCGGCCAAGGTCGGCCTGGCCGGGCTGGTGGTCGACACCGACCTGCGCTGGCGCATCGTGATCGCGCTGGCGGCGGCGGGCGAGATCGACACCGATGGCCTCGACACCCCGTTCATCGACCAGGAACTCGCCAAGGATCCGACGGCGGCGGGTAAGCGGCATGCCGCGACCGCGGCGACCGCCCGCCCGATCGCCGCGGTGAAGGAAAAGGCCTGGGCGACAGTGATGGACGACGACTCCGTGTCCAACATCACCGCCCGTGCGATCGTCACCGGCTTTGCCCCCGCGGGCCAGGGCGAGTTGCTCGCCCCGTATGTCGATCGCTACTTCGCCGAAGTCCCCGGCGTCTGGGAACGGCGCTCCAGCGAAGTCGCGCAGACCGTGGTCGTCGGTCTCTACCCCGGGTGGGCGATCAGCGACGACGCCGTCGCCGTCGCCGACAAGTTCCTCGCCGGTGACCACCCACCGGCCCTGCGCCGCTTGGTAGTCGAGGGCAAGGCGGGCGTCGAACGCGCCCTCCGCGCCCGCGCCTTCGACGCCAGGTAACGGGCCATGATCAACGGGACATGACGGCGGCATTGTGCGAGTAGCGGCACCGTCATGTCCCGTTGATCGGCTAGGTGAAGAGGTGTGTGTTGGTGGCGGCCCATTGGCTGAAGGGGGTGCCGGGGGTCCCGGTTAGGTCGGCGATGGTTGTGGTGGGGGGTTGGGGGGTGCCGATCAGGGAAGTGGTGATGTCTACGTACCATTCGGCGCCGTCGCCCATGGATTTTGCGAAGACTTGAATGGCTTCCTCGCGTGGGACTTTCACTACGGTGAGGGGGCGGCCGAGAGCGGTGCCGATGTGGTGGATGCGGTCGGCTCTGGTGAGGGTTTCCGGGCCGGTGAGTTCGTAGGTTTGTCCGGCGTGGCCGTCGGAGAGCAGGACCTTCGCGGCGACGCGGGCGATGTCGTCCATGGTGAGGGGTGCGGTCGCGGCCTCGGGGGCGGGGTCGCGGATCTGGTCGGACGCGCGGATCTGGTCGGCCCAGATGGCGGAGTTCTCGGTGAATTCACCGGCGAACAGATGGGTCCAGTCGACGCCGGAGCCCTCGACAGCTTGCGCGATCGGCGTCCAGTGCGCCTCGCCGGAGAGGTCGACGATGTGCCGGATGCCCGCCTTCTTCGCCAGCGCGACAACCTCATCGATGGTCTCGAGCACGGGCGCGAGATACATCCGGTCGACGCCTTCGAACGCGGCCGGTAGTGACGACACCCGGCCCAGATAGCCCTCGGCGACCTCGACGCCCGCGGGTAGCGCGGCCCGGTCGGGATGGTTGGTCAATGCTCGGACATCGTCCGCTCCGCCCGCGAGGAGGTGGTCGACGACTTTGCGGCCGATGTTGCCGGTGGCTCCTGTCACAAGAATCTTCATCTGACCACGGTGCGCGGACCGCGCGAGGGGCAGCACCCCCAATTGTGGTGCTACCCGATCCCGAAGAAATCGTGTCTGCGGCGGCGCGAATACCGCCCCACAACGCCAACGGCGCGCTCACCCGCAACGGGTGAGCGCGCCGGAAGCATGCTCTCGACTCCGCCTCAACAGCGGCGGACTCCGCTTCAACGGCAGCGGGCCCCGCCTCGACAGTTGTGGCTCCGCCTCAACAGCGGCGGCTCGGTGTCAGCGGCCGATGGCGGCGGCCATCACCCGGACCGCGGAGACCAGGCCGTCGATCAGCTGGCCCTGCCGGAACGAGCTGAGCGCGGCGGTGACGCCGAGCTGGCAGACCCGATCGTTCGCGCGGTCGGCGACCTCGCGGCCGGAGCGGACCTCGATCGCTTTGTCGTTGGGCGAGACGGCGATCAGCACCGAACGGGTCGCGTCGGGCGTGGTGGGGAAGATCGCGTCCGCACCTGCGGCCGGGTCGGTGCCCAGGTCGCCGATGTAGACGTTGAAGCGCACCTTGGTCGCGCGGGTCGCCTCGGTGAGCACGTTGTCCATGGCCAGCCGCTCTTCATCGCTGAACGGAGCCTCCTTGAACACGTCGCCCGCCTCGTGCACGCCGGAGACGCGTCCGCTGCTGGTGACCACATACCCGTGCGGCAGGTCGGACTCGACCACCGCGGGCCACTTAGAATTTGCCACTTGCCCGGCCTCCGATCAGCTCCGCCTTGGGCGCTTCGATTGCCGCATGGTGGCCATGCGACGTCTCCGCATGATGGCCATGCGACTCCTCGGCCCGTTCGTGATGAAACGCCGAGGTCACCTCGTCGGTCGCACTCCAAAGCACCGGCGCCGACGTCCACTGCTGACCGAGGTCGTAGTGGACCGGCTTCTCGCCGGGCAGCGGCTTACCGAGATACGACAATCCGGCGATCGCGCCGTAGATCACCAGCGGGATGCCGACGAAGATCAGCACTGTCTCGAGAATGCTCACGGTCCAACGGTAGACGATGCTGTGTAGTAGTTCTTCTTCTGGTGGCATCGCGGCTGTTTCGTGTCGAGCCCGACGGCTATCGGTCCTGCGTAGCCAGCTTGCCCCGGGTCGCGTTGAGGTAGCAGGTGAGGATGTCTCTGGTCTCGGCGAGACAGTCGATCTTCGCCTCGACGGCCGCGAGTTCCCGGGCGAGCACCGCGAGCATGTCCGGGTGCGGTTCCAGCTCCGGCGCCGGGCCGTGCGCGCAAGGCAGGATGTCGCGGATCACCTCGGTCGACAGGCCCGCGCCGAGCAGTGCGCGGATCTGGGTCACCACCCCGGGCACGTCGGCACTGTAGTTGCGGTAGCCGTTGGCGTCGCGATCGGGCGAAATCAGGCCCTGCTCTTCGTAATAGCGCAGCAGGCGCGGGTGCACTCCGGTCCGCGCCGCCAGTTCACCGATCCGCACGAGAGCCGCCTCACACCAGGGTTGACATTCACACTTATGTGAGACTTTACCGTTCGCCGCATGACTACTTCAGCTCTCACCGCCCTGGTTCGCGGTACCGGTCCCGGTTTGCTGCTCGCACACGGGGCGAGCAGTGACATCCAGGACAGTTTCGGGCCGTTGGTCGATCGGCTCGCCCGCGAACACACCGTCGTCGGGCCGGACTACCCCGGCTCCGGTGCGACGCCGCGGGCCGAAAAGCCGCTCACCGCAGACGAACTCGCCGACCAGCTGGTGGCCGCCGCCGACCGGGCCGGGCTAAATACCTTTGCCGTGCTCGGGTTCTCGACCGGCTCGCCGATCGCGGTGCGGACGGCGATCCGGCATCCGGATCGGGTCACCGCGCTTGTTCTGTCCGCCGGTCTCGCTCGGCCGAACCCCCGGCTGCGACTCGTCGTCGAGACCTGGCGTGCCCTCGCCGCCGCCGGTGACCCGCGTAGTCTCGCGGCGTATCTGGTGTTGATCGGCTGGAGCGCGAGGTGGCTCGATGAGCGGTCGGCGACTGAGCTCGACACGCTCATCGAGGCCATCACGTCCGCGTTGCCCGCTGGCGCCGACGACCAACTCGATCTGCTGACCAGGATCGATGTTCGCGCGGACCTCGGCGCGATCAGGGTGCCGACGCTGGTTGTCGCGGCGGCCCACGATCAGGTGGTGTCATCCGCGCACTCACGGGAGTTGCTGGCGGGCATCCCCGGCGCGAGGTATGTCGAGCTCGACTCCGGGCACGCGCTCGCCGACGAACGACCCGGCGAGTGGGCGCAAATCGTGATCGACTTCCTCGCCGACCGCTAGACCAGCCAGGCCGTCGTGTTCGGCGGCAGCTGACCGCCTTCCAGCGCGGCGCTGGCCAACAGCACGTCGCCGGGCGGCAGCTGGGTGGGGGTGTTCGAGGCGTTCAGCACACACACCAGACCGCCCTGGCGGCGGAAGGCCAGGCAGCCGGTCGGGCTGCCGTACCACTCGATTCGGTCACCACTGAATTCCGGTCGCATGCCGCGCAATTCGATGGCCATCCGGTACAGCGAGAGGGTGGAGCCGAGTTCCTCGAGCTGTGCCTCCACGGTACGTCCGGTCCACTCCGGCGGCATCGGGAGCCAGGGTTGACCGGTGGTGAACCCGAACGGCGGTGCGGTGCCCTCCCACGGGACCGGCACCCGGCAACCGTCGCGGCCGCGTTCGGTATGCCCGGACCGCTCCCACGCCGGGTCTTGCAGTACCTCGTCGGGTAGGTCGTCCACGTTCGGCAGACCGAGTTCGGCGCCGTTGTAGATGAACACCGCGCCGGGGAGGGCTAGCTCGAGCAGCATCATCGCGCGTGCCCTCGCCTCCCCCACCGCGCCGCCGCCGTAGCGGGTGACCTCCCGCTTGATGTCGTGATTGGACAGCGTCCAGGTCGGCGACGCGGCGACCGGCGCGACCGCGGCGAGGGAATTGTCGATCGCCGCGCGAATGTCGTCGGCGTCGAACTCGGTCTGCGCCAGCCGGAAATTGAAGGCCAGGTGCAGTTCGTCGGCACGCACGTACTCGCCGAAGCGGATGTTGTCGTTCACCCACACCTCGCCGATCGACACCGCGTCCGGGTAGTCGTCGAGCACCTTGCGGATGCGGCGGTGGATCTCGTGCACCTCGGGATTGTTGAAGCGCAGATCGTCGTCATCGTTGGCGAGCAGGGCGGACTTGACCACCGTCATGTCCGGCAGCCCCGCCGGTTTCGCCATGCCGTGCGCCACGTCGAGGCGGAAGCCGTCGACGCCGCGGTCGAGCCAGAACCGCAGGGTCTTCTCGAAATCGGCGGCCACCTCCGGATTTTCCCAGTTCAGGTCGGGTTGCTCGGGCGCGAAGAGGTGCAGGTACCACTGACCGGGCGTGCCGTCGGGTTCGGTGACCCTGGTCCAGGCGGGACCGCCGAAAATGCTCGGCCAGTTGTTCGGCGGGGCGTCGCCGCCGGGGCCGCGGCCGTCGCGGAAGAGGTAGCGGGCGCGTTCCGGGCTGCCCGGCCCGGCTTCGAGCGCCGCGAGGAACCAGGGGTGTTCGTTGCTGGTGTGGTTCGGCACCAGGTCCATCGTGATCTTGATATGGCGGAAGTGCGCTTCGGCGATCAGTTCGTCCATGGCGGCGAGTCCGCCGAACAGCGGGTCGATATCGCGGGGATCGGCGACGTCGTAGCCGCCGTCGGCCATCGGTGACCGCATCACCGGACACACCCACAGTGCATCGACGCCGAGCAGTTCCAGATAGCCGAGCTTGTCGCGGATTCCGCCGAGGTCGCCGACCCCGTCACCGTCGGAATCCGCGAAGGATCTGGGATAAACCTGGTAGAACACGGCCGACCGCCACCATGGTTGCGTGGTGCGATCCACCGGCGCCGGTACGGCTGGTGTATCAGTCACAGAGGTAATAGTGCCAAAGTTTTGCGGCAAAAACCCTTAGGCGGAGCAGCAATCTCGACTTCCGGCAAATCTCCAGCGTCCGACCGGACGCGGCGAAAACCCTCGGGCCGTCCGGGCTCTCGACCGAAACGCCCTCACCAGGGGGCGTTCATCAGCGAATTCGCCGCCATCTCCAGATAGTCCAGCAGCGCCTTGCGGTGCTCGTCATCGAGTAGCTCGGGCTCGATCTCCGCTACGGCGATTCGCATACAACGCAACCACGCGTCGCGCTCCAGCGGTCCGATCGTGAACGGATGGTGCCGCATCCGCAGCCTCGGATGCCCGCGTTCCTCGCCGTAGGTGCGCGGGCCGCCCCAGTACTGCTCGAGGAACATGCGCAGCCTGCGCTCCGCCGGGCCAAGGTCCTCCTCGGGGTAGAGCGGGCGCAGCACCTCGTCGGTGGCCACCTCGCGGTAGAACGCCGCGACGATCCGCCGGAACGTGTCCGCGCCGCCGACCGCCTCGTAGAACGACGTCGCCGTCTGCTCTGCCGAAGCCGCTCCTGTTTGCTCGCCCGAAGTCATAGACCCTCTCGATTCGCTGGATGCGCCGTAGTCCATTGTGCGGCCTCCTGGGTCCACGGTCATCCTTGCCCCCGTATCGGCGTTCGACTCTTCCGTTACGGCGGTTGTCGATTTTTCGGTTGAGAGCCGTCCCCGGCAGAAGAGGCCTACCGCTTGCTCCGCGCTCGGCATCGGCAGCCCCCACGGCGGCTCGGGACAACGCGGAATCGCGGCCCGGCGGCTCTTCAGCCACAGTTAACCGGACATTGTTGAAAATCACCGTGCAATAGCCGTCGTTCCATGGTCAACTGGGTGGCAATCTCTGCCGAGCTAAACAGCATGATCCTGCCAATCATGAAATTGAGGTCCAGATGAAGCAGCGGCACAGCGCCAGATCACGCGAGGCGCGCATACACCGACAACTCCAGCCCGCCGACGTCCACAATCGTGGGTCGGGGGCTACTCCGCTGCACATCTTGTCCGATCATTATCCGGGCGCGCATCACGGTCACGCCGATCATGCGCACCGCTCCTCACCGCCGCCCAGTGAGAGTCCGAGCTGGTTGAAGCGCCGGGTGCTGCTTCTCAACGCCACCTACGAGCCGCTCACCGCTCTGTCCGCGCGCCGTGCGATCGTCTTGCTCATCTGCGATAAAGCCGACACTGTTCATCACGACGCCGAAGGCCCGGTAGTCCATTCCGCCGAAGCCGCCGTCGCCATCCCCTCGGTGATCCGCCTGCGCAGCTACGTCCACGTGCCGTATCGGGCCCGCGTCCCGATGACCCGCGCCGCACTCATGCACCGCGACCGCTATCGCTGCGGCTACTGCGGCGGCAAGGCGGAGACCATCGACCATGTCATTCCGCGCAGCCGCGGCGGCGAACACTCCTGGGAGAACTGCGTCGCCAGCTGCGCACCGTGTAACCATCGCAAGGCCGACAAAATGCTGAGCGAACTGGGCTGGACGCTGCGTTCGCCGCTGGTCTCGCCGAAGGGGCCGCACTGGCGGCTGCTGTCGACGACGGCGGACCTGGACCCGGTGTGGTTGCAGTATCTCGGCGAGGGTGCCGCCTGACCCGCGGTCAGGTGTATTCGACGATGAGTGTCGCCGTGGTGCCGGGCGCCAGGGCTTCGAAGACGTGCGGGACGTCGGCCGGGTAGGAGATGTAGTCGCCCGGCGACAGGTCGAGGGGCGTGTCGGTGAGGCCGACGAGGGCGCGGCCGGTCGCGATCAGCACGTGTTCCACCGCACCTGGGATGTGCGGGTCGGATTTGCGGGCATGTCCTGGTTCGGCGGTGATCCGGAAGATGTCCCGACGCGCGTTGGGCGGGCTGGCGGCCAGCAAGGTGGCGCGATAGTCCGATCGTTCCGCAACGACCACCGGGCCCTCCCCCGCACGGATCACCTGGACGTTCGGTCGCGGCGGGTCGAGTAGCCGGGAGAACGGCATCTCCAGCGCGACGCACAATGCCCACAGGGTTTCCAGACTGGGATTGCCGGTGCCCGATTCCAATTGCGAGAGTGTGGATTTCGCGATGCCCGCGCGGTGCGCGACCTCGGTGAGCGAGAGCCCGGCGCGGGTGCGTTCGCGGCGCAGCGCGGCGGCGATCACCGCCTGCGGTGTCGCCGTCGTCGAGTCCTGCTGTGCCACGTGCTCTCCCATCGCGGTGGTGAACCACTCAACAGAAAACCATATTGACGAACCGGCCTGCCATGTTCACTATAAGCTACATGCGTTCGATATGGCGAACACTCGGCCGGGACACCGCGGCGGGGATCGCGGCGGTATGCCTGGCGGTCGGCGTCATCGGGGTGTCCTACGGTGCGACCGCCGTGACAACCGGTCTTCCCCCGTGGCTGCCCATCGTGCTGGGCGTCGTGGTGCTCGCCGGGGGTGCGGAGTTCCTGTTCATCGGCATCGTCGCGGCAGGCGGCAGCCCGATCGCGGCGGTGCTGGCCGGACTGGTGGTCAACGCCCGGCATCTGCCGTACGGGCTGTCGGTGCCGGATGTGGTCGGCAGCGGGTGGCGACGGTTGCTCGGTGTGCATCTGATGAACGACGAGTCGGTGGCGATGGCGCTGGCCCAGCCCGACATTGAGCGCAAACGGGCCGCCTATTGGGCTTGCGGTTTCGGGGTGCTGCTGGCCTGGCCAGGGGGTGCCGCGGTCGGGGTGTTGATCGGGACGTTCGTTCCGGATACCGCGGCGTTCGGGCTGGATGCGGTGTTTCCGGCGGTGCTGCTCGCATTGATCGTTCCGGCGTTGCGGGAAAAGGCAACGCTGCGTGCGGCTTTGGTCGGTGCTGCCGTTGCTGTTGCCAGCGCGCCCTTCTTGCCTGCGGGAATGCCTGTGCTGGTTGCGCTTTCGGGGCTGCTGGTGGCGGGACGCGGAAGCGACCAGCGCATGGGCGACGCTGCTGGACCGGAAAGTTCTGAGCTGGTTTCGAAATCCGATCGCACTACATGTGAGTCAGGTGCCGAATGATGTTGGCCGCAGGAATAATCGCGCTTGCCGTGGGCACCTACACGTTCCGCTGGGCCGGCCCGGCGTTGCGCGAGCGTATCCGCTTCCCCACCCGCGTAGTTCGCCTACTCGAGGTCGGCGCCGTAGTCCTGCTCGCCGCCCTCGTCGCCGTCACCGCCCTACCCACCGACTCCGGCCACTTCGAATTCGCCCTCCCCGCAGGAGTTCTCGTCGCGGCCCTACTGGCATGGCGCAAACAACCCATCCTGGTAGTAATCCTCGCCGCCGCCACAACCACCGCCCTCCTCCGCCTCCTCGGCGTGGCATGACCAGACCGCCCGCACCGGCCACACCATGATCAACGGGACATGACGGCGGCGTTGTTCGAGTAAGCGCGCCGTCGTGTCCCGTTGATATGTGTGCAACCGTGGTGGGTCAGGTTGGGGAAAGGGAGAGGCCGGTGCCTCGGCGGCGGGCGATCGAGCCGTAGCGGGCGTCTATGCGTAGCCAGGTTTTGGTGGCTCGGACGCGGACTATTTCGGTGGGGAGGATGCGGCGGGAGTCTGCCTTGTCACCGGAGTGGGGAATGAAATCCATTGCGGTGAGGGCGAAGACGACTCGCATCGGTACCTGCACCTGGGTGTCGGCGCCGGAGACGGTGAGCACGGTTTGGTCGAGTAGTGAGGCGGGCGGGCCGTGGCTGCTGCCGTGTTCCTTCGCCAGTTGTGCGCCCTGCTCGGCGAGTTCGACGAGGGTGCGGGCGGGCACGTCATCGATATGCGCGAAACCGTCCGGCGGTGGCAGTGCGCCGCGCCAGGCGGAGTCCATCGAATAGCCGAGGTCGATGGGTAGGCCGGAGCCGAGGCCGGCCAGCACCATGTCGGCGCCGACGGTGACATCGTCGACGCCGAGTTCGCCGACCACGGTGCGGACCGCGAGCGCCTCGAAACCCGTTGCTACCCAGGCGGAGACGTACTGCTCCCCGCGGCGGCGGAGGCGTACCACCGCCGCGGGGTCCAGCCGCACCGCCCGAGTCAGGAACGTCGCGAGGTTCTCTCGCTCCGCCGGATCGGGCACGTGCAACACGCGTTGTTCTGCCATCACGGCTGTGCTGCCGTTCTCAGCCGGCGATCACCGATGTGGATCAGTCCAACCACTGGGCCAGGTAGTCGCGCTCGGCCTCGCTGAGCCTGCGCAACCGCTGGGCCGTCATGTCGAACGCGGCGATCTGGGTGGAGGCGATCACCGCGGGCGGCGAGTCCGGCGCCGCACTCGCGGCGCGCACCTCGTAGCCGATGGTGAAGTCGACCGCCCGCAGTTGCTCGGTCCACATGGCGATATCGAGCGGCGTGTCCTCGTGCCGCAGCTGGCCGCGGTACCGCACCCGCAGATCGGCGAGGACACAGCCCGACCGCAGCGCGACGGTCGGGCGGTCACCCTCGAACAGCCACGGGATGCGCGCCTCCTCCAGCAACGTCACCATGCGGGCATGGTTCACATGCTGGAAAGCATCCATGTCCGACCATCTGACATCTACCTGGGTGTGAAAACGCTTGGGCAGCACGACATTGCTGCCCTGCGCCTTCCCGTTACCGTTCAACGAGCTAGTCAACGTGGTACCTCCGATTGGGCGCCCACCCCGCTCACCATGCTTCGCACTTGCCGCGCTGCAACCGACAACGTGGCGAGATCGTGGGTTCCGGACTCGAACAACTCCGACAGCGCGGCTCGGGCGCGCCCGAGCCGGGACTGGTTCTTCGACTCCCAGTATGCAATCTTCTCATCCGCGCTCTCTTCCGGGTCACCGGCGGAGAGCACATCGAGGGTCAGCGAGCGCAGCGACGAATACATGTCATCGCGCAGCGCGAGCCGGGCCAGCGAGTGCCAGCGATCGCCGCGTTCGAGG
This sequence comes from Nocardia iowensis, assembly GCF_019222765.1. Taxonomy (NCBI): domain Bacteria; kingdom Bacillati; phylum Actinomycetota; class Actinomycetes; order Mycobacteriales; family Nocardiaceae; genus Nocardia; species Nocardia iowensis. The sequence goes on along the minus strand of NZ_CP078145.1, from coordinate 2,030,503 downwards.
TGGCTCACCGCCTGGAGCAGCCAGTCGATCTTGAGATGTTCGTTCAGCGCGTAGTAGAGCGCGCCGACCTCGTCGCCGTCCCGATCGGTGATATCGGCGATATCCACGATGTCCAGCAGCGGGAACAGGTTGAGCAGCCCGAACACCTCGGTGGCCAGTTCGGTCGGCGCCCCGCGGGCGATGAGCTCGGCCGACTGATCGGTGAGCGTGGCGACGTGATGCCCGCGCAGCCAGCCCGGCACCTTCGGCGCCAATTCCTGCACGTCGCGGCAGTACCGATTGATCTCCGCACCGACCGCGATCGGCTGCGGCCGGTTGCTGAGGAACCAGCGCGACGCCCGGTCCAGTGTCCGCTTGGTTTCCAGTTCCAGCAGGTCACGCACCGAGGTGGCGGCGTCGGCCGCGCGGATGCGGGCCCACATTTCCGGCAGCCCGAAGATCTCGGTGGCCGCGGCGAACGCGCGCACCGCGTCGGTGGCGGTGGCGCCGGTCTCCTCGCTCAACCGGTGCGCGTAGGTGATGCCGCCGTAGTCGACCATCTCGTTCACGATCATCGTGGTGAGAATTTCCCGGCGCAGCCGGTGCTTCTTGATGGCGACGCCGAAGCGGTCACGCAGCGGGGTCGGGAAGTACTCCGGCAGCCGGGTGACGAAGAACGGACTGTCCGGCAGATCGGTGTCGAGCAGATCGGCCTTGAGCGAAAGCTTCACGTGCGCCATCAGATTGGCCAATTCCGGTGAAGTCAGGCCAGCGCCGTCTTCCAGCATGCGCTTGAGCTGTGGCTCCGACGGCAGTGCCTCCAGTTCCCGGTCCAGGCCGCGGCGCTGTTCGAGATCCTCGATGAGCCGCATGTGCACGTTGAGCATCTCCGATGCGTCGGTGCGCGACATGCCCATCAGGAAGTTCTGCGCGACATTGTCTTCCAGCACCATCCGCGCGACCTCGTCGGTCATCGAGGCGAGCAGCGGGTTGCGTTCGGCTTCGGCGAGTTCACCGCTGGAGACAACGGTGTCGAGCAGCACCTTGATGTTGACCTCATGGTCGGAGCAGTCGACGCCCGCGGAATTATCGAGCGCGTCGGTGTTCATCTTGCCGCCGTTGCGGCAGAACTCGATCCGGCCGAGCGCCGTCGCGCCCAGGTTGCCGCCTTCGCCGATCACCTTGACGCGCAACTGGTTTCCGTTGACCCGAACCGGGTCGTTGGACTTGTCGCCCACCTCGGCATTGGATTCGGTGCTCGCCTTGATGTAGGTGCCGATGCCCCCGTTCCACAGCAGCTGCGCGGGCGCGAGCAGGATGGCACGCACCAGTTCGGGCGGGGACAGCGATTCGACATCGTCGGCCAGCCCCAATGCCTTTCGAGCCTGCGGGCTGATCGGCACCGACTTGACCGTGCGGTCCCAGACGCCGCCACCCTTGCTGATCAACGTGGCGTCGTAGTCGGCCCACGAGGAACGGGGCAGCTGGAACATCCGCTGCCGCTCCGCGTAGGACGCGGCGGTATCGGGATTCGGGTCCAGGAAGATGTGGCGGTGGTCGAACGCCGCGATCAGCCGGATGTGCTCGGACAGCAGCATGCCGTTGCCGAAGACGTCACCGCTCATGTCGCCGATGCCGACGACGGTGAAATCCTGGGTCTGGGTATCGATGTCCATTTCCTGGAAGTGCCGTTTGACGCTTTCCCAGGCGCCCTTGGCGGTGATGCCCATCGCCTTGTGGTCATAGCCCGCCGAGCCGCCGGAGGCGAAGGCGTCGCCGAGCCAGAAACCGTAGCGCTGAGCCACGTCGTTGGCGATGTCGGAGAACGTGGCGGTGCCCTTGTCCGCGGCCACCACCAGGTAGGTGTCGTCGCCGTCGCGGCGGACCACCCGTTCGGGGGGCAGCACCTTGCCGGTCGCGCGGTCGACGTTGTCGGTGACATCGAGCAGGCCGGAGATGAAGGTGCGGTAGCAGGCGACACCCTCGGCGCCGAGTGCCTGCCGGTCCGCGACGGGATCGCCGCTGGACGCGGGGGGCTGCTTCACCACGAAACCACCCTTGGCACCGACCGGGACGATGACCGCGTTCTTCACCGCTTGAGCCTTGACCAGGCCGAGCACCTCGGTGCGGAAGTCCTCCAGTCGGTCCGACCAGCGCAATCCGCCACGAGCCACCGGCCCGAACCTCAGGTGCACACCCTCGACCCGCGGTGAGTACACGAAGATCTCGAATTGCGGCCTCGGCTTGGGCAATTCGTTGATCTCGCGCGGCTCGACCTTCACCGAGACGTAGTCACGAGGCATGCCCTCGGCGTCGGTGACGTAGTAGTTGGTGCGCAGCGTCGCCCGGATCAGGTTGAGGATGGCGCGCAGGATGCGGTCCGCGTCGAGGCTGACCACCTCGTCGATTCGGCCGCGCACCTGGACCTCGAGCTCGGCGGCATGCTCGGCCGAAACGGTGTCCGGGTCGAAGCGTGCCGCGAACAGGTCGACGAACAGCCGCGCCACGTCCGGGTAGGTGAGCAGCACCCGGGAGATGTTGGCCTGACTGTACGGAAAACCGGCCTGCTGCAAGTACTTCGCGTAGGTGCGCAGGATCGACACCGCACGCCACGGCAGGCGCGCGCGCAGCACCAGTTCGTTCAGTCCGTCCGCTTCCGCGCGGCCGTACCAGGCCGCCTCGAAGGCGTCGGTGAACCGCTCACGCAGGCCGCGAACCTCCGCCTCCAGCACGGCGGCACGCTTGGACGACTCCAGCAGCTCGGCGTCGAGATCCCGGTCGAGCGCACTGCGCAGCAATTCGGCCCGAGCCAGCAGCCCGAAGTCGTAGATCCAGCGTTCCCCGCCGGTGCTGGGGTCGCCGCCGGGCTGTGGTTCCAGCTCGAGCTGGTACGGCCGCTCGTCGACCACCTCGACACCGAGGCTCTGCAGGACCGGAAGCACCTGGCTCAGCGAGATGCCGGGACCGGCGACGTAGAGGGAGAACCGCCAGGAACCGGGGTCGGAATCGGCATTGCGGTACAGGTACTGGTCGATGCCGCCGTCCCGCAGACGTTCGAGGCGGACGATGTCGGCGAGGGCGCGGTCGGCCTCGAAGTCCTCCTTGTAGGCGTCCGGGAACGCCTCGGCGTAACGCTGCACCACCGCGGGGTCGAGCATTGTCGAGGTGCTGACCTCGTCGTTCAGGTGGTCTTCCCAGGTACGGCTCGCCTCGGCGAGCAGGCCCTGGATGCGCAGCCGATTGGCCTCGGAGGTATCCGCGGGCGGTGCCGCGTAGCGGGGAGCGCCGAACTCGGCCTCCGGCATGCGCACCGTGAAATACACGCTGGCCAAGTCGCTTTCGCCGACCCTGGCGGAATAGTCGATGGAAACGCCGCCCAGTTCGCGGACCAGGATCTCCTGCATCTCCAACCGCACGCGGGTGGTGTAGCGGTCGCGTGGCAGATAGACCATGCAGGCGACGAATCGGCCGTAGCCGTCGCCACGCAGGAACAGGCGGACCTGCCGGCGCAGCCCGATATTCAGCACCGCGAGGGCGGTCCGGCGCATCGTCTCGGCATCGGAGGAGAACAGTTCGGTGCGCGGGAAGGACTGGATGACCTCGAGCATCGCCTGCCCGGAGAACGACTCCAGGTCGAATCCGCTCTCCTCGATGACCGAGCGGACTCGGCGCTCGATCACCGGGATGTCCAGCACGTTCTCGTGTACGGCGGTGACCGTGAAGACGCCGATGAACAAGTGCTCACCGACGATGGTGCCCGCCTCGTCGAAGTCGGCGACGCCGATGAAATACGGGTAGACCGAGCGGTGCACGGTGGCGGGAACCAGGCCCTGGGTGAGCATCAGCAGCGGGCGGTCGGTGGCGTTGATCGGCACTCGGAAATCGGTGCCGACGTCGGGCCGCAGCACACCGAGGCAACTGCCCGGCAGCGGGTTGGAGTTCTCCTGTCCCTGCTCGGAGCTCAACCGGTAGCGGGCATAGCCCAACACCGTGAAGTTACCGCTGGCCAACCAGCGCAACAGGTTCGCGGTATCGACCAGGTCGAGCTCCGGGAACGGTGCGGTGCCCGACTTCGCGGCCAGCTCCAGATCGTCGGCCAGCCTGCTCTGCACATCCTTGATGGCCTCGGTGTCACCGATGACCTGACGCACGTCGGCGACCACATTCGGCATGCCGGACTCGATCCGGCTCAGCAGGGCCCGGCTGGTGGCCGGGTGCAGTTGCAAGTGCATCCACGACTCGCGCAACGCGGTCGCGCCGTTGCCGTCCACTTCGTGCGGGGCGGCATGCATCAGCCGCCCTTCCGCGTCGCGCTCGACCTCGAAGATCGGGTGGATCACCTCGCTCACGCTGACGCCGAGCCTGCTCAGCGACGAGGTGATCGATTCGACGAGCAGCGGCATGTCGTCGGTGACCACCTGCACCGCCGCGCCGAGGCCGGAGCCGTCGTCGGGGTGGTACACCCGGACCAACGCCCGGCCCGCCGGACGGTGCATGGCCAACTCCATGTGCCGCCGGAAGATCTGGGTGATGCCGGTGATCGCGCAGTCCACATCGCCCGCGTCGACGTGGCGGAAATACGCCTCCTCGAGGGTCGCGAGTTCGCCACGCAGTACCTGCGGCAAACTCGCGGCCCACGCCGCACTGGACAATTCGGACGAGACCGTCATTTTTCGCCAACTCCTCGGATTCGGTTCCGTAACAAAGCGACGCCGGTCCGAGAGTAGCTGTGCGTCGAAGACGCGGGGGTGAAATCCCTTCCAATCCTGGGGTGTTCACCACAACCGCCGTGTTCGCCACGCGATTGCCAAGCTCAGATGGATGATCTCGGCACAGCATCGTTCGGACTCACGGACGTCAGGTGTGCGCGACAGGAACTTTCTGCGGCGGCAGCGGGGCCGAAGCACCTCGAATCAGCTCGGCCACCAAGTCGGCGGTGGGGACCGCCGATTGCTCGAACTGCGCCTGCGCATTCACGGGTCCCACCCTAGCGAGATTCGGGCGGGCCGTGGGAGCCGGTCCGGCCCCGCTGTGCCGGATCCGAGACACGACAGGCCAGGGCCGGTACGCAACGCACCGGCCCCGGCCTGATGACGAATCAGTCGCGGGTCAGCTTGCGGTGCGTAACCCGGTGCGGGCGGGCCGCTTCCGGGCCGAGGCGCTCGATCTTGTTGGCCTCGTACGCCTCGAAGTTGCCCTCGAACCAGAACCACTTGGCGTCATTGTCGGAGTCGCCCTCCCATGCCAGGATGTGGGTGCAGGTGCGGTCGAGGAACCAGCGATCGTGCGAAATGACGACGGCGCAGCCGGGGAACTGTTCGAGCGCGTTCTCCAGCGAACCGAGGGTTTCCACGTCGAGGTCGTTGGTCGGCTCGTCGAGCAGGATCAGGTTGCCACCCTGCTTGAGGGTGAGCGCCAGGTTCAGCCGGTTCCGCTCACCACCGGAGAGCACACCGGCCGGCTTCTGCTGATCCGGGCCCTTGAAGCCGAACGCGCTGACGTAGGCGCGCGACGGCATTTCCTGGTTGCCGACCTGAATGAAGTCGAGGCCTTCGGAGACGACCTGCCAGACATTCTTCTTCGGGTCGATGCCTGCCCGGTTCTGGTCGACGTAGCTCAGTTTGACCGTCTCACCGACCCGCACGATGCCGCTGTCCGGCTCCTCCAGCCCGACAATGGTCTTGAACAGCGTGGTCTTACCGACACCGTTCGGGCCGATGACGCCGACAATGCCGTTGCGCGGCAAGGTGAAAGACAGATCCTTGATGAGCTGGCGGTCGCCGAAGCCCTTGTCCAGGTTCTGCACCTCGACCACCACGTTGCCCAGGCGCGGACCGGCCGGGATCTGGATCTCCTCGAAGTCCAACTTCCTGTGCTTGTCGGCCTCGGCCGCCATCTCCTCGTACCGGCCGAGGCGGGCCTTGTTCTTGGCCTGGCGGGCCTTGGCGCCCGAGCGCACCCAGGCGAGTTCGTCCTTGAGCCGCTTCTGCAGCTTCTGGTCCTTCTTGCCCTGGACCTCGAGCCGCTGGGCCTTCTTCTCCAGGTAGGTGGAGTAGTTGCCCTCGTACGGGTAGGCGCGGCCGCGGTCGAGTTCGAGGATCCACTCGGCGACATTGTCGAGGAAGTACCGGTCGTGGGTGACGGCGAGCACGGCGCCGGCGTACGCGGCCAGGTGCTGTTCGAGCCAGAGCACGCTCTCGGCGTCGAGGTGGTTGGTCGGCTCGTCGAGCAGCAGCAGGTCGGGCTTGCTCAGCAGCAGCTTGCACAGCGCGACGCGGCGGCGCTCACCACCGGAGAGGTTGGTGACCGGCTCCTCCGGCGGCGGACAGCGCAGCGCGTCCATGGCCTGCTCCAGCTGGGAGTCGACGTCCCACGCGTCGGCGTGGTCCAGGTACTCCTGCAACTTGCCCATCTCGTCCATGAGCTCGTCGGAGTAGTCGGTGGCCATCAGCTCGGCGATCTCGTTGAAGCGATCCAGCTTCACCTTGACCTCGCCGAGGCCCTCCTCGACATTGCCGCGGACGGTCTTCTCCTCGTTCAGCGGCGGCTCCTGCAGCAGGATGCCAACCGTCGCGCCGTTCGCGAGAAAGGCGTCGCCGTTGTTCGGCTGGTCCAATCCGGCCATGATCTTCAGCACGCTGGATTTACCGGCGCCGTTGGGGCCGACGACACCGATCTTGGCGCCGGGAAGAAAGTTCAAGGTGACATCGTCGAGTACGACTTTGTCACCGTGCGCCTTGCGAACCTTCTTCATCGTGTAGATGTACTCAGCCATAAGGAGGAAGCCTATCGGTGTCGGAAACGGTGAGTTGAACCGGCGGATACCCCTTGCAACGCTCGGCCAAAAGTCCGGCGCGCCGGGTCAGGCGTCGGCGTGCTCGGGGTGGGTCGTTCGGGGCGGCGCCGCAGAAGCGGCTGCGACATTCTCCCCCAGCCCGTCGCCGGCCGGCACCTGAGATTCAGCGCCGAAGCGGTCCGAAGTATTCCGTGCCTCCGACCACCGGGTCACCTGGGCGGTGCAGCGACCGAGGTCGGGGCCGACGGCACTGGCCCGCATCTCCAGGTCGCGCCGTTCCACCCCGTCCCTGCTGCGGTATTCGTGCGAACGCAGCTGGCCGTGGGCGATGATCGGGTCGCCGCGCCGCAGTGAGGCGTCCACGCCTGCCCCCAATCTGCGCCAGCAGCTCACGGTGAGAAACAAGGTCCCGTTGTCCGTCCACTCCCCGGTCGTATGGTCCAGTCGGCGAGAGTTGCTCGCCATCCGGAAGGTCAGCACCTGCTCGCCGTTCGGCAGATCCCGCTTGACCGGGATGTTCACAATGGTGCCGATCACGGTCGCGTTCGCCTCGTACATGATTACGCCCCTTCGCATTCGGCCGTGGCGGTTGCCCGGAGACTTCCTCCGCTCGAGGAGGACATCTCCAGCCTCACCGATCCGGAACGCGGTTGGGCGCCTCGATCCGAGAATGTGCACAACTTTCTCGAATGTGGATATCCGGTGCTTCTTTACGCGGGCGAAGCGGCGCTACAACGCCGAGAGGTCGGTATTGGCGCCGCAGAGCACGATGACCGGGCGCTCCCCGGCGGCGGGCACGTAGACGCCGCTCTGCACCGCGGCCAAGGCGGCGGCACCGGCCAGCTCGACGACGATGCGGAATTCGCGCCACAGATAGTCGCGGGCCGTCGCGATCGCGTCGTCGGTCACCAGCAGCGAACACACCGCGTAGCGGCGCGCGATGTCCATGGCGATATCGCCGATTCGGGTGGCGCCCAAGGTTTCCGCCGCGATGCTGGACACCGCCACCTCGACCGGACGATTCGCGGTGAGCGCGGCGCGCAGGGTCGGAATGCCCTCCGGCTCGACGCCGATCACCTGCTGACGTCGCCCGATCGCGGCCGCGATACCGGCGATCAGCCCGCCGCCACCGACCGCGGCCAGCACCGGCGGCCTGCCGCGCACCTGCTCCTCGATTTCCAAACCGAGCACGCCCGCGCCCGCGACGATGGCGGGCAGGTCGTAGGCGTGCAGTTGCAGAGCGTCGCGTTCTTCGGCGAGTTCGTTCGCGTAGTCGAGTGCCTCAGCGTAAGTTGTGCCATGCCAAAGCACTTCGGCGCCGTGCGACCACATCGCGGCGACCTTGGTGTGCGGGGCCGATTCCGGAACCACCACGGTGCACGACTTTCCGAGCTGCGCGGCGGCCAAGGCGGCGGCGATGCCCGCGTTGCCACCGGAGGCGATGACCACCTGGTCGGTACCAGCCGCGCCGTCCAACAGGGCGTTGAGACTCCCCCGCACCTTGAAAGTGCCGCCGAACTGGAGGTATTCGAGTTTCAGCGTGACCGGCACCGGACCACTTGGGCCCGCGACGGACGTGTGGAAGACCGGCGTCTTGCGAATCAGCCCGGCCAGCCGCCTACGCGCGGCCCGCACATCGGATCGATAGATCCGGTCGATCGGTCTGTGCTCGGAGAAAACCATCGACCGTTCGTTCACAACCACACCTTGACCACACTCGACTCCACCATGACCTACAACTGCGCGACCGACGACCCGATGCCGAGGAAAGTCCCTGTGCCGCCGGGCCGCTCACTCACTTGCGTTCCCCTCGGTCACGTTGAGCCAGTTCCGCGAACATCGCGTTGTGCGCGGCGAGAGCGGCATCGTGGTCGCGGTCCGCGGCCCGATCGGTGCGCTGTGCCAGCCGCCGATCGCTACGCGACCATTGGATGAGCAGGGCAAGCATCACCACCACCAACGGCACCTCACCGCTCGCCCAGGCCAGGCTACCGCCGGTGCGCTGGTCGCCGAGCAGGTCGCCGTTCCAGCCGAGGCCGAGGCCACGGTAGAACCAGCCGCCGAGAACCGTGGTCATGCTCATCAGCGCGATACCGAAGAAGGCGTGGAAGGGCAGCGAACCGAACACCATGCCCAGCTTGGTCAACGGTTCCACCCGACGCGGCTTGGGGTCGATGCCGATGACGACCCAGTAGAACAGATAGCCGCTGAGCAGGAAGTGTGCGTTCATCATCAGGTGCGCCGCATGGGAATCCGCGTACGTGTCGAAGATCCCGCCGAGGTACAGCGCGTAGAACCCGCCGACGAAGATGGCCGACGCCACGATCGGATGGGTCAGGAAGCGCGACACCGGATTGTGCACCGCCGCCAGAATCCACTCGCGCGGTCCCGGCGCGCCGGTGCGCCCGGCAGGCGGCAGCGCCCGCAACGCCAGCGTCACCGCACCGCCCAGCGCGAACAGGATCGGCGCCAGCATGGACAGCGCCATGTGCGCTCCCATATGCACGCTGAACATCGCGGGCGAATACCGGCCGACTCCGGACGAGGTGGCGATCAGCAGCACCAGACAGCCGGACAGCCAGGCGATGGTCCGCCCGACCGGCCACGCGTCACCGCGCGCCCGAAGCCTGCGCACGCCAAGCAGATACAGCACCGCGAGCACGATCGACAGCGTTCCGAAGATCAGGTCGAAGCGCCAGTCGAACAGCAGCCGGGCGACGGTCGGCGGCCCGGCCAGGTTGTAGCCGAGTTCGACCTCGGCCGGTGTCGGTATGGAGGTCGGTGGCGGCGGCGGGGTGCGGCCGAGACCGACCGCGAGACCTATGGTTGCCGCGAAGACCAGCACCTCGACCCCGGCGAATCGGATCAGCACGGCACGGTCCTTCGGGTTCGCGGCGAGTGCGGGCAGCGCGGCGCGGCGCTGGGTGTAGCCGATGAAGCCGAGGATCACCAGCGCGCCCGCCTTGGCCAGCACCAGCTTGCCGTAGGTGGAGGTGAACAGCTCGTCCCACGGCACCCGGACCCACGAGTTGATCACCCCACTGGCGCCGATGGTGACGAAGGCGATGGTGGCGGTCACCGAGAAACGCCGCGCGGCGAGGTCGGTGTGCGCGCCGCCACGGCGCGCGTGCGCCAGCAGCGCGAACAGGCCGCCGACCCAGACCGCGGCCGAAACCAGGTGCAGGATCAAGCTGTTGGTGGCGACGTCGTGCGCGCCACCCGAGGACGAGTGGCCGGTCAGCGCGAGCGGCATCATCGTCACGACGGACGCGCCGAACAGCACCGGGGTCCAGCCCCAGCGCAAGGCCAGCCGGGCACCGACCGCGACGATCAACGCGAAGACCACCGTGGTGCGCCAGGCACCGGCCAGCTCGATCTGATCGATGGCGCGCCACAGGGCATCCGGGCGCAAGGTGTCACTGACCGGCTGGCCCGTGGTATCGGACACGGTCAGTGGGATGAGCAGCGCCGCGCAACACGCCCAGATGAGGGCGAAGTTGGAGGCGCGGCGAACGGCGCGATACCCGCCGACGTCCAGCAGGCCGTTGGATTGCGGCGGCACCAGGAAGGCGGCGAACAACAGCGAACCGACCGTCAGCGCCGCCGACAGATCGGCGAGCGCACGCACCGCGGGCAAGCCGTACGTGGTCAGCGAACCGGGATCCGGAATACCGAGCAAACTCAACGCCTGCGCCGCGGACAACGCGACCACCAGCGCGGCAACCACCGCCGCGATCGCCCCGGCCAGGGCGATCACCACCGCGTATGTCGCCGCCGACCGAGTGACCGCCAGATCAGGTGAAGCAGACGGGTCCTGCGCTGACGACATACGACTGAGCGTAGTTCGATTGTTGTCGCGTGGCCGCGTCGGGTTTGGGCCGATAGGGTGGGCGGCGGATCACGGAGGTGCAATGTCGATCGTGTCGATCGTGTTGATTGCCTTGGTGGCGTTGTTCTTCGCCGCCATGGGTGTTTACGGGCTGCTGCGGCCCAGCCAACTCGTCGACCCGCTGGGGCTGCTCGCCGACCGGGCGGACGCCAGAGCCGAGGTGCGGGCCGTCTACGGCGGCTTCGGCATCGCCGTCGCGGTGGTCCTCGGGTTGGCCGCCGCCGATGTCGGCGACCTGAGATTCGGGGCCTGCATCGCGGTCGCGGCCGCACTCGGCGGCATGGCGGTCGGCCGGATCTGGTCGGCCTTCGACGAAAGCCCCTCCGCCTTCTTTCCCGTCTGGTTCTACCTGGTGCTCGAGGTGATCATGGCCGCAATGCTGATACTCGCCGTCACGCTCGACCCCTAGCCATCTGGTCGGTCGCTATAATTGGCGCGCTGGACAGCACGACCAATGTCGGCCATGGTGGAACCCACTGCCTCCGTAGCTCAGTTGGATAGAGCAAGGGCCTTCTAATCCCTAGGTCGCAGGTTCGATTCCTGCCGGGGGCGCCTCACAGATGGTGCCGACCATCGCGCCGTCACTCCTCTCGGGGGTGGCGGCGTTTCGGTTGTGGGTCTTGTTGTAGCGAACCTCCAGCCGTAGGGCATCGACCAGTTGACGCGCCAAGGCGTGCGGCGACTTCTCCACGCCCAAGTACCCAATCGGCAGAGAATTAATCAACCCAGGACTCGACGCGTGCAACATTTCAGCTTCGACATCGGCGAGCCGAGCTGGTAGCTGGGGCTTGCTGTGCGCGGAGTTCGGCACGGCGGTCGTTGATGTTGCGGGGCCGATGCCGCTCACGGTGAGGAGACCGCGTGGGTTACCGTTCGCGTTCTCGACATCTGGAACGAGGACAGCCCGCTGACAGACCGGGACCGCGAGCGGCTCCGCGCGATCGGCGCCGCCCACGCCGAGAGCGGCCGCTCGAACGCCGCCATCCTGCGCGCCTACCGCATCGCCGCGCTCACCGTCACCGATCCCGACACCGTCACCCGCACGGTCCTGGACCCCTCGCCACCCCCGCCCAGCGCCATCTACTCCAAGGACTGGCCGCCTACCTGGCCGCCGCCTCGGCCAACACCGCCGCCGAACACCTGCACCCCCAAACGCTGCGCTACCGACTGCGCCGCGCCGTTGAACTCACCGGCCGCGATCCCGCGATCCCTGGCAACGCCTCACCCTCGACATTGCCTGCGCCGTCGCCGCCCCCTTCCGCGGCGACCCCTGTCCGGACGGCGGGGAGAGCTCGCGATCCATGCGGTCGAAGTGACCACGCCTCGTCCGATTTCATCTCACCTCGTCATCGGTTGATGAAGTTGCTTGCAGTTTGGCGTGGATGACCTTGCGCAGTCCTGTCACTGTGAGCAGCATGGTCTCGGCAATGTTCGTTTGCTATCGAATAGGTAACTCGCTTCGATACCGGCCACAACCGGCCGGGTCCGGCCGAGAGTCGTAGAACTTGAGGAGGTTGGGATATGACCGATCGTTCCGAAGAGGACTGGGACATAGGTATCGAGACTCGGGAGCGGGCGATCCTCGTAACGGGATCGAGCGGGGGAATCGGGCGGGCGATCGCGACCGCCTTCGCCGAGAACGGCGACCGGATTGCCATCCACTACCGAGGCAATCGTGACGCCGCCGAACAGCTCCGCAAACAGCTGCCCGGAGACGGTCACCTCCTGGTACAAGCCGATCTGACGGACCCGGACGCCGTGCACGCCATTGTCGACCAGGTCGTCGACGCGTTCGGCGGAATCGATGTGCTGGTCAACAACGCCGGACACGCGGCACCGCATCCCATCTTGGAGACCGATTACGAGCAATGGCATACGGCGTGGCGCACGATCATCGATCTCAACGTCGTTGCCACCGCGAATGTCACCTGGTGCGCGGTGCGACACATGGCCACCGGCGCGCGGATCGTCAATATGTCCTCCGTCGGCGCATTCTCCGGCACGGAGCCTCCCGCCTACGGGGCGAGCAAGGGCGCGCTGAATTCCCTGACCTACATATTGGCCCGCGACCTCGGCCACCGCGGCATCAGCGTCACCGGGGTGGCGCCAGGTTGGGTGGAGACGGATTTGACCGCCCCGGTCCTCGATTCGCCTCGAGGCGACGAGTTGCGTGCGCAAAGCCCCTTCGGGCGGGTGGGTCGACCCGACGAGGTCGCGGCCGCCGTGCTGTATCTGGCCTCGCCGCAAGCAGAGTGGGCCAGCGGCGCCGTGCTCGACCTCAACGGCGCTTTTCTTTTCCGGAGTTGACCATCTGTCGCGCCGTGGGCAGCGCCACCCCACCTGGCTCGGTGGACGAACCACTGACGCCCGGCGAACCTCTCGCCATGTTCGCGGCCCGCCGAACAATCAGTCTGTTCATCGAATCCGCATGAAAGTAGATCGTTCACTCTACCTATCCGAAGGTACGGAGGAATCATGAGCGCCATCGCCTATCACTTCGAACCCGGCAGTGACCTTGCCGGACTCACGTCGGCGTCGCAGCAGGTACCCGAGCCCGGTCCGGGTCAGATCGTCATCCGGGTACATGCCGCCGCGGTCAATCGCCGGGATCTGATGATCGTGGAAGGGACGTCCCTGCCCGCCACCCCCGGAGTCGTCCCGTTGGCCGACGGTGTCGGTGACGTTGTGGCCATCGGATCCGGCGTTGTTCGCGCCGCTGTGGGCGACCGCGTCACCTCCACCTTCTACGTTTCCTGGACCGACGGACCGATGCGTGTCGCGGAGGCCCGTGACCAGTACGGCCTCAGCCACGACGGAATGCTCGCGAACTACGCTGTGCTGGAAGAGGAGTCGGTGGTGCACGTGCCCGAGCACCTCTCCGACGAGGAGGCCGCCTCGCTGGCCACGGCCGGTGTCACCGCATGGTCGGCCCTGACCGCCGGACGTCCGGTCCTTCCGGGCCAGAATGTGCTCGTCGTGGGCGCCGGTTCGGTCGGGCAGTTCGCCGTGCAGTTCGCCCACATTCTCGGCGCTCGCGTCATCGTCATCGGGTCCACCGCGCGCGCGGAGTTCCTGCGCGGGCTCGGCGCCGACGAGGTCATCGACCATCACACCACCCACGATTGGGAGAACGTCGTTCGCGAGCTCACCGGCGGCGATGGCGTCGACCATGTCATCGAAACCGTCGGCCCGCGCACCTTCGCCAACTCCCGCGCCGCGGCCGCGTTGAACGGCGCGATCACGATCATCGGAATGTTCCAGGCGGCCGACGACGATGCTGTGCAGGACCCTTTCCAGGGCAGGCCGCTGACGATTCGGCACCTGAATGTGGGCAGCCGTGCGGAGTTCGAGGCGATGAACGAGGTTATCGCCAAGTATCAGCTCCACGTTGCCATCGACCGGGTCTTTCCGCTCGAGCAGGCTGTCGAGGCCTATCGCTACCTGCGCGAGGGCAAGCCCGTCGGCAAGGTCGTCATCACCATGCAATAGCGAGGTGCCGCTGGTGCAGTTTCTCGGTCACACCGCAAAGCCATCCTCGACGCCGAGCAGTCTCGCACCGTTCCCCGGCGCACGAACGTAACTGAATTCCAACGGCGAAGAGTGAATTGCGATCGTCCTGATACCCGCGGTCATCGGCGGCGGTCACGATAATCCAGCCCCGCAACAAGAACGGAGGAATTTCGTGGCGAGCACCATCATGGGCGAGATCGTGAAGTCGGCGGCCTCACCCTCGGCGGAGCACTGGGGATTCTCGGGCGCTCGTACGGCTGGCTGGCACAGAGCGTGCGCTCGGTCGACATGATCGATGCGCGGGGAAACCTCATCACCGTCGACAAGGACAACCATCCGGACCTCTTCTGGGCGCTGCGAGGCTCCGGCGGCGGCAATTTCGGGATCGTCGTCTCGTTCACCTTCCAGGCATACCGGATCCCGCATGTGATCAAGGGGGTGCTCCACTGGGATTGGAACATCTAGTCGACTTTGCCGACGCGCTCCAGCAGTTCGGTTCCACCATGGCGAAGTAAATCGTGATGCCACAGCCAAATGAACTGCGCAGCCTGCCTGTCACGCCCGACGCAATGCCGACCTCGCCTTCGCCAGTCGCTCCTGTCAGCCATTCGCCTCTACCGGTGCGCACTTCTCGATGGACTCTGGCCGCCGCCATGGCGCTGGCGGTGATCGCCATATTCGCTCGTACCGTTGAACTGCGGCGAGGTTACGACTGCACGATCATATGGTCGGGAACCAGGCCGTTCAACCATGCTGAGGCGATCTTGCGTGCCACAGCTCGATAGAGCATGTCCTCGGAACCGCTTTCGAGGGTGATTGTCTCCGCCGCCTTGTCCAGCAGCAGAGTCCGCTCGACGCCGTCGATATCGATGTATCCATACCGAACATGCCCGCTATCTTCATCTAGCTTTTGAATTTCCGCATAGATCGCCATCATTCGCCCCGTCGCGTGTGCGGATCGTAGTCGGCCGCAGGATGATGGTGCGATACCGATGTTATCCGTTCCAAGCGATCGACGAGCCATTTGCGAAAGTTACTGTAGTCGATGCTGGTGGCCATATAGGCGGCGTTGTCGCCGGATTGGATACGGCCGGCTTCGTTCAACGCGATGTCGGCAGGCAAGGCGGTGACGAACGGCATTCCTACCGCGAGCGCGAGCGTCGAGAGGCCGTTCAAGCTGAAGCTAGGGACTTCCTCATCGAACCACTGATTAATATGCGTGCGAAGCAGAATATGTGCAGGGTCGTCGCTATGAGCGATGACTTTGTACTCCGTTGTTCCTTCAGTAATCTGGTTGAGGACGTTGAGGGTTAGCTCGGTCGGCACAACCCAAGGCAGTAGACCTGCGCTGAGCACCGTGCGGGCCGCGGGCAGATCGAGGGCGATATTCTGCCCTGGACCTTCGAGGTCCACCCTGAGCGCCGCTTCTTGCTGAGTGACACACAGCTGAGCACATGCGTCATGATCCGTTGTCAGCAGGGCGGCGAGATTCGACAGTGGGCCTAGACCAACCCACCCGATCTGGCTGTCGTATCGGTGGAGCACCTGCAAGACCGCGCCCGCGACGTCGGTCGGTTGGGCGGACACATACTCGGGCACGATGCCCTCGGCTGCCCATGCGGATCGATTCCCCAGGTCGATCCCGGAAACGACAGGCACATCCGTACGCCCCATCAAGTCGAGCAGGTGGCGAGCAAAGCGCGCCCGCTGACCGTCGTGCTCGTTGCTGGCGATGACCAGTGACAAGCTCGGCAGGCCGGCCGCAACGGCCAGCGCAAGAGCATCGTCTGGCTCGCTACCGATGTCGCTGTCGAGTATGAGTGGCATCGTTGATGGTTCCGGCCAGCTGGGCAGTCGGCTGAGCAGATCGTCCGGAAGCACCCCTAGATGGCTCCCGAGGCGGACATTGCTCAACGAGTCCGAAGCGAAGCCGGTTCCGTCTGTCATTGAGAAGCCCTCTCGTGCTTGAATTTGGCATTACTCTGGGCCACCGCCCTACCCGACTACTTCGACGCCGCGGGTGGGCGCACGCCCAATGGCGACCCCATCGGCAATCTCTGGTACACGATCGCCTGCTTCGTCATCGCGATCGCAACCGTGCTCGCCACTTTCCTGGTGCCGCAAGGCAAGTCGCACGACGAAGGCACCCGGCCCGCCGTCCAGCCCACCGCGACGCACACCGCCTGACCGTGTGGACTCAATCGGCCAGGTCCGTAATGCCCGCGAAACCGCCTGCGGCGGCCTGTACTTCATCCGCAAAGCGGAATCGGGGGCTGCCTGGGGAACGCGCTATGCACCGTCGTTGCTATCGCGCAGGTTCCGGATCATGCTTTGCAGGATCCGGAACGCGGCTGACTGCTCGGTCTCAGTCATGTCGGCCAGCATCCTGACCTCGACGGACCGAACCGCTACGGTTGCGTTCTCGAGGCTCCGTCGGCCGCGAGGCGTGAGCCGGGTCGGAAGAACCTTCCCGACGGGTGCCTGCGCAGGCCTGGTCACGTAGCCGTCTCGTTCCAAAGCCTGGAGCAGCACGTTCATCGTCTGCCGTGTCACGAACGCGCCCCGCGCGAGTTCGGAGTTCGACAAGCCCGGTCGTTGAGCAAGCAGCTCGAGGCAGGCGTAGTGCGTCACGCTCATCCCGAGCGGCCGCAGCACCTCCTCCATGGCTGCGCGGAGCGCGCTCGACGCCTCTTTCAGCAGGTAGCCCAGTGATTTGTTCAGGTCGACGCCGATGCCGTCTTGACTCATGTCAGTATTCTGACATAGATTGAGCCGTGTCAGAAGACTGACACGTAAAGAAGGAGCGCCATCATGCCCGTCACCGGCCCCGACTTCATCTCGCTTCAAGCGCGCGACCTCGCCGCTTCGCAGGCGTTCTACGAGCAGTACCTCGGCCTCGTCCGCTCGCAGGCCGAACCTCCGCACGCCGTCGTCTTCGAGACGAAGCCGATCGCGTTCGCACTCCGCGACATCGTTCCCGGCACCGATCTCGCATCCGTCGCCCAGCCCGGCATCGGTGCCGCGATCTGGCTGCACGCCACCGACGTCCAGGCCATTCACGATGCTCTCGTCGCCGACGGCCACACCATCGTCTCCGCACCGATCGACGGCCCCTTCGGTCGGACATTCACCTTCGCCGACCCCGACGGCTACCAGGTCACTCTCCACGACCGCGCCTGATAGGCCCAACGCCACCGGACGAGCCATCCGGTTACGAAGACCCGGATCAGCGAGTTGCGGACAACGCATTTGGGTCGGGATCCGCTCGCGCGGGGCGCCATCCATGCGGGGATTTGGGCTAGGCTGAGCCGGTCGAAGGCGAGCACCGTCGAGACCTGGAGGGGATTGTCTTGTTGGGCAGGGTATTTCGGTGTCTATTGATTTTGCTGCTGGTCTCGGCCGCGGTTGACGTCGTTGCTCGAGCCGAACCGGTGCCATCGCAACAGGTATCGGTGGTCGTTACCCTGCCTGAGCCGACCGGCGACGATGCGATCGGCGTGGTGGATCTGCATCTGGTCGATTCGTCTCGTCACGATCCGTATGTCCCGGCTCGTGCACGTGAGTTGATGGTCAGCATTTGGTACCCCGCCGCCGATCGGGCGGCAATGCCGGTGCGGCCCTGGTTTTCCGAGCAGGTGGCCCGGGCCTACGCAGACGGCGTGGCCGAGGTCGGTCCGCCGATCACGGGGTCGTGGACGTTGGCGCCCAGCCACGGTCGGGTCGGTGCGGCTGCGGACAGCGCCGGTGGGCGGCGGCCGATCGTGTTGTTCTCCCCCGGCCTCGGCATGCCGCGGGAGGCCAGTACCGCGCAGGCCGAGGATCTCGCCAGTCACGGATTCGTCGTGGTCGCCATGAGCCACACCTACGAATCGCTGGCGACCGAATTCCCCGGCGGACGGCTCGAAAAGAGCGTGCTACCGCGGGCCGAGGATATCGACCAGGTCAAGGCGCAGGTCGGACAGGCGATGCAGGTCCGCGTCGCCGACACCCGATTCGTCCTCGACCGGCTAGCCGACCTCAGCACCGGCGCCGACCCGGACGCCGACGGCCGTCCGCTGCCCGCGAATCTCGCCGGAATACTCGACCTGTCGAAGATCGCGATGTTCGGGCATTCACTCGGTGGCGCCACCGCGGCCCAGGTGATGCACGACGATCGGCGCGTCGCCGCAGGGGTGAATCTGGATGGCGCCCTGTGGGGTTCGGTGCCCACCGACGGATTGGACCGCCCGTTCGTACTGATCGGCGGTACCGATCACGGACGAGCCCAAGACCCCAGCTGGCAGCAGTTCTGGGCCGCAAGTCGCGGACCGAAACTGGAATTCCGGCTTGACGGCTCGCAGCATCACTCGTTCTGCGACAACCAGCTGATCGTTCCCGCCCTGGCCGCCGCTGGCATCGTGCCCGCCGATTTCGCCGCCGAGATGGTCGGCACCATCGACCCGCGGAACTCGCTCGATCTGCAGCGCGGCTACCTGCGCACCTTCTTCGACACGACACTCGGTCGATACGACAATCTCCCGAAAGCCCCGGCCACTTTGCTGCACCCAGAAATGATCCCGGTTCCGTAGGTGCTGGCCCGACCGACCAGGCTCGAGAGCGGCCAGACCGCTGGCGCAAACGTCCTGTATTGCCCCGACCCGGGCGTGTGAGCTGGTCTCATCGACGGCGTCGAGCATGCGGCCCTGCGACGGGAGTCGGTATGGGCGCGTCGCCGAAGCGCAGAGATTTCCGCGCTTCGACGACGCTCGTATCCGAACCGGCGCATCACGTTGCTCGTGCGAGCGATGCACCACCAGGCATTCGGAATCGATGCCGGGGTTGGATTGCTCGGCCTCTCCTGCGCGTGCTCGGTTCGACGACGCCGGGGCCAAGCGAGAGATTCAATCGTTCACCCATCGCCATTGGATGGTCGACCATCGCTGCGCTTGCGGTAGCAGTTCATCTACCGCGGCGACCACACCTGGCCATGCCGATGGAATGTAGTCGTCGCCGGACAGCCAGCCGCCGGGCATCACTTTCGGCCGCCAGGCGGTGATGTCAGCCGCCACGCTGTCGTAGTCGTGACGGGCATCGATGTGAACCCACGCGAACGAGGCATCGGCGAACAGGGCGGCAGTGGACTCCGAATCGCCGACCACGATCAAAACCTGGTCGGCGAACCCGCAGGCGATGAGATTGCGATGGAGCAGTCCGGCGAAGGTGCCGCCACCGGCGGTAACCGCGGGTCCGTGAGCGTTGATGCCGCGCACACCCTCAGGTCCACTACCGCGGCAAGTGTCGACTCCCACGACGGTGAAGGGCTTGCCGCTGTCGGCAACAACTTCAGCCAGGGAGCACAGACTGCGACCGAGATAGTTACCGACTTCGACGAAAGTACTGCCCCCAGGAAAATGAGCGACCGCTTCTTCCTGCGCATCTCGCCAGGTGAACCAGCCGGGTATGTCCTGCCAACGCTGCACGGGGACATCGGCATCGGGTTTGCCCGGGTTCGACAGCATGTCCCGACGTTACGGTGCGCCCAGGACCCGGCGCGGCACTTCGAGCATGCCGACCGTCCGCCTGTGCCGCCGAGCGGGTGTCTGGCGAACGTCCGCGACTGCAGTCGGTGCCGAGCCAAGGCGTTCCGCGCGGGCGCGTCGTCACAGATCGATGACCAGTGTTTCCTGTGCTCGCGACACGCAGGGCAGGAAGTGCCCGGCATCGATGTCGCGCTGGCTGAGCGCCTGGGACCGGTGTTCGGGTTCGCCGTCGAGCACGCGCACCACGCATGAACGGCAGAAGCCTTGCCGGCAGGAATAAGTGGTGTCCGGCCGCACGGCGAGAATCGCGTCGAGTGCGGTCTCGTCGGCCGCGACCGTCACGGTCTCACCCGTCTTGGCGAAGCGGAGTTCGAATTCGGCTCCGTCCACGACCGGCGCCGGGGTGAAACGCTCGGCATGGAATTCGACATCAGGGTATTGAGCGAGTGCCTGGCGGATGACGTCGAGCATCGGGGCCGGACCGCAGGCGTATACGGCGGCGGCTGTCTTCGGCAGCCCGTTCAGCAGATCGGTGACCGCGGCGGGGCCGTCGACTTCGTCGATGTGCCGCCGCACCCGGTCGCCGTACTGTTCGAGTTCGCCGAGGAACGCCATGGACTCGCGGGTGCGGCCGCAATAGATCAGCGACCACGGCACCGCGGCGGCTTCCAACCGGCGCGCCATCGGCAGGATCGGTGTGATGCCGATGCCGCCCGCGATCAGGCGGACTTCGGACAGCGGCTGGTTGAAGCCACCGACCGCCAGCGGAAAGGCATTGCGCGGCAACCCGATCCACACTCGCATTCCCGGCAACAGGGAGGCATGGACCTCGGCGGAACCGCCGCGACCGTCGGGGAGCAGGCGCACGGCGATGCGGTAGCGGGACCGATCGCGCGGGTCGCCGCACAGTGAGTACTGACGAACCGCGCCGGATGGCAGCCGGACGTCGACATGCGCACCCGCGAACCAGGCGGGAAGCAGCCCGCCGTCGGGTGCGACGAACGTCAGCGCGACCACACTGCCGTCGTCGGTGACAGCCACCCGCTCGGCGATGGCGAGCTCGATGAACTCCGGGTGCTCGCCGGTGTCGACCGCGGGCAGCCGGGTGAATTTCTCGGCCCACATCCACGCGCTCAGCCCCGCGTTCATCACGCGCATGAGCGGATCGCGGCGGAAGCGGCCGCGCAGATGCCGGGGCAATTCGGTCCGCGGGATCGTCGTCGCCACGCTAGGCCGCCTTTGCACGAGCTTCGACCTTGGCCAGATACCCCAACGCCTGGGCCATCGATCCGGTGGACTCGGGCGAATAGCCCGGTCGCAGATAGTCGATCACCGAGGCGAGCACCGTCGGCGCGGTCGGCAGCACCCGGCGGCGACCGGCCTGGACGACCTGCCACAACACTCGCGTGCGCGAGTGGGTGACATTCGGATCGCTGCTGATCAGATACCAGATGAAGCGGCAGGAGATCCAGACGGTGATCGGCAGGGTCACCAGCATCGTGCGCAACCGACGCGAGTATCGCGGGTCGAAGTATTCGGCTACCTCGTGCGCGACCGTCCGGTGTTCCATCTCCTCCGCACCGTGCCAGCGGAACAACGAGGTCATGGCCGGGTCGGCGCCGACTTCGTCCCAGGCGCAGTTCAACACGAAATGGCCGAGGAAGGCGGTGAAGTTCTCCAGCGCCGCGGTGATCGCCAAGCGCGTGATCAGGTATTGCCGATCCCGTTTGGGGTCGCCGAAACCACGCGGGCCCAGCAGTCGGTTCAGCACGAATCGCGCCTGCCGCAGCGGTGGTTGCGGGTCGATGCCATTGCGGAGGAAGAAGTCGTCGAGCGAGGCATCGTGGGTGTCGGCGTGCAGGGTTTCCTGACCGATGAAGCCGAGGACGTCCTCGCGCAGCCTCGGGTCCCGGATCTCGGGCAGCGCCTCCTTGAAGGCGGCGATGAAAAAGCGCTCGACCTCGGGGAAAAGCAGGTGATAGGCACTGATGGTGTGCGACGCGACCGGGTAGCCCGGAATCCAGTGCAGGGGCGTCCGGCTCAGGTCGAACGACACGTCGCGGGCCTTCAACCGCAGCGGGCCGGTCTCGACGGTGTCGAGCGGTTGTTTCGGCGTGCGGGCAAGCAATCTCATGCGGTAGCTCCTGAACGAATATGGTCGGCGATGTGCCGGGCGATCACGTCGGGTTGGTCGAGATGTGCGAAATGCCCCGCGTGCTCCACGACGAGGCGCGCGCTGCCCGGCGGCAGGAAGTCCAGCGCGTGCGCACCGGTACGTTCGAGCCCGCAGGTGTCGTCGCGGCCGTGCAGGTACAGCGTCGGGTTTCCCATGGCGCCGAAGGCAACTCGCTGGCGTGCCGGAAACACCCGAGCGCGGCGGTATCGCGGATTCCAGACCGCACGGTAGTAGCAGTAGGCCGCACGTCGGCGAGCCCGTCCGTCCAAAGCGATCAAGCCGCGCCGCCGATAGGGGTCGACCGCGCCGCCGATCGCCCACAGCCGCCACAGCAGCGCGGGCAGCGCCGGACCGATCCGTTCCGACACCCATGGCATCGACACGACGGCCATGTACCAGCTGCGCGGCAGCTGCCGGACCAGTGTGCCGAGCCGTTCGCGCAGCGGGAACCCGAACAAGCCGGCGACGGCGGCCAACGGGGGAATCGCGATGAGCACGGCACGGTCGAACAGTTCGGGGCAGCAGGCCGAGGTGGCGCTGACGATCGCCCCGCCCCAGTCATGCCCGACCAGCACGGTGCGGCGGTCGGCGCCGACCGCCCGGTACAGGTCCAGGACGTCACCGATCAGCGAGGCGAGTGAGTAGTCGTCGTCGCGGGCCAGGGAACTGGGAGCGTATCCGCGCAGGAACGGGGCGACGACGTAGCGTCCCTCGACCGCCATGGCCGGGCCGAGCCGGTCCCAGCTCCAAGCGGAGTCCGGGAATCCGTGCACCAGAATCGCCACGGGATCCGTGGGGTCACCCCAGGTCAGGGCGGTGATGTCGGCGGTGGCGAACTCGAAACGCAGCACCGTGGGGTGATGTTCGCTCTGCTGCGTCACCGCTGTGCAATCCCTCCGTCGGGGCGCGCGACCGCGCGCCGATGGATCCGTATCGTTTACGAATATGCCATAATTGTCAATATACGGTACTCACCGTAGCATGCACTTGCGTCGCATTCGAGGCGCGCGGAATGTGAGAGGAGCCTTCGGATGAGCCGGTACGACCTGCTCGTGCAGAACGGGATCTGGTTCGACGGAACCGGTGCCGCACCCCGGGTCAGCGATATCGCCGTCCGCGACGGCGAGGTCGTGGACATCCGCGCAGAGGGGCTCGACCCCGCCGATGCGAACGAGGTGATCGACGCGGCGGGTAAGTGGGTGACCCCCGGTTTCGTCGACATCCATACCCACTACGACGCCGAAATGCTGGTCTCCCCCGCCCTCGGCGAGTCCGTGCGCCACGGCGTCACCACCGTGGTGATCGGAAACTGTTCACTCACCACGATTCTGGCCACCAATACCGAGTGTGCCGACATCTTCAGCAGAGTGGAGGCCGTGCCGCGCGACGTCGTGATCCGTGTCCTGGACGAACACCGCACGTGGTCAACGCCCGCCGAGTACGCCAAGGCGATCGACACGCTGAAGCTCGGCCCCAATGTCGCCACGTTCCTGGGACATTCGGATATGCGCGTCCACGTGATGGGGATGGACCGCGCGGTCGACGAACACGTTCGGCCGACCCCCGGCGAACTCGAGCACATGCGCGTCCTGCTCACCGAGGCGCTGGACGCCGGATTCCTGGGACTCTCGTCCACCACCAATTGGATCGACAAGCTCGACGGCGACCGCTACCGCTCTCGCTCATTGCCCTCGACCTTCGTGCGGCGCAAGGAATTCCGTGCCCTCAATCGCGTTCTGCGTGAGCGCGATCGTATTCTGCAAAGCACGCCGCGGATCGGGTTCAACCTCAATATCGGTCAGTTCTTCCTCGCCTCCGCCGGACGCTTCGGCCGCAAACGTCTGAAGGTGTCCCTGCTGGCCGCCGCCGATTCCAAGGCATACCCGCCGCTGATCTACTTCATGCTCTACGGCGCGTCCGTCCTCAACCGGCTGCTGCGGGGCCGGTTCCACTGGCAGCATCTGCCGGTACCGTTCACCGTCTACGCGGACGGCATCGACCTCGTGGTCTTCGAGGAATTCGGCTCCGGCGCAGCGGCTTTGGACATCAAGGATCAGATCGAGCGCAACGAGCTGCTGCGGTCCGAGAAGTATCGGCGCTGGTTCCGACGTGATTACCAGAACAAACTTGCACCCAAGATCTGGCACCGGGACCTGTTCGACGCCGTCGTCGTCGCCTGCCCGGACCACACGCTGATCGCCAAGAGCTTCGGGGAGATCGGCCGCGCGCGCGGCATCCATCCGGTCGACGCGTTTCTCGACCTGGTTGTCGAGTACGGCCGAGATATCCGCTGGCGCACCACAATCGCCAACAATCGGCCGAAGTACCTGGACAAGATCGCCGCGAACAAGTACGTGCACATGGGGTTCGGCGACGCCGGCGCCCATCTGCGCAACATGGCGTTCTACAACTACCATCTGCGACTGCTGGAACGCGTGAAATCCGCTCAGCGCAAGCGCAAACCGTTTCTGTCCGTCGAGCAAGCCTTGCATCGGCTCACCGGGGAACTCGCCCACTGGTTCGACCTCGACGCCGGCTATCTCCGGGTGGGCGACCGTGCCGATATCGCCATCATCGACCCCGATCGCCTGGATCAGAACGTGCACGGCCTGGCCGAGCGAGAGATGCCCGAGTACGGCGGCCTGCGCCGCATGGTCAATCGCGACACCGGGGCGATCAGCGCCACCATCGTCGCGGGTCACGTTGTCTACCGCGACGGCGATTTCGCCGACGGGCTCGGGACCGCTTGGGGCGCCGGACGTTTCCTACCCGCCGGAACCACGGTCCGGCCCGGCCGCGGTGCCCCGCTTCACAGCGCCGCGGGCCCGATGATCTCGAAAAGCGCGTCGACGTGAGCCCGAACCGCCTCGGCGGTGTCGAGTTCGGCGTACGGACTCGGTGTTGTCAACAGCGACAGGCTGATTCGCACGCCCCACTCGATCACCAGGTGCAGCGGCACCGGCGGCTCGGTCATCTCGGGATGGAGCCGCAGCAGCATCGGTTCCGCCACCGACGAGCCCGCCGCGAGGACCGGCGCCAGTTCGACCGTCAGCCCCCGCGCGACCACCTCGGGAGCGGCAGCGAGCATCACCTGGAACAGGGCGCTGTCGCGCATATAGACGACGGTGAAAACCACCAGTTCCCGGAAGTGTTCCCGCAGGGGCAACCGACGCGCGAAAACCGGCTCGAGCGCGGCGACGTACCCCATCGCCTCCCGCAGCATCAACGCCCGCCGGATCTGCTCCTGGTCACCGACGTACTTGTAGACGGTCGGCCGGGACACCCCGGCCCGCTCGGCGATCAAGGAGTGCATGCGCTCCGACAACGGCGCCTCCAGGTAGCACTCGTATGCCGCGTCGAGGATCCGGTCCCGGAACTGCTCTGCGGTGGTCATAGCGACAAGGACATCCCTTTGCACGGTGTAGTGGCCACTGATCGACTGCTCCATCGTCGCAAAGCGAGCAGCCAGCTCGACCGAGAGGTCGCCCCACCGAATGCTCGGGCTGAATGCCCGAAAACGCGGCCTATGAACAGACGACAGTAAGGCGGGGCAGCGAGGAACGGTTTTGCTGGCAAAATGCTGGGTACTGCGAGCTGGCCCGATTCCCCATAGCGACCAGGAGATGATAATGCGATTAGTCCGAACGATGGTCTATGTCTGTACCCTCGCTGGGCTGGCAGTGGGGGCCGCGGCACCCGCTTCGGCGGAACCAACGGCCAACGGCGGAGAATTCGCGAGGATGTACACGTTGGCGCAAGGTCCCTGCGTGGGAGTCGTCAGCGCGACTGTGAACGGTAGGGGTTATCCGAACGCCGCCTCGTTCACTGTCACGCACAACCTGATCGGGCTGGGGCCGTGCTCGCTCGATGTCAGCTTGAACTGGCGCAATCTCGACACCAACGAGACCGGAACGTTCAACCGGCACATCGACGGTCCCGGTTTCGGCATCACCGATCCGGCCTCGACCATCTTCTACCCGGGCTTCGGCCGCTTCGTCGGCGCCGTCTCGGTCAACGCGGGCCACGTTCCCCCATCCGGTGAAGTCCAGTTCACTGTCGAGCCATACCACGACTGACGGCGTATTTAAAAACCAAGTGCGACAGGCATATTGGTACCCCCGGCGGGATTCGAACCCGCGCTTCCGGCGTGAGGGGCCGGTGTCCTGGGCCACTAGACAACGGGGGCTTTGGATTCAGGACTGGGATGGTGGGGTGGCTTCGGCGGCGTGGCGGGCCGCGTGGTCCAGGGCGGCTTCGATGGTGGTGAAGTCTTCGTCGGTCATCGCAACGTTGACGAACCAGGATTCGAAGGGGCTCGGCGGGGCGTAGACGCCGTTGGCCAGGAGGGCGTGGAAGAACGGCGGGTAGCGCCAGGTTTGGGTGGCGCGGGCGGCGGCGAAGTCAGGTACCGGGTCGGTGGTGAAGAAGACGCTGAACATGCTTCCGGCGGTGGGTATCCGATGGGGGACGCCGTGCCGGGTGAGGGCGGCGTCGATCAGTCGGCACAGCCGGGCCGCGTTTTCGTCCAGCGTCGTGTAGACGCCGTCGTGCGCCGCCCGGAGGGTGGCCAGGCCCGCGCTGACCGCCACGGGGTTCCCAGACAGGGTGCCCGCCTGGTAGACCGAACCGACCGGTGCGAGTTCGGCCATCACCTCCGCTCGGCCGCCGAAGGCCGCGGCGGGCATGCCGCCCGCCATCACCTTGCCGAAGACGAACAGGTCCGGGGCAATGCCTTCGAGGCCGAACCAGCCGCCCGGTGAAAGCCGGAATCCCGTCATGACCTCGTCGCTGATCAGCAGGGCGCCGTGCTCGTCGCACAGTTGGCGCAGGGTGGCGGTGAAACCGGGCGCGGGCGGGACGACGCCCATGTTGCCCGGCGCGGCCTCGGTGATCACGCAGGCGATGTCGGCACCGTGTTCGGCGAAGGCCGCGCGCACCGCGGCGGGGTCGTTGTACGGGATGACGATGGTGTGCGCGGTCTGCGCCTCGGTGACCCCGGCGCTGGAGGGCGTGCCGAGGGTCGCGATGCCGGACCCCGCCTGCGCCAGCAGGGAATCGGTGTGACCGTGGTAGTGCCCGGCGAACTTGATCACCTTCGCCCGGCCGGTGGCGCCGCGGGCGAGCCGGACCGCGCTCATCGCCGCCTCGGTCCCCGAATTGACCAGGCGCAGCTGTTCCACCGGGGGTACCCGGCGTTGCACCTCGTCGACCAAGTCGAGCTCGAGCGGGGTCGGCGCACCGAACGACAGACCGGAGCGCGCCGCGTCGGCAACGGCGGCGAGCACGTCGGGATGGGCGTGCCCCAGGATCAACGGACCCCAGGAGGCGATCAGATCGACGTAACGGTTGCCGTCGACGTCCCAAAGGTGCGGCCCGGCACCGCGGGACATGAAGCGCGGGACACCGCCGACCGCGGTGAACGCGCGGACCGGAGAATTGACCCCGCCGGGGATCATCGTGACTGCCCGTTTGAACAGTCGCTCGGATTCGGATGACAGTTTCATGGCGACACCAGATCAATAGGCATGGCTGACGCTCTTGGTCAGCTGGTCGAGGATTCGCTCGGTCGGATACCGCTCCAGCACGCGATCGCGCAGCCAGGTGGTCGGCACCGTGCGGGTGAACGAGTAGCGCGCGGTAAACCGCGCCTTGCGGACATTCATCTCTACGAACCGCTGGCACCGGGCGGCGTAGCGGGACAGCGCGGCCGGAACATCCGCGCGCCCGACCCGGCCGAGCTCTTCGGCGAGCACGCCGGCCGAATGGATCGCGTGCGAAGCGCCGACGCCCGCGGTCGGCAGCGCCGTCGCGGCGGCGTCACCGCACAGCACGATCCGTCCGTGATGCCATTTGCGGGCCCGGCTGTCCCGCATCGACCAGCGATAGAAATTCGGCACCTCGGCCACCAGTCCCGCCACGGCGGGGCTGGTGCGCGTCAGCGGCTCCAGTGTCGCGGTGAGGTACGCCCGCACCTGTTCGGTCGGCGCATCGGCCGGCGGCGCCAGCTCGACGGGCACCCCCAGCCCGTACATGCATTTGCCGGGGACCGGGTAGGCGCCGAGGAACCAGCCGGGTGCGCAGTGTTCCACCAGCGCGTCGGGGTCGAAGACCGAGCCGGGACCCCACCAGGTCCAGTAGACCCACTTCGTGTCGACGGTCTTGACGCCTTGGGGAATCCAGCTGCGCCCCAAGGAGTTCCGGCCGTCGCAGCAGGCGACGACGTCGAAGTCGTCGCTCGTCCCGTTGTCGAAGACGGCCTCGACCCGGTCGATGTGCGGGCGCACCGCGACCACCTGGGTACCCATCGTGATCGGCACGTCCGGGCAGGCGCCGCGCAGCAGATCGATCAGGTCGGCCCGCGGCGCCATGACGAAGGGGCGCACCTCTTCGCTGATGGCCGAGAACTTCACCGAGGCGAGCCGCCTGCCGCGGTAGTCGGCGATCGTGTAGGCGTCGATTTCGCTGCCGCGCGTGAGGAATTCGTCGTAGCACCCGAATGCTCGGAAGACTCCGCTGCCGGGCCGGTACAGTCCGATGCCGTAACCCGCGTCGGTATAGACCGGATTGCGTTCGACCACATGCGGACTGGCGCCGAGCCGGGACAGCCGCCCGGCCAGCGTCAAGCCGGCCAGGCCGCCACCGATCACCAACGCTTTCACGACACACCCGCCGTCGGCTGCTGCGCGATCTGCGCCGCGAACCGCGCGAAGCTACCGGCCGGGCGGCCGAGGATGCGCGGGATGTCCTCGCTGATCGATGCCTCGTGGCCGTCGACCACGCGACCGAACAGCGCCTGCACCGCCTGCGGCGGCAGCGGTCCGAGGCCCATCTTCGCCCCCAGCTCGGGATCGTCGAAAGTGAGCGGCACATAACGGATCTCGCGACCGAAGGCCTCGGTGAACAGGGCGGCGACCGCGCCGAAGGTCAGCGCTTCCGGGCCGGTCAGATCGACCGCGGTGCCCGCGTCGACCCGACCAGTCAAGGCCGCGGCCGCCACAGCGCCGATATCGTCGACGTCGACGAAACTGATCTTCGCATCGCCGCCGGGACACCGAATCTCGCCCGCCTCGAACAGATTAGGGCGGAAGATCCCCTCGGTGAAGTTCTGCATGAACCAGTTCGGCCGCAGGATGACCCATTCCAGTTCCGAGGCCTGGACGACTGTTTCGACCCCCTGCAGGGGATGTCCGGGAAAGGCATCCACGCCACGCGCGGACAGCGCGACGATCCGTCGCACGCCTGCCGCGGCGGCCCGTTCGATGAACACCCGTGCGCGGTCCGGTCCGTCGAACATCTCCTCCGGAATGACCACATAGGCGGCGGTCACGCCGGCGACGGCGTCGTCGTAGGTCGTCGGATCCTGCCAATCGAACCGCACCGCTTGCACATTCGGCTGGTTGATCTGCTCCGGTTCCCGGGTGGCGGCCCGCAATGAATGGCCGCTCCCGGCGAGGTGACGCAGCGCTGCCGCCCCGTTCTTGCTCGTTGCTCCGGTTACCAGAATTGTCTCGGACATCTCGGAAGTCCCTTCGGTCGAGGAAGTTTCAGTGCAGGTCGGCGGCTTCGGCGCCGACCCAGTCGGTGGGCTGCAGGAATCGCGCGACATCGCGCTCCGGGCTGCCCTCGGCGGGCTGGACGTCATAGGACCAGCGCGCCATCGGCGGCATGGACATGAGGACGGAGTCGATCGCGACCCCGGTCTGCAGACCGAACAGGGTGCCCCGGTCGTAGATCAGGTTGAACTCGACGTAGCGGCCGCGCCGCAGCAGCTGCCACTGCCGTTCGGCATCGCCATAGGGCAGCAGCGACCGCCGGGCGACGATGGGCAGGTACGCGGGAACGATCGTCGCCGCGCCTTGGTAGACGCAGGCCGCCTGCTCGTCCAGCTCGGGTGCGTCCGTGGTCAAGTAGTCGAAGAACACCCCACCCACGCCGCGCATCTCGCCCCGGTGCTTCAAATAGAAGTACTCGTCACACGCCTTCTTCCAGCCCGGATAGTCCGCGACGGCGTGCTGGTCGCACCAGGACTTCAGGGTGGTGTGGAAGTGGACGGCATCCTCGTCGAATCCGTACATCGGAGTCAAATCCAAGCCGCCGCCGAACCACCACTCGTCCTCGCCGACCTCGAAGTACCGGAAGTTGGCGTGGAAACTCGGGGCGTACGGATTCCGCGGATGCACGATCATCGATAAACCCGTGGCGCGGAAGGGCTTTCCGGACCGGTCGATGCGGTCATGTCCCTCGGTGATGGCCGACGGGGTTTCCGCGCCGCGCACCAGGGATACGTTGATCGCGGCGCGTTCGAAAACCTTGCCGCCCTCGATGATATGGGTCCGGCCGCCGCCGACACCCTCGTGCTGCCACTCGGAGTGGCGGAACTCGCCGCCCTCCAATTCCTGCATCGCCGTGGTGATCTCGTTCTGTTCGTTGTACAAACGCTCGGCGATTTCCGCGCTCTTGTCCATCATCGCCTCAACTGTCGCTGGTGGTTCGGTCGAAGTCGCGCACCACATCGACCAGGCGCGCAACGTTGTCGGGTGGCGTTTCGGGCAATACCCCATGTCCGAGATTGAAAATATGGGGACCGCCCAGGCCTTCGTGCAGGATCGTTTCCGCAGCCTTGACCACCGTGTCGGGCTCGGCAAGCAGCACCGCGGGATCCAGGTTGCCCTGCAGGGCACGGTTGCCGAAGAATTCCCGGCTCCGGCTCAGCGGGGTCCGCCAGTCCACGCTCAGCACCTCGGCCGGGACGGTCGCGACCAGGTCGTACAGATGCGCCGCCTGCGGCGTGAAGTACGCCCGCGGCACGCCGAGATCGGCCAGGTTCTGCATGATCCGCTTGGCATACGGCAGCCCGAATTCGAGATAGGTGGCCCGGTCGTGAATGCCGACCCAGCTGTCGAACAGCTGAACCAGCCGCGCCCCCGCGGCGACCTGCATGCGCAGGCTGCTCGTGCTGGTCTCGGCAACCTTGTCGAGCAGGGCGTGCGCACGAGCCGGGTTGTCGGACAACCATGTTCGGAAGTCCACATGGTCGGTCGACTTGCGTCCGGTCACCAGGTACGCGGCGAAGGTCAGCGGCGCGCCCGCATGTCCGATCACCGGAACCGCGGTCTCCTTCGCGGTGAGCCGAATGGCCTCGGACAGGCTCGGCGCGACCTCGTTCTCGCCGGGAACCCGTAGCGCGGTCACCTGTTCGTCGGAGCGGATGGGCGAAATCACCGGGCCCGGCGTGAAATCCACCGGCACCCCCATGGCGATCGCGGGCACCATGATGTCGGTGAAGATCACCGCCGCGTCCATCCCGTACCGGTGCACCGGCTGGAGCGTGACCTCGGCGGCCAGCTCCGGCGTGCTGCACATGGTCCAGAAGTCGTGCTGCCGCTTGATCTTCTGATATTCCGGCAGGTACCGGCCGGCCTGGCGCATCAGCCAGATCGGCGCCCGCGCGGTGGATTCGCCCCGCGCGGCGCGCAGGAACAGGCTCTCCGGCGCGGTCTTCTCCGGCCGGGGCGCACGATCCGTGGTCGTGGTGCTCATTGTGTTCTCCTTCGATCCGGCCGAATCATCGACCCGTGTGTGAACTCGGCCCGCTCGCCGCCGCCATCGCCCAGTAGGTGAAGACGATGTCGGCGCCGGCTCGTCTGATGCAGGTCAGGGATTCTCGAATTGCCGATTCGCGGTCGATCCAGCCACGCTGCGCGGCGGCCTCGATCATCGCGTACTCGCCCGAAACCTGGTATGCCGCAACAGGAACGTCGGCGAGGTCGGCGGCTTGCCGGACAATGTCCAGATACAGCGAGGCCGGTTTGACCATCACGACATCCGCCCCCTGCGCGATATCGCTCAGAATCTCCCGCCGCGCCTCGACGGCGTTGGCGTAATCCATTTGGTAGGTCCGGCGGTCGCCCTGCAAGGAAGAGTTGACCGCTTCCCGGAACGGGCCGTACAGCGCCGAGGAGTATTTCGCCGCGTAGGCGAGAATCGAGACGTCCGGGGAACCGGCGCTGTCGAGTGCGTCGCGAACGGCGGACACCTGGTTGTCCATCATTCCGCTCAGCCCCACCATGTGGACACCGGCCTCCGCGTGCAGCGCCGCCATCTCGGCGTAGCGCAGCAGAGTGGCGTCGTTGTCGACCCGACCGGCGACGTCGAGAACTCCGCAGTGCCCGTGCGAGGTGAATTCGTCGAGACACAGATCGGACATGACGACCAAGCCGTCGCCGACCTCATCGATCACGGCACGGATCGCTGCGGTCAGGATGCCGTCGGGATCGGTTGCCGCCGAACCGATATCGTCCTTGCGCTGGTCGTCCGGTATGCCGAACAGCATGATTCCCGCCACCCCGGCCTCGGCGGCCTCGACCGCCGCCTTCCGGACCGAGTGCAGGCTGTGCTGCACCACACCGGGCAGCGACGCGATGGGCACGGGCTCGGCGATGTTCTCGCGGACGAACACGGGCAGCACCAGATCCGCTGCGCGCACCGAGGTTTCCGCGGTGAGTCTGCGGACAGCGGGATTGACGCGGGACCGCCGTGGCCGGATTCGCTCCCGGGTGAGCAGGTCATCGTGCATGGGTGGCTCCTTCGGTTCGATCGGTCAACAGTTCCCTCGCGCCCTGGTCGAGCAGCTGCTCAGCGAGGCGGCGACCCAGTTCCGCGGCGGTGTCGCGCGCACCGTCGAGGTGTCCGCGCAGAATGCGCGTCCCGGCGGTGTCCGCGACCATGCCGTCGATCCGGATCCGGTCCCCTTTAGTCGTGAGTTGCCCAAGTGCGGCAACAGGTTTGGAGCATCCCGCGTCGAGAATCCGGAGGAATTCCCGCTCGGCGGTGACTACGGTGCGCGTCGCGGGGTCGTCGAGTTGGCTCAGCAGCTCGCGGGTCCTCGGATCGTCGGTACGGCACTCGAGCGCGAGGGCGCCCTGGGCCGGGGCGGGCAACAGCACTCTCGGAGGCAACGGCGAGGTGAATGCGTCGAGCCTGCCGAGTCGAGACAGACCGGCCATGGCCAGGATCACCGCGTCGACTGTGCCGTCGGAGGCCTTGCGCAGCCTGGTGTCGAGGTTGCCGCGGATGGGTATCGCGGACACATCCGGTCGCGCGGCATGTAGCTGTGCGACGCGTCGTGGCGACCCGGTGCCGATACGCGTTGCGGCAGGCAGATTTTCGAGCGTCGCCGCGCCGGGAGCCGCACCCGGCCACACGAGTGCGTCACGCGGATCCTCGCGCGTCGGGATCCCCGGAATGCACAGCTCGGGCTCCGGCTGCGAGGGCAGGTCCTTGTAGGAATGCACGACAAAGTCGATGTCGCCGCGCAACAGTGCGTGTCGCAGCGCCGTGACGAAGACCCCGGTGCTGCCGAGCTGCTCGATCGGCCGCGCCGATTCATCTCCCTCGGTGGACACCGTGACCAGATGAACGTCGACGCCGGTGGCCCTGGTGAGCCGATCAGCGACCCACATCGATTGGCAGACAGCGAGTTTGCTGCCGCGGGTGCCGAGCCGGATCTTCTCGTCGGTGTATTTCATGAGCCGACCTCCATCTGTTCGAGATCGAAGATGCGAGTGAACACGTCCAGGCACATCAGGCCCTCCGGCGTTCGGGACATCTCCTTGGTTCGTGTTGTCGGTCCGTGCAGAAAGCGCCCGGCCAGCCGATGCACCGCGGCGGAGGTAGCCGCCCGTGCCTGCGCGTCGAGCGAGGGGACCCTGCGATACAGCCGGTCGAGTTCTTCGTCGATATCGGCCCTGACCCGGCGATGCAGCGCCGAAATGAGCGGGGCCGCGGTCTTCTCTCTGACCTCGGCCAGGAAATTAGCGACCTCCTCGGCGACGATCTGCCTGGACTTCTCGACGTCGATCGCGACGTCCTGCGCCGCGAGGTGCGCGCCGACCGCGTGCACATCCGCGACGGTGACGCCCTCGATCCGGGCACACGCGGGATCGACATCGCGGGGCATCGCCAGGTCGAGGACGATCTGCGGACGCCATCCGGCCTGCGCCCTTGCCGCGGCGAGTTGGTCGGCGGTGATCACCTCGCCCTTCGCGGAGGTGGAGCTGACGATCACCTCCGCCGCGGCCAAGGCCTCGGGCAACTCGGCCAGCGGGATCGACCGGCCCGCAACGGTTTCCGCCAGGCGCGCGGCCTTGGCCGGCGTGCGTCCGTACACCAGCAGGTCGCCGACCTCGGCGGCACGCAGCAGTCGGCCGGACAGGCTGCCGATGGTGCCGGAACCGATGAGCAACGCGGTACGGCCTTGCAGGCCACCGAGACACGATGCGGCCAGTTCCAGACCGGAGTGCACGAGCGAGATTCCGGCGCCGCCGATACTGGTCTTGCTGCGCACCAGTTTGCTGGCGCGCAGCGCCGCGTCGAACAGATCGTGCAATTCGGTGCCGATGACGACGGCCTGCTGTGCGTTGCGTACCGCCCGGCGCATCTGCGCGACGATCTGGTTCTCGCCGAGCGCCATCGATTCGAGGCCACAGGCCACCGAGAACAGATGCTCGACCGCGGGTGCGTCGCGCCGCACCCGCGCACAGTCGCGCACCTCGGCGGCAGGCAGCCCGGCGGCCGCCGCCGTGCAGTCGAGCACCGCCTCGGCCGCGGCGGGCGCGGAATTCGCACTGGCATAGATTTCGACCCGATTGCACGTCGCGAGCACAACCGCCTCATCGATCGCGGGTCCGCGAATCAGTGAGGACAGGTGATCATCTATTTTTTGCGCAGCGCCGGCGAATAATTCTAGCCGATCCGCCGACGCGGTTCTGAAACTGATCTCGACATTTACGATTGTCATCTTTCACCCATTCGTAGCCTGTGATTTCGGCTGATTGCGGAGTGACTAATCAAGGGATACCGGCTGCTCGGCAGCGGATCAAGAACTGTGCGCCGGTACCGCGCTACTTCCGCAGATTCGCGGTCGAAGTGCGGAAGTGAACGTGAAATGTTTGCCAGCACGGCCGCTACCGGAGTTGCATGGCCCGAGAACAGTCTTCGCGAAAGTCGAAAGAGGTTGTGCCGTGGTGGACAGACGAGATGTTGTTGTGATCGGCGGCGGGATCACCGGGTTGACCGCAGCATACGAGATCATCAGGAACAGGCCGGATGCCTCGGTCACGGTGCTGGAGGCCACCGATCGCGTCGGCGGGATCGTGGGCGCGGTGACCACGGGCCGATACGTTGTCGATATCGGACCCCACGGATTCATCGACAATGGATCGGATACCAGGCTGCTGATAGATCGGCTCGGCATCAGCGGCGATCTCATACCGGCAACGAAGGAGGCAGCGAAGATATCGCTGCTGAAGGACAATCGTATCTATCAAATTCCGGGAACCCTCGGTCAATTGCTGCGCACGCCGCTGCTGAGCGCGCACGGCAAGGCCAGACTTCTATCCGAAGTATTTGTTCCGCCGCGGCACGAAGAGGACTCGGTGATCGATTTCGTGACCCGCCGATTCGGCCGCGAGGTCGCCGAGAAGTTCGCCGTGCCTGCGGTACGTGGCGTGGTCGGCGGCGACGCGGACAATTTCAGTATCGAAGGCGAGTTCCCGCTGATCAAAGAACTGGAGCGAAAGTACGGCAGCGTGCTCATCGGTGCGGTACGCAATCAGCAGCAACGGCACCGCCTCGACCCTGTGTCACCGCGGATCCCCAGCTTCCGCGAGTTCGGCAACCGTCTCAAGACCTTCCGCGGCAGTGGCATGCAGCATCTGGTCGACACCCTCGCGGCCGTGCTCGGCGAGCGGATTCGCCTCGGGACAGCGGTGCGCGCGCTGGAACACACCGCAGAAGGCCGGTGGCGCGTGCTGACCGACGACGGACCGGCGTACGAAGCCGACCATGCGCTGATCGCACTCCCCTCCGACGCCGCCGTGCAGCTCGTCCGGCCACACCACGCGCCGGTCGCCGATGCCCTTTCGGTACTGCCGCATCCGGACATTCGGGTTGTCGCGCTCGCCTATCGCAAGACGGATGTGGCGCGCCCGCCACGCGGTATCGGCTTCATCGCCACGCCGGGGCTGCCGTCGGATCTGCTCGGCGCGATCCACGCGTCGACGATCTTCCCCGAGCAGGCCCCCGCCGATCAGATCATGATCAGGGTGCTGGCCGGCGGACTCCCCGACGCACCGATCCTGACCCACCGCAAGGAACGCGCGGTCGAGCTGATCCACCATGATTTGCAGAATGCCTTCGGCCTGAAGGGGACTCCGGTGTTCTGCCACGAACACCTGTGGCGCAGGCCGATCCCGACCTACCCGGTGGGCCACCGGCCCCTGTTCCGCGAGTTGCTCGACTCGGTCGCCCAGCTCGGCGGGCTGCACATGGCGGGAAATTCCTATTTCGGGGTCGGCGTCAACGACTGTGTCCGCGATGCCAGGCGCGCCGCGACCGGCATCATCGAAGCGTTGCGCTCATCGCGACCGTCGGCTGCAGTCGGACGCTGAGTGTTCGGCCGTCGCCAGCAGAGCCCGGACCACCGAGTCCGGGCTCTCCCGGTGTACGAAATGCCCGACGCCGACCAGCGCCCTGCGGTCGGTCAACCGCGCGAAGTAGCGGTCGTCGCACACGTCGTCGTCCGCGGTCCGCCCGCTGGCGTCATCGACCCCCACCAGCACGACGGTGGGAACAGCTATGCGCGCGTGCGTGATTCGCGCCTCGATGAGCGCGGCAGCCGGTTTGCCACAGGCCGCACTGCTGCGGTAGGCCGAGCACATCAGCGCCGGAAAATCCGGGTTGCGCAAGGAGGATCGCATGCCGTCGAACGCGGGCCCGCGCTCGCGCCACGAGGGCGACCAGACCTGCCACAGGTAGGCACAGAACTGCTCCGGCGCGCGCGAGACGATGTCCATGCCCTCTTCGGTCTGCAACAGCCATCGGTACCACCGGGCCCGCATCACCTGTGGCGACGCGGTCGAGCCGCCGAGCGCGTAGCTGCCGAGGCTGATCAGGCGGGCGACCCGATGCGGGCGCAGCACCGCGACCCCCTGCGCGATCGACGCGCCGTAGCCGTGGCCGATCAGGATCACGGCGTCCAGGTCGAGCACGTCGATCGCCTCGATCATGTCGGCGACGTGCACCCCGAGCGGACCGCAGCGGGCGGCCTCCGCTGTCCGGAACCGGGTCGCACCGATCCCACGGAGATACGGGCAGATCGTCCGATAACCCAGCGCGGCAATAACTTCGGCGACCCCGGTCCAGGACCGCGCGTCGTCAGGGAGGCCGTGAATCATCAGGACCGGCGTGCCCGCGGCCGGCCCGCGCTCCTCGAACGCCAGGTGAAGTTCCGCGGTCTCGATGTACTCGAGCGTCACAGTTGCTCCCATCGCTTTCCGCCGATCCGGCAGTCACCGAACGACTGTGCCTACCCGTCCCCCGGTGGCCCGCGGACGACTATGTCGCAATTCCGTGCAGCAACAAATCCAGCGCCTCTTCGGCCAGCTGCGATTCGCCGCCGTCGATCCGTGGCGCCGGCGTGGTCGGCGACAGCAGATTCACTTCCATCAACCCGCCGATGAGGCCGAGAATCGACCAGGTGACGAACACCGGATCCACGGCCCGGAACGCGCCCGATTCCACGCCCGCCGCAACGACTTTGTGAATCGGCCGATAATGCGCGTTCAGATAGGCCTCGGCGACGGTCGCGTGATATTTGGCATCGACGAACCTGGTCACATCGTGCATCAGCTCGATGCCCCGGCCGCGCGCCGGCTCGTGCATCAGCCAATGCACTGCCACGTGCAATTGTTCGGTCGGTGATTCCTGGGCGCTGATCACCGATTCCAACGCGGTGCGCGCCTCGGTCAGTGAGCGATTCAGAATCGCGACGAACAGTTCCTCTTTCCCATCCGGAAAATGGTGGTAGAGGCTTGGTTTGGAGAGCCCGACCTCGGTCGCGATCGCGTGCAACGAGACGCCGCGGTAGCCGAGCCTGGTCAGGTGCGCTTCGGCGACGTTCAAGATCTCTTCGCGCTTGGGCACCTCGCCGCGGCCCTTCCGAGCGGATGATCTCCGCATGTCAGCCATGGAAATTATGGTACTACCTAACGTTCGGTCGGGCAAGTAGACTCTAGTCATCGCGGCACCGCAACCGGTGCCGGGCAGATCTCGATCACCCAGCGCGAGAGGGGAATCGGAGCATGATGTCGAAGAACAATGGCCTGCACATTCCGCGTGGCTTCCGGCCGATGAACCGGATCGTCATCGGGCTACAGAAACTGGGCCTGCGCATGGGCAACACATTCACCGTACTGACCGTTGTAGGACGAAAGTCGGGGCAGCCGCGGACCACGCCGGTCACTCAATTCACGTACCAGGGCAATCAATACATACTCGGCGGTTTCCCCGGTGCGGCATGGGTGCGCAATGTTCGCGCGGCGGATACCGCCGTGCTCGCCAACGGACGACGCAAGCGGACCGTCCGGCTCATCGAACTTCCTGCCGAGGACAGCAAGCCGATCCTGCGGGCATTCCCACAATTGGTGCCGGCCGGGGTGCGAATAATGATCAAGGCGGGCGTGGTTCGCGAAGGAACCCCTGCGGAATTCGAGGCACTCGCCGGTCGGACGCCGGTATTTCGCGTCCAGCCGGTCGACTGATCGTCACACACCGATCCCGTACTTGCGCAACAGTTCGAGACTCTGTTCCCAGACGTCGCGCTGATACGTGGTGTTGTAGCTGTCGAGCGAGGAAGCGCGCTGATGACGCCCGGAGAAGTAGCATCCGCTGACACCGGCGAGCTCGGGGTCGGTGATCAGGCGCGCGAGATTGCCGCCCGCGGCGGCCACCGTCGATACCCCGGGCAGCGGAATGGCCAAGCGGTACACGGTATTCCACAGCAGCCGCACGGTAGCCGTGGCGTCGCGGGCCGCATTCGTCGCCGGGACCAGCCCTGGGTCGAACGCGTTGATCGATATTCCCTCCTCGGCGTACCTGCGCGACAGCGCATAGGCGGCCATGACGGAACACAGCTTGGCGGTGGTGTAGCTGCGCTGCGCGGACCGGTGCTCGGGTTCGTTGCCATCGATCGGAAAGGCCAGGTCGGCCACCGAGCACAGGCGCGGCGGCGCCATTCCGCTCCACACCTTCGGGTCGTGCGCCCCCGAGGTCACCAGGACGATCCGGGACGGCCGGGCCAGCTGATCGAGCAGCAACTGGATGAGCGCGAAATGGCCGAGATAGTTGACCGCGAAGGATTCCTCGATGCCGTCCGCCGTATATCTGCGGTGATTGAGCTGCACGCCCGCATTGCAGACCAGTGCCCGGATCGGCGGCTGCGATCGCAGCTGCTGGGTGAACTGCCGGATGGACTCGAACGAACGCAGATCCAGCACGGCGGGTTCGGCACTGATGCCCCGCGCGGCGGCCGCGGTCCGGCGCTCGTCGGTCCCGGTGATGATGACCTTGCCCGGAAAGGCCTCGGTCAGCTTGCTCGCGCAGGCGCGGCCGATGCCACTGGTACCACCGGTCACGACCACGGCGCCATGTTGTTCTGCTCTCACCCTGCCGACTGTGCCCCGGTGCCGGGTGCGATCCAAGATGTGCCGCGAATTTCCGGTACAACTTCCGCACAACTCGACCACCCGACCTACCGTTAGGTCGTATACTTGAGCCTGTCCGGGGTCCGGCTCGGCGCGCAGTTCCACCACCCGTGATGAGACTCGCACCGGCACGTCCCGCGAGGAGGTGCCGCGGCTGCACCCCGGTCACCGGCGCGCGACAGCGGTGTCGCGATGTCACTGGGGAAACGATTCGGGCAGGAGCACGCCGATGCGGATTCGAGCACTGCTGGTAATCGGGGCGTGGCTGGTCCTGGTGGTCCTCGCCGCGCCGTGGGTCATCGGGTTGAACGATGTGAAGTCGAATCGGGAGATCGACTTCCTGCCGGAGACAGCACAATCGACGGCGGTCAAGAACATCGAGGAACAACTGCCGGGCGGCACCGAGAACGTCTTCCTGGTGGTGTACGTCCGCCAGGGTGGTCTCACGCCGGAGGACCGCGCGGTCGCCGAACGACAGCGTGCGACCCTCGTCGAGAAGTACGGACCGGCCATGCCGATCCTCGCCTCGGACGACGGCGCCGCACTGCAATACACGCTGTCGGTGCCTGCGGACCGGGGCAATCCGGCGGACTACATCGCCGACCTGCGCGCGCAGCTCGCCGACCGACCGGACGGCGCGAGCGTTCAGGTGACCGGACCCGGGGCGTTGAGCGCCGATTTCCGGAATGCCTTTGCGGGCGTGGACGTTCAGCTGCTCGTCGCGACCACGCTGGTGGTGATGGTGATCCTGCTGCTCACCTACCGCAGTCCGGTGCTCTGGCTGGTCCCGCTGCTGGCCGTCGGTGCCTCGTACGCCGTATCGCTCGGCGTGGTGTACGCGCTGGTGAAGATCTTCGATATCACCGTGAACGACCAGAACGCGTCCATCCTGCTGGTGCTGGTGTTCGGTGTCGGCACCGATTACGCACTGTTGCTCGTCGCGCGCTATCGGGAAGAGCTGCACCGCGAAACCGACGTTGCCGCCGCGATGATGACGGCGTTGCGCCGGGCGGCCCCGGCCATCGCGGCATCGGCGGCCACCGTGGTGTTCGCCCTGCTGTGCCTGCTCGCCGCGGATATGAACAATATGGCGGCCATGGGGCCGGTGGCCGCCGCGGGCATCACCTGCACGCTGGCCGCGATGCTCACGTTCTTCCCCGCGCTTCTGATCCTGTTGGGGCGCAGGGTGT
Organism: Nocardia iowensis; assembly: GCF_019222765.1. Classification (NCBI taxonomy): domain Bacteria; kingdom Bacillati; phylum Actinomycetota; class Actinomycetes; order Mycobacteriales; family Nocardiaceae; genus Nocardia; species Nocardia iowensis. The sequence goes on along the minus strand of NZ_CP078145.1, from coordinate 1,989,901 downwards.
TCTGGCCGTGGATACCGCGGGCGGGGACCGAGCGGGTGACCGGCTCGACCATCTGGCATCGGGTCGGCGATCTGGTCGCGCGCCATCGCGTCGCGGCGACCGTCGGTGCGCTCGTTGTGCTCGGTGCGCTCGCCGCGGGCTTGCTCGGCCGGACCGATGCACTCGACCCGGCCGATCGATTCGTCGACACACCCGAGTCGGTGACCGCGCAATCTCTTGTCGCACAGCACTTTCCACAACATGCCGGGGTGCCGATGACGATTGCGACGCCCAGCGAGACGCGGGATCGGGTGCTCGCCGCGGTGCGGTCAGACCGCGGTGTCGCCATGGTCGCGCCGGGCCGATCCGGCGCGGAGTTCAGTGAAATCATCGCTGTCCCAGCCGATCCACCGGGTTCGGCCGGTGAGCGAGCGACGATTCAGCGCCTACGGGCCAGCCTGCCCACCGTCGCCGAGGGCGCGGTCGTCGGCGGGCCGAGCGCGGCGACACTGGACTCCGAGGCGGCATCGCGTCGCGACGAACGAGTGGTGATTCCGCTGGTGCTCGCGGTGGTCACGCTGATTCTGGGGTTGTTGCTGCGGTCGATCCTCGCACCGATCGCGTTGGTGCTCACGGTAGTTGCCTCGTTCGGTTCGGCCATCGGGGCCAGCGTCTGGATATTCGAGCACCTCTTCGGATTCCGCGGACTAGAGCCCGCGTTCCTCCTCATGACATTCCTGTTCCTGGTCGCACTCGGGGTCGACTACAACATCTTCCTGATGACCAGGGCCAGGGAGGAAGCCCGACGATTCGGGACAAGGCCAGGCGTGCTGCGCAGTCTCGCCGTGACCGGTGGCGTGATCACCTCCGCCGGTGTGGCTTTGGCGGCGACGTTCGCCGTGCTGACGACGACCCCGCTGGTCGGATTGGTGCAGGTCGGTTTCGCCGTCGCCTTCGGCGTCCTGCTCGACACGTTGCTGGTACGCACCGTGCTGGTGCCCGCACTGACGCTGTTGGCAGGCGATTGGACATGGTGGCCCTCTCGCCTGCCCGCCCCCACCGCCGGGTCGGCCGACGAGGTGCCCGAAACCACGCCCGCGAAAGCCTGACCTTGTTTCCCCGGTACCCGCGGAAAGGCGGCCGTTGCGCCACCTCGGCCGCAGGCAGGCCGGGCGCAAACGTCGCGGTACGCGATGCCGAAAGATCATTTCGAAGATCGTTTCGGGAATTGAAAAAGTTGTCCTGTCAAGCCGTCGCGACCGACTGCCAACCTGTCGGAAGACCCCAGAGTTCACCTCGACTACCGCACTTTTCCGGGCCGCCACGACCCGACCGTCCGTAAGGTAGAAACATGGGGGCAGATGATCACCGTTTGGATACCTTTGAACTTAACTTTCATAAAGTGGCCGATATAACCGCCTCGCACTTCACCCGCCCGGAGCCACGAAATCGCGCATTACAGTATGTTCGCGCGCTGGCCGATCCCGAGGTGCGGAAAACCGCCAATGGGATAGCCAACTCACTCGGCGAGAAGCGGGCGGACGGGCTGCAGCGAATGCTGAGTTCCGCGGCATGGGACGCGGATGCCGTGCGTGACGCATTACAAGCCCACTTGCTCGGGGGGTCCGCCGGTAATGTCCGGGTCTTCGGTGCCGCGGAGTACAACTTCATCAAGAAGGGCGCCAGCTCGGTCGGTGTCGGGCCGCAGTATTCGAGGAGAACCGGGCGTCTGGAAAACTGCCAAACCGGACTCTTCGTGGTGCAAACCGGAAACGGTGCAGACCTGATCGCCGACCGCGAATTGTATTTGCCGGAATTCTGGCTGAAAGACAAGCTGAAATGTTGCCGAACAAAGATTCCGCACACCGTCAGATATCGGAGCAAAGAAGAATCCATCATGGCGATGATGCGGCGCATCAAGCAGATTCGCTGGTATTGTGACGACTGGTTCGTCTGCACCGAACCGCTCGACGGAAAACAGCTCGCCACAAGTCTGGAACACGACGAGATACCGTATGTCCTGCAACAGCCCAATTGCCTCCAGCAGCTCCGAATGGCGGGTGTCAGTATGGATTTGCTGACCCGGCCGTCGTGGACCCAGTGGGTGGAAAAGGGTGCCGTACACAGCCAGTGGCTGCGTATCCGAATACCGGATTCCGAGGTCCGGCCCATGCGCCGCTGGCTACTGGTCGAACGGGTGCTCCCCCGCCGATCCGACAAGCTCCGCACCTACCGATGCTTCGGCCCGGAACACACCGATCTGGAAACCTTGGTGGCCGTAGCCCTCAACGGCGGCTCCGCGGCCCGCACCCTCGCCGCCGCCTGCGAATCCGTAGGCCTGGACGCCTACGAGGTACGCCAATGGCCGAGCTGGTACCGCCACATCACCCTGGCCATGCTCGCCCACTTCTGCTTGAACTCCGCCCCCGCCACCGCCCAACCCGCCAAGCCCGCGTGAGTCCCGGTCGGGACTGAGGCAGACGCCGTATTCGAGAGCACCGAGCATCCGGTCGGTGCCCCCGTGTACGCGCGTATCCCGCAGGGCGCAAGCAACTTCCACCTCCGCGACCCGCAGACACTCAGCGTGTCTGTGTGGCCCTCGCACCTCAGTGCTGGATCAGGCCGCCGACCGGAACGGGAGCGACGTGGCCGGTTGCCGGAATGCTCCGCGCCAGGGCGAGGCCGATATCCACCAGCGACGACCGGCGTAGGCGGTCGACGTCGGGGATCGGAGTCCAGGTCGGCGCGGCGGTCGCACCGTTCGGCTCAGGCCGGAGTCGGCCGCCGGTGACCCGGACCTGGTAGAAAATGCCGACGTTCTGGTGTTCGGCTCCGGCGCGCGCGGCAGCGGCGGGGATCACTCTCGAGTCCACGCCGAGCAGGCGTTCGACGATCCCGTGGTAGCCGGTTTCCTCGGCGAGTTCCCGCGTCACCGTGTCGAACGGATCCTCCGCGTGCTCGACCTTGCCACCTGGAAGAGTCCAGTTGGTTTCGCCGCTCTGCGGAACGTGACGGGCGAGCAGGACCTGACCGTCCTGGATGCATACCGCATACGCCGCCAACCTCAAACTCATCCGATGACCTCCGCCTACCTACGGTTCTGCCGAATGTAGCCGTGCCACAGCATCGTCGACGATCCTGCGGCCCCGGCGCGCGGTGTCCTGGAGTCGAGCATGGCCGCCGCCGGAGACCAGGCCCGTCAGGTTCGATCTGTGTGTCCACTGCTGACGGCGGTGGAGATGTTCCAGAAGTCGGCGTAGCGGCCGCCTCGATCGAGCAGGTCGTGGTGCGTGCCGTCCTCCACGATTCGGCCGTTGTCGAGGAACACGACGCGGTCGGCGGTTCGGACGGTGTGCATGCGGTGGGCCACCAGCACCACGGTGCGGCCTGCCATCAAGCGTTCGATGCCCTGGTGGACGGCGGCTTCGTTGATCGGGTCCAGGGCGGAGGTGACCTCGTCGAGCAGGACGATGGGAGCGTTCTTCAGCAGGGCGCGGGCGATGGAAACGCGTTGGCGTTCACCGCCCGACAGCAGTGCGCCGCCTTCGCCGACGTCGGCGGTCCAGCCGCCGGGGAGTCGTTCGATCACCTCGTCCAGGCGTGCCGCTGTCGCGGCGGCGCGGACTTCGGCGTCGGTGGCTTCGGGGCGGCCGAGCCGGATGTTGTCCTCGATCGTGCCGTCGAAGAGGTAGACATTCTGGAAGACGATGGCGATCTGCGCCATCAGGGTGCTGGTATCGATGTCGCGGACGTCGACGCCGCCCACCCGGACCGCGCCCTTGCTCACCTCGTGGAAGCGCGCGAGTAGTTGGAGCAGGGTGCTCTTGCCCGCGCCGGAGGGTCCGACGATCGCCACCCGCTGGCCTTGCGGCACGGTCAGCGTCAGACCGTCGATCACGGTGCGGTTGCCGTGCCGGAAGGTGACGGCATCGAACTCCAGGTCGTGGTGGTGCGGCTGGATGGGGTCGGCGGGCTCGGGCAGCGGCTCGGTGCGCAGCAGCGCGTCCAGTCGGGTCAATTGGGCTCGCGCGCTGCGGAGTTGGCCGCCGATGTCGGCCAGCGACAGCAGGGGTTCGGCGCAGCGGGCCGCCAGCACCAGGATCGCCAGGACCTCGGCCGCGCCGATGCTCCTGCCCAGCGCGAGATAGGCGCCCATGGCCAGCAGCACGGTGAACATCGCCTGCACGGTGAGCGTCAGGCCGACGATGCCGGGCAGAGCCGACAGCGCCGATCGCCGGGAGGCACGCTGGATTCCACGTAGCGAGTCGTCGAGCAGATCGAAACGTTCGACGGTGCGGCCCCCGGCCCGTAGCACCGGCTGGGCTTGCAGGTATTCGATGACCCGGCCGGCCGCATCTTGGTCGCGTTCGTGGCGTTCGGCGTCGGCGGTGGCCATCGCACGTCCCGTCCAGACTTGGACCGCCGCCACCAGCGGGACGGCGACCAGTGCGGCCAGCCCCAGCTGCCAGTTGAACGCCAGCAGCACAACAACAATCGTCAGCGGAGTCACCGAGGCGGCGACGAACGGTGCGAGCAGGTGCGCGATCACGCTCATCGCTTCCAGCACGCCCCGGCTGGCGAGCACCGACACTTCGCCGACGCGGTCGGGGCCGTACCAGCCGATGGGCAGCCGGGCCAGGTGGTCGCCGAGCCGGTGATAGGTGCCGCGCAGCAGCGTGGTTCCGGCGCGGAAACCGGCCAGGTCGCTGAGATAGCGCAGGACCGCGTAGACCGCGACCGCGGCGGCGAACGCGATCAGCCACGGCCAGGCGGCTGCGGGATTGCTGCCGAACAGTTCCCGGAGCACCGGGACCAGCAGTGCGTAGGACAGGCCCTCCAGGACCGCGGTGGTGGTCATCAGGGCCACAGTGCGCCGCACCGGTCCGGCGTACTGATTGCCCAGCACGCGCAACAGCATTCGGATCATGACAACTCGTCTCCTCGATGGGACCGCCAGAACGCGGCGAACTTGCCCTGGCCGGCCAGCAACTGCGCGGGTGCGCCGCGCTCCGTGATCACCCCGTCGTCCACCATGACGACGGTGTCGGCATCGGCGATGGTCTCCAGCCGGTGGGCGATGACGAGGATCGTCCGATCGCCCCGCAGGCTCGCCATGGCATGCCGCACCGCCTGTTCGGTCTGCGGATCCGCGAACGCGGTCGCTTCGTCCAGCACCAAAACGGGGGTGTCGGCCAAGAGCGCGCGGGCGAGGGCAAGGCGCTGTGCCTCACCGCCCGACAGTCCGGCCTCCTCGCCGAGCACCGTGTCGTAGCCGTGCGGCAGCTCCAGAATCCGGTGGTGAATGCCCGCCAGCGTGGCGGCGCGGACCAGCTGCTCGCGGTCGGCACGCGGGACCGCCAGCGCGATGTTGTCGGCCACCGACGCGCGCAGCAGGCGAACATCCTGGAAGACGAAGGAAACCAGTTGGTAGAGCTGCCGACTGCCGATCTCGCGCAGGTCGACACCGCCCAGGGTGATCGTGCCGTGCGTCGGGTCGAAGAACCGCGGAAGGAGCTGGACGAGTGTGGATTTGCCGCTACCGGACGGTCCGACGAGCGCGGTGACCGTGCCCGGCTCCAGCACCAGATCGATCCCGCGCAACACCTCGCGGTCGGCGTCGTAACCGAACCGGACATCGCGCAACTCCACCCGATGTCCTCGCGGCGGGACAGGGTGAGCGGGTTCGGGCAGCGGCTCGACGTTGAGCACGTCCCGGATCCTGCCGACCGCGCGGCCTGCGGCCTGCATGTCGTCGAAACCATGGCCGAGCGCCGCGACCGGAGCGGTCAGCCCCAGCCCGAGCAGCAGGAACGGCAGCAGATCGGCAGCGGCCATCCCACCGCTGGTTATCCGGGCCGTGCCACCGAGCAGCACGATCAGCAGCACGAACGGCGGCGACAGCGCCAGCTGCATCCCGGCGGCGATCGGGGAAAGACCGCGCGCCCAGCGCAGGAACGTGTCGGCGAAATCGTCTACCGCCGTGCGGAACCGGCGGTGCGCGCGGTCGCCGCCGCCGAACGCCTTGACCACCGCGATGCCCTGCACGAACTCCACGACCGAGTCGGCGATCCGCCCCATCGCCGCGTCGAATTCGCTCTGCTCGCACTGTCGGGTCGAGGTCATCATCAACGGGACCAACGCCACCGCCAGCACTACCGGAACCAGCGTGATCAGCGTGAGCCGCCAGTCGACGGTGAACAAGTAGACCAGCGAGACCAGCGGCACCACGAACGCCGACACCAGCTCGCCGGGCGCGTGGGCGATGAACGGATGCAACGCACTCACATCGTCGCTCACCACCTTGGCCAGCTCACCCGTCCGGCGCTGGGAGAACCAGCCGATCGGCACGCGCCCCAGTCGCCCGGCCAACTGCCGGCGGAACGACAGCTGCACCCGGCCGTCGAGCACGTGCCCGAGCCCGGACGAAGCAGCCGTGAACAGGAGCCGGACGAACAGGCCGGCTGCACCGAGGACCACCGTGAACCAGACACGACCGTGATCGATCGGGCCGGTCGACAGCAACGCGCGGCCTAACTCGACCACTGCCAAGAACGGTGCCAGACCGGCCACGGCACCGATCACCTGGAGGACGACCACGGCGGCGAAACCGCTGGCGTGGGGGCGTAAGAGCGCTGCGAAACTTTGTTCCGCGTCGCGGACGGTATCCGGTGGAGCGGAACGCTTTCTCGTCTCGGCAAGGTCGGTCGCGGTCATCGCGCTCTCGTCTCGGACAGCTCGGCTCGATGTGGTCTGCCGAGACGGCCGTGGTGGTTCGTTCGCATGCCACGAGTCCTTCCGGGTGAGTTCAGTCGGGTGATTCAGGGAGGCCAGAGCGCCGCCGGGACCAGGAGTAGGCCCCATTGAGAAAGTCACTCTCTGTAGAAAGCGACTGTACGAGACCGGTTACAGACAGTCAATGTCTAAACGACAGCAACGTTCTTCAGAAAGTGACTTCCTGATAATCTGCTCTCATGACCGGACTTCGCGAGCGCTGGCGGCTCAAGGCAATGCACACCATCCAGGAACGCGCCCTGGATCTGTTCGACGCGAAGGGGTTCGGCGCCGTCACCATCGAGGAGATCGCGGCCGCGGCCGAGGTCTCACCGTCGACGGTCTACCGCCTCTTCGGCACGAAGGAAGGGATCATCGTCGCCGACGAGTTCGACACCCTGAACGCGGAAGAAATCGAGGCAATCGTGGACCCTCGCGACCCCATCGGCAGCCTGATCCGCTCCGTCCGCGCCGACGAATCCGCACCCGAGCGCACGCCGGATTCCCCGGACGCAGCCGAAGGCACGCCGGTCAACAGCGGCCCGTGGCGCCGGGTCCGCTACCACTTCACCGAACCATCGGTGCGGATGGCCGCCTGCGCCTCGGCCGACCGCACGAGCCAGCGGCTCACCCCACTGATCGCGTCGACCGGACGGCTGACCGAAACACAGGCTCGCGTCGCCACCAACGCCCTGGTCTTCGGCTACTTCGCCGCCCTGGAACAGTGGTACCTCGACGGCGGCGACCGCCCCATCGCCGACTACGTCGAGGAGGGCATGCGCCCACTACGCGCGATCTGGCCGTCCGCCGAGCCCGAAAATCGAGCGTGACGGCCGCGCTCGACCTACCCCCACAGGCTGGCGCTGAGTCGTCACCCGGCACTGGCCGCGGTGAGATCCACTCTCACATCGGGTACACCGGATGCTTGCGGGGATTGAACCCCGGTTTGACCGGTGGCTTGTCGCGCAACAAGCGCAGCGCGTGCCGGATCTCCAGGCGGGTGCGCGCGGGTTCGATGACGGCGTCGATGTAGCCGCGTTCGGCGGCGATCCACGGGGTGGCGATCGTCTCGTTGTAATGGTTGACCATGAACTCGCGCGCGGCTGCCCGCTGCTCTTGCGGTACCGCCGCCAATTGCCGCTTACCGATGAGGTCGACCGCGCTTTCGGCGCCGATCACCGCGATCCGGGCCGTCGGCCAGGCGAAACTGATATCGGCGCCCACCTGCCTGGCCGCCATCATGCCGTATGCGCCGCCGTATGACTTGCGCACCACGAGGTTGATGATCGGCACCGTGGCCTCGATGATCGCGCGCGGGACCCGGCCACCGCGGATGATCACGCCGTTGGCTTCCTGCTCGAGGCCCGGCAGCACGCCCGGGGTGTCGACGACGAATACCAGCGGAATATTGAACGCGTCGCAGAGCCGGATGAAGTAGGTCGACTTGTCCGAGCAGGCGGCGTCGATGGAACCACCCAGTACCAACGGTTGATTCGCGATCACACCGACCGGGTATCCATCAACCCGAGCGAATCCGGTGATCAGGTTCGGCGCGAACGCGGCGCGCACCTCGTGGAATTCACCGTCGTCGAAGATCCGCAGCAGGATCTCGTGCATGTCGTACCCGGCGCGATCGGAATCCGGGATGATCGCGTCGAGCTCCCGATCGCTAGCGGTGATCTCCGGCTCCAGGCCCGGATTCACGACCGGCGGCTGCTCGAGGCAGCTGGTCGGCAGGTAGCTCAGGTACCTTCGGGCCCAGTCGTAGGCTTCTTGCTCGTTGTCTGCCACGTGGTGCAAGGTGCCGCGTTTGGCCTGGACCTCGGCGCCACCGAGTTCCTCGGCGGTGATGTCCTCGCCGTTGACGGCTTTGATCACCTCCGGCCCGGTAACGAACATGTAGGAATCCCGGGTGCCGATGAGCACGTCGGTGTTGATGGGGCCGTAGACCGAGCCCGCGGCGCATTTGCCGAGAATGATCGACACCTGCGGCACATAGCCGGAAAGTCTTTCCAGCACTCGGGAAATATCACCGAACGAGGCGATCGAGCCCACCGCGTCCTGGATACGCGCACCGCCGGAATCATTGATCGTCACCACCGGGCACGCGTTGTCGAACGCGAACTGCAGCGCCCGCATGAACTTTCGGGCAGAGGTGACACCGACCGACCCGCCGTACACGGTCTGATCGTGGGCGATCACCACCACCGGACGGCCCCCGATCAACCCTCGACCGGTGACCAGCCCGTCTCCGTAGAGGGCGTCCGGTTGGTCGGGCTGCCGAGCCAGGGCGCTGGTCTCGATGAACGTCCCGCGGTCGAGCAGCATGTTCACCCGCTCGCGGACGCTCGGAACGCCCTTCTTCGCTCGCTTGGCAATACCGGCCTCACCTGCCGGTTCCGTAGCGATCGCCAGGATCTTGACCAATTCATCGAGCTTCGCCTTGGTATCTACCACGCTCGCCGCCACCTTCCCTACCAACTGTCGTGCCCTGGCGACGTTAAGCGGTGTGAACGCGAGAACGCGTGTAGCGCCGCCATATGCGGGACAGGTCACAGTCGGGGGTCGATTCGTATGGCATTCCCAACAGCCCGCGCATGGGCCGATGCGTGCCTCCGTGTGTCCCCTTCGGCGCGCTGCCCGCCGGTCGTCCTCGCGGAGGACATCTGGCGTGCGCCGGGTCCAGGGAGTGGCGTACCGTGGTCTAGTCCCTGCACCGAAGATTCCTTCGGCGGCAGTTCGGACTCCCTAGTTCTTTCGGTAATGGATTCGAGGTGGTGACTTATATCCCAGGCCATGTAGCCGTCCGTGTGCCCCCACGTCCTGATTTCTGAACGTGTCCGGGGGCGGACGTCGCGCTGGCCTGAGTTGCGTCACCCAATCTTGCTTTCTGTCATTTCCGGGTGCAGCTCTGCCGACTGCCCCGGGTTTCGTGTTTCCGTGCGGCGGACGGCGAGTTCCCCGATTCCTGAACCAGGAGTCCTACCGTGAATTCCCCTGCGCTCGACAACGAGTCCGAGCACACCCCCGAGCCCTCGGCTCATACCCCGTCCGCCGCGTCGTCGAAGATGACAACGGCCGCCAAGATCGCCCTCGCGGTCCTGCTGACCGGCGAACTCATGAACATCCTCGACGATTCGGTCGTCCTCACCGCCATCCCGACTCTCCAACGATCGCTCGGCGCCGGACCGGCCGCGGTGCAGTGGCTGACCGCGGGCTACGCGCTGACCTTCGCCCTCGGGCTGATCACCGGTGGCAGGCTCGGCGACATCTACGGCCGACGCAAGATCTTCCTGCTCGGCACCGCCGGGTTCACCCTCGCCTCGCTGCTGTGCGGCAGCGCGGCCGACCCCGGCATGCTGATCGCCGCCCGCGTGCTCCAAGGCGGTGCAGCCGCGGTGATGATCCCGCAGGTCCTGGCTACCTTTCACGTCACTTTCGACGGCGAGAACCGCAGCAGGGCCTTCGGCCTCTTCGGAGCGGTCCTGGCGATGGCCAACGTCCTGGGTCCGGTTCTGGGCGGCGTGCTCACCGAGGCCGACCTGTTCGGATTGTCCTGGCGGCCGATCTTCCTGATCAACGTGCCCATCGGGCTCGCCGTGATCATCCTCGGACGCAAGTTCATCACCGAGTCGACCGCGGCGAAGGCCGACCGTCTCGACCTCGCGGGCGTGCTGCTGTCCGCGATCGCGATGGTGCTGATCGTGTTCCCGCTCACCGAGGGCCACGCGCACGGCTGGCCGCTGTGGAGTTTCGCCATGTTCGTCGGCGGCCTGCTCATGCTCGGCGTCTTCCTGCGTCACCAGCAGCGCCGCAAGGACGATGCCCCGCTGGTGGTGCTGTCGCTGTTCAAGGGCAAGCAGTTCTCCGGTGGTTTGTCCGCGCAGCTGATGGTGGGCCTGCTGTGCGGCCTGTTCTTCATGACCTGGACGCTGTACCTGCAGCGCGGCCTTGGCATGAGCCCGCTGATGGCAGCCATGGCGTTCGTGCTGCTCTCTCTCGGCGAACTGGCCGGTGCGATGACCGCGACGAAGACCGCCGGGCGCTTCGCGCGGCGCCTGCCTCAGACCGGAGCCCTGATCGCCCTCGCCGCGATGATGGCCTACGGGCTCCAGATCAGCGGCGGGCGGTCCGACCTGACCCTGCTCGCGATGGCGGTCCCCGTTCTGCTGCTCGGGTTCGGTCTGGGCTTGATCGGCGGACCGATCGCTGACCTGACTCTGGCGAAGGTCCCGCACGGCAGCGCCGGTTCGGCCTCGGGCCTGTTCAACACCGCCTTACAGCTGGGCGCCGCCTTCGGCGTCGCCCTGACCGGGCTCGTGTTCTTCGCCGCCACTGGCGGATCCCCCGACGGGGCGCTCAACCGCGACGCGTTCACCGGCGTGCTCTGGTGGGTCGGCGGCACCTTGGCCGTGCTGTGGGCCTTGATGTTCTTCCTGCCCAAGCACCCGAACAGTCCGGCTGAACAAGCCAGTGCGGGCGGCCGGTGATGCTCCGCTGTCGGTGGGCGCTCGTATGGTTGGACGCATGACCGACATCGCTCCGCTGGCCGCATCCACCCGGGCGGCGTTCGGCGACCCGGGCGTGCATGCCGTTGTCCGGGCCGGGCGCACCGTGCACGCGGTCAGCCTCGGGCAATGGGTCGGCGATGAAGAAGTGCCGGAGCTGGTGTGTCACACCGGTGTGTCCGGGTGGTCGCCCACGGCGTTGGAGCCGACCCGCGCCGAGATCACCTGCGCCCGGTGCCTGCGCCGACTCGGCGGGAACAACATTGACGCACAACAGCTTCCGCTGTTCGACGCGAGCTGACGTAGCTCTTACACCGCATCAGCGACCAATGCGTATGCGATCAACATGAGCACAGCTCCGGTTGCGCGAGTGCTATGCCGACTTGAGATCAATCGGGAGCCAGGGTTTCAGAGCGGTGCCGAATGCACCGAGTTTTTCGGCCCAGAAGTCGCGCCTGTGGTCCTCGGCCTCCTCCCCCGCATACTCGGGTTGCACCCGGACGTTCTCGCCATAGCCTGAGACGATCTTTTTGGCGGTGGCGACATAGTCAGCGTATTTCTCCTCGTCGGCGACAACCGCACAAATACCGCGCTGCACCTTCTCGGTGTACTTACTGTCGCCGAATGCCGCTTTCCATATCTTTCCCACGATATCGTCCGGACGTGCCGGATCGCCGAATTCGACGTAGAAGTTCTTGAGCTCCTTGTTCAGCTCGTCACGGACTTCGCCCAGGTCGTCATGGGTGCACATCGCCTCGCCGATGTAGTACATCTGGTTCGGGGTAATCATGCTCCTGGCCTCTGGGAATTTGACCCCGGGGATTTCGACGAGGATGGATCGGTACATGGCACCTTTATCCTTGTCCGGTTTGGCGGTTTTGACCGGCCCACTGGGCAATCCAGGCCCCCCAGCCCCCGCTACCTGCGGAAACACTGCCGCCAGCACAGTTACCGACGACACCACCACGATACGAAAAGTGGTTAACCTCATTACAGACCACCCTTTCTCGCCGTCCGGACAATCGATCACCCGGACAACATTCGTTGCGGCCGACCCGTCTGGATGGGTCGATCGGACCGGGCGATCAGTTCACAAAGAGGTAGCCATGGGCATTGCCCCTGTTGGCGGCCGAGCGATAACAGATGCGCTCGTGCGGGTGCGGTAGGGGTTTTGTGGATGATTTGTGGAGCCGGGCTGTGGCGCAAGGGGTTGGGGGAGACTGGCGGGGTGGACGGGACGTGGCAGGCTTGGGGTGGGGTTGTGGTTGTCGCGATCGGCGCGATACCGGTTGCGGGTGTGGCGGCGTGGTGGCTCGCTCGGTGGCGCGGGTGGCGGGTCGCGCTGTGCGATGTGGGGATGGTGACGGGTACGGCGCCGTGGTTGTGGATGATTCTCACGCCGAATGGAACCGGGCGTTCGGTGAATCTTGTGCCGCTGCATGATCTGGCGGAGCAGCTGGCCGACGGCCGGGTGATCGAGCAGTTCGGCGGGAATCTGCTGGTTTTCGCCGCACTCGGTTTTCTGTTGCCGGTGCGCTGGTCCTGGTTCGCCCGCTCGTTCCGCATCCTGCTGGTGGGCGCCGCGGCTTCGATCACGGTGGAAACTGTGCAGTTCACCCTCGCCATCGGGCGTCACTCATCCGTCGACGACGTGCTGCTGAACGCGGCCGGTGCCTGCCTGGCGAGCCAGCTCTCGCGACCCTGGTTGGCGTCGCACACCGCCGGGGTAGCTGGGGCGGTGGGCCGAACGACCGCCCTGATCCGTCGGGAACATTCGTCCAATACAAGCGCTGCCGACTCGGCGAAAGTTGGGCACGCGCCGTGGCATACGGCACCCGCCGACACCGAAGGGGACGCACCATGACAGACAACGACATGACGAACACCCAGGACGCCCGTGATCTGATCGAGCGACTCATGTTCGGCAGCATGGCCGCGCAGACCGTTCGCGCGGCCATCCGGTTACGAGTAATAGAGCTGATCGGCAACGAGGAGCGGGCGGCGGTCGACGTGGCCGCCGATACCGGAGCCGAACCCCAGTCGATGACCCGGCTGCTGCGTGCTTTGGCAAGCCTCGGCCTGCTACGTGGGCACACCGCGGGCTCCTTTTCGGTGACCCCTGCGGGCGCCTTGCTGGACGCCAAGCGGCCCGACTCGCTGATCGCACTGGTACGGATGTTCACCGAGCCGGCGATCCTACGTGCCTGGGAGCAGTTGGACGACAGTGTCCGAACCGGCGACATCGCCTTCGACAAGGTCTTCGGGAAGGACTTCTTCAGCTACTTGGCGGAACTTCCCGACCTGTCCGCGGAGTTCAACGCCGCCATGAGCCAGGCCGCCGAGGAGACGGCCGCCGCGCTCCCACAGGCTTTCGACTTCGGTCGGTTCAGCACGGTCACCGACGTCGGCGGCGGCAACGGCACCGTGCTCAGCGGTGTACTCCGCGAACACCCGACCCTCACCGGCGTCATCTACGACACCGAGGAGGGCTTGGCCCAGGCGCCGACGACACTGGAGCAACACGGGCTCACGACGCGCTGCTCCCTGGTCGCGGGCGACTTCTTCCGCTCGGTTCCCGAAGGTTCCGACCTCTACCTGATCAAGAGCGTCCTGCACGACTGGACGGACGAGCAGGCAGTGACAATCCTGACCCACTGCCGCGCGGTGCTGCCGCCTACGGGACGCATCCTGATCGTGGAGCCAGTTCTGCCCGAAGTTGTCGACACCGAAACCGCCGGAAGCACCTACCTCAGCGACCTCAACATGATGGTGATCGTTGGCGGCAGGGAACGGACGCGGACCGACTTCGCGGAACTATGCCGCAAGGCGGGTTTGGCCCTGACCTCGGTGACCCCGCTGGCCGAGGCCCCTCCGTTCAGCCTCATCGAGGCAACACCCGCATGACCGCGGGCTGCCCCACTCGGCCGGGGCCGCCGCCTTGACCACGGTGCCGCCCGCAGCCGCCGCGGCGCGCATCACCTCGTCCACCGCGTCCCGGGAGTCGGTGATGAAGTGGAACGAGGAGCCGCGGAACCCGGAGCCCGACGCGGAGACACCGGCTTCCTGTGCCACCGCGTCCCATTCGTGGAGCGCCAGTGACGAAGAACCCTCGCCCAGACTGCAACGGTGGCAAGACGGGCGGCTCGGCTACACCATTGGTTCGTGTCCGTTATCCGTGACTTGGTGTTCGACTGCCGCCACCCCGCCTCGCTTGCCCGGTTCTGGGCGGCTGCGCTGGACGGCTACAACGTTGCCGCATATGACGAGGCCGAACTCGCACGTCTACGCGCCGTCGGGATCGACGATCCGGAGGACGACCCCACGGTGCTGGTCGAGGCAGGTCCGGGCATCCGACCCCGCTTGTTCTTCCAGCTCGTCCCGGAAACCAAGGTGGTCAAGAACCGGGTGCACCTGGATCTGGCGAGCGATGACCCGGCGGCAGAGGTCGAACGGCTGGTCGCTCTGGGTGCTCGGGTGTTGACCGAACATCCGGAACACGTCGTACTCGCCGATCCGGAAGGAAATGAGTTCTGCCTGCTCGGTTGACGCCAGTTGTCAGGTGCGGGTTGCACCCGAGACATCTTGTGCGGCAACGCCGTTCAGGTAGGTCTGCGCGGCTTCGGCGAGGTATTCGTCGGCGGCACCGCTGAGGTAGACGGCATTTCCCGGACCTGCTCGGCCGATATCGACCAACTCCAGACGAACACCGTCGGCGGTCAGGTGGTAGCAGAACGGCGCATCGGCGGTGTTTTCGTGTGCCGAGACCAGCAGGGGCAGGCCATCGCCGGTCAAGCGCTGGGACTCCTGGGGCACGTTGTCGGCCCAGAGGCCGAGGTGATGCAGGCCGGTTTCGGCCCAAATGGTGTCAGGGACTTGTTCCAGCAGTTCCAGGTAGGGCGGCCCCTGCTTGGAGTAGACCATCCAGGGCGTGATGGTGACGGCCTTACCGTCGGCGAACACATCGCTGTTCTGTTTGATCGGCGCGTGCCACTCCACGCCGAGCTTGCCGAACTCGGCCATGGCGTGCGCAAGATCTGCGACGACGATTCCGACGTGATAGCTGGGAAGCAGCGTAGGCATGGTCACTCCGTTCGATCGGGCGCCGCGCTGAACGATCTGCGTGCGTCAGGGGGTCTATAGCCGCAACTATATAATAAGAACGATCGATCGTATAGATATCTAACCGTTTGACCCGACGCCAGCAAGTAGCCGGGCGGTCAGCGCGCGAACGCCCTCACCGGTCACCCTCTCCAGCCCCGCGGGGCGGCCGGTGACCAACAGCAGGAGCGCCTTGATGGGTCCGCAAACCTCGGCGCCGTCGCCGAAAGACCAATCGATATCGGTGGCGCGCAAGGCAAGTCCGTCGAGGCGATGTCGGTTCCATACCGGCCAACCGCAGCGTGCCGCCGTGGTGGCGCCGGTGGCGGCCGCGTCGGGTGGAAGTTCGATGGAGCAGCCCAGCGGGATGGCGATATCTTGGCCGTGGACCATCGTGTCGAAAAGGATGTTGCGGTAGTTGGTGGGGCCGGGGAGTTTTCGCGACGAAGCATGGGTCCGGATCATCGAGACCAGCTCTCCGGGCGGGCGGTCCGCGGCTTGCACGGTGAGGTCATCGATGAGGCGGTTGTAATTCCCACGTGCCCGCAGACCTGCGACGAACAGGGTGCCGAGCGACGGCGGCTGGGGAGTCAAGGCGATGTGCGCGGCGACGTCGCGGATCCGCCACCGCGCACACAACGACGGCAACTCCCACTCCGCGAGTGCCAGCTCGGCGAGCAGGTCGGCGATGGCGCGCCGCTGCTGCTCGATTACTCGCCAGCTGGCTTCTCGGTCGAGCTGCCATGGGGGACGCGCCGACATCGGACACCTCCGGTAACATTAGTCAGCATCACTGACTAAGATAGTCAGTCTATCGTACTACTGTCAAGGAGCGGAATGGCCGAGGGCGAGCTGAACGTGGGACTGCTGATGTACATCGCCCATCGGTCGATGGAGGAACGGATCTTCGCCGAGCTCGGCGCGGCGGGCTTCGATGACATCACCGTGGCCCAGGGTCGAGTCGCCCAGCGCATCGGCCCGGACGGCACCCGCCTCACCGAATTGGCCGAGCAGGCACAGATCACCAAGCAGACCGCCGGGTTCCTGGTCGACCAGCTCGAACGCGCGGGCTACGTGGAACGGGTCGCCGACCCGAGCGACGGCCGCGCCCGCCTGGTCCGCCTGTCCGCCCGTGGCAAGAAGGTGGCCACCTTCTCGAACTCGATCGCCGACCGCATCGAAGCCGAGTGGGCCACACACCTCGGCGCACGGCGGATGCGCGAACTGCGCGCGGCGCTCACCGCGTTGCGCGAGATCACCGACCCGTACGCGTAGGCGATTGAAATCAGCCAACAGCCTTATCAACTGACGTGGGGAGGAGACTGGCAGCGTGACGGGTAACCAGGTTCGGCTGATCGTGGTGGATGCCGCGAATGTCGTCGGCTCACGGCCGAACGGCTGGTGGCGCGATCGCGCCGGTGCCGCTCGACGGCTGCTCCACCAGGTGACGACGCTGTCGGAACGTCTCGAACCACCGGCTGAGGTGGTTGTTGTGCTCGAGGGCGCGGCGAAGGCCGCGGTCGACGCAACGTCGGATCCGGAAATCGACGGCGTCCGCGTGGTTTTGGCGGACGGTTCCGGAGACGACGCGATCGTCGGCGTCGTAGCGGCGGCCGTCGACGACGACAACGAGCGCGCGATGATCGTGGTGACCGCGGACCGTGGACTCCGTGGCCGCGTCGAGGCGCTCGGGGCGACCACCGTCGGCCCCGGCTGGCTCCTGGAACGCGTCGAGTCGTAGCCGCCGCCTACCGGCTCCGAATAATGAAGGGGCCGAGCACCCCATAACAACCGGTTCGCTGGGTAGTCCGCCGGTATGAGCGATGCATTCGAGGAACGAGGCCAGCCGTCCCTCGGGCGTGCCTCCCCCGAACTACTCGCGGCACGGGCAGTGATCGAGCAGGCCAAGGGCGCGTTGATGCTGGTCTACGGCGTCGATGCCGAGCAGGCGTTCAGCATGCTGCGCCGCCGCTCGCAGGCGACCAACACCAAGCTCCGCGCGCTGGCCGCGCAATTGATCGCCGAACTTCCCTCGCTCGACCTCGCTCCGCCGGAGTTACGCGCGAAGGTCGACTATCTACTGCACATGGCGCACACCCACACCACCGACCCGCACAAAGGGCCGACCCCGGAGCACTGACCAGCGCCGATTCCCCGCCACCGGTTCCGAACCGGACGAAACCCGTTGGGACGTATCGGACAATCCGTCTGCGAGCGGTACGACAAGGCAGGCCCCGATGCGATCGGACACCGCCTGCCCGCTACGGTGCGCGGGTGATCCTGCTCACTGTCGGCCTGGTTCTGTTGGGTGTCTTCGCACTGCGGTTCCACTTGGATCGCCGGCGGCTGAGCAACGGAATCTATCTTTTGCTAGGCGCGGCGATCACCGCGGTGGGAGCGATCGGCTCCGGCGATCAGGCGGATCTGACCCGCGTGCTGCTCGGACTGCTGGTGGTGCTCTCCCCGCTGGTGGTGCTCGTGCTGGCCGGCCTGTTGATCGCCAACGGCAGGCAGATGGTGCGGCGGGAAGGAGTCCGAATCGCGAACCTGCTCTCGATCGGCCCTGGGATCGTCCTGCTGGTGCCCTATGTGCTGCTCGGTGTGGCCATCGCGACCGGCAGCCTCCGGTCGGTTCTGCTGGCGTCGCTGATCATGGCGGTGAGCTACTTCGGGTTCGTGTTCACCAGCTTCGTGCTGTACTCGCTGCTCTACGGGTGGCTGCCGTACCGGCCCGGGATGGATGCGATCGTCGTGCATGGCTCCGGGCTGGTCGGCGCGCGGGTGCCGCCGTTGCTGGCGAGCCGGTTGGATCGAGCGATCCGGATCTATTGGGCGGAGGTCGCGGAAGGCCGTAGACCGGTGATCATCACCAGCGGCGGCAAAGGCTCCGATGAAGCGGTATCGGAGGCCGCCGCGATGGCGGACTATCTCATCGCCCGAGGCGTACCAGAGGAGAGCGTGGCGCGGGAGGAACGGTCGACCACGACACGGGAGAACCTGCTGTTCATCAAACGCCTGCTCGGCGACCGCGGGATGACCACGCGAATGGTGCTGGTGACCAGCAACTTCCACGTCCTGCGCACGGCGATTCTGGCTCGCAGGCTGAAGCTGGACGCGGAGGTCACCGGCGCCCGCACTGCCTTCTATTATCTGCCGAGCGCGATCCTGCGCGAGTTCATCGCGATCGTGGTCGCCTACAAATGGACCAACGCCGTCACCTGTCTGACGCTGGTGTCATTGCCGCTGCTACTCGCGCTGGCTACCGGTGGGCTGCCCACCGGCCGGTGAGGTCAGGAAGCGTCGACGCGTTCGTGCACGGTCAGCAACAGATGATCGAAGCGGGTGCGGAACCCCGCGGTCTCCTTGCTGATCGTCCTGAGCTCGTGCACGAACTGCGCGGCGAGATCGCGTAGCTTCGTATTGGTCTCCTGGGAACGCCAGCGCAGCACCCGGAACGCCTGCTCCGCGTTCACCCCGTAGGCGAGGATCAACGCGCCCTTGGCCTGCTCGATCAGCGCCCGCGACTCGATCATCTCGGGCAGGATCTCCTCGAGCACCTCCTGCCGCTGTTCCTCGAGCCGTTCGCTCACGTCGACGTAGTAGCCCGCGGTCCCGGTGACGGCGCCGTCCGCATCGACCAGGAGGTCGCCGACGACGACCACCTCCCGTACCTCCCCCTCGGTGTCGATGATCCGGTGCCGACCGCAGAACGGCTGGCCGGTTTCCGCGGCCGCGGCGATGCAGCTGGCGACATGTTCCCGGTCGTCGGGGTGTTTGTGGGACAACAACAGGTCGGTCGTCGGCTCCACCGTGCCCGGCGCGTAGCCGTACATCGCGGCGAGCTCGTCGGACCATTCCCAGCGCTGGTCGGCGAACCAGAAGCGAAACCATCCAGGCTCGGCGCACGCGTCGATGCCGATGGTCTCTTCTATCGCCGTCACCGCCTCCGGTGAGATCTCGTCGCCCAGCGTCACCCGCTCAGTATCCGCCGAAACGTTCCTCCTTCGGAACCCGACCCAGGAATTGGGCGGTACCGCCGGTACATGCGGCGGCCGCGGACTCGGATCGCCATCATTTCCGTCGCTTCAGCTCCGCGTGCGCCGAAGTGTGCGGCGACCCGCCCATACCCACGATCTGCCGCACGGGGGCTATCGGTCAATACCGTGGTACGGCGACGCGGTCGGTGAAGCTGCCGTGGAAGCCGGGGAAGAAGTGATGGTCCGTCGCGGCGACGGCGATGGGCGCGCGCGAGGGGTCACGGGCGTCGAGAACGACTAGCGCGGAGCGGTTTTCGGCGGCGAGATAGACCGCTGTCAGCAGCCATCCGTCGTCCTCGGCCGCCGTGGCCGAGCGGGGCACGAAGATCGGTTCGCCGACGGCGTCGCCCGGTTCGAACACGTGCTCCCAGTGTCGACCGGTCTCCGTGTCTATCTTGCTGATTCGGTTCGACGAGTCCGGGCGCGAATCGAGCGTCGCGTGGTAACCGTAGCGGTACGGGCTAGAGGTGCGGCGCTGATCATGTTGTGGCATTTCGGTTCGCTGGTCGCTGAAGTCAGCGATGGTCACCTTGTCCGCACGGCTCACGCGCAGTCGCGACGCGTATCCGCCGACGATGGACGGGGTACGGAAATCGCGTGCGGGATCGAAGAACTCGCGATAGTCGTCGTAGCGCACCAGATCCACCACGACGTCGCCGCGGTCTTCGAAGGCGTTGTTGATGTGCACGTACATCAGTGGCGGGCAGTCGATTTCGCGCCGTTTGCCGCCGTGCCGGGGCACCAGCACGATCTTGGTGCCGATATCCGGGCGGTAGGTGGTCGCCCCCTCCGCCGTGCTGAGGCCGAGCATGGCCTTGATCGGATCGAGAACGATGGGCGCAAGGACAAAGACGAAATAGCGCTCGGTAATGGCGAAGTCGTGCTGAATGTGGGCGTGCGCCAAGGGAACCGTCGCCTCGATGTGCAGGCGCCCCGCCCGGTCCACCCGGTAACACCGCAGGCCGATCGGCAGCCCCGCCGCGAGGCGCGGCGCCAGATCGACTCCGAAGTTGAACAACTCTCCGGTCACCGGATCGAGCCGTGGGTGCGGCGAAAAACGGGACAGCATCGGCAGTTTGCCGTCGAAATCGCAGCTGCCGCGGGTGGTCAGATCATCGAGATCGATCTCCCATGGCCGGCCCACATCCGACAACGCGAGCAGCCGATCCGCCTGCACGATCGCGTGCGTGTTGGCACTGTCCGCCGGATAGCGTCCCACGTTGCCGAGCACACCACCCGGGCGCTGATTACCCATGCCGCGAACCCCGCCGCCGCGCCCGGCTTCTTCGGCCAGGAACTTCGGTGTCCGGACATACCGGCTCTGGAACCGCACCGCTCCCCCGTCGATCACGAACTTCGACACCAGTCCGTCACCGTCGAACGCATGCCGGGCGACGAAGCCGCCACCCTCCCATCGGCCGGGTCCGTTGCGATAGAGCGTGCCGCGCAACTCCTGCGGAAGCTGCCCGGTCACGCGCAGAGCGACCTCCTCGGGCACCTCCTGCGCGGGCCGCAGAGCTGGGTGGGTTGTTGCCGTCGACGTTGACGCGGTCATGATCGCCCCTTATCTGGGTACGTGCATACTCTCTGGATACACTGATATCCAGAATCAGACCCGTGGGAGGGTTTGTCAAGATGAACGCTGTGACCATCGAACGGCCGTACGCGGGACAGCTCGCCCACGAGCGCAAGGCCGCGCGCCGAGCGGCGCTCATCGAAGCCGGGTTCGATCTACTCGGCACCGAGGGCGCGCATGCGATGACCGTGCGCGCGGTGTTCCAGAAGGCTGGCCTCAGCCAGCGTTATTTCTATGAAAGCTTCGCCAATATCGACGAACTACAGGTCGCCGTGTTCGACCACGTCATGGAGCAATTCCTGGAACGCGCCTTCACCGATCTGCCGACCGACGGCGACGTCCGCAAGACGATCGCCGCGTTCGTGGCCGCCTTCGCGCGCACCCTGGACGACCCCCGCTCGATGCGCGTGGCGCTGGTCGAAGCGTGGGGCAGCGAGGCGCTGATGCGACGCCGCGTGGAAACGCTGCACTCCGGAGCGGCCGTCCTCGCCGCCGCGGTCAAGGGGGGCGCCGACAATGCCCCCACCGACGGTTCCGTCGAACTCGCGGCATTCACCATCGTCGGTGGACTGCTGGAATCCATGCTGGCGTGGGTCGACGGCGCCCTCGACACACCCAAGGAGACCCTGTTCGCGCAATTCATCGACATCTCGGTCGCCACGATGAACGCAACGCTCGGCAGTGCCACACACTCAGCTCGCGAGGCGTGACCAGTTCGCCCGGTTGTGCCATGCTCATGTTCGTCCGGATCAGATGGCGGCGAAAGTGGTTGCGGCCGAACTGGATCGTGAGGAGAGCCATGAGTTCGGTTCCATGGTCACGGCGTCTCGGCGCACCGGCGCTGGCCGGTGCGGTGGTGCTGACCATCGCGGCATGCGGGGATCGCCGGGCCGATGCGCCCGCGACAGACGCAGCCACGACTAGTGCACCCGTTGCCGATGAGACGGCGTTCGTTTCCGTCACCGATGTCGATCCGACGATCGTTGTCGAAGCTCGCTACTTCGGCGAGCACAACTTCCTCGGCACCCGGGTCGCCGGTTACGAGGCGCCCAAATGCCTGCTGACCAAGCAGGCGGCGGCCGCGCTTGCCCGGGTGCAGCAGCAGTTGCGGCCGATGAACCTCACGCTCAAGACCTACGACTGCTACCGGCCCCAGCGCGCCGTCGACCACTTCGTCTCCTGGGCAAAGGATCTCGGCGATCAGAAGATGAAGAAAGAGTTCTATCCCACGGTCGACAAGGCGAATCTCTTCCGCGACGGCTATATTGCCGAAAAGTCGGGGCATAGTCGCGGCAGCACAGTGGATCTCGCCATCGTCGCGCTGCCCGCGGCCGAACCCGAGCCGTATCGCGACGGCGATCAGCTGCGCGAATGCTTCCTCCCCGCCGACCTACGGTTCCGCGACAACATCCTCGACTTCGGTACCGGCTACGACTGCTTCGACACCGCCTCGCACACCGCCAACCCGGCCGTCGGCGGCGCCCAGCGAGCGGTCCGCACCCTGCTGGCCGAACTGATGGAAGAACACGGTTTCACCAACCTGGCCGAAGAATGGTGGCACTTCACCCTGAAGGACGAGCCCTTCCCGAAGACCTATTTCGACTTCCCCGTGCGCTGACGGCCTGCCGATTCCGGGGTCGCGAGGCCTGTACGCAGGCACGGCGTGGCTCCTACACTGGGTAATTGCGGCACGGTCGACCGTAGGAGCGCCACGGCAACTCAGCGATCGGCAGGAAGCGAAGTCCTGATCCACCCAGGGCCGAGCATTCGGCCCGTTTATGGAGGAGGCGGCATGCCCGATCCATCGCACTCGAAGATCTGTCTGCTCGGCCAGGGTTGCCTCTGCCCCACCGTCACCCTGTTCCTCGCCCCCGAGCCACTGATTCCCGGCGGCAGCATCCTGCACCTCATCGAACAGGCGCCACTCGCCGAGCACAGCGGCGCACCTACCCCCGACGTTGAGTTGGTCGATCTGGTGCAAAACGACTCCACCCAGCCAGGACCGCTGGTGCGCACCGAATTCCGAGCGTTCCTTTCCGGTCTCCCCGAGCCCGACCAGGTCCGCGCCATCCTGCACGACCGCCACATCACCGACACCGCACCGGTCGGCCTCGATATCGACGACCCCGCCGAAATGACCCGCCTGGCCCTGCTCCCCGAACGCCCCATCGGCTTCCGCCGCACCGAAGACTTCCAAGCGGAGGCGATGCGCCGCGCCATGCTCGCCGTCTACCGCCACTTCGGCGTCGACCAACGAATCCGCCTCACCTACCACGGCTTCGCCGACCCCGGCACCGGCTGGTTCGCCCTGCGCACCGCGATCGCCTGAGTGACAGCCAGTCCGCCGTTGACAGGACAGGCAACAAACAGTCACAGCGACCGGAAAATTTCCGGCAGATGTCGTTCAAACGTTCGGCCGAAACCGAAACCGTACCGTGTATAGCCAGTTCGGCCGAGCTTGATGTGCCGTGCCGCGAGACATTCGAGTAACACCCGGGGAGAATAGGCGATACCTCAGCATCGGGCGCGGCCCATATGACTGCTGCTTGTTCGTTGCTATCGCATCAATTGGAAAGATCGAATAGCCGTGTCTTCGGAAGATCCATCCCAGACCACGGCGTACAGCCAGCCGACGGGGACGTCAAATGATAAATCCAGAGTCTGAAATGGAAGCGTTTCAGGGAGCCGTGCAGAACTCTGTCAGCTGGCGTATACGCCTGCGTTGGTTGCGCTGGAAAGCCGGACACATTGTCGCGCACCCCAGAGATCACGCACGTGCGATCAGCAACAGCCTCACGATCGCCGGACTGCCCCTTATGTTTCTGCTCGTGTTCTCACCTGGTCATCACTGGTTTTTCTGGGATAACCCACATGCGAGATTTAGCATAATTTTGACCTTGGTAGTCATCGGTGGCGCGTGGTTCAGCTTGCGGGTCAAGCTCACCGACCCACCGGACAAGCTGATCGAAACATTTCCTTCGTCGAGATATGGCGACACGCAGGAGACTGACACCTCGGAAGACAGAATCATCGAAAATGAGCAAAATCGAAAATTGCTGGACGTGCTGATAGCCGAAGCGTCGACATTCAGTGTTCACTATGGGACCGCCGTTCTTGCGCTGCTCGCGGATATGCTGGCCGAGCCGAAAACGTACGTACACCGGTCGAGCGAATGTGTCGAGGTCGGTCGGCGCGTCACCAAGCGAAGTGTGCAACTGTACATGTTTGTCGCCCGACACCACCTGCCGAGCGAAGCTGAGCAGAAGATTCTCATTCCGCTTGCCCAACAGGAGAAAGGACGGATGTACGAGCGCATGTCGATCCGGTCCCAGACCGACGACAATGTGGTGGCACTTTCCTATGGCGGCGGTTCCATGGCCGCCTATGTGGCGGTTCTGATGCACCTCTATTCAACGGTATTCGATTTGAAGGAGACCTACAAGGACTGGGATCACGACCGGCAACGTGAATTTGTCCAGATCGTCGGCTGGATAGCCACGTCTGCCGCAGGACTCACCAACGCTGGCAGCCGCTTCGCAAAGGCTGGAAGTCGCTTCGCGTTGGAGCCAGGGCACCCCGATGCTGCGGCGGTCAAGCGGCTGTATAAGGCAATCGCCACAGCCCAATATGTCGAAAAGATCGAACACATACTCAATGGTTCACAATTAGGAAAACACTCCGAGGTGCACCGGAGCCAGCGAAGCAAACTAGCACGAATCGCCAAGATCGGCATAACGCACTATGTGATCATCGTGCAGTGCCTACCGGCCGAGTACATGAACTTCACCTATGCATACAGCCAGCCGACCGCGCACCTCTTCTGCAATCCACGAAATGACGAAGGAACGGCTTTCACCCGCAGATTCCAGAAGTTGTCCAAGATACCCAACGGATTCCTGAGATTGTCCATGGCCGGTGCCCGACACAGTAAGAGCTATCACATGGACATCAGCGTCCAAGAAACTGGGTCCTATATCCAACAGGCACATTTCCAGATAGAGAAGGAGGGCGATGCGGAGTTGACCGAAAGGCAGCGCAAACCAGTCCTCGTCAATCCGTATCACCCGATCTCCGTCAATAGTCCATACCTGCGGCCGGCGGTTAATTCCAACACGAGCGCGCATGTATACGGTCGCCACCTCGGCCGCCTGTTTCGCGATGGCAGCGGGCACACGATCACTGAAATAGAAGACATCCCGACAGGTGAGTCATGAGCCAGGAAACCACCCCCGAAAAGGTCGCGAAAAATACACCGCACCCGATCGAGTTCTGTGTCCGTATCCGTGTCCGCGAACGTCCATCCGGCACCGAATTGTTTGCGATGATCGCCTCGGTATCACTACTACTCGTCACCTACGTATTGATAAGAATCCTGTCCTCGAACAACCCGAATATACATACCGACGTGGCCGTAGCGATCATTGCACTGCCTGCGACCCTGGCGGCAATGGCGGTGTTCTTCATCGATGCGATCGGGCGCAGCCTGTTCGTCTCAGTGGCCGGCATGCTGCTGACCTTCGGTACAGCCATTATGGCAGGCACGAATATATTCTTTTTTGCCATCCAGGCAACCGGGCATCAGTATTTCCCCGGCTGGTGGTTTGCCTCATTTGCCATCACCGTCGTACTGGCAACTGCTTCGGTCGGCACGTTCGTGATGCGATGGATTCACTACAGCTTCAGCAAAACGGCCTGATCACCATGGCGATCAGGGCCCTTTACCAACCATCGAAAAACCAACCAGGCGGGGTAGGCTTGTTACCGGTCAGTAGCATGGTAGGAAGTAGTCGAAGTGATGTGCATCACATCGCTGCCTGGACGGACCTCGACGCCACCCCACCGAACGACCATCCAACCAGCTTGCCGCGCCGAATACAGAAGACGACCCAGGCGGGGCAGCAAGGAGTACGGCAATGAGCAAGCGCGACCCGTGGACCGCGGCCGGTGCGATCTACATCCCCAGCGACTACGCCCCGGTTCCTCCGGTGCCCGCAGGAACCAAGTTGGGGAACGTCCAAGAGATGGCGGACGACATGGAGACTTTCCATCGCGCGCTGGTCCAGTTGACGAAAGACCCCGCGAAATTACGTGAAGCAGTAAGTTCACTCACGGCTCAATGGACGCCAGACCAGTTCGACAACGAGATCATCGAGGACTTGAAGGCGCGGGCGATAACCCACCCGAAGACCAACCGGCGTGGTCGATCCGGGAGTAGTGCCGCGACCGGGGTCGCCCGCGCGAGGGCGCGGCGACGCAGCACCGGCAAGGCGTCGAGGTTCCACTCGACCGTCACTGCGTGGATAGATCACCTTCGCCATCGTCTGCACTACGGCCTCGATCGAAAGACGCTCACAAATCCGTCCTAGGATCAGTTCCCGCAGCGGCGATCCCGGCCGGAGCGCTCGGACTCGGCTCACGATGGCTGCGCACCCGGAACTCGATTCGTTTCAGTCCTTGCGGGCGATTCCGCCGTAGGCGCCGGAACGTTCGGGGTGGTCGCCGATGTCGGCGGGGTTGTCCGGGCGCCAGAGGGGCAGGTGGACCAGGCCGGGGTCGAGCATGGTCCAGCCTTGGAAGAACTCGGCGATCGCGGGCTTGGCGCGCAGCACGATTTCGGTGGAGGTGCGGCCGGAAAGCTTTTGTGCTTCGAGGACTTCGGCCGGTTGCCCGTCGGCGGTGGCGTGCGTGATCGCGAGGTAGCTGCCGGGGGCGACGGTGTCGCGCAGACGGGCGACGCAACCCACGGGGTCGGCGTCGTCGGCCACGAAATGCAACACGCCGAGCAGCAGGACCGCGACCGGCCTGTCGAAGTCGAGCAGCGCCGCCACCTGCGGGTCGGCCAGGATGGTTTCGGGGTGCGCGATGTCGGCTTGAATGACGGCGGCAGCGGGATTGCCGTCGAGGATGGCGCGGCTGTGCGCGACCGCGACGGGATCGATATCGACGTAAACCACCCGGGCCGAAGGGTTTACGGCTTGCGCCACCTCATGCACGTTGCCCACGGTCGGGATGCCGGAGCCGATGTCGAGGAACTGGTGGATGCCGGCATCGACGAGGAAGCGCACGCATCGGCGCAGCAAATCCCGATTGGCGCGCATGGTCTCCGCGACGTTCGGCGTGAATGCCTCGATCTGCCGCGCCAGCGTCCGGTCGATTTCGAAGTTGTGCATGCCGCCGACGAAGTAGTCGTAGACGCGGGAGGCGCTCGGGCGATCCAGATCGATACCTTCGGGAGCCCAACTCGGTCTGGTCATCGATCGCCAACCCTTCTCGAAACATCGCACGCCAGCGGCGAAAGCACCGCCATCGTAGCCGGGTTCGCGAGTGCCCGCAGTTGGGCGGACGTCCGCAATCCGGACTACGATCAGCCTTATGGCGTGGGATGCCGGGAGCGGTTCTGATCCTGGCGGACCGCACGCGGAACTGGCCGGGCAATGGGCGGCGGCACTCGGTGGCGGGCCGCGAAATCACGTCGTGCCCATGAGCTCCGCCGAAACCCGCAATTTGCTGACCGAATTGGCCCGCGAATTCGTCGCCGCCGCCTGCACCGACGACTCCGCCGATCGGGTCGCGGAACTCGGCGCTGAGCTGGCCCGATCGCATTTTGTCGGCGACGAGGTGCTCGGCCGGAGTCTCGCCGTGCTCAACGCGTACCTCGTCGGTGCGTGCGAGGTCCCGGCCGATCGAGCCGATCAGTTGCTGGCCGCCTTTGCCACCGGTTATCTGCGCGCCTTCCGCGCCTGGTTGCTTGCCGAGCAGGAAAGCGTTCGGGCCGCCGATATCGCCGCCCGGCGGGTGGTCGAACAGCAGCTGCGCGCCAGCGAGGCACGGCTGCGGGCGGTGTTCTCCCAGGCCGGAATCGGCACCGGACTTTCCGATATGACCGGACGGATCATCGAGGTCAACAACGCCTTCGCCGCCATGCTGGGCTACCGGCCGGAGGAGATGTGTCAGCTGTCGGTCACCGATCTGACGCATCCCGACGACAGTCCCGCTATGTGGCAGAAGTACGCGGGCGTGCTCGCGGGCAAGTACGACAACGTGCAACTGGAGAAGGCCTACCGGCACCGCGACGGCGGCACGGTGTGGACCAACATCAATGTCTCGCTCATCCGCGACGAGCATGGCAAGCCGCAGTACACCCTGGTGCTGGTGGAGGACGTCTCCGAGCGGCGCGCACTGCGCGAACGGTTGCACTACCGCGCGAACCACGACCAACTGACCGGTCTACCGAACCGTTCCCGCTTCTTCGACGCACTCACCGCAGCCTTCGCCGACTGCACCAGGGTCGGTCTCTGCTACATCGATCTGGACCATTTCAAGACCGTCAACGACACCTTCGGCCACGCGGTCGGCGACGAACTGCTCGCGCAGGTCGCCGCCCGGCTCAACGCGTGCGTCACCCGGCCCGACCAACTCGTCGCGCGGATGGGCGGCGACGAATTCGTCGTGCTGGTCCCCCATTCCAGCGGTGTCGAGGAAATGGCGGGCGTGGCCGAGACGGTGCTGCACGCGTTGGCCCAACCCTTCTACGTGCACGTGCACCATCTGACCGTCACCGCCAGCATCGGCGTGATGGAGGCGCGCGCCGACCGTCTCTCCACCGGCGAATTCGTGCAAGCGGCCGACACCAGCATGTACTGGGCCAAGGCCGCTGGTCGCAGTCGATACGCGATCTTCGACGCCGACCGTGGCCGCCGTGAGCACACCAGCGCCGAACTTTCCGCGGCCATGCCGTCCGCCCTACGGCACGGCGAATTCTTCCTCGACTACCAGCCGATCGTCTCGCTCGCGGACGGGCAGACGGTGGCCGTCGAAGCGCTGGTGCGCTGGCGGCATCCGGAGCTCGGCATCCTCAGCCCGGCCCGGTTCGTCGAGCTCGCCGAGGACAACGGTTACATCGGCGCGCTCGGCGCCGTGGTTTTGGAGACGGCCTGCCGTGCCAGCCGGGAGTGGCACGACCGCTACCCGCACACGCCGACGGTCAGCGTCAACGTCTCCGCCGCCGAAGTGGCCGATCCGGCCTGGCTGGACTACGTGCAGCAGATCATCACCGAGACCGGCATCGACGCGAGCCTGCTGCAACTGGAGCTGACCGAGCGGGCGTTCATGCAAACCACCGGCCGGCCACTGCGCGCCCTGCACACCCTGGCCGACGCGGGCGTGCGCATCGCCATCGACGACTTCGGCACCGGGTACTCGAACCTCGCCTACCTCGGTCAGCTGCCGTTACACGTGGTCAAGCTCGCGGGCCCGTTCATCCAGCGCATCCGCACCCCGGACACCGCGAGCCCCACCGATTTGCTACTGCTGGAGACGATCATCGACCTCACCCACGCACTCGGCTTCACCGTCACCGCCGAATGCGTCGAAACCCGCCATCAGGCCGACCAACTCCGCGATCTCGGCTGTGATACCGCCCAGGGCTGGCACTTCCACTACCCCATGCCCGCCGAGCAGGTAACCGAACTGCTCGGACTGTCCGATCTTCGGTTGAGCTGAAATACGCACTGGTGCAAGGACGGTAGCTCCCGCTAGCCGAAGGTGAGCAGCGCTCGCCCCTACACGCGGGCGATGGTCGCCACGGTGCCTGCGGGATAGATCATCCGATCCGGTGGATTGCTGGTGCGGCGCGCGAGGGGATAGTAGATCGCGGCGGTGAAGGCGATGCCGACGATCCAGGAAACGTCTGCGCCACCTAGCTTCTCGGTGATCGGCCCGGTGTAGAGCTGCTGCGCCAGGAACGGGATCTGGGCCAGGACGCCCAGCGTGTAGCAAACCAGCGCG
Organism: Nocardia iowensis; assembly: GCF_019222765.1. Taxonomy (NCBI): domain Bacteria; kingdom Bacillati; phylum Actinomycetota; class Actinomycetes; order Mycobacteriales; family Nocardiaceae; genus Nocardia; species Nocardia iowensis. The sequence continues at coordinate 1,960,145 of NZ_CP078145.1, read as the reverse complement.
GTGGGATTCCAGCGGCCGTACCGGCCATTCGGGTCGTACAGTGCCGGAATATCGATGCGCTCGCGGGAGATCAGGTAGTAGTCGATCAAATTGATCGCGCTCCATGGCGTGAACACCATGAGCAGGGTGAGCACGAAATTCTTGAAGTTGCCGAGGAAATCGGCGCTCGCCCCGATCGCGATGAGCATCGACACCGCGGTGAACCCGATGATGTAGGCGGCCCGTGCGAATGGTGTGGTGCGCGACTGTCCGTTGAAGGCCGTGACCGAGGTCAGAATCGACATGAACCCGCCATAGGCGTTGAGACAGTTCACCGTCAGCTTGCCGACCACGATCACCAGGTAGATCAGTAGCGCGAGCACCGAAGGGCCCGCGAGATCGCCGATGAAACCGACTTGATTGCCGAGGAAGGCTTTACCGGCCACCGCTGCCACCAACGCGCCGAACGTCATCGACCATTGCGAGCCGAGCACGCTGCCCGCGAAGGTCGCCCAGAAGGTGGTCCGGTCGCTGGTCGAGCGAGGCAGATAGCGCGAGTAGTCGGCGACATAGGGCCCGAAAGTCAGCTGCCAACCCGCACTGAGCGAGATCGCGAGCACGAAGGTCGCCATGTCGAACGGCTTGACCCCGATATAGGCGCTGACGTCGTATTCGGTGAAGAGCCGGACGCCGAGATAGGTGAAACCGATGATGCCGACCACGGTGGCGATCCGGCCGATTCGATGGATCAGCCGATAGCCGGTCACCGCGATAACAGCGGTGAGCGCACCGAACACGAGAATGCCGACGGTCGCGTTGTCGATGTGCAAAATCTTGTTCACCGCCTGACCGGCGAGCACCGTGCCGGTCGCGGCGAACCCGAGATACATCACGATGACGAGCAGCAGCGGCAGCACCGCCCCGAGGACACCGAATTGCGCTCGGCTGGAGATCATTTGGGGTAGCCCGAGCCGAGGGCCCTGCGCCGAATGCAGGGCCATGACGATGCCGCCGAGGATGTTGCCGATGAGCAGGCCGATGATCGCCCACAGCGCGTCGGCGCCGAACACCACCGCGAGCGCGCCGTCCACAATCGCGGTGATCTGCATGTTCGCCCCGAACCAGAGGGTGAACTGGCTGCGCGGCGTGCCGTGCCGTTCGGCGTCGGGGATCACTTCGATGGTGCGGCGTTCGATCGGACCGGTCGCGTCGAGTTGCTCTTCGTGCGCCATGGGTCCGCCTTCCGTCGCCCGGAGCAGCGACCGATGGCGGGGCCAGCACCCCGGCGAACCGTTACTGCGTCCGATCAGCAGTATGCCGGATACCGCGCGGTCTTGTACTTCTTTGCGGTTGCGGAATATGCCGGATCCGAGGTGCCTACCTGTCGAGTGCAGGCGGCGTGAAAGGCATTGGGCAGTGCGGGCTTTCAGCGCAGACGAGTAAGTCGTCGCAGCCCGCCGCCAGCGCCTCGGTCAGCGTCTTTCGTATCGCCGTCAGTTCGGCCAGTTTCTCGTCGACCTCGGCCAGCTTCGCGGTCGCACGAGTCTGCAATCCGGCATGGGTGCGACGGCCGCGGAATCGGGTGATCTCGAGCAGGTCGGCGACTTCGTCGAGCGTGAAACCGAGTCGCTGGGCGGCTTTGATGACGCGCAGCATTGTCACCGTTTCCGGTGGATACAGCCGGTGGCCGCCCAGCGATCGAACAGGATCGTGGAGTAATCCCCGGCGCTCGTAGTAGCGCAGGGTCTGCACGTTCACCCCCGCCGCCGCGGCCACCTGTCCAGTACGTAATGCTTTGTCAATCATGGCGTTTGGCCTCCACCCGGGCAGCGAGCGCATCCAGGACATCCACCTGGCCTTCGGGGACGGTGATCCGCATGATCACCGCATCGTCGACCGAGGTGAAGGTGAAGCCGAAGAACGAACAGCATTCCACTTCGCGGGCCGCCAGGTCCCGGCCTGCCGGTTCGGCGTCCGGCGCGATGACCAGTTCCAGTTGGGTCCGCAGCGGACGCCGCGTTTGCAATACCGACCCGGCGAAGAATCTGTCGAACTCCGCGTTCCGCAGTGGTTGTTCGACAGTGGGCAGGGTGCACGAGTCAGGCACCCAATCAGCGGGATTACCGATCAAAGTCATAAACCCACGGTAAGCCTGTACTCCGGTATCGATTGCAACTGCGCATTGCCCGAACCCGGGCCGGTCACGGGCTCGGCGTGTGCCGGTGGCGAAGACAGCACCGCGGACAGGATGAAGGCGACCGCCACCGCGATTTCGGCCACCGTTTGTTTGTCGATACGCATGTCTGTTCCTCTTCTCTCCAAGCGGAACGGTATCGACGCCCGAAGGACGCTCCCAGCCAAGACTTTTCGTGCCCACACTATGGGGGACGGCCGAATCGATGCTCACCCGGCGTTGGAAGGAACGGTTTCCCGAGCGGTGCGGCGTGCGCGGATCACATTCACGACCGCGAGGAGGACCCCCAGGCCGACCAGGATCAGGCCGCGTAGCCAGATATCGCCGCCGATCTGGGTGAACAGGAACAGGCAGGACGCCAGACCCAGCCAGGGCACGACGGTCGGCATCCGGAAGTGGTCCGGCTCGCCCTCGTCGCGGCGCAGGACGAGCACGGCGGCGTTGACCGAGGAGAAGACGACCAGCAGCAACAACACCATCGTCTCGGCCAGCGAGGCGACCTCCCCCGTCAACGCCAAGATCAGCGAGACCGCCGCGGTCGCGAGGATGGCCACCCACGGGGTCCGGCGACCGGCCAGCACGCGGGCGAGCACCGGCGGCAGCAGCCCGTCGTTGGCCATGCCGTAGGCCAGCCGGGACGACATTATGCCGGTGAGCAGGGCGCCGTTCGCCACCGCGACCAACGCGACCACGCTGAACAGCCCCTCCGGCACACCACCGGCCAGCCGCACCACCTCCAGCAGCGGCCCACTGGACCGCGCCAGCTCGTCGGTGGGCACGGCCGCACTGGCGACGACTCCGATCAGCACGTACACGACACCGGCGGTGAGCAGCGCCCCGAACAACGCCCGCGGGTAGGACCGACGCGGATCCTTGACCTCCTCGGCGAGGTTCACCGAGGTCTCGAACCCGGCGAAGGAGTAGAAGGCGAGCACCGTACCGGCCAAAGTCGCGCCGATGACACCATGCTCGGCGGTACCCACCTCGGTCAGCCGGTCCAGGTCGGCATCACCGCGAACGATCAGCCACGCGCCGAGGCCGATGATCAGAACGAGTCCGCTGAGTTCGATCAGGGTGGCTACCGCGTTGGCACCGAGCGACTCCTTGATGCCGCGAATATTGAGCAACGCCAACGCGACCAAGAACACCACAACGACCGCGAGGGTCGGCAGCGAAACCAACTCCTGTAGATAGTCCCCGGCGAAGGCCCTGGCCAGCGCGCCCACCGACACGACACCGGCGGCGAGCATGCAGAACCCGACGAGCGAACCGGCCGCCGGACCGAACGCCGCGGTGGCGTAATGGGACGAGCCACCGGCGCGCGGATACTTGGTGGCCAGCTCTGCGTAGGAACCCGCGGTCAGGGTGGCGAGGCCGAGCGCGAGCGTCAGCGGCAGCCATACCGCGCCACCGGACTCCTTGGCGACCGAGCCGACCAGCACATACACTCCCGCCCCGAGGACATCGCCCAAGATGAAAAAATACAGCAGCGGTGTGCTCACAGCCCGCTTCAAGGTGGTGGCCATTAGCCCGCAATACCCGCTCTACCTGCGCTGAAGCAGACCGGGGCTGATGTCACACGAACGGGTACCGACACCAGCGCCGGTATGTCGGGAGTCAGGCGGAGGCGATGGCGGTGATGAGGGTGCGGGAGGCGACGGTGCGGGTCGTGATGAGCTGGGTGAAAGTCCTGGGTTGCTCGCCGGGGTATTGCTGGGTGAGTTTGACTTCCCAGTGCGCGAGGCCATCGTTGCCGTCGCGGGCTCGGGTGATCAGCACGCAGTAGCGGGTGCCGACGGGGATCTGGTTGATGCCGCGTTGGATCTGCTCGGCAGGCGACACGATGGCGTTGTCGGCGACGACCGCGCGGGCCCGATAGCCGGAACGTTCCACGTAGTAGGCGTATTCGAAGGCGAGGATGGCGTCGGGACCGGTGGCGGTGCCGCCGGGATCGGTGCCGGAGACAATGTCGGCGGTGCGCTTCTGTTCACAGCCCTGGGTCGCGATCGCCGCAGGTTGGGCGGGCGGTGTTGTTGTCGCCGAGGCGATTTCGGCGGAACTGCGGGCAGGCGCGGTGGCGGTGGCGGTGGCCGCCACGGACGGCGTGCGTTCGCCGAACCCGTTCACGGCGGCGAGCAGGATCGAGACGACCGCGATCCCGACACCGAGCACGATCAGTACCGCGAGCACCTTGTTGCCGCGCGGCTGCTGCTCGCGACGGCGGGTGGGATGGCGCAGTGGCGTGCCGGGGTGGATGCCAGACCGATTGATGATCGCGGGCGGCGGGGCGGCGTTCTCGTCGTAACCTTCGGGCTCGAAGTCGTCGGCGCGGGTCCGGCGCCGTTCCGGTTGCACCGGCGGCTCCGGCAGCGGATCGGCCGCGCGGGGCGGATCGAGCCATTGTTCCCAGTCCCCGGTCAGCCGTCGCGGCCGATCCGGGGTTGGCGACTCGGGCACGGCGACCTCCGGATCTCGGCGCCGCGCCGGGCCGCGGCGGACCGACGGACGCCGCCGCTTCCGTGCCTTGCCGGTGGGTGTGCGCAGCATGGGCAGACCCGTGTCGAACGGATTGCCCTGCCCCTCTTGCCGACTCGGAGAGTTCGGCTCAGAGGGTGTCATCGTCGTAGTCGCCGAGAACAGGGGTCACGGCGACCGTCGCGGTCGGAACGGTGACACCGAGCTGTCCGTCCCGAGGCTTGTGTTCCTCATCGTCCGCACGCGGCGGCGGTGGCATCGCCACGCCACCGGTCGGTCCGGGATGGCTCGGCTGGTCCGGGTGGGCAGAACGCGACGGCGCGTCCGACGGCGCCGGTGGCGGCGGCGTCTGCGCGGGCGCGGGCCTGGATTCGGGTTTCGGTGCGTCCTCTTTCGCCGTGGGCGCGGACCCGTTCTGCGCGGGCGGGATCACCGTGCCGGGACCGGACGGTTGCGACGGGACGGACGGCCTGGCTCCGGCGCCGAAGTCGAACAGCTTCGGCGTGTTGCTGGAGTTGGGCGAGCCGCTCGGTTGATCGGCACCCGTGCTGCCGGGGCGGATCGCCTCTTGGATGTTTTTGTCCGCCGAGGCCGCGACGGTGTCGATGGCATGGGTGCCGACTTCGGCGACCTTGTCGACGATATGCGTGCCGACACCGGCGATCTTGTCGATGATGTTCGTGCCGATGTCGACGCCCGCGTTGATGGCTGCGGTACCGATCTGCACCCCCGCCGAGATGAGCTGTTGCTGCAACTGGAGTTGGGCGGCCAGCGCCGGATCCACCGGCTGCCCGGTCGTCGTCCCGCCGATACCGGGGACCGTGCTGCCCGGCACGAATTGGCTTGTGCCGCCGGGGACGAACTGACCTGTCCCGGCCTGCGCCGTGGTGACACCGGACGGCTGGGTGACCGTGAGTGGTCCCATCGCGTCCAATCGCCTGCTGTGGTCGTCCATCTCGGTTTGCGCGGCGGTGACCGTGGTCAGCGCGTCGCGCAACGCCTGGGTGGCCCGCGCGATCACGGCATCGGTGTCCGGCGCCGCGGTCGCGTTGCCGAGGATCTGACGCGCGTCGCGGCGGAAGTCCGCGATGATCTGGTCCACGGTCCTGGCGGCGCGGGCGCTGGTGGCGTGCGCGTCGCCGAGCACGCCGAGGTAAGCCGGTCCGCGGTCGGAGATTTCGCCGATCTCGGTCTGGGTGGTGCGCAGCGCGGGCACCGCGGCGTCGGCGCCGCGGGAAGTCCAGGTCGACTCCAGTGCGTGCAGACCGTCGCGGTGCGGTCCCTCCGCATCGGCGGCCTGGGTGGACGCGGCCGACAGCGCGTTGGTCGCGGTCTGATTCGGGACGCCGACGCCGGTGCCGAGGCTGGACCGCAACTGCAGCAGCGGGCGCACCAGCGCGGCTACGATCGGCGGATCCACGGTCGGGTCGAGGTAGCTGGTTGGCGGCGCGACAGTTTCATTGCGGGCCGGGGCGGCCGCTGGCCGCCTGCGTAGTCCGGAAAGGCTTCTCATGTCAGCGTCTCCCCGGTCCGGGTGATGGCGCCCGCGGTGTCGGCATCGACGCCCTGCATGTCCGTGCTGTAGCCGCGCAGAATCTCGCCGTAGGTGCCGACGAGTTGCCCGGCGGTCGACAACGCCTGGGCGTGTTCGGAAACCGCGGCGGCGAATCGGGCCGCGAAATCGGCGCCGACCAGCCCGAGATCGGTGGCCAGTTGGTCCGGGTTCACCGCACCGGACGCGACCGCTGCCGCCGAGGCAAGCTGTTGGGAAACCGCGTCCGCGATCGCGGTGTAAGCGGCCACCGCCGCCGGATCCAGCTTCAGCGTGTCCACCGTTCCCCTCCCGGGTTCCCAGTCTTTCGCTACCGCGACATGATTCGATGACAAGCCTACTGCGCGACCTGGACACCCTGCGCCCGATCGTCGCTAGTCCGTGCCGCCTGAGTATGGCAACCAATGCGCGTCGTGTCATGTGCTGGTCGTGCGCGTCACCCCGGACCGGTAGCAGATGTAGCACTTTTCCAAAGATTGCTCGGAGGGCTTCCGCATGCCTCCCGATCGGCATTAGGCTTGACTCTTTGTGCGCGACAGAGCGGTGGGGGACGGACCGGTCGCCGCGGCAGCGCATCCGCTGCGGGTGATCATGGTGTACGGGCAGCTCGCGCGAGCGGGTTTTCGCCGCCAATCGCAGTATCGGCTGGCCATGTTCGCCGGCCTGTTCACCAACTGCGTATTCGGTTTCGTGCGCGCCGCGGTGATGCTCGCGGCCGTGCGCGCCGCGGGCGATTTCGGCGGGTACACCGAAGGTTCCATCGGCGCCTATGTGTGGCTCTCGCAAGGTCTGCTCGGCGCTATGCAGTTCATGGGTCCGCCCTTGGACCTGGCCGACCGGGTCAAGAACGGCGACATCGCAATCGACTTTCTGCGTCCGGTCGACGTCCAACTCGGTTACCTCGCCGCCGATCTCGGCCGCGCCGCGAGCACCGTTCTGCCGCGCGGGGTGCCCAGTGTGCTGGTCGGCGTGCTGACCTTCGGGCTCGCCATGCCGACCACACCCGGCCCCTATCTACTCGGGACGGTGAGTGTGGTGCTCGCCGTCGCCATCTCGTTCCTGTGCCTGTTCGCCGTCGCGCTGATCGGTTTCTGGGTGGTCGAGACCCGCGGCATCCGGGTGCTGTATCAGGTCAGCGGGACCTTCCTGGCCGGACTCTTTGTGCCGGTGCACATGTTTCCCGACTGGCTGCGCACCATCGCCATGGCGACTCCGTTCCCCTCGATCCTGCAAGCGCCGATCGATGTCCTGTCCGGTCGGATCACCGGCGCGGAGGCGGTGAGCGTGGTTGCCGTCCAGGTGTTCTGGGTGCTCGCGATCGGCGCGACGGGCCGAATCCTGCTGGCGGCGGGGCGGCGGAAGCTGGAGGTGCAGGGTGGTTGAGCCGAGCGCCGTGCGGGCCGGGACCTGGTTCACCCCGTACGCGGCGGTGCTGCGCTCCCGGATCCGCGCCCAGCGGGCTTACCGGCTGTCCTTCGCCAGCGAGGTTTTCAGCGCCTTCCTGATCGGCCTCGTCGAATTCGCCGAAGTGTGGGTGATCTTCCACAACGTCCGGGTGCTCGGCGGCCTCGACCTGAATGCCGCCCTGCTGCTGTTCGGGTTCGGTCAGTCGACCTTCGCGCTGGCCCAGGTTCTCTTCGGCCATCTCGACACCTTGCCGACGCTGATTCGGATGGGTCAGCTCGACGCGTATCACCTGCGCCCGCAGCCGCTGCTGCTGCAGCTCATCACCAGCGATATCTCGCTGCGGCGCTTCGCCCGCGCGTCGGTCGCGCTGGTGGTGCTCGCCCTGGGTTTCCTGCGCAACGACATCGACTGGAGTCCGGCCACCGTCGCGCTGGTGCTGCTCACGATGCTCAGCGGTATCGCCTTGTTCGGCGGCATTTTCGTGTGCGCGGCCGGTTTGCAGTTCTATCTGATCGACGGCGCCGAGCTCACCAACAGCTTCACCTACGGCGGCTCATTCGCCGCGGTCCAACCGGCCACGGTCTTTCCGACACCGCTGCGGCTGCTGTTCGGCTTCGCCATCCCGGTCGCCTTCACCGCGTATCTGCCGACCATCGAGTTGCTGGGGCTGCCAGGCCCGGCGCTGCTGCCCGCGTGGCTGGCCTGGCTGAGCCCGCTGGCGGCACTCTGGGTGTGGCTGCTGGCACTGAGTTTCTGGCGGTTCGGTACTCGGCACTATCAGGGAGGGGGCGGATAACGTGGCGAATTCCAGCTCATCGCAGGCGATCATCCAGATCGAGGATCTGACAAGGCAATTCACCCTGTCGCGCAAGGACGGCCGCCGCTGGCGGCGGCGCCGCGAAACACTGACCGCGGTGGACCGGATGTCCTTCCGGATCGAACCCGGCACGGCGGTCGGCTACATCGGCGCCAACGGTGCGGGCAAGTCCACCACCATCAAGATGATCACCGGCATCCTGGTGCCGACCTCCGGCAGCGTGCGCACCTGCGGGCTGGAACCGGTCCGGCAACGGCGCGAACTCGCCGCGCGGATCGGGGTGGTGTTCGGGCAGCGCTCCCAGCTCTGGTGGGATCTGCCGCTGCGCGAATCGTTTTCGATCCTCGCGGCCATCCACCGGCTGGAGCCGGACGTCGCACGCAAGCGCAGGCACGAACTGATCGAGCAGCTGGAAATGGCCGACACCCTCGACACCCCGGTACGTCAGCTCTCACTCGGTCAGCGCATGCGCGCGGAAGTGGCTGCGGCACTGCTGCATTCCCCCGAGCTGGTGATCCTCGACGAACCCACCATCGGCTTGGACGTGCTGTCGAAACAACGCCTGCGCGAATTCCTGCGCGCCGAACGCGCCGACCGCGGCACCACCCTGCTGCTCACCACCCACGATATGGGCGACATCGAAAGGCTGTGCGGCCGTGTGCTCGTGGTGGATCACGGCCGCCTGGTCTATGACGGGTCGCTGACGGGGTTGGCGACCACCGTCGGCGCGCGGCGGGTTCTCGTCGTCGATCTGGCCGAGCCGACACCGGACATCGATGACCTGCCGTGCGCGCAGCTGCTGGAGACCGAGGCCGGTGGCATGCGACAGCGGCTGGCCTTCGATCCGGAAAGGACCACCGCCGCACAGCTGCTCGCCGCGGTGTCCGACCGCGCCGAGGTGCGTGATCTGTCCATCGAGGAACCGGAGATCGAGGACGTGGTCCGCCGGATATACGAATCCGCCCGCTGAGCCAACGGGCGGATTCGGGTGCTGCTGTGGTTCAACGGATTTCGGGCTCGCGGGCGCCCTGGTCGAGCCGGAACGGCGGGTACTCGTCGCGCATCAGGGTGGCATATGCCTGCACCCGGATGGCCCAGCGGCTGATGCCGACGACGAAGTCGTACAAGCCCCTCGGGTAGCGCGCGGTGAACAGCAGCCCGATCAGCGCGATGAACACCAGGATGCTGATCAGCGGAATTTGGCCGACGCCGGACCAATCGTCGTCGCTGTACATGACGAGCGTCATGCCGCCGCTCGACATCGCGGCCAGGATCAGATAGTGCGGAATGGCCAGCAGCCACCACTTCACCAGCACCAGACCACGATGCAGCCGCTCCGGATAGTCGACCTCGAGATCGGCCGGGTACTCCGCGTTCGGCTTCAGGCTGAACGGCGGGTACTTGTCGGTGCCGAGTACGGCCAGCGCGTAGAACTCGACCCGCCAAGTCCAGCGCATGACACCGACATTGAAGTCGAACAACGCCCGTGGGTATTTGCCGGTGAACAGAATCGCGAAGAACGCTATCACCGTGAGGACGAAGTAGGCGATGTGCAAAAAGAACAGCACGATGTAATGCGGAATGGCCAGCAGCCACTTGACCAGCCACATCCATCGGGACAGCGCGGGATCCAGATCCCCTCGGACCCGAACAGGATTGACCGGATAGGCCAACTCGGCGGCTTTGTCAGGATTTTCGGGTTCCATGATCGATGCTCCTTTCAGATGCTTTCGATCCACGCCACAAACCAGGTGCGGAATATCCTGATTGTCGCGTACTCGGCCGCTCGCCGAGCCACGATCGGGCACCGACACGCCAAACGAATAGCGCCGCCGAAATGGCGTATCACAAACTCCACCGTCATCGTGTCCGGGCTCGGCGGCTACCTCGCCGCACCGGCGGCGCGACCGTGCGCGACCTCGGCGCGCCTGCCCGGCGATGCACACCGGTCCGGCGCTGCCGTCAGTTCAGCGGCCTGCTCAACGGCACGTTCACAAAACTCGGCGCGGCGGGATCGAGGACAAGGTGTTGCGGTGCAAGGGCATTCAGAATTCCGCCGTCGAACAGCATCGGCGGCGCGAGGAACCCGCGCGGGAAGTTGCTGGCGAAGACGTTGACGCGCAACCGATGTCCCGGTTGCAGCACCGCGTCGAGCGGATTGACGGCGACGTCGAGGGTGGTCGGCTGTCCCGGCACCAGGATCTGGCGATCGGCGAGGGTCAGCTTGTAGACGGTGTGCGTGTAGTCCCCATCGGCGTCCTTCGCGCTCCTGGCCTCGTCCACCGCGCGCAGTGAGGCGGCCAGCTGTCCACTGGCCAGCACCGTCGACTGTCCGTTCGGCGCAACATCATTCACGCTCACCGCCCAGTAACCCTCGATGTTGTCGTACATGGTGTTGAGGTGCACGGTGATCGGGCCCGACAGCACGGTGGGCTCATCGACCGGCGCCGCGGTGAAGGTGAGGCCACCCAGCTCGTGGATGCGGTCGTCGCGGCCGCAGAAATTGGCCAGGCCGATGACGCCGGCGGATTCGACCGCGGCGTCGCGGGAGCACAGCGAGGTGATCCCGGTGACCGGCGATACCGTCAATCGCGCCGCGCCGTCGGGGGTTCGCGCGGTGAGCGAGCCGTCGTAGACGCTGGTCGCGGTGCCGCTCGGGGTGGGCGAGAGGTACATGCGCTGGTAGTCCATGCCGGGACGCGGGAAGGCCGACGTGGTGGTCCAGCCGCCGCCCTGCTGCCACAGCGCGACCGGCCCGTACTCGTCGATGCCGTTATCGATGCCCTTGAGCCATTTGTCGAACCAGGCCTGCTGCAGCACGTCCAGCCGCGGCGGTCGGCCCGGACTACCCAGGCCGGAACCGGGATTGAAGTGGTAGGTGTCGCCCATGATCAGCTTTTTGCGGTCCGGCGGCAACGGAATGTCAGCGAACGAGCGAGCACTAGACGAGGCGAAGATGTCCTGCCAACCGCCGTAGACGAACGTTGGTACTCGAATCCGCTCCGGGTGGCTGTCGGTGAACGCCGAGCGCAGCGGGCTACCCGGCAGGAGCTGCTGCTTCAGCGGTTCCGGTACCGAATCCACGTTGAGCGCCAAGGCCATCAGGATGTAATCGAAGAATTCCAGCGGCGTGGCCACGCGGTCCAGCAGCCATTTCAGGTCCAGGTGGCCGAGCGCTATGCCGACTGGGTCGGGGAAATTGGAGATCAGGTCGACCGCCGCGATATAGAGCGGTCCGAACAAACCCAATCCACCGCCGGGGAAAGCGACATCGGTCAGCGTGTCGGTACTGCCCTCGACGGGGAAAATCGCCTTGAGCGCGGGCGGATTCTGTTCGGCCGCCTTGAATTGATTGATGCCCGAGTACGAGATGCCGGACATGCCGATATTGCCGTCCGACCACGGCTGCTTGCTCGCCCAGTCGATCATTTCCAGGGTGTCCTGGGTTTCCCTGCTCTGCAGGAACTGCCAGGCGCCGTGCGAATACCCGGTGCCGCGCACGTCGGCCACGATGTAGGTGTAGCCCTGCTGCACCAGCTTCCGGTCCGCGCCGAAGGTGCGCGCGGCGCCGCCGCTGAGCGCCTTGGTCAGATCGGTGATCGAGTCGAACGGCGTGCCCGCGAAGTCGAACCGGTCAACCAACTGGATCAGCGCGTCGGACAGCACCGGGATGTTGAGGGCCAGATCCGCCAGCAGCGACACGAATTTCGTGTACGGGGTCAGGTTGATGATGGTGGGCAGCGGTTCTGCCACTATCCGCCCCGCCGCGTCGACCGGACGATAGATGTTGGCTTTCAACACCGTTCCGTCGGTCATGGTGATCGGCACATCGAAGTCGATATGCACCGGACCGGGATACTTCGCCGGACCGTCGTGCGCGGCGGTCCACGCCTTGGCGAGTTCACCGCCATCCGGCGCCGACTCCGCCACGGCCGTGCTCGGCACGACCCACAACGCGGTCATGGCCGAGGCGACCACCAGCACCGCAACGCGACTCAGCTTCCGGCGCACTGTCCTCATCGACCTCGACCTCTCCTGCTGAACCACTTAAAAACACTGCCGTACCTATGGTGGATGCGAGAGTAACGGGGACCACAGCGGGCGGGCAAGTATGACCCTGGTCACTGCCGAGCGGTGGCTATCCTCGGGGAATGGGACTCGAAGCCGGTGTCGATCGCGGTCGCCTGCCACGCGGCACCCACGGCATGGCGCCGGAGGCGGTCGCTCATTCGCAGCGCATGCGGATGTATCTGGGGGTGTTGGAGGCGGTCGCCGAACGCGGTTACGCGGCAACGACGGTCGGCGATATCGTGGCCCGCGCCACCGTCTCGCGGCGCACCTTCTACGAGCTGTTCCGCGGCCGGGACGACTGCTTCGCCGAGGCCTTCGAAGCCGCGGTCGGACTGGTGCTCAGCGAGTTGGACACCAGCGTGCAGGCCACGCCGCGCGCCGAGTGGCGGGCACTCATTCGCACGACGCTGCAGACCTATCTGCAGGTGCTGGCCGACAACGGCATCTATGCCCGCGCGCTGCATATCGAATGCCTGGTGGCAGGCCCGATCGTCGCCGAACAGCGCCGTCAGATGAAAACGCTGCTGGCGAACCGGATGCGCGCGGCCTTCCGGATCGGCCGCGCCGCAGGCGATATTCCGGTGGACATTCCGGCGGACATCTTCGACGCGCTCATCGGCGCCGTGGACGATCGCATCCGCGATTGCCTGGAGGGTCCCGGACCACAGGCACTGCCGACGCTGAGTGGACATCTGTACCAGATCACCATGGCGCTCTTCGGTGTTCCGGAATGGCAGGACGACTAGCCCGGCCCGCTCCCCTGCGCCGAGTACAGGCTTACTTCGCCATCCTCGCTGAGGAACGCGTTGACCAGCATGATCCGTTGCGCCTGCAGCTCGTCGGTGTCGGGCACGGCGGTGGTGATCGAAATCTGGGGTATGGCGGCCCAGTTCACCACATAGCGCTCGGGCGGCCCGTCGTCGTCGGAGAGTCTGGCCAGACGGAAGACCGATACGGTCTTGCGCACGATGAGGGTGCGGACCACCTCGCCGATTCGCTCGGGGTCTTCTAGCGCGAACATGAACCCGAATGTCAGCTCGGGTGAAGACACGTAGGCGGGCACGAACATCGAGGTTAGCCTATCCAACGACGCCGCGCAGCCGCCGCGCCGAATCGGTTGCTGCCCATGCGCTCATGTCTTCATGTCGGCCTCGGCGACGGTGCACTGATGTGACCGATCCGTGACGGATCATAACAATTTACAAGCGGCTTTCGGATTCGTACACCATACTATTGCGCCGATTAGGCAACCGCGCTTTCCTGAAAGAGTCCCGATTTCTCGGGGCGTCTTCCTCATCGCATCGTCGCGGATTTCCCGGTTTCTTTGCCGTGCTGGTGGACTGTGGGGGGCGACGTCCGAGCTCGGGGCTGCGCCGGAGCCGAGGGGTGCCCCTCCCCGAAATCCCCCTCGGCCCTGGCGCATCCAATGGATCGTTACCGCAGGGGTGTGCGCATATGCCGACCGAATTCGCAGCAGTCCGTATCGGGACCGAAGAGCTGCCATCACCCATGGAACTATTGCGCGCCTTCCGCGACGATCCGAACCGGCACAAGCACATCGTGCTGCGGGCGGCGCGCGAACTCGTCGAATGCCATGAGCGACGGCACAAGACGGTCGAAGCGGCGCACGCACCGGACGCCGCCAGCGGGCGGGTCGCGGCGTGCAGCAAATTGGTCGAGGACATCGATCGAGATCGGGCCGAACTCATCGGACGGATCGACGCGTGGGTGGCCGACAATATCGAGCACCGCGGCGGCGCCTCGCTGCATACCGAGACGCTCGGCGCGGTGATCGACCGGCTGGCCGCGAAATGGGTTGCGGCACAACGGGCTTTGCGAAAGACACCGCGGCGGCAGGCACACACCGTGCAGGTGGACGGGGAAGCCCACCTGCAGTGGTGCAGGCTCGCCGAACTGACCGACGGATACCGGGACCTCATCACCGATGTCGCCGAGCACCGGCGCCGGCTGCCGGTGTGGTGATCAGCGGGTCTCGTCGACCCCCGGCTCGACCACCTCGGCGTCGACGAACGACGTCTCGGTGGTCACCGGATCGGCGACCGTCGGCTTCGGCGCCTGCGGTTCCTGATCGTCGTGCTCGAGATCTGCCTCCCGCCGCGCTTGGGCATCACGCCGGGCGGCCGCGGCGGCCTCGTTCATCTCGATCGCGTCGGTGAACCAATCACCGATCTCCTTGGTGACCTCCGCGACGGTGCCCGCGATGATACCGGCGATATTGCCGACATGCTTCGCGCCGGAAGACGTCAATTCCTGAATGAGGTCCTTGTTACTTTCGAATTTCCCGATCATTCACACGCCCACTTCGCTTGCCTTTCGCTGACGCATCACAATAACACCGGGAGACGATTCGCTCTTGACCAAGCTCGGCGGCAGTGCGAGCTTGCAAATCTTCCACCACACCGAGCCGATCTGCTTGCCCAACGGACCCGTGTTGTACGGCAGCCCGTACTTTTCACACAATGCCCGGACCTCCGGTGCGATCTCCGGGTAGCGGGCCGCCGGGATGTCCGGGAACAGGTGGTGTTCGATCTGGTGCGACAAATTGCCGGACATGATGTGGAACAGCCTGCTGCCGCTGATATTGGCCGAGCCGAGCATCTGCCGGATGTACCACTCGCCGCGGGTCTCGTCGGCGGTCTCCTCCTCGGTGAACGTCTGTACGCCGGTGGGGAAATGACCGCAGAAGATGATCGAGTAGGCCCACACGTTGCGGACCAGGTTGGCGGTGACATTGCCCGCGAGGGTGCTGAAGAACAGCGGGCCGGTCAGCGCCGGGAACACCAGGTAGTCCTTGAGCGCCTGCTTGCCCGCCTTGCGGAGCTGGCCGCGCAGCAATCGCTTGACGTCGGACCATTTCCGCTTGCCGCTCAGCACGTTCTCGACCTCGAGGTCGTGGCCCATCACGCCCCACTCGAACAGCATCATCAGCGCGAAGGCGTACAGCGGCTGGCCGAGGCGCAGCACGTTCCACGACTGGCTCTCGTCCATCCGCAGGATGCTGTAGCCGATGTCGCGGTCCTTGTTGTGGATGTTGGTGTAGGTGTGGTGCAAGTAGTTGTGCGAGTGCTTCCACTGGTCCGCCGGGCAGACCGTATCCCATTCGAAGACACGGGAATTCAGGCCGGGCTCACGCATCCAGTCGTACTGGCCGTGCATGACGTTGTGGCCGATCTCCATGTTGTCCAGGATCTTCGACACGCTCAGCGCGGCGACGGCGGCCAGCCAGACCGGCGGCAGGAAGCCGAGGTACATCAGGCCGCGCCCGGCGACCTCGAAACCACGCTGTGCCTTGATGATCGAGTACAGGTATTCGCGGTCGCGGTCGCCCAGGTCGGCGACGGTCTTGGCACGCAGCTCGTCGAGCGCCTTGCCTAGTTCTTCGATCTGGTCCGGGCTCAGTACCAGCGGGCCGTCTTTGGTTTCGGTCAGGATTGTCATTCGATTAATCCTTTGCTTGGTCAGATGTCGATGTCGACGTCGCCCACGGGCGCGTTGATGCAGAGCTGGATGGGCTGATCCGGGTCACTGTCGGTTTCCCCGGTCCGCAGGTTGCGGGTGCAACCGGTGCGGCGAACCGCGGTGCAGGAGAAGCAAATTCCCATCCGGCAGCCGTATTCCGGAGTGAGTCCGGCGGATTCGGCCTGTTCCAGCAGTGGTGCGCCGTTGTTGTCCGCGGCGACGCCGCTGGCCGAGAAGCGCACCGTGCCGAACGCCTCGTCGGCGTCGACGGGCGCGAGCGACAGGGTGAATTCCTCGGTGTGCAGCCGGTCGTCGAGCTGTTCGGCCTCGAAGATCTTGCGCACCGCGGCCATCAGCGACTGGGGGCCGCAGACGTAGGTGTGCGCGTCGGCGAACCACGGCGCCACCCGCTCCAGTTCGTCGTAGTCGAAGTACCCGCTGGTCTTCGCGGGCGCCACGTCGACCCACGGTGCGGTCGGGTCGACCCGGGTGGTGTCGGCCCGCCACGGGTGCCGCAGCTCGATACGAAAGTTCTTGTGCCGCTCGGCGATCGCGTCGAGTTCCGCACGGTGCGGAACCACCTCGGGCGATTTCGCGTAGTGCAGGAAGACGACATCACCCGGGTAGTCCTCGTCGGCCAGGGTGCGCAGCATCGACAGCACCGGCGTGATGCCGCTGCCGCCGCTGATCAACAGCACCCGCTCCGGGCGCGGGTCGGGCAGCCGGAATACCCCGGCGGCCGGCTCGAGGTCGACCACCATGCCGGGCTCGGCATTGCGGTAGAGGTACTGCGATACCAGACCGTCGGGGTGCGCCTTGACGGTGAGCTGGAGGTGCCTGCCTCGGCCAGCCGGACCGACCGGCGAATAGCAGCGGGCGTGCCGGACACCGTTGATAACCACGCCGATCTGGACGTACTGCCCGGCGGCGTGGCCTTTCCACTGTCGGGTCGGGCGCAAGGTGAGCGTCACCGATCCCGGCACCGAGCGGTCGACGTGGACGATCTCGGCGCGCATCTCCCGCGCGGTGAGGGTGGGGCGCACGAGTTCCAGATACCGATCCAGCGGATGCGGCGAGGTCAGGGTCTGCACCAGGTTGATGAGATCCACCATTCGTTACTCCGTGCCTCTTGTCGGGGCTGATCGACTTGCAGGAGCCGCGACGTTGCGTTCCAATTTCAGTGCACGTCTGTACACTCAACTAGTGTGACTGATAGCAGGGCCCCGGTGTCAACCGGCAAAACATGTGACGCGAACAACACATTGGGATTAGGCGAATGGTGAACGGATGTATGCTCACCGTGATGAGCGAGCAGGCGGCAACCCGAGGCGAGCGCAAGGAGCGCACGAGACAGGCGCTACTGGACGGCACCCTGGCGCTGGCCGCCGAGCGCGGTTTCGCCGCGCTGAGCCTGCGGGAAATCGCCCGCTCAGCGGGCATTGTGCCGACCGCCTTCTATCGGCACTTCGCCTCGCTGGACGACCTCGGCGCGACACTGGTCGACGACGGCATCACGGCGCTGCGGCTCGCGCTACGCGAGGTGCGCCGCAAACCGGACGCCGGCCTGTCCGACACGGTGCGTTTCGTGTTCGCGCAAGTCGGGCCGAAGCGGGAACTGTTCGGTTTCTTGACCCGGGAACGGCACGGCGGCTCGGCGGCGCTGCGGAAGTCGATCGCGCTGGAACTCCAGCTGATCGTTCGCGAGCTCGTCGCTGATCTTTCCCGCGTCCCCGCGCTGGACTCCTGGACGCCACCGGATCTGGAGATCGCCGCCGATCTGCTGGTCGCGACGGTCACCGACGGCATCGCCGCCTACATTTCGGCGCCGTCGCGCGAGCAGGACGTCATCATCGATCGCACGGTGCAACAGGTCAGACTGATCGCGCTGGGCATGGGCGCGTGGTGGCCGCAGAAGGAGCGTTGACGGTCAGGACTGTTCGTCCTGCACGGTCCGCGCTATCGCCACAGTGACAGTCGGCGGGTGTGCGCGTCGATGGTGTCTACCGGTCCGAACGCCGCGACGCACAGCGGGATGATGTCTTCCTCGGGAGTCGCCGCGACACGGGCGAGCTGTTCTTCGGTCGATCCGTCGAGCATGCCGTCACAGAAGTCGATCGAGTGGACATCCTGCTCGGCGAACGTGCGCCGAAGTGTCTTCAGCTGCCCGGTTTTGGCCGACAGCACGATCAGGCCGTGGGCGGATCACCTTGCGGCGCTAGCTGTCAAACGTGCTGCCGTGGGCGACGAACTCGCAGCGCCCCTGCAGATGAATACGATCGTTGTCGATGAGTACGGTTACGTCGCCACCTGGCATGGTAACCGTGACCGATCGGTCGACGTATCCAGCGCGGAAAGCACTGTACGCTGCCGCGCAGCTGCTGCTTCCCGATGCCAGCGTATAGCCAGCCCCACGTTCCCAAATCTGAAGTTTCAACGTTTGCCTGTCGACGGCAGTGCAGAGCTGAACGTTGGTGCCGTGCGGACCGAATACGGGGTGGTGTGCAGCCCAGGCACCGACACTTCGCGCCAATTCCTCGGTGGCGTCCGGAACGAAGGCGACGGCGTGCGGATTGCCGATGTCGACGCGATGGAAGGGGATAACCGTGCCCTCGGGGGTTTCCAATTCCATATCACCGAGGGACTCCGCCATCCCCATATCCACCGACACCTCCCACGGATCCGTGCTGATGATCTCGACCGGGCAGTCGCCCGCCAAGACCTCGAGCACGAATTTATCGGCGGGCAGGTAGTTGCGGCGCAGGTACGCGGCGAACATGCGCAAGCCGTTACCGCTCTTCTCGCACTCGGAGCCGTCGGAATTGAAGATCCGCAGACCGATCGTTGTTTCGGCGCCACTCTCGCCTATCCGTTCGGTCGGACCGAGGAGCACCCCGTCCGCCCCGATACCGAAATGCCGGTCGCACAACTGCCGGACGAGAGCGCCGTCGATCGGACGCTCGAGGTGGCCGGGTTCGACCACGAGGTAGTCGTTGCCGAGGGCCTGCATCTTGGTGAATCGAATCATTGGTCTGCACTTCCGGTCACGTCGTCGCCAACCAGCCGGCCAAGCAGAGAAATATCGCCCCGGCGGTGTTGTTGATTCTGCGACCGTAGCTGCTGCTGGTGTCTGCGATACGGTCACCGAACATGCCGGACAGGTAACCGATGGGGCCGTCGATCGCAAAATCGATCACGACGAGAACAAGGCCCAGAATGGTGAGCTGCTGTGGCACATTGCCCAGGTCGGGGTTGGTGAACTGGGGCAGGAACGCAAGGTTGAACAGAATCACTTTGGGATTCAATAAATTGGTAATGGTCGCACTTCGAAATGACGCCAGCACCGGCTTGGGCAGGATTTTCGAAGTGGATATCTCGCCGGTGGCCGGTGCGTGGTCGGCCCGAAACGACGAGATCGCAAGATAGACGAGGTAGATGACGCCGAGCCATTTCAACGCCTGGTACATGGCGGGGAATTTGTGCAGCAGGGCGGATAGTCCGAGCACCGTGATGGCGATATGGACGGTAAGCCCGATTGCCACTCCCGCAGCGGCCGCCACACCGGCGGTTTTACCGTGCCGAGTGCCGAGAGTGACGATCAGAATCATATCCGGACCGGGTACGACCACCAGCACGACCGCGGCGAGCACGAACGGCCAGAACAAATTCCAGTCAATCATCGGTATCCTGTCGGTCGAGCGGCTGAACGTCGACATTATTGTCGTGGAATACCGCTCCACCGCCCAGGTCGGCGTCGCGTTCCTCCACCGTTGCGTTCACCGTCGGGCCGCCGACGATCTTGATCCAGCTGCCCTTTGTCATCGCGACGACCCCCGGTGGGACCGTATCGCTGATCTCGGCATGGGTGCTGAATTCGCCTCGGCCGTTGAAAACCCTGACGCGGCAGCCGGTACCGATTCCACGAGCGTCGGCGTCCGTAGGGTTCAAGGTGACCGCGGTCCCGCTCGACTTGCGGGAAAGCAGCTCATTGTTGAGGAACGTCGAGTTGAGTGTGTAGTGCGCGGCGGTCGCCAGCAGGGTCAGCGGGTACCGCTCGTCCTTTCCTGGCTCCGCCGCGGTCTCCGCGCTGAAGTCGGTGTTTGTCGGGAACTCGAATTTCCCACTCGCGGTGTAAAAGCCATCGCCGAAGGGGATGAACTTGTCCGGGTAATTCAGGCGTTGCCATCCGTGCGAACGCAATGATTCCAGGGTGATGCCGTGTAGCGACGGGTGCGTGGAATTCATCAGCTGGCGAGCTATTTCGAGGTCACTGTCATAGAGGCACGGCTCGCTCAGCCGTAGTCCAGCGGCGATTCGACGGAAAATTTCGGTCGTAGACAGCGCCTGGCCCGCGGGAGCAACGGCGGGTTCGTTCCATGCGATGTACATATGGCCGTTTCCGTCGTGAATGTCGAGGTGCTCTGTTTGCATCGTCGCAGGCAGAATAAGATCGGCATAATCGCAGGTGTCGGTTTGGAAGTGGTCGACAACCACAGTGAACAGATCTTCGCGCGACAATCCGCGGATGATGTTGGCCTGGCCGGGCGAGCTTGCCACGGGGTTGGCGCCATAGACGAACAGAACCTTGACCGGCGGCGACAGGTCCGGATCGTTGAGTGTGTCGCCGAGCCGGGTCATGGACAGGCTTCGCGCCGGCTTCGCCCGTAGGTCGTTGCGCTCGAGGGCTTCCCGGTTGAGCCCGAAATAGCCGTCGGTCGAATAGGACACGCCACCGCCGTAGCGGCCCCAGTCGCCGGTTACCGCCGACAGGCATGCGAGCAATCGCAGCACGTTGCCGCCCCCGGCATGGCGTTGCAACCCCATCCCCGCACGGATGCCTACCGGTGGCGACGACGCGATCCTTGCGGCAAGGCGCGCGATCACCGATGCGGGTACGCCGGTTGTCTTTTCGACGGCTGCGGGGGCGAATTCGGGCAGCCGGTCGCGGAACTCAGGCCACCCATTGGTCATCGTCTCGATGTAGTCGACGTCGATCGCCTGGCGCGTGAGCAGCTCGTGGATCAGGGCCAGAATGAGCAGAGCGTCGGTGCCGGGACGGGGTGCGATGTGCTCATCGGCAAGTCTGGCCGTCCGGGTCCGGATCGGATCGATCGCGACGATCCACGCACCGTGCGTACGCGCCCGCTGCACGAATTTCCACAGATGATGCCCTGAACTGAGCGTGTTGACACCCCACATGAGCACAAGGCGAGACGCTGCCAACGATTCGGTGTCTATCCCCAACGAGATACCGGTGGACCGCGCAAGTCCTGCATGTCCGGCGATCGAGCAGATCGTCATGTCATGACGTGACGCGCCGATCGCGTTCCACAGCCTTTGGCCCGACTTGCCCTGCAGGCCTTGGATATAACCCAGGTTGCCGGTGCCTTGGTAGGGCCATATCGACTCCCCACCCCACCGATTGATCGCGTTCTCGAGCCGGTCGGTGATCATGTCGATCGCCGTCGCCCAATCGACATCCTCGAATTTCCCCGACCCCTTCGGACCCGCTCGACGTTTCGGATTCAGCAGCCGAGCGGGTGACCGGGTCTGTTCGAGGTATTGGCCGACCTTGACGCAGAGCGAACCCGCGGTGAATGGGTGATCTTTACGCCCGGCCAGTTTCACCGGCTCATCCCCGTCGACGGTGACTGTCCAACTGCACGCGTCGGGGCAATCCAATGGACAGGCACCGTTGACCAGCCTCACTGCGGAGAGCGCTGTGTCGCCGTCATCGGCGGGGCCGGGTTCAGACTGCATCGGAGAGGACCGCACGTTCGTGTTCCTCGCCATACCAGCGTTCGTCCCACGGGGAGAACGAGACGATGAGGATGTCGCGGGTGCCGGTCTCCGAACCGTGCGGTTCGATCGGCGTCACATCGTGAAAGACGCGTTTATCATCGAGGAGCACCGCCTCGCCCGCACCGAGCGTGCCGCGCCACATCGGCTCGGCGGCGTCTTTCGCGGGCCAGAGACGCATTTCGCCGCCCCGTACATTGTGCCTGTTCAGGACCCAGATGATCACGAACGTGCGACCGTCCTGATGAATCCCCTCCGGCGTGAGCTCTGCCGACTTGTCGAACGTCGCCTTGCTCCGGTTCTGGTGGACATTGATCTGCCAGTCGAAGGTCTCATCGAGGAAGCGCTCCTTGTCGACGACTGCCTTGATCGCGCTGACAAAATCAACGGCGATCGGCGTGTACTCGCGGAGGAAGCCGCCTGCGACGTTATTGAATTTCTTGTATGCCGCGTACGCACGGTGTGGCAGCAGTTCGAACTGCCATCCCGCGTCAGCCGAGAGGCTCAGTCGGTACTGTGAGAATCGTTTGTACCTGGTGCCATGTGCCATGTATGGGTCGAGCTCGAGGTCGTCGTAGCTGGACAGCACGTCATCATCGGCCGGCGGAAGGGTGACAAACGTGAATCCACGATCATGCAGTTCGGACACAGGTCTTCCTTTCAGTGTGCAGCCCGCTCATCGGGGCTGGTTATATGGCTCGGTCATCCGGAAATACGCACGGTGACGAAGTCGGTTTCGAGCGGTAGTTGGTTGATCAGTTGTGCACAGGACGGCGGGACGGTGATGGTGCACGGAACATCGAATACATCCGACAGTTCGGTAATGGCGACGACGAGTTCTCTTTCGTTCTCGTCGAGATCCGCCGCGGTAGCCGATACGCGTAGCTCGGTGGTCTGCATATTTAGGGACAGACACCATGCATGGAACGCGGCGGACTCGACGCTGGTCTCGCCTTTCCGGACCGCCAGCGCGTTGTCATCGACCTCGATCAGCATGCGACGAGCTCGTTCAGCAGCGCATCGAGATAGCGTTGCGAAGAGTTCATCCGGGCTATCGCTCCCCAGTAGATATCACCGGTGGCGCTCGGATCCTTGCGAATCTCGGGCTTGATGACGTTCCGGAAGAACCCGCTCGCATGCCGGGCGTCGATACCGATGTGCTCCTTGTGGTACTCGCCGTTGCGAACGGAGAGGTTGTTGCGCCGCCACGCCTCGAGGAGTTGAGCGCAGCGGCGGGGGAACAAGAACTCCGTCACCGCGAAGCTGCCGATGGAGCGGTAGTAGAACCGGGGATTCACCGCCAGCGTCGCCGAGAGGTTCCCGCAGATGAGCGTTTCCACCAGCCGATGCGTGCGGACGAACTCGGGATCCGCCCCCACCTCGCGCATCGCGTTCTCGAACATCGCCGTATGGACCTGAGCGGGGTTGCCGTTGCCCATCTCGTCCCAGTAGTTGCCGGCCAACTCCAGCTTCTGCTGGCTGTCGCAGCCCAATTGCATCAACGCGATGAAATCGTCGAACCGCGGATCCAGGGCGGTTTCCTGGGCAAGATAGTATCGAATATCGGCGACACCGGCTTTGAATGGCAGAAAGTCGATGTAGAAGGGATGCCGGTTGGCGGGGTGGGCGCGGACCGCTTCCTTCAATTGCTGGACGAACTGATCGGGATCGTCGGTGAAAGGAATCTCGCCCTCATCCATCCACTGGTCTTCGTACTCGATGACGAAATCTTCGAGGATCGCCTGCACCGGATCGAGAATCCCCTTCCGGTTGCACCATGACTCGTTGGGGCGCGGCTTGGCGAAATACGACCGGTGAATGGACTCGAGGGCAAGATGCAACTCGGTCAAGGCGTCGGTAGAACCTTTGCGTGCCCGCTCGACGGTCTCCTCGGCGGCTGATCTCAGCATGCTCGCCGACTCGGCCGCGGCATCGCCGCTGAACTGATCGTGAATGGCCCGTGCGGAACCGAATTGGATTTCTTGAACGATGGCCGATAGATTTTGGCCGATCGCTACCGACGTTGTCATACTACCCCCCATTGGGATGTCCAATTATGAATACTTGCTAACTCGACTTTATGCGCCGACTCGTGGCGAGGCTCAAATCGGCGTCGCGCTCAACTTTGTTGACCCAGTTGTCAACGACGTGTGTTTATACCCGCAATGGAGGGGGTATTGGTATCCCCACCGACCCTCCTGCGGCCGTATTAAGGCCGTGGGATGACCATACGACCGCACCCGCAGCCGAGTCAAGAGCGAGATGTCGATTATGGTGCGCCGCAACGGAAAACAAACCGAGGTGTCTTCGATCGCCGGGGGTTTGCGAGTTAGCGTATTTATGCGTTTAGCATGAATTCACCAAAGCGTCCGGCGGTACGGCGAATGCCGATTCAGCGCGGCGTTGTCGAGGAGGGAATCGCCTGCTTATCCGGGGCTTGTGTCTTCGTCCGGCAGCAGGGCACCGCCTGATACGACCTCTCGGTGCGGGCGAGCGCGGCAGCATCGCGGCAAGACCAAGGCACCGGACCAGCGCGCGGCCGATGATGCCTGCGCGGTCGCTGTCGAGACCCGGCCGAACAGGCCGAAGAGTTGGTTTCCGCAGGCGGATAGCATGATCCTGCTACTAGCGAGCCTCCGGATCGATCGCGAGCACCGAGCGGCCACCATCCACCGGCAGCACCGCGCCGTTGACGAAGCTCGCGTCCGCCGAGAGCAGATACGCCACCGCCGCCGCCACTTCGGCGGTGGTCGCCACCCGGCCGATCGGATGCAGATCCGCCATCTGCCGCTCGACTCGTTCCGCCACCGAAGGATCAAGGCTCGCAAGGAATTCGGCGTACCGCTCGGTAGCAACCGACCCGGGCGCGACGGCATTCACCCGGATATTCCGCGCGCCGTACTCCACCGTGAGCGCCCGCGTCAGGCCCTCGATCGCGGCTTTCGCGGTGCTGTAGGGCAGCGCACCGGGCACCGCTCGTTGCGCTTGGTGCGACGTAATATTGACGATCGCGCCAGTGGTTTCGGCACGCAAAAAGCGCCGGACCGCAGTGGTGCAGCCGACGACCGCTGGTGCCAGATTCGCGGTAATCATTTCGACGACCCGAGTTGCCGACGCGGAATGCACTGAGGCGTCCCGAAATACCGCCGCATTATTCACCCACCCCGCCAACGTGCCCGCCCGCTGCGCGAGATCAGCGGCCTCTTCGGCGATCTCCTCAGCGGCCGCATCACCGATCACCGGAATCACCCGGTCACCCGCCGACGCCAGCGCATCGGCGTCCCGTTCAACGGCTACAACAATATTCTCGTCGCCGAGCAACCGCTCCACGATCGCCCGCCCGATCCCCCGTCCGCTACCGGTTACCACATAGGAAAGCGTCATGAACCGATGCTAGACAGGCGCTTTCGTTGTGGACGCCGTTACTCGGTGGGCTTCGGGTGCGCCGAGACAACCTCCGTCGGATCAGGCGAGCGGACCGGAAGCAGGACGAGCAGCCCGATGGCCAGCACCACCAGGAGGCCGACAATACCGGCGCGGTCGGCGTCGAAGAGCCAGACGAAGAGACCGAAAAGAGTAGGGGCGAGGAAGGTTACGGCGCGTCCGGTGGTGGTGTAGAGGCCGAAGAATTGCCCTTCGCGGCCGGGTGGGGCCAGGCGGGTGAGGAACGAGCGGGCGGCGGACTGGGCCGGGCCGACGAATATGGTCAGCAGGAGGCCGAATATCCAGAACATCAACGGGCCGGATACCAGAAGCAACGCCACGCCGCAGACGATCATCGAGGCGAGCGAGACCACGATGACGATCTTGGGTCCACCGCGGTCGTCGAACCGACCCGCAACCACCGCGCCAAGGGCCGCAACGACATTGGCCGCGATACCGAAGAGCAACACGTCCGAGTCGGCGATGCCGTACACCCGGACCGCCAGCACGGCACCGAAGGTGAACACCCCCGCGAGCCCGTCGCGAAAGACCGCACTCGCCAACAGAAAACCGACGGCGCGCCGGTCGACGACCCAGAGCTCACGCAGGTCACGCCACAGCACCCGATACGACCCGAAGAACCCGGCGTTCGCCGCGCCGGGATCGGCGTCGGTGCGCGGCAATTCGGGCACCGCGAACAACACCGGCAACGCGAAGGTCGCGAACCATACCGCGGCGACCACCGCGACCAACCGTATGTTCAACCCGTCGTCGGTGGGCACACCGAGCAGGCCGCGATTGTCGCCGTCACCGGAGATGAAGCCGAAGTAGCAGATCAGCAGCAGGAATATGCCGCCGAAATATCCCATGGCCCAACCGAATCCGGAGACCCGGCCGACCGTGGCGGGGGTCGAGACCTGACGCAGCATGGCGTTGTACGGCACGTTGGCCAGCTCGAAGAACGCCGCACCCAGGGCCAGCAACACCAAGCCGAGCCACAGGTCCCGGTAGTCGTCGTGGACGAAGAACATCCCGGCCATCGACAGAATGGTGAGTCCGGTGAGCACGGCAAGGGAGCGTTTGCGTTTCGCGGTGGCGTCGAACCACTGCCCGAAGATCGGCGCGGTGACCGCGACCACCAGGCCACCGATGCCGAGCGACCAGCCGAGCCACGCACTCGCCGAGATCCCACCGGGCAGATCGTCACCGACTTTGTCGGTGAGATACACCGAGAACACGAAGGTCAGGATCACCGCGTGGAACGCCGCCGATCCCCAGTCCCAGAACCCCCACGCCAGCACTTGCCCGCGCCCGGCGGCCTGCCCGACGGTCGCCCGCGCGTCCACCTCGCTCATGCCGCGCAGCCTAACCGCCGAACCGCCACCGAGTGGGCCACACACGTACCGCACCGCTGATTCGGCCTGGGGTACCCGGGTAGTCGGCGAACATGGCTACTACTGCTCCATTACCGCAAGACCGGGCCGGCGCGCCGCTGCGCGCGGTGGTGACCGGTTCCGACTCCGGCATCGGCAAGGCGATAGCCGTGGCCTTGGCGGGCGGCGGCGTCGATATCGGTATCACTTTCCACAGCGATGAACAGGGCGCCGAGGACACGGCTCGGCAAGTGCGCGAGCGCGGTGCCCAAGCAGCGATCCGCCGACTGGATCTAGGTGATTTGCCGACTGCCACAGCGGCGGTCGATGAACTGGCCGACGAACTCGGCGGCATCGACGTCTTGGTCAATTGCGCGGGCGTCGGCTCCGCGCAGAAGGCCATGGACATGGATTTCGACACCTGGCGCCATGTCATCTCGGTCGATCTCGACGGCGCGTTCCTCTGCGCGCAGCGGGCCGCCAAGCGGATGATCGAGGCGGGCAGGGGCGGTCGGATCATCAATATCACCAGCGTGCACGAGCACGCGCCACGCGTCGGCTCAGCGCCGTACTGTGCCGCGAAGGCGGGCTTGGGCGCGTTGACCAAGGTGCTCGCGCTGGAGCTGGCCGAGCACGACATCACGGTGAATTCGGTGGCGCCCGGTGAGATCTCGACGCCGATCACCGGCCAGGAGGATGTCGACCCGCGCACGCAGCCCCGCCCCGGCTTCCCGCTTGGCCGCCCCGGACACGCGGGCGAAGTCGCCGCGGTGGTCGCCTTCCTGGCCACGCCGGCCGCCAGCTATGTGACCGGGGCGTCGTATGTCGTCGACGGCGGCATGCTGCTGATGGGCCCGCAGGCCAGCGGGATTCTCACCGACGAGAAGTGGCGTCAGGGCTGAGCGTATGCACCCAGTTGCATAGTACTGGGTGTTACGGTTAATCTTGCGGCATGGCCCTCGAGCATGCGCTGCTGGTATCGCTGACCGAGCGCGCCGGCTCCGGATATGAGCTGGCGCGCCGCTTCGACAAGTCCATCGGGTACTTCTGGAGCGCGACGCATCAGCAGATCTACCGCGTGCTCAAGCGGATGGAGGAATCCGGCTGGCTGAACAGCGAGTCGGTGACGCAGGATGGCAGGCCGGACAAGAAGGTGTACGCGGCGAGCGAGGCGGGGCGCGCCGAATTGGCCCGCTGGATCGCCGAGCCCTCGGACACCGGCACGCCGCGCAACGAGCTCGCGGTCAAGATCCGCGCCGCCGCCTATGGCGATATCAACGCGCTGCGCACCGAGGTCGCCCGGCATCGCGACGAACACGCCCAGCGCCTCGACGTCTATCGCCTCATCGAAAAACGCGACTTCCCGGCACCGGATCAGCTCTCCGGTACGGCTCTGCACCAATACCTCGTCTTGCGCGCGGGCGTCCGCGTGGAGTCGGGGTTCATCGAATGGTGCGACGAGGTTCTACACGCCCTGCACCCGCCTGCGACAGCCCCGCGCGCGGATTGAGTACCGGAGAAAGGTGAGACGCGCCCATGAGTGAGCGAATCATGTGCCAGCGTGCGGAACGCATGCCGAAGCCGAGCGTCAGCGAGGCACGGGCATGAGTTCCTTTCCCCATCTGTTCGAACCTCTTGATCTCGGCTTCACCACCTTGCGCAATCGCGTGGTGATGGGGTCGATGCACACCGGGCTGGAGGACCGCGCCTGGGACACCAACAAGCTGGCCGCATACTTCGCCGAACGTGCCCGTGGCGGCGTCGGACTGATCATCACCGGCGGCTACGCGCCCAACCGCACCGGCTGGCTGTTGCCGTTCGGCGCCAAGCTGACCAACAAGTCCGAGGCCTACCGGCACCGGGCGATCACCAAGGCGGTGCACAAGGAGGGCGGCAAGATCGCCATCCAGATACTGCACGCTGGCCGCTACTCCTACATGCCCGGCAGCGTTTCCGCGTCCTCGATCAAGGCGCCGATCAACCCGTTCCGGCCGCGCAAGCTCTCGGCCAAGGGCATCGAGCAGACCATCGATGACTACGCGCGCTGCGCGCGGCTGGCCCAGTTCGCCGGGTACGACGGCTGCGAAATCATGGGCGGTGAAGGTTATTTCATCAACCAGTTCCTCGCGCCGCGCACCAACAAGCGCACCGACAAGTGGGGTGGCTCGCCGGAGAACCGGCGCCGGATCGCGGTGGAGATCGTGCGTCGCACCCGCGCCGCGGTCGGCCCGAACTTCATCATCGTGTTCCGGCTGTCCATGGCCGAGCTGGTCGAGAAGGGCCAGACGTTCGACGAAATCGTCGCGCTGGCAAAGGAACTCGAAGCCGCCGGGGCGAACATCCTGAACACCGATATCGGCTGGCACGAGGCGCGCGTCCCGACCATTGTCACCTCGGTGCCGCGCGCGGCTTTCGTCGAGTTCACCGCGAAGATCACCAAGCAGGTGAACATTCCGGTGTGCGCGTCCAACCGGATCAACATGCCGGAGATCGCCGAGGAAATCCTGACTCGCGGCGACGCGCAATTGGTGTCGCTGGCCCGCCCGTTCCTCACCGACCCCGAGTGGGTGAACAAGGCCAAGCAGGACCGGGTCGACGAGATCAACACCTGCATCGCCTGCAACCAGGCCTGCCTGGACCACGCCTTCCAGCACAAGACCGTGTCCTGCCTGCTGAACCCGCGCGCCGGACACGAGACCGAGCTGAAGTTGCTGCCCACCCGGCGCACCAAGCGCGTCGCGGTGGTCGGCGCGGGACCGGCCGGGTTGTCCGCGGCGGTCAATCTCGCCGAACGCGGCCACCAGGTGGATTTGTTCGAGGCCGACAACAAGATCGGCGGCCAGTTCGACATCGCCCGCCGCATTCCGGGCAAGGAAGAATTCAACGAGTCCATCCGGTACTACCGCCGGATGCTCGAAATCACCGGCGTGACCGTGCATTTGAATAAACGCGTGACCGCCGCCGAACTCATCGAGGCCCGCTACGACGAGGTGGTGCTCGCCACCGGCGTGAAGCCGCGCATCCCGAACATCCCTGGCATCGACCACCCGATGGTGCTGTCCTATGCCGAGCTGGTTCGGGAGGAGCGACCGGTCGGCAAGCGCGTCGCGGTCATCGGCGCGGGCGGCATCGGCTACGACGTCAGCGAATTCCTCACCGTCGAGGGACATCCCACGCTGAAGCTCGACGAGTGGAAGGAAGAGTGGGGTGTCACCGCCGACGACGAGCAGGTTCGCGGCCAGCTCAGCACGCCGAAGCCATCGCCCGCCGCCCGCGAAGTCGTTCTGCTGCAACGCAAGACCAGCGCGTTCGGCAAGGATCTCGGCAAGACCACCGGCTGGGTGCACCGCGCCGCGCTGAAGGCCAAGGGCGTCGAGCACATCGGCGGCGTCAACTATGAACGCATCGACGACAACGGCCTGCACATCAGCTTCGGCGAGAAACGCCAACGCCCGCAATTGATCCCGGTCGACAACGTGATCATCTGCGCGGGCCAGGAATCCGTCCGCGACCTCGAGGACGAGCTGCGCGCCGCGGGTGTGAACCTGTACCTCATCGGCGGCGCCGAACTCGCCGCCGAGCTGGACGCCAAGCGCGCCATCGATCAGGGCACCCGCCTCGCGGCCCGGCTCTGAGCACGCGCCGGTGTCGTTGCCGCGCCCGGCAACGACACCGGCACCCTCCGGGTAGCCGCCTTCATGATCAACAGCACCTGGCTGCGGCATTTCGCGAGTGGCGCCGCCGTCATGTCCCGTCGGGAGCGCTGTCCGACCATCGTCAGCGGCCGTAGGACGGGTGATGGTGGTCGTCTGGACCGGCCATGCATCGCATAGGCTCCACTTGTGAGCTTGCCCTCCCCTACTTCTGAGAATCGCGCGGTGGTTACCGGCGCATCGTCCGGCATCGGCACCGCGCTGGCCGCTGAACTGGCCGCGCGCGGCTATTCGCTGATATTGGTTGCCCGGCGCGGTGCGGTGCTTTCCGAGCTCGCGGAGCGGTTGACGTTGGCGCACGGGGTTGCTGCCGAGGTGCGGGCGGTCGATTTGGCCGATCGGGACCAGCGCGGCGCATTGGTCGAGGAATTGTCGGCGCGCAATATCGCGATCCTGTGCAACAACGCCGGGATCGCGACGTTCGGGGCGGTGGCAGAGCTGGATCTGGCTTACGAACGCGCGCAGATGGAACTCAATGCTGTTGCGGTGCACGATCTCACGCTTGCCGTGCTGCCGGGAATGATTGCCCGCGGGGGTGGCGGGATCTTGATCAGCGGATCGGCGGCGGGGAACATGCCGATCCCGAACAACGCCACCTACGCGGCGAGCAAGGCGTTCGCCAATACGTTCTCCGAGTCGTTGCGCGGCGAGCTCAAGGGGTCCGGTGTCAATGTCACGCTGCTCGCGCCGGGGCCGGTCCGCACGGATGCGCCCGACCCGGCCGACGCGTCGATCGTCGACCGCCTGGTGCCCGGCTTCATGTGGGTGTCGTCCGAGTACACCGCGAAGGTCTCCATCGACGCGCTGGCCCGCAACAAGATGCGGGTGGTTCCGGGGCTGATCAGCAAGGGGATGAGCGTCGCGGGGCAGTACGGTCCGCGCGCCGTCACCGCGCCGATCGCGGGCGCCTTCTACAAGAAGCTGGGCGGCTGAACGTCGCGGAGACCCAGCTCACGGCCTGGTCAACGTTCCGTCAAGATCGGCCTTCCGTTCGTCAAGCAGTCGTAAGCTGGACGTTTGCCCAAGAGGAATCGGCGTAGTCCTGACATCGGCCCCGCATACGGAATAGCGGGGGCGCACACAGGAGACACCGTGACGCTGCTGGAAATCTTCCCGTCGCTGAAGTCGGGAATGCCCTCGCGCCTGGACTCGGCCGTATGGCCGCGCGACACGCATTACGACGACGCTGGGCGGATCACGATCGGCGGGGTGGCACTGGCCGACATCGCCGATCAGTACGGCACTCCGACCTATGTCCTCGACGAGCGCGAGGTCAGGGAGCGCTGCCGGGCCTACCGCAAGGCCTTCCCGGAGGCCGAGATCATCTACGCGGGCAAAGCACTGATGATCCGCGCGGTCGCCAACTGGGTCTCCCAGGAGGGGCTGTCGGTGGACGTCTGCTCGTCCGGCGAGCTGGCCATCGCACTGGCCGCCGGCGTCGCCCCGCGACGAATCATCATGCACGGCAACGGAAAATCGTTCGATGAACTGACCGCCGCGGTCAAGGCCGGTGTCGGCCGGATCGTGGTGGACTCGCTTGCCGAGATCACGCTGCTCTCGGCGTTGGTCACCGATTCCCAGAATGTGCTGCTTCGCCTGTCCCCCGGCATCGACGTGCACGGGCACCCGGCGGTGAAAACCGGTGTCACCGACCAGAAATTCGGCTTCCCGCTCGGCGGCGACACGGCCGCGGAGGCGGTCGCGCGGATTCTTCGGCAGCCGAAGCTCAACCTGATCGGCTTCCACTGCCACCTCGGTTCGCAGATCTGCGACCCGGACTACTACGGCGAGGCGGTGCGCCGGATGGTCGCGGAGATGGCGCGGGTCCGGCAAGAGCACGGCCACCTGCTCACCGAGCTCGACCTCGGCGGCGGGCACGCGGTCGCCTACCGCACCGGCGACGCCGAAATGAACCTTCCCGAGCTCGCCGCCATCATCGAGGACGCACTCGACGCGGCGTGCGCGCGGCAGCATTTCCCGCGCCCGCACATTTCGCTCGAACCCGGCCGGGCCATCGTCGCCCGCTCCGGGGTGACGCTGTACCGGGTGCTGTCGGTCAAGCATGTCGAGGGCGGGCACACCTACGTCACCGTCGACGGCGGGATGAGCGACAACCCACGCGTCGCGCTGTACGGCGCGCGCTACAGCGTCGTCGTCGCGAACCGGCACCCGATCTGCGCGAGCATGACCGCGACGGTGGCGGGCCGGTTCTGTGAGGCCGGGGACATCCTGGCCACCGACGTGCAACTGCCGGTCGACCTGCGGCCGGGCGAGGTGCTCGCGGTGCCATGCACCGGCGCGTACCACCACAGCCTCGCCTCGTCCTACAACAGCGTCGGCCGTCCCCCGATCGTCGCGGTGCGCCACGGCCAGTGCCGCGAACTGGTGCGCCGGGAAACCACCGCGGACCTGATGAGCCGCGACGTCGGCTGCTGAGCCACGGCCGGCCGCCGACGCTCCCGTCGCGCGGCCGGCCTGTCAGCGATCCGTCAAGATCCGGTCGGCGGCGGTCAATGTTGCGCTAAGCGACCTGCTTCCGCCCGCGCGCGGGCGTAGTTGTTGGGAGGCCCCGCAGACGGAGAAAACGGGGAGCGGATCAGGAGAGCACCCGTGACGCTAGTGGACTTCTTCTCGCCACCTCGGTTGGGAACGGCCGCGAACCTGGATTCCGCGGTATGGCCCGGCGACGCGCGGTATGACGTGGACGGCAGGATCGTGGTCGGTGACGTCGCACTCGCCGACATCGCCGATACCTACGGCACGGCGGTGCGGGTGCTCGACGAGCGTGAAGTCCGACAGCGCTGCCGCGCGTATCGCAAAACCTTTCCCGAGTTCGAGATCGGCTACGCCGCAGCGGCATTGCCGATCGGAGCGGTCGCGGACCTGGTCACCGGGGAAGGGCTCGCGCTGGTCGTGTGCTCGTCCGACGGGCTGGCCACCGCACTCACCGCCGGGGTCGATCCGAAGCGAATCATCCTGCACGGCACCGGGTTGTCTCGCGACACGCTGCAAGCCGCGGTCACTCGCGGGGTCGGCCGGATCGTGCTGGGTTCGCCCGCCGAGATCGACCTGCTCGCCACGGTTGCCACCCGTCCGCAACGGGTGCTGCTTCGGGTGTCGCCCGGCATCGAGCAGGACTTGCCCCGGCAAGCCATCGGTTTTCCGCTCGATGAAGTCGCCGCGGCTGTCGCGCGAGTGCTCGGCGCGCCGCTGCTGGAGCTGATCGGCTTCCACTGCCATCTCGGCTCACAGATCTACAACCCCGACCACTACGGCGAGGCGATCCGCCGGCTGGTCGCCGAGATGGCGCAGGTTCGCCGAGAGCACGACCGGATTCTGACCGATCTCGACCTCGGTGGCGGGCACGCGGTCGCCTACCGCAGCGGGGATGCCGAAATGAATCTTCCCGAGTTGTCCGCGATCACCGAGGACGCTCTCGACGCGGCTTGTGCCCGTCAGCATTTCCCCCGGCCGAACGTCGCCCTCGAACCGGGTCGCGGGATCGTCGCGCGGGCCGGAGTCACCCTGTATCGGGTGTTGTCGGTCAAGCAGAACGATGGCGGGCACGCCTCGGTCGTGATCGATAGCGCGGCTCGCGGCAGGACCGGTGACTGCGCGGGCATGGTCGTGGCGAATCGGCGGGCGACCGGCCCGCAGCTGAGCGCGACCGTCGCGGGGCGCGCGGGCGATGTCATCCTCGCCACCGACGTCCGGCTTCCCGCCGATCTGCGGGCGGGTGAACTGCTCGCCGTGCCGTGCACCGGCGCCTACCAGCCCGGCGCTACCCGCCCTCCGGTGATCGCCGTGCGCGACGGCCACTACACGCAGCTCGTGGCTCGCGAGCCCAATCTCCTTGACCGCGACGCGAGCTGAATACCTGGTGATTCCCGCACGCCCGATCGGGCGTGCGGGAATTCGGGGCGGGTCAGCGCTTCCTGGTCCCGAAGATGCTGCGGCTGATCTCGCGTCCAGCGGCGGTCGCGGCGGAACGCAAAAAGCTCTTCACCGCAGGGTTTTTCATAATGCGCTCGGCGGTGGAATCCTCTTCGGCCTTCGACGAGCGACCGGGCGCCGGAGCGGCCTCCGGGCCCTGTTCTGCCGCAGCGACTTTCGCGGCGAGGATTTCGTAGGCCGATTCGCGGTCAATGGTCTGGCCGTACTTGTTGTGCAGCCCGCTGGAGAGTGCGCACGACTTGATCGCGTCGTCGCCGATGGTGTCCATCAGCGAGCGGGGCGGCTGAATCCTGGTCCAGGCCACTGGAGTCGGCGCGCCCTTCTCCGAAAGCACCGTCACGACAGCCTCGCCGGTGCCCAGTGAGGTGAGGGCCTTCTCCAAGTCGTAGGTGCTGGTCTTGGGGTAGGTGCGCACGGTTTTGGACAGTGCCTTCTGATCGTCCGGGGTGAACGCGCGCAGCGCGTGCTGGATGCGCGCACCCAGTTGGGACAGCACCTGATTCGGAATGTCGGTGGGCAGCTGGGTGCAGAAGAACACGCCGACACCCTTGGACCGGATCAGCTTGACGGTCTGCTCGACCTGGTCCAGGAACGCCTTCGACGCGTCCGCGAACAGCAGGTGCGCCTCGTCGAAGATGAATACCAGCTTGGGCTTGTCCACGTCACCCACCTCCGGCAACGTCTGGAACAGGTCGGCGAGCACCCACATCAGGAAGGTGGAGAACATCACCGGCCGCGCCGCCTGCGCACCGAGCTCGAACAAGGTGATCACGCCCTGGCCACCCGCGACGCGCACCAGATCGCTCGGATCCAGTTCCGGCTCACCGAAGAACGTGTCGCCGCCGTCGGACTCCAGGTTCACCAGCGACCGCAGGATCACACCCGCGGTGGCCGCGGAGACGCCGCCGATGCCCTTGAGGTCTTCCTTGCCCTCGGGGCTGGTGAGGTGGGTGATGACGGCGCGCAGGTCCTTGAGGTCGAGCAGCGCAAGACCGTTCTTGTCTGCCCAGTGGAAGATCAGGCCAAGAGTGGATTCCTGAGTTTCGTTGAGTCCCAGCACCTTACTGAGCAATATTGGGCCGAACGACGTGATGGTGGCGCGGATCGGTACACCGATGCCATTGGTGCCGAGCGAGACGAATTCGGTCGGGTAGCCGGTCGGCGTCCAGTCGTCGGCGCCGGTTTCGGCGGCCCTCGTGCTCAGCTTGTCATTGGTCGCGCCCGGTTGTGACAGGCCCGACAGGTCGCCCTTGATATCGGCGAGCACAACGGGAACGCCTGCGCGCGAAAGCTGTTCGGCGATGCCCTGCAGCGTCTTCGTCTTACCGGTGCCGGTCGCACCGGCCACCAGCCCGTGCCGGTTCATCGTCCGCATCGGAATGCGCACGCGCGCAGCGGGATCCACCTCACCGTCGACCACCACGGTACCCAGTTCCAATGCCACCCCCTCGAACGCATAACCGGCGGCGATCTCCCGCGCCGCCGCGGACCCCGCGGGTGCGCCTGTCTGCTCCGCCTCACTCGCCGCGGCCGCGTCCGCCTTCTTCTGCTTGGCCTTGGTCGCGGCTTCGGCGGCGGCCGCCGCGGTCTGATCGGCCTTCGCCGCCGCGCTCTCCGCCTTCGCCGACGCGTGCGCCCCGCTTTCACCCGAACCCGCCGCCTGCTGCTCCGCCAGCTCGCGCTCCGCGGCCTCCGCGGCAGCCGCCGCCTCCGCCGCGACCTTCGCCGCCTCCTCGGCAGCCTTACGCGCCGCGGCCGCCTTCTCCTGGGGGGTTGTCATCGCACGTCCTCCGTCTGGTCTGACTCGAACTGCATCACGCAGTGTTGCTGTCGTACCGAAAACGCCTGTGCCGATCTGCCAGAAACTGTATCCCCGCAAGTGCCGCATGTGGGCTTCTCTCCCCGCGAGCCAGTGCTCTTCGCAAACACCGCCGCAGGCACCCCCAATTAGACCCAGCTAATGTTGCTCGCGTGTCGGATAAATACATGGTGTGGATGGACTGTGAGATGACGGGGCTGCGCCTGGACAGCGACAAGCTGATCGAGGTGGCCGCGCTGGTAACCGACAGCGACCTCAACATTCTGGGTGAGGGCGTAGACGTGGTGATCCACGCCGACGACGCGGCACTGGCCGCCATGCCCGCCGTGGTCGTCGACATGCACGCGCGTTCCGGGCTGACCGAAGAGGTTCGCCGTTCCACCGTCACCATGGCCGAGGCCGAACAGCAGGTGCTCGACTACATCCGCCAGTACGTGCCAACCCCGCGCACCGTGCCGCTGGCCGGCAACTCGATCGCCACCGACCGTGGTTTCATCGCCCGCGACATGCCGCTGCTCGACGCCCACCTGCACTACCGGATGATCGACGTGAGCTCGATCAAGGAGCTGTGCCGCCGCTGGTACCCGCGCATCTACTTCGGCCAGCCGGAGAAGGGCCTCAGCCACCGCGCGCTGGCCGATATCAAGGAATCCATCCGCGAGCTGGAGTACTACCGCCGGACCGCGTTCGTCGCGCCGCCCGGCCCGTCCACCACGGACATCGCCGAGATCGCCGCCGAGATCGGTGGCACCGCGGCACCCGGCGGCAGTGGCACCGCGACACCCCTCGAATCACCCCAGGTCAACGCCGTGTCGGAAACCGATTAGGGAGACGAAGGGGTAACACGCTAATATCGACGGCGCCGGTGTTCAGCCGGTGATGGTGACCGTAGTTCAGTTGGTAGAGCACCAGGTTGTGATCCTGGCTGTCGCGGGTTCGAGTCCCGTCGGTCACCCGGATAGCCCGGGAGGCTCCGAGAAATCGGACCTCCCGGGCTTTTTCTTTGCTCGAAGACAGCAAAACGGGCCACCAGTTCGCACTGGTGGCCCGTTTACCGTGCCGGTCAGCTCGGGTCGGCGTTGCCTGCCTTCCACACCGGCCACGGGATGTTCCAGTCACCCAGACCGTCGGTGCCCGACAGGGTTCCGCCCACGGTGTTCTTGATGATGGTGATGTCACCGCGCTTGGCGTTCTCGTAGACCCACCGCGCGTTCGCGGGGCTCAGGTTCAGGCAACCGTGGCTGGTGTTGCTGTAGCCCTGCTGCGCGACCGACCACGGCGCGGAGTGAAAGAAGATGCCGCTGTAGGAGATTCGGGTCGCGAAGTCGACCGGCGTCTTGTATCCGTCCGGCGAGTTCACCGCCACACCGTAGGTCGAGGAGTCCATGATGATCTTCTCGAGCCGGTCGCTGACGATGTAGATGCCGTTGTCGGTGGGTGTGCTGTTCTTGCCCATCGAGGTCGGCATGGTCTTGATGACCTCACCGTTGCGCTCCACCACCACCTGCTTGGTGTTGTCGTCGGCGGTGAAGATCACCGCGTCGCCGACGGTGAAGAACGAGTGGATGTTGTCCTGGCCGTAGAGACCGTTGCCGAGATCACGTCCATACACGTTCACGTCGATGGTGACCTTGGTGCCCGGTGCCCAGAAGTTCTCCGGGCGCCACCGGACTTCACGGTTGCTCACCCAGTAGAACGCGCCCTCCACGGCGGGCTCGGTGGTGATTTTGATCGCATCCTGAGCTGCCCTGCGGTCCGGAATGTTCTCGTCGAACTGGACCGCCACCGGCTGGCCGATACCGACCACCTCACCCTCGCCCGGCAGCAGATATGGCTTGGTCTGGCTGTCCGGGGAACTGGTGGTGAAGCTCAGCGTGGTGGTGTTGGCGCCGCCGAGGCCGATCGCGTCGGCCTTCAGCCGGTAGGTCTTGCCGTAACCGAGCACCTCGGTGGTCTCCCACGAGCGACCGTCGGCGGCCAGCCTGCCGCCCACCGGCTTGCCCTGGCCGTTCACCAGGGTCACGTTGGTGAGCTTGCCGTCCTCGACCTGGAATGCCAGCGGCACGCCCGGCGACACCCCCACGTCGCCATCCTTGATGGGGGACAACAACTTCGGCTTGATCAGCTCCAGGATCGGATTGCGGTCGATCGCAACCGATGCCGAGTCCGAACTCGACGAAGAGCACCCCGATAACGCCAGCGCGGCCACCGCTAACAAGACGACAGGTGCGGTGATATGTCGTATCCACCGACGTCGACCCTGACCAACGCTCATCTCAACCCCGTTTCAAGTCTCGGTGCATCAGAAGCACACCGATGGCTTCGGATCCCAACCGCTTACAGCTCAACCCGCCGTGCCTGCGGAGCGGTCGAGACCACGTTCCGTCATTCTGCCAGTACGAGGCGCTCGCACCAACGCGAATACCCCGTCGACACAGTCGTGTTACACGGGATAGATCCGAACTACCCCTCCCCTTGTTAACACCCCCGTCGATCCGCCCATCGCCCCCGCTCAGGACACGATTTCACATCTGCCGCCTCGGCCTGTTAAGGTTTGTCCCGCACCGGAACACGGAGCAAGCGCCATTAGCTCAATTGGCAGAGCAGCTGACTCTTAATCAGCGGGTTCGGGGTTCGAGTCCCTGATGGCGCACCGCAACTCGTGCAATCGCACCATGTCGCACTCGGCGGCATCCAGCTCGGGTGGCTGAGAATCTATTCGTCCAGCAATTCCTCGAACCTGGATATGTGCCGTCTACCTCGGCGAATGGGGCGACGGCTGAGTGTTTCACTGGTCGCTTCCGGTGTTCGAGTGCACTGCGACACCAGCGATATCGCGGTGCTAATCCTGCTAATCCGAGCTCCCACCCACAGTGTCGGGCCGGAGTGGTTCCGGGTGCCCTGGCCAGGGTCCAACCCGATCGCGCCGCCTGCACTGAGGTGCTCAACGCTACATTGCCCGAATTGAGTGCGTTGGT
The DNA here is from genome assembly GCF_019222765.1 of Nocardia iowensis. Classification (NCBI taxonomy): domain Bacteria; kingdom Bacillati; phylum Actinomycetota; class Actinomycetes; order Mycobacteriales; family Nocardiaceae; genus Nocardia; species Nocardia iowensis. The sequence goes on along the minus strand of NZ_CP078145.1, from coordinate 1,921,114 downwards.
GGGCTGAGGCTAACAACCAAGACCGAAGCGGGAAGGTCGGCCGGAAGGATCCTTGTTCGTACGGGTCGGGCTGGCCAGGCAACTCGGCCGGAAGCCTGACCCTGGTTGATTTGCCGGTCACAGGGCTGTCGGCATCGGCAGCGGGCCCGGTGATGGACACAGACGGAGACCGAGCTCGGTGGTCATGTATAACACGTTGCGTACGGCTCGTTCCCGCGCGAGGAGTCCGGTCTCGCGCAGCACCCGAAGATATTGCAACACTGCGCTGGGAGTGAGGACGAAGGCTCGAGCCAAGTTGGTTGTCGTCGCGGGGGAACGCAGTGCCTCGAGCAATTCGGCGCGCGCCCGACCGAGCAACCGGACCAGGCTGTCTGCGGGTGCTCGAGTCCCTGCGGCCCACAATGCCCCGACGCCTCGTGCCGGGTAGCACACCGTGGTTTGGGTCGTGGTGTTCTTGATCAGCACGTGCTTCGAGCTGAGCACGACGGGGATCCGACCAGCCCACCTGGCCCCTGGTTCACCACGCGCTCGGTCTGCCAACCCGTTCCTGTGACGGCTATCCCGCCCTCGCTACAATTCAGGTCCGGGTGCAGGGTGGTGAACAAGTTCTCGGCACCGCCCATGGGCTAACTGTTTGGCGCGATAGCCGACGTCTGCATCGAGTACCGCCCGGATACGAGCCCAGTGCGGCGCGAACAACCGATCGTGCGCTGCCTGCAGCTCTGCGATCACCCGCAAACCCGTGGCCAGCTGCCTGGGTAACGCGCCAGCGACGACATTTGCGAGTGGTGTCTGAGCCACGCCAGAAGACCGACCAGCGCGAACGGGTTGGTCTCGGTCAATTCTCGGTCTTCCGAAACGCACCGCTCATCGTGGTCTGTTGGGCAGGATAGTCTTTCGGCGGACACGAGTTCGACGGGACGCCGGACATTGCATGACGACGGGGTGGAGCGGGAGCGAAGGGGTGACGCTGATGCAGGGCGACCGGTGGGTTGAGGAAAGTCCCTCGCGGTTCCCGCACGAACGCGAAGGTTTGCAGATTGTCAGGGACCTACTCCCCGATGCGCCGCCCTATCGGGCCTGGTCGAATTTTGAGTTCCGGGATCAAGATGGGCGTTGGCACGAAGTCGATCTCCTGGTACTGACCCGCGGTGGCATGTACCTGCTAGAACTCAAACATTTCTACGGCACGATCGGTGGCGACGACAAGCGTTGGAAACGCAGTCACGGCAAGAATGTGCCCTCACCTCTGTTGCTCGCCCGGCGCAAGGCGCAGTATCTCGCCAGCCAGTTGAAGAACGAACTGCACAAGGTGTCCAAGGGCAAGGCCCCCTCTCAGACTGTGCCTCATATCCAAGAATTGGTGTTCCTGCATCACGAGCACACCCGCTGCGAGCTGCCGCTCGCCTCGCGCATCAACCTGTACGGTCTCGACAACCACGACCAAACATCCGGCCTGTCCGGAATATCGAGCGTCCTGCTCGCCCCACCTCAGGACCAGCCGATCTCCGAAAAGCAGTCCGACCTGCTTGCCGGCCTCATCCACTCCTTCGGCATTCGCGCGCAACGTTCCCGCGAGGTCGGCAACTGGCTCATCACCGACGACACCCTGGGCGACGGCAATGGCTGGCAGGACTGGCCCGCAACCCACTACGTCGACGACACCCGCAAAGCCCGCATCCGGTTCTACCCACCGGTCCCCGGTGTCCCCGATGCCGAGATCCACAAACGCAAGCGTGCTGTCACACACGGCTTCCGACTGCTGAACCGATTGCGGCACGATGGTCTCCAGGTACCGGTCGAACTGTGCGAGGACGCCGAGCTCGGCGTCGGCTGGGTCTTCGACGACCCGAAAGACTATGCGCGCCTGGATCTCTGGCTGCTCGATAAACAAGCCGGGCTGAGCCTGGACCGACAATTGGAGCTGCTGAACCGGATCGCTACCGTCGTGCAGTACGCCCATCGGCACCGCGTCGTGCACCGCGGGCTGAATCCGCAGGCCATATTGATCAAGGAGCGCGGCGACCTATTACTACCGCTGGTCTCCGACTGGGATACAGCCGGCGTCCTGCCCGCAGGGACGCTAGACACCGGTCTGCGAGGACTACCGTCCAGCCCGCTGTCCGGGCTAGCTGGCGACCGTCTCGACATCGTGAAGCTCTACGCTTGCCCGGAGGGTCGTACGAGCTCCGACCCTGCGCGCATGGACGTCTTCGGCCTCGGCATGCTGGCGTTCTACCTGATCACCGGCGGCGCGGCCCCGGCAGCAGAACGTGGCGAGTTGATGGCGCGGCTGCGGCGCGGCAGCGGACTGGACGTGTCGGCGGAGCTGCCCCAAGCGCCGTCGCCGTTGCGCAAACTCATCCTGAACGCCACGCATCCCAGCCCGAGCGAGCGACTGGGCACCGTCGCCGAATTCCTGAAACAGCTCGACGCGGTACGCGCTGAACTAGTCGGGGTACCAGGGCGGACTGATCCGCTGGAGGCCGGTCCGGGCGATACCCTCGACGGCCGGTTCGTCTACAAGCAACGGCTGGGCTCCGGATCGACGGCGGTGGGTCTGCTCGTCACGGACGAGGATGCAGCAAGCGTCCCACGAGTGCTGAAAGTGGCCAAGGACGACGCCGCGGCGGTGCGATTACAGGCAGAGGCTCAGCTGCTCGCCAAACTCGAGCATGGTCACGAACGCATCGTGCAGTTCATACAGAACATCGATGTGGGTGGCCGCTCGACCCTTGTACTGGGCTTCGCCGGCGCGACAACGCTGGCCGAAGAGCTGTCGGCCAAGGGACGACTGTCGATCAACTTGCTGGAACGGTGGGGCACCGACCTGCTGTCCGCGGTGCGCGGACTCGAGCAGGCCGGCCTCGTCCACCGCGACATCAAACCGGCGAATCTCGGTGTGTCCAGCCACAAATCGGAATCCCACCTGACCCTGTTCGACTTCTCCATGGCTGCAGTCGACGCCCGCAACGTGGAAGCAGGCACCCCGCCATACTTGGATCCGTTCCTCGGCACATCCGACCGTAGGCAGTACGACAGCGCGGCCGAACGCTATGGCGCCGCGGTCGTGCTGTACGAGATGGCTACCGGTTCTCTGCCTCAGTACGGTGCGGATCCGGACGCGAATCCGGCCGCAGTCCAGCACGATGTCACGATCGACCCGGAACGATTCGAACCGGCCGTTGCACCGAGCCTGGCTGAATTCTTCGCAACCGCTTTGTCCCGGGAAACCTCCCGCCGTCCGGGCACCGCTGAGGAGATGCTGCGGGCGTGGCGCCAGGTGTTCAGCGAACTCGGCACCGCGCCGAAGATCGTGGACGCCGATCAGCACGTCGGTGAAACGACATCGCTTGCCGATTCCGGCTTGAGTGTGCGCGCGGCATCCGCACTGGCGACCCTGCAGGTAGCGACGATCGGCGAGTTGCTAGCTCTGGACTCCACCAAACTGAACCGACTGCTGTCCAAAGAGTCCGCCGCCACCCGTAAGGAGATCGCAGCCCGCTACAAGCAGTGGAAACAGCAGCTGGGCACCAGGAAACCCCCGGCCCGCACCGAACTTCCCGGTCTGTCGGAGGCGGTCGATCTACTGTTGGCCGCGGTCGGCACCGGCAAGCGCACTCGACGCAAGGCGCAATCGGCGGAATCCGATGCCGAGCAGAAGTCGACCCGGCAGCAAGCCGCCGAACTGATCCTCGGCAGGTCAGGCCGCCTGGACGCCTTCGCCAGTGCCGGGGAGCTCGGTAAGACTCTGGGGATGAAGGAGTCGTCGCCTCGTGGCCATCAACTGCTCAAGGAGCTACAAGTCGATTGGGGCGCCGTCCCCGAGACTGCGGCCCTGCTCGACGACGTGGCGACCGTGGTGACCCGGGTGATCAACGATTTCGGTGGGGTTGCAGCGGTCGACATGCTCAGTGCCGAGGTTCGGGCGTTGGCACCCGAGCCGACGGATACTCACGAATACGTGGCCAGGCGGGCCGCCGAGGGCCTCGTGCGAGTCGCGTTCGATCGACTCAGCGAACACGAGCAACTCGACGGCGCCCGTAAACTCCTACGTCGTCGGCACGGTGGCCGCCTCACACTGGTCGCGGGTGATGAGAAACTACTGGCCGCAGCCGAACGCGCGGGACGGCGCGCCGACGACCTGGTACGCGACGTCCCGGAGGGCGTCGTCGCGCCCACGGTCGGGGCCCGGGAGGTGCGTGAGGCGTACCTGCAGGGGTACCGCAGTGCCGCACCGGGTGTGCTCGTGTCACCACCCCCGGACGAGCGGCTGATCCGCCTTGCGGCCGCTGCCTCCCGCCAGGCCGTCGTCTCGGGGCGCGGCGAATTGCACTGCAGACACATCGCGCCGGCGGCGATGATCCGTATCGCCCTGGCCGGGCTGTCACAGTCGGAATCCCTCAGCACGACCGAGTTGCGCCAGCGTGTGGCCGCGCGGTTCCCGGTGCCAGACAAACTGCCGATGCGCCCGGCCCTGGATGTCATCGTCACCAATGCCGAACTCGGCCTGGGCTACGACGAATCCGCCAAGGTGTACCGGTTCCTGGACGTTGAGCCACCCGGTGGCACAGGATTGCCCACCCGGAAGTCCACCACCGGCGCGTCCGTGCCCGCCTCCGATATCGAACGCGTGTGGACCGGGTACGCGAACAGTACTCGCGCCACGGTCCTGCGCCGCTCGATCGACGGTTACGGATTCCTGGCCATCGGCGTGCCTATCGGTCGCGCGGACGATCACACCCGCGCTGCTGAGCAGCTGGCCGACCATTACTGCGGCGACATCCTCGACGTCGCCGGCGCGATGGTGGCCGAAATCCGGGGGTTCACCGACGGCCGAGTACCGTGGCCCGACGTGCTGACCGCCGACGCCGCCAATGCCGTACCTCGCGACGCGCGCGGCTTGCGCACGGTCGTGGACCGTGTCACCCCGGTAATTTTGGACCGCATCGACGCGAAGGTCTTCACCGAACCAGCGTCCGCAAGGCCGCTGATCCTCACCGAACTAGGCCCCTTGGCCCGATACGGATTCCTGCAGCGAGTGGGCCGCTGGAGCGATCTGACTGCGCCGCGCCGCCGCCCGATCTGGGTGATCTTGCCCGAACTGCACCAGATCCGCGGCGCACAGGTGGATGGACTACCTATCCAACTTGGTTCTCCCACTGGCCAATTCGTCGAGTACCGGCCCGGTGCCGACGCCCCCGACCCGGAAAGGGTGATGAGGTAGATGACCGGCATCGTCGGCCTGGTTCCCGCGCTGCGCAAACTGGTGCTCACGCTGGAGAACGATCTACGCGCGCGGATCGACGGGCCGGAAGTGGCGGCGCGGCAGGGCGGTGCGTACACAGCGTGGCGCGGAGAGTACGACGAGGCGTCCGCGGCCCGTCGCACAGCCGCGTCCTGGGAAGCGTGGCGCGACGAGCGAGTATCCCAGTCGGCCGTTGCCTGGGTTCTGCTGACTGTCTTCGCTCGGTATGTGGAGGACAACGCGCTGGTCACCCCACGTTGGATCGCCGGTGCGACCCCCGACGAACGCCGCAACGCCCTCGACGCACGGCAGGCGTACTTCGCCGAGCAGACCACTCCGGAGTTCATTCCGTCGGACCGGGAATGGCTCGAGCAGATCGTCACTCATTTCGCCCGTTACGACGCCACCCGCGCATTGGTCGACGAGTATTCGCCGCTGCACCGCGTCGCCCCCTCCGGTGACGCCGCCCGAGCGATCCTCGAATTCTGGTGGTATACCGATGAATCTGGGGAAACACAATGGAGCTTCACCGGCATAGATTCCCGGTTCCTCGGCGACGTGTACCAGGATCTGTCCGAATATGCGAAGAAGACCTACGCCCTGCTGCAGACCCCGGAGTTCGTGGAGGAGTTCATCCTTGACCAGACCTTGACTCCCGCTTTGGCAGAGCGGCAGTTGGAGGGGTTCACCGTCATCGACCCGACGTGCGGGTCGGGACATTTCCTGTTGGGCGCGTTCCGGCGGGTGCTGCGGGAATGGGAGCGGCAGGCGCCAGCCCTGCCGGTGCGGGTGCTCGTGGGGCGAGCGATCGCGAGTGTGTACGGCGTAGACATCAACGCGGCGGCTGTGGCGATCGCGCGGTTCCGGCTGCTACTCGCGGCGCTCGAAAAAAGCGGAGAGCAGCGGATCGAACAGGCAGTTGACTTCGAGCTGAATCTAGCAACCGGGGATTCGCTGTTGTGGGGCGCCCGGCAGCAGGCACTGGGCGGCATGACCACTTTTGGACTCACGCAATTCACGTATTCGATTGAGAATGCCAAAATGTTGGCACATATCCTGCAACGAGAACACGATGTCGTAGTGGGCAATCCACCATATATCACCGTCAAAGATTCGGCGTTGAACTCCACGTACCGCTTGTTGTATTCGTCGTGTCACCGCCAGTATGCACTGACTGTGCCGTTCATAGAATTATTTTTCGATCTTGGGTACACCGATCAGTCCACTCGAAAGGCCGGGTGGGTCGGCCAGATAACCTCAAATTCATTCATGAAACGCGAGTTCGGATCAAAACTGATCGAGAACTTTCTGCCCACACGCGATCTAAGGCAGGTGATAGATACCTCCGGCGCTTACATCCCAGGCCACGGAACACCTACCGTAATCGCAACAGGACGAAATCGACCGCCGACCAGCGACCACTTACGAGCCATCCTCGGCATTCGTGGTGAGTCAGGACGTCCTGACGATCCCGCCAATGCTGAAGTCTGGTCATCAATTCGAGACAATATTGATAACCCCGGATTCGAGAATACCTGGATTAGCGTCGTAGAGTTGCCCAGAGACACCATGGACACCCACCCATGGAGCCTAACCGGCGGAGGTGCAGTCGATACGCAGGCCGCTATCGAGAACGGCGCATCGAATGCTCTGTCCAGTCTCGCGAACGCCGTTGGCCTCGTGGCCATACCGGGCGAAGATTCCGCGTTTCTACTGCCCAATATGCTAACAGCTAGGCGAATTCGCACATCGGCCATCAGTATAATAGAAGGCGATCAGGTACGCGACTACACAACGAACCTGCGCAGCGTATCCATATGGCCATACAATAACGCCATTGAACCCTCGATCGAGAAGGAGACGCTGAGATCACTGTGGCCAAATCGAAGAATTCTGCAACGACGCAAGCGTTTCGGCGTGCCGATTGAAGATATCCATACCATGCATTGGTGGGAGATTCGAGAATTATATAAGGATAAACTGAAGCGCCCGCTGACCATTACATTCCCACTGGTATCTACTCATAATCATTTCGCGATCGATCGCGGCGGAAGTATTTTTCACCATTCCGCGCCAGTGATCAAGCTTCCAGAAAGGGCCACACTGGAAGATCACATTAGTCTGGCGGCGACACTAAATAGCTCTGCCGCGTGCTTTTGGCTGAAACAGAACAGCCACGATAAAGGCAATGGTGGATATGGTGGAGGAATTGCAGATCAGGAATGGGAGCGGTTCTATGAACTTACCGGAGCCACCCTTAAGAACTTCCCCCTCCCGCCATCACTCCCCCTCGACCGTGGCCGCATTCTTGATCAACTTGCGCAGGAACTCAAATGTTATGTGCCCCATTACATAGTCACTTGTGGAGGGCCAACAGCAGATTCACTGAACACGGCATCTCAGAAGTACACTCGCCTCATCCGCCAAATGATCGCCCACCAAGAAGAACTCGACTGGGAGTGCTACCGCCTCTATGGCCTGACCGACGAAGACCTCACCTACCCCGGCGACGTCCCGGAAATCTCTCTCGGCCAACGGGTGTTCGAAATCCTTCTGGCGCGTCGGATGAAAGGTGGCGAGCAGACCTCCTGGTTCGAACGGCACCGGTCGACACCCATCACCGAGATCCCGCAGCATCTCCCCGACGACTACCGGCAACTCCTGCAGCGCCGTCTGGATGCTATTGCCGATAACCCGCACCTGCGCCTGCTGGAGAAGCCGGAGTACAAGCGTCGTTGGGCGACCGAGCCGTGGGACAAACGGGTTACCGAGGCGCTGCGGGACTGGCTGCTGGACAAGGTGGAGGATCACGGCATCTGGTTCGATCGCGACGATCGGCCCACCCCGAAGAGTGTGGCCACCCTCGCTGATGAGTTGGACCGTGACGCCGATTTCGCCCGTGTCCTCCGCATGTGGGCCCAGTCCCCGGAAGCTTCCACCAGCGCCGCGCTCAAGAGACTTCTCACCGAGGAAGGTGTGCCGTTCCTTGCCGCCTATCGGTATAAGCCATCGGGTTTGGAGAAGCGTAAGGCATGGGAGCACACCTGGGCCGAACAGCGCCGCGAGGATGCCGGCGAATCACTGGACAAGCCGATTCCGGTGCCGCCCAAGTACAAGCCGACCGATTTCACCAAGCCCTCCTACTGGTCCCGCCGCGGAAAACTCGACGTCCCGAAGGAGCGTTTCATCTCCTACCCGAACGCCAACAGCCCTAACGACAAGTCCGAACTTCTCGGCTGGGCTGGTTGGAATCACGCGGAACAGGCTCTCGCTCTGGCAGGGATCATCGGCAACCGAATCCAAGACGGTGCCGCCGAGGCCACACTCACTCCCCTGGTCGCGGGCCTTATGGAGCTGTCTCCATGGGTGCGGCAGTGGCACAGCGAGATCGACCTCGAGTACGGCATCAGCATGGCCGATCTGATCGAGGAGGAGATCCGTACCCACTGCGTCGAACTCGGTATCGCCCCAGAGGATGCGGCAGCATGGCGGCCGGAGCCGGCCGGACGAGGCCGCCGGACCACCGCGCGCTCTGAGGAAGCCGAGACCCTGCTATGAACATCGTGCGCCACAAGGCAACCCACGTCACCGCTGAGAGGGAGGGCCCAGCATGAGTACGTTCCTCCGGGACGTCATCGACATTCCAGCACGCGCTGGCACCGACGATTACGTGCTGAAACTGACCGAGGGCACCAGCGCCGAACATCTGCGACAGACCCTCGCCGAGTACGTGCTCACCGACTCTCTGAGGCAGAATTTCGAGCAGGCGCTCGGCCTGATCGCCGATGCGATCGGTCAGCGGCAGTCCCGGGCGGCATTCCTCAACGGTTCGTTCGGTTCCGGTAAAAGCCATTTCATGGCCGTGCTGTATGCCCTGCTCGGCAACGCTCCGGTGCTGCGCGATGACCCAGAGCTGCGCACGACCTTCACGCCTCTAGTCGGCATGTACGACGATCTCCTGCCGGGGCGCAAGATCCTGCGCCTCACGTACCATATGGTCGGCACGGATTCACTGGAAGAGATGCTGTTCCGCAAGTATGTGGAGCAGATCCAGCGCCTGCACCCGGACACGACCCTGCCACCGCTGTATCTGAGCGACGAGCTGCTTGCCGATGCCGAGGTCGCCCGCGCCACAATGGGTGACGACTCGTTCTTTGCGATGCTCGGCGGCCCCGGGAATCAGCCCACCAGCGTCTGGGACAACGTCGACAAGCAGGGAACCTGGACTGCCGACAGTTATCACCGCGCCCGCGCCGCCGCCCCGGAGTCGGAAGACCGCGCGAATCTTGTTACGGCGCTGGTCAATTCGATGTGGGGATCGTTCACATCTCAGGCGCAGTTCGTGGATCTGGACAAGGGCCTGCGGATTATCTCCGAACACGCGAAATCCCTTGGCTACGAGGCAGTCGTGCTGTTCGTCGACGAGTTGGTGTTGTGGCTGACCTTCCATGTCCGCAACCACGAGTTCTTCGCTCGGGAGAGCCAGAAGTTGTCGAAGCTGGTGGAAGCGTCCAGTGCTCGGGCGATTCCGCTGATTTCGTTCATCCCTCGACAGCACGATCTGCGCAAATGGCTGGCCAACGCAGGGGCGTCGGGCGCCGAGCAGGAGGCACTGGATCGTGCCTTTCATTTTCAGGAAGGCCGTTTCCTGCCGATCCGACTCGGCGACGACAATCTCGTCGAGGTGGCGCACGCGCGCGTGCTGAAGCCGAAACCCGGTATGCAGCCGGTCCTCGATCAGGCGTTCCGCAACGTCACCCGAGATCCACAGATCTGGGACACGTTGCGCGACAGCATGAACACCGACGACGAGCATCGCGGTGCGTCGGAGGCCGAGTTCGCCAAAACCTATCCGTTCTCCCCTGCTCTGGTCTCGACGCTGCGCAATCTGGCCGGGGTGATGCAGCGTGAACGCACCGCGCTCAAGGTCATGCAGAAGATGCTGTCCGATCGGCGGAACACCCTGACCGTGGACGACCTCATCCCGGTCGGTGACGCGTTCGACGACATCGTGGTCGGCAATACGCCGTTGGACGCTGGTACCGCAGCCATGTTTCGTTCCGCGGTCGAACTGTACCGGGGCAAGCTGCGCCCGTATCTGCTGCAGCTGGCCGGTATCACTGAGGAGCAGCTGCTGAGCGATCCGGCCTCACAGCAAGCACGCCTGTTTCTGGGCCGGGACCGACTCGCGAAAACCCTGCTGCTGTCGGCGATCGCGCCGAAGGTACCAGCCCTACGTGACATCACCGCCAGCCGGCTGACGGCGCTCAATCACGGTTCCATCAAAAGTCCCCTGCCGAACGGCGAACAGCGGATCGCGCTGTCTGCGGTCCGTGACTGGAGCCGCACCGTCGCCCCGGAGATCAAGGTCCGCGAAGGCAACGATCCGATCATCGATGTCACTCTCGCCGACGTCGACTACAAATCGGTCCTGGACCGCATCAAGGGAGAGGACAATGCCGGCCGCCGCCGGGCGCTCATCCGCCGCCTCGTGCATCGGGCCATGGGCATCGTCAGCGATCAGGACGATCTCACCGGCGCCGCCACCAAGACCGTGGTCTGGCGCGGCAGCCGGCGTGAGGTGGACATCGTGTTCGGCAACGTCCGCGACGCCGCCTCCCTCAACGACGACGCCTTCGAAGCGCGCCCCGGCACGTGGCGATTCATCATCGACTACCCGTTCGACGAGCACCCGTACTCCTACGCCGACGATTTGCGCCGCATCGACAGGTTGCGCAACAGTGGCGGCGACCGCGACACCATCGTGTGGCTGCCGCAGTTCTTCACCGACCGGATCAACGAAGAGCTCGCTCAGCTGGTGATATTGGACTGGCTATTCACCGGTAGCGGCGACCGCTGGCGCACCAACTCCGACAACCTCTCCGAAACCGAACGCGCGCAGGCCCGCGGAATCCTGGAGAATCTGCGGCACGGGTCGCAGAATCGCATCGAGCAGATGCTCCGTATGGCTTACGGCCTGGATCCGGCGGACCCGCGGTTCGTGACGCCGGTCGGCGATGGTGAATTGCTGCTCTCGCTGACCAGGGATTTCCAGCCGAAGGATCCGGTCGCGGTAACTATGGGCGATGCCCTTGACCGAATGATCGATCAGGCGTTTGCGGCAAGCCATCCGGCGCATCCGGAATTCGTGCCAGCTGATGAGGAGATCCGGCCACCCATCCTCGAGTTGGTGCGTACCGCCGTCGCCGAGGCGGTCGCCGACCCGCATGGTCGGGTGGTGATCGAAGCCGGTCCCGCACGCAAGGCGGTGCAGAAGATCGCCGATAAGCTACGGGTCGGCCGGGCTACGGGCGATGGCGTCTTCTTGTTCGGTGAGCAGACCTTCGCGTTCTGGGCCACGGAATTGGACCGCGCCCCTGCTCGGCCCGATGCCGCCGTCACAGTCCGTGAACTACAAGGGCGCATCAAGTCCGTGACCCCGTCGTGGGGTCTGCGAGACGAGGTCCGGGACCTGATCATCGCGGCCTGGGCAATGCTGCGGCGTCGCGCCTGGTACGAGGCGGGTACCGCGATAAACCCACCTCCGTTGGGTCGGCTGCGTGAACATCTCGAATTGCGGCCACAGCGCCTACCCACGGCCACTGCGTGGGACCGCGCTCGCACTCTGGGCTCGGAGTTGTTCGGTTATACCTCCGCACGCACTCATCTGACCCCCGACAACGTCGCCGAGCTGTCCCAGCAGTTGCGCACTCGTGCCACCGCCGCAGAATCAGCGCTGCGCGCGGAATTGGATCAGTTGCAGGCGGCCTACGCCCGCCTGGGCATTCAGCCCGACAGCGGCGATCGGCTGACCATCGGGCAGCGTTTGCTCGAGTTCCTCGCTCAACTCGCCGCCACCGGCGACAACGTGTCAGTGATCGACACCGCGGCCGCCGCGGACCTTCCGATCGCACGGGCTACTCTCGCTCGGCTGCTGGCCCATGGCAACGAGGACACCGCGGCGTTGAAAGGCTTCGACTGGCCGTTGTTGAACAACGTCTCCGCCGGAACCGAGGGTTTCGGTGTGCGAAAGGAGGAAGCCCGGGCCATCCTCAACCAGCTGCGCTCTGTCCTCTGTGCCACCGATCCCGACCTGGCCGCGCGGCTCGCCACAGTCAAGGCCCGCATTATCGAATGGGTGTCGACCACCCCGGCGGATCCTCGACCTCCGATCACGCCGGAGCCGACCGATCCGACCGTCCCGCCGCCGGGTCCTGTTACCTCTGCGACGCAGAACCGCGGCGCCGTGCGCAAGGCGGTAGCGGAAACGCTCACAGACCCTGAGACCGTCACCCTGTCCGGTGCCGACGACATCAACTCCGTCACCACCCGCCTGCACAGCGCCTACGAGCAGGCAGATGCCTCGGGTAAACGGCTGCGTGTCAGCTGGTGGATCGAATGACCTTGCTCGTTGCGACGCGCCCGATCATCACCGCCAAACTCGAATCCGCGATTCGCAAGCGCTACCGACCCGGTGTGCTGGGCCTGCACGCCCAGCCAGTCTGGCGCGGCGACGGTTTCAGTCATCACGGGGTGCCGGTCACGGTGGCGGCCTGTCCTTCGGTGCTGGCGGTGTGGGAGGCGATCGGGCAGCGTAAGCCGGGCGAGTGGCTGGTCATTCTTACCTCCGCAGAACAGGATGAACTCGGCATCGGCCTGCTCGCGCATCTTCACGGCGCAAAATTGGAGACCCCGCTGCAGTGGGATGCGGTGCGCGACAACTTCTCAGCCGCCACACTGGAGCCCGCGCTATACCGAGTCCGCGAGAATGGCAATGACCGGGCACTGGCAGATGGCCTGCTCGCGGTCATCGACGAGTACCGGCCCGCACCCGGCGGCGTGCTCACCCGTGACCACGCCTTCACTACGGTTGCACAGCGCGTGCTGCACATCACCGACGAGTATGACACCGAGATCGACGCCTTCACCGTGCTCGAGTGGAGTCTGCGCCCCGGCGCCGACCACGGCTTGCGGATCCTGGACACCGTGGGTGGCGCGGAGCTCTCCGCGGCGGTCACCGGATGGCTTGCTCAGCGTTGTGGCCGCGTACGCCGTCCAGTGGCAGCTCTGTTGACCCCAGATCTGGTCGCCGATCTGCTGCCGCTGGGATTGATCGCCGGACTGTTCGACGGCAGTAGCGGTGCCGACCGGTCCCTTGGGCATTTCGAGAGCACCTACCGGCTGCGCGGCATCACCCTTGAGGAGCTGCGCGCCTGGTACGACGACACCACTGCGGTGCTGACCGGCGTTGTCCATCCGAGTCACCGCGACCAGATCTTCGCCCGCGCTGAAAAGCTGGTAGACAACCTCGGATTGAACGATCTGGCAACCGGTTCGGAACAGCTGCGGCCCGGTTTGGAGGCTCGCCTGCACGTCCTTTCCGCCGCCATCGACGTCGTCATGGAGTCCGGACGTGAAGTGACCGCCGCAGCCCTCGACACAATGGAAACCGCCTGGCAGGACGTGCAGCGGCATCTTCTCGCCGACACCGATCCGACCTGCACCGCCTACCGTGCCGCCGTGCGTCTGGTCCGCTGGTTGCATACGGACGCGCAGACCCCGGCGGGAATCACCCGTCTAACCCATCGCCACGTGAATGCCGACGCGTGGGCCGACGCTGCTATCGCCGCGGCGTACCGGGGCGCCGATACTGCTCGCGCTGCAGAGACACTGCGCCGTGTCATCGAGGCTGCACAGACCCGCCGCCGCGACCACGACCGGCAGTTCGCCTCCGCACTTGCTGCCACCAGTGAACCGGAAGTGCTCGGCGTCGAGCACCTGGTACGCCGCGTCGTCGTGCCGATCGTCAAGCGCGGCAGGCAGAAACAGCCCGTCCTGTTGCTGGTGCTGGACGGGCTGTCGATGGCGATGGCCACCGAATTGGCCGCTGATGCCATGGATCACGGCTGGTCGGAGGCGGCAGTTCCCGGAGTCACCACGCGCACTGGCGCGCTGGCCGTGCTGCCCAGCCTGACACACCGCAGTCGTGGATCGCTGCTGTGCGGGCAGCTGACCGAAGTGAATTCCGAGGGTGAACGAGCAGGATTCCGCGCTTTGCTGGCCGAGCACTCGTTGTCGGCACCGTCCGATACGGCCCCGCCGATCTTCCACAAGGGCCAGCTCGACGCAGTGATCCCAGGACAGCAGCTGGCCACCGAGGTCCGCAACGCAATCGCCGACACACAGGAGCGACCACTTGTGGCGGCAGTCCTCAACTACATCGACACCATGCTGCACAAAGTCGGCGTGGGTGATGCCGATTGGAACGTGCGCGCCATCCCGCATCTGCGGCACCTGCTCGCCGCCGCACGCACCGCAGGCCGGATCGTGGTGATCACTGCCGATCACGGGCACGTCGTCGACCGCCGTAACGGCATCGTGCGGCATCCCCGCGTCACCTACAACCATCAGCGCGCGCACGGCGACCTGGACGCTGTCGGCGAAGGTGAAGTCCTGGTCGCGGGCTCACGGGTACTCACCGATTCGAGTTCGGCCGTACTGGCAGTAGACGACCGGATCCATTACGGCCCAGTCAATGCCGGTTACCACGGGGGCGGTTCACCCGCCGAAGTAGTGGTGCCGGTCCTCGTGCTGTGTCCGGGCGACCGGCCGACCGAGCTGGCACCACTGAACCAGGTCGAGCCGAGCTGGTGGAGTATCCCGCTGTCCGCCGCCACGTCCCCCGCGACGGAACCGCCCACCACCACCAGACGGACACGCAGCCCCGCCAATGAGACGCCGACCCTATTCGAACCCGAACTGGTCGCCCCCGCGACAAGGACCCGCCCGGCACTGCTGGATGAGTTACTGGCCACACCCGTGTTCGCGAGCCAACTCCAGCTGGCGGGTCGCCTCGCCGTCACCACCGAACAGATCGCCGATCTACTCACAGCCCTGCTGGCCGCATCCGCACACGAGATCACCAGTGTGCAGGCCGCGACCGTGCTGAGCGTCGCGACCGCCCGCGTGAATGGTGCGCTTCTGCAGGTCAAGCGCGTCCTCGATGTGGAAGGCTATGAGGTACTGCTGATAGACCGTGATCAGGTGCGTCTGGAGGTACCGGTGCTGCGCGAACAGTTCGGGCTGACCTCATGACGGCCGTGTCCCCCCGGCGGCGTCGCGAGATCCTCGACGCGCTGCGGCGTGGCACCGTGCCGTCGAACGGACTCGATCAGCTCGCAGTGGGCCTGGGCCGATTCGAATCGGAACTCACCGCCGAATTGGAAGTGGTTGCGGGCGGCGGCGGTGTGTTCAAAGCCGTACGCGGCGAGTACGGCGCAGGTAAGACCTTCTTCGCGCGATGGCTGGCCGATCGGGCAATGAATCGCGGGTTCGCCGTCGCCGAGGTCCAGATCAACGAGATCGACACTCCGCTACACAAGTTGGAGACCGTATACCGGCGCAGCATCGAATCGCTGCGAACCCGTTCAATTCCGCCGAGTGCGCTGCGGCCGATTGTCGATTCCTGGCTCTACACCGTCGAATCCGATGCCGACAAACAGCAGACCACCGCTGACGAACTGCTGGAGCGACGGCTGGCGGCGGTCGGCCGTCAGGCCCCGATCTTCCCGCAGGCCATTCGCGCATACCATCGGATGCAGAACACTGGCGAACATGACACCGCCGACGGTCTGATCGCCTGGCTCGCCGGGCAACCGCATGTCGCCGCTGCGGTCAAGCGCGCGGCCGGTATCAAGGGTGATCTGGATCATTTCCTGGCCATGGGGTTTCTGCGCGGGCTGCTGGCCGTCCTCGCCGATGCCGGGAACAGCGGCCTGGTCCTCGTTCTCGACGAGGTGGAGACGCTGCAGCGCATCCGCAGCGACGCCCGGTCGAAGGCGCTCAACGCCTTGCGGCAGCTGATCGACGAGGTGCACGACGGACACTATCCCGGCTTGTATCTGCTGATTACCGGCACGCCTGCCTTCTTCGAGGGCCGCCAAGGCGTCCAGCTGCTTCCCCCATTGGCGGACCGGTTGCACACCGACTTCTCCCGAGACCCGAAATTCGACAATCCGCGTGCCCCGCAGCTGCGGCTGACCGGATTCGACCTGGACAAACTGACCGAGCTCGGCGGCCGAGTCCGAGAGCTGTACTGTGCGGGCTCCGGCAATGCCGAGCGGATCGTCGGGATCGCTGACGACGAGTTCCTGCACCGCTTCGCGGCCGCCGTCGCCGGTCAGCTCGGAGGCCGGGTCGGCATCGCTCCCCGTCTGTTCCTGCGCAAACTAGTCGATCTGCTCGACACCATCGACATTCATCCTGATTTCGATCCCTACCGCGACTACGAGATCACCATCACCGAGGCCGAACGCAACGACACCGAACGTGAGGCCTTGGCCGCCAACGATGTGGTACTGGATCTGCCGTGACCGAGCACACTGAGGGAATCCGGGGCACCGCTGATCCGGTGACGCTACTGCACCCGGGCATTCAGTACCACCTGGCGAACACATTGCGCTGGAACGGTTTACGCCCCACCCAGGCCGCCGCGATGGCCCCACTGCTACGCGGCGACGATGCGATCGTGCTCGCACCCACCGCGGGCGGCAAGACCGAGGCCGCAGTCCTGCCGCTGCTGTCGGCAATGGCCGAGCAGAACTGGCGCGGCACCTCGGTCCTGTACCTATGCCCGCTACGGGCCCTGCTGAACAATCTCGGACCGCGGATCCACCGCTATGCACAGTGGCTCGGCCGTTCCGCGGCGGTATGGCACGGCGATGTGGGGCCTGTGGATCGGCGTCGGATCCTGTCCGAACGTCCCGACTTCCTGCTGACGACACCGGAATCCCTCGAGGCGATGCTGGTATCGACCAAAGTCGACGCCCGGCTGTACTTTGCGGACCTGCGGGCCGTTGTCATAGACGAAGTACACGCTTTTGCCGGTGACGACAGAGGCTGGCATCTGCTTGCTGTGCTCGAGCGGCTCGCCCGCCTCAGCGGCCGGCCCCTACAGCGCATCGGACTGTCGGCGACTATCGGCAATCCGGCGGCTCTGCTGCGGTGGCTCCAAGGCGGTTTCACCGAGCGCCCCGGCGAGGTCGTCGCTCCCGCGGCCGAAACATCTACCGCAGTACCGGATCTCACCGTCGACTATGTAGGGTCGCTCCCGAATGCGGCAAAACTGGTAGCCGCCCTGCACGCCGGTGAGAAACGCCTGGTCTTCGTCAACTCCCGACGCGAAGCCGAGGAACTCGGAGCTCAGCTGCAGCAGCTCGATGTCACCACATTCCTGTCCCACGGCTCTCTGTCGGCGGCCGAGCGCCGGCGCGCAGAAGCGGCGTTCTCCGACGCCCGCGACACAGTCATCGTCGCCACGTCCACTCTGGAACTCGGCATCGATGTCGGTGATCTCGACCGCGTCATCCAGATCGGGCCAACCCGTACTGTCGCCTCTTTCCTGCAACGGCTGGGCCGCACGGGCCGTCGGGCCGGCACCGCACGCAACTGCCTGTTCTTGTGCACCGACCATGATCAGCTGCTGCAAACCCTCGGTATGCTGGCGTGCTGGGCGGACGGCTGGGTCGAGCCGATCACCGCGCCGCCCGCACCCCGGCACATCGCGGCCCAGCAATTCATGGCGCTGTGCCTACAAGAGCATCGGATCGGACGCCACCGCTGGCGAGATTGGTGGGGCACGCTGCCGATCTTCGACGACACCGCCGACGATATCCTGGAACACCTTGCCACCGAAGGGTTTTTCGAGGCCGACGGCGACTTCCTGCACATCGGCCCGGAAGCCGAGCGCCGTTACGGACGCAGATACTTCTCCGACCTCACCGCTGTATTCAGCGCACCCCCGGAGTTCCTCGTTCTGGCAGGACGCACAGAAATCGGCACCATCGGCACCGATCTGCTCACCGAAGAGGTCAACGGGCCGCGTGTGCTGTTACTCGGCGGCCGGTCATGGCGGGTCACCTACATCGACTGGAACCGTCGGCGGTGTTTCGTCGAGGCAACCGACAATGGCGGAAAGGCCAAATGGTCCGGTCTGTCGGCAGGCTGGTCCCACCCGATCACCCGCGGTATGCGGGCGATTCTGCTGAGAAACGACCCTCCGAAGGTCGACCTCACTCACCGCGCGCAGTCCGCACTCGCCGATATACGCGAGACCTACACCGACGTAACAGATCCGGATCGGCTCGTGGTCGTCCTCCCCGATGACAGCGCTGGACGGTGGTGGACCTGGGCGGGCACGGCTGCCAACCGCACCCTGCATGCGTCGCTACCCGGCCTGGTCGACCCTCGTCAGCGGATCGACGAGCAATCACTGCGACTGTTGCCCGGCACTACCGCTGCCGATCTGTCAGCAGCCCTTGCTGATCCGAAACTCGCCCTGCCACAAGTGGATTTGAAGGCACTTGCAGGCCTGAAGTTTTCCGGCTCCCTCCCGCCGGATCTGGCCCGTGACACCCTCGCCAGGCGCCTGGCAGACACCGAATCTGCCGTCAGCGTGATAGCCGAGCCGCGCGTCATCCGGCGCGTGTGATCTTCACCGCCCGTGGACTGAGCGTGTCACGGCCAGCGCCGAACCTGCTGCTGTCGGTGATGGGTGCCTTCGCCGAGTTCGAGCCGTCCCTAATCCTCGAACGTCAGGGTAAGGGCATCGCGATGGCGTGAACATTGCGGTATGAAACCACTGTCTGCAGCATCTGCTGTTGTTGATGTGATCCCTGCATTGGTGCCCGGTGTGGTGCCGCGGTCGCAGGTTGTGTTGGCGGCGTTGCCTGTTCTGGCGGATGAGTCCGTGGTGCCGGATCCGGTCACCGATCTTTGGCTGTTGGCCGCGGCCAGGCTCGATGGGTCCGGCCGGTTCCGTGCTCGAGCGTTGCTGCAGGCGTTGGATTGGGTGCCGGGGCAGCGGCTTAAGCTGCGCCAGGCCCCGACGATCCTGTTCGTTCATGCCGACCCCGTCGGCGCCGGGATGGTCACCACGCGTGGTCTGCTGGCCTTACCGGTGGCGACGCGTCGCTGGCTCGGTGTGGAGGTGGGGGCCATGGTCGTCGCGGTCGCAGTTCCGACCCGCGGGTTGATGGTCGTCGCCGCACCGGACCGGTTGATCTCGCTGTTGTTGGAGGGGTCGGGGGTCGGTGATGTCTGCTGACCCGGACCGGGTCGCCGAAGCTCGCCGCGTGTTGGCCGCTTTGGGCGTGACCGCGGCTGATCTGGAGGAACGGCCGCCGGTGCCGACGCTGGACGAGTACCTGCCGCGGATTATGGGTGCTGTCGGACCCGGCATGCTGCGGACCTACCGCCCCTATTGGAACCATTTGTCGGTGGCGTTCGGAACCCGGCGTCTGGACGCGATCACGGCGACCGAGATCGAGGAACTCGAGTATCGCGTCGCGGCGAATGCCGCCCAACGCAGCAGCAGTCGATACGGGCGATCCGCGCGCGAGTCGTTCATCGCCGCAGCCCGCGCCATCTACAGCCGCGCCATCGCCGACGACCTGATGCCGGTCGGGTCGTCGCCCGCGCACCGGGTCGCCAAACCGCGCCGTCTGCCCAGCACGCGGCGCGCGTTGACCGCCGCCGAGCTCGAACAGATCAACACGATCGTGAGGAGTTCGGGCAACGACCCGGTCCTGGACGCGTTGCTGCTTCGGCTGCACACCGAAACCGCGTGCCGCCGCGGCGGCGCTCTCGGGTTACGTGTGTGCGATCTGGACGCCGAGGAGTGCCTGGTGCGCTTGCGGGAGAAGGGGCAGACAGTGCGGTGGCAGCCGATCAGCCCACCATTGACCCAAGCGCTGGTCCGCCTCGCCGAGGTGCGGGGCGCCGGGCAGCCGGGCGCGAACCTATTGCGCTACCGCGACGGTCGGCCGCTGACCTACCGTCGCTACGACAACCTGTGGAGCCGTGTGCGTGGCGAGCTGCCCTGGGCCGCTGCGCAGGGGGTGTCGACGCACTGGCTGCGCCACACAACCTTGACCTGGGTCGAACGCAACTTCGGCTATGGCGTGGCCCGTGCCTATGCCGGACACACCGACCGGGCAGGCGCTGCCACCACCACCTACATCAAAGCCGACGTCCAAGCCGTCGCGGGGGCATTGGCCGCGATGACAGGTCACCGACACCCGCTGGCTATCAACCTCGACGACTACGGCGGTGCCGTGCGCGTCGTCACCGATCGGCCGAACGGACCGCACCCGCTGTCCTGACAGGTCCGTCTCCAACCCGAGCCGGACTCGCCGAGTCGCTCTGTGATCGTCTTGACGAGTCCGGATCCGGTCTGCCCAAGCTTAGCCCGATGGGCGACCTTCCCAAACGTCCGATATGCCGGTTGGTCAGTGTTTGACGAGGTCAAGTGCTGAGGGTTAACCTCATTCGCATGGACACATCTTCAGTGTCCAGAGGTACCAAGAGTGTGACCCTGTCCCTGATGGCGCACCCAAAGTCTGTCCGCGAAACAGAATCCATGTTTCACGTGCTCTAGTGCACTGGAGCACGCTCCAGATAGCCCTTTATCAGCGGTTATCTCTCCCTCCCCCGGGTCACGCCTTCCGCGTCGTCCGTCTCCGATACGTTGTCATCGGTGGAGCCTCGGCGTCTGCGCGGCGGGCGACTGGCGGCGATGCCTTCAACCTCCTGCGACCGAATCCGCGTGGTACTCGGCTCGGTGCTGTCAACCACAACGGGCGGATAGCGGAGCGGTCCGTGCTCGGCTCGCTGGGATGGGCGCCCGGCGTCCGGATCAACATCCGCCCGGTCGTCGAGGGTGTGCTGCTGGCGGCCCACCCTGATCGAAACCGGTTGATGGAAATTTCCGGTCGTAGCGGCGATATGAACGATTTCGGCGAGTTGGTCGTGGGAGAGCGCTCGTCTGGTGCTGGCCAGGCGGCGCGGCTTGGCTACCCGGCGCGCCGGTGGGTCCTCGGGGCGGACGTAGCGGTCTTCCTCGGCATGGCGATAGACGTAGCGCGCTGGGTGGCACCCGCCGCGCGAACGGATGCCACCCGGTCACCGTGTGGCCTGGATCAGTTGAACGCCACCTGCGCCTGCACAGACAAGGTCGACAGACCCTCGGTGTCGCAACCGGGGTTGGAAGTGCCACCGGGCTCGACCAGCGTGACCGCATCACCGTTCAGCTCGCCGCCGGTGACGTTGGCGCTGAACTCGATTCCGCCGCTGTGCGGGTCGTGAGTGATCTTCCAGTCGAAGGTGCTCGTGCCGTTGGGCGCCCAGCCGATGGTGCCGTCTCCCTGCACGCTGATCAACAACCGGCACGGGTTGAGGCCGCCTGCCGTCGCGGTCGCCGAACCCGTGCCCTGCAACCTGCCCGAGCCGAGGTCGGCGTGCTTGCCGTTGGGTGAGGAGCAAGCCGTGAGGTCGCCGCTGATCGTGACCTTCGAAGAGCCGTTCGCCCGCAACGCCGGATCGAAGGTGAACTCGAGCGTCGCCGAGCAGCTCAGATCGCCCTCGGCGGCCTGAGCGGGTGCCGCGGGAAGGAAAATCATGGCTGTGGCGAGCGGTGCCACCGCCGCCAGAATGGTCGCGGTTCTGCTGCGTCGTGCCATCGTCGTACCTCCTGCTACTGTGCTGTTCGCACGCTGCTTCAGCGGCAAGCCGACCCGATGAAAGGTTTGTCCGCCGAGCGGCGCGATCACGATACGACCCACCCCCACCTGGGCACCCAAACCCGCTGCCCCCCAATGCTTGACGTGCGGCAATACCCAACTGGGGATCGCCAGAGACCTCAATGCCGCCATTCGGGGTTCCGGACTGCCGAAAAATCAACGGATATGGCGTAGTCGTGCGGTTACCAGGGCTCGTTCGATGGGTTCTCGGGGAGGGTCCACTCCTCCCAGTCCCAGTCCCAGTCCAAATAGATCTTCTCGATGAGGTTCGACTCCCGCAAGCCGGGGGTCTGGTCGTGAAAAGGGGGTGCGGGTGTCGACGGAGTGAGTGAGGGTCGACGGCTCACCACCCCGCCCAGCGCTACCCCCCGCTTCCCCCACGATCATCCCGCTGCTGCCGGACGCTGGACTGCTACGTGAGGTCCGGGGCCGGGGGCAGCCGACCGTCGCCCGGGTTGCCGCCGGAGTCCAATTCGGCGTCCTATGCGGCGTATGGAGGCAGATCCTGGCCGTGACGCCGGAAATCCTGGGTGGAGACGGGTGCCTATCCAACGCCGTGCGGTAACGCAGAATTCAAACGAGAGTGGGCCAACCGTCCACGGCAGCGCCGACCGTGGGGGGTATGCCATAACCGACAAATTTCGTGCATTCAGCTGAAAACGATCCTGCCCGATGCCGTAATCACGGGTGATCACCCTCGCAGCGGTTTGCGGAACGGCTTCGGTGTCACCCAGATGAAGTTCTCGCCGCGCTGTTTCCCTTGACACGCCCTCCCTTAGCCCAGGGATGGCAAGTATGAGGGCACAGCGGGAAGGAAGCCCCCAGGGCCGGGGAAGTGAGGACCGAATATGACGATCAACCAGCTGACGACCGCCACCACGGCCAGCACCAGGAACGACCACTTCGGCCACACCGACACGACACGCCGACGCCGCCAGCTCCACACCATCAGCACCAGGACGACGAGCTCGACAATGTACGTCGCGTAAGTCATCAGACCAATGCCTGCGTAAAGGTAGGTGCCGCACCTGCCCGTACAGTCTTTGGAAGCGAACAAGACGATCATGAACGCCAGGTACATTCCGAAGACGAATGCCCCCGCGAACAGGAACACCGCACCGACGAGATCAGCAACCCGACCCGGCTTGGATTGCGGCTTCAGGAACACTTCGGCGGACGGGTCAACAGCACGCAGGAACGGCTTTTGCCGCGACTTCATGAAACCTCCTCGTACACAGGAGAATAACGCAAGACACGTCCGCTTCGACCGCACCTGCGCTGGCCCGGATCGCGCCCGCGCCTGGCCGAAATACTCGAGTTCCGTCGGCGATCGGGATGGTCTGCGAGCGACGTTCCGCCGTCAACATGCGGTCGCGGCAGGTGAGTGCCTCCGCGGAAGGCGTCCACCGGGTGCTCGATTTGCCCCGTCGTCGGTTGATGTGCCTGTCAGATGGGGCTCGCACCGGCTCTACGCACGTGTCGGTGCCCCTCGCCAGGGAACCTGGGTGGTGCTGCGGGGAGCAGGTCCTGCAGGGTGTATCCGCACTTGTTCGCCACCCGACAGGAGGCATGGTTGTCCCGTGCGTGCAGTAGCTCCAGCTGGTTCAGTTGAACCAGGTCCTGTTCAGCCAGCGCCCACCGGGAGGCAGTCTCGAGAGCACGGGCGGCGACACCTCGGCCGCGGGCATGGGCCGCGGTCCAATACCCGACTTCGGCCACCCCGGCCATGGCCATTTTCACCACTACATGGCCGACGAGCGAATGATCGTCGTCGTCGACGACCACAGCGAAACTGAACCGTGTGGCATCAGCCCAACCGGTGACTTGAGCAGCCACCCAGTTCCGGGCATCGGTTTCGTCGGCCAGGCGGCTGGCGAGCCAGCGATGCAAACCCGGATCGCGATGTGCCGCAACCAAGAATGACAGGTCGTCGAAGCGCCATGGGCGCAGCCGCAACGCGGACGCGCCCTCGGTCTGCGGCACAGAGAGGGTGATCGTCACGGACGCCCATTATCGACTACCGGGGGTACTCGGTGCCGCTGGTCGGGACTGCGTCGCGGCAGCGGCGGTAAGGGACGCGGTGATCTTGTCTGCGGGCCGAGGCTGCGCATACGGTTGCCACCGTGACTTGGGATAGCTACGGGCCATACCTCGTATTCGTCGTGTTGCTGGTGCTGGCGCCGGGCCCGGATACCGCGGTCATTCTGAAGAATTCATTGATCGGCGGCCGGCGCGGTGGAGTGAGTACCTCTGCCGGAATCGCCGTGGGCAACCTCGTGCAGGGCACCGCCGCCGCGCTCGGGGTCGGTGCAGTGATCACACGGTCGCAGCTGGTGTTCGACGTTGTCCGCATCGTCGGTGCCGTATATCTGTGCTGGCTGGGTATTCAAGCATTTCGCTCGGCACGTCGGGGCGGCAGCGCGCTCGGCGTCGACACCCCAGACGGCGATGCGGCTGTCGGTGTGCATGGACACGGATTCCGTTGGTGGCGGCAGGGTTTCCTGTCCAATGTCACCAATCCCAAGATCATGGCGTTGTATCTGTCGGTGCTGCCGCAGTTCCTGCACGATGGTCACGCCTCGACGCAGACGGCTCTTTTACTCGCCTACACGGTGGTGGTCCTTGGGCTGGCATGGCAGCTAATTGTGGTGGCAATGGTGAACCGAGCTCGCCGCTGGTTACGGCGCCGACGGGTTCGCACCGCGCTGGAGGCAATCACCGGTACCGCACTCGTCGGCTTCGGCATCGGCCTGGCTACCGAAAGCGCATGACGCAGGCTAGCTCTCCCATGCCGACTCCCGCAGATCGCAGTGGTGTGTGGTCCGCATATCGAACGGTTGTATGGCGTCACGAGTGAGGGCCAGTGCGAGGTCTGACTCGCCGAGCTGGGGCCAGGCGGGAGCGTGGCCGCCGTTCGGGTTGCCGGTCCGGACGAATCGTGTCCAATAGCCGACGAGTCGATCGGCCAGCGAGCGCTGGGCGGTGGTGAGTGGCGGGCCATCCGGGAAGTCGAACAGGGAGTACATGTCTGAGCCATGCACAGTTGCGGGTTGCACGAGCGTGGGGACGGGATTTCCGCCGGGGGTGGGGGCGGTGGGATCGGTGAAGGTATAGGCGTAGGTGGGGGCCCGGACGGCGTGGTCACGGCCGGATTTCCAGGAAGCGCAGATCCAGTCACGGTCGCTGAACACTCGGCTCGTCGCCGCGGTCGGCGAGGTGAATTCGTGCGCGGGGTATCGCTGTTCGACGAGGGGGGCCGCTTCGCCGAATGCGGTGTCCCCGAGCGCCCCGGCCGGATGACTGGTCAGGCATGAGCCACTCTGAATGATCGCGCGGTGGAACAGGTTTCGGGCTTGCGGTGTGGTCATGAGGGTGCATGCGCTCATCGCGCCTGCCGACGCGCCGGCCAGCGTGACCTGCGTCGGATCGCCGCCGAACTCGGCGATATTCGTTCGGACCCAGCGCAGCGCCGCCACTTGGTCTTGCAGTCCGAAGTTGCTGTCACCGAGTTCCGGGTGGGCGAAGAAGCCGTACACGCCCAGGCGATAGTTGACGGTGACCACCACGATGTCGCCGGTCTGCGCCAGTCGGGTCGGGTCATAGATCGATCCGGCGCCGGTGATGAAGCCACCGCCCGGAATCCACACCATGACCGGGCGATTCTTACCGGAACCCGCCGGGGCGGTCACGTCGACGGTCAAGCAATCCTCACTCTGCGGCACGCTCGACGGCATATCGGGTGCTTCCGGCTGCGTGCAGGCGGGACCGGGGTTCGTCGCGTCGCGCGTGCCGGTCCAGGGGTGCACGGGTTGCGGTGACACCCAACGCTTCTCGTTTACCGGCGCGGCCGCGTACGGAATACCCACTGCGGAGGCCGTGCTCCTGCTGGCGGGCACTGAAGGTTTGCAGACCCGAGTGCTTCTGGGGCAGTTGTCCGCGGAACGTGCTGTCGCGCTTGTCGACTTGCAATTGGACCGCGTGTTCCTCAGCGAGTCTCGAGCCGCAGCAGGTCTCGGCCGGTGCGAAGAGGGATCGGCTACCACGGAACCGGGCCGTCCTCGCTGACGAATCCAGCGGTTGTTCCGTCCGCGCCGAGTGTGGCCATCCGCACCAGCATCGCGGCCCACTGCTCGAACACGTGAGTCGCACCGAGATGAAGCTGCCAGGTAGCGTCGCTGCGCCGGGATCAGCGTAGGCGGCGGGCAAGCGATATCAGGATCTCGACCACCGGCTGCGGGTCCTGCGGACCGAGATGTGGTGCGTCGAGAGTGTGGACGTCGAATATGTTTGCGGGCGTCGCGGCGTCCGCCTCCGCGATCATCCGGTCCTGTAGCGCGAGCGGCAGCATCCGGTCGCGGCTACAGCGGATGTAGCTGCGTGGGATCCGTCCCCACGTCGCTGGTTTGCCGCGGGCGTCAGCGACGGTCACTTCCCACGTCTCGTCCGGCTCCATGCCGTTCAATGCTGTTCGAAAAGCGGCGTCGTCGTAGTCGTCGGCCAGCGCGAGCTTGGCGGCCGCGAGAAAGGCGGGATCGGCCGAGCGCCAGTTGGTTCGGGTCGCCCTGGCCTGTTCGGGATCGCCGAGACTCGGGATCGACGCCGCCAGTGTCGCCGCCGCTTCGGGCACGGTGAAACACTCGAGCACACTGCGTAGCCGGACACAGCAGAACGCCGTGAAGTAGACCAGTCGATCGATCAGATCCGGAATCTCGTTGCCGACGCGGGTGATGGTCGCCCCACCCATACTGTGACCGAGCAGCACAACGGGTCCGTGCTCCGCGACCTGTCGCACCACACGCACCACATGTTCGACATTGTCCTCGAGCCGGACGCGCGCCAGTGGCGACGGCTCGCTCGCCAGCGCTGCGAGATCCTGCGGCGCCTGGTAGGACAGCGGAAAGTGCGCGGCAGGCCCGTGCCCGGGCAGATCGACGGCCAATGCGCGGTACCCCGCTGCCGTCAACGCGGCAACCAGCGGGGCGTAGGAAGCCCCATTGCCGTTGGCGCCGTGCACGATCACGAACGTCGGCGCGTTACCCCTGGCGGCGGGACCGGCTCCGGCCGCGCACCCACTTGCCAGTACACCGGCGCTCGCCACACCCGCGCCGAGCAGCGCCCTGCGTGAGAGTTCAGGCATGTTCGACCGCTCCGGCACGTCGGTCCATTCCGACATGTTTGTCTCCGATCAGTTTTTCTGATGCAACTGCATCGGAACGCTAACACGTTTCCGATGCGCTTGCATCGGTATGCTGTTGCGGTGCCGAAAAGGGTGGACCATGAGACCCGGCGCCGTCGGATCGCGGACGCGGTGTGCGATCTCATCGGCCGGGCCGGAATCGAGGCGGCCACTCTGCGCCAGGTGGCCGCGGTGGCGGGCGTCTCGATGGGTGCCGTCCAGCGATGTTTCAGCACTCGCCAGCAGATGCTGATATTCGCCCAGGACCACGTGAATCGCCGGGTGACCGAGCGCGCACAGGAACGCATCGCGGCATCGGCGGACCCGGAGTCGGTCGTCACGATGCTGGAACAGACGTTGCGGGCCATGCTCGTCGTCGACGATCCAGAGCTCGTCGAAGCGCGCGTCTGGATCGCGTTCAGCGCCCAGGCGGCGGTGGATCCGGTAGTGGCGGCCGCGCAGCGCGAGCAGCAACGCGGACTGGCCGAACTGCTCGAACTCCTGGTGCGGCTGGGTCAGGAGGGTGGGCGCATTGCCCCGGAAGTAGTACCGGCGCAGGTCGTCGAAGAACTCATCGCCCTCGTCGATGGATTGACCTTGCAGGTCATCATCGGCCGCCAAACCCCGGAATCGGCGCTGACCGTCCTGCGCCGAAGCACGGCAGGGCTCTGGAGGTAGGGTGTTCCGCCTCCGGCGTCGTCGCGGTCACCTACCGGGAAGGGAAATAACCCCCTGTCCGATGACGGTCGTATGGCCGCCGATTGTGACGTGCGAGAACTGGCCGCTACGGCGGTGGGCACTGGCGTCGATCCGGCTTGGGCGACCCATCCGGATCCCTTGATCGATGCGGAGATGGAAGTCCGTATCGTCGTGCGTGGGATGCTGAACGAGGCTCGCGACGAGGGCCGCCGCAGCCGAGCCGGTGGCGGGATCTTCCTCGATCCCGAGGGCCGGTGCGAACATTCGGGCGTGCAGCGTACTGCCGTTACCGAGGTCGCCGGCGAACACGAACAAGTGGGGAGACCAGCCGTCGGCCATTCGGGCCGACCATTCGGCACGATCGATTACAGCTCGATCGACGGCCTCGCTACTGGCAAGATGCACCAGACAGAACGCCACGCCGACGCTCCCGTACCAGCAATCGCGGACGGCGTCCCCGGGAAGCGACAATGCTGCGGCAACGGCCCTTGGCGTCGGCCGCTCCGCCGGCCGCCGGAATGCTGCGTTGGAAATGAGACGGCTGTATGTCCCGTTTATCTGGACGGCAATCGGCCCCACGTTCTCTTCGAGTATCAGGGTGGTTTCGGACGCCGTCATTTCGACAAATCCGCCGGCGGCCAGCACCGATGCGGTACCTACCGTGGGATGCCCTGCGAACGGCAGTTCGTTGGATGGGGTGAAGATTCGCAAGCGACGAGTATGGTCCGGGTTCTCCGGCGGGAAGGCGAAAGTCGTTTCGGAGAACCCGAATTCACGTGCTAGATCTTGCATCTGGTGCTCGGACAACCCCCTCGCGTCCGGAAAGACGGCTAGTTGGTTGCCGCCGAACGGTGTATCGGTGAAGACGTCGGCGATGACAAACGTGTACTCCATAGTCGTGCTCTGCGTGTCAAGCGACAACAGCGTCCATCTCGACGGCGGCACCCAGCGGCAGGCCCGCCACTGCGATGGCGGTTCGGGCTGGGAAGGGTGCGTGAAAATGCTTGCCGTACACACTGTTCACGGCAGCGAAATCAGTCATGTCGGTCAGATAGATACCGACACGGACGACGTCGTCGAGAGTTTTTCCTGCTGCCTCGATGACAGCTGTCAGATTTCGCAGGATTCGTTCGGCCTGCGCGGCGGCGTCCCCGTCGATCAGCGCCCCGGTGACAGGGTCCTGGGCCACCTGTCCGCTCAGGAAGGTGAGTTCGCCGCGCACCGCCGCGGAGAACGGACCGATCGGTTGGGCGATCTTGTCGGTGGTGACGATGTCGCGTGTCATAGCTGTGCTCCTCGTTTCCGAAATATGTTCTTGTAGTTGGTGATTCAGACGTCCGCGACCGTGCTGGTCGCCGTCGGGGCGGCAGGTGGCGAGCTTCGCGAGGCGTCCGACGATCGCAGGTGCGGCGGGAGCCGGTCAGCGAACTGGGCTTCTCCGTTCCCGAACGAAAAGTTCTCCGGCGGCACCTCGAGCAGGTTGATGAACACGTCTTCCCGCCGAACGCCGAGTTCGGATGACAGCCGTCCGGCAATTCTCGCGTACAGGGCCGATTTGACCGTGCGATCACGGCCCGCGGCCAGGGTGATCTGAATGATCACGATGCCGTCACTGCGGTCGATGCCGAGGAAGGCCGGGTCGTAGACGATATCGCCATGGCCGTGCTGGGTGATCACCTGGAAGCGATCTCCCTCCGGGATATGCAGAATGTCGATCATTGCGGCATGCACGCATTCGCCGACCCGACGTGCGAAATCTCCCGGCCGACGGTGCAGCGCTATCCGAACGAGTGGCATGTTTGTCCTCCTAGAAACGCTCCGAGTCCGACCGTTGCGTGGTCAGTCCTCGACCAGTTGCTCCGAGGCGTGGAGCAACATTCGTAATCGGTCCAGCAGTTCGTCGGCATCGTCGATGCCGACGACGTCCCGCAGTTGCTGCTGGACCACTTTCCAGTGGTGACGAGCCTCGACCAGCTTCGCCGTTCCGGCAGGCGTCAGTCGGAGCATCCGCCGACGGCGGTCGTTGCCGACCTCCGCGGTCAACAGGCCGGCCTTGTTGAGGGCCTCCACCTCTCGCGAACACGTTGTCCGCTCGAGCACCAAGCGATCGGCAAGGTCCCTGATCATCAATGGGCCCTCGGCATCGATCCGGGACAGGATCGAGTACCCAGCCTGGCGCAGTCCCGCCTCGCCCAAGGCCCGGTCGTAGAGACGCACGACGGAACGCGTCGCCATGCGCAAGGTGGTGCACACGCAAGGTGTTTCTACCGGCTCCATAATAAGTGTATATACACCTATTTGTCTCCGGTCAACCCTCCCTTGCGCCACAAGCGAACCGTGTACGGATAGAGCCCGGTCGAGGCGAGTGCGTCGCAGACGAACTCGCCAAGGAGATCGCGCCGCAACTGCTTCCGAACAAGGACGCGGCGATCGTCACCTATTGCTCGAACCCGGCATGCCCCAACAGTCAGCAGGTCGCCACCAAACTCGAGGCGCTCGGCTACACCAATGTGCGCAAATACCGTGAGGGCATTCAGGATTGGACCGAGGCGGGACTTCGTGCTACTGCCCGGCCATACCGGCCGGGCGGCTGTGCAAGGCCTGCACCTGCGTGATCAGCCATGCAACAACACAATCCGCCCGCTCACCGGCTGCGGGTGACTGCGACCGCCGGCACGATGGCCAGTGCCAGGATGCCGCCGCCGAGTGCCAGGAGGGGGTAGCCGACAGCGGCGACGACGAGGCCCGAGGCCATGCCACCGGTGGCCCCCGCAATGGCGATGAAGACGTCGACCAGTGCCTGGGTTTTGGCGCGGCTGACCAGTGGGACGGCATCGGTGATGATCGCGGTGCCGGTGACGATGCCGAAGTTCCAGCCCAGACCCAGTAGCGCGAGAGCCACCGCGAGCGGGGCGACCGAGTCGGCGGGGGCGCTGGCAGCAACGATGCCGGCGGCGAACAGAACCAGCCCAGCACCGGTGGCGATCGTTCGCCTGCCGTAGCGGTCGACCAGCCAGCCGGTCAGGGGTGACGGCAAGTACATCGCACCGATGTGGATGGCGATGACGAGGCCGGGGGCGGCGGTGCCGTGGCCGTGGTCGTGCATGTGGACGGGCGTCATTGTCATGACCGCGACCATGACCAGCTGAGTGAGCACCATGACCAGGGTGCCGACCAGCACACCGGATCGGTGCCTTTCGACCACCGGGTGCGTCTGTCCGCTGGCCTCGCCCCGCTGCGCGTCCGCTGCAGCGGCGTGTTCGGCCGCCAGGGTGCGGGCCAGCAGCAGCGGGTCGGGGCGCAGCCAGATGGCCAGGACCAAGGCGGCGATCGCGTAGGCGGCGCCGGCGAGCAGGAACGGCCCGGCCAGGTAAGGGATGCCGAGGGCGTGCGCAAGGTCGCCGGTCGGCGCCGTGAGGTTGGGACCGACCACGCCGCCCAGTGTGGTGGCGACCAGCACGGTGGACAGGGCGCGGCCACGGAGTGCGGGGGCGGCCAGATCGGCGCCGGCGTAGCGGGCTTGCAGGTTGGTCGCGGTGCCGGCGCCGTAGCTGAACAGCGCGAGAAACAGCAGGACCGAGTTGTCGGCAACGGCGGCGGCGATGACGCCCACGCTGCCGATGGCACCGGCCAGATACCCGGCGGCAAGGCCAGGGCGGCGGCCGCGGGCTTGCGAGATGCGCCCGACGGCGATAGCGGCCAGTGCGGAACCGGCAGTGCCAAGGGCGCTGGGCAAACCAACGAGGCTGGTGGAGCCGAGCATGTCCTGCGCAAGCAGAGCACCGACGGTCACGCCGGCCGCCAGTCCGGCGCCGCCGAGGACCTGAGCGGCGACCAAGACGATCAGGATGCGCCGCTGCGCCTGAGAGCGCGGGAGATCATCGATCCGGTCGGGAACGGTAGCGGTCATGAGCGAGTTCTTTCGATAGGCGTGACCCGGCCGAACGGCGCTATCTGCACCGTTTCGCCGCGTGCGCGACCGGGAGCGACGGGGCCGACTTGTCCGGTCAGCCCAGGTCCAAGCGGTCGATCAGCCCGGCGGCGGTGAAAGCTGCTACCAATTCCGCACGGCCCTCGGTGAAGTGGACCCAACTGTCGTAGTGGACTGGAACCACCTGGCGAGCACCGAGGATCTTGACAGCCTCGACGGCCTGGGCGCTGTCGAGGACAATGAGCGCGCCGTCGAATAGGACCGGGAAGCGGGGAGCTCCGGCGAAAAGAATGGCGGTATCCACCGGGCCGAAGCGCCCGGCGATCTCCTGCACCAGGTCGAGCGAGGCGTTGTCACCGCTGACATAGACCGTGGGCAGACCCGCCCCGGTCAGAACGAATCCGACGACCTGGCCGGTGATCAGTTCGACATCCTCGCGTTCGCCGGGCCCGTGGATGGCGGGCACGCCGGTCACCGTGATCGTGCCGCCGCCGGGGCGGTCCAGCTCGATCGACTCCCAGTCGGCAAGCCCCCTGGCCCCCTTCCCCAAGCGCAGCGCGCCCCCGGGCGTGGTGAGGGTGAGCGAGACCTCGGCGAGCAGGGCTCGACCGGAGTTGTCGAGGTTGTCCGGGTGCTCGTCGTGCGAGAGCAGGACCACGTCGATGCGGCCGAGATCGGCCGGTGCGGCGGAGGAGGGCGCCGTCTTGGTAAGTGAGCCGTTCGGCACCTGGTAGTCACCGGGCGCGTCGAAGGTCGGGTCGGTGAGGAACCTGAGACCGCCGTATTCGAAAAGGGCGGTCGCGCCGCCGAAGACACGGACGGGGAACTGCTCATCGGTTGTGCCGGCAGAAACCACGAAGAAACTCCTCACGGATGAAGATCTAGTTATCCGTGAAGTGACGGTAGTAGTTCCTCACGGATGAGCGCAAGCCGTACCATGAGAGTCATGACGGAGGTCTTGAACGCCGAGTCCGTGCCCCTGCCCGCGCCGGGTGCGGAGCACTACCCCGCCCTAGACTTTGTCAACAGCGTCATCGCGTTGCCCGGTGGGCAGTACATCGATTTCCTCGGCACTCCCGCTGCGGCGAATCAGTGGCTCGTGGAACGCGGCCTCGCCCCGGCTGATGCCGGACTCGGGGAAATGTGCACGGCACAGCTGCGCTCGCTACGCGAGCAGGTCAGGGCGTTGTTCGCCTCCCGCGCTGCCGCGCTGCCCGCCTTACCGGCGGCGCTTTCGGCCATCAATGACGCGCTGACCAGGGCCCCCACCGCTCCCCTGCTGTACTGGGACGACAAGGAAGGCCCCTACCGCGCGCCGCCGTGCCCCACCGGTGAGATCGTCGACCATGCTCTGGCGAGCCTCGCAGCCAACGCGGCCGACCTCCTCACCGGCCCCGACGCCGAGCGCCTCACCGCATGCGGTTCTCCCCCCTGCAACCGCTACCTGCTGCGCCACGGCCGCCGCCACTGGTGCTCCACCCGCTGCGGCGACCGCGCCCGCGCCGCCCGCGCCTATGCCCGACGCACCCAGCCGAAGGCTGATTGACGCCGGGGTACCACCGAGATTGGACTTGGAGGCAAACACCACACTGCGGCGCACGTCGCGTTCGACTACTTCACCGTGGTAAGTGCGGACTGGCCGGACGCCCAGCGATCGAGGACGTACTGGGCCAGGATGTTGTCCAATCCGGTGGCTGCGGAAGCTCCGAACAGGATGTCTTCGGTGAGGTCGGGTTCTTGCGCCGCGAGGCCACCCGCCATGTCGTTCAGCGCGATCAGTTCGTGGACCGAGTCGGCGAGCACGTGCTCGTCGAAGAAGCCGGTGACGTCGATGTCGAACCCGAGCCGGCGGAGGCCGTCGCCCTGCTTTTTGTTCGCCAACGCCGACGTCATCTCGGCGATGGTCAGGTGCCCGACGGCCGCTCCGCGCAGGCGACGGTGCAGCCCGAACAGCGACATGAGGTTGACTGTGGCCAGCGCTATGCCGGGGATCGCGTCGAGGTAGGCGCCGTAACGCGCGTCCAGGCCGATGGCGGCCATGCTCGTCCGGTACAGGACCGCGTGGATGCGGTCCGGTCGGCCGGATCCGAACTCGTCGTATTCGATCTCCACCAGTGCGGCCTTGGCCTTGTTCTCGAGCCGCGGGATCGCGAAGGAGTGTGGGTCGGCCTCTTTCAGCCGGTAGGCCGAGCGCAGCACCATCGCCTCGCGGAACTGCTCGGCGGTTGCGTTGTCTCGCAGATATCGGGAAAGCGACGGCCCAGGGCGGTCGGCGATTTCGGTGAGCGCCGCACGCACATCAGGATTGCCGCGGCACGTGTCATCGAGGAACCGCTCGCGAAGTGCGGCCTCGAACGGCGCCTCAAGCTGCCCACGCAGCGCGAGCAACCCCGGATGCCACTCCCAACGCGGGTCGACCCCGGCGAAACCCCGGTAATGGAGTTCGTAGCAGAGATAGAGAGCAAGGTGCAGATCATCGTCCGATAGCGGGTTTCCCGTGGGGATCGCGACATCGCTGAGGTTCCCCGGGCCGCCCACAAGGGTTTTCAGCAGCATCTCGGTGATGGGACCACGCGGACGCGGCAGCCTCGGCTCCCAGCGCCGCGCGGCATTGGACGAGGACTCGGATGTCGAGACAGCCATGATGGCGCT
This sequence comes from Nocardia iowensis, assembly GCF_019222765.1. Taxonomy (NCBI): domain Bacteria; kingdom Bacillati; phylum Actinomycetota; class Actinomycetes; order Mycobacteriales; family Nocardiaceae; genus Nocardia; species Nocardia iowensis. The sequence continues at coordinate 1,886,831 of NZ_CP078145.1, read as the reverse complement.
CACCCCTTAGCGGACTCAGTTGGACCGGACGGTTTCCGGGATCGGCGTCCCAGCTTGTGCGAGCTGTCGCACCATGGCTTTTGGCTGGAGCGACCGCAGCGGCACAGCGCCACGGTTTTGCGTGGTACGGCGATCTCCTGGTCGTCGCCGTCCACCAGCCGGAACGGCCCTCGCACGAGTAGTGGCCCGTCCTGGTAGGCCGTGATGATCACCGGTGTGTCGTCGCTACTCATCGACCCGCACGCCCCCTTGTTGATGTGAAACCGTCTGCCGGACAAGCAAATCGGCGACGTCTTCGACCGTGCCGCCGCCGGTGACGATCGCTCGTTGACGCTCCGCCGAGGTGCCATCGACCTTCTTGCGGTCGATGAGGTGAATCACTTCGTCCCAGTCGCCGACGTCCTCCAGCGCCGGTCGCAGCATGCGCAGCATCCGGTCGATCAGCGCACCAGCAGGCACCAGCTCGGCCGCGAGGGGGTCGAGTAGATCGGCCGCGAGGCCATACCGGGCCGCACGCCATTTGGCCGCACGCAGCACCTCGTCGCGGACGTCGAGCGCCTGGGCGCCGCGATCGAGTTCGCCCAGGGCGTGCAACACCAACGCGCGGCAGAGAGCGGCCTGTAGGACGGTGTCGTCGACGGTGGTGCAGGCATCGGCAGGCCGGAACTCGACGGTGTCGTAGTTCGTACCTGGACGGACGTCCCAATAGATCTGCCCGATGTCGGCGATGATGTCGGTAGCGACAAGAGTCCGCATCCGCTCGCGGTACTCCTTATCCGAGCCGAACGTCGGCGGTATGCCCCCCATCGGCCAGCTCTGCCACACCGTGCTCCGATAGCTGGCATATCCGGTGTCCTCCCCCATCCAGAACGGAGAGCTGGCCGACAACGCGCTGAGCAGCGGCAGCCACGGCCGGACCCGGTTCATCACCTGGATCCTGGTGTCCGGGTCGGCCACACCCACATGCACCTGGCAGGCACACATCACGTGTGTTCGGGCCATTCGCGCATAGCGATCGACGATGAACTTGGTCCGCGGCTGGGTGTCGAAATCCTGATGTCGCCAGTCGGCCAGCGGGAAAGTACCGGCGGCCGCGATGCGAGTGCCGGTCTCCGCCGCGGCGCGGGCCAATCCCGACCGCAGGCGCCCGACCTGGTCGCGTACCTCCGTGAGGGTTCGGCACACACCGGTCTTGCTCTCGACCATGCAGGTGCGCAACTCGGCGCTGTAGCTGTCCGAGCCATCCGAGATCCCATGGGCGGACTCCAACAACGCGGTGATGTCGTTCACCGGGCGTCGGTTCCGCGGATCGATGACGAAGAATTCCTCCTCGACCCCGATCGTCAGCAGCTCTGACATGGTGAACCCTTCTTCGGTCGGTTAATGGTGATGGCGGCCGATCGTGTCGCTCAGCGTCACCACGCGCAACGGAACCATGCCCGCAAGGGAAGCGTTGTCGAGTGCTTCCAGTCGCGTCGTTGTCGACGTGCACGCGAGGTGGAGCAGAGCCAGCACGTCCTCAGCGGTGGGCCCCGGCTCCGCCGAACCCCGGATCCGTCGGCACGACAAGCCCATAACGAGATAGTGCGTAACTCCGTGCACGTCGAGCAGCGGCCCTTCCCCGCTGGCCGCCAACTCGGTGACTCGCTGCAGATTCTGCACTGTGTGGTCGCCGAGTGGCAGCGCGCCGAGCGTGATACCGGCGATTCGATAACCGGACGCGCACAGCAGCGCGATCGCCGCGCGTGGCGTGGTGTAGCTGCCGATCGTGATGGCCAGGTCCGAGTCGAAGGTTCCGGCGTGCCGAACGACGTGCCGAACGAGGCGCAGCCCGTCGGGTCCGCCGTCGATGGAGACCCGCTTTTCGGCTGTTGCGAGCGGAACGTAGGGCGGGTTGCTGGTCACGACGCTGGGTGCCGTTTCGAACGGGCAACAGGCATGCAGTTGTGGCGTGGTCAGCGCGCTGTAGTCGGCGACCGAGAAGCTGACCCGCGCGCCGTCCGTCGCCGCCGTGTAATGATCGGTGGCCCAGCGGACACTGTCTTCGGCGATGTCCACGCCGTGCACCCGACCTGCTCCGGCGCGCGCGACCGCGAGCGCCGCTGCGCCGCTACCCGATCCGAGGTCGAGCACCGTGCAACCGGGTTCGATGAGGTCGACGGTGGCCCAGATCCCGACCTCGGTGTCGATCGGGTCGAAGAAGACATTGGGCAGGCGCGGTCGGAGCAGGTCCGGTGGCGTGAGGTGACGGAACCGGGTGATCCGGAGCAGGTCGCGGGCGGGCGCGTTCACCGGGCGCCCTGCTGCGCCGGGACGCGGGCGGCGGCCCGACTGGGTGCCACGCACTGTTCCAAGATGGCCATCGCGCTGCTGAGTTTCATGGCGGCCTGGCTCCAGGCGATCGATCGCGGTCCGTCCAGCACCGCGCCGGACACCTCGTCACCGCGGCAGGCCGGCAGGTCGTGCATGAACAATGCCGACGGCCATCGGGAAAGCAGGGCTTCGTCGATGTGAAAGGCGCGGAACGCTTCTCGCCAGTCCGGGTCGCTTTTGGCCGTGCCGGTCGTTTGCCAGCGCGTGGTGTAGACGATGTCGACGTCGGCGGGCAGTTCGTCCATCGAAGCGGTCGTGACCACGGTGGCACCAGCGGCGCGCGCCGCGGCCAGATCCTCGGGAGGAACGCCGTAACCGTCCGGCGTCGCGAGGGTCAGGAGGCTCGCCGGCACCTTCGCCAAACCGTGCATCAGCGCCGTCGCCGAGTTGTTCCCCTCACCGATGTAGAGGACTTTCACACCGCGCAGCGTGCCGAGGTGTAGTCGCATCGTGGCCAGATCGCATACTCCCTGGGTCGGATGTTCCTCGGTCGCCATCGCATTCACCACCGGAATCCGGCCGTGCCGCGAGAACTCGCGTAGGTCGTGCAAGGGCCCGGCAGTTCTGGCCACCACGGCGTCCAACATGGATCCGAGGATGCGTGCCGTATCCTTCAGCGACTCACCGGTGTTCAGTTGGAGATCGCCGGGGCCGTATGCCATGACCGCGGCGCCCAGCCGGTGCGCTCCCACGGAGAACGCCGTCCGCGTCCGAGTGGACGTCTTGGTGAACAACACCCCGATCGCGGTGTCCGCCAACGGGCGATCATGCGCACGGGCGTCTTCGTGCAGCTCGACGGACCGCTCGACGAGCCGCTGCAACTCGGCTTCGTCGAGGTCGCGCAGTGACAGCAGCCCGGTCTCGACGCCGACCTCCGGCGCGCCTCTCATGGCTCTCATCGTGCTCCTTACCGCAGTTCAAGTAGTTGACCCAATCCCAGTTGCCGCGCCCGGCATTCGACGGCCGCGATCAGGCCGACGTCGAGGATCGACATTCCGAACGGATTGCTGACCACGTACCCGCTCGTCGAGGGCCGCACCACCGGGCAGGACCCGGCGAGTACCTCGCCGAGAGTTCCGGTGACACCGATCGTGGGTTCCTGCGACAGCATCCGACCCAGGATGCGCCTGGGGTTGTCGCGGACAAGGTCGATGTCGTCGACGTACAGCGCCCGCGCACCGACGAGCGCGTCCTCGGTCAGATCGTCGAGGGACACGTGCGCCACGAAGCTGCCGTCGGCGATCCAACCGCCAGGGATGTAGGGCGTAGTGCTGGTGGTCACGGTGATGATCACCGGGGCCGACCGCACGGCCTGCTCGACCGTCGGCGCGACGATGATCCGCAGTTGCGGAAACTTCTGCGCCGTCGCGGCGGCGAAAGCCGCGGCCCGCGATCGATCCACATCGTAAAGGTGCACGGCACCGAACGTCGGAAATCGACCGACCATCAGCTCTATATGCATCGCGGCCTGTGTGCCGCAGCCGATGAACGCTGCTGAGTTCCACGCGGGCGGCCCGAGTAATTCGATGCTCAACACGCTGTACCCGGCAGTTCGCGCCGCGCTGAGATAGCTCGCCTCCACCATGCACCGCGGGCGGGCGGTTTCCGGATCGAAAAGAAACGCCACCCCGCCGGCCCGCTCGAGCCCACGCCGCGGATTGTCCACCGCCGCGTTGATCACCTTGAGCCCGTAGAGATCTCCGGAATCACGCAGGACGCCACCCAGCATGGCCAGCGAACGGCACTGAGCTTCCGTGGAATTGGTCCAGGAGAGGTATCCCTCCTCAGGCATACTGGTGCGCTGCGCGGAATGATCTCGCAGTACCTGCCCGACCTCGGCCACCACGTCTATGCCCGCGACGCAATCCATGACGGCGGATCGATCCAGAAACAACATGCTTTCCGTCATCGGGCACCGCCCGGTGCCCGGTGCTGCACGCCCCTCAGTTTCACGGGTCGCACGAAACCGGGCGTGGCGATATTGTCCTGGCGCCACGCCGGGGAGTAGATCGTGTCCTGGTAGCGGTCGCCGCCGTCCGGGCAGACCACGACGAGATCGGTCTCGTCGTAGTCGCTCTCGATTCGGCGCAGCGCCGCCGCAAGTACCGCACCCGAACTGCCGCCCACCATGATGCCGGTCTGCTCCGCGAGCCACAGACACGTCGCTACGGCGTCAGCGGACGACACCACCTCTCGTGGCGGCCGCTGCTCGGGCGTCAGGAAGCTCGTCGGCCGGCTCGACCCGATGCCAGGGAGGACTCGGGTGCCGGGGGCGCCCGCACCAAGGGCGACAGATCCCTCCACATCGACCCCCACGACATCCCAAGGCAACTGCTCGCTCCCGCTGAACTGCCGAAATCCCGCCAGCGTGCCACCGGTCGAAACGGCAACCAGAACCGTCGCCGGCCGTGGGAGCTGACGCCACAGTTCGGGCGCCGTTCCGGTGCGGTGCGCCTGCGGGTTGGCTGGGTTCTCATACTGATTGGTCCAGATCAACTGGGGTCTCGCCTGTAGTTGCTCGTGGACGTAGGCCAACCGGTTCAGCAAATAGCCGCCCCGGGCGTCCAGGCGATCGATCATCACGATCCGAGCGTGGTCGCGCCGCATCATGTCGACAGCTGCCCGACTGATCCGCGGCTCGACGACAGCGGTGAACGGGACTCCGTGGCCGGCGCAGATCGCGGCAAGCGCGATACCCAGGTTTCCGGACGTCGATTCGATGACCCCCTCCGCGGGATGCACCTTCGCACGCACCGAGCTCCACAGGGCGGCGGCCGTCCGGTCTTTGATCGACCCCCGCACATTGCTGCTTTCCAGCTTCAGCCAGATAACCCGCCGAACATCTGCCACGTCCACCTCGAGAGCGATCAGTGGGGTCGCACTCTCTCCAGGTTGCGCTTGACGCGTGAAACTGGTCGCCATTTCCCCTCATCGCTGTCGCGCTGCACGAATCACCAGGGATGACCGCATGATTCGCAATCGACTGTAGATGTGATGTAGAACACAGTCTGACAGGACATCGATAAGCCATCGGCACTTCCCCGTAGATGTGTCGCTCGCCACATCGTGTTCATTTTCGAGACGAGATCAGTTGGGGCCGTGGCTGCTTGGGTGGCGACAGCCGATCAGGACGCTGCGCGGACCGGCGGCAGACGGTCAGCCCACGGCATTGCGGCCTCCAGTTGGGCGGCGACGCGCAACAGCAGATCCTCACGACCGTAGGCGGCGACCAACTGCACGCCGATAGGTAGGCCTTCGGCGCTCTGGCTCAGCGGCAGCGAGATCGCCGGCTGCCCGGAGACGTTGTAGGGCATGGTGAATGTGGCGTAGGCAAAGCCCTCTGCCGGAATCGGGTTCTCCTTGGTGGAAGCCAGCGTGCCGAGCGGCGGAAGCGCGCGCGGGATGGTCGGCGTCAGCAGTAGGTCCCAGTCGTCGTCCGCCCACCAACGTTCGATCGCGGCGCCCGCGGCGCGTAAGCCGGCGAGTCCCGCCACGTAACTCGTGGCGGGGATGGTGCGACCCAATTCGGCGATCGCCCACGTACCGGGCTCGACGTCGTCCTCGGTGAGCGGCCTACCGATCAGCTTGCCGTAGTGGTCGAGTTCGGCGACGGTCAGCGCGGCGGCGCACGGGATGAACGCGTCCGCGGGGATGTCGCGCAGGGCGGGTGGAAATCCTTCGGCCACTTGGTGGCCGAGTTCGGCAAGCGTCGCCGCGGCCGACTGCACGGCGTCCGCGTGCTGCCGGTCGACGACGGTCTGCCCGGTCGGATCCTCGGCCAAGACGCCGATGCGCAACCGCCCGGGGTCGGCGCCGACCTCGCGGGTGAACGGGCGTTCGGGCGCGGGCGCGGTGTAGACATCCCCGGTGCGGCGACCACTGACGATGTCCAGCACGGCGGCGGTGTCCCGCACGGTGCGCGTGACAGCCAGCTCCACCGCGAGCCCGTGCCAGACCTCGTTGGCGGTGGGCCCCTGGGACACTCGACCGCGGCTGGGCCGCAGCCCGACGACACCACACGCACTGGCTGGGATGCGGATCGAGCCGCCCCCGTCGCTGGCGTGAGCGATGGCCACCATGCCGGAGGCGACCGCCGCGGCCGACCCGCCGCTGGAACCACCCACGGATCGGGACAAATCCCAGGGGTTGCGGGTCGGACCCCACGCGACCGGCTCTGTCGTGCAGGGCAACCCGAGCTCGGGCGTACTGGCCTTGCCGAGCAGCACGAACCCGGCCTCGCGCATGCGCTCGACGAAGTAGGAGTCGCGCGCGGCCCGGTACCCGGCCTTCTTCAGCGCCGACATCCCCGCCGCGTACGGGTCGTCCGCCGATGTCAAAGTCAGATCCTTGAGCACATAAGGCACGCCCTCGAAGGGGCCGGCGGCCCGTTTCGCCTCGGCGCGGGCCTTGTCGAACCGCGTCGCGATGACCGCGTTGATCTGCGGGTTGAGACCTTCGATGCGCGCGATCGCCTCCTCGACCAACTCCGCGGGTGACACCTCACCCCTGCGGACGAGTTCGGCTTGCGCGGTGGCATCGATGAACAGTTCGGCCATGCCCTACCTCCATGGAATTTAGTTAGGTAAGGCAAACCTATATCCTCAATTCGGCACTGGCAAGGGCACTTTCGGTGGCCCGGCACCCGCAGGACACCTACCGGCTGATCGGCCCGACCTTGGTCGCGGCGTCGCCGTAAACGAACGGGGACTCGTCGCATTCGGCGATGAAGTCGCCAGGGAATCCGAGCTCGAACGGCACGGCCGCCTCCAGGGTGTGCACGGCGTCCGCGGGCAACACCAACTCGACCGCGGCCAGGTTCGCGGCGAGTTGCGTGGCGCTGCTCACGCCGATGATCGGTAGCACGGCGGCCGAACGGTGCCGCGTCCACGCGATCGCCACCTGAGCCGCGGGCACACCCAGTTCGGCCGCGACTTCGCCGACGGCGGCGGCAGCGGCCCGCTCGCGTTCGGTGCGTTCGGCCGGATCGGAGCGTCGTCCCGCGACACCGGACAGCACGCCCTGTGCCAGCGGCGCCCAAGTCGTGACGCTCATTCCGAACGCCTCGGCCATCGGCAGCAGTTCCCGCTCGATATCACGCTGGAGCAGGTTGTAGGGCACCTGCAAACCCGCGAATGGCGTCCAATTGTGGCACTGGGCAAGGGTATTCGCCTGCGCGACCACCCACGCGGGTGCGTCGGAGATGCCGATGTGCAGTACTTTGCCCGCGCGGACCGCGTCATCGAGCGCGCGCAGGGTTTCCTCGATCGGGGTGAGCCGATCCCACACATGCACCCAGTAGACATCGACGTAGTCGGTGCGCAGCCGTCGCAGGCTCTGCTCGAGCGACAGCACCAGGTTCTTGCGATGGTTGCCCGCCGCGTTCGGATCTGCCGCGTCCCGGGTCAACGTGTACTTGGTACCGATGACGAACCGGTCGCGGCGGTCCAGCACCGCACCGAGCAATTCCTCGCTCGCGCCGTAAGCCGAGGCGGTGTCGAGGAAGTTGCCGCCCGCGTCGGCGAACGTATCCAGCACCCGCTTGTACTCAGCGGCGTCGTCGAGCGTCATGGTGCCGAGGACGAGTTCGGACACGCGCAGTCCGGTTCGGCCGAAAAGTCGGTATCGCATCATGCGAGGATTCTGCGGCACCCAGCCAGGTCGTAGGGAGACCGGGAGAGGGCCACCTTAACGCCGAGCGATCAAGCTGCGGACCAGCGTTCGAGAGTCGCGCTCGCTTCCGCACGGTCGGCCGGGGCCAGCGTGGCGATGCGGGCGAGATGGTTGGTGGCTGGAGCCAGGTAGACCTTGGCGTCTCGATTGCCGGGGGCGGTGCGGAATGACTTGGCGCGGGCCAAGTCGTATTCGCCGTAGATGACGAGCAACTCGGTGGCTTCGTGCCGGACCCAATTGTCGATGTCCGACATTGCGTCCGTTTGGAAATGGAGCGGGATCTGCTGCGGGATATAGGTGCGCATTTCCTGGATACCCGGATAACGCAGTAGATCTGTCAAATGTGGTGCTGAGAAGCGGGCGGTGCCGAGTTGAGTGCCCAGTTGATAAAAGGACGGGAGGGCGACGGCGAGACCCTGGTCGACATAGGACAGGAGCTGGACCAAGTCGTCGAACCACGCGTAGAGCGAGTCGGTCGGGGCGTCGGGCGCAGGGATGCCCGCGCAGTCAGCGGGGTTCTTGTGCATCCAAAAGTACATGGGCACTTGCAGAGTGGTCAGTTCCACCACGCGGTCGGCGCTCCCGACGGTGTCCAAGGTGTAGCCCGCACGCTGTGCCCAGTTGGCCAGACGGTCGGCTATTTCGTTGCGCCGCAACAGCAATTCGCGTTGGACGACCTCGAGCGCCGCGCGGCATTCGGGTGTGCCGACCTGCTCGACAAAGCGGTCGTAGGCGGTGTTGTCGCTGTCGTCGATGTTGTCGGGTGCGCTGTACGCGACGGTGCCCGCTACGTCGCCAGGGTAGAAACGCCGGTGATAGACCGAGGCCATTCCGCCCTTACTGGCTCCGGCGGAGATCCACGCGCCCCGGTAGATCGTCCGCAGCGCCTGGATCAGTCGATGATGGTCGGTCGCGGCCTGCCAGATGTCGAGTTTGGTCCAGTCCACCGGGTTTGGGCGGGAGCTGCCGAAATATCGCTGTTCGGTGATGATTTGGTTGCCGTCCAGGAGTTCGGTGGGTTCGGCGCGGAAAGCCGGGTCCGGGTTGAGGTCGTAGCCGCCGGTGTAGAGGACCGTGGGTCGGTCAGTTGACTTGTGCAGGAGGGTAAGTCGCTGTTCGAAGTTGCCTTGATCGGGTTGCCGGTGGTCGGTGGGTTGACGGAAGGCGAGTTCGAGCAGGTATCCGCCGGGCGCTGGTTTCTCGGCGATCAACCGCATGCCGGGGATGGCCTGGACACGGGCGCGGAGATCGTCGGCGGGCGTGCAGGCGGCCGCCGTGACGGTGGCCAGTAGCGCCAGGAGTAGCACCAGCACGAGCGGCTGCCGTGTCGAAGTTCTGGCGGTCATGACCTCAGCTAACCAAGCGGGACATCGTTTGCGGAACCCCCGAAAACTGGAGTGGATCCCCGTTCAGGGGAGGCCACCGTCGACATCAGCGAGGTACGCGCGCAACGCAGACCAACCGATCCGCGTCGTACCAGGCTTTATCGGGACACCGAAACTGATATGTAGCTACGCGTTGGTTTCCGGAATCTATGCATCGGTAGAAGACGGCTTTGTCGTGCGGATGGGCGTAATAACCGTCGCCTCTGTTGTGGCCCGCGCAGAAGTCCGAGACGGTTTCGATCGGGATGACCTGATATTGCCGCACCGCGATGTCGCGTCCGGCGCCTTCGGGCAAATCCACCGCGGCCATAGTGCCGAGCGTCATGGTCGCCACACCGAGGGACGGCAGCACCGCGACAACGGTCCCGGCGGCAAGGACGCCCGTACGGCACACCAGGCTGTTTCGCTTCATGTCCGGAGGTTCCCTGTCTCCCCGATCGCGGGGTGTCTGCGGCTAGCTGCTCCCTGTATTCGGTCCCGCGGACACCATGGATCGGACTCTCTCCAGCGAAATCTTCCGGCCGATTCCACGGAGTATCACGAGTCCCAACTCGGACCAACACCCCGTTGCGGCCGGGGAAATCCGGCTGGTCAGCCGACTATTTCTGTGACGTGTCGCACATTGGGTTTAGCAGCAAACTCCCTGCATAGGTAACGGTTCGGCAACGGCCGGGTGCTGTTACAAGATCACCAGCACCTCTCGTTCAGTATTCGTTCACCTCACGTTAACCCACTGTGACCATTCTGCAATCAGGTCATAAAGCGACCTGGAGTTTGGTTACACCGAGGAGTTGTTCACCCACATTCGGAAAACGACCGCAATGGCAGGCATTGTTCCCGCCGCGGTCGGCGGATCGGGATCCGGCAACGGACCCGCGAACCTAACCTTCCGCCGAATGGGCGAGCCTCGCTGAGTCGAGGCAGCGCCTATCTCTCCGCATCGAGGATGCGGAGTCCCACGCGACATCGCGGCCGGGCTCGCAGTGAGCGCCCCGGCACCGCACCACTGAAGGTCGCGTTCCGGGGACCAAAGCGTCCCCCACAACAAAACCCCACAACAGCACATCTACCCGCACCAGGCGAGCGCCCACCGCGCACCGCCTCGGATCCGCGCTGCCGCGCGCCCGGATCGAAAGCTGTCCCCCGACGAAGGAACCGATTTCGTAATGCCTGACAGACGCCTTTTCCCGCTCCGCCGCTCGACCCTCCGCGAGGGCGTGACCTTCGCGATCGCCGCCGCAGGCGTCGTAGCCGTTGCCGCCTCCTCCGCGGTATCGGTGGCCGACGACAGCGTCCCGTCTCGCATCGCCATGGTCACCGACCAGCACGAGACCGCCGCACCGGTGGCCGCGCCCGCGCCCATGCCCGCGCCGCTGCCCGCCCCGGCCCCCGCGGCCGAGCCGATCCCGGCGCCCATGCCCGCCCCGGCCCCGGCCTACCCGGACAACCTCGACGGCTGGATCCGCCAGGCCCTCGACATCTTGCAGGCCAACAACATCCCCGGCAGCTACGACGGCATCTTCCGCAACATCATGCGCGAGTCGACCGGTAACCCGCAGGCGATCAACCTGTGGGACTCCAACGCCGCCGCCGGCATCCCGTCCAAGGGCCTGCTCCAGGTGATCGACCCGACCTTCCGCGCATACCACGTCGAGGGCACCTCCTGGGACATCTACGACCCGGTCGCCAACATCGCCGCCGCGTGCAACTACGCCGCACACAACTACGGCTCGATGGACAACGTCAACAGCGCGTACTGACCCACGCACCGACGACGCCTCCCCGCCCGGCCGCGGGGAGGCGTCGTCGCGTACGTCCCCGCTTCCGGCTAGGGTCGTTCACCACCCGACCCTTTTGGACTCCCGCGATGACCGATTACGCGCACAGCGATGCGGCGGCCAAGAGCCGCGCCGAGAAGGCCCGGCGCCTCGCGAGCTATGTCTGGCACCTGGGCATCACCGGACCCGAGCTGCTGGCGATGCCCGCGACCGTGCGGCGCAAACTCGCCAGGGCGGCCGACACGAACCCGCCGAGCACCAAGGAAACCTGGGTAACGGTGGCGGAGTTGCTGGCCGAGAAGGACGAGTGGGCCGCGCGGCACCCGGATCATCCCGCGGCCCGGCGCACGCACACCGACGAGAAGCTGATGTGGGTGAAGCCACCGATCACCCCGTGGTCGTAACGCCGAACCCCCTGCCGGACAGCAGCTTCGGCGAGCACGCCGACGTCGCTCGATAGAATAGTGGTATGCACCCGCCGTCAAAGGTGACGCGATGACCGAGCGCAAACCATCGAATCTGGACTTCGAATCGTGGATCGATAAGCAGATCCGCGAGGCGACCGAACGCGGTGAATTCGAGAATCTGCCCGGCGCGGGCAAACCGATCCCGCGCGGCAGCGATGACGAGAACTGGTGGCTGAAGGGCTACCTCCGGAAAGAAGGAGCCAGCGGCGACGCCCTACTGCCGCCGTCGCTGTTGCTCCGCCGCGATATCGAGCGACTACCGGCGACCGTGCGCGAACTGAGCTCCGAACAGGCGGTCCGGGAGACGGTGCGTGAGCTCAACAAGCGCATCGTCGAGTGGTTGCGCCTGCCACACGGCCCGTATGTTCGGGTCGCGCCGGTCGATACCGAGGAGGTCGTCGCGCAGTGGCGCGCGGAGCGTCGACCGAGCCGATCGCCCGCGACGGCACCCGCGAACACCGCCCCGTCACCGGATCGTGCCGACCCGGCCCCCACCCGCTGGTGGCACCGACTGTTCCCCAGGCCCACCTAGGACCAAGCCGAAGTAACCTCGTCACAGGTCAGGCACCAGGCTCCGAGCGGCTTCCTCTACTGCGACAACGACTTTGTCCGCTAGCGACCGAATGGCGTGCGCCTCGGCGGGCGTAACGCAGTCGATGAACACCGCACGGACCAGCTGCACGTGATTCGGTGCGGCGCGCTCGAGCAGCCTGCGGCCCTCCGCCGTCAGCTGAACCAGCACGCCGCGAGCGTCCTCCGCCACCGGCTGCCGGTCGACCAGCCCGCGCGCGGCCATCCGGGCCAGGTGCTTGGACAGTCTGCTCTTCTCCCAGCAGACCTCGGCCGCCAGATCCTTGGCCCGCAGGCAGTCACCCGGCGCCGCCGACAGGGCGACCATCAATTCGTAGTCCGCCGCGGACAGGCCGTCCCTGGTCAATCCCGCGGCGAGCGCCGCATCCAGGCGCTGCCGCAGCCGAATGTAGGCCGACCACGTCGCCTGCTCCTCGTCACTCAGCCACTCCATGGGGATGAAGTCTAGCCGTATTTGGTTGACATGGACACCAACTATGCGACGGCGGTGCGCTGGTCCGGCTCATCGCAGGTGCGATCGGCGGCATCGGCAGCTCCGGCTCGACCTACCCGCCGATCGTCTACGCGCACGCCTCGATCAGCCCCGGCGGACAGCTGGAAACGCCATGGCCGCAACAGTTCACGGATGGCTTACCTGCTGTCCGACAGTGGCACGGTCGGCGCCGAGCGCAAGCCGCTACCGGAGGGACAGTTGGCCGTCTTCGGCCCCGGCGCGGCGATCAGCTTGAGTGCCGATGCGCGGCAAGACAATCGGGCCAGCAATCTGGAGGTGTGTTGTTGCTCGGTGACCGGCCGATCCGCTGAACCCGTCGTCCAATCCGGGCCCTTCGTTATGAATACTCGTGCCGAAATCATCCAGGCCATGGACGCCTACCAGGCAGGACGCTGGGGAAACCGCCCCGCCGAGCACTCGGCAGGCCATCGGTTGGGCGAGTGCGCGCGACCGCTGCGGGCATCCCCTAATGCCCTAGTTCTGCTGCGATGCGGTTGACAAGAGGGCGAGCCGTCACAACAGTGGATGCGGCGTCCGGTCGGGCGCCTTTCCACCGCAGCAACTATCTAGAGGAATACATGAACGTTCGCCGGCTCACCCTCAGCGCTGCCGTCGCGGGACTGACCCTCCTTGCGGCGCCGACCGCGCTGGCCCAGCCTCCTTCCGGTTCCTCAGGAACCGGCTCGTCCGCCGTCGACACCGGCTCGGCCGCAACCGGTTCCGCCGGTCTGTCGCAGACCGGTTCCGCAGGCGGCGCGTTCGCCAACTGCGAAGAGGCCAAGCGGGCCAACCGGGCTCCCCTCTTTCGTGGAGAACCGGGCTACGGCCCGCACCTGGACCCGGACGGCGACGGGTTCGCCTGCCCCACGGTCTGATACCCGTGTAACCAGAACACCCGGTGTGACATGCACACCGGGTGTTCTGCTTTTTCGGCTCGTTCCGGCCGGACGGCGGGTCAGCGGAAGATCTTGAGCAGCACCAGCCCGACAACCAGGGCGGCCGCGCCGATCAGGCTGTACTTCACCTTGGGCTCGTTCAGCTTCCGCAGCACGATCTGCTTGCTGTCGCTCGCGATCCGCTGCGGATCCGCGCGCACCGCGAGTTCGTCGAGCGTGCTCGCCAGCCGCGTGCGCGCGGCCTCGATCTCCTGCTCGATCCGCTCGGTATCCTTCGCCACGTTCAGGCCTCCTGTGTTTGATGTGCCGCGCCAGGGCTCGAATCGCGGTGCGTCCTCGGCCTTCGCGGGGTCACCCTCAGCTCCCGGCCGAGTCTATCGGTCCGCGCGAGTTCGTCCCCGGGCGCGCGGTGTTCTGTCGGTCCTTACAGTGCTCCGGGGCTGTGCGCGGGGTCGGCCTGTCGGTCCATACAGTGTCGTTCCGTCCGGCGGCACCGTGTCCGAGCCTTCGGTTACCGTGCAGGACGTGACCGACAACCAACGACTCTCCCCCGGCGACACCGCCCCCGATTTCACGCTGCCCGACGCCGACGGCAAGGACGTGTCGCTCGCCGACTATCGCGGCCGCAAGGTGATCGTCTACTTCTACCCGGCCGCGAGCACCCCTGGCTGCACCAAAGAGGCCTGCGATTTCCGCGACAACCTCGCCGACCTGGACGGTGCGGGCATCGATGTCCTCGGCATCTCGCCGGACAAGCCCGCGAAGCTGGCCAAGTTCCGCGACGCCGAGCAGCTCACCTTTCCGCTGCTGTCGGATCCGGACAAGAAGGTGCTCACCGCCTGGGGCGCCTTCGGCGAGAAGACCATGTACGGCAAGACCGTCACCGGGGTCATCCGCTCCACCTTCCTGGTCGATGAGGAAGGCAAGATCGCGGTCGCCCAGTACAACGTGCGCGCCACCGGCCACGTCGCCAAGCTGCGCCGTGACCTCTCGGTCTAGGACCGCTGCTCGTACGAGCGGATGAACTGCTCGTATCCGTCCAGCAGCCGATCCAGGCCGAACCGCACATCGACGTCTTCCCAGTCCGTTTCGGTCTCGTCGAAGGCCTGTCCGGCGAGTGCGCGGGTCAGCGCCGGGAAGCGCTGCGGATCGAGTACCCGGCTCAACAGGGTCGGGTACTCGTCGTTGTCGTCGCCGGTCGCCACCTCCCTGGCCACCCGCATCCGCCCGATCAGGTAGAGCGAAATGTTCATCACGAGTTGCAGTTTGGTCGACTCGGGGATGGGCGTTTCCGCGAACATTGCCAGCCCGGCGTCCAGCCAGGCCATGTTGCACGGCCCCACCGGCGGCGTGGCCAAGGGCAGTTCCAGGAACCACGGGTGCCGCTTGATCGCCGCGGCCACCGCCCACGCCCACGCCTCGATCCCGGTCCGCCAGTCGACGCCGACCGGTAGCTCCGGCGGCAACCCGAGCGCCCGATCCGACACCAGGGCGAGCAGCGTGTCCTTGCTGTCCACATACCGGTAGAGCGACATCGTGGTGAAGCCGAGGTGCTTGGCGACCCGGCTCATCGACAGTGCGGCGGACCCTTCGGCGTCGGCCACCTCGATCGCCGCGTCGACGACCTGATCGAGACTCAGTCCGCGCTTCGGCCCGCGAGTTCCCGGCTGGTCCATCCCCCACAGCACAGCGAAGGACTTGGCCAGCGCCTCAGCGCCGGTTTCCGGCGTTTCCATCAGTGTCGAACCCTTCTTTTCGATCCCCTCTTGCTCCTCGTGCCAAAAACTGTGTACCGTCTAAACAAAGTTTAAGCCATACACAGTTTTGATTCGAGGAACTCGATGACAGTCCCATCCACGCCCGCCGTCAGTATCAGCGGGTTGACGAAAGCCTTCGGCGATCGGACGGTGCTGGCCGGCATCGACCTGGAAGTCGCAGCGGGAACCGTCTTTTCGCTACTCGGCCCGAATGGGGCGGGCAAGACGACCATGGTGCGCATCCTGGCGACGTTGACCGGCGCCGACAGCGGCGAGATCCGGATCGCCGGGCACGATCTCGCGCACGAACCCGACACCGTGCGCCGCCTCATCGGCGTCACCGGCCAGTACTCCGCGGTGGACGACGTGCTGACCGGTGCGGAAAACCTGCGGCTGATGGGTCGGCTACTGCATCTGGACAAGCCGGAGATCGCCCGCCGAACCGCCGATCTGCTGGACCGATTCGAGCTCACCGATGCCGCCGACGCCCGGGTCGCGACCTATTCCGGGGGCATGCGCCGACGGCTCGATCTGGCCATGAGCCTGATGGGCGAGCCACGAATCATCTTCCTCGACGAGCCGACCACGGGACTCGATCCGCGCAGCCGCCGTGAACTCTGGCAGGTGATCCGGAACCTGGTGGCGAGCGGTGTGACGATCTTCCTCACCACGCAGTATCTGGAGGAGGCCGATCAGCTCGCCGATCGAATCGCGGTGCTGCACAACGGCAGGATCGTCGCCGCGGGTACGCCGGGTGACTTGAAGCAGCTCGCGCCCGGCGGCCACATCCAATTGCGATTCGCCGACCAGCAGGCGCTGGCCGCGGCGGCACTGGCTGTTCCCGGCGCGGAGATCGACCCCGAGCAGTTGGAGTTGCAGGTTCCGTCGGACGGCAGTGTCGGTGACCTCAAACGACTACTGGATCAATTCGACGACCAGGCGATCACCATCGACCAACTCGCCATCCACACCCCGGACCTCGATGACGTGTTCTTCGCACTCACCGGGCACCCAACCACGCAGCAGGCGGCAGCACTGTGACCATCATGAGTACGCGACTGGCCGTGCAGGACTCGGCCACCATGCTGAGCCGCAATCTTCGCCATACCCTGCGCAGTCCGGACACGATGATCATGACCGTCGCGTTGCCGATGATGATCCTGTTGATGTTCACCTACGTGTTCGGCGGCGCGATGAACGTCGGCGGCGCCTACATCGACTACGTCGTGCCCGGCATCATCCTGCTGTGCGCCGGATTCGGTTCGGCGACAACGGCGGTGAGCTTGTCGACCGACCTGTCCAACGGCATCATCGATCGGTTCCGCACCATGGCCATTGCCCGCTCATCGGTGCTGACCGGGCATGTCGTGGAGAGTGTGCTGCGCAATCTGATCACCACCACCCTGGTGATCCTGGTGGCCGTCGCGGTCGGGTTCCGGCCGACCGGCGACCCGCTGCGCTGGCTCGCCGCCTACGGCATCATCGCGATGTTCGTGCTCGCCCTCTCTTGGCTCGCGGCCGCCTTCGGAATGCTCGCGAGGAATCCGGAGGCCGCCAACGGATTCAGCTTCTTCTTCATGTTCCTGCCGTATGTGAGCAGCGCGTTCGTGCCGCCGCATTCAATGCCGACCGCGCTGCACTGGTTCGCGGAGAACCAGCCGGTCACTCCGGTGATCGAGACCATGCGCGGTCTGCTCATGGGCACGCCGATCGGGAACAGCGCGTTGCTGGCGGTGCTGTGGTGCGCGGGGATCGCGCTGGTGGGGTATCTCGCCGCAGGTGCCCTGTTCCGGCGCCGCACCGCACGCTGAGCCCACGATGAAAGGTCCGGTGTCATATGGGCGCCGGACCCTTTTCATCATTGGGGTGTTCCGTTCAGGTGGGCATGATCTGCTGCGCGGCCCACTGCAACATCATCCGGAAGTGGTTGTCCCACCAGTGGTACGACTCGGGGGTGAAGGCCGCGGGCGGCGGCTGCTCACCGGGGAAGAGCAGCGCCGCATTCGGGGCGCCGACCTTGTTGGTGGACGCCGGAACGCCCGATCCCGACGTCAGCGGCGGTGCCGCGGCACCCGCCTCGGCCTCGTGTGCCGGCTCCGTGGGTACCGATGCCTCCGGCCGATCCTGCGGACCACTACCCCACCGCTGGACCGAGTACTGCGGACTCGAGATGACGGGATCGATCGTGACGACCGAGATGTCGTCCACCGGAACAGCGACCGGAACCACCCGGTCCACCATCGGGCCTTCGGCAGCGTGCGAATCGGTCTCGACCCGAACCTCGGTCGGCTTGCCCGCGGCAGCGGCGTCATTGCGGACGACCTTGGACTCCGCGGTGACGTGCGCGTCCTTGACGATCGCGCCAGGAGTGATCCGCGACGAACCACCCGCCGCGTAGACGCCACCGACCACCAACCCGCCCGCCAGCACGCTGGCCGCCGCGAACACCGCGGCCCCGCTGCGCACCCGCCGCACCCGTTCCTCGGTCGCACCGATGCCGTCGATGTCGGCCATCGCGTACAGCGCCGCACCGGCCGCCGAGGCGGCAGCCGCGGTCTTGCACGGGATCACCGGCGCGCCGAAGCCGTCCACGGCCGCGACGACCGCGGGTTTGCCCGCGGCCGAGCCGATCAGCACCACCGCGTCCGGCCGGACCGCCGCGGCCTCGAACTGATCCCAGGCCGCCGTCACCGCGGCGCCCATCGACTCCGCCGTCGTGCCGCCCGCCTGACTCATCGAGGCGAGAATCCGGCGGCGATCGCCGTCGATCAGCGTGAACGCCTGATACCCGGGCACCACCTCGCAGACCAATAGGTCGTCGAATTCGTCGAGCCAGGTCATCATCCCGGCCACACTGAGGTGGGCCGATTTGGACGAAACGAGCGAGGCCATGTGCCACCGTCCGGACGCCAGGCGGGTGACGATGGCGCGCCGCTCGGCGGCATCCCGGTAGGTGACCGCGGCGCCCGCGATCTCCTGGTCCCGGCCGAGTTCGGCGGCGAGCTCGTCCATCGCCGTCTCGACCGCTTCCGCCAAATCCGCCTTGCTGTCACCGACCGTCCGTTTCACCCGATGCAGCAGCACGCGCTCGGGTAGCCGGGCGCCGGTATCGGCGAAAGCTACCGCGTGCACGGCGCCACGTTCGGTGGAAACGCCGAGAGTTACCACTGATCGAGCTACCACTGATCGCGCCTTCCTGGTCCGTTCGCGCGTCCGAAGCCACGCGCGCTCGGTATGTGTTCGACGCCACATTCGCTACGGATGGGTAGTGAAATCGGACAGAACACGAACACGCAGAAGCCGTGCGCGTGTCGTGCGCGTGTCCGTACCGTTAGCCTGGATACGTGGAAGTACGCGCGGAGACCAGGTCGAAGCAACGTCTGGACCCTGCGTTGGAGCTGCAGGACGACCCACAGGAGCTCATGCCGCGGCGACGGCCGACGCAGGAACGCAGCAAACGCAAGTTCGACGCCCTCTTGCAGGCGTCCCGAGAACTGCTCGTCGAGGTCGGATTCGAATCGTTCACCTGTGAAGAGGTGGCGGCGCGGGCCGAGGTACCGATCGGCACGCTGTACCAATTCTTCGCCAACAAGTACGTCATCGTCTGCGAACTGAATCGGCAAGACCTCGTTGCCGTTTCGCAGGAGCTCGCCGATTTCCACGGTGAGATCCCGTCGCTGGACTGGCTGCGGCACATGAACCAGTTCGTCGACCACCTGGCGAACCTGTGGATGACCGACCCGTCCCGCCGCGAGGTGTGGCTTGCCATGCAATCCACCCCCTCGACCCGGGCGACCGGCGCGATCCACGAGAAGGAGTTCGCCGAGGTCGTCTCGCAGATGCTGCGGCCGCTGACGCCGCGGACACCGCGAGCACGGCGCACCATGATGGCCGAGGTGCTGGTGCACGTCGTCTATTCGATGCTGAACTTCTCCGTCCAGGACGAGCAGAGCAATGCCGAGGCGGTATCCGAACTCAAACGACTGATGGTCGCGTATTTGCTGGTCGCGGAAAAGGAGTCGCGCTCAGCGAGCGGGCGCTAGGTTGTCCAGCGGCGCACGCAACACCGTCCACACCACGGCTCAGGTACCCTCGATCGAACCGATCACCCGCTGTATTGCCGATCTCGCGTACCGCACGCCAGCCATGTTCCCGGCAACATTCGGTAGTCGGATGAATACCTCATAGACACCGTGACTTCCGAAGACCTTGCTGGCACCGGGAAATTTGCGTAGCTCGTTGTCCACCCGCTTATTCAAGATCGTGCGAGCCTTCTCATTGCGTACAACATTAACTCTCAATTCATGCAGCTGCAGCTGCACCTTTATCGAGTAATATGTCTCCGATTTCGTACGGCTTTCATGCTCGACCGATATGACTACGTCAGTTCGTCCCGAGATACTCTTGAAAGTACTGCCGGGACCCGAAATGCTCTCGCCAGGTAACGCCCGCAACGAGAACTGAATTTCAGCGAAGAATTGATCCCTAGTCAGCTGGTCATCCCGCTCTCCCGACAGCAGCGTTTCAATATCGACCAACATTTCGATTAGATCAACGAACTGCTGAGGCCTACTCCTGGGATCATAATTACTGCACATGGCATAGAATTCAACGAAGGCGCTGGCGGCCTCTCCAACGAACCACCCCTTGGTCCGACCCCGCAGCCGGTTCGCGTTCTCCGCTGTCCGAAACGGCAGCGGTGAGGAACCCACCATCAAGAAGTAGGCCAATTGCGCAAAACTATAGGTATCGACAGTGTTACGCCGCGCCAATTCAGATTCCGGATGCTCGAAATATTCTGGCGCGCAGTATGCGACAGGTGCCATCGCCTGACTGGCCAATTTGGAAGCGTTCGAAAACCACGAAAGGTCGAAGTCGGTAAGGTAGGGCTCCCAGGCACCACCCGGGGTCAGCGAGACAAGAAGATTTTCCGGCTTTATATCCCTGTGCACAACGCCCGCCGCATGAGCGTGTTGGACGGTTTCCGCCGCAAGAATCAGAAGACGAAGCGCGGCGCCGGGGTCGTCTGTAGGGGTCGGGAAGGTGGCGAGACTCTCTCCCTCGATATAGTCCATAAAGAATCCGACAGGAACGGTCGTCTGCCCGTGAACCTTCACAACTCGGGGGTGGTTCAACTGCTCCATAGCGTGGTATCCACGTTCGAACATTGCGCGTTTACGGCGATCCCCGAACTCATCTCCTTTGTACACCTTGAAGGCGATCTGGTGCCCACCGGAGTCGACTAACCAAACGGAGCCGAAGGAGCCAGAGCCTAACGACCGAACGACGCGCTTACCATCGAAAGTAATATCCGGCTCCAGATTCTGCAAGAACGCACGCTTGGCATTTATTCGCTCGCGCACAGTCTGAATCTTTGGAGAGTTGTTCAGCTCAGGATTCTTCTTGGTCTTGCCGTCGAACCACCGCGCTATCGGGCGTAGCGTTCGACATGCATCGGCATAGCCGTCCTCGGCCCAATGCGCCGAAAACTGCGCCAGACTCATCTGATATTCGGTCAACTTTGCTTCCGCATCCTTGCCGAACTGCTCGATGTCCGCTCCGGTGAACGGCTTGGCGGCAACTGGCGTGTAGCCCTGGCCAAGAATCCCCTGACCTGCCGACTCCGTCCGATACACGACTACCTGATTCGCACTGATGAACTGGCGCCTGACGTAGCTCGCCAAATCATCTATAGTGACATTCCCTTTGTGGTCGGCGGCGTTGCCTGACAGGCCGTCGAGTACATGCGAGGTAAACGCGCCGTTGTGACTACTGACCGCGCTCAGCGCTTGACCCCCCGGCCGGCAAGCGGCAAGCACAGCGTGCGTCTCCGCCTTAAGTGTCAGTTGGGCATCCATCGCTCCTGGATCGACCGGTCGAGAATCGGCCCACGCAGTCATGGCACCCGCGTGGCAGCAGTCGAGAATGGCTAAGGTAGTCGCCGTCATCTCCTGCTGCTTTTGGAGGACCCTCGCCAACTCATGAACATCGAGGCCTTCGTCGGCGCGGAGCGCACCATAGGTGTGGAGATATACCGTGTCCCATTGTGTGGTGAAACCGTGTCCACTGAAGTAGAAGAGCAGCACATCAGGCGGCTCTCGCCGTAATTCTCCGAATGTGTCGAGGACAGCCGACCGGGTAGCTTCATGCTCCAAGAGCACCGTCACTTCGAAATTAAGCTCGCGCATCGAAAGAAGCGTGGCGATATCGTTCGCATCTTTGGTTGGGTATACCAGCGGATCGGTCGGGTGCTCGTTTACCCCAACGATGATCGCACGCTTTTTGGCCGCCTTTATCATTCTGACTCAACAACCCAGATATGGGCTGACTCCCGTTCTACAAGAACGTAGCGCCGACCTATTTCGGCGAGAGGCGAGATGATATCGACATCAGCGTCAAGGGCATCAAGAGGTGCTGCCACGATGCTATCGGT
Source organism: Nocardia iowensis (assembly GCF_019222765.1). NCBI lineage: Bacteria > Bacillati > Actinomycetota > Actinomycetes > Mycobacteriales > Nocardiaceae > Nocardia > Nocardia iowensis. The sequence goes on along the minus strand of NZ_CP078145.1, from coordinate 1,864,988 downwards.
TTGAGTATGCCTGAGGACGAAATACCCACGCGAGCGCTGATCGTCCACTTCTCGTCCTATTAGCTTCATCCGTTGCAAGATTATTTTAGAAACATCCTTGGCAGATCTGACGCCCCTACTTCCGGCAGCGCCCAGCCCGGCGGCCAGGAGGTTATCTCTAACCGCCGACCAATCGGCGTCTATAAAAAATTGCCATATCTCCCCCATACCGCCGCGCACTTCGGTGGATTTGATGTCGGAACAAGATCCGAATTCTGCGAGATGTCGGATAACCTCACCACGGGCCATAATACTGAGCTCTGCGTCAGTTGCTGCAAATACCGTTACCACTTGGATCGCTGCCTACTCATATCGGAGATATCGGACCGCCTTAAGGCAGTCAGAGGCGAAATGGTCGCTTGATCAGCTCCATTGCCCAGATGGACGACGCAGCTGAGTCACGTCCATCGGCACCTTCGTCATATTTGTCGAATCTGTACATCCGGTACGAGAATACCGTACGACGCCAGACTCAACGTATAATTCAACTGACCGATACCGCATTGTGCTAGAGGCGGATCCTCACCGAAGAACGAACTCACGCTCGGCGGGTCGCTGACGGCTCAGGCGGTCTGCTCGTCCACTGAGCGGGTCGTCGCGATTCCGTCGAGGATGGTGGTCGCGACCAGGTTGGGGTCGTCCCATGGGTGACCCATTCGGTGTGCGCGGGTAGTTGATCGCGCACCTGGCTGGTGCTCGGCGGCAGCATCCGATCCAGCATGCCGAACGCGATGGTCACCGGCACAGTGATCGATTGGCCTCCCTCGAAGCCAGGCAATCCGCAATCCGCAGTGCGCGACGCAAGGTCGGTGCGGACCGGTCGAAATCCCGCACGAATCCGACGGCCTCCTCAACCGTCATCCGACCCGGACGACCCACTGAAAACCACAGGCCGACCGAACGAGTCCGGCCGACCACACCGCGCGCGGCGGTCCGGGTGAGCATCGCGGCGGACAGCCCGACCTGGAATTGCATCCGCAACGGCAACGGCATCTCGTGCCACAACGCGCCCGGCGCAAGACCCACCAACGAGCTCGCCATGCCCCGCTTGGCCGCTTCCAACCGATCAAACCGCCCATGGAATTGCCGGCCGGGTCGACCGGGCCGTCGATGCCGAGCCGCCGCAGTTCGACGGCCAACTCGTCGACGATCCAGTTAATGTCGAGATGGATGTCGGGCGTCGGCGCGGGCGTGCGCCCGAAACTGGGAAAGTCCAGCGCGATGACGCGGCGGTGGGTGCTCAGCCGGTCGAGAACCGGAAGCCAGCAGCGGGCCGACGCGCCGCCGCCGTGCAGCAACACCAGTGGACGGCCTGCACCGCGTTCGATGCGATTCCATCCGGTCATCGGCCAACTCCTCGCAAGGTCGTACCGGGTGCTTCGAACTGTCTGGGCATAGCGCGCTCCGGGCCGGACCGTTGTCTGATTCTCTAACCGCACAACCAGGCCACGTTGCCTGAACTTCAGGATTACGCAGCGCTATGCCCGATCACTATGGAGCGGCAGTCGAATTCTCCCGGCGCCCTCTTTGTCGCTGAGTCCAAAGGCGGGTTTATGCTCCGAAGATCATGGCCAGTTACCCGCCCGCGGGCCTGCCCGCCCTCTACGCGCAGATATCCACGCGTGCCGCCGAATTGACGGTGGCGGCGATCGAACGGATGCGCGCCGAGATCCCCGCGTACGCGCGGCTGGATCCGGCGCTGCTGCTACCGGACGCCGTCCGCACCATCGAACAGCTGATCCGGACGGCGTCGGAGGGTCGGGAGCTGACCGAACGCGAGCTCGCCGTATTCACCGGGCACGGGGAAGCCCGTGGCCGCCAAGGGGTTCCGGTGACCGAGATGTTCCGCGGCTGGCGGCTCGCGGTCCGGATGGTGCTGGACGAGGTCGTCGACGCGGGCCGTCGCCTCGCCATCAGCGACCGGCGGCTGCTCGAGCTGACCAACGAACTGGTCGCGCTCACCGATGCCGCGATTCTCGCGATGGCGCGCGGTCATCTGGATGCCGAATTCGACCTGGCCCGCCACGATCAGCAACGCCGCGCCGACCTGGTCCGCGGGATCCTGTTCGGCACGCTCGGCCCCGGCGAGATCCGCATCCAGGTGGAGCGGTACGGCGTGGACTCCGACCGCGAATACCGGGCGATCCGGGCCCGCCCCCGGTCCGCCGTGCCCGCCGACCGGCTGGTCCGGTGGCTCGAGCCGCCGACCGGCGATCGGCCGCGCAGCCTGCTCGCGGTGATCGACGGGGACATCGCTGGCATCGTGGCGGGCTTCCCCACCGGGGACATCGGGACCGCGGTGGGGATCGGCCCGGCCGCGCGGCTGGACCGGATGGAGCCGTCGTTCCGGCGCGCGACCAGGGCGATGGCGACCGCCGATGCCTTCGAACTCACCGGCGTACACGATCTGGCCGATCTCGGACTGCTGCCCGCGGTGCTCGCCGATAGCGAGGTCGGCGAGGAGGTCGTCCGCCGCTACATCACGCCGCTCGGCGAAAATGACAGTGCCACAGCGCTGCTCGACACGGCCGAGCATTATTTGAGCAATGGCATGCGGGTCGATCAGACGGCCCGCGAGATGCGGTTGCACACCAATACGGTGCGCTACCGGTTGCGCCGCTTCCAAGAGCTGATCGGGATCGATCTGGCCGATCCCGACCGCGCCCTTGAAGCGTGGTGGGCGTTGCAGCGCAGACGGCTGCACCGCGCCCATCGGGAGTGACTGGTCAGCCTTATCCTTCGCGGCCCTCGATCAGGTCCGCCAGCTCACCGGGGTCCTCCAGTACCACCATGGCGGCCGCCGTGTCGCCGTCGTGGGTCAGCGAGAGGTGAACCCGTGCGCGGGGCAGGAATTCGGCGGCCAGGCCGTGCAGCTTGATGCTCGGCCTGCCCCACGCGTCGTTGACCACTTCGATCAGCGGGTACGGATTGTCACCGATCTGCGGGCGGCGGGCGAAGCGAGACGATGCCCATGCCTTGAGCACCGCCTCTTTCGCCGCCCACCGCGCCGCGTAGCTACGCGCCGGATCGGTCCCCTTGCTCTGACAGTAGCGCCGCTCGCCCGCGGTGAAACTTTCCCGGAGCATCGTGGTTCCGGCGCGTTCGAGCTGTTCGGCGAACTCGGAGATGGTCACCAAGTCCAGGCCGATACCGAGGATCGTCATAGGCGGGGAGCCTACGACGTGCGCTGGTCGCCCGCGCGCGAACCGTCCGCAGCGAGCTGTCCGGCGCCGCAACCGAAGCCGTCGGCACGGTACGCACCGTCGCCGTTCAATCGAGCCGCGGTGGACAGCAGCACGTCGGCTTCCAGCTGACGCGCCTGCTTGGCGGGCGTGCCGTCGCCGCCGAGCCGCCGGTCCGCCGGACGCTCGTACAGCGGTGCCCCGCCGCACATGGCCTCGCTGAACCGCTGCCGCCCCGCGAGCTGACGCTGCTGCGCCTTGCGCTGGTACTCCTCGCGCCGCTCCGGGTCGATCGCCTGGATGAACGCCTCCGGATGTACCACCGCGAGCAGCCCGTTGACGTGTCCGAAGCCGAGCGAGGTCAGCAGACCCGCCTTGAGCGAGAACCGGTCGCCGAAGCGCAGCGGCTCGCGCGCCCACACCAGGTGCGGGTACGCCTGCATCTTGTCGTCGACACAGTCCAGGCTCCGGTTCGGCGGCACCACACCGTTTTCCAGCACCTGGCACAGGCCGATCAGCTGGAACGCGGCCGCGCCGCCCTTGGCGTGTCCGGTCAGGCTCTTCTGCGAGATGACGAACAGCGGTGCGCCCTCGGACCGGCCGATCGCCGTGGCCAGCCGCGTGTGCAGCTCGGACTCGTTCGGGTCGTTGGCCGCGGTGGAGGTGTCGTGCTTGGAGACGACGGCGATATCGTCCGGCCCGACACCGAGCTTGCGCAGCTCGGCGGCGAACCGGGATTCGCGGCCGCCACGCCCCGCACCGAGCGCGCCGAGGCCGGGCGCCGGGATGGAGGTGTGCACGCCGTCGGCGAAGGACTGCGCGAAGGCGACCACACCGAGCACCGGCAGACCCATCTCCACCGCCACGTCACCGCGGGCCAGCAGCACGGTGCCGCCGCCCTGCGATTCCACGAACCCGCCGCGGCGGCGATCGTTGGCGCGGGAGAAGTACCGGTCGCTGATGCCCTTGGCGCGCATGGCCGCCGAGTCCGCGGTGGCCGACATGTCACCGAAGCCGACGATGCCCTCGATGCCGAGATCGTCGAAACCACCGGCGACGACCAGCTCGGCCTTGCCGAGGCGGATCTTGTCGACGCCCTCTTCCACCGACACCGCGGCGGTGGCGCAGGCCGCCACCGGGTGCACCATGGCGCCGTAGCTGCCGACGTAGGACTGCACCACATGGGCCAGCGCGACGTTCGGCAACGCCTCCTGCAGGATGTCGTTCGGCCGCGACTCGCCGAGCAGGTTGTCGACGTAGAGCGAGCGCATCGAGGACATGCCGCCCATGCCGGTGCCCTGAGTGTTGGCGACCAGGCTCGGGTGCACCCAGCTCATCAGTTCGGCAGGACTGAAGCCCGAGCTGATGAACGCGTCCACCGTGCAGACGACGTTCCACAGCGCGACCCGGTCCACCGAATTCGCCATCTCGGCCGAGATGCCCCAGATGGTCGGATCCCAGCCGCTGGGGATCTGGCCGCCGACGGTGCGCGACAGCTTGGCGCGGCGTGGTACCCGAATCTCGGTGCCCGCCTTGCGGGTCACCGTCCAGTCGGCCGAATCCGCCACCGGCACGATGACCGTGTGCTCGGGGTCGGCCTCGTGGAAGGCGCGGGCCTCGGCCTCGCCGCCGACGGTGAAGGTCAGGTCCTGGTCCAGGAACACCGACGTCATCAGCGGCGCGCTGTTGTCGATCATGGCGCCGTCGTCGCCGTAGCGGCGCACGCCGCAGCGGGCGACCACCGCGTCGTGGTACTTGTCGGCCAGCTCGTGTTCCGGGACGTAGTCGCCGGTTTCGGCGTCGTACCAGCCGGGCTTGGGGTCGTTCTCCCAGGTGACCAGGCCGGTGGTCCAGGCGAGCTCGAGCACGCCTGCGGCCGAGAGCTGGTCTTCGACCTCCATCTCGAACCGGGTGCGCGCCGAACCGTACGGGCCGAGCTCACCGGCGCCGACGATGACCACCATGTCGGCGAGATCGGTGGTGACCGTGCCCCATTCGGGCACCGGAAGCACCGACGACATGGTCGGCGGCGCCGGCAGCGCCGGAATCGTGGCCGCCGCATCGACTGCCACGTCCTCCTCGGCTGCCTGCTCCGCGGCCTGCTTGGCCAGTGCGGGCAGATCCAGCTTGGCCCTGGCCAATCCGCCGGTCAGGTCGATCTGCTGCGGGCCGGCGGTGGTGACCTGGCGGGCACGCGAGGTGCACCACTTGAGCAGCTCGTCGGCCATCTCGGTGGTGGACCAGGTGTGTACGCCTGCCTGCTCCACGGCCGCGACCATCGGGTCGTTGTGGCCCATCAGGCCGGTGCCACGCACCCAGCCGATCATCGCGTGTACCAGGGTGACCCGGGTCGACCACGACTTCTCGGCCCGCCACTTGGCGACCACCGCGTCGAGCGCGGCCTTCGATTCGCCGTAGGCGCCGTCACCGCCGAAGAGGCCGCGGTTGGGCGAACCCGGCAGCACCACATGCAGTTTCGCGTCGACGTCGTGGTCGGCGCCGAGGGCGGACAGGCCACCGATCAGCCGCTCCACCGACCAGAGCAGCACGCGCATTTCCATTTCCGCGCGGGCTCCGGCGTCGGCGAGGTCACCGGCCACCCGCGGCGCCGCGAACGGCAGCAGCAGGGTCGGCGTCATCGCGTCCTTGGTCTTGATCTTCGCGCCACCGGCATTGTCGACCTGTTCGGTGCCGACCCATTCGATCAGCGCGTCGATGTCCTGGTAGGACGCCATGTTCGCGGGCACCACCCAGAGCGCGGCACCGTGGCGGGCGTTGTCCCGGTACAGCTTCCGGTAGAAGCTCAGGCGGTCGTCGTTCAGGCTCGACGTGGTGACCACCACGGTCGCGCCGCCGCCGAGCAGCCGCCCGGTCACGGCCGCCGCGATGGAACCCTTGCTGGCACCGGTGATCACCGCGATATCCGCGGACCAGACGCCGCGATCCTCGGTGCTCAGCGCCGCCGTCGCGATGCGCTCGTACACACCGGCCAGCACCGAACGGGCCTCGTGCTTGGCCCGCTCGCGCCACCAGTTGGCCTGCGCCGCAACGGCTTCGCCCGCGCCCAGGAAGCCGGTGACCGGCAGTTCCGCGGTCTCGGCGTCGTCGCCGAGCCACAACCGGGCCAGGTCCTCGCGGGCGGTGGCCCACCGGTCGTCGAGCAGCACGGCCTTGCGTGCGTCGAAGGCGGGCGCGACCAAACGCGGCCAGTCCGAACCCAATTCGGCCGAGACCAGGTCGACCAGCGAGTCGTCGGTGGCCGTCGGCGCGGACACCCGCTCGGTCAGGCCGAGCTGTTCCAGCACCACCCGCGCGGCCGTGGCGAGCACCCCGTCGCGGCCGGTGATCTGCTCGGTGAATTCACCGAGCGCGGCCGCGTCGACGGTGCCACCGCCGCCGCCACCCACCGAGGGCAGCGACACCGCGACACCGCGGCGCGCGGCGACGGCTTGGACGGCGGCGTCGATGGCGGCATCGACCGAGGCGGCATCGCCGAGGGCGCCGGGGACCAGCCCGCCGAGGTCGCCACCGCGCACGCTGGCACCTTCCCTGGTGCCGAGCGAGACCTCGGCCGTGACGTGGCTGGCCCAGCCGTCACCGAGCTCCCAGACCTTCTTCACCCGCTCGGCGATCGCGGCGGGCCGCTTGCCGGACGGACCGAACACCTTGCGCAGGTGGTCGCCGATCGAATCGGAGAGCACCGAGCCGAAGGGCTTGTAGGTGCGGGCAAGCCGCTCCACGGTCACCGACAGCGCACCCATGTCCGCGTCGGCGGCACCGTCGATGGCACCGAGCGACAGCTCCGTGCCGAGGTCGACCAGCAGCTGGTTGCGCCGCGAGGAAACGCCGTCGCACAGGCTCTCGATGGTGTCGACCGGGCCGATCTGGTCCAGCCGCAGCTTGGTCCACAGCGCGATGAGCACGCGGGTGGCGTCGGCGGCGGTGAACGCGATGTCGTCCGGGCGCGGTCCGCCGGAGCTCGGTGCGGGCGCCGGAGCCGCCGTCGGAGCGGCGGTAGGCGTTGCGGCCGACGCGGTTTCGATCGGCTCGTCGGCGGGTTCGTCGACGGGCGCGGGATCGGTGTCGGTGGCGTAGACGATCGCGGCCTCGCGCTCGATGTTGAGCACCTCCACCGTCGCGCCGCTGAACGCGGGCAGCTTCAGTGTCTGAGTGGCCAGGTTCGCCACGGTAGGCGTTGCGCCCAAACCGATTTCGACGAACCGCTCGACCCCGAGGCCGCCGTGCGCGGTGTCGGTGAACAGCAGGTCCTGCGTCTCGATCCAGCGCACCGGGCTCGCGAACTGCCACGCGAGCAGTTCCACCAGCACGACCCGGCACAGCTCGACCGGCCGCGCCGACCACGCCTCGAAGTCGGCGAGAACCGCGGCGAGCGGCTCCGACGGCACCAGGTCGGCGATTTCCTGGATGAACTTGCGCTCCAACGAGAACGGCCTCGGCACCAGGTTCGGAATGTAGCGGCCGAGCAGGATCTCCGGGTGCAGATCCTCGGGCAGCAGCTGCTCGAGCTTGTGCCGGAACTCCGGAACACCCTTGCGCAGCACCGTGGAGTGGAACGGCACGTCGATGCCGGGCACCAGGATGAACGCCCGCTTACCGCCGAATTCCGCACGGCGCCGGTCGATCTCGGCCTCCAGTGCTTCGAGCCCGGCCACCGTGCCCGCGATGGCGTACTGCGAGCCGCGCAAGTTCAGGTTGACGACCTCGAGGAACTCGCCCGCCTGCTCGCCGATGCGGGTCACGAAGTCGATCACCTCGTCGTCGGGCAGCCCGATCTGCGAGGGGCGGATGGCCGCCATCCGATAGTCGCTGCGGCCGTTGGCATCCCGCGGCACCAGCTCGTGCATCGCGGAGCCACGCTGGAACACGACCTCGAGCACCGCCTCCAGCGGCAGCACTCCGGCGACCGCGGCGAGCGCGTTGTACTCACCGACCGAGTGTCCGGCCAGCATCGCGCCCTCGACGAAGGCACCGGCCTCGCGCAGCTCGGCCACCTGGGCGACACCGAGGACCGCCATGGCGACCTGGGTGAACTGGGTCAGGTGCAGCACGCCGTCCGGGTGCCGGTGCTCGACGCCGCGGGCCTTGAGGTAGGTCGGGTTGTCGCGGACGACGGCCAGGATGGAGAAGCCGAGCGCCTCGCGGGTGTGCTTGTCGGCCCGCTCCCAGACCGCCTTGGCGGCCTTCGAACGGGTGCGCGCGTCCAGGCCCATGCCCTTGCGCTGGATGCCCTGGCCGGGGAACGCGTAGACCGTCTTCGGCGCGGCGGTGCGCCCGGTCGCGGTCATCACCAGATCGCCCGCGGTCCGGCAGGAGACCTCGACGATCTCGCTGCCCGCGTCGACGGCGATGCGCTCGACGCGCACGTCGATCTCCGCGCCGGGACGGACCATGCCGAGGAAACGGGTGGTCCACGCCGTCACGGTCCGGGGCGGGACCGTGCTTTCCGGGTCCACCGCCGAGACCGCGTGCTGCGCCGCGGCCGAGAGCCACATGCCGTGCACGATCGGGCTGCCGAGACCGGCCAGCTTGGCGGCGGCATCGCTGGTGTGGATCGGGTTGTGGTCACCGGACACCGCGGCGAACGCGTGCATGCTGCGCGGCGCGACAACGGTGACGTCGCGACGACGGCGCCGCGGGGTGTCGGTGGCGGCGTCGGACAGCGTGCCCGCCGCGCGCGGCGGATCGGTCAGCTCGCCCGCACCGTTGCGGCCGCGGATGGCGAAACGCTCGGTCAGGGTGGCGACCGTCGGCATGGACAGCCCGGTTTCCGGGCGGTCGAGCATGCCCGCGATGCGCACCCGCACCTCGACGACGCGGCCGAGGTCGGTGTCGAGCGTCTCGCCCGCCTCCGCCCGCACCGCGAGAACGCTCGCGCTGGTGGGCAATTCGCCCGCCAGCTCGATCTGGTGGTCCAGGTGGACCAGGTCGAGCATGCCCTCGATGACGCTCGCGCCGTCGGCCGCCCGCGCCGCGCCGAGAACGGCGAACACGGCGGGCCAGCAGGCGCCGACCAGCACGTCGGGGACGGTGCGGCCGAGCGTGCTCAGCGCCATGGGCAGGCCCGAGCCGGTCACCCCGGCGTGGTCGGCGATGAGATCGGGGGTCCAGGCGATGTTGAGGTGGGCGACCTTGCCCTTCACCTCGGGCAGCGGCTGCCCGGCGGCGACGGCGAGCATCGCGGTCATCGCGTCGTGCGCGTCGGCCTCGGTGACGACCGGAGCGCCGCCGTTGTAGGTGGCGGTCGGCACCGTGATGCGAATGCGAACCACGTTGCTGCCCAACAGCGGAACGGTCAGTTCAACATAGGCGTTGTCGCCTTCGGGGCCGGTGGTCTCGGTGAGCGTGGCCCCGCTGGGCGGGTGCACCGCGCCCTTGCCGTCCACGGTCCAGTCGGCCAGGTCACCGAGCCGGTGTACCGGGTTGACGGTGGTGCGCCCTGACCATTCGATGTCCGGCGCGGCGAGCACGGTGTCGATCGGCCCGGTGGTCACGCCCGCGACCCGGCGGGCGTCGATCGCCACCGGCACCACACCGGCGCGCACCAGCGAGTACGCCGTGTCCTGTTCGAACCGGTCGAGCAGTTCGCCGACCGGCTCGTCGACGCGGGTGATGCCGGCGACCGAGACGGTGCCGGGAATGACGCACACCTGGTCGGCCGAGTAACGCGGATCATGGGCCTGCCACAACGAATCCGAACGCCACCAGCGGCGCACATCAGCGTCGACGACCGGCACGAAGTTGACCGGCTTGCCCGGGGTCTTGCAGAGCGAGACGAAGAACGGGACGTCGGCCGGATGCAGCAGCGTCCGCTCGGCGACCGGGTACTGCTCCTTCAGCCTGCACAGCGCGCCGACCGGGTTCTCGAAGTCCTCGTCGGCGGCGAACAGCGTCGGGATCTCGCCGCGATCGGCGGGATGCAGGCGAGATTCGGTGCGGCGCATCATTTCCGCGAAACGGTCGCGCCAGGTGATGTCGAGCCACACCGAACGGGTGGCTTCGGTGATCGCGTCGCCGATATCGCTGCCGCAGTCGAAGTCCTTGCGGCGGTCCAGGCCGACCGCGAGCTCGATGTAGCGCTCCAGCCAGTCCAGGTAGGTCATCGACGCCACATCGCCGAAATACGGCTTGGCCGTGGCGTTCAGCGCCGCGATGATCTCGTCCCGGCGTGCGGCGACGGCGTCGGCGTCACCGGCGACCTCGTCGAGCAGTCGGCCGGTCCGCGAGGCGGCATTGTCGATCTCGTGGATGTCGGCGCCCAATTGGCTACGGCCCGAGGCCATTCCGCCGGACGCGGTGCCGGCACCGACCCAGTCGGGGGTGCCGGGTGTGTCGACGAGCAGCTGCTTCACCTCGGCCGCGGTGGTCGCCTCCAGCGCCGCCATGGCGGCCGTGCCGACCAGCACGCCGTCCAGCGGCATCACCGGGTAGCCGTGCGCGGTGGCCCACTCGCCGGTCAGGTATTCCGTTGCGCGCTCGGGGGTTCCGATGCCGCCACCGACGCAGACCACGACGTTCTCGTGGTTGCGCAGTTCGGCGTAGGTCTCCAGCAGCAGGTCGTCCAGGTCTTCCCAGGAGTGGTGCCCGCCCGCCTTGCCACCCTCGATGTGCATGATCACCGGGTAGTCCGGCACCTCGGCGGCGATCCGCAGCACGGCGCGAATCTGGGCGACGGTGCCCGGCTTGAACGCGACATGCGAGATGCCGACCTCGGTGAGTTCCTTGATCAGCGCGACGGATTCGTCGAGCTCCGGAATGCCCGCCGTGACAATGACGCCGTCGAACGGTGCGCCCGCGGCGCGGGCCTTCTGCACCAGGCGCTTGCCGCCCAGCTGCAACTTCCACAGGTAGGGGTCGAGGAACAGCGAGTTGAACTGGACCGCGCGACCCGGCTGCAGCAGTGTCTTCAGCTCGGCGACCCGATCGGCGAAAATCTGCTCGGTCACCTGGCCACCACCGGCCAGCTCCGCCCAGTGTCCCGCATTCGCCGCCGCCGCAACGATTTTCGCGTCGACGGTGGTAGGTGTCATGCCCGCCAGCAGAATCGGCGAACGACCGGTGAGCCGAGTGAACGCGGTCTCCACCACGATCCGCCCGTTCGGCAGGCGCACCGGACGCGGCGCGAACGCCGTCCACGGCGCGGCTGTTTCCGGCGCGGCGCCCGGGGTGAGCAGGCTCCGCTGCCCCGCCCTGGTCGCGGCGGCGACCATGCCGACGCCGGTGCCCTTCAGCGAGCCGCCGGTCAACCGGGACAGCAGATCGCCGGGGCCGAGGTCCAGAATCCATTGCGCGCCCGCGGCAACCATGCCGTCGACGATCTCCACCCAGTCGATCGGATCGACCAGGATCTCCTGCGCGAGCGAGCCCGCCAGTGCCGCGTCCAGCCCGCACTGGTTCGCCCATGAGGTCACCAGATCGACCGTGTCGGCCAGCGCCGGGTGATGGAACGCGACGTCCACGGCCACGTCCTCGAAGACCGGAGCGAAGATGGCGCCGCCGCGTACCTTGGTGTCGCGCTCGCGGGTCTGCTCGTCATGGATCTGCGCGCAGCGCTGCCGCACCCGCTCCAGCTGTGCCGGTGTACCGGAGAGCACCGCGCGCCTGCGTCCGTTGCGAATAGACACCACCGCGGCCGCGGCCGGATCGACGCCTTCGGATACCTCGGCCACCACCGCGCGCAGCTGTGCCGGGTCGACGTGCGACACCGCGACCATCGGCGAGCGCTCGCCCACCGGCATCAAGCCGCGGCGCCGCGCCACCAGACCCGCTGCGGCACCGATCAATTGCGCCACCGCAAGCAGCTCGGCGTCGCGCCTGCCACCGGCCTCGACCGCGGTCGCCGCCAGCCTGCCCTGCGAGTGGCCGACGATGGCCACCGGCGCGTGCTGGGTCGGATCCAGGCCCTGCAGCCGCAGCGCACGCATCGCCGCTATCTGCGAGAGCAGCACGCCGGGCATCGACACGGCAGCCGAACGCAATACCCGCGGCGACGGGGCCGCGGAAACCTCACCCTGATCGGTGTCGACCAGTTCATCCTCGAGCATCCACCCGATCGGGTCGAAGCCGACGGGGCGGACCACGAGCAATTGTGCCGCAACGGGTTCCAGCAGCGCTTCCGCCTCGTTGACCAATGCGGTCAATTCGGGCTCCAGCGCGCTGTCGCGGCCGATCTCTTCCAGTTCATCGAGCCACTGGGCGCCTTGTCCGCCGAAGGCGAGCGCGTAGGGCGTCCCGCTCAGCAGGCGATCCAACAGCGGCGATCGGTTCCCGCCCCCCTGGGCGGCGGCGACCACCTTCGCGCTCGGTCCGGTACCGGTCTCGGTGCTCTCGTTGATCGTCAAGACGATTCGACTTCCTTCTCCTGGCGACATGCCCTCCGAGACACGCCGCTCCCTCCGGTGCGCAGGTGTTCCTCAGCGTTGGGGCCTGATAACGGCGAGGATGGCACAAAATCATGAGGAAAGCCTCACGTTTGCTCGTCGCCTAGGCCTCTACCGCCGAGTATTCATGTACGGGCGTACCAGAATGAAGGCAAACGTGACCCTTCCTCATGTTTGAACGCGCTGGTCCACCGGGTTACTAACACGTAGGAAACATGAGCGCCCCTCATGTTGACAGTTATCTAATCGTTATAATCCCTGGTAGGGTTACTGACCAGTACGCCACGCCCGCCCGGAGCTTCGCGAAGTCGGTCAAGCCCGGTAGAGTTTGGACGGTCGTACCATCACGCGCGAGTGGCGAAATTGGCAGACGCGCCAGATTTAGGTTCTGGTGTCCACGGACGTAGGGGTTCAAGTCCCCTCTCGCGCACAGATTCACCGCAGTGGTGACGCCTGTTCATGCCACGCCTCGGAGAGCAGTCGCACCCCCTGAGCCTGGCCCGTGGCTACCCATGCTGAGCTGCGCATACTTCTGTCAGATCCGGCGGCACCCACCTCTCTGATGACGCCCGAGAGATTCGCCGAGCCGGGTGCGAATGAACACCGCACATGCGCCGCCGCCGGAATTGATCCACTGTCCGGTACCCACTGCCCAGATTGTCCGGGTAGCTGACGGCGATCTCAGCTACGGCGTGTCGTCCTCGGGCGAACCTGGCCGAATCGCTGACAAGCACATCCTGACAGCGCTAGGGTGCTCCCCCGCCATTCGCCTGGAAGTAGCCGACACCGATTCCGGTGTTCTACTCATCCGTCCGTGTGACCACGGCAGCCGTCACCAGCGGCGGATACATCCGAGTCCCGTGTCACCAGCGACGGGCCGCGTGCTGGTTCGTCGAGGAGCCCCGCGGCCCACACACCCGCGACCGATCATTGACGATCGACACCGCACACTGCGGCAACCACAAAGCATCCGACGGATCAAGACTGCTCTGCGCGCCATCCAGACAGCGACCCAAAAGAGCGATGCACCCCATGGGCACGCGGCAGCTACGTCGATGCTGGCGACCGCTCATGTCTTGCCTGACACCGGGCGGTTACTAGCTGAGGTTTTCCTTGTCGCGCATATCGGGGCGTGGCAAGCGGTCCGGCGCGAGGGTTTCGAGGTTTGCTTCTTCGGTTCGGTCACGTGCAACCCACTCCGCTTGCCGGCTCTCGTACTCGCGGTCGATTGCGGCGCGGGATTGTTCTTCGCTTTCATAGTAGAACGCCGCAGCCTCGGTGAAGTGATCGCCGAGGCGGCGAAGGTAGTCGCGGGAGTCACGGATGCAGTCGAGGAGGGTGTCGCTGAGCTGGTCCCATTGGGCTTTGCCCGCTCCGATCAAAGGAGTGTTGAACGCCGCCCGGCCCCACGCATCGACACTATCGCGAATATCGCGATATGCGAGTTCGAACCCCACCGCCAAGTGCGGGAATACATCTTGTCCCGCCAACCGCAGCTTTGCGATGTCAACGGCGACTACGGCACCGTCTTCTTGGTATGGACGCTGGCTGTAGGTCCTCGTGCTACCCAGCGTGATCTCCTCGGGGGGAATGGTTTCGAAAACGCTGTGCACGGTGTTGTACAGGGCGGTTCGGGTGTGGCCGACCTCCTCGAGCAGCTCGTCGAGGGCATCGACGGCTCGTGTGATTCGCTCGAGACCCCAACCGTGGACGTCGTACTCGGTATTCTCCGGTGGGGGTTCGTCCGGGGCATATGACCCCAGTAGCGAGCCGACGACGCTGATCGTCGCCGCCGCGAGGGCGGGCATTTCGAGCGCAGCGATACCGGCGAGGACGGCCGCGGTGATCAAGACGAGGTTGCGGGCCCCGCCGGAGCCGCTGTCGTTCTCGCTGGCGAGTTCGGCGATGTCATACGCGCTTCGACGGGCCGAGGAGACCAATCCGTCCCAGCCTCCGGCGGCAGCGATGAGGCCGTTCAGATACGTGACTTGATTCGCCCAATTCTGCGGGAACTCGGCCCCGCCGTGGATCCGGAAGTTCTCGGCTGCTGATCCGGTCCAGCCGCTGAGGAGGGTGTGCAGCAGGCCGAGATCACCTCCTTCGTGCAGAGTCTTCATCCGCTCACGATGTGCGGTCAGCTCCTCGATCAGTCGGCCGAACGCGACGTCACTGCCCTCGGTGAACTGCAGTAGCCGCTCCTCCATGCGGTTGATCTTCGCCATACACTCGTCGTGCTCGAACCTGAGCCGTGCTGCACCGATATCGACGCCTCCCGACACGGCGCCGGTCCAGGCCGCGAAGTACTCGAGGTCCCAATATTCACGCGTGCGTGAGATGACGTCGCGTATATCGGCGTCGTAGGTCATCGGTACCCCGCGAGTTCGCTGTCGTGCGGCGGAATGAACCCCTTCAGAAAGGCCGAACCCATGGTCGCCCGCGCGTCGGCGCAGGTGGCGCCGACGTCTTTAAGCAGCATCGGCGCCCTGGCGAACGGCCCTGCCAAGTGATCGCGCTTCGCCTCCGCTCGCACCGCGTCGAACATCTCGATCGCCAGCGCTCCCAGTTCGCTGGTCTCGATCCGATCGATCGCCGCCTCGCCACACCCAGTGGTCGCGGCTCTGTCAATCATTTGTACCCCTCAGAAGAAAGCATTTCATTAAGCAACGTCGGCGCTAGCGGTACGCGGATGCTCAATGGTTCGGCCGCCATATTGTCCCGCGCACTAACCGGCGATACCGCAGGCCGAGAAGAGAATTGCAACCAGCCATCCGACGGTTAAGGGGATGTTGTATTTCCTGTTGAACATGTGCTCACTCTCCTCAGCCGGAAGGGCCTGGGAGACTTTTGACAGCCGGGCAGACTTCTACATCTCCGGTCGGCGTGCTCCCGCGTCGCTACAGCTCCTTCCCTTCGCAACAGCGGATGCCTCAATATCTCTCGCACGACGTCGAATCCGCTATGCACAGCACGCACACTTCTTGACTGATCCTGCACAACAGCCACGCCACAAACTCGATCAGCGTGTCTGCGTACGTGATCGAGGACCGCGGTGCGGACACCCACGGCCCACCGTGCGACAACACACATCAGCAACGGGCCGCATACCGACAACCAGCAAGACGGAGAAACCGGCGGGCCGCGAAGAGCGCCGGTGCGCCTAACGGACTCGCACGATCGGCCTATAATCCATATCCCAAGACGCTGATCGTACGGCGAGGCATGCCATGGGCACCAAGATCTTCCACGCAGCCGACGAGCCGGTCGCCGCTCGGCAAGAGTACTGCCAGCATGCTATGCACGAATTGCTGACGCCGATCGACGTCCGATTCCCCAATCACGACTTCGACGCACGGATCGAGGCCAGCCCAGTCGGAGCGGCCGAGGTGCTGGATGTGACCTTGCCCGCAGGCGACGGGTTTCGCACACCCCAGCTGATCCGCCGGTCGGATCCCGAACACTGCAAGCTCGACATCCAAGTGCGCGGACACCTGATGCTCGAGCAGAACGACCGGCAGACCATACTGCAACCAGGGCGGTTCGCGTTCGTCGACATGTCCCGTCCCTGCCACTGGTCCTGCTCATCCGACATCCGGTTCGTCGCCCTCATCTTTCCCCGGGCGCTGCTTCCGATCCCCGAATCCGACATAGCTGAGGCCGCTGCACTCGCGATCTCGACCAACCAAGGTGTCGGCGCTCTGGTCAGCCCACTCATCCTGCAATTGGCCCGTCAGGGAGCATCCTGCGACGGACTCGACGGAACCCGCGCCGCCGCGGCCCTGCTCGACCTCGTTGCCATGGCAGTCGCCACTCGCCTCGATCGAACCGATGCCGTGCCCGTCGACTCCCGACGGCAAGCACTGCTGGCCTGCATCCTCGGGTTCATCGAACGCGAGCTGCCCAACCCCGAGCTTTCACCAGCCGCTATCGCGGCCGCACACCACATCTCGCTCCGCAATCTCTACACATTGTTCGAATCCCAGCAGTCCGGTGTATCCGACTGGATCCGCCGCCGACGCCTGGATCGGTGCCGCCATGACCTGCTCGACCCAACGATGCGCGATCAGCCGGTGAGTTGGATCGGGGCCCGATGGGGATTCAGCAGCCCAGCCCATTTCGCCCGCGCCTTCCGGACGACTTTCGGTACCTCACCAACCGAGTTCCGAGCATTGCAGGCAGCACAATCACAATCCGCGCTGGCAGACCGCTCCGATCCATGACCAGCCGACGATGTCACGGAAATAGACGTGGCGATCGGGGACATGCCTTCGGCCGAAGACCAGGTCACCTCGCCGAAGATACAAGGCACAGGTGTTCGCGCCGTCGGGCGTACTCGGCCCGGATCCGAGTGGGAGATGCAGATCCGCAATGGCGGACGGGCCAATGTCGTTGACCACAAGAGCAGGCAGGTCACGGCCGAGCGCCCGTGTGGTGTTCGTGCTTGTGGTCCGGTGTGGAGCTGGACTGCTCATGCTCGGTCGAGGTCGGTGAGTTTCATGCGGAGCTGGTCGGCGTCGACATAGCCGAGGCTTGTCGGCCCGGACAACGCCGATACTGTCGAGAATGTCCAGGGCCTGTCGCCAGGCATCGCGGGCGGTCTGCGGGTCGCCGACGGCACAGTAGGTGTCGCCGAGGTGAGCGAGAACGTTGGCATCGTGATGGCGGTCGCCGAGTTCTCGAAGTGGGCGTAAAGGATTGGCGATCTGGCCGGTGCGCCGCGAGGCCTTCGCGAGGACTGCGACGAGCCCGAGCCATGGCAGCCGACGCACACCCGCCTGACCCCTCTCAGGTCAGCAGCAGAGTTGCTCGACCGCGCTGAGCACCTGTCCCGCACCGTCTTCGGTGGCCAGTGCTCGGCGAGATGGTTGGCGTTGGTGCGGTAGGTGGTGTCGGTGAGGGCGGATTCGATGGCTGCGGCCAGTGTGTCGGCGCATCATGCAAGTCGCCGAGATTCGTTCTGGCGCATATGGGTTGATCACCACTACCACGATCTAGGCAGCAACGAGCTGGTCACATGCCCCTCCGATCTGTCCGGCCAGCAAGCCGATCCCGGCTTGTCACACGCGTCGACCCCGCTAGCCATATCGAAGACTGATGCTGGAGGTGTGGGGTATGCGAAATATGCCCCGGTGCTGACATCCGGGGTCGGGCAGACCGCATGGTTTGTCACCGACTAGTGGAGGAGTGATCAGTCATGAGTGTGAGTTTGGCCAAGGGCGGCAATGTGTCGCTGTCGAAGCAGGCGCCGAATCTGACGGCGGTGTCGGTGGGTTTGGGGTGGGATGCGCGTTCGACCACCGGCGCTGATTTCGATCTGGATGCCAGCGTGATCGCGACCGGTGAGGACCGGAAGGTGGTGTCGGACAAGCATTTCGTGTTCTACAACAACCTGCGTTCCCCGGAAGGCGCGATCGAGCACCTCGGCGACAACTTGACCGGTGCGGGTGAGGGCGACGACGAGGTCGTCAACGTCGATTTGGCCGCGACTCCGCCGAGCATCACCAATATTCTCTTTGCGGTGTCGATCTACGATGCCGATGCCCGTCAGCAATCGTTCGGACAGGTGCGTAACGCGTTCATCCGGGTGGTGGACCGTGCGACGGGTTCGGAGTTGGCGCGCTATGACCTGACCGAGGAATCCTCGACCGAGACTGCCATGGTCTTCGGTGAGCTCTACCGCAGCGGAGCGGAGTGGAAGTTCCGGGCGATCGGTCAGGGGTACGCCTCAGGTCTGGCCGGTATCGCCCGCGACTACGGCGTCAACCTCTGAAACCGGGCGCAGACTCGACTGGAGAGGCGGCACACATTGGGTATCGACTACAACAAGCGACCGGACTCCTCCGGCGCCAAGCCGTCGGCGCGCGGCTCGGGGGTCAGCCTGAACAAGCTGACCCTCACCAAGACCGAGCGCACTGTCACGCTCACCAAATCCGGTGAGCGCCAAGGCGTGATGCGGGTGAACCTGAACTGGACCAGCGCAGCGCCACCCAAGAAAGGATTCCTGGCGAAACTGACCGGCGCCGATCGCGGGATCGATCTGGACCTGGGGTGCCTCTACGAACTCGCCGACGGCTCCAAGGGCGTTATCCAGGCCCTGGGAAACAGCTTCGGAGCCTTGAACAAGCCACCGTATATCGCGTTGGACGCCGATGACCGCACCGGTGCGGCGATCGGTGGGGAGAACCTGCACATCAATCTCGAACGGCCGGAAGCATTTCGGCGGGTACTGATCTTCGCGATGATTTACGAAGGCGCGGCGAACTGGGCCGCGGTCGACGGAGTCGTCACGATGTATCCGACCTCGGGCCCCCAGGTCGAAGTCCGGTTGGATTCGGCGGTCACCGGCGCGCGCATCTGCGCGATCGCATTGCTGACCAACACCGGGCAGGGACTGACCGTTCAACGCGAAGTCGGATACATCACCGGTAACCAGGCCGACCTCGACCGCGCCTACCAATGGGGCCTGCAATGGGCGGCGGGCCGCAAATAGGCTGGGGGTCCCGCCCGTTCAGGGACGGACGCGACGTTGCCCGGGTTCGCCACGCCTGGCTCACCGACCGGTCCGGGCCGCGTGCTTGTTCGTCGAGGCGAGCCCCCGCGGCCCACACACCCGCGACCGATCATTGACGATCGACACCGCAAACGGCGGCGACCACAAACGCACCCGACGGATCAAGACTGCTCTGCTCGAGCAAGGACTCCGCGTCATCCAGACAGCGATCCAAAAGAGCGTCGCTCGATCCGCAGAGTAGATCCGGGTGCGGCGGTGAGTGCATCGGTGTCAGTGGCCGGATGTCGTAGTTGAGGCCGGTGTCTGTCCCCTTCGGACATCGGTCGCTGGGATTGGGAATGGTTATTGACCTGAGGGTGGGAAGGCGCGAACGGTTTGAGATCTCCACCTGAATTTGTTTCGGGTCCCTCAGGGACCTGTTGGTGGCCACCGGGATAGGCGGACCATGTATCCATGAGTCGGCGTTCGCGATGGGCGGGGATGTCGTGGCGCGCTCGGTTGGGGTGGATCCTGCTCGGATTGGCCGTACTGATGGTGTGCGTGGCGCTGCCGGTGTGGGCGGTGGCCACCGACGATGTGAACAAGGTGGCCGGGTGGGCAAATATTCTGGCACTTCCGGTCTCCGGGCTAGGTCTGGTGCTGGTGCTTGCGGGGAACCGATCGGACGATGCGGGCCGATCAGATGTTCGGCGTCGACCGTGGATGGCGCCGCCGTTGGATCGTATGGTGGAACGTCCCGAACTGGGTGAGCGACTCGTCGCGGCACTGACCGCACCGGGGACCTCGGAGGTGGGGCTGAGCACGGGGCTGCACGGCGCGGGCGGGTTCGGCAAGACCAGGTTGGCGACCTGGGCGTGCCATCGTCGCGAGGTCGAGCGGCGGTATCCGGGCGGGCTGCTGTGGGTCACGCTCGGGCAGGAGGTCCGTGGCGCGAATCTCGCCGGACGGATCAACGACCTGACAACCGCCCTTGGTGGTGAGCGCCCGGCGATTTCGGACCCCGACGCCGCCGGGGCAGAGCTGGGCCGCTTGCTCGACGCGCGCGAGCCGGTGCTGCTGGTGGTCGATGACGTGTGGGAGGAGAGTCAGCTGCGGCCGTTCCGGTTCGGCGGACGCACGTGCACGCGCCTGGTCACCACCCGCATTCCCGATCTCCTGCCACCGACTGGGGCCCACATTCCTGTCGATGCCATGTCCGGCGATCAGGCGCGAGAGCTGATCGCCGACGGCGTGAGCGGGCTGCCCGAGGACATGGTCGAGCGGCTGGCGAGTCTAGCCGGGCGGTGGCCAGTGCTGCTCAACCTGATCAACGCCGCACTGCGCCGCCGGATAGCCCGAGGACAGCCAGTCGAGCTGGCGGCCGAAGATATCGTGTACCGGCTGAGTGCCGAGGGCCCGGCAGCGTTCGACCCGGCACGCGCCGACGACCGCAGCCGAGCGGTGGCGGCAACCGTGGAAACGAGCTTCGCCCTGCTCACGCCCGCGGACCGGCAGCGCTGCTTGGACCTGGCCATCTTCCCTGAAGACGTCGATATCCCACTGACCGTGCTGGGCTTGTTGTGGACCGGTGGCTCGGTCGAGACGTCGTGCGAGGAGTTGGCGAGTCTGGGCCTGGTGACCGACTACCGGCTCGACCCGCCAGGGCCACGGCTGGTCGTGCACGATGTCATGCGCGCCTACCTACGGACCCGCCGCAGCGCCACCGAACATGCTGCCGCGCACTCACGGCTGGTCGACGCGGCCGCAGGGCAATTGCCCGGCCACGAGCCCGACACCTGCCCGCCATGGTGGCTGCTCTCGGCCGATGCCGACTACTTGTGGCGGTACGTGCCCTACCACCTCCATCACGCGGGCCGCGACGACGAACTAGTCGCGTTGCTGAGCGATCTGCGGTGGGCGGAGGCCAAAACCCTCCGGTTCGGTTCGGCCGTCACGGTCGAGGCCGACCTGGCGCTCGTGGACACACCCACCACCAACGCATTACGGGAGGCACTGCGCCGGATCGGGCACCTGCTCGGCCCGATCGACCCACCGGCCGCGCTCGGCGCCACCCTGGCCAGCTGGCTGCGCGGTATCACCGGACTCGAGGATGTCGTTGACCGCTACCGCTCGACCCTGCCCCGGCCACGGCTGGAGCTGGCGGCGCCGACGACCAACAGCCCACCCGCGGCGGCGCTCGGCGAGGCGACGGCGTCGACCGGCCACATCGGCGGCGTGATCAGCTGCGCCTTCTCCCCGGACGGCACCGTGTTGGCAACGACGAGCGACGACGGCACCGCACGGTTGTGGAATATCGCCGACGGAACCACCGCGCGGGTGCTCGGTGACCACCTTGGCGGTGTCTGGGGGTGCGCGTTCTCTCCGGATGGCGCACTGCTGGCGACGGCCAGCGAGGACCGAACGGTACGGCTGTGGCAGGCCAGCGACGGTACCTCGAAAGGACTACTGCACGGCCACACCGATTGGGTGACCTCCGTGGCCTTCTCCCCAGACGGCGCGCTGCTCGCCTCGACCAGCCAGGACGGCACCGCCCGCCTGTGGCGGGTGGCCGACGGCACCCTGCACGCGGTGCTCACCGGTCACACCGGCCGGGTGAAACACTGCACGTTCTCACCCGACGGCACGTTGCTCGCCACCGCAGGAACCGACGGCACCGTGCGGCTGTGGCGGCCCGGCGACGGCACCGAGCACAGCGTGCTGGCCGGTCACGCAGGTGGGGCGTGGTGCTGCGCCTTCTCGCCGGATGGCGAGCTGTTGGCCGCCGGTGACGACGAGGGGACGGTGCGGCTGTGGCGTGTCGCCGACGCGGCGCCGTGCGGGGCAGTGATCGGTCACCATGAGCGGGTGTGGAGCTGTGCGTTCTCTCCCGACGGTGCACTGGTCGCGGCTACGAGCTGGCGGACAGTGCGACTGTGGCAGATTGCCTCACGCGTCGAGCGCGCAGCACTGACCGGCCATACCAGCTGGGTGTGGGGCTGTGCCTTCTCTCCAGACGGCGCCCTGCTGGCGACAACCGGTAACGACCAGACCGCCCGGCTCTGGCAGGTCACCACAGGCGCTGAGGTCACCGCCTTGACCGGCCGTCTTCGGGTGAACACCTGCACGTTCTCCCCGGACGGCGACCTGCTCGCCACCACCGATGAATACGCGGCGCGGCTCAGGCACCTCGCGACCGGCAGGCAGCAGGTACTGACGGGCCACGACGGTCGGGTGAACCGTTGCGTGTTCTCCGCCGATGGCGGCCTGCTGGCAACAGTGGGCAACGACCACACGGCCCGGCTGTGGCGGATGACCGACGGTAGCCAGCAGGCAGCACTGGCGGGCCACACCGGCTCAGTGCGCGGCTGCAGCTTCGCCCCGGACGGAACGCTGATCGCCACCAGCGGCAGCGACTGCACCGTGCGGCTATGGCGCATTGCCGACGGCACCCAGCGAGCAGTGTTGACCGGCCACACCGGCATCGTGAGAAACTGCGCGTTCTCCCCCGATGGAACGCTGCTCGCGAGCGCGAGCAGCGACCGCACCGTGCGCCTGTGGTCGGTGGCCGACGGCACCACACGAACGGTGCTCACCGGCCATAGCGATCTACTCAACGACTGCGCGTTCTCACCGGACGGAACACTGCTCGCGACGACCAGCGACGACCGAACCATTCGACTGTGGCGAGTCGCCGACGGCACCGAACGCGCCGTCCTGTCCGGCCACGCAAGCTGGGTAGACCGCTGCGCGTTCTCCCCTGATGGCACGCTGGTGGCCACCGCGAGCAACGACGGGACCGTGCGGCTGTGGCGAGTCGCCGACGCTCGCTGTCGCTGTGCCCTGCGCTTCGCCGGACCCGTTGTCGGGGTCGCCTGGCACCCCTGCACCACCACACTCTGCGCCGTCGGCGGAGCTGGCACCTACATGCTCACCTACCAGCCATAAGTACGGCATCGAAGGGCACGTTCACCCTCGATCACCCGACGATCCCGGATCTGTTGGCGCACAATGACTGGACGGTGCTCGAATCCAAAATCGCAGCGTCCGGCGAGGGTGCTTACCTTTCTGTTCGCCTGCGGCGCAGCCACATTCCTGGCGATCTCGTTGCTGCGATCCGACTCCCGACTGTCGTGGGTGCAACCTGCGGCCACGATGGCGATCGTGGCGGGCCTGCTCTTGGCCATGCACGCTGCACCACGTGCCGCAAATCGTTCCTGCCCAACCGGACCCTTCACCGGGATGATTTCAACGCCCAGCTCACCGGCTGGCTGGATCGGGCGAACCAGCGTCAGCACCCGGCGCCTGGGCTGCCGTCCGATCGACCGGTGGGCTGCGGACCGGGCCGCGATGCCCGAGCTGCCTGCAACGCGAGGTCGCCGCCCGCAAGCCCACGACGGCGAAGACCGCGTCCGCGCCGCCCGGTTCCCGTCGCAATTTCGGCACACCGTGCGCGTCGTCGTGAGATGTCCACGAATGTCGACGGGTTGGGCTACTGGTGCCGCCAGACCTTCACGGCGGAGATCACCAGCAGGGCAACCAGGACTGGGATGAGGGCGAGGCTGGGGAACATGCCGAGCAGCAGTCCGCCGAGGACGGTGCCGGCGATCGAACCGGCCGCCATGGTGAGCACGAACCGGGTGTTGCCGCGCACGACCTGGAAGCTTTGGTCGCGGCTGTAGCGGGCGAATGCGACCAGCATGGTCGGCAGCGATACCAGCAGCGAGAGGCTGCCCGCGAGTTTGATGTCGACGGCGAACAGCAGCACGATCGTCGGGATCAGCAGCTCGCCACCCGCGACACCCATCAGCGCGGCGACGACACCGATCCCGATACCGGCCGCCACCGCGACCAGAATTCGAACAATGGGCGGCAGCGCCACCGTCCCGGAATGACCGATGTGACTGGCGGCCAACGCAATTGCGATAACGATCAGCAGTCCGGCCAGCACCCGGTAGAGCGTGCGCGAGTGCATGCGCGTGGCCAAGCCCGCGCCGAGCCAGGCACCGATCAGGCTGCCCGCGAGCAGGTTCACCGCGATCGTCCAGTGCGAGGCGATGTCGGTGTGGGACACCGACAGCAGGCGCGCGGGCAGCGCGGTGATCACTACGATCAAGCTCATCGCCTTGTTGAGGATCACCGCCTGCAACGCGGCGAACCCGAACAGCCCGATCAGCAGCGGTAGCCGGAACTCGGCGCCGCCGAGGCCGATCAGCCCGCCGAGAACACCGATAACGGCTCCGGCGCCGCACACCACCACCGGCGAAGTCCGCCACCGGACCGCCGCCGCGGCAGGCACCGGACCAGGGACCTGGACTGCTTCGCTCACACCGCCGGACGCTACTGACACCACCCCATGCCGGTCTATTGGGTGATGCCGACGCGGGCAGCGGCTGTGGCGTGTGTTCGCTGCGGGCACGCCGCGTTCAACGCGCGCGAACCTGGTAGATGCCGCGCGTCTTCACCACCGCCGTGCCGGTGTCCCACGACCACCTCATGGACCTGGCAACCCCGAATCCTGGCAGCCCTGGCCGCTGAGCCGGACATGCACGCCCAAGCCGCCAAGGCCCTGGCACGTCTGGCCGACCAGCCGGCGCACGACCACGACCACGACCCTGTCCTGGACGAGAAGTCGATCGCCGAACGCACGCCGGTCGCGACCTTCCTCGCCCGAGCCGTACCCGAAGCACAATTGCCGCTGACCACCCTCGCGGAGCGAACCGTCGGCCGCCCGCTCAGCCAAGCCCGGAAAAGCTAGTGTGGCCAATTTTTGTTGCGGGTGCGTTCGTCGGCGCGGTCGACCTCGGCCAAATCGATCCCTTTGGTTTCGCGGGCGCAAAGCACGGCGATCACTGTGACGGCGGCGGCTGCGGCCAGGTAGATCGCGATCGGTACCGAGGAGCCGTACATGTCGAGCAGTCGGACCGCGATGATCGGCGCGAGCGAACCGGCGACGATCGAGGTGACTTGATAGCCAAGGGACACACCGGAATAGCGCATCCGAGTCGGGAACATTTCGGCCATGATCGCGGGCTGAGCGGCATACATGAAGGCGTGGAACACCAGGCCGACGACGATCGCTCCCACGATCGCCGCATTGTGTCCGGAATCCATCATCGGGAAGGCGAAAAAGCCCCAACTCGCCGCGGTAACAGCGCCGAGCAGATACACGGGCCGTCGGCCGTGTAGGTCGCTGAGCCGCCCGGCGAGCGGAATCACCAGGAAGTGCGCGACGTGTGCGACCAGCAGCCACCACAGGATCACCTTGGTGTCCGCGCCGACGTGCACTTTCAAATAGGTGATGGAGAAGGTGACCACCAGGTAGTACATGATGTTCTCGCCGAGGCGCAGGCCCATGGCGGTGAACACGCCGCGTGGGTACCGCCGCAACACCTCGAGAGCGCTGAACGAGGTGGCCTTCTCCTGTTCGGCGATCTCTTGCGCGGCAAGGAAAATGGGCGCGTCGGTGATCTTCGTGCGCACGTAGTAGCCGACCAGTACCACCACCGCCGACAGCCAGAAGGCCACGCGCCAGCCCCAGCCAAGGAAGTCCGCGTCAGAGAGGGTCGAGGTCAAACCCAGCAGGACGACGGTCGCCAGCAGATTGCCGACGGGTACGGCCGCTTGTGGCCAGGACGCCCAGAAGGCCCGGCTGCGGCTGGGACTGTGCTCGGCGACCAGCAGCACCGCCCCACCCCACTCGCCGCCGACCGCGAAGCCCTGCAGGAATCGCAGGGCCACCAGCAGCGCCGGCGCCAGGTAGCCCACCTGCGCGAAGGTCGGCAGGCAGCCCATCAGGAAGGTAGCGGCACCCACCAGGACCAGGCTCAGCTGCAGCAGCTTCTTGCGGCCGTACTTGTCGCCGAAGTGGCCGAATACCAGGCCACCCAGCGGACGCGCGGCGAAGCCGACGGCATAGGTGACGAAGGCCGCCAGAATCGCGTCCAGATCACTGGTGCCCTTGGCGAAGAACACCTTGTTGAACACCAGAGTCGCAGCGGTGCCGTAGAGGAAGAACTCATACCATTCGACTACGGTGCCCGCCATGGACGCGGCAACGACCCGCCGCAGTCCTTGCGGCACCGGTTCAGTCGCCGAAGTCTTATCGAACTCGGTTGTACTGCTTGTCATTTCATCACCTTCGGCATTGTGCGCAGGGCACGGCCGCGCGCAACGGCTCGGTCCCTGACGGATTCGATGAGGGGGCGACAGCGGGGAAAAGTGTCAACTGTCGGTGACCGCGACGACCGCCGGCGCGGCGGTCCTGCGCGCGTGCAACTCGATAAAGGGCGCCAGTGCTCCGGGATCGTCCAGCACACCTGGGGCATAGACTGTTTCGGGACGATCACCGCGCAGGATCCGTTTCACCGGTATCTCGAGCTTCTTTCCAGACAAAGTGCGCGGAACCTGACTAACGCAATGAATTTCGTCGGGCACGTGCCGCGGCGACAGCGCTTCGCGGAGCTGAGCGGCGATCCGCTCCCGCAGGCTGTCATCGAGGACGCGGCCCGCGTCGAGCACCACGAACAACAGCAGCTCGTCTGTACCGGAGTCGTTGTCGGACAAGTGGATGACGAGGCTGTCCTGGATCTCGGGCAGCGACTCGACGACGCCGTAGAACTCCGCGGTGCCCAGCCGGACGCCGCCCCGGTTGAGCGTGGCGTCGGATCGTCCGCCGATCACGCAGCTGCCGTCCTCGGCGATGGTGATCCAGTCCCCATGGCGCCAAAGACCAGGGATCGCCGCGAAGTACGCGCCGCGGTAGCGAGCCCGGTCGACGTCACCCCAGAAGCCGATCGGCATCGAGGGCATCGGCTTGCCGATCACGAGTTCGCCCTCACGGCCCATGATCTGCCAGCCGTCCTCGTCGACCGACTGCACGGCAGCGCCCAACGCTCGGCACGCCATCACCCCCGCCCGTACCGGCAGCACGGGCGCGCCGCCGATGAAGGCGGTGCACAGATCCGTCCCACCGGAGATCGACGCGAAGTAGATGTTCGGCGCTACGTGCTCATAGACCCAGCGGTAGCCCTCGGCCGGTAACGGCGCTCCGGTGGATCCGAGGCCGCGCAACGCCGAAAGATCAGCGGCGGCACGCGGTGAGATGCCGGCCTTCCGGCACGCCAGAAGAAATGGCGCGCTGGTGCCGAGATAGGTGGTGTGGGTTAGCGATGCGAGATGCCACAACCGGGTCGGATCGGGGTAGGCGGGATCGCCGTCGTACATGACCACCGCGCTGCCGACGGCAAGGCCGGACACGAGATAGTTCCACATCATCCATCCGGTCGTGGTGTACCAGAAGAACCGGTCGCCCGGCCCCAAATCATGATGCAGGGCAAGCGATTTCATGTGTTCCAGCAGAATGCCACCGTGCCCGTGCACAATAGGCTTGGGTAGTCCGGTGGTGCCCGAGCTGTAGAGCACATACAGCGGGTGCTCGAACGGGACCGGCTCGAAAGTCAACTCGCCGGAGTGCTGAAGGAGCTCGTGCCAGCTGATCGTCCCTGGCTCCGGTGCGGCTGCCGGGTCCAGGTAAGGCAGCAGGACGAGGTGGTCCAGCCCCGTCAGCGCAGCGCGGATCTCGCTGATCTCCGCGGCGCGGTCGATCGTTTTCCGACCGTACCGATATCCATCGACGACCACGAGGACTTTCGGATCGATTTGACCGAGGCGGTCGAGCACCGACCTGGCACCGAATTCCGGTGGGCAGGACGCGAAAGTCGCCCCGAGGCTCGCAGCGGCGAGTAGCAGCACCAGCGTCTCCGGGATGTTCGGCATATATGCCGCGACCCGATCACCGCGCCGCACGCCGAGCCGCAACAAGCCCTGCCGAGCACGCGCCACTTGTTCCCGCAGCTCAGCGGCGGTGTAGTGGACGGCTCGTCGAGTCTGCGAGTGCGCGATCACCGCGGTATCGCCGTCGGCCAGGCCGGGCATGCGCAGCATCGCCTGCGCGTAGTTCAGAGTGGCGCCTGGGAACCAACGGGTGTCGGGCATCCGTTCCGCATCGGCGAGGATATCGGTGGGCTGGGAGTAGGCAGGTACATCGAAGTACTTCCAGATCGTGGACCAGAATCCGGCCAGGTCTTCGACCGACCAGCGCCATAATTCGGCGTAGTCGTCGAAGTCGGTCTTGCGGTCGCGGGCAACCCATTTCATGAAGTCCCCCATCCGGGTGCGGGCCCGGGCATCCGATGGCGGGTTCCACAGCACCTCGTGGGCGGATTTGTTCCCGGTGTTCATCTGCACTCCTATCGATGCGGTCGCTGCCGAGCGGCGATGGCTTCCGGTGCGTTCGGGCACGGGAAGCCATCGCCACGGCTGTATTGGGAATCGCGCGGTGTCAGGAGCAGGCCGGGTCGATCACGTAGTAGTTGTCGCCGGTCTTGCGCAACTTGGTCGTGCCGGAGACGACATTGAGCCCCATGTCCTGGTTGGACCCGTTGGCCAGGGCCCGGCCGCCACCGTTGTCGTGCGCCCGCCCGGCCTGCACGTGCTTCCAGTTGGAGTCGGCGAAGCAGGGCTGGTCCGGCGGGGTGGTCGTCGAGGTCGGCGGGGTGGTCGTCGACGTGGGCGGCGTGGTGGAGGTCGGCGGGGTGCCGTCCTCGTGCGCGATGATGAAGTCGCGCATGATCTTCAACGCCTGGGCGTCGGAGATGATGTTGAAATGGGTCGGGGTCGTGAGCAGCCGGTTGTCGGCCCCCTCGAGTTTCGCCGAATCGGTCGGCGCCACGTTCCAATCTCCGGTCGATCGCAGTGTCAGATAGGCGACCTTGTCGTTGTGCGGAACCTCGGTGCCGGAGTTGAGGGCGGTCAAGAACGGCGTGTTCGGTTCGGCGAACTGCTGGCAGGAGACATACTGCTTGCAGTGATTGAACGAAGTGCCGTGATGCGGTCCGGCGAACGAAATGTACTGCGATACGGTGTCACCGCCGCCGAGATTCTTGATGTAATAGCGCCCGGCGAGGGCGGAAGCGGACCAGGTCGCCAGCACGACTCTGTTCGCGCCGGTCTGTTGCCGGACTTGATTGACCTTCGCGCCCAGTTCTTTTGCCGCGATCGCGAGATCCTGAGTCATCTTGCTGCTGTCGGTCCAGGTGAACAGGCGCTCTGCGGGCCAACCGTTGGACTGCAGATTCTGCTTCATCGCGTCCATGTTTCCGACGTCTCCGGTCATCCCCGGAATCATGATGACCGGATCATGGTTGGGCGCTGCGGCATGGACCGTGGGCAGCGTGGCCACCAACGCCCCGCCCGCGCCGATCACCGCCGCGATCGACAATGCCGCCAACCCTCGACGCGGCCACCCGATACGGCGGGTTGCCGAATAACTCGAACGCTGCCTGCGTGAATGGAAAAGCATCGTTGCCTCCTGCCCGCCGAAACACGGCACCCGGAAAATAGGTGCTCGTCGCCCCGGGATTCGACGGGTATGTGATGCGGAACACCCGAGGTGGCTTAGACCATAGGAACGCCCGTCACCGTTGACGATGGGTACCGGCGACACAATCCCGGCCGCGCCGATGTGCAGTTCACATCGTGGCGGGCCCGCACCACTCCGGTGCCCTCGCAAAGGTCCCGATCGTCCGCACCTGCCACATATCCCCACGATTTTCCGTGTGTGCGTCGCACATTGAGGGCCGCTATCGGCGGCGATAGTGTGCGCTGTCACCACCTATCGGAGGAGCGTGCACGCTGTGGCATCGTCGCAATCGACCGTGGAGGTCGCCTTACCCGAAGGAACGGTCGCCGGGCGGATCGATGACGGTTACCTCACGTTCAACGGGATTCCCTATGCGGCGGCACCATTCGGCGCCAACAGATTTCGACTGCCGCAGCCACCCGAACGGTGGGACGGTGTCCGCGCGGCATTCGATTTCGGTCCCGCCGCGCCCCAGCCCGACACTTTTCCCTTTCTGGGCTCGAGTTTGTCCGCTGCCCTCTACCCTTGGGGCGAAAACTGTCTGACGGTCAATATCAGCACTCCCGATGTGGGCGCTAACCGCCTGCCGGTCATGGTGTGGCTGCATCCTGGCTCCTACGCTCGAGGCGGCGCCGCGGATACGCGCATCAATGGCGGGGCCTTCGCCCGCGACGGTGTCGTCTGCGTGACTGTCGGATACCGGCTCGGCGTCGACGGCTTTCTCGCAATTCCCGAGCAACCGTTGAATCTCGGCCTGCACGACGTCTTGGCAGCACTGCGCTGGGTCCAGGCCACTATCGGCCGATTCGGTGGTGACCCGCGCAATGTCACCGCGTTCGGCAATTCAGCAGGGGCGGGTGCGATTGCCGCTATTGCCCGCGCCGCCGCCGCGGAGAATCTGTTCGGGCGCGCGATCCTGCAGAGCGCGCCGCTTTCGCTGGTGGCCGATCCCGACCAGGCCTGGATTCTGGGCAAGCGAGTGCCGGCCGATCTCGGCGTCTCCGACGTTCGCGACCTGCCCCTTGACCTCCTCATCGAACGCCAGCATTTGATGAACGACCGCTTCCGGGACCCGGAATTCTGGGGGCCGTACAGCTACCTGTTGACACCGTTCATGCCGACCGTCGACGGGGAGCTCATCGCCTCGACGAGATTGGCCGAACGGATCCCCGCGTCGATCGATCTCCTCGTCGGGAACACCAGAGACGAGGCGCGGTTCTTCTTGCTGCCCCCTGAGCTGATGCAGTCCGCGACGCCGGAATCGGTGCACGCCGCCCAGCAGGCATACCGGATGTCCGCCGCCAGTATCGCGGCAGCACAGCGGCTGTACAAAGATCGGGATGCCGGTGAACAACTTGCCGAAACCATGACGAACCAGTGTTTCCGTGGTCCGGCAGTCGAGCTCACGGAGTCGCACAGCTCCGCCGGCGGAGTCAGCTATGCCTATGAGTTCACCTGGCGCTCAACAGCTTTCGATGGAGCACTCGGAGCCGCTCATGCACTCGAGTTGCCATTCCTATTCGATTGTCTGGAGAACCCAGCCGTGCGGGCTCTGGTCGGGGCAGACGCTCCACGGGAGCTCGGAACCGCCCTGCGCCGTAGCTGGACCGATTTCGCTCGAACCGGCGATCCGGGGTGGCCGGCCTACGAACTCGACAACCGTCTCACCATGGTGTTCGACGAGAACTCGGAACCCACATATGACCCGCGTGCGCGCCACAGACCCGCATGGGAAATCCGGTGAATCGGCACCCCCGGCCACCTGGAGACATCTAGGGTTCGATCAAGGCCTCCGGACCCAGTCCGTGCAGTACCCCTCGGAGGAGCAATGACGGTCATCCAGGGCAGTTCGATTCTCGATCTGCTGCTCGAAGACGCCGATATCAGCGCATATGATGCCGCGTTGGAACGGGCAAGGCAGGCGGGTGCGCCGGCCGAACGGCTGATCGAACTCGAACACGAACGCACCGTCGCGATGCGACTGCGGGAAAAGCTCATCAATCATCGGCGCAACGAAGCCGAGTTGCAGCTGCTCAACGACACGGCCAACGATCTGGCGTCATTGCGCGATCCCGATTCGATCCTGCAGGCGATCGCCGACCGGGCGCGGCGGCTGCTGGGTTGCGACCTGGCCTACATCAGCCTCAGCGACCGCACCCGCGGCGACTGCTTCATCAAAGCCGCCTCCGGGAACATCTCCGGTCTGATGAACGAGCTGCGGCTGCCGCGCGGAGCCGGCGTCGGCGGCAAGGTCGCTCGGACCGGCGAACCCTACAGTGTCTCTTCCTATTTCGATGACGACACGATCGAGCGCACCCCGGAGATCGACGCGACAGTCGAGGCCGAGCGGATCGAGTCGCTGCTGGGGGTTCCGGTCAAACTCAAACAAGACATCATCGGTGTGCTGCTCGCCGCCCACCGCAGCCAGCGGCCGTTCAGCAGCCGCGATATCGGTGCCCTGGTGATGCTGGCCGCGCACGCGGCGGTGGCGATCGAGAACTCGCGGCTACTCACCGCCACCCAGGCCGCGGTCGAGGACCTGCGGGTCGCCAACGCCACAATTCACACCCACGTCGCCGAACTGGAGCGCACCGCCGAGGTCCACGAACGGCTGACCAAGCTCGTCATCGAGGGCGTCGACGTGGACGCGGTCATCGAGGCAACCGCGGCGGCGGTGTCCGGGGAGGTTGTGCTGCTGTCCCCGGATACGGAACCGCCCACCTCGAACGAGCAGGTCGAGGCGCTGGCCCGGCGCGCACATGCCAAGGGGCACAGCGTCATCGAGGACCGGCTGTGCGCGGTCCCCCTGATCACCGAATCCGAATCCCTTGGCACCTTGGTCCTGCTCGGCTCGGCAGCCATCGACGACACCGATCGGCGCATCCTCGAACGTGCCGCCCTGGTGGCCGCGCTGGTTCTCGTCACCCGCCGTCGCATGGCCGAAGCGGAGGCGCGGGTCCGCGGTGAGCTGCTCGCCGATCTGCTCTCCGCCCAGACACACGACCATGATCTGCTTCGCCGTCGAGCCGCCCTGCTCGAGGTCGATCTGGACAGCTGCCATGTCGTGGTGGTCGCCGAGCTCGAAACCGAGCCCCGGGAACCGGTTTTCGCCGCGATCGCAGCGTTGGCGCGGCGCCTGCGCTGCTTGGCGACGGTGCGACGCCGTTCGGTAATCCTGCTGCTGCCCGGCACCGACGCCCGAACCATCGCCCGCGACGCGGCGCGGGAATTGACCCGCGTCACGCGGGCACCGGTCACGGCCGGCGCCGCGACAGCCGAGGGGCCGGCCACCATCACCGCCGCATTCGAGGAAGCGGCGCGCTGTACTCGGGCACTGATCGCGCTGGGTCGGCTCGGCGCGGTAGGCGTCGCCGACGACCTCGGGTTCGTCGGCACGTTGTTCAGTGGCGAGCCCGACATTTCCGGATATGTCCGCTCGATACTCGGCCCGGTCCTGGATTACGACCGGGACCGGCGGGCCGGGTTGTTGCAAACGCTCGACGTCTTCTGCGCCACCGGGCAGAACAGCACCAAAGCCGCGCAGCTACTGCATTTGCACGTCAACACCGTGACCCAGCGACTGACCCGGCTGGCACAGCTGCTCGGGGACGACTGGCGTGAGCCCGAGCAACTGCTCGAAATCCAAGTGGCCCTGCGCTTGCTGAAGGCGCAGGGCACATAACCGAATTCAGCCACCCAGCCGCAATGACTTGGCGGCTTCGGATTCGGTGAACGGTGTCATCGAGGTCAGATATCCGTTGCCGGTGGCCGCCGGATCCACTCGGTAGAGGGTGCTCTGCCGGGAGGCAGGCCCGAGGTCTGGCCTGTAATGGGCGTCGGGCATGAGGCCGTCGAACCCGACCTTCCCCAGGTGCAACTTCGCGTCCATGATCCCGGCACGCGTGAGGTCCTTATTTGCGATGGCCTTCTGCAGAATCGCGGTGATCATTCGCGCCATGCAGTAGCCGTAGAGATACTGCGTGCTCGGCGCCTGATCGGGTGCGTATTTGGTGGTCCGTTCCAAGAAAATCGCCATGCCGGGCACCGAGCGGTCACCCCACAGCGCCGTGTAACCGCCGACCCAGGCACCGGTCAGCACCGCCGCGGCATCGGTAGGTGTGCCCGCGGGTGTGCCCGTCGAGGACATCAGGAACTCCGACCACGCCGGCGATTGCAGCACCCACTGCGGCTTGAATCCCGACGACGCAGCTGTCTTGATCAAGGTCGAGGTCGGTTGCGGCGTCGCGACGACAAAGACGTATTCGGCGCCGGAATCGCGCAATTGCTGGACCTGGGAAGTGAAGTTCGGCGTTGTCGATTCTGCGGTATAAGTGACTTCTTCCACGTTCTCCAGTCCACCGGCCGCGACCGCGGCGTCGTACCCCCGTTTGCCGTCCGCGCCGAACGCGTCGTTCTGATAGAAGATCGCGACCTTGGCCCCGGGTTTCTGCTTCGCGATGTGCGCGACGCTGTTGGCTGCCTCGGCCGCATACGGTGTGCCGATCACCGCATTGTTCGGCTTGGTCACGAAAGTCGAATCCTGAGCGGCGGTACCAACCACGATGTTGTCGGCCGCCGCCTTGGCGTCGAACGCGTGCGTGGTCGGGCTGCCCAGGGATTGCGCGATCACGGCGACATTGCTGGACATGGTGGCGAACAATTGAGCGCTCAGCGCGGCGGAATACTTACTGTCCTGGATGTCTGTCTTGATCTTCCAGCCATCGATGCCGCCGGAATCGTTCACCGCGTTCAAGTAGGTGCTCAATCCGGCAGTCAGCGGTTTGCCGATCACACCTGCCGGGCCGGAGAGAATCGAGATCTCGCCGACGGTGATCGTTTTGTTCGCCGGATCGATGCCAGGACCCACCGCGAATTCGCCGTCGCCACCGGTCCCTGGCCCGCCTCCGGTACTGGCGCTGCACGCCGCGGCGAGCACTATCGTGGCCGCGCCGAGCGCGGCCCAACCGGTGCGCATTACGCGCCGTGATCCGTTCATTGTGAGATTCCCTTTCCAGTGGGTGTCGACCGTCGGCGTAGGACAGCGGTGAGGCGGGTGCCGACCCCGACCACCCCGTGCGGTTCGAACAGCAGGAAGACGATCAGCGTCAGACCGAAAATGAACGTGGCCGCGTTGCCCGCGGAGAGGCCGCCACCCACGCCCGCTGAGTCCTGGATCAATGGGAACCAGGCGGCGTTGTGCTGGAACAACACCGGGAGTCCGATGACGAACAGCGCACCGAACAGCGGGCCGTAGGTGGTGGCGAGTCCGCCGACGACCACCATCACCACGTAATTGATCGACACCGGGAAGCCGTAATCCTGTGCGGGAGTGGTGTATCCGTGAAATGCGCCGTAGAGAGCACCGGACACTCCCGCCAGCGCCGACGAGACGATGAAGGCGGTGATCTTGGTGCGGGTGACGTCGACGCCGAGGACAGCCGCCGCCAGTTCCCGTTCCCGTACTGCGGCCATCTCCCGGCCGGACCTTCCGCCGGCGAGGTTCGCTACGAACAGCATCGTCAAGGCGAGGATGAACAAAGCGAGGTAGTAGAACAAACCGTCAGGCGAGAAGCTAAGCCCACCAATAGTTTTCGAGGTAGCGAAATCCAAGGAGCCGAGCCGCGGCGCCGAGATCGCGCGCCCGACGCTGCCGCCGGACAGCCAGGTCCAATTGTTGAAGATATTGATGCCGATGAACACCAGCGCCATCGTCACCAGCGCGAGATATAAACCGCGCAACCGCAAAGCGATAGGGCCGACCAAGCCGCCGAGCAACCCGGTCACCACTCCGGCGACGGGTATCCAGATCAGTAGATCCATGCCGTAATCGCTGCCGAGTTTCGCGCCGACCAGTGCGCCGACGCCGAGGAAGAAGGCGTGGCCGAGGGAAACCTGCCCGGTCCGCCCGGTCAGCACGTCCAAGCCGACCGCGCCGATCGCGGCGATCAAAACGCTGACTGCCAGATGCAGATTGCCGGTACTCACCATGAATGGCAGCACGAGTGCCGCGGTGAATGCCGCAAGGTGCGGCAGGGCACGTCGGACGCGGAGGTAGCGTCGCCGCGGCCGCGGCGCGGGGACGCGGGGGGCGCCCGCCGGTGCGTACTCGAGGATGTCGTTGCTCATATCCGCTCCGCGGGTCGGGTTCCGAAAAGGCCGTAGGGGCGAACGAGCAACACCACGATCATCAGCAGATACGGTGCGATCAAATAGAAGTCGTCGCCGAGCGCGGGCACGGACCGCGGCTGGTAGCCCTGCACCAGCTGCTGGATCACGCCGATACCGAAGCCGCCCACAACAGCACCGGCAGGTGACTCCAGGCCGCCGATGATGATCGCGGGGAAGGCCAGCAATGCCACGTTGCTGATGGTGGGGTCGACGCTGTAAGGGAAGCCGCCGAGGAAAACACCGGCCGTGCAGGCCAATCCGCCTGCAGCGCACCATGATAGGGCGTGTACCCGGCGCAGCGGGATCCCGACCGCGGACGCCGCGAGCGGGTCCTCGGCCGCCGCGCGCATGCCGAGCCCGTATTTCGAGTAGCGGTCAACCGCGGCGAACAAACTCAGTACGACGAGCGCGGTCACCACCGACCACAGTGATACCTCGGTGACGGTGACTCCGGCGATCCGGATAACCTCCGCGCCCCACGGATCGCCGTTCTTGCGTTGGCCATCGCCGTAAACGGTCTCGATCAACACCTGCAGCACAGAGGCGAATCCCAAAGTCAGCATGACCAGGGTGAATTCGGGCCGTCCCAGCGCCCACCGCAGCACCAGCAGATGAAAAGCCAGCCCGGCCAACGCGGTTCCGGTCACTCCGAGCACGAACGCGATCACGAAGCTCACCCCGGCTTCGACCAGAGCACTGACCAGGAACGCCCCGGCGGCGAGCAGCGCCCCGTGCGCGAAGTTGATTACCTTGCTCGATCGGTAGACGATCGTAAACCCTAACGCCACAAGAGAATACAGCGCGCCGAGCGATACTCCAGCCCAGAGCAGTCCCAGGAATGTGGTCATCATGATGATTCCCCATCGAGGTCCGGCGTGCCGAGATAGGCGGCCAGCACCCGCGGATCGGATTGCACGGAATCCGGAGTGCCGCAGGCGATGCTCTTGCCGAAGTCCAGCACCAGCACGTGCTGGGCCAAGCGCATGACGAAACTCATATCGTGTTCGACGAGCACCACCGTCAGTTGCCGGTGCTGATGGATTTCGGTGATGAGGTCCGCGACCTCGCTCCGTTCCAGGCGGCTCATGCCGGCCACCGGCTCGTCGAGCAGCAGCAGGCTGGGGCGCATGAGCAGGGCACGCGCGATCTCCACCCGTTTGCGGATTCCGTACGGCAACGTACCGACCGGTTGCTCGGCGACCGGATGTAGATCGAACTCGTGCAGCAGCGCGTGCGCGGCGTCGCGGGCAGCGCGTTCCTCGGTGCGCGCCCTGGATGTCCGCAGCCCGGTCCGCCAGCACCCCGCGGTCATCGCATGGCTGCGGCCGATCAGCACGTTGTCGAGCACCGACAACGGCCCGAACAGCCCGAGGTTCTGGAAAGTTCGCGCGACCCCAAGGCCAGGCAACTGGTGCGGGCGTAGGTCGCGTATGTCGCGTCCGTCCACCCGGATCCGGCCGGAGCTGGGTGGGTACAGGCGCGAAAGCACGTTGAACAGCGAGGATTTCCCGGCGCCGTTGGGTCCGATAATGGCAAAGACCTCGCCTGGTGCGACAGCGAAACTCACCTCGCTCAGCGCCGCGACAGCACCGAAATGCAACGAGACGTCCTGCACCTCCAGGGCGGGCACGATCATGACCGCACCCCCAGGTACACCGACTTGACGTCGTCGTCGGCCAGCAGCGCCTCCGTCGCGCCGTCGGCCCGGACGGAACCGGTGTCGAGCAGATAGCTCCACGTCGTGACCGCGCGGGCCAGCGCCGTGGATTGGTCGACCAGCATGATCGAGGTTCCCGACTCGTTGATCCGGCACA
This sequence comes from Nocardia iowensis, assembly GCF_019222765.1. Taxonomy (NCBI): domain Bacteria; kingdom Bacillati; phylum Actinomycetota; class Actinomycetes; order Mycobacteriales; family Nocardiaceae; genus Nocardia; species Nocardia iowensis. The sequence goes on along the minus strand of NZ_CP078145.1, from coordinate 1,827,480 downwards.
GCGCCTGCCCGATCGCTGCCGTCATTACCGGAGCCAGACCCAGCGAGGGTTCATCGAGCAGCAACAGCCGCGGCCGCGCCATCATCGCCCGCGCGATGGCGAGCATCTGCTGTTCCCCACCGGACAACAGCCCAGCCCGGGTGCCGCGGTGCCGCCGCAACCGGGGAAACACCTCCAGCATGTGTTCCTTGGCTTCAGCGACACCGCTCCGCCGGGTAAACGCGCCGCAGCTGAGGTTCTCCGAAACCGTCATCTCGGTGAAAACGTGCCGTCCTTCCAGCACTTGGACCAGTCCCGAACGCACCAGCCGGGCCGCATCGGTCCGGGTGATGTCGTCGCCGAAATACCGCACCCGTCCGCCTACGACCCGCCCGCCGTGCAGGCTCAGCAACCCGCTGGCCGCCCGCAAAAGCGTGCTCTTGCCCGCCCCGTTCGGTCCGAGCAAGCTGACCGCCCCGTTCGCGGGAACCATCAGATTCGCCCCCGCCAGCCCGAGCACTCCCCCGTAGCTGATGGAAAGGTCCTCGACTTCCAAAGCCGGTGTGACAGGCGGTGATTCATTGTTCTGGCGAAAGCGGTCGGGCTCGAACATCGAGGCCCTCCTTCGAGTAGCAGCTACATCACCAGCGCCGCCTGCCCGCCCCGATTCCGAGGCCTGCGCGGGGCTGTGATGCTGCACACTATGGCCGCCGGATGATCGGCCTCAATGTGAACAACTGCCACTGACCTGGCCTCACCCGTGTGGAATGGCCACGGTCGCCGGTTGCCCTCGGCCAGGGCGCCCTGGACCGGATGGCCGCCGGATCGATCGCCGGTCGTGCTTATGGATTTGTCATCGCGAGAACGAGTTACGCAGATCGGTGAGCCGTGGCACCATCAGACCGATACCGCCCGCGACCTCGACAAAGCCGATGTTGGCCCGTCGCATTCTTCAATGGCTCGATGCTGCTCAGGGTAGGTATTCGACCAGCACACTGCTGATTCGACGCGCCGCGGCACACGGTTCCTGGCCCGCATCGGGCTGCAGATTCCGCGTGACGAATGCGACGAGACCGCCGGGCACAGTAACGCCGATGTAGCACCCGATGTTATTCGTGTCTTGGGCAGCACGGTATTGGTAGGCCGCTCGGTCGCCGACCGACAGTGGCTGGAAACCCACGTAGCGCCCGCTCTGCATGAAATCCTGAACCGTCTGCCGTGTCGACACGATCGTCATTTCGGACTTGCCTGTGCGGGACGGCCAACGGCAGCTTTTCTCGCCGGAACCGTCGGATACGGACGCTGTCGTTTTTCCGTCGGGGCTGTATTCCAACTTGGCGATATCGGCGTTCGGTATTCCACAGGGGTCCCAGAGCACGGCGGGCGCCGGCGTCGTGGATTGCTGGGCGGGCGCTGGTGCGGCCGTTGTGTTTTCACCCCCGGAGTTCGGGTTCTCACCTCCGGCGTTCGGATTCCTACCCTCGACATCCGGGTTCTCGCCCTCTGGGGCTGTGTTCGTGCCTCCGGCGGATGTGGATGCGGCCGCTGCGGTTGTCGTCACCGCCTGCGAGTTGCTCGGGGTCGGCTGGCCGCTGCTGGAATTGCTGCCGCATCCCGCGAGCATTACTGTAGCGCCGACGGCCATCACCACGGCGCCCATGAAATTTCCGCTACTGCACATACGAAACCCCTTCATCACCAACTATTTCAGAGAGCGACACACCGCCCGATATGTGATCGTACGGTTGGCATCAACGGCTCAACAAACTTGTAGATGCCCCCAAAATAGCTGCCCCCAATAAGTGGGTTCCGGGTAACCGAAAGCTGCACTTCGAAATTTGGCCTGATTCTGCCGAGCACCTTTTTACGACGTCGAAATCCTGGCGGGCCGCGATCGGCTCATGGTTGGCGGTGCGTGGTTCGATACCACTGAAGTCGCAGTGCCCTAACCGTTCTCGAAGATGCGGTGGGGGCCGGTCAACGAGATACCGCAGCGGGTGCGGTTGTGTGCGATCGCAACGGCTGAGACGCTTCTGGAAGGATACCCATTTCACAGGTAGGAGGGGCGTGTCAGAGCAGGATCGGGAGCTGATCGGCGGAACCTACCAAGCTCGGTTCGGGCCAACGGTCAAGGGTGTGTCCGTTGTACTCATGTCGGCGGGCTTTGTCGCGATTGCCTTCCTGCCCGGCATACCGATCGTCCTGCTGGGTGTGCTCTTGCTGCTTTTCGGTGGCGGCGGACTGGCCTTCCTGTTCACCTTGCTGTCGGGCCGGGTCGCGCTGCGCGTCGACCGAGACGGAATCACCTTGGGCGGCTTCCCCATATGGGGATACCGCAGGACAACCGCGTTCGTGCCGTGGGCACAGATCACCGCGGTCGTGCTGTTCGAGCAGCGGGTGCCGGATGGTCCTCCGATGCCGTACATCGGCCTGGCAAGGCGGGAAGGGGCGCCAAGGCTCCCCGTCATTCCCGGCCTGGGAATGACTCGCGTCAACGCGCATCTGATCCCGCATGTGCCGCCGGACATCGTGGCGGCGAGCCGGCCGATCAACGGCTGGGGGCTGGACCGCGCCCAGCTGATCGAATCGGTGACCCGCAATGCGCCCGAAGTTCCCGTGCTCGATCTCGGGTAGTCCGGCCTGACCGCCCAACTGATGTGCTCGCCCATCTCATCCCGGAAAACGAATGAGTTCATGGCACAACTGGTCTTGGAAGCTATGAGTGGTCTGGGCTTAGTGTCCGGGTATGGGACCGCAAGGAGATGACCGCATGAGCGTCACCATTTCGCCTGCCGTGCAACGAGTTCTCCCGCTACTCACCGACCCGCCGACGGCTCCGACCACGCCACACGGCTACCTCGACCAACTCGGCCCACAACCGGCCGCCGACGGTCGAGCCGTCAACACCGGCTTCGTGCAATCGCTGTGGAGCTCACGCATCGGTGCATCGCTGTTCGACCACGCCGCCACGGCCGCCCGACGCGTCGTCGGGATCCTGCAATCGCCCGCCGAACGGCTCCGCCTCCAGCCGGGCCATACGGTGCTCGACATCGCCTGTGGCCCAGGGGAAATCACCACAGCACTGGCCCGCACCGTGGGTCCGGGCGGACTCGCGGTCGGCATCGACATTTCCGAGTCGATGCTCACCCGCGCCGCCCATCGGCACCGCGCCGGCAACACTGCGTTCCTGCGCGCCGACGCCCAGCGACTCCCGTTGCGTGACCACACCGTCGACGCGGTGACCTGCATAGCGGGGCTACAGCTCATCCCCGACCCGGACGCCGCCCTCGCCGAGATGATCCGCGTCCTACGACCCGGCGGCTATCTCGCCGTGCTGGTGCCCACCGTGCGCACCGGCCCGCTCGAACTGATCGGCCGCTACGTACCCGGTGCCGGCGGCGCGCGCTTATTCACCGAGACCGAAATCCCCGATAGCGTAGTGGGTTTCGGGCTCGGCGGGGTAGACACTCGCCGCCTCGGGACGATCCAATGGACCTGGGGCCGCAAGATCCGCTGATGTCGCCGCGCAGCCCGGTGGCGTGGTCTAGCTCACCATCGCTGGACCTGAACTTTGCTTCAGCTCGTAGGTTCGACGCAGGTAGTCACCGAAAAGCGTTGCAAGGAGGGGTTGTTGGTGATGGAAACGAATGAGATCCTGCGGGCACTGGAACAAGGCTGGCACCGTGGCGACGGCGCCGCGTTCGCCGCTCCGTTTGCCGAGGACGTGACCTTCATTGATGTACTTGGCAGGGTGCAGCAAGGACGATCGGTCGTCGCGAATGAGCACCAGAAATTGTTCGACACCATCTACCGCGGTAGCAAGTGGCGCATCCGGGTCGAGCAGACCAGGAATCTGAGCGACAGCGTGGTGGTGCTCGACTGGACGCGAGACTGAGCGCAATTATGGGGTGTCGGGTCCAATTCTGCGCGGCTTGCGCCGAATACCGGCGGCCGGAACATCGTCGCCAGCTCGTTTCGCCCGCAATGCGCCGAGATCGATGACACTCCCGCCCTGCTCGGCGCTGCCCGGATCATCCTCGGCGGCGGGTTGCCATGCCAGGCTGGGGTCGATCGGCCACGCCCCGGTCTCACGCTGCAGTTCCGATCGCAGCACGGGCCTGGTCGGTGCGGGATCGAAGGCGGAGCCACCCGCCGGCTGCCAAGGTTTGCGGGGACGCTCGCCGACGTCCTCGCTCATCCGCCGCGGACGATGCGGCAGCCGGATGAGTTTCGACGCGCCGTCGCCCGCCTCGGGGCGACCGGTCTCGGCAGGCTTCGTACCTTCCAGCCTCCTGCGCATGCGTTCCACCGCATCGAACCTGTTGTCGCCGGGCCCCGGCAAGGATTCCCGTCCCGGCACTTCCTGGTCCGACATCGAGCTAGCACCCGACGGGTGCCGTGGCAACCGTCAGCGCCACGACCGTCGGAACCTCGAGCTGATCTCTGAACTTCTTCCTGCTTGCATAGCTCACATCCGTATTGTCCCTCAGGACCGCCACCCTCGTTTCCTACCCCGTCCCCACTGAGCACCGGAGCCGGGCCCGCGCGCCATCGCCCACGTGCCGAAGCCACCCTGTACGAACGTGCACATAGCGTGTTGCAATAAAAGCCCGCAATTGTTGTGGGGGACGGTTGCGGATTCTCCGCGGACGGCCGAATCACCTTGCCGACCCCTTGGGCCGACAAGGTGATCGACGTACGATCCGAACAGAATTCACGCATAGTCGCAGGCCTGGGGAATTCCGCGTAGGACAACTAATCGGTGACGCATGCCTGCACAACGATACGAGCGGCAGCCAATGCCGGTGTACCTCGAAATTCATTTCTGAAGGAGAAATTCCATGCAGTGGAAAGGCATTTATCTCAATGCCGCCGCGGTATCACTCGGCCGCAAGGAGGAGACGGCGGTCGCGGTGGCAGAAGGCCGTTACGCTGCGGAGGAAAACGAGGTCGACGGTTATCTCGCGATCCGGGTCGAGGACAAACGCGCCTCGGCTGTCGAAATGGCCATCGATGCGGCGAAACTCGCCGTGCAGCGAGCGGGTTCGGCCGCCGACGAGGTCGATCTGGTCGTGCATGCCAGCTGCGGCCACCCGGGCATCGACCACTTCGCGTCGGCGTCCTACATCCAGCACCACACCCTCGGCGGCACTGCCAACGCCCTCGAAGTGCGGCAGTTCTCCAACGGCGGGTTGGCGGCGATCGAGGTGGCGGCGGCACTCCTGACCGCACGGACCGCACCGTCGGCCGCGCTCATCACGACGGCCGACCGCTTCGCCCACCCCGGTTACGACAGATATCGCTCCGACAAGGGCATCCTGCTCTCCGACGGCGCCACGGGGCTGGTGCTGTCGAGGTCGCCAGGTGTCGCCGAGTTGCTGTCGACCGGCTTGCTCGGCGATACCACCTGGGGCGACGCCTATATCGGCGATGAGCCATGGACCGACGCCGCCCAGATCAGCGGTCGGCCGGTCGATTTGCGTACCCGCCGTGAGCAATTCCTGGCCGCGCACGGCGACGTCCTGGTGGAGGTCGTGCAGTCGGTCACCCAGCGCCAACAGGAGGCCGTGGAGATAGCACTGGCCGACGCCGGGCTGACGAGCGCCGACGTCGCCCGCTGGGTTTTCCCGAATCACGGTCTCACCGTGGTGGATTGGACGTTCCGGAAGGGCATCGGCATCGAGGAGGCGCAGACCACGTGGGAGTGGGGCCGCCAGATCGGTCATATCGGTGCCGGTGATCAGACCGCGGGCCTGACCCATCTGCTGGAGACGCGCGCGGTGCGGCCCGGCGACATCGTGGCGCTGTGCGGTGTCGGAATGGGCTTCAGCTACGGCTGCGTGCTCGTTCGGATCCTGGAACAGCCCGAGTGGTCGGTGAGCACCGAATGACCACGGTGGATCAGTCCCCGCTGGCCCGGCTGCGCGAACTCGGCGCGGCGGGCCGGTTGACTGAGGACCACGCTGCGGTGGCACAGCTGTTGTCCCAGATAGCCTCTGGCGCACAGGGTTTGGCAGATTTGACCAGGGCAGGACAGATTCTGGCGCGACGGGATCCGGACGAGATTCTGCGTCGAGCCACGGACTCCGGCGAAACGGTTCGACCGGTCACCGTAGCCGTCACCGGACACTCCACCATCGAACCGCTGGTCGCGCCGCTCACCGCCGAATTCGCCAGGCACGGTTACCTGCTGCGTCCCAGCGTCGGCGAATTCGACGCCTATCTGCGCGATCTGCAGGACCCGAGCAGCCACCTGTACAGCAGGGATACCGAGCTGGCACTGGTCGTGCTCGACCCGCAGATGATCTTCGACGAGCTGCCGAAGCCGTGGTCCGTGGCGGACGTGGAGCAGACGGTCACGGCCAAAATGGCGCAGTTGGATCGACTGGTCGGCAACTACGTCCGGCACGCCAAAGCCACTCTCGTACTCAATACGGTGCCACTGCACCGCATACACACTCATTCTCTGGTGGATCTTCGATCCCGCACCCGATTGAGCGTTGCGTGGCGCTCGTTCAACACCGCGCTACTCGGATTGTCCGAAAAGTACGCCCGAGTGCAGGTCATCGATCTGGACCCGCTGATCGCCGAAGGCGGCCCGGTACACGACCAGCGAATGGCCGTGTACGCCAAGGTCCAACTGGGTGATGAGGTGCTGTCTCGTTATGCCCGCGAAGTCGGCCATCTGATCCGTGCCCTGCACGGCCGGACCAAGAAGGTCTTGGTCGTCGACCTGGACAACACACTGTGGGACGGCATCCTCGGTGACGACGGGGCGGAGGGGATCGCTGCGGCCACCACCTTCCGTGGCGAGGCGTTCGGCCTGTTCCAGCGGACGGTTCAGCAACTAGGTTCCCAGGGGGTCGTCCTTGCCATCAGCAGCAAGAACGACCGCGAGGCGGTGCTGGCCGTGCTGCGCGACCATCCGGACATGGTGTTGCGCGACACCGATTTCGCCCGGATCAACGCGAACTGGGAACCGAAGGACACCAATCTGACCGATATCGCAGCGCGGCTCAATCTCGGTGTGGACAGCTTCGTGTTCGCCGACGACTCGTCCTTCGAGACCGGGCTGGTGGCCATGAGCCTGCCGAGCGTGGCCGTGGTGTGCCTCGATGACGAACCGGCGCTGCATACTTCGAAGCTACTCGCCGACGGCTGGTTCGATGTGCTGGACCTGACGGACGAGGACCGCGCCCGAGGCGAGCTGTACCGCGGCGAAGCCGCCAGGTCGGATCTGCTGGCCGGGGCCGACTCGATGGCGGAGTACTTGCGGCAGTTGGGTATTCGGGTCGAGCTGAAACTGGTGGAGCAACCGGATGTGGCGCGGGTCGCGCAATTGACGTTGCGTACCAACCAGTTCAACCTCACCACGCAGCGATGGCAGCAGGCGGATGTGACGGACCGGATCAACGATCCGGATCACCTCGTGCTGAGCATCCGATCAGCGGATCGGTTCGGCGACAACGGTGTGGTCGGCGCCCTGTTCGCCCGCCGCGACGACGGCGAGCTGCATATCGAGAACATGGTGCTGAGCTGCCGGGTCTTCGCCCGCGGTATCGAAGACGCCGTGATGGGAACATTGCTCGCTTATGCCCGCGATTCCGGATTGCGCGCCGTGCACGGTCGTTACCTGCCGACGGCCAAGAACGGCAAGGTTCGCGAGTTCTACCCGGCACAGGGTTTCGACACGGTCGCGGAGGGCGCGGGCGGCGAACTGACCTTCCGGCACGACCTGCAGACCATTCCCGCGATACCGGACCACGTGCGGATCACCTCGAATTTTCTGGATCGTGTGGAAGGACGCTTGGCGTGATCAGTAAGGCCGATTTCATTCGGATCGTCCGTGACGAGCTGGCTTTGCCGCTCGCGGACAAAGACCTCGACGAAGATCTGGATCAGGTGGTCAACTGGAGCTCGATGCTGCTGGTGCGGCTGGTCGTCGCGCTGGAGAAGGAAACCGGGCAGAAGGTGCAGATCAGCGGACTCCTGACGGAACGAACGCTACAGGGAATCTACGCTCGAGCTGTTGGGGCTTGACCACCACGCCTCGCCGCCCGGCCTGCGCGTGCTGAAGGTTGGAGCCATCCGCCCGCACGGTGACAACGAATAGGTGGCGTCGTCGTTTTCATCCGTGCCGTCCGAGCGCCTTGCTTCTGATCGCGTGTCCGGACGTGTGCCGAGCTGACGCGACTCGCACGAATACAAGGGTCAGCACGGTCGAGGTACGCATCGCCCGGCGCTGTCCCGATCGTGGCAGCTGCCCCCTCGGTCAGCTGCTGCTGTGGAGCTCATCCCGTCGAAAGGAGAGGTCTGTTTTGGGTAACGAAGGATCGATGGAGCGGAAGCTACCGGATTCGACGCCGCGGCGCGAAAGGCGTGGCAAGCGTTTCGCATTCGGTACGGGACTGCTGGCAGCATCTGCCGTCGCGTTCGCCGTGCTCGCCGCGCCGGGCTCGGAGGCCGAGTCCAAGGTCGACGATAACGAACCCTTCAGTTGCCGAGCCTCGGCACAGGTCAAGTTGACGAAGAAGGACAACAACCTCACCGCGGAGACTTCGAACATCGCTGAAGCGGACAAGACCGACGAAGAGTGCGAAATCGGTAAGGCCAGCGGTGAAATCACGGACGTCTCGTACAAAGTGAACGGAGGTATGTGCGAGCTGACGTCCTCGAAGGGTAAGGGTTCGGCGCTGGAGGGAGAACCGGGCGGCGAGGAGGACGTCGAGGGCGAGGGCAAGGCCGAGAACGCCAACGTCACCATTTCGGTGCCGCTGAAGGATGGTGGCGGCAAGCAGGGCAAGTTCAGCGCCAAGTTCGTCACCGACCCGGATAACCCGGATGGCAAAAACTCCGTGACTGCCCAGGGCAACTTTCCGGCCGCGGAATTGCAGCTGGAATCGTGCGATGCCGCATCGCTCCCCGATGCTGCCACCGTCACTGTCAAGGGCAACGCCTCGGTCAAACCACAGGACTAGCAATCCGCTGAGGCACTCGTAACCCGTTGCAGGGCCGTCCCGTTCGGACATCCGAAGGCTTATCGCCGCGAACGCCGCTGCGGCGCGGCATGTTCCGGACGGTACGGCCGTGCGACCGCGGCCGCCCGCGGCGACAGGATGGAGAACACAGCTCGTATGTGGACCACCGAGACCAGCCACGACACCGATGCGACCACAGGCCAAGCCCCGCGGCGCGGCGTCCTACCCCTGATCGCCGTGACAATGGTGCGGTACCGGCGTCGCGTATACGCCGGCTGGCTGATCGCCGTGGCCGTCGGCCTGATCGGCCTCCCACACCTGCTCGGATCGTTGCAAGCCCCGCCGATCGAGGTATCGGGTTCGGAGTCGCAGCGGGCGGGTCAAATCCTTGCCGAGGGCATGCCGTCGCTCGGCCGCGAACAGATGATCGTGGTGCTGCACTCCGATGCGCTGCGGACGACCGATCCCGCGTTCCGCGCGGCGATCGACGCGGGGAAGTCGGCGTTGGCCGCCGAAGACGGAGTGTCCGGCTTGCTGCTGTTGCCGGTGGCTGGTGACCCGGACCGCCGGCTGGCTTTGGCCGAGGCGCTCGAGCCGCTGCGCCCGCTGCTGCACGACGAGCATTTCGCGTACCTGATGGTCGGTGTCTCCGGCGACGACAGGCAACGGCAGGAGCGCGCCCCGGTCCTACAGGCCGTGCTCGATCGGGAGATGCAGGCGGCGTCCGGCGGTGCCGTGCGCGGCTACCTGGTCGGCGTCTCGGTATACGGCGAGGCGATCCAGAAGGTCGAGATTACCGACCTGATGCGGATCGAGTTGGTCGCCGTGCCGCTGGCGATCGTGGTGCTGTGGTGGGGTCTGCGCAGGCCGATCGCGGCACTGATACCCGTGCTCATCGCCGGGGCGTCGGTGGTGACCACCCTGGGACTGTTCGCGTTGCTGACCGACATCTTCACCGTCGACGGCATGCTGCTGGTCGGAGTCAGCGCGCTGGGCCTCGGCATCGGCATCGACTACGCGTTGTTCGTCATGAACCGCTACCGGGAGGAACTCGCAGCAGGCGCGTCGCCTGAGCAGGCGGTCGGGACCGCGGTCGCGACCACCGGGCGCACCGTGCTCTATTCGGGATTGATCCTGGCGCTGGCCCTGGTGAGCTTGTTCATGGTGCGCTGGCACGTCTTCGCGCAGGCGGGGATCGGCGCGCTCGCCGTGGTCACGATTACCTTGGTGGCCTCGGTCACGCTCTTGCCCGTCCTGCTGGTTTCGGTGACGCGATGGTTGGAGTGGCGGCCCCGGTGGCGATCGGCCCGCAACCCGATCGCCGCGAGTGCCGCATCGACGGGTCGGCTGACCCGCTGGGCCGAGCACCTGATGCGCCACCCCTGGCCGTACGCGCTCGCCGTCACGGCCGGGTTGCTCGTTGCCGCGATTCCGACAGCCGATCTGGCGATGGGCATCAATCTGGAGCGCCGCGCCCTGTCCGGAACGCCGTATCTCGAGGGTTTCAGCCTCGCCGAGGGTGAGCTGGCCGGTGCGACGGGTCCGGTGATCGTGCTCCTGCAACGCCCGGTCGGCGAGGCCGAGCCGGACAGCAGTGCGCTGCAGGCGGCGCTGCGCGCGGATCCGGACACGACCACGATCGCCACGCTCGACAACGGCGTCGACCTCACCGGCATGGTCGTAGTGGCAAAGCACGCGATCGACTCGCCGGCGGTCGTGCCGCTGGTGCAGCGGATCCGCACCGAAATCGTTCCCGCACACCAGCCACCCGGGGTCACCGCGATCGTCGGCGGCCCGAGCGGCCACGTCGCCGACATCGTGACCGAGGCATCGCAGAAGTTGTGGTGGGTGGTCGGCTGTGTATTGGCAATGATGTTCGTCGCGCTGGCCGCGATCCTGCGTAGCCTGCTCTTGCCACTCAAAGCGATCTTGATGAGTTTGCTCGCCACCGGCGCCGCGTACGGATTGACCGTGCTGGTGTTCCAGCATTGGGTGGACTCCGGAGTGATCTGGCCACAGGTGCCACTGATCATGTTCGTGCTGTTGTTCGGGCTGTCCACCGATTACGAGCTGTTCCTGGTGCGCCGCATCCAGGAAGAGTTCCTGCGAACCGGGGACAACCGGAGCGCGGTCGTGATCGGGCTGCAGAGCACGGCGCGGCCGATCTCCCTCGCCGCCGCGATCCTCGCGGTCGGCTACGGCAGCCTGCTGGTATCGCGGATCGTCGGGCTGCAAGAGTTCGGCTTCGCCATCGCCACGGCCCTGATCATCGACGCCACGCTGATCCGTCTCGTGCTGGTTCCGGCACTGATGCAGATCATGGGCCGGTGGAACTGGTGGTTCCCGCGAATTTCAGGGTCCGCGCGCGGCAGTGCGACACACAAGCCGGAGCTGGATCAGCTGAGCAGAGTGTGACCCGCGCCTGCCGTAGGCGGGATGTCATCGGGCACAACCGATTACCAGAACGGAGCAGTAGTGCGACGGACGCGTTTCGAGTCGATCGGCCGATATACCCCCGAAACGGTGCGTTCCACCGAGGAATTGGTCGCGGCATTGGCGGTGCCGGGGGTGACCAATCTGGACCTGGTGACCGGGGTCAAGAACCGCCGGGTCTGCGATTCGCACCCGCAACGGTACGAGTCCTCGTTCGAGCTGGCCGAGCACGCGATAGCGGATTGCCTGCGCCGTTCCGACTACGCCGCGGACGAACTCGACATCATTATCTCGGCGTCGATCACCCGCACTCGCGGCAAGGGAATCCACTGCGGTGCCCCACCTTTCGCGCTCATGCTGCGCAACGCCGTCGGCGCCACCCTGGCCAGGTGCCTCGACGTCTCGAATGCCTGTGCGGGGATGGTCACCGGCGTTCTCGTGCTCGACCGGATGATCAAGGCGGGCGTCGTGCGCAACGGTCTGGTCGTCAGCGGCGAGCAGCTCTCCCCCGCCGCCGAGACGGCGGTGCGTGAGATCAGCACGCGGTCGGACCCGCAGTTCTCGGCACTGACCCTGGGCGACGCCGGCGTCGCCGTTGTGGTCGACGATCGCGGTGACGACGATGACGAAATCCACTACGTCGAACTGATGACCCTCGCCGAGGGCGCCGAACTGTGCCTCGGAATGCCGAGTAACCGCTCGAACGGGATCGCGCTCTACACCGACAACCGCGCCATGCAGACCGATACCCACTACCGCCAGGGACTCGATCGAATCGCCACCGTCATGGCGAAGGCCGGGAACGGGTTGGCTCGGGAGAACTTCGACTTCTGCATCTACCACCAGTTCAGCGGGCCGGTCATCGAGTATCTGCACGATCTGGCCGGACAGCGCTTCGGCGAGCCGGTGCCGACGGCACTCAATGTGCTGCACGATTACGGCAACACCGGATCGACATCGCATTTCCTGGTGCTGCACGAGCACCTGCGGCAGCAGCGGATCCCCAAGGGGTCGAAGATCCTGATGTTCTCCCAGGCGTCCGGCATCGTCTCCGGCGGTCTCGCCACGACCATCTCGCGCCTGGAGGCGTAGCCGTGCCCACCGCGATCCTGTCCGCTGCGGTGCACACCGATCGGGACACCGGCAGCTACATCGAACTGGCGACTCGTGCGGCACGGACGTGCCTTGACCGTGCGCGCGTCGACGTCGACGAGGTCGGAATGCTGGTCAACGCAGGCGTTTTCCGGGACAACAATCTCTGCGAACCAGCGGTAGCGGCGATCGTTCAGAAGCGTCTCGGCCTCGGTCTCGATTACCGGCCCGGTCGAGTACCCGCCTTCTCTTTCGATGTCATGCACGGCGCCGCCGGTCTGATCCACGCGATCGATGTCGCCGAATCCTTCCTGCTCGGGCCGGAAGTGAACTACGCGCTGCTGGTGGCCGGGGACGCCCATCCCTCGACCCGGCGCGACATCACCGACGCACTGTATACCCCCAGCGGCGCCGCGATTCTGCTCGGAAAAGACGCTACCGCAGGAGGATTCGGTCGTCTGCATACCGTCGAGCCGACCGGGCCGGTCGAGCTTTCGGTGTGGGTGGACCTCGACGAAGCCGGTACGAACGGCCGCGCGACCGGACATGCCGTCATTCGCGACGATCCGCTGCCGGTGGCCGCCGCGGCGGTGCGCGCTTGCCTCGCGGATGAGGGACTCACGGAATCCGACTTCGCCGAGGGCAGAGCGGTGCTCCTCGCGCCCGCGCCGAGCCGGGACTTTCCGGCGCGGCTGGCGAGCACGCTCGGACTTCCGCGCGCCGCCGTCGCCGGGATCGACCCGCGGACCGGCGATCCGTACTCCGCGGCACCGGTGCACGCCTACCTCGCCGCGCAGGAGTCCGGCCGGTTGACGGCCGCGCGGACGACGGTGTTCCTGGCCGCCTATGACGGCTCCGCGGCCTGTCTGGCCTATCGGCATTCGTCGGCGGTCGGCGCAACTGCCGGATCGCCCCCGGTCCGGGCCGGGCAATCGTGAGTGCCTGACCACCAGCGGTGCCGGTGGTTCGGGTTGCGTACCAAGGGATTCGCTATCGACAAGGGGAGTCAATGACAGTCAGCGACGTGCGCGGGGATCAGCGATCCGCCGATCAGATCGCGATCGTGGGTATCGGGTGCCGATTTCCCGGGGGTGTGCGCGACACCGCGAGCTTCTGGGATCTGTTGCGTACCAAGAAGGATGGGATCGTCGAGGTACCCGCCGACCGCTGGAACCTCGACAAGTACTACGACCCGGATCCGGAAGCGCCGGGGCGCATGTACTCCCGTCACGGCGGGTTCCTGACCGACTCGGTGTGGGACTTCGACCCCGAGTTCTTCGGTATCTCGCCGCGCGAGGCCTCGATCGTCGACCCACAGCAGCGACTGCTGCTCGAAGTGGCTTGGGAGGCACTGGAAGACGCTGGCCTCACCGCACGCGTGCACGGTCAGCCGCTTGGGGTGTACATCGGCGCCTTCACCAGTGACAACGCTATTTCCCGCATCACGCCCGCGGCACGGCCGTTCATTTCTGGGCACACGGCGATGAGTTATACGTTCACGTTGCTGTCCAACCGGCTGTCCTACGTGCTGAACCTGCGGGGACCCAGCATGACCATCGATACCGCGTGCTCGTCCTCGCTGGTCGCGGTACACCAGGCCAGGCGCGCGATTCTGGCCGGCGAGTGCGAGTCGGCGCTCGCGGGCGGCGTCAATATCATGCTGCAGCCGGAGACGTCGGTGTCGATGAGCAAGGGCCGCTTCCTGTCCGCCGACGGCCGCTGCAAGGCATTCGACGCCTCGGCCGATGGTTACGGCCGAGGTGAAGGCGCCGGGATCGTGGTGCTCAAACGACTCGATGCCGCGCGGCGCGACGGCGACCGGGTCTATGCCATCGTGCGCGGCACCGGCGTGAACCAGGACGGCAGGACCGCGGCCATCCCCGTGCCCAACCCGGTCGCGCAGGAAGAGCTGGCGCGGGCGGTGTGCGCCGACGCGGGTATCGCACCGCACGAAGTGGGCTACGTCGAGGCACACGGCACCGGAACACCGGTCGGTGATCCGCTCGAGATGAACGCTCTCGGTAGGGTTTACGGCATCGCGCCCGGCCGGGAGCGGCCGCTCGATGTCGGTTCCGTCAAGGCAACGATCGGACACCTGGAAGCCGCGGCGGGCATCGCGGGACTGATCAAAGCCACGCTGTCGGTCTACCATCGGACGATCGTGCCGCAGGGGTGGCTGCAGCGCCCCAATCCGGAAATTCCCTTCGCGGAGTTGAACGTTCGGGTGCCCACCGAGGTTCAAGAGCTGTCTGATACCGGGGATGTTCTCGCGGCGGTGAACAGCTTCGGCTATGGCGGGACCAACGCACACGCCATTGTGCAAGCGCCCGAACAGGTCTCGACGGAGCCCGCTCCCCCGGTATTTCCGGTACTGCCGGTCTCCGGCCGCACTCCGGATGCGACGCGCGAGCTGGCGCGCCGATTCGCCGCGCTGATCGAGCAGCAGCACGACATCCACGCTCTCGTCGCCGCGGCATGGACGCGGCGGGCACACCATCCGTTCCGCGCGGCATTCGACTTCTCGGATTCGACGGATCTGCAGACCAAGCTGCAGAACTTCGCCATGGGCGCGGACCGGCCGCCCTTCCGCGCACTCGCCGAGCGTTCCGCGCGGCCGGTATTCGTTTTCAGCGGGATGGGTCCGCAGTGGTGGCGGATGGGCCGCGACCTGTTGGTGTCCGGTGGTGTCTTCGCGCGGACCGCGCAGCGGATCGACACCGAGTTCGCCGCGATCGCGGGCTGGTCGCTCATCGAAGAGCTGCTGCGACCCGAGGAAGAATCACGAGTCACCACAACGGAGATCGCCCAGCCGGCGAACTTCCTCATCCAGGTCTGCCTGGCGGCCGAGCTCGCGGAGTTGGGTGTGCGCCCGGCGGCGATCGTCGGCCACAGCGTCGGCGAGGTCAGCGCGGCTTATGTTTCCGGGATGCTCAGCCTGCGCGACGCGCTGCTGGTGAGCTACCACCGGGCCCGTCTGCAGGCCACTACCGGTGGTGCGATGATCGCCGTCGGATTGCCGGAAAACGAAGTACTGGAAGCACTCTCGAACGCCGATGGCGTGTCGGTGGCGGCCGTCAACAGCCCCACCGCGGTCACCTTGGCCGGTGACCGGGCGACGGTCGCGCGGGTGCAGGAGGAACTGGCCGCGTCGGGTGCCTTCGTCCGCGTCCTCGACGTCGAGGTCGGCTACCACTCGCACTTGATGGACCCGATCCTCGACGAGTTGCGATCGGCGCTGGCCGATCTCGCGCCGCAGGAGCCGCGGATCCCGCTGTTCTCCACCGTATCCGGCGCCCGGGTGAACGGGCCGGAATGGGATGCGCGGTACTGGTGCCGGAATGTCCGCGAGCCGGTGCGTTTCGCCGACACCGTCGGCAGTCTGGTCGCGGACGGGCACCGGGTATTCCTCGAGGTCGGGCCGCATCCGGTACTGAGCGGCAATATACGGGAGATCCTGGTGCGTTCCGGCGAGACGGGCACGTCGATAGGCACCCTGTCCCGCAAAGAAGGCGATCTGGTCGGCCTGCGGCGCGCGATCGCCGAGCTCTACATCGTGGGCAGCCTGGACGGTTCCTCGGTCCCCGGTGGCACCGCGTTCGCGCGACACGCCCCACTGCCCGCCTACCCGTGGCAGAAGACCCGGGTATGGACGGATACGGAACCGGTGGTGCGGGACCGGCTCGGCACCGATATTCGCTACCCGATGCTCGGCGAGCGGCCGGAGCTCGCCGAACCGGAGTGGATCGCGGGACTCTCGGTCAGCTCGCTGCCGTGGCTGCACGATCATGTCGTCGGCGGTGCCGTCGTTTTGCCCGGCGCGGCCTACCTCGACGCCGCACTGAGCGCGGCCGCGATCCGAACCGGTCGGGAGGAGTTGGCGCTCGAGGACATCCGGTTCGTCACGCCGCTGGTGATCGATCCGCACGACGTGCCGCTGCTCCGCTCGACCGTCGAGGAGTCGACGAAACGGTTCACCATGTCCGCCCGGTCCGCACAAGGTTTCACCTGGACACCGCACGCGTCGGGCCGGCTCGTCGAAGGCCCGCTGCGGCCCCGGATCGTCGAACTGCCCACCGGCGGCGAGACGACGACGGTTCGCGGTGCCGATCTGTATCCGGTGCTCGCCGAGCACGGACTGGCGTACGGTCCGGCGTTCCAATGCGTCATCGAGGCCCGCATCGGCGCGGACTTCGTAGTCGCCGAGCTCGATACCTCGGTGGCGAAAGGTAGTGCGCATCTTGCGCATCCGGCCGTGCTGGATGCGGCGTTGCAATGCGTCGCGGCCTTGGCGGCGCGATCGGGCCCCGATTTCGCTGGCGCCGTCGTGCCGACGGCGGTGCGTACCGTCCGGCGCTTCGGGCCGATCCCGCCATCGGCCACCGTCCTGATTCGGCGGCGCGATGGCGGCGCGCTGCGGGCGGACGTGGATATTCTCGACGCCGACGGCAGGCAGGTGCTGGCGCTCGGCGGAGTGGAATTTCGGCCGGTGTCACTGCCGATGCCGGTGCTCGACCGGATGGCACGGGTCTTCTACGAACCGCGCTGGGAGCAACTCGACGAGCTCGATGCCGAGGCTTCGGATGTGCCGGTGCGGGAGTTCGGATTGGTTGTCGCACTAGGGAATAGCGCTGTGGTGCGCGCGAGGTCGATCGCCGGAGCATGGCCGCATTCCGGTGTGCTGGAGATCGCCGACGTGCTCGGGCCGGATGTCGAGACCGATATAGCGGCGGCACTGCGCGCGGGGCTCGCGGTCGACGAGGTGGACCGGGCCCGGTTGATAGTCATCGCGGGCGCCGGATTCGCGGCGTCGGACAATGTGTACGCGCTTGCCCGGATCGCCAGGGCGGCAGCACCTTTCGACGACGCGATCACCGGGGTCGTGGTGACAGCGAATAGCCTGTGCCTGCCAGCGGCCGGGGCGGCCGAGTTCGACATTTCGCACGGCGGGCTGGTCGGAGCGCGCCGATCGCTGTTCAACGAACAACCGTCGCGGCGGTGGCGGCTGATCGACACCGAACCGGACACGTCGGTGGACCAGATTGTCCGCGAACTACTGCACAGCACAACCGATCGGGATGGGCAGGACGAAGTGTGCCTGCGCTCGGGCACCCGATGGGCGCAATGTGTCCGTGGCACCCTCGCGGAGCATTTGCGTTGCCGCGACGAACAGCGCGCGCCCGACGACTCCGAAGGGTCGTTCGTGCTCGAGCCACCCCGCACGCGGCTGCTCGAGGACCTGGCCTGGCGCGAGACCGACCGCACGCCGCCCGGAAACGGCGAAATCGAAATCCGCATGGACGCTCTGGGACTCAATGCAAAAGATGCCTACAAAGTGCTGGGCGTGCTGACCGACGAATACCTGGAAGGCACGTTCTTCGGAAAAGGGATCGGTCTCGAGGGCACCGGCACCGTGGTCGATATCGGGCCGGGAGTCAGCGACATCACCGCCGGGGATCGAGTCCTCGTGTCCGCTCCCGATATGGCGCGCCGGTTCCTCACCACCGATCAGAACTTCGCAGTAGTGGTGCCACCGCACTGGGAACCAGGGGTATGCAGCTCCTGGGTGCCCTTTCTCACCGCGGAGATCGCGCTGATCGAAGCGGCGCGCATCCAGTCCGGTGAGATCGTGCTCGTGCACGGCGGCGCGGGCGGCGTCGGACTGGCAGCGATCCAGGTGGCGCGACGGCTCGGCGCGGTGGTCATCGCGGCGGCCGGTAGCGAGGAGCGTCGGGCTTACGCGCTGTCGGCGGGCGCCAACCATGTCATCGACTCGCGGACGGTCACCTTCGTCGACGACGTCCTGCGGATCACCGAGGGGTACGGCGCCGATGTCGTATTGAGCAGTGTCCCTGGCGAATTCGTGCGACAGAATCTCAATGTGGCGGCGGAGTTCGGGCGCATCGTAGAAATCGGCAAGGCCGACATCTACGGCGGCGGCGTCATCGACCTGCGGCCGTTCGACCGCAATCTGTCCTTCATCGCGGTCGACCTCGATCGCCTGATGCGGTTCCGGCCGTTGGTCATTCGGCAATACACCCAGGAATTGGTGGCGAAACTCGAGTCGGGGATCTATCAGCACCTGCCGTTCCAGATGTATCCGAGCGCCGAGGTCGCGGCGGCGTTCGAGGCGGTGGTGCGGCCGAAGCGGATCGGACGGGTGGTGCTCGACCTCGACCAGCGGCCGTCCGTCGGCCGCCAGGCCCCGGAGATCGGGATCCATTGTGCTGCCAGCTATCTCATCACCGGCGGCTTCGGTGCATTCGGTCTCGCGACGGCACGCTGGCTGGTGCGGGCGGGTGCACGCCACCTCGTACTGGTCGGCCGCCGGGGCGCGGTCGGTGCGGACGCCGAACGGCAGCTGACCGAATTCGCTGCCGCCGGAGTGGAAGTGGTCGAGGAGAAGGTCGACATCGCCGACTACGACGCGGTGACGGCTCTCGTTGCGCGCGCTGCGGCGCGGGATGTACCGCTGCGCGGTGTCTTCCACGCGGCGGGCATTGTCGACAACACCCCCGTGGAGTCGCTGACACCGGAGCGGACCGCGCAGGTCTTCGCCGGAAAGGTCGACGGCGCGCGCAACCTCGACAGCGCTTTGCGTACGGCCGGGGTCGAGCTGGATTGCTTTGTCCTCTGGTCATCGGTCAGTGCGCTGCTCGGCGGCTTCCCGCAAGTGGCCTACGCCGCGGCCAATGCCGCGCTGCAAGCGTTCGCGCAGCACCGCCGCCGGCGCGGCGCGCCCGCACTGTGCCTGGATTGGGGCTCGATGGCAGGCGGCGGCATGGCTGAGGCGGATAGCGAAACCGTGCGGTACCTCGCCGCCGTGGGGCTGCGGCCGATACCGATGGATACCGGGGCCGACTACCTCGGTGAGTGCCTGCGGCTCGGGATTGCGCACGCATCGATCTTCGATATGGACTGGGCGACAGCCGCGGCCACGACGCCCGCGGTGACCCGGTCGGCCCGTTTCGCCGATTACGCCCGGGGATCGGACACCGAGGGTAGCGGGTCGGCGGCACTGCGCGCGCGGATCATGGCACTGCCGTCCGGGGAACGCCCAGCTGCGGTCACCGCTGAACTGGTCGGTGTACTCGCGGTGGTCATGGGAGTGTCCCCCGATGCCGTCGACGTACAAACGCCGCTGTTGGAGTTGGGCATGGATTCGCTGATGGCGGTCGAGTTCGCCGCGCGTGCCGGTCGGCTGACCGGCGTGGAGCTCGCCCCCGTGCAGATGGCGCGGGCGCTGGGGCTCGGGTTGTCCGACATCGGCGCCAAGATGGCTGGGGAACTGGAGCGGGCCGAGAATTCATGATCAGCTAGGCGGCGCGCGTGCGTGCCGTCGTGGCGGGCGACGGCCGCAGTGGTGCGGCGGCCGCCGTCCCGAGTCTCACGGTCGCCGGTCATTCACCCAGTCTCCTTGGCCGCGTATCCGGCGAGGTCGTCCGCCATCCGCTGCATCACCCCGGGCAGGACGAAGGGCATGGTCCAGCCGATGCCGGGCCGCATCCGCCAGGTGCCGTGCCAAGTGATGGTCGTACCGCCCGCGGCGGTCGGCTCCAGTTCGACAGCGGCCCGGTAGTCCTTCATCGCGAAGTTGAAGGCGTCCTCGTAGGCGAGGCGGCGGTTCGGCACCAGTTCGGTCAGTCGCTCACCGGTGACGACCCGACCGGTACGGAACGCACGGACGGCACCGACACCGTCGTGGCCGTGCGGATCGAGGCCACTGGAGCGATCCTCGACCAGTTCGTCCAGCCCGGACGACCACCGCGGCCAGCTACGACCGTCGATCAGGAGACCCCACACGGTGTCGACGGGAGCCGAGGTGGTGGCGGTGACTCGATAGTTGGGCACGTCATGTCCTTTCGTTCTTTTCGCCGACTGGTTGCGCCGGGTGGGCGCTGTCGCCTAGGTGGCAGGTTCCGCTGCGCAGGCCACGTCGTTCGCGGCCGTTCTCCGGTGGCCGGGGATCTCGCGACCGCCAAGGTGTTGAGCGAGGAAGCGCTCGACCGCGTGGAACAGGTCGATGACGTTCTCCGGATTCACGAAGCCGTGGCCTTCGTCGTCTCTGATCAGGTACTCGACCTCGACGCCCCGGGCCCGCAGCGCCTCGACGAGGTTGTCGGATTCGGCTTGCACGACGCGAACGTCGTTGGCGCCCTGGATCACCAGCAGCGGCGTGCGGATCTGATCGACCCGGGTGATCGGCGAGCGAGCCAGCATGTCCGCCTCCTGCTGCGGATCGTCGGGATCCCCGACGAACAGGTACCAGTTGTTGGTCATGAAGGGCCGGGAGAACACGGGCATGGTCCGCATGAAGTTCGCCAGATTCGAAATACCGCAGTAGTCGATGGCAGCGGCGAAGACGTCCGGGGTGAAGGTGACACCGACCAATGACGCGTAACCGCCGTAGGAGCCGCCGAAGATGGCGACGCGATCCGGATCGGCGTACCCCCGCTCGACCGCCCACGCCACGCCGTCGATGAGATCGTCGTGCATCTTGGCGGCGAACTCCCCGATGGCGGCCTTGACGAACGCCTTGCCGTAACCGGTCGATCCGCGAAAGTTCATCTGCAACACCGCGTATCCCCGATTGGCCAGCAATTGCGCTGCCCCGTCGAACCCCCACCGGTCCCGCGTCCACGGACCGCCGTGCACCACCAGCACCAACGGCAACCCCTTCGGCTGCACGCCGACCGGCAGCGTGAGATACGAAGGGAGACTGAGCCCGTCGCGCGCCGGGATCGTGACCGGTGTCATCGGCGCGAGCGATTCGGGATTCAGATGGGGATACGGCCGGAACAGCAGCCGGCTCTCGCCCGTGGCGTGGTCGTAGTAGTAGGTGACGCCCGGGTCCCGGTCGTGCTCGAAGCCGACGATCCACCGCTGCCCGCTGTCGTCCGAGGACAGTGCGCCGATGTCGCCGTCAGACAGCTTCGTCAAGTTCGCCAGCACCGTGGCGAAGTGCGGGTCCAAGGGGTGGATGACCTGTCGTTCGCCGAGATAGCGTGCCCCGATGAGCTTTCCGGTCCGTCGGCCGAGGATGAGCGGCGACGAGGAATCGAGGTCGAAGCTCGGGTGGCTGTCGACCTCGGTCTCCTGCCCGGTGGTCAGGTCGATACGGGCCAGCCGCGTCCGGTCGGTGTCCCGATTGGAACCGACCCACGCCCCGGTGCCGTCCGGCGTGATCTGAATCGGCGAGACACCCATCGGATAGTCGGCGCCGTCCCATACCGCGACTCGGCGCAATGTGCCTGTGGCACTGTCCCATTGCGCCAATTCGATGTCGCCGTCGTCGGTCATCGACCAGGCGAACAGGTCACCGTTGTGGCTCACCTTCCAGCCACCGACGCGACCCGGGTTCGGCACGAGCATCGTCAATTCGCCGGTGGCGATGTCGAGTTCGTAGAGATCGAACTCCTCGACCTTCCTGCTGTTCAGCGTGACGATCGCGGTGCCGGGCCGACCGCGGGGCAGATCAAGGCTCAGCATCATCGCGCCGGGGAACGGGGTGAGATCGACCGCAGCGGCATCCGGGTGCCACAGGTCGACGCGGTACAGATGCCAGTTCTCGTCGCCGTTGTCGTCCTGGGCGTAGAGCAGCCACCGGGGATCGTCGGTCCAGTGGAAGTCGTAAATGCTGCGGTTGCCGTCGGCGGTCACGCAGCGCGGTTCCTCGGCCGAGTCGAGGTCCTGCACCCACACATTCAGCCGGTTCTGCCAGGGCGCCAGATAGGCGATCCGTTTACCGTCCGGCGAGATCGATGCCGCCGCGCGGACGGGCGGGCTGAAAAGGTCCTCTACCGAAACGAATTCGGGTAACGCCATGTCCATACCGCTTTCAGAACTCGACGGGGTCGCCGACAACCCCACTGGTGGCGACGCGCACCGCGCGTGCCATGGCTTCGAAGGGTTCGGGGATCTCGGTGAGATCGTCACCCGCCAGAACGGCGGGGCTGAAGGCCTCGTTGAGCACCCGGATAGCGGCGGTTGCCGCGGCCGCGTGCCTGCGCACCTCGACATCATCGAGCGGGCGGCGCAGTCGGCTCGCGATGATCGCGACCAGCTCGCGCTCTATCTGATCGCACGCCATCAGCCAGGCCGATCGGATCGCAGGCTCCGTCTCGGCCAGGATGATCAACTGCACCCCGGCCAGGTCATCGGCCGACTCCTCCGGCGTGCGGCGGATCGTTGCCCGCACCTCGGCGAAATGCTCTTCCAGGGAGAGCTGCGGGGGCCAGCGGCGCAATGCCTCGACGAACCATTCGACACCCTTGGTCACGATCGGCTCGGCACAGCTTTCCTTGGTGCGAAAGTGCCGCCAGATGGTGCGCACCGACAACCCGACCGCCTCCGCGATCTGCTCGCCGCTGGTCGCGGCCACGCCCTGGTTCCAGAACAGGCGCGCAGCCTCGCGGGAGATCTCCAGGCGGATGCGCCTGCGCCGCTGCTCACTCATCCCTCCCGGTCGAGACTCGGTCGTCGCGTCAGCCACTGAATCCTCTCTTGTCGACACTAAACATCCTCTCTTGTCGACACTAAACGCCAGTATGTCACTAAGTGACATAGGGCGCCAGATGCTGGACGAGATGCCGAAGGACGTCATGCCGCAAGATTCGCAGCGACGCTGCGGGGCTCGCGTCGGCAGAAATCACCGATATCTGCACTGGTGCTGAGGACCTCGCGCAGGCTGCGGCCGAAGAGTTCCGAGCGGTGCATTGCCTTCCAAGCCGACACCGTCAGTGCTGTGGTGGGTTGTCCAGTCGGTCGCGAGCTGCCTTCGATAGCTGCTCGGTCCAGGCAAGGCGTTCCGCGCCGACTCCTGCGGCAGTGGCGGCACGCAACCGCGCCAGGACGTCCATCGACTCGTCGGGGTCGAGGCCGCAGGTGCGCAGTAGTGCGTAGGTGAACATCCCGGTGCGGTGTATGCCCGCCGAACAGTGGATGACCACTTCCGCGCCGTCGTCGAGGAGTTCGGCCAACATCGTCAGAGCCGCGACGATTTCGTGCCGGCAGGCGGGCGGCGGCTGCCTGCCATTGGCAATCTCCACCCAGATCCACTCCAGCCCAGCGGCTTTGGCAGCAGTTCCTACCATCAGCGCACCCTCGCGTCTGGACAGCAGCGTGACCAGATGCGTCACGCCTGCGGCCCGCATCGCAGGCAGCAGCTTGACCTTCGGCCGGTGCGTGACAGCGAGGGCGCCCCGACCGAGATGCACGAATTCGAGGGACGACGCTTGGGTCATTGGGGGGAGGGTAGAAGCGAAAGTTTGTTCAGCCAAGGCATTTTCGCGGTGGGCGGCGTGGGCGAGTGGTCGGCGGTCCTGGCCAACCCCATGCTAGGTCGTCGACCGCGAGGAACGGTTCGTCCACCACGGTCGCGGGGGTCAAACCGGTGAATGCCGCGATATCTCGGTGTAGGTGGGACTGGTCTGTGTAGCCGCGATCGGCCGCGACTCCGGCGGCGTCTTGGCCCGCGACCAGGTTGTGGACGGCGTGGTCGAAGCGGACCAGCTTCGCGGCGCGTTTGGGTGGGAGGCCGATCTGTGCATGGAACCGGGACCACAGGCGTAGCCGGGACCAGCCTAGTTCGGCCGCAAGGTGCTCGATGCGGATCATGCCGTGGGTAGCAGTGATTCGGTGCCAAGCCCAGGCCACCTCCGGGTCTACTCGCGGCGCCGCCGCGCAGCGTCGGGCGAGCCAGGCGTCGGTCCATGCGAAGCGCTCCTCCCAGGAGGGGAGGGCACCCAGTTGCTCAGTGAGCTGTGCAGCCTGCCGACCCCAGAGGTCGTCGAGGGTCACCACGGCGTTGTCCAGCTCGGCGGCGGCACCCAGAACCGCGTGTGCGACCACGGGTGACATGCGCACCTGCAGGCACTCGAAGGTCTGTGCCCGCAGTCCATGGATGGTTTCGCCGAACCCGAGTCCGGTGACGAAGCTGCCCCGCCGTTGGTGACCGGTTGCGTCTTCCACAGCAATCGTGCCGTCCAACACGAGCAGCAGGGTCACGGCCGGGTGTGGGATCAGCCGGATGCTGGGCGGGGTGATGCCCCGATCGCCGAACCCGGCCATGGTTATCCCGGGCACGCGGCTGGATTGCTTGGGGCACGCGATATCCCACAACACGTCATCCCGGTCGGACCCCATGGCGCCATGCTACGCACGCCGGGCTGAGGCAAACATTTGTCCAATCCACCGGCATCCACCGGCGGGGACAGTGCGTACATGACAGTTTTCAATAGCGAATCGTCGATCCTGTCGCTGGACGACGGTGAGATCCACGTGTGCCAGGACGGCCGCCGCGACGCACCCGCACTCCTGCTCATCCATGGGACCGCCGCGTCGGCCCGTTCGTGGGAGCCGATGGTTGCGCTGCTGACCGGATCCCACCGGGTCATCCGGATCGACCTGCTCGGGTGTGGTCGGTCGGCCAAACCGGTCGACGCGAGCTACACCGTCCCTGACCAGGCTCGCCGGGCGGGCGCGGTCCTGGACCGGCTCGGTGTCGAGCATGCCTTCGTGGTCGGCCATTCCAGCGGCGGGGTGGTTGCCGCAGCCCTTGCCGAGCAACGACCCGACCTGGTGACCGCACTCGTGCTGATCAACTCCGGCCCCAACATGTCCGCCTACCTCGGGGAGGAGGCCGCCATCGACCCGCGGCAGTGGCCGAATTTCACCGACGAGCAGCTCCGCTCGGTCGCCGCCTCCGGGTTCGCCCCGGGGTATCAGATCCCGCAACCGTTCCTGGATCAGGTGCGCGACATGGACTTACGCGTGTTCGGCGCGACCTCTTATGCCGTCCGCGCGTATCTGAACGAACAAGGGCTCCCGGAACGGCTGTCGCCCCTCGGAAAACCGCTGCTGGTGATCTTCGGCGAGGAGGATCTCAGGTGGCGGTCCTCATCCGCCGCCGAGTACCGCGCCGTTCCCGGTGCGACTGTGGTAACCGTGCCGGGCACCGGCCACTCACCCCCGATCGAGAATCCCACTCGAACCGCCCGAATCCTGCTGTCCTTCACCGGCGTCCACGCCTCCTGAGCCGCACTGAGCGCGGTCGGACAACGCTGCTCGGGCAAGCTGACGCACGATGTGCTTCGGATACCGCTGTTCTGGTCATCACGCACCACATCCCCGATTCGTCGTGGGAATCAAGTGTTGCGTTGACCTATTGAGAGCGCCCTGCCGACACCGGTCCGCAGGCGTCGGCAGATCGCACGCATCGACCACGTGCGCGAAAGATGGGATGTTCGCCTAACGTTCGGTGCGTGCGACCGCTGGTGGGCAGAAACAACGAGATCCGGTGCCTGGACGAACTGGTCGATGCTGCCCGCACGGGCAACGGTGGCGCACTGGTGTTGCGTGGCGAGCCAGGCATCGGAAAGAGTGCTCTGCTGAACCACATTCGGGCGAGTGCGGCCGACTTCCGGGTCATCGCGGCGTCCGGGTCGGAGTTCGAGACCGAGCTGCCGTTCGCCGCCCTGCACCAGCTGTGCGCGCCGGTGCTCGGACACCTCGACGAACTGTCCGCTCGGCATCGTGAAGCACTCCAGGTCGCATTCGGACTGGCCACCGGCACACCCGACCTGTTCCGGATCGGCCTCGCGACGCTGGAGCTACTGACCAGCGCGACCGAGCGAAACCCGTTGCTGTGTCTGATCGATGACGCCCAGTGGCTCGACGACGCGTCGTCGAAGGCCTTGACATTCCTCGCTCGCCGTATCACCTCGGAACCCGTCGCGATGGTCTTCGCGGCCCGCACGATGAATTCCGAAGAGCGGCTGGACGAACTGCCCGGCCTGCCGATCGAAGGGCTACGCGACGCGGACGCGCGGGCGCTGCTGGCAGCGGCGAGCGTCAGCACGCTCGACGAGCAGGTGCGCTACCGCATCCTGGCCGAGGCACGCGGAAACCCGCTGGCCCTGCTCGAATTACCGAAGGCGGGCGGCTTCGCCCTCCCCGACGCGGCGTCGTTGCCGAACCGGATCGAACGCGGCTTCCAAGTCAGGCTGGCCGAGCTGCCCGCGGCCGCCCAACTGCTGCTGATCGTGGCCAGTGCCGACCCGACCGGTGACCCCGGCCTGCTGTGGCCTGCCGCGCAGCTGCTCGGCATCGACGTGACGACCAGCGCCCCCGCCGCCGAAGCGTCCGGGCTGGCCGAGTTCGCCACCCGGGTGCGCTTCTGCCACCCGCTGGCGCGCTCCGCCGTCTACCGGGCCGCGAAACCGCACGAGCGCTACCGCGTTCACCGCGCGCTGGCCGACGTCACCGATCCGGATCTCGACCCGGACCGGCGGATCTGGCACCGGGCCCAAGGCAGCTCCGGACCGGACGACGAGCTCGCGGCGGAGCTGGCACGGTCGGCGTCCCGTGCCCAGGCACGCGGCGGTGTGGCGGCGGCCGCCGCGTTCCTCGAGCGAGCGGCGGCGTTCTCGCTCGACCCCGGCCTGCGGGCCGAACGCACGCTCGCGGCGGTGTCGGCCAGGCTCGACGCGGGCGACACCGACGCGGCGGCCGAGTTGCTCACCACCGTCGAAACCACGGACGAGCTCACCGACGCGAAAGTCGAGCTGCTACACGGGCGGATCGCCTTCGTGCGGCACAGTCACCGCGACGGGTCGGCGTTCATGCTGCGCGCGGCGCGTCGCCTGGTCGGCCTCGATCCGGCGCAGGCACGCGAATGCTTCCTGGACGCACTGGAAATGGGGCTCGTCGTCGGCCGCGCAAGCGGCGTGATGGACACCGTGGTCACCGAGGCGCGCTCGGCGCCGCAGGCACCACAGCCACCGGACCTGCTCGACGCACTGGTCCGATTGACCACCGAGGGACACCGCGCCGCCGTTCCCCTGCTGCGCCGGATCCTCGCCGAGACTTCGATGTGGACTCGACGGCCCGCGCTGGCCGCCATGCTCGCCGCCGAACTCTGGGATGGTGCGGCGCACACGGCCGTCACCGAGTGGCTGATGAAGACCGGCCGCGACAGCGGGGCGCCGCTCGCGCTGCGCCTCGGGCTGACCCAGGTGGCCACCGCCGCCGTGCTCACCGGCGACTTCGGACAAGCGATGTCGGCCATCGCCGAGGAGGAGGCGATCGCCGACGCTTTCGGTGACGCGCCAGCGCTGTACCCGCGACTACACCTGGCCGCGATGCGCGGTGACGCCGAGGAGGCGTCGAAGCTCTTCGAAAAGGCGCTGACCGCAACGACTACCGGCCTGATGATCGCCAACGTCCACTGGGCGACGGCCGTGCTGCACAACGGACTGGCGAACTACCCGGCCGCGCTGGCCGCCGCCCGACAGGCCACCGCGCCAGGGGATCTCTTCCTCGCCGGGATCGCGCTGCCCGAGCTGGTGGAGGCGGCGATCCGCTGCGGCGAGCACGACGCGGCTGCGCAAGCGCTGGCAGCCCTGACCGAACGCACAGTGCCCAGTGCAACACCCATGGGTCTCGGCGTCACCGCGTACGCCCGAGCGCTGGTCACCGGCGTCGAAGACGACTACCGCGCGGCGATCGAATATCTAGCCGAAAGTCCCGAAGCGCCCTACCGTGCCAGAGCCCACCTGCTGTACGGGGAATGGTTGCGCCGCAACGGAAGACGCCGTGACGCCCGCGAACAGCTACGCACCGCCCACGATCTCCTGTCCGGGATCGGAATGGCGGCATTCGCTCACCGCGCCGCCGCCGAACTCCGCGGCACCGGCGAAGTGGCACGCAGCCGTTCCGCCGACACCTACGACGAACTCACCATGCAAGAGGTGCACATCGCCCGCCTGGTCGCCACCGGCGCCACGTCCAAAGAGGTAGCCGCCACCCTGTTCCTCAGCCCACGCACAGTAGACGCCCACCTGCGCAACATCTTCCGCAAGCTCGGACTCACCTCCCGCAGGCAACTCAGGGACCTGCCGAATATCCGTTAACGGACCCGCAGTTGGGGCCTGACCAGTCAGGACGTGGCGCCGATCCGGGCTCGGAGGCTTTTGGCGAACGTGCGGGCGGCGGTCAGGTCGGTGGCGTCGGGGTGCCCCTTGCTGACGCCGCCGACGAGTTTGAAGGGGAGCCAGGTATCGAGGCCGCGGCAGGTGAAGGTGTCGACTACTTCGAAGCCCTTTTGTTCGAGCAGTCGCGCGAAGGAGCGGGTGTAGCGCCGGAAACGGGGTTCGGGCATGCCGCTGGTGGCGAAGACGAATGCCTTGCGGCGCTGCTCTTTCGGCAGCGAACGGACGAACTGGCGCAGTCGTGGATGGAAGGACATCTGGAAGATTCCCGAGCCGAACCCCACCAGGTCGTAGGTGGCGAGCTCCGCCATATCGACCTCCTCGGGGTCGACGACACGGGCGTCGAGCACCTGGCCCATGACTTCGGCGATCCTCCTGGTGTTGCCGTGAGATACCGAGGTGCACACGATGATTGCCTTCATGATGGGGTTCCTTTCAGTGGCTGACGTTGCAGCGGATCGTCGGGTTCGGTTGCGGGGTAGAGATTTTCGTAGGCGGCCGTGGCCAACGGCAGGGTGAACCGCTCGGCGTCGGTGGTCACGGGTTCGTGCCGACCTCGGTCACCAGCCGGTTACCACCGCCCTTGAGAGAAACGTACGAGCCCGGCTTGCGGGCTTCTCGGCGGATTCCCCACAGCGTGCCTTTGCAAGCCGCCTCCTTGAGCGGCGCACCGAGACGGCCGCCGACGTAGAAGTTCACCGCCGTGTCGTCCTTGCGGGCGAACTGTATGGTGGCGGCGCGTCGCCCCAGGCTGACAGCGGAGCCAACGAACGCCACGTCCAACTCGGCGGGCTGCGCGCCTGCGATGCGGCTCAGCACGGTCTCGGCGGCTTGGGCGCCGAGGGGTCCGGCGGCTTGGCAGCTCATCCGCAGCGGCTGCCCCGACGGTGCGGCGGCGTCACCGGCCGCGATGATGCGGTCGTCGTCGATGCTGGTCAGCGTCTCGTCGGTGCGGAGACGGCCGAGCGCGTCGGTGCGCAGGCCGGTGCGGGCGGCCAACTCCGGCACGACGAACCCCGCGGTCCAGATGGTGACCGCGCTTGGCAGCACGGTGCCGTCGGCCAGCACCACCTCGTCCGGCCGCACCTCGGCCACCTTCGCGGACTCGAGCACCTCGACCCCGTGCCCGGCCAGCCACTTGGCCACCGACCGCCGGGCCGGTGCCAGGAACGAAGGAGCCAGTCGACCGCCACCGACCAGCGTGCCGACGCGGCCCTGTTCGGCCAGCTCGGCGGCGGTCTCGATGCCGGTGAGCCCACCACCGACGATGGTGATCGGGGCGTCCGGGGGCACTTCGTCGAGGGCGGCGCGCAACCGTTGCGCGTGCTCCCATTCCGCTATGGGGTAAGCGAATTCGGCCGCGCCGGGCACCGAGACGGGCGGCGCCGCGGTGCTGCCCACTGCGTAGATGACGTAGTCGTAGTCGAGTGCGCGGCCCGATGCGAGCCGCACGGTCCGGGCGGAGGTGTCGATGTGGGTGGCACTGTCGATTACCAGCCGCACGCCGTCACCGAGCAGCGTGCGGTAGTCCGCGGTGGCCTCGCTGGTACCGGCCACGAACTGGTGCAGGCGAATTCGTTCGACGAATTTCGGGCGCGGGTTGACGAGGGTGACGTCGACGTCGGTGCGCACCCGCAGATGATTGGCCGCCACCGTGCCGGCGTAGCCGCCACCGATGACGACGACCTTGATGGTGTCGTTGAGATCAGTCATGTCCATGGGACAACGCAGGCCCCCGAGACGTGACAGTACGTGACGCGCGTCATAACCATCACGGGAGTCGCTCGAGTTTTCCCCAGTTGAGAGCTCCATTGTCTCGACGTACCCGGCGCCGATACTGTGCGGTATGGGCGAATTCCGGTCCCGCCGTGGTCTCTCACAACTGCTGTTTCTTCCGGCCGCAGTAGTCGTCACGCTGCTTCTCGCGGCGGCGGCTTGCAGCGGCTCCGGCGGAACCCCGCCCGGGACAGGGGCTCCGGAGCCGACCCGCGTCGAAGTGAACCAGACCGGCGGCTTCGCCGGCGTCAACGAGGTCTACACCGTAGATGCCGAGGTCGACAACCAGCGCCGCGCTCCCCTATTCGACCTGGTCGGCAGCGAGCAATTCCTGGCATTGAACGACACCTACACCGAAAACGACTGCCGCGACGCCTTCTCCTTCACCGTGACCGTCACCTATAGCAACGGCACCACCAAGAACATCACCACCGACGAATGCAGCCAAGCCCCCGCAATGCTGACCGACGCCATCGCCCTCACCAAGGAAATCGGGCACCGCCACGACGGCAAGTAGCCGCAACTGGGTAAGCGCACCATCGCCATCCGCACGACGGCTGGGATCACCGCACGACCGATGAATTCGAGCGAGCGCGACCGTCTCAAATGATGAACCGCACGCCCACCGGGAGCGGATCAGTCGTAGGGCCGTCCTTGCTGGCCGGCTTCGCTCGAAGTGGAGGAACCGTCGGTGTCGGATGTTGTGTCGCGCGAGAGTCTTTGGGCTATGGCGCATGCGGAACGGGCCGCGTTGGTGGAGGATCTCGCGGGACTGGATGACGGGCAGTGGGGGCGGCGGTCGTTGTGCGGGCGCTGGGTGGTGGAGGAGGTTGTTGCGCATCTCACCGCGGGGGCGAGTATCGGGCGGGTGCGGTGGCTGGTGAGTGTGCTCGGTGCCCGCTTCGATTTCGACCGGCACAATGATCGGCGGCTGGCCGAGCATCGGGGGGCGACGCCAGCCGAAACTCTCGAACGGTTCCGGGCGGTCGTCACGTCCACCACCGCGCCGTCGGGGCATACGGCGGCTTGGCTCGGCGAGGTGGTTGTCCATGCCCAGGACATTCGGCGGCCGCTCGGGCTGACGCGCACACCGTCGGTCGCGGCGACCACCGAGGTTGCGCGGTTCTTCGCCGGTCGCGATTTCACGGTGGCCAGCCGCCGCATTATCGAGGGCCTTCACCTCGAGGCGACCGACGGTCCCTTCGCTGTTGGCACCGGGCCCTTGGTTCGCGGGACGACCATCGCCCTCACGATGGCAATGGCGGGCAGACATGCCTACTGCGACGACCTCGCGGGACCCGGCGTGCCCACCCTGCGCGCACGCTGTACACCGCAGAACGGTGGCTGACGCGCTACCGCCAACTCGGCAACCACAACTCTCGCTGCCAGGTATCCATCGAAATCGGCAGCGCCGTAAGAATCGGCCATATCCAGACGAAGTTGGCCACTACAACTCCCAGGTACAGGCATACAGCCAGCAGCCGCAAACGCCGATGCTCGTCGGAATGCGGTGCCCGGCCGACGAGATCGCCGAGCCCGATCGCGAGAAGCATCATCAGGAACGGCGCCATCGCCGTGGCGTAGAAAAAATACATCTGACGATCCAGGGACACGAACCACGGCAGCCATGCCGCCAGGTAGCCGACCAGTACGGTCGCGTATCGCCAGTCACGACGGGTGATGGATCGCCAAGCAGCCCAAAAGAGCACGGGCAATGCCAGCCACCAGATGACGGGTGTTCCCAGCAGCATCATGGCTTTCACGCACGGCGAATAGCCGCAGCCGCTTGCCGTATTAGGGTCAGGAAAGTAGTACAGCATCGGGCGCAGCCCCATGGGCCACGTCCACGGCTTCGATTCCCACGGATGGTGGTTACCCGCCGAGTTCGTCAGATGCGTGTGGAAGTTGAGAACCTGGCCGCTGTTATACCACAGGGATCGCAGCGCATCGGGAACGAAAGAAAAGAATCCGCCCGTTCCGATTTGATTTCCGACCGCATATCTGTTGATACCGGTCTCACTGGCAAACCAACCGCCGTACGAGGCGAGGTAGACACCCAGCGGAATGACGATCATTGCATACAGCGAGGGGACCAGGTCACGCACGAAGGTGCCGACCCACGGCCGGGTCACACCGTAGGAACGCCGCATGGTCGCACTGAATACCAGGCACAGCAGAAAGAACGCGACCACGAAGTAGATTCCCGACCATTTCGTCCCGCAGGCAAGCCCTAGAAATAGGCCGGCAGCGAACCGCCACCATCGCACACCCGGCCTTGGGCCATATGGCGTCGAGGTGGTGCGACCGGCCCGATCGGCATGCGCCATCCGCGCCCGAAGTTCGTCACGGTCCACCACGAGACAGCCGAATGCCGCAGTGGCGAACAACGCGAGAAAGATATCCAGCATACCGATACGGGATTGCACAAAAGTGACCCCGTCGGCGATCATCAGAATCCCAGCGATCGCGCCGACCATGGTCGACCGCGCCAACCTCCGCGCGATCCGGATCACGATCAGTACCAACACGGTTCCCGCTACCGCAGCGGAAAACCGCCAGCCCCATGCGTTGTAACCGAAAATCGCTTCCCCGAGCGCGATCGCCATCTTACCGACCGGCGGATGAACGATTACCGGGAACGCGGGATTGTCATCGATCCACATCCCATTGGTCAACATCTCCCAAGCCTGAGATGCGTAATACTTTTCATCGAATACCGGATATCCACCATCGGTCGGATAATTCAGATTGATGAAACGCGTAATCGCCGCGATGGTGGTAAGAAATGCGGTGACAAGCCAGCCACGGAGACGATCATCGGGTAGGTCATCTGCCGCCGGCCGCAGCGGACGAGGGCTGGTTAGAGCAGAAGGCACTGGCCGCGGATCGGTCAGCCGGATCATGTGTCGATAGTAGATGCGTCCTCGAACCAGCGACCACTGGGCAGCAAGCCGCGCCGAGGGCAGCCGACTCCCTAGGCCTATCGTCACTGCGATGAGCGCACACTTCGAGGAACTCGGCTGGCAGCCGACGCCGATGGGCGAGATCAGCCTGCGCCGCCGGTTCGATCCCACCGCGCGCACCGATGTCTATGAAGTCAAGCTCGGCGACGAGTACCTGATGTCGAGTCTGTTCACCGTCGCTGAATGCGAGCTCGCCCGATTGGGCCTGGCCCGTACACCCGGCGAGGAATTGGATGTGATCGTCGGCGGACTCGGCTTGGGCTACACCGCGCGAGAAGCATTGGCCGATCCACGAATTCGGACACTCACCGTCGTCGAATATTCCGAGGCGGTGATCGACTGGCACAACCGCGAATTATTGCCCGACACTGCCGGATTGGCCGCCGACAGCCGGGTCACGCTCGTGTGCGCGGACTTCTTCGCGGCAGCCGCGGGCCCGATGGGGTTCGACCCGGCACGTCCTGGCCGAACCTACGACGCGATCTTGCTGGATATCGACCACTCACCACGCCACGTGCTGCATCACCCGCACGGTGCGTTCTACACCCCGGACGGCCTGCGCGCCTTGTCCGCGTTTCTCGCCCCGGGCGGCACATTCGCCCTGTGGTCCGACGACGCCCCGGACGACCAATTCGTCGCGACCCTCGAAACCGTCTTCACCGATGTCGAAGCCCAGCAGGTGTTCTTCGACAACCTGCTCACCGGAAGCCGGTCGAGCAACACGATCTACCTCGCCACCCGATGAGCTCTCACCGCGGCGGAATGGCATGCAGTTCCACCTCACTCAGCCGACCCGAACGGACCCGAGCTGTCAGGTAGGTGTGCTCGGGCTGCCGTCGTCGATCCGTGGGTGAACCGGGGTTGAGCAGCCGCAGCCCGCTCTCGGCAACGCTGTCCCATGGAATGTGGCTGTGCCCGAACACCAGCACATCGGTATCCGGGAAGTCCCGTGCGCACCGCTGCTCCCGGCCCTTCGCGGGTC
Organism: Nocardia iowensis; assembly: GCF_019222765.1. Taxonomy (NCBI): domain Bacteria; kingdom Bacillati; phylum Actinomycetota; class Actinomycetes; order Mycobacteriales; family Nocardiaceae; genus Nocardia; species Nocardia iowensis. The sequence goes on along the minus strand of NZ_CP078145.1, from coordinate 1,793,291 downwards.
CGGTCTCGTGCACCACCGCCAGCCGCAGCCCGGCCAGTTCGGCGCGGGCGATCTCGGGCAGTCTGGCGCGCAGCTGCGGGCCGTCGTTGTTGCCGTACACGCCGATCAGGCGCTTGCTGCGGGCCTCGAGCTGATCCAGCAACGCCACCTCGACCCAGTCGCCCGCGTGCACGACCACATCGGCCGCGTCCACCTCGCGCCACAACAGCTCCGGCAGATCCCGCGCGCGCTTGGGCACGTGGGTATCGGAGATGATCAGCAACCGCATGCTGTCCGGTGTATCACGGTCGGCCTGCAGGTGCGGTCCGATGAATGTTGATCGGCCACCAGAACCAGCGACCGGCCAACGCCGCGATGGTGGGGACCACGAAGGACCGGACTATCAGGGTGTCGAGGAAGAGCCCGATCCCGACGGTGGTGCCGATTTGGGCGATGTTGTGCGCGTAGCTGACGAGCATGGCGAACATCGTGAGACCGAATACCAGCCCCGCGGTGGTGACCACCCCGCCGGTATTGACCATCGACCGGATGATCCCGGTATTGATGCCCGCTGCGAGCTCTTCTTTGAATCTGCTCACCAGCAGCATGTTGTAGTCCGCACCCACGGCGACCAGGAAGATGAACGAAACCGGCGCCACCGACCAGTGCAGCGGATTGCCGATGAGGTGCTGCCAGATCAGGACGGTCAGGCCCAATGCGGACAGATAGGACAGTGCCACCGTGCCGATCACCGCGACGGCCGCGACGAGGCTGCGCAGCAGAATCAGGACCACACAGAACACGAACGCGAACGCGGCGACGACGCTGGTGATGAAGTCCTCGCGGACGAAGGCCTCGATATTGAGCAGCGTGCCGCCGGGGCCACCGATACTGACCGTGCTGCCCGCCAGCGAGGTGCCCTTCATCGCTTGCAGGGACGCCGGAATGATCTTCGCGCTGAGATCCATGGCCTCGCGGCTGAATCCCTCCATCTGCGGTGTGACGATCATCCGGGTCACCTTGCCGTCCGGCGAGAAGAAATAGGGCAGTGCGCTCTTGAAGAGCGGGCTGTCGAATGCCTGGCTGGGCATGAAGAAGAAGTCGTCGGGGTCGCCCGTGGTGAAGCTCTTGCTGACCTCTCCCAGGAATTGGGTGATGTCCGATACCTGCGGGAGCAGCATGTTCAGCGTGCTCTGCAATGGCGCGAGAATGCCTTCCACCTGTGCGATGAAGTCCTTGACGCTCGCCAACTGCGCGGCGAGCTGCGGGAAGGCCTGCGAGGCGGAATGGACGCCCTGCACCAGACCGTCGACGACGGTGTCGAGCTTGCCGACATCGTCGAAGAGAGAGAACCCGGTCAGCGCCGCCTGGCAGGCCCGCACGTCATGGCATTGCGGGATCGAGCTGACGAATTGCCTTGCGGGCCCGGCAGTATCCCGCAACGAGTTCAGTTTGTCGACCACACCGGCAACGTCGGTCTGGAGCGCGGCGGCATTGCTGTTCACCTCGTCGAAGCCCGCTTTGCCAGTGCTCAGCGCGCCTTCCACACCTTTGACCGTGAGATTCAGCTGATCGATGCGTCCGGCCAGGGTGGTGAGGTCGTCGAGCCGCTGGCTGAGCATGGTCGTCATCTGGGTGAAGCGGTTGCCGATGTAGCCCGCCTGGTTGGTGAGCGTGCCCTGCTCTAACGGTGTGGTCAACGGACGCGTAATTCCCTGCACCGCACTTACTCCGGGGACCTTCAACACGGCATTGGTCAGTTTCGCGAGTGCGATCAGATCCGCGGGATTGCGCAGGTCGTGATCAGATTCGACGAGAAAGATGCTGGGCGCCATGATATTCGGCGGTAGATGACGGTCGGCCGCCGCGAATCCTTGGTTCGCCTGCGAGTCGCTCGGTTGCGCTATGCGCTCGTTGAAGCTGGGCCGGAACGTGGGCAGTACCAGGATGGCGAGCACCAGCACGGTGAGGGCGGCGACCAGCACCGGGCCGGGCCAGCGGACCACGCTGGTCGCGATCCGCCGCCACCTACGCTGCGACGACTGCGCGCGCGGTTCGAAAAAGCCGAGGCGGCTCCCGAGCGCCAGCAGCGCGGGCCCCAGCGTCAGTGCGGCGGCGAGAGTGACCATCACCGCGATCGTGCAGGGCAATCCCGAGGTGCTGAAGATCGCCAGCCTGGTGAAGGACATGCAGGCCGTCGCCCCGGCAACCGTCAGGCCGGACGCGACGATGATGTGCAGAACCCCGCGCAGCGCCGTGTAGTACGCGGTTTCGGGATCCGCACCGGCACGCCGGGCCTCTTGATACCTACCGAGCAGGAAAATGCCGTAGTTCGTGCCCGCCCCGAGCACGATCACCGCGAGCAGCGCGGACGCGAAGATCGAGACGCCGACCATCTGATGCTCGCCGAGGTAGGCCACCACTGGGCGGGCTACGGCGAGACCCATGCCGACCGTGAGCAGCGGCATCGCCACCGTGATCGGCGAACGGTACACGCAGATCAGGACCGCCCCGACCAGCCCGGCGCACACGACGATGAGGAGCAACATGGAATCGTTGATCGCCAGGAGTTCGTCGTTGACGACCGCGGAGGGACCCGTCAGATGGACCGTGATCCCCGGCGGCGGCGGGTAATCGGCGATGATGTCCCTGGCCGCCTGGGTGGATTCCATGGCCATGGCGGTGCCCATATTTCCCGCCAGGTTGAGCAGCACATACGACGCCTTTCCGTCGGAACTCTCACTCGCCGGGGAGAAGTCCGGGTTGGACCACAGGTCCATCGCGGAATTGATGTGCGTTTTGTCCTGAGTCAGGCGATCCAGCAGCGCCGTGTAATAGCGATGCGCGTCATTGCCGAGCGGGGCGTCCCCTTCGAGCAGGACATAGACGAAATTGTTCGTCCCCGCCCCGCCGAAATAGTGGCCCATCTTGACGATCGCCTGCACCGATGAGGCATCGTCCGGCAGAAAGGACTGGGCATGTCCCTTGACCACCGTCTCGAGCTGGGGAACGAAGAAATTGAGCCCACCTGCCGCTATCAACCACACCGCGATGATCGGCACCGAGAACGTGTACATCAGCCGCGCGAGAACCGGTCGGCCTGGCCTGCGGCGCAGATGTTCCCTGTCGAACGGCACCGCGAACTCGCCACGAACCTTGACGAGTAGCTCCCGCAGCCGGGCCCGCACGGCGCTCATGACACCGGCACCTTGCAGTTGACCGCGGCGAACGGCCCATCCGACACCTGGACGTCCCTGGGCTCCCCGTTGATGACGATGCGGCAGGACACATGATCGGCATCCGATTGCGCGACCACGCCCGTCGGCAGGGTCAGCCTGTCGGTGCGCACCGAGGTCCGCCACGGCAGGCCGGTCGACACATCGCGAACCTGGCCCTGTTCATCGAGATACGACAGCCGCACCGAGGTTCCGCTCGGCCCGTCGATCTCGTAGTCGATGACCTGTCCGCTCGGCCGCCCCAGCACCGGCGGCGGGGTCGAATGCCCGATCGCCAAGTCCGGGATCTCACTCAGCCGCAGCCGGGCTATGAAGAGAGCCGTCACGCCTAGAACCAGGACTACAACGCCGTACACCCAGGCACTCTTCATGACCTTCTCCGCTGTCTGTGCGAGCCCGTGACCTTCGGTTATGCGCGCGTCTGGATATTGACGTTACGCACGGTAACAACTAGTACGCCGAGTAGGCAATATGGCATACGACATAACGTGGCCGAGAAAAAAGATCGCGTGCCCCCGGCGCCAAACGCCGGCCAGAGCACGCGATCCGCTACGCCGAACTCGGGCTAGGCGTTCGCCTTGGTGTACGCCTCGACGACCTCCGCCGACACCCGTCCCCGGCTCGACACCTCGATACCGCTCTGCTTCGCCCAATCCCGAATCGCCGCGGTCTGCGCCCGATCCCCCGCTGGACGCACCGTACCGTTCTTACCGCGCGGCACCCGGCCGACCTTGCGCGCATGCGGTGTCCATTCCTCGAAGACACCACGCAGCTTGCTGGCGTTGAGGACAGACAAGTCCAGTTCATATCCCACGCCGTCGACGGCGAACATCACCGTCTCTTCGGCCTGCGACTCCCCATCGAAGTCATCGACCAGCGTCACAACCACTTTGCGAGCCATACGGATTCCCTTCACACGCCCACGGACCGACAAAGAAGCCAATCCTAGTCAGACACTTCCGGCCGGTAGCAGCGCCCACACCGTCGTACACCGTTCCGGCATAAGGTTTCAGCTATGACGAGCAACCCGTTCTTCGAGCCGAGCACGCTCCCCTACCAGTTGCCGCCGTTCGCCGAGATCCGGGAGGAGCACTATGTGCCCGCGTTCGAGCGCGGCATGGCAGAGCAGTTGGCCGAGGTCGCCGCCATCACCGCCGCGGACGACGCGCCTTCGTTCACCAATACCGTGGTGGCGCTGGAACGTTCGGGAGCCTTGCTCACCCGGGTGGCCAATGCCTTCTTCAATATCGCCTCCTCGGACTCCAGCCCGGGTACCGACGCGATCGAGGCCGAGATGTCGCCCAGGCTGGCCGCGCACCGGGACGCCATCTATCTCGATCCCGCGCTCTTCGCCAGGATCGAGGCGCTGTATGGACGCCGCGACGAACTCGGCTTGGACGCTGAGGAATTGCGGTTGCTGGAGCAGTACCACCTCAGGTTCGTCCGGGCCGGTGCCGGACTCGACGCCGACGGCCAGGCTCGGCTGCGCGCGCTCAATACCGAAATCGCCGCGGCAGCCACCGAATTCGGGCAGAACAATGTGGCGGCCAGAAACGCCGCCGTGCTGGTGTTGGAGAACGCCGAGGAATTGGCCGGACTCGCTCCCGCGGCGGTCGCTGCCGCGGCCGAGAATGCCCGGTCGCTCGGCCGCGAAGGGGCGTGGGCGCTGAGCCTGCAGAATGTCTCCAACCAGCCCGTCCTGCGTGACCTGGCCGACCGGGAGGTGCGGCGCCGGATGATGGCGGCCTCGCTGGGGCGCGGATTCGGCGCGGACGGTAATGATGTGCTCGCCGTCCGGATCGCCACCCTGCGGGCCGAGCGCGCCGCCTTGCTCGGCTACCCGGATCACGCGACGTATGCGGTGGAGGACCAGACCGCGCGCTCGGCCGAGGCGGTGGAGGAAATGCTCGGGCGGCTCGTTTCGCCCGCGGTGGCCAACGCGGAGCGGGAGGCGACCGAGTTGACGGCGGCGATGCGGGCGAACTCGGCCGACGACGACGGCGAACTCCGCTCCTGGGACTGGCTGTACTGGTCGGAACGGGTGCGAGCCGAACGGTTCGCGGTGGACGCCGAGGCACTGCGCCCCTACTTCGAGCTCGAGCGGGTGTTGCGGGACGGGGTGTTCTTCGCCGCCGAGCAGGTCTACGGGGTCACCTTCCGGGAGCGCGAGGATCTGGTCGGGTACCACCCTGAGGTCCGGGTCTTCGAGGTGTTCGACGCGGATGGCAGCGCGCTGGGGCTGTTCCTCGGTGACTTCTTCACTCGGCCGTCGAAGCACGGCGGGGCTTGGATGAACGAACTCGTCAGCCAATCCCGGTTGTTGGGGACGCTGCCGGTGGTGGTGAACAACCTCAATGTTGTAAAGCCTGCCGCGGGCGAGCCTGCCCTGCTGACCTGGGACAACGTCAGGACGCTCTTCCATGAGTTCGGACACGCGCTGCACGGGCTGTTCTCGGATGTGCGCTACCCGTTCTTCGCCGGGACCGAGGTGCCTCGGGACTTCGTCGAGTTCCCTTCGCAGGTGAACGAGATGTGGATGGCTCAGCCGGACGTGCTGGCCAACTATGCGCGGCACTTCGAGACCGGCGAGCAGATGCCCGCCGAACTGGTCGAACGCATGGTGGCGGCCGAGCGGTTCGGCGAGGGATTCCGCACCGTCGAATACCTCGGTGCGGCACTGCTGGACTGGGCATGGCACCGCGTACCCGGAGCCGAGGCGCTGGCCGGAGCCGACGCCGAGGCGTTCGAGGAGGCCGCGCTGCGGAAGGCGGGCCTGGCCATCGAGGCGATTCCGCCGCGGTACCGGACCGGGTACTTCGCGCACATCTTCTCGGGCGGGTACGCCGCGGGCTACTACTCCTACATCTGGAGCGAGGTGCTCGACGCGGACACCGTCGACTGGTTCACCGACGGCGCCACGTCGATCCGCGAGAAGGGCACGGTGTTCCGGCGCGAATTGCTGTCCCGGGGTGGGTCGGTGGACCCACTGGCGGCCTTCGAGTCGTTCCGTGGCCGCGCGCCCGCGATCGAGCCGCTCCTGATCCGGCGCGGATTGGTCAGCTGAGGGAAGCCCGCACCGGCAACACCTAACGGAGGCCCACAGCGCCTATGTGAATTCGGTTGCGACATAGCCCGTTTGGAATCGGTCCAGTCGGGAATGTCGCGAACACCCCGGTGCGACGGTGCCGGGCGACCGAACCAGAGGAGTCATGCCCATGACACGAACCGCGCTCGCCTTCGCCGCCACCGCCGCAGTGCTCGCCGCCGGATCCGCATCCGCGCAAGCCCAAGCAGACGACACCCCACCGACGATCGGCGGCGGCTCCGGCATCGTGGTCGACGCGCGGGCCGGGTGCACGCTGACGACAATCGGCAGGGACAGCGCGCAGCGGCTGGTCGGTTTGACTGCGGGACACTGCGGAGAGCCGGGCGCGACCGTCGTCGTCGAGGCCGATCCCGACGGCACGGGGGTGGGACGGTTCGTCTACTCCGACAGCACCCTGGATTACGCGGTCATCGAATTCGATGAGCAGCGGGTCACTCCGGTGAACCGGGTCGGCGGCACCACCATCACCGGGCTCGGTGCGCCCGCGCAGTTCCCGACGGTGGTGTGCAAGCGGGGCAGCACCACCGGAACGAGCTGTGGCGTCGCCTGGGGTGATGTCCGCGCCACCAATACCGAGACCTGGACCCAGATGTGTGTGATGAAGGGCGATTCCGGGGCGCCCGTCATGGTCGGCACCACGCTGGTCGGCATGGTGAACGCCTACCTCGGCGTCGGCTGTCTCGGTCCGGAGGTCGGTACCAATATCAGCGCCATCGTGCACGACCTGAACGCTCGCGGCGAGATCGGCGCCGGATTCCAGCCGCTCTGACGACGCTCTTTCAACGCTATGGCAGATACCGCGCCATCTGCGGGACCGCTTCGGACAGATGATGCGCGTAGATCCCCTCCCCGATCCCGACGAAGTACCAGCACTGCGGGGTACGAAGCAGCTTGCCCATCACCTGCCCGGTGTGCGGGCCGCCGCTCAGCAGGTATCGGGTGATCTCGGTGCCGGTCGTGGTGTCGAAAAGCCGGTAGTACGCGTTGTCGATCTGCCCGAAACTCTGTCCCGAATAGGAGGTCGCGAGGAAGATCACCGCCGTCACCTCAGGTGCCAGTCGCGCCAGATCAACGGTGATCACCTCGTTGTCCCCCACGCCCTCCCCCGTCGGGCTGTCCCCACTGTGCGAGATCGACCCGTCTCGCGAAACCAGCTGCTCGTGGTAGACGGTGTCCACCAGTACCTCGCCGGCGAAAACCAAAGCCGCCGAATTCAAGTCGATCCGGTTGCCAGGGGTCACCGTGCCGTCGAAATCGACGAACAAAGCTTGATCGGACGGATCCCAGCCCAGGGAGACCGCGACGTGCTCCGGCAAGGTGCCGTCGGAATTCTGCAACGGAAAGGACAACCGTGTCCCCTTTCTCAGGGGCGAGCACGGTATCCAACTACCGCAACGCCGAAAGATCCAACTGTATAGCCGCTCCCGCCGTGCCTGCTCGTCATTGAGTAGCTCGTCGCCATTGACGATGCCGGGTGCGACCTCCCGACCGCTTCGGACTCGGCCCGCCTACCCGCGAACCGAGCCCGAACCAGCCTGTTACTCGCCGCATACCCCGCGTTCCGCGAGTTCAATCGTTGGCACTACAACCCGACCATTGCCGGTGCCTTCTGGATATGCGCGGCCAGCGCGCCGATGACATGGTCGGCGTCGCGGTGGACGCCGCGGAGCGTGTTGGAGGAGAAGGAGCGTTGGAACTCCAGTCCTAGATAGACGAGGCCGGGATGGGTGACCGAGATTCCACCGGTGTGCAGCGGGAAACCGTTGTCCAGAGTGCCGAGTGGGGTGAGGTAATCGAGGGCGGGGCGGTAACCGGTGGCGAACAGGACGGTGTCGACTCGTTCTCTGGTGCCGTCGGCCCAGACGATGGCCTCGGTGTCGAAGCGGGTGAACATCGGGCGGCGGTCCATCCGGCCGGATTCGAGGGCGTGCCGGTAGTCGCCGGTGTCCATGACCAGGGTGCCGCCGACGTAGCGGATGAGCCACTCCGGTGGGAGCCGATCGAAGCCGGTATGGACGAGCCAGTGGTGCAGGTCGTGACCGTTGCGGCGCTGCGGAAGGAAGTTGACGGGATGGTGGGTGGCGAGCGTGACGATGGCGCTTTCGGCGAGTTCGTAGGCGACCTGAATGGCGGAGTTGCCTGCCCCGACGACGATAATGCGTTGCCCCACATAAGGTTTGGGATTGCGATAGTCGGTGACATGCAGCAGAGCACCGCTGAACTCGTCTCGGCCGGGCAGGTCGGGGATATGCGGGTTGGTGAATGACCCGGTGGCGGCCACGATTCCGGCTGTATGCAGGGCCTCTCCGGTGGCCGTGTGGACGACGAATCCGGTATCCGGATGAGGTTCGACCGCGGTAACGGGTGTGCCGGTGCGGATGTCGGCATCAAGGGTGGCGGCATAGCGGCGTAGGTAGTCGACGACTTCGTCGCGGTGCGGGTAGTGGTCGGGACTGCCGGGGAAGGCGAAGCCCGCCATGCCACTGTGTTCCGCCGGAGAGAACAACGTCAGGCTGTCGTAGTAGTGCGACCACGACCCTGTCGGCTCGGGTCCGGCTTCGACAATCACCGGCGCGAGGCCGTGCTTCTGCACTGTGCGGGCGGCGGTGAGGCCGGATTGCCCGGCACCGATCACGAGGACATCGATCATGAAAGTGGTTCTTTCCGTGCGTGTTTCGGGATAGCTACCAGCGAGAGGACTGCGGCGGCGGCGACCAGTCCGCCCAGCAGCAGGTAAACAGCGGCGTATCCGCCGACCGCGGCCGCCAGTGCGGTGGTGGCGAACGGCGCCAGCGCCATGGTGATCGTGAGCGGCGCGGAGAGCAGCCCGGTGAGTTGGCCGTAATGAGCGGTGCCCCAGCGATCGGTGATGGCGGTGGCATGTAACAGCGTGAACACGCCGCGGGCCATGCCGCCCAGGACCGCCGCGGCGATCAACGCCGCCGCCGTGGTGAGAACGCCGAGGAGCGTGGTGGTGGCCGCGATGGCGAGCAGGATCAGCAGCGTTCGGGTGCGGACACTGGTGCAACTTGCCAGTGCCCCATAACCGAGGCGACTGGCGACCTGTCCGACGCCGCCGAGGCCGAGCGCCACCGCAGCGGTGCCGCTATCGATGCCGCGTTCGGTCAGTAGCGGCACCAGGGTCACGACCACGGCGAAGGAGGCAAACGCGGTAATACTCAATGCGATTGCCAGCGTGAGGAATACGGGGCTACGGCCGATCCGGCCCGGGTCGGCGAGGTGCGCGTGCCCGGGTTCCGCGACCGCGCGTGGCGGCCACGGCAGCCGTAGCCCGAGCCAGTGGCCCGGCACGGTGACCACTGCGAGAATCGCCGCCAACACGAGATAGGTTGCCCGCCAGTCGAAGTGCGCCGACAATGCGGCGGTGACCGGAGCGAACACCGTGCTGGCCAGTCCCCCGGCCAACGTCAGCACGGTCAACGCCTTGACCCGGTCCGGGCCGTGCCAGCGGGTCAGTGCCGCGAAGGCGGGCGGGTACAGCACCGCCCCCATCGCCACGCCGACCAGCAGCCAACCGGCGAAGAACCACCGCAGGCTCGATGCTGTCGCCACCAGGACCAGCGCCGCGACAGCCAGCAGCGAACCCGCGGTCATCACCCCGCGCGGACCACGACGGTCGAGCCACCGCCCGACCAGAATCCCGACGAGCGCCGTGAGGAGCTGCCCCGCCGAGAACGCGGCGGTCAATGCGGTCGCCGACCAGCCGGTGGCGATAGTTATTTTGCCGAGCAGTACCGGGAAGGCATAGAACAGTACGCCCCAGCTGGTGACCTCGGTGACGCACAGCACCAGCAGCACCCGCCGCAACCCGGTATCGGTTGCGGCGGGCGCCTGTGGCGCCGAAACAGCTTCCAGCACAGGGGTTCAGCGGGAAGTAGTTGCGGTGAGGGTCAGATCCTGGATCGCGACCGGCGCGGGCAACGACAACTCGTGCACCTCCGTCGGAGCGGCGCAGCAGCCGCCGCTCGACTCCTCGGTGGGCGCGTCGAACAGCCCGGACCCGCCGCAGACGCCCGTTTCGGGCAGCACCAGTTCCACCCGTTCGGCTGCTTCCCGATCTCCGGCGAGCGCGGCGGCGATAGAGCGGACCTGCTCGTAGCCGGTCATCGCCAGGAACGTCGGCGCGCGGCCGTAGCTCTTCATTCCGACCAGAAAAACGTCCGGGTCCGGATGCGAGAGTTCCTTCACCCCATGCGGATATACGCTGCCGCACGAGTGGACGTTCGGATCGATCAGCGGTGCGAGCGCTGTCGGGGCCTGCAGGGTGGCGTCCAAGCCGAGTCGGATTTCCGCGAGCCACGACAGATCAGGGCGGAAACCGGTCAGCACCACGACCTCGTCGACCGCGGTTACCGGATCTCCTTCGGCGGGAACGAGTATCAGCCGACCCGAGTCGTCGCGTTCGACGGTCTCGGTGCGGAAACCCGTCACCACGCTGATGCGTCCTGCCTCGACCGCGGACTGCGCCCGTAGACCCAGCGCGCCGCGGGCGGGGAGTTGATCGGCTTGTCCGCCACCGAACGTCGCGCCGATGTCGCCGCGACGTAGCAGCCAGGTGATGCGGGTCGCGGGATGATCGTCCGCCAGCGCGGCGAAGGCGACCAACGCGGTGAGCGCGGAGTGCCCGCTTCCGGCGACCACGACGTGTTTGTTCGCGTACCGGGCGGCGGTGTCCGGTGCGGCGAGATCCGGGACGCGGTAGGAAATTCGGTCCGCCGCGGCGGTTTCCCCGATCGCGGGCAGACCGTCACCGCCGAGCGGGCTCGGCGTCGTCCAGGTTCCCGACGCGTCGATCACCGCGCGGGCCGCGATCCGTTCCTCCCCGTTGCCGGTACGAACGTGCACGGTCAGCGGTTCGGTGTCGCGACCGGCATCGACCACCCGATCACGTCCCCGCCGGGCCACGCCGATCACCTCCGTACCGAACCGGACACGGTCCCCCAGCGCCTCGGCCAAAGGGCCCAAGTACCGCGCTGCCCATTCCGAACCGGTGGGGTAACCGTTGACGTCGGGTTGCTGCCAATCCCGCGATTCGAGCAGCGGCCTGGCGGCGGGCGCGATCAGCTCGGCCCACCGGGAGAACAGTCGAACGTGCCGCCACTGCGCCACCGCGGCCCCCGCCCGGTCCCCTCGTTCCAGGACGAGCACCGGAAGTCCGCGGGCGGTGAGTTCGGCGGCAGCAGCCAGCCCGACCGGGCCCGCGCCAACGACAACGACAGGAAGGGCATTCATCGCACACCATCTTTCATCGATCCGTATCGATTAACCAATCGAGAGAGTATCGACCGCGGTCGATAGATGCAACCATCGATCCAGATCGATATACTGGCGGCCATGGCCATCGCGTTACCCCGAGCCCAGGTCCTGCCCACCGGCGAGGCGACCACCTATGCCGAGTGGTTCGCCTGCTTGGCCGAGCCGGTCCGGGTGCGCCTGCTACACGCGGTCGCCACCACCCCGAAGGGCATCACCATCGGCGCGCTGACCGAAATCCTCGGCACCAGCCAGTCCACGACCTCGCATCACGTGCGCAAACTCGCCGACGTCGGATTCGTCCGCCTGCACAAAGAGGGCACGGCCACGATCGTCACCGTCAACGAGGCCTGCTGCGCCGGATTGCCGCACGCCGCCGACGCGGTCATGGGCCTGCTCGCCCCACGCCCGTGCTGCCCCGACGAGGTACCCGCCGACGTCACCGTCCGGGCCCTGCGACCCGCCGACTGGACGGCCGTGCGCCGCATCTACGCCGAGGGCATCAGCACCGGCCTGGCCACCTTCGAAACCACCGTGCCGAGTCGCGCCAGCCTCGACGCACACTGGCTGCCCGAGCACCGCTGGGTCGCCGAGATCGACGGCGAAGTCGTCGGCTGGACCGCCGCGAGCCCGGTGTCCACCCGCGAGTGCTACGCGGGCGTCGCCGAAACCACGGTCTACGTGGCGGGCGGCTACCGCGGCCGCGGGGTCGGAAAAGCGTTGCTACACAAGCAGGTCACCGAGGCCGACGCCGCCGGATTGTGGACCCTGCAAGCGGCGATCTTCACCGAGAACCGGGCCAGCATCGCGCTGCACCACGCCGCCGGGTATCGCACCGTCGGCATCCGCGAACGCATCGCCAAGTTGGACGGCGTGTGGCACGACACGGTCTTGATCGAGCGGCGATCGCCGATCAACTGAGGCCGCTGAGTGCCGTTGCATTCGGCGGCCGCGCGGGGTTCACCGGCTGTTTGCTTGCTCATTGATTAGATATCGATCAATATAGGCGCATGTCGAAGTCAAAGCTGGTGGTGACGCCGGTGCAGTCGTGTACCGCCGCGCCGATCGTGCGCGAACCCCTGACCGCCGAGGCCGCGGGCGAGTTGGCCGGAGTGTTCAAGGCGCTGTCGGATCCGATTCGGCTGCGCCTGCTGAGCGCGATCGCCAGCCGCGAAGGACAGGAGGCGTGCGTGTGTGATCTGTCGGAAGGTATCCAGCTGTCCCAACCGACGATCTCCCATCACCTGAAGGTGCTGCGCGAGGCCGGACTGCTCGACAGCGAGCGCCGTGCGTCATGGGTGTATTACCGGGTGATTCCCGATGCGCTGCAACGACTCTCGCAGGTGCTGCTGACCGAGAGCGGCACTGCGGCCGGAGTGACCGCATGAGCGTGGACACTATGGCCAACGAGCAGGGTGTCGTTGCGAAACTCTCCACGCTCGACCGGTTCCTACCGGTGTGGATCGGTGTCGCGATGGTCGCCGGACTCGGGCTCGGACGGCTGATCCCCGGCCTCGGTGACGCCTTGAGCGCGGTCGAGATCGACGGCATCTCGCTGCCGATCGCGATCGGGCTGCTGATCATGATGTATCCGGTGCTGGCCAAGGTTCGCTACGACCGCCTCGACACCGTCACCGGTGATCGCGGTCTGCTCGTCGGTTCGCTGATGTTGAACTGGGTGCTCGGTCCCGCACTCATGTTCGCGCTCGCCTGGCTGTTGCTGCCGGATCTGCCCGAATACCGGACCGGCTTGATCATCGTCGGCCTGGCCCGCTGCATCGCGATGGTGATCATCTGGAACGACCTGGCGTGCGGTGACCGGGAAGCCGCCGCGGTCCTCGTCGCGCTCAACTCGGTGTTCCAGGTGATCATGTTCGCCGTGCTCGGCTGGTTCTATCTGTCGGTGCTGCCCGGGTGGCTCGGTCTGGAACAGGCCACCATCGACACCTCGCCGTGGCAGATCGCGAAGTCGGTGCTGATCTTCCTCGGGATCCCGCTGCTGGCCGGATATCTGACCCGCCGTTTGGGCGAACGCGCCAAGGGCCGTGACTGGTACGAGGCGACGCTGCTGCCGCGCATCGGGCCGTTGGCGCTGTACGGATTGCTGTTCACGATCGTGATTCTCTTTGCGCTACAAGGAAAGCAGATCACCTCGCAGCCACTGGACGTAGTGCGGATCGCCATTCCGCTGCTGATCTACTTCGCCATGATGTGGGGTGGCGGTTACCTGCTCGGTGCCGTCATGGGGCTCGGCTACGCACGCACCACCACCTTGGCGTTCACCGCCGCAGGCAACAACTTCGAACTCGCCATCGCCGTGGCGATCGCCACCTATGGCGCCACCTCGGGCCAAGCGCTCGCCGGAGTCGTCGGACCCCTCATCGAGGTGCCCGTCCTCGTCGGCCTCGTCTACGTCTCCCTCGCGCTGCGAAAGCGGTTCAGGGACAACGCATCCACAGTCAGCTCCGCCGTCTAGCGAACCGACAGCGCCGCCCGACGCCCCAGCGGGGCACCGGCCCGGAAACCGAAAGGCCAACCATGGCAACCAAGCCCAGCGTTCTGTTCGTCTGCGTGCACAACGCGGGCCGCTCGCAGATGGCAGCGGCATTCCTGACCCACCTGGCCGGAGACGTCATCGAGGTCCGCTCGGCAGGCAGCGCACCGGCCGACTCGATCAACCCCGCCGCGGTCGCGGTCATGGCCGAACTCGGCATCGACATCTCCGCCCAGTCGCCGAAGATCCTCACCGCCGACGCGGTAGCAGCCTCCGACGTGGTGATCACCATGGGCTGCGGCGACGCCTGCCCGTACTTTCCCGGGGTGAGTTACCGAGATTGGGTGCTCGCGGATCCCGCGGGCAAAGGCGTCGATGCCGTGCGGCCCATCCGCGACGAGATTCGCGATCGGATCGAGAAACTGATCGCGGAGTTACTGCCCGCTTGACCCAGCGCTATTCGCCGGAGACCGGATCCGACTCGTACACCGGGATACCTCGGGCGTCGAGCATCTGGATGATGCCGACGAACTGATCCCGATCACCGATGGCTTCCGGAACATACTCGTTGATCTCAGCGTGCGTTATGTACTTCTGTTCGTGACCGAGGGTGATAAGTTCCTTCATTCCGGACTGTGCCATGCGTTATCTCCACCTGTCAGCAGAGCCGGTCTACCGTCGGCCCCGGGACGGCCCACGTTAGCAGCGTGGCGCATATCCTGACCGAGATATCGCGGGACTCTTAATGTTTCGCTGATTGCGGTGCGATGGGGGCCGGATCGTGCCGCGGGGTCCGGCGTTCCGGTCACTGTGCAACGCCCTGCGGCGCCGCTTGCGATCGCCCGCCGACGCCCGGCACGGTCCACGCATCGGCTATCGAAGGTCGCTACCGATCTCGACAACCATGTTTACGCGTCGGGGACCTGACCGGCCCCTCGCCGCGGGCATGTGGCCCGACTATTTAGCAATGGTGAAGCTGCTGCCGTCCTTGGAGATCGGGCCGGGGCCGAGTTCACCGTTGGTGGCGCCGATCGAATAGCTCACCGGCTCGAAGGCCGTTAACGGCTTTCCGTCGACCTGCACGTT
Source organism: Nocardia iowensis (assembly GCF_019222765.1). Classification (NCBI taxonomy): domain Bacteria; kingdom Bacillati; phylum Actinomycetota; class Actinomycetes; order Mycobacteriales; family Nocardiaceae; genus Nocardia; species Nocardia iowensis. The sequence continues at coordinate 1,778,116 of NZ_CP078145.1, read as the reverse complement.
GGTGAAGGTGATCGGACTGAACGATGGGAGGGCACTGTTGAGCTGGCCCTCGACAATAATTTCCGCGGTCAATGCCGGGGCGTCGGACTCCACGACGGTGGTCCGCGTCCAGTTCTGCGTCACATTCGCCACCGTCATGGTGTAGGCGGAGCCGTCGAAGCTGACCGAAGCCCGCATTTTGTCACCGGGGGCCGATGTGACGCCCTCGTATATCCCCGGATTTGCCGGATACGCCTCCCACAACGCCATCCGATAAATCTCTTGCGTGCATACCGTGGCGCCTTGGGCGGACGCGCTGCCGATGCCCGCGCACACATCGGACGTGGCCTGGCCCAGCGAGGTGTTCGTACTTTGCGCGGCCCTGATCGCATTGCGGAACCAGGCGGGATTATTGACGACGGTGGCGCTCGCCAGGTTCACGATGGCCAGCCCGGGCAGCGACGCCAGCGTGCCCGCCACACTCACGCAGATCGCTTCGGCACCCGTCTGCATCAACGGCAAGGCCTGCTTGCCGTTCACCAGCGTTCCGTTCAGGCCGACCCACGGCGCCACGCGCTGAATAACGCCGGTATCGGTGCAGGTTACCTCGGGCTCTACCCATTCCGCGGAAATGCTCTTGAAGCTCCCGGTGACCACATATCCGGCCCAGTTGGTGCCGCGAATGCGCGGCGGCGCCGAATCCCCCGGAGCCTCGGGCGCCGCGTTCGGAGTCGTCTTCGGCTCAGCCTCCGGTGCCGTCTGCCCGGTCGCCAACGGCGGCGAGACCAGCACTGCCACGATCGCACCAACCACCGACGCGGCGAGACGGCTTCGCATTCGCGTCCGACCCGGGGTAGTCATCATGAACAGCCACAATAGCTGAAATGCATCACTGTCGCGCGCCGCCACGCGGCAGTGTTTCCGCAGGTTGCGCGGGCCATACCCGCCTGGAGTGCACTTATTCATTTGAATGACACTCCGGAGCGGCTGCGCAACAACATCGGTCACTAGTGATTTGCTGAATTAGCACGACAGGCTTCGAGTTTCAATCAGTGGATACGAAAGGACCGAATCGACGATGCGGTACTTCATTCCTACCGTCGCAGCAGCCGTCAGTGCGCTTTTTCTCTGCGCCGCTCCGGCAAACGCTGTCGCCACGGATTGCGCGGCTCCCGATGCGCCGCCGATTTGCGCGACGCCGTCGCGCACCTGGGAAACCCATTCGGCCGGCTCCGCCCTCTCCCTACCCCGGGCAACGGTCAAAATTCTTGCGATGACAATCGTGCCGCCACACCATTTCTGGGCGTTCGACAACATCATCACCCGGGAAAGCGGCTGGAATGTTTTCGCCATCAACCCGGAAAGCGGCGCCTACGGCCTCGGCCAAGCCCTGCCGCCCCAGAAGATGGGCACCCACGGTCCCGACTGGGCGTTCAACCCGGTAACCCAGATCCGCTGGACCTACGACTACATGAACAAGCGCTACGGCAACCCCATCCGCGCCTGGGAGTTCTGGCAAGCACATCACTGGTACTGATCTTGCCGCTTAGGCGGTTGCCTCGATTGCCTTGCGAACGCTTGTATTTGGCGCCGCGAGACGGGCGAGCGCGTGTCACGGGGTGGGGATTTGGGTCCAGAGGGCGCAGTGGTGGGTTTCGTGGATGTTGGTGGTGGTCGCGGTGTCGGGGTGCAGGACCAGGGACTGGTCGCCGGTGTGGCGGGGCCAGTGCGGGAGGCCGTTGGCGTTCGGGTCGCCGGTGTGGACGAAGGCTGACCAGTAGCGGATCATCTTGTCGGACAAGGCTTGCTGAGCTGAGGTGGCGGGGGACGGAGTCCGGTCGAGGTCGAACAGGTAGGGCAGTTCGAAGCCGTGGGCCGCGCCCAAGGGGAAGGGCGGTGGGGACGGTAGCCCGGGGAGGGGCGCGGCATCGGGGTCGGCGAATTCGTAGGCGTAGACGGGGCCGGTGCGGGTGAGGGATTTCGTGTTGTCGGCGATCGGGCACGCGAAGACGTGGTCGGTCATCACCGCGGACCAGGCCAGCTCCGGTTGCGCGTAGCGGTCGAGCGGATATTGCGCGGTGACGGCGTCGGCTTGTGGGCCGAACATCTTCAACAGGTCGGGATACTGCTGGGCGGTGATCGTCTGTCCGGCAACGAAATAGGTGTATTCGTCTCGGTTCACGCCGATCAGTACCGGCACTTTCGCGGCCTTGCCGTCACGGAATGCGACCATCGGGTCGTCCGGCAGCAGGGGTTGGCCGTAGCTCGGACTGGGCAGACCGACACCGGCTTCCCCGGTGAAGTGCAACGGTGTCGCGGCCACCTGCTCAGCGGGTACCGCACGCAGACACCGAGCTACCGCGGCGGCATCGGCGTCCGGGCAGCCGATCGTCGCCGAGTACTCCTCGCTCTTGGCGACCGCGGTCTGCCGGTCGGTCTGCATTTCGCACGGCCCGCTCTGCAATATCGCGCCGTGGAACAACCGGTCCGAGGCCGGCGACACCAGGTGGTCACACACCGACATCGCGCCGGCCGACTCACCGGCAATGGTCACCTTGGCCGGATCGCCGCCGAACGCGGCGATATTGTCACGCACCCAGCGCAACGCCGCCTGCTGATCCAGCAACCCGAAATTGCCGACCTGCCCGTCCTCGTGCGCCACCGCCGGATGCCCCAGGAAACCCAGCGCACCCAGCCGGTAGTTGATCGTCACCACGACCATGTCGCCGGTGCGCACCAATCGCGCGGGGTTGTACAAACTACCGCTGCCGGTGGTGAACGCGCCGCCATGGATCCACACCAGCACCGGGCGTTTCCGATCGGCAGCGCCACTGGGTGTCCACACATTCAGGAACAGGCAGTCCTCACTGCCGGTGAGCCGACCGGCGTCCTCGGGTTGCAGACACTCGGCTCCCGGCTTCGTCGCGTCTCGCTCCGCCGACCAAACAGCCGGTGCGGCAGGCGGTTTCCACCGCAGCTCGCCCACCGGTGGTGCCGCATAGGGGATTCCGGAAAATGCGCGCTCGTCGGCCGTCACGGTCCCGCGCACCGGCCCGGACCGGGTCTGCACTACCGCCGCATCGGTCGGTTGTTGATCTTTCTCATCGCCACACGCGGTCACGGCGCTGAACACGGCCGCCATGACGGCCGACACCAGAACAGCCCGAAACGCACCCCGTCGCGCCTTCGTACGCCAGTTCGCTTCCCGTTCGGAGCCGGAGCAGTCAGCATTCATCACGGATCCCCTTCACCAGCCGAAAGACTCGATAAGACGATGACCGTCTGAATAGAAACTAGCGAACTCGGCAGCCGGGCCGCCCGGCTTCGCCGATACCCCGGCTCGGCGAGTCGGGCTGAACAGGCGATACACCTGCCTCAGCTCGCCGAGCAGCAACCGTCAGGAGCTGCTGCCACTGGACGGACGCGACCGCAACCGTTCACATTTCCCGGCGTCGGCATCGGGACGGTCCGCCCCGTTTCGGGCACAACCCTCCCTGGTGAAGCCGTTCCGGTCGTAGCCCCATCGGTCGTAACCCCACCGGTCGTAACCGCTTCGGTCATAGCCGAACCGATCACGGCCGAATCGGTCACGCCCGGAACCATCGAAGCCATCCATGCCGTAGCCGAAGAAGTCGTCATCGAGGCCGCTCTTGGGCGGGTCGTGGTGGAAGCCGCCGTGGCAGCCGATCTCCGTCGGCGTGACGCACGGCCTGGCGGAGGCCGCCGGAATGATGACAGCGGCGGGGGCCAGCGCCAGTGTCGCCGCCACTACGGTTCGCACCATCACCCGTCGAGCTCTACCCGTACCCACACTCGTTACCGACACCATCGACCTCTTGTTCACACGGAACGCGCCTATCGCGTTCGGATCCGATACACAAACTCTCCACCGCGGCCGCCTACCGGGCCATTCCCCGTCGCGGAAACGTCTAAAGCATTGGCGTGCAGACGGTTTCGAGCGGCAATTACGATGCCTCGACGGTATCCGAAACGAATACGTTTCTGCCTCAGGGGAATCCCCCATTTCGCCATCCGCCGTTGGACGTACGCTTCCGGTGGATCTCCCGGGGTCAGGCGCCCGCTCCTGCCCCGGCCACGCGTTGAATTCGCACACCTCTCCACTATTCCGACCGATCGGTCGGACTTATTGCGATAGGATGTTCACATGACAAACAGGCACCCGGCCGACGGGCGCCGAGCTCGCGGCGAACGATCCAGAACCGTAGTGCTGGACGCGGTGGTCTCGCTGGCTTCCGTCGAAGGGCTCGGCGGACTGAGCATGGGACAGGTCGCCGCCGAGGCGGGCGTCAGCAAGTCCGGCCTGTTCTCGCTCTGGCGCGACAAGGAAGAGCTGCAACTGGCGGCCATCGAACGCGCGCGCCTGCAGTGGGTGGAGCAGGTAGTGACACCCGCGCTGCGAGCACCGGCCGGGATAGGTCAGCTGTGGGCGCTGCACGAATCGCGCCTGGCGTTCTACGCCGACCTGATACTGCCCGGCGGCTGCTTTTTCGTGGCCATCCAGCACGAGTTCGACGACCGCCCCGGCCCGGTCCGCGACCGCCTGGTCGCGCTTGCTCGCGAGTGGGACGCGTTCGTGCACTCCGTCATTCGCTCCGCACTCGATGCCGGCCAGCTACAGCCGGACACCGATCCCGGCGTCCTCGCCTTCGAACTCGACGCGCTCGGCTACGCCGCGGTCACCCGCGCGCGCCTGCTGGATCGCGACGCCGCGTTCGCCCAATCTCGGGCCGCCATGCTGGGGCGACTGCGGGCGTACAGCACCGATCCGTCGCTGCTGCCGGAATCCTGAACCGAGACCGGCGCACGAACAGGTCACTCATTCGGGTCGATCGACAGCTGATGCCGGAAGGTGCCGAGCGGATCCCACTCCGCCTTGATCCGCTGGAGCCGCGGGTAGTTGTCGCGGTAATAGAAGGTGTGCCAGGGAATCCCCGAGGTGTTCCATCGTGGATCCCGGAGGTCGGGATCCGGGTAGTTGATGTAGCTCCCGCCGTCGACCTCGCCGGGCACCGGCACCCCGCCGGTCGCGGCATAGACGTCGCGATACATCTCGCGAGCCCACTGGGTGAATCTGTCGTCGTCCGCCGGAGCGCGCCATGCCGCGTGGATGAGCATCTTCATGAATGAGTCACGCACCGGCATGGCGGTCGCTCCGGTCGGCCGGGCATTGATCGCGCCGCCGAAAGGCAGGAATTCCAGCTGGGATTCGCCGATATAGCGCACATCGGTCAGGTACCGGTAGAACGTCCGCAGTTGCTCAGGCGTGTACGACCGCCGCAGATACGCCGCCTTTACTTTCACCCGAGGCGGCTGCGGGCCCTTGGCGTAATACACCTGCGCCACGGTGTCCGGATAGGACTTCTGCTCGAGCGGCGGCACGATCGGCGGCGGCAGGACGCCCTCGCTCACCGCCGCGACGAACTCGTCGTAACAGGACCGGGCGTCTGGCGCATCGGCATCGAGCAGGACCAGGATGTCGCAGGACCCGGCGAACGGTTTGACATGCAGCGGGGCATAGAGACCGGCGAATCGGCTGTCCTGCTGGCTGTTCCGTTCGAAAAAGGCCAAGTAATTCCCGACAAAGCGAACGAACGCCGCTTCGCTCGCGACCGGTAGCACCAACCGTGCCGTCATCATGTTCGCCGGTGGTTTCGGCAGCAATCGCGCCGGGTCCGCACCGTCGGCATCATGCGAGCGGAGCAGAAACCGGGTTACCACACCGAAATTGCCGCCGCCGCCCCCGGTATGCGCCCACCACAGATCGGCATTCGGTCCGTCCTTGGTGGCGACCACCACCGACGCCGCCCCGGCCGCGTCGACCGTCACCACCTCGACGCCGTACACATGGTCCGCGGCCAGCCCGAGCCGCCGAGACAGCGGACCGTAGCCGCCGCCGCTCAAATAGCCGCCCATGCCGACGCCCAAGCAGATTCCGGCCGGAATGGTCACGCCCCAGCCGCGCAACAGTGCCTCGTACACCGCGCCGATCTCCGCGCCCGCGGCCACGGAGTAGGCGTGGTGACGTTCGTCGAAGTACACCCCGCGCATCCGGCTCAGATCGATGATCGCCCGGGTCTGCGGGTCGTCGACGAAGCCATCGAAGCAGTGCCCACCGGAACGGGTAGCGATACGTAACCCCTCGGCGACGGCGCTCCGCACCGCGGAACGGGTCTCTTCGGCGTCGACAGGCAGATAGATCTTCGCGGGGCGGGCGACGAACCGCCGGTTGTAGCCCCTAAGAGTGAGCGGTGCGTATTCCGCGTCGCCGGGCAGGACGACCTTCGGTGCCACCTCCGCAACCGGCTCCGGTACCGCACCGGCCCGGGACCCGATGAGCATCCCGCCGGAACCCAACCCGGCCGCGCCGATGAACCTCCGCCGTGACAATGCCATCGTGCAGACCCTCTCCTTCGAGACGAGCGACAGGTAACCACCACCCGGCCCAGCCGGGACGCACGGACACATCATGGTCTACCGGCACGCGCCGGTGCGGGTCCGACACCAGCGGCCCGGATGATCGGCGCCGCCCGCCCCCGCGTATGTTGTTCACGTAATTTCCTGCCGTTGATAGGCAGAAGGAGTGATGTGACGGTGCGAGCCGAGCCAGCGACACCCGCCGACAGGAGCCACCCCACGTCTCCCGTTTCGCCGAGGTTGCGGACATTTCCGACCAACAGCCCGCCCGGTCTGCGGTGCGTGGGACAGGTCGATCTGGCGACGCACGGTAGTTGGCGGTCCGCGTTGGCCGAGCTGCCCAGTGTCCCCGACATCCATCTGGAATTGTCCGAGCTCACATTCATCGACACCCACGGCACCCTGATACTGGTGGAAGCAACGAATCAGTCGGCACAGGGACGCAGGGTCGTGCTGCACAACCCACCGGTGACGCTGGTCCGCATCCTGGACCTGTTCTGGCCGTCGCTCCCCACACTCGAGGTAGACCGCGCATGACCACCACCGCCGCCGCCGCTGGACCACCCACTGCCGACTCGGCAGACCCGTTCGTGCACCCGGCGCTGTTCTACAGCGACACCGAGGAGTATTTGGCAGGCACCGTCGGGTTCATCCGAGAAGGATTGGCCAACAACGAACCGGTCGCGGTGTCGGTCCCCGGCCCCAACCTGGAACTGATTCGCGCCGAACTCGGCTCGGATGCCGACGCGGTGCGGTTGATGGACATGACCGTCGAAGGCCGCAACCCGGGCCGGATCATTCCCGGCGTGCTGCGCGCCTTCGCCGACACCTACCCGACCGGTCGGGTGCGGATCATCGGTGAACCCATCTGGGCGGGCCGATCCGCGACGGAATACCCGGCATGCGTCCAGCACGAAGCGCTGATCAACGCCGCGTTCACCGGTCGCGAGGTCACCATCCTGTGCCCCTACGACACCGAACGCCTCGACCCGCTCGTGCTGGCCGACGCGCACGCGACGCATCCGACACTGATCGACAGCAGCGGCGAACGCCCCAGTGGCGCCTACGATCCCGACCACATCGTCGCCTCTTACAACAAGCCGCTGCCCCCGCCGCCCGCGATCGCCGACGTGATCGCCTTCGATGCCACCTCGCTCACCGATACCCGGCATCGGGCGGTCGCCTACGCCCGCCGGGCGGGCATGGCCGAGGACCACATGGTGGATCTGGAATTGGTCGTCGCCGAGACGATCACCAATTCGGTGGTGCACGGGGGCGGCAGCGGCACGCTGGCGCTCTGGACCGAGGGCAGGCAACTGCGCTGCCAGGTCCGCGACGCGGGCCACATCACCAATCCGCTCGCGGGTCGGCTACCCCCGCAACCGTTCCAATTCGGTGGCCGCGGCCTGCTTCTGGTCAACCAGCTGACCGACCTGGTCCGCATCCATACCGGCGTGCACGGCACCACCATCCAGATGGATCTCCGCCTCGCCTGATCGGGGCACCAGCGGGCCGTTCCCGCGTCACTTACCGGTGAACTGGGCCTTACGTCGCTCGACGAACGACTGAATCCCCTCCGCACCGTCGGCCGTTGCGAAAAGCTTGGTGACATCGCCGACCAAATGCTCGGCCGCCGCGGCATTTCCTTCGTCGCGGGCACGGTGCGCGGAGGCGAGGATGGTGCGCACACCCAATGGCGCCGAGTCCTCGGCGATTTCGGTGGCGAGCGTGCGCGCGGCGTCGAGCGCCGTGGCGGCATCGGGGGTGATCTGCTGAATCAGGCCGATGCGGTAGGCCTCGGCAGCGTCGAACTCGGCGCCGGTGAGCACCCAGCGCATGGCATTGCCCCAGCCGGCTTCCCGCCAGAACCGCAGGGTCGCACCGCCGAAGGGGTAGATGCCGCGCCGAACTTCCAGCTGACTGAACCGGGTACCTTCGGCGGCGATCCGGATGTCGGCGGCCAGCAGCAGCTCGATGCCCAGCGTCATGCACCAGCCCTGTGCCACCGCGATCACCGGCTTGGTCCAGCGGTAATCCAGCCGCCACGGGTCGATTCCGCCCTCGGGGTAGGTGATCGCGCCCGAAGCGAGGGCCGGCGCGACATCGACCAGGTCGAGACCCGCGGTGAAATGCTCGCCGTGGCCGAAGAGCACACCGGCGCGCAGGTCGTCGTCGTTTTCGAGCAGCGCGTAGGCGCGGGAGAGCTCGCCGAGCATCTCGAGGGTGAAGGCGTTGCGCTTCGCCGGGCGGTTGAGTCCGATGAGCAGGACATGTCCGTCGCGTTCGACGGTAACGGTGTCGGCCATGAGGTTCAGTCAACAATAGCGCTATAGATTATGCAATAGCCCATAATTCATGTGCGAGGTTCGCCGTGATCGACCAGGCAGGGTTGCTCAGGAACTCGAGTCGACTCGACCCTCCCCGGTCAGCTGCTGAAAGGCGCGGGCGACGTATTCGATTCGGGTGTCTTCCAATTCGGGCCGCGGATAGGTGGAACGGAAGATCGCCTCGCCGTCGAACATGTGCACCACCGAGGTGGCCAGCAGGCGGGCGACATCGGCCGGGACAGCGGGTGTGAGCGCGGCGATCGCGACCCGCTCGACGTCGTCGATCAGCGCCCGGGCGACCGGAGCCAACCTGGCCCGCAGTTCCGCCTCGGTGCGCGCGGCGACCAGCAGTTCGAACCAGACCGTGTTGGTTTCCTGGCGGATCTGGTTGCGGGCCCGGTGCAGAATGTGGGCCAAATCCAGTGGCCGGTCGGCGTTCTCGCGCGCCCGAATATTGTCGAACGCCCGCATATGCCTGCGGCCGACCTCTTCGGCAGCGGCCACGACCAGGTCCGTCCGCGAGTCGAAGTGCCGGAAGATGCCACCCTTGGACACCCCGGCCCGGCGGCTGATCTCGCCGAGCGAGGCGTTGTGGTAACCGACCTCGGCGATGGCCTCGATGGTGGCCTCGACGAGTTTGGCGATCGTCGCGGCGCGGCGTTGGGCTTGCGTGCGTCGCGGCTGATCGGTCACCGCGCCCGAGACCTGAGGAAACGTCCGGTGCGGTCGGCACCGAGGATCGGCGCGGGCGTGCCGTCGCCGAAGACGTACTTACCGCCGATGAAGACGGCCGAGACCGCCCCGTCATTGCGATTCACCATGCGAGACAGGTTGTCATACTGCGCGACCGGGCTTTCCGCGTAGGCGTCGAGCGCGGAGTCGAGGTGCGCCGGGTCGATGATCACCAGGTCGGCTCGGTCGCCCACCCGGAGGTGACCGGCGTCGATCCCGTACCAGTCGGCCAGTTCCCCGGTCAGCCGGTGCACCGCACGCTCCAGCGAGATGAACGGCCGCCCGGACTGCTCGGCATCGTGCACCCGGCGCAGGAATCGGAGACCGAAGTTGTAGAACGCCATATTCCGCAGATGTGCGCCCGCGTCGGAAAAGCCCAGCTGCACACCAGGATCCGCGCCCAGCTTGGTCAGGAACTTCGGCCGGTGGTTGGAGATCGTGGTGCGCCAACGCAATTTCGTGCCGTGCGCGACCACCAGATCGAGGAACGCGTCCACCGGATGCGCACCGCCGCGCTCGATACCCACCTGTCCGAAGGTCTTCCCGATCACGGAATCGTCTGGGCAGGCGACGATTTCGGCATCGAAGAAGTCGCGGTGCCAGACCCGCAGCCCGAACTTCGCGTCGTAGTCCTTGCGGAACCGCCGCCGATACGCCTCATCCTGCATCAGGGCATTGCGCTCGACCTGATCAGCGAGATGCAGTGCCGCGGCGCCCGAACCGAACTCCTCGAAGATCACCAGGTCGATGCCGTCGGCGTACACCTCGAACGGCACCGGCAGATGCTGCCAGCGGAAGTCGCCGCCGAGTGCGTTCAGCGCACGCGCGATCGGGCCCATGATGTACACCAGACCCGGGTTCGCCTTGATGTCGGCGGCCGACAACAACGTGGTCTTCAATCGTTTGCGAAAGATGCCCAAGCTGCTCAGCGTCATCGCGGCAATGCTGCGCACCGAGGCGATATCGGGTCCGGCCTGCAGCACCCGCCGCCGCCGTCGCAGAATCGCGTTGAGGCGGCGGCGTTCCCTGGCTTTGGCGTAGGTCGACGGCAGCGTGCGCGACCGGCAGGTGTCGCCGTCGAGTTTGTCGAAAAGCAGCTGCTGGGCGGACATCCCGACGAACCCGGCGTCCAGTGCCTCGGTGAGCGCCGATTCCATGGCCGCGACTTCGGCAGCGGTGGGACGGACATCCTTGCGGGTGGCGCGGTCGAGCCCGAGCTGCGCGGTCCGGATATCCGAATGTCCCAGCAGTGCGGCGATATTCGGCCCGAGCGGCAGGTTCTCCAGTGCGGCGACGTACTCGTGCGCCGAGTGCCAGGTCTTGGTTTCTTCGATGGCCTCGATGACGTGCCGGCGCGGGATCGCCTCTACCCGACCGAACAGGTCGCCCGCGTCGGTGGGGCCCACGTGCACGGTCGACAGCGAACACGAACCGAGCAGCACCGTCGTAATGCCGTGGCGTACCGACTCCGACAGCGCGGGCGTCTTCAGCACTTCGATGTCGTAGTGGGTGTGGATGTCGATCATCCCCGGGACAACCCACTTGCCCTCGGCATCGATGACGTTCGGGCAGCCTGTCTCATCGAGCGGCTCCGCCGACACGGCGGCGACACGATCCTCGCGAAGACCGATATGGCGCAGAGCGGAAGGCGAACCGGCGCCGTCGAACCAGCGGCCATCCTTGATGATCGTGTCGTAGCTCACTCCTACATTGCAACCGATCGGTCACTAACTGTCAATACCCCGCACGGCACCAGGTCAGCGGCAGGTCAAGCCGATCGAACAGCGGCCGTGCGGATTGTCACCGGCGGCCGATACCCTGAGCTGGCGGAATTCCCAGGTCACATGGAGGTCGCCGTGCAGGTCGGTCAGCCGAGCCGGACAGCGTTGTCGGTCGCGCTCGTCCGCGCCACGCATCAGTCGACCCCGTCGCCGCGGGTGTTCGACGATCCGCTGGCGGTGCGCCTGGTCGGCCTGGAGACCACCGAGTTGACCGCCTCGAGCGAGTACTGGATCCCCGAGCAAGTCCATCCGTGGATCGTCACCCGGTTCCGCTTTGCCGAGGACGCGATCGGCGCCGCCGTCGCTACCGGCACGCGGCAGGTCGTGATCCTCGGCGCGGGCTTGGAGACCTTCGCCTATCGAAACCCCTATCCGGATCTGCGGGTATTCGAGGTAGACCACCCGCGGACCCAGGAATGGAAGCGATTGCGGTTGCGCGAGGCCGATATTCGGATTCCGCCGTCGCTGACCTTCGTGCCCGCCGACTTCGAGCGCGAACCATTGGGCGTGGCGCTTGCCCGGGCAGGGTTCGACCGCGGTGCCGCGACAATCTTCGTCTGCCTCGGTGTGGTGGTGTACCTGACCGAGCAGGCCGCGTTGGACATGCTGTCCTTTACCGCCGGACTCGACGCGCCCACCCAGGTGATCGTGGACTACAACGATCTGCCCACGGCGCTGCCGCCCGACCGCCGTGCCACCCTGGCGTCCGTCATGCAGCGTGTCGCGGAGCGGGGTGAACCGTGGCAATGCTTCTTTCCGCCGGACGAACTCGCCCAGCAGCTGCGGTCGATGGGCTTCACCGAGATCGCGGATTCGGCCGTCCCGGAGTTATTGGCACGCTATGGATTCGAGCCCTCGGCCGCTAACGACCCGTTCGCCGCCCATATTCTCCATGCCGCGCGCCGATAATCCGTCAGGCGCCGAGCCACACTAATTGCACAAAACGGTCGTCGGCCTCACGGCGGCTGCCGATGGTGTAAGAGAAATGATTTGCCTTTGCGTAACTCGTCGCTCGCCACGCGGCAATCACAACCTGTCATCTTATTCCGATCGTTGTAGAAACAAGAGAGCGCGAACGCCTGCGACAATGCCGGTGCGCGCGGTGTGACGAGCGGATTCACAAGATCGACGCGCACGCCAGGCAGGAATTGCGGCACGATCGCCGCAAGGGTCGCGAAAACTATCGCCTCAGTTGTCCAGCAGTAGCTGAATTTTCGAACGCCGCTTGTTTCCAACGTCGCAGAATCAAGATGGGAGGGCTTATGCCCACACCGACACCGAAACGTGCCGATCATCCGCTCGCGTTGCCCACCGAAGAAGAGATCGACCGGATGCGCGCCATTGTCGACGAAGCCGGGTTGATCGCGCCGACGACACGATTCGTCTACGTCGGCCTCGAAGAACCGGACAAATACGCGGTAAACGACTCGACGAACGCCACGACACCGGACCGGCGCTTCCGCGTACTGCTGCACGACGTCGACCGGCCCAATGCCAGCGATCTGATCGTGTCGCTCGGCAGCAGGGCCGTGCTCGCCCAGCGCACCCTCGACGCGATCGTCGACGGCCAACTGCCCGTGCTCGACGAGGAATTCGAACTGGTCGAAGCGGTGCTGTCCACCGACCCGGACTGGTTGACCGCGCTGGCCGCCCGCGGCCTCGACGTCGCCGCGGTGCGGGTGGCTCCCCTGTCGGCGGGCGTATTCGGCTACGAGGGCGAGGAAGGCCGCCGCATCCTGCGCGGTTTGGCGTTCCATCAGCAGCACGACAAGGACCATCCATGGGCCCATCCGATCGACGGACTCGTCGCGTTCGTCGACGTCATGACGCGCGAGGTACTTCAGGTCATCGACACCGGGCCGGTCGCGGTGCCCCAGGAATCCGGCAACTTCGACGACCTCACCGTCACCGGTCCGCTGCGGACCACCCAGAAACCGATCGAGATCAGCCAACCGCAAGGACCAAGCTTCACGGTGCGCGGGAACCTGGTCGAATGGGAAAAGTGGTCGATGCGGGTGGGTTTCGACGCACGCGAAGGCCTTGTCCTGCACCAGATAGGCTTTCACGACGGCGGTCGGCTCCGGCCGATCATCCATCGCGCCTCGATCGCGGAAATGGTTGTGCCCTATGGTGATCCGTCACCGGTCCGCTCGTGGCAGAACTATTTCGACACCGGCGAGTATCTCGTCGGACGCTACGCGAACGCGCTCGAGCTCGGCTGCGACTGCGTCGGCGACATCACCTACTTCGACGCGGTCGTTGCCGACGAGGCAGGCCGTGCGCGCACCCTGCGCAACGCGATCTGTCTGCACGAAGAGGATTTCGGGGTGCTGTGGAAGCACACCGACCTGTGGACCGGGTCGCGGGAGGTCCGCCGCCAACGCCGGTTGGTGATCTCGTTCTTCACCACGGTCGGCAACTACGACTACGGCTTCTTCTGGTACCTGTACCTGGACGGAACCATCGGCTTCGAGGTCAAGGCCACCGGAATCGTCTTCACCGCCGCCTATCCCGGCGTCGATCACCCCTTCGCCACGCAGGTCGCGCCCGGCCTCGGCGCGCCGTATCACCAGCACCTGTTCAGCGCCCGGCTCGACATGATGGTCGACGGGCACCGCAACCGCGTCGAGGAGGTCGAGACCGTTCGCGTGCCGATCGGCCCGGCCAATCCGCACGGCAACGCCTTCACCCAGCAGCGGACGGTATTGACCAGCGAAGCGCAGGCCCAGCGGCTCGCGGACAACCGGGTCGGCCGCACCTGGCACATCAGCAATCCCGAGGTGCGCAACCGCCTCGGCCAGCCCGTCTGCTACGTGCTGCACCCGGAGGGCAGGCAGACGTTGCTCGCCGACGACGAGTCGCCGATCGCCAAGCGTGCCACCTTCGCCACCAAGAGCCTCTGGGTGACCCGATACGACCCGGATCAACGTTATGCCGCAGGTGATTTCGTCAACCAGCATCCCGGCGGAGCGGGTCTCCCGGCCTACGTCGCTGGCGATCGCGCGCTCGACAACGAAGACCTGGTCGTGTGGCATACCTTCGGCCTCACGCATTTTCCGCGACCGGAGGACTGGCCGATCATGCCGGTCGACTACACCGGATTCGTGCTCAAACCGGTCGGCTTCTTCGACCGCAATCCCACCCTCGATGTTCCTCGCAGCAGCTCCGGCCACTGCGACAAGTCGACAAGTTGCTGCCAAGGAGCTCCCGATGACTGAATCACCCACTGCCGGTGCACGATTACGTGGCTCGATCGGGGTGACCGGGATCGTGCTCCTCGTCATCGCGGCGGCCGCACCGCTCACCGCCGTCGCGGGTGCGCTGCCGCTGATGATCGGCCTCGGCAACGGGGCGGGCGCACCGACCGCGTACCTCGTCGCCGCGGCCGTCCTGCTCGTTTTCAGCGTCGGATACGCCGCGATGAGCGGCCACATGGACGAGGCGGGCGCCTTTTACGCCTACGTCCGCCGTAGACTCGGCACCAGCACCGGACTCGGTGCGGCGGGGCTGGCGCTGCTGACCTATACCGCCATCCAAGCCGGGATCTACGGGCTGGCGGCCTCGACCGTCGAAGAGCTCGTCGTCCACTACGGCGGACCCGACTTGCCTTGGTACATCTATGCTTTCGCGCTCTTGACGGTCGTCGGGGTGCTCGGTTATCGCAATATCGAGCTCGGTGCCAAGGTGCTCGGTGTGCTGCTCGTCGTCGAGATCGGCATCATCGTCGCGTTGTCCGCCGCGGTGCTGGTCAAGGGTGGGGCGCGCGGTATCGATGCTGTTTCTTTCACTCCGTCGGCGTTCTTCGACGGCTCACCCGGTGTGGCGTTGATGTTCGCTATCGCGTCGTTCATCGGCTTCGAAGCCACCGCGATCTACGGCGAGGAGACCCGCGACCCGCGCCGCACCATCCCGCGGGCCACCTACCTCGCGGTGCTCACCATCGGCGGGCTCTACGCGGTGGCCAGCTGGGCGATGGTGCTCGCGTTCGGCAGTGCCGATGTGGCCGCCGCGGCGGGCGCGGACCCGGAGGGATTGACCTTCACCGCGGCACGGCTCTACCTCGGCGAAACCGCCGCCGACAGCATGGCCGTCCTGCTGGTGACCAGCCTGTTCGCCGCCCTGCTCGCGCTGCACAACGTGGTCGCGCGCTACGGCTACGCGCTGGCCCGCGACGGCATCGGCCACCCGGCGCTCGGCCACATCCACCTCCGCCACGGCTCGCCGCACAAGGCCTCGCTCGCCCAAACCCTGTCCGCCGCACTGGTCGTCGGCACCTTCGCCGTCGCGGGCGCGGACCCGATCCTGCACCTGTTCACCTGGATGTCCGGCCTGGCGACCGTCGCTATCCTGCTGCTGATGCTGCTCACCAGCGTCGCCGTCATCGTCTTCTTCCGCCGCACCGGCCTGGACCGCCGCCAATGGCATACGGTGTATGCGCCAGCCCTCGGCACCGCCGGATTGTTTCTGGTGACCGTTCTTGTCATCGACAACTTCACCACTCTGGTGGGCGGCTCGACCCTCGTCGCGACAACGCTGCTGGCGATTGTCGTAGCGACGTTCGGTGCCGGTGTCGCCGTGGCGCGGGCGCGTCGAAGCACGCCGGCCACCGGTACGCTCGCCGATCCCGAACTCAGCATCGCCGACCGGTAGACGAACCATCGCACGGCGCGGGTGGTGGCGCGCTGGCCCGACTCGGGACACACTTGATGCCGTGAATCGCATGCCATTCGGCCCGATCGCCGAGTCCCCGGGTGGTCCGCAGTGACCGCCCTTGCCCGCGGCGAGAACCGGCCGGCGCCCAGCGACCGAATGACGGTGACCGTCACCTGCTCGGCCGGGGTGGACGTATCGGCGCTGCTGCTCGGTACGGACGGGCGAGTTCGGTCCGACGCCGACTTCGTCTTCTTCAACCAGCCGGTCGGGCCCGGCGTCACCTATCGGCACGGCAGCGGGCGGGCCGACATGGTGGACGTGCAAACCGGCGCGCTGCCCGCCGATGTCGACACCGTCGTGGTCACCGCCAGCCTCGACGGCAGCGGACCGCCCACCTTCGCCGCCGCCGGGACGTTGCTGACGACCATCGGATCCGACACGGGGACATTGACTTTCCCGATGGACGGACTCACCACCGAGACAGCGGTGGTGTGTGTGGAGATCTATCGCCGCGGCGGCGCTTGGAAGGTGCGCGCGGTCGGCCAGGGCTACGACAACGGGCTGGCCGGTATCGCGCAGGCGTTCGGCGTGAACATCGACGACGAACCCGCAGCGCCGCAGGCCGCCACGCACGCAGCGCCGCAGGCTGCCCCGCCGAACCCGCCTGCCGCCGCGCCGGTTCCGCGACCGAACTACCCGCCGCCAGGGGCGGTTCCGCCGCCCTATCCCCCGGCCCCCGCCTACGCACCACCCGCCGCACCACCACCTCAGCAAGGAGCACTGCCGATGCAGAGCGATCTGTTCAACCCGAGCCACGCCGAAGTCACCGGCGTCGGCATCCAGAAACAGGGCGGCAAGATGATCAAGGTCGCCGTCAATGGCGAGGTCATGGCGCGGGCCGGTTCGATGGTCGCCTACCAGGGCGATATGCAGTTCAAGGCGCTCGGCTCCGGCGGCATCGGCCGGGCGATCACGCAGCGGCTCACCGGCGAAGGCGTTCCGCTGATGAAGGTGTCCGGTCGCGGCGACCTGTTCCTCGCCGATAGTGCGGCCGACGTGCATCTCATCGATCTCGACGGCACCGATGGCCTCACCATCAACGGTTCCAACGTGCTCGCCTTCGATACCTCGCTGTCCTACAACGTCCAACGCGTACAGGGTGCGGCCGGAGTCGCCAGCAACGCCGGGCTTTTCAACTGCGTCTTCACCGGCCGCGGCCGGATCGCCATCACCACGCACGGCTCGCCGGTGGTGCTCCAGGTGGACCAGCCGACCTACGCCGACCCCCAGGCGGCGGTGGCCTGGTCATCGAGCTTGCAGACCGGGATCAAACGCAACGACTCGTTCGGTCTCGGCCGGTTGATGGGCCGCAGCACCGGCGAGGGAATGACGCTGTCGTTCTCGGGACGCGGCTTCGTCATCGTGCAGCCGTCCGAGCTGCCGCCAGGCGGGTTCATCGGCGGCACCGGCGGCGGACAGCAGTCCGGCCACAGTGGCGGATTGTTTGGCTAGACAATATTTGCGCGCCGCGATTGACCGCACGCACAACGTCCGCGATGATCTGCTGACACCTCGGGTTTCGGAAGCTCTACGGCGAGGTAGTCCTATCACCCCCTGGCATTCGGCACGCAGCGTGGCGGCAAGGCGAAGAGAGGTCAAAGATTTGATGAGCAGCAAGCGTTGTAGAAGTTGGTCTGCTAGATTCGCGGTCCTGATCGGCGTTGCGTCAGCCGGACTCGCCATGACCGCGACCGCGCAGGCCGAACCATTATGGCCCGGTGGCCCGGATATCCCCGGCGTGCCGGCGATCATTCAGCCGCCCCCGCCTGCACCGGTCCTCGCACCGTGCACCGCGGAAAAGGCACGAGCGTGCATGCGGCTGTCGACCAATGAGGCGTGGCTGATGGACGATGGCAAGACCATCTACGGTCCGACCCCGATTTCGCACGGGCGGCCGGGATACGAAAGCCATGTCGGAGTCTTCGACGTCGACTTCAAGCGCGAAGACTTCTGGAGCACGATGCACAATGCTCCGATGAAGTGGGCCGTATTCTTCGACGGTGATATCGCGACTCACATCGGACCGCTCGAAGAGCAGTCGCACGGCTGTATTCGAATGAGCCCCGAGGGTGCCGAGGAGTTCTACCGCTACCTCAACCCCGGTGACATCATCGAAGTCGTGGCGTGAGCCGATAACCCCACATTTGTGGTCGGAACGGGATGCCCCTCGCGGGCATCCCGTTTTTGTTGTGTGCCGACGTTCACATGTTTCCGTTCCGCCACAGCGGTCACTCAGCACGAACAGACCGGATGCCCCGAGTTCAACCGATAGGAGAACCATGGTTTCCCAGGACATCATCGCCCAACTCCACCAAGACATCACCACCGCGGAAGACGCGGGCGACGAGCAAACCGCCGCCCGCCTGCGCACCGAATTGGAGTCCGCGAAACAAGCTGCCCGCAATGAGGGCAACGCCGCGGAAACGGAGTAGGCGGAGTGGCCGACGCCGGGCCTACGTCGTAGAAACCGCTTCCTCGCTACGGAATGACGAGGTCGCTACACCCAGGTGTCGGATCGACGACGCCGCAGTCCGCAGGCGGCCGGGTCGGCCGGTAGTCGCCGGGGACGCCGCCCGCCGCGATGGTCGCGGTGTAGGTGGCGACGGCGTCGGTGGGCCGCCGGGTGAGCGAGGGGTCCTCCCGCACATCCACGGTGTAGAGGCCGAATCGTGGGTTGTAGCTGCCCCATTCGTAGTTGTCGGTGATGCTCCAGTAGTTGTAGCCGATGATGTTCACGCCATCCGCCTTGGCGCGCTGGAGCCAGTAGACGGTGTCGCGCAAATGGTCGCTGCGGGTATATCCGTCGGCGCGCGGCGCACCGTTCTCGGTGGGGATTCCGTTCTCTACGACGTAGACCGGCTTGCCGGGCGGGAACATATCCGCATAGCGTTTCACCGCGTAGTAGATGCCCTCGGTCCGCAACGGCAAGTTCCACATCCCCGGCGCACCGACGGCCGCGATGGACCGGACGGTGGCGGGCGGGCTGGAATTCGGCGGTTCGAAGGCGAAGTAGTAGTCGACGCCGATGTAGTCGAGCCGGTCCCGAATCTTCGCGAACAACGGGCCATTGACCTGATCATCGATACCGGCGACGTAGCCGATATTGCTCGTCACCTGAGCGTCGGGCCGCTTCTCGTGGATGTAGTCGAAGATCGCATTGTGCGCTTCGGCGACACGGTCCTCCATCGCATGCTGGTCGGTGCCGTTGTGCCGCACTTCGTGCATGATGTAGGCGACGGGCTCGTTGATGGTGACCCACAAGGGATTTCGTGCGGCGTAGCGGTCGACGACCTTGCGCATGTTGGCCAGCCAGTCCTGCACCATCTCCGGGTTGTCCCACCCGTCGCGGTCGAAGGCCCACCCCGGGTACACCCAATGATCGAGCGTCACCATCGGGCGCATGCCCGACTTGATGATCTTGGCGATGACCGCGTCGTAGAAGCGGAACCCGTCGGCGTCCCACTCCTCACGATTCCTCGGTTGCAGCCGCGCCCATTCGATGCCGATCCGGAACACCTTCGCCCCGAGCGCCTTCGCCAAGTCGATATCGGCGGCGTAGCGGTGGTAGAAGTCGATGGCGCTGCGATACCTGTCGAACTCCGGATGCCGCTCGATGTAGCGCAGCCAGTTACTGTCTGGCGCATCGTTCTCCAGCGAAGCTTGGCCGGGCGAATCCGAGTCGAGCGAACCGACATCGAGCACATCGTTGTCCGGCGCGTGGCCCTCCGACTGAAAGCCGGACGCTGCCACACCCCACAGAAACCCCGGTCCGAGCGCGGGAACACCCGCCGCGGGCTCCGGTGGAACAGCAACCGCTGTGCCGGTCACCAACAGCGCTGCCGTCGAGGCCGCGAGCGCTACCGCGGCACGCCGAGTCCATGTGCGCATAAACCGAGAACTTAACCGACTAATTGCTGAATCTGCGGCAACCCCGGTCCTGCGGCGAGTGCGGAGGTGGCACACGCCGAGCTGAGCTAGTTCGTGGACAGGCCGTGGCCGATCCGGGCGATGGTGACAGCTGGTGGCGCGCCGTAGGCTTCGTTGCTGGCACCGGCGGCTTGTTCCTCCGCCGACGCGGCGGCGTCGGCGACCGTGACGTCGTCGGGGGCGAAGGCGGCGGCTTTCGCGGCCTCGAGGGCGGTGGCGGCCGCGGCCTGGACGGTCACCGCGGTGTCGGCGGTGGCGACCGCGTAGAACGTCGCTTTGATCGCGTGGTTGGCGGCGACGTAGGCGTGCCATGCGGCGTCACGGGTGGTGTTCGACGCCGCGACGGCGCGCGCGGACCCGTGGGCGCGTGCGACATGCTCGACGGCCTTCTCCCGGTTGACCGCTCGTCGGCTCGCCGCGCTGGCGCGGCCCGCGGCGCTGCTCGCCCTGGCGTGCGCTTGCGCCATCAGCTCCCGGGTGGCGTCGGCCGCCAGCACGGCGGTCCCGTGCACCCTGCCAGGAAGCAGGGGAATGATTTTGCCTACCAACGGGGCCCGCCGATGTCGCTGCGGTGCTCCACATTGTCGACGGTCGCGCCGAACCATCCAGACCCGACGGGGGCCCGCACTTCCTCCGGCTGCCACACAGCGCCGGAATCCATTCCGGCACAGTAGATTACAATTGCGGCTCCGGCTAAAGTGGCCAGCCCTTGCACCGTACGTGTCACCGCGAACCTTCCTCGATCGTCCGTCGCGCACCGGAGAACCCCCGGCAGCAGTAGCAGCACAGAATGCGGAGGCTGCGCGCCCCTCCGAATCGTCCGAATTCGTTGCGGAGGAAACGGAAAGGCGCGCCTGCCGGTCAACCCAAAATGCCGAGGGAAACGATCCCGACAAGATTTTCCACTACCGCAAGCACGCTGTTAACCAGATCGAAGAGACCACTCAACATGACTGCTCCTGTGATACGCCATGGACAGATCGGTGCCACTTGTCGAACGAGAGCATGAGCCGGACCGCGGAAAGGCTAGCGCACCAGCCACCGCGAGGACAAAACCCCTGCGCCGTCGCGCGCCGCTCGAGGCAGCCCCTAAGGACGGGCATTGGCCCAGTTCGCAGCCCTGGCAAAACTCGTCCGTCTTTTCTTCCATCCGAACGTACTTGGGTAACGAAGACACTATCGACGCCTGCCACTGACGGTTCCCGGCATGGCCAGCGTTGGACACCCAACCGGGTTGTTCCCACCGTCTGGAGTCTTCGAAGAGGGACACCGGCATTTCAGACCTTGCGTCGGGGTTGACCTCACGAAGACTGACCGGTCGGTTCATAACCAGATGAACACGAAAGGGAGATCATGCTCGCACCGCTCCTCACCGCCGTTGTCACCGCCCTCACCTCGGGACTCGTCAGCGTCGTAACCGCGCTCCTCGGCGGCTGATTCGACACGGTCCGGGGTGGCGGCGAAGCCCACCCCGGACCGGCACCAGCCTCAGGCCACGCAGATCGATATGAAGGTGGGGACTTTGCGTCGAATGCTGTTCTCCAGAACAGGTATTCGGAGAGTAGGGACAGTGGTCGCAGGCGCGGCCCTCGCCATGAACGCCGGAGTCGGCGGCGGCGCGGCCCAGCCCGCGGCGGGCCAATCGGCACGCTGCCCAGACCTTTACGCCATCGGCGTGCCCGGCACCGGCGAATCCTCGCCGAACGCGGACCCGGCCAGCGACCGAGGCATGCTCTCGGCGATCTTCCAGCCGATGCTGGCGGCCGAGCGGAGCCGCACCGACCGCGCCTATGTCCCCTACGAAGCCGGCTTCGGTGGCGCGGTGCCAGGCGGCCAGGTCCCCTACGCGCAATCGGTGACCGGCGGCCTGCAGCAGCTGCGCACGATGGCGCACTCCGTCATCGAACGATGCGAGAACACCCGCCTGGCATTCGCCGGATACTCGCAAGGCGCGCACATCGCCTCCTTGTTGGCCCAGGAAATCGGCCGTGGCCAGTCTGCGATTCCCGCCGACCGCATCGCGGGAGTCGCGTTGCTCGCCGACCCCACCCGCTACCCCGGCGCCCCGCTGTTCCCCGGCGCCGCGGGCAAACTCGCCCCCGACCCGCCGCCAGGCACAGTGGCGGACGGTCTCGCCGAGCTGCAGGCTCAGCCCGCACCTGCCGCGGGAGGTGGGATCGGACCGTTGCGTGACCTCGCCCCCGACTTCGGCGCGCTCACCGGTCGAGTCGCGTCGTTCTGCATCGATGGCGACCTCGCCTGCGACTCCCCGGCGAACGCACCGCTGCTGCACATGATCATCAACATCGCCGGCCAGGCGCTGCTGCCGCTGGACGACCCGCTGACCGCGCTGTCCTCGATCGCCGACGCGCTGGCCGCCACCGTCAGCAAAACCGCTACCGACGTGGTCGACAAGGACCTGCACGGCCTGACCCCGGGCAGTCTCGTACTCTCGCACGAGAAGTCGCTCAGCCAGCGGCTCGCCGAAGCATCCGACCCCCGGTCACTGCTCGACGACCCGACCGGCCCGTCGGCCGTGCTGCGCGTCGCGACTATCGCACTGAACACCCTGACCAGCATTGTCGGTACCGTCCTCACTCCCGAAGATGTCTGCCAGATCGGGGCCGTCGGCGCCACGGACCCGCTCGCCGGTCTGGCGACACTGAGCGCGAAAACGTTCGCCTCGATGCCGAAACGCTCGTCCGCGCCGCGTTTCACGCAGGTCGTCACCCAGGCGTTCAATGCGATCGGGCACCTGGTCAGCGACAATCTCGAACTTGCCGACACGGACGTCTGGGGCAAATACCAGGACGCGGTGGCCCGCCACAATGCCTACGCGGTCACTGCGGTCGCCGCGGGTCGCCCCTCGGTGCACTTCATCGCCGACTGGTTCATCGAACTTTCCCGCGCCGAGCCGGTAGCAGCGAAACCCAAACCGGCCGTCGCCCAGCCGGATGTCCTGGCCGCCACCGCAGCCGACAAAATTGTCCCCGACCCGCCCCTGACCGTGCCCGAACCTCCCTCGTCCCCTCGGAAGTCGCATAAACCGAAAGATGGTGCCATCGAGGTACGCTCAGGTACCGCCGATCCGGCACCCGTCCGGATCCGCCCGGAATCCGCCGAGGCGAAGGCTGAGCGCCTCAAAACAGCGCGGCACGTAATCTGGGCGCTACTGCTGTCGGAAAGCGCGTGCCTGCTCTACACGGGGCGCCGACGGCTCGTCCGAACCGGCTGGGACACAGACTTTCTCGATACCACCGGAGTCGAGCTCCGCGGTCATCGGCGCTGAGTAGCGCCCGACTCGAAGTACGGCCGTATAGCAGCAGGCAGGTCCGATCGCTTGTTCGGCGATGTGCGGACCTGCCTGCCAGCGGGATCAATCAGTAACGCACGGAGTCAGTTCGGTCGAATGAACTCGGCTTCGCTGTCCGGTTCGCTGTCGTCCTTCCCCGGCTCGGGCCCGAGGAACATATCCAGCCACGTGGAAATCGGGATGTCAAGGGGTCCCTTGTCGGCGCCGCCATTCGGCGGCATGATGAGATCCCGCAAAGCGGAACTGAGCGCTGCTGCGACTTTTTCCTCGACGCTCTGCTTATCCTTTCCCTTACCGCCCCTGCCCTTCCCCTTGCCCTTCCCCTTATCGTCCTTACCCTTTCCACCGTTGCCCCCCTCGCCGCCATCCGAGTCGGTGGCCGAGGGTCCCGCCACTGGAACGAACTGCTGTACCAGCTCCGTCCCACCGGCCGGACCCTGCTGGGGCGTCGCATTTGCCGTGCCCGCGGCTACGGCAAGCGTCGTGGCGACAGCGAACAGCCCGGTTACCGCGGCAATCGCGGTTTTGTGAAACATAGGTAACCCCTTGTCGTCTCGAATCCGGTAAAGGTGGCCGACAACGATCCGACACGTGTCGGCACTACGGCATATTCGGATCCGCGGCGGGTCTGGATCGGAGAATTCGGCACGAATTATCGCTGCGGCCGACGGATGCCCGACATCACCGGGCGACGCCCGAAATTCTGCTGTGGAATATACGAACGATGAGGCCCGGGGGCCCCCGAGCCTCATCGGACTGTGTACAGCGATAGTGAGCCGCAGGGGCGACCACGACTCACTCTGCGGAACTGTCCCGAACTGCATTGGGACTCGACCAGATTACCCAGCTTTTCGCTACCCCGTGGCGATTCCGGGTGGAATGATCGCCCGAATGTGCCGCCGAAGTAAACGCAATGTTGCATTCAGCAAAAAGTGACACGCCGATGGCATTCTCGCCACGATCAACGCTACGTTTCGCGGTCGTCGTGCCCGGCGAGTTCGTTGTAGGCGTGGCAGGCGGCGATCAAGGCCTGGCGGGTGTCGACTTGGCGGGATGGGTCGTCACTCGTGGTCACGCTGCGCCAGTCGACCCACGCGGCGGCCAGTTGGCCCACCGCCTTGCCGACTCCGTCGACACCGGGGGCCGCATCGGCGATTCCTTCGACCAGATATCGGCGCAGCGTGCGCGCCGCACGTTCGATGCCGGGACTACTGGCCCGCCGCAGCGCGGGCGGGCTCATCTCGATCGCGGCTCGGTGGCGGTGGATCCACTCGTCCACCGCGGCGAGCAGGCAGGCGGCTCGCAGGATAGATGCGGCTGGATGGTGTTCGGGCACAACATCATGCATCGCGTCCAGTAGTTCGCGGGCGGTCGGCAGAGCAGGCGGTGCTTGTTCTACGAGGGACGGTTGGTCGGCGGGCTCGGGCATAATTCCGGCTCCAGATACTCGGCGTTCGGCAAACGAGCTAGTGCGCGCGGCGAGCGTGGCACTGATCGGGACCGGAGTGCGGTTCGTGCGATGTGCCAGGCAGATCCTCACCTGACTAGAGAGTCGCAGGTCGGCGGCACGTTGTCTTGGGCTGGCGACCAAGGATGGTCGCGTAACTTGTTCTCCGACACAGCCATCCGATCACGCTGCGGGCGGCGCGGCGGATCGGCCGGAGAGCTCGTCCGACGCACACCCCGGACGGCCTCCCGGTCCGGGTCGATCGCGGACGGCTCGGGCGCCGGTCGCGGCAATGGCCGGTCAAGCCGGGGCGACGGCGCCACCTGCGGCGTGTCGGTAGTCGGACGGCAAGCTGCGCTGGATAATCCGTTTTGTGGCATTGGTGCCGATGAGTCGCAGGTCCGCGCTGGCATTGGCGGCAGGTTTGCCGATAAGCCTGCTCGCGCTGCAGCCTGCCACGGCCACCGAGCCGGTGGTGCGATACACGATGACCGCGTTCACCAATGCCAACGAAACCGATCTGTACGTCTACGAATCCACCGACGCGCTCAACTTCGACCTGCTGAGCGGTCCCGCTTACCGACCACCGTCCGGACTCTTGCGCGACCCGTGCCTGTTCCGCCACGCCGACGGCGCCTACTACCTCGCCTACACCACCGGGTGGGAGGGCCAGACCATCGGTTTCGCGCGCAGTACCGACCGGATCACCTGGCACCACCTGTACGACTTCACGGTGCCCATACCCGGCGTGACGTCGACGTGGGCGCCGGAATGGTTCGTCGACGCTCGTGGCCGGGTCAATGTGATCGTGTCACTGTCCGACGGCTACCGGTTCACCGCCCACCTGATGACCGCCCTCGATCCCGGCCTGCGGTTGTGGGGCCCGTTGATTCCGATGGCTGGCCTTGCCGCTCACGACGACACTTCATACGGCTACATCGACACCACCGTCGTTCGCCACGAAGGCCGGTACTTCGCCTTCACCAAGCATGAGACCACGAAGTACATCGAACTCGCCGTCGCGGACGACCCCCTCGGCCCGTATGTCTTTGTCGCAAAGGATGATTGGGCCAATTGGGGTACCCCACGAGAAGGCCAGTCCATCATCCGCCTCCCCGGCGGCGGCTGGCGAATCTTCTTCGACGCCTACACCGAGGGCAGATACCTCTACAGCGACAGCTACGACAACTTCCGAACCTGGACGCCGCCCACCGAACTCCCCAACCTCTCCGGCACCGTCCGCCACTTCACCGTCTTCCCGGAGACCGGCCATCCCCCACCAGGATCCATGGTCAACGGCGCCTGACGGCGGCATTCGGGCTCGGACCATCACGTATTCGACGCGACGGCGGGTCCGGATCGGTCGGCATGGATTGCGGGACCATAACCAAAGAGGCCAAACGCGGTCCGAAATGACCTGAACCAGTCTTTCGGAGAGACGCCGTCGTGGGCGAAACTGGTAGGTGCATCCGGCGCCGGGCGCTTTGCTCCCTTATCTCGGGTACGCGCAGAACGGCCGGTCGAACTAGAGGAATATGGCTGGTCGCCGGGGTCGGATGCACCTCGACCGTCGCTAGGGAAGGCCAACCTTGCCCACGCATCCGGACAACCGAGAGATGAGGGACGCCCGGTCTTACGACCGAATCGGGCGGCCGGCCGCGCTCAGCGAGGCACGCGCCGGGATAGTTAGCCACGTGCCCGCGCCGCGATTCCCGTGGTGCCGCACCGGCTTCGTCACGTGACCGTGCAAACCGCCGAGGGACCTAGCCCCCGAGCCCTGTCGATCGACGGCGGCACGGCCCGCCCGCTGCTGCCTGACTGGCACGAGCTATCCGCCGCGCTGCGCATGCAGACCGGCGACCGACCGGGCGATCACCTCGTCACGAAACTGGCTCGGGCCTTGGCGCAACTGCACCACACGCGCCGCGCACAGCCGGAGCGGGCGGCGGAAATCGACCGTCGCCGAAGCGAAATCGTCACCGTCATCGACGGATGGGTGGCCCACCAGCTGGCGCCGCGCCGCACGCGAGATCGGACCACCGAGTCTCTCGGCACCGCCGTCGACCGAATGGCCGCCGCGCAGGTTCTCGCCGATCATCTACTGATGACCGCCGAGAAGGTGGCGGAGCAGCGGGTGCACGCGGCGTGGACGCGACTGGCCGCGCTGGCGAACGACTGGACGGACCTGGCGCGCGAATTCGACGCGCGCAGGCCACGTTCCATCGAACGCCGGTAGGTACCGGCGCGGAAGTTTACGGGTTTCGGCCCGTCTGCGATCT
Source organism: Nocardia iowensis (assembly GCF_019222765.1). Lineage (NCBI taxonomy): Bacteria > Bacillati > Actinomycetota > Actinomycetes > Mycobacteriales > Nocardiaceae > Nocardia > Nocardia iowensis. The sequence goes on along the minus strand of NZ_CP078145.1, from coordinate 1,751,183 downwards.
AGGTGGGAATGGTCCAGAGATAGTCCGATATCGGCGGGATTTCCGTGGTGTCGACGAACGGGTCGACCCGCAGTAAGCCGATGAATTCCTCCACTGACTCGTAACGCGCCAATATGTCCTCCAGCAAGCGGCGCGCAGCTTCCTCCGGTTTCATGAGCGGGTTATGCCCACGGGTCGGGGATACAAACCGACCTATCGGTTTTTAGTTGGCTCTGTTGTTCGCTGATCGATGATCCGTTCATGACAACCCTCCGCATGTGGGGTCAGTACTGATCGGAATGCCAAACGGTGCGGACCAGGAACTGCGTCGGCCCTAGTGTCTGGGTACAGCGATAGCTAGTCGCGCGGCGAGCCGCGCCTCAGCGCTCAGATTACCTAGCGAAAACGCGTAGGCCCGTATTCGCGCGGTGTGCGTCGTGAACTTTTCAGATTGAATCTCGTTCCGCCGATAGGACGAATGCGCCGCGCCCCGCCATCCCGAGCAGCAGAATATCGCTATGACTGCCTTGGATCAGGAAGCCCTCGACTGGCTTGTCCAGTTCGGGGCGCAAGCTCGCAACGACGAGCAGACCCAGCAACTGGTCGCCCTGGTCGATGGCAGGATCGCCGAAGTCAACGCCCAGCTGCCCGCGGATGCCGAGCTCGCCGAACAATTGCACGCGGCGACCCGCTCGCACTGGCGCAGCTTCCTGGCCATGGTCAGCAGGGAGGTCTTCGAGGTACATCCGCCCGCGGAGGTGCTCGCGCTGTCGCGGACGGTTGCCCGCCGCGGTTTCGGCATCGATGTGGTGATGCGGACCTATCGGGTCGGCCAGGCCATGCTGTGGCAGTACATCACCGACTTCCTGAACAAGGCAATCGAGGACGACCAGTTGCGCAGCGCCGTCCTGTTGCTGTTCTGGGATCGCGTTCTCGAATGGACCGATACCTGCGTGGAGGCGTCCGTCGCGGTCTACACCGATGAGCGTGAGCAATGGCAGCGCGGCGCGCTGGCGCGGCGATTCGGCCTCGCGGGTTCGTTGCTGCGCGGCGATGCCGTCGATGTCGACCACGCCGAGTCGCAGTTGGGTCATTCGCTGCGCCGCCACCAGACCGCGATCGTGCTGTGGACCGACGAATCGGCCGGCACCCCCGACCCGGTGCGCACGCTGGAAAAGTTCGGCAACGACATCGCCGCCCTCCTCGACGCGCCGCGACCGCTGATGCTGTCGTCCGGTGTCCGCGGCATGTGGGCCTGGATCGCCACGGCGGGTGCGCCGAATCTCGACGCCTTGCCGTCGATCGGGCAGCCGGGCCTGCATGCCGCCATCGGCTGCTCGGCGCCGGATATCGCCGGTTTCCGGCAGAGTCATCGCGAGGCGATCGCCGCGCAGCGGGTGGCGATCGCAACCGACTACGGGCCAACGGTGATCCGCTACTCCGACGTCGAATTGGTGTGCCTCACCACCGGTGACGGCAGCGTCGAAGCGATGCGCGCCATGGCGGCAAGGGAATTGGGCGCGCTGACCAGCACCGACGAAACCACCGCCCGGCTGCGCGAAACACTGCTGGCATACCTGGCCGGCGGCCGCAACGCGCCGGCCACCGCCCAGCAATTGAACGTCCACCCCAACACCGTTCGCTACCGCATCAACCAATCCGAAGAACTGCTGGGCCATTCCATCGAAGAACGCGCCACCTACATCGAGCTCGCCCTGCGCTGCGCCCAAACTTACGGCGACAAGATCCTCACTCAGCAGCCCGACCGAGCCATCGCCTGAGCGTCTGCCCCGGACCTACAGACCTCCACACGCTTCACAAGGCTTAGTCCCCCAGGTAGCTGGGACTTGTCCGATCTGCCCGGCGAAGCCATTGTGCAACCTGCACAGTCAGAGTCACAGGAAACTATGACTTTGCCTCTGGACCAGCGCCTGGTTCTGGCATTTGCTGTAACTTAGCCTTACAGACATTCTGGTGGGTTACGCGCGGCGCGTCGTTCATAGCGCACGGTCGTGGCCGGAATAATCTTCCGCCCGACAGATCCATTCATTGGCTCTCATCGGCACAGCTCACCAGCGAAAGAAGATCCATGAATACCGTCGTCTCCGGAAAGATCGGGCGATTCCGCTACGCGTCTTTCATCGCCGTGATCGCAACATCCGCTCAATTTGCTGTGGGAATACCAGCATTCGCAGCCCCGGCTGATCAACACCCTGCTGCGGACCAGGTTCCGGTGCAGCCAGCGCTCCCGTTTCCGATTCCGCCGGCCCCGCCGGAACTCGATCCGGGATTTTATAGGCCACCCGCGGATATCGTGGCCGCGAAGAAGCCGGGGGAAATCATCGCGGCCCGCGAGGTCCATCTGGCGCTCTACTCGGTCATTCCGTTCAACATCGACGCATGGCAGTTGTCGTTCCGGTCCACCAACACCCGCGACGAACCGATCGCCGCGGTCACCACGCTGATGAAGCCGCGCGGCAACAACGGCGGCGCACCGCGCCCGCTGCTGTCGTACCAGTTCCCGCAGGACTCGAATGCGAACTACTGCGCGGCATCCTATGCGCTGCAACAGGCCTCGGTGCCCGGCAATATCACCGGCCAGTTCGACATACCGTTCGAGTTCGTGCTGCCACTGACCGCGCTCGGTGCGGGGTGGGCGGTGGCGATGCCGGACCATCAGGGCCCGAACGGCGCGTTCGCCGCGGGACCGCTGGGTGCGCGGATCACCCTCGACGGCATCCGGGCGGCCGAGAACTTCGCACCAATGGGCCTCGATCCACAGACCAAGGTGGGCATGGCCGGATATTCCGGCGGCGCGATCACCACCGGGCACGCCGCCGAACAGGCCGCGTCCTACGCACCGGAGCTCAATATCGTCGGCGCGTCGGAAGGTGGCGTTCCGGCCGACATCAAGGCGATGTACCAGCTCGCCAGCGGCAATCTGGGCGCCGGGCTGATCTTCACGGGATTGCTCGGCGTAGCAAGGGAGTACCCGGAGTTGGCCGCCTACAACGAGCAGCACATGAACCCGCTCGGCAAGGCCGTGGCGCCGATCAAGGACTCGTTGTGTCTCTACTCCGCCGCGCTGTTCCCGTTCATGAATCTCGAGGGCGGCCTCTACGACTCACCCAACGCGTTGAACGACCCCGTCCCTACGAAGGTCTTCGACGCACTCCGGATGGGTAAAGCCGTGCCCGCTATGCCGATGTTCATCTTCAACTCCAACCCCGACTGGATCGCTCCGGTCGGCCCGGTCAACACCCTCGTCGACGAATATTGCCGAGACCCCAAGGCCCAGGTGCAGTACACCCGCGACCATTTCAGTGAACACATCACGCTGGAGATCGACAGCTTGGCGCGGGTATTGCTGTGGTTGAAGGAGAGGTTCGACGGCGTCCCCGCCCAGCCGGGCTGCGCCATCCACGACGAGGGATCGATGGCACTGGATCCCGCCAGCTGGCCACTCTGGCTGCAAGGCGCGGGCACGCTGCTCGCGGGAATTCTGCAGCAGCCCATCGGAAGCCGTTAGAACAGGGTCATCGGCCCGCTAGGTGCGGGCTCGGGCAGCGGGTCCAACTCCGGCAGTCGTGCCGTGATCTCCGCATGGAAGCGGCGGGCGAGCGGCACGGCCTCGGCGTTGTCCGGGGTGTGGATGAAGACGGTGGGTGATCGCCCTTCGCGCAGCCAGTCCACGACCGTGCCGATCCACGGCTGCCAACCCTCGACCGTGCGCTCGGTGGCATCGCGTCCGTGGTATCTGACGATCGGGAATTCGGTCAGTGCACGGGTCCGGCGTGGCACCCGCGGTTTCTTCGACCAGGCCTCCTGTTCGGCGGTGGTGACCGGCAAGCCGTCGAAGAGGGTGGTGGTGTCGAAGGGGATCCACTCGGCGCCGACCCGGGCGAGCACCCGCTCCAGCTGCGCGGCGGCTTGGTCGTTTTCGAAGAAGGCGCGATGCCGGACTTCTACGGCCGGGCGGTACGAGCGCGGCAACTGGCGCAGGAATCCGGCCAGCGCCCCGAGGTCGGTCGGACCGAACGAGGCGGGCAACTGCGCCCACAGGGCGTGCGTCCGCGGACCGAGCGGTTCGATCGCGGACAGAAACGTGCGAAGCTCCTCCTCGGCGCCGGTCAGCCTGCGCTCGTGGGTGATCGATTTGTGCAGTTTCACCGCGAATCGGAAGTCCGGCCCGGTCTGCCTGGCCCACGACTCGACGGTGCGCCGCGCGGGTATCGCATAGAAGGTCGTGTTGCCTTCCACCGCGTTGCACCGGTCGGCGTAGGCCGCCAGCCGATCACCGGAAGCCGGTTGCCATTCCTGCCATGCCGCGTGCGTCCACATCGCACAGCCCACGTGAAGCCGCATGCCAGCGACGGTAGTACAGCGTCACCCGCCCCTCGGCTGGCACGCCCCGGCGGCCGATCCTCAGCGGGCGCTGCGATGCAGGTAGCGGCCGTGCGGTTCGTCCGCGATCCGGCCGTCGCGGTAGAGGTGGTGACCGCGCAGGAAGACGTCGGTCACCCGGGCGGTCATGTCGAAGCCCTCGAACGGGGTGTACTCCTGGGCGGAGGCGGAGTCCTTTGCACGCACAGTCCACTGGGCGTGCGGATCGACGAGGACGATGTCGCCGTCGTAACCCTCGGCCAGCGTGCCCTTTCGGGTGAGGCCGTAGCGCCGGGCCGGGTTCCATGCGGTGAGTGCGGCGATGCGCTGCGGCGCCAGGCCGCGCTTCATGCCTTCCCCGACCAGCCCGGGCAGCAAGTACTCCGCGCCGCCGAAGCCGGACTTGGCCAGGAACACGTTGTCGCGGTCGGCGCCGAACTTCTGTTCGTCACGGCAGCAGGCGTGGTCGCTCACCACCCAGTCCAGCTCGCCCGCCAGCAGGTGCCGCCACAGCGCCTCGACGTCGCCGCGATCGCGCAGCGGCGGGTTCACCTTGCCGCCGAGGCCGGGGGCGCTGTCCACATCGGCGAGCAGGTGCCCGATGGTGACCTCGCGCCGAAAGTTGACGTGCGGGAAGGCCGAAGCCATCGTCATGGCGGCCTCGACCGCTTTGGCCGAGGACAGGTGCAGCAGATTGATATCGGGCAGTCCGGTCTCGTGCGCGAGGTAGGCGGCGATGGTGATGGCCAGCCCCTCGGAATGCGGTGGGCGCGAGGCACTGTAGGCGCGTAGACCGGTGAGCGCATCGTCCTGCTCCACCAAAGCGGTGTAGGCGGCCATGATTTCGGCGGTCTCACAGTGCAGCGACAGGGAGATCCGCTGCCCGAGTGTTTCTCGGGCGCGTTGCACGCCGCGCATGACGAACTCGAAGTGCGCCAGATCGTAGCGTTCGTCCGGCGGGATCATCAGGAAGTCGGACTGGTCGGTGGCCCGGCCGTGCAGGCCGTGACCACCGTAGAACATGAAGATCTTGAACGAGGTGATCCCGTAATCCTCGATGAGGCTGGGTATTTCGGTGATGTGCTCACGTGTCATCGGTGCGAGGTGCAGGCCGTAGTCGACGTAGGAGCGCCCGGCCATGCGGTCGAGCACCTCCGGCACGAACTCCCGGTAGGGGCCACCCTTGTTCAGGTAGTAGCGGCCGGTCCGCAGATAGTTGAGTGAGCTGGTCACGCCGCCCTGCGCGCAGGCGCGGCTCTCGCTCGCGGTGTCGTCGGCGAGATCACGGTAGATGCCCCAATGCTGGTGCGCGTCGACCACACCGGGGAAGGCGAGCAGACCGTCGGCGTCTACCGTCCGGATGCCCGGTGCGGCAGCGAGTTTCGGGCCGATACCGGTAATGGTGCCATCCGCCACGGTGATGTCGAGTGGTTCCGGGTTGTCGGCGGGCGGGTCGCTCGGGCGCACGACGCGGGCGTTCCGGATCAACAGGTCGGTCGTAGCCATAGTTGAGTTTCCTTATGCGAAACACTATTACACTTCCGACGATCATGGCAGTACCATGCGCAGGTAGTCAACGTTGCTGCGACGCCAACTCGTTTCCCATAGAGAAACAGTCAACGGTTTGGGCGGCGCTGTGCGAGGGAGCTGGGGCAATGAACGAGACGACGGCGCAACCCTTGTCCGGAATCCGGGTGCTCGACGTGGCGACGCTGTTCGCCGGTCCGCTGGCGGCCACCATGCTGGCCGATTTCGGCGCCGAGGTGATCAAGATCGAGCACCCGAACGGCGACCCGGTACGCAGCCATGGTGCACAGCGCGACGGCGTCGGGCTCTGGTGGAAGTTGCTCGGCCGCGGCAAGAAGTCGATCACGCTGTATCTGGGTTCGCCCGCGGGGCAAGACATCTTCCGGCGCATGGTCGCCGACGCCGACGTGGTGATCGAGAACTTCCGCCCGGGCACCTTGGAACGCTGGGGCCTCGGCTATGACCAACTGCGCGAACTGAATCCACGCGTGGTGCTCGCGCGGGTCACCGGCTTCGGCCAGTTCGGTCCCTACGCGCGGCGGCCAGGATTCGGCACACTCGCCGAGGCGATGAGCGGATTCGCCGCCGTCACCGGCGAACCCGATGGGCCGCCGACACTGCCGCCGTTCGGGCTAGCCGACGGCATCACCGGCCTGACCACCGCCTTCGCCGTCCTCACCGCACTGCGCGCCCGCGACCGCGACGGGCACGGCCAGCAGATCGATCTGGCCATCATCGAGCCCATCCTGACCCTACTCGGACCGCACATCCTCGCCTACGACCAACTCGGCGAAGTGCAACCGCGGATGGGCAACCGATCGTCGAACAACGCGCCGCGCAACACCTATCGCACCACCGACGGCTGGGTCGCGGTGTCGACCAGCGCGCAGTCGGTCGCCGAGCGGGTCATGCGACTGGTCGGGCGGGCGGACCTCATCGAACAACCGTGGTTCGGCTCAGGCGCCGAACGAGCCGCGCATGCGGACGAACTTGATGCCGCGGTTGGGGCATGGATCGGACAGCGCGGCACCCGAGAGGTGGTGTGGGCGTTCGAGAAGGCCGAAGCGGCCGTCGCGCCGATCTATACCGCCGCCGATGTGCTCGCCGATCCGCAATTCGATGCCCTCGGCTCGATCGCGACGCTGGCCGATCCGGAACTGGGGCCGATACGAATGCAGAACATACTGTTTCGCCTCTCCGCGACGCCGGGCGGAATCCGATGGACTGGACCACCTTTGGGTGCGCACACTGCGGAGGTGCTGGCGAACTATGGGATCGACGCGGCCAGACTGGTGGAACTGCGGCACTCCGGGGTGATCCGATGAGCGCACCGGATCCGCGGGCCGCCTCGCCGAAGGTGGCAAGTGCGACAGACCCTCTGCTGGCCGCGGTGCGCGGCGGCGTGCGGCTGATCGAGCTGGGGCAGCCGTTCTTCACCGGGATGCCTTGTTCGCCGAATCATCCCGGCTTCCGAATGACGTTGGCGCGCAGGCATGGTGATGCGGTGCGGCCGGACGGTGGCTCGGCCGCCAACGAGATCATCGTGACCGGTGGGCATGTCGGCACGCACATCGACGCACTCAGCCATGTCAGCCAGAACGGTGCCCTGCACGGTGGTGTCGACGCCTACGAAGCGCAACGCGGCGGCGCGTTCGGCACACATGGCGCCGAGCACCTGCCCGGGCTGCTGCGTCGGGGCGTGCTGCTGGATGTCGCGCGCCTGCACGAAACCGACTTCCTGCCCGGCGGCTACGAGATCACCGCGGATGATCTCCAGCGCGCGGCACGTCAAGCGGATGTACGCCCGGAGCCCGGCGACGTTGTCCTGATCCGAACCGGGTGGTCCCGGCTCTTCGCCGACCCCGCCGCCTACCTTGGCAGCGAATCCGGCGTTCCCGGCGTCGGTGTCGAGGCCGCTCAGTGGTTGGCCAACCATGATGTGATCGCTACCGGTGCGGATACCACCGCCTACGAATGCGTTCCACCCGGTGCGGGGCATCGCGTGCTGCCCGTGCATCGGCTCCTCCTCGTCGAGTCCGGCATCTACATCATCGAGCACCTTGCGCTGGAAGAGCTTTCAGCGGCACGCCGCGCCGAGTTCGTCTTCGTACTCGCCCCGCTGCGCATCGTCGGCGGCACCGGCTCTCCGGTCCGCCCCCTCGCGGCGGTCAGCCGGTGACCGGCACAGTCGGGAGCGCTCCGAGGAACGGCGAGACCGTAGTGCAGCGACTTGCGGCGTTCGCGGCGGCGGCTCGCGATCACGGCGTCGGCGCGGAACTTCGGGCGGATGCCGCGCGCCGGGTACTCGATGTACTCGGCAACAGTTTTGCCGCGCTGTCGACACCGGCGGCAGCGGCCGTGCGGGTGCTGGTGACGGAGTGGGGTGGTCGGCCGAGGGCGACCGCACTCGGACTCGGCGAGCGCTACCCGGAGCCCAGCGCCGCACTACTGGGCGGAACGCTCGCGCACGCCATGGATTTCGACGACACGCATCTGCCGTCGGTGCTGCATCCGTCGGCGTCCGTGGTACCCGCGGCGCTGGCGGTCGCCGAAGCGCACGGGGCCGGTGGCGCCGCGCTGCTGGACGCCATCGCGGTCGGCGTCGAGATCACCGTCCGTGTCGGAATGGCCGGGTACAACGACGATCTCGGGAATTCCGTCTTCTTCGAACGGGGACTGCACGCCACCGCCATCTGCGGAACACTCGGCGGTGCGGCGGCGGCCGCCATGCTGTCCGGACTCGATGCCGCGGGGATCGCCGATGCGATCGGCATCGCCGCGAGCATGGGGTCGGGTCTGCTGGAGGCGAATCGGACCGGCGGCACGGTCAAGCGGGTGCATTGCGGCTGGGCGGCACACGCGGCGGTCACCGCCGCCGCACTCGCCCGTGCCGGACTCACCGGACCGCCGACGGTATTCGAGGGCCGATTCGGATTGCTGCAGGCGTTCTGCGGTGACCAGGCACATGTCGGCGCGATCGTGGACGGCCTCGGCACCGAATGGGAACTACCCAACGTCTTCTTCAAGCCCTACCCGTGCAACCACTTCACCCACGCGGGCATCGATGCCGCGCTGCGCTTACGAAAACGTGGCGTCCGCGCGGACGACATCGCCGCACTCGAACTCGGTGCCCCGACAGCGGCCCTGCGCACCATCGGCGAACCCGCGGCGGCCAAAGCACGGCCCGAGTCCGGTTACCACGCGGCCTTTTCCGGCCCATACACCGTCGCGTCGGCCCTGCTCGGCGGCGGCGGGCTCGGCCTGTTCCACGAGGACTTCACCGACCAGTCCGCCCGTGACCCCGCCCGGCTCGCACTGGCCGCACGCGTCCGCTGCGTCCCGGATACCCGCTGCGACGAGATATTTCCGCACCAGTTCCCCGCGGTACTCACCGCCAGCCTGCACGACGGCCACACCTTGACCGAACGGATCGACGTCAACCGAGGCGGCCCCGCGAACCCCCTCTCCGCCGACGAACTAGCCACCAAGTTCCGCCTCAACACCGAATCCCTGTTGACCCCCACCCAGGCCGCGGACGTCAGCGACGGTGTCTATCGCCTAGCGAATACCGACGATCTGACGACGCTATTGAAACTCCTCCACGGGCCCCGGTATAAGGGGTCGACATCTGTTCGGGGCGGTGCCAGGCTTCCCGGCAGCGGCGCGGGCCGGGAATGAAAGCGGCGGTTGCGAGGTAGGAACAACACATGGAACTCGACGACGACGCTCGCGCACTCATCGGGGCCGGTGCCGACGCAACGCTGGTCACGATCAATCCTGACGGCAGCCCGCAGGTCAGCGTGGTGTGGGTGGCACTGCAATCGACACCGGATGGGGACGAGCTCGTCACCGCCCACCTCGGGGAATATCAGAAGGTCCGCAACGTCCGTCGTGACCCTCGGGTCGCGGTGACGATCCTGTCTGCCGAGCGCGGCGAGATAATGCGGCCGTACTTGTCGATCAAGGGCACCGCGCGGATCGTCGAGGGCGGCGCACCCGAACTGCTCAAAGAACTGGCGAAGACCCTGGCCAGTCCGGGGGTCGACTTCCCGCCGGACAACGCACCCCCGGGCCTGCTCACCCGCATCCGAATCGACAAGGTCGGCGGCATCGGCCCGTGGGCAGCCTGATCGACTCCTGACATTCGCCGCAGTAGCCGCCCTACTCGGCGGCCGGGAACGTGCCCGCTCGACCTAGCAGCGCGGGGACCGGTTTGCCGAGGACGTCGGCGAGCCAGGTGCCTGTTTCGATTACCCGGTCGGTGCGTACTCCGGTGTGGATTTCCATCCGATCCAATGCGTACAGCAGGTCTTCGGTGGCGATGTTGCCGGTGGCGTCGGGGGCGAAGGGGCAGCCGCCGATGCCACCGGTGCTGGCGTCCAGTACCCGGACACCTGCGTCCAGGGCGGCGAAGGCGTTGGCGTAGCCGGTGTTTCGGGTGTTGTGGAAATGGCAGCGCAGTGTCGTTTCTGGGCTGATCGATTTCGCGCCGTTCACCAGCGTTCGGACCCGGTCGGGGGTGCCGACGCCGATGGTGTCGGCGAAGGCGATTTCGTCCGGAGCGGCGGCGGCGATCCGGCGGACCAATTCCAGCACGTGGTCGGTGCGGACTTCGCCGTCGAAGGGGCAGCCGAAGGCCGCGGCGATGGTGACGGTGCGGAACAAGCCCGCGGCGGCCGCGCGTTCGGCCAGGCGCGTCCAGCGCTCGATGCCCTGCTCCACCGAACAGCCCTGGTTGCGCCGGCTCAGCGAATCGGTCGCGACCACAACAACATTGATTTCGTCCACCCCGGCCGCCAGTGCCCGGTCGAGACCGCGGTCGTTGAAAACCAAGCCCGCGTAGGACACTCCCGCACGGCGCGGCACCGCCGCCATGACAGCTTCGGCGTCGGCCAGCTGCGGCACCCGGCGTGGGTCGACGAAGCTGACCGCCTCGATGCGGCGGAGCCCGGCATCGACCGAGCGGCGGATCAGCTCGACCTTGTCCGGCAGCGACACCGGCTCGGGCTCGTTCTGCAGGCCATCTCTCGGCGCGACCTCGACCAGTGTGACGTCCACGGACCCTCCTGTTTCCACCAGCGAAACACCACCCCTTCGTGTTGCCAGCCTGTTCCGCTACGGGATACATTGTATCCAATTTCAGCGAGATCTCGCATGGCGCGGACCGGGCCGACGCGGGGCATTCGGGTGCGAAGGAATGGAGGGCCGCATGACGGCCGGACCGACGAAATCACCAGGGCCGCTGGCGGATCTGCGCGTCATCGAGATGGGCCAACTGCTGGCCGGACCGTTCTGCGGGCAACTACTCGGTGATTTCGGCGCCGAGGTGATCAAGCTGGAGGCACCCGGCAGCGGCGACCCCATGCGGCAGTGGGGGCGCGAACAAGCGCAAGGCCGATCGCTGTGGTGGCCGGTGGTCGCGCGGAACAAGAAGTCGGTGACCTGCAATCTGCGCGACCCGGCAGGCCAGCGCTTGGCCCGTGAGCTGATCTCCCGTGCGGACATCGTGATCGAGAACTTCCGTCCGGGGACACTGGAACGCTGGGGCCTCGGCTTCGACCGCCTCCGGGAAACCAATCCCGGCCTGATCCTGGTGCGGGTCACCGGTTACGGTCAGACCGGTCCCTACGCACCCCGCGCCGGTTATGGCTCGATCGGCGAGGCGATGGGCGGAATCCGTTATGTCACCGGCGATCCGGATCATCCACCGGCCCGCACCGGTACCTCGCTCGGTGACGCACTAGCCGCCGTGTTCGCGACCATCGGCACCCTCGCCGCGGTCCACCACCGGGCCCGCAGCGGCCGTGGACAGTTGGTGGACTCGGCCATCTACGAGGCGGTGCTGGCCATGATGGAATCGCTGCTGCCCGAATTCGCGATCACCGGCTACCAGCGCGAGCGCACCGGTTCGGTGCTGCCGAATGTCGCGCCGAGCAACGTCTACCCCACCGCCGACGGCGAGATGATCCTCATCGCCGCCAACCAGGACACCGTCTTCGCCAGGCTCACCAAGGTCATGGCCGCACCGGAACTCGCTGCCGACGAACGGTTTTCGACACATACCGCACGTGGTGCGCGGATGGCCGAGCTGGACGACCTGATCGCCGCCTGGACCAGCACCCTCGGCACCGAGGACCTGCTCGACCAGCTACACACCGCGGGCGTTCCCGCAGGCCGCATCTTCACCGCACGAGACATGTTCGCCGACCCGCATTTCGCGGCACGCGAGGCGATCGTGCGCCTGGCCCACCCCGAGTTCGGCGAACTGCCGATGCAGAACGTCGTCCCGAAGCTGAGCGAAACACCGGGCTCCGTCCGGCATCCCGGGCCGGACCTCGGCGCGCACAACGACGAGGTCTACGGCGATCTGCTCGGCCTCGATGTCGAGGCGCGCACTCAACTCGCCGCCGACGGCATCATTTAGGAGCCGTACATGAACGACCTCGAAGCGGACTACCGCCGTTCGGAATTCAGTGCGACACTCGGTACCGGTGACTCCGTGGCGGTGCTGGTGGTGGACATCTGCGCCGCCTACCTCACCGACGGCTCGCCGCTGCGCGCGCCGGTCGAGGCGGCTGTGCAGGCCGCCGGACAGATCGTCGCGCAGGCCCGCGACACCGGGATCCCGGTGGTGTTCACCAGAATGCGGTTCGAACCGGGTGGCCCGGATGGCGGGCTGTTCCGCCGAAAAGTTCCGGCGCTACGCGTCTTCGAGGACGGCAACCCACTCGGTAGCTTCCTCGCCGACCCGGCACCGCTGCCCGGCGAGCTGGTGATCACCAAGCAGTACCCGAGCGCCTTCTACGCCAGCCCGCTCGCCGCGGCACTCAGCGCCGACCGCATCGACACACTGATGATCGTCGGACTGACCACGAGTGGCTGCGTGCGCGCCAGCGCGACCGACGCCATGCAACACGGCTTCCGTCCGCTGGTCGTCGCCGACGCCTGCGGCGACCGCGATCCCCGGCTGCAGCACGCCAATCTGCTCGATCTGCAGGCCAAGTACGCCGATGTGCTCGGCCTCGACGAAGCACTCGCACTCCTGCGCTGATCGCGCATAAATCACTGACGGACAAGAGGATTCCATGGGCGCACACCCGCACGGCTGGTGGATCATGCTCCATCTCGTGCTGTTCGTGTTCTGGCTCGGCGGCGATCTCGGCGTGTTCTATTCGAGCCGTTTCGTCATCGACCCGAACCTGACCGCGCAGGCCAGAAGCACCGCGCTGGCGATCATGAGCGGCCTGGACCTGGCGCCGAAGATCTGTCTGGTGCTGTTCCTGCCGAGCGGAGTCACCCTGATGGCACTCGATCCACACGGCGCGACACTGTTCGGAATCAGCCTGTTTCCATGGTGGTTCGTTGTGCTGACCTGGCTGTTCGCCGCCGCTTGGCTGATGTTCACCGTGGTCACGCACCGCACGCATGGACGAAATGCCTTGGCGCGCAGGGTCGACCTCACCTTCCGCAGCGGGGTGATCATCGGCATGGGTGTTGCGGGTGCCTACGCACTGTTGGCCAGCACACCATTCGGTGTCACCACCAACCCGCGCTGGCTCGGCGGCAAGATCCTGCTCTACGCGCTGGCGATCGCGGCAGGACTTGGCATACGAATGACGTTGCGCCCCTTCGGGCCCGCCTTCACCAGCCTGTTCGCGGAGGGCTCCAGCGAGGAGGTGGAGCGCACGCTGCGCCGCAGCGTCGACGGCTGCCTACCCTACGTGTGGCTGATCTGGGGCAGCGTGCTCGCCGCGGCGACACTCGGCGTGCTGAAGCCCGGTGCCAACCTGTGAGGCGGGACTATCCCGGGTAGCCCAGCTGAGCCGACACCGCGCCAGTCGCTTTCAACAACATCGGGACGCACTCGTCCATCCGCGGCTGAAACCGCGACAGTGGCCCGCACACGCTGATCGCCGCCACCACGCCGCCGTCGTGATCCAGGATGGGCGCGGCAATGGACGCGGCCCCGACCTGGCGCTCCCCCATCGACACCGCGTAGCCGCGCTTCTTGATCGCGGTGAGCTCGGTGCGCAACTTGCGCGCCGTGGTGATGGTGGCGTCGGTGAACGGGGTCAGCTCGTGCCTGCCGAGGTACTCGTCGATCTCTTCCTTGCGCAGCAGCGCCAGGATCACCTTCGACGAACTGCCCGCGTACAGCGGATACGGCACGCCGAGCGCGACCTCCATCCGCAATTCCTGGTCCGGCACAACCTGATCCACGTACATACGGGTGTCGCCGCGCCGGATCGACAGCGTCGCGGTCTCCCCGGTGACGGTGGCCAGCCTGCGCAATTCCGGCGCGGCCATCACCCGCAGGTCGGTGCGCGCCAGATAGGCGCGGCCGAGGGCGATCGCGGCATGGCCGAGGGCGTATCGGCGCGTGGTCGGTTCGAGGGTGATCAGATCGCGATTGCGCAGCGCGGTGAGAATGCGATGCACCGCGGCCTTGGTGATGCCGAGCTCGGTGGCGATCTCGGTCACTCCCAGATCGGGACGGCCGCTGCGGCCGAAAAGCAGCAGCACATCCATCGCCCGCTCGACCGCGGCGATCGACCGGCTCTGGTTGTCGGGTTCGGTTTCGGGCACGCGGCAAGTGTAAGCGGCGGATTTCCCGATGCGAAACACCATCCCCTTTCTCGCCGCGCTCCCCTTGCGCCGAACCGAGACGCAGCGTTACCGTGTGCGTGACAGCGTTTCCACTATCGAAACGGAGGCAGCGGTGGAACCGGCGTATCTCCGTACGGTATTGGCGCAGTGGGCCAGTGGCGTCGTCATCGTCACCACAATTCGCGAAGACGGCGAGCGGCACGGCATGACGGCGAGTTCGTTCACCAGTGTGGCGCTCGATCCGCCGCTCGTCTCGGTCTGCCTGGCCTCCGACGGCACGACGTGCCGAATGGTCCGGCGCAGTGGAGTTTTCGCGGTCAACGTGCTCGGCAGCGAGCACCGCGACATCGGCCGCCGGTTCGCCGAACCGGGCCAGGACGCCGATCGCTTCGCGGTCGGCGACTGGAGTACCGCGACCACCGGCGCCGCGGTGCTCACCGACGCGACGGCCTGGCTCGACTGCGTGGTCGCCGCCTGTCATCCCGCCGGGGATCACACCATCGTGCTCGGCATGGTGCGGGACGCGGCCGTGCCGCGGCCCGCGGAACCACTCATCTATCACGACCGCACCTACCACGAGGGGATGGCCCGATGATCGGGGAACGACTCGTCGAAGACATGACCGACGCGGAACGCGAACGCGCCCAACGGGTCGACGCCGTCTTGCCGACCTTGCGCGCGGCCGCCGAGGAGGCCGATCGGCTCGCCGCCTTCCCGACGACGCACGTCGGTCTCCTGCGCGACGCGGGCCTGCTCGGTTTGGTGGTGCCGGAGAAGTTCGGCGGGCTCGGTGGCACGCTGCGCGACCTGGCCGCCGCCACCTACGCGATGGGCACCGCCTGCCCGTCGACCGCGCTTGCGTTCTTCTTCCACAACACCAGCGCCTCGCGCGGTCTGCTGCCCCTGGAGGCGATCGAGGCGGGCTTGTTCGCCGACGACGAGATCCCGATCGTCCAGTCCTTCGCCGAGAAGGTGCTCACCCGAATGGCGGACGGGGTGTGGCTGGCCAACTTCGCCTCCGAATCGGTGAAGACCGCGGCCGCCAACATCACCATCGCCACCACTGCCCGTAAAGCCGACGGCGGTTGGATCCTGCAGGGCGAGAAGTCGTTCGGGTGCGCGACCGGCGTCGCCGACTACTACCTCACCTCCGCCAAACTGGCGGGCTACGAGACCGCGGCCGGTCTGGCCACCTTCTTCGTGCCGCGCGACGCACCCGGCGTGAGCGTGCGCGCGCCGTGGGACGGACTCGGCATGCGCGCCACCGCCAACAACGGGATCCGGCTCGACCAGGTCTTCATCCCGGATGACGAAGCCATGGCGGTACCGGGTGCGTTCACCAAGATGCTCACCATGAGCCGAGGCAGTTTCGTCGGCAACCAGCTGGCCATCGCGGCCGCCTACACCGGCTGCGCCCAGCACGTCTACGACGAGACGATCGCCGTGACCACCGCCAAAACCTTCGCCGACACCGGGGAACCCATCTCCTCCTCCCCCGTGCACCAGGTGTTGATCGGCGAGATGACCCGGCACCTGCAGACCGCCTACCTGTGGTTGCGCTACCAACTCACGATCGAGACCGCCGAGCCTCCGTTCAAGCCGAAGCAGGACGTGTTCACCCAGTGGCGGCTCGGCAAGGGCGCGGTGACCGAGGCGTGTTTCCAGGTCGCGCTCGGCGCGTTCAAGGCAGGCGGGACCTCCGCGGCGGCGATGAGCGGGGTGGCCGGGCGCGCGCTGCGCGATCTGGCGATGGGTCTGGTGATGACGTTTCCCGCCGAACGCGGAATGCTGGAGGTCGCGCGCATCGTCACCGAGGCGAAGGCGAACGAACTGTTCACCACGGCACCGACGGAGGCCGCACGATGACCGTTGACCTGCCTTTCCTCGCCGATCTGGTGGACGGTGAATGGGGTACGCCGACAACCGATCTCGACTTCGTACTGGAGGACCCGACGACCGGCGAAGAGGTCTGCCGCGCAATGGCTACCAGTGAAGTCCGTGCCGAGCGCGCGCTGGCTGTCGCGGATTCGTTCGATGATCGGATCGAACCGCGAGTCCTCGACGCGATTGCGGACGACCTCGAACAACGGGCGACTCGGATCGCCGAGCTGGACGCGTTCGCCACCGGGGTACCGATCAGGCAGACCAGGTTGCTCGGTGCGATCGTGTCCGGCTCGTTCCGGCTCGCGGCCGAACAGGTCCGTGGTGGCGTGCTGCGCGCGGACCGGGACGGCGTCGAGGTGTACCGGCTGCCGCTGGGCACCGCGTTGTGTCTGGTGCCGTGGAACGCGCCCGCGCCCATGGCCGCGCACAAGGTGGCGAACGCGTTGGCCGCGGGCTGTCCGGTGATCCTGAAGGCCAGTGAGCTGGCCCCGTACAGCTCGATCGTGTTGGCGGAGGTCATCGCCGAACATGTACCCGCCGGGATGTTCCAGCTGGTCCAGGGTGGCCCCGAGCTCGGCGCGCGGCTGGTCCAGGACCCGCGGGTCAAGGCCGTGTCGTTCACCGGCGGCCTGGCCGGCGGACGGTCGGTGGCCGCCGCCTCCGCGCCGCTGCTACGGCCATGCCAGCTCGAACTCGGCGGCAACAACCCGCTGGTGGTGCTGCCGGACGCCGACCTGGACACCGCCGCGCGGATGGCTTGCGACCTGCTCACCACGTTGAACGGGCAGTGGTGCCGGGCGCTCGGCCGGTTGATCGTGCCCGCGGACCGGACCGAGGACCTGGTCGCGGCGATCGGCAAACGGGTAGCGGCGCTGCGGGTGGGGACGCCGCTGGACCCGCTGACCGACTTCGGACCGCTGATCCACTCGCGGCACACGGAGGTCGTGCGCGCGGCAAGCAGCGCACGTTCCCGCTCCTTCGGAACCGTGCCGGAAATCGGAAACTACGTGGCGCCAACCCTTCTCGATGAAGACCTGCCGGTCGAGGTGTTCGGTCCGGTGGCGGGGGTGGTCGGCTACGACCGGATCGACGATGCGGTGCGACTGGCCAATGCGGTGCCCTACGGTTTGGAGGGGTACGTGTGTGGCGGCGATGAGGAGCACGCATTGTCCGTGGCACGGCAGATCCGAGCCGGGGAAGTAAAGGTGAACGGGTCGTCGGTCATGAGCCTCCATCTGATGACGCCCCGGCCCGCGTGGGGCCGGTCCGGGCTCGGCGAGGAGGGGACGGCGGAGACGCTGCGCTTCTTCACCGGGGCGCGGGTGGTCGGTGTCGAAGGGCGTTTCGCCCTGCACATGTCATGACCGATCGGGCAACGGTCGCGGTCGTCGGCGCCGGGCCGGTCGGGCTCACCGCCGCACTCACATTGGCGCGCAGAGGTATTCAGGTCACCGTACTGGAGCAGGGCGATGAGCTCGCACGCGAGTCTCGGGCCTCCACGTTCCACCCGCCGACGCTGGAGATGCTGCAACGGCTCGCGGTGCTGGACGCGTTGCTGGACAAGGGAATCGTCGCGCGGACGTTTCAATATCGGGAGCGCGGCGGTGGGGCGATAGCGACCCTCGATTTGGGTGTGCTCGCCCAGGACACCCCCTTTCCCTTCCGGGTGCAATGCGAACAGAGCAAGCTCACGCCGATTCTGCTCGACGCGCTGCCCGGCAACGCGGAGGTACGCTTCGGTCACCAGGTCGACGGAATCGACACCAGCGCAACGGAACCGGTGCTGGACACCGCACGCGGGCCGTTCCGAGCCGAGTGGGTGCTCGCGGCCGACGGCGCGCATTCCGCGGTACGTCGTGGTCTCGGCGCCGAGTTCGAGGGCAGTACCTACCCGGAGCGCTTCCTCGTCGCCTCGGTCGAGGAGGATCTCGCGGCCGCATTGCCCGGCATCGCGCCGATCAACTATGTCTTCGATCCCCGTGAGTGGCTGGTCCTGCTGCGCACACCCGAGCATTGGCGGGTGCTGCTGCCGACTCCGGCGGACTCGCCCGATCACTACGAATTGCGGAGGCTGCCAACCCGGTTGGCTGCTGTCGCCGATCTCGGCCGGCCGTGGCGGGTAGCGCATGCCTCGCTCTATCGGGTGCATCAGCGGGTCACCGACCGTTTCCGGTTCGGCCGT
This sequence comes from Nocardia iowensis, assembly GCF_019222765.1. NCBI lineage: Bacteria > Bacillati > Actinomycetota > Actinomycetes > Mycobacteriales > Nocardiaceae > Nocardia > Nocardia iowensis. The sequence continues at coordinate 1,732,621 of NZ_CP078145.1, read as the reverse complement.
GTCGTGCTGATGGGCGACGCGGCGCACGTCAACAATCCGCTCGGCGGTCTCGGCATGAACAGCGGCATCCACGACGCGGTCACCCTGGCGACCGCGCTGGCCGACGTACTCGACGGCGCACCGGAGTCGGGCCTCGATGTTGCCGCCGAGCGACGGCGCACGGTCGCGATCGAACATGTCCAACGCACCAGCCACGACAATTGGAACCGATTGCGCGGCCATGATGACAGCTATCGGGCGCAGCTGCGGGAGCTGGCCGCCGATCCGGCCGCCGCACGCGCGTATCTGCGGCGGAGTTGCCTGCTCGACTCGCTGGAGCCGCAGCGGTGAACACGGGGGATCGGTCGTGATCGTCGAGCGCGAGAATCCCGCGTGCCCGACGGAAGTCGTCGGTACTGTCCCGGTCAATGCGCCTGACGCGGTCGACGCCGTAGTTCGAGAGGCGCACAAGCAGTTCCGGGAATGGTCGGGGCGCTCCTTGTCCGATCGGCTCGCCGCTATCCGGGCTGCCGCGACCGAACTCGATGTGCGCACGGACGCACTCGCGACGCTGCTCGCCCGCGAGTCCGGTAAGCCGGTCGCCGACTGCCGGGGCGAGATCGGCTTCGCGGCAACCTATCTGCGGTGGGTGGCCGACCACGGGCCCGAAGTGTTCGGCGCATCCGCCATCGATGATGGGCAGGGGCGGATCAGCATGTCCCCCAAGCCGTTCGGGGTGATAGTCGCGATTACCCCGTGGAACGCGCCGATCATCCTGTCGATGCTCAAGCTGGGACCTGCGCTGGCAGCTGGTAATACGGTGGTACTCAAGCCGTCGCCGCTGGCACCGTTTGCGGTCGCTGAGGCGGCCGCGCTGCTGCCGGGCACCACTGTGCTACATGGTGGTCCGGATACCGTGCAGGCGCTGATCGCCCATCCGCTGGTCCGGAAGGTTGCGTTCACCGGTGGTGCGGCGGCGGGCCGCAGCGTCGCGGCGGCAGCGGGGCAAGGCATCAAGCCCGTCGTGCTCGAACTCGGCGGCAACGACCCGGCCGTCTTTCTCGACGACTTCGCGCTCGGCCCGGCGGATTACGAACGGCTGGTACTGGCCTCGTTCGCCACCGCGGGGCAGGTGTGCATGGCGGCCAAGCGGTTGTACGTCCCGGCGGGCAGGACGGATGAGTTCATCGATGCCTATCTCGCTGCCGCACAGCGCATTCTGATCGTCGGCGACCCGTTGGACGAGGCGGTCACGATGGGGCCCGTCGTCACCCGAGCCGCCATGGAGCGAATCACCGGCCTGGTGCGCGACGCACGGAATCGAGGCGGCCGGATCGTCCCATTGGCCGATGCGCCGGACAGCGACGGGTACTTCCTGGAACCGGTTCTCGCCCTGCACCTCCCGGACGATGCCGACCTCGTGCGGCACGAACAGTTCGGTCCCGCCGTGCCGATACTCTCCTACCGCACCGAAAACGAAGCTCTCACCCGCGCAAACGATTCCGATCTCGGCTTGGCCGCCTCGGTGTGGTCGGCCGACGAAGACCGCGCCTTCGCCTTTGCCGCCCAGCTAGAAGCAGGCTTCACCTTCATCAATACGCACAACCGCACCGGCATGTCCTTGCGCGCCCCGTTCGGCGGCACCAAACACAGCGGCTACGGCCGTGAATACGCCGAAGAGGGCCTGCGCGAGTACGTCCAAACCACCGTGGCGCACGCCCCCGGCGCATTCCGAGCAGGCGGTGCGGGCCTCCCAGCCCGCGCCTACCCGCCCACACCCCACTGAACCCCTCCCCACGCCCCCCAGCGAAGGATGTGCACACCCTCTGCGTGAGCCGCACACCTTCGTATAGCGGGTATGCGGCTCATGCAGGGCGTGTGCGGTTGGGCTGGCTAATGGCTTGCGGGGACGTGGTAGTCGACTACGGCGCGCGCCGCCAGGCGGGGGACGAGCCATTGGGCGAGTTCGCGGTGAGCTGGGTGGTCCTGGTAGGCGGACAGGTCGTCGGGCGAGTCGTGGGTGGTGGTCAGGCACAGGTCGTAGGAGACGGGGGTGGCGAGTTCGTCGAGAGAGACGGTGAGGGTTCTGATCTGGGGCACGGAATCGACCAGGGCGGTGAGGAGTTCTGCGGCCTTCTCGGCGTCGGACCGGTTGTGGAACTTCATCAGCACCACATGCGTGAGCACCTGGTTGCTGCCCGCATCGGCGGTCATCGGGAACCTCCGGCTCGGCGGCGTGCTGCCACCACGATTCCCGCGCCGACCACAACCACTACGACCGCCGCGATACCGATGATGAGCGGTGTGTTGCTGTCCTCGTCAGAACTTTCCGACGCGCTCGCATCCCCTGCTGTGGCAGATGGTTTCGCGGACGCCGCTGCGGGACCGAAGGTCAGCGGCACCGACGCGAGGATCTGGTTGGGATTGGTCAAGCTGGTGACAGCGATGGTGCAGGCGCCCGCGGCCGCCGTGCAGTCGGTGCCGCCGACGGTGGCGATCAGTGTGAGGGTTTTGTTGCCGCCGTTGGGTTGCCAGGTGCCTTGCGGGTCGGCGGTACCGAGCAGCGAGCCGGTGAGGTTGCAGTCGGTGGGGGCGACCACCTGCGGTTTGCATTGGCCGACAGCAACGGTGGGCAGGTTCGGGGGCAGGCCGTCCAGCGTGACGGTGACGGTTTGGCCGACGGTGAGACCGGAGTTCTGGCTCAGCTGTAAAGCGGGGGCGGCCAAGGCGATCGGGCTCGTGCCGAGCAGTGCGGCGAGCGTCGCGGTGGCGAGTAGGCCGAAGCGGGCTATGCGGGTTCTCATGGGCTCCTCCTGAGGAGTTCTTCTTACAGCCGCCGCCGGTCGGCGAGGGCGAGGCCGGCGACGATCACCAGCAGGCCCGCGGTTGCCATCCACAGCAGCGTGGACGGGCCGTCGGTATCGGTGGCAGGGCCAGCCGCCACCGCGGCCGTGGTGGCGACCGGCAGCTGCGCGCCGGCGAAATCCAGGAGCACCTCGGCCGAGTTGGCCGCGATGATCGCGGGTGGTTCGGTGCCTGGCAGTGGCGCGGCAGCGACCACGCACTGCTCGCGCAGACAGTCGATGCCCTGGAATCGGTGGCGCAGTGTAAAGGTCAGCGTCCCGAAGGTGCCGTCGTCGCCGATATTGACGAAGGTGGCCCCGCCGTCGAGATCGCAGTCCTTCAGGCCATTGGTGAAACCCTGACGGCAGACGCCGACCGCCACCGCCGCGAGGCCGGGCCGAAAGCCGCTGCCACGCGCGGTGATCCGCTGCCCTTCGGTGAGCTTCGTGGTCTCGCTGAGCTGCAACACCGGGCGGTCCTCCGGAGCCGTGCTCGCCGTCGGCCCGCCTCCGATGCTCAGCAAGGCGGCGATCAGCAGCGTTGCGGCCGAATGGGTTATGGCACGGATCATCAAGCGCCTCCTTCAGGAGCCAGTCCGGGGATGCTCTGCCGGTGCGCGGGAACGGTCGCGTGCCGACCGCAGCGGAAGGCGACAGCCAAGATGGCGAGGGCCAGTAGGGCGAGCGCGGAACCGGTGCCGATGAATCGACCGAGCAGATCAACCATGCCGAGGCCGACGAGTGCTCCGGCCACCGCGACCGCCGCCGTGACCACGCAGACCACGGCACGATCGGCGAGCCCGACCCCCGCGAAAACAGTGGTATCGAGTAACGCCGCCGCACGGCAGGCCGCCGTCAGGGTCACGGCCATCCCAGTAGCGAGCGGCAGTGCTCCCGGCGCGGTGCCGACCAGCAGCGGACCGCCCGCGGCCAGGATGAGCAGGGGCACAACGGCGTCGATGCGGCCGGGCAGCGCCACGGCGAACACGGCAGGTATCGCGGCAAGAAGCAGCCACGTCGCCTGCTCGGTGCCGAGGGCGTTCCACCGGAACAGCAGCAGGTGCAGGGCGGGCAAGGTAGTCCCGCCAATGGCGAGTCCAATAGCCGCGTACCCGAGTAAGAGCGACGAGTGCCTGAGGCGGGGACGGTCGGCCGTGATCGCGAGTGGGGCCGAATATCCGAGCGGCTCCTGCCGCAGCGACCACCAGTCCCGCAATCTGCCGGTGAATTGTGGCGCTGCGCGGCGCCGAATCGACAGTGGCGCAACAACTGCGCCGAGACTGCCGGTAATGATCAGCCCAGTTCCTGGCGCACCGTCATAGACGACGGCAAGCACGGCAGCCATCGCGACGCCGGTGATCATCACCGCATGCCAACCGGAAAGGGTGCGCGAGTCCACGTTCGCTACGAGCGCCCGTCCGATGATCAGCAGCGGACCGGCGCATGCTCCCGCGAGCAGCACGCCCACGGTGAACACCCAAATCCCCGGAAGAAGACCGGCAACGATCGTCGCCGACCCGGCCACCACAGCGAAGGCGGCGGCCAGCGCACTCGCGGAGTACCTCCGGAGCAGCCAAAGGCACAGCGGCACAGTCAGACACCCGAAGATCAGCCCGGCCAGTGCGACGAAGCCGATCACCGCCCCCGGCACGCCCAGCGCGCCCCCTAGCGGCTTAGTGAGCAAAACCAGCTGCCCGCCGGACGCCGGACCCAGCATCACCCCGGCGCACACGGCGATCCACGCACGTACCTTCCGGCGCTCGAAAGTCTGGGAACTCATGCCACCGACCGACATCGGCGTCTCGACGAATCAGTGGTCCGCGTCCAGCACGCGGTAGACGGTTCGCAGGTCGTCATCCTTACCTCCTGCGGCGTGTTTCGCTCTAGGAAACACAGTTTCGCAATTGCCATATTGAACCCGTGGCACCAGTGGGTGTCAAGGCGTGCTGCCGGACGCACGAAATCCGGTCCACCCCTGGACAGATCGGCCAGTGCGGTACAGAATCCAAATATGGAAACAGCGTTTCGATATACGAAACGCATTCCGGATAGGAGCGTGCGAGTCGATGACCCGAGTCGCGGCCGGACAACTCGCCGCGGGGACCGACCTCGCGGTCAACCTCGCTGCCTGCCTCAGGATGATCGACACGGCCGCCGACGCCGGGGCCGAACTCGTGGTGCTTCCGGAGTTCTGTAACCACCTATCCTGGTACGACGACCGCGCGCATGCCCGCAGAATGGCCTGCACACCCGGCGACGCATTCCTCACCGCGATCGCCGGACGCGCCGCACGGCACCGGATGTACGTGAAGATCGGCGTCACGCTGGCCCGCCCGGACGGCCGCACCACCGGCACCGGCCTCCTGTTCGGCCCGGACGGCGCCCTACTCGGCGAATCGGACAAGCAGATCCTGATGGGCGCCGAGAACGACTACCTCGACCCGGGCCGCACCGAATCACCCGTCATCGAGACCCCGCTTGGCCGCATCGGCATGTACGCCTGCATGGAAGGCGTGATCAACGAGGTCACCCGTTCGCTGGCGGTGCGCGGCGCGCAGCTCCTGCTCAACAGCCTCAACTCGTTCGCCGTCGATGAGGCGAGCCTGCATGTTCCGGTCCGCGCGGCGGAGAACAAGGTGTGGGTGGTCGCGGCGAACAAGGTCGGGCCGCTGCTGCCCGCGACGCAACTGCCCGCCATCGCGGCCCGGCTCGGGGTGCCCGAGGACCGGTTGCACGGTGCGGGTGAGAGCCAGGTCGTCGCACCGGACGGCACCCCGGTCGCCGTGGCCCCCGCGTCGGGCGAGGCGATCGTCGTCGCCGATATCGACGTCGCGCGCGCTGACGACAAGCGCCGTCCGGATGGCACCGACATAGTGGCGGCCCGCCGTCCGGAGATCTACGCGTCGCTGGCCGCCACCCCGAGCCCGCGGCGGGCGCGACCGGGCGCCGAATCGCTGGCTACCGCACTCGTCGCACCCGACGCGGGAACGATCAAGGACCTTGTCGCCGACGGCGTCGAACTGCTCGTGCTGCCTGAGCTCGCGAACATCTCCATCACCGAAGTTGTTCGGGCACTGCGTGGCTCGACCGCGTATGCCGTACTGACTATGCGCGAAGGCGCGGCACATCACGGGGTACTGGTCGGCGCCGATGGCGTCGTCGGGCGCCAACCCCAGCTGCACCGGACCAACCGGCACCCTTGGCTCATTGAGCTCGGCACAGAACTCATTGTCTTCGAATTGCCTTGGGGGCGAATGGCCATCGTGGTGGGCGACGATTCGCTGCTCCCGGAGACGTTCCGGCTCGCCGCCGTTCAGGATGCGGACGTCGTCGCGGTACCGTGCACTCCGGCCGAGCCGTGGGAGTTGCGGCTCGGATTGCCTGAGCGCGCCGCGGAAAACCGGCTCAACGTGCTCGCCGCGGGTAGTGGCGAGAACGGGCTCGTCGGCGCTGTCTACGCACTCAGTCCGGACTTCACCTTGTGGACCACCTGGTCCGGGCCGTTCACCGGCGTGATCAGCCATCCGATCGTGACCGACGCACCGCCGGGCGCGCTGAGTGTGCGCGCCACCGTACGACCGGCTCAAGCCGTCAATCGCAACGTATCCAAGGGAACCGATCTCGTGGCCGGGCGCCCACGGACCACACACCGAGGACCGGAGGGTTCATGAAGGAAACCGTGCGGCATGTCGCACAGATGGTCGACGAGACACCGCGGGTCGACGTCACCGCGACGTTCGACGAGTGGCGGGAACTGCTGACCGAGTTGAAGTTTCGGATCGCCGAGCGGTTCACGCTGAACCGCGACCCGAGCACCGACGAACTGGACAGCTATGGCGACGCGGCCACCGGACCGGCAGGCAGCCTCGCCGCCTACACCGGTCCCGAGATCGACTGGCTGGTGCATTCCTGGATCGGTGATCCGCGAACGGGTTTCGTCAACCTGCACCTCACCGCGTGGCTCGGCCCGCAGGTCCGGGTGCCGCATCTCGGCACCGCCCTGCTGCTCTGGCCGGACGGCTGGTTCTACGTCGATGCCATCCCACGCGGCGACCTGGTCGGCGACACAAGCTATTTCGACAGTTACTACGCGGCCAACGACGAACCGTGGCTGAAGTTCAAGGAAGAACATCCCGACTTCGCCTGGTTCACCAGCCGCACCGGATTCATTCGGGGCAGCCTGTCACCCACCGCGTACTGCTATTCGTTCCCGTCGACCCGCCCGAATCTCGACACCGTCGCCGATCTGCTGCGGGCCCGGGTGGACCAGTGGCTCGGCTGGGTAGCCGCGGCCGAACCCGTTCCGGCCGAGGAACAATCGGCACTCGCGGCACGGGACCTGGCGATGCGCCGCAATATCGCCGAACGTGACCCCGCGAATGTGATGGGCGAGCGGATGTTCGGTGCGCAGCTCACCGAGCGACTGGTTCGTGCGCTCTGGGGTGGCGACCGGGTCCTGCCGAGGCCTGCCGCATGAGCCTCATTCGTTCCCTGTGGTGGTCCGCTCGCACCGACGGCGACGCGCCATTCGACACCGCCCATCTGAAGGTCTACTACCCCGCGGTTGCCTCCGGTACCGACGCCGAGCGGCTTTCCGGGGTTTTCGCGCCCGACCCTGCGGACGCGCCGTACCCGGTGGTGGTGTTCCTCTCCGGCGTCAATGTCGGCCAGGACTCCTATCGCCGATTCGCCACCGCGATCGCCGAAAGCGGCTTCGTCGTGGTCACCTTCGACCGAGTCGCCGAATTGTTCGGTGGACAGCGCGGACTCACACCGGGGGTGGATCTGGATGCGGCACGCCCCGACGCCTACGGCACCCGGCCGACCTGTCCGACCATCGGCGCCGTCCTGGACGCCCTCACCCAACTGAACGAACTGCCGCCGCTGCGCGGCGCGCTCGATCTGGACCGCATCGCACTCGGCGGGCATTCCGCGGGCGGCACCGTGGTCCTGCAGTCGGCGCGCTTCTTCCCTGGCGTCGCAGCGGTGTTCGCGTGGGGCGCGCACACCATGGTGGCCACCATGCTCGGCTGGGCACCTGGCACTGTCCTGCCCGCCCAGGTGGCTTGCCCGGTGCTGCTCGGCGTCGGCACCAATGACGGCGTGATCAACGGCAGCGCCGACCGCTACGGTGAGGACGGCGCCGATCGGCCGGACCCGGTTGCCCGCACCTTCGCCGAGGCGCTGCCCGATGGTGCGCATCTGCTGGCCGTGGTCGAGGGCGCCAACCACTTCGGCATCGCCGATGCCGATCCCACGGCGGCCCGCGCTTTTCTGGACGGGCCGGACGAAGCGCAGGCGCTCGCCCCGTTCGCCGAACTGACTACGGCCTTCTTGCGCGCACACCTGCGCGATTCGGCCGCGGCCAAGGCCGAGTTGGCCGGGTTCGACCGCGGCATGCGGCTGATCCACCGTTAGGAGCAAGACCATGCTGAAAAACTTCTGGTACGCGGTGGAATTCGCCGACCAGGTCGGCAGGCAGCCGAAGAAGGTGACCTGCCTCGGCCAGGATTTCGTGCTGTACCGCACCGAAGCAGGCATGGTGACCTGTCTGTCCGATCTGTGCGTGCACCGCGGCGGCGCCCTGTCCATGGGTTCGGTGACCGGCGACTGTATCGCCTGTCCGTACCACGGCTGGCAGTACGACTCCGCCGGTGTCTGCGTGAAGATCCCGGCCAATGCGGAGGAGCGCAAGATCCCCCGCAAGGCACGGGTCGACGCGTATCCGACGGTCGAGCGGTACGGGATGGTGTGGGCTTTCCTCGGCGATCTGCCGGAAGCGCAGCGCCCGCCCATCCCGGTGCTCCCCGAGCACGACGATCCGACCTTCCGGCGGGTGCAGTACGAGATGGTGATCGACGCGAATTACGAACGGGCGCTGGAGAACGTGGTGGACGCCTCGCACACTCCGTTCGTGCACGGAACTGCCTTCGGCAATCCCGACAAGCCGGGGATTCCGGATTTCCGTATCCGCACCGGAGATTGGTCCGCCGAGGCCGATATCCAGCTGAGTCCACCACCGCCCAAGGGGCTTTGGGGTCTGCTGGCCAAACGCAAACCACGCCCGGAGTACGTCACCGTCACCAATGGCTGGTATCTGCCGAACCTGGTCAAGCTGCACATCCGGCTGCCGATCGGAGATCTGCTGCTCTACGACTTCAATATCCCGCTCTCCCAGGACCGTACGTTGATCAAGATCATCGGCTACCGCAACTTCTTCACCGGTGGATGGGCGGACGCCAACACCCGCAAGCGGATCGAGATGATCCTGCTGCAGGACCGACCCGTGGTCGAATCGCAACGCCCGGAACTGTTGCCGTTCGACCTGTCCGACGAACTGCATGTGCGCAGCGACGGACTCCAGGTCGCCTACCGCCGCAGGCGCGCCCAGTTGATCAAGGACGGCTGGTGGGTCGGCGGCGACGACATCATCACCGGGGACGTGCCGAGGCGCAAGGCCACGATCATCCCCTCGCCCGCACGTCGCGACAATCCCGAGCTCGCCAGCGCCTGGGTACACAAGGCCCGCAATGGAGGTGCCACGTCATGAGTCTGCCCGCCACGCTCAGCGAACGAACCCTGGACACCGTCCGGGCGGCACTCGGCCTTGCCGTGACCGAGGACCTGTCGTTGACCAGTGCCATGTCCCCCGATCCCGTAGGCAGGCTGCGGGTGTTGCGCGGCGGGCCGATCGACAAGGCCGTCACCGTCGACCTCGTGGTGCCAGCCATCGGCCTGGACAGCCACATGATCTTCGCGTTCACCCGAAGTGATTCCGCCGTACCGCATTTCACGCTGGATTCGGTGCGGGCGGCGGAGTACCACGCGATGCACCTCGATCTGATCCCCCGTGCCGACCTGGCAATCAACCTGCCTTATCTCGATGCTGCCTTCCTGCCGCTTACTCCGCTGTTGGAAGCCGCATGGCAGGTCGACGGATTGTCGCCCGCCGCGATCGGTCCACGGCAGCGGGCGATGATGTCGCCGTGGATGCTGGTGTGCCGGGCCACCGATGACGCGTTCCTGGCACTGGATTCGACCGTCGACAGCTATCTCGAACATTGGCTTGCCTTGCTGGACAAGGGCGTTCCGTCCGTCGAGGCGGATCTTCCCGCCCGCGATCGGGCCAATCGCGCGAATCTGTTCAGCCCGGCGGTGGATCCGGTCTGGGCGCAGGTGACCCGGCTGCTCGGCACCGACCAAGCCGAGCGGGTGCGCGGGGAGTTGGTGTCATGAACACCTCGGCCGCACCGAGCCGCTGGCAGCAGCGGATCGCGGGCGAATGGGTCGGGCGTCCCTCCCTTTTCGATGCGGGCGGCGTGTGGCGAGGTTTCGAGGACATCCGGCGGTCTTCGGTCTTCGAGGATGGGATCACCACCTACTACATGGACGGCGGCCTCAGCGGCGGCGGGGAGCTGGCCGGTCGCTTCGCCTTGGGTGCGCCGTTCGCCTTCGGCGTGCTCGACTCCGACGCGGACCGGATCTACACGGGACCCGACTTTTTCGGCTCGGGCCAGCCCTATGGCGGATTCGTCGACGCGCACTACTACGGCCCCGGCTGGCAGGTGAGCCTGAATACCTGGAATCAGACGATGGGCGATACCCAGGTGTATTCGTCGGTGCTGTACCAGGGCCCGGCCATGGTGGGTGTCTTCAACGGGGTCTATACCCGTGACCCCGCGCTCGTCGATGAGCGTGTCGACACCGAAACACGCTGCGGAGCGGTGCCGTTCATCTATCCGTCGAAGCAGCCGAGCCGCTACGCGGGTGACTGCGAACTATGGGGTGCTGAGCAAAACCTCATCGGCACGCTGCGGGTCACCATCGACATCGAGCCGGTGACCCTGCTCAGTGCGCAACACCGCATCACCTGGTCGGGCCCGATCGATCACCAATATTCGGCGAGTGTCCGGCGCGACGGTGCCCGCTCATTCCACGAAGGGCCCGACGTCTGGGGCAACGCGACCGCCTACGGGCGCGCCAACTATCCGCTGCTGCACTTCGCCGACGGAAGGCGGCTCACCGGACGGGAATTCATGATCGACGCGCAACCGGGTATGGGCGCGGGCAATGCCATCGCCGTCATTTACGAACTGTTCGAACACAATCGGCTCGACGCGGTGGTGCACGGCATGCTGGAGCGGACATGAGTACCGTCGTGGTGACCGGCGGCACGCGCGGCATCGGCCTCGGTGTCGCCCGCGCCCTGCTCGCTCGCGGTCATCGGGTCGCCGTGTGCGGCACTGATGTCGAGCGCATCGAGAAGATGCGCGCGGAGCTGCCGGAAACGGCATTGGTTGCCCCCGCCGACGTGACCGACCGGGACCAAGTGCAGGCCCTCTGGGACGCGGCGAGCGAGCGATTCGGCCGCATCGACGTCTGGATCAACAACGCGGGCATCTCGCATGCCCGTGCGCCGCTGTGGGAATTGCCTGCCGCGCAGGCACGCAAGGTGCTGGAGACCAATCTGCTCGGCGCGATCAACGGTTCCGCGGTCGCCATCGCGGGCATGTCCACGACCGGCGGGCACGTCTGGAATATGGAGGGCCTTGGCAGCGATGGCCGCATCGTGTCGGGCCTGGCCACCTACGGTGCCAGCAAGCGCGCGGTCACCTATCTCACCGAAGCGCTGGCCAAGGAAGTCCCCACGGGGGTGTCCGTCGGCTTGCTCAGCCCCGGCATGGTGGTGACCGACCTGCTCACCCACGGCTACGCCGATCCCGCCGAACTGGCCGAGGCGCGCAAGGTGTTCAACATCCTGGCGGACCGGGTGGAGACCGTCGCGCCGTGGCTGGCCGAACGCGCGGTCTCGCGCACGCGTAACGGCGCGCACGTCCGCTGGCTCAGCACACCCAAGGTCGCGGGCCGGTTCCTGATGGCCCCGTTCCGTCACCGCGACCTGTTCACCGAATGACAACGGCAGCAAGGAGTTCGACCCGATGACCGATGTACTCGGCTGGCGGCGCAAGTTCGGTGTGCTCGCCCCGTCCACCAACACGATTGTGGAACCGGACTTCTACCGCATGGGCGTGCCAGGAGTGACCGCGCATTTCGGCCGCATCCACATCCGCGACCAGAATATGAGTGACGACGCGGGCATGGATCGCCTGCTCGAGCAGATCCGCGCGGAAATGGACTACACCTGCGCGCGGGTGCTGACCTGCGAACCGGACTACATGGTGATGGGCATGTCCGCCGAAACCTTCTGGGGCGGCGTCGAAGGCAACCTGCGGTTCGTCAAGCAGATCCAGGACGCGACCGGACTCGAAGTCGCCACCGGCGCCGAAGCCTGTCGGCGGGCACTGGAACTGTACGGTGCACGCCGCATCGGCGTGGTCACCCCGTATCAGCCGATCGGCGATGCGAACGTGGTGCGCTTCTTCGGTGAACTCGGCTTCGAGGTGGTCGCGATCAAGGGATTGCGTTGTCCCACCGCCGTATCCATCGCGCACGTGACCGAGGACGAACTGCGGGCCGCGCTGCTCGAAGTGGACGGCCCGAAGGTCGATGCGCTGGTGCAATGCGGCACCAACCTATCCATGGTGCGACTGGCCGACGAGGCCGAACGGTGGCTCGGTAAGCCGGTGATCGCCATCAATGCCGCGACATGGTGGATGGCGCTGCGCGACAACGGCATCCAGGACCGCGTGGATGGCGCTGGGTCGTTGTTGCGCGATCACTGACCCTGCCACCAAGTACTCGAAGCCATGGGACGCCCCTGTCCCTGCAACAAGGAAACAGTGTTTCCAACACTGCGAGGAGGAGCGCGATGCCGTTGCGAACGGGTGGATCGGCCTTGTCGATCGCGACCGGTATCCGGGAATTCGGCGTAGCCAGTCCAACGGTCACCGCGGTGGCGGACGGCGATCGTCGACTGAGCTACGCGGCACTCGACGAACGGTCGAACCGAGTGGCCACCGCCTTGCTGAGCGCGGGCCTGCGGGCCGGTGAACGGGTAGCCGTCCTGCTCGGCAATCGCCTCGAGTATCCCGAAGTCGCCTGTGGCATAGCCAAAGCCGGGCTGGTCATGGTGCCCCTCAATCCGCGGCTCACCACCCCGGAGGCCGCCTATCTACTCGCTCACTCCGGCTGCCGCGCACTCGTCGCGGACAACGCCTACGCCGGAATCGTCTCCGATTCGGCGCCGCCAACGGTGTTCTGCATCGGCGGAACGGAATTGGGCCCAAACTACGAAACCGCACTGGCCCGCGCCGATCCCACCGATCCGCGCGCCGACACCGGCGAAACCGAACCGTTCTGCATCGCCTACACCGCGGGCACCACGGGCAAACCCAAAGGCGTGGTGATCAGCCATCGCTCGCGTGCGCTCACCTTCTACGGCGCCGCGCTCGAATGGGGCCTCGGCCTCGGCAGGCGCACCATCGCGGTGGCGCCGATGTACCACGGCGCCGGTTTCGCGTTCGGGTACGCGCCGGTTTACACCGGCGGCACGGTCAGCATGCTGGGCTCCTGGGATCCGGAGCAGCTGCTTCGATTGATCGAATTCGAACGCGCACAGTCGATTTTCCTCGTACCGACGCATGCCCACGCCTTGCGCGCGCTGGGCAAGGAGGTGCTGCGTCGATACGACCTGTCCAGCGTCGACACCCTCTACTTCAATGCCGCCGCGCTGCCCGTCGCACTCAAAGACTGGACTCGGCAAGCCTTTCCGAGCGCGGGAGTCCACGAGCTCTACGGCTCCACCGAAGCGGGCATCGTCGCGAACTGCCGCCCCGGGGACGCATCCCGCAAACCAGGCTCGGTCGGCACCCCATGGCTGATGACCGAAGTACGTCTCCTAGATCACGCGGGCCAGCCGGTAAGCGCGGGCGAGCACGGCGAGTTGTTCAGCCGCTCGCCGTATTTGATGAGTGGCTACCTCGACGACGCCGCCGCAACGGCCGCCTGCGTGACCGAGGACGGCTTCCTCAGCAGCGGCGATATCGCCACCGCCGACGAGGACGGCTTTCTGCGGATCGTCGACCGCAAGCAGGACCTGATCATCTCGGGTGGGGTGAATATCGCGCCGCGCGAGGTCGAGGAGGTGCTGTCCGGCTGCCCCGGTGTGGCCGATGCGGCGGTTGTCGGCGTGCCGGACGGTGAATGGGGCGAACGGGTTACCGCCTTCGTCGTGGCCCTGCCCGGCGCGACCCTCGACGCGAGCGCCCTCACCGCGCACTGCCGGACCCGGCTGGCTGGCCCCAAACTGCCCAGGCAGATCACCATCGTCGCCCAGCTGCCGCGAAGCGCCGCGGGGAAAGTCCTGAAACGCCAACTGCGAGAAGCGAAGGAGACCTGATCATGCGGCCACACGTCGAACTGATCCACGAGGACGACTACATCTGGCACGGCGCCGAACTGATCGGCGGCGAAGGCCGGGCCAGCGAACGGCGGCTGTCGGTGGACGAGGAGGACGGCTCCTCGTCGCTGCGTGTCGACTTCCACACCCACTGGGGTCGCGGTCCCGGTATCCACCACGCGAACACCGAGTACTACGTGCTCGACGGCGTGCTCATCTACGGGGAACGCGTGATCGGTTCGGGCGCTTATGTTTTCGCACCCAAAGGTGTTCCGGTGGATGCGATGCAATTCACCGAGGGAACCAAGATCCTGCACTACCGGGAGTACGGCGACGCCGGTTTCGACCCGGTCGCCGGTCCGGACGCACCGCGCTGGGACGGAGCGCGCGAGGACGTCATCGTGCTGGACACCGCCGCCATGCCATGGCAGCCGGTGCCCAACGCGGGCCCGATGCCGGGCATGGTCATCAAATACCTGCACGTGGACCCCGTCTCCGGTTTCTACACCCGGCTGGTGCACGCCCAGGAGGGCTGGTCGGATCACCGGCTGGCACACCATCCGTGCTTCGAGGAGGCGTACACCACCCAGGGCCACATGGAGTACAACTTCGGCACGCTCGACCTCGGCACCTACTTCTTCCGGCCGGCCCGGGTCAAGCACGGCCACTTCACCACCATGGAGGGCGGCGCCACCTGGTTGCTGCGCTCCGACGGTCAACTGTTCAATTGGTACACCCAGAACGAGTGGCTGCGCTGGGGCGGCGACGCGGTGAACTGGCGGCCGGGTGCGCACCCGGCGCGCTGGTCGGCGTCCAGCCACGACCTCGGCGATCCGCGTTCCCGCAGTGCCGCCGATGTGGCCGATTTGGCCAAGTCGGCCGCGTACTTCCGCGAACGCGAGGGCCTCGACCTTGGCGACTACGTCCAGCACGGCAGCGGGACCGATCCGAGTCTCATCGCGATCGCTAAGGCGGTGGATTTGGCCACACTCGCCGGTGGGCACGGGCACGCGCACGCGTTCGACTGGGGCGCCGACCCGCATGCCCTGGAGCACCCGCACGAACGCACCGACTCCGGCGCGCACAACTGGGGACACGGCCGGTCCTGGACGGAGGGCGACCCGATACCCGCGCCGATCCTGTCCACCCTGCCGGTACGCAGCCGATCCCGCGGCCGGTGGGACGGCGACGGCATGTGAGTTGGAGTGAGTTGGGCCACTGTGCGCTCGCGCGGGCTCTTGGCGATTAATATGGGGTTCGCATACGGACAGTTTCGACCGCGCCGAAGCGGGCATCCCGCGCTCGCGGGGTGCCTGCGCACCGTATCGATTCTGAGGAGATAGTCAACCGTGGCTCGACAGAACAACTCAACGCATTCCAAGCAAGCAGCTAGCAGAACAGCCAAGAACAGCGCCGCTGTGGTCTGGCCCGATCCCAGCCCCCTCGCATCCTGGTGGCAGCAGGTAATGCAACCCGAATCCGGCAAGCGCTCGGCTGCCCGTGGGGCCGCGTAATGCCCGCGGGTGAAGAGTGGCTGCACGGCACCGTCCGCTGGTTCGACACCGCGAAGGGCTTCGGATTCCTCGACGCCGAGGGTTATCCCGGTGGCATCTTCGTGGAGTACTCCAGCATCGACTCCCCGGGCTTCAAAACCCTCACCGCCGGGCAGCCGGTCGTGTTCACCTGTGAGCTGCGACCACGTGGTGTCGAGGCCGTCGCGGTGCGACCACTGGCGCTGTTAGCCACCGCCGCCGCGTAATTTCGTACGCCCGTTGATTTCTCGCACACGCGATCGCCTGCGATGTGGCTTGCGGGAGATCAAGGAGTGTGCGGCTAGTGGTGGGAGCCGAGGAGTCGGCGGGCCCGGCGGATGACCGCCAGGTCCACCATGCGACCCGCGTCGTCGAGGACGACGCCGCCGTCGGCGGCATCGAAGCGGGCCACCAGCGCCCGCGCTCGGTCGACGTCTGCCGCGTCCGGGGTGAATACCGCATTGACTACCGGCAGCTGCGCCGGATGGATGCACGCCCGGCCGCGGAACCCGATGCGCGCCAAGGCTTCTGTCGATCGGCGCAAGGCCGTCAGATCCCGGAAGTCGGTGCGCACCGGCGCGAGCGGCGGCTCGATGCCCGCTGCGGCGGAGGCCAGCACCACCTGAGTGCGCAGGGCCAGCAGCTCCAGCTCGTCGGCGCCCGGTGTGATGCCCACCTCGGCGCACAGGTCCGCCTCGCCGAGTTGCAGGCGCGCCACCCGAGGCGCCGCGGCGATGGTGCGCGCGTCGAGTACCGCTGCCGCGCTTTCCAATAGCGGGCACACCCGGATCGCACCTGGATACGGTTCGTGCGCTCGCAGCAGCGCGTCGGCCGTGTCGATCTGGTCGGCGGATTCGGTTTTCGCCAGGCACACCGCGGCAACCGCGGATAATGCGACCGCCGCCAAGTCCTGCTCGCCGAGTGGGCCCGGGTTCACCCGTACCCAGATGCGTTGTCCGCTCGGCGATACCGTGCGCAGCCAATCGGCGACCGCGGCACGGGCGCTGTCCTTCTCGCGCGGCGGAACCGAATCCTCCAGGTCGAGCAGGACCACGTCCGCCATCCCGCCGAGCGCTTTGTCGAACAGCTCGGGCCGGTTACCCGGAACATACAGCGCCGATCTCACCAGCCCACCTTGCGTTCGCCGGACAACAGCGCCTTCGCGATGATCATGCGCTGAATCTCGTTGGTGCCCTCCCCTATCGCCATCAACGGGGCATCCCGGTAGAGCCGCTCGACGACGAACTCGCGCGAGTACCCGTGCCCGCCATGGATGCGCATGGCCTCGAGGGACGCCCGGATCGCGGTTTCGGAGGCGAAGTATTTGGCCATGCCCGCGTCCATATCCACCCGGTGACCGCTGTCCGCCCGGGCGGCGGCCCAGTAGGTGAGCAGGCGGGCCGCCTGGATCTCGGTGGCCATGTCCGCAAGCTTCAGTTGGATCGCCTGGAAGTCGGCGATGGGCTTGCCGAAAGCCTTTCGCTGCCTGGCGTATTCGAGCGCGCCATCGTAGGCGGCCTGCGCCACACCGACGGCGCGGGCGGCGATATTGATCCGGCCGATCTCGAGTCCCGAGAGGGCCTGCTGCATGCCGCGGCCTGCCACGCCGCCGAGCAGCGCGTCGGCCGGGACCCGCACGTCGTCGAGTACCAGCTCGCAG
Organism: Nocardia iowensis; assembly: GCF_019222765.1. Lineage (NCBI taxonomy): Bacteria > Bacillati > Actinomycetota > Actinomycetes > Mycobacteriales > Nocardiaceae > Nocardia > Nocardia iowensis. The sequence goes on along the minus strand of NZ_CP078145.1, from coordinate 1,715,308 downwards.
GATTCGGTGCCGCGGTAGCCGAGTTTGGGCAGATCCCTGCTGATGGTGAAGCCCGGTGTCGTGGTGTCCACCAACAGGATCGACATGCCCTTGTGCGCTGGTTCGGTGATCGAGGTCTTCACCAGGATCGGCAGCGGGTTCGCGTGCCGCGCGTTGGTGATCCACGTCTTGGCGCCCCGGACGACGTAGTGGTCGCCGTCGCGCCGGGCACGGGTGCCGATGCCTTGCAGGTCCGAGCCCGCGTCCGGTTCGGTGAGCGCGATGCCGGTACGGCGGGCTCCGGTCGCCAGTTCGGGGAGGTAGCGGTTCTTCTGCTCCTCGGTGCCATGCTTGGCAATCATCCAGCAGGACAGCGAGTGTGAGCCGATGATGCCCGCGATGGCCATCCAACCGCGCGAGATCTCCTCGAAGACCAGGGCGAACGACACCTTGTCGACGTCGAGCCCGCCGTAGTGCTCCGGCACCGTGAGACCGAACAGGCCGAGCTGTTTCATCGTGTCGACGATCTCGGTCGGGTAGCGACCCTCGTGTTCCCATTCAGTGGCGACCGGCATGATCTGCTTGTCCACGAACGCACGCAGCACGGCACGGAAATCTCGTTGCTCATCGGTCAATTCGAAGTCCATCGTTCTCCTTCTCGAAAACCGGCAGCAACCGGCCGTCGCCGATCTCGCGCCAGCACAACCGCACCGGATCGTCGCAGCGCCACTGTTCGGCACCTACCAGGTTGGTGAGCAGTATCGGGCCCTCGGTCAGGCGCACCCGTGCGACCACGTAAGGCACCTCGAATTCCGGGCCAGGCGCGCGATGCACGACCGTGAACGAGTCGACGACACCGCGTCCGCAGGCTGCTGTCCAGTCCAAGGCTGTCGACCCGCAGCCGGTACAGAGCGCACGCGGATAGTGCTGGAGCTGTTCGCATTCCAGGCAGCGCTGTAGCAGCAGGCGTCGTCCCCTGGTGGCCGCCCACCACGGCTCGGTGATCTCGTCGACGGGCACGTTCATCGGTCTCGCCCCAGGATGACGGTGGCATGGGTGGACATGATGCCGCCGGTGCCGTGCGCCAAAGCTACGTCCGCGCGGCGTACTTGGCGGTCGCCGCAGTCACCGCGCAGCTGGCGCACCGCCTCGACCAGGAGCAGCAGCCCGAACATGCCAGGGTGGCAGTAGGAAAGGCCACCGCCACCGGTGTTCAGCGGGAAGGCACCGCCGGGGCGGATGCGGCCGTCGGCCACGAACTCGGCCGCCTCCCCCGGTCGGCAGAAACCGAGGCCCTCCAAGGTGAGCAGCACGGTGATGGTGAACGAATCGTAGATCTGGGCGACGTCGATATCGCCGGGGCCGAGCCGAGCCATGGCGTAGGCGCGTTGTGCCGAGTCGAAAGAGCCGGGCCGCAACAGATCCGGTGCGGCCGCCATGCTGGCGTGGGTGGTCGATTCGCCGTAACCGAGGATCCGGATCGGGGGCCGCCGCAGGTTTCTCGCGCGGTCGAGCGAGGTCAGCACGACGGCGGCGCCGCCGTCGGTGACCAGGCAGCAGTCGGCGACGGTGAGTGGCGAGGACACCATCGCCGCGTCGAGTACGGCATCGGCGGTGAGTTCACCTGCGCCGTAGCGGTATGCGGCGGGGTTCAGCAGGGCCCACTGGCGAGCGGCCACCGCGACCTCTGCCAAAGCGGCACGGCCTGAACGATGTTCGTGCAGGTAGCGTTGTGCGATCATCGCGTAGTAGGACAACGGATAGAGCGGGCCGTAGGGCGCCTCGAATTGTGCCTGCGAAGTGTGCTCCTCGAAAACACCAGCTAGCGAGCGAGATCTGGCACTGCGCTGATTCGAGGCATGCGAGATCACGACGGTGCGGCATTGATTGTGTTCGATGGCCTGCGCCGCGCGCGCCACATACATTTCGAATGCGGAACCGCCCGCGGCGGTGGAGTCGGTCCAGCAGGGTTCGATGCCCAGGTATTCGGCCAGCTGGACGGTGGAGAACCGGGAGAACCCGGCGGTGGCGATGCCGTCCACATCCCGCACCGTCAGCCCGGCGTCGGCCAGAGCGCGGGTGATGGCCTGCGCCTGTAGGTGCGCAATGGATTTGCCGGTCACGCCGAGGTCGGATTCGGCGGCTCCCACAATGGCGACAGCGCTCATTCCGGCAGCACCGTTGCCCCGGCCGGAGCCACGATCACCCGTGGCCGGTCCCCGGCCACCGCCACCTGCTGACGCACCACGAGTGCGCCGTCCGGGTCGGTCTCGATGACTTCGCCGGTGCAACAAACGGTCTCGCCCGCGAAAGCCATGGCGCGGAAGCGGAAGTGCAGGCGGGTGATTCTGGCGCGTGGCCCGATCCAGTCCAACAGTTGCTCGGCGAGCAACGCACCGAACAGCTGCCCGTCGATAACCGGCGCGGGTAGACCGCGCTCGGTGACATAGCCGGTGTCGTAGTGCAGCCGGTGCCAGTCCCAGGTGGCACCGGCGTAGGCGATCATGTCCGCCTGTTCGATACGCCTGCGCAACGGCGGTATCCGGGTGCCGATGTCGATCACTTCGCCTCCGGTGTCTGCCGAGGGTTCGCAGCCGCCAGGGGGACGTAGATGAGGGTTTCGTCGTTGGTGGCGAGCAGCGCGCCGTGCTGGTTGCGATAGGTGGCGCGGGATCGGACGAAGAGTTTGCCGCCCTTCGTTTCGACGTCGACAATGCGCCAAGCGGCGGTGATGATGTCCGCTGGGCGGGTCGGCTGATGGAATTCATAGGTGTTGCCGCCGCGCACCAGGCTGGTGCCCGGTACCTCGATGCCCCAGTTGTGCCCGGCGAAGCCGTCGTCGTCGCGTGGCAGGCCGGTGAACTGGTTGGTCTCGCAAATCAGTGTCGGCGGAGCGATCACACCGGCGTATCCGTGTGCCCGCGCGTAGGTTTCGTCGGTGTAGAGCGGATTGTCGTCGCCGACCGCGACGGCGAAGTATCGGATCGCCGCTCGGCCCAACGGCTCCGGCGCGGTGTAGGTGACCTCGCGGCCGATCAGCGCGGTGAACTCGGCAACCGGCATGCTCATCGCAGCACCGCCGTCGGGACCACCTCGAGCTGGAACTCCGGGCGCAGCAGGCCGGAACAGACCACCGAGGTCAACGCACAGCCTTCGGGAAAGTACTTGTGCCGCAAAGCATCCAGTTCCGCATACGACTCGACGGCGGCCGGGGTCACGTACTCCACCAACCGGACTACCGAACGACCGTCCGTGCCCGCCTCGTGCAAGACCTCGGTGATGGCCGCGTAGACATAATCGGCCTGGGCAACCAGATCTCCGGGAAACGCGCGCTGGGTGGCCGGGTCGAGGGCGGCGAATCCGGACATGAACAGCAGGTCGCCCGCCAGTACGCCGGGCCGATAGGTCAGCGTGTCATAGCGGCTCCAGCCGGGGTTGACCGTGCGGAGCGGTTCGGTCGATGCGATCGCGTCCAGCCGCACCGCGGGGCCGTTCGCGGTGGGCACCAATATTCCGGCGGCACCGGGGAATACCAGTTGCCCATCGATGCCGCTGCCGCCGAGCAGGTCCCGCCGGGACCGCCCGCAGCGGGGGTACTCCTCGCGCGTGGCCATCCCCGTGTAGTCAGTGGTGTGCACAAGACGCTCCAGACCGAAACCCAATGACTCCAGCATGTCCCGGGCCATGGTCAGGCAGGTGCGATACTGATCGGCGAAACTCGCGGCCGGATTCGGTGGGGTGATCCCCGGTAGATAGACGACGCCGCCCGCAGTTGTGACGACACCGTGCGGCGTAACTACCCGTCCACCGCCGCCCGGCACCACCGTGTATTGCACCGTCACGCCCTGCGGCCGATCAACCAGCCGTTCGACCGGCACCACCGACAGCGTGACCCCTTCGGGGCGGCCGGATGGCGGATCAGCGGACTCAGGCGTGCGGAACTCGGTGACCTGCACCAGATCCCGAGTCGTCGCGGCTACGGACGCCAGCTGCTCCGCTGCCCGCGCGTACGCTTCGGCGCCGCTGTCGCCGGATACCGCAGGTAGCCAGACCATCTCGGACACTACTGAATTCATTGCGCCAACTCCTTCAGCAGTGGGTGCAGATTCTCCTGTTCGGCGAAGGCCAGGATGGTGCCGACGGCCGCGGGTGACAGTCCGTTGCCGATTGCCTTGTCGCGCACGAGGTTGTCGAGGGCCGGGTCGCCCGGGGCGCCACGGCTGCCCGGCACGGAGGCGACGAGATCGGTGCCGTCCCGCAGGCGAATTCGGAGGCGGCCCGGCTGTTCGGCGACCACACCGTCGGCGTCCACCACTCGATGGGTGACCCGAGCGGCGAGGTCGGCGATGTCGGTGCGGTTCACCTGCCGGTAGGTGTCGATGGTGACGCGGCCGTCCAGCAGCATGGCCGCCACGCTCCACGGCAGGCTGAACTTCGCCGCGTAGGCGGTGCGGGGCCGAGCCTTCTCCGGCCCGCACACGATCGGCACGGCGTCCGGATGGACATCGGCCACCACGGATTCGATCCGCTCCGCGTCGACGTCCGCCGTGCGGGCCGCATCCAGCGCCGCATGCAGCACCTGGCACGCCGGGTACGGCTTGACCGTGATTCGGGTGGTCTCCCACCGCTGACCCAGCCCCAGCGACGAATCGATACCCTCGCGCCCCAGCAGTGCCCGGTACAGCCCGTACTCGCCCTCGAACACCGCGCGCGGTCCGGTCACCCCGGCAGCCGCGAATCGTGCCGCGAGAATGCCCGCGTGCGCGGCGAATCCGGGGTGTAGCTGCTTGGTGTCAGCGCCATCGGTGAGGAATTCGAGCAGTCCACCCGCCTGACTCCCCGCGATCCCGAGCGCGTGCGCGGTCCGGGTCGGCGACAAGCGGTACAGCCGCGCGGCCACCAGTGCGGCGGCGAAGACACCGCACACCGACGTCGCGTGGAAGCCACGCGCATGGAATCCGTGCGGCACGGCCGCGGCCAGCCGACAGATCGTCTCGTAGCCGACCACCATGGCGGTCAGTACTTCCGCCCCGGTGGCGCCGGTCTGTTCGCCGACCGCGAAGGCGACAGGAAGCACCGGCGCCGTAGCGTGCACCAGCCCGCCCGTGTGGGTGTCGTCGAAGTCCAGCGCGTGCACCAGCACCGCACCGGCAAGGGCGGCGGCCGGTGCACCGATCCGTTCACCGGTACCTAGAATCGTCGCTTCTGCCGGGCCGCCGAGCTCGCGCGCCACCGTCAGCACGGGTTGCTCTTCCGTCAGTGCCGCCGCGGCACAACCGAGCCCGTCGAGCACGTGGTGGGCGGCTGCGCGCCGTACCGGAGTCGGGATTTCCGCCGACTGCAGCGCGACTGCCCACTGCGCGAAAGTTTCCGCCACGCTCATCGTTCGGCTCCGAAGGCCCCGTCGGCCGCGAGCTTCGCGATCCGTTCATCCGAGTAGCCAAGCAACCCGCGCAGCACCTCGTCCGTGTGCTCACCCCGTTGCGGTGCCCGTCGATGATCGGTCGGCGGTGTGCCCACTCGCACCGGGGATGCGGGCTGCCGGACGGTGCCGAAGCGCGGGTGCTCGGTCGTCACGACGAGGCCGCGGGCAGCGGTGTGTTCGTCGGCGAGGGCCGCCGCCACGTCGTTCACCGGGCCGCAGGGGATCCCCGCGGCGCGCAGGTCAGTGAGCCAGGAATCCACTGTGCGAGTGGCGAATACCTCTGCCAGTCGGTGAATCAGGCGTTTTCCGTTGCGCCCCCGCTCGGCGAAAGTAGCGTAGCCGGGATCGCCACTGAATTCGGCGGCCCCGACGACGGTGTCGAGGATCGCGGCCAACCGCTGCCAAAACTTCTCTTTGGCGCAGCCGACCACCAGCCAGCCGTCGGCGGCGGCGAAGTTTTGGAACGGCACCAGCGACGGGTGCGCCGAATCGCGCAGCCGCCGTGGTCGATACTCGGTGTTCAACGACCAAGTCGCGACGTAACTCAGCATGGTGACGGCGGTGTCGTAGAGGGAAAGGTCGCAGTCCATGCCGACGCCGTCGCGGCGGGCGGCGTGCACCCCGGCCAGCAGCGCGATGGCGGCGACGAAACCGCCGGAGTAATCCACTACGGACAGACCGGATTTCGTCGGCGGTCCCGCCGGGTCCCCGGTGAGCTCCATCCAACCGGCGAGACCCTGCAGGATGTAGTCGTAACCCGGCTCCGCGGAGCGCGGGCCGGTCATGCCGAAGCCGGTGAGCGAACAGCAGACGATCCGCTCGTTGAGATGCCGCACATCGGCATAGGTGAGACCGAGTTTGGCGGGGACGTCGCCGCGCAGGTTCGAGTAGAGGACGTCGGCTCGGCGCACGAGATCGTCGAATACGGCTCGGCCCGCCGGGACGCTCATGTCGAGCGAAACGGATTTCTTGTTCCGATTGAAGGTTTCGAAGAACAGCGAGTCCTCGCCCGCCGTATACGGCGGCACATAGCGACCGACGTCGCCGCCGGCCCGCGGGTCCTCGATTTTGATCACCTCGGCGCCGAGGTCGGCCAAATGCACGCTGCCGAACGGTCCGGCACCGTACTGTTCGAGGCTGATGATCCGGATATCTTCGAGAGGTTTCATCGGCTGAGCTCCCGGATCAGATCGATGAGCCGGGCCTGGCAGGCCCGGATGTCGTGCGGCGGTAGGCCATAGACCGCGGGGCTGAGTTTGACCACATCCGCGGTCCCCTCGTATTTGCCGATCCGCGCCGCGACCTGCTCGGGCGTGCCCGCCGCAACCAGCGGTTCAATCATCGCATCCGGAACCGAGTCGGCGAGCCGGTTCGCTCCGACGCCCGCCTTGCGCGCGGCGATCACCCAATCCTGCTCCGCGCCAAGGCCGTGCGCCGCGAAGAACTCGCGATACCCGGCCACCGAGGCATAGAAACCGACGGTCCCGGCGGCCCGTCGCCGCGCCACGACGGCATCGTCGGCTATCGAACAGCACAGCGAGGCGACCACTTCGAGTCGCGACCGATCCCGACCGGCCTTGGCCAGTCCCGCGTCGAGGCGCGGCAGCACCACCTCGGTCAGATAGCTCGGCGAGCACAGCTCGTGCGACAACCAGCCGTCGGCGATCTCGCCCGCCAGCCGAACCAACTGTGGACCGACCGCCGCCAGATAGATCGGAATCTCCCGGCGTACCGGCGGATACGGTCGCTGATACCCGCTGATGCGCATCCGGCGCACCGCACCTTCGTGCGCGATCGGCGCGCCGATATGCGCTCCCGCCACGAAAGCCCTGATCGCCGTTACGGTGTCGCGCAACCGTGCCACCGGTCGTTCCCACTCGGTCCCGTGCCATTCCTCGATGAGTCGCCGCGCACCCGTCCCGAGACCGAGTACCGAACGGCCCCTGGCCAGTTCGTCGAGGTCGAGCGCCTCCAGCGCGGTGACCATCGGGCTGCGCGTGAACGCCAGAGCGACGGCCGTCCCCACCCCCGCCGTGCGCAATGTCGGCGCGACGGCCGCCGCCGCGACGGTCGCGCTGCGGTGCAGTTCCGGCAGCCACAGCACCCCGGCACCGGCCGCCTCGGCCGCCGTCGCCGCGGCCGTCAGTTCGGAAAGTGTTTCGCCCCAAGGGGCGTAGTCGATTCTCATGGCGCCAATTGCCCGGACTTGGCCTGCGGGAAGTAGTTCTGGTGGTGAGGCGCGTCCCGCTTGTAGACGAGGACGGTGCGCCGCCAGGACAGCACCTCCTCGCCGTCCTGATTGAGCCCACGGGTGCGGAACCCGACAATGCCCGCGTACGGCCGTGAGTTCGACTCCCTGGCCGAGGTCACCACGGATTCGGCGTAGATCGTGTCCCCGGCGAAGACGGGGTGCGTCAGCCGGATCTCTTCCCAGCCGAGGTTCATGATCGCCTGCTGGCTGGTGTCGACGACGGAAAGGCCGAGCACGATCGCCACGGTGAGTCCGGAGTTCACGATCATCCGGCCGTAGGGCGCGCGCTCGGCGACCGCGGCGTTGAAATGGTTCTGGTTGGTGTTCATCGTCAGCAAGGTGAACCAGGTGTTGTCGGCCTCGCTGACGGTGCGGCCGAGCGGGTGCTGGTAGACGTCGCCGATCGCGAAATCCTCGTAGAAGCGCCCGATCTGGGCTGGATGCACGGTCATCGGGGCGGCTCCCTCACAGGCGGGTTGATGACGGTTCTTCACGTAACCACGCCCGCGACCGCCGGTCAAGATTTTGGCAACGCCGTTTCGCTATACGAAACGTATGGGGTTGAGTTTCTCCGCGTTGCAGGACAGATGCCTCAGTCGCCGCACTTGACAGAAGCCCGCCACTGGGCGCTAATGGGCAATCAAGAAAGAAACGCTATTTCGCTACAGGAAACAGCGCGCTCGTCGCTGGAGTCACGATGAACCTTCGAGGTCCCGCCTTCGCGGTTGCCACCCTCTGCACCGCCCTCACCCTCACCACCGCGACAGCGACGGCCGCCGATCCTGTCGGCATCCCGGCAACCATCGACATCCCATGCGCCGCAAGCACCCTGCGGCAGAACGCGGACTGGTATCTACCCGCGGGCAGCCCGCGGGGGTCGATCTGGCTGCAACACGGTTTCGCCCGCACCAATGCCAATGTCGCCTACCTGGCCCGAAGTTTCGCCGCCGCAGGCTATCTCGTTTTCGCGCCGAGTCTGCCGTTTCTGGACATCTCCGGCTGCACCTTGCAGAACCTCGGCGACAACACCGGCTTCCTGAACAATGTCGCCCACCTCTTCGGCACCGCAAGCGATCCCAGCGGCCCGCTCGCGCAAAGCCTTGCCGCGGCCGCACACTCGGCCCGGCGACCGGATCTGCGGATGCCAAGCCAGTTCGTGTTCATCGGTCACTCGGCGGGCGCGGAGGCGATCGAGTACGTCGCCCACCGCCTGCACACCACCTACCCGCAAACCTGGCCCGCCCTGCGCGGCCTGGTCCTGCTCGATCCGGTGAAGTCCTTCCTGGGCAACAACACCGAGCGCGCGCTCACCGATCTCGACACCACCGCCATCCCCATCCTGACGATCTCGGCTCCACCATCGCTGTGCAACAGCCTTGGCAGTGGCACCGCCGCCGTCCAGCAACTGCTCCACCGGTCATACGTCGGTATCCGCATCGACTCGGGCGTGCACACCGATGCCGAGGGCACCAGCGGCGACATGATGGGCGATCTGCTCTGTGGCACGCCGGAAAGCGTGAACATCTCGACGCTGCAAACAGTGGCGATCGGCTGGGCAGGAGACTTTTTCACCGGAACCAGAACGGCCGACTACTACCCCGCCGACGCGCCACGCTCCGACGTCGCCGAGGCCGAGGCGGCGGTCGCCGGCGCGGTGGCCGCCGCGCCTTCCGCCCAGATCCTCACGGGTTCGTCAGCGCGCTGACTATCGCTATCGGGTTGGCATCGCAGCGTCGCCGGTAGCGCGAGCACTTCGGCACCGAATGCGGCGGCGGCAGACGCTATGCCCGGATACGCGCGTAGGTGTGGAGTGAGGGCGAGGTCGTTCAGCATCGATTGGGCGGCGTGAACTCTGATCCGGGCGGGGACCGGGTCGAAGTCCGGGTAGAGCCTGCGGAGCAGGTGGACCCACTCGGCGATGTAGGCGCGTTGCGCCAGCTCGGCGCGCTGCCGATGCGCGTCGGGGAGATGTCCGGCTTCCGCGGCAAGGGTCTGGATGAGGTGGGGATTCTCGAAGACGAAGGTGCTGTAACCCGCGAGTAGGCGTGCGAGGCCGTCGCGGGGGTCGGCGGCCTGGGCGAGTGCGCGCTGCATGTCGATCCGGAGCCGTTCTTCGCCACGGAAGATGGCTGCCAGGAGGATGTCCACCTTGGCCGGAAAGTGGTTGTAGACGCTCGGCCCGGCAATGCCGACGGCGGCACCGATTTCATCCATGCTGACGCTCCCGAAACCGCGGTCGGCGAAGAGCCTGGTCGCCTCGGTGACGATGGCTTCGCGGCGCGAGCGCGCGGCGAGCGGCGCGGGGTCGGTGTCGTTGTCGCGCCGCTGCCCCAGCGTCGGATTCGGTGCGGTGATCACCGCGCCGATGAGTTCACCCAGCAGCGCGCTGAATTCGGGCTCCGGCAGCGAAAGGCGATGGAAAGACACGCTATTGGCGACCGCCAAGGCGCCCCAGGAGAGTAGGTCCGCGGCCACCGGGTCGAGTTCGGGGCGGCGGGCGGCGATGATCTCGGCGAGGCGTGCGCCGATCTGCCTGGCCTGCGTACGAAATGCCGCCCGGTCTCGCACGGACAGATGGCGGGCCTCGCGCCGCCACAGCACCCCGACATCGCGGCGCGCGAGCACGGTCGCGGCGAGCGTGGTCGCGACCTCGTCGGGTTTCCCCGCCGCCGTGTCGACCGCGGCGGCGAACGCGGTCAATGCCTCGTCGACGACCGTTGCCAGCAGGCTCTGCTTGCCACGGAAATGCCGGTACAGCGCCGACGGCCCGATGGCCACCGCCTCGGCGACCTCGCCCATGCCGACATTCGGGTATCCGTTGCGGGAGAACAGATCCGCGGCGGCGGCAACGATCAGTGCGCGCCGGTTCGCTGGCCTGGTGCCACGGGCCGGACGGACCAGGTCCGGCCCGTTCACCACTATCGCTCCCTCGGGAAACCGACGAATACTAGATGTTGAATCCGCCGCCGCAGACCAGGGTCTGCGCGCTGACGTAGTCGGACTCGGGAATGCAGAGCAGGTACACCGCGCCCGCTGCCTCGGTCGGCGTGCCACCGCGACCGAGCGGCACCATCTGCTCCATCGCGGCGAGCAGATTCGGGTTCACGCCGACCTTGATTTCCTTGCCCTGCACGTCGATCGTGCCGCCGGTGCCCGCGGGCGCCTCGGTGAGCCGGGTCTTGATCAGTCCGAACGCGACCGCGTTCACCGTGACGTTGTAGCGTCCCCACTCCTTGGCGAGCGCCTTGGTGAGGCCGATGATGCCCGCCTTCCCCGACGAGTAGTTCGCCTGTCCCGCATTGCCTCCCGTGCCTGCCAGCGAGGAGATGTTGACCACCTTGCGGCACGGCACCGGTTCACCGGCCGCCTTGGCCTGCTTTACGGCCGCCGCGATCACCGGCTGCGCGGCCCGCAGGATTCGGAACGGCGCCTTGAGGTGTACGTCGAGGATGGCGTCCCACTGCTCGTCGGTCATCTTCTGGATCACCGAATCCCAGGTGTAGCCGGCGTTGTTGATGATGATGTCCAGCCCGCCGAACTCGTCGACCGCGGTCTGCACGAACCGTTCGGCGAAGCCGTCCTCGGTGACGCTGCCGACACACGAAACCGCCTGCCCGCCCGCTGCTTCGACCGCGGCTACGGTCTCCTTGGCCGGTTCGGCGTCGAGATCGTTCACCACGACCTTCGCGCCCTCGCTTGCCAGCTTCAGCGCGATCTCACGACCGATACCGCGGCCCGAGCCGGAGACAATGGCGACCTTGCCGTCGAGAGTTCCCATGTGCTTCCCATCAACATTGACTAGCGACTGTTCACTTATTGAACAACAGGTCGTCAGCCGCCGGGAGGAAAACCGCGCGAGCCCCCGGATCTCGTGAGGAGATGCGCGAGCCCCCGCATCTCGCGAGGAGGCGCGGGGGCTCGCGTCATGTCCGGCGTCAGGCGTGCGGCGGGACCTCCCCGACAACAGACCCGGAACCATCTTCGGCTCTACTGAATACCGGTTGATGATGTACGTCACTGCTCTCGGCAGGCGTATACACCTGAATGGGAATGGTGTCATGGCTGAACAGCCCGGACCCTTGCCCGCTTTCCTGACTCATCCGTCGAGCCTCCTCCGATCGGCCGCGAATAGCCAATCCCCTCTATTCAACCCCCTCCGCGCGTCGAGGCGCGCGCTATCCCTGGCCAACGCGATCGCATCGTGTCCTGACCGGCGATCCGACGCCGCCACGTCCCGTTGTTCTCGCGTCCGCCTGCTGTTCCCGTGCCGGTGTCCGGGGCGGTGGTAGCGTCGAAGTAAGAATCATCGTCGTCGGCCTCCTATTCGGCCGACCATCGAGCTTGGGTCACCCGAGCAACGCCGATCCCGACATCCGGCGGCCCGACCCGGCTTCCTGCCCTGCGCGGCCCGATTACCCAGCGCAGCCGATCCGATCCGAAGAGGGCCAATGGCTATCACCGACATTGCCGTGTACGCGCACCTGAGCAAGGAAGACATCGAGGCGCTCGGCACCGAGCTCGACGCGATCCACCGGGATGTCAGCGAATCGCTCGGCGGGCGCGACGCCGCCTACATCCGGCGCACTATCCGCTTCCAGCGGGCGCTCGATACCGTCGCCCGGCTGCTGATCGCGGTCAACCGGAACAAGACGGGCTGGCTGCTCGGCACCGCGGCGCTCGCGGCGGCGAAGAGCATCGAGAACATGGAGATCGGGCACAACGTCTCGCATGGTCAATGGGATTGGATGAACGATCCGGAAATCCACTCCACCACCTGGGAGTGGGACATGGTCGGGCTGTCCACCCAGTGGAAGTACTCGCACAACTTCCGTCACCACCTCTACACCAATGTCCTCGACATGGACGACGACATCGGTTTCGGCGTGATGCGGGTGACCAGGGACCAGGAGTGGCGGCCGAGCCATCTCGCGCAGCCGCTGCAAAACCTATTGCTGGCCACCACCTTCGAGTGGGGCATCGGCCTGCACGGGCTGTACGCGGACCGGGACCGGGTCGAGACGAAGTCCGAGAAGCGGGCACTCACTCAGGCGTTCCTGCGGAAGGTCTCCCGCCAGGCCATCAAGGACTACGTGCTGTTTCCCGCGCTGAGCGGGAAGCGCTGGCGCCGCGCCCTGACCGCGAATGTCACCGCCAACGTCGTGCGCAATGCCTGGGCCTATGTGGTCATCTTCTGCGGCCACTTCCCCGACGGCGCGGAGAAGTTCACGCCCGCGGCGCTCGAGGACGAGACCAAGTCGGAGTGGTACCTGCGGCAGATGCTCGGCACCGCGAACTTCGACGCGGGCCCGACCCTGGCCTTCGCCAGCGGAAACCTGTGTTACCAGATCGAACACCACCTGTTCCCCGACCTCCCCAGCAACCGCTACGCCGAGATCGCGCAACGGGTCCGCGCACTGTGCGACAAGTACGATCTCCCCTACACCAGCGGTTCCCTGCTGCGCCAATACCTGCTCACCATGCGCACCATCCACAAGCTCTCGGTCCCCGACCGATTCTTGATCGCCACCTCCGACGACGCGCCGGAGACCGCTTCGGAACGGAAGTTCCAGACCGGTGCCGCCCTGGCGGTCGCCGAAATCTCCGGCGTGACAACGGGTTTGCGGACCGCGCTGCGCAACGGCCGCATCCGGCTCGAACTCGAAGCCGGGCTGGAGGGTGGCCGGTTGCGGCGGACCGCCGCCCGGGTCCGGGCGAATATCGCCGGGTCGCTGCGTGCTCCGGTGACGAGCGCCGCTAGCAGCGTCGGCTAGTCAGCGCGTCCCGGCCTCGTCCCGTCGTCGTTTGGCGCGTAGCCAGCCGAAGGTCAATTGCACGGCGCGCTGCCAGTTCTCGTATTCGTCCGCGCGGTGGATGGGGTCCATCTGCGGCAGCCATTGCGCGGCCAACCGCCAGTTGTTGCGCAGTCCCTCCAGGTCCGGCCAGTAGCCGACGGCGAGTCCGGCGGCGTAAGCCGCACCGAGCGAGACAGTTTCGGCGTTGAATGGGCGCATGACGGGCACGTCGAGGACGTCGGCGACGATCTGCATCAGCAGGTTGTCGGAGGTCATGCCGCCGTCCACGCGCAGCGCGCGGGCCTGCAAACCCGAGTCGGCGTTCATCGCGTCGACCACCTCACGGGTCTGCCATGCGGTGGCCTCCAGGACCGCACGAGCGATGTGGCCCTTGGTGATATAGGACGTCAAGCCCGCGATGAGACCGCGGGCATCACTGCGCCAATGCGGCGCGTAAAGCCCCGAAAACGCGGGCACGATGTAGCAACCGCCGTTGTCTTGCACTGTGCGAGCGAGGGTTTCGATCTCCGGGGCGCTGGCGACCAAGCCGATATTGTCGCGCACCCACTGCACCAGCGAGCCGGTGACCGCGATCGGTCCTTCCAGCGCGTAGACGGGCTCGGGGCCGATCTGATAGCCGATGGTGGTGAGCAGGCCGTGCTTGGACTGCACCAGTTCGCTGCCGGTGTTCATCATGAGAAATCCGCCGGTGCCGTAGGTGCATTTGGTTTCCCCACGGGCGAAACAGGTTTGGCCGAACAGTGCCGCGTGCTGGTCGCCGAGTGCGGCGGCGATCGGGATGCCAGGCACGACCCGACGGGTGGTGCCGTAGGGCGCGATCGAGGGCTGGATGCGCGGCAGCATCGCCGCGGGAATCCCGAAGAAGCTCAGCAGTTCCGCATCCCAGGTGCGGGTGGCGAGGTTCATCAGCAGGGTGCGGCTGGCATTGGTGACGTCGGTGAGGTGCAGGCCGCCGTCGATGCCGCCGGTCAGATTCCAGATGAGCCAGGTTTCCATGGTGCCGAACAGCACCTCGCCCCGTTCGGCCCGATCCCGCAGGCCGGGAATGGTATCGAGCAGCCAGCGCAGCCGCGGCGCGGCGAAATAGGTGGCCAGCGGTAACCCGCACAGCTCCCGAATCCGGTCCGCGCCGGGCTTTTCCTCGAATTCGCGGACCAACTCCTCGGTGCGCACGTCCTGCCAGACGATGGCCCGCCGGATCGGCGCTCCGGTCCGCCGATCCCACACCACCGTGGTTTCCCGCTGGTTCGCGATGCCAAGGGCCGCAATCTGATCGGCGGTAATGCCGGAATCGCGCAGCGCCTGCGGCACGATCCGGTCGACGTTGCGCCAGATCTCCATCGCGTCCTGCTCGACCCAGCCCGGCCGCGGGTAGTGCTGGTGATGCTCGCGCTGGGCCACACCGACCAGGCGTGCGCGCTGGTCGAACAGGATGCACCGGGTCGAGGTGGTGCCCTGATCGATCGCGAGCACAAAACGTTGCGTCATCCGCGTCCTCTCCTACGACGAATGGATGTGTTCAGTGTCCGGCGCCGAGATCCCGGGACACCGCGTGCGCGGCGTCGCGCACATGGCCGACCAGCGCCTGCCGGTGCCGCAATTGCGGGTCGCACAGCCGGTCGACCGGGCCGCTGATCCCGATGGCGCCCACCACAAGTCCGCCGTGCGCGCGGATGGGCGCCGCGATGCCCGCTTCGCCGGGCCGGAATTCCTCGGTGTCCCCGGCCCAGCCCGCCTGCCGGACGGCGGTAAGGGCTCGATTGAGGGCGGCCCGGTCGACGATGGTGCGGCGGGTGAGCGAGATCAGGTCGCCACGGCGCACCGTGGCCGCGAGTTCCGCGTCGTAGGCCAGCAGGACCTTGCCGAGCGCGGTGGCGTGCGGCGGCAGCAGTTCACCGAGCTCCAACGCCTGTTCGGTGTTGTCCGGCCGGAAGACGTGGTGGACCACCACCACGCTGCCGTCCACCGGGGCGCCGATGCGCACCGACTCGCCCGTGCGCGCGGCGAGCGCGTCGGCCCAGTTGATCGCGCGGGAACGCAGCTCGTTGGCATCGAGGTAACTGGTGCCGAGGTGTACCAGGGCCGCACCGAGCTGGTACTTGCCGGTCGCCGGGTCCTGTTCGACGAAGCCGACGCCCTGCAAGGTGCGCAGAATCCCGTGCGCGGTGGGTTTGGCGAGGCCGAGCGCGCCGGCGATCTCGCCGACGCCGAGCCGACCGGTGCCGCGGGCCAGCAGCCGCAGGATGGCCGCCGCTCGTTCGATCGATTGGATCGGACCGGGCATGCACCGAAACCTAATCTCTCGATTCGACAATGTCGAACATGCGGTGAACGGCAGGCGACGCACCCGGCGCGCCGGTGTGACGTGCGTCATGTCAACCCCCTCGGGCGCCTGACAGTAGCGGCAGCGGCTCGGCACAACCACCCCCACCGTTCAGCATTGTCGAACGGGCGCTATGTCCGGTCCCGCGATCCCGTCGTAACGTCGATTTTCGCAGGGTCGCGTCCGCGCCCGGCAGGGCGAACGGAGGCTCAACGGTGAACTTCGGCTCGATTTTCCTGAGCGAAGCACTCGGCACGGCGATGCTGGTGCTACTCGGTGTCGGCGTGGTGGCAAATGCGTTGCTGACCAAATCCAAGGGATTCAACGGCGGCTGGCTGCTGATCAATATGGGGTGGGGCCTCGGCGTGATGGCCGGGGTGTATGTCGCCTACAAGACCGGCGGCCACCTCAATCCCGCGTACACCATCGGTGTCCTGGCCAGCGGAGCGGACCAGTACGCACCCGGCATCGACATCACGGCCTCCGCCACGATCGCGTACATCACGGGACAGCTGGTCGGCGCGTTCGTCGGCGCGAATCTCGCCTATGTGGCCTACAAGCGGCACTTCGACGAGGAGACCGACGACGCGAAGAAGCTGGGCGTCTTCGCCACCGGACCCGCGATCCGCGGGCTGCGCTGGAACTTCGCGACCGAGCTGATCGCCACCTTCGCCCTGGTGCTGGTGCTGCTGTCCATCGGTCACACCGCGACCGGGCTCGGCCCGCTCGCCGCCGCGCTGCTCGTCGTCGGTATCGGCGCTTCGCTCGGTGGGCCGACGGGCTATGCCATCAACCCGGCGCGCGATCTCGGGCCTCGGCTCGCACACGCGCTGCTGCCGGTCAGCAAGGGCGTGGCCGCGGCACCGGTTCGGGAGCCCGCGGGTGTCGGCGGCTATTCGGCCGAACAGATCCCCGAACGCACCGCTTCCCCTGGGCCCAGTCGCAAGAGTTCCGACTGGAGCTATGCCTGGGTGCCCATCGTCGGTCCGTTGGCGGGCGGCGTGCTCGCCGGGCTGGCCGCACAGGTCCTTTTCTGAATCTCATTGTCTCTCAGTAGTTTTTCCTCGAAAGGACCACGATGAGCCAGTATGTCGGCGCCATCGACCAGGGCACCACGAGCACGCGCTTCATGGTGTTCGATCACAGCGGCAACGAGGTTGCCCGTCACCAGCTCGAGCACCAGCAAATTCTGCCTCGCGCGGGCTGGGTGGAGCACGACCCGACCGAGATCTGGGAGCGCACCAGGGCGGTCATCCAGAGCACGCTCACCAAGGCCGATTTGGACGCGAGCGACCTCGCCGCCGTCGGCGTCACCAACCAGCGGGAAACCACCGTGGTGTGGAACCGCAGGACCGGGCGTCCGTACTGCAACGCGATCGTCTGGCAGGACACCCGCACCGATCGCATCGCCGCCGAGCTCGAGCGGGCCGGCCACGGTGACACCATCCGGCACAAGGCCGGATTGCCGCCTGCCACTTACTTTTCCGGCGGCAAGCTGCGCTGGATCCTGGACAATGTGCCCGGCGTCGCGGCGGCGGCCGAGCGGGGCGAGGCGATCTTCGGCACCACGGACAGCTGGCTGCTGTGGAATCTGACCGGCGGGGTCGACGGCGGCGTGCACGTCACCGATCCGACCAATGCCAGTCGCACCATGCTGATGAACCTGGAAACCTCCGACTGGGACGACGAACTGCTGACCATCTTCGGAATTCCTCGGGCGATGCTGCCCACCATCGCACCCTCGTCGAATCCGGAGCTGTATGGCAAGACACGGGCCGACGGACCATTCGGCGGTGAGGTACCGCTGGCTGGTGTGCTCGGTGATCAGCAGGCGGCGACGGTCGGTCAGGTGTGCTTCCGTCCCGGCGAGGCGAAGAACACCTACGGCACCGGAAACTTCTTGCTGCTCAACACCGGTAACGAGATCGTGCGGTCGCAGCACGGACTGCTCACCACGGTCGCCTACCAGTTCGGCGACGAGAAGCCGGTGTACGCGCTGGAGGGTTCGATCGCGGTGACCGGGTCGGCCGTGCAGTGGCTGCGCGACCAGCTGGGCATCATTTCCGGTGCGTCCCAAAGTGAGTCGCTGGCCAGGCAGGTCGAGGACAACGGCGGCGTGTACTTCGTGCCCGCGTTCTCCGGGCTTTTCGCGCCCTACTGGCGTTCCGACGCGCGTGGCGCGATCGTCGGACTGTCCCGCTACAGCACCAATGCCCATCTGGCGCGGGCGACGCTGGAATCCATCTGCTACCAGACCAGGGACGTCGTCGAGGCGATGCAGGCCGACTCCGGCGTGACCCTCGACGTGCTCCGGGTGGACGGCGGCGTGACCGCCAACGAGTTGTGCATGCAGTTACAGGCCGACTTCCTCGGCGTGCCGGTATCGCGTCCGGTGGTCGCGGAGACCACCGCGCTCGGTGCCGCCTATGCGGCGGGCCTGGCCGTCGGATTCTGGAGCAGCACAGACGAACTCGAACAGAACTGGCACGAAGACAAGCGCTGGCACCCCACCGGAACCGAGGAGCGGCGCGAACGCGGCTACGCCCGCTGGAAGACGGCCGTCTCGCGCACCCTCGACTGGATCGACGTCGACGAGTAAATCGGCGAATCGCACTGAGCTTGCGCCTATTTCAGAACGAAGGAGAAAATTGATGTCCGCACGATTAGATCCGATCTACCGCGCCAACGCCGTGAACGCGCTGGGCGACAACGAGATCGATGTGCTGGTGATCGGCGGCGGCGTGGTCGGCGCGGGCGCGGCGCTCGACGCCGCGTCGCGCGGCCTGAGCGTCACCCTGGTGGAAGCCAGGGACTTCGCGGCGGGGACATCGAGCCGATCCAGCAAGCTCATCCATGGCGGGTTGCGCTACCTCGAACAGCTCGACTTCTGGCTGGTGCGTGAGGCATTGAAGGAACGCGGCCTGCTGCTGAACAAGCTGGCGCCGCACCTGGTGCGCCCGGTGTCGTTCCTGTTGCCGCTGCAGCACCGGGTGTGGGAACGGGCCTACATCGGCGCGGGTGTCGCCCTGTACGACACGATCGGTGGGGCCAGGGCACTGCCCATGCACCGGCACCTCACACGCACGCGCGCACTGGAATTGGCGCCCGCGCTGCGGCCGGACTCGATGACCGGCGCCATCCGCTACTTCGACGCGCAGGTCGACGACGCGCGGCACACCATGATGATCGCCCGCACCGCGGCCCAGCACGGCGCGACGGTGCTCACCCGCACCAAGGTCACCGGGCTGCTGCGGGACGGCGAGCGGGTAATCGGCGCGCACGTCACCGATCTGGAGACCGGCCGCGAATTCACCGTGCGGGCGCGCCGGGTGATCAGTGCGACCGGCGTGTGGACCGACGAGATGAACAAGATGACCGGCGTCGAATTCCCGTTCCACGTGCGGACTTCCAAGGGCGTGCACATCCTGGTGCCGCGCGAGCGACTCGACCTGGACACCGGGCTGATCATGCGCACCGAGAAGAGCGTGCTGTTCGTGATCCCGTGGCACCAGCACTGGATCATCGGCACCACCGACACGGATTGGTCGCTGGACAAGGACCATCCGTCCGCGAGCAACGCCGATGTGCAGTATATCCTCGATCACGTCAACGCGGTGCTGCGCGATCCGCTGACTCGCGACGACATCGTCGGCACCTATGCCGGGCTGCGTCCGCTGCTGTCCGGCGCGTCCAGCGACACCGCCACCCTGTCCAGGGAACACGCGGTGGCCGAACCGGTGCCGGGTCTGTTCGTGATCGCGGGCGGCAAGTACACCACCTACCGGGTGATGGCCGCTGATGTCGTCGACGCCGCGGTGCACGGCCTCGGCCGCGCGGTCGCGCCGTCGGTGACCGATAAGCTGCCGATCCTGGGCGCGGTCGGCTACCAGGAGATGGCCGCCGATCTCGACAGCCTGGCGCAGCGCGCCGGGCTGCCGAAGGCCACCGTCGAGCACCTGCTCGGACGCTACGGCTCCGCCGTGCACGATCTGTTCGAGCTGATCGCGGTGGATCCGGACCTGGCCAAGCCGCTGACCGGTGCCGACGAGTACCTCGCCGCCGAGGTCGTGTACGCGGTAACCCATGAGGGCGCACTGCATCTCGATGACGTGCTGACCCGACGGACCCGCATCTCCATCGAGGCGCCGGACCGCGGTCTGGCCGCGGCCGCCGAGGTGGCCTTCTTGATCGGGTCGCGGCTCGGCTGGGATGCCGCGGACGCCGAGCGCGAGCTCACTCGCTACAGCGACCGGGTGCACGCCGAATTGGCCGCCAACCAGGCCGCCGACGACGAGTCCGCGAACGCGGCCCGCTTGGTCGCCGTCGCCTGACTCTCGTGCCGTCCGGCGAGCTCGATCCGCGAGCTCGCCGGGGCGGCGGCGCGTCAGCTGTGGTCCAGTTGGAATTTCCCGGCCGACGGTTGACCTCAACCTCGGTTCAGGGTGAACCATGGGGCGTATGACTCGACCTGCCGATATCTGGAATTCCGCTTATGACAACGACACCGCGCCGTGGGTGATCGGTGAACCGCAGCCTGCGATCGTAGAGTTGGAGCGCGACGGCTGGATTCGTGGCCGCGTGCTCGACATCGGTTGCGGGGCAGGCGAACACACCATCTTGCTGACGAAACTGGGTTACGACGTGCTGGGTATCGATCTGTCATCCAGCGCCGTCGAGTTCGCTCGCGGAAACGCTGCCGCGCAGCAGGTTCCGGCCGCTCGATTCGAAGTCGCCGACGCGCTCGCCTTCGGTGATCGAGCTCCCGATGCGGTGCCCACCTACGACACCATCGTGGACAGCGCCCTGTTCCACGTCTTCGGCACCGAGCCCGAGGCCCTGGCCGCCTACGTGCGGAGCCTGTACGCACTGTGCAAGCCGGGCGGACTGGTCCATGTGCTCGCCCTTTCGGATGCCGAGCCCGGGTTCGGCCCGCGGATCAGCGATGCGGTGATCCGCGAATCATTCGACGACGGTTGGGAACTGGAGGACCTGCGGGTCACGAAGTATCGCGGCCGGGTCACCGAGTCGGTAGCCGAGGAGGCCGCGAAACTGGGCATGCCCGAATCGGGCCCGGTCGATGTGGTGGCGTGGCTGGCCCGGATCCGCCGGATCTAGGCATCCATCCCGGCGTGACCGTCCGGGGTCGACTCGTCGGTTTCGAGCTCGGCCCCCTTGGGATGCTCCTCGGCATGCGTCGGCTTCGAATGCTCGTCCGCAAAGTCCGCCTCTTGCTCCTGCACTTCCGCCGTCGTCCGATCCTTCTCGGGTCCACTCATGCCCACCGCATACCCGCCCGCGATGCGAGCATGCAGATGCATGTCATGCCAGCCGTCGAAGTGCAGCCCCGCGCTGCGCATGGTTCCCTCCAGGGCGTAACCGGTCTTGGCGGCCACCCGGCACGACGGCTGGTTCGCCACCGAGTGGGTCAGCTCGAGCCGGTGAAATCCCACGTCGAAAGCCCACGTCGTCAGCGCGGCGACCGCGCGAGGCGCGACGGCCCGGCCCCGGGCGGCGGGCGTCGTCCAATAGGCGACCTCAGCCTGTCCGCCGTCCAAATGGATGTTCTTCAACGAGGCGCGGCCGACCAGCCGCCCGGTGCGCACATCGGCAACCGCCCAATTGGCACCGGCGCCGGTACGCCACATCCGCGCCCACCCTTCGATCCAGCCCCGCACCTCGGCGACGGACCCCGCACTGCGGGCATGCCACCGCTGGATCAAGGGATCGCTGAACGCCTCGAAAACCACGGGCGCATCACCGACCGCCCACGGCCGCAGCGCCAAGCCATCCCCTGTAGAGATCACCGGCTGTTCCCCGCCGGTAAAGATCTCGGCTCCGACCAACCTGTTCGTCAACCCCGGCATACCGCGAATTCTCCCGGTGCGGCGGACTCGGCGCACAGAACGTGCTCCTGAGGCAGGGGGCCTGCTTCAGGAGCACATTTTTTCCGGTCGGATGCGGCCGGGCTCGGCGGGGTCAGACGTGATCGACTACTGCGAGGTGACCGGCCTTACGGGCGCAGTGGGCGCAGCAGAAGATGTGGTGTTCGGCCTCTATCCCGTGGCCCAGGATGCGGCAGCCGCAATGCGCGCAGTCCGGGGCGAGCGCGGAGGCGGCGCATTCGAAGCTGTCGAACGTCGACGAGATGCCGTCGCGGGTGACCGTGAAGGTTTTGTCGTATTCGTTTCCGCAGGTGTCGCAGGTGGCCATGGGGATCACGTCCGTTCTGTGTCGGTGGAGTATCAGCCCAATCGCTTGGCGAGCAGTGCCTTGCCCTGTTCTCCGCCCTTCTGGCTCTCGTGCTGTGCGCGCCGGAAGAACTCACCGAGCTCGGTGTCACCCGCGCGTTCGGCATCCTGGGCATAGATCTCCATCTTCAACGCGTTGCTCAGGCATTGTTCGGTGAACCAGATGAGGTTGAAGTCCTTGTCCTTGGTCCCCGTGATCGCGCCGGTCTCCTGATCGATGGCCATTGCCATACCTTCCTCTTGTGTGGGGTCGTTCTGCTGTGGCCCTACCCGGCGAATCCGGCGGGAAACCCGCTGCGACGGATCGGCTGCGAGCCACGCGACCGGATGATCTAGGGTCGGTTCATGGAGACGCTGGATGTGGCCGAGGCCGAACGTGTTTCAGCGCTGCTGGCCGCTGAGGCCAAGGCGGTCGCGTTGTTCGACGAGGTGGTCGGCCGTGGGATCATCGCACCGGGAGCGCGCGAAGCCGAGGTCAGCGACGCGGTGCGGGACCTGGCCGACGAGATGTTCGGGACGCGGCGGTATTGGCACAAGCGGATCGTGCGGTCCGGGATCAACACGCTCGAGCCGTACAGTGCGAACCCGCCGGACCGGATCATCGGCGCGGACGACATCTGCTTCCTGGACTTCGGGCCGATCTTCGCGGAATGGGAAGCCGATTTCGGCCGCACCTATGTGCTCGGCGACGATCCGGCCAAGGTGGCGTTGCGGGATGCGCTGGAGCCGCTGTGGGAGCAGGGACGTGCCTACTTCGATGCCCATCCCGACATCACCGGTGATCAGCTCTACACCTGGGTCGCCGAGCGGGCGGCCGAACAGGGGTGGGAATTCACCGCCGCGATCGCCGGACATCTGGTCGGTGAATTCCCGCACAAGCAGATCTCCGGCACCGAACTCACCTCGTACGTCGCCAAGGGATCGACCACGCCGATGCGCCGCCTCGACCCCAAAGGCCGTGTCTGCCATTGGATTCTGGAGATCCACCTGGTGGACCGGGCGAACAACATCGGCGGATTCTTCGAACAACTGCTTGATGTGCGGCCGCCCGCATAGGTACCGCCGCACCCGAGACAGGCTCTAGTCGCCGAGGCCGTATTCGAGCGGTCCCCTGGTCTGCAGTCCCTCCGCGAGCCTGGCGTCGATCATCGCGCGAACCTCGGGCGCGTTGAGCAGATGCTCGAAAACCTTGATGTCCGTGGCGAATTCGGCCGCTGGCGGCAGGTGGCGGCGATTGACCGCCTTCTTGATCTCGGCCAGCGCGGTGGGATAGTGCCCGGCGATTCGCGCCGCCAATTCGGCGACGTAGTCATCGAGTTCGCCGTCGGGCAGCGCGCGATTCACCACGCCGTAGCGCTCGGCGGTGCTGCCGTCGATATTGCGTCCGCTCAGCATGAGCTCGAGCGCGCGGGCCCGGCCGATCAGTAGCGGAAGCAGTTGAAGCGCGCCGCCGCCGGGAATCAGTCCGTTCGTGACCTCGGGTTGACCGATCACGGTGGAGTCGGCCGAGGCGAAGCGCATATCGCACAGCAGGGTGAGCTCGTGCCCGCCGCCGCGCGCACGGCCGCGGATCTTGGCGATGCTCACCAGATCGGGCGATTGCAGGGCGGCGATGATCCGCGAGTAGGTGCCCGCGAGTTCCTGCTGACTCTCGGGCGGGAGGTCGACGGCGAAATGCGCCGAGAAGAAGTCCGGGTCCGCGGACTCCAGCACGACAACCCGCGTCTCGGGGTCCAGCACGAGTTGGTCGAGGGCATCTGCCAGCTCCCGGTAGACGCGGTCGTCGAGCAGGTTGATGGGCGGATTGTCGATGAGCAGGGTGGCCCAGCCACCAGGCTGCGGACGGACCATCACGGTGTCGTGTGTGCTCGTGGTCATGGTCGAACCTCCGTTTCGATAGAACGATCGGTCTATGTCTCCTGTGTATCATAGACTGATCGTTCTATTCAAGGAGCTTGTGATATTCAAGGAGCTTGTGATGAAGCCGGGACCACGCGAACGACTGATCGATGCCGCGATCCGACTCGTCCAGGAGCGCGGCGTCCAGGGAACCGGAATCAGCGATCTTCTCGACCGGAGCTCCACCGCTCGGCAGTCCATCTACCAGCACTTTCCCGGCGGCAAAGACGAGCTCATCGCGGCGGCGACACAGGTCGCGGGCGATCGCATCTTGGCGGAGATCGCCGCGGCCGCCGAGCGCGGCGGACCACGGGAAGCGGTGTCAGCGGCGCTGAGCCGGTGGGAAAAGACGTTGTCCGAGCACGATTTCCGGCTGGGCTGCCCGATCGCCGCCGCCACCGTCGACGGTACGACCGAGCCGATCCGTACCGCCGCCCTGGCGGCGTTCGAGAGCTGGACCGCGACGTACACGGCAGTACTGGAGCACTCGGGCATCGCCACCGCCGCCGCGCGCTCGCTGGCCGGATTCGTTGTCACGGCGATCGAGGGAGCAGTGCTGCATGCCCGCGCCACCCGCTCGGTGCATCCGTTGCACGATTGCCGAGATCAACTCGACCTACTCCTGGTCGCCCAGCTCACGGGCGTCGCCCAGGAGGATTCACCTTCAGCGGGCCAGTGACCCGTCACGCGACGGCTTCACCCGCTGCGCTCGCGTCGTCGCGGTACGAGTCGACCCCGTATCCGGGGACATTGATTCCCGGCACGTCGGCGCCCAGCGCGATGATTTGGTTGAGCGTGTTGTGGTACTGCTGCACCTCGGCGATTCGGCCGTCGCGGAAGCGGACTTCAGCGAGATAGGCGGCGCGGTAGAGGCGTTCACTCTCCCGTCCGGTGAATTCGCCCTCGACGTTGGCGAACCAGGCATGCGGGGCGGCGAACGGGCGGACCGTGATGCGGGAGAGGTGGCCAGCGTGCCACAGTTCAGCACTCCACCAGAGCATGTGTTCGTACAGTTCCTCCCGGCCATCAATGATGCCGGGCAGGCCGGGCAGCTGCCATGGGGCGAGGAACCGGACGTCGTCGGCGACCAGGTCGAGGAGCTGGTCGTGGTCCTGTAGGAACAGCAGTTCGTAGAAGCGTTCGATGGCGGCGCGTTCGACAGCCGCGTCGGGCAAGCCGGTGGATCCGTTGCTCCGGGTGCCGACACGTCTCCGGTCCAGTGGAGCGGTTGTCATGCTGATCATCACAAGCCTTCCTGTCGTGCCGGTTGATCGCTCAATAGTGAGTCAGCAAATCATGGGCAAACAAGTGGCGTCAATGACAGCTTCCGTTAAGATCGCGACATGCGAGTGGTGGCGGTCCTCGTCATAGACAGTGTCAACGCCTTCGACCTCGTCACAGGCGGGCAGGTTTTCGCGGCCGCGCGGCTCCCCGACGGCGCTCCGGGCTATGCCGTGCGAATGTGCGGCGAACCGGCGATGGCGCTCGCCTCCGGTCAAGACTGCTTCACCCTGCAGACCATCTGGCCGCTCGACGCCGCAGACGAGGCGGACGTAGTGATCGTTCCGGGTGGGGCGAGTGTGTTCGATCCGGACATCCGCGTGGTCGAGACGGTTCGCCGCGCGGCGGCGCGCGGCGCCGTGGTGGCTTCCATCTGCACCGGCGCCTACGTGCTCGCGGCAGCGGGCCTGCTGGACGGGCTGCGCGCCACCACGCATTGGCTGCTCGCCGACGACTTCGCCGGACGCTACCCGCGGGTCGAGGTCGATCCCGCGGTGCTGTTCATCGACAACGGCAACATCCTCACCTCGGCGGGTATGGCCGCGGGCCTGGATCTCTGTCTGCACCTGGTCCGCCGCGATTACGGCTCGGCGGTCGCCGCCGACACCGCGCGCTTCCTGGTGGTGCCGCTGCAACGTGATGGCGGCCAAGCACAATTCATCGTCCGTCCCGCGCCACCACAAGACGCCACCGCACTGCAGCCACTACTTACCTGGATCGAACAGCACCTCACCCGGCCGCTGACGCTCGCCGACCTGGCTCAGCACTCCGGCCTCAGCGTCCGAACCCTGCAGCGCCGCTTCGAAACCCAGCTCGGAACGACCCCGCTGAACTGGCTGCTCAACGCCCGCATCCGGCACGCGCGACAGCTGCTGGAGACCACCGACCTGCCGATCGACCGCGTCGCCGAGCAATCCGGTTTCGGTTCGGTGGCCTCCCTGCGGCACCACTTCGCCCACCTGGTCGGCACCGCGCCGCGCAACTACCGCAAGACGTTCGGCGATCCGGCGACGATGCTGGAGTGATGTTCGACAACTTCGAAAGCACGCGAATCCCGGTTGACGACGCAACGATTCACGTCAGATATGGCGGGTCCGGCCCGGCAGTGGTGCTGCTGCACGGACATCCACGAACCTCGGCGACCTGGCATCGGGTGGCGCCGCGGCTCGTCGAACGCGGTTACACCGTGGTCTGCCCGGATCTGCGGGGATACGGGCGCTCACGTGGTCCGGCGCCGACCGACGACCACGCGGGGTATTCGAAGCGAGTTGTGGCAAACGACATTGTGGCAGTGCTGGATTCGCTCGGCCATCGCCGGTTCGCGCTGGCCGGGCACGACCGCGGCAGCTACGTCGCGTTCCGCCTCGCCCTCGACCACCCTGCGGCGGTGTCGCGGGTGGCACTGCTGGATTGTCTGCCCATCAGCGAGCATCTGTCCCGCATCACCGCCGAGTTCGCCACTCGATGGTGGCACTGGTTCTTCTTCGCCCAGCCCGGCATTCCGGAGCGGGTGATCAACGCCGACCCGGACAGTTGGTACCAGGGCGACCCGCGCGCCATGGGTCAGGAGAACTACGACGAGTGGCGGGCGGCCATGCGCAATCCCGAGGTGGTGCGCGCGATGCTCGAGGACTACCGCGCGGGTGTGACGGTCGACGCCGAGCACGAGCGGGCCGACCGTGCCGCCGGGAACAGATTGACCTGCCCCACGCTGATCCTGTGGTCGCTGCGCGACGACCTCGAGGATCTCTACGGCGACCCGGTGCGGATCTGGCGGGACTGGGCCGACGACGTGCGCGGCCACGGCATCGACTCCGGTCACCACATGGCCGAGGAGGCTCCCGAAGCGCTGGCCGACTCGTTGCACGAATTCTTCCGGCCGACGCTATGACAGGACCCCGGCCCGGGCACCGACCGCACTCCGGCGTGGAAAAACCGGCGTCGCCGGGCCGGTAAACTTGCTGAGCGGGACAGAAAGTCGAGGGTGCGCAGCGGGAAGCGCACGGCGAACACAGGAGAAATCATGTCGAGTCGCCGCTTCCGATCCAGCGTTGCCGGGATGGTCATCCTGGTCATCGCCCTGGTGGTTGCCGGTTGTTCAGCGTCGGAGTCGAAGCAGCCGTCCTCGGCCGACCCGCCACCCGCCGCGATCTCCATCACACCGGCCCAGGGCGCGCAGGGCGTCGACCCGGTCGCGCCGGTGCAGGTCAGCGCGGGTGACGGCATGTTGAGCTCGGTGACCATGAGCAACGAGCAGGGCAAGCAGATCGAGGGGATTTTCACACCGGACAAGACGGCGTGGAAACCCACCGAACCGCTCGGCTACGGCCACACCTACACGATCACCGCGGCGGGCCTCACCATCACCGGCCGCAGTGGCCCGGTGACCTCGTCGTTCACCACACTGACGCCGAACAACCAGACCAAGGTCTACTTCGAGACCACCGGTGGTGGGCTGCTCGACGGCGGCACCTTCGGCGTCGGCGCCGTCGTCGCCGCCCACTTCGACGAGGACGTCCCCGACCGGGCATTCGCCGAGAAGCGACTAGCGGTGACCACCACGCCGCCGGTGGAAGGTTCGTGGTACTGGCTCGACAACCGGCACGTGCACTGGCGGCCACGCGAGTACTACACACCGGGCACGAAGGTGACGGTCGCGGCCAATATCTACGCCGTCGATCTCGGCAACGGCCTCTACGGCCAAGAGGACAGCAAGGCGTCGTTCACCATCGGCGCCTCGCACGTCTCCATCGCCGACGACAACACCAAGCAGGTGCAGGTCTTCGAGAACGGCAAGCTGGTCCGCACCATGCCCACCTCGATGGGCATGGGCGGCAGCGAAACCGTCGGCGGCAAGACGATCTCGTTCTGGACCCAGCCCGGTGTCTACACGGTGATGAGCAAGGCCAACCCGGTGATCATGGACTCCTCCACCTTCGGGCTGCCGGTCAACTCCCGGCTGGGCTACAAGGAAACCATCAACTGGGCGACCCGGATCAGTACCGACGGCATCTACCTGCACGAACTGGCGTCCACCATGTGGGCGCAGGGCAACACCAATACCTCGCACGGCTGTCTGAACCTCAGCCCGGAGAACGCGCGATGGTTCTACGACTTCTCGGTCCCCGGCGATGTGGTCGAGGTCCGCAATACCGGCGGTGCGCCGCTGGAGGTGTGGCAGAACGGTGACTGGGGCGTGCCGTGGGATCAGTGGGTGCAGGGCAGCGCGCTGCGGTAAGGGCATTGCGGTAAGGACGGTGCGTCGCGGTAAGGCCAGCACCTTCCGACTGGCTCCCGACAAGCCGGGCAGGCGGCTCGTAGCGTCTGGGGTGTGGACGAAAATCTAGCCAGCGATCTCGCCGAGCTGCCCGCACTGCTGGATGCCGTGCGCGAGTCGGCGACGGAGGTGTTGACCGGCATCGAGACACGGCCGGTCGCCCGGACACCGAAAGAGGTAGGGCCCGAGGAACTTCCGGAACACGGCATCGGGCTGCGCCGGGCCCTCGCACTATTCCGCGAGCGGTGGGAGCCCGCATTCTCGGGCAGTGCGGGCCCGCGCTACTTCGGCTTCGTCACCGGTGGAGCCACCCCGGCCTCCGTCGCGGGCGATTGGCTGACCGCGGCGCTCGACCAGAACGCGATGTCGGGCGAGGATTCGTCGGCGACCGAACTGGAACACCAGACCGTGGGATGGGTCGGACGGCTGTTCGGCTTGGACCAGCACACCGGCGCGTTCGTCAGCGGCGCGACCATGTCCAACTTCGTCGGTCTGGCGATCGCGCGGGAGTGGTTGGGGGAACAGCTCGGCATCTCGGTGGCAGATGCCGGTGTCGGTGCGCTCGGACCGGTGCCCGTGTTGTCGGGGACGCCGCACTCGAGCATCTCGAAGTCATTGTCCATGCTCGGAATCGGCCGGGACAGTGTGCGATTGGTGCCGACGCTGCCCGGCCGGGAAGCCGTCGACGTGGATCGGCTCGCCGAAGCCCTCGATGCGCTCGATGGCAGGCCCGCCATCGTGGTCGCCAACGCGGGGACGGTGAACACCGTCGACTTCGATGATCTGCGCGCGATTGCCGCACTGCGCCAACGCTATCCGTTCTGGCTGCACGTCGACGGTGCGTTCGGCGCGTTCGCGGCGCTGGCGCCGGAGTACGCCGCCCTCGTAGCTGGTCTCGGCGAGGCGGATTCGGTCTGCGTCGATCTGCACAAGTGGCTCAACGTGCCCTACGACGCGGCGGTCCAGTTCAGTCGGCGCCAGGACCTGCAGGTACGCGTCTTCCTCAATGCCGCCGCGTATCTGACGGCCCCCACCGGCACACCGGATTTCGGGCACCTGGTCCCGGAGAACTCACGGCGGCTACGTGCCCTCACCGCGTGGTTCTCGCTGACCGCCTACGGCCGGGACGGGCACCGGGACATAGTGCAGCGCAACATATCCGGCGCGAACCGCCTGGCCGGGCAACTCACCGAGACCGGCCTGCTCCGGCTGGTCGCGCCGGTCCGCCTCAACGTTGTCTGCTTCACCCTCGCCGACCGGGCCACCCCCGAGCGGGTCGACGCGCTGGCCGCCGCGGTCGCCGACAGTGGCGAGACCTTCGTGACACCAACGGTTTACGACGGCGTACCGGCGCTGCGCGCCGCGTTCAGCAACTGGCGCACCACCGACGCCGACGTGAATCGAGCGGCCAAAGCGATCAACGCTGCCGCGCTCGCGCTCTCCTGATCGTCAGATCGCCACGTCGGTGGTGGCGGCCGGGTGGAAGCCGGGACCGGGTCGCGGGTCGACGTCGCGGGGGTCGAGTTCGGCGTGGCAGTGGTCACACACCATGAGCGGTGTGATGGCGTGCCCGCAGGTGCGGTGCTCGAGGATGAGCGGCGGGCCGTCCGGCTCGGCCAGATGGCGATCGCCCCAGGCGGTCATGGCCATGATGATCGGGTAGAGCTCGCGGCCCGCGGCGGTGAGGTGGTAGTCGACCCGCCCGCCGCCCTCGTCGGTGCGGGTGAAGATGCCCGCGTCGATCAGCATGCGCAGCCGGCTGGTGAGCAGATTGCGGTTGGTGATGCCGATATTGCGGGCGAAATCGCTGAACCGGCGCACGCCGAAGAACGCCTCGGCGATGACCAGGATCGTCCACCGGTCACCGAGCAGCTCGACGACACGGGACACCGAATCATCGGCCGGGCGTCGGATGGTCATGGAAACATCCTCGCAGAACGGGTGCGGCCGGACGGAGACCGTAGCCGCGGACGGCTGCGGTACACCCTCAGCTTGGTATTGCATCCCTACCGTCAGTATCGTAATAATACTACCTGTCCGGTTGCCGCTTTCTTCAGGTGGGAGTCCCATGACGACAGCAGAAGAGTCGACCGCCGACTACGTACGCTTGCTCGACCCCGCGGTCCGGCCGAATCCCTACCCGCTCTTCGCCCGGCTGCGGGAGGCCGGACCATTTCGGATCGGCACCGCGCCGGTCGTCGTCGTGACCAGCCACGCCGACTGCACGGCCGTGCTGCGCGACCCTCGGGTGAGCGTGGACCGGTCGCTGGCGAAACTACAGCTCGGCTCGATGCCGATCTATGACGCGGCGAAAACCACAGCGGCGCAGGCCAAGCCGTCGTTCCTATTCCTGGACCCGCCGGACCACACCCGGCTGCGGCGGCTGGTGTCGAAGGCCTTCACCCCGCGCGTGGTGCAGCGGCTGGAGCCGAGGATCACCGAGATAGTCGATGACATCCTCGACAAGCGCTCGGCCGCAGGGACATTCGACGCTGTCACCGAATTCGCCTATCCGCTGCCGGTGACCGTCATCTGCGAACTGCTCGGCGTGCCGCTGGCAGACGAAGCGCAGCTGAGCCATTGGTCGTCGCTGCTGGCCCGCACGCTGGATCCGACGTCGCGGCAGGCGACGGAGTTCCGCGCCGACCCGGCCCAAGTGCAGCGCGCCGGAACCGAACTCAGCACCTATTTCGAGCGGCTGACCGAACACCGCCGCGCCACACCGGGACCGGACCTGCTGTCGGAGCTGATCGCGGCGGAAGACGCCGGGGACATGCTCACCCACGAGGAGCTGATCTCCACCTGCGCGCTACTGCTCGTCGCCGGGCACGAGACAACGGTCAATCTCATCGCGAACGCGACCCTGGCGCTGCTGCGCCGTCCCGACGAACTTGCCGCCCTGCGGGCGAATCCCGAACGGGCACAGGCGATTGTCGAGGAAACGCTGCGCTTCGATCCGCCGGTTCAGCTGATCCCGCGCATCGCCGCCGACGACCTGACGGTGGGCGACATCGACATCCGACGCGGTGACCTGGTGGTGATGCTGATCGCCGCCGCGCAGCGCGACCCCGCCGTGTTCACCGACCCCGACCGCTTCGACCCGTCCCGCGACAACCGCCACCTGGCCTTCGGACTCGGCGCGCACTTCTGTCTCGGCGCTCCGCTCGCCCGGCTGGAGGCACGGGTGGCGCTCACCCGGTTCGCCCACCGCGTCGAAGCGCCGCGGCTGATCACGGATCCGCCGGTCTATCGCGAACACGTGAACCTGCGCGGCCCGGCGCATATGCCGCTGGAGTTCTCGGCGATCCTGCCTCGATAAGTCGGCCGTGGTAGGCAGTTATCCGTTGTAAGACACGTGCGGTGTCCAGTCGTCGAGCGGCCGGATGGCGGCGGCGTGCAGTGCCTCGGCAACCCGTTCCCTGGTGAACGCACCCTCGCCGAGCACCCCGTTGATCTGCACGGCCACGGCCCGAATACTTTTGGGTGCCAACGTGGTATCGAGACTGGTGACCAGATTGCGCACGGCCGCCTTCTGCACGCCGAGCGAGGCCGCCTGATTCCATGGCTTGTCCGCCGCGGCACTTCCGGTGACCAGCACCCGTGCGCCCTCGGTGAAGAACGGCAGCGCCGCCTGCACGGCGGGCAGCAGCGCGGCGGCGCCGATGGTGAAGTCCTCGATCAACTCGGACACCGACAGCTGCAACGGGTCGGACTGCCGGAAGATGCTCGGGTTGAAATGCAGCACATCGATCCGGCCGTGCCGCTCCCCCACCTCCCGGACCACCCGAGTCACCTCGGCCGGGTCGGACAGATCCACTCCGACACCTTCCGCGTCGAACCCCTCACCACGTAACTGTTCGGCCAGCGGCGCGGCCTCCTCCGGCAACCGGCAAGCCAGGGATACCGCGTACCCGTCCCGGGCGAAGAGTCGGGCAACGGCCAAACCGACACCGGGACCGGCGCCGAGCACGAGAAGCACTGGAGCAGACATGCCACGAGCCTAGAGCCGGTGCCGCGCGCGGCCACATATCCGGCGATGATCTGGGTATTACGCGGGCGTGCGTACTCTCGAATGAGTCGGACAAAGAACGAGACGGCGAGGAACGATCCGGTGGAACGAGTGCCGAAGAGAGCGCAGGGCACGGAATCCCCCGCGATGGTCGATGCGGACACTGTCGAGTTCGCGCGGGTCAGCGACCCGCCCGCACGCCCGGCACGCCACCGCCGCGCCGCGCCGAAACCACATCGAGGGCGTCGGGTAGCAAAGAATGCGGTGCGGGCGCTCGTCTCGGTGACCGCGCTCGCGGTGCTGTCCGGCACCGGGTTCGCCTGGTCGGCCAAGATCGACTTCGACCGCGGGTTCAACCGTTCCGACGCCATCGGCGCCGACGCGCCCCGTTCGCTTGGCGGCGACCTCAATATCCTGCTGATCGGCCTGGACACCCGAAAAGATCAGAACGGCAACGATCTACCGAAGGAGATCCTCGACCAGCTGCACGCGGGTGACGGTGACGACGGCGGCTACAACGCCAATTCGCTGATCCTGCTGCACATCCCGGCGGACATGCAGAAGGTCGTCGCGTTCTCCATCCCGCGCGACGACTATGTGGCGGTTTCCGGTATTCCCGGCTACGACCACGTCAAGATCAAGGAAGCGTACGGGCTGAAAAAGGCTGCCGCCGAAGCGAAGCTGATCGCCAATGGCGAGAAGGATCAAATCACCCTGGAACGCGCGGGCCGCGAGGCGGGACGAGCGTCCATTGTGTCCACGGTCCGCAATCTGGTCGGCGTCCCGATCGACCGGTTCGCCGAAGTCTCCCTCGCCGGGTTCTACCACCTGGCCGACGCACTCGGCGGCGTGGACGTGTGCCTCAACAAGGCCGTCGACGACAGCTACTACTCCGGTGCCAAGTTCCCCGCCGGTCCGCAGCACCTCAACGCTTCCGAAGCACTCGCCTTCGTCCGCCAGCGGCATGGTCTGGAGAACGGCGACCTGGACCGGACGCACCGGCAGCAGGCGTATCTCACCTCGGTTGCCAAGTCGCTCAAGGATTCCGGGACGCTGACCGATCTGGGCAAACTGAGCAAATTGATGGATGTGGCGCATCAGGACGTGGTGCTCTCCGACGGGTGGAACCTGCTCGACTTCGCCCGCAACCTCGGTGCCGCCGGATCCATGTCGGTCGAGTTCCGGACGCTGCCGGTGTTGCGCTACGACACGGTGAACGGCCAGGACGTCAACATCATCGATCCGGCAGCCATCAAGAAGGAAGTACGGGCCGCGTTCGGGGTCGAAACGCCGAGCACCGCCCCGGCGCGCACGCCGACCAGCACTGTCGATGTACAGAACGCGGGCAGCTTGACCGGGCAGGCCGCCAAGCTGTCCGCCGCGCTGACCAACCGTGGCTATCGAGAGGGCGCGGTCAGCAACCGGCTCAGCACCACGACCACAACCACGATCACCTACGGCGCCGGTGCCGAAGCGGACGCGGCCCAATTGGCCGAGACCATGGGCGGACTCGCGCCCACCGCGTCGACGCAGGTTGCACCCGGGCACATCCTGGTCACGCTCGGTAGCGATTTCATCATGCCCAGCGAACTGAGCTCGAGTCCTAGCTCGACGACCATTCCGCCCACGCCGACCAGCACCGGCGAGCCCGCCCCTGACTCCGGCAAGCCGCTCACGACGACGATCGGTAGCACGATCCCCTGCGTGAACTAGACGATCGGCAGGCCATCCCTGCGTGAATTGAGCTAGGCGGGACTCGGCTCCCAGCGCTTGCTACCGGCCGTCTGCCGCAGCCGAATGCGGGGTCAGCGCGGCGAATGCCGCATCCCAGCCGTCCGGGTCGGCCAGCAGCGCACCGGGCGGCAGCTCCCAGTACGCGGCGAGCAGGTCGTAGCCGAGATGTGCGGTGGCGGCGTGTGCGGGCCAATGGTCGCTGGTCCACTTCGGGTCCTCGGTGGCCGAGTCCACGCCGCTGCTTGCGACCCCGACCAGTTCGAACTGCAACTGTTGCAGCAGCACCGCTGCGGGGGCCCCGGCCGGCTCGGTGCGCGACAGCTCCAGCAGCGCCCTGGCGACGGCGCAGACCCGGGCTTCGATCCAGCGGAAGGTGCGCCGGTGCGCGTGCGGTGCGACGACGTGCGGGACGAGCACCGCGATACCGACGCCGATCACCGTCTCGATGAAGCGATCCCGAATCAACGGCCCCACCGCGCCGTCCGGGGTCGCACCGACCGCGAGCAGTGCTATCGGCGTGATGAAGATCGCCGCGAGCGCGTAGTTGCGTGGCACGAACAGCTCCATGACGAACAGCAATGCCGCCACCAGCACGATGAGGGCGTAGCCGGTCAGCGCGAGCTGGTGGATGATCCCGAAGAGCAGCAGCCCGACGACCGTGCCGACGAAGCGATGAATGCCCCGCACCTTGCCGCGCACCCGATCGGGACCGATCTGCAACACCATCAGCGCGGTGAACACCGCCCAGTGCGGCCGGTCCTGGCCGAGCAACGCGCTGAGCCCACCGGCGACCAGGCAGGCGACGCCGACGCGGTAGGCGCTGATGGTGGCGTGCGAATCGAAGGACAGCGATCGACGCAGCCGGAAGCCGACGCCGGGGCGGACGAAGGAGATCAGCGGGTCGACGACGAGGTCATTGGTGTCGTCGTAGGCCGGACCCGCGAGCCTGCGCCGGGCCGCGACCAGCGAGTCCATCAGCGCTGAATGCGGAGCTCTGGTCGGCAGACCCGCGTCGTACACCGCGGCCCACGCCTCCGCCACCGCCGCGCCCGCCTGGTGCCGCAGATCGATGGCGGGTCGGCCCGCGGCCCGTGCCGCCAGGTACGCGTCGACGGCGCCGATCGCGGCCTCGACGGCGACCCGCTCCGGCTTGCGCCGATCACGCAGCACACCGGCCATCGACACGATGACCGAAACGCCCGCGCCGAAAGCCGTGCAGGACAACAGCACCGCC
Source organism: Nocardia iowensis (assembly GCF_019222765.1). Lineage (NCBI taxonomy): Bacteria > Bacillati > Actinomycetota > Actinomycetes > Mycobacteriales > Nocardiaceae > Nocardia > Nocardia iowensis. The sequence continues at coordinate 1,679,835 of NZ_CP078145.1, read as the reverse complement.
GTCGACACGCCCGCCTCGGCGGCCATCATCGAGCCACCGCAGGCAATGACGAAGAGCAGGGCACCCGGCGGACCGAGCCGCAACGCATCGATCACGTAGACGGCGACCATCGCGACCGCCGTGAGCAAGGCCACCGTCAGCAGCGAAGCGCCGAGTCCGCCGGAGAGCCCGTGCCCGAGCAGCGCACCGACGCCGCTGGACGCGAGCAGGGCGATGCCAGCGGTGAGCACCACGATCGCACGCATGCGATACGCCCTGCGCTCCCCGTACATCACCGCGAAGGCGCCGAACAGCACGAACAACGCGTGCTCCGGCTGCCCCGCCGCCACCGTCATCGCGGCCGGGATGGCGAAGGCCACCGCGGACCGCAGGCCGGGACTCCAGCGCCGTCCCGCGGGCGGAAGCGCGAACAGCAGTGAGCCGATCCGCCCCTGCGGCGGCAGCGGATCGGAGACCGACGGGACCATCTACTTCCTTCCGAGTCGTCAAGCGTGCTTGCCGTTCCACCGTATGCGGCCGCCGATCCGTACCGGACAGTCGGTCCGGTCGCTGCCCGTCCGGCTAGATTCGAAGGGTGACCGCTGACGCTCCGCCCACCCGCATCCATTCCTTCGCCGACGACGCGCTCGGCGACCACGACGCCGTCGCGCTGGCCGAGCTGGTGCGCAGCGGGGCACGAAGCCCGCGCGAGCTCGCGGCGGCGGCGGTGGAACGTGCGCGCCGAGTCGAGGAGTTGGCGGCGGTCGCCTACGCGAGTTACGAGGAGCCACTGCTGCCCGCGGAGCGCAGTGGACGGTTCTATGGGGTCCCGACCTTCGTCAAGGACAATGCCGATATCACCGGGATGCCGACCAACCATGGCACCGCGGCGTTCCGGGCCAAGCCCGCGCAGGAGCACGGCGGGTACGCGCGCCAATTCCTCAGTGCCGGAATGACGGTGCTCGGAAAGAGCACGCTGCCGGAGTTCGGGTTCAATGCGACCACCGAGCCGCCGTTCGCGCAAGCCACCCGAAACCCTTGGCACACCGGCTATTCGGTGGGTGGCTCGTCGGGCGGGGCGGCCGCGCTGGTCGCGGCCGGGGTGGTGCCGATCGCGCACGGTAACGACGGCGGCGGATCGATTCGCATTCCGGCGGCCTGTGCCGGGCTGGTCGGGTTGAAGCCCAGCCGGGGGCGGCATATCGATTCGGCGATGGCGCGGAAGCTGCCGATCAATATCGTCAGCGAAGGCGTGCTGACCAGGACGGTGCGCGATACCGCGGCGTATACCGCTGCGGTGGAAGAATATTGGCGCAATCCCGCGCTGCCGCCGATCGGGTTGGTCGAGGGGCCGGGGTCGAAGCGACTGCGCATCGCGCTCCTGCTGGAGAATATCGGCGGTCCGGTGCCTGCCGGTCCGATCCGCGCGGCCGTCGAAAAGGTCGCTGCCACCTTGGAATCCCACGGTCACCGCGTCGAGGCGGTGCCGCTGCCGTTCGATGCGGCACTGGAAACGGCATTTCTGCACTACTGGGGTCTGCTCGCCACGTTCGTCGCCTCGACCGGGAAATTGGCCGACCGCCGTTTCGACACCAGGCGACTCGACGATCTCACCCTCGGGCTGCGCCGACACTTCCTGCGCGGCGCGTGGCGCGCGCCGATGACGCTGTATCGCCTACGCGCCGCGGCCGCCACCTATGAACGCGCCTTAGGCCCGTACGACGCGGTCCTGCTACCCACCCTCGGCCACGAAACCCCCGAACTCGGCTACCTCAGCCCCACAGTGCCATTCGACGAACTCCTCGATCGCCTGCGCGCCTACGTGGCGTTCACACCCATCAACAACATCACCGGCACCCCCTCGATCACCTTCCCAGCCGGTCTGACACCGACCGGACTCCCCATCGGTGTCCAATTCGCAAGCACCCGCGGCAACGAACGCACCCTCCTCGAACTCGCCTACCTCCTCGAAGCCGAACAGCCCTTCCCCCGGTTGGACCGCTAGCCAAGGACCGCGGTCAGGAACCGAACGCGAAGGTAAGTCGTGGGAACGGCGACCTGCGTCCGAAGCGGTTCATGATGTGGATCGCAGCGGTCGACATCCCTGTTGTGCCCGGTGCAACAGTGCAAGTCGGGACTTGCGGGCTGTCAGGTTTTGCTGGTGATGGCGATTCGCGCACCATGGCGTGGGAGCAGCACGGGGCCGCGCCGGACAGGGATGTCCAGATCGGCGCGGGTCGCGACGAACTCGGCGCCGGTGAGTAGGACACCGAGGATCGTGCGCAGCTCCGCCTGAGCGAACGCGGCCCCGAGGCAACGTTTGGCGCCGCCGCCGAAGGGGATCCAGGCGAAGGTGTTGGGAGTGGTGTGCAGGAATCGTTCGGGCTGGAACCGGTGTGGCTCGGGGTAGGTTTCGGCACGGTGGTTGACCGCGCGGATATAGGCAATGACCCAGGTGTCGGGCGGCAGTAGGTATTCGCCCAGATGGAATGGTTGCGCGGTGACGCGTGCGGTGCCAACGACGACCGGACGTAGGCGCAGCGTTTCCTGAATCGCCGCATCGGTGTAGGTGGTGTCGCCGCTGATCGCGTCTTGGCGCAGTTGTTCCGCCAGGTGCGGGTCATGGACGAGGTGGTCGAAGATCCAGGCCAATGTGGTTGCGGTGGTTTCGTGCCCGGCCAGCAACAGCGTGATCAGATCGTCCCGGAGTTCCCGGTCGGAAAGATATTGCCCGTCGGCGGTCGTGGCGGCCATGAGCAGCGCCAGGATGTCGGTGCGTTCGCGGTTGGGTTCGGCGCGCCGACGGTCGATGAGGGTTTGGAGTACGGCGTGCACGTCGGCGGTGGCTCGGTTGAGCCCACGCCAATGCCGAATGGTTCCGGCCCGCCTGGTCACGTACCGGAATACGATCTGTTCACTGACTGCGTGGGCGAGTAGTCGTTCCAGTTTCGGCGCGACATCGGCGAGTTCGTCGGAGTCATCGATGCCGAATACGACCCGCATGATCACTTCCAACGTGAGTTCCCGCGCGGCGTCGAGCATGGAGAAGGGTCGGCCGACAGGCCATCGATGGAGTGCCCGCTCCGTGACCTCCCGGATGGTGTCCTGGTAGCCGCTCAGCACGTTGCCGTGGAAGCCCGGCGTCAACAACTTGCGGCGGCGCAGGTGCTCGGGTTCCTCCTGCACAAACATCGAGCCGGACCCGTAGATCGCGGCAGAGGGGGAAACTCCTTTGCCACCGAGCAACACGTCGGGTCTGGCGGTGAACACTTGCTTGATCAGGGCGGGATCGCTGATCACGACCGCGTGGAGTCCGGTGCGCGGCACACCTACGGTGAAAATCTCGCCATAACGCGCGATCAGTTCGTCGCCCACGATCTCGCCGCGGCGCAGGTAGTCGAGGAGCCGACGGGCCACGAGCGGTAGATCACGTATGCCGCGGCTGCCGGGGCCGGGCGGTAGTTGGTAGCCGGAGTAGTTGTGCTGGTTGGGCTTCGGAGCAAGTTCCACCATCTCGGATTCCTCAGTCTCGGCCCGCGAAGCGGACGATGAAGTCGAGCACGACTGTTCGGTAGGCTCGACGGACTTGCTCATCGCCAGGATGCTTGGCCAGCGTCAACAGCCCCGCCGCGCCGAGCCCGACGGTGGCCCGCGCGGCGGAGTCGATGTCGATGTCGGGTCGGAAGTAGCCACCTTCGATGCCGGTTCGGTAGTAATCGGCAACCAGTTCCTCGAGCCCGTCGGTGACCGCCAGCAGCGTCGACCCGATCGCCGGATCGACTGATGGCGCCTGTATCAGCAGCAGCTGAACGGTTTCGGCCTCGTCGTCCAGTAACGCGAACACCTGGTCCAGAATGTTGCCGGCCCGCTGGCGGTACTCGGCCAACGAGCCGATCGCCTGTGGTGCGTTCACTCCCGTGAAATGCGAGAGCAACCGGTCCAGCTTGGATTGCAGAATCGCTTCCAGCACTTCACGTTTGCCTTCGAAGTGGCGATAGAACGTGCCCTGTCCAGCGCCCAGCTTGCCGACGATATCGGCGATACGGGTCTCGTGATAGCCCTTCTCTACGAACACCTCCGCCGCTGCCGCGATCAATTGCGCTCGAGTCTCCGCTTTGCGGCGTTCGGCCAACGTCATCGGCCGCTGCTCTGCCTCCATCTCGCCAGCGTGACACGGAGGGACTGATCCGTCAATAGCGGACTGTGAAGTCCGCCAAGTGCCATCAACGGCGTAATCTCAGCGTCCTCGTCGGCTCTAACCGAGTTCGACCGCACAGGGCTTTCGTATGTCGCACAGAGGGTCTGCGCCGTGTGACGGGTGTGATCGCTCTGTGAGAGGCGCATCATCGGCGCGGCCGGGCACGGCGGGCCAGGACCGCCCTGGGCCGGAGACGGAGCGCCAGCGGCCGCTAGCTAATTCTGGGTGTAACCGAGTCCGGCGGAGGGTCCGGGACGTTCGCGGTGCACCGGTCCGTGCGCATCGTCGCAGTGTTCCTCGAGCACCGGCAGGAGGCGGTTGGCGTTCGGGCTTGTAGCCGCGGAAACCAGCTGGGAATGGTCGACTTGCAATGTGGTGTGGGTGATTTCGTAGTCGTGGTCGAGGAGGCGTTCGATTTGCTGGCGTAGTCCGTGGCAGTCGGCGCCGGATTGGACGAGGACGTGGGCGGAGAGGGCGACGTTGCCGGAGGTGATCTGCCAGACGTGCAGATCGTGCACTTCGTCGACGCCGGGGATCTCGACGAGACGACGGCCGAGGGCGTCCGGGTCCACGCCGGCCGGTGCGGCTTCGAGGAAGATGCGGCCCGATTCGCGGACCAGGCCGAGACCGGCCTTCACCATCAGCGCGACGACGACGAGCGTGGCGATCGCGTCGGCGCGGGCGAAACCGGTGAGCAGCACGACGACGCCGGCGACGGCGGTCGCGATGAAGCCGTACAGGTCGTTGAGCACGTGTTGGAACGCGCCCTCCACGTTGAGGCTGGAGCGGTTCGCCTTGCTGATCGCCCATGCCGCGGCGACATTCACCACGATGCCGACGAGCGCGGTGACGACGACCAGCCCGCCGGTCACCTCCGGCGGGTCGAGCAGCCGTCGAATGGCCTCGTAGGTCAACCAGCCCGCGAGAACCAGCAGCGTGATGCCGTTCGCCTGCGCGGAAAGGATCTCGGCACGCTTGAAACCGTAGGTGTATTTGCCGCGGGCGGGACGGGCGGCAATGCGAATCGCGGTGAGCGCGAGCACGATCGACGCCGCGTCGGTCAGCATGTGCGCCGCATCCGAGAGCAGGGCAAGCGAATTCGCCAGCAGGCCGATCACGACTTCGATCATCATGAAACCGGTGATCAGCGAGAGCGCGACCGTCAGCCAGCGGCGATCGGCATCGACGGACACACCGTGGGAGTGCGCCTGGCCGTTCCCATGGCCGTGTCCGTGCTCGTGTTCGTGTCCCATTAGCCGCCCGCTTTCGTCACCGCCACGTATGCGCATATCTGCATCTGTTTACCCACCTTAGCCGACCCTATGCCGACCGCAGCCTACTATCTGAATGACGTAGGTCACATGGTCGCGGTCGGCGGGGCGCGTCAGCTGTCGAGGCCGCGGGCGAGCACCGGCCAGGATGCGACGAACGCGTCCTGCCAGTAGCCCCAGGAGTGCGTCCCGGTGGGCGTGAAGTCGAAGGTGGCGGGGATCCCCAACTGGTTCAACCGGTTCTGCAGGTTCATCGAACACATCCGGATGCCAGCTTCGATCGCGCCGCCGACCACCAGCTGATCGGCCCACTGCGAGACGCCGGGCTTGATCTGGAACGGTCCGTCGAGGGTGTCGTGCGGGCCGGGCAGGCCGCTGCCGCTGGAGACGAACAGGTTCACGCCGCGCAGTTTGTCCGCGTGCACGAGTGGGTCGTTGGCCTGCCACAGCGGGTCGTCGAACGGGCCCCACATGTTGGCGATCGTCCCGCCCCCGCGCTCCACCGTCATCTGGACGAAAGACTGGCCGATCGGGTCGCTGGTCTGTGCGCAACCGCTGTAGGAGGCGACGCTGCGGTACAACTCCGGTTTAGCGATCGACAGCGCGAGCACCGAGGTACCCGCCATCGAGAGCCCGGCGATCGCATTCACCTTGGTGGTGCCCAGCGCCGCGTCGATCAGCGGCGGCAATTCCTCGGTGAGGTAGGTCCGCCACTTGTTCGGCCCGAGCACCGGATCGTCTTTGATCCAGTCCGTGTAATAACTGAACTGCCCACCGACCGGCTGGACCACGTTGATGTTCTTGTCCGACAGGAAGTCGAGGACGTTGGTGCGCAACTGCCAGCTGGCATCGTCCACGCCGCCGCCCGCGCCGTTCAGCAGGTACAGCGTCGGCCGTGGCTGCGCGGTGTCGGCAGGCCGCTGAATATCGACCGGGAAGGTCGCCCCCTCCATCGCCGTCGAGCGCACCCAGATCCGAATGTTGCGTCCGTCCGGCTCCTCCACCCGGGCGATCACCGAGCCGTCGGGCGCGGCGGGCGTATGCACCCACTCCGCAGTCGACGCCGTCGCCTGCGCCGGTGCCGCGGCCACGATGCCAGCACCTAGGCACAGCGAGGCCGCCAGCACTACTGCCCGAGCCCGAACCACCCACGTCGATCTGCGATCCACGAACACACTCCCAAAACCCCGACCCGCACGGCACAACTCCCAACGTGTCGGTCGTACGTCCAGGCCCGTTACCGAATCCCGGTGTTCACTCGACCACACCAGCCGCCGATCCGACGCCACCCCGTCGATGGTCCCGCGCAGGTATCGGCGTCGCGCACGTGGAATTGCCAGCTGGTTCAGGCGCAGCGGGCCAACTCGTGCGCGGCATCCCGACGGCCCGCCTGGACGCGGTACACACCCCTCCGCGCCCAGGCGCCCCTCCGTGGGCGATCGTGATCGCCCTGATTCAGCGCGCTCCCTCGGCGCCGCGCCGGGCCACCGAATCGATGGCGACGGAGACCGCGAGCACGGCGCCGGTGACCATGAAGCGCACCGAGGAGTCCACATTGAGCAGCAGCATGCCGTTCGTGATGGATTGGATGACAAGGATTCCCAGCAGCGCGGCGTAAGCGCGACCGCGGCCGCCGAACAGGCTGGTGCCGCCGATGACGGCGGCGGCGATGGCATTGAGCAGGATGTCGCTGCCACCGGAGCTCTGGTTGACCGCGACGAGGCGGGAGGCGGCCAGGATGCCGCCGATGGTGGCCAGCGCGGAGCAGCCGACGAAGGCGGCGATGCGGATCCCGGTGACATTGATGCCCGCCCGGCGGGCCGCCTCGGCATTGCCGCCGACGGCGTACATGCGGCGACCGAAGACCGTGCGGCGCAGGATCAGGTCCATGGCCAGCACGAGTCCGCCGAAGATCACCAGCGTCAACGGAACGCCGCGATCGGAATTCAGCACGAGCACGGTGGCGCCGAGCAGGACGGCGAGACCGCCCGAACGCAGCACGATCCAGACCGGTGCGGCGGCGTCGAGTCCGGCGTGCACGCGTTGATGCCGGGTGACCAGACTGGTGGCCAGGTGCCCGCCCGCGAGCAGCACCACCAGCAGCCAGCCGAGCGACGGCGCGAGCCAGGTGTCGCTGATGAGCGCGATGCCGCGGTCGAACGGCAGGTTGACGGTGCCTTCCTTGCCGAGCAGATACAGCATCAGTCCTTGCCAGCCGATCAACCCGGCCAGCGTCACGACGAACGACGGCATGCTCAGCATCGTCCGCATGAGCCCGTGCAGCATGCCGATCGCGGCGCCGACGGCGACGGCGGCGATCACCGCGAACACGACGTTCCAGCCGTGGCGCACGTACAGCAGCGTCATCACCACGGCCGTCAATCCGCTGACCGAACCCGCGGAGAGGTCGATCTCGCCGAGCAACAGCACCAAAACTATGCCCAGCGCGATGGTTCCGGTCGCGGCCATCTGCAAAGCGAGGTTGGTGAGATTCTCCGCGGACAGAAAATGGGCGTTGAGCCGGTAAAACACCGCAGCGATGATGACCAGCCCGATCGCAACCGGTACCGATCCCACCTCGCCGCGGCGTAGTCGGTCCATCGCGGCATCCACCAATCCGCGCTCCTGATTCCCCTGCCAGACAGATCTTTTCACAACAATGTCACTCATGGCAGTACCTCGCTAGCGCTCGGCACTGCCATGCGCGACGCACACTGTGACATGATTCGTTCGCTACGCTCTCTCATTGCAGCACCTCGCTAGCGCTCAGCACTGCCACGCGCGACGCACACTGTGACACGATTCGTTCGCTACGCTCTCTCACGACAGCACCTCGCCAGCGCTCGCTCATGCGGCCGCTCCGGTGATCGCTGCCACGATATCCTCTTGAGTCGCTTTGGCGGTCTCGAATTCGCCTGCGTTGCGGCCCAATCGCAGCACAACGACCCGATCGCTGACCGACCGCACATCGACCAGGTTGTGCGAAATCAACAGCACGCCGAGGCCGCGCTCGCGCAGGCGGCCGATCAACGCGAGGACCTGTGCGGTCTGTTCGACACCGAGTGCAGCGGTGGGCTCATCGAGGATCACCATTCTCGGCCGGCCGAGCAGCGCCCGCGCGATGGCGACCGACTGGCGCTGCCCACCTGACAACGCGGACACCGGCGCGCGCACATTCTTGATCTTCACGTCCAGCGAGGCGAGCATGTCCCGGGCGCTGCGCTCCATCTCGATCTCGTCGAGCACGCCGCAAATCCTTGTCTCCGAACCGAGATGCAGGTTGCCAACGACATCGAGGTTGTCGCACAACGCGAGATCCTGGAACACCGTCGTGATGCCGAGCGCCTGGGCGTCCTGCGGCCGGGTGATCCGCACGGTTTCGCCCGCGAAGACGATCTCGCCCTCGTCGGCCACGGTGACGCCCGAGATCGCCTTCACCAGTGTCGATTTGCCCGCACCGTTGTCACCGACCAGCGCGACCACCTCGCCCGCGTGCACCTGGAGATCCGCACCCGCCAGCGCCTGCACGGCACCATAGCGCTTGGTGAGCCCGCGGGCCGAGAGAACCGTTGTGCGAGCTGTCATTTGATCCCCGCGGCTTGGCAAGCCGCCGCGACGTCGGGCGTGCAGATATCGGCGACGGTGTACAGACCGTCCTTGACGATGGTGTCCTTGATGTTGTCCTTGCCGACCGCGATCGCGTCGAGCAGATACGACGGGATGTCGGTCGCGCCGTTGTTGGTCTTCGCCGGCGCCGTGGGTCGTTCGCCCTTGGTCAGGGCGACCGCGAGCTCGGCCGCGCGCTCCGCCTGCGCGCGGTAGTCGAGATAAATGGTCATGGTCTGCTCGCCGGTCAGAATCCGTTGCACGCCGGCGAGTTCCGCGTCCTGCCCGGTCAGTGGCGGCAGCGTCGCGTAACCGGCCCGCTTCAGCGCCGCGATCGCGCCACCGGCCATGCCGTCGTTGGCCGAGTACACGCCGACGATCGCGTCCTTGCCGAGCGCGGTGATGGCCTGCTCCATCTGCTGCTGCGCCTTGTCGGGAGACCAGTCCGGAGTGTCGAATTCGCGGCCGATCTTCACCTTTCCGTCCAGCGCCTCGTGCGCGCCCTTCTTGTAGTCGCCCGCACTGGGGTCGGTCGGCGATCCGTTGATCACCACGAGCTGTCCCTTGTCGGTGGTGCCGCGTTTGTTCAGCTCGGCGAGCAGGGCCTCGCCCTGCACCCTGCCGACCTTCACGTTGTCGAAGGACACGTAGTAGTCGTAGCCGATGCCGGAGATCAGCCGGTCGTAGGCGATCACCGGGATCTTCTTCTGTTGCGCCTTGTTCACTTGCGGCGCAACGGCATCGGCGTTTACCGCGTCGAACACGAAGACGTCGGCGCCCTGGGTGAGCGCGGATTCGAACTGGCCCTGCTGTTTCGCCGCGTCTTGATCGGCGTTGAAGTAGAGCACGTTGCAGTTGCCGCAGAGTTGCTTGACCTTCGCCTCGAAGAGCGGACGGTCGAAGGCTTCGTATCGGGTGGTCTTGGATTCCGGGAGCAGCAGCGCGATTGTCGGGTTGTCGCCACCCGAGTTCGCGTCTTTCGCGCTGTCGCCGGAGCTACAGCCTGCCGCCAGGACGAATGCGGCCGCCGCCGCGGTGAGGAGCTGAATTCGACGCATGAGGTCACCGTGCCGAGAGGAGAGCGAGAGCGCCCGGTTGAGCGTTGGTAAGAAAGGTAGTTTACTAACTTGGAGGTGTCCAGTGGAACGAGCAGGAGGATTGATGAGTAGGGTCGGCAATCCCCAGCTCCTTCGGACGATGAACGAGCGGCTGCTGCTCGACTACCTGCGGCTCAGCGGGCCCGCATCGCGCGGCGAGCTCGCCAAGGCCAGCGGTTTGTCGAAACCGACCGTGTCGGCGGCACTTTCGGGCCTGGAGCAAGCGGGTCTCGTGCAACTGGTCGGTTCGCTGAGCGGCCGACCAGGACCGACCACCGCGCTCTACGACGTGAATGTACGCGCCGGTGTGGTTGCGGGCGTCGATATCGGCCGGAACTGGATTCGCCTCGCAATCGCCGACCTGCGTGGCGAATTCATCGGCCGCCGCGACGTGCGCAACACCGCACGCTCCGCCGCCGATCTGGTGCGGCGGGTGCGCACACTGGCCGACGAGGTCGCGACCGAGGCCGGGATCGCTTGGTCGGCAGTGCATTACGTGGTCATCGGCAGTCCCGGGGTGCTCAACTCGCAGACCGGCCGCCTGGACTATGCGCAGAACCTGCCCGGCTGGGGCCGCGCCGGTCTCGTCGCACAGTTGCGCGCGGCACTGGAGGTCGAGTCGACCATCGAGAACGACATCAACCTTGCCGCACTCGGCGAGCTGACGCTCGGTGCGGGAGCGGGTGTTCGCAACTTCGTGCTCATCTCGATCGGCACCGGCGTCGGCATGGGCATCGTGATCAACGGCGAGCTCTACGTCGGCAATACCGGTGCGGCGGGCGAAGTCTCGTTCCTACCCGCCAGCGAGGTCGACGCTCCCCCGCTCGATGCCCGCGCGCGCGGCATGACCGAAACCGTCGCCGCGGCGGGTGGTGTCGCCCGTGCGGCCGCGCAGGCCGGGCTGCCGGCGGCGTCGGCGAAGGAGGTCTTCGCCGCAGCGGTCGCGGGTGACCCGAGGGCTCGGGCCGTCGTCGAATCGGAGGGCCGTCGGATCGGCGCGCTCATCACCGCGGTCGCCGCGATTCTCGATCCGGAGCTCGTCGTGCTCAGCGGCGGCATCGGGAACAATCTCGAGCTGCTCGGGGACGCGATCGCTCGGCGGATGGCCGAGCTGGGCCCGCTGCGGCCGCGCATCGTCGCGAGCACGCTCGGCGACGACGGGGTGCTCACCGGCGCCGTTTCCCGTGCCCTCGCCGTCGCCCGTGATCAGCTGTTCGAAAGGCGTTCGGCGGGCGCCTGATTCGCCTCAGCGTGCGCCGAGCGGTGGGCCGTACTGCGGGCCCTTCGCGTCGGCGAAGACGGCGGGACACGCGCGGCGCATGCGGTCCATGGAGGTGTTGAGGGCGGTCAGGGCCGCGGTGACCGAGTCGGCCACTGGTTGGGCCGGATGACCGTTGTCCAGGACGGTGACGAAGTCGGACAGCGAGGTGTGCAGCTGCCCGCCCGCGCTCGCGACGTCACGGTAGGCGCTGCCGATCAGGCGCGAGCCCATCCGATCGACCACCGGATCGATGGTCGTCGAGACCTGGCCGGACAGCCGCATGCCCTGGGTGACACGGGTTTTCACCTCGGCGAAGTCGCCCCGCGATGCTGCGGGGCCGAGCCCGTCTAGTTGCTCGGACAGCTGACGGAAGGTGTCGCGCAGTCCGGCGATGGCTTGGCCGCCGAGCGTGCAATCCGCGGTGTCCGCGTCGGCGACGCGGTTGCGGTCCGTGGCGGTGGAACCGCCGCTCGAACACGCGCTCAGCAGGGCGGCGGCGAGCAGGAACAGGACGGCAACCGACACGCCGAGGGAGGTCCTCCCTCGGCGGGCCGGCCGCCTGCGTCGGCGGGAGTTATCCGACATGGGTCAGCACCGTGAGGATCGCGTTCTGCACGGCGGGCACGAAGGCGAGCGTCATGACGATCGCCATGCCGAACCCGGTCTGCATGTGCCGGTGCCGATTCCACCACCCGATCGGGGCGATGCGGGACCGGGTGTTCCACTCGACACCGGTGTCGGCGGCGACCTCGTCGCTTTCGTAGTAGCCGAACGCTACGGGGGCCGATCGGACATCGAGCAGACCGCCCAGTGCGTCGGTAGCGAGGCCACCGGAGCCGATGTTTCGCGAATCGAACATGGTGCCAACCCCTTTCGTAGTCGTCGCCCTACTACATCTCGATGGTGCTGCTCCACGGCTGCATCAGCTCGTCGTAGACGGCCTTGGTGAATTCGCCTTGGCCGACCAAGTCGCTCAGCACCGCGGCGGTGACGGCCTGCCCGACCACGGTCACCGCGCCGATCGAGCCGAACGACTCGAGCAACCCGCTCAGATCACCGGTGGTGCCTGCCGCGGTCGGCGAGACGGCCTGCCCGGCGATCATGCCCGCGAGCTGGACATTGCGGGATCGTCCGAAAGCCTTGGCGGTCTCGGCCGCGATATTCACCGGGTGGGCCGCCACCGTTTGGGCATTCGCACCCATGCCGAGCCCGGCCAACAGCCCGCTGAGTCCGCCTTCGAGGCCCGTCCCGTTGGACAGCGCCGAAACCTTGTCCTGGATCAGCTTCTTCGACGCCGCGTTCAGCTTTTCCCGTTCGTCGGCGGTCAATTGGCCGGATCGTTCGATGATGCGGACTGCCTCCTGCCACTGCGGGCCGTAGAGGTATTCCAGATGCAGGGTTTCCGTTGTGTGCGTCATGATCTGATCTCCTTAGCTAGACGGCTTGGGACAGTGCAGAATTCGTCACAGCGAAACGCTGACCAGGCGGGCGGCGCGCTCGTGCGCCACCGCTTCGGCAGCCCCCTTTCCGGTGTAGGGCAGGTCGGCGAACGCGACCGGTTCGGCCGCGGGCGCCTTGCTCGGTAGCGGAGCGAGGAGCTGCTGCAGCGAGGCGGCCAGCTGCTCCAGGCTCGGATCGTCGGGAATGTCGTCGAGGAACTGCGTTCCGGTCGCCGCCGTCCCGCCGCCCGAATCACCCCGCGGTCCATTGCGGTCCAGTGCGGCCCGAATGGCGGAGATGATGCCGACCCGCGCCCCCGGCGTCAGCAGCACGGCAACCGCGACGGCAAGCGCCACCACGGTGGCCGCACCCAGCGCCGCCAACGGCAGACCGATCAGCCCGGCCAGGGCAACCAGCGGCGCGGCCAACAGACTCACCACACCAACCGCCGCCAACGGGATACCGACCACGGCCGCCAACGCACCGCCGATCAGCAACACCGGAAGCGCCAGCAGCGCAAGCGCACCGACGGCCGCCAACGGCACACCAACCAGCGCGGCCAAAGCCCCACCGACCAGCAACACCGGAAGCGCCAGCAACGCAATGGCACCGACCACGGCGAGCGGCACACCAACCAGCGCGGCCAAAGCACCACCGATCAGCAGGACCGGAAGCGCCAGCACCGCAAGCGCGCCCAGTGCCGCCAGCGGCACACCAACCAACGCGGCCAGCCCGGCCAGCGCGGCACCGATTGCCAAGACCGGAAGCGCCAGCAACGCAATGGCACCGACCACGGCGAGCGGCACACCAACCAGCGCGGCCAAAGCACCACCGATCAGCAGGACCGGAAGCGCCAGCACCGCAAGCGCGCCCAGTGCCGCCAGCGGCACACCAACCAACGCGGCCAGCCCGGCCAGCGCGGCACCGATTGCCAAGACCGGAAGCGCAAGCAGCGCAATCGCTCCGATCACAGCCAGCGGTACGCCGACCAACGCCGCCAGCGCGCCACCGATCGCCAGCACGGGAAGTGCGAGCAGTGCCAACGGGATACCGACCACCGCGGCCAACGCCGCACCGATCAGCAACACCGGAATCGCGAGCAAGGCAAGCGCTCCGACGGCGGCCAACGGCACTCCGACCAGTGCGGCCAGTCCGGCCAGTGCGCCACCGATCAGCAGCACCGGCAACGCGGCCAGTGCGCCGAGCACCGCCAGTGGCACGCCGACCGCCGCGGCCAGCGCTCCACCGATCAGCAGGACGGGTAGCGCGAGCAGCGTCAGCGCGCCCACCGCGGCCAAGGCCAGCAGCGGCAGGATGGCCAGCAACGCCACCGGCAAGCCGATCGCCAACGCCCCGAATACCGCCACCGCACCGGCCACCAGGAACGGCGACGCGAGCACGGCAAGGCCACCCAGCGCGGCGAGAGCCAGCAACGGCACCGCGACCAAGGCGAGCAGCGCGAGCACCGGAAGCGCCAGCACCGCGATCACCGGCACGGCCACCGCGGCCAGCGCACCGAGCGCGGCCAACCCGAGCACCGGCACCGCGACCGCGGCCAACACCGGAACCGCAACCAGCGCAAGCGCACCCAGCGCGGCCAGGCCCAGTACCGGCACCGCGAGCAGCGCCAAAACCGGCAGCGCGAGCAGCGCGAGCGCACCGACCCCGGCCAGGCCGACCAGTGGCGCGAGCACCAGCGCGAGCACGCCGAGAGCGGTGAAGTCGAGCAGGAAGCTGCCCGCGAACAGCGTCACCGCAAGAGCGCTGAGGATCCCCACCACTGCCACGCCGATGAGCGCGGCCAGTCCGGTCAATCCGAACAGACCGAACAGCTGGATGCCGACCGCGAGCGCCGCGACCGCCAGACCTGCCACCAGCACCGGCGACCACACTGCGAGCAGTGCCAGCGCGATGATCGGCGACAGAGCGGTGGAGACGACCACCGCGAACGGTCCGAACACCAGGAACGGCAGCGTCAGCACGGCGGCGAGTGCGAGTCCGACTATCGATACCGCGGCGGTTGCGATGACCGCTGCCACCGCCAGCACCGCGGCAATCAGATTGCCCGCCAGCAGGATCGCGCCGAGCCCGACGCCACCGACCGCGATCGTCGCGATCGCCAGCACCGCCATGATCGCGAAGGCGGCGGCCGCGAGCGGCACGGAGATCAACAGGAACGGCGGGAACACCGCCGACACGGCGACGAACACACCGAGGGCCATGACGCCGAAGACCATCCACGCGGCCACCAGCCCGAGTCCGAGCGCGGCGACGAACCCGCCGAGCATGGTGCTGACGATCGCCACCGCACCGATGGTGCCCAGCACGCTGAACAGCAACCCACCGAAGATCAATGGCAGCGCGAGCAGCGCCAGCGGCGGGTTGATCACGATCAGCGCGAACGCGGCGAGGGTGAGCATGACGAAGGACAGCGCCGAGATCGCCAGCCCACCCGCGAACACCGTTGCGACAGCGGCGAGGCCGAGTGCGAGCAGGCCGAGCACGATGGCGCCGCCGCCGAGCCAGGTGGCCACCACGAAGGCCGCCGCCACCACCCCGATGCCCGCGCCCGCGATGATCGCGAAGGCCAGATCGGCGATCAGGATCAGCGGAATCGCGTACGGCATGGTGATCATGAAGAGCAGGCTCGCCACCAGCGCGCCGGATGCCAGCCCGGCGATCGCCAGCAGGATCGTCCCGGTCAGCGCGAAGACCGAGAACGCGGCCAAGGCGAAACCGCCGAACAGGACCGTCAGCCCCAGCGCCGCCGGAATGGCGACCAGGCCGATGAAGAGCAGCGGCGCCAGCAGCGGGCCGAGAATCGGGACCGCGAAGACGAGCACGGCCGTGGCGATCAGCCCACCGACCACCGCGAGCGCCGTGCCAACCGCGCCGAGCGCGGCGAAGACGATGCCCGCCGCGGACAGCCCGGCCCAGACGAGGGCGGCGGCGACGAGGCGAATTGCGGTGGCCACCAAGGCCAGCGCGAGCAGCACGGTCACCGCGACCGGTGCCACCACCGCGAGCACGATGAACTCCGCGAGCGCGACCACGGCCAGGATCGCGCCACCGGCCAGGCCCACCGCGCCGAACGCCAGCACAGCGACTGCCGCGAGCGCGAGCAGGATCGGAAGGGCGATGAGCCCGAACGGAGTGAACAGCGACAGCAGTCCGACGCCGGCGATGAGCACGGCGGTGACCAGTCCGGCGACCCCGAGCACGCCGAAGAAGGCGACCGCCGTGGCGATGAGGCTCACGACGAGGAAGCCGAGCGCGCCGGTGAAGAGCAGCGGCGCAAGGACCAGTCCGAGGAACGGCACGAACACCGTGGCCAGCAGGGCCGCCGCGGTCAGCACGACGAACCCGACGATGCCGAGCGCCAGCCCACCGGCCAGTGCGGCCACGGCGAGGGCGAGGCCGCCGACGATCGCCACCGCGATCGCGGCGATGCCGCCGATCAGGATGATCGGCGCCAGCACCTGGAACGCGACGAACGCGACCGGAACGGCGATGAGCAGTACCGGAATAGCGATGACCGCGAGCACGAGTAGCACCGGAACCGCCAGCACCGCGAGGATCAGTCCGCCGATCACCAGCGCACCGATCACCAACGGAGCCAGCACGATCGCGCCGAGGATCACCGCGCCGAGGGTGAGGACAGCGGCCACCGCGATGCCGCCGGCGAACAGCAGGGGTACCGCGGCGAGCAGCGCGATCACCGGCACCGCCAGCAGCGGCAGCGCCGCGGGGTTCCTGGCGTCGGCAACCAAGCCGCGCACCGCGTCCCGTATCTCGGTGAATACCGCGCCGATCGCGGCCGCCGGGTTCGATGCCATGACGAGCAGCGGCGCAAGGAACGCGAGCACCGGCGCGAGGCCGGCCAGCTGGGGTGCGAACAGGCCGATCATCGGCGCGGCGATCGCGAGCAGGCCGGGCGGCAGCTGCTGTGCCGCCGGATCTTGTTGTCCCACAGTTGGTGTGAGGAGATCGCGCAGCCCCTGGACCGGATCCGGTCCGTCCTTGGGGAAGCCGAACAGCGTGCGAGCCTGGTCGATCAGGTCGTCGATGGCCGGGGTCGCGCTGTTGCGACGGGTGCCCGCCATTTCGGTGGCCTGCTGGACGAAGGCGAGCAGATCGTTGACCGGCCCACGCATCGGGCCCTCGGGAAAGGTCCGGTCCGCCCAGGTGGCCAGCTGGTCGAGCGGCATTCCCGCACCGGCGATCTGCGCGACGGTCGCGGCGAGATCGGCGACCGGCGCGGGAACCCGGCCCGCCACATCCGAAGCGACCGCGGCAGGAGTGCCAGGCGCGGCAGGGATGCCCGGCGCGGCCGGAGCGCCCGGTCCGGCGAACGGCGCTGGTCCCGGTGGCGGTGCCCCGCCCCCGCGATAGGCATCGATCGCCGAGTTCACCTGGTCGCCGAAGGGCGTTGCCGCGCCGACCGTGCCCGCGACACCGAGTGCGCTGTTCAGCGCGTCCTGCTGCGACGGGTCGAGCAGTTGTCCCGCCACGTCGCCCGCGCCCGACAAAACGCCGTTCAGGTCACCGGGAGGTGGCGGTAACTCGAAATCGGCGGCGGCGTTTCCGGCGCCGATCATGGCGGTCGCCATCGAGGCGAATGTCGCCGCGGCGTACATCCCGCGCCGGGACCGTTCGACACCCTTGCGATGACGTGCCGACGCTTTGGTTTCTCTCTGACGTTCCTTCGTGTCTACGCGCATGACTGGAGCCTCTCCGTGAACCCGTCCCGCGGGACGTGCTGGCTACGATGCGCCCTGGCCCTGTTGTCGTGCGATTCACGGGCTCCCGGCGCGGAAGGCGATATCGGGGACAAGCCCCGCCCGGATCAGACCGGACCGGTTTCGGCCGGGGCGCACGTCGCCCTGGACCAACCGCCACCCGGACCGATGGTTTCGCCGATGTGGGTGTGCGGCATGCCGAGGAGGTCGCGGCAGCGGATGAAGGCGTGCTCGCCGACACCGGAGCCGGGGTCGCAGGTGACCGTCAGTTCATTGGGAACCGAGGAGTCGGTCGTGCAACCGGACAGGTCCGCGGCCGCTGAGCCGGGTCCGACGAACCATCCGCCGACCAGCACCGTGCACAGCAGCAGCAGCGTGGCCGGGAAGGCGCGGCCCGTGCCGGACGGCACCGACCTTTGCTGAATGTTTGCTATATGTGCCATGCGCTACATGCTTCGCTTTGAGCAGAATCACAGTCAACATAATGGAGATCACATTCCCGCATTTACCGAGGTCAGCAGCGCCTTTTTGCTTCAAGAATCCCGGGTCGCGTCAAGGAAGCGTTAATGCTTATATACGGGCATTATCAATCGATCTATGATCCGAATTTCATAACTGGACGATTGACTAGTTTAGCTATTTTCCAAATGTCAGCAGGAATTTCCGACCCGGAATGCGCAGCGCGGCATGGGAATCGGCCCGTTAACCAACGGTGGCGTCCCGAGAAGCCGCGAGCACCTCGGCTGCGGCGCGCTCGCCCGAGCGAATCGCGCCCTCGATATATCCCGCCCATTCGGTGGCCGTTTCGCTGCCCGCCCAGTGGATCGCGCCGATCGGTTGACGCAATGTCGAACCGATGGTCGTCAGCACGCCGGGCGGGAAGAAGGCGCCATATCCGCCGCGGGAGTAGGGATCGTCGGCCCAGACTTTCTCGCGCCAATCGATCGGATCGCGCGCCGCGGGACCGAAGGCGCGGACCAGCGAGCCGACGATCATGGCCCGGCGTTCGGCGGCCGGGAGCGCGGCGAGGCGATGGGCGGCGCGGCCCGGGACGAGGGCACCGAGACAGCCCGGCCCACCGGGGCGGGTGGCGTCGAAGGTGACCGGGACCGGGTCGTGCAGGTTCAACGCCTGGCCGGTGAGCCGATCGTCACGCCAGAAGGGCCGCTCGTAGACGGCGAAGGCCTTCAGCACCGAACCCATCGGCATCCGCTGGGTGAGGTGGTCGCGGGCAGCGGGCAGCGGTGGGTCATAGGTGATCCGCCCGGCCAGCGCGGGCGGTAGCGCGACGATCACCTGTGCGGCACGGACCTCCCCGAACTCGCCGCCCACCGAAAGCCCCTCCGGCACTTGGCGAATCGAGGTGACCGGGGTGTCGAGCCGCAGTGCGTCGCCCAGCTCGGCGGCGATCGAGTGGGCCGGGCCGTCGGCGCCGTCGACGAACAGGCGGGTCACCGTCTCGGCGGTCACGCCCCCCTCGACACCGCCCGCGGCGCGAATGGTGGTCAGTACAGCGAGCATCGAGACGCTGCCGACGTCGACGCACAGCTCCTCGCCGATCATCACCTCGGCCAGGTTTCTGGCACGACGCTCGGGCAGGTTGCGGCGCAACCAGGTCGCCGCCGTCATCGCATCGAGCCGGTCCGCGCCCGGGGTGGTCCACGGACGCGCGAGGTCGATGCGCGCCGCCAATCGTTCGATCCGCCACAAGGCCTGTGCGAGCACCACCAGCACGAGCGGCGGCAGCGGCGGCCGCGCGCCGACGAACGGACGCCGCACCGCGCCCTCGACCAGTAGGTTCGCGCCGTTCGACGGTGCCGCATAGGTTTCGGCGCCGTACTCCTCGACGAGCGCGGCGAACCGGGTGTGGGCGCCGGAGATCCACTGGGCGCCGAGATCGATGACCCAGTCACCGGCGATCCGGTCGGTCAGCACCCGGCCGCCGACGCGTCCGCTCGCCTCCAACACGGCAACCTCGCGTCCCACCGCGCGCAGTGCCCGCGCCGCACAGAGTCCCGCGTATCCGGCACCGACGACAACCACATCCGCGCGGTCCATGCGGCCTCCCGTCGCTACCACCGTTGGATACCCCACTGTTGATCACCCGCCGCCGATGCGCAACCGCTCGGTGCACGGCGCACACAGGAGGAGGGCTCTTGCTCACCTGCCGATACCCATTCCCCCGAACTACCACGCTGACCTCCTGAATTAGCCAGGGCGCCAGGGATTCCGAGACACAACCGCAGCCGTGGACAGCCGGGCTCTCCAGACTGCCGATGAGCTGCGATCCGCTTCAGTCGCCGACACTCGGCTCATATTTGCTAATTAGTTGCCATCTGATGACAAACTGGCCAGATGGCGAACCCTTCGGCGATTGCGGAACCCGGCGCGGTCGAGGTGGGGCGGCGCGCGCGCAAGCGGATCGGACGGCGGGCGTTGGGGATATGGGACCCGCCCGCCGACCGTGCGGATCCGATCGCCGTGCTCGAACGCCAGGCCGCCACCCGGGTGCCCCAGCTGGTTCCCATCCGGTACGCCCGAATGGCCGCGGGGCAGTTCCCGTTTCTGCGCGGCGCACCCGCGATCATGGCCGCCGATCTGGCGGTCTCTTCTACCACCGGACTGACGGCCCAACTGTGCGGTGACGCGCACCTGTCCAACTTCGGCCTGTTCGCCTCGCCGGAACGCGCACTGGTCTTCGACGTCAACGACTTCGACGAGACCCTGCCCGGCCCCTTCGAGTGGGACGTCAAACGGCTGGCGGCCAGCATCGCGGTGGCCGCGCGCGCCAACGGCTTCGCCGATACCGACGCCGAAACCTCGGTCGGCGCCGCCGCACGGGCCTATCGGGAGACGATGATCCGGCTGGCCGGTCTCGGCGAGTTGGCCGTCTGGTACGAGCGGATCGACGCCGATCATCTGACCGCGCTGGTGCGCAAACCCAAGCGCCGCAAGGGCGTCGAGCAAGCACTCGCCGAGGCGCGGGCGCGCACCAACCTGCAGGCGCTCGGAAAGCTGACCGAGCCGGATGCCGAGGGCGTCCCACGCATCAGGCACCGGCCGCCGCTGCTCATTCCGATCGAGCAGATCGACGCCGAAACCATCCGGCGGGTCTTCACCGACTACCGCCGCACCCTGGCCGAGGAGCGCCGGGTGCTGCTCGACCGGCACGAGATGCTGGACATGGCGGTCAAGGTGGTCGGCGTCGGCAGTGTCGGCACCCGCTGCTTCATCGTCCTGCTGGCCGGGCGGACGAGCGGTGATCCGCTGTTCTTGCAGGTGAAGGAGGCCGAGCAGTCGGTGCTCGCGCCGCACACCGCGCCGAGCAGGTTCCGCAACCAAGGGCATCGGGTCGTGCATGGCCAGCGGCTGACCCAGGCCGCGAGCGACATCTTCCTCGGCTGGGCAACGGGCGCGGACGGCAGACATTACTACTGGCGCCAGCTGCGCGACATGAAGGGCTCGGCCGTCATCGAGGAGATGTCACGCGCCTACCTGCGCGACTATTCGGCACTGTGCGGCCGCACCCTCGCGCGCGCTCATGCCCGCTCCGGCGACCGAGTCGCCATCGCCGCCTACCTCGGCTCGAGCGACACCTTCGACCGCGCCATGATCGATTTCGCCGTCGCCTACGCCGACCAGACCGTCCTCGACCACCGAACCCTGCTCGCCGCAATCGATTCCGGGCGGGTCGAGGCGGCGGCGAAAGCGTACTGAGACTCAGTCCGAGCGACGGGACCGATGCTCGGCCACGTGCACCCGATTCGAGCACCGCGGCGAGCAGAAGCGGCGCCTGCCGTTGCGCGAGGTGTCGACGAAGACCTCGGCACACCCGTCGCGAGCGCAGCGGCCGATGCGGTTCGGGTCGTCGCAGAACAGCGCGGCGAGTCCGACCGCGGTGTACGCCTTGACCCGTTCGTCGACGGGTGCCGTCTCGTCGGCGAAATGCAGGTGCGGCGCCCGGCTGTCGTGCGTCGAAATATAGGGCCGACTGGTCGTTTTGGCGAGCAACGCGTTCAGTTGGTCCACCGTGGGGCGATCGAACACGGCATCGAGTTCACCGATCCAGCGACGCAGTTCCGCGGCCTGCGACGCGGTAAGCGTCCCGAGCGGTTTGTAGTCGGATTCGGCGAGCAGTTGCCGGAGGTCCTGGTCGGGGCGCGCGTTCACCAGCCGGGCGGCGAGTTCGGCCGCGGCGCCGCCGTAAGGGTTGAAATGCACTAGGTCATTACATCAGGCTGACCGCATGGACCTGACCTGCCCCTCCTGTTCCTGGCCGACACCGACGGTCGTGTCCTCACACGGCCACGTCCGATACCTGCGCTGCGTGTGCGGCCAGTGGCTGATCGCCGAACATGGTCTCGTTGTGGCCACAACCGGAAACAGCTCATTCGGTATGAGCGATACACCACACAGAGGTGATGATCCCGAAAGACCGTGGAGTGCCCGGTATTCGAGCTAGCCTCGATGGGCAGTCTCATGTGGAGGGATTCGACATGACCACGGCTACCGTCATCCGGCCGTTGGCACCGAGCGAAGAGATCTTCGCCGGTAGCGAAGTCCTCGTCGGTTATTCGATGCGACTGTCCGGTCGGTTGAATTTATCCGCGCTTTCCGAGGCGTTCGATGCCGTGGTCCGCGCCTACCCCGCACTCGGCGCCCATTTGGAAGAGGACGGACGCGGCCATATTCTCGTCGACTCCCTCGCTTCCGCACCGGAAATCACCGTCGTCGACGGCGATCCCGAACAATTGCTGAGCGGTGCGCGATTGGACCAGCGCACCGGACTCGCCGCGCTGTGCGTGGTCCGCGACGGCGACAGCACCGGGGTAACGCTGATAACCCACCACAGCATCGCGGACGCGTGCCACTCGCTCGCGGTGCTCGCCGAACTGTGGTCGTGCTACACCCAGGTCAGCGACGGCCACCCGCCGATGCTGACGCCACACCGCTTCCCGGCCGCCGTGGAGGATCTGCTGCTCGCCAGATGCGTCGAGAAGATGTCCGGCTTGCCGGTGTCGGCTCGACCGCTGGCCGTCACCGCGGCGCCCGCCACCGCCCCACCGGTCGGCGCGGACCTGTCCTATCTGCTGCCACTGACGGCACGCTGCCGCCTGACCCAGCAGGAGACCGTCGCGCTCGCCGACCTCGCGCACCGGGAAGGGACCACGATCAACGGGCTGGCCTCGGCCGCGATCCTGCTCACCGAGGCCGAACTGCGCGAACTGCCGCTGACCGAACTCAGCTACACCTACTCTGTCGACCTGCGCAACCGGGTCACCCCCGCGATCGGCAGCACCGAGGGAACGAATGTCCTCGGGTTCGCCGATTTCATACCCACCCTCAGCGGCGGAACAACGCTGACCTCGCTGGCCCGCGGCATCAGCGATGCCCTGCGCAACGGCCTCGCAACCGGCGTCGTGCAGCAGACACCGCTGCACATCCCCGATATCGCGTCCGGCCCGCCGCCACGGGCTCCCGGCATCGTGCTGGCGACCAACTGGGGCCGGATCGACCGGCCGTGCTTACCGGAAGGTCTGCGGGTCAACGACTTTCGCACCGTCATGATCGCGAAGCCGGACAGGGCCGGGCGTCGGCTACAACAGCCGAGCGGCACCATCATCATCAGCACGTTCGACGACCGGCTGAGCATCGAGATCCATCACCCCGTGGAAACCCTCGCACAGCAGCGGCTGCGGGTGCACCTGCTTGCCGCGCACCTGGATGCGGTCAGCGAGGCCGGTGCCGCGTAGCGCGGGTGGCGCGGGTGGCGCGGACCGAGTCCGGACTCCATCCGGCGACGTCCAATACACTGCGGGCAATGGGCGGCAGTGAGGTTGGGGTGATGGTGGAAACAGCGGCGATCGGAACGTCTGCGAGCACACGATGGGCCGAGCATGCGAGCTGGCGAGGATCGGTACGTCGTACGGAAACGCCTGATGGCCACCCGGTTTGGGTGATCGCCGGATACGACGAGGTGTCCGCGTTGCTCGCCGATCCCCAGCTCAGCCTGGACAAGCGGCACGCGTGCGACGGGTACACCGGCTTCGCGCTGCCGCCCGCGCTGGATCGGAACCTGCTGAACATGGACGGCGACCAGCACAACCGGATCAGAAAGCTTGCCGCACCGGCGTTTTCCCGGCGATCGGTCGATGATCTGCGCGCCGCGATCGGGCGGATCGCCGGTGCGGTGTTCGACTCGCTCTCCGAAAAGGACGGTGAGACAGTCGATCTGCTCGACGAACTGTGTGTCCCGGTGCCCGCGCTCGTCCTCGGTGAGTTGCTCGGGGTACCCGCCGACCTCTACCCGCACCTGCGCGACGCCGCGGCGGCGATGTTCACCGTCGACACCTCGTCGGCGGAATCCAGGCAGCGGTTGAAGGCAGCCATCGACTGGCTGACCACCACCTTCGCCGACTTGGTCGCCGCGAAACGGGCCGACCCCGGCGACGATCTGCTCAGCGGCTGGGTACGGGCCCGCGACGACGAGGCGGCGCTCACCGAGGACGAGCTGGTGTCGTTGGCGTTCCTGATGATGCTGGCCGGACTGGAAAACGCGGTGCACATGTGCGGCAACATCATCGCCGCCCTGCTCGATTCCGGCGACGCCGCGGCAGCCGTCGCCGCCTGGCAGTCCCGCCGTGGTGAACTCATGGAGCAGGCCAATCCGTCGCCGTTCGCCATCCGCCGGTTTCCGATCGCCGACCTCACCGTCGGTGCCACGACCATCCCGAAAGGCGACACCGTCCTGCTGTCGCTGATCGGCGCCGACTCCGACCCCGCCCGCAACGGCAGACGGAGCCTGATGTTCGGCCGCGGCCCGCACTACTGCCTCGGCGCCCAGGCGGCCTCGCTGATCGTCGACGCCGTCGTTCCGGAATTGTTCACGCGCCACCCTCGCGCCCGGCTGGCGATTCCGGCAGCCGAGCTGACCTACCGCGCCTCATGGCGCTCCCACGGTCTGGTCGCGCTCCCCGCGATCCTCGCCCCCTGACCGCGAAACCGCAGTGAGACGCCGGTGAAACCCGGCTCGTGGATGGTGGTCGGCGGCCGGAAAACCGTTTGCTCCGGCGCGCGCGCCGCGGCTTGGATCGTCCGTTGGCGCGTAACTCGGCACAGGTGAAGGGGAGCTCTATGACCACGTCTACTGTCATCCGCCCGTTGGCACCGAGCGAACAGATATTCGCGGGCACGGAAGTCTATGTGGGGTACGGGGTGCTGGTTTCGGGCCGCTTGGACCTGGCGGCCTTGTCCGCGGCGTACGAGGCCGTGGTGTGTGCGTACCCGGTGCTGGGCGCGCGGCTCGAGCCGACCGAGGACGGCGGCTATGTCCTGGTCTCGTCGGCGGGTGTGACACCCGAGATCTCGGTGGTCGACGGTGACCCGGAACGTCTGCTGGTCGATCCGAAATTCGATCAGAGTGTCGCGCTCAGCGCGGTGTGCGTGGTCCGCGACGGGGACACGGCGAGCGTCACGTTGATGACGCATCACAGCGTGGCGGACGCCTATCACTCGCTGGCCGTGCTTGCCGAGCTGTGGTCCTGCTACACCGACGCCGTCGCGGGCCGACCGCTGGAGCGGGCGGTCCGGCCGTATCCGCGGTCGGTGGAAGACCTGCTCGCGGAGCGGGGGATCGAGAAGATGGTCGATCCGAATGTGGCCGAGCCCCCGGGTGCCGCCGCTGACGAATCGGCTGTGCCCGAATCGATTATGTCCGACTCAACGGTGCCCGAATCTGGTCATGACGATCTCGAATTCGCCTCGCTGCGCACCGCTCGGTGCCACTTGTCGGTGGCGGAGACCACGGCGCTGGTCGAACTCGGGCATCGGGAAGGGGTGACGATCAATGGTCTGGTGTCGGCGGCGGTCCTGCTCAGCGAAGCGGAGGTGCTCCAACTCCCGCTGACCGACATCCTGTTCACCTACCCGGTCGACCTCCGCAGCCGGATCACGCCGACGGTCGGCCTGACCGATGGCACCAACGTCCTCGGCTTCGCCAACTACATCCCGCAGGAGACCACCGGACTGCTCGACCTCGCCCGCGGTATCTGTGAGTCGTTGCGGACGAGCTTGGCCGCGGGAATCGTGCAGCAGACTCCGCTGCACATTCCCGATATGGCGGCGAGCGAGTTCCGACTCGTCCCCGGTATGGTCATCGTCACGAACTGGGGCCGCGTGCCGGACCTCCGGGCCCCGGAAGGGTTGCGTCTCACCGATTTCCGCTCCACTTTGACCGCGAAGCCGGACCGGATCACCATGCGCCGCGCCGAGGCGCCCGGCGGTGGCGCCTGCATTGTCAGCACCTTCGGCGGCCGGTTGAGCATCGAGATCCATCACCTGGAGTCGAATATCGCGCAACAGCAACGGCGCATCGACGGCATCTCCGCCAAGCTGCGCGCCGCCATTTCATAACCGCTCCGACGAAGCAGCGCCGCGCGCTCCGCTATCAGGCGGGGCGCGCGGCCTTTCTCGTCGCTGTCGGAAGCCCCCTTCGTCCACTCAAATAATAACCGAGGGAAAGTCGAAAAACATCAGCATGCAGGACGATGTTTCCGCAGGTAGCCACCCCTAATCTGGTCTCCTGACCCCGGATGAACCCCGCGCGGAGGAATCTTGGACACCACGGAGCACACAGCATTCGACAGCGGCGGCGCGATGAGCGATGGCCTCGGGATGCACCGCGAGGTGGCGCTCATGTGTCGGGTCCTCGGGCCGATCGAGGTCGAGGTCGACGGTGTTCCGGTCGAGCTGCGTGGTCCGCGGCCTCGTCAGCTGCTGGCGGCGCTGTCTTTTGCCGCGGGCGCACCGGTGTCGAATGACGTTCTGGCCGAGCATCTTTGGGGGCCTGCGCCGCTGGGGCAGCCGGGGGCCAATGTGCGAGTTGTCGTCCATCGCTTGCGTGCCGCCCTCGGGCCGCACGCGGGTCGCATGCTCGAACTCGACCGCTGCGGCTATCGGTTCACGCTCTCACCCGAGCACACCGACCACGGGCGGTTCGCCGAACTCGTTGGCGCGGGCCAGCATGCGCTGCTCGACGGCCATGCCGCCGCGGCAGTGGACACACTGCGGGCGGGTCTCGCCTTGTGGCGTGGTCAACCGTGGGTCGAGCTCGGGGATTCGCCGGAACTGCGCGGGGCGCGGGCGAAACTGACGGAACTGCGGGAGCTCGCGATCGAGGAATTGCAGGCTGCCAGGTTGGCGGATGGGGATACGGCGGGAGCTGTCGCGGCGTTGCGCGAGGCCGTCATTCAAGCTCCGTATCGCGAACGGCGCTGGGAGCTCTTGGTTGTCGGCCTGTTCCGCAGCGGCAGGCAGGCCGATGCGCTCGCGGAGCTACGGAAGGTGCGCGCGTTACTGATCGAGGAGGTCGGTGTCGAACCGGGACCCGCCCTGCGTGAGCTGGAGCGGCGGTTGCTCGATCACGACCCGGGACTGCTGTTGCCGGATAGGTCGATCCGCCCCGCGACCGGCCGGGCTACCGCCACGCTTGTCCGCGGTTTCCGGACCTATCCGGCCGGGCGCCGTGCCAGTTGATCAGGACGAACCGGCGGTAGCGCCGGACACCAGCATCGACATCACCCAGGCGAAGGCCTGACCGAGCGTCGTCATCCAGTCGCCGACATTGAACGAACCCATCGCGGATTTCCTTCTGGTTGTGGGTGTTTCAGCGGATGCCCGCGTCGGGGCGGACCTCGTCGCCCGCCGCGGTCAGATCGCAGGAGTGGTCGTTGCTGAGATTGCCGCCGGTGGAGAGGATGACGGCGAACACCTTCTTGCAGTTCTGTTCACCCAGGCCCGCGGTGTTCTGCGCGATGGTCGAACCGCGCAGGATCAGGTGTCCCATACCGGGATTGAAGACATCGGTGAACTGATACGGCAGTGTGTCGAGATAGGCGGGCGCGATATTGATGCCACCGCCGCCCTCATCGGCGCTGTTGCGCATGACGACGGTGTCGATGAGGACCACCTCGCCGACCCCGCGGATATCGAGCCCGCCGCCGCGGCCCGCGAATCCGCCGATCCGGTACCACTTGGTGCGCGGATTGACGACGTGGTTGTCGGTGATGGCCGTGCGGGTGAAGGTGCAGGTGTTGTCGCAGCGCACGCCCCCGGCTTCGCCCGCCGCGTTGGCGGTGATGATGCTGTCGGTCACCTTCATGTCCGCGACCGGAATGTTGAAGATGCCGCCGCCGTAGTCGGCGGCGTTGCCGGTGACCGTCACGTGGTCGAGGACCAGCTTGCCCGAGTTGGCGATGCCACCGCCGCCGGTCTCGAACAGCGGGATCTCGTGTTCGGTCGCGCGGCCGCCGGTGATGGTCAGGCCGGAGATCGAGACATGGGCCGTGGTCAGCACCACCCGGTCGCGGTGTCCGGCATCGATGACGGTGCGGTCCTGGCCCGCGCCTTCGATGGTGGTGTCGGCGGTGACGTCGAGGTCGCCGGTGGCCGGATCGATGAAGGGCCCGTTGGTATTCCAGAAGTTCGGTGGGATGGTCAGTACGTACCGTCCTTCGGGCACCCGAATGGTGCTGCCGGGCCGGACATTCGCGGCCTGCACCGCCGCGCGCAGCGTGCACTCGCCGGTCGTGGTGCGGCATCGGCCCTCGAACGGATTCGCTGCCGCACCGTCGGCGGTCGTCGTCACGGCGAAAACTTCCGGCGGCGACCCGGCCGAGCCCGTGTCGGCGGCCGCGTGGGCAGGCACCCCGCTCACCGCAGCGAGAACTACGACACCGATCATCGAAATCGACGAGATTTTCATCGGAACAACCACTCTCGACCAGCCACTGTCTCAGTCATTTCGGTTCTAACAGAACCGAAACCCGTGTCGTGGCGGGTCGGGCAGTTCCTTCGCTATTGCACAATCTCGCTGGGCGTGTCGACAGGGCTGTGCGCTCAGCGCAGCAGAGATCGTGCGGTCGGTGCAAGTCGCAATCGCTCGATCGGGCCGGACAACCGTTTCGCCAGTTCCGGCTGGACCTCTGCGGTCCAGGTCGGTGCGGCAGCCAGCCGGTCGAGGTGCTCGGCGCGCTGATCGGCAGTGTCGAACAGCGCGAACCACACGAAAACCGTCTCCGATCGGACCGGAAGCGCGGCAAAGGTATTCGGCGCGGGATCGGTCAGGTAGCAGGCGATCGGCGGCGCACCGGTCGCCGCCAGCAGCGGCCGAACCCGGCTGTCGAAGAATTCCGCGAACTCGTCGGCAGGTGTATCGAGGTAGTAGATCGTTGCCAGCACCCGAGATTCCGGTAGCTCGGCGGCGTGCGCGCCGGGACGCTCGCCCGCTAGCGCGAACCCCGATGTCGCCGATGCGGGCTGTAGCAGAAGGGCATTGGTGGTGTCGACCATCGTCGCCCGCGCCGCTGGGGCGTGCGTCCGCCATGTCTCCCCATCGACGTAGAAGGCGGTCAGCGCGGCGCCGCGCGATTCGATGTCGCGGAAGGCGCGAACCCAGACGAATCTGTCCGGGTCGTCCTCGTCCCGGAACTGCGCGACGATGCGCATGCCGACGGCTTCCTGTGTCTCGACGAGCTCCCGATCGAACAGTTCGATCAGCACGTCCCTGGTGCCGGGGCGCAGCGTGTACTGCCTGAGTTCGACTACCGGCCATACATTTTCAGTCATCCGGTCACCGTGCCAGCAGGCACCGACAAACGCCACCGATAGGGGTCAGAGCAGCGGATACGGCGGCGTGCTCTTGCCCATGACGCGGTACCGGTTCCACAGGTCGCGGTCGCCGACCACGGCGGGGCAGGCGGTGTCGCCGGTCCGCACCACGCAGGGCGTCCGTTGTTCGTCGCCGAGCACGTCGGTGAGCGCGTCGTCGGCGTCGATCCGGCCGACCCACCGGTAGACGCCGTCCGTCGGTTCCGGATATCCCCGCATCTCCACGCGCACCGGCACTTCCACACCGCGAACGATGAGGATTGCCGTTCCGTAGTAGTCGGCGCCGGCATGCGGGCTGCCCTTTGCTGTGCTGCGCCGTGCCATCGCGTCCACCTTCTTCGACCTCTGTGTCTCAGACAATCTTGACAATACCGACCCCGAGTTCCAGACTCAAGGTGTGTCGGTACCAGCGGTACCGGATAAACATCTCGCGATCGTGCGCCGTTGCGGGTCGACGCAGGCGACGCACGCGCGCGACCAGGAAGAGAGCCGCTCACGATGGGAACGCCGAGCCCCGAACCGATCGAATTCCCGTCGCCCACTAGCATTTCCGGAGCCGCGGTGCGGCGCCGCCGTGCCATCGCCGATCGCGGGCTCAGTGCCCGGCGGCTATTGCTCGATGCCGCGGCGGAGACCTACGACGGCGACCTCGACATCGACTGGGCGGCGCCGCTCGATCCCGGAAAACGCTGGCTGCCCGACCAGCTCAGCACCATCCACGGCACCTGGCTCTGGCACCGGATGGGTAGCGAACAGCGGGCCACCCTCGCCAAATACGAGCTGGCCAACCTGCTCACCCTGGCCATCTATGCAAATGCGGCTCGGTCCATGCTGCTGTTCCGCGACATCATCGAGGCCTCGGGTCCGGCCGACGATCAGACCCGCGCCGCGCTGGCGGCCATTCACGCCGACAGCCGCACCATGGCCATGTTCGGCAGGATGGTGCACAAGAGCGGGCTTGCCCCCTACCGGCGGCCGGTACTCGCTCAGGTGGTGTCCCGGCTGGTGTTGTTGACGCCGAGGAACACCGCGACGTCGGCGGTGACGCTGCTGATTCAGCAGGCCATGTACGACTTGGCGAGCACGATCGCCGACGACCCCGATACCCAGCCGCACTTGCGCCAGCTGATGAAGATTCATCGGGTAGCCGCCCGACGCAACCTGGCCTACGCCCAGGACGAGCTGATCGCCGAAATCGAGGAGCACGGCAGAGTTTCCAACACGCTCGCCGCGCTCTTGACCGCGGCGGCCACCGCGGCGCTGTATCCGGCGGTCATCGCGCCACGTCCCTATCGAGCGGCCGGTGTTCGTGCCGGCCAGGCACTGGCTGCCGCATACCTCGGCCGCCACTACCAGGAAGCGGCCCGCACGTTCACCGAATCCTTTGTCCGCCAAGGTGTTCAGGGCGGACTCTTCGGCGACCCGCTGACCACCACCATTCTCCGGCTGGGTCGTGTCTGGCCCGGTTCCGCACCGAGGAGGCACCGATGACCGAACCCATCCGGCACGCGGTCAGCACGGCAGGGATGTCGACCACCCGCGCCAAGAATGTCGGTGACCGGCAGAAGACCGCGCAGCGCCTGCTGCGTTCGGCGGCCGATCGGGCCTATGACGGTGAGGTGGACATCAATTGGGATGCGCCCCTCGAGCCGGACAAGCGGTGGATGCTCGATCATCGGCAGACGCTGTACGGAACATACCTGTGGGACCGGCTGACCGAGGAGCAGCGCCGGACCCTCGGCATGCACGAGGCGGTCAGCGCGCTGAGCTTCGGCTTGCTCGCCGAGGCCGCGCTGTCCACCTTCCTGCTGCGGCAGGTGATCGAATACCAGAACCCGGGCGACGAGCACAGTCGCTACGCGCTGGCCGAGGTCGGCGAGGAGACAAGGCATTCCACGATGTTCAGCAGGCTGATCAACAAATCGGGTCTGCCCGCGTATCAGCCGTTCGTGCCCAAGCAGCTGTTCAAAGCGGTGCGGCTGATCGGGCTCGTTCCGATGGGTCCGGCGACCATGGCCGGTCTGCTGCTGGTCGAGGAGACGCTGGATCGGTTGCAGCGGGAGAACATGGACGATCCGCGAATCCAGCCACATATGCGGCAGCTCAACAAGATTCACGTGCTGGAGGAGGCCAGGCACATCACCTATGCCCGGGAGGAACTGGTGCGGCAGATCGGCAGGCGCGGCAAGATGGTCAATGCCGCCCATCGACTCGCCTTCGCCATCATGGTGTTCGGTATCCAGCCCGCCGTCGTGACGCCGCGGGTCTACCGTTCGGTCGGCATCCATCCGTTGCACGGCCTCGCGGTCGCGCTGCTGAACCCGAACTATCGGGAGAACGCGAAGTTCGCGGGGGAAATGCTGTTGCGCTACGCCTACGAGGTGGGCATGGTCCGTGGCGCCGTCAGCACCCGCATTCTGCGGCTGGCCCGTGCTCTGCCGGACGACGTGGCGGCCGAGTTGTCGCGGCCGGTGTGACCATGGCCGAGCCGGATACCAGCGCACCGCTGCCTGCGACGACCGCGAACACCCATGTGCACGAACTGGAAGTCGCCGAGGTGATCCGGGAGACCGCCGACGCGGTCTCGCTGGTCTTCGAGGTGCCCGAACCGCTGGTCCCCCGATTCCGCTATCGCCCAGGGCAATTCCTGACCCTGCGCGTGCCGAGTGATCGGACCGGCTCGGTCGCGCGCTGTTACTCCCTGTCCAGCTCACCGCATCTCGATGACGACCTGATCATCACCGTGAAACGCACCGCAGGCGGCTACGCGTCGAACTGGCTGTGCGACAACGCTTTTCCCGGCACGCGGTTGACCACACTGTCCCCCTCCGGTGTCTTCACGCCGAAGTCGCTGGACGCCGATCTGTTGATGATCGCCGCGGGCAGCGGCATCACGCCGGTCATGTCGATCATCAAGTCGGCCTTGATCGCCGGTACCGGCACCAGTTACCTGCTCTATGCGAATCGCGACGCGTCCTCGGTCATTTTCGGCGCCGAACTCGCGGACATGATGGCCGAGTATCCGGATCGACTCGTCGTCGACCATTGGCTGGAGTCGGCCATGGGTCTGCCCACCGCCGAAGCACTGACCGAGCGGCTGTGGCCATATACGGGTTTCGATGCATTTCTCTGCGGGCCAACGCTATTCATGAACATCGCGCGTTCCGCCATGGTCACGGCGGGGATGGCCGAAAGGCATATACACACCGAGATCTATCGATCGCTGACCGGCGACCCCTTCGCCGAGATCGTGGTCGCCCGCGACGATGCCCAAACCCCGGCCACCGCAACGGTAGAACTCGACGGCCGACGGCTGGAACTGTCCTGGCCCCGGCAGACCCCACTGCTCGATGTGCTGCTTGCCAACGGCTACGACGCTCCCTACTCCTGCCGTGAGGGGGCGTGCAGTGCGTGTGCCTGTACCGTCCGCGCGGGCGAGATCCGCATGCTCCGCAACGACACTCTGGTCGACGCCGACCTGGCCATCGGCCTGACCCTCGCCTGCCAATCCATCCCGCTCACCGAGCACGTCGACATCGCCTTCGACCAGTAGGGACGACCATGGCGGATCCCGCCGAAGACCACGACTACCAGGGCCTGGCAATCGTCACCGTCGCAGGCACCGGCATCCTGGTCCAGCTCACGCTGCGCGGACACTTCCAAGGCATCGACGGAATCTATCGCTGGTATGGGCGCATTCGACCGAATCCAGCACTCGCGGCCGCGGTCGGCGAGCACGCGGACGTCGAGATCCGAACCTCCTTCGGCACCGCCCGCGCCGTCATCGGCGACATCGATTTCTGGGGCCGCTACCGAATTTCCGGCCACAGCACCCCGCCGTTCTTCGTACCCAACAGCTTGGCAGGCACGGCGAATCCGCTAATGCCGCTGTCGGAACCGTGACTCACGCGCGCCTTGCGCGGCCTTGTTGCGGTACATGGCGGTATCGGCCGCGTGCATGAGTTGGTCTGGGGCGGGGGGGACGTCGTGGAGGAAGACGGTACCGATGCTGGCGGCGACGGACACCAGATGGTTCTGCACCTCCATCGGCTGGGTCAGCGCCCGCGACAGCCAGGCGGAGACTTCGGTCAAAGTGTCCGCGCCCGGGCACTTTTCGATCAGGACGATGAATTCGTCGCCGCCGAGCCGGGCGACCAGTCCGTCGACCGGCTCGACGGCCGCGCGTAATCGCTCGCCGACAACGCGCAACACCCGGTCGCCTACCGTATGGCCCCAGACGTCGTTGATCTCCTTGAACCCGTCGAGATCGAGGTAGCACACGCCGATCGGCGGGCTCGCGTTCGCCAGCCGATCGAAGAACAAGGTGCGGTTGGGCAGACCGGTGAGGCTGTCATGGTTCGCGTCGTGCCAGAGCCGGTCGGCCAGCTGCTTGCGTTCGGTGATGTCGACGGCCACCCCGATCAGGAACCGCACCTGCCCGGCGCTGTCGCGCACCGCTGACATCGAGAGGTCGATGGTGGTGATGGCGCCATCCGGGCGCAGATGGTCGGTCTCCAGCCGGAAACGGTCGATCGCTCCGCTGAGCATTCGCTGCAGTTCGTCGAAGGCGTACCCGATGTTCGCCGGGCCGAGCAGTTCGGCCACCGACCGGCCGGGCATGACTTCCACTGGCAGGCCGAGCATTTCGGCCATGGCGACGTTCGCGTCGAGCACCTTACCGGTGACATCGATGGTGCCGATGCCGACCGAGGCGCCCGCGAAGACCGCCGCGAACCTGGCCTCCGACAGCTGCCGTTTGGCCTCGGCCTCCTGCGCGGCCGCCAAGGTGGCCACCAGCGTGGCTTCCTGTTCGGCCAGCGCCGCCGTCCGCAATGCCGCGGTGAAGCCGGCCGCGAATTCGGCGGCGACGACCACCGCGCGGTCGCGGATCCGCTCGAATTCCGGCTCGGTCCGGGTCGGGCAGAGGTCGTCCACCAGATCGTGGCAGATCACCACCACCGAACGGCTGACCGCCACCGCGTCGCGATAGTTCGCCGCGACCAGCACCGAGGCGGCATCGCGGGCGACCGTGAGGTCGGCGGTACCGAGGACCACGGCCTCGAGCGCGTCGCCGAGGTCGGTCAGCATGGCTTCGATCTGGGTCCGCGTGAGAGTGGGGGCCACCGCGCCGTCGAGCGCCTCGGCCCACTGAATCGCTAGCTCATGCGACCCCACTCAGGGACTCCCTGCCGGCTCGTGTTCGCGCTTCAGGCCTTTCGGCCGACGCCGGCCAGACCGAGCGAACGGCCCGGCGCCTCGTGCAGATCCCGCTCGGACTCCGGGCGCCAGACCGGCAGCTCGACCACGCCGGGCTCGATCAGGTCCCATCCATCGAACATAGCGACGATCCCGTCGCGATTACGGAAATGGATACCAATTCGATTCTCGGTGCTCGCGTTGGCGCCGAGCTTGCCCGCGTCGTCGGGCCGCATTTCCGAGGTCAGGTGGGAGATGGCGACGTAGCTGCCCGGCTGAACGGCGGCGCGCAGGTCGGCCACCTTCGCGACGGGCTCGTCGCTGTCCGAGAGCAGGTGCAGCACCGCGACCAGCAGCAGACCCACCGGCTGATCGAAGTCGATCAACCCGGTCTCGGCGGCCTTGCCGAGCAGCTCGGCGGGCTTGCGCAGGTCGGCTTCGATGGCGCCGGCCCGGCTGTTGCCCCGCAGAATCGCCCGCGAATGTGCGACGGCCACCGGATCGATGTCCGCGTAGAGCACTCGAATATCGGGGTCGATACCTTGCACGACTTCGTGCACATTTCCGGCTGTCGGGATCCCCGACCCGATGTCGAGGAATTGCCGAATCCCGGAATCGGCCAGGAAGCGCACCGCGCGACGCAGGAAGGCCCGGTTGCTCAGCGCCAAACGCGGCAGGTCCGGCACCAGCGTCTTGCCCATCTCGGCGGCCTTGCGGTCGATCTCGAAATTGTGCGAACCGCCCAGCAGCGCGTCGTACATTCGTGCCGGGCTCGCCTGCTGCATATCCACGCCCTCGGGCGCCCACGCCGGCCTATCCATCGAAACCCCTTATTGCTCACGATCGAAACTCGCCGACCTCAGACCGGCCGATCCACGCGGGCGTCGTGTGCTCGATCACCCGAACGGTGTTCTGCGGATAGTAGTCGGGTTTGGTGACCAGCGGGAAGCTCGCCGATGACCGTGCTCTACCCGCGCCCGATTTCACCGGCGCCCGGCGGAGATCCTGGCCAGGGTCTGTACCGGATCGGTCAGCACGTCGGTGAAGGCCAGCTCCGCGGCGCCGATCAGGGTCGCGTCGCCGCCCAGCGCCGAAGTACGCAGCTTCACCCGTTCGCGGACCGCGAGCAGGCCGTCCACCGCCACCCTGCTGCGCACCTGGGCCGCCGAGGCGAGGTAGATCTCGCGCAGCACTCCGCCGAAGACGACCATCGACGGGTTGAAGATATTGACCAGGTTGGCGACGCCGTAGCCCAGCCAATCCCCCACCTGGTGCAGGGCGTCCCTGGCGGTCGAGTCGCCGCGGGCCGCGGCCTCCACGATCGCCTCGACGGCGGCTCGGCCCGCCGGATCGGTGCGCCCGGCGGCGGCGATCAAGCCGAGCTCGCCCGCCTCGGCTTCGAGGCAGCCGCGCGATCCGCAGGCGCAGGCTCGCCCGTCCCGGTTGACGATCATGTGGCCGACCTCGCCCGCGTAGCCGCCCTCGCCGCCGAGCAGTTGTCCGCCCATGATGATGCCGCCGCCGATCCCTACGTCGCCGTGCAGGTAGATCAGGTCGGACAGGCCCGCACCGACGCCGCGCTCGCGTTCGGCGAGCGCGCCGAGATTGGCGTTGTTGCCGACCGCGACCCGAAGGTCGAGGTCGAGTTCCCGAGTCAGGCTCGCGCCGAACGGGACATCGACCCAGCCGATGTTCGGGCCGTAGCGCACGACCCCGTCTTCCTCCCGGACCATCCCGCAGAACGCCACGCCGACGCCGACACACACGCCGTCGCGGGCCGCCTTGTCGATCATGCCGCGCGCCATGGCCGCCAGTGTGCTGATCACGTCGTCGGGGTCGAAAGTGCCTCGCGGACGGTCGGTTTCGATCTGGTCGAGGACCGAGCCGCCCAAGCCGACCCGGGCCGCGGCGAGCCGGTCCGCGCCCACGTCGAGTGCGACGACGTAGATGCGGTCCGATTCCGGCCGCACCACCAGCGACGGGCGGCCCGCCCTACCGGTCTGGCCGGGCAGTTCCTCACGGATCAGCCCGGCTGCGGCGAGGTCGGCGGTCAAGGCCAGAATGGTGCTGCGGTTCAGCCCCATTCGCTCGGCGAGCGTGGCGCGCGACACCGGACCGTCGCGGTGGACGTGCCGGAGCAGCACGGCCAGGTTGCTCTTCCGAATCTCCTCGGGAGAAGAAGCTGCCCTCATTCACCGTCCTTCGCCGAGGGATGGGTTATCTACGGAGTAACGTGCGCTTACGCGACAGGGCGTCCACTCCGGCCGCCAAGAGCAGCACAAATCCTGTCACAACGAATTTCGTGCCCGCGCTGTAGCCCATCAGGCCCATTCCGTTGTCGATCACCGCGACCACGGCCGCGCCGAGGACCGCATCCAGCATGCGGCCGCGGCCGCCGAACAGACTGGTGCCGCCGATGACCGCGGCGCCGACCGCGAGCAGCAGGACGCTGCTGCCGCCGGTGTTCGGGTCGACGGAGTTGGCACGCGAGGCCGCGATCAGGCCGCCGACCGCGGCCATTGTCGAACACAGCACGAAGGCGGTGATTTTCACCCGATCCACCGTGATGCCCGCGCGCCTGGCCGCCTCGGCGTTGCCGCCGACGGCGTAGATGTGCCTGCCGAACGACGTCCGGTTGAGCACGAAGGTCCACAGCAGCAACAGGATCGCGATGAGTGGCACCACGATCGGCATGCCCTTGAGCGAGTGCAACTCCGGGTTGCGGCTGCGTTCGCCGTTGAGCACGAGCACCGCGATGCCGAGTACCACCGCCACTGCCACGATCCGCGCCACGATCACCGGTGCGGTCTCGCCGGTGAGCCCGAGTTTGGTGCGGGCCCGCAATTTTCGATATTGCAGGAACGCGAATCCGGCGACGAGAACCGTGTACATCACCCAGCCGAGCAAGGGCGGTACGTTTTTGTTCGCGATGGCGAGGATGGTGTCGTCGCGGATGGAAATGTTGCGGCCGTTGTCCATGATCTTCAGCGCGACTCCTTGCAGCGCAAGGAATGCCGCGAGCGTCACCACGAACGACGGGATGCCGATCTTCACCACGATGGTGCCGATCGTCAGCCCGATCAGCACTCCGGTGAGCAGCGAAACCAGCACCGCCACATACCAGGGCCAGCCACGATCGGTGAGCAGCACCGCGAGCACCGCCGCGCAGACGCCACTGGTGAATCCCGCCGACAGATCGATCTCGCCGAGCAGCAGCACGAAGATCAGGCCCATCGCGATCACCGCGATCGCCGCGCCCTGGGTGAACAGATTCGCGAAGTTTGCCTCGGACATGAAGACCGGGCGCGCGGCCCAGAAGACGCAGGACAGGATGACCAGGGCGAGCACCGAAGGCAGCGCGCCCATATCGCCGCTGCGTACGCGTCCGACGTAGGTGTTCACCAAATCGGAAACTGGTGGGGTTTCGGGCTTTTCCGTCAAAATGGCGCTCATCTATTGGCTCCGTTCGGGTCCAGGCCCAGTGCGCCGCTGCGGCCTGCCGTGATCAGTTCGACGACCTGTCCGTGGGTCACATCGGAGGTCCGCACCTGCGCCGCCATCCGGCCCAGGTACAGCGCGGCGATCCGATCCGAGACCGCGAAGACGTCGTTCATGTTGTGCGAGATCAGCACCACCGCGAGACCTCGGTCGGCTAGGCGGCGCACCAGCTCGAGCACCTGCTGGGTCTGCTGCACGCCGAGGGCGGCGGTCGGTTCGTCGAGGATCACCACCTTGCTGTTCCACAGCACGGCCTTCGCGATCGCCACCGTCTGGCGCTGCCCGCCGGACAGGCTCGATACCTGCTGGCGGACGCTCTTGACCGTCCGAACGGACAGGCTCGCCAACGTCTTTCCGGCCAGCTCCTCCATCGCGTACTCGTCCAGCACGATCCCGGTCTTCTTCTCCCGGCCGAGGAACATGTTCTGGACGATGTCGAGGTTGTCGCAGAGCGCGAGGTCCTGGTAGACGATCTCGATGCCGAGCGCGGCCGCGTCGCGCGGACTGTGCACCTGAACGGGATTGCCCTCGAACAGGAATTCGCCCGCGTCGATCGGGTGCGTGCCGCCGATGCATTTGACGAGCGTGGACTTTCCGGCCCCGTTGTCGCCGACCAGTGCGGTCACCTCACCCGCGTAGGCGGCGAAGGCGACGTCGTGCAAGACGTGAACCGGCCCGAAACTCTTTTCCAAGCCACGTAGTTCGACTACCGGCGTATCGGGCCCACCCGTCACCCGGCCACCACCCCTCATCGAATCGCTGCGCGATGCTTCACTCATAGTGCTGCTCCTGAGAAGGAGCCCCTTCCGCTGTGCCCTCATCGAAACGGCGGAAGGGGCTCGAGACGATCAGATGCCGTTGTCGGTGCAGAGTTTCGCGATCTCGCCGGTGCACAGCTCGGCCTTGGTGACATAACCGTCTGCGACAACGTCTTTCACGTTCGCCGCGTAGATCGGCTTGGGCTCCAACAGCACCGACGGCACGTCGGCGTTGGCCTCGGGGTCACGCACTTTGCCGTTCGCATGACCCTGTTGTCCCTTGGCCAGCGCGATGGCCAGTTCCGCCGCGGCCTCGGCTTCCTTCTTGATCGCCTTGTAGACGGTCATGCACTGGTCGCCCTTGAGGACGTTCTGCAGGCCCTGCACGGTGGCGTCCTGGCCGCTCACCGGAACCTGACCGTTGAGCTTCTGCTTCTTCAGCACCGCGATCGCCGCATTGGCCAGGCCGTCGTTGGCGGCGACCACGCCGCCGATGTTCGGCTGGCTGGTGAGCATCTGCTCGAAGATGGTGCCCGCCTGGGTGTTATCCCACTCCGGCACCGCCTGATCCGGGCCCTTCACGTACTGGCCCGCGTCGAACTTCGGCTTCAGCACCGCGTCGTAGCCGGTCTTGAGCAGGGTGGCGTTGTTGTCCGTCGGCCCGCCGTTCAGGTAGGCGACAACGGGATTGGCCGCGTTCTTGTCCGTCAGGCACTTCGCCACACCCTCGCCGAGCAGGCTGCCGACCTTCACATTGTCGAACGACACGTAGAACTGGGCGCCGCCGCCGAGCGTGAGCCGGTCGTAGTCGATCACCGTGACGCCCTGTGCCTTTGCTTTCTGGATGACCGCCTTGCCGGTGCCGCTGTCCAGGTTCGTCATCAGCAGGACCGACGCACCGTTGGTCATCATCTGATCCGCGATCGTCTGGAAGGCGTTCTTGTCACCCTGTGCGTTCTGGATGTCGGCCTTGACCCCCGCCGAGTCGAACGCCTGCTGTAGATACTTGCGGTCCGCCGTCTCCCACCGTGCCGATGTCTTGCTGTCCGGCAGGATCACCCCGATCTTGGCCCCACCACCCCCCGAATCCTTTGAATCGTCACCACAAGCAGTCAATGAAGCGAGCACGGCGACCGAGACGGCCGCAACGCCGAGAATGCCCTTACGCATGAGGGGGCCTTTCGTGGAACCACCGCCCCGGTGTCGCCCGGGCGGTCGAGGTAGAACGAATGTTGTTCGCTGCAACATATTCGACTGTGACCCACTGCACAACCTGTTCGAGCGACCAATTTGTTGTTCGAGATAACAATCAGGACACGTTCCGGTTGGCTCCTGTGCCAGATTCGGCCGTGGACCGGTCGGCCCGACAGTCTGCCGCGAGCAGTGCGGCCAGTTCGCGAGCCTCCCGCAACCAGGCGGCCCGCACCTCGCGAGTCGAGTCCGTCACCGTTCGGAACACCTGGCGGCGCACGTCATTCACGCCCACGAAGGGCAGCACGGACCACTGTGTCGGAAGGGGTAGGCACCCACTGGCAACGGTCGGCCGTTGCGGCCCGAGGGCGGACGAGAAGCACTGGTTCAGCGGGTGATTCGGTCACGTGCTTCGCGTCATGAGTTTTCGCCAATTTGCGAACAACACTATTCGTAGAGTGCCTCGGTGCTCTAGATTCAGCGCTGCGGGATCGCGCAGTTCGACGCCGATCCCGGAGGAAAGGATCGTCCGTTGCCCCGAATCAGCAGGCTCATCTTGGCCGTCGCTACCGTAATCGCCAGTCTCTTAACGCCTTTCGCGGGTGCTGGCCCGGCGCATGCCGCGGCGGGCACGGTCCGCTGGGAGACCCGTGTCAGCGATCGCATCCTCGACATCGGCGTCTCTTCGCCCAATCTCGAAGGGCCCGACTGGTCCGTCAAGGTGGTCCGTCTGCTGCTCCCACCGGGCTGGACCAAGGAAACCTCGCGCACCTGGCCCACCGTCTGGGTGCTGCACGGCGGCTTCGACGATCACAAATCCTGGACCGACAAAGGTGATCTGGAAGCGATGACCGCGGGCAAGGACGCCATCTTCGTGCTCCCCGAAACCAGCTGGTGCAGTGCGTATTCCGACTGGTACAACGACGGTCGTGGCGGTCCGCCCGCTTGGGAGAAGTACCTGCTCGACGATGTCCGCACCATCTTGGAAACCACTTATCGCGCCAACACGACCCGCGCCATCGCGGGTAATTCCATGGGCGGTCTCGGCGCCATGAAATTCGCTGCCGCGCACCAGGGTTGGTTCAACTCGGCCGCCTCCTTCAGCGGCAATGTCGACCCGCTGCACGACTCGGGCGCACCCGGCGATCCCGACAAGCCGGGGCAGGGCTGCGCCGCCGACTGGAAACGAGTCTGGGGCGATTACAAAACCAACCGCGACATCTGGGTCGCCAACAACCCGTACAGCCAGGCCGCCAACCTCACCGGCATTCCGCTGTTCGTCTCCTACGGCAAGGCAGGCACCGTCGAATCCCTCGTCTACGAACAGAACTACCGCTTCGTCGACCGCCTCCAACAACTAGGTGCCCGAGTCGACGAACGCTACGAGCCGAGCCACGGACACGACTGGGCAGCCTGGAAGGTGCAGATGCGCAACGCCCTCCGCATGCTGCTCACCTCGGTGGGAGTCGGCTGACCGCCCTGGTCGCGATCAGGCGGTTCGACGCAGCACCGCTTGATACTCCCAGGCGTCCCAGAGCGGGTGTGTCGCCGAATACCGTTGGTCTGGACGAAGTTCCGTGCCGTCGAGTTCCATCCGCTCGACGGCAAGTCCGGTGCCTTCGACCAGCAGCAGCAGATCGGCGGGGGTGTAGCAGCGCCCGAACTGATCGAGGGCTTCGGACTCCTTGCCGACCGGCCACCACCGGTCGTTGAACCGGCTCGTCACCGGGTCGTAGTCGTTGGAGTTCGCGAGTTCGACGACATACTTCTCGTGGTCGAGTTCACCCGCGACGCGGGCCCATTTCCATGGGCTGAACACATCGACGATCATCGCCCCGCCCGGCCGCAACCATTCTGCGCTGACCCGGCGCAACAAGGCGCGCTGTTCCGCGTCGGTGCCGACACCGAACCCGTTCCAATACACCACGCAATCGAACTGCTCACCGAGCTCGACCGCGTAGAAGTCACCCTCGACGATCCGCAGATCCCGCCCCGCCACCTCCCCCGCGCGTTCGCTCGCCTGCCGCGCCCGCACCGAGCTCAGCTCCACCGCCACCACGGAATAGCCGAGATCGGCCGTCACCACCGCAGTCGTTCCGCTCCCCGCCCCCAACTCCAGCACCCGTTCGACCCCGGTCCCCGCCAGTCGCGCGATGGACTCCGCGCGCCGCCGATCCGACTCCCGCACCGCCTGCGGCCCCCACCACTGCGGCGCGGTATCGAAGAAGCGCTGCACCCAATCCATTCCCGACCACCCCATCCAGTAGGTCACCACCCAACGGCGACAAGCCAATCGGCCGACCCCTGGAATCGTGCCCTACCTCCGCTACGACGGACACCGAATATTCACGGCGTCAGTGGGCGGTGGTGAGGGTCGGTTGGGGTAGGGCGGATTTTGGGGTGGCGGTGAGGGTTTTGGTGAGGTTGGTGCGGAGGGTGGTGGCGGAGTCGAGGAGGTAGTTCTGGCGGACCTTCCAGGGGTGGCGGTCGCCCTGGCGGGGGAACTCGGCGATCGAGCGCTGGATGTAGCCGGAGGCGAGGTCGAGGAGTGGTTGCTCGGTGAGGTTGCCGTCCGGCTTCGGGACAACGGCGGCGTAACCGCGTCGGTCCATGTGGTTGAGGATCTTGCAGACCAGGCGGGAGCTGAGGTCGGCGCGCAGCGTCCAGGAGGCGTTGGTGTAGCCGACGCAGACGGCGAAGTTGGGCAGGCCGGTGATCATGGCGCCCTGCCAGACGAACTGATCGGATAGGACGACCGGTTGGCCATCGACGCGCGGTGCGATGCCGCCGAGGGGCAGCATTTGCAGACCGGTGGCGGTGACGACGATGTCGGCCCGCAGGATTCGGCCCGACTTCAGCCGAATACCTTCCGGCACAAAGGTATCGATGTGGTCGGTGACGACCTCGGCTTTGTCCTTCTTCATGGCCTTGAAGAAGTCCGCGTTGGGGACGGCGCACAGGCGCTGGTCCCACGGATTGTAGGTGGGGGTGAAGTGTTCGGCTACGGCCTTCTCGTCCTTGAGAATTCGGGTGGTCAGGCCGGTGAGCAGCTTGCGCGCGGAGTCCGGGCGGCGACGGCAGTACTGGTAGAAGCCGATGGCGAACAGGATGTTCTTGGTGCGAATCAGCCGGTGCGCCAGGTTCGGCGGCAGCAGCTCGCGGATCTTGTCGGCGTACTTGTCCCGACCGGGAATCGCGCTGATCCAGGTCGGGCTGCGCTGCAACATGGTCACCCGTTCGGCCTGCTTAGCCATCGCGGGCACGAGGGTGACCGCGGTGGCGCCGCTGCCGATCACGATGACCCGCTTACCGGTGTAGTCGAGATCCTCCGGCCAGAACTGGGGGTGCACCACCTGCCCGGAAAACGAGGAAAGGCCGGGGAATTCGGGCGTGTAGCCGCGGTCGTAGTCGTAGTAACCCGCACACGCGTACAGGAAGCCACAGGTCAGCTCGCGCCGCGAGACGTTGCCCGCCGCGTCGCGCTCTTCGAGA
The DNA here is from genome assembly GCF_019222765.1 of Nocardia iowensis. Lineage (NCBI taxonomy): Bacteria > Bacillati > Actinomycetota > Actinomycetes > Mycobacteriales > Nocardiaceae > Nocardia > Nocardia iowensis. Next base: position 1,636,442 of record NZ_CP078145.1, on the reverse strand, counting down.
GTCAGTGTCCAGCGGGCGGTTTCGCTCGACCAGTCGGCGGCGATCACCTTGGTCGAGTAGCGGATGTGCCGGTCGATGCCGAACTCGGCGGCGGTTTCGTTGATATACCGGCGAATCGACGTCCCGTCGGCGATCGACTCGGCATCGCGCCACGGCTTGAACGGGTAGCCGAGGGTGAACATGTCGGAGTCGGAGCGGATACCGGGATAGCGGAACAGATCCCAGGTGCCACCCATCGCGGCGCGGGCCTCGACGATGGCGTAGGTCTTGCCGCGGCACTCGGTCTGCAACCGGTAGGCGGCACCGATACCGGACAGTCCGGCGCCAATGATCACGACGTCGAGGTGTTCGGGGGCTACGACGGTCTCGTTCATAGTTCCAGTCTGGGACCGAATGGAGCCACGCTCTTGACTTTGTGCGACAACTATTTGATTCTGGACGACATGTCGGTGATCCGCTCCGCGGGACTGCGCGGGTTCCGCGCGACGGTGGCCGAGCTCGGCGCAAATGCCGAGCAGTTCGCCACCGCGTGCGGGCTGCCGATCGCCGCGCTCGACACCGACGATCTCTTGATCCCCGACCACGCACTGGCGGCCGTGCTGGAGTTGGCCGCACAACAGCTGGACTGCCCGGACCTCGGCTTGCGGATTTCCCGCCGACAAGACCTCGACATGCTCGGCCCGCTGGCACTGGCCATCCGGAACTCGCCGTCGCTGACACACGTGCTGGAATGCACGGCGCGCTACCTGTTCCTGCACGCCCGCGCCCTCACGCTGACCCCGGAGCCGGACCCGTACGGCGATCGCGGCGTGATCGCGCTACGTTATGGCCTGCCCCCGGGATTCCCGACGCCCATCCAAGGCACGGATCTCGGACTCGCGTTCGTGCACCGCACAATTCAGCGTCTGGTCGACCACAGCTATGGCCTGCTCTCGGTCGAGTTGCCGTACCACCCCGCGGCCCCGATCGCCCGCTACGAGGAATTCTTCGGCGCACCGATACGGATAAACCGGCCGTACGCTGCCTTGCGTGTGCCGCGCAATCTGCCGACCCGACCGCTGAGCGGCGGTGACGAAAACCTGCACCGGTTGGCGATGGCATTCCTGGCGGAGCAGGCGGGCGGCGCCGACGCCTCGGTGGTGACCGAGGTGCGCGCCACCGTCCAACAGCTGCTCGGCACCATCCCGCCCGAAATCGGCGCCGTCGCAAGGCTGCTGACCGTCCATCCACGTACACTGCAACGCCGCCTCGCCGCGGAAGGCACCTCGTTCGCCACGATTCTCGACGAAGCCCGGCGCGACGAAGCCCGCCGCTATCTCACCACCACCGACATGCCCATGAGCCAGGTCGCATCCCTCATCGGCCTGTCCGAGCAGTCCACCTTCACCCGCTGCGCCCGACGATGGTGGGGCACCACACCTACCGCGATACGCCGCGCCGGGGCGCCCGCCAAGGCGTGACCTCGAGGTCCACAGCTTTCATAATCAAGGGGACATGGTGGCGGCATCGCCCGAGAGCACAGCAGATATCTGGTTGGTCTCGGTCACCCGGTGCACGAGGCAACACGGCGGGACGCCACGTACACTCCCAGCGTTCGGGAGGTCGGTTGTTGCACTTCGTTGTGTTGGGGGAGGTCAGGGGGTGGCGCGGGGAGGCGCCGCTCCAGCTGGGGCCGCCGCAGCGTCGGGCCGTGTTGGCGGCCCTGCTCTTACGTGCCGGGAACGCGGTGACGGCGGCCGAATTGGTCGAGGGCATCTGGGGTGAGCGGCCGGTGCCGCGCGCGATCGCCGCGCTGCGCACCCATGTCGCGCAGCTGCGCCGGACGCTGGAACCGGATCGGCCGACGCGTGGGCCGTCGACGGTGCTGGTGTCGATCGGGGACGGTTACGCGCTGCGGATACCGCCCGGCGCGACCGACGTGGCGCAGGTGGAGCGACTCGTCGCCGCGGCAGGCCAGGTTCGCGACAGCGATCCCGCTGCCGCGCGGGCGAATCTGGTTGCCGCGCTCGGCAAGTGGCAAGGGTCAGCGCTGAGCGGGCTGCCGGGCCCGTTCGCGGAGCGGCAGCGATCACGGCTGGAGCAGTGGCGGCTGGCCATTCTGGAGGATCGGCTCGCCCTCGACATCGAGACCGGCCGCAGCTCCGACGCGGTCGCCGAGCTCGGCCCGCTGATCGAGGAACATCCACTGCGCGAACGGTTCCGGGCGCTGTTGATGACCGCGCTGTATCACTGCGGCCGCCAGTCGGACGCCCTCGACGCCTACGCGCAGGCCCGCCGCGCATTGGTGGACGGGGTCGGCGTCGAGCCGGGCCCGGAGCTGACGGTGGTGCACGAACGGATCCTGCGCGGCGCGATGCCCGAGATCGCCGAGCCCCGCTCGATGGCCGAGCTCCGTACTGACCGCGGACGCGGCTCGACGATCGAACCGTCCGCGCAAACCGATCACGGCGCCGAACCGGTGCCTGCCCAGTTACCGCCCGACATCGCCGATTTCACCGGCCGCGAGCGACTGGTCGACGAGTTGGCGGCACAACTGACCGGTGCGGGCAGTGCGGTGGCGATCTCCGCGGTCGGCGGCATGGGCGGCGTCGGCAAGACAACCCTCGCCCTGCACGTCGCGCATCGGGTGCGGGATCGGTTCCCGGATGGGCAGTTGTACGCGAATCTGCACGGCGTCGACCCGGTGCCCACTCCCCCTGGCGCCGCGCTCGGTGGCTTTCTGCGCGCGCTCGGTGTCGCCGAGGGCGACATTCCGTCCACGGTCGACGAACGTGCGGCCGAGCTGCGAACCCGATTGTCCGGCAAGCGAATACTCATGGTGCTCGACAATGCCCGCGACTACGCGCAGGTCGAACCGCTGCTCGCCGGGTCGGCGGTGCTGATCACCAGCCGGTCCGCGCTGACCGAACTGCCCGCGGTGACCCGCACCCGGCTCGACGTGCTCGAAGCGGCCGAGGCGACGGCACTGCTCGTTCGCATTCTCGGTGCGGAACGCGTTGCCGCCGAGGCGGAATCGGCACAGGAAGTGGTCGCGCTGTGCGGTTACCTGCCGCTGGCGGTTCGCATCGTCGGTGCGCGGCTGGCGGTGCGACCGCGGTGGACGATCGCCTCGTTCGCGGAACGACTGGCCGATGAGAAGAGCAGGCTGGACGTACTTAAGACGGGCGAGCTGGCAGTGGAGGCGGCGTTCCGGCTCGGCTACGGGCAGTTGACCGACGAGCAGGCCAGGGCATTTCGCACGCTGGCGCTCGCGGACGTGCCCGATCTCCCGCTCGACGGTGTCGCGGCGGTCCTCGGCGTCGCCGAGCCGGACGCGGAGCGGGTATGCGAATCCCTCGTCGACCTGAGCCTGCTGGAGACCACCACACCCGGCCGGTACCGATTCCACGATCTACTGCGGCTTTTCGCGCGTAGCGTCGCCGACGAGGACGAATCCGCCGTGCTGGTCCGGGTACTCGACTTCTATCTGGCCGGCGCGAAGAACCTGCTCAGCGCGATCGACTACAGCAATACGACGCGGCTGCTCGTCCCGACCACCGTCCCCGGCCGCGCGTTCGCGGGCGGCTCGGAAGGGCAGGCGTGGAACGACATCGAGCGCCCGGTGGTCATCGCGTTGCATCAGCAGGCGGCGCGGATCGGCGGTCGCGCCCTCGACGTGGCGGCCGATCTCGCCTGGGTGATGGCCGAGTTGATGGACGCGGGCACGAGCGCACGTGAGCTGTCCCGCGCCCTGGAGTCGTTGCTGGACACCGCGATCGCGGAAGACAACCTGGCCGCGGAGCGCCGCATCAGGACGGCGCTCGGCGCCCTGCTGCAGGTCGGGCTCGGCGAGGTCGAGGCGAGTCTGCCGCATCTGCACGCGGTATCCGGGCCACCGGCGAGCGATGTCGACCGGCGGCTGTCGGTGCTCGCGTCGGTGCTGCTCGGCGTCGCGGCGCGGCGAATGGGCGACGCGGTCGCCTCGCGCCGGCATTTCGAGCACGCGACGCAACTCACCCGCACCCTCGGTGACCGCTCCATGGAAGCGTGGTGCCTGGCACTGGTCACCCGAACCTTCTGCGCGGCCGGGCAATACACCGAGGCGGTGGAAATGGGGCAGCGGGCCATCGCGCTCGCTCGCGAGTCCTCGAATCCCGTCGCACTCGGCTGGGCGACGCACGAGCTGGCGGCCACCCTGTCGATGCGCGGCGAACACCGGCGCGCGATCGAGCTCGGCATCGAGGCGGTGCGGCTAGCGCAGCGCAACGGTGTCCGGTTGTGGGAGGGTTGGGCGCGTACCAGGCTGGCGCAGATTCAGCTGCAGGCGGGCAATGTGGCCGAGGCGGAGACGCATGCCGCCGAGGCACTGCAGTTGCTGACCAAGGCCGCCGACCCGATCGATCGGGCGCGCGCCATGGCGTTGCACGCCGCGGCGCTGGCGGCGCGGGGCAGTCCGGAACGTGCCGAGCGGGAATTCGGCGAATCCGCCGAGATCTTCAAGCGCTCGGGATTGCCGCCACCGACCATCGACCAGCTGTTCGGCCCCGCCGAAGACTAACTCACCGGCGCGCGATAACGAACGTTGATTCGTTATTTATCGGGCACTGAACCGCAGCTGGCACGCTGCCTTGTCGAGAAGAACACCATTGCCAGTGGTGGACAGGAGATGAGCCGTGCGGACCTGCGACCGCCCGGAACCGAGACCGGGCGGCGGGCCGGGACCGCGTCGACTCGCGCTCGAGGGGTGCGCGAGGCGCATAGCGTGCCCGCTCCCTCGCCGACGAACGTGACCGACGCCAGGCGGAGCGCAGCACGGACGCGCAGACGGGTCGGCGCACTGGGCTCGAATCTCCTGTCCGCCACACCTCCCCCCGTACCGATCGAATCTTGGTGTGCCTGATCGTATCGGTATCGGGGTGAACCGCACAGTATTTCGGCGGTGGAAAACGGCGCTGATGGCGTGGGAGTGACTCGCCCCCAGATGGTTTCGCGTTCAACGAATGACGAGCGGGCTTACCGGCAGACGGCTCCGCGTTCCGGCACGACACCGTCGCGCAGGTAGGCGTTCACCAGGTGGTCGACGCAGTCGTTCCCGCCGCCGTACGCGCCGTGACCGACGCCGTGATAGGTCACCAGGACACCGGAGGCCAGCGCCCGCGCCAGTTCCGATACCCAATCGATCGGCGCCTCCGGATCACCGGTGTTGCCGATCAACACGATCGGCGCGGCGCCCGCGCCACTGATCGGCGCCCGGCCGACGCCGTGGACCGGCCAGTATGTGCACTCGGCAAGGCGCAGCCCGGTGAGTTCGCCGAAACGTGGTGAGACACCGGCGAACTCAGGCATGAACCCGCGGATCTGGGCGACCGTGTAGTGATCTGGGTAGTCGGCACAGTTCGCGGCGGTGTTGATCGAAGCGAAGTTCGACTGCGAGCCGTCGGGGCGGCGGCCCGCGAACAGGTCCGCGTAGCCGACGAGTTCGGTGCCGTCGCCCGCGAAGGCGCGGTCGAGCGCGGTGATGAGGTGCGGCCAGGCTTCCGGCGCCGCCACCCCGAGGCCGAGTCCCGCCGTCGCGACCGACCGGGTGAGCGGAGTGCCGCGAGCGGTCGGCAACGGTGACACTTCGGTTCGGGCGAGAATCTCGTCCACCCGATCCAGTGCCTGCTGTTCTGTGCCGCCGAGCGGGCAATTTCCCTGGGCCACACAGAAATCGAGAAACTGCCGCAACGCGATCTCACTGCCAGCGGACTGATCGAGCAGGCTCTGCCGGAACGTACGCAACGGCGTGCCCGGCGCGTCGAGCAGCATGCGGCCGACTCGCTGCGGAAACAGCGTCGCGTAGGCGGCGCCGAGTTGCCCACCGTAGGAGACGCCGAGGTAGTTGAGCTTGTCGTCGCCGACCGCGGCGCGGACGAGGTCGATATCGCGCGCGGAATCGAACAGCCCGATGTGCGGCAGCAACGCCGCAGATGTCGCGGCACACGAATCGGTGAACCGCCTGCTGCTCGCGTCGACGGCCACCCATTCGGCGTCGGTGCGCGGAACACGGTCGGGCAGTGCGCCATCCGAGCAGCGCACCGGTGAGCTGCGGCCGACGCCGCGGGGATCCCAGGACACCAGGTCGTAGCGGTCGAGCAGGGCCGCGAACCGAGATGCCGCCCCTACCACGGTTTCCAGGCCGGAACCGCCGGGCCCACCAGGGTTGTAGACCAGCGATCCGAGCCGCTTGGCCGGATCTGCGCTGCGGGTGCGGATCAGCGCGAGTTCTATCGTGCCCGCGTCGGGATCGCGGTGGTCGCGAGGTGCGCTGATGGTCGCGCATTCCCATATCCGCCCGTCACCGGCGATGCCATCACACGGCGACCAGGCCGGGTCGGTGCGCCGCGGCGGTTCGCCCGCACAGGACCCGGTCAGCAGCGCCAGCACCGCGAGCAGCACACCGAACCACCGCATCACTGATCCCCGCCTTTCTCAGCACGGCTGTATTGCCAAATGAAAGTTAACACTGGCTGTGGCCGACCGGTCGTCGTCAATGTGCGGTGACGAGCTCTACGACAGCACAGCCGAACTCGTCACTGGACGACGCGGGAGCCGTCCGTGCGCGGCCGACCGCGGAAGGGCTTCGTGCCTTCGGCCCGCGCCGGGGCTTCGGTATCGTCGGCGTGGTGCCCGGCCTGCGACGAGCTGGAATTTTCTTCGGAGCCCTGCTCGCCCTAGTCGTGTTGATCGGGCTCGCGGGTCTGCCGGTGTACGTCTATCCGCAAACCGACCCGCTGCGCCGGGCGGACGCGATAGTGGTGCTCGGCGGCACCGCCTACGAACGCTTCGACCTCGGGCTCGATCTGGCCCGCCGGGGATACGCTCCGACACTAGTGATTTCGCGCTCCACCGGGCTCGACGACCATGAGATGGACAAGTACTGCGCGGGCCGATTCGACTTCACCGTCAGCTGTTTCGTCCCCGATCCGTGGACGACCGAGGGCGAGGCGCAGGAAATCGGGCGGCGGGCAGCGCGATTCGGCTGGCGGCACATCATCGTGGTGACCTACACACCGCACGTGTCGCGGGCACGCTACATCGTGTCGAAGTGCTTCGACGGCGAGCTGACCATGGTGGCCAGCCCGAGCGCCGCCGGACCGCGCTTCTGGACCTGGATGTACATCAGGCAGTCGGCGGGATATCTGCGGGCGTTGCTGTCGCCGGGCTGCTGAGGCTACCGGTCAGGCGGACGAACTTCGCTTAGTCTTCGCCTCATGGACGAAACGACCAGCGAACCCACCGCGGGCGCGCACCCGCACGAGCCGCACGCCGAAGGGCTGGCGTCCAAGCTGAACTGGTTGCGCGCCGGGGTGCTCGGCGCGAACGACGGCATCGTGTCCACGGCCGGTTTGGTCGTCGGTGTCGCCGCGGCGACTACTAGCACCGGGGCCATCTTCACCGCGGGCATCGCGGGGCTGTCGGCGGGCGCGATCTCGATGGCGGTCGGCGAATACGTGTCGGTCAGCACCCAGCGCGACTCCGAGCGGGCGCTGCTCGCCAAGGAGCGCAAGGAGCTGCGCGAGGAACCGGAGTACGAGCTGAACGAGCTGGCGGGCATCTACCAATCCAAAGGCTTGTCCGCGGCAACGGCCCGCAAGGTCGCCGAGGAGCTCACCGCGCACGACGCGTTCACCGCACACGCCGAAGCCGAACTCGGGCTGAAACCGGACGAATTGACGAATCCGTGGCAGGCGGCGTTCTCCTCGGCGGTGTCGTTCACCCTCGGCGCGTTGCTGCCGCTGCTGGCCATCCTGCTGCCGCCGGTTCCGGCCCGCATCCCGGTCACCTTCGCCGCCGTGCTCGTCGCGCTCGCGGTCACCGGCTCGGTCAGTGCCCGGCTCGGCGGCAGCGCCCGCGGCCGCGCGGTACTGCGGGTGGTGGTCGGTGGTGCCCTGGCCATGGCGGTCACCTACGGCATCGGGCAACTCGCCGGCGTCGCCGGGATCTGATGCGGCCGGGACGGTTTCCGGATCCGCTGTTCCGGGTATCCGGCAGATAGCCGACGGAAGTGGTTCCGCGATGCCGGAACAGACGAGCACGAGCGACGAACTGGCCACCGGGATGGCCGAACTGACAGCATTGCTGTTGTCCACCAACGACATCGGCGCCGCACTGCACGCCCTTACCGAGATCGTGTCCCGGATGCTGCCCGGGCGGCCGATGGTCGGCGTCACCATGCGGCTCGCCGGGGAGCCGGCCACCGTCGCGGCGACCGGGACCGAGGTCATCGTGGTCGATGAGGCCCAGTACGACCAGCGGCACGGTCCGTGCCTGACGGCCATGGATACCGCGCAGCCGGTGTCCGTGCCTGCTCTGACGCACGAGCAACGCTGGGGCGACTATCCGGCGCGGGTTCTCGCCCACGGCATCCACGCAATCTACGCACAGCCGCTGCTGGCCGAAGGGAAGCCGGTCGGGGCACTGAATCTCTACGCGCGCATGCCCAACGCATTCGACGAACGGTCGCAACGCGCGATCAACCTGACCGCCGAGCACACCGGCGTCCTGCTGACGGCCGTGTTCGCCGCGACACGTCAAGCCGACCTGACCGACCAATTGCGGGCCGCGCTGGCCTCGCGAACGGTGATCGATCAGGCACTCGGCATTCTGATGGGTCAGCAACGCTGCGATCGCGACGCCGCATTCGACCTGCTGCGCAAGGCATCCCAGCGCCGCAATATGAAGATCATCGACTTGGCCCGCGCGACCATACGGACGATGACCGGGGCCGAGCCGCCGGAGCGGCCGCATTTCAAAGACCCATCGCGAATAACGCGGTGACAGCCGATATCAGCCGAGGGGCGTTGGCCCCTCGGCTGATATCGGCTACTGGGTCGGCGTTCGAACAGGGTTACCGTTTGAACGCGGCCCGCAATTTATCCGCAGCACGCTCGAGGTTGCCGCGAGTCTGTTCTCGACGTCCTTCGGCCTCCATTCGCCGGTCACCCGACGTGCGACCGAGAATCCGTTTGACGTTGCCCCGTGCGGCTCGCACCTGGTGCGCGATCCGGTCTTCGAATTTGTTCATTGCCGATCCCTAGTAATACCAACGCCTACCGCCGACGGGGCGGCCGACCGAACCCGCGATCATCAGCACGAGGCCGACGATGAGGATGATGATGCCCGCGGTGGTGAGTAATCCGATTCCGAGCAGCCACCCCGCGATGAGGAGGACAAGTCCGAGAATAATCATGGTTGTATTTCCTTTTCTCTATGATTATTTCGACGTCGGCGCCTGCACGCGGAGCGTGCTGTCGGCGCGCGAAGTGTCACCGGCGGGAGCCGTGGCCGGGCGGCGCACGAATCGACTCCAGACGGGCTCGCGGTGCGGCTGCGGTGCGGGCTCCTGACGGGCCGGTGGCGTGCCGTCCGCTAGATCGCGCCGGACCGCCGCCATTTCGCGGCGGGACTGCCTGAGCTCGCGACGTGCCGCCATGTTACGGCGGGAGACACGCCAGACACCGGTCAGCAGGAGGGCCAGGCCCAGCGTGCCGATGGCGCCAAGGGCGATGCCGTAGCCGAACAGCAAACCACTGGAACCGTGGAAGTGGTAGTCGAAGACGGCGAAATCACTTGGTAGGAAATTGGCTTCACCGTTGTTCGCCACCACGCCGGCGACCCCGATGATCACTGCTGCGATCAAGACGACAAGCCCGATGATGATGATCATGACAATCCTGTTGCGTCGAGTTGTATGACACCCCAGCTATTCCCGGGGACTCGGCGACCAAACGTAGGAAAATCGAAGACCACTGCTCGACGGCGTTTGCGCTCGTCGATTCGGTCTATTCGGTGTACATGAGTTCGTACACCATCACCCTGCATAACGTTACCCGCGAGTCCGCCTCCGCCATCGAGTCCCAACTACGCGGGGTCAACGGTGTCGATTCCGTCGACATCGATGTGGCGTCGGAGAGCGCCATCGTCAACTCCTCCCTCACCTACAACGAAGTGCTCGAGGCGATCCGCGACACCGGGGTATCGGCTAGCTGATCTTGTTGCTCGGGTAGCGAACTCGGCTCAGCGCGTGCCGAGGTCCAGTCGCCGGGTGACCCGGTCGACCAGGTCCGGCGGCATGCCGGGTTCCCGGCGGGCATTGAGGGCTTCGCGACGGCCCGCGTCGATGATGTCCGCCCGGATCACCCGTAACTTCTTGGCCAGCCGCAGGTTTCGGGCGGCCGCCGACTCGGCGTCCGCGTCGGCGGCCTGTGGGTCGGCCCGGGCCATTCGTTGCCGGAGGCCGTCGCGGAGGCGTTCGTACACGTCGTCGGGTAGTTGTTCGGCGGCGGCAATCTCCTTCAACCGCGCCAATTCCGCCTTGATGACGCGCTCCCAGAGCTGCCGTTCGAGTTCGCGCTCGCGCTGGGTGTCGGCGTGCACGCCGGTGAGCCGGACGACGAACGGCAGCGTCGTTCCTTGCAGCAACAGGGTGAACAGCACGACGACGAAGGCCGTGAACAGGATTTCGGTGCGGCCGGGAAAGTCGGCGCCGTCGTCGGTGATGAACGGGATGGCCAGTGCCAGTGCGACGGTCGCGACACCGCGCATGCCCGCCCACCAGGTGACGATGGTCTCGCGCCAGGTGTAGGGCTCGTCGGCGCGCGAGCTACGCCACCAGGTCTGTCCGATCGCCCAGGTGGCCATCAGCCAGACCAGGCGCAGCCCGACCACGACGGCGACCACGGCGGCCGCACCGCCGAGCAGCCTCGGCCAGTCGCCGCCGGTTGCGTCCAGTACCGCGCCGAGTTCCAGGCCGATGAGGCCGAAAGCGAAACCGCTCAACAGCATTTCGATGATGTCCCAGAACGCGGTGCCGACCAGCCGGTAGTCCGAGTCGCCGAATTCGGTGACGGCGTCGGTCAGATATAGCGCACAGACCAGCACGGCGAGCACGCCGGAGCCGTGCCACGCCTCGGCGAGTCCGTAGGCGGCGAACGGCAGCAGCAGACTCAACGCCACCTGCCAGGTGGCCTCCGCGAGGTAGTTGGTCAGCCTGCTCCCCGCCCACCCCAGCACCAGCCCGACGGCGATCGCGACCACCGCGGAGATCACGAATTCGGCCGCCGCGTGCGGCGCGGAGAACCGGCCGGTGACCACGGCTTGAATCGCGACACCATAGATGACGATGGCGGTGACATCGTTGAAAAGGCCCTCGCCACCCAGCACCACCACCAGGCGGCGGGGCAGCCCGAGCCGGCCCGCCAGCGCGGTGGCCGCGACCGGATCCGGTGGTGCGACCAAAGCGCCGAGCGCGACGGCGGCGGCGAGCGGCAGTCCCGGATACCAGGCATGGAAGACAAAGGCCACCACGGCGGCCGTCGCCGCGACCAGGCCCACCGCGCGCAGGGCGATCAACAGCCAATTCTCCGCGAACTGCCGCCACGAGGTGCGTCGCGCCGCCGCGTACAGCAGAGGCGGCAGTACCAACGGCAGAATCAGGTCGGGCGGAATATTGATACGCGGGGCGAACGGAACCAGCGCCACCACGCACCCGAACACCGTCATCAGCACCGCCGACGCGATGCCGAGCCGCTTGCCGAGCGGTTCGGCGAAGATCGCGGCGAACAGGATGACGAACATCAGCACTAACTGGTCCATGACCGCCCAGTCTGCGAGGTAGCGCGGGAGTTGCTCGCCCGCCGCGCCGAACCGCCGTTCGGCTGATTGCCGATCGATAGCGATTCCGTAGCCGCCGGAACCGTGCAAAGTACTGGCGCACAATGCGAGATGATGGCTGGGTGACGGAGGTATTCGATGCCGGGTTCGCGGCAGATCCGTGGCCGACGCTGGCGCGCCTGCGCGCCGAGGGCGGGGTGCATCGGATACGGACGCCCGACGGTCCGTCCGCGTGGCTGGTGACCAGGTATCGCGATGTGCGCGCCGGGTTGCTGGACGACCGGTTGTCGACCAACGTGCGGCGGGCGGGCACCGACGACTATCGCGGTTTCACGGTCCCGCCGTCGCTGCTCGCCTTCCTGCTCACCGAACCCGCCGACCATGCGCGCTTACGTGGGATAGTGACCGGCGAACTGTCGCCGCGACGGCTGGCCGAATGGACGCGGCTCGCCCCTACGTTGGTCGATTCCCTTCTGCGGGAATTGGATTCGGGCACCGAGGTGGATCTCGTCGAGCAGCTGGCCGTACCGCTGCCTGCCGCCGTGCTCGGCGAACTGCTCGGACTCGGCGAGGCTGAACGCGAACGTCTGCTCGACTGGGCAAATTCGACGCTGTTGCCCGCGGCCACTCCCCCGCGTGCCAGGGACACCTTGGACACCATGCGCGCGATCATCACCGCGACAACGGAACAGGCGCGGGCGGTGCGTGCCGATACGCTGCTCGGCAGATTGGTCGCGGCGCACGACGACACCGGGTCGCCGACCGCGGACGAGTTGGCCGGGCTGCTGTTCTATCTGTTGTTCGTCTGGTACGAGGTGCTGGTCGACCTGATCGCCGGATCGGTGCTGACGCTGCTCGGGCGGCCGGACCAGCTCCATATCCTGCGCACGGCGACGGAAAAGCATTCCGCAGTAGACGAATTGCTGCGTTACCTGTCGCCGCAGGTGCTCGCCGGGCCACGTTTCGCGATCACCGATCTGACCATCGGCGGGCACACCATTCGGGCCGGGCAAACGGTCTTGCTGTGCCTCGCCTCCGCCAACCGTGACCCCGAGACGTTCGACAGGCCAGACGAATTGGACTTGAGGCGCGCGCCGCACGCGCAACTCGACCTGGGCTACGGCCCGCACTCCTGCCTGGGTAACGCGCTGGTGCGCACGCTGGCCGGGACGGCGCTCGACTACCTCTTCACTCGCTGGCCTGGCACCACTCTGACGGTGGACGCCCGGGATATTGCGTGGCGCTCAGGGTTTCGGCATCGTGGGCCGTTTACGTTGCCGGTGGAGCTCGGCTGAAACCGCGTGCGTTCTCATCGATATCGGCTGGTTTCCAGCTCGCGCCGGGCGGGCACCAGTTCCCACCAGGTCACACTGCGCCAGATCCATTCGAGGGGGCCGTACCGGAATATCTTCAGCCAGGACCAGCTGACTATTGCCTGGACGGCGATTATCGCGGTGGCCAGGCCGAGTAGTGCGCCGTACTTGTCGGAGCCGGACAGGCCGAGGCGTGGCGCGGCGATCAGGATGAAGGCTGTTGCGGAGACGTAGTTGGTCAATGCCATTCGGCCGAGGGGCTCCAGCGCCTCCGCGAGTACCGCGCCGGTTTCGGTGCGCAGCACCAGCAACATGCCGGTCAGGTATGCGAGGGCACCGAGCAGACCGGCGACCGGCGGGGCACTGCTGGCCAGCAGGTCGAGGTACGGCGTGCGGAACTCCCAGATCGCGGTCACCACCGCGGCGGGCAGGGCGAGCGCGAAAACGGCAGCGATCTGCCAGCCGCGCTCGTCGAGCGTCTCGGCGATGCCGTAGCGGGCGGTCGCCAGGCCGAGCAGGAACAGGCCGGGCACCAGACCGAACCCGCCGCCGAGCGCCAATCCGACACCCGTCGTGGCGAGCCCGGCGATCAGCACCGCCCAGCGCGGCAGGCTCGCGGCGGGCAACAGGATCACCAATCCGACTATCGCGTACGGCAACAGCGCTTCACCCGGCTGGAACTGATGATGGACGAACCCGAGCACGCCGAGCGCGACAAGCCGCCGGATCAAGACCAGTCGCGGATGCTCGGTGCGCCGCGCGGCGCTGTCCAGGAACAGTGCGAAGCTCAGCCCGAACAGGAACGAGAAGATCGGAAAGAACCGTCCCTCGAACAACACCGAGAGCACGTGCCGCAGCGGAACCATCTCGCCCGGGGCTTTCACCGCGGTCATGTCGGTGAGCTGCCAGATGTTGACGACCAGAATCCCGCACAGGGCGAATCCGCGGACAGCGTCTAGCTCGTGGATGCGACCGGCGTCGTTCTGCATGTGTCTCAAACTAACGATCACCCACGCCGGAACCACGCTTCTCCGACGAGATGTCGCCCACATAGTTAATGCATTAACTGTTCGTGCGTTAACGTTGACGACAGAAGACAGGAGCTCTGATGGACGATCCGCTACAGCTCGACCGGCAGGTGTGCTTCGCCTTGGCGGTGGCCAACCGCGCGGTACTCGCCGTCTATCGGCCGCTGCTGGAACCACTCGGCCTCACCCATCCGCAATACCTGGTGATGCTCGCGCTGTGGGGTGAGGCGCCGATGTCGGTCAAGGCGATCGCCGAGGCGATTCAGCTCGACTCGCCGACGCTCTCGCCGCTGCTCAAGCGACTGGAGAGTGCCGGACTGATCACCCGCGAACGGGACAGCCGCGACGAACGGAACCTGGTGGTGAACCTGACCCCGGCCGGTGCCGCGATGCGCGAGCAGGCCGTGCGGATCCCGCCCGCGGTAGTCGAGCGGCTCGGCGTCACGCTGGCCGACCTCGAGGAGTTGCGTGAAGTCCTCACCCGCGTCAACGAGGCCGCACGTCGATCCGTGCTCGCCTGAGCCCCACCCAGTTAGGAGCCCACGCATGTCCAGAGAACAGCGACGGCCCAACCCGATCCAGTGGATCGGCTACGTCTTCGGACGCCGCCTGCCCGATTCGATGATCGACTGGGTGCGCAACGACCTCACCGGAAAGCACGCCGCCGCCCGCCACATCCTGCGCGGCCTGATCCCGTTCACCCCGCTGTTCGCGGCCTTCCTGCTCTTCCCAGGCGAACTGTGGTTACGCGGCTCGATGGTGCTGCTCGCCTTACTCCTCGCCCTGTTCTATACAGCCGCGTTCATGCCGATGAACAGGGCCCACCGGCTTGCCAAACACGGCCTTCCCGCCGACCTCGAAAGCCCCGAACGCACCCACCGCCGCGCCCAAGAACGCGCCACCTACGCCGCCCAACACCCCCACTGACGCGCCGCCGCGCACGAGTTGCGGTGCCGCGCATGAAATTTCCAGCAACTCTGTGCGCGGGGTTGGTGCGCGGGGCGAGGGTCGCTGGGTGTCAGCGGGGCCGGATGCCGAAGACCGCCAGTTGGACGCGGTTGGTGGTGCCGGTTTTTGCCATCAGGTTGGTGACGTGGGTTTTGACGGTGGTGATGCCGAGGTGCAGGCGCTGGGCGATCTCGGCGTTGGCGAGGCCCTCGGCGACGAGGGCGAGTACTTCGACTTCGCGAGCCGTCAGGCCCGAGGGTGCGACAGCTTCGGCCTGCGGCGGGCTGGTGCGGGCCGCCAGTGCGGAATCGAGCACGCGGCGTAGGACATCGGGAGAGAACGGGTGGTCGCCCGCGGCGGCGCGGTGGATGCCTTGGAGCAGGTCGGCGGGCGAGGCGTCCTTGACCAGGAAGCCGCAGGCACCGGCCGCGAGTGCCGGGTATAGATGGTCATCGTCGTCGAAGGTGGTCAGCGCGACCACGCGGGTCGCCGGTCTGGCAGCGAGAATGGCCGCGGTGGCGCGGATTCCATCCATCCCCGGCATGCGCAGATCCATCAGGACGACGTCGGGAGTAAGTTGCTCGGCGAGCCGCACGGCGTCGCTGCCGGTGGCGGCCTCCCCCACCACCGCCAAGCCGTCGTCGGTCTCGCAGAGCATGCGCAGACCGGCGCGGACCAGGTGCTGATCATCGACGATGAAGACGCGGATCGTCATGACAGCACCGGTCGACCGGTCGGAAGGCGTGCTGCGAGTTGCCATTCCGAGCCGACCTCGGTGGCGGAGAACTCGCCGCCGAGCAGTTCGACGCGCTCGCGTAATCCGATCAAGCCGAGTCCATGACCCGCCGCGGCGTACGGCGGTGCGGCCGAGGGCTTGTCGCGCCCTTCGACCAGGCCGTTGCCAGGGTTCGAGTTCGACCCATTGTCGCGCAACGTGAACTGAATTTCGCTGTCGCGCATGGCAATGGTCAACTTCGCTGTTGCGCCCGGCCCAGCATGTTTCGCGATGTTCGAGATGCCCTCCTGGGTGAGCCGCAACAGCGTAAGCGCAAGTACCGCATCGACATCGGTGACCTCCTCGGTCACCTCGGCATCGACGGTGATGCCCAATTGCCGTGCGCGATCCACCACGGCGATGAGTGCGCTGGGCAGGTCGGCTGGCGCGATGAAGGAGTCGCCGGTCATCGCGGGATCACGCAGGATGGCGACCAGCCTGCGCAGGTCGGTGAGGGTTTCCTTGCCGCTGGCGTGGATGTCGTCGAGGACTTGCCTGGCCCCGGGTGGCGCGTCGGGCATGGCATGGCGGGCGACACCGACGCGCAACACGGTCGAGGACACGTGGTGGGCGATCAGATCATGCAATTCCCTGGCGATGGCTGTTCGTTCGACGGCGCGGGCGGCCGCCACTTCGGCATCACGGCGCTGGGCGATCTCGTGGGCTTGTCGTCGCGCGTGGTCGGCGCTCTCGCGTGCCGCGCGCAGCAGGGCGCCGACCAGCAGCGGCGCGCCCGCCATCACCACCGCTCGATAACCGTTCGCGGCGAGGTCGCCGCTGGGATGCAGGAAATAGGCGGCGGCCACCGCACAGGCGGCGAACCACGGCTGCCAGCCGGACCGGCGGGCAGACAACTCGAGCAATGCGATCGCGGCGGCGACCTTGGCCACCATCGGTCCGGTATCGCCGATCTCGAAACCGAGCAGCAGCAGACCGCTCACCACGAGCGACGTGGCGAACGGTCGGCCCACCCCACCGGCGGTGACCAGCACCGCGAACATCCCGATCGTCCAGTCAAGGACGCTCGGCGAATCGGTGAGGAACAGTAGGCAACCCACCGCCGAGAGCACCAGCACCAGCATCCGGACCGGTAAGAACCGCACATCGAGCCAGGACTCCACCCCACGCGTCACCCCAGCCGAACTCACCACGGCACCATCATGCCGTGCGCCCGCGTTGCCCGGTTCCTCCCAGCGGAGGAGCCGCCTCATCCTCGAGGAGGAACCGGAACGGCGCATGCGTCCGCCATATGTCCGGCGATTCGGGCCCGCAGAGGGATTCACCCGAGCACGGTTCTCGCGAGGGTGGTGGCATGACGAACGAAGACGACTCGGTGCGGGTGTCCGATGGTGGCGAGCAACCCGATTCCCGGACCAAGCCGACCGGGAACAGTACGCAGGCAGCGAAGCCGAGCCGCAGGCGGCTGCTCGGCACGATGGCTGCCGCGTCCGGGCTCGCGGTCGGTGTGGGTGCGGGTCTGGCCGGAGGTGTTGCGCTGGGCGCGAATTCGAACCCGCCTCGGTTCGAACCGACGGCGTTGCGGCGGTTCGAAGGCAAGACCGTGCTGATCACCGGGGCGACCTCGGGGATCGGCGCCGCGGCGGCGCGATTGTTCGCCGCCGAGGGCGGGCGGGTCGCGTTCTGTGGCCGCAGGGAGGGGCGCGGGCACGCGGTGGAGCGCGAGATCAGGGCGGCAGGAGGTGAGGCGACATACATCCGCGCGGATGTCCTGGTCGAGGACGACGTCCGGAGTTTTGTCGACGCGGCGGTGAAAACCTATGGCGGACTGCATGTCGCGTTCAACAACGCGGGCATCACCATTCAGAAGAAGCTGCACGAGTACAGCACTGCGGAGTTCGATCGGGTCCTGAACACCAACCTGCGCGGGACCTTCCTTTCCATCAAATATCAAGTGCCGCATATGCTTCGCAGCGGCGGAGGCACCATCGTGGTCACCTCGTCGAGTAACGCACTCGCGACGGACGCGGGTCGTGGTGCGTACACCGCTAGCAAGCGCGGGCTTGTCGGCTTGGTCCAGTCGGCGGCGCTCGACTATGCGGCGGACGGGATCCGGGTCAACGCACTCGTCCCCGGCACCACCGACACCGAGTTGGTGCGCCGAGCCGCGGGCATGGAGCACATTCCCGATGACGCGTGGCGGGTGCTGATGAAACAGTGGGCGGGCAGCAATGTTCCTGGACTCGGCCGACTCGCGACCGCCGCGGAGATCGCGGCCTTCGCGCTCACCCTCGCTTCCCCAGAGCACCCGTATCTCACCGGAGCCCAGCTCGTCATCGACGGTGGAAAAACCGCGCACGCGTGAACGTTCACCCCCGAGACACCGAGCGGCGGCTACGGTCAATTCAGCTCGGCAGCAACCGATTTCAACGCAGTGCCCACGGTCCGATCTCCTGGACGGACGGGTAGCCGGGGTCGTCGCAATCCTCGTCCTCGGCGAACCACAGCCAGTTTCGCGCGCACTGGACGAGGGTCCACGCGCGGGCCCGGTCGGCGTCGAGTCCGGCGATGTCGACGACGGCGGCGAAGCGGTCGTCGAGGGCGGATTCGGTGCGGCGGCTCCACAGCAGTGACAGGGTGGTGAATTCGAGATCGCCCGCCAACGGCTGAGGGTCGATGACCAGCCACGGCTCGCGTTCTCCGGCGAGCACGTTCTCGAAGTGCAGGTCCTCGTTGACCAGCAACTGGTCCGCGCCTGGTCCGAGCTGGGTGCACACCTCGACGGCCGCGTCCAGCAGCTTGCGGGGGTACGGTGCGCCGAGCCGCTCCCACTCCCGCGGCAGTTCCTCGGCCCAGGCCGCGGATTCGGTCCGCAAGTTGCGTGAAATGTCTTGCGGCACCGGAATTGCGAGCCTGCGCATCAGTTCGCAGGTGATCCGCACGGCATCGTCGATCGGCTCGGTTTCCAGTGACCGTCCAGCCGCCAAACGCTCCAGCAGCAGTGCCCCGTTTTCGGGGTCGCTGTCGAACAGCAGCACCGCACCGTCACCCTGCCACGCGGCCAGCGCGACCGGCTCATCCTTGGTCTCGGGAGTCAGATAGTTCAGCTTGAGCACGGCCGGGCTGCCGTCGGCCCGGCGGACCGGCAGCACCAGCCCGCCGTAACCGTGCATGGACGGACCGTCGAAAGTGAGCTGCCAGCGGTCGGCGTAGTGCGCCGCGAGGCCGGGCAGGCGGTCGAGCCAGGCGCGGGCGGGCGCACCCTCCTGGTTGGTGAGACGAGTAGCGAAGAATTCCGGAACGACGGTCACGCGTCGAGCATCTCAGCCGTGTCGATCGATTTTCGGCCCGGCTCGGACTCGTCCTGCCGAAGCCGGGACAACGGCCTCGGCTTCGGCAGTGCCACGGCACTATTCGGGGACGATCGCCACAGCGTCGATCTCCACGAGCGCACCAGGGCGCGCGTGCGCCGCGGTGGAAACGACGGTGATGGCCGTGCGGTGGTCACCCCACACGGACCGCGCCGCCGCGTATCCCAGTTGCGCGTCGACCCCGTTGACCAGGTAGATGTTGAGTTTGACGACATGCTCCGGACCGGTGTCCGCGGCAGCGAGCACGGTCAGCACGTTTCGCATCGCCTGAGTGGTCTGCGCCTCGATACCGCCGAGCAGATTTCCGGTGCTATCGGTGCCGAGCTGGCCACCGACATAGAGCGTCTGGGCAGCGGGCGCGATCACGCCCTGCGTGAAGGCCGGGTTGTAGTGCAGTTCTTCAGGATCGAGGTGGGTCGTCTTCACGGTCATGCGGTTTCCTCCTGGCGGGCAGCAGATTTGGTGTGCAGGTAGAGGTCGCGCAGCAGGCAGACCTCGGACAGGTGGTGGATCAGCTCGCGATGGACGTGCAGCACCAAGTCGGCCATGGGCAGTTCGGGGTAGGGCTCCTTATTACCGACCGGAACGCGGAGTCCGGCGTCGCCGAGGCTGCGCACCCCCGCCAGCCAGCGATCGAGCTCGGCTTCGAGCTGGTCGAGCGCGGTGGCCGCGCTCGCGGCGTATTCCCAGCTCTCGTAGGACGCCGCGGGTGCGCCGAAGTGTGCCGCGTTGCGCGCGGCGAGCACGCCGACGATGACGTGGCCGAGCCGCCAGGCGATCGTGGTGAAGGCCGCGGGGTCCGGCGCCGGGATGGCGTAGTCGATCGTGAAGTCCCCGGCACCGGCTTGGATGGGCGCGGTCGAGCTGCCGCGCGGCCGCACACTCCAGGCCTCCGGCACCGGCGACCAGAAGTACTCGTCGTCGGGGAGGCCGTCGAGCCGGGCTCGCAACTGATGGTTCCAGTGGAACTCCCACTGCTCGCGCAGTGTCCGGTTCCGGTCGAGTTCGTCTGTGTCCATGACGCCACCTTGGCACCCCTAGCGGACAGAATCGGTCCGCTATTGTGCGGCAAGATGGGTGCCATGGACGGCGACGAGCGGGGCACGACCGAGCGGGTGCTCACCTTGCTCGGGCTCTTGCAGCAGCGCCAGGTCTGGACCGGCCCCGAACTCGCCGACCGGCTCGGGGTGACGCCGCGCACGGTACGGCGCGATGTCGAACGACTGCGCACGCTCGGCTATCCGGTAGAAGCCAGCCACGGTGTCGGCGGCGGCTACCGGCTCGGCCCGGGACAGGAGCTGCCGCCGCTGCTGCTCGATGACGAAGAGGCGATCGTCACCGCGGTCGCACTGCTGGTCGGCGCGGGTGGCGCGGTCGCGGGCGCCGGTGACGCGGCACTTCGGGCGCTGACCAAGCTCGACCGGGTGCTGCCCAACCGGTTACGGCACGAGATGCGCGCGCTCGCCGAGTCGGTGGAGTCCTTCGACGGCGGCCGGACACCGGTCGACGCCGACGTGCTCATGACACTGGCCAGAGCCTGCCGCGACGAGGTCGAAATCAACTTCGACTACCCGTCCGGAAGCGCGGTGCGACAGCGGCGGATCGAGCCCTACCGGCTGGTCGCCTCCGACCGGCGCTGGTACCTGCTCGCCTACGACCTCGATCGCGACGACTGGCGCACCTTCCGTGTCGACCGGATGACCGATGTGTCCGCACGGACCTGGCGGTTCCGTCCGCGCCCCGCGCCCGACGCGGCGACCTACGTGCAGGAGGGAGTGGCGAGCCGGGTCTACCCGCACCGAGCGCGGTTCCTCGTGCACGCGTCGGCCGACACGGTGCGCGCGCAGATTCCGGCGTCGGCGGCCGCCGTACAACCGCACGGCAGCGAGCTCTGTGAGGTGCTCAGCGGCGCCGACAGCAGCCTCGACGTCGTGCTCATGCACATGGTCCTGCTGGGCCACGACTTCGAGGTACTCGATCCGCCAGAACTCGGAAGGCGGTGTCGCGCACTGGCGGCGAGACTGATGACGGCCGGTGCGGCATTCGCACCGGTGCCGGACACGGGAGCCTGAGGCGCTGCCCTGCGTCGATACGCCTAGGGCGTGCCTGGTGCGGTGGGCGTGGTGGGTACGGGTTCGGTGGTGGTGCCGCCGCCCTGCTCCTGCGGGAGGCAGACCCAGCGGCCGTCTGGTGTCAGCGACCATTGGGCGACGATGCCGTCGTGCGAGCAGTCCTCGCCGACCTGATGTTCGTCGCCGCCCTGCTCTTGCGGGACGCAGACCCAGTGGCCGTCGGGGCTCAGCGCCCACTGGGCGACGATGCCGTCGTGTGAGCAGTCGTCGCCGACCTGATGTTCGGCCCGGCCCTGCGCCTGCGGGATGCACGCCCATTGGCCGTCGCGCAGGTCCCACTGCGCGACGATCCCGCCCGCCGAGCAGTCGTCGCCGATCTTGCGTGCGGGCTGCGCCGGAACCACCGGCGTCGCCGGACCTGGACTCAGCTGAGTGGGCGGCGGCGGTCCTGGCATCCGGCCGGGGCTGATGGTGGGCGACGAGCTGATCGTTCTGGCCTTGGAGGTGGTTGTCGACGGCGGCGAGTTGTCGTCCTCCGAGTCCTCATTCGACCGCAACAGCAGACCTGCCGCGACCACCAGCGCCAGCACGGCGGCGAGCACGGCCGCGATGACCAGCGCGCGGTTGTTGCCGGATCCGCGACCGACTTCGGGGTCGTGACTGCCGCCGGGTGTCGCCATCGAAACCGCCTTCACTGCTGGACAGGGAAATACCGGTACGAATGCACAAGCCGTTCTTCATTGCACGTTACCCGAAGGTTGCTGGCTCAATCGTCAATTTATGAAATTGCATTTACGCAGGTCAGGGCCATTTGCTGGAAATAGCCACCACTTTATTCATTTAATAGTGACGCTACCGGCCGAAGCCGGCGAAGCGCGTTACTGCTTCGGCAGCGCACCCGCCATCCCACCGACATCGGCGACCTTCCAGCCATTGTTCGGATCCACGTTGACCGTGTAGGTGACCGTGCTCTGCGCGCCCTCGGGCGTCTGGGCACTGGTCGAGGTGACGTTCAAGAAGACGTTCACCTTGTAGATCCCGTTGTCGGTGTTCATCACCTTGGCGGTGATCGGGGTCGAGGTCGAGGTCCACTTCAGCGGAACCAGGATGTCCTGCAGCTTCGACGCGGTGGCGTCGAACTTGGTGGCCAGCTGCGGGGTGGTGTTGGCCTTGAGCTTGGCAACCCAGGAGTTGACGTCCTGGAAGTTGATGGTGGAGGCGCCGAGCGCGTAGTCGGTGGCGACCTGCTCGGCGTGCTGGTCGGCGGCAGCGGCGGCGTCACGATCGCTGAGGTCACCGCGCGCGGACGCCCACAGTGCGGCGAAGACCGCGGTGGCGCCGACCAACGCCACCGCCGCGACCGCGATCGCGACCGTGGACAGGCGAATCGAGACGGTCTTCGGGTTACGCACCGGCTCGGCGCCGCGGGTGGCCTCCGCCTCGTCGCTGCCCAGCTTCGGTTCGGTCACAACGTCGTTCGACATCGCGTCCTCCTTTCTATTTGACGGCGACCCGCACCTTGACGGCGCCATCGGCGTCGACGTCGGCGAGAGCCTGGGAGATCAGGTCGGAAATGTCGATGCGCGGCGCGGCCGAGACGATCGCGTCGACCAGCGGCCGCAGCGCCGGGGCCAGCGAACTCAGCTCGGGTTGCAGCTCGCGCAACCTGTCGACGGTCTTCGCGGTGAACGGGGCGACCCCGTTTCCTGTCGTGTACTCGTCGATCGGCTGGCTGTCGACCATGCGGCCGACATGGGCCACCAGCTCGCTCAGCGCCTGGGTGAACTTGACCCATTCGGGCGCGGCGGCGCTGAACGAAGGCCCTACCCAGTCCATGTTGGTCGCCGTGTTCTGGAAGCTGTTGAGCAGCGAGGCGATCTGCGGGTTCCGGCTCATGATGGCCGCCGCGAGCAGATCACCCGAGCGGGCCAGATTCGGGATCGCGCCGTCGGTGTCGGCCAGCGACTTCTCGGCCGTGTCGACCAGCGAGCCGACCACCGTCGGATCGAGCTGGTTCAACGTCTTGGTGGCGAGCCGGGCGACCTCCGGAATCGACAGCGGCGTCCGCACATTCGCGGTCTTCAGCTGTTGCCCGTCGCGCACGTACGGACCGTCGCCGGAATTCGGCTTGAACTCGACGTAGGGCTCGCCGAGTGCGGACAGGTGCTCGATGGTGACCATGCTGTCGGTGGGCACCCGCCGGTCTGCGGCGAGCTTCAGCCCGACCTCGACGCCGCCCGCGCTGTTGGTCACCGAGCTGACGCGGCCCACCTCGATGCCGGTGAGCAACACCGGCGATCCGACGGCGAGGCCACCCGAATTGGTCAGCACCATGGTGGCGTGGGTGTAGTCGGCCAGCGGATCGGCTTGCACCACACCGAACGTCAGATATCCCGCGCCGAACACGGTGATGGCGGCGATACCGCCCAGTGAGGCGAGCGGACCGAGCTTCATCGGACGACTCCGATCATGCGTAGGGTCTGGATGATCCGGTCCGTCTGGTCCTGAATCGGCACGGGGGCATCGGTTTTCACGCCGGTGATATTCACCTTGGGCCCGTGCTCCGCGAATGGGATGATCTTGTCGCGGACCAGCGAGATCAGCGCCTGCAGATTCGACGGCTGGCTCAGATCCAACGGCCGGGCCGACGCCAACAGCGGCAGGTACGCCTGCACGGTGCCGTCCGCGCTGTTCAGCAGCGGGCCGAGCCAGGTGAGCGAGGTGCCGATCGGGCCGAGCACGCTGAAGATCTTGGTCACGCCGACGATGGACGGAGCGATGCCGGTCATCTGGTCGACCGATTCCTGGGTCAGCAGGTCAGCCAGCACCGGCCGGATGCCGTGCAGCACATTGGTGTTGTTGTCGATACCGTCGAGCAGCGAATCGAGCTCGTCCAGGTGGTTGCCCAGATCCACGGCGTCGTCGGCCAGGGTCTTGCCGATCTGGGCGGTTCGCGCGGGATCGGTGGGGAGCACATCGTTGAGTTGCTCGATGGTGTCCTGTACCTGCTGCACAGCCCCGCCCTGGGTGAACGTGGCCAGCGCGGCCATCGTGTCCTCCAGCTGCACCGGTGGTTTCGTCTGCGCCAGCGGGATCGTGCCGCCCTCGGGCAGCAGCTTGTCGAAGCCGTCCGGCGGAGTGAGCAGCGCGAGATGGATGTCGCCGAGCACGGTGTTCTGCCGCAGTTCGGCGTGCGTGTCGGCGGGCAGCCGTGCCGATCTCGAGATCCTGGCGTCGACCACCACGTACCCGCCGCGCCCGCCGGTCTCGGCCGAATCCACCACCGACACCCCGGAAACCGTGCCGACCTGGGCGCCGTTGGCCATGATCTTGGCCCGCGCGGGCAGGTTCAGCACATTGGCGAACTGGATGTGGATGTCGTAGGTGTCGCCGGAGACCTCTGAGCCGGGTACCGGAACCGAGGACGGGTCGAACGAGCAGCCAGCGGCGGGCACCGTGAGCGCCAGCGCCACCGCGAGCCCGGCGACGAAACGGCCACTGCGGCAACCATTCTCGCTACGCACCCGGGCAAGCGTGACGACCAGCCGCCCGGTCTCGTCCCGATTGATCCTCATCGCGCACCAGCCAATCCGAACATCAGGGCCGCCATGTCGACCTTCGCCATACCCCCCGCGGCGTCGCAGCGGCCCGGCGCCAGCGCGTTCAGCACCGCGCACACTTGGTCGGCCTGCTGCTGCGGGATCGCGACTTTCGGTGCGGCATAGATGATCCCCGACTGCCCGACCGACCGGAGGGCGTCGGTCAGCACCGGCATCATCGACACGACCTGGGCCAGCGATCCGACCCGGGCACGCAGGAACTTCACCAGCGGCACGGTGAAATCGAGGGCCTTCATGATCGGATCGCCGAAGGCCGTGGTGAGGTCGTTGAGCACCGGAAGCAGTTGCGCGAGTCCGTCGATCACCTGCGCACCGGGTTCCAGGAGATCGGTGCGCGACGCACTGAGCACCGGCGCCAACCGGCGGAACATCGATTCGATGTCGCCCCAGTGCTCCTCGACCTTCTTGCCGACCGAGGCGAAGGCGTCGAAAACGCCGACCAGATGGCCGATGTCGGCATCGGGCGAGGCCATCGCCCCGCTCAGCTTCTTGATGATGTCGTTGATCTGCGGCCCGGTTCCCGCGGTCGCCGCGTTCAGCTGCGACAAACCCTGGGCGAGGGCGTCGGGGGTTTTGGCGTCCGGTCCCGAGATCTGCGCGGACAGCTGCGCGACCGCGTTCAGCGTCTCGGAGACGCTCTTGGGCGTCAGCGTCTTGGTGATGCACTGCGCGGCGTTCCAGCGCGCGGTGTCCTTGCCCGCGGACACCACGGCGAGCTCGCGAGCCGCGACGATGCTGTCGGCCAGCGTGGTGGCGCCCGCGTCGGCGTAGACCGGCTTATCGGCTTCGACGTCGAATTCGACCTTCACCGACTTGCCCTGCGGGGCAATGGAAGTCACGGTGCCCACCGGAATGCCCCGCATGGTCACCTGATTGCCGACGTACAGGCCGACGCTGTCGGGCATGATCGCGCAGTAGCTCTGGGTCTGCTTCATCGGATCGAAGGCGATGAAATACCCCACGACGACGAGCGCGACCGCCACGAGCGCGCCCGATACCGACATGAACGCCCGCGAGCCCAGGATCTTGTGCAGCATCAGCAGTCCCTCCCCGGCAGCGGCACGCACACCCGCGCGATCGCGTTCGGTGGCGCGGTAATGGTCTGACCGGACTGGTCGATCGTCACGCCGCCGTCGGGAATCGCCATCGCCGACAGCTTCTGCTGCAGGTCCTGCACCGAGGCGACGACCGGGTCCAGCTTGTCGAGCAGTTCCGTCAGCCGTGGCACGGCGTCGAACAGCGGCTGCAGCTTCGGCTTCAGCTCCGCGTAGGTCGGCGCGATCGCCGCGGCCTTGCTGATCACCGCATTCAACAGCCGCAGACCCTCGCGCAGCTCGGCACGCTTGCCCAGGACCAGGTCCTCCATCAGGTTGGTTGCCTGCACCAGCCTGCCCAGCGAACTCTTGGCGCCGTCGTACATGGTCACGTACTCGTCGGCGTTGGCGATCGCCTTGGAAATCATCGTGTGCTGGCGATTGAGGTCGTCGACGAAGCTGTTGAGGCTGTCGAGGGTGGTGCGCAGCGTGTCCGGCGCCTGCGCGACCGAGGTGCCGAGCGCGGCCAGGTTGCGCCGCAACGTGTCTCCATCGATCTTGCGCAGCGGCTCGGCCGCGTCCTGGAAGGTCTGCACCAGGCTGTACGGCAGCCGCACCCGGTCCGGCGGAATGTGCTTGTCGCCCAACGGTGTCGTGCCCGAGGGGAACAGCGCCACATAGTTGCCGCCGACCACGGTGAGCATGCGGATATCCAGCGTGGACTGGTCGCCGACGAACACGTTGGAGTCGACGGTGAAGCGCATGACCACCCGATCCGGTTTCAGCTCCAGCGATTTCACCGTGCCGACGCTGATCCCGGCGACGCGGATGTCGTCACCGGCCTGCACCGACTGGGCCTCCGCCAGATCGGCACTGTAGGTCTGCTTACCGATCGGGACGACGTACAGCACGCCCGCCGCGACGGCCAGCACCGCGATCAACACGACGCCGGCGATGCCGAGCCGGATTTCGCGCCGCTTCTTCTCCTGCTCGCCGACGACCCGGCGATCGGCGAACATCCCACTCACCCAGCGCATACCGCCACCTGCTGTCCCGCGATGAGTACGCCGAGTACCTGTGGCACGTCCGCCTGCCCCTTGGAGCACTGCGGCTTCCAGCCCGCCACGGCCGATTTGGGGATCGCCGCGTCGAAGCCCGCCAACAGTCCGGGCAGCTTGTCGAACACCTCGAGGGCCTGCTGCGGATCGGGGAAGATCTTGCTGATCAACGCGTCCACATCGTCGGGGCTCTGCAGGCCGAGGGCGTTGAACAGATTTTCCAGCGGGCCGAGCACCGAGGGCGCGGCCGCGGCGAACTGGGCCAGCCCAGCCATATTGGATTGCAGGCCCGAGAAGATGTCGGCCAGCCGGGCCAGCAGGGGCACCATGTAGTGGACCTTCCCGCCGGCTGTTTCTTGCAGGTCGGACAGGTTCTGCAGCACCTTGTCGATCACCACCTGCCGGTCCTTGACGTGCGCCGCGAGTTTGTCGATCGCCGCCAGCGCGGGTCCGATGCCGTTGCCGTCGCCCTCGATGAGGGCGACCATGCTCGCGCTGAACTGGTTGATCTCCTCCGGGGAGATGGTGGCCAGCACCGGCTTCAGGCCGTTGAACATGCTGGTCACATCGAACGACGGCACGGTGTGCTCGACGCCGACCGTCGTGCCGCCCGCGATGCGCTTGCCGGGCCGCGGCTGCTGCTGCAGGTCGATATAGCGCTGGCCGGTGAGGTTCTGGTAGCGGATGGCCAGTTTCGAGTTGTCGTAGATCGACGCATCGGTCTTCAGCGACAACCGAACTCGCGCCTGCACCCCGTCGAGCTCGATACCGTCGACCTTGCCGACCTGCACGCCGTACATGCGCACGTCGTCGCCGACCTTCAAACCGTTGGCATCGGTGAACAGCGCGGAGTGCTGTTCGGTAGGTCCGGACACCGGTCGCTTGATCGCCGTGCAGACGATGCCGAGCACGACGATCATCACCACGGCGAACAACCCCAGCCGCCAGCCGGCGGCACGCACCGTCATCGGACACCCGCCACTAAGGGTGCCAGCACGGGCATTCCGGTCAGGTCGATCTCGGCGTTCAGCACGGGCCCGTTCGGGGTGTCCGGCATGGCCGCGCGCAGGCGGCGCAGCAACTCGGTCAGCTCGGCGCCCGACTGTCGCGGCTGCGGCACCATCTGGGCGAGCAGCGTCAGCACCGGCGCGAGCATGTCGGTGACCCCGGACAGGTCGTCACCCAACGCGTTGCCGAGGTCGGCTATGCCCGGCAGCAGCGTGTCGGTGTGCATCCGCACGCCTGCGTCGAAGGATTCCCGATTCGACTGCAGCCGTGGGATATTGCGAAGCATGTCCACCATCACCTCGTTGGCGCCGGCGAAATCGCCTGCGCCGTAGAACGCGGGTCCGAGCCGGGCGGCCAGTTCGGAGGGTGGCATCCGCTGGTTGTCGGTGACGATCTGGGCCGCCTGGATAATCGCCTGCGCCAGCGGGGTGAAGGCCTTCATGTCGTGGGAAACCTGGCTGATCACCGTCGCCATCTGCGGGGTCAGCACCGAATCGCCGCTCTGCGACAGGTTGCGCAGCATGCTGCCCATGGTGGCGTCGAAGATCGCGGCGGAATTGGCACCGGTCAGGTCGATCACGCTGTTGTCGCGCAGAGCCGAACCGCCGGAGCCACGGCGCAACTCGATCTCGCTGATGCCGAAGAGGTTCGCGGGGGCGTAGTCGACTCGCAGGCTGTCGTCGATGCCGTGCAGCTGAGAGCGATCCAGCCGCAAGGTGATTCGCTGGGTTCCCCGCTCGGCCGGGTCGATCTCGGTGACCGTGCCGACCTGCACGCCATCCACCCGCACCGGGGTGCCCGCGACGATGCCGTCGCCGATCTGTTCGGTGTGCATCGCGATGTGCAGCCCATCATCGGAGCGCAGCTCCCGTTGCAGCGCGATGGTCGCGACCACCGCCGCGATCAGGCCGACCGCGATCAGGCCGACGAGCCGTGATCGCTGCTTGTCTACTGCCACTCCGGGCAATCCGTACTTCGGCATCGCCACTATCCCGTGAAACTGATCGTCGCGTGGAAGCCCCACAGCACGATGGTGAGCACCATGTCGATGGCCACGATCGCCACCGACGAGGCGCGCACCGCACGGCCCGAGGCAATGCCGACGCCCTCGGGCCCGCCGGTGGCGAAGAAGCCGTAGTAGCTGTGGATGAGGATCACGACGGTGGCGAAGATGGCCACCTTGATCACCGCGGCGATCACGTCGAACCCGGCCACGAATTGGAAGAAGTAGTGGTCGTACACGCCCGCGGATTGGCCGTGCACCAGCGTGATCAGCCCGCGGCAGGACAGGTACGCCAGGATCAGACCGATCAGGAAGGTCGGCACGATCGAGATCGCGCCTGCGATCACCCGGGTGGTCACGACGAAGGGCACCGAGCGCACACCCATCGCCTCGAGCGCGTCGATCTCCTCGGAGATGCGCATGGAGCCGATCTCGGCGGTGATCCGGCACCCGGCCTGCGCGGCGAAGCCGATCGCTGCGGCGATGGGCGCGAGCTCGCGGGTAGTCGCGTAGGCGGAGACGATGCCGGTGACCGGGCCCATGCCGAGGATGTTCAGCATGGTGAACGATTCGACGGCGACGGAGGCCCCCATGACCAGGCCGAGCACCATCATCATCGGGACCGTGCCGCCGCCGACGATGACCGAGCCGCGACCCCAGGTCATATCGGAGATGATGCGCATCGTCTCGTCGCGATAGTGCTTGAGCGTCAACGGAATCGACGAAAGCACCTGCCAGACGAAGGCCAGCACGAAGCCCAGCGACTCGAACCGCACCAAAATCAGGCCGCGGCGCTGGTAGAAGCGGGAGATCCAGCCCAAGCCCTTGGGCACGTAGGTCGAAGCAGCCACGTCACACCAACCTGGTCGGCAGGAACATCTCGACAACCTGGGTGACGCCGAGGTTGACGACCGCGATAGACACGACCGACAGCACCACGGCCGCGTTCACCGCGTCGGCCACACCGCGCGGTCCACCCTTGGCCTCCAGCCCGCGCTGGCAGGCGATGACCACCACCAGGAAGCCGAACAGGGCGGCCTTGAGCAGCGACACCCATACATCGGCGACGGTGGTGAAGGAACCGAAGGTGGCCCAATAGCTGCCCGGGGTGACGTTCTGACCGCCGACAGCGACCGCGTAGCCCGCGACGATGCCGACGAAGATGATGAGGATGTTCAGCAGCGGCGCCACGAAGATCATCGCGACCAGTCGCGGAATCACCAGGCGCGGAATCGGACTGATGCCCATGGTGTTGAGCGCGTCGATCTCCTCGCGGATCGTGCGCGCGCCAAGATCGGCGGCGATGGCAGCGGCGCCGGCACCGCCGAGGAGAAATCCGGTGGCCAGCGGGGCGCCCTGCTTGATCACGCCGAGTCCGCCGGTCGCGCCGAGCAGCGAGTCGGCGCCGAGGGTGTGGATGAGGTTGCCGACCTGAATCGAGACGATGACGCCGAACGGGATCGCGATGAGGATCGCGGGAATCGCGGTGACCGTCACCAATCGCCAGGCCTGCGTGACCGCTTCCCGCCACTGGAATTGGCCGCGCGCGATCCCGGTGGCCGTACCGGTCACCGATTCGCGCGCGATGTCCACGGCTCGACCGAAGGTCCGCAATGACGAGACGACGGTCTCGGAGAAGTTCTTGCGGACGATACGGACGGCGGCGCTGGAGCGAGCCCCGGTCACAGAGGCCACGCTTGGCCCCAGCTAGGCCGGTGTGTCTCAGGTTTCAAAGTGGTTCTCTCCATGATGGGCGTCACTGCCACCATGAAGCTATCGGTGACCATTGGTAACAGTAAAGCTGATCACGGTGTGAGCATCGCCTCCTATTCGCTTGCTGACGACTAGCTTCACCGGCCGGTCAAAAGCACAGAATGGAAGTAACTCACCGTTCTGCAACGAGTTATCAGCGCATATTCGCTATCAATGTGCTTTGCGTCACCCAGTTTGGCTAACCTCGAGCAAGATCACGAACCGATTACGGACGGACGAAATCGGCAAACAGGACAAGGTGGACCGCAGCCCTACGGCAAGGTGACCCGCCGCGGGACAACAGTCAGCACACTGGCGACTCGCGTCGCCCACCTGTGCTCTCTAGGGACTGGCGGCGAGGAACACGAAGGCCGAGAACAGGGCCAAATGGACACCGCCTTGCAAGAGCGTCGCCCGGCCGGGGACGACCGTGAGGACGCCGACCACGATCGTGAGCGCCAGCAACACCATCTGCGTGGCGCCGAGCCCGAGGACCAGCGGGCCCTCCAGCCAGATGGTGGCCACCGCGATCGCCGGAATGGTCAAACCGATGCTGGCCATGGCCGAGCCGAGCGCGAGGTTGAGGCTGATCTGCACGCGGTCGCGGCGGGCTGCGCGCACCGCGGCGAGCGTCTCCGGCAGCAGCACGAGCAGCGCGATCACCACGCCGACGGCGGACGGCGGCAGGCCCGCGGAGGCGACGGCCGATTCGATGGACGGGGAGACCACCTTGGCCAGTCCCACCACACACACCAGCGCGACGAACAGCAGCGCGAGGCTGATCAGCGCGGCTCTAGTGGTGGGCGGGGCGTCGTGCTCGTCGTCGTCGGTCACCACGCCGTCGCCTTCGACGGGCAGGAAGTCGTCCGGATGGCGCACCGTCTGCACCATGACGAACAGCCCGTACAGCGCCAGCGAGGCGACTGCGGCGAAGGCCAGCTGCCCGGCGGAGAACTCCGGTCCGGACTGGCTGGTGGTGAAGGTCGGCAGCACCAGGCTCAGCGTGGCCAGTGTCGCGACGGTGGCCAGGGCGGCGCCGGTCCCCTCGGCGTTGAATACCGCGACCCGTCTGCGCAGCGCGCCGACCAGCAGGGACAGGCCGAAGATGCCATTGCAGGTGATCATGACGGCGGCGAAGACGGTGTCACGGGCCAGCGAGGCGGCCTTGTCGCCGCCGGAGATCATCAGCGTGACGATGAGCGCGACCTCGATGACGGTCACCGCGACCGCGAGCACCAGCGACCCGAACGGCTCACCGACCCGGTGCGCGACCACCTCCGCGTGGTAGACCGCCGCCAGCACCGCGCCGATCAGCGCCGCGGCTACCACGACCACCGCCACCCCGGACAGACTTCGCCCCCAGGTAACGGCCAGCGCGAGGGCGGCGAGGAGCGGAACGAGCACGGTCCAGCGGTTCGTCAACACACGGATCATGGGATCCATATTTGCAGCTAACCCTCCGCATCCAGGTCAGCGCGCTGGAACGGTTCGGTTAGTCGTCCAGATCGATGCGGACGGTGAGCAGCTCGGTGCCGACCAGCCGGACCACCGCGCTATTGCCGCGCGGCAGCTCACGCAACCGGGCGCGCGCGTCGTCGTCGGGCAGCAGGTGCGCGGTGCCGGTGTGCCAGCGGCCATGCAGGCGCAACCGAACGCGGTTGTTCGCCTTGATGTTTCGGATGTACTGGGAGCGGTTACCGAATTCGGAGACCAGCCAGAACTGGTTGCCGACCAAGCGGCCGCCGATCGGCGTGATGCGTGGCTGCCCGCTCACCCGGCCGACGGTCTCCAGCAGTTGCTGCCCGGGCACCTTGCGCTGCATCGGATTGACCACGCGGCGTTGCAGCGTCGTCACCACTCGATGTTGAATATCGCCCATACTCGACATGCGGCGACGTTAGCACCAGGGGTCGTTTTACCGCGCGAGCCAGGGAGGGCCGACTTCACTGATGGCGCAGGGCATGGGCTTCGGCCGAGCTGATAGTCGCCCGATGACGATTGTGCGATACGCGACCTTCGTGTCGCGGTTGACATAGGCCGCGGTTGACATAGGCACAGTGCCATAGGATTCGGGCGAATCCGTGGCGCAATGCCGAATCGCCGTTGGCACAGTGCCAGAAGCGAATACCGCCGCGCTGGGCAATTCGACGAATTGCCCGCAATACCGCGGCCTTCGTGTGACCCGCGTCATAAAGTCCGGTCCCCTGCACTACCACTGAGCACACCGGGACAAGTCATGCACGCATCACCCCTCCGTCCGCGCGGCCTGGTTCTCGCCGCGACCGCCGCGGCACTCTCCTTGATCGGCCCCGGCCTGATCGCCCCCGCCACTGCGCACGCCGCGGCTCCGATCAACTTCGCGCCGAAGGTGGATTCGCCGTCCGGCGGCCAGTTTCCCTCGTGGGGGCCGGGCCCGTCCGCGATCGGCACCGTCACCGCCGACTTCAACGGCGACGGCAAGGCCGATATCGTCTCGGCCGATTTCCAAGGGGTGGGCCCGATTCTGATGACCGGCAAGGGGGACGGCCGGTTCAACACCGGCACCAGGGTCGGCGATGCGGGCAACGGTTACGGCGCGGTGGGCGTCGGCGACCTGAACGGTGACGGCACACCCGATGTCGTCGCGCAGGCGTGGACCACGCTGGCGACCTTCCTGAACAACGGCGACGGCACCTTCCGCCCGGTCGTGAAGTACCCGACACTCGAAGGCGCGCAACAGGAGGCGATCGTCGCCGACGTCAACGGCGACGGCAAGGCCGACGTGCTCAGCCTGGTACCCACCGGCGTGAAGACCTGGCTCGGCAAGGGTGACGGAACGCTCGATGACGGATCGATCAGCCATATTCCGGGAGTCGCCGCCGCGTTCACGGTCGGAAAGTTCAACTCGGACAACAAGTTGGATATCGCGGTGAACAACGACGCGCTGCAACAGGTGCACGTCTTCACCGGCAACGGGGACGGCAGCTTCACCCGGCGCGGCGCGAGCACATCCGGCCTGATCACCGAGGACGTGCGCGCGGGCGACTTCGACGGCGACGGAATCGATGACGTGATCACCGCCGACTCGTTCTCCTTCAGCACCACCTTGCTGCTCTCCGACGGACAGGGCGGATTCAAGAAGACCGACCGGGTGAACCTGTCCGGTCTCGGCCCGACCAGCATCGCCCCCGGCGACTTCAACAAGGACGGCAAGCTGGACGCCGCGATGTCGGCGGTGCTGAACTCGAAGATGGTGGTCTTCACCGGTGAGGGCGGAAGCATCAGCAAGACCGGCGATTTCGACGTCACCTCGGCGCCGCAGACGCCGGTGGTCGCCGACTTCGACGGTGACGGCAAGCTCGACATCGTGGTAGCGGGCAGCGCGAACGCCGTGTCGTTCCTGAAGAACATCTCCTGATCGTGGTCAGCAGATCGAGATCGGAGCGATGTTGTCGTCGAAGGGCAAGAAGCCGTCGACGGTGGCGGTGACTTGCAAACTCCTGACGGTGATTTCACCGCCGTGGTTGTCCAGGAACGCGATATCGGAGGCGTCCCGGCCGGTGGCGATCCGGACCAGCGTGCCGCGTGGTGCGAGGCCGGTCGCGTCGAGTGCCCGCCAGGCGCCGTCGACGTAGCCCTCGGCAACCGCGTGGAAGTCCATCGGCGCACAACCCGGTGCGTACACCGACACCACCCGCGCGGGCACCTTGACCGCACGCAGCAGTGCCACGACCAGGTGGGCGAAGTCGCGGCACACCCCGGCGCCGGACAGCAGCGTTTCCACCGCACCGTCGATGGGGTCGCTGCTGCCCGCGACGTAGCGGATCCGGCGGCCGACCCACTCCGCCACCCTGGCCGCCAGCCGGGCATCCGGTGTGCCGGAACCGAATTCGGTGGCGGCGAAGCCGAGCAGCTTGTCCGACTCGGCGAACCGGCTCGGCCGTAGATACAGTGCGCGGTCGTAGTCGGAAGCCGGCTCCGGTGTCGCGGCGCCGAGGACGGTCGCGCTGTAGTGCGCGCGCAAAATGCCTGGGCCGACGGAGAATTTGTGGATACGAGTGCCGTGCGGCCCGTGGATCTCCCATGGCGTGACGGCCCAGCCGTCGAGCTCGAACACCAGTGACTCGGTCAGGCCCTGGTTTGCCTGCCGGGCGACGGCGATCTGGAATTCGAGGGTGGTCGGTGCGGTGATCGCCACCTCGAGCTGGGCCGAGACTTCGCGCTTCACACCACAATCCTGTCAGTCGCGGTCCAGTGCACCGGTGCATTCTCGGCCCCGCCGGGTTGAGTTGGCATCATATGCACCGCTAATTCA
This sequence comes from Nocardia iowensis, assembly GCF_019222765.1. Classification (NCBI taxonomy): domain Bacteria; kingdom Bacillati; phylum Actinomycetota; class Actinomycetes; order Mycobacteriales; family Nocardiaceae; genus Nocardia; species Nocardia iowensis. Next base: position 1,601,574 of record NZ_CP078145.1, on the reverse strand, counting down.
CCCCCAGGAGGGGATTAGTGTGCCCTGCCGCGCGGATATGGGCGAGAATTTGCCCGTGCGGACCCAGTTCACCCAAGAGCTAATCGCGTTGACCAACGATTTGACGCTGATGTGCCGGCTTACCCATGACGCGGCCGAGCGGGTGACCGACGCGCTGGTCGGCGCCGATCTCACCGCCACCTATGAGGTGTTCGCACTCGACGAGCGGCTGCAGACAATGTACAGCGCGTGTGAGGCAAGGACGGTGGTGCTGCTCGCGTTGCAGGCGCCGGTCGCCCGCGACCTGCGGCACGTGGTCACCGCCATCCAGATCGCGACCGAGTTGTCGCACATCGGCGCACTGGTCAGCCGGGTCGCCGACCAGGTCTATCAAAGCCACCCGGGGCATGTTGCGCCGCAAGGCATTCTCGATGTACTCGCGGCCATGGGCCGGCTCGCGGCGGACCGCACCGCGCTCAGCGGCCGAGCCGTCGCCACCGGTCACCAAGAACCGCCCGGCGAACAGGATCCCGGCGTGCACGCGATGGAAGTACTGCACAAGCAACTGCATTCGGCCCTCGCCGCCGCCGCGCCGAGTCAGCCGACCACCGCCGCCATCACCATCGCGCTGCTCGCTAACCATCTGGAACGCTGCGTCGACCACACCGCCCGCATCGATCGCCTGATCCGCTTCCTGGACACCGGCATTCCCCCCACCGCCCAGCCCACCGACAACCCCTGACCGCCACCCCGCGGTGCGCACCGTTTTCCTAGTTGCGGGCGATGGTGTAGAGGTCACGGGCGGGGCCGGTCAGGCGGTGGCCGGTGGGCCAGACGGCGCGCAGGGTGCGGTTCAAATCCAGGCCGGTGACCGTCGGCGATACCAGCGTGCCCGCGGCGATTTCAGCCGCTACGGCCAGGGAACTGAGGACTGCAGGGCCGACGCCTGATGCGACGGCGGTCTTGATGGCGGTGGTGGAGGACAGCTCGAGGGCGACATCGGGTGTCCAGGTGGGGATGCGGCGAGAGATCGCGTGCTCGAACCAGTTTCGGGTGCCGGAGCCGGGTTCCCGTTGGATCAGCGGGGTTTCGGCGAGTTCGTCGAGCGTTATCGAGCCGCGGCGCGCCCATCGATGCGTCGGCGCGACCACCACGACGAGGCGGTCGCCGGTGACGATGTGCGACTCGAGACCGCGGAAGTTCTGCGGGCTTTCGATGAATCCGATGGCCGCCTTGTTGTCGAGGACCTGCTGGGCGACCTCGACCGAGTTGCCCGATTCCAACGCGATGGCGGTGTCCGGTGCGGTGGCGCGCAGTTTCATGAGCCAGCCGGGGAACAGGTATTCGGCAATCGTCTGGCTTGCCGCGACCCGCAGGTGCGAGTGCCGCTCGGCGCGCAAGGTGTCGATCCCGGCGTCGAGTTGCTCCGCCGCGTGAATTACGCCGCGGGCCCACTCCGCGATCAGCGATCCGGCGGGGGTCGGGCGGGAACCGAGCGTGGTGCGTTCCAGCACCGGAACCCCGACGAGTTTTTCCAGGTAGCGGATGCGGGAGGACGCGGAGGGCTGACTGATTCCGTGCGCGGCCGCGGCGCGACCGAGGCTGCCCAGTTCGATCACCGAGAGCAGCAGGTCGAGCGCGGCCAGGTCGGGGACACGCGGCGACAGCGGCATAGAACGAGTCTATGCATGCATAGGAACATGCCAGCTACCTGACCCGGCAGCATCGGGCGACGCTGGAGACATGACCGCCACCATGACTTTCCCGCCCGCCACCCCGAGGCGTCTGGTCGGCGACCTCGACCACGCGAGCCGCCGGTCCGGCTCGCTGCGCCAGCTCGGACCCAACTGGTTCGCCGCGGTGATGGGCACCGGCATCGTCGCCAATGCCGCGGCCACCCTGCCGCTGCGATTCACCGGACTTCGTGGCGCCGCGACCGTCGTGTGGGCACTGGCCGCCGCGCTGCTGGTGGCATTGAGCGTGGCCTGGGTCGCGCACTGGGTGCGTTTCCCCGATACCGCTCGCGACCAGCGCAATCACCCGGTGATGTCACAGTTCTTCGGCGCTCCGCCGATGGCGTTGCTGACCGTCGGCGGCGGAACCCTGCTGCTGGGCAGCGATGTGATCGGGATGTCCGCCGCGGTGGCGATCGACTGGGTGCTGTGGACCGCGGGCACCGCGCTCGGTCTGCTGACCGCCTTCGCCATCCCTTACCGCATGTTCACTCGGCACCGGGTCGACGCCGACGCCGCGTTCGGTGGCTGGCTGATGCCGGTGGTGCCGCCGATGGTTTCGGCCGCGATGGGGGCGCTGCTCGTCCCGCACACTCCCGCGGGCCAGCCGCGCTTGACCATGATCCTGCTGTGCGTCGCCATGTTCGGTCTCAGCATGATCGCCGCCCTGGTCACCATCACCATGATCTGGTCGCGCCTGGTGCATCACGGGACTCCGGCCGCGGGCACGGTTCCCACCCTGTGGATCGTGCTCGGTCCCCTGGGTCAATCGATCACCGCCGCAGGGCTGCTCGCCAACGCCGCCCCTTCGGCCTTGCCCGATCTCTATGCCAAGGGCTTCATGGTTTTCTCGGTCATCTTCGGCATCGTCGCCTGGGGGTTCGCCATGCTGTGGTTGGCGCTCGCCATGGCCGTCACCGTAAAGACCGCTCGCGCTGGCGAATTGAGCTTCAACCTGACCTGGTGGGGCTTCACCTTCCCGCTCGGCACCTGCGTCACCGGCAGCATCGTGCTCTATACCCACACGGGCGCAGACCTTTTCGCCGTCACCGCCGTCGCACTGTATGTAGTGCTGGTCGCCGCGTGGGTGGTGGTGGCCGCACGGACCGCGGGCGGTGTGCTGAACGGCGCTTTGCTCCGCCCCACGACCAGTTAGTCCGCGGCCGAGGGCTCGGCACTGGTCAGTCCAACAGCGGGAAGCGACCGGAGTGCAGCAATCCGGCGATCGCATCCATCTTCGCTTGTGGCGCAGCGTAATCCGGGTGTGCTCGCAAGACGGCGGCGGCGTCGTGTAACTGGACCATCTGTTGCTCGGCTCGAGCAACGGCGCGGCCGCCGGGGGTGATCGGGTGGCGGGCGAAGACCGGTTTCCGCGGGTCTACGCGACCTAGGGCGACGGCCTGGTCCACTCGGCGGGAGCAGCGGCAGAAGGCTTGCGGGTTCACCAGGCCGCAAGTGGAATTCAGGAAGGACCCGAGGCGTTTCTTGGCGCGCTCCAAACGCTTTCGGTAGGCGGCCGGGGTGATGTCGAGAATCCAGGCGGCATCGGTGGAGTTCAGTTCGAAGATCTCGCCGAGGACGAAGGCGACGCGCTCGTCGCGGGCCAGGCATTGCAACATGGCCTGGCTACAGTTGAGCCGGACCTCATCGGCCAGCAACCTGGCCTCCGGACCGCGGTAATCAGCGTCCGCGAGCCCGTCGGCCAGCCCGTCCCGGAAGGCATCCAGGCTCAGCTGCGCCGCCTCCGGGGGCGTCTGTCTCCGCAGGTTCAGCAGATAATTGACGCCGATCCGATAGGCCCAGGTCAGCAACTTCGCCTCGGCCCGCCAGGTGCTCAGGTTGCCGAGCACCCGCAGCAGAATTTCCTGCGTCGCGTCCTCGGCTTCGGCGGGCCGCCACACCATCCGCAGGGCGAGCCGGTACAGCGGATCCTGCAGTAGGCGCACCACCCCGGCGATGGCGTCACGCTCCCCCGCGACGGCCCGCGCGACCAGTTCCCGTTCCTCGGCCCCGACGAGCTCGCCTGCCTCCGCACTCACCCAGCCCATCCTTCGGCCGCGAGCCGCTGCAGCGCAAGTGTCAGTAGTTCTTCAGGGTGAGGGATTCGGGGTCGGCCTCCGGCGGGTTGGCGGCCATGGCGTCGAGGAACTCCTGCGGGGGCGGTTCGGCGAAGAGCATGCCGACCACCTCGTGGGCACCTTCTTGGTTGATCTTCACGTAGTCGCGCAGTTCCTGTTCGTAGGCGGCGAACGCGGCCCGGTAATCGCCTGCGGCGGTGGCCAGTTCACCGGCCAGGACGTAGGCGCCGATCAGCGCCTGTGAGGTGCCCCGACCGGACAGGGGCGAGGCACACGCGCACGCGTCCCCGAGCAGCACCACCCGGCCCGCCGACCAGGTGTCCATCCGCACTTGACCGACCGGTGTGAGGTACAGGTCCGACGACGCGGCCAGCTCCCGCAGCAGCCGCGGGACCTCCCACCCGGCGCCGGCGAACCGCTCCGCGATGAGCCGCTTCTGCGCATCGATGTCGCGCCGGTCGTAGTCGAGCAACTCCGAAGCGAAATACATGGCCGCACGGGCCTCGGTGTTGTTCCTGGTGCTGAAGACATTCGCCGACTTTCCGTTGCCGAGTTGGCATGCCCGGCCCTCGTGGTCGAGGTTCAAGAAGTTGTCGGTGGCGAAGATGGCGTTGTAGACGCCGAGATGATGGATGTAGTCCGCGTGGTCACCGAACACGAGGGATCGCACCTTGGAGTACATCCCATCGGCGCCGACCACCAGGTCGAACCGGCGCGGCTCGCCCCGTTCGAAACTCACCAGCACACCGTCCTCGCCCTCGGCGACGGCGGTGATCGAGTTGTCGAAGAGGTACTCGGTCTCCCCCTTCGTCAGGTCGTAGAGGATGTCGGACAGGTCGCTCTTGAGCACCTCCAGCTCACCGGCGAAGATCGCCGACGGCATCGTCACGACATGACGGCCCGTGCTGTCGACCACCTCGCTGTCCCGCATGTCGGTGCTGAACTTGCGGACCTCGTCGAGAATCCCCATCCGCTCCAGCACGGTCATCGACTCACCGCGGAAATCCACCGCGTACCCACCGGCGCGCGGGCCAGGCGCCCGCTCGACCACCGTCGCATCGAAGCCGTATCGCCGCAGCCAGTAGGCCAGCGCGGGACCGGCGACGCCGCCGCCGGAGATCAGGATGTTCGTGTTCTTCATGGTCGTTCTCGCTTCTCCTCGTACATGGTGAGTACAACGTACAGGACGCTCAATACATTGTACATTGCGTACTAGGCGCGAATTTACAGCGATACTTGCTACTCTCAGTTCTATGCGTACTAGTACACCCGACGGTATGGGTTCAACTCCCCCCTACCTGCGCATCGCGGCGGAGATCCAGGAACGGATCACCTCCGGCGAGCTGCGGGCAGGCGATCGGGTGCCCTCCGCACGGCAGATCACCAAGGAGTGGGGCGTCGCGATCGCCACCGCGACCAAGGTGCTGGCCGTGCTGCGCCACGAGGGCACGGTTCGGGTGGTGCCCGGCGTCGGCACCGTGGTGGACACCCCGCAGGCGGCGCCGCAACAACAGCACGGCCGCGAGACCGAGCTGACCGCGGCGACTGTGGTGCGGGCGGGGATGGCGATTGCCGACGCCGAAGGTCTTGCCGCGCTGTCGATGCGGCGCGTCGCCACCGAACTCGGCGTACCGACGATGTCGCTGTATCGCCATGTGGGCAGCAAGGATCGGCTGGTGCTGTTGATGGCGGACGCGGCCTTCGGCGAGGCCGAGTTTCCCGACCCGCCGCCCACCGGCTGGCGGGCCCGGCTGGAAGTGCTCGCGCGCCTGCAGTGGGCGATGTATCACCGCCATCCGTGGGTGGTCACGGCGATGTGGGTGAGCAGGCCGGAACCGGAACCGAAGCTGCTGGCGCACACCGAATGGGCGGCTCGCTCGTTCGATGACCTCGGCCTCGACCCGGATGCCGTGATCTACGCTCATGTCTCGCTGTACAGCTACGTGCGCGGGGTGGCGGTGAATCTCGAGCTGGAAGCGGTGGCGCGGCGGGCGGGTGCACCGGTCGAGCCGTGGGATATCCGGGAGCCGGAGTTCGAACGACTACTGGCGGGCGGGCAGTTTCCCACGCTGGCGAACCTGAACGAGCGCAACGACTTTCAGTTCGACATCGACAAGCTCTTCGAGTTCGGATTGCAGCGGCTGCTGGACGGGTTCGCCGCCTTCGTCGAGCCGCGCCGCTAACCGTTGGTGGCCGAAGTCGCGTCGACGAGCCCGTGCCGCGACAGCCACTCAGCCACCGCCGCACCGATCTCGTCCGGCCGATCCTCGGGCGCGTGATGCCCGGCCTGGCCGATCGGCGCGACCTCGACGCTGGCGAAAGTTGTTGCGGCCCAGTCGACCGCCTCCGCCGAGCCGAGCCCGACCCCATTCTCCAACGCCATCACCAGCTTCGGCACCTCGGGCGTCCGCGCCGCCCATAGCCCGTAGTTCCGCACGATCGCCACGACGTCCGCGGGTGCACCGTCCAGCGGGAATTCGCGCGGCCACATCAGCATCGGCCTGCGCGATTCGGGCGTCGGATAGGGCGCGCGGTAGACGTCGTGATCCTCGGGCGACAGGTCGGCTACACCCTTGGGCAGGTTGAACTCGATGAACATATTCTCCGTCAACACCATTCGCTCACCCTCCGTGCTGCGGAACTTCCGGAACAGCTCCGCGCCGAGCGGTGGCAGCTCGTCCCAGCGCAGCGGCCGCAGGAACGTCTCGATCAGCGCGATGCCGCGAACGCGACCCGGATGACGCGCGGCCAAGTCCATGCCGAGCGCGCCGCCCCAGTCGTGACCCACCAGCACCACCTGGTCCAGTCCGAGCGCCTCGAACCAGGCATCCAGGTAGCGGGCGTGGTCGGTGAACCGGTAGGCGATGTCGGGCTTGCCGGACTCACCCATCCCGATGAGATCGGGGGCCAGCGCCCTGGTTCGGTCGGTGACGTGCGGAATCACGTTGCGCCACAGGTACGACGAGGTGGGGTTGCCGTGCAGGAACACCACCGGCACCGAGCCCGTGCCCGCGTCGCGGTAGGTGATGAACGAGTCGAGAACATCGACGGTAGCCATGATCTGTCCTTCCAGAGGTCCGGCCTGCTTGCCTTCACTCGGTTGGACACCGAACTTCGTCCTACTGTGACCGCCGCTGCGGTGACGCTCATCACGGCTCCGAGCGGGCTGGTGCCGTACCGCAGCACGGGATCCGATTCCGCAACTGACCGGCACATCCGTACAAGTCCAGTAGATAAACCGACCAGACTGAAATGAACCTGAGAATATCGCCGAATCAGGGTCGGCGACTTGCCAAGATCAAACCCCGTTATCTACTGTCTCAATACGTAGCAACGAGCAAGGTCGGGACGGAGAGAAACAGTGCGGAAGCGAGAGGCGAATTCCCAGTCGCGGGTAGCGCTCTCAGCTGACGCCGATCGAATCCCGATCTGCCCCTAGTCATCACGAGCGAGTTCGCCGAGCGCGGCTCGACACCTCGGGTCCTCCCTCATCAGCCCCGTGGTGTCGGCGTGTGCGAATTCGGACTGGACAACCTCCCGCACCACCGCGGAACGGTCGACCTCCCTCGTGATCACCCGCCCCCGAGTCGGCGCCGGCACGGCGACTCGGGGGCGGACTTATATCAACTCCCCTTAGCTGTGCCGAAGCTCATATGCGGCAATCACTTCCATGACCTCGACCGCCGGATACGTTGGCGCCCGATATAGTTCAGGGTGATCGGCGTTAGGAAGCTCGATGAAGTTCACAGCTCAGCGGCTCGCTCTGATCGGGCTGGCCATCGCGACATTCATCGGACTGTCCTACTACTACGTCAACCGAGTCGAATCCCCCAGAGCGAACGCGCAGTGCACCGGGTCGGCGCAAATCTGTGCCGACGCACCGGCGAGCATGCCGAGCCGCGACGCACTCGCCATGCTCGAAGCGATCCGGGTGGCCGGGCGCGCACCCAAAACCGGTTACACCCGTGAACAATTCGGCAATGCCTGGTCAGATGACGTGTCGGTGCCCGGCGGCCACAACAAGTGCGACACCCGCAACGACATCCTGCAACGCGACCTCACCGAGATCACCTTCAAGGACAACAGCCGCTGCGTCGTCGCCACCGGCACCCTGAACGACCCGTACACCGGCAAGACCATCAAATTCGTCCGCGGTCCCAAGACCTCCGACGATGTGCAGATCGACCACGTGATCGCACTGTCGGACGCCTGGCAGAAGGGCGCGCAACAGCTTTCCGCGGAACGCAGGCGCGACCTCGCCAACGATCCGTTGAACCTGCAGGCCGTCGACGGCCCAACCAACCAGTCCAAGAGCGACTCCGACGCCGCCAGCTGGCTGCCGCCGAGCAAGAACTACCGCTGCGCCTACGTGACCAGGCAGATCCAGGTCAAAGCGGCCTACCAGCTGTGGGTCACCCAGGCCGAGAAGGACGCCATGACAAGGGAACTCAGCAGCTGCCCCTGATCACCGCACGCCTTCGATGAACTGGTGGTCGGTGTGGATGCGGCCGTCGGCATTCAGGCCGATGACGTCGAAGCCCGCGCCTGCCACGGAGTTGTCGGCCTGCGCGATCAAGGCCAAGCCGAGGCCGATGAGGCCGGCGGGCAATCTGCCGCACCATGGTCGTGCGGCTCGCCGAATCGCTCGAGCTCTCGCACACCCGGCTGGCCCGCAGCCCGGACCCGGCCCTCGAAGAATTGATCGAAGAGCTGGAAAGCTATCTCCCGCAAGTGGATCCGTGCCCGGACCACCTCGGCTTCGCGGTGCCCCTGCGGCTGCGCAGCGAGGACGGTGAACTCCGGTTGATCACCACCATCACCTCGTTCGCCACCGCCACCGACATCACCCTCGCCGAGCTCTACCTGGAGGCATTCCTGCCCGGCGACGAACAGACAGCCGAGATCCTGCGCAAGCGTGCAGCCAATTCCTGAACCGCTACCAGGTGCGGCTGACGGCGCGGAGGTGGCTGTGCACGAGATCGACGTGGGGGCGGGGGGCCGTGCCGGGGCGGCGGACCAGGAAGCCGGTGTTGATCGGCGGGTCGGGCGGGTCGAGCAGGGTGACCAGGGTGCCCGAATCCAGTTGGGGCGCACAGAGGTAGCGCGGTAGCACGCTGAGGCCCGCGCCCGCCGCGACGGCGGCGGCGACCGCGCGGAGATCCGAGACGACGACGGCCGCTTCGGCGGTGAGACGGATGCCGAATACGTGTCGCCAGTACCGCCGCAGAATCGGCAGATCGGCGGCGTAGCTGACGAGCGGTATCCCGGCCAGCGCGGCCGGGCCCTCGGCACGCAGTTGTTCGGTATCGATCCTTTCGGCCACCGCGGGCGCGGCGACCAGCACGAACTCCTCGTCCGATAGCGGCTCGGCGACCACGGTTCGGCCCCTCGGGCGCACGGTCGACATGACGAGGTCGTACTGTCCAGCGCGTAATCCGGCGAGCAGGTCTTCGGAGAGCCCCGCGGTCACCGTCAGTCGGACGCCGCGCGCGACCAACGACGCCAGCGCGGGAAGAGCCTGCACCGCAAGGATTTCCGCGGGCCCGGCCAGCCGGACCGGTGGCTGGGGCAGCGACTCGGCCGGGGTGGACCACCCGGCTACCGCGTTCAACGCGTCCAACGGTTCGGCGATCCGCGCGGCCAATTCCGCGGCGGCCGCGGTCGGCGCGACACCGCGCGGCAGTCGCTCGAACAACCGCTGTTCCAACCGCTTCTCCAGCGCCTGCAACTGCGCGGTCACCGTCGGCTGCGACAATCCGACCAGCCGCGCACCCGCCGTGATCGACCCCGCCCGGTGCACGGCCAGAAATGTGCGCAACTGATTCAGATCGAGACTGCCATCAGAATCCCTATCGCTCACGGGACAAGTCTATTGCTTGGCCGATGTGGAAGCGCGACTTTCAGCGCTCACCGATGACGGACCGCATCCAGCAGCTCAGGTCCACGGGTCGTCAGCCGCCGCTCAGCGAAGCGCGCGCCGACAACGGCCGCGGCGACACCGATCGCAATACCCACCGGCAGTGCGAGCCATTCGACCGCTTTCAGGTCGGTCGCGCGGCCGATCAGCAGAATGGCGACCACCGGAAGCACCGCGAACATCTGGCCGAAGACCATCGCGAACTGGATCAAGCCCTTGGCACACCCCGGGTTACCCCCGCCGGAGAAGGGATTGCCGGTGCGCGGCGGCAGCGGATACGGCGCCAGGACCGACAGGATCAGTGCCGAGCAGACGCCGACGCCGAGTGCCGCGGCATGCAGCGACAACACCCACGGGTACACGCCCCAGCGGCCGACCGCGCCCGGCAAGATCAGCGTGATCAGCAGCGTCGGCAGGCCGATCACCACCAGCATGGCCAGCAGCCTGCCGCGCACATCAGCCCGCACCGCTCCCGGCGTGACGAGCGTTTGCCACAGGGCGGTGCCGTCATAGCCGTAGAGATTGGCACCGGCCAGTGCGGCGAACAACGCCGAGGTCACCCCGGCGAACGGCACGCCGCCGGTGCCACCGCCCTGGACAGCGGGGAAAACCGGCATCAGGATGCCGACCACCAGGATCGGCAGCAGGGTCGCCCGGCGCCTGCTGTCCCGCCACCAGGCGCGCAGTTCCTTGACCGCCACCGCGCCGACCGGCCCGTCCTGCCGCACCCGGCTGAGCAGCCCACCGCCCGCGCCACCGGCCACCGAATTCATCGGGGTCGCCAGCCTGCGAGCCAGCAGCACCGACCACGCCTGCCACAGTCCGAGCGACACCGCGCCGAGGCCGACCAGCGGCAGCAATGCGAGCAGCCAATTTTCTTGCGCCGCCCCTTCTACCGCGACAGCGGACCAGCCGGAGGGCAGCCAGCGCAGCGTCGTGGCCGCGCCGGACGGTAGATCACGCAGCACGCTCACGTGGGACAGCAGCCAACTCATCGGGTAGTAGGCCAAGCCGACCAGACCGGCCAGCAGCACGCCCACATCTTTGCCGCGCCGCGACCGCATGGCGGCACCGACCCAAGCCAGCACCACCCGGGACAGCAGCACCACGAACACCAGTTGCAGCAGCACCGCGATCAAGGCGACCAGGCTTGCCGCCCAACCGAATTGCGCCGCCAGCACAACCAGACCGCCGAACGCGATCAGATTGATCACCGGCGCGGGCCCGGCGAATGCCGCGGCGAGCAGGCCGGTGGCCAGCTGCCGATTGCTGAGCGGCAGCAGCCGCAGGTGCTCCGGTTGCACGGTCTCGTCGCTGCTGCCGATCAGCACCGGACCGCACAGCCAACCCAGCGTCCACACGCCGAAAAGCGCTGCGGCAATGGTGGTTCCCTTGGTGGCGTCGGATGCGCCGAAGCCGATCAGCGCGGCGGTGACGACAGCGGCGAAGAGGCCGACCACGATACCGAGTACGAAGGTGAAACCTTGCCAGCCGTTGCTCAACCCACGCTTGGTGAGCAGCAACCGCATTCGGATCAGGACGCCAACCACGACAGCCCGTCCTCTCCCCCGACGCGGCCGCCGACCAGCCGAACGAACGCCTCCTCCAACGTGGTTCCGGCCCGGACCTCGTCCAGCGTGCCTGCCGCCACCACCCGTCCCCCGGTGATCACCGCGACCCGATCGCACATGTTCTCCACCAACGCCATCACGTGACTCGACAGCACCACCGCGCCGCCCGCCGCGACGAAGCGCTGCAGGATGGTGCGAATCGTGCCCGCTGACACCGGATCCACCGCCTCGAACGGCTCGTCGAGCACCAGCAGCTTCGGCGCGTGCAGCAGCGCGGTGGCCAGGCCGATCTTCTTGCGCATGCCCGCGGAGTAGTCGACGACCAGAGTGCCTTCGGCGCCGGTCAATTCGAATACCGCGAGCAGTTCGTCGGCCCGTTCGGCGACGGTGCGCTCCGGCATGCCGCGCAACAGCCCGGTGTAGGTGAGCAATTCGCGTCCGGTGAGCCGTTCCGGCAGCGCGAGTCCGTCCGGCAGCACGCCGGCGAGGGTCTTGGCGCGCGCCGGATCGGCCCACACGTCGGCGCCGAAGATCTCGGCGCGCCCGCTGTCCGGGCGCAGCAGCCCGCAGGCCATCGACAAGGTGGTGGTCTTGCCCGCCCCGTTGGGGCCGACCAGGCCGAAGAAGGAGCCCGGCGGTACCACCAGGCTCACATTATCGACGACCCATGGTCCGCCGAAGCGTTTACACAGGCCGGTGAGGTGCAGTGCGGGCTGGTGGTCTGATGGCATGGGTCCCCCGGTCGTCGATTGGATGGTCCCAAGAGTACGAGCCACCAGCCCGCACGGTTCGGCGGCTCAGGCCACGACCGCGAGTTCCCGCTGCACCGGCGCGGCCCAGTCGATCCGGTAGCGCTGCTCGGGTCCCATGGTCTTCTCCGTGTTCATCATCTTGATGAACAGTGGCGCCGTGAGCTGCATCAACTTGCGCCCGACCGGTCCGAGGGTCTTGCTGTGGTTGGACTTGGCGGCACGGGCCGCCACGGCTTCCACGCGGGCGCGGCGCAACCGCTCATAAGTAGCGAACGCCTCCGGTATCGGCAGGTCACGCAGGCAGCGGGCCACCTGGATGGCACTCTCGATGGCCAGCGACGCACCCTGGCCGGAACTGTTGGACGGCGCGTGCACCGCGTCACCCACCAGCACCATGCGACCGCGGAACCAGTGCGGCACCGACGGCATGATGTGCAGTGCGCCGGTGACTTCCAGTTGTTCCTCGGTGGTGCGCCTGGCCAGTTCGCCGCCGGGGGTGTCCTCGGCATAGGTCTCCCGCAGGATGCCGAGCCAGTGCGACTTCGGGATCGCGCGGGCCGCGGTGAGCGACAGGTACTCCTTGTGCGGCAGGTTGGCGCCCCACATGACCCGGCCGTCGCCGCCCGGCCCGTACAGGTAGTAGGCCTTCTTGCCGAAGGCGAAGGTCATGGTGTCGGCCGGGATGTCGCCGTCGTAGTCGACCAGCGCGCCGAAGCCGAGCATGCCGAGGTACTCCGGTCCCGGCGCGTTCGGGTCGATCAAGCCGCGCACCGTCGACCGGATGCCGTCGGCGCCGATCAGCACGTCGGCGGTGGCGGTGCTGCCGTCGGTGAACCGGGCGGTGAGGCCCGACTCGTCCTCGACCACGTCGATGAGGCGCTTGTTGTACTCGAAGGGCACACCGGCGGCTACCGCATGATCGTGCAGGGTCTGATGCAGCTCACCGCGGTCGACCAGTTGCAGCGGCGCCAGGCCTGCCGGACCGGGCACCCGCATGTGCTTGCCGCCGATCGACAAACTCATGTTCGCGATCGGCAGCGCGATGTCGCGGACCGAATCGCCCGCATCGATGACATCGAGGGCGGCAAGGCCGTTCGGCGCGAGCGCGAGCCCGCTGCCGATGTTGTACGAGGGGCCGGGATACGCCTCGTAGACGCGGGCCTCGATGCCTGCCTTCAGTAGTGCGGTTGCGGCGACCGGTCCGGCGATGCCGCCGCCGATGACCAGTGCGGTTTGTGTTTTCGACATGGATGTCTCCAGGTTTGCGCGTTATGGGTTCTTCGAATCCCCGAACCGACCCGTGCATCGCGCACCCAGTTATCCTGTGGTTGCCAGCCTTGTAGCCGGGTGCGCGCATGCGGGCGCGGTTCGAGACTGTTCAATCGGGCTCGGCGGCGGTGTTGCCGCACCCCGCCGGGCCTGGTCTCGTTGTCAGGACGATTCCTGTTGGGTCATCCCCCTTTCCACGGACTCGATGACTTCGGCGAAAGGGGTGCCTTCGGCGTGCATCTGTCGCCACCAGGCGACGTCGGGGAAGGTGCCGTCGACCAGTTCGTCGCGCAGCGAACGTGCCCACGCCGCTTCGGCTTCCAGCATGGCGAGACCGAACTCGGTTTCGATGACGAACAGTCGCGGCAGCTTGATGGCCGCTATCCGCTCGAGTTCGCCGCGCACGACGTCGATGGCTTGACTCAGCGCGTCGATGCGCTTGCCGAGCAACTCGATGACTTCGTCCGGCGGTAGCACCGCGAGGATGGAAAGCCCGGCGACGAACCGGTGCTGTTCCGGCTCGGGTACGGCGAGCAATTCCCTTGTCCAGTCGGTGAGTTCGGTTCGTCCGGCATCGGTGATCCGATAGATGACCCGTTCCGGTCGCGCGCCGTCGCGCTCGCTGCCGACGATTTCCAGGAAGCCGACCTTCGCCAGGTTCTGCACGACGGTGTAGAGCGAGCCCCACTTGATGTCCATGTCGTGGTCTTTGCCGCGGTCACGCAACGTTTGGGCGATCTCGTAGCGGTGCTTCGGCCGGTCGATCATCACGGAGAGCACAGCAAGCGCGAGCAGGTTGTTCACCTTGCGTTTCGTGGCCATCACACCTCCTTACTCGTCTACGAATATACGTGCACGAGTATTTGCGTGGCAAGTGTCGTTCGCGATCGGAGACAAGCGAGGTCAGGTGCGGGCGGGCTCGTGCTCGCCCGTCTCCTCTTCGAGCAGCTTGGCGGCGACGTTGTCCAATGCCTGGTCGAACAGCGCGCGATCGGCGGGATCGTCGTTGTTCCAATCATCGAGCGTGCTGTCGAGCCACCGGCGCCACGCGGCCTTGACCCGATCCAGCTCGCCCTGGCCCGCGTCGGTCAGCCGCAGTTCCCGGCCGTCGTCGATGAGATAGCCCTTCTCGGCCACCCGGCGATAGATCGGCGCGAGTACGTCATCGGGCAGCTTGTGCGCCCGCGCGACCGCGTCCAGCGTGGCCCCGCCCTTGACGCGGTCGCGCAGGTACACCTGCCCGAGCGCCCATGCCTCGCCGCGGCTGAGCGTGCTGCCCGCGTCCGCGAGAATGCGCGGGCCGATCGGTCCCTCGGCGTGCGACTTGCGCAGGGTCCCGGCGATCGCCCGCTCCAGTTGCACGACTCGGTCCGCGGAGTCGGGCACCGAGAAGCCACCGCCCACATCACCCGCACTCGTGCGCGCACTGTCGCGCAGCGGCACTTCTTTGAGGAACCAGGCGACCACGAAACCGATCAAGGCCACCGGTACCACCCAGATGAAAACGTGGTCGATGGTGTTGGCGTAGGCGTCGATAATGGGCGCCGAGACTTCCTCTGGCACGGCCTGTAGCGACTGCGGATTCGCGGCGACCTGCGGCGGCACCACTTTGACCTCTTGCAGCGCCGCGGTCAGATTCGGGCCGATCTCGTTGCTGTACAGGGTGCCGAAAATCGCGGTGCCGAAGGTACTTCCGAGGGTGCGGAAGAAGGTGACGCCGGAGGTCGCGGTGCCGAGTTGGGCGTACGGCACGGTGTTTTGCACGACGATGGTGAGCACCTGCATGGTCAGGCCGATGCCAAGACCGAGCACCATCATGTACAGCGATTCCTCCCAGATGCCGGTGTCGCGGCCCATGGTCGACATCAGGTACAGCCCGAGCGCCATCACCAGCGTGCCGACGATCGGGAAGTACCGGTAGTGGCCGGTCTTGCCGACCACCTGGCCGGACAGGATCGAGGTGACCAGTAGACCGGCCACCAGCGGCAGCGAACGCACACCGGACATGGTCGCCGAGACGCCGTCCACGTACTGGAGATACGCGGGCAGATAGGTGATCGAGCCGAGCATGGCGAAGCCGCAGATGAAGCTGAGGATCGAGCAGACCGTGAACACTCTGCTGCGGAACAGCCCCATGGGGAGCATGGGTTCCTTGGCTCGCAGCTCGATGGCCACGAACGCCGCGAACAGCACCACCGACGCAGCGAACAGGCCGAGGATCATCGATGAGCCCCAGGCGTATTCCTGCCCGCCCCATTCCAGCCCGAGGATGAGGGTCGAAACCGCCACGGCGACAAGTCCGATGCCCGCGTAATCGATGATCGGCTTGATGGCGGCGCGCACCTTGGGGATGGTGCGGGCCGACATCACGATCATGATGATCGCGATGGGCACGTTGACGTAGAAGCACCAGCGCCAGCTCGCGTGGTCGGTGAACAGCCCGCCGAGCGTCGGCCCGATCACCGTGGTGACACCGAAGACGGCGCCGAGCGCGCCCTGATACTTGCCGCGCTGGCGCAGCGGGATGGTGTCGGCGATCAGCGCCATCGCGGTGACCATCAGGCCGCCGCCGCCGAAGCCCTGGATGCCGCGGGCGACGATCAGCAGCGTCATCCCGTTCGCCAGCCCGGCGATCATCGAGCCGACGATGAAGATCAACGCACTGAGCTGGAAGATCAGCTTGCGGCCGAACAAGTCGCCGAGCTTGCCTGCCAGCGCGGTCGCCACCGCCTCGGCGAGCAGATAGGCCGTGACCACCCAGGCCATGTGCCCGGCCTCGCCGAGGTCGGCGACGATCGTCGGCAGTGCGGTGGACACGATCGTCTGATCGAGGGCCGCCAGCAACATGCCGAGCACAATCGTGGCGAACACTATGTTGGTCTTGGCCCGGCTCATCGGCTCGGGGGCTTTCTCGGCGACATCGACTGCACCGGTCATTGGGCCAGTATGGTCCGAGTCCGCCGAACTGTCCGTCCAGCGACACGACAGCGACTCAGCCGAGCAACCCTTCGAGCACCTTGCTGCGGCCCGGTTGCCGCAGCTTGGTCATGCCTTTGGCCTCGATCTGGCGGGCCCGTTCGCGAGATACGCCATAGGTCTTGCCGATCTCGTCGAGCGTCTTCGGATCGGCGCCGTCCAGACCGAAGCGCAAGGTGATCACCTCGGCTTCGCGCTCGGTCAGCCCGGCGAGCGCCTTGTCGAGCTGGCCGCGCACCGCCGTCGCCAGTGCCGCCTCGGACGGGTCGGGTGCGGTGTCCGCGATGAGTTCGCCGACCTCGGCGTCGTCGCCGATGGGGGTGTGCAGCGAAATCGGTTCGCGCGCATGGTCGAGGACCTCGCGCACCTTGGCGGGGGTCATGTCCAGTTCGGCGGCGAGTTCCGCCGAAGTGACGTCGCGACCGAGCTGCTGAGTGAGCGTCCGCTGGGTGCGGATCACGCGATTCAGCACCTCGACCACATGGACCGGGATGCGGATGGTGCGGCTCTGGTCGGCCAGCGCGCGGCCGATGCCCTGCTTGATCCACCAGGTGGCGTAGGTGGAGAACTTCAGGCCGCGATGATGATCGAACTTCTCGATCGCGCGCATCATGCCGACCGTGCCCTCCTGCACCAGGTCGAGTAGCGACATGCCGACCGGCGTCGGGTAGCGCTTGGCGATCGAGACGACCAGCCGCAGGTTGGCCTCCACCATGTGATCCTTGGCGCGCTGACCGTCGGCGACCCGGCGGCGCAACGCACGGCGTTCCGTGAGCGCGAGGTCGGTCTCGGCGGCGAGCCGCCGGGCGGCGAGCGCACCCGCTTCGATGCGTTCGGCCAGCTCGACCTCCTGCGCGGCGGTGAGCAGGGGCGTGCGGCCGATGAGACGCAGGTAGTCCTTGACCGGGTCTTCGCTGACGGTGCCAGACAGACGGACGGGGCGGGCGGTGCAGAACTGGGTCACGGGTGAGTCCTTCCGAAGGGAGCGAACCGGTCGTCGGCGCGGTAGTGCGCCGACGACCGGCGGGGGCAGTACTCGACGGTCAGCCGCGACCGGGGATCCGCAGCGGCCGCTGCGGGGCCGCCCGGAAGGCGGTCCGGCCGCGCGACAGCGCGACGGCCTTCCGGTCGATCCGCGGCGCGCCGGGGAATCCGTTGGCGCGCTGCTTCTTCGGCTTTGGCGCCGCCTCGTTCAACCCGTAGCGGCGGAGGACGGCGTCGATGGTGGTCTGCGCGGTGGTCTTGTCGGCCATGGTGGCTGGTCCCTTTCGGTCGGTGATGGAGATGGTGCGGGCCGGGGTCGCTTCGACAAGTCCGTGGTTCATCGCGATGACGCTCCTTCGTTCTCGGTAACGAGGAGAAATTTAGACCAGACCTAAAAATATGTCAAGCATAAATTTTGGTCGGTATCAGATATGGTGGGGTCATGACCGCAGAGACGCTGGGCCTCCGGGACCGAAAAAAGCTTCAGACCAGGGAGAACATCTCCCATCAGGCCACCAGGCTGTTCCTGGAGCACGGCTTCGACAAGGTGACGATCGCCGACGTAGCAGCCGCCGCGCAGGTCGCCAAGATGACGGTGACCAACTACTTCCCGCGCAAGGAGGACCTGGCGCTCGATCTGCACGACGTCTTCGTCGAACAACTCGCGCGCATCGTCCGCGAACGACAGCCGGGTGAGTCCGCGCTGGCGGCTCTGCGCGACGCCTACCTAACGGCGGCGGCCGAACACGATCCGGTGGTCGGCTTCTCCGGGCCCGAGTTCGCCAAGATGATCGCCGATAGCCCCGCGCTGGTCGCCCGGCTGCGGGAATTCCACGACGAACGGGAGCAGGCCCTCGCCGACACCCTTGCCGCGGAGACCGGAGCGGCCGCAACGGATATCCGGCCGCGGGTGGCGGCGGCCCAACTGGGCGGGGTGCATCGGGTGCTGTTCGACGAGACCATGCGCCGCACCCTCGCGGGTCAATCGAACGAGGAGATCGCCACGGCCATCACCGAATACATCGGCATCGCATTCGACGCGCTGGCCCCGTCGCTGGCCGGCTACGCCGTGCGCTGATCCGGGACTTCGAGCAGCGACAGCGCGATCGGCACCAGCAATTCCACCAGCTCGGCCGTCGAAGGGCGCGGATCGGCCAGCACCCATTCGTGCGTGAGGCCGTTGATCGCGCCGATGAGAGCGCTTGCGCCCCAGGCGGTTCCGCCGCGAATCCGGGCGCCCGGCGCCACCGCGGGCACGACGGTGGCGTCGAGCATCGCCGCCCATGCGTGCCGCCGTTCGCGGCGGTGCTGTTCCATTCGGTCGCTCACGCCGACCACCTCGATGAAGGCGACCTTGGTGCGATACGGGTCGGCGCCGATCGACCCCAGATACGCCGAGACCACCGCGGTCATCGCCGTGGTCATGTCGAATCGCGGATCGAGTTCGGCCAGCGCCGCGAGCACCGCGGCCGCGGCCTCATCCTGGATCCGGTCGTAGGCGGCGACCAGCACGTCTTCCCTGGTCTGGAACTCCTCGTAGAACTGCCGCTTGGACAGGGCCGCGGCGGCGCAGACGTCGGCGAGGGAGCAGTTGGCGTAGCCGCGTTCGGCGAAGATGCGGGTCGCCGCATCGAGGAAGCGCTCGCGGCGTTCGGCCTTGCGCTCCGTGACAGCGCGTCCGCCGTACTGCCTGCCCACCATGGTCACGCCACCCACCGTATCGGAGCCGCCGCCCGGACCGGCGCGACCACAGTCGCCGCCGCGTGCCAGCAACCAATCAGCAGCGGACAGTGAATGAACTCTGCGGCGGCGCGATGTGATCTGTGACGGACACCGAGCGATCCTCGGCGTGCGCTGCTGTGATCGCTACCGACTTGGATCTCGCGGCGGTGATCTTCAGCCACGCCGAGTGACAGAAATCACCTCCGTCTGAGACACTCGTCATCGGACCGGGGCGAAGCCCTTCCCTCGGAACTTACTCCAGAGTAAGGTTAGTTTATGGCGTGGAAACCTACTGAAATCCCGGATCAGACCGGACGCACCTTCGTGATCACCGGCGCGAACGGCGGGTTGGGCGCCGTCACCACCGAGGTCCTCGCGGCCAAGGGCGCTACCGTCATCATGGCCTGCCGCAATGTGGACAAGGCCAAGGTGGTCGCCGACGGCATCAGCGGCGACGTCCGCGTCGCCGAGCTGGACCTGGCCGATCTGGCCTCGGTCCGAAAATTCGCCGACGAGTCGGCCGAAATCGATGTGCTGATCAACAATGCCGGGCTGATGAACGTCCCGTTCTCGCGCACCAAGGACGGCTTCGAAACCCAGTGGGGCGTCGACCATCTCGCTCACTTCGCGCTGACCGGCCTGCTGCTGGACCGCATCCGCGACCGGGTGGTGACGCTGGCCAGCATCGCGCACAAGCAGACGCCGAAGCTGTGGGTCGATGATCTCAACTACGAGAACCGTCGCTACCAGCGCAATCTCGCCTATGCGCAGGCCAAGTTGTCGAACCTGATGTTCGCCAGGGAACTCCAGCGCCGCCTCGCCGAATCCGGTTCCAGCAAGCGCTCGTACGCGGTGCACCCCGGCGTCTCGGCCACCGACCTGTTCGCCAGGACCGAGACCCCGGTCGACCGGATCATCAAACCGTTCGTCGCGCTGATCGGTCACCCGCCGAAGAAGGCGGCGCACTCCTCGCTGTTCGCGGCCACCATGCCCGATGCCGACCCGGAGGTCTACTGGGGCCCGCGCCGGTTCTTCCAGACCCAGGGGCCGGTGGAGTCGTCGCCGTCGAGCCGGCTATCAAAAAACAAGGATCTCTGGAAGCGGCTCTGGGAAGAATCCGAGCGGCTGACCGGCGTCACCTACAAGTTCTGACCTCGGCCGACCCGTCCGCTCCGGTGCGGGCGGGTCGCCGAAGTGACGAGACCGGCCTGCTCCTACGGACCGTGTAGTAGACGGGTACCGTAGTAGCCGTGTCCGCTTCACCTCGCCGCTCGGCACACAATCGGCCGGCCCTCATCGTGCTGGTGCTGGTCGCTGCGCTGGGTTGCCTGGCGCTGGCGTGGTGGCAGTGGCAGCGGTTCGAATCGTCGAGCGGCACCGGCCAGAACCTGGGGTACGCACTGCAGTGGCCGCTGTTCGCGGCGTTCGCGGTGTTCGCCTATTTCCGGTTCGTCCGGCTGGAGCGCGAAGCCGAGGAAAGCGAGAACCCCGGCGATACCCCGCGGCCTGCCCCGAAACCTGTTGCGCCGCGCGAGATTCCGGCTGGCCTGCTGCCGGAGCGGCCGAAGGCGGTGCGCGACGAGGATCCGGTACTCGCCGAGTACAACAAATACCTGGCCGCACTGCACGCCCAAGACGTCGATGATCAGGTCCGCGAGGCGGGCCTGCGCGCCCGCGATACCGAGAGGAGCGCCGGTTGACCGCCAGCGAGAATTCCACCGAGAGCACCGCGGCACCGGCCACCGCGACTACCGCGGCACCCGCGCGGACCGGTGCGGCGAACACCGCCAAGATCAAGTCCGCGCTGCTGCGCTACCGCACCCTCGCCTGGGTCACCGGCCTGTGGCTGCTGCTGCTCACCGGCGAGATGATCGCCAAGTACGGCTTCGACGTCCACACCCCTAGCTGGATCGCCGTCGTGCACGGCTGGGTGTACTTCGTCTACCTGCTGGTCACCGCCGACCTCGCGGTCAAGGTGCGCTGGCCGGTACTGCGCACCGTCGGCACCCTCCTCGCGGGCACCATCCCGCTGCTGTCCTTCTTCGTCGAGCACGTCAACGCGAAAAAGGTCAAACAAGACTTCGCCGTCTGACTCGCCCGGCCCCTGCGCCCGCGATGAGCGATGGCGCACATCCTCTGGGTAAGCCGCACATCCGGTAGACGGGGTGTGCGGCGCCCACAACAGGTGTGCGGGTTGCCCAAGGGGTGTGCGGGTTAGTCCGCGGCGAGGGTCGAGAGGGCGGGGAGTAGTTGAGCCAGGGCGCGGGCGCGGTGGGAGACCGCGTCCTTTTCGGCGGGGGTCAGCTGGGCGGCGGAGGTGTCGCCGCCGTCGGGGATGAACAGCGGGTCGTAGCCGAAGCCGCCGTCCCCCACCGGTTTCCGGCCGACCGAACCCGGCCATTCGCCGCGCACAACGACTTCCGGGCCATCGGGGACGACCAGCGCGCAGGTCGAGACGAAACGCGCGCCCCGCCGCTCATCGGGCACATCGTTGAGCTGTGCCAGCAGCAGTGCGTTATTGGCGGCGTCGTCGCCGTGCCGACCGGACCAGCGCGCCGAGAGCACCCCGGGCATGCCGTTGAGCGCGTCCACCTCGATGCCGGAATCGTCTGCGACACAAGCCAATCCGGTGGCGGCGGCGCCGTCGCGGGCCTTGACGAGCGCGTTCTCCTCGAACGTCGCGCCGGTCTCCGGTGCCTCGTCGTAGGCGGGCACGTCGGCCAATCCGACGATCTCGATGCCCGCGATGCCCGCCTCGGCGAGGATGCGGCGCAACTCGTTCAGCTTTTTGGCATTGCGGCTGGCCACCAGAACGCGACGCGCCATTACTTCTTCTTCGGCTCGGCGGGCTCGGGCAGCACCCCGGGATACGGCAGCGCCAGCGCTTCCTTCTGAATGGCGAAGATCTTCTCGCAGCCGATCAGCGCGGAGTCGAGCATCTTGTCCAGGGTGGAGCGCGGGAAGGTGGCGCCCTCGCCGGTGCCCTGGATCTCGACCAGAGTGCCGGTGTCGGTGGCGACCACGTTCATGTCGACCTCGGCGCGCGAATCCTCTTCGTACGGCAGGTCGAGGCGCACGCGGCCGTCGACGACGCCGACGCTCACCGCGGCGATCGCGCAGGAGATCGGCTGTGGGTCGGCTAGGCTGCCCGCGGCGGCGAGGTAGGTGACCGCGTCCGCGAGCGCGACGTATGCGCCGGTAATGGCGGCGGTCCTGGTGCCGCCGTCGGCCTGCAGCACGTCGCAGTCGATGGCGATGGTGTTCTCGCCGATGGCGGCCAGGTCGATGCACGCGCGCAGCGAACGGCCGATCAGCCGGCTGATCTCCTGGGTGCGGCCGCCGACCTTGCCCTTCACCGACTCACGTCCGCTGCGGGTGTGCGTCGCGGCGGGCAGCATCGCGTATTCGGCGGTGACCCAGCCGAGTCCGGAGTCGCGACGCCACGGTGGCACGCCCTCGGTGACGCTCGCGGTGCACATCACCCGCGTCTGACCGAACTCCACCAGCACCGAACCGGCTGGATGCGTGGTGAATCCACGGGTGATCCGTACCTCGCGGAGTTCGTCGTCCGCCCTGCCATCGGCTCGTCTAGACACGGGCACAGCCTAGTCACACCAACCTGTCCGCCGGGTAACCGGTCAGAGGTCGAATGTCTCGCCGGGGGCCACGGCGTGCACGGGGCCGGTGAACTGCGCTTTGGCCTCGGCGATGACGTCTTCCCGGGAGGTCCACGGCGGAATGTGGGTGAGCAGCAGTTCCTTCACGCCCGCCTTGGCGGCGATCATGCCCGCCTCGGTGCCCGAAAGATGAATGCCGGGCGGCCGATTCGCGGGATCGTGCGTCCATGATGCCTCGGCCATCAGGATGTCGGCGCCCTTGGCGAGCTCGTGCACCGAGTCGCACATGGCCGTGTCGCCGGTGTAGACGAAGGTTCGTCCCGCGGCGGTGACGATCCGCAGACCGTAGGACTCCGGCGGGTGGAACATCCGGCGCGCCGAGACAGTGTGCCCGGGTCCGAATTCGATCTGCTCGCCGACGGTCCACGGTCGCAGGTCGATCACGTCGGACCAGTCGTCGCATTCGCCGCCGACCTCGGCTGAGGCGTTGCCGATGCGCAGCGCGCTGTCCGAGGGCCCGCGCACGATGGCCCGGCCCACCGGCGGGGTCGGGTGGTAGCGCCGCCAGACCAGCAGGCCGGGCAGGTCGAGGCAGTGGTCGGCATGCAAGTGGGTGAGGAAGATATCGACTTCACCGGGATCGGCGTAACGCTGCAGCGCGCCGAGTACGCCCGGCCCGAAATCGATCACCACGGGCGTCATATCCGGCCCGGTCAGCAGATAGCCCGACGCTGGGGAGTCCGGGCCGGACACGCTGCCCGAGCACCCGAGGACGGTTAGGCGCATTCCCCCATGCTGCCACGACGAATTCGCACTCATAACACCACCTCGCTAACGCTCGGCGCTGTCACGAGCGCTGGGGCAGCTGTGTCCATTGCTCGCTCGCTCAAGAAACTATCCCCCACATTTCTCGACGGGCCGCACGATCATCGTGGCGACGCAATGGTTCCAGCTCGATCCCCGCGACGATTCCGGCGTGCATCACCAGAGAATACCCAGCCGGCGAGCAGTCCACCCATCGCCCCGAAAAGATGTCCCTGCCAAGAGATTCCGGCTTGTCCAGGCAATACACCCCACAGCAGCGACCCGTAGAGCGCCACAACGACGAGCCCGAGCACGATCTGCCCGATGTTGCGGGCGAACCAGCCGCGCGAGATCAGGAACGTCAACCAGCCGAATACCAGCGCCGACGCGCCCAGATGCACGCTGCCCGAACCGCCGGTCAACCAGGTGCCGACACCGGCGACGAGCCAGATGATCGCGGTCGCGGCGAGTCCACGGCCGATGCCCGCGGCGAGCGCGAGAAAGCCGAGTACCAGCACCGGGAGGGTGTTGCCGACCAGATGCGGCCAGCCGTGGTGCAGGACCGGGGCGAACAGGATGCCCGAAAGACCATCAGCCGATCTGGGGTGAATACCGGCGTTGTCGAGTTGGTTGTTGTCGAGGGTGTCGACGCCTTCGATGCCATAAAGCAGCGCGACGAAACCGGCGATGAGCAGTCCGGCGCGCAACCACAATTGTTTGACGGCGGCGAAGTTATTCGACTTCGCCGGGGCGCCCGCGGTTGTCCGCGGCGTCGTTGCGCCCGGATTCGCCAACTGTGCCCGGATCGCCGCGATCCGGTCGGGGTCGAATGACGGACCGATTCCCGCACCGCCGGTCATCGCAGCCTCCTCGTCGAGCAGGGAGTGCGACGGTTCGCCTGTTCATGTCCGAACCGTCATCCCGCTCTTCCGAGGGTACCGGCGAGGACCAGGGCCCGCGTGCGAGCGCTATGCCCAGAGCTGGCCGTCGAGCCGTTCCTCGGCCTCTTCGAGGGTGCCGTCGTACGCGCCGGTCGACAGGTACTTCCAACCGCCGTCGGCCACCACGAACGCGATGTCGGCACGGTTGCCCGTCTTCGCGACCTTGCGGGCGACACCGAGGGCGGCGTGCAGGATCGCGCCGGTCGAGATGCCCGCGAAAATGCCCTCCTCGGCGACCAGTTCGCGGGTGCGTTTCACCGCGTCGTACGGACCCACCGAGAACCGGGTGGTCAGCACCGATTCGTCGTAGAGCTCCGGGATGAAACCCTCGTCGATATTGCGCAGCCCGTAGACCAGTTCGCCGTAGCGCGGCTCGGCCGCCACGATCTCGATGCTCGGCACCTTCTCCCGCAGGAAACGGCCGGTGCCCATCAGCGTTCCGGTGGTGCCGAGGCCCGCCACGAAGTGCGTGATCTCGGGCAGGTCGGCCAGGATCTCCGGGCCGGTGTTCTCGTAATGCGCCAGCGCGTTCGCGGGGTTGCCGTACTGGTACAGCATCACCCAGTCCGGGTGCTCCGCGGCGATCTGCTTGGCCAGCGCCACCGCCTGGTTGGAGCCGCCCGCGGCCGGGGAATCGATGATCTGCGCGCCGAACATGGTCAGCAGCTGACGCCGCTCGACCGAGGTGTTCTCCGGCATCACGCAGACCAGCTGGTAGCCCTTGAGCTTGGCGGCCATGGCCAGGGAGATGCCGGTGTTGCCGCTGGTGGGTTCCAGGATCGTGCAGCCGGGTGTCAACAGGCCGTCGGCCTCGGCCTGTTCGATCATCCGCAGCGCGGGACGGTCCTTGATGGAACCGGTCGGGTTGCGGTCCTCCAGCTTGGCCCACAGCCGCACGTGGTTGTCGCCGTCCCATTGCGGGGACAGCGTGCGCAGGCCGACCAGCGGCGTGTTGCCGAGGGTCGCGATCAGCGATTCATAACGCGCCACGGGTGGGTCAGCCTCCGGCGACGGCAGGCAGGATGGTCACGCTCGCGTCGTCGGGCACCTCGGCCTCGAGGCCGCCGGCGAAACGCACGTCCTCGTCGTCGACGTAGATATTGACGTAGCGGTTCAGCTTGCCGTCCTTGAGCAGCCGCTCGGCCAGACCGGGGTGGTTCGACTCGAGGTCATCGATCAGCGCGGACAGCGTGGCACCCTGTGCCTGCACGCGCTTCTCCCCTCCGGTAAGGCCACGCATGATGGTCGGGATGGACACGGTTACCGGCATGAGAACTCCTCGGTTGCACGAACAAGCATCGGTCTAGGCGGTTTCGTACGCATCGACGATGCGCACCGGCTCCTCGGTGACCTCCCCGTCGACGATCCGGTAGCTGCGCAGCTCGTGCTGCTCCGGATCGCGAGTGGAGATCAGCACGTAGTGCGCGAACGGTTCGGACGCGTAGGACACGTCGGTGCGGCTGGGGTACGCCTCGGTGGCGGTGTGCGAGTGGTAGATCACCACCGGGGTCTCGTCGGCGTCGTCCATGGCGCGCCACACCTTCAGCTGCTCACCGGAATCGAAACGGTAGAAGGTGGGCGAACGCTCGGCGTTCATCATGGCGACGAAGCGCTCCGGACGGTCCGAGCCCTCCGGTCCGGCGATGATGCCGCAGGCCTCGTCGGGGTGGTCGGCGCGCGCGTGCGCCACCATCGCCGCCACGAGGTCGGCCCTGATCACCAGCACGAGTCAAACCCTTCCGCAATGCCGACCCATCGCAGTCGACAACGAGTGAGAATATTCGGCTATTCCCGCCGCCTGATAGCCCGGTCGGGATTCCCCGCGTCTAGCGGGGAAATAAGTCCGGGTAGGCGGGGATTCCGGCGAGGGACCGCGCGGCGAGAATCGCGTCGACGATCGCGCGTTCCACGCAGACCGCCGCGGCGGTACAGATCTCGTCGAGCAGCAGCAGATCCGCCGGGAAGGCGGGCGGCAGCGGAAAATTCGCAGGCGACGCCGCGGTGCCGGTGGCCAGCGCGAAGATGGTGTCACCGTCCAGCGGGGAATGGGCGGGACGGATCGCTCTGGCCAGGCCGTCGTGCGCGGTAGTCGCCACCCGCTGACAACCGACCGGGTCCAACGGCGCGTCGGTCGCGACCACGCCGATGGTCGTGTTGAGCACCGTGCCTTTCACCGGAAGCGCGTTCGCGTGGGCGAGCTGTTCGGCGGTCGCGGGGCGCAAACCGAAGTGGTCCGCGCCGTCGGTGCCCGCGCCCCATGGCAGGCCGGTACGTGGATCGAACACGGAGCCAACAGGATTCGCGACGATCAGCGCGGCGACCGTGACCCCGGCCGCTACGCCGTCGCCGAGCACGACGCTGGCGGTGCCGACGCCGCCCTTGATCGAACCGGCGCGCGCGCCGACACCGGCGCCGACGGTGCCGCGTTCGAATTCCACCGACGCGGCGGTCGTGGCCTGGTATCCGAATTCGGCGGTCGGCCGGATGTCCCACGCACCCACCGGCAGGTCGAAGATCACCGCGCCCGGCACGATCGGCACCACCCGGCTCGCATCGGCCGGGTCCATCGGAATGCCTTCGCCGTGCTCCTCGAGCCAGCGCATGACACCGTCGGCGGCGGCGAGGCCGTAGGCGCTGCCGCCGGTGAGCAGGATCGCGTTGACCTGACGGACCGTGTTGGACAGATCGAGCACATCGGTTTCCCGGGTGCCAGGACCGCCGCCGCGGACATCGACGGCGGCGACCGCACCGCCCGGTGCGTAGACGACAGTGCAGCCCGTGGCCGCTCCGGCGCCGATCGTCGCGTTCGGGTCGAGTACATGATGATGGCCGACCAGCAGACCGGCGACATCGGTGAGCGAGTTACGTTGTCCGGCTTGCACATTCACGGTTGCGCTCCTGACTTTCGATCACGGCGACGGTTCGCTGGTCATCCGGTTCGGCGCTACCTTCGGTGCGGCGTCCTTCGCGTTCCGACCATCGCCGCATCGAGTGGTGACGTTCCGCGACTCGGCTCCGGCATTCGGGAAGACAACGGAGATGTTCAGGGGGCCAGGGCCTGGAGCAGCGAGTCCTGCATCCAGGTGAGCCAGTGGTAGACGTCGAGGTGCGGCGCCCTCGGGTCGTCCGGGCTCAGGTGATCGGGGGTGTCGGCGTCGATGCCGAGGACCGTGCCCAGTGCCAGCCGCACGTCGGTGAGAGCGGTCAGCCAGGCGTCGGCTTGTTCGGGGGTGAGCACGATCTTGCCGCCCTCGGTGGGCACGGTGTCCAGGATGACGCTGCCCGCGGCCAGCTTGGCATCGATGATCTCCGGTTCGTGCAGTCCGCGCAGCGCGCTGTTGAGGTCGGCGCGGTCGGCATCGGGGGAACCGGGTTCGCTGCGGTGGAAGTCCGGCAGCAGTCTGCGCAGCCGCGGATCCTCGGGGGGCACCGTGTTGCCGGTGCGCAGTCCGGTCAGCGCGGCGAGGTCGTCCTCGGGCGCGGCTTCGGCTCGCTCGGTGAGCAGCCCGGAGACCGCGCCGACCAGCGACCTCAGCACGTTGGCCTCTCGTGCGTCCATCTCGGATCGCAGTTTGAGACCGCTGAGCGAGTTTTTCCTGCTCCACTTCCGCACGGCGTCAGGGTAGTCGTCCTGGTCAGTCGTCCCGCTGCATGGTCGCCCAGAGTCCCGCGGCGTGTAGCCGCTGGACGTCATGTTCCATCTTGTCTCGCGAACCGGACGAGACCACCGCCTTGCCCTCGTTGTGCACCAACAGCATCAGCTCGGTCGCCTTCGCTTTGCTGTAGCCGAAGAGCTTCTGGAATATGTAGGCGACGTAGTGCATGAGGTTGACCGGGTCGTCCCAGACCACAGTGACCCACGGGCGATCTTCCGCTTCCAAGATCTCGGTGTATTCGACCGCCTCCGGGGTCGCCTGTGCCGCCGACAGCGTGGCGTCCACGGCGTCCACCACGACGCCGCCTCGGACTATGTTGCACAAGGCCATAACGTCAAGGGTACGACTCGCCTCCGAATGAGCAACACCCCGCTCAGCCCTGTTTCCAGCATTTCACAACCGCTGGGCGGGCACCGGCCTATGCTGAACAACCACCCTGTCTACAGTTGGCTGCGTGGACATCCGCGACGGCGACGGCGTCACCAGCACCGCACTGCTGACCGACCAGTACGAACTGACCATGCTGGCCGCCGCGCTGGCCGACGATTCCGCGCATCGCCGCTGCACCTTCGAGGTATTCGCCCGCCGTCTCCCGCACGGCCGCCGCTACGGCGTCGTCGCGGGCACCGGCCGGGTGCTCGACGCGCTGGAGCACTTCCAGTTCGGCGAAGCGGAGCTGGCAGTGGTCGCGCGATTCCTGCCCGCCGAGACGGTGGAGTGGCTGCGTGACTACCGCTTCACCGGCGACATCGACGGCTACGCCGAGGGTGAGCTGTATTTCCCCGGCTCCCCCGTGCTCTCCGTTCGCGGCAGCTTCGCCGAATGCGTCGTGCTGGAGACGCTGGTCCTGTCGATCCTCAACCACGACAGCGCGATCGCCTCGGCCGCCGCCCGGATGGTCAGCGCGTCCGGTGGGCGCCGGATGATCGAGATGGGGTCGCGGCGCACTCACGAACTGGCCGCACCGTCCAGCGCCCGCGCCGCCTACCTGGCGGGCTTCGACGCCACGTCGAATCTGGAGGCGGTGCGCCGCTACGGTGTGCCCGGTGCGGGGACGAGTGCACACGCGTTCACGTTGCTGCATGCGGGGACGGCAGTCGGCGGAGCGGACGGGGTGGGTGAGCACAGCGGGGCGGATGGTGAGCACGAGGCGGCCGCGTTTCGCAGTCAGGTCGAAGCGCTCGGTATCGGCACCACGTTGCTGGTCGACACCTACGACATCACCCGCGGCGTGGCCACCGCGATCGAGGTTGCCGGGCCGGAACTGGGTGGGGTGCGCCTCGATTCCGGTGATCTCGGCGTGCTGGCCAGGCAGGTGCGCGACCAACTGGATGGTCTCGGCGCGACCAAGACCCGCATCGTGGTGTCCGGCGATCTGGACGAGTACGCGATCGCCGCGTTGCGGGCCGAGCCGGTCGACGTCTATGGCGTCGGCACCTCGCTGGTGACCGGGTCGGGCGCGCCGACCGCGGGCATGGTCTACAAGCTGGTCGAGGTCGACGGGGTGCCGGTCGCCAAGCGCAGCAGCCACAAGGAGTCGCGCGGCGGCACGAAGAAGGCGGTGCGGCTGTCCAGGGACACCGGGACCATCGTCGAGGAGATCGTCTACCCGGCGGCAGGGCCCGCGCCCGCGTCGAACGGGTACGAGGCCAGGGAGCTGCTCGTCCCGCTGGTCCGCGGGGGCAAGCCGGTCGAGGATCTGCCGACGCTGTCGGACAGTCGGGACCACGTGGCGCACGGACTGATCAGCCTGCCGTGGGAGGGGCTGAAGCTGTCCGCCGGTGAGCCCGCCGTGCCGACCACGTTCGCGAACTGAACGCCCGGCGCCCGGCGAAACGGCGTATCGGCGGCATGCCCGAGACTTTCGTGAGCCGCCTGCACCGACGGTCTTACCGAGCGGCACAATGCAATACAGGTACATCGTTCCCACCGCGGGAGGTCATCATGACCCGAGCCCTTATCATCGTCGACGTCCAGAACGATTTCTGCGAGGGCGGGTCGCTGGCCGTCCCGGGCGGTGCCGCGGTCGCGTCCCGAATAAGCGATCATCTCGCGGCCACCGACTACGCCGCGGTCGTCGCGACCCGCGACTTCCATGTCGATCCCGGCGATCACTTCTCCACGCACCCCGATTACGTCGATTCCTGGCCACCGCACTGCCGGGCGGGCACCCCGGGCGCGGACTTCCACCCGAATCTGGACACCGCGCCCATCGAGGAGGTCTTCTCCAAGGGCGAATATTCCGCCGCGTACTCCGGTTTCGAGGGCACCACTGCGGACGGCACCACCTTGGCCGACTGGCTGCACGACCGTGACATCGAGGCGGTCGACATCGTCGGCATCGCCACCGATCACTGCGTCCGCGCCACCGCCTTGGACGCCAGGATCGAAGGTTTCGACACCCGCGTCCTGCTCGACCTGACCGCCGGAGTTTCCCGCGCCACCACCGACGCCGCGCTGGACCGCATGCGCACCGCGGGCGTCGACCTCGAAGGCAGCGTCTGCGCGTAACGGCCGCACACCGCGCGGCCGAGCGACGGCTCGAGTACGCCGAATCGATCACCGCAAGGGGCGCGTCCGGTGTCGGTGCCGGGCAGTAGGCTGCTCGCGTGCCCGAACTCCCCGCCGTCCCCGAACTTTTGGCCACTGCCGTGCAGGCGCTCGGCGGGAAAGAGCGCGTCGGGCAGGTGACGATGGCGACGGCGGTGGACCACGCGATCGACACCAAGGAGCACCTGGCGGTGCAGGCCGGGACGGGCACCGGCAAGTCGCTGGCGTATCTGGTGCCGAGTCTGCGGCACGCGGTGCGGACCGGGCGAACAGTGGTGGTGTCGACCGCGACGATCGCCCTGCAACGGCAGCTGGTCGACCGCGATCTGCCGCGCCTGTCCGAGGCGCTGAGCAAGCCGCTCGGGCGCGCGGCGAAGTTCGCGATCCTCAAGGGCCGCAACAACTACCTCTGCCTCAACAAGATCAATAGCGTGATTCCGGACGAGCCAGCCGAGGCCGAACTGTTCGACGCGTTCGCCGTCTCACGGCTCGGCCGGGAGGTGCAGCGGCTCAACGAGTGGGCCTCCGACACCGAGACCGGCGACCGGGACGAGCTGGTGCCCGGCGTCACCGACCGCGCCTGGCGGCAGGTGAGCGTGTCGTCGCGCGAATGCCTCGGCAAGTCGCGCTGCCCGTTCGGTCAGGACTGCTTCGCCGAACGGGCCCGGGCGGAATCGGCGCAGGCCGACGTCGTGGTGACCAACCACGCGCTGCTGGCGATCGACGCGATCAGCGGCATCCAGGTGCTGCCCGAACACGATGTGGTGGTGATCGACGAGGCGCATGAGCTGGTCGACCGCGTCACCGGCGTGGCCACCGCCGAGCTGGCCTCCTCGGCGATCAGCGCGGCCGCGCGGCGCTGCACCAAACTCATCGACGAAAAAGAGGTGGATCGCCTCGAAAGTGCCGCCGAGGCCTGGCACAACGTGCTGGACGAGCTGCCCGCCGCCCGCTGGGAGCGGCTGCCCGACGGCGTCGCCCCGGTGCTCGCCCTCATCCGCGATGCCGCTTGGAACGTTCGGACCGCGCTCGCCCCGCAGGGCGGCACCACCCAGCAGGGTGATGTCGAGACCGCCGCCGCGCGCACACAGGCGCTGGCCGCTATCGATGAGGTGCACGACACGGCGGTGCGCGCGCTCACCGCGTTCGACGAACCGGATCCAGCGAACCGGCGCGACGTGATCTGGCTGTCCGCGGAGGAAATGCGCGGCGTAACGCGGCGCTCGCTGCGGATGGCGCCGCTGTCGGTGGGTGGGCTCTTGCGCAGCAGGCTGTTCGGCACCGCGACCGTGGTGCTGACCTCGGCGACGCTACAGATCGGTGGCTCGTTCGATGGGCTCGCGATCACCTGGGGGTTGCCCGCGCAGTCGTCGAACCGGGCCGACACCGGCATGGCCAATGGCGCGCAGGCGCCCGCCGATGCCGACAAGGTGCGGTGGAGTTCGCTCGACGTCGGCTCACCGTTCGACCATGCGAAGTCGGGCATCCTCTACGTCGCCAAGCACTTGCCCGCGCCCGGCCGCGACGGCCTCGCACCCGCCTACCTGGACGAGATCGAACGGCTCATCAAGGCCGCGGGCGGTCGCACCCTCGGGCTGTTCTCCTCGATGCGCGCGGCCAAAGCGGCCACCGAGGCCTTGCGTGAGCGACTGGACACGCCCGTGCTGTGCCAGGGCGACGACTCGACCGGCGCGCTGGTCCGCAAGTTCGCCGACGATCCGGAGACTTCGCTCTTCGGCACGCTATCGCTGTGGCAGGGCGTCGATGTGCCCGGTCCGTCGCTGAGCCTGGTCATCCTGGACCGAATCCCCTTCCCCCGTCCCGACGACCCGCTGCTCACCGCGCGCCAGCGCGCGGTGGAATCGCGCGGCGGCAACGGGTTCATGGCGATCGCGGCCAACCACGCGGCGCTGCTGCTCGCCCAGGGCACCGGGCGGTTGCTGCGCAGCGTCGACGACCGCGGCGTGGTCGCCATCCTCGACTCCCGGCTGGCCACCGCCCGCTACGGCGGATACCTGCGCGCCTCGCTGCCGCCGTATTGGGAGACCGCCAACCCCGAAGTCGTCGTGAAAGCGCTCCAACGGCTCAACGAAAACGCTGTGTGATCCCGCGCACATTGGGGCGCGCATACTTCCGAACAGAAGTAAATTGAGGGTGGTACTTCGGTGAACCCCAATTCCCACACCGAACGTATCGGCGGTCCCCGCGCCAAGCCCTGCACGCGGCGCGGGGACACCACAAATTCCCGCTCGCGCCCGGTCCGCGCATGAGACCGTTTCCAGATGAAGCACCTTTCCGACAGTGATGTCCTAGGCGAATTTCTGGTCAGCGCAAGATCATTGGCCGAGTATCGCGCCATCTTCGCTCTCGCCGATGCCGACCTGCGGGGCCGGATTCTCGACTGCCCCGGCGGCGCAGCCAGTTTCACGGCCGAGGCGAGTGTCCTCGGCGCCCAAGTGACCGCCGCCGATCCGGTTTATGCCCGCGAGCCCGACCAGTTGAGAAGTCTCGCACTCACCGAGACCGATCGCGGAAGTAGTTGGGCCACAGCACATTCCGCGATGTATCGGTGGGACTGGTACGGCGGCCCCGGCGAGCACCGCGCAATGCGGCACGCCGCCGCCCAGCGATTCGGCGCGGACCTGATCGCGCACCCCGAACGGTACGTCGCCACCGAACTGCCGTCGCTCCCCTTCGCCGAAAACAGCTTCGACCTGGCACTCAGCTCGCACCTGCTGTTCACCTACGCCGATCGGTTGACCGCCGATTTCCATCTCGCGGCCCTGCTCGAGCTGGCCAGGGTCTGCGCGGGCGAGACCAGGGTCTACCCGCTGGTCGACCACCTAGGTCACCAGCTGGACGATTTGGTCAGCTACCTCCGAAAGGAACTCGAAGACAAAGGCATTCGGACCAGCCTCCGCGAAACCAGCTACGAATTCCACCATGGAGCGCACACCATGCTGGTCCTGCACCCCTGACTACCAGCTGGGTGCCGCCGAGCGGTAGGTGGTTTCGATGAGCGCGTGCAGCTGACGCTGGATCTCCCCCACCGGGCCAGGGGTCAGCGTGAACTCGTCGTCGCCGTGGTGGTGCAGCAGATAGCGGCCGTCGGCGGGCAGGTAGTCCATCCAATGGAAGCCGCGGCCGTCGGTGGTCGGCCTGCTGTCGATCGCGCCGCCGGCGAACACGCCGATTTCGCCGAGCCCGGAGCGCGGGCGACGGACGATGCGGTTGAGCTGCTCGGTGTGCGACAGGCGCGTCGGGTGCTTGGCGTATTCGACCCGGTCCAGATCCGACCGGCGGCCGCTGATCGCCGGATATCGGCCACCCACGCAATTCGGCAGGTTCGCGGCGATCTGCCCGGGCACCGCCTGCGGCGGGCATCGGGTCAGCAAGATGTCGCGGCCGTATTCCTGTGTGGGGCCGGGCAATTGGACCGCGATGGTCGCGGCGCGGGCGGTCATTCCCGCGTGCACGCGCACCACCTGGCCGAAGTCGCGCCCGAAGAAGCCGTGCACCTCGACGCGAACCTGTGGTTCCAGCAAGACCTTCAGGGCGTTGAACAAATCGGGACCGGCGAAACTCGACAACTGCTGCGCGGCATTGGTGCGCAAACGCTCGTAGTCCTCGTAGGCCTGCACGCCTTCGATGGTGTAGCGCAAGGGATACGGAAGACGGTCACGGCCGAGCGCTGCCAGTGCCAGCTCAAACATCAAACCGTTGAGGCGCCAACGGGATTCGGTCATGCGTTAGCCTCGCTAGCCCGCGCCGTCGTGCGCAAGGTGCACCGGGTCATGATCGGCTCGCTTACCCGCCGATGACGCCGCCGGGTGGCAGCGCGGGCGGTTGCGTGCCGAGCAACTCCGAACCGCGGTCGTAGATCAGGTAGTCCGGGGTCTTGTGCTCGCCGTCGTCGTCACCTTTGCCGCGGGCGCCGCCCGCACCCATGCCGGGGAAGCCCGCCGCACCCGGCCTGCCTGCCGCGGCGGCTCGGGCGGCGGTCGCGGCAGCAGCGGTGGGAGTGGGAGTGGCGGGTTTGGCGGGGACGCTTTTTCCCGGGCCGGGAGTGGAGCTCGGGGTGCCGGGGACGCCGGACGGTGTGCCCGGGCTTGTGGCCGACGGGGTGTTGGTGGGCGTCGACAGGTTGCGTGACTTGCTCGGATCGTCGGCGCTGGTCGTACCGGCCGGGGTGGTCGAGGCCGGAGTGGTGCTGGTCGGCTTATCCGACGTGGTGTTTGTATCCGTGCTCGCCGGTTGCGTCGACTGAGGGTTGTCGGGTTTGTTCTCCTCGCCCTGCGGGTTCTTGTCCGTGCCGTCGGGCGAACCCGTCGGGTTGGCGCTCGCCGGACTGCTCGGTTGATTCGAGCTCGGATTGCTCCCTGGGTCGCCCGAATTGTTCTTGTCCACGGGGCTGGTGGGTTCGGGGAGGATCGGGGTGATGCCATCGACTTCATTGATCCCAGGCCGGTAGTACTGGGTCATGACGAGCCGGGCCTCGCTCTCCGCTTCCTGCGCGCGGTGCGTAGGGCCCTTGATGATGTTCTGCCCGGGAAGCGCATCGATGATTTTGTCACCGATGGTGTAGTTGTCGGGTTTGCCGACAGAGCCTTTGGCTTGAGCCAAGTGCGCTTGCGTCAAATCCAAACCGTGCCCGACCATTTGGAACGAGGCGGCCAGTTTCGTGAACGTGGTCGAGAATTCACGGGTGGCATCGATCGCGCTCTTGCCCGACTTGCCATTCCAGTGCTCGGTGATGGATTGGTTTACGCCCGTGGAGAACTCGGCGACGGCAGTCCGCGCATCATCGGACAATCTGCGCCAGCCGTCCGCCTTGGTATTGATCTCGTCCGGCTTGACCCCTTGCAGCGCATCGTAAATCGCTTGATGGGACATGGTCTCGAACGGATCCTGCGCCTTGATCGCCCGGCCGTCGAACCGGTCGCTGCCGTACTCCGACAACAATCCCGACCACTCGTTGTTGACGTACCCGCGATCCTGATCCCACTTCGCCTTTTCATCGGCGGCCAACTGCTGATCGGTGCGCTTGTTCTTGTCGGCCTCGTGCGTGGAGCCGGTGATGTTTCCCGCGCCGATCGCTACGACCCACTCGTTGAACGAGACCATCACGAACCTCCCGCGTTCAGTGCGGCGAGCCTGTCGGCGGCGGACTGATCCGACTCCTTCAGTTTCCCGATGGCGAGCTCATAGGTTTCCTTCATGAGGATGACGACGTCGATGCTCTGCTTGAGCCGTTTGACGGCGGAATCGTCGCCATTGTTCGCCTTGAGAGCAAACTTGTTTCGCAGATCGCCCGCGGACGTGAGGCTGCCGAACCCAGACAGGTGCTCGAGCTCACCGGCCTTGTTCAGCATGTTCTGCAGCTTGGTACGCATCTGCTCGGCATGACGGGCCAAATCTTGGCCGATCTGCTCGTCCAGGCGAAACTCGCCGCCCTCCGCCTGCTTCTTCAGGGTCTGCCATCGCGTCAGCATGCCCTGCATATCGGCCTGCTCGGTCTCGGCCAATGTCCCTCCTGAATCCATCACGACCGGTACGGCGCCCAGTCGCATCTCTGCACCGCCGCTCGACGAAGCCCGACAGCCACCAGCTACTTAGGTAGGTGAGGTTCGAGTTCTTTCGCGTGCTGGATAGCGAGTTCACAACGATCACGCGTCATCGGTTCCCCGTACCGCCAGCCGACAGTCACTTCGAACATCCCCTGCGCCGCGGGCAGACTTACGTAGCAGCGCAACTTGTCTTCGTCGGCCTTGTCTTGATAGATCAACCCCGCCCGTGGCCCGACCTGAACGTCCCGAAATCCCGTGAGCTTGTCGTTCTTACGGGCTTCGTCCTGCGTGTAGACCGAAGATGAGACGGACACGAAGTACGGGCCGCCGACCGCGTTCCACTGACAGACCCGTGCACTCACTGGGCCGGTCGGCGCGTCGGTGACGACGTCCTTCGAGGCGGGGTCTATCCGCGCCGCACGAAGGGCCTGATCGGACAATTCCGTGCAGGGATTGAACTCGACCGTCCGCTCACCGTTGGTCGACTTCCCACTTGGCCCCTCCGTCTTCGGAGCCTCACCCCCCGACGAGCACCCCGCGACCAGCCCGGCCACCACCATCCCGGCCAGCACCATCCGTGCTGCACCCCTCGGCGACACAAAGGCGGTTCGCATATCTCTCCTGACTTCGGCCCAGACACCCCGACACAGGATAAGACGCACAAGATCTCCCCCTGGTTCCACACCAAACTAGATCCATCCAACGGACCGGTTCGAGCCAGGTAGCCGAAATCCGCGCTCAGCCGCGCACGGCGACCGCATCCACCTCGAACAACATCCCCGGCAACGCCAGTGCGGCAACCCCCGTCAGCGTCTGAACCGGCGGCCGCCCACCCCAGATCTCGCCGATCTTCTTACCGACAATCGCGAGCTTGTCGAGATCATGCCCGACGATGAAGGTCCGCAACTGCGCCACATCAGCAAAATCCACCCCCGCCGACCGCAGCGCAATCCCAAGATTCACGAACGCATTGTCGACCTGCACCCCGAAATCCGCACTGGTCGTATGCCCTTCGGCATCGGAGTCATACTGCCCCGCCACGATCACCAGCTCCCCACTGACCCGCGCCACATGGCTGTACCCGAACCCGGTCGGGTCGTGCAGCTCCGCAGGATTGCTGATCTCGACACCCATCATCGTCTCCTTGTTTCGACTTTTCCGCACAACAAGACGACGACGCAGCATCCCCGACTGTGACATGGCAGCGATCAGTGGCATGACTGCCATGCGGCTGCCTGGAATCAGTGCGCGCGCTGCCGAATTGGCAATCGCGACGTACGGTCGGACTACGATTCAACGCTTCATCGGGAGGGACGACATGAAAGCGAAATCTGCCGCCGCCGTGGTCGGGCTTGCGGCCATGATGATCTTCGGCCTCAGTGCGACAGCTCACGCGAATCAACCCGGGAATCAACCACCGGGTAGCAGGTTCGTAGGCACGTATCCCACCGAGAAGGACTGCTTTTTCGCGGCAGCCGAGGAGATCGGGCGGGACCCTGCGCATCGTAATTATTCTTGTGGGCTTACCCCGCACGTCAGGTGGGCCTTGTACGTCTGGTGACAGCGCCGCGGGTCCCGCCCCCGAATGGCGGCGAGACCCGCGGGACAACCTAGGTCACCTGCACGAGACCGGTTTCGCTCTTACAACGTCCACTTCAGGATCAGGGTGAGCACTGCCGCGACGATCGCGATGACCACCGCGCCCGCACCCCAGACGAAGCCATGGCGCTGCCACGGACGGCCGTGGTCCAGCGAGAACTTGCCCGGTCCGGTGAAGGCAATGGCCGCGCCGACAGCGGCGAACAGCAACGGCATCTCGTAGGAGTCCTTGCCGAACAGTCCCAGACTCCACAGGGCGTTGACGGCATTGATCATGGTGCCCAGCACGATGGCGCTCGCGAGCGGCGTCAGCAGGCCGAGCGCGAGAAGTAGACCGCCACCGAACTCGCACAGACCAGCCAGGGTGCCGAAGAATTTGCCGGGGTTGTAACCCATGCTGTCGAACCCAGCCGCGTTGGCGTCCAGGCCGGGACCGCTGAACCAGCCGAACAGCTTCTGGGCGCCGTGCACGGCGAGCAGTCCGCCGAAAACGACTCGGATGATCAGGAGGCCGATGTCGGCGGCGACGCCGTCCAGTTCGGTGTTTGTTGTAGCTCGTTCCAGTACGGATTTCGTGGTCATGCTGGTCCTCATCCCTGCAATTCGGTTTCCAATTGATGGCCCATAGCCTCGGCGATGAAGCGGACTGCGGTCCGATTATCACACGAGGCATCCCAACTTCCCAGGACCCGTTCTTATTCCTGCTATACGTTGTCGCCCTCGGGCGGGTTCACTCCGCGAGGAAGAAGAAGTACCCGAGGAAGACCACCAGCAGTGCCCACATTGCCGGGTGAACGTCCTTGATCCGGCCTTTGGCGACCATGACTACCGGGTAGAACAGCATTCCCATGGCCAGACCGTTAGCGATCGAGTAGGTCAGCGGCATCATCACGATGGTGATGAATGCGGGCACTGAGTATTCAAGCCGATTCCAGTCGATCTCGCCCAGTGCACGCGCCATCAACACGCCTACCACGATCAATGCGGGTGCGGTCACTTCCCCAGATCCAGCGACGACCGCGAAAATCGGGTAACAGAACATGGCGATGAGGAACCAGCCCGCGGTGGCGACGGCGGTCAACCCGGTGCGCCCGCCCGCGGACACGCCCGCGGTGGATTCGACGTAGGCGGTGGTGGTGGAGGTGCCGATGACGGCGCCCGCCATGGTGCCGACCGAATCGGCGGCCAGCGCGCTCGCGGCCCGAGGCAGTTTGCCGTCCTTGTCGAGCAGGTTGGCCTGGTTGGCGACGCCGATCAGGGTGCCGGAGGCATCGAAGAAGTCGACGAAGAGCATGGTGAGGACGACGACGGCCATCTGTCCGGTGAACGCGTCGGGCAGGTGGATGATCGCCTGACCGAACGTGTGCTCCAGCCCCTTCGGCGCCGCGACGACACCGTCGGGCAGTGCGACGAGTCCGCTGACGATGCCGACGAGCGCGGTGAGCACGATGCCGTACAGCACCGCGCCGTGCCAGCCGATGACGAGGAAGACCACGGTCACCACGAGCCCGAACAGCGCGAGCAGGGTGGTGCCCTTGGTGAAGTCGCCGAGCGTGACGAGGGTGGCGTCGCTGTTCACCACGATGCCCGCGTTCTTCAAGCCGAGGAACGCCACGAACAACCCGATGCCCGCGCCGACGGCCAGCTTCATCTGCATCGGAATCGCGTTGAGGATGCGTTCGCGCACCTTGGTGACCGCGAGTACGAAGAAGATGATCCCGGACAGCAAGGTGCCGGACAGGGCGACCTGCCACGGAATGCCCATGCCGAGCACGACGGAGTAGGCGAAGAACGCGTTGAGGCCCATGCCGGGCGCGAGCGCGATCGGGTACTTGGCCCACAGTCCCATGACGAGCGTGCCGAACACCGCGGCAACGGCGGTCGCGGTGAACACGGCCTGCATGGGGATGCCCTTGTCGCCGAGCGCCCCCTCGTCGCCGAGCACCGACGGGTTCACGGCGAGCACGTAGGACATGGCCAGGAACGTCACCGTGCCCGCCATCAGTTCGCGTTTCATGGTGGAACCAGTCGCGCTGATGCCGAAGAACGCGTCGATGCGACCTCGGGGCTCGGTCGGTACGGCGGTGGCCATGGGCGGTCTCCAGTCGGGGAATGGTACGGGCGTGCCCAGGCACGGTAGCCGACGATTCACTCGAGCGGAGAATTCGGCCACCGATAACCGCTCGGACCGTCGCAGGACCGAAAGCGCTGG
This sequence comes from Nocardia iowensis, assembly GCF_019222765.1. Lineage (NCBI taxonomy): Bacteria > Bacillati > Actinomycetota > Actinomycetes > Mycobacteriales > Nocardiaceae > Nocardia > Nocardia iowensis. The sequence continues at coordinate 1,561,647 of NZ_CP078145.1, read as the reverse complement.
TGCGACCACCTACTGGCCGCTGCGGGACGAAATACGTCGTCGAACCCGCGTATGGCCGGGGACCGTCAAGCGTTGGGTGCGGCGACCAACCCGAGCTCCGCGTCGCAGGCGAGCAATTCGTTGTGCGGGAGCACCCGCACGGTGTAGCCGACGGCACCGGACAACGGGACGGGGGTGTCCACGGTGAAAAGCTCGACGCCGGAATCGGACCCGGTGTGCGTCATCGGGACAGTGCTGACGTCGGAGAGGTCGTCGGACGGCGACACCCGGCCGAGTACCGCCTGCACGACGACATCGGACACCGGCAATCCGCCGAGGTCGATGCGCGCGGACAGCGACAACCGGGCCCCGATGATCGGCGTGTCCGGCAGGCCCGCGCTGTCCACCTGGATCACCTTCACCGACGGCCAGGCCGCCTCGACGCGGCGCCGGTAGTCGGCGATCGAGCGGGCAACGGCGAACTCGTCGGCGGTCGCCCGCTGATAGGCGTTGGCGGCGGGCGCGTAGTACTCGACGGCGTAGTCGCGGACCATCCGGGAGGCGAGCACCTGCGGACCGAGGGTCTGCAGGGTGTGGCGGACCATCTCGACCCAGCGCACCGGCATCCCTGACGTGTCGCGGTCGTAGAAGCGGGGCGCGACGGTGCGCTCGAACAGGTCGTAGAGCGCCGCGGCCTCGAGGTCGTCGCGGCGGTGTTCGTCGCGGACGCCGTCGGCGGTCGGGATGGCCCAGCCGTTCTCGCCGTCGAACATCTCGTCCCACCAGCCGTCCCGGATGGACAGGTTGAGACCGCCGTTGAGCGCGGACTTCATCCCGGAGGTGCCGCACGCCTCCAGCGGGCGCAGCGGGTTGTTCAGCCAGACATCGCAGCCCCAGTACAGGTACCGGGCCATCGACATGTCGTAGTCGGGCAGGAAGACGATGCGGTGGCGCAGTTCCGGATCGTCGGCGAAGCGGACCACCTGCTGGATGAGCGCCTTGCCGCCGTCGTCGGCGGGATGGCTCTTGCCCGCGACCACCAATTGCATCGGCCGCTCCGGGTCGAGCAGCCTGGCGCGCAACCGTTGCGGGTCGCGCAGCATCAGGGTGAGCCGCTTGTAGGTCGGCACCCGGCGGGCGAAACCGACGGTCAGCACGTCCGGGTCGAAAACGCTGTCCACCCAACCCAATTCGGCTTCGGCCGCACCACGATCCAGCCACGACGCGCGGACCCGGCGGCGCACCTCGGCAACCAGGATGGCGCGCAACGTGTTCCGGGTGGACCACAATTCGCCGAGGTCGACATCACGCAGCCGTTCCCAACCGCGCGCCTCCTCGACCAGCTCGGCGCCGATGTGCTTGCGTGCCTTGTCGAACCACTCGCGGGCAGCCCAGGTCGGGGCGTGCACGCCGTTGGTCACCGAGCCGATCGGCACCTCGGCCGCATCGAAGCCCGGCCAGAGCGCGGCGAACATCTCGCGGCTCACTTCGCCGTGCAGTTTCGATACACCGTTGGCGCGCTGGGCAAGTCGCAAACCCATGTGCGCCATGTTGAACACGGACGGGTCGGCCTCGCGCCCCAGTGCGACGATCCGGTCGACGGAAAGCCCAGGGAGCATGGCGGATTCGGATTCGCCGTGCGCGCCGCCGAAGTAGCGGCGCACCATCGGCATCGGGAACCGGTCGATACCGGCCGGAACGGGGGTGTGCGTGGTGAACACCGTGCCCGCCCGCACCGCCGCCAGTGCGGTGTCGAAATCATGTCCGGCAGAGACGAATTCGCGGATGCGCTCGACGCCGAGGAAACCGGCGTGGCCTTCGTTCATGTGGAAGACATCGGGGTCGGGCAGTCCGGCCGCGTTGGTGTAGGCGCGCACCGCGCGCACGCCGCCGATGCCCGCCAGGATCTCCTGCCGGATCCGGTGCTCTTGGTCGCCGCCGTAGAGGCGGTCGGTGACCGCGCGCAGCTCCGGATCGTTCTCGGCGATATCGGAATCCAGCAGCAGCAACGGAACCCGGCCCACCTGCGCGATCCACACCCGGGCGCGCAGCACGCGCTGGTCGGGCATCGCCACGTGGATGAGCACCGGCGCGGTCTCCGACTCCGGTCCACCGTTGTCGGAGGTGAGCAGCCGCAGCGGCAGCCCTTGCGGGTCCAGGTCCGGGTAATGCTCGGTCTGCCAACCGTCGGCGGACAGCGTCTGCCGGAAATAGCCGGAGCGGTACAGCAATCCGACACCGATCAGCGGCAACCCCAGATCGGAAGCGGCCTTCAGATGGTCACCCGCCAGAATCCCGAGCCCACCCGAATAGTTCGGCAGCACCTCGGTGACACCGAACTCCATGGAGAAGTAAGCGATCCCGCGCACGCCCTCTTCCCCGGCCCGGCGCTCGAACCAACTCGGCGCTGCCAGGTAGTCCCGTAAGTCCGCCGCCGCGGCATCGACCCGACGCACGTACTCCGGGTCCGCTGCCAGCTCATCCACCCGCGCCGCAGGCACCTCACCGAGCATCCGCACCGGATCGTGACCCATCTCCAGCCACCGCTGCGGGTCCATCTCGGCAAACAGATCCTGCGTCGGCGGATGCCAGGACCACCGCAGATTCGTAGCGAGCTCCCCGAGAGCCGCCAGCCGCTCGGGCAGATGGGCACGGACGGTGAATCGACGCAATGCCTTCACCAGCCGAACCCTACCGAACACCCGGGGAAGCAGCCGCCTCGGCGGTACGGCTCACACCTGTCGGCGCCACTCGACGCGGTCGTCACCCGGTACCGCGCACTCGATCGGACCGGTCGTGAGCTCGGTGACGCTCGGCTCTGCCGTAACGGGGTGACTTATCCCGCGGGCTGCGGTTGCGCCGACCATCAGTAATCGGCTGCCGGAAGTACCTATAGACGACAGATTCGGGCGCTGTCCTGCGGCAATAGCGTCGTTCTCGTCAGCAAGAACAAGCATCCAGTAAGACGAAGGACACATCATGAGTCGAATCAGCCGCCGTTCGCCGGGTCGGGCAATCGTCGTCGCGGCAGCCGCGATCGTGGCGCTGGGAATGGGTACCGCGTGTGCTACCGGAGAGCCGGGGCAAACGCCGCCCTCGGGTAGCTCACAGACCGCGGCGCCGGAGATCAGCATGGAGACGGTCGTTGCCAAGTATCTGGAGGCGTGGAATGCCACCGACCCCGCCGCGCGCAAGGCCGCCGTGGCCGCGATCTTCACCGAGCAGGCGACCTATGTCGACCCGCTGATGGCGGTGACCGGACACGCGGAGATCGACGCCGGAATCGCCGCTGCCCAGGCCAAGTTCCCCGGGTGGGTGTTCCGGCCCGCCGGGCCGATCGACGCACACCATAACCAGGTCCGCTTCACCTGGTCGCTCGGCCCCGAGGGTGCGGAAGCGCCGATCATCGGTTTCGATGTCGCTGTTGTCGAAAATGGCCGCATCGCAAAGGTTTACGGCTTCCTGGACAAGGTCCCCGCTGCCTGATCGGCATCGCTCATGACCGAAACCGCAATGCGGCCCCGGCTTTTCGCCGGGGTCGCGTTCGTGGTCACTGGCCGGTGAACTTCTCGGCGGTGTACTCAGGGCTGAACTTCTCGACGTACTCGCCCGTCGGCGGAACCTCGGTGATCATGTCGATCAGCACACCACTCGGGTCGGCGACAATGAAGTGCCGCTGACCGAATTCCTCTGTGCGCAGCGCCAACTCGGCCGCAAGCCCGCCGTTGACGACCAGCCGCTCCCACTCCGCATCCACATCGGCCACCTCGAAGTTCAGCAGCAGACCCTGGACCGGCTTGCGGTACGCCTCGGGCACGGTCGGGTGGGTGTAGTCGAGCAGCGCGAGCTCGTAGGCGACCTCACCCTGGCGGCGCAGGCTGATGTACCAGTCCGCCTCGAAGGTGATCTCGAAACCCAGCCACTTGGTGTAGAAGTCGCGCGATTCCGCGATCCGGGTGGTGCCGATCACCGGGTAGAAGCTGCTCAGTTTCATGTTCCCACCTTTCACATACCGTTGGTATGTGAGCTAAGCTAATTCACGTACCGACGGTATGTCAACAGTGAGGTGATCGATGCCGAGCAAGATCCGCACCGAGCAGCGCGCGGCGACCAGGCGCGCACTGCTACGCGAGAGCAGGCGCCTGTTCGCCGCGAAAGGCTATGGCGCGGTGGGCTTGTCGGAGATCGTCACGGCGGCCGGGGTGACCAAGGGGGCGCTGTACCACCAGTTCGACAGCAAGGCGGAACTGTTCGCGGCGGTGCTGGAGCAGGTGCAGATCGAGGTCGGCGAGCGGGTGGCCGCGGCCGCCGACGCGGTCGAGGATCGGTGGGAGCAACTGGTCGCCGGCTGCGAGGTCTTCCTGACGACCTGCACGGACCCGGACATCCAGCGGATCATGCTGATCGACGGGCCCGCGGTCCTCGGCTGGCACGAGTGGCGGGCGATGGATGCGGCCCAATCGGCCCGCCACCTCGGCGAGGCCCTGGCCGCGCTGATCGATGCGGGCGTGCTCGCCGAACAGCCGGTCGCCCCGCTGACGCACCTGCTGTCCGGCGCGATGAACGAGGCGGCGCTGTGGTTGGCCACCTCGACCGAGCCGGACGCGCTGGCCGACACCACGGCAGCGCTGCGCCGTCTGCTGGAAGCCTGCCGCAGCACCCCGGAGTGAAGCCGCAATCCCTTGGTTTCCCAGCATGCGGAACCGCCCACGGTTCGGCATGCGGGAAACGGCGTGCGGCTCCCCAGTGGTTGTGGCGCGGTCGAGATCGCGGCAATCTCCCAAATCCCCTGGCGGGCACGCTGATCGGCGTGGCAGCATCGGCTGATGCCGCACTGGGTTCAAGTCCTCCCCCAATTCCTGCTGGCCTGTTTGATCCTGGCCGCGCTGCCAGGCCCGGCGACCGCCCTGTTCCTGCAGCGCTCGGTGCGCGACGGCCGGGCGGCGGGTCTCGCGGCGGTCGCGGGGAACGAGATCGGCGTGCTCGGCTGGACGCTCGCGGGTGGCGCGGGACTGTCGGTACTGCTGGTTGCCAACGAGTTCATGAACACCGCGGTGCATATCGTCGGCGCCCTGGTGTTGATCTGGCTCGGCGTGCAGGCCTGGCGCGGCGCTCGCGGCGACGACGAATTCGGCGGCACCATGACCGCGCTGCTGCCCGCCGGACGGACCCCGGGCTCAGCGTTCCGCGCCTCCCTGATCTCGATCGCCGCGAACCCGAAGGCCGCGGTATTCGGCCTGACGATCCTGCCGCAGTTCCTGCCGTCCACCGGCCCGGTGCTGCCGACCGTGGTGATCCTGGCGCTGATCCAACTGGTGATCGACACCGCCTGGTGTGTCGGCATCGTGCTCGCCGCCGACCGCGCGGGCGACTGGCTGCGCCGCACCGGTATCCGGCAGCGGGTGGAACGCGCGCTCGGCGCGATCCTCGTCGCATTGGGTCTGGGCCTCGCGGCCGACGCCCGCTGACCGGACGCCGCGGCGATTCCCTCCGGCCGCGGCGCTGATCCCGTGCTTCCCGGCCGCTGACGGTAGGTTGGACCCGTGACCGGCCGCATCGCAATCGATGACACTGCCCCGTCCATCGCAGGCGGTCGGCCTGCCAAGGCCGTCGTCGGGGAGGTGTTCCCGGTGCGCACGGTGGTGTGGCGGGAAGGCCACGATGCCGTCGCCGCGACGCTGACCGTCCGCGGGCCGAACTCCTCGCGACCGATCCGCATCCGGATGTCGCCCGATCCCGAGCCGGACGTGTTCAACGCCACCTTCACGCCGAACCTGCCCGGCGCCTGGACCTACCGCATCGAGGGCTGGAGCGATCCGATCGCGACCTGGCGGTCCGCGGTGGAGGCGAAGCTCGCGGTCGGGCAGACCGCCCCCGATCTGGCCAACGACCTGGAGATCGGTGCCCGGTTGTTCGACCGGGCCGCGCAGGCCGTGCCGAAGAAGCAGTTCGAACGGTTGCGCGCCGCGGCCGCCGCACTGCGCAGTGACGAGCAACTGCCCGCACGGGTGGCCCCGGCCTTCGCCGAGGAGATCGCCGAGATCCTGCGGGCAACACCGTTGCGCGACATGGTGACCCGCGGCCCGCAGCACACCGTGCAGGTGGAACGCCAACGGGCACTGTACGGCTCGTGGTACGAGTTCTTCCCGCGCTCCACTGGGGGACGCGACGCGGCGGGCAAGCCGGTGCACGGGACCTTCGCCACCGCCGCGAAGGAATTGCCGCGCATCGCGGGCATGGGCTTCGACGTGGTCTATCTGCCGCCGATCCATCCGGTCGGTGAGGTGAATCGCAAGGGCCGCAACAACGCACTCGTCGCCGAGCCGGGCGATGTCGGATCGCCGTGGGCCATCGGCTCGAAGGACGGCGGGCACGACGCCGTGCATCCGCTGCTCGGCACCGAGTCCGACTTCGCCGAATTCGTCGACACCGCAGCACAACTCGGCCTGGAGGTAGCGCTGGACCTGGCCCTCCAGTGCGCTCCCGACCACCCCTGGGTGGCCGCCCATCCGGAGTGGTTCACCACCCTGCCCGACGGCACCATCGCCTTCGCCGAGAACCCGCCGAAGAAGTACCAGGACATCTACCCGGTCAACTTCGACAACGACCCCGATGGCCTCTACGCCGAGGTGCTGCGCGTGGTTCGGCATTGGATCGCGTTGGGCGTGAAGATCTTCCGGGTGGACAACCCGCACACCAAGCCCGCCGACTTCTGGGAGTGGCTGATCGGCACCGTGCGCCGCACCGATCCGGAGGTGATCTTCCTTTCCGAGGCGTTCACCCGCCCGGCCCGGCTGTATGGGCTCGCGCGCCGCGGCTTCAGCCAGTCGTACACGTATTTCACCTGGCGCATCGCGAAGTGGGAGCTGACCGAGTTCGGCAACGAGCTGGCCGCCAAGGCCGACGAAGCCAGGCCCAACCTGTTCGTCAACACCCCCGACATCCTGCACGAGAGCCTGCAGCACGGCGGACCCGGCATGTTCGCCATCCGCGCGGTACTCGCCGCGACCCTCGCGCCGAGCTGGGGCGTGTACTCCGGATTCGAGCTGTTCGAGCATCAGGCGGTGCGGCCGGGCAGCGAGGAATACCTGGATTCGGAGAAGTACGAGTTGCGCCCGCGCCCGTTCGCCGAGGCGCTGGCCCGCGGTGAATCGTTGGAGCCGTGGATCACCCGGCTCAACGAGATCCGCCGCGCGCACCCCGCGCTACAACAGTTGCGCTGCATCCACTTTCATCATGTCGACAATGATGCGCTGATCGCCTACTCGAAGATCGATCCGATCAGCGGCGACGCGGTGCTGGTGGTGGTGAACCTGAATCCGTTCGCCGCCGAGTGGGGCATGGTCTCGCTCGACCTGCCCGCCATCGGCCGCGAATGGCATGACCACCCGGTGGTCTACGACGAGGTCAGCGGCGAGGAATACCACTGGGCGCAAACGAATTATGTGCGGTTGGACCCGGCGCGGTCGGTCGCGCACATCCTCACCCTGCCCCCGGTCTCGCAGCAGGCGCGCACCGAACTCGCTTACCGGAGCACGCTGTGATGCGCCGCAGGGATCTGATGCTGCTTGCCGCGGGCACGCACGCCGATCCGCACACTGTGCTCGGCGCCCATCCCCATCCGGACGGCACGCAGGTCAGTGTGCTGCGTCCGCTCGCGGAATCGGTGGCGGCGCGGGTCGGTTCGGTGGATCATCCGCTGAAATCGTTGGGGCACGGCGTTTTCGCCGCGGTGCTGCCCTACCCCGACCTCATGGACTACCGCATCGTGACCACCTATCCCGGCGGTCAGACCATCCTCTCCGCCGACGGCTACCGCTTCCTGCCGACGGTCGGCGAGCTAGACCTACACCTGATCGGCGAGGGTCGCCACGAACGACTATGGGAAGTGCTCGGCGCGCACCCACGCCGCTACACCACCCTCGACGGCGAGGTGACCGGCACCTCGTTCGCGGTGTGGGCGCCGAATGCCCGCGGGGTCACCGTATTCGGCGACTTCGACGGATGGGCGGGCCATACCGCGCCGATGCGAGCGCTCGGGTCGTCCGGAGTGTGGGAGGTGTTCGTGCCCGGCGTCGGGCCGGGCACCAAGTACAAGTTCCGGGTGCACGGCGCCGACGGCCGCACGGTCGACCACGCCGACCCGATGGCGTTCGCGACCGAGCTGCCGCCCGCGACGGCGTCGGTCGTCACCGAGAGCAGCTATCGGTGGGACGACAAGGCGTGGCTCGATACCCGAGCGAAGACCGACCCGACCCAGGCGCCGATGAGCGTCTACGAAGTCCATCTCGGCTCCTGGCGGCCCGGTCTCGGTTATCGCGAATTGGCCGACCAGCTGGCCGATTACGTGCGGGCCACCGGATACACCCACATCGAACTGCTGCCCATCGCCGAGCATCCCTTCGGCGGTTCCTGGGGCTACCAGGTCACCTCGTATTACGCGCCAACCGCACGCTTCGGTTCCCCGGACGACTTCCGCGCGTTCGTCGATCGACTGCACCAGGCAGGCATCGGCGTGCTCCTCGACTGGGTGCCCGCGCACTTCCCGCGCGACGAATGGGCGCTTGCCCGCTTCGACGGCACCCCGCTCTACGAGCACGCCGACCCGCGCCGCGGCGAGCAACTCGACTGGGGCACCTACGTTTTCGACTTCGGGCGACACGAGGTGCGCAATTTCCTGGTGGCCAACGCGCGCTACTGGATCGAGGAGTTCCACATCGACGGCCTGCGCGTCGACGCGGTCGCGTCCATGCTGTACCTGGATTACTCACGCCCCGAAGGGGGTTGGGAGCCGAACGTGCACGGCGGCCGGGAGAACCTGGAGGCCGTCGACTTCCTACAGGACCTGAACAACACCGTGCACCGCCACCACCCCGGCGTGGTGACCATCGCCGAGGAGTCGACCAGTTGGCCCGGCGTCACCCGCGGCACCGACGTCGGCGGACTCGGCTTCACCATGAAATGGAACATGGGCTGGATGCACGACACGCTCGGCTTCCTGCAGCGCGACCCGATCCACCGGTCCTGGCACCACAACGAGATCACCTTCTCGGCGATGTACGCCTGGAGCGAGAACTTCGTGCTGCCGATCAGCCACGACGAGGTGGTGCACGGCAAGGGCACGCTGTGGACCAGGATGCCCGGCGACGACTTCGCCAAAGCCGGTGGCGTGCGGGCACTGCTGGCCTACATGTGGGGGCATCCCGGCAAGCAACTGCTGTTCATGGGCCAGGACTTCGGCCAGTTCCGCGAGTGGTCACACGACCGGGGACTGGACTGGCAGGAGCTGGACAACCCACTCCACCAAGGGATTACGGCGGTCGTGTGCGACCTCAACGCCGTCTACCGCGCCCATCCCGCGCTGTGGAGCCAGGACACCACCCCCGGCGGCTACTCGTGGATCGAGGCCAACGACCAGGCGAACAATGTGCTGGCGTTCCTGCGCTACGGGTCCGACGGATCCGTCGTCGCGTGCGTGTACAACTTCTCCGGTGCGGTGCACGGCGCGTACCGGGTCGGTCTGCCCTTCGCCGGACAGTGGACGGAAATCCTGAACACCGACGCCGCCGAGTACGGCGGCTCAGGCATCGGAAACCTCGGCGCTGTCAAGGCCACTGACGAACCGTGGCACGGTCGCCCCGCCTCCGCGACCATCGCGATGGCTCCCAACAGCGCCGTCTGGCTGGCCCCAGAACGCTGACCGCTCGCCCGCTCGCGCCGACCCGTCAAAAGGGGTGTGCACACCCTTCGTAGCAGCCACACACCCGGTGTACCGGGTGTGCGACTAATGGAAGGGGGGCACGCCGCGTCGCCCGGACGCACGGCTTCCGCCGGGCTGGGGTTGGGTCGCGGTGGCTCAGTACAGCGCGGCGGCGAGCTTGCGGCGGGCGGCGACCACGAACGGCTCCGCCTGGTCGAACAACTCGAAGAGTTCCAGCAGGCGGGTGCGAGCCCTGGTGCGGTCGTCGCCCGCCGTGCGCTTGACGACCCCGATGAGCCGGTCGAACGCGGCCTCTGGCTGCTGGTTGAGCATCTCCACGTCGGCGGCGTCGAGGGCGGCGTCCACATTGGCAGGGTCGGCGTCGGCGGTCGCCACCGCGGTCTCCGGAATCCCCTGCGCGCGAGCGAGGAAGCGCAGCTGGCGCAGCGCGCCCTTGGCCTCCTCGTTGCCCGGTTCCGCGGCGATGATCGCCTCGTAGGCGGCCTCGGCGCCGGCCAGGTCGCCTTGCTCCAGCGCCGCTTCCGCGGCGATGAAACGGGGATCTTCCTGGGCCTGCTGCGGTTCCTCGCCGCCGGGCAGCTTGCCGGCCACCGCGTCGACGACGGCGCTGAGCCACTGCCGCACCTGTGGTTCCGGCTGCGCGCCCTGGAAGTCGGCGAGCGGCTGGCCGCCCGCGACCGCCACGACGGTCGGAATGCCCTGCACGCCGAACGCCTGCGCGATCCGCATGTTGGTTTCGGCCTCGACGGTGGCCAGGTCCCAGACGCCGCCACTCTCCCCGACCAGACGCTCCAGCGTCCGGACCAGCTCCACGCTGCCCGGGCTGCGCTGCGAGTACAGCACGACGACCACCGGGACCTGCACCGAGCGGCGCAGCACCTTTGTCTCGAAGTTCGCTTCGTTCACCGCGTAATCGCCATTACCGGCCGCCGTGGATGCTCCGGCGGACGGCTGCTTCAACGCGGAAAGATCAACTGCCCCGGACATGGCGGCGACAGCGGCTGGCGAAGGACGGCGTGCGGCAGGTCGAGTCACGGTTTCCAGTTTGTCACGACGCGGCGGCGGCCGGGGCTCCGGAGTCGGCAGAATTCCCGTTGCTCAGTTCACCCAGCTTGCCCGACCGGACCGCCCAGATCTCGAACACCACGGTGCAGAACGGCGGGATGCTCGACAGCAGCGCGAGCACCGTGGTCTTCGCGTTCCAGGCCAGTTCACGCGCGGTCACGATGACGGCGATCACGAACAGCATGAAGATGATGCCGTGCGTCATGCCGAACACCTTGACCGGCCATAACACCGGCTCCGGGAGCCGCTTGAACACCATGCCGACGATCAGAAAAGCCCACGAGATCGCCTCGAGCACCGCGATGAAACGAAACCGCTTCGCGACGGTGCTCAGGTCGAAGATATTGCCCATGCGCACCATTGTGCCGGATGCACTACGACGCGTCGTAGTGGGACGGGTCACATCGCGATCTTGCCCGCTGGAACGACACAGCCCGGTGCACCAAACGACAGAGCCCGCGCACGAAACGACAAAGCCCCGCGAACGAAATTCGCGGGGCCGTCGAGGACTCGGGCGGGGACTAGACCCGGACGATCAGCGCATCACCCTGGCCGCCACCACCGCACAGGGCGGCAGCGCCGACGCCACCACCGCGGCGCTTCAGCTCGAACACCAGATGCAGCAGAATGCGCGCGCCGGACATGCCGAGCGGGTGGCCGACCGCGATCGCGCCGCCGTTGACGTTCACCTTCGCCGGATCAATGCCCAGCTTCCTGGTCGAGGCGACACCGACCGCGGCGAACGCCTCGTTGATCTCCACCAGATCCAGGTCGGCAGGCGAAATGCCTTCGCGCGCACAAGCCTTCGCGATGGCGTTGGCCGGCTGGTCCTGCAGCGTCGAGTCGGGACCCGCGACGACGCCCGCGGCGCCGATCTCGGCCAGCCAGCTCAGGCCGAGTTCCTCGGCCTTGGCCTTGCTCATCACCACCACCGCGGCGGCGCCGTCGGAGATCTGCGAAGCGGTGCCCGCGGTGATCGTGCCGTCCTTGCGGAACGCGGGGCGCAGCTTGGCCAGCGACTCGACGGTGGTGTCGGCGCGGATACCCTCGTCGGCGGCGACCAGCAGCGGGTCGCCCTTGCGCTGCGGCACCGACACCGGTACCACCTCGTCGTCGAAGATGCCGTTCTTCCACGCCTCGGCCGCACGCTGGTGCGAGGCCGCCGCGAAGGCGTCCTGGTCCGCGCGGCTGACCGGCTCGGTGTCGTTGCGCTGTTCGGTCAGCGCGCCCATCGGCTGGTCGGTGAAGATGTCGTGCAGGCCGTCGTAGGCCATGTGGTCACGCAGCGTGACATCGCCGTACTTGAAACCCTCGCGGCTCTTTTCGAGCAGATGCGGGGCCTGGCTCATCGACTCCTGGCCGCCCGCGACGACGATCTCGTACTCGCCCGCCCGGATCAGCTGATCGGCAAGGGCGATGGCGTTGATGCCGGACAGGCACACCTTGTTCACGGTCACCGAGGGCACGTCCATCGGAATGCCCGCGGCCGTGGCCGCCTGCCGCGCCGGCATCTGGCCCGCACCCGCGGTGAGCACCTGGCCCATGATCACGTAGTCGACCTGCTCGGGCGCGACGCCGCCGCGTTCCAGCGCCGCCTTGATGGCGAAGCCGCCGAGATCGGAACCGCTGAAGTCCTTCAGACCGCCGAGCAGCCGACCGACTGGGGTACGTGCACCTGAGACGATCACGGAAGTGGTCACGACTAGCCTCGCTATCTTGTTTCACAGGATTCGTACTCCACGGTAACCGCTGCGCCCCGGTTGCCGGTACGCAGGTACGGGCTACCTTCGAGGGGTGAGCAACGTCAGCGATTCGTCCGATTTCATCCCCGCCGACTACGTCGTCGCCATCGACCACGTCGGGGTCGCGGTGCCCGACCTCGAGGTCGCGGTCGCCTGGTACGCCGAGAATCTCGGCATGATCGAGACCCACCGCGAGGTCAACGAGGCCCAAGGCGTGCACGAGGCGATGCTTTCGCTGCCCGGCGCCCCCGATCGCGCGACTGCCCTGCAGTTGCTAGCCCCCCTCGACGACGAGTCCACCATCGCCAAGTTCATCAACCGTAACGGGCCGGGCCTGCAGCAACTGGCCTACCGTGTCACCGACATCGATGCGGTCTCCGCGCACCTGCGCGCGCGGGGCCTGCGTTTGCTGTACGAGGCGCCGAGGCCTGGAACAGCGGATTCCCGCATCAATTTCATCCATCCGAAGGATGCTGGCGGTGTGCTGATCGAGTTGGTCGAGCCGAACGCGAATGTTACGCACTAGTATCAAGATCGGGTGCGAAAAACTCTTCGGAATCACATTCGCGGTCGAGTCACCATCAGGTCTCTGTAGGCTGTAGTTTGTGTGCCATGTCGTCACCTGAGTCCGATCGCAATCGCTTCGTTGCACTGCCCTTCACCGTTGTGCGCAAGGGTTATGCGCAAGACGAGGTACGCAACTACTTCGACCGCTTCGACGCCGAACTAAGGGTCACCGCTACCGACCGGGATGCTGCTGCGGCACAAGCCCGTAACCTCGCGAGCCAGCTCGAGGACGCGCGTGACGAGATCGACGAGCTCCGCAAGGAGGTCGACCGTCTCTCGGTGCCGCCGACCACCGCGGAAGGCATGTCCGACCGCATCTCCCGGATGCTGCGGCTGGCCTCCGACGAGGCTTCCGAGGTCCGTGCCCTGGCACAGGCCGAGGCCGCGGAAATGGTGTCGATCGCGGAGCAGCAGGCCACCGAGATGCGTGGCAAGTACGAGTCGTTGCTGGCCGAAACCAAGGAAAAGCGCGAGGCGCTCGAGATCGAGTTCGAGCAGACCCTTGCCAACGCGCGCACCGAGTCCGCCAAGATCATCGAGGCCGCCCAGGCCGAGGCCGATCGTCTCGGCAAGGAAGCCGACGCCAAGCGCAAGGCGACCCAGCAGGACTTCGAGGTCACCATGGCCGAGCGGCGCACCAAGCTCACCCGCGCCATGGAAGAGCTGGAGGCCACCAGCCGCGCCGAGGCCGCCCAGCGGATCAAGGACGCGACCGACGAGGCCAACCGCCTCATCACCTCCGCGACCCAGACCTCCGAGCGCAAGATCGCGCACGCGAAGGAACTGGCCGAGGAGATGCGCGTGCTGCGCGGCCGCGTGCTCGCCCAGCTGCTCGGCATCCGCGGCCAGCTCGACTCGGTGCCCGCGATGCTCGCCGCGGTCAACCGGGAAAGCGAACTGCTGGACGGTGTTCCGGATCAGCGCAAGTCGATCGGCAACAACACCAAGCAGGTCTCCGGTTCCAGCCGCAAGGCCATCCCCGAGGTTTCCTCCGAAGAGGATGACATTGTCGACGAGGAGCGCGAGAACGCCGACATCAGCAACTAACGGCGGGCCACGCGGCGACTAACGCAGTACCCCAACCGAATTCAGCTCGAAGGCCGTCCCACACCGGGGCGGCCTTCCTAATTCCCGGGGTCGGCCACGTAAGCCTGCGCAGTAAAAAGATTTGCGACAAAACGCGCGTTTCGAAGAATTAACTTCTACGCCACGGACATTCGGAACAAATGCCACGTTCCGGACGAATCTCCTTGTCCGGCACAGTTCCTTATGACCAGCGCCGGGTGATGCCGCGGGTCTGGCGGCCGTTCCAGCAACCACGGTGCCAATGCCTGCGATCGTCCTCGCCGCCATAGGCGGGCCAGGCGACGATGTGCGCGACGCCGATCGCGATCTCGTGGTCGCACCCCGGGCAGCGGTAGATCTTCACCGCACGGGCGCCTGGGATGGTGCGAACGACGTAGGTCTCGTCGCCACCCGGCCCCGCCTCGGTCCGGCCGAAGACATCCCCCAGCGGTGCGCCGCCCGTCCGCGAGCGACCCACCTGACCGGCTGCGCGCGGTTTCCGACGGGGCATGCCGTCCAGACTATTACTCGATCGAAAGCGCGCCTCAGCCCGTGTGAACCCGACCGGTCAGCGGTGACCGCTGCCGAAGCTCAGAACAGCCGGAATTCGGTACTCTCGGTGCCGCGCAAGGCGTCGTAATCCAGTGTGAGACAGCGGATGCCGCGATCCTCGGCGAGCGTGCGGGCCTGCGGCTTGATCTGCTGGGCGGCGAAGACGCCCGCCACCGGCGCGAGCAGCGGATCGCGGTTCAGCAGCTCGAGGTAGCGGGTGAGTTGCTCGACACCGTCGATCTCGCCACGGCGCTTGATCTCGACCGCAACCGTGGCGCCGCCTGCGTCCCGGCACAACAGATCCACCGGGCCGATCGCGGTCATGTATTCGCGGCGGATCAGCGTGTAGCCGGGGCCGAGGGTCTGCACGTGTTCGGCGAGGAGAACCTGAAGATGCGCCTCCACACCGTCTTTCACCAAACCCGGGTCGACGCCGAGCTCGTGCGAGGAGTCGTGCTCGATGTCCTCGATGGTGATGCGCAGTTCCTCGCCGCCCTTGTTGGTGACGACCCAGAGCGCTTTCGCGCCGTCGGGAAGATCGGCGGCCCCACGCTCTTCCAGCCAGCACGGCGGGCTCATCCAGTTCAGCGGCTTGTACGAGCCACCATCGGAGTGCACGAGGACCGAGCCGTCGGCTTTGATCAACAGCAAGCGACGGGCCATCGGCAGATGGGCGGTGAGTCGCCCCACATAGTCGACCTGACAGCGAGCAATCACTAGGCGCACCCCAGCACTCTAGGTGAATGATCGACGGCCGTTGACGTCAGCCCGCCTCGACTCGCGGCCCTTGCCGCTCAGCCGAAGAGCACCGCGGCGGCCAGAATCACGCTGGTACCGAGCAACGCTCGCTCAACCTTGGTGAACCGTCGAGTGACCGGCGTCTTGGTCCGGATCATGCCGTAACCGACGGCCGAGCCGATGCAGAAGGCCAGCAGATGTCCGACATTGGTGAACGTCTGCCCGAGCAGCACGCCGGCGACCGCGGCCGCGAACCACACTGTGGCCCAGGCGATCCGCAGCCGGTGCGGCACGACGAAGACCAGCGCGCCGATCAACGCCATCGCGCCGTAACTGATACCGACATCCTCGCTCCAGCGCACGCTCGCGGGCAGCCAGTCGAACTCGACGGCCACCCAGAGCCCGACCGCGACGAGCAGCGTCGCGCCGATGTGCCCCGCCAGGAAGACGCGAACCATGTGCAGCGCGCCGAACCGCAGTTCCGCCAGTGCGAGCAGGCAGGCCAGCAGCGGCATGATCAACCACGCGGTGCCGACATCGCCGATCACCAGCGCACTCGACAGCAGCGTGACGACCCGCCCCTGAAGCAGATTGTGCAGATTGGTGCTGGCCTGCAGCACCACCTTCGACCGAGCCGAATCACTCAGCCCCGAAAAGATCGACGTGACAATGACCAGCGCGGCCAGGTAGCCGACGGTCGCGGGCACCCTCGGTCGCCACCAACGAGAACCGACGACCGCTGTCCGGTCGTCCGTGGTCGTAGCGACGGCCATGCACACCTCCATTGTCCTGCGATATCGCTCCATGATCGAGGCCTGTGCCGGGCTCGACCAGGGGTATTTCCTGTGAGATTGCTGCGAAACCGACCACCGGTGAACGACGAGCAGGCGTTACGGCGGTGCCCTACTGTGCCACAACATGGCGATCAGGGCCGGTTGAGACCACCCTACTGATTCGCGGCTCATGCCACGTCGCGCGTCCACGGTCAGCCAGCCGTTGCAGCCCGCCAACTCCAGGCAGCGGACAAAGCCGCCCGAGCACCGGCATGCCCGGTGGCACCCGCCACCGGGCCAACCGCTCACGTCAATTCTTCAAGGCGGGGACAGCGTCTGGTACTCGTTCGGGTCGATCGATCGGGCTGTGCTCTCGGGGCCCGCCGCGGCCACCGCCCGCCGAGCTGCGGAATGCGGGAAACCACCAGTTCCAGCGACCCATGATCTGCATCAGCGCGGGTACCAGGATGAGCCGGATCAGGGTGGCGTCGATGATCAGCGCGCAGGCGGTGGCGAACCCGAATTGCTGCAAACCGCTGATGTCGGAGATCAACAGGCTGCCGAACGCGACCGCGAGAATCGCGGCGGCCAGGGTGATGGGTCGAGCGGTACGCACCAAACCGGCCACTACCGAACCGCGGTTGTCCCCGGTGGCCTGGTATTCCTCCTGGATCCGGCGAACGAGGAACAACTCGTAGTCCGTGGAGAGACCGAACAGCAGAACGAACATGATCAACGGCACCTGCGGCCAGATCAGGCCCGGGTCGTACCCGCTCAGTGCGTCGTGGTCGCCATCGCCCTGGAAGATCAGGACGGTCAAGCCGAACGCCGCGCCGGTCGACAGCAGACTCATCAGAATCGCTTTCAGTGGTAGCAGCACACTGCGGAGAACGGCGACCAGCATCAGGAACATCAGCGCCAGCACAGCGCCGATGACCCACCACAGTTTCGTGGAGGTCTCGGTGAGCAGATCGGCGACGAGGGCGCTGGAACCGCCCACCAGCACCGGTGTGCCGGGTGGAACCGCTGAAGGCACAACCTCCCCGCGGATCCGCCGCACCACCTCGACCACCGCCGGCGAGTCGGTGGTATGCCGCGGAATGACGAGGATGGCGGTTAGGTCGACGCCGTTGCCCAGCGTGCTGGCCGCCGCCACGTCGGGATCCGCGCGCAGGGCGGTCAATAGCGGCACGGTGTCCGGTTCGCCGGAGTCAGCGGGGCGACTCAGGAGAATGAACACCGCGCTCGCCAAGCCGGGCACGTCAGGGTCCATCAACTGGTGGCCGATACGGTCCGGTGTCCCGTCCAGTGCACGGCGTTCCAGGTTGATACCCAGCGCCATGTCGGGCACGGGTGTCGCGGCCAACAGGAGGCCCGCGGTGACCGCGACGGCGTACGGCCAGGGGTGGCGCATCAGGTGCCCGGCCCAGCGGGCAAGCCACTCCGTACCTGTGGACGTGCTCTCGGTGCGAAGGACAGAACGAGATGTCCACCGTGGACGCCATTCCAGCCACCGCGTCAACGACACCAGCGCGGCCGGCAGCAGTGAGAGCGAAGCCGCCAACGCGACCGCGGTGACCGCCAGGACACCGACTGCGGCCTCCGCGAATACGTACCAACGCACCATGAACAGGCATACGACCGCCAGGATCAAGAGCAGTCCTGAGTACACCACCGTCCGTCCCGTGGTGGCACCCGCCGTCGCGATCGCCTGCTCTTGGTCGGCGCCGGCCGCCAATTCCTCCCGGTAGCGGTTGGTGACGAACAACGCGTAGTCGATCCCGATACCCAGCCCGACCGCGTTGACCCCGACCAGCAGCATGCCGTCCACCGGGAACACCTCGGTCAACAGGGCGAACAATCCAAGGGTGGTCACCACCGAAGCTCCAGCGATGCCCGCGGGCACCAGGGCGGCAACCGGAGCTCGCAAGCCCAACAACAGCACCGCGATCGCGACGGGCACCGCGATCAATTCGATACGCAGCAGATCCGCGATCTCGGCGCGCTGCATTTCCTGCCCGAATGCGGAGACGCCGACAAAATAGGTCCGCACAGTACCGTCGGACGCGGCTTGGGTTGCCTGGTCGACCGCCGCCTGCTGCGCCGGTACTCGATCTTGGCGCTCCCGGTCCGAGCCAGTAGTTCCAACCATCAGGTAGGCGGTGTGTTCATCATGGAACAGCGGGCGAAGTGGTTCCAGCGTTTCGGCCATCGCCGATACCGGTTTCGGATCACCGACCAGCGGAAACACTATCGATCCCGTGACGCCCGCCTGGTGTCCGAGAGCGCGAATGGCGGCACTGATCGAGGCGCGGAAAGCCGGATCCGTCGATCGGTGCTTGTCGGAATGCAATACCGCGATCATCGGTTCGTTGCCCAGGGACGGCAGGCCATCCTCGAGAACCGCTGCGGCCCGTTGTGATTCGGAGCCGGCGACCTCTACCGACGGCGAGACCAGCGAACCCAGCAGGTGGGGTAGCCCCAGCATGCCGACTGCGACCGCGATCAGCCAACCCGCGAAAACCCGACGCCGATATCGGGCCATCGTGACTGCCAGACGTGCCAAAGCATCCCTGCGCCCGATAGGCACACGCCACCCCTTCTCTGAACGAATCCCTGCCTCGCGCAAAGCGCTTCGATGCCGAACGCCGCGTCGAACGTTGACGGCGCGGCGCGGCAACGTCGCTGCTTACTTGCCCTTCATTTCGCCCGAAATGTTGGTCACCGTGAAATTACCTTCCGGGACCGTTGAGCAGTCGGACAATTTCAAGCCCTGCACAGATCCGGTGCCGGTCACTTTCGCCGACTCACTCTCTTTGTCCTCGGTGCTCGTGGTGAGAGTGACTTTTGCATCACCCTCACTCAGCGGGGCCATCATGGTGACTTGACCGGAGTCGGCTTTCTCCTTCTCGGTCTCATTTCCTTTGCCCTGTTGCACTTCGGCTTCACCGTCGGCGATTTTGGCCTTCAGCTCGCAGCCTTCGCCTTTTTCCTTGATGGAGATTTCCCCCGATGAGCCGATCGGATCGTCACTGGGACCTGGGCAGCCGTCCTCTTTGAACTCGCCGGTCAGAAAGGCCTCACCGATGTATTTTTCGCCCTTCTTGGAGATGGTGATCTTGCCCTCGCCGCCCGTGCACTTGATGTCTTCCGACTTCGTGGAGTCACCCTCCTCCTGGGCCGAGGAATTGGGGGCAGACACGACACCGTAACCGACCGCCGACGCCGCCAGCGCTCCCGCGGCCACCAGCACCAAGCGGCTCGGCCGCTTGCGCTTCCTCGCCGACTCGACTTCTTCCGCGCGTTCTATTGCCATCGCAAACCTTCCCATCGACTGTGCGGTCATTCGAACGACAACCCCGTGCGTGAATGACCAAGGCAGGGTTGTCACGGATCCTGCTCGGAGCCGGTAAGCAATTGGCTGCGGCAGAACCTGCCATCCCGGAATGGTCATGAAGCATTCGTTGCCAAAGTGCTTCCGGATGGGCCGTTTACCCAGTCATTCGGTTCATTTCCGGATCAAGGTGGAAACAGGCTCATGTATCCGGAGGGCTCGATCTCCCCGGGGGCACGAGCGCTTGACCGAAGACGGGAACCACCAGTTCCAGCGGCCCATGATCTGCATCAGCGCGGGCACCAGGACGAGCCGGATCAACGTGGCGTCGATGATCAATGCGACGGCGATGGCGAAGCCGAAGGACTTCAAGCCGTTGATCTCGGACACCAGCAGGCTGCCGAACCCGACCGCGAGGATCACCGCGGCCAGGGTGATCGAACGTGCGGTGCTCTGCAAGCCGGTGGCGACCGACCGTCGGTTGTCCCCGGTGGCCAAGTACTCCTCCTGGATCCGGCGAACGAGGAACAACTCGTAGTCCGTGGACAACCCGAACAGCACGACGAACACGATCAGCGGCACCTGCGGCCAGATCATGCCCTGGTTGGCCAACCCGGACGCCTGGTCACCCCCATCATGCTGAAACACCAGCACGGTGAGTCCGAAGGACGCTCCGGTAGCCAGCAGGCTCATCAGGATCGCCTTCAACGGCAGTACCAGGCTGCGGAGCATGACGACGAGCACGGCGAACATCAGGGCGAGCACCCAGCCGAATACCCACCACAGCTTCGTCGAAGTCTCGGTGAGGATATCGCTGATGACCGCGCTGGGACCGCCGACCGTCACCTGAAGACCGGATGGTGCGTAGGTCGGTGCGATGTCGCTACGAATCCGGCGCACCAAATCCACGACTGACGGTGAAGTCGGTAGATGCTTCGGTATCGCGAGTACGGCGGTGAGGTCGATCCCGTTGTCCCGCTTCGAGACCGCGGCCACTTCCGGATCCGCACGCAGCGCTGCCAGGAGGGGCTCGGTGTCCGGTTCAGGAGTGTCGGCAGGCCGGCTGAGCAGGATCGTCACCATTGCCGCAAGGCCGGGAACGTCTCGTTCTGTGATGACGGAACCGGTGATGACCGGCGAGCCTGCCAAGGCCCGGGCTTCCGCATCGAAACCCAGCGTCATGTTCGGTGCCGGTGTCGCCGCCACCAACAGACCGGCGGTGACCGCGATTGTGTACGGCCACGGATGGCGCATCAGATGGTTCGCCCAGCGCGTCAGCCGTCCTTCCGTGCCAACTTCCTCGCCGAGTTGGGCAGGCCCCGGCCGCGCTATCCCGCCGGATCCCCATTCCAGCCACTTCGTCAGCGATACCAGAACGGCGGGGAGCAGGGTAACCGCGGCCACCGCGGTTACCGCGATCACTGTCAGGGTGCCGACCGCGGCCACGGCGAAAATATGCCAGCGAACCAGAAATAGACTCGTGCAGGCGAACAACAAGATCAGTGCGGAGTAAACCACCGTCCGTCCGGTGGTGGCCGAGGCCGTCCTGATGGCCGCCAGCGGATCGGCGCCGACCGCCAATTCTTCGCGGTAGCGGTTCATCACGAACAGCGCGTAGTCGATGCCGATGCCCAACCCGATCGCGTTCACCCCGATCAGCAGCATTCCGTCGACCGGAAATATGCCGCGGATCAACGCGAACAGGCCCAATGTGGTGAGCACTGACGCACCGGCGATGACCACCGGCACCAGCGCGGCGACCGGCGCGCGCAGACCGATCAGCAGGACCAGAATCGCGGCGGGCACGGCGACCAACTCGATGCGCATCAGGTCGGCGATCTCGGCCTCCTGCACCGCCTTGCCGAAGGCGGCGCCGCCGAGCAGATGGGCCCGGACGGCACCGGCCGACGTGGTCTGCATCGCCTCGTCGAGAATGGCTTGGTGGCGAGGTACGCGGTCTTGGCGTTGCCGATCGTCGCCGGACGAGCCGATCAGCAGATATGCCGTGTGCTCGTCCCGGAACAGCGGGCGCAGCGGTTCCAAGGTGGACGTCAGCGCCGGGACCGGGCGAACGTCGCCGACCCGCGGAAGTAACACCATGCCGTCGACGCCGTCCCGGGGTCCGAGGGCGGCGATGGCGGCGTTGATCGCCGCGTCGAAGACCGGGTCTGTCGTCCGATGGTCCGGCGAATGCAGAACCGCGACCATCTGATGACTGCCGAACGAGGGCAGACCCGCGCTGATCACCGCCGCTGCCCGCTGCGAATCGGAGCCAGAAACCTCCATCGGTGGGGACGCCACCGACCCGAGCAAGAAGGGCAGTCCGATCAGGCCGGTGACGACCGCGACCAACCAGCCCGCGTAAACGCGGTGCCGCTGCCGGACCATCAGGACTGCCAGCCGTGCCAACGGATCGCTATGACCAGTGGACACCCTCCACCCCCTATTTCCGGTGATTCACTACGCGTGCCGCACAACGTCGATATTCGGCGACGCTGTGCGGCGACAAGCGCGAACGCGTTCTGCGGGAGGCCTACTTATCCTCGTTCGGTGATTCGGATTGGCTGCTGCTGATGTCCGTCACCGTGAAGTCCCCGGTCGGGACGGTGTCGCACGACGTCACACCGTGGTCTTGAACCTTGCCGGTCCCCTTGAAAATGTCTTCGGCCGACGGGCCACTGTCGTCGGCTTTGATCGTCGCAGCCACGGTTCCCGACTTACCATCCAACTTCAGAGTGGCCGTCACCTCACCATTGGCGACCTCGAACTCGTCCGGCTCACCATCTTTGTTGTCGTCGTTCTCTTCCTGGCCCCCGCCCTTGATCTTCTTGGTCGTGAGAACACAAGATTTGCCGTCCTCGCTCAGCGCGGCGGAGATGTCGGTCGCACTGCCCTTCCCGCCGCCCTCGCAATTGGCCGGGAATTTGCCCTCCGCGACCGCTTTGAAGCCGGAGCCATTCTTGGAGATGGTCACCGAACCCGTTCCCTTGGAACATGATTCGTTCGGCGCCTCCTTCGTCTCTGCTTCTTGTGCCGCTGAACCGGGGGCGTTGACCACGGTGTAGCCGAGAGCGGCCACCGCCATCATTCCCGCCGCGACAAGTCCGAAATGCCGGGTCCCCCGGCGGAAACCGCGAGTCGCGCCGGTCGAGTCGAAGCCTTCTGTCCGTGTGCTTGCCATCGCAAACCTTCCCATCGACTATGTGGCCATTCGAACAACGCCTCTGTGCCCGGATATCCCGAGGCGGAGGTTGTCACGATCCTGCTCAAAGCCTGGCGAAGAATTCGACTGCGGGCAGAACCTACCATCCGGAATCGTCACCTAGCATTCGGAGCCGCTGCGCATCTGGATGGAAATCTATTTGCGCCACTACTCGGCTCGCGTGCGGGTGCGGACAGGCGGGGACTCCAGGGAAGCCACCAGTTCCAGCGGCCCATGATCTGCATCAGCGCAGGCACCAGGACGAGCCGGATCAGCGTGGCGTCGATGATCAGGGCCGCGGCAATGGCGAAACCGAATTCCTGCAGGCCGTTGATGCGGGAGACGAGCAGGCTGCCGTAACCGACCACAAGGATCACCGCGGCCAGTGAGATCGGTATGGCCGTGCGCTGCAGGCCGATCGCGACCGAGCCACGGTTGTCTCCCGTGGCCTGGTATTCCTCCTGGATGCGGCGTACCAAGAACAACTCGTAATCGGTGGATAGCCCGAAGAGCAGCACGAATACGATAAGCGGCACCTGCGGCCACAGCGCCGCCGTGCCGGATCCGTGCCCGAACACCAGTACGGTGAGCCCGTAGGCGGCGCCGGTGGCGAGCAGGCTCATCAGGATCGCTTTCACCGGCAATAGCAGACTTCGCAGTACGACGACGAGCACGAGGAACATCAGGATCAGCACGTAACCGATTACCCACCAGAGCTTCGTCGAGGTCTCGATCAGAATGTCGGCAGCCAGCGCGCCCGGCCCTCCTACCAGCGTTGAGACGCCGCTGGGTGCACTCGCGGGGACGATGTCCGTGCGGATCCGCTGGACCAGATCCACGACTGCCGGCGAGTCGATCGACTGCTTCGACCACACGAGAATGGCCGTGACATCATCGCCGTCGTCCATGGCAGTCACCGCGACGACGTCCGGGTCAGCGCGCAGGGCCGCTTGCAGCTGTCGGCTGTCCACCTCCGCGGTGTCGGTCGGCCGGGACAGCAGGACGGCGATCGCTCCCGACGAACCGGGAACCTCGTTCTCGGCGAGGGTGAGACCGGCGAAGTACGGCGTGCCGCCGATCGCGTCGCGTTCGAGGTCGATACCCATCGACATATCACTGACCGGTATTGCCGCACACAGCAATCCGGCAGTGACGCCGATCGCGTACGGCCACGGGCGGCGCATCAGATGCTCTGCCCAGCGTGCCAACCGGCCCGTCCTGCGGTTGGTCCCCGGAGCCGCCGAGTCCAGCCACGGAGTCACGCGAACCAGAACGGCGGGCAGCAACGTGACCGCCGCCAGCGTGGTAACGACGATCACCGCGATGGTCCCGATTCCAGCCTGGGCGAAAACGTGCCAGCGGACCATGAACAGACTGGTGCAAGCCAGTAGCAAGATCAGTCCGGAATACAGCACTGTGCGGCCGGTCGTGGCCGCCGCCACGGCGATCGCACGTTCCGGTGCTGCCCCAGCGGCCAGCTCCTCTCGGTAGCGACCCATGATGAACAGGGCGTAGTCGATACCGATGCCGAGTCCGAGCGCGTTTACTCCGACGAGCAGCATGCCGTCCACTGTGAAAACGCCGGTCAGGAGAGAGAACAACCCCAGAGTCGTCACGATGGACGCGCCGGCGACAAGCACGGGCACCAACGCCGCCACCGCTGCACGCAACCCCCACCACAGAACCGCGATCGCGAGCGGAATGGCGATCAATTCGATTCGCAGCAGGTCGGCGATCTCGATCTGCTGCACTAGGTGGCCGAACGCGGACACACCGACCAGATACGCCCGCACCTCGCCGTTCGATGCCGCCTGCGCCGCCCGATCGACCGCGATTTGCAGCAGCGGTGCGCGTTCCTGGCGTTGCCTGTCGTCGCCGGTGGCACCCACCATCAGGTATGCGGTGTGCTTGTCATGAAACAGCGGACGCAGCGGTTCAAGCGTGTCGGCCAATGCGAGCTTGCGGTCGGGATCACCGGCCACCGGCATCAACAGCACGCCGGATACGCCGTCTTCTTGGCGTAATGCCTTCGTGGCGGCCGTGATCGCCGCGCGGAACATCGGATGAGCCGTCTCGCGAACGGATGAGTGGAACACCACGGTCATCGTTTCGTCACCGAGCGTCGGCAGATTGTCGGCCATGAGCCGGCTCGCCCGTTGCGATTCGGAGCCGGAAACCTCGATCGGCGGCGCCAGGACCGATCCCAGCAGGTGGGGCAACCCGGCCAGCCCGACGGCGACCATGATCAGCCACCCAGCGAAAACGCGGCGGTGGTGGCGAGCCATGGTCACGGCGAGTCGGGCTAGGACGCCGTGGCATTTGCCGCACGACATAAGATCCGGCCTAAGACTTCGGAGTGAAGCCGCCCTTACCTTCCGCCGTCACCGTGGCAGCCTCCGGAACACCGCTGCTGTCACACGTTTCCAGTTTTATGCCGGTGCCCTTCCCTTCAGCATGGATGGTGCCTGCCCCGTTCTCGCTGTCCGCGGTGGTCGTGACCTCGACCTTCACCTTCGCCGGCCCGCCCCCGATCGGAACGGTGATCGAACCTTTTCCACCACTGACCCTGTCTCTGTCACCGTCATCGTCTTTCCCGTTCCCGACGACTTTCGATGCCGCTATTTCGCAAATGTCGCCCTTTTTGGTGAACGTGACGTCGGAGTACTTCACTTCGCCGAGTACCTTCACCGCATCACATCGGGGGTCCTGGTCATCCGCGAATTCGATCTCGGTCGAGACAGCAGTGAAAACCTCACCCTCCGTGTCGTTCCCGATGTCGACCGTCGCCTTGGTGACCTCGCAGTTGAACGGCCCCTTCTCATTGGCCTGTGCCATCGAGGTTGGCGTCGCTATGACGCCGAATCCGAACGCGGACAGAGCGAACAGTCCTGCGGTGAGGAGGGTACCGCGCAGCATGCGGTTGTCGTGGCGCCCCTTCGAGCCCGCGGACACCGGTGGTACTGATCGTTCGATTGCCATCGCAAACCTTCCCAGCGGCTGAGTGGTCATTCACGCAATCTCTGCGGTACCGCCCCGCTCGGCGGCTGTCGCGGACCTGCCGCGAGGCCGTTGAAGAACGGAGAGGTCATGTAGCATTCGATGCCGGATCGTGTCTGGATGGAATCAGTTGCGCATTGGTTCCGAACGAGGCGATCATCGCTGCGGATGCCGATACCACCGCACGTCCTGCAGGGAACGGGGTAGCGATTCCGCTCTCGGAGATCCGGCTATAGAGACGACGAAAGCCCCCCAGCACAGCTGGGGGGCTTTCGTGAAGGATGTTCCGGCGGTGTCCTACTCTCCCACACCCTGTCGAGTGCAGTACCATCGGCGCTGGCAGGCTTAGCTTCCGGGTTCGGAATGGGACCGGGCGTTTCCCTGCCGCTATGGCCGCCGTAACTCTATGAAACTGTCCACACTCCGTGTCCCAGGTTCACCAGGGGAGGGAAAATGCTCAGGGGCCTGCGGCCCCTGAAACCCCACCTCGAACCCGTGGACACGGATCAGTGTGTGTTGTTTCAGATACTGCACAGTGGACGCGTAGCTTCTTTGTTGGTAAGTCCTCGGCCGATTAGTACCAGTCACCTACACCCGTTACCGGGCTTCCAGTTCTGGCCTATCAACCCCATGGTCTGTGGGGGGCCTTAACCACTCGAAGGTGGTGAGAAACCTCATCTTGGAACAGGCTTCCCGCTTAGATGCTTTCAGCGGTTATCCCTTCCGAACGTAGCTAACCAGCGGTGCTCCTGGCGGAACAACTGGCACACCAGAGGTTCGTCCGTCCCGGTCCTCTCGTACTAGGGACAGCCTTCCTCAAGTTTCTGACGCGCGCGGCGGATAGAGACCGAACTGTCTCACGACGTTCTAAACCCAGCTCGCGTGCCGCTTTAATGGGCGAACAGCCCAACCCTTGGGACCTACTCCAGCCCCAGGATGCGACGAGCCGACATCGAGGTGCCAAACCATCCCGTCGATATGGACTCTTGGGGAAGATCAGCCTGTTATCCCCGGGGTACCTTTTATCCGTTGAGCGACACCGCTTCCACTTGCCGGTGCCGGATCACTAGTCCCGACTTTCGTCCCTGCTCGAGCTGTCGCTCTCACAGTCAAGCTCCCTTGTGCACTTGCACTCGACACCTGATTGCCAACCAGGCTGAGGGAACCTTTGGGCGCCTCCGTTACATTTTAGGAGGCAACCGCCCCAGTTAAACTACCCACCAGGCACTGTCCCTGAACCAGATCATGGTCCGAGGTTAGAAGTCCAATACGATCAGAGTGGTATTTCAACGATGACTCCACAAACACTGGCGTGCCCGCTTCACAGTCTCCCACCTATCCTACACAAACCGTACCGAACACCAATACCAAGCTATAGTGAAGGTCCCGGGGTCTTTTCGTCCTGCCGCGCGTAACGAGCATCTTTACTCGTAATGCAATTTCGCCGAGTCTGTGGTTGAGACAGCAGAGAAGTCGTTACGCCATTCGTGCAGGTCGGAACTTACCCGACAAGGAATTTCGCTACCTTAGGATGGTTATAGTTACCACCGCCGTTTACCGGGGCTTAAATTCTCAGCTTCGCGCCGAAGCGCTAACCGGTCCTCTTAACCTTCCGGCACCGGGCAGGCGTCAGTCCGTATACATCGTCTTACGACTTCGCACGGACCTGTGTTTTTAGTAAACAGTCGCTTCTCTCTGGTCTCTGCGACCACCCCCAGCTCAGGAAGCAAGTCCCGTCACCGGTTGTGGTCCCCCTTCTCCCGAAGTTACGGGGGCATTTTGCCGAGTTCCTTAACCACAGTTCTCTCGATCGCCTTAGTATTCTCTACCTGACCACCTGTGTCGGTTTGGGGTACGGGCCGTGTACCAACTCACTAGAGGCTTTTCTCGGCAGCATAGGATCACTGAATTCGCCTCAATCGGCTACGCATCACCTCTCAGGCCATATGAACGGCGGATTTGCCTACCGTTCGCCCTACAGGCTTACACCAGTACAACCACTGACTGGCCCAGCTACCTTCCTGCGTCACCCCATCGCTTGACTACTACCAGCCGGGGTCATGTGCAGCCACATCCGGCTCCCCGAAGGGAGTCCATCCGCTTTTGGACACTTAGCACAACTGATTCATCATGGGCGCGGATACACGGGTACGGGAATATCAACCCGTTGTCCATCGACTACGCCTGTCGGCCTCGCCTTAGGTCCCGACTCACCCTGGGCGGATTAACCTGGCCCAGGAACCCTTGGTCATTCGGCGGACGAGTTTCTCACTCGTCTTTCGCTACTCATGCCTGCATTCTCACTCGCGTCACCTCCACAGCTGGTTCACACCGCTGCTTCCATGGTGACACGACGCTCCCCTACCCATCCACACCACTGGACACACCCCCGCAGGAATGTGCCGGTGTTAAGCATGAATGCCGCGGCTTCGGCGGTGTACTTGAGCCCCGCTACATTGTCGGCGCAAAATCACTTGACCAGTGAGCTATTACGCACTCTTTCAAGGGTGGCTGCTTCTAAGCCAACCTCCTGGTTGTCTTCGCGACTTCACATCCTTTTCCACTTAGTACACGCTTAGGGGCCTTAGCCGGCGATCTGGGCTGTTTCCCTCTCGACTACGAAGCTTATCCCCCGCAGTCTCACTGCCACGCTCTCACACACCGGCATTCGGAGTTTGGCTGATTTCGGTAAGCTTGTAGGCCCCCTAGACCATCCAGTAGCTCTACCTCCGGCGTGAAACACGTGACGCTGCACCTAAATGCATTTCGGGGAGAACCAGCTATCACGGAGTTTGATTGGCCTTTCACCCCTACCCACAGCTCATCCCCTCAGTTTTCAACCTAAGTGGGTTCGGGCCTCCACGACGTCTTACCGTCGCTTCACCCTGGCCATGGGTAGATCACTCCGCTTCGGGTCTAGAACATGCGACTCAAACGCCCTATTCGGACTCGCTTTCGCTACGGCTACCCCACACGGGTTAACCTCGCCACATGCCACTAACTCGCAGGCTCATTCTTCAAAAGGCACGCCATCACCCACAGCCGACCAAACGACTCGCAGGCTCTGACGGATTGTAAGCGCACGGTTTCAGGTACTATTTCACTCCCCTCCCGGGGTACTTTTCACCTTTCCCTCACGGTACTAGTCCGCTATCGGTCACCAGGGAGTATTCAGGCTTACCGGGTGGTCCCGGCAGATTCACAGCAGATTTCACGGGCCCGCTGCTACTCGGGTACTCACTACAAGAGCCGTCAGGTTTTCGTCTACGGGATTCTCACCCTCTACGACAGGCCGTTCCAGACCACTTCGACTAACCCAACGGTTTCTGACTCCCGCTTGGCTCGGCAGAACCAAGAAAGTGAGCCCCACTACCCCACATACACAACCCCTGCCGGGTATCACATGTACATGGTTTAGCCTCATCCGCTTTCGCTCGCCACTACTCACGGAATCACAATTGTTTTCTCTTCCTGTGGGTACTGAGATGTTTCACTTCCCCACGTTCCCTCCACACACCCTATATATTCAGATGCGGGTAACACGACATCACTCGTGCTGGGTTTCCCCATTCGGAAATCCTCGGATCTCAGCTCGGTTGACAGCTCCCCGAGGCTTATCGCAGCCTCCTACGTCCTTCATCGGCTCCTGGTGCCAAGGCATCCACCGTACGCTCTTAAACACTTACTAACAAAGATGCTCGCGTCCACTGTGCAGTTCTCAAACAACACACAAAGCTGAAACCCTCTGCAGCACCAGCCAGAACTCTCGCCCTGCGGTATGACTACGGAATCAACCTTGTCGTTATCTTGCCCAGAGAAACACTCGCGTGTTCTCTCAGGACCCAACAGTGTGTCGACTACATCCAACCCCGAAGAGCTGGCACATATCAGTGTTCCACCCATGAGCGTCCGCCGGATGACGTATGCATCCGAAACGGTCTCTGCCACAAGACGTTTAACATCCCACCTATGTGGGTGTCCGTGGAGATGTGCTCCTTAGAAAGGAGGTGATCCAGCCGCACCTTCCGGTACGGCTACCTTGTTACGACTTCGTCCCAATCGCCAATCCCACCTTCGACGGCTCCCTCCCACAAGGGGTTAGGCCACCGGCTTCGGGTGTTACCGACTTTCATGACGTGACGGGCGGTGTGTACAAGGCCCGGGAACGTATTCACCGCAGCGTTGCTGATCTGCGATTACTAGCGACTCCAACTTCACGGGGTCGAGTTGCAGACCCCGATCCGAACTGAGACCGGCTTTAAGGGATTCGCTCCACCTCACGGTATCGCAGCCCTCTGTACCGGCCATTGTAGCATGTGTGAAGCCCTGGACATAAGGGGCATGATGACTTGACGTCGTCCCCACCTTCCTCCGAGTTGACCCCGGCAGTCTCCTGCGAGTCCCCGCCATTACGCGCTGGCAACACAGGACAAGGGTTGCGCTCGTTGCGGGACTTAACCCAACATCTCACGACACGAGCTGACGACAGCCATGCACCACCTGTACACCGACCACAAGGGGGCCTACATCTCTGCAGGTTTCCGGTGTATGTCAAACCCAGGTAAGGTTCTTCGCGTTGCATCGAATTAATCCACATGCTCCGCCGCTTGTGCGGGCCCCCGTCAATTCCTTTGAGTTTTAGCCTTGCGGCCGTACTCCCCAGGCGGGGTACTTAATGCGTTAGCTACGGCACGGATCCCGTGGAAGGAAACCCACACCTAGTACCCACCGTTTACGGCGTGGACTACCAGGGTATCTAATCCTGTTCGCTACCCACGCTTTCGCTTCTCAGCGTCAGTTACTTCCCAGAGACCCGCCTTCGCCACCGGTGTTCCTCCTGATATCTGCGCATTTCACCGCTACACCAGGAATTCCAGTCTCCCCTGAAGTACTCTAGTCTGCCCGTATCGCCTGCAAGCTTAAGGTTGAGCCCCAAGTTTTCACAGAAGACGCGACAGACCGCCTACAAGCTCTTTACGCCCAGTAATTCCGGACAACGCTCGCACCCTACGTATTACCGCGGCTGCTGGCACGTAGTTGGCCGGTGCTTCTTCTACAGGTACCGTCACTTTCGCTTCGTCCCTGTCGAAAGAGGTTTACAACCCGAAGGCCGTCATCCCTCACGCGGCGTCGCTGCATCAGGCTTTCGCCCATTGTGCAATATTCCCCACTGCTGCCTCCCGTAGGAGTCTGGGCCGTGTCTCAGTCCCAGTGTGGCCGGTCACCCTCTCAGGTCGGCTACCCGTCGTCGCCTTGGTGGGCCGTTACCCCGCCAACAAGCTGATAGGCCGCGGGCCCATCTCGCACCGATAAATCTTTCCACCAACCAGCATGCACTGGAAGGTCATATCCGGTATTAGACCCAGTTTCCCAGGCTTATCCCGAAGTGCGAGGCAGATCACCCACGTGTTACTCACCCGTTCGCCGCTCGTGTACCCCGAAGGGCCTTACCGCTCGACTTGCATGTGTTAAGCACGCCGCCAGCGTTCGTCCTGAGCCAGGATCAAACTCTCCGTTGAAGACTCTCGAAACACTCCGAAGAGCGAATCAGAAATATCTAACTAGAGTCCGAAAACCTAGCAAAACAAAACGCCAGCAAAAAGTATTTGCTGACTAAATGTCCAACCTCATCAACCGGGGGGTATGAGAGGCCGGAACCAATAAAATAATTGGCACTGACATTCATCGACACACTATTGAGTTCTCAAAGAACACACGCACACACCACCGCCCGGAGTTCAATCCGCTTGGTCAGTGAGGCAACTTATCCAGCTTAGCTCAGCCGCTCCCCCAGATCCAAATCAGGGTCCCGATCAAGCCAGTGTGAGCGTCAGGCGCTCCTCGTACTACCTCGTGTCCCTGGCCTCGCTCAGCGTTTCCGCTCAGCTCGCGGCCCCGGGTCGGTGTCCGTGTCGCTCTGACTTGAATAAAGTTACGTGTCTGCGTGCATCATGTCAAATCGCCTGGTCAGGAAGCGTTTTCGGCGTTAGCGCCTCATTCGGCAGCGCCGACGCGCTTCACTTCACCGCCCAAAGCCTGTAGCTGCTCGACGAAATTCGGGTAGCCACGGTCGATGTGGAAGACGTCGTGCACTTCGGTCGTCCCGTCGGCAACCAGACCGGCGAGTACCAATCCGGCGCCTGCCCGAATATCGGACGACCACACCGGCGCGCTCGACAAGCGCGGAATACCGCGCACCACTGCGTGATGCCCATCGGTTCGCGCGTCGGCGCCGAGCCGGATCATCTCCTCGACAAAGCGGAAGCGCGCCTCGAAGACATTCTCGGTAATCATCGACGTGCCGTCGGCGATCGCGGCGAGGCCGATCGCCATCGGCTGCAGATCGGTCGGGAAGCCGGGGAACGGCAGCGTCGAGAAGTTCACCGCACGTGGCCGCTCGGCCTGCACCACTCGGAAGCCGTCCTGCTCGAATGAGATCCGCGCGCCCGCCGAACGCAACTTGTCCAGCACCAGCGACAGATGCTTGGGATTGACGCCGGTCACCCGGACATCGCCCATCGTCATTGCCGCCGCGATGCCCCACGTCGCCGCGACGATGCGGTCGCCGATCACCCGATGCGTCGTCGGGGACAACCGCTTGACGCCCTGCACGGTCAGCACGGAGGTACCCGCACCGGTGATCCGAGCACCCATCTGCACCAGCATGTTGCACAGGTCGACGATGTCGGGTTCGCGTGCGGCGTTGTCGATCACCGTCTCGCCCTCGGCGAGCACGGCCGCCATCAGGATGTTCTCGGTCGCACCGACCGACGGAAAGTCGAGTCGAATCTTGGCGCCCTGCAGTTCGTCCGCCCGCGCGACCACACAGCCGTGCTCGATCTCGCTGGTCGCACCGAGCAGCCGCAGGCCGGCTTGGTGCATGTCCAAGGGACGGGAGCCGATCGCATCACCGCCGGGCAGCGCCACGACGGCCCGCTTGCAGCGCGCCATCAGCGGCCCGAGCACACATACCGACGCACGGAACTGGGTCACCGCCGGAAAGTCCGCGTGGTACTTCGGTTCCGCCGGGGTATTGATGGTGACCACCCCGGCATCGATCGCGACATCGCAGCCGAGGCCGCGCAGCACGTCGCCCATCAGCGGCACGTCGAGGATGTCCGGGCAGTTCGTGATCGTGGTGGTGCCCTCGGCCAGCAAGGCAGCGGCCATCAGCTTGAGGACGCTGTTCTTCGCGCCCCCCACCGCGACTTCACCGACGAGTCGATTCCCGCCGGTAACCAAAAACCGTTCCATGCCGCCTCTCCGCGTATTCGGCGCACTGTTGGGTGCAAGGATAGTTGCGGCACTGTTCCGCCACTCCGGGTATTCAGCGCACCAGTGGGTGCCACGGTAGTTCGGTTGCGGGCCGGCGGTTGGGTGCGCTACCCATGTACTCAGGACGGGTGTCCTCGTGTCTCGAGCATTATCAGGTGCTCGACCTGGTTCCGCCGGGCTTCCACAGGATATCGCCGCCCGGATTGGCGACCCGGCTCAGGATGAACAGCAGGTCCGACAGCCGGTTGAGGTATTTCGCAGGCAAGGCGTTCGTATCGTCCGGGTGTGTCTCGATCGCCGCCCAAGCGGAGCGTTCCGCACGGCGGGCAACGGTACGCGCTGTGTGCAGCAGCGCCGCCAGCGGTGTCCCACCCGGCAGAATGAACGAATTCAGCGCAGGCAGTTCGGCATTGAACTCGTCACACCAGCCCTCGAGCCGGTCGATATAGGGCTGAGTGATGCGCAGCGGCGGATACTTCGGCTCCGCGACAACGGGGGTAGACAAATCAGCACCCGCATCGAACAGATCGTTCTGTATCTGAAGCAGGACCCCACGCAGGTTCTCCTCGGGCTGCCCGAGCGCGATCGCCACCCCGATGGCGGCGTTCGTCTCATCGCAGTCGGCGTAGGCCACGAGGCGCGGATCGGTCTTCGCCACCCGCGAAAAATCACTGAGACCGGTCGTCCCGTCATCGCCGGTACGCGTATAGATCCGCGTCAGATGCACACTCACAGCCCCCACCATATCCGCTGCTCACGCAACAACTGATTTCGCGAGTACATGGGTAACTCCTCGGGCACCAGCGAACCCCGCAACACCGCGACCGGCAGCCGCCCAACCATCGTCCCCCCGCACCTGAATCCGGCCTGAATACGCGGAGAGGCGGGTAAGCGAGGCGGGTAAGCCCCGCGCTAGCGCATCCTGCGGGTTCGGTCCGACGGGCGGGATTCGACCCAGGACAGAAAGGCGGTCCGCGACGCGCGATCCAGGGCCAGCTCGAAGCTGCCGTCCCGATCGGAAACGGCGATCACCGCGATGTCGTCGCTCATGATGTCGTATTCGTCGCCGACCGGGCCGCGACGTTCGCCGATCTCGATGCCTTGCCGCTGAATTGTGCAGTCGGGTCCGAGTTTTAGACTGGTCAGCTTGAAAAAGACCATTCGGTCCTCGTCGTAGCGGATGAGTCCGTGCCGCCAGCCCTGCCCACCGCGGGCGGGCAGTACGCGCAGCAGGGCGGCAGTTCCGCCGCGCCGCAACATGATCAGGCGATAGGTCGAGGCGAGGGCCAAGAACACGAGCGTGAGCACCAGAATGATCAGGAGAACCATCCCGGTCTGCAATGCAGTTCGTCCCTTCGCTCTGTCGCCGTGTCGTCGACACCCCGCGGTCATTCAACCACGGCGCCAAGTTTACAAACTGGGGGGCCGTGTATTAAGACGACCGTCAACCGTCTTTAGACGACTGTCGGCGGCGA
Organism: Nocardia iowensis; assembly: GCF_019222765.1. Lineage (NCBI taxonomy): Bacteria > Bacillati > Actinomycetota > Actinomycetes > Mycobacteriales > Nocardiaceae > Nocardia > Nocardia iowensis. The sequence goes on along the minus strand of NZ_CP078145.1, from coordinate 1,527,162 downwards.
AGAACCCTTCGCCGCCGACAGTGTCGTGCGCATTATTCGGTTGTCGCTTACGCGTTCGCGATCTGCTCCACCGCGCGGACCTGGGCTTGCGCCGCCAGCTGGTCCTCTTCGCTGGCCGCCGAGTCGGCCAGCACGCGACGTGCCGCCTCGACATCCACCTCGTCGGCGAATTCCGCGGACTCGGCCAGGATCCGGACCGTCGTCGCGGTCACCGAGAAGAAGCCGCCGTGCACCGCCGCGACGATGCGCTCGCCGTCGGTGGAGACGATGGCCACCGTGCCGCCCTCGACCAGCTGGCCGAGCAGTGGCTCGTGGCCCGGCATGATGCCGATCTGACCCTCGGTGGTCTGCGCGCTGACGAACGTCGCCTGCCCGGCCCAGAGCCGTCGTTCGACGGCGACCAGGTCAACTGACATTTCCGACATCGGTGACTACTTTCCGGCGATCTTCTTCGCGGCCGCCTCGACATCGTCGAGACCGCCGCAGCTGTTGAACGCCTGCTCCGGGAAGTGGTCGAACTCGCCCTTGCAGACCCGGTCGAAGTCGTCGATCGTCTGCTCCAGCGGAACCACCGAACCGACCTGGCCGGTGAACTTCTCGGCCACGATGAAGTTCTGGCCGAGGAACTTCTCCAGGCGACGGGCGCGGCCGACGAGGACCTTGTCCTCTTCGGAGAGCTCGTCCATGCCGAGGATGGCGATGATGTCCTGCAGTTCCTTGTACTTCTGCAGGATTCGCTTCACCTCGTTGGCCACGGCGAAGTGCCGGTCGCCGACGATCGAGGCCTCCAGGATGCGGGAGGTCGAGGTCAGCGGGTCGACGGCCGGGTAGATGCCCTTCTGCGAGATCGGGCGGGAAAGCTCGGTCGTCGCATCGAGGTGGGCGAAGGTGGTCGCCGGGGCCGGGTCGGTGTAGTCGTCGGCGGGCACGTAGATCGCCTGCAGCGAGGTGATCGACCGACCACGGGTCGAGGTGATGCGCTCCTGGAGCTCACCCATCTCGTCCGCGAGGGTCGGCTGGTAACCGACGGCGGAGGGCATCCGGCCGAGCAGGGTCGACACCTCGGAACCGGCCTGGGTGAACCGGAAGATGTTGTCGATGAACAGCAGCACGTCCTGGTGCTGCACGTCGCGGAAGTACTCGGCCATGGTGAGGGCCGAGAGGGCGACGCGCATACGGGTGCCCGGCGGCTCGTCCATCTGGCCGAAGACGAGGGCGGTGTCCGGGAGGACGCCCATCTCTTCCATTTCCAGGCGGAGGTCGGTGCCCTCACGGGTGCGCTCGCCGACGCCGGCGAACACGGAGGTACCGGAGAACTCCCGCGCGATACGGGTGATCATCTCCTGGATGAGCACGGTCTTGCCGACACCGGCGCCACCGAACAGGCCGATCTTGCCACCCTTCACGTACGGGGTGAGCAGGTCGATGACCTTGATGCCCGTCTCCAGGATCTCGGTCTTACCCTCGAGCTGGTCGAATGACGGGGGCTTGCGGTGGATGCCCCACTGCTCGCCGTCGCGGCCCAGGCCCGGGCTGTCCAGGCAGTCGCCGAGGGCGTTGAAGACGTGGCCCTTGACGACGTCGCCGACCGGCACCGAGATCGGCTTGCCGGTGTCGGTGACGGGAGCGCTACGGACCAGGCCGTCGGTGGGCTGCATCGAGATGCAACGCACGATGCCGTCGCCGAGGTGCTGGGCGACCTCGAGGGTCAGGGTCTTGGCCACCGAGGTGAGCTCGATCTCGGCGTGCAGAGCGTTGAACAGCTCTGGGATCGAGCCCCGCGGGAACTCGACGTCGACGACGGGGCCGATGACTCGGACGACGCGACCTGAGTCTGCGCCGGTCCGACTCGTGTTGTCTTGCGTGACTGCTGCGGTCATTTTTCTCTTCCTGCGCTTAGTCGCGGTCCGAGCTCGAAGCCAGGGCGTTTACGCCGCCGACAATCTCACTGATTTCCTGCGTGATCTGGGCCTGCCGCACCGAGTTCGCCTGCCTGGAAAGAACATTCGCCAGGTCGTTGGCATTGTCGGTGGCTGCCTTCATTGCGGTGCGCCGAGCCGCGGACTCGGATGCCGCTGCCTCGAGCAACGATGAGTAGATACGCGTGTTGATGTACTTCGGCAGCAGGGCCGCCAGCAGCACATCGGCGTCGGGCTCGAACTCGTACTGCGCGTGCACATCCGCCGTCGGCGAATCGGACACGAAGTCCTCACCCATGTCGAAGTTCTCGTCGACGTAGCTCACCTGGATCGGCGCCAATCGGCGCACCTCCGGTGTCTGCGTCAACATCGACACGAACCGCGTGTACACGATGTGCAGCTCGTCGACGCCGGCGATGTTGCCCGATCCGTCCGGAGCGGGCACCTCGCCGTCGGCGCCTGCCATGAAGGCGTCCACCAGGTGGTGGCAGGCTTCCGAGGCGTCGCTGTACTTCGGCTGCTGCGAGAACCCGGACCACGCGGCGACCAGCGGGCGGTTGCGGAAGGTGTAGTACGTGATGCCCTTGCTGCCCATCACGTAGATCACCGGCTCTTTGCCCTCGCCACGCAGGGTATGCATCAACTCTTCGGCGCGCTTGAGCACGTTCGAGTTGTAGCCACCGGCCATGCCGCTGTCACTGGTGATCACCAGCACCGCTGCCCGGCGCGGGTCGGCGCGCTCGGTCAGCAGCGGGTGGGTCAGGTTCTGCGACGCGTTCGCCAACTCGCCGAGGACCTTGGTGATCTCCTCGGCGTACGGCTTGGCGGCCGCGACCCTGGCCTGCGCCTTGGAGATTCGCGAGGTCGCGATCAGCTCCTGGGCCTTGGTGATCTTCTTGATCGAATTCACACCACGAATGCGGGAGCGCAATTCACGCAAACTTGCCATCAGCGGTTCACACTCCCTTCATTCGTTTGCATTGAACGAATAGCTCGCATCAGTCCCGAACCTGGGTCACTTCTCGACGTGCTTGCGGGTGACCGACAGCGTCTCGACCTCTTCGTGCTCGAGATCGGCCGCCTCGGCCTCGTTCACCACACGGCTGCCGTCGGAGGCGAGGAAGCCCTGCTTGAATTTGTCGGTGGCCGCCTTGATCTGATCGGCCGCCTCGTCCTGGAGCACCTTGCCGCCCTCGATCGACTTGAAGGCGTCGGCCGCGGACCGGTGCAGGTCTTCCAGCAGTTCCTTGGTGAAGCGACGGATGTCGCCGACCGGAACCGAGTCGAAGTAACCGGCATCGACCAGGTAGATCGAGACGATCTGGTCCTCGACCGGGACCGGCGAGTACTGGTCCTGCTTGAGCAGCTCGACCCAGCGGGCACCGCGCTCGAGCTGCGCCAGCGACGCGGCATCGAGGTCGGACGCGAAGGCGGAGAACGCCTCCAGCTCGCGGAACTGCGCCATTTCCAGACGCAGCGAACCGGCGACCTTCTTCATGCCCTTGGTCTGGGCGGCGCCACCGACACGGGAGACCGAGGTACCGACGTTGATCGCCGGACGGACGCCCTTGTTGAACAGGTCGGACTCGAGGAAGACCTGACCGTCGGTGATCGAGATGACGTTGGTCGGGATGAACGCCGAGATGTCGTTGGCCTTGGTCTCGATGATCGGCAGACCGGTCATCGAGCCGGCGCCCATCTCGTCGGAGAGCTTGGCGCAACGCTCCAGCAGCCGCGAGTGCAGGTAGAAGACGTCACCCGGGTAGGCCTCGCGGCCCGGCGGGCGGCGCAGCAGCAGCGAGATGGCGCGGTAGGCCTCGGCCTGCTTGGTCAGGTCGTCGAACACGATGAGGACGTGCTTGCCCTGGTACATCCAGTGCTGACCGATGGCCGAACCGGTGTACGGCGCAAGCCATTTGAAGCCGGCGGAGTCGGACGCGGGGGCGGCGACGATGGTGGTGTACTCCAGCGCACCGCGGGCCTCCAGCGCGGACTTGACGCCCGCGATGGTGGAACCCTTCTGACCGATGGCCACGTAGATGCAGCGCACCTGCTTGGCCGGGTCGCCCGAGTCCCAGTTCGCCTTCTGCGCCAGGATCGCGTCGATGCAGACCGCGGTCTTGCCGGTCTTGCGGTCGCCGATGATCAGCTGACGCTGGCCACGGCCGATCGCGGTGAGCGCGTCGATGGCGGTGATGCCGGTGGCCAGCGGTTCCTCGACCGGCTGACGCTCCAGCACGGACGCGGCCTGCAGCTCGAGCACGCGGCGCTCGTCGGACTCGATCTCGCCGAGGCCGTCGATCGGGTGACCGAGCGGGTCGACCACGCGGCCGAGGAAGTTGTCGCCGACCGGAACCGAGAGCACGTCGCCGGTCCGGCGGACCTGCTGGCCCTCTTCGAGGTCGGCGTACTCACCGAGGATGACCGCACCGATCGAGCGGTCCTCGAGGTTCAGCGCCACGCCGAGCACGCCACCCGGGAACTCGAGCAATTCGTTGGCCATCGCCGACGGCAGACCGCTGACATGCGCGATGCCGTCGCTGGTGTCGGTGACAACACCGACTTCCTCGATGGAGGTTTCCGGGGTGTAGCTCTGCGTGTAGCTCTCGATCGCGCTACGGATCTCGTCGGAGGAGATCGTCAGCTCCGCCATGTTCTTCCTGCTCTCGCTGTGTCGAATGTCGGGGGGTTGGGGGTCAGGTCAGAGACCGACGCAGCCGTTCCAGTCGGCCGATGGCGCTGCCGTCGATCACGTCGTCGCCGACGTGTACGACGAGCCCGCTCAGCAGACTCGGGTCGACCTGCACGTGCACCTGGACCGGCTTGCCGTAGATGCGATGCAACGAAGCGGCGAGCCGCTCGCGCTGCTGCGCCGACAGTTCGATCGCCGCGCGCACGTGCGCCACGATCTGGTCGCGACGGGCCGCGGCCAGGTCGGACAGTTCGTCGAATGCCACCCCGACGGCCGTCTTCTGCCTGGTCACCACCTGCTCAGCCAGGGTGAGTGTGATGGATTCGGTCTTGCCGGTGAGCAGGCGCTCGATCAGTTCCCGCTTGGCCTCGGCCGGCTTCGTCCGATCGGAAAGTGCCTGCTCCAGCTCGGGGTTGTCGCTGATGATCCGACCGAGCCGGAACAGCTCGTCCTCGACCGCGTCGAGGCGGCCACTATCGGCCGCCGACTCCAGCAACGCCTCCTGCCCGAGCAACACCAGGGTGTCGACCAGGTCGGCGGTCCGGGACCAGTCCTGGGCCACCGCGGTGGTCAGCACGGCCTGCGTGGCCGGGCTGACCTTGCCGCCGAAGACCCGCTCACTGAGCTCGGCCCGTACCGAACCGGGCACCGACACGTCCGCGAGCGCAACACGCAGCGAACGCTGGTCGTCCAGCACGGCGACAACGGCGAACAGTTCGGACCCCGTCGTGGCCGCGACACTGTCGCTTCCGGTCAGAGCGGCCCTGAGCGCCTCCCGAGACCGGGCGCAGGCCTCGCGGCTCGCTGCGTACATGCTTCTCACTTTCGCGTCGCTACCTTCCGACCCCGATGCCGGCTTTCGACTCGTCGTCGAGCTCGGTCAGGAACCGCTCGATCGACGCCGCCTGCTTAGCTTCGTCCGAAACCGACTGCCCGATAATCTTTTCGGCCAAATCTACGGCGGTATGGCCGAGTTCGGTGCGCAGTTCGGTCAGGATCTGCTGGCGCTGTGCTTCCAGCTGGCTGTGGCCCGCGGCGACGATGCGGTCACTTTCGGCCTGCGCGTCCGCGCGCATCTGCGCGAGGATCTGCTGGCCCTGGGTGCGCGCTTCCTCACGGATGCGTGCGGCCTCTAGCCGGGCTTCGGCCAGCTGCTGCTGATACTGCTGCAGCGTGAGCTGGGCCTCTTCCTGGGCGATCTCGGCGCGCTTGATGCCGCCTTCGATCTTGTCGGTGCGCTCGTCGAGCGTCTTCATCAGACGCGGGATCACGTACTTGTAGAAGAGGACCGCGATGATCGCGACGCAGACGATCGACCAAACGATGTCGTACGTCTCGGGGATAAGAGGATTCACATCCTCTCCGCTTTCCGCTGCGAGAACAGAGAACTCGTTCATCGGAATCAGAAGATGAAGCCGGCGACGAGGCCGATCAGGGCAAGCGCCTCAGTGAACGCGATGCCGAGGAACATGGTGGTCCGGATCTGGCCCTGCAGCTCAGGCTGACGGGCGATGCCTTCGATGGCCTTGCCGACGACGATGCCGACGCCGATGCCGGGGCCGATAGCCGCCAGACCGAAGCCGATGGCGCCGTATCCCTTGACCTTCTCAGAGGTGGTTGCGGCTTCCTGGGCCAGGTACGCGAGGCTCATGAGTCTTCCATTCCCTTTCTGTTGCACACCCGCCGGTCGGCGAGGTGTAGCAGGTTTTCCGGTAGGTAATCAGGCAGGTCAGTGTGAATCCGCGTTTTGCGCGAGTCCGATGTAAACGGCGGTCAACAGCGCAAACACATAGGCCTGCAGGAAGATGACCAACATCTCGAAGAGGGTGAACCCGAGGCCTGCCGCCAACGAGAACGGCGAGAACACCTTCATCCATGCCACGGCGTCGAACAGGAAGAACCAGGTAGCGCTGAAGAACAACACCAACATGATATGTCCGGCCAGCATGTTCGCCATGAGTCGGACCATCAGCGTGAACGGACGCAGGATGAACGTCGAGAGGAACTCGATGGGAATCAGCAGCAGATGCAGCGCGGGCGGCACATTCGGCACCACGATGCTGCTGCGCATGTACTTGAGGAATCCGTACTTCTTGATACCCACGTAGTTGAAGGCGATGTACGCCACAGCGGCCAGCACCAGCGGCATGCCGATTCGGGCGTTCGACGAGATGTTCAACCCGGGAATGATGCCGGAGAAGTTCAGAAAGAGGACCGTGAAGAAGACCGTCGCGATGAGCGGGAAGAACTTGCGGCCGGATTCCTTACCCAATACTTCGTCGGAAATTTGTTCCTTGACGAAGACGAGACCGGTTTCGGCGACGTTCTGCAGCCCGCGCGGGATGATGCGGGGATTCCGAAATGCGAGGAGCATCACGATGACCAGAACCGCCGTCATCAAGAGCCGGATACCCATCAAACGATCGATTTCGAACGGCGTACCCTCGAACAGCAGCGCTGGAGGGAAGAAGTCGGACAGCGATGGCGCGTGGAACTCGCCCGCCAAAGTGGTGACGCTCAGCGTTCTCTCCCGTGTTCGGGCCGTGGGTTCGGTTGATCCCGCGGTTCGATCGGACATTGACGATCAATTTGGGTCGACTCAGGTCGGCTCGAAGTTCGTCAGCAGCTGTGCGGCGGGTTTTGATTCCACCTGGCGTCTGTACGTGTGTCGGCGACATCGTCGACATGCAGAACCGGAACCCTCAGAGCCCGGCACGGCAGTAAGCATAGCGGCACTCGGAGGGATCTTGGCGATCCCCCCTCGTTTGGTTGCTTGCTTACCAACACTTTACCAAGTTATCTACGACAGCGTGTAGGTGGGTGGGATCAATCTTCCCGAGCAGGGGATTCCGGATCCGCATCGGGCACCGTCACGTACGGAACCCGCTGGCGGACAACGCCGTACGTCTCGGCCCCGAGCACGATGACCAGGGCGCCGATCACGGTAAGGAAAAGGACCATTCGGTCATAAAAGTCGAATTGATTCAGTATCGCTATGACCAAAAGCGCCACCAGCATTTTGCCCACCCAGCTGGCCAGCATGACCATCCCCGCGGTGGACGGCGGCAACTTCGCGCCGTACAGCACCACGGCCGCGGTGGTCAGGATGAAGCCACCGCCGATGGCCGAGCCGATCAGCGCGCCCCACAGGCCGGGCATGCCCGCCGCGATGGCGCCGATCGCGACGGACAGCACCACCAGCACGCCGAGTCCGATCAGGCCGTAGCGCAGCGCCGCCTTGAGCGGGGCGTCGGGACCGGGGACCGGGGTGGGAGTAAAGCTCACGTCTGCGAACCTTACCCGGACGTCGGCCGGTCCTCCGCCGCCTCCCCACGGCGCAGCCCCGGAACGGCCGTCACGACGAGCGCGAAGATCAGCCCGCCCGCCATCAGTAGGACGACCAGCGTGCGGTCCATCAGCGCGCTGCCGACCGCGCCGAACGCGAGGATGCCGACCCACAAGTAGATGAGCAGCACCACGCGCCGATGCGAATGCCCGATCTGCAGCAGCCTGTGGTGCAGGTGCATCTTGTCCGGAGTGGAGAAGCTCACACCGGCCCGGACCCGCCGCAAGATCGCCAGCACCAAGTCGAGCACCGGAATGAACATCACCGCACCCACCAGCAACAGCGGCGACAGCAGGCCGACGATGTCCCGCGGCCCGAAACCCTGCAGCGGAATGCGCCCGGACGCACTGGTCGATACCGCGGCGAGCACCAGGCCGATCAACATCGAGCCGGAATCGCCCATGAATATCCGCGCGGGCTGGAAGTTGTGCGGAAGAAAACCGAGACAGGCACCGGCCAACGCGGCGGCAAGCAATGCGGGCGGATAGGTGTCGACCGAGCCGCCCTGTTCGTTCATCAAGCCGAGCGCGAACACGAATACCGCGATCGCCGCGATCAAACCCAACCCGGCCGCGAGCCCATCGAGCCCGTCTACGAAATTCATCGCGTTGACCAGGGTTACGGTGACCGCCACCGTGATCAAACCGCCTTGCAGCGCGTCCAGAAATACCGTGGTGTTGTTGAACGGGTTGTAAATGCTGTACCAGCTCAAACCCATCACGGCCATCACGCCCGCCGCCGTCACCTGTCCGGCGAATTTCGTGAGCGCGTCCAGTCCCCAGCGATCGTCGACGATGCCGACCAGCACAATGATCGTGCTGGCCACCAGCACCGCGGCCGGAATGTTCGGGCTGTAGTCGAATCCACGGCGCAGCGCGGGAAGTTGGTGCGCGAACAGCATCGCCGCCACCACGCCGATATAGATGCCGACGCCGCCCATGCGGGGAATCGGCTTGACGTGCACATCACGCTCGCGCGGCACCGCAACGGCGCCGAATCCGATGGCGAGCACCCGGATTCCGCCGGTGGCCAGGAACGTCACGACCGCGGAAATGAGCAGTACGAGCAGTAATTCCCGTAGGGGGACGACTGCGCCCGAACCGGTCATCCGCGGCACCCAGCGATCATCGGGTGGAGGCGCTGCTCAGCGCCTCCGGCGACATTCCGAGGACGTCGGCGATATCGCCGATGGGCACCGCGCCCTCGCGCAGGATGCGCGGCTGGTCGGCGGTCAGGTCGACGATGGTGGAGGCGACGGCCTGTGCGGCGGGGCCGCCGTCCAGGTAGACGTCGACGAGCTCGCCCAGCTGGTCGCGGGCTTCGGCGGCGATCTTGGCGGGCGGTTGACCGGAGATATTGGCGCTGGAGACCGCCAGCGGGCCGACCTCGCGCAGCAGTTCCAGCGCGACCGGATGCAGCGGCATCCGGAGCATCACCGTGCCACGCGTGTCGCCGAGATCCCAGGCGAGCGAAGGTGCTTGCTGCACAACGAGACTCAGACCGCCGGGCCAGAACGCCCGGATCAGCTCGCGCGCCTGCGGGCGCACCGAGAAGACCAAGCCGTCGATGGTGTGCCAGGAACCGACCAGAACCGGCACCGGCATGTCGCGACCACGGCGCTTGGCGGCGAGCAGCAAGCCCACTGCGGTGGAATCGAAGGCGTCGGCGGCCAGGCCGTACAGCGTGTCGGTGGGCAGCACGACGAGCCGCCCGGATTTCAGGGCGCTGGTGGCTGCGGTCAGTCCGGCGGCGCGCGTGTCGGGATCCGCGCAGTCGTAGACGGTACTCACGGCCCCCATCCTGTCACGGGCATCCGCCGAGACCATCATCCCCTGGCCGGTGGTCATGGGAAATGCCGCAATCCGGGCAGCACCGCCGGGTCAAGATCGGATTGCGGCGACGAAGCGGGGCTTGCCCGCGAGGTCGGGGTGTTCGACGATGTCGGTGAAATCGCCTTGTTTGCCCAGCAGAGCGGCGAGGTCCGAGCCGTTGGCGTCGTCGTGTTCGATGGCGGTGGCGCCGCCGGTGCGGAGCAGACGGGTGATGGTGGGGATCATGCCGCGGATCACGTCGAGGCCGTCGGCGCCGCCGAACAGAGCTAGATGCGGGTCGTGGTCGGCGACTTCGGGATCCAGCTTCGCGTCCTCGGGGATGTAGGGCGGGTTGGCCACCACCAGGTCGACGCGTCCGGTGAGCTCGCTCAGCAGGTTCGGATCGGTGACGTCGTCGGCGTGCAGGGTGATGGGGGTGTCGCCGTCGGCGATGCACCGGTCGGCGTTGCGGCGGGCCCATCGCAGTGCCGCGGCATCGATTTCGACAGCATGGACGTCGGCGTCGGGTCGCGCGTGCGCGATGGCCAGAGCCAGCGCACCAGAGCCGGTGCACAGGTCGACCACGATCGGGCTGTGATCGTGCGGCAGCGCTTCGAGTTGTGCCAGGGCCCACGCGAACAGCAGCTCCGTTTCCGGCCGCGGCACGAAGACACCGGGCCCGACCGCGAGGTCGATATCGCCCATCGCCGCGGTTCCGGTCAAGTGCTGCAACGGAATTCGCTGCGCACGCCGATCGACCAGCGCGCGATACTCGGTCAGTGTGTCCGGGGCAACGAGCGGGGTCAGCGCCAGCCGGGTGCGCTCGACACCGAGCACATGCGCGGCCAGGTGCTCGGCATCGGCCTGCGGACTGTGCACCCCGGCCGCCCGTAACGTCTCGACGGCGGCGTTGATGGCGGGGCGCAGCGCTACGCGGGTCATGGACATGGCCTCGACTCTGCCGGACTGTCGCTTATTCCGCGGCCATTCGCGCTTCGCGGTCCGCCTTGCCGAGGGCGTCCAGCAGCGCGTCCATGTCGCCGTCCAGTACGGCGTCCAGGTTGTGCGCCTTGAAGCCGATGCGGTGGTCGGCGATCCGGTTCTCCGGGAAGTTGTAGGTGCGGATGCGTTCGGATCGGTCGACGGTGCGGATCTGGCTGGCCCGGCCCGCCGCCGCTTCCTGATCGGCCTGCTCCTCGGCGAGTGCTTGCAGCCGGGCGGCGAGCACCTGCATGGCGCGGGCCTTGTTCTGCAGCTGCGAGCGCTCGTTCTGGCAGGTCACCACGATGCCGGAGGGCAGGTGGGTGAGGCGGACGGCGGAGTCGGTGGTGTTGACGCCCTGCCCGCCCTTGCCGGAGGAACGGTAGACGTCGATGCGCAGGTCGCTTTCGTCGATCTGCACCGCCTCCACCTCGTCGGGTTCCGGGTAGATGAGAACACCGGCGGCCGAGGTGTGGATGCGGCCCTGCGACTCGGTGACCGGCACCCGCTGCACCCGGTGCACGCCACCTTCGAATTTGAATCGCGACCACACACCGTCGCGCGCGGCGTCGCGGCTCTTGATCGACAGCGTCGCTTCCTTGTACCCACCCAGCTCCGAGAAGGTGTAGTCCAGCATCTCTACCTTCCAGCCGTGCCGTTCGGCGTACCGGATGTACATGCGCGCCAGATCGGCGGCGAACAGCGCCGATTCCTCGCCGCCCTCACCGGATTTCACCTCGAGCACTACATCGTCGCCGTCGTGCGGGTCGCGCGGGGCGAGCAGGTCCGCGAGGGTCTGCTCCAGCTCGGCGACCTGGCGTTCCAACTCGGGAACCTCGGCGGCGAAAGTCGCGTCGTCGGCGGCGAGTTCCCGCGCGGCGGCGAGGTCGTCGCGGGCGGACTTCAGTTTGGTGTAGGCGGCCATGATCGGCGCGAGTTCGGCGAACCGCTTGCCGACCCGGCGCGCGGCGCCCGGATCGTTGTGCAGCGCCGGATCGGACAGCTGCGTTTCCAGGCCCGCGTGCTCGGCCAGAATGTCGTCGATCGCGGACGGTTGCGTCACGGTGCTTCCTCTTCCTGTTTTTCCTGTCGCAGGGGCCCCATAGAAAACACCGACGCCCGGCCTGCTGAGCAGGACCGGGCGTCGGCGAGGAAGCTACTTGGCTGCGGTTTCGTCCGCGTCCGCCTTCTTGCCGGCACGCTTGCCGTAGCGGGCCTCGAAGCGGGCCACGCGGCCGCCGGTGTCGAGGATCTTCTGCTTGCCGGTGTAGAACGGGTGGCACTGCGAGCAGACCTCGACGTTGATGTGTCCCGACTCCTTGGTGCTGCGAGTCTGGAACGTATTGCCGCAACCACAGACGACCGTGGTGTCGACATACGTCGGGTGGATTCCTGCCTTCATGGGTGTCCTCTCGATATTGGTCGCCGGGTCGCTCGCACGGGAATCGCGGGAACGTGAACCGGAACCGACTTAGGCGGGAGGTCTGCTCTAAGAGAGCAGACGCAACGACCGTTCAGTATGCCAGAACAGTCCTTACGCTCCCAAAACGCCCCCTGCGCGCGGTTTGTTCCCGCCCCAGGTACTCCCCCTATCGGCACCGCCCCAGGAAGTCCGGGCACGCGCATCCCCGCTGTCTCAGGAACCCTGAAGTCGGGTAGTCCGCTACTCAGGAATGCGAACAGCTTCGTTCATAGAGTTGGAGACCAATGCACAGTGGCGTGCCCGTGACAGAGAGAGGAGAAGTTATGAGCACCCGAATCGCTTCCGCGGTCTTCGGTCTGCTGATTCTCGCTGTCGTGGGCGGCTGGTGCGCCCTGCCGGACACCACGACCACGGCCGCCCCGGAGACCACCGGGTTCTTCGAGGCCTCGAGCACCGCCCCGGAGGGGAGTGCGGTGACGACCTCGGCGATCATTCTGAGTTTCCTGATCGGCGGCGCGGCCATCATCGGGCTGATGTTCTTCAGCCCGCAGACGCCGAGAGGGCCCCGCTCGTCCGGAGCCCTCTCGGCAGAGGCCAGCGCATCAACTGATTTCGCGAGCACATGGGTAACTCGCCGGGTACGCCCAGAACTCCGACGAGCACTTACCGTCGGCCGCCAACGCCACCGTCGCGGCACCCGAGTCTGGCCTGAATACGCGGAGAGGCGGGACAGCCTGATGTTCTTCAGCCCGCGGACGCCGAAAGGGCCCCGCGAACGCGAGGCCCTTTCGGCGGAACAGTTTGCGAACTTACTCGTCCAGTGCGCCAGGCGCGGTCTTGCTCACCTGCATCAGGAACTCGAGGTTGTTCTTGGATTTCTTCAGGCGGTCGATCAGCAGATCGATCGCCTGGTGCGAGTCCAGGCCGGACAATACGCGGCGCAGCTTGTGCAGCACCGCCGCCTCGTCGGGGTTGAGCAGTAGCTCGTCCTTACGAGTGCCGGACGGGTTGACGTCCACCGCGGGGAACACGCGCCGTTCCGCGATCTTGCGGTCCAGCTTGAGCTCCGCGTTGCCGGTACCCTTGAATTCCTCGAAGATCACCGTGTCACCGGTCGAACCGGTCTCCACCATGGCGGTGGCGATGATGGTGAGCGAGCCACCGTTCTCGATGTTGCGGGCCGCGCCGAGGAACCGCTTGGGCGGGTACAGCGCGGTGGAATCGACACCACCGGAAAGGATTCGACCCGAAGCGGGCGAGGAGTTGTTGTACGCGCGACCCAGTCGAGTGATCGAGTCGAGCAGCACCACAACGTCTTTGCCCATTTCCACCAGCCGCTTGGCCCGCTCGATGGCGAGTTCGGCGACCGAGGTGTGGTCTGACGGCGGACGGTCGAAGGTCGAGGCGATGACCTCACCCTTCACCGAACGCTGCATGTCGGTGACCTCTTCCGGCCGCTCGTCGACCAGCACAACCATGAGGTAGACCTCGGGGTTGTTGATGGCGATGGCGTTGGCGATGTCCTGCATGATCGTCGTCTTACCGGCCTTCGGCGGCGAGACGATCAGGGCGCGCTGGCCCTTACCGATCGGCATGATCAGGTCGATGACGCGGGTCGTCAGCTTGTTGGGCTGAGTTTCCAGGCGCAGTCGCTGGTTCGGGTACAGCGGGGTGAGCTTGCTGAACTCGGGGCGCCGCTTGGCCGCCTCGACCTCACCACCGTTGACCGTGTCGAGACGCACCAGCGGATCGAACTTCTGCCGCTGGTTGCTCTGCTCGCCGTCGCGCGGGGCGCGCACCGCACCGGTGATCGCGTCACCGCGGCGCAGGCCGTTCTTGCGGACCAGGTTCATCGAGACGTAGACGTCGTTCGGTCCGGCCAGGTAGCCCGAGGTCCGGACGAAGGCGTAGTTGTCCAGCACGTCGAGGATGCCCGCGACCGGCTGGAGCACGTCGTCTTCGCGGATCTCCAGCTCGCGCGCCTCGCCGCCACCGCTACCCGGCTCACGGTCGCGACCACGACGACGCTCACGGAATCGGCGTCCCCGCCGGCCGCGACCGCCTTCTTCGTCGTCGTCACCGCGGGTGTTGTTGCGGTCGTTGCGGCCACCGCCGGCGTTTCCGCCGCCGTTGCCGTTCTGGTTGTTGCGCTCACCCGACTGACCACGGTCACTCGACTGACGCTCACCCGACTGGCCACGCTCACCGGACTGCGTGCGCTCGCCCTGATTGCGCTCACCGGACTGCGTGCGCTCGTTCGTCTGAGTGCGCTCGGACTGGTTCCGCTCGCCCGACTGATTGCGCTCGCGGCGCCGCTCGCCCTGCTCGGTGTCCTGCTTCGGCTCGTCACCACGCGCATCGGCCGACGCGGTCTCGCCGCCGCCGGATCGCGCCTGGTCACGGCCGCGCCGCTGCCGACCACGCCCACGCTGACCGCTCTCCCGGCCGGAATCCTCGGTGGATTCGGGCGCGGTGGACGGTGTGGCCTCGGCCGGGGCCGAGTTCACCGGAGCGGATTCCTTTGCCGGAGCCGCGGCTTCGGCAACCGGAGTTTCCTTCGCCGGGGCGGGAGCTACATCGAGGGTCCCCTGCTCTGCCCGAGCGGGTGCAGACGCGGTGGCCTGAGCTTCCGCATTAGCGGGTGTGTCGGCCTTGGCGGAAACCGCGGACTTGGCCTGTCCCCCTTCGGGCTTTTCACCCTTGGCCGGTTTACCGGCCTGATTTTCCTTGATTGCGGCGATCAAATCGCCTTTGCGCATTCCGGAGGTGCCTCGGATACCGAGCTCCCCCGCGAGCGCGCGCAACTGCGGCAACAACATTCCAGTCAGCCCCGATCGTGCGACGTCGGTTTGTTCGCTCATCTTCGAAATCTGTCCGGAGTCACTTTCGCTGTCGCCCGGAGATGTTGGGTTGGATTCCACCCCGGGTGTGGCGAGCAGGTCCGTATCTGTCACGGAAATCCTTTCCTTCCCCCGATTGCCGTGTGCTGTTTCGAGGGTTCGTCCCGCAGTCCGGGCATTCTGCCGGACTCGGATGCGTCCGTCCGCTTCGCCACCGGTGGTGTGAGGTGGGAGAGATCATTCCAGTTGCGCAGCTACGCAGCACCCCCATGGCCTGGAGGCTCGAGCCTGGAGCCTGCTGGAGCGATTGCCCTGATGAAGCACCGGCGTCTGATGCGCACGATGTACGGACTCGCTCAGGATAGCTGCCCATTGTGAATCTCGGCAAGCCAGACGCGCCGTCAGTCGATCAGGACTCCATCGGCCAACCCTGGTTCGACTACCCGCAAGCCGTCCAACGCCGCGAGTTCACGTAATTCTGCGGGAAATTCGCAGGTACCAAGGGCAAGCACGGTCGGGCCAGCCCCCGAGACGGTGGCCGCGATACCCGCCGCTCGCAGCCGGGAAATCCAGGTGGTGGTCAGCGGTAGCGCGGGCGCGCGCTGCGCCTGGTGCAGCCGGTCCGCCGTCGCGGGCATCAGCAGGTCGGGACGCTGGGTCAGCGCCACCACTGCCAGCGCGGCCCGGCTGACGTTGAACGCGGCATCGCCGTGCGGCACGACCTCGGGCAACAAACCCCTGGTGTGCGCGGTGGCCGAGCGCACATCCGGGATGAGCACCACGGGCCGCAGCGAGGGATGCGCCGCTAGCCGGACGGCGCGATAGACCCGGCCGTGATGCTCGGCCACCGGAACCCCGTCCTGGCCGATGTCGGCGGCCCGGTCGGTCTCGGTCCAGGACACCACGATGCCGCCGAGCACGCTGGCCGCCGCGTTGTCCGGATGACCCTCGAATTCGGCTGCGAGCTGCACTAATTGGTCGGTGGATGCGGCCAGCGCCGGATCGAACTCGGCGGCGAGGGCACAGCCGGCGGCGAGCCCGCCGACCACCGCCGAGGCCGAGGAGCCGAGTCCGCGCGAATGCGGAATCACGTTGCGGCACACCACTTCGAGGCCGTCGGCCCAAACGCCCGCCGACTCCAGTCCGCGCTCGATCGCGCGTACCACGAGATGCGAAGGGCCCCATGGCACATCGTCCGCGCCCTCACCTTCGACCCGGATGTTGAGTCCGGAATCGGTAGTGCGTACCTCGATCTCGTCGTAGATCCCCAGCGCCATGCCGAGCGAATCGAACCCGGGCCCGAGATTCGCGCTGGACGCGGGCACCCGCGCGGTCACCGAAAGACCCGCGGGCAGCGTGCGACTCATCTTCGCGCCGCGTGCACGCTGTGCTGCAGCAGCTGGCTGAGCCCCGGCATATAGCTGGCCTTCGCGCGAATTCAACTCAGGCCAGCTCTAGTTCGGCGGCGACCGCGACCGGGTCGACCGGAATCGCCTGCACCTGCGGCATTCCCAGCAAGGCGGTGTCGGGATCCTTGAGTCCGTTGCCGGTGACGGTGCACACGACGGTGAGGCCGGAATCGAGCCAACCCTCCTTGCGTGCGGCGAGCAAACCGGCGACGCTGGCCGCCGACGCGGGCTCGACGAACACGCCCTCCCGCGCCGCGACCAGGCGGTATGCCTCCAGGATCTCGTCGTCGGTGGCGGCGCGGAACGCACCACCTGACTCCTCCTTGGCCGCCACAGCGGCGTTCCAGGACGCGGGCGCGCCGATCCGGATGGCCGTCGCGATGGTCTCCGGGTTGCTCACCGGAGCGCCGTTGACCAGCGGCGCGGCACCCGCGGCCTGCACACCGAGCATGCGGGGCAGCTGAGTGGTGACGCCGTCGGCGTAGTACTCGCGGTAGCCGCGCCAGTACGCGGTGATGTTGCCAGCGTTGCCCACCGGCAGCGCGTGCACGTCGGGAGCCTTGCCGAGCACGTCGCAGATCTCGAACGACGCGGTCTTCTGCCCCTCGATGCGGGCCGGATTCACCGAGTTCACCAGGCCGATGCTGGGAAAGTCCGAGGTGACCTTGCGCGCCAGCTCCAGGCAGTCGTCGAAGTTGCCGTCCACCTGAATGATCTTGGCGCCCAGCATGACCGCCTGGGCCAGCTTGCCCATCGCGATCTTGCCCTGCGGGATCAGCACGGCACAGGTCATACCCGCGCGGGTGGCGTAGGCCGCGGCGGATGCCGAGGTGTTGCCGGTCGAAGCACACAGCACCGCCTGCTGACCCTGGTACTTGGCGTCGGTGATCGCGACGGTCATGCCGCGGTCCTTGAACGACCCGGTCGGGTTGAGACCCTCGACCTTGAGATATACCTCACACCCGGTCAGCTCGGACAGGTGCGGTGCGGGCACCAGCGGCGTACCACCCTCGAACAGGGTGACCGGCTCCCAATCGGCCGCGCCCGCGATCCGATCGCGGTAGGCCGCGATCAGACCTGGCCAGCGGGAGTGCACTCCCGCCTGCGGTGCGACGCCAGCGCTCACCCACCCCGCCGGCTCCGCCGTCTGCCGTCCCCGGGACGTGTTCATTCTTCGGTGCCTTCCAATCGCAAAACGCTGGTGATAGATGTGACGGATTCCATTTCCGCCAGGGCGGCGACGGTGTCCGCGAGCGCCGACTCCACGGCGTGGTGGGTAACCACGACCAAGCGAGCACCCGTGCCGTGCCCCTCTTGGCGGACGGTCGAAATGCTCACCCCGTGCTTGGCGAATTCGCCCGCCACCGCGGCCAGGACCCCGGGACGGTCTGCCACCTGCAGGTTCACGTGATAGCGGGTGGGTGTATCGCCGATCGGCGCGATCGGTAGCTCAGCATAAACCGATTCGCCGGGAGCGCGGCCACCGTAGAACTTGTTGCGCGCGGCCATCACCAGATCGCCGAGCACGGCGGAAGCGGTCGGCGCTCCGCCCGCGCCCTGTCCGTAGAACATCAGCCGTCCGGCGTTCTCCGCCTCGACGACGACGGCGTTGAATGCGCCACTCACCGCGGCCAACGGGTGCTTGCGCGGCACCAGCGCCGGGTAGACGCGCACGGAGACGCGCTCCTTGCCGCCTTCGTCGGGTCCCGGCTCACCTGGGCCCGCGGCCACCCGCTCGCAGATGGCGAGCAGCTTGACCGTGCAGTTCAGCGCGGACGCGGTCTCCAGGTCCTCGGAGCTGATCTTGGAGATGCCCTCGCGGTACACGTCGGCGGCGGTCACCCGGGTGTGGAACGCGAGCGAAGCCAGGATGGCGGCCTTGGCGGCGGCGTCGTAGCCCTCCACATCGGCGGTCGGGTCGGCCTCCGCGTAGCCGAGGCGGGTGGCCTCCTTCAGGGTGACCTCGTAATCGGCGCCGGTCTCGTCCATCGCGGAGAGGATGAAGTTGGTGGTGCCGTTGACGATGCCGACCACCCGGTTGACCCGGTCACCGGCCAGCGACTGGATGAGGGGGCGGACCACCGGGATGGCGCCCGCGACCGCTGCCTCGAAGTAAAGGTCGGCGCGGTTGCGTTCGGCGGCCGCGGCGAGTTCGCCGGTGTAATCGGCGAGCAGCGCCTTGTTCGCGGTCACCACGGATTTGCCCGCGTTCAGTGCGGCCAGGATCAACCGGCGCGGCGGATCGATGCCGCCGATCACCTCGACCACGATATCGACGTCGTCCCGGGCGACCAGGGCGTCGGCGTCGGTGGTCAGCAGGTGCGCCGGGAGCCCTCGGTCGTTGTTCAGATTGCGGACGGCGACCCCGCGCAGCACAACCGGCGCGCCGACGCGGGACCGCAGGTCTTCGGTGTGCTCGCGCAGAATCCGCACGACCTCCGTGCCGACATTGCCCATGCCGAGGACCGCAACCCCAATAGGCTGATCCCTCCCCCAGGTACCGTTCTTCGCGGGATCGGTCATGAATCCACCTCCAGGCTGAGCAAGTCCGCCACCGTTTCTCGGCGCAGAATGAGTCGCGGTTGTCCGTCACGCACCGCGACCACCGCAGGGCGGGTCAGCTGGTTGTATCGGCTGGACATCGAGTAGCAATACGCACCGGTCGCGGCGACGGCGACGAGATCGCCGGGCCCGACATCGGCGGGCATCCAGGTGTCGCGGATGACGATATCGCCACTCTCGCAATGCTTTCCGACGACCCGCGCGACCACCGGCGCGGCCTCGGACGATCGGGAGACCAGACGGCAGTCGTAGTCCGCCTGGTACAGCGCCGGCCGGATGTTGTCGCTCATGCCGCCGTCGACGCTGATGTAGCGCCTGCGCAGGCCGCCGTCGAGCGAAACGTCCTTGGTGGTGCCGACCTCGTACAGGGTGACGGTGCCAGGCCCGGCGATGGCCCGGCCCGGCTCCACCGCGATCTTCGGCTGCGGCAGGCCGATACTCGCCGCCTCGGCGGCGACCAGGTCGCATACCTTCGCGGCGAAGTCGTCCAGCGGCGGCGGATCGTCGCTCGGCAGGTACGAAATGCCAAGTCCGCCACCGAGGTCGAGCGTCGAGATCTGCGCGGTGCGCTCGACGCCGAACTTCTCGATGGCGTCGTGCAGCAGCCGCAGCATGCGGCGCGCGGCGATCTCGAAGCCGTCGATCTCGAAGATCTGCGACCCGATATGGCTGTGCAGGCCGACCAGGCGCAGGTTGTCGGCGTCGAAGACGCGGGCGAGCGCCTCCATAGCGTCGCCACCGGCGATCGAGAAGCCGAACTTCTGATCCTCGTGCGCGGTCGAAATGTATTCGTGGGTATGGGCTTCCACGCCCACAGTGACGCGCACCAGCACGTCCTGCACCACACCGGCGCGACCCGCGATGGCCTCCAGCCGTTCGATCTCGATCAACGAGTCGACGACCACGTGGCCGACACCGGCGGCGACCGCGGATTCCAGCTCGGTCGCGGATTTGTTGTTGCCGTGCAAAGCAATTCGCTCCGCCGGGAAGCCCGCATGCAGGGCGACCGCGAGTTCGCCGCCGGAACACACGTCCAGCGAAAGCCCCTCGTCGCGAATCCAGCGCGCGATCTCACCGCACAGGAAGGCCTTGGAGGCGTAGTGAACTCGGGCGTTCGGGCCGAACGCGCGCACCATATCGCGGCAGCGCGAACGGAAGTCGTCCTCATCGACCACGAACAGCGGGGTGCCGAATTCGGCCGCCAGCTCGTGCACCGGCACGCCGGCCAGCCGCACCACGCCGTCGGCATCGCGGGATGCGTTGCGCGGCCACACATTTTCGGGCAGATCGATCATCTGCCTGGCCTCACGCGGGCGCTCCGCCAGGCTCGGCGCGTGCGGAATCTCGGCATGGCGAGGTCCGGCCGGATGGGCACTCATAATAGTCGTTCCTTCCTGGCGCTCGTCTGAAAGTCCTTGTGCCCGTTCACATGCGCTCCGGCGCACTGACGCCGAGCAGGGCGAGGCCGTTCGCGAGGACCTGACGGGTCGCGTTGACCAGCACCAGGCGTGCGGCGTTGGTCGGGCTTACGGGCTCGTCCCCGAGGGGAAGCACGCGCAGGTTCTTGTTGGTCTGGAAGCGGTGGTAGGCGCCGGCCAGTTCCTCCAGGTAGCGGGCCACCCGATGCGGCTCACGCAGGACCGCGGCGCTGCTCACCACCCGGGGATACTCACCGAGGGTGCGAATGAGTTCGCCCTCTTCGTCGGAAGCGAGCAGCGCGAGATCCGGGGTTACCTTGTCGTATTCGAACTCGGCGGCATTGCGAGCGATCGACGCGGTCCTGGCGTGCGCGTATTGCACGTAGTAAACGGGATTCTCGTTACTTTGACTGGTCCAGATGCTCAGGTCGATATCGATGCTCGAATTCACCGACGAGCGCACCAAGGAATACCGCGACGCGTCGACGCCGATGGCCTCCACCAAGTCGTCGAGGGTCACCACGGTACCCGCCCGCTTGCTCATCTTCACGGCGACACCATCTTTGAGCAGATTCACCATCTGCCCGATCAACACCTCGACCGTGGCCGGATCGTCGCCGGAGACCGACGCGATCGCCTTCAACCGGCCGATGTAGCCGTGATGGTCGGCGCCGAGCATGTAGATACACAGGTCGAAACCGCGCGCCCGCTTGTCCTGGAAATAGGCGATATCACCCGCGACGTAGGCCGGTTTGCCGTCGCTCTTGATGACGACGCGGTCCTGATCGTCACCGTATTCGGAGCTCGCGATCCACCACGCGCCGTCCTTCTCATACAGGTCGCCGGAATTCTTCAGCTTCGCAACGGCCGCGTCCACCGCACCGGACTGGAACAGCGAGCTCTCGTTGAAGTACACGTCGAAGTCCGTGCCGAACTCGTGCAGCGACTGCCGGATCTGCGCGAACATCAGCTCGACACCCTCGGCGCGGAACAGCTCCAGCCGCTCGTCCTCCGGCAGTGCCACCGCGTCCGGATGCGCGGCCACAATGGTGCCCGCGATCTCGCCGATGTAGGCGCCCGCGTAGCCGTCGTCCGGCGTCGGCGCTCCGGTGGCCGCCGCGACCAGCGACCTGGCGAACCGGTCGATCTGCGCGCCGTGATCGTTGAAGTAGTACTCGCGCACCACGTCGGCGCCCTGCGCGGCCAGAATCCGGCCGAGCGCGTCACCGACCGACGCCCACCGGGTACCGCCGAGATGAACCGGCCCGGTCGGGTTGGCCGACACGAACTCCAGATTGATCCGGGTGCCCTTCAGCGCCTCCGAGGTGCCATAGGCAGTACCGGCGGCGAGCACCTGTTCGAGAATGGCGCCCTGCGCGGACGCGGCCAGCCGGATGTTCAGGAAACCGGGCCCGGCCACCTCGGCGGAGGACACCTCGTCGGCCGCATCCAGCGCCTCGGCGAGCCAGGTCGCCAGCTCGCGCGGATTCGTTCCCGCCTTTTTCGCCACCTTCATCGCCACATTCGTGGCATAGTCACCATGTTCCGGGTTGCGAGGGCGCTCGACAGTGACCTCGTCGGGGAGGACAGCGGGGTCCAATCCACGTTCGACAAGCACCTTCGCGGCAGTGGCACGAAGGAGATCTGCAAGGTCAGCTGGAGTCACGAGTCTCTATCCTATGGTCTTGGCGGGTGTACACCTCTAGTGGGCACTGCGCCGGAACCGTCCGCAACCCAGTTACGTCCCGCGGATCCATCACGTCGAGAGAGCACCACGAGCGATGCCGAGCAGTCCCAGCGCCAAATCTGCCAAAGCCGCCGCCAAGTTGTCGGGTTCCCGCAAAGGGGGTGGCCGGGGTCAACTGCCCAAGAAGAACCGTCAGATCCCCTGGCTGGCCATCGGCGCGGCCGTAGTCATCATCGCATTGATCGGTGCCCTGGCTTACAGCCTGGTACCCAAGTACCAGGAGAAGGCCGAACTGGAGAAGTTCACGCCGAGCGCGGAGCGCAAGGATCCGTCCGACTCGATCGAGGGCGTGGTCAAGAAGGAGTACCCGGCCGGGCTGCACATCGGCCCGACCCAGCGGGTCGCCTATGACCAGAGCCCCGCGTTCGGTGGTCCGCACGACAGTTCCTGGGCGACCTGCACCGGCGTCGTGTACGACAAGCCGATCCGGATGGAGAACGCGGTGCACTCGCTCGAGCACGGCGCGGTGTGGATCACCTACAACCCGGACAAGGTGGATGCCTCGGGCCTGGACTCGCTGAAGAGCAAGGTGCAGGGCAAGCCGTACTCGATGATGTCGCCGTATCCCGGCCTGGACACCCCGGTTTCGCTGCAGTCGTGGGGGCACCAGCTGAAGTTGGACCGCGCGGACGACAAGCGCGTCGGCCAGTTCATCACGGCACTGCGCCTGAACAACTACACCTACCCCGAGGTCGGCGCGGACTGCTCGACGATCGCGTTCGACACCGACAACCCGCCGCCGTTCGACCCGACGCCGCCCGGACCTGACGCGGTGCCGATGGACGGCAAGGGCTTGCAGCCGGATCCGTCGGAGGTGCCCGGCGGTCTGCCAGGAGTGCCCGGGGTGCCCGGACTGCCAGGTCTGCCGCTGCCGAACCAGCCGCGGCCTGCGCCGGGTCAGTCTGCACCGGGTCAACCCGCGCCAGGTCAACCCGCACCGGGCCAGCCCGCACCGGGTCAACCCGCGCCAGGGACCGACCGCTAGTGGCCAACCAAGTCGAGCCGGATGCCACGGCGTCCGGCCTCGGTGCCCAGGTCCGTCGTCAGCGCACCGCATTACTGGTCCTCGGCGTGATCGGCGCCATTCTGATCGGCGTCGCCATCGGCGCGCTGATTCGGCTGCCGCTGAACAATTCGTCCGAACCGGACCCCGGCGCGGTAGACATCGGCTTCACCCAGGACATGTCGGCACACCACGCGCAGGCCGTCGAAATGGCGGGCGTCGTGCTGGTCCGTTCCACCGACACCGACGTGCGCCGCCTCGCCTACGACATCATGACCACCCAGCAGAACCAGGTCGGCCGCATGCAGGGCTGGCTCCAGTTGTGGGGCAAACCCGCGCAAGGCGTCGACGGATACATGGGCTGGATGAGTACACAGTCCGGCGGCCACGGGCACGCAGGCACCGCCGAAACCCCGTCCGGCCCGATGCCGACCATGCCGGGCATGGCCACCCCCGCCGACCTCGCCGCGTTGCGCCAAGCCACCGGCCCCGAGCTCGACACCCGGTTCCTGCAACTCATGCTGCGCCACCACCAGGGCGGCTTCCCGATGATCCAATACGCCGCCGAACACGCCGAAACCACCGCCGTGCGCACCCTCGCCGACACCATGAACAAAACCCAGCGCGGTGAGGCCCAACTCATCACCACCATGCTCACCGCCCGCGGCGCCACCCCCCTCCCCCCGAGCTGACCCGAACCCCCGCCCTATCACCCTTTTTGGCCAACAGCACCCGATGCGATACGCTTTCCCCGCCCGATCGGCGGCGTCAAACCCCCGATCGAGTCCTATCCCGCCCTCGTAGCTCAGGGGATAGAGCGTCTGCCTCCGGAGCAGAAGGCCGCAGGTTCGAATCCTGCCGAGGGCACCAATGAGGAAGGCCCCTGATCAGCACATTCGCTGACAGGGGCCTTCCTTGTTCGAACACGCAACCCGCCTCGATGTCACGTTTTCCATCGTTGTGGTCACCAAATGTGGTCGGTTTTCCGCGTCTGCCAGCGGGGGTTTCCGCCGCCACGTGGGACAGAGCTACTGCATGAGTTGGATGTGCGGGTGATCGGGCGATGCTGGGCAGACGCGCAGGATCATGTTGTAACCGCGAGCGATTGTGACGCCGGGACCGATGGCTGTTCCAGCTTCCAGGGCTTGATCTTCGTACGGTATCCAGCTGCGTGTTGCGCCGTCCCATTCGGTCGAGGCGATGGTGAGCAGTGGCTCGGTTTCGGTTCCGCAGGTGGGACATGGCTGCGGAAAGGGGTCCGTGAGCCCCCACCTGATATGGCCGCCGACTTTCCACCCGGGGGCTACACACAGCTCGTCGAAGTGTTCGAAGCCCGCCTCCACCTCGAGGCCATCCGGAACATCGACCCCGGCATGCTGGACCGCCCACCGTCGCACCTGCTCCAGCGGCTCACCGCCATGCACGCGGAGGTCACCCGAGTTCGGGTACTCGACAATGCATTCCGGTTCCACCGTGCACGGCACGGGCACGTAGTCGCAACCGTATTCCACCGCCGCGGGCTCCGGCGGAGCAGCCAGAATATCGGTGACGTCGGCGGCAGAGCGCCACACCACGGTGGTCTCGGGCATACTTTCGGCGTTGTCCAACGGGCACCACAGAATCTGCAGCAGATCCTTGCCCGGAGGCGGCCGCAACCCGGGCACATCACGCGTATACAACTGCGCCACAGGCAACATGGCGTTCGGCCCCTCGGGCAGCGGAACCCCCTGCGCCAGCCTATCGATTGTTTGCCACTCCTCCGCAGTGAAGGTCCCCCCACTCGAGGCATGGATTTCAGCCATCCGCCGCGACGGTACCGGGCTGTCCCGCTGCAGCTTGGCATCCGCAAACGACTGCAATGGGTTCAGCCCGTGCGGATTCAACGGGTCGGTTACCAAGTGCCACCCGTGCGGGCCGTGACAGTGTGGCCACGGCTCGTCGGCTGGCCACAACAAAGGGCCGCCGATCGAACTGTCGTATGCCGATGGTGTGCCGCGGCGCGGGTGCAGCCGGGTCGCCGGACGAGCCAGCGGTACCAGTGCGGGACACACGGCTGCGACATCAACAGCTCTGGGTGGCGTGGTGCGGGTCATGAACAAACCTCATCGAATCAGGGTGTTCGAACTGTAGTTCGGATCGTATCGAACCCCACGATGGGAGCATTCGGTCGGACGCCTTACCTTCTCCCCCTTGACTATCCCTCCCCTCAGCACAGGACAGCCAGTATGAGGAAGCAGGGGGAAGAAAGTCGGTCGATGTCACCACGGTGTCACAAGTCCCGCGAATGCAGCCGTACGTCACCGAACACCGTCGGACTGAATCCCACGACACCAGACAGCGGCGACCACCCGGAGACCCCGAAATCCTGTGGCACAGACTCAGCCCGCGTCGATGACACGAAGCCCCCCACAGTCCGCGCGGTCTCTCCAGCGCCGACTGCTGTGAATGGACGTAGAGCCCATGTCACACCTGCGGCGTCTGTGTCGTCTCCTCGATAACTGCGGATAACCGCGAGTGCTGAGGTATGGAGCGGAAAATGACTGTTACACACGAGATCACGGTGGACGAGGCGTCGACGGAACAGGGCGCGCCGAATGTTGCCCATCCGGCGAAATGGAAGTTCTGGCTGCTGACCCTGGTCGGCCTCTACCCGCTGCTCACCGGCTTGGTGACGGTCACGGGCCCACTGCTGGAACCGCTTCCGACCCCGCTGCGGCTGGCCTGCATCCTGCCCGTCGCGGTGGCGGCCATGGTGTGGGGCATCATGCCCGTGCTGACCCGGTGCTTCGCCGGGTGGCTGATGCGCTGACGGCCGAGCAGGGCTCCGGTCACGTGGGTCGGATGGCGGACTGGAGGTAGTTCACGTCGATGTCGGACGCCGGGGTGGGTGGGCCGAGGGCAGCGCGTACTCGGGAGTCGTCGTAGCGGCGGTGGTGGCGGGCATAGCCGAGGAAGGCGGTCTGTTCTCCCAGGAGCTTTTCCAAGGGGGATTGGTCCTCGGGGGGTCTGGGTACCAGGCGGGCGTCGACCGGGTAGGTGCGCTGGAAGGCGGTGAGCATGTCGGAGATCAACGTGTTTCGGTAGTGGACAACGTGATAGGTGTCGATGCCGCCGGACGGTGCGCGGTCGGCGAGGCGGGCCATCGTCGCGGCGGCACTGTCCACCGGTACGAGGTTGATCGACGCGGTGGGGTCGCCGGGGATCCGCACCGGGAGTCGCGGGGCGAGAGGTGATCGGGGGTCCAATCCGAATCCGGTCATGCCGCTTTCGATGGCCTCGGCGACAAAGCTGAGGGTGTGCCTGGGAAATTCGGGGCGTCGAGGCAGATCGGTGATGAGCACGCTGGGACGGAACACGATCACCGGCCTTGCGTGCTCGGCAAACCATGCGTGCACAACAGTTTCGGCCTCGTATTTGCTTCGCTCGTAAGGGTTTTCGAAGCCGCACGTGTCGTCTTGTCGTTGCTCCGGGATCGTCCCGTGCCGTCTGGCTCCCGCCACGCCGACCGAACTGGTGTGGCAGACCAGCGGCCGTTGCGTCCCCGCCGTGGCCAGCTCCAGGACGTGGCGGGTGCCGGTGACATTGATCTGCCGTAACCGTTCGAGCGGAGCGGCCAGCGTGGTATCGCCCGCGCAATGCCAGATCACCTGCAACTCATCGGCCAGCTCACGGAACCTCGTTTCCGACAAACCCAGCCTGGGCCGGACCGGATCCACCTGCACCACGCGGACCCGTTCCGCGAGTTCGTCGCAGCGGCCCCCGGTCCACCGAAGCAGCCCGATCAGCCTGTCCAGCACGGACTTCGGTTCGCCGCGGGCCAGCACGGTCAGCGCGGCGTGCCTGCGCAGCAGCTCCGGCACGAGGTGGATACCGAGGAATCCGGTGGCACCGGTGATGGCGACCGTCGGTTCGGCCACAGTACTCAGCTCCTCACTTGGACCGGTTTCAGCGCGGCCAGGACGACGCGGCTGAGTTGGGCCAGCGAACCGCCCCGCGCAACGTCCATGACCGAAAGCTCGCACCCCAGTTGGTGGCGAATCGCCGCCAGCAGTTCGGCGGCCATCAGCGAGTCCAGCCCCAGCTCGTCGAGCCGCCGGTGCGGGTCGATTCGGTCGGGAGTGGTCTGCATGACGTGCGCGACCAGTCCGATCATGGCCTCCCGGACGAGCTCCTCGGCATCCTCGGGGGCAGCCGCCGCAATGGCCGCGCGAAACGCGCTCTTGCCGCCTTCCACGCCGTGGATCACCGGCGGTCGCACGCTCTCGAACCGCGGCGCCAAAATGCCGGGGAGCATAGTGGCCAGCGGACCCCAGTCGATTCGCACGACGGACGTGCCGTTGCGCTCGGCGCCGAGCAGTTGCTCGAGGCCGGCCAGCGCCTCCTCGGCGGAGATGGCGCGCAACCCGAACCCCGCCAGCTGGTCGGCCATACCGGTGCGGGCGACATGTCCGGCGTCGCTGATGGCGCCGTAGGCGATGACTTGGGTGACGAGACCGGATTCCTCCCGTTGCCTGGCGAATGCCTCCATGAACAAATTGCCGGCAACGTAATTGGACTGCCCGATCTGCCCGACCACCGACGTGGCGGACGAGATCAGCACGAAGAAGTCGAGCGCGCGCCCTTCGACCAGTTCGGCCAGGGTCAGCGCCCCCTGCATCTTCGGAGCCAGCACGGCGGCGAACCGGGCGTCATCGAGCTCGGCGAACGGCGCGTCGTCGAGCACCATCGCGGCATGTATCACGCCGCGGACCGGATGCCCGGTGGCGTCGACCGCCGCGAACACCGCGTGCATGGCGTCCCGGTCGGTGACGTCGGCGGCGTGGGCGGTGACGGCGACGCCGCGCAGGGTCAGTTCGTCGATGAGCTTCGGCGCTTCCGGCGCCTGTGTCCCGCTGCGGCTGACCAACGCCACATTCCGGGCCCCACGGTCGGCGAGCCAGCGCGCCGTTGCGGCACCGAGCCCACTCAACCCTCCAATGACCAGATAGGTGGCCGCCGGATCGAGCCGCGCCGGTGCGGGCGCGCGCTCGACGGGCAGCGCACCGTCGAAAGAGACGACGACTTTGCCGATGTGCCGGGAATGCTGCAGTACCCGGAAGGCTTCCTCGATGCGTGCGGCGGGATACACCACATGTGGCAGTGCGGCGTGGCCCCGCGACGCGATCTCCCCGGCGACATTCTGGAACTGCATCGAGCCGAACACCGGGTGATCGACATCCATGGTGCTCAGGTCGGCGCAGAACACGCTGATATTTCTCTTCAACGCCCGAAGCAGCAGGGGATTGTTTTCGAGCACGTCCCGCTTACCCAATTCGACGAACCGGCCGTGCGGTCGCAACAGCTCCAGACTGCGATGCAGTGCCTCCCCGGCGAGGGAGTTGAGCACCACATCCACCCCGCGTCCCTCGGTGACGGCCTCGACGTCGGCCACGAAAGCCATGCTGCGCGAATCGAAGACGTGCTCGACTCCCAGCGAACGCAGGAACTCGCGTTTGATCGCGGACCCGGCGGTCGCGATCACCGTCGCACCGAGCTGCTGGGCGTATCGGACGGCGGCCAGGCCGACACCGCCTGCCCCGCCGTGCACCAGCAGCACCTCCCCCGGCGCCAGCTTGGCCAGGGTGTGCAAGGAGTAGTGCACGGTGGACACGGCGACCGGGAGTGTGGCGGCATGGGCAAAGGACATGGAATCGGGCATCCTGCCGACATTCTCGGCGTCGGTAACGACGTGTGACGCGAGCGCGGCGGGGACGAGTCCATACACGCGGTCCCCCGGCTGGAAGTCGCGGACCTGCGCACCGACCTCGGTGACCACCCCGGCGCACTCGAAACCGAGTCCCTGTTCGGCGAACGTGCCGTCGATGGCCTCCGGCGGCAGCATCCCGACCGCTTGCAGCACGTCGCGGTAGTTCAACGCCGTGGCACGGACCGCGACAACCACCTCCTTCGGTCCGGCAACCTTCGGCGCGGTCGGTTGCCAGGAGAATCCGCAGGACAGTCCGGGATTGTGCAGCGCGAGCCGGTAGGGCTTCGCATCGCCCGGCACGACCACGGTCACCTCCGGCGGAGCGTCGATGACGCGTGGCACGAAGCGCCCTTCGCAGGTCAGCACCACCTCGTCCTCGTCGGTAGGCGTGAGCAGCTCGCGCGCCAACCGGTCGGCGGCTTCGGTGAGTTCCGGACCGCGTTCGAGGGAAACTCGCTTGAGGCCGAGCGCCGGCTGCTCGTTGGTCAGCGTCCGTGCCACCCCCCAGAGCGCGGCGTCTACTGGCATCTCCGCCCGCTCCGGCGCGGGCAGCGCGCCACTGGGCCGGGTAACGAGCCAAGACTGCACCTGCACGGTGGCAGGCAGCTCCCGGAGACAAGCGGCGACGGCGCGCAGCACGGCGGCACGGCGCACCGTCCGTTCGATGGCGACGGCAGGCTCGGCCGAGGGCGCGGCGGACAGCAGAAACGCGAGCCGGACCGACTCGGTATCGGCGGCGATCGGCAATCCCTCGCGGAAGTATTCGCTCGCGGTGATGACGTGCGTCCCGGCACTGCCTGCCTCGCGCAGCTGGTCGGCCAGTGCTGTGGCGAACACGCGTTCCGTGTCGTCCTCGGCGAGCAAGATCCATTGCACTCCCAGCGGGGCCGGTGGCAGCACTGGGACGATTTCGGTGACCGCGGCCCTGGTGGCGAGAATGACCGAAGACGCGTCGGCCATGGACTCGCGCTCACCGCCCAGCTGCCGCACGTCGGCGAAGCCGCAGCGGCGCAGTAGATCTGGCCATTGCGCACGCGACAGCAGCGGCGATCGGGTCCGCAATTCTGTGTCGGTGAAGTTCCAGAAGCCGTCCAGCACACCGTACGGCAGCGCCAACAGGTGCGGCTCGTGCATTTCGGTGGCCAGCAGTAGCCCGCCCTCGGCGAGCAGGCGGCCGATTGAGGTCATCGAGCGGGCGAGGTCGGCGGCCACGTGCAGCGCGTTCGAGGCGATGACGAGGTCGAAGCCGCGATCGGGGAAGCCCTGGGCATCGAGGTCCTGGTCGAGGTCGAGCCGGTGATAGTCGACGAATTCGTAGGCGGCGAAGCGCTTCTGCGCCTTGACGAAGAAGGCGGCGCTCACGTCGGTGAACAGATAGCGGGTCCGCTCCGGCGGCAGCAACGGCAGCAAGGCCGCGGTGGTGCCGCCGGTCCCGGCGCCGATCTCGAGCACCCGCAGCGGCCGATCGTTCGGCCAGCGCTCCACTACCGCCTTCAGCACCGCGCGCAGCATCTCGTTGTCGTACCGGGCGACAGGACCGACGTCGTAGGTCTGTTCCAGCAGCGCCGCACCGTCGGTAAAGATTTCCTGCAGCGGATCCCCTTGCCCGAGGAGGAATTCCGGTAGCCGCCGCGCCGTATAGGTACTCAGTGTCGCCTCGGGCACGTCCTCGGGAAACTCGGTCAGCCAGGCGCGCAGCCGTGACTCCGGTTCGGCTTCACCGATCCAGCGCCAGTGCCGTTCGCCCACCGGCTCGGCCAAACCGTGTGCGCACGCCATCGACAGCAGCAGTTCGACCAGCCTCGAATATTTCGGAAGCAGACCGGCCGCCAAGGCGTCATCGAGGGCGAATGTCGGTGACTCGGGCATGAGCCGAGTCAGCGCGGCGACGGCGTAATGGGCGCATGTTTCGATTGCCCGGGCCACGAGAGCGGGGGATGGCGGGGACACGGCGGCACCGTGTTCGAGCCACACCCGCGCTGCCGCCGCCAGCTCTCGGGCCGGCGGCACGGGTGTACTCGTGATCGGCGCCTCATGGTGCGGCGCGGCTTTCAGCACGCATACGGGCTGTTGCACGGGCTCGCCGATGGCCGCTTCGAACCGTCGCAGCCACACCTCCGTGAGCTCCACGCTGACGACGCCCTCGGCATCGGTGACCGTGATGTCCCAGCGGACATAGTCGTTGTGGCGGGCACGCGACCGGACCCGGATGAACCCGTGGGCCGGGGGCTGGGTCCAGCAGCGCGCGATCCCCACCGCGTGTGGCAGGAAGCAGGCACGGCCGTCGGCGATGTCGGCGAGCAATGGCGCGCCCGCTTGCAGTGCACCGTCCAGCAGTGCCGGGTGGATCTCGTATCCGGCCTGCGAAGCGTCGAGGCGATAGGCGGCCAGCACCTCGTCGTGGCCGACCTCCAGCTGCTCGAGCACCTGGAACGATGGGCCGTAGTCGAGGCCGGCGCGGGCGGTAGCAACGTAATGCTTTGCCCCGCTTATCTTCTCGATCAGGGTGGCGCGCAGTTCGGCGAGGTCGACCGACGCGGGCCGAGGCCGCCACAGGCGCCGGACCCGGCCGGTCGCGTTGGCCTGCCAATCCGGATTCCCGTCCGCCTTGCTTGCGATCCGCACGGCTCCGCTGGTTTCGGACAGCGACACCTGAAGGCTGACCGCGGGGGCGGACGCGTCCTGTGCGAGCACGAGAGCATTCGTGATCTGGAGGTCGGTGACCTCGACGGGAGCGTCGTGGACCCGGCGCCCCGCGGCGAGGGCCATTTCGAGGAAGCCGGTGGCAGGCATGACGACCGCTCCGGCGACTCGGTGGTCGGCCAGCCACGGCACCCGCAGCGGGGTGATGACGTCGCGCCAGGTCGGTTCGAGCACCGTGAGTCGTTCGCCGAGCAGTGGGTGATCGATCGTGCCGTCGCCGCCGTCGCGGAAGCTCCAGTCCGGGGTGCCATTCCAGTGCTGTTCCCGTTGCCACGGATAACGTGGCAGATCCGCGACGCGTCCGGGGCTGGGGAAGTAACGGGTCCAGTCGAGCGACGCGCCCGCCTCGATCAACCGCTCGACCGCGGCGTCGACGGCCCGCGCTCCGTCGGTCGCTCGAACGAGAGTGGGAACCACGACGGCAGGCGTCTCCGACGACCCGGCCAGCCGCCGCAGATAACCCCGCAGCACCGGATGCGGGCCGACCTCTACGAAGATGTCGAAGCCGTCGGCGATCAATTGCTCGATGGCAGTGGCGAACAGCACCGGTTCGCGCACGTTGCGCCACCAGTACTCGGCGCCGAGCTCGGTGCCGTCGATTTCGGCTCCGGTCACCGTGGAAATCAGCGGCACCTCGGATGCGGTAGGGCTGAGTCCGGCCAGCCCCGTGTGCAGCATCGGCCGCAGGTCGTCCATGGCCCTGCTGTGGAACGGATAGTCCAGCTCGAGCTCCCGGAAGAAGACATCGCGGTCGGCCAGACGTGCCGCCAGCTCGGCGAGTTCGCCGGCATCGCCGCTGACCGTGACGTCCTTGCCGCTGTTGATCCCGGCAATCTCCAATCCGGGCAACGCGGACAGCAGCTGCGCGATCTCACCGGCGGGCAGGCCGACCGCGGCCATCCGGCCCCGGCCCGCGGTCGTCGCCTGAGCGCGGCTCCGTTCGGCGATGACCTGGCACGCCGCATCCAGCTCGAGCGCACCGGCCAGGTATGCGGCCGCGACCTCGCCCACGCTGTGACCGACGACGGCTGCCGGGGTGACGCCGCGGACCCGCAACATTGCGGCCACGCCGAGCTGCACCGCGAACAGAGCAGGCTGGGCCACCTCCGTGGCCGACATTCGGGAGCACTCGGTCGGTGCGGACAGTTCCTCGGCGATCGACCAGCCGAGGCGAGGTCGCAACAACGCGTCCACCTCCGCGATCACACCGCCGAACACCGAATCGGCAAGCAGGTCGGCGGCCATGCCCGCCCACTGAGAACCGTTGCCGGAGAACACGAACGCCACCCGGCCGCGTGCGGTCTCCGGCACCCGCTCGTGGATGGCTTCCGCGCCCTCGGCGATCGCGCGCAATCGCTTGGCCGCGGCCGGGCCGTCATCGACGAGCACGGCCACCCGATCCGAATGGCGGCTGCGCCTGCGCGTGAGGGTGTAGCAGACGTCGTAGAACTTCTCCGGGGTCGCATCGGCAAGTTGCGCACCGAGCAGCCCGGCCGCTTCGCTGAGCGCGCCCGCCGAGCGGGCCGACACGACCAGCGGCAGCCGCCGACGGGTCGGCTCGGTGCCCGGCTGCCGCGGCGGCGCCTCGGCGAGGATCGCGTGCGCGTTCGCCCCGCCGAAGCCGAAGGAATTGACGCCAACCACACCGGGCCGGTCATTGTCCATCGCCGTCGGTTCGATGGCCGGAGCCAAGCGCAGTCCGTCAAAGTCGATCGCCGGATTGAGCGGCGTCGCGTGCAACGAGGGCGGGATGATCCGATGGCGCAGCACGAGAATCGCTTTCAGCAGGCCCGCGATGCCCGAGGCCGCCTCCAGATGCCCGAGGTTGGTCTTGACCGAACCGATCGGCAGGAAACGCCCCGACCCGCGGGGCATACCGAGGGCTCGACCGAGCGCGACGCACTCGACCGGATCACCCGCCGGCGTGCCGGTGCCGTGCGCTTCGACATAACCGACCTCATCCGGCTCGACCCCAGCCATGGCATACACCCTGCGCAGCAAGGCTTCCTGCGCAACGGCGCTGGGCAGCGCAAGCCCGGGAGTACGGCCGTCGCAGTTGACCCCGGTGCCACGGATCACCGCGTGCACGCGATCGCCGTCGGCGACCGCATCGGCCAACCGCTTCAACACCACGAAGCCGCCGCCCTCGGCGCGGACATATCCGTCGGCGTCGGCCGAAAACGCCCGGCACCGGCCGGTCGGTGAAAGCATCGCCGCCTGCGCGAAGCCGACCATGGTGTACGGATTGAGCAGGATGGTTATCCCACCGGCCAGCGATACCCGGCTCTCGCCGGTACGAAGTGCCTGGCAGGCCTGGTGCAAGGCCACCAGGGCCGAGGAACACGCCGTGTCGATGGCCATGCTCGGTCCGCGGAAATCGAAGAAGTGGGATATCCGGTTCGCCGCGATCGACTGCGCGACGCCGGAATTGGTGTACGCATCGATATTCCGGAACTCGAATTGCTGGGTGGCGTATCCGACCTCGGAAAGACCGACGAACACGCCGGTGTCCGAGCCGGACAGCTCGCGAATATCGGCACCCGCGTCGTCGAGTGCCTCCATCGCCAGCTCCAACAGCATTCGCTGCTGCGGATCCATCCGGCTCGCTTCCCGCGGCGAGATGCCGAAGAACGGCGCGTCGAACGCGGCGACATCCACGCCGGTCAGCACGCCCGCCGCGCTGGTGTAGCTCTTGCCGGGCCTGCGCTCGCCGGGAGCGACGATCCTGCTCGTGTCGAAACGGTCGCTCGGTATTTCGGTGACGACATCGAGCCCGGAAGACAACGTCGTCCACAACCCGGCCAGGTCGGCGATGCCGCCGGGCAGCCGCAGCGCCACACCGATGATCGCGATGTCCTCGCCCTGATGGGCGGCACCGAAATCCGACATTCATCCTCCTGGTCCGATGCCCCGGGGCGGGGGCTGTGGTCATCGCGACGATCGTTGGCAAACAGAGCGGCACACACGGGCGAGCAGCGGGAGCATGGTCACGGTGGCGTCAACGATCCGGCTGTGCCACCGGCAGTCCGCCGAGCGACCGTAGGGATCACCGCATCCGGCCGTCGGGCGGGCGGCGCGGATAGATCGGGATGGGGCGATCCGATGAAGAATTCGACCGCGAACCTACCAAGCGGAACCATCGAGCGCAAGCCCACGATCACGAAAAATGCTGTGCGACAGCGCATTTCGTTGTCGGCAGGACGGAGCTCCGGCAACTCTTATTCGTTGCCGAGGCACCCGTGGATGGGAATCAATTGCCGCTCAGAGTTGAACGGTCGACCTGCTTGGGCGGCGGTCCAGCGTTCCGGGGCTACCCCGCGAAACCCGTGGCGGCGCCGCACGGCACGCCGTAGTCTCGCCGTGTGACCGCTTCTGTCGAGGATCTCGCGCGTGCGTCCGCAGCCGTCGGCGACCTATTGGCCGGTGTGCGGGACGATCAGTGGACAGCGCCGACGCCATGTAGCGCATGGAATGTGCGGGATGTGGTCGAACATCTGGTGACGGTGAATCTGACGTTCGCGGCGCTGATCAACGACAGCCCGCTCCCCGAGCGCGGCGCCGACCTGCTCGGCGACGACCCGGTCGAGGCCTACCGGACCTCCGCCTCATCGTTGCTTGCCATTTTCGACCACCCCGAGATTCGCGAGCGATCCCATTCCGGCCCGTTGGCCGAGCAATTGCGGCTTCGGCTCGCCGATCTGGTCACGCACGGCTGGGATCTGGCGCAGGCCACCGGGATTCCGGCGCGGCTGCCCGGCGAACTCGCCGAACAATCGCTGGCCTTCCTGCAGGAGCAACTCGCCATCCGGCCGCGCGGCGCCCAATTCGCCGAGGCACAGCACATCGAGGACACCGCCCCGGCGATCGACCGGCTCGCCGCGTTCGCGGGACGGTCGGTCCCGCCGAAGTCGTGAATGCTCAGCCCCGTCGCCGCCGCCGGGCCATTGCCCAGAGCAGGATTGCGGTACTGACAAACGGGATCACGACGAAAGCCAGTCCCACAATGGCCATATCGGGATCGTCGAGATCGATGTAATTCCACTTGTTGGCGAGAAATTGGGTAGTCAGCTGGAACATGGCGTGGAAACCCATGCATGCCAATAGGTTTCCGGTCGTAGCCCGAATCGCGCCGAGCACAAGGGCGAACGCGAAGAACAGCACTACGCGATCGACCGCTCCCGCCGCGCCGATCAGCACTCCCCATCCCGTGAAAAGCGCCGCCTGTGCGACAACAGTTATTCCGGTAGACCACCGCTCGGCCAGATTCGTGAAGAAGTAGCCGCGGAAAATGAGCTCCTCCGGAACAGCTTCATACAGCAGCACCAGCGCGACGAGGCCGAGGAGCGGCGGAAAGACTTCCGGCAGCGATGTCCGCAACGTGAGATCCGCCCAACCGAGCCACAGCATTACGGCCATGGACAAGAAGGCGGGAATGCCCCAGCACGCGGCGCCGAACAGGAAGGCGCGCGAACCACGTCCCACGGATGACCAGCCGAGCCCGGACCAGGGCTGCCGGTCGAGAAACCGCCGTGCCGCATAGATCAACGGCACCGTGAACACGGTCGCACCCACCGCACGCACCACATGACCACCGCGGGTGTATTCGTCGCCGGTCACCGCGGCTACGCCGTGGAACAGCACCAGCCACCAGACCGTCACAGCCGCGAAAACCACCCCCAGCCGAATGGCGATGCCGGGTCGGTCACGCTGCGCTTTCATGGATAACACCACGTCCGGACCATATCGCCTGCCCCACGACGACCACATCCTACGAAATGGTGACTCCCGGCCGGTGGCACTGATCGACGTCTCTTTTCGCTCGTCCGGGAACCCGGTTGCCGTAGCCTTCAGGAGAGCCGAGGGGGGCTGACGGAGGGCCAGACCATGACTTATCCGCCGGGCGGGCAGCCCCCGTCCCAGGATCCGCAGTTTCCGCAGCAGCCAGCGGAACCCACCGGTTATCCGCCACCGACGGATTACCCACCGGCCGAATATCCGCCGCCGGGACCGCCGAGCGGGCAACGGCCGTCGAAGAAAAGCAAGGTCGTTCTGATCGTCGGGCTGGTGGCGGTGCTACTGCTCGGGCTCGGCGGTGCGGTGGTGATCGGGGCCGTGCTGACCGCACAGGGGAAGGGTCCGTTCGCCTCCGATACCAAGCGGATCGAAGTGGCGATCCACGACTTCTACGACACGCTCGAGTCGAAGGGGTTCGAGGCCGCCGCGGCCACGGCGTGCGCGGCGGATCGGGCCGAGTTCGACGCGCTGCCGGAGGAACAGAAGCAACAGTTCGCCTCGGCGACAGTCGCGGTCGACCTCGATAGGATCGACCGCATCATGATCACCGGTGACGCCGCGACCGCGCACATCACCGGCAAGCTCACCTTGGAACTTCCCGGTCACGCACCCGATATCGACACCAGCACCACCGAACACCTGAAGAAGGAAGACGGTAAGTGGAAGGTCTGCTCCGCGACCTCGGCTCAGAATTGACCAGCGGGTGTTGCGGGCCGTCCCGGCGAACCTTGCTCGGCGCCATCGGCCTGACCGCCCTGCTGCCGTTGGCGCGACCGAGTTCGGCTCGGGCCCAACCGCATCCGCTGATCGCGACCGATCTGGAAGTGGTCACCATCACCGACCGGTCGGCGATCCTCACCTGGACGACGGTGGCACCCGACCTCGCCGGACGGCTCATGCCGGTGGATGCCGACGCGGAAGTTCGCCTGGCTCCGGCTGATTCGGCGCGCACGCCGGTTCCGGTGCACGCCGACCCGCGACCGACGCCCTTCCACTACGCGGAGATCGGCGGCCTCGAACCCGGCCGCACTTACCGTTTCGAGGCGTGGTCGCACGGCGTGCGCGCGATACCGGCCCTTTCCTTGACGACACTGAGCCCAGGAACTCCCGAATCCACCGGCGAATTCACCACCTTGGTGCCGCCGCCCGGCCGCCCGCTGCGCACCCTCGCCCTGGCCAACGACGTGCACTACGGCGAAGAGGTCAGCGGCCTGCTCGTCGCCGGACTGCCACCCGGCTTCCGCCAGGATGTGCCGCCATACCCCGAGGTGATGCTGGCGGCCATGCTCGACGACCTGCGCCGCCCCGACCGTGGCGCCGAGTTGCTGCTGATCGCCGGTGATCTCACCGACGAAGCGTCCTTGCCGGATGCCCGTGGCGTCCGCGCGCAACTCGACGACTGGGGCACCATGGGCAGCGACTACCTGGTCGTGCGCGGCAACCACGATCGTCCGCACGTCGGACCGGACTATGCCGGTTGTCCTCCCGCACCCGCCGACCATCACGACTGCTTTGCCGAGGCGTTCACCCCACGCCAGCAGCTGATCGAGCACGAGGTCGGCGGCCTGCGCCTGCTCGGCCTAGACACCAGTGAACTCGACGGCTCCGGCGGCACCATCGACCGCCCGCAATTCGACCAGTTCACCGACCGGCTGCGCGACGACCCGGACCGGCCGACCCTGGTCTTCGGCCACCACCCGGTCACTATCGAATCCGGCTTCACCAATCTTGCCGGCCCGGGTTTCGTGCTGAACGGCCGCGACAGCGCCGAACTCCAAGCCAGGTACGCGCGCTCCCCTGGCGTTTTCCTCCAGCACAGCGGCCACACCCACCGCAATCGGCGCACCCGCCCCGACACCGCGTGCGCCGTCGAATTCCTGGAAGTCGCCGCGGTGAAGGAATACCCGGGCGGATACAGCCTGCTCCGCCTGTACGAAGGCGGCTACATGGTCAACTTCTACAAGACCCGCACCGACGCCGCCCGCCGCTGGAGCGCCACCACCAGGGGCGAATACTTCGGCCTACTCCCCGATTACACCCTCGGCACCACCGCGGACCGCAATCACGTTGTGCTACGCGATTTCTCGGGACTCGAATAACCGCACCGGAATTTCGGCCGCGCCGCTGCAGGACCGATATCATCCGCGCACGTCGGACGCGGTATGTTCCTTAGGTAAGCCTCATCAACATGTATGGGGAATTCGACGCGGAAGGACCGAGCTGATGCCCGTCGGTTGGAAAAAGATCTCCGTAGTACTGGCAGTCACGGTAGCGACGCTGAGCATCCAGGCATGCTCGAATTCCTCCGACGACGACGCGAAAGACATCACGGTCTACAACGCGCAACACGAATCGCTCACCAAAGAGTGGGTGGCCGCGTTCACCAAGGAGACCGGCATCAAGGTCACGTTGCGGCAGGGCGGCGATACGGCGCTGGGCAACCAGCTCGTCGCCGAGGGCGGCGCATCGCCCGCCGACGTCTTCCTCACCGAGAATTCCCCCGCCATGGCACTGGTGGAAAACGCCGGTCTGTTCGCCGACGTGGACAAGCCGACGCTCGACCAGGTGCCAGCGCAATTCCGTCCGTCCACCGGCAAATGGACCGGAGTCGCCGCCCGCTCAACGGTTTTCGTCTACAACAAGGACAAGGTGGCGGCCGACCAGCTGCCCGCCTCGCTGCTCGACCTCGCGCAGCCGCAGTGGAAGGGACGCTGGGGCGCGGGCGTCTCCGGCGCCGATTTCCAGGCCATCGTGGCCGCCCTGCTCGCGCTGAAGGGCGAGGACGCCACCCGCGCCTGGCTGAAGGGCATGAAGGAGAACGCGACCGCCTTTCCGAACAATGTGGCCACCATGAAGGCGGTCGATTCGGGCAATCCGGACGGCGGCGTGATCTATCACTACTACTGGTACCGCGACCAGGCCAAGACCAAGGAGAGCAGCAGCCACACCGCGCTGCACTACTTCAAGAACCAGGATCCCGGCGCGTTCGTCAGCGTCTCCGGCGGCGGCGTGCTGAAGTCGAGCAAGAAGCAGGAGTCGGCGCAGAAGTTCCTGGCGTTCATCGTCGGCAAGGCGGGCCAGCAGGTGCTGCGCGACGGCGACTCGATGGAGTACCCGGTCGCCAGTGATGTCGCCGCAAATCCGGCCCTGCCGCCGCTGGCCGACCTGCAGGCGCCCGTCGTCGATCCGTCCGAGCTGGACGCCAAGAAGGTCACCGCGCTGATGACCGAGGCGGGCCTGCTCTAGCCGTGGCCCTTCGGACCGTTGTCGCCGGGCCCCGGGTCGGCCGACCGGGGCCCCTCGTCACGACCGTCGCCCTGCTGCTGGTGGCGGCGACGTTCGTGCCGCTGGGCTACATCGTGTCCGAGATCTTCGCGACCGGGCCGAGTCAGGCGGCGGAGCTGGTGTTCCGGCCCAGAGTCGGTCAGCTGCTGGCCAATACGGTCGGCCTGGTGGTGTGCACGGTGCCCATCTGCGTGCTGCTTGGGGTCGGCCTCGCCTGGGTGGTCGAACGCACCAATGTGCCCGGAAAGGCTTGGTGGGGGCCGATATTCGCGGCGCCGCTGGCGGTACCGGCGTTCGTGAACAGCTACGCCTGGGTCAGCGCGTTCCCGACCATGCACGGCCTCTCG
Organism: Nocardia iowensis; assembly: GCF_019222765.1. Taxonomy (NCBI): domain Bacteria; kingdom Bacillati; phylum Actinomycetota; class Actinomycetes; order Mycobacteriales; family Nocardiaceae; genus Nocardia; species Nocardia iowensis. Next base: position 1,487,136 of record NZ_CP078145.1, on the reverse strand, counting down.
GCCGGGGTGGTCATCGCCACCATGTCGTACTTCCCGCTGGTCTATCTGCCCGCGGCGGCCACGCTACGCCGCCTCGACCCCGCGGTGGAGGAGTCCGCGCGGGCACTCGGGTCCGGGCCGGTGGCGGTGTTCGCGCGAATCGTGTTGCCGCAGTTGCGGTTGGCCATTCTGGGTGGCGGGCTGCTCATCGCGCTGCACCTGCTCGCCGAGTACGGCGCGTTCGTGATGATTCGCTTCGACACCTTCACCACCGCGATCTTCGAGCAGTACCAGTCCAGTTTCGCCGGTCCCGCGGGCAGCATGCTGGCCGGTGTTCTCGTGCTGTGTTGTCTGGTGCTGCTCGCGGGTGAGGCGGGGCTGCGCGGCCGGGCCCGCTACGCCAGGATCGGCAGTGGTGCGCCGCGGGCCACCGCGCGGATCCGGTTGGGGTCCGGCACGATTCCGGTGCTGGCCGCGCTCGCCGTGGTGACCATCGGCGCGCTCGGTGTCCCGCTGTGGACGATCGGCCGGTGGCTGCGCATCGGCGGCGCGCAGGTGTGGGATTTCACCGAGATCGGCGAGGCGCTCGGACAGACCGTCGGGCTCGCCGCGGCGGCGGCGTTGCTCACCACGCTGTGCGCGTTCCCGGTCGCCTGGATCGCGGTCCGGTCCACCTCGGTGTTCGCCCGAATGGTGGAGGGCGCCAACTACATCACCAGTTCGCTGCCCGGCATCGTCATCGCGCTGGCGATGGTGACGGTGACCATCCGGTGGGCGCCGCCGCTCTATCAGACGGTGACCATGGTGGTCGCCGCCTACGTGCTGCTGTTTCTGCCCCGCGCGCTGGTCAGCGTGCGGGCCGGGCTCGCGCAGGTGCCGATCGGACTGGAAGAGGTGTCACGCTCGCTCGGTAAGTCCGGCCCGGCCACCTTCGTGCGAGTCACCCTGCGGCTCACCGCACCCGCCGCCGCCTCGGCCGCCGCGCTGGTATTCGTCGCGGTCGCGACCGAATTGACCGCGACGCTGCTGTTGGCGCCCAACGGGACTCGCACGCTGGCCATGCGGTTCTGGTCGCTTTCCGGCGAATTGGACTACGCGGCTGCCGCACCCTACGCGCTGATCATGATCGTCGCGGCGGTGCCGGTGACCTATCTGCTGTTCACCCAATCCCGGAAGGCGGCCGGTATATGAGTCAGCTTGTCGTCGAGAATGTTTCGAAGACGTTCAGCCGTCACCGCGTGCTCGACGGGATCACCCTCGCGGTGCCGGATCGGACGTCGACCGCGGTGGTTGGCTCCTCCGGCTGCGGGAAGACGACGCTGCTGCGGGTCGTTGCCGGATTCGAGACGCCGGACGCGGGATCGGTCGCGATCGGCTCGGAAACCGTTGCCCGCGACGGATTCTCGGTGCCGCCGCAGCGCCGCAATATCGGTTACGTCGCCCAGGACGGCGCATTGTTTCCGCATCTGACAGTCGGCCAGAACATCGCCTACGGACTGCGCAACGGGTTCACCGGGTGGCGCGCTGGCAAGCGCCGGGTCGATGAGCTCCTCGAGATGGTCTCGCTGGACCCCTCCTACGCCGACCGCCGCCCGCACCAGCTCTCCGGTGGCCAGCAGCAGCGCGTCGCACTGGCCCGCGCGCTGGCCCGCAAGCCCGATGTGATGCTGCTGGACGAACCGTTCAGCGCGCTCGACGCCGGACTGCGCGCGACGACCAGGCAGGCCGTCGCCGATACGCTGCGCGCGGCGGGCATGACCAGCATCCTGGTCACCCACGACCAGGAAGAGGCGCTGTGCTTCGCCGAGCAGGTCGCGGTGATGCGGGACGGCCGGTTCACCCAGGTCGGCGCGCCAGAACAGGTCTACGCCGCGCCGAAGGACCTGTTCACCGCCCGCTTCCTCGGCGATTGCGTGCTGCTGGACGCGGTGGTGGCCGACGAGGTGGCCGAGTGCGTGCTCGGCCGGATCCCCGTGCAGAAGTCCGCGCCCAGTGGCCAGGCGACCATCATGATGCGCCCGGAACAGCTTGTCGCCCATGTCGTTTCGAATGGCGACGCGGACAGTGGCGTGGTCAGGGAGGTCGAATTCCGTGGCGCCGACGTAATGCTCACCATCGCACTGGACGGCCGCGGCGACGCGGTACGCGTGCGCCGGGCCAGCGTCGCCGCCCCGGCCGTCGGCCAGCGCGTGCGACTCGAGGTGCTCGGTTCGGCGGTGGCGTACGCCGAACCGAGCGTCGTCGCCTGAGGCGACCCTCGAACCCGGTTGGAGCGAGCGGCGGGAATTGAACCCGCGTAAACGGCTTTGCAGACCGTTGCCTCAACCACTCAGCCACGCCCGCCTCGCGATTGATAGTGCCCCGAACTGGCGCTCCGGCCCACCCTTGCGCTCACTCTGATTCGAAGAACGCGTTCGATTCGAAGACAGTGTGATCCGAAGTCCCCCTGGATGTCCCCGATCCGCGCCCACCCGCATGGAATGATCGGAACATGTCTCGGCCACGCCCACTTCCGCTCGATCCGATCGAGGAGGCCCATCGCCAATGGGTCGGCCACGGCTGGGGGGACGTGGCCGATGGCATGGCCGCGGTGACCTCCCTGGTGCGGGCCCAGCAAATCGTGATGGCGCGAGTGGACGAGGCACTGAAACCGACCGGTTTGACCTTCTCCCGGTACGAACTGCTCATGCTGCTGAGCTTCAGCAAGACCGGCGCGCTACCGATGGCGAAGGCCAGCGCACGGTTGCAGGTGCACCCCACCAGCGTGACCAATACCGTCGATCGACTCGAGGCGGCGAAGCTGGTCGAGCGGGTGCCGCACCCCACCGACCGGCGCGCGACCTTGATCGAGATCACCGACGCCGGAAGGGAATTGGTCGCGCAGGCGACCGAGGAACTCAATACCAAGGTCTTCGCACTGCCCGGCCTGCCGCCGGATCGGCTGCACACCCTGCTACAGCTATTGGCGGAATTCCGACATGCCGCAGGCGACTTCGACACCGGTGATGAACAGGCGCACTGGTCCGCGACCTAGCCCGGCACGCGACGGCCGTACTGGACGGTCCAATACACGCTCCGATTGACCAACCGGTAACGGTCCGGCATCCAACTAGCGAATTTCCCAGCCTGTTGTCTTGGCAGCGGGCCAGAAAGGGTTCACCATGTAAACCATGGTGCTGGTCTTGGGGGTGTCGGCGGGCGCTGGCGGCGCACGCGCGATGCTGACGCATTCCGATCAGCCACACCTCCCCCCGATCGACCGCTGCGAGGTACCGCGCCGCGCCGGTGGCGGCGTCGAAGAACCCGTTTTCGAGGCGATCCGCCAGATGCGTGGCGCCGCGGACCGGCGCGACGAATTGGTCACCGGAACCGCCGTGACCTGCCGCTGCACCATGCACGCCGACGCCATCCGGTCCGTCGCGGGCCGCAACCGCCTCACCATCGTCGACGAACCGCTGGCCCAGCTGCGCTATCTGCGGTTTACCGGGCAGTTGCCCGACGAGGGCTCAGTGCTCCTCTACGACCTCGGCACGTCCGGGCTGACCATCACGCACGCCGACTGCCGCACCGACACCATCCTGGCAGGCAAACGCAGTACGGTGCTCGGCGGCGACGGCTACGACGCCCTGCTGCGCTGGCAGCTCGCGCGCGGCGGCGTGCTCACCGACAAGCTGACCAGCCGCAGGCATCGGGAGGCGTTGAGCAGCGAGCGAGTGGTCACCGCGATCGACCCGATTTCCGGCGGCCGTGAGGTGGTCACCCGCAGTGACCTGGCCGAATTGTGCGCCGCGAGCATTCATCATTCGGCCTCGTTCGTGCACCAGCTGATCGAGGAGAGCGGCGTCGAGCCCAAGGCACTGGTGCTGCTCGGCGGCTGCACCCGCAATCCGAGCATTCGGGAGGAACTGGCCGAGCTGATCGACCTGCCGATCATCTATGACCCGGAGCCGGACTACGTTTCGGCGCGCGGCGCGGTATTGCTCGCCGCCGAGCGGCACAGCGGCGATGTGCGGATGCCGCGCGCCCGGGCGGGTGCGGCGCTGTCGGCCTCGCTGGTGCACGGCCCGGTGGACCGCCGCAAGCTCATCGCCGCCGTCGCGGTGACGGCGGCGCTCGGCGCGACCATCGCGGGAATCCTTGCCATGGACAAGAGTTCGGCCGAACCGAACCATGGCACCACGCCGACGCCGATGGAGATCGTCGTACCGTCGCCGTCGCATTTCGGATAGCGGGCGAACATCCGAGCTAAGTGGATCCGCATTCTGCCGGGGCCGCCCCGGCTTTCGCGCGATTGCCCCCGCCTTTCGGGCGATTGCCCCGCCCGCCCGGCAGCAACTCGGACCGGCGGAGCACCGATCAGCGGTTGGTGAACTTCGCCGGACGCTTCTCAACGAAGGCGGTCATGCCTTCCTTCTGATCATCGATGGCGAACAGCGAGTGGAACACCCGGCGTTCGAAGCGCAGCCCCTCGGCGAGCGTGGTCTCGAAGGAACGGTTGACCGCCTCCTTCGCAATCATGGTGACCGGCAACGACATCGACGCGATCGTCTCGGCCACCTCGAGCGCGGTGTCGAGCAGTTCACCCGCGGGCACGATGCGCGAAACCAGTCCCGCGCGCTCTGCCTCCTCGGCGTCCATGTTGCGACCAGTGAGCACCAGATCCATCGCCTTGGCCTTGCCGACCGCGCGGGTGAGCCGCTGCGAGCCACCGATGCCGGGAATGACGCCGAGCTTGATCTCCGGCTGGCCGAACTTCGCCGTGTCCGCCGCGATCAGGATGTCGCAGATCATGGCCAGCTCACAGCCGCCGCCGAGGGCGTACCCGGCGACCGCGGCAATGGTGGGCTTGCGGAACTGGGCGAGCCGGTCCCAGCGCGCGAAATAGTCGTTCAGGAACATGTCCATGTACGACTTCGGCTGCATCTCCTTGATGTCGGCACCGGCCGCGAAGGCCCGGTCCGACCCGGTGATGACCACCGCTCCGATCTCGTCGTCGCGCTCCAGCTCGTCCAGCGCGGCGATCACGTCATCGAGGACCTGCGCGTTGAGCGCGTTGAGCGCCTTCGGACGGTTCAGCGTGATCCAGCCGACCCGGCCCTTGCGCTCCAGCAGAATCGTCTCGAACTCGGGCCCGCCCCCCACAGAATCGCTACGCGATGCGTCCATCTTTTAGGCACCTTCTCGGTCGGAACGGTTACGGATTTCCTCGACGATAGCGGAGAAGTCCCGTCCGCCGGACGTCTGGTTGAACCGGTTGTAGATCTCCGCGGCGAGCAGGCCGACCTGCCCGTCGATGCCGTTCTCGCGCAATGCGTTTGCGGCGAGGCCGAGGTCTTTGTTCATCAGCGCGGTGGCGAAACCGGGCTGATAGTCGTTGTTGGCGGGGCTGGTGGGGACCGGGCCGGGGACGGGACAGTAGCTGGTCAGCGCCCAGCTCTGGCCGGAGGCGGTGGAGACGACGTCGAAGAACGACTGGTGGCTCAGGCCGAGTTTCTCGCCGAGGACCAGGGCTTCGGACAGCGCGATCATGGAGACGCCGAGGAGCATGTTGTTGCAGATCTTGGCGGCCTGGCCGACGCCGGAGCCGCCGCAGTGCACGACCTTGCCGCCCATCACCTCGAGCAGCGGCAGGGCCGCGGCGAAGTCTTCGGCGCCACCACCGACCATGAAGGTCAGGGTGCCTGCCGCCGCACCGGCGACGCCGCCCGAGACGGGCGCGTCCAGGGCACGGTGGCCCGCGCCGATGGCGAGGACGGCGGCGGACTTGGCGTCGGCGACGTCGATGGTGGAGCAGTCGATGAACAGGGTGCCCGGCTTGGCGGCGGGTAGCAGTTCGGCGTAGACGTCGAGAACCAGTTTCCCGTTGGGCAGCATGGTGATGACGACGCCGGCGGCCGCCGCTTCGGCGGCCGTGCTCACCACGGTGGCGCCGTCCCGGCTGGCCTGCTCCTGCGCGGCGGGCACCGGATCGTAGGCCAGCACTTCATATCCGGCCTTGACCAGGTTTGCCGCCATCGGCGCGCCCATGTGGCCGAGGCCGAGGAATCCGATCTTCTCAGTCATTGCTCACCAAACCCAGTTCCTGATCGCCCAATTCGGCGAAGTATGCGTCGACCTGCGCGGTGCTGACGTCGGCGAGGGTCGCCGGCGACCACCGCGGATTGCGGTCCTTGTCGATCACCTGCGCGCGGATGCCCTCCACCAGATCGGACGAGGACAGCGCCGCGATGGAGACCCGGTACTCCTCGTTCAGCACCGCTTCCAGGCTCGGCGCGGTCCGTGCCGAGCGCAACGACCGTAGCGTGACCTTCAACGCGACAGGCGATTTCGTGAGAATATCCGCGGCCGCCTTGGCGGCTTCGGGCGAATCGTGCGCCTGCAGGCGGGCGACGATCTCCTCGACACTGTCGGCGCGGTAGCAGGCGTCGATCCAGTCCCGCTGCGCGACCAGGCCGGATTCCGGTGCGGCCGTGGCGAACTTGGCGATCGCGATCTCCGCGGGCTCGGTGCGCAGCGTGTCCAGCAGTGCCGGAAGGTGTTCGGCGGCGACGTAGTAGTCCGCGAAGCCGGCCGCGATGGCGTCACCCGCACCCATCCGGGCCGTGGTCAGCGCGACGTGCGTGCCGATCTCACCGGGTGTGCGCGAAAGCAGGTAGGTGCCACCGACATCCGGGATGAAGCCGATGCCGACCTCGGGCATGCCGATCTTGGATCGTTCGGTGACGATCCGGTGGCTGCCGTGGCCGGACAGGCCGACCCCGCCGCCCATCACGATGCCGTCCATCACCACCACGTAGGGCTTCGGGTAGCGGCCGATCAGCGCGTTGAGTACGTACTCGTCGCGCCAGAAGCGGCCGGTGGGCGAATCTGCGCCCGCCGCACCGCTCTTGGCGTCGGTGTGAATGGCGACGATGTCGCCGCCCGCGCACAGCCCGCGCTCACCGGCCCCGGTGACGACGACGGTGCGCACCTCGTCATCCGTTGCCCAGGTCCGCAGCGCATCGCTGATGGCAAGTGCCATCGAGTGATTGAGCGCGTTGATGGCCTTGGGGCGGTTCAAGGTGATGAGCCCCAAGCCATCCTGCTTCTCGAGGAGAACTTCCGGTTCGGTCATGCCGCTCCTGCCACCGCGCGGGAGACAACCACCCGCATGATTTCGTTGGTGCCTTCGAGGATCTGGTGCACCCGCAGATCCCGGACGATTTTCTCCAGGCCGTACTCGGCCAGGTAACCGTAGCCGCCGTGCAGTTGAAGCGCCTTGTTGGCGACCTCGAAACCGGCGTCGGTCGCGAACAGCTTGGCCATGGCGCACAACTCGACCTTGTCCGGCGCGTCGGCATCGAGCGCCGCCGCGGCCCGCCACAGCAGGGTGCGGGCGGCCTCCAATTCGGTACGCATATCGGCGAGGTCGAACCGCAGTGCGTCGTTGTCCAGCAACGGCTTGCCGAACGCGCGGCGTTCGGCCAGATACGGCACGGTCTTGTCCAGCGCCGCCTGCGCACCGCCGACCGAGCAGGCGGCAATATTCAACCGCCCGCCGTTGAGGCCGTTCATCGCGATACGGAAGCCGTCGCCCTCGGCGCCGAGCAGGTTCGCCGCGGGCACCCTGGCGTCGTCGAAGAGCACCTGACGGGTGGGCTGTGCGTGCCAGCCCATCTTTCTTTCGTTGGCGCCGAACGAGACTCCAGGAGTATCGGCGGGCACGATGAACGCCGAAACGCCGCGTGCGCCCGCGTCGGCCGTGCGCGCCATGACCACGTACACATCGGTGGCGCCCGCGCCGGAGATGAATTGCTTTGCGCCGTTGAAGATGTAGGCGTCACCGTCCCGAACGGCCTTGGTGCTCAGCGCCGCCGCGTCCGAGCCGACATTTGGTTCGGTCAGTGCGTAGCTCGCCAACAGCTCCATCGACGTCAGCCGCGGCAGCCAGTGGTGGCGCTGCGCGTCGTTGCCGTAACTGTCGATCATCCAGCTGGCCATGTTGTGGATGGAGATGTAGGCCGCGATGGCCGGGCAACCGGTGGCGAGCTGCTCGAAGATACGCACGGCATCGAGCCTGCGCAGACCCGAACCGCCTACGTCCTCCTGGACGTAGATGCCGCCGAGGCCCAGCGGCCCCGCCTTGCGCAGCACGTCGACCGGAAAGTGCTTCTGCTCATCCCATTCCAGCGCGTTCGGCGCGAGGAACTCGTCCGCGAAACCACGCGCGGTGTCGCGGATCGCCTTCTCGTCTTCGTCGAGGGTGAACATGCGATCAGTCCATCGTCGGGATGACGAACGCGTTGCTCTCCTTGAGGCCGGAGGGCCAGCGCTGCGTGACGGTCTTGGTCTTGGTGTAGAAGCGGATCGAGTCCGGGCCGTGCTGATTGAGGTCGCCGAAGCCGGAACGCTTCCACCCACCGAACGTGTAGTACGCGATCGGGACCGGGATCGGCACGTTGATGCCGACCATGCCGACCTGCACGCGGGCCGCGAAGTCCCGGGCGGTGTCGCCGTCGCGGGTGAAAATCGCTACGCCGTTGCCGTATTCGTGCTCGTTGGCCAGGCGCAGGCCTTCCTCGTAGTCCTTGGCCCGGACCACGGCCAACACGGGGCCGAAGATCTCTTCCCGGTAGATCCGCATTTCCGGGGTGACCTTGTCGAAAAGCGTTGCGCCGACGAAGTACCCGTCCTCGGCACCCGCGACGGTCACGCCGCGTCCATCCACCACCAGCTCGGCCCCCTCATCGATGCCGATCTGGACGTAGTTGTTCACCCGGTCCACGCCGTCCTTGCCGACCAGCGGGCCGTAGTCGGCGCCGGGATCGTCGGAGCGGCCGATGTTGAGCTTGTGCACCCGCTCGGTGAGCTTGGCCAGCAGACGGTCCGCGGTCTCCTCGCCGACCGGCACGGCCACCGAGATGGCCATGCACCGCTCGCCCGCGGAACCGTAACCGGCGCCGATCAATTGGTCGGCGACATCGTCGAGGTCGGCGTCCGGCATGACGATCGCGTGGTTCTTGGCGCCGCCGAAGCACTGGGCGCGCTTGCCGTTCGCGGTCGCGGTCTCGTAGATGTACTGGGCGATCGGGGTGGAGCCGACGAAGCCGACGGCCTTGATCCTCGGGTCGTGCAGCAGCGCGTCGACGGCCACCTTGTCGCCGTTGACGACGTTGAACACACCGGGCGGCAGTCCGGCCTCGAGGAACAGCTCGGCCAGCCGCAGCGGCACCGACGGGTCGCGCTCGGACGGCTTGAGCACGAACGCGTTTCCGGTGGCCAGCGCGGGGCCCGCCTTCCACAGCGGGATCATGGCGGGGAAGTTGAACGGGGTGATGCCCGCGACGACGCCGAGCGGCTGGCGCATCGAGTAGACGTCGATGCCGGTGCCCGCGCTCTCGGTGTACTCGCCCTTGAGCAGGTGCGGGATGCCGGTGGCGAACTCGATGACTTCCAGACCGCGCTGGATATCGCCCTTGGCATCGGCAATGGTCTTGCCGTGCTCCGAAGAGAGCAGCGCGGCGAGCGAATCCATCTCGTCCTGCACCAGCGCGAGGAAGCGCATCAGCACCCTGGCCCGCTTCTGCGGGTTGAATGCGGCCCACACCTGCTGCGCCGCTTCGGCATTGGCGATGACCGCCGCGACCTCGGCCTTGCTCGCCAGCGGCACGCGCGCCTGCACCTGGCCGAGATTCGGGTCGAAGACGTCACCGAAGTTGCCGGAGGTACCCGCGACGTGCTGCCCGCCGATGAAGTGAGTGAGTTCGCGAACCATGCCAGTCCTGTCTCGTAGCCGACCATGACACCGCGGAGCGGTATGCGGTCATCCTATAGTTGGACGTCCATGTATATAACCGATGTGATTCATCCCACGTCAGGCAGCGCACAGTGAGCGAACGGTCCTAGGCCGCCGGTTTCGGCGCCTTGGTGAGTAGGTACGCGCCGATCCCGAGCACCACGGCGCCGACCACCAGCACCGCGACCGCGGCGGCCAGCACGCTGTCGGTCCACTCGGTAACCGCCTGACCCGTCGCGAGCGCGACCGCGAGGCCGCCGCCGACGACGAGCACCGTCGAACGCTGCTGAGCGAACAGCGCGAAGCAGACCGCGGCCACCAGCAGGCTGAGCAAAAACGCCCACCACCAGTCATCGACATCGACGACCAGCGCACCGATCAGCGAGATACCGACCCCGATCGCATATCCCAGCCAGGTCTCGACGAAGCCGCCGATCCGGCTGAGCGCGAACCATATTCCGCCGACCACGAGCATGCCGAGTCCGATCCACACCTCGGCGACACCTGTTCGATCACCGAGCACGCTCGGTATCACCGCGGCGCTGAAAACCCCGCAGACGAGCATGCCGATCACTGACGGCACGGCGACATAACCGAGCACGGCCGCCGCCAAACCGGCGAGCACCGCCCATTTCCCCGCGTCGGTGGAACCGTTGTCCAATGCGGTCCCCACCGTCCCGGCGATCGATCCGGTGGCGAGCGCGAGCAAGGCGGCCGCGAGCCGGACCCTGGAGCCGGGTGCGGCCCGTCCGAACAGCTGGGACGGCCCACCGACCAGCGCGAGCGCACCGAGGACGAGCCCGATCGACACGGCGATCAGCACCGCGACCTGTCCACCGCGGGAAAGACCGTCCCAGGACGACCCGATCACCAGTGCGATCCCACCGAACACCAGCCCGGCACCGATATACGCCGCGATCTCGGCCACAATCTTCCCCCGCGGCCGCTGCTCGTCCGCCGCCAGCGTCCCCATGACCGCCTCGAACTGCGCCTCGGTCAGCACGCCCTGCTCGACCAGCTTCCGCACAGCCACCCGATGGTCTGTCGCCATGCGCCCATTATGTCCGGCTACCCGCGCCGCAACCGGAGATCACCGATCCCGCGCACCAGCGCCGTCGCCCGCGCACGTCCCGTCATGCCGCGTTCGAAATGTACGGCGAATCCGTGCGCGGGACACCAGGAGGTGCGCGGAGTCAGGACTCGGGGCCGAGTTCTACGACGGTGCCAGGGTGGGCGAGGGAGGCAACGGTGATGTGGCCGCCCTTCGCCTGGTCGATGATCTGGCCTTGCCAGGCGACGAAGCAGGAGGCGATTTCGCTGTTGTAGGCGCGGGTGAGGATGGGGGCCAGCACCTTGGCGAGCTCACCCTCGGCGGCGATGAGCTGGTCCCGGTAGGGCCCGTAGTAGGGCAGGATCGCTTGCAGGACAACGGCTTCCACACCCTGCACCTGAGTGATGAACGGATCGATCGCTGGCTGGTAGTGCGCGATCACCGGGGCGACCTCGGCCAGGACCGGGCCCGCCAGTTGCAGGATCGGCTGATAGACCGAGCCGAGAGCGAACGCTTCCGAGGAGAACGGACCGGCCAGCGGCGCGAGCCCGATCAGCGAGGCGAGCCCGCCCTGCTGCTTCGGGGCAGGCCAGCCGAGGGGGCACGCGGGCTGCGTGCCGACGGGGGCGGCCGCGAACGGGTTGGTGGCCCCCGAGCCGCCGAGCGGGACGGAACTGTTCGGCGCGCCCGCACCCAGTGGTACGGAACTGTTCGGCGCACCGGCACCCGGTGCCGACGGCGCGGCTGGTGTGCCCGCACCCGGGTTGATGGCGACGGCGGTGGGTGCACCGCCCGAGCCCAGCGGTACCGAGGTAGCGGGCGCGGGCCCGCCCGGTGCGGGGGCGTTCGGAGCCGGGGCTGCCGGAGCCGGGGCACCCGGTGGATCGGCCGGGGCCTGCGGCGCGGCGGGCCGTGCGCCGGCGGCCGTCTGCTCCTGGGTGACTACCACGGCGGTGACGTCATCGTCTTGGCGGACCGTCAGCGCGGTAGCCGCGACGGCGCTGCCGATGACCGTCAGCGCGGCTACCGCGCGGATGGCACTGGCCAGCGCCGGCCGGGACGTCGTGCGAGAACTCATCGGACCGTACTCCTTCTGATGTCTATTTGACCGACGGCGCAGGCGAATTCGGTGCGGCGGCGGCTGGTTCGAATACCCCCTCCAGGTGCCAGACGCCGGTGAAGCCGTTGAACGGCCCCCCGACGATGAGGCTGGTCCACTGGAGGGTGAACTTGCGAGTTTTCGCGTCGTAACTGCCGGTGGCCGAAGGACCTTGGGCGGCATCGGAGGTCGGCTTGTCGAACCACTGCTTGGCGACCCAGTCCCACACCTTCTGCACCTGTTCGGCGCCCGCCACCTGGGCGTCCTGCTTTTCCGGCGGCTTCGGCGCGCCCTGATTGAACTCCTGGTCGTTCCACGAGGCCGCCCAGGACGACACGTCCGCCGTCAACTTGCCGCCGTCGTTGGTCACCGTCGGCGGCGGCACTCTGCGCTGGGTCTGCGGGTCCACCGGATTGGTGGAGATGCCGAACTCGACCGCGAAGAACTTGGTCGGCTTGGTGATCGACGCTGATAACGAATTCCCTTGTGCGAAGCCGGGCTTCGGTTCGCTCTGGTATCCGCCGGTGCGCAGGCCGCCCGCAGTACCCGGCTCCAGCAGGGTCGTCGAGCCGCCTTGCGCGGGCGAATCACCGTTGGGCATGTAGGGACCTTTATCCGGCGTGCCACCGGGCTGAACCATCCGGAACCAGGTACCGGCGACGCTGTCCCCGGACACCGAACCCGGTGTGAACCGGAGCAAGCCGACCAGCGGCTCGGGACCGCTCGACGAGGAAGCGTCATCACCACTCGAACATCCGGACACCACCAGCGCCAGTGCGGCAAGCATTGTCACCGCGATCAATTGCCGTGCGCTCATGCCGGATCGCCTCCTGCTTCGTTCGGTGTCGACCGTGCTCATTTCTGCTCACCGCCAGGTGAAGTGGGCGCTCTGGCCGCGTCGGCCACAGCCGTGCCGCCGTTTCCCCTCGGTCGAGTCGGCAGCCGAAGGCCCTCCACCGTGGCGGCGAGCGCGAAGATGCCCGGAACCAGGTAAAAGAAGCCCAAACCGCGAAATGCACCGAAGCCCAACGGGCGCGTCGAGTCGTTCAGCGCGACAACGGCATCGAAGTTGCGGACGTTGTCGTTCATCGCCCCGATGAGCGCTGCGAGCCGGGAAGTCATCGGCTGCCAACGGGTTTCGAGGGTGGTGATGCCGGTGAGGTCGGCGTCCGGGTGGGCGGTGCGGACGGCGGCGGTGTAGCGGCTGTTGAGTTCGCCGTCGGCCGCGACGAGAGTGACGAAATAGCCCTGCAACTTTCGGACCTCGTCATGGGTGAGGATCGGGCGCAGGTCATTGATCAGCGGTTGGGCCGCGGGCGAGGCGGGGAACAGCCCACCGAACAGCGGCACGGCGATCAAGCCGAGCGCGGCGAGTGCGGCGAACGAACGCCAGGCCAAGGCCTGCTTCCCGGCCTGCGCGCGCCGGAATCCCAGCACGCCTGCACCGGCGAGAACCACACCGGGCAGCGCGAACAACCACGGCAAGGTACCGAAAGGTACTACCCCGGAGAGCTTTTCGTAGTTGTTCCGATTGTCATCGATCGCGCCGATCATCCCGGACATGTGGTAGTGGATCTCCGGGTAGTCACGGGCGAACTGGTCGACCCGGTCGTAGCTCCCCGGCTGCTGCCCACGTTGCTGCAGCGTGACCACGTTCGTCCTGGCATCGTCGAGCACCTGGAGATCGTGGCGGTAGCCGTCGATACTCGACCGCGTCATATACGGCCCGAACGCGTCGATCATCGCCTCCCCCTTGGCCGCTCGCGGAAACATGCCGGTGCCGACGGGGGCGAGGACCAAGAGCGCGCCGAGCACGATGATCAGCACGAACGGCCACCGCTTCGCGGGCCGTGGGGGCGCGGGTTCCGGATTCGAGACGAACTCCGAATAGGTGGGCAGCCCCGACACGGTGGTCACTGCCGTTGCCGACGGACGATCCGGTCCGCGTTGAAGAACACTCCGGCCGCCGCGACCGCCACGACGAACAGCGTCGGCACCACCCAGGCCGGGGTGTGCCGTCCGCGCGGGACCTCGATCGTCTTGGACGCCAGCACCGGATCGGTGCGGGCGGCCGGTGCCTGACCCTGCGCTACCGGCACGGCATCCGGTGCGGCCGCCGGAGCAGGCGCAGCGGGCGGAGCAGGTGCCGCCGGAGCACCGGGAGCGGGCGGGGCGGCGGCGGGCGCTGGTGCGATAGGTGCGGCCGCCGGTGCGGCCTGCGGAACACTGCCGCCACGGTATTGCCCGGCCAGATGCCACAGGCCGGTGAAATTGTTGAACGGACCGCCGACGATCTGGCTGGTCCACTCGATCACGAAATTGCCCGAGCCGTCGATGGTGCCGTGCACCGGACTGGTCTTGCCGGGCAGTCCACCGCCGGGTTTCGGTGCGCCCTGGTTGAACACCTGGTTGTTCCAGGTGACCCCGAGGCTGCTCAGATCGCCGGAGAGCTGCCCGCCGTCGGAGAACAGCTGCGGCACTCCGGTGCCGCCGCCGGTCTGCGGATCGGTGGGGTTGGTCGCGGTGGCGAAGTCGACGCCGTAGAAGCGGACCGGCCGGGTGACCCGGCCCGACTGCGCATTGCCCGCGGCGTCGAATGCGGCGGCGGGCTGCGGCTGATAAGTGCCGCTGACCAGGCCGCCGTCGCTGCCCGCGGACAGCGTCGTCACCGTCTGGTCGCTGCAACCCGAGTCGCTGTTCGCCAGGTAGGGACCGCCCGCGTCACCCGTCGGCAGGATCATCCGGAAGAAACTGCCGGTCACCGCGCCGCCCGAGCAGACGCCAGGGGCCAGTGCGAACAGCCCGTTCAGCGGCGCGGGTTCGGCATGCGCGAACGGTGCCGCGAGCGTGCCGAGGGCGAGGGCGGCTACCGCGGCGGTGAGCCGATAAGAGTTCCGTCCCATGAGGTGTCCTTTGGTGGATTTGCGCAGATAGATTTCGGTTTCAGGGCATCGCGTCTCATCGGAACTCGAGCCCGGACCGTTGTCGCCCTTTGCATTCACCATGAGCGGAATCCGTACCCCCGACTCCGCCGAATTGGCCGGGCGTGTTCTCCCTGGCGCTGTGATCGGCATCACCGTAGGATTAGTTTGACGTCCTAGTATCGGGCGCCAACTGGAATTGCCGGGAGGAACCCGTGGCCGACAGCAGCGCACTTCATACGCCGACCAACCCCGTTCGTTTCGTGACCTCCGCGGCTCTGTTCGACGGGCACGACGCGGCGATCAACATCATGCGCCGGATCCTGCAGGCGCAAGGCGCGGAGGTGATCCACCTCGGACACAATCGCGCGGTCAGCGAAGTGGTCGACGCGGTGCTCACCGAGGACGCGCAAGGTGTGGCGGTCAGCTCCTATCAGGGCGGGCATGTCGAGTACTTCGAATATCTCGCCGACGCGCTGAAAAAGGCCGGAGCGGAACATGTTCGGATATTCGGCGGTGGTGGCGGCGTCATCGTCGCCGAGGAAATCGCGCGACTCGCCGAATCCGGCGTGACCATCTTCTCCCCCGAAGACGGCCAGCGACTCGGCCTGCCCGGCATGATCAATCAGCTCATTCGCGCCTGCGACATCGACCTTTCCACCGAACCGCCGGTCCTGGACGCGGTGCTGTCCGGCGAACGCGCCGCGCTGGCCCGCGCGATCACCTGCATCCAGCAGGGCGCCCTGCCCGACACCGACCGGCAGGCATTGACGCAGGCCGCGGCCGCGCGCACCGTTCCGGTGCTCGGCATCACCGGCACGGGCGGCTCCGGAAAGTCCTCGCTCACCGACGAATTGGTGCGCAGGCTGCGTTCAGACCAGCAGGACAAGCTGCGCGTCGCGATCCTCGCGGTCGATCCGACCCGGCGACGCGGCGGTGGCGCTCTGCTCGGCGACCGCATCCGGATGAACGCCCTCGACGGCGACCACATCTTCTTCCGCTCGCTGGCCACCAGGGGTGGACGGGAACTGCCGAACAATATCGAGTTGATCGTGACCGCCTGCAAGGCAGCGGGTTACGACCTGGTGATCCTGGAAACGCCGGGTATCGGCCAGGGCGACGCGGCGGTCACCGACCACGTCGATGTGTCCATGTATGTGATGACCCCGGAATTCGGCGCCGCCTCCCAGCTGGAGAAGATCGACATGCTGGATTACGCGGATGTGGTGGCGATCAACAAGTTCGAGCGCCGCGGTGCCGCCGACGCGCTGCGGGATGTGTCGCGCCAGTTGATCCGCAATCGCGAGGAGTTCACCGCAGCACCGGAGGACATGCCGGTATTCGGCACCAGCGCGGCGACATTCAACGACGACGGCGTCACCGCGCTGTACCAGCATCTGGCCGGACTACTGGCCGACCATGGGTTGCGATTGGAGCAGGGTGCGCTGCCCAGGGTGAACACCCGGGTGTCCACCCGGTTCGCGCAGATCATCCCACCTGCCCGGGTGCGCTACCTGGCCGAGATCGCCGCGACCGTACGCGACTATCACGCACACACGGCCGCGCAAGTCGTTGCCGCACAACGGCTCCAGCGCATCGAACAGGTGGCCGCGGAACTGCCCGACGACCGAGCCGTCGCCGAGCTGGCCGACGCGGCCAGCACGGAGCTGACCGCCGACAATGCCGCGTTGCTGGCCGAGTGGCCCGCACTCGCCGAGTCCTACCGGGGCGACGAGCAGGTGGTACGGGTACGCGACCGCGAAATCCACACTCCGCTGCGCCGGGAGTCGCTGTCCGGCAACTCGATCCCGCGCGTCGCGCTGCCCCGCTACACCGATCACGGTGAGTTGCTTCGGTTCCTGCGCGCGGAGAACCTGCCGGGTCGCTTCCCGTACACCGCGGGGGTTTTCCCGTTCAAGCGGGACAACGAGGACCCGGCCAGAATGTTCGCCGGCGAGGGTGACCCGTTCCGCACCAACCGGCGCTTCAAGGTGCTCAGCGAACATTCCGACGCGAAACGGCTTTCCACCGCCTTCGACTCGGTGACGCTCTACGGCCACGATCCCGCCGAACGACCCGACATCTACGGCAAGGTCGGCACCTCGGGTGTGTCGATCGCCTCGCTCGACGATATGAAGGTGCTCTACGACGGCTTCGACCTGACGGCACCGACGACCTCGGTGTCGATGACCATCAACGGCCCGGCTCCGACCATCCTGGCCTACTTCCTCAATACCGCGATAGACCAAGCGCTGGAACGGTTCTCGGCCGCGGAGGGCCGGGCGCCGACCGCGGACGAGGCCGCCGAGATCCGGGCGAAAACCCTGGCGACGGTGCGCGGCACGGTGCAGGCCGACATCCTCAAGGAGGATCAGGGCCAGAACACCTGCATCTTCTCCACCGAGTTCAGCCTGCGGATGATGGCCGACATCCAGGAATGGTTCGTACGCAACGGCGTTCGCAACTTCTACTCGGTGTCGATATCCGGATACCACATCGCCGAGGCCGGCGCGAACCCGATCAGCCAGCTCGCCTTCACCCTCGCCAACGGATTCACCTATGTCGAGGCCTATCTCGCACGCGGCATGAAGATCGACGACTTCGCGCCGAACCTGTCGTTCTTCTTCTCCAACGGCATGGATCCGGAGTACTCGGTGATCGGGCGGGTGGCCCGGCGGATCTGGGCCATCGCCATGCGAGAGCGCTACGGCGCCAACGATCGTTCGCAGAAGCTGAAGTACCACATCCAGACCTCCGGCCGGTCGCTACACGCGCAGGAGATGAGCTTCAACGACATCCGCACCACCCTGCAGGCGCTCATCGCCATCTACGACAACTGCAACAGCCTGCACACCAACGCCTATGACGAGGCGGTGACCACCCCCACCGAGGATTCGGTGCGCAGGGCGCTGGCCATCCAGCTCATCATCAACCGCGAGTGGGGCGTGGCGATGAACGAAAACCCCTTGCAGGGCAGCTTTCTCATCGACGAACTCACCGATCTGGTGGAGGAGGCCGTGCTGGTCGAATTCGACCGGATCAGCGAACGCGGCGGCGTGCTCGGCGCGATGGAAACCGGATACCAGCGCGGCAAGATCCAGGACGAGTCGATGCGCTACGAGCACCGGAAACACGACGGCTCGCTGCCCATCATCGGCGTCAATACCTTCCGCAACCCGCACGGCGAGCCGCACCACGACATCGAACTGGCCCGCGGCACCGAGGAAGAGAAGCAGTCCCAACTGCGTCGGGTCCGCGAATTCCAGCACCGGCACCGCGATCCCGCGCATGCCGCCCTCGCCCGCCTCGAGGCCGTCGCCCGCACCGACGACAACATCTTCGAGGTGCTGATGGACGCCGCCCGCGTCTGCACCCTGCAGCAGGTCACCGACACCTTCTTCACCGTCGGCGGCCAATACCGCCGCAACGTCTGAGGCCGCTCAGCAGATCTGCACCTCGGGAACGGTCGCCATCAGCCGCGCCCACTCCGGGTACTTCGCCAGCTTCGCCTCGTGCAGGGCCATGATCTTGTCGCGCAGCCCCGGGTCCGGCTCATCCGAAACATCCGGGCCGATAGCGATTTTCGCGACGTGCGGGATGATCCGCGGATCACCGTCCAGGTGAACCGGGTCGTGCATGTATCGCTCCAGCGCCGACAGGTCCTCGATGCCGACGCAATAGGCGTGGGTCAGGCCTTCGGAAGCATCACCCAGGTTCTGGCCGACGGTGGCGAACGATACCGACTCGACCGATGCCGTGCGTTTCATCGTCGCAAGCACCTCGGCCTTCTGCTCGTCGGTCGTCTCGTCGCGGAAGCCGAAGCGCAGTAGGTGAACGATCATGATCTCTCCTCTTTTGAACTGACAGGTTCAATCTAGACAACTGTTCAGTAGATCCACAAGAGTGAACCAGCAAGTTCATTTCGTCGTCTGGAAGCGCTAACATGCAGGGGTGACGGGAGCAACGGCGGCGCGAGGGCGGATCGACAAGCGGCAGGCGATCCTCGACGTCGCGTTCACCGTCTTCGCCCGGCGCGGCTACGACAAGACCTGCGTCCAAGAGATCGCCGACGAGGCGGGCGTCGCGAAACCCACGGTGTACAACCACCTCACCGACAAGCAAACCCTCTTCCGGCACGCCGTGCTGGCCGCGGCCGACGCGGTGGCCGCGGAGACCCTCGCGATCACCGATCGGCTCAGGACGCCCGGCGACGACCTCCGCACGGTACTGGCGGACGTCGCCGAGGACCTGCTCCGGGTGTGCTCGACCGAGCGCGCCCGCGCCCTCCGCGCGCTGACCTACGCACAGCTCGCGGCGTTCCCCGAGCTCACCGACGCGGTGCTGGAACGGACGTCACAGCGCATTGCCGAGGCGCTGGCGGATCGGCTGGCGCGACTGGCCTTGGCGGGCGACTTGCGGACGAACGATCCGGCGCAGGCCGCGGAGCAATTGCTCGCCCTGCTCACCGCGCCGCTGGAGGCGCGTTCCAGACTCGGCACCCGCGCGGTCCCCGACATCGAGATCCGGCAGATCGCCGACGCGGCCGTCCGTACTTTCCTGTCCGCGTTCGGATCCCACTGAACCCGGACCGGGCGCACCACCATCGTGTGACAATCGCCGGGTCAGAGCCATCGGCGCGAGTTGGGACGGCGGACATGGATCTCACCGGTCTTCGGATCATCGACGCACACATCCATCAGTGGGACCCGTTCACGACGCCACGGGTCTTCAGCAGCATGGCGAAGGTATTCCGGGTACTGCCGATCCCCCTCGGTGTCGCCGCCCGGCTCGCGCCACGCCGCGACCGGCAGTTCGTCGGCGATCCCACGGCATACGCGCAGCCGTACCTGCCCGCGAACTATCGCGCGGACACAGGCGCCGTACCGGTCGAGGCGATCGTGCACATCGAGGCCGATTGGTCGGACAAGGGCGGCACCGCCCAGGCCAATGAGACCAGGTGGGTGGCCAGCCTGCCGTTCGGCGTGGACACTCCCGCGCTGGGCGCGATCATCGGCGCAGGTGATCCGTCAGCGGCCGGGTTCGCCGAACTGCTCGACGCGCACCGTTCGGCCTCGCCGCTGCTGCGCGGGATCCGAACCTTGACCGCACTCCATCCGGACCCGGATGTCCGGCCGTTCACCCAGACCGAGCACGCCCTCGTCAGCAAGGAATTTCTGGACGGCTTCGCGAACCTGGCCGAGCAGGACCTCTCGTTCGAGGCATGGGTGTATTCGCACCAGCTGCCCGACGTCGCCGAACTCGCCGAGCGCTACCCCGAGGTCCCCATCGTGCTCAACCATCTCGGTACTCCCGCAGGCCTTTTCGGTCCCGTCGGCAAACACACCGGGACGAACCCGAGCCTGCGCCGCGAGTTGTTCGTGCGCTGGCGCGACGACGTCGCCGCCGTGGCCGCCAATGCCAACGTGGTCGCGAAGGTGAGTGGCCTGACGATGCCGATTCTCGGCCATCCGGTCCCGCCGCGCGGCACCGCCACTCCCGTTCCGGTGCTACTGGATCGCATCGGTCCGATGATCGGGCACGCGCTCGAGTTCTTCGGTGCCGACCGGCTGCTGTGGGGCTCGAATTTCCCGGTGGACAAACCGATTACCAGCATCGCCAACAGCGTCGAGGCGGTCGCCGCGGCGGTCACCGGTCATGGCGGCGGACAGCCGGAACTGGAGCAGATTTTCCGGAATACCGCTCGACGCGTGTATCGAATCGAAGACCCGACAAGCTGAGGTTCCCGATGAAACCCCTTATCGCGCAGGCGGAATGACCTCCGGCGGCAGATACAGCGTACCGAGCAGCGCGCCGATCCGGCAGATGTGTTCGATGATGCGGGCGCCGTCGATATCCAGCGCACCGGTGCGCCATGCGGTGAGCAGTTCGATGAAGCCGCCGATGCCGACGAGCGTGCTCATCCGGAACTCGCTCTCGTCGGTATCCGGGCGCAGGTACGGCCGTGCGGTGGCGATGAGCAGGTCGGTGGCGTCGGTGAGCATTGTCTTGCGGCGCTGCTCGAGCACGGCGCTGCCCGCGTGATCGGCCAGCAGGATGCGGGCGCGCCCGCGATCGTCGGACTGTAGGCGCACTACGCCGGTCACCGCCGCACGCAAGATCTCCAGTGGCGGCTGCTCGATGTGTTCGGCGGCGATCGCCGCCAGGTCGGCGTAGACCTCGGCGCACACGGCGTCCCAGGCGTCGCCGAGCAGCGCGTCACGGTCAGTGAAGTGTTCGTAGAAGTAGCGGTCATTGAGCGCGGTGCGCTGGCAGACGCCGCGCATTGTCACGGCCGCCCAGCCGTTTTCGATCCAGATGTCGAGGGCGGCATCGATCAGCCGCGCCCGGCGTTCGGCGCGCCGCTCCTCGGTGGTGCGGCCGCCCCAGGTGCGGACCGGTACGCGCAGGCTCATGGTTGACAAAGTACCGCACCGCGCGCCTAATTGGTGGCATGTGCGGCCAATTAGCGAATCGGCGGCACGCACACCGGGTCGGCTCCGCCGTCTTCGCCGCGGATACGGCTCATGACGCACAGGCGATTGCGCGGGCGGGGACGCCGCACCGCATACAGGAGGTGGCATGAACGACAATGGAGTCGATCATGAGGTGATCATCGTTGGCGCCGGGTTCTCCGGGATCGGCGTCGCGATCAAGTTGCGGGAGGCCGGGTTCGACGATTTCCTCATCGTCGACGAGGCCGACGGCGTCGGTGGAACGTGGCACTGGAACACCTATCCCGGTATCGCCGTGGATATTCCGTCGTTCAGCTACCAGTTCTCCTTCGAGCAGCGGGCCGGCTGGTCACGGACGTACGCGCCGGGCCATGAGCTGAAGGCCTATGCCGAGTCCTGCGTGGACAAGTACCAACTGCGGCCCCGAATCCGGTTCAACACCAACATCACCGAAGCCGAGTTCGATGAGGATGGCTGCCGGTGGCGGCTGCACACCGCCGACGGTGGCGAGCTGCGGTCCCGATTCGTGATCAGTGCTACCGGGGTGCTGACCCGACCCAAGCTGCCCGAGATCCAGGGCGTCGAGGACTTCACCGGGGTCACCATGCACACCTCGCGCTGGGATCATCGGCAGGACCTGCGCGGCAAGCGGGTGGCCATCATCGGCACGGGAGCGTCCGCGGTGCAGGTGATTCCGGAGACGGCGCCGGATGTCGAGCAACTCGTCGTCTTCCAGCGCACGCCGATCTGGTGCCTGCCCCGGTTGGACCTGCCGCTGCCCAAGCCGGTGCAGTGGGCGCTGCGGGTGCCCGGCGCGCGGTCATTGACCCGGCTGATCAGCCAGACGTACGTCGAGCTCACCTTCCCGATCGCCGCGCACTACCACAAGAGTTTGCCGACGGCCGCGCTCGGCGAGCGCCTTGGCCTCTCCTTTCTGCGCAGTCAGGTGCAGGATCCGGTCGTCCGCGAAAAGCTCACGCCACGTTACGCTTTGGGCTGCAAGCGACCCAGCTTCTCGAACGACTACCTGGCCACGTTCAACCGCGACAATGTCGTGCTGGAGACCGACCCGATCGAACAGATCACCAGCACCGGCGTGCGCACCGCCACCGGCACCGAATACCCGGTCGACGTCCTGATTCTGGCGACCGGTTTCAAGGTGATGGAGTCCGGCAATATGCCGACCTATCACCTGCGCGGTCTCGGCGGCCTCGACCTGGAGAAGTGGTGGGACGAGAACCGGCTGCAGGCTTACGAGGGTGTCAGCGTTCCCGGCTTCCCGAACTTCTTCTCGATGATCGGTCCGTACGGCTACAACGGCTCGTCCTACTTCGCGCTGATCGAGAACCAGACCAGGCACATCCTGCGCTGTCTGCGCCACGCCCGCGCGGGCAAGGCGACAGTCGTCGAAGTGACCCGGGAGGCCAACGACCGGTACTTCCGGGAAATGCTCGCCCGCCGTGGCGGCCAGGTGTTCTGGCAGGACAGCTGCGCGCTGTCCAACAGCTACTACTTCGACAAGCACGGCGATGTGCCGTTGCGGCCGTCGACCACGGTCGAGGCGGCATGGCGCAGTGGACATTTCGACCTGGCCGACTACCGGTTCGCGACCTCGGCTTAGGCCGCGCGCCAGCAGCCCAATTCACGGGAGAAAAGCCTGAGCGAGTTGCCGGGTGAGGGTTTCCCGGGCGGTGACCAAGGACGGGCCGTACCAGGTGAGGCTGCGGCCTTCCACCAGGGCGACCGGCGTTCCCGGAAAGGCATCGGGGCCATCGGTTCTGGTGAAGACGTACGGCTCGTCCGGCAGGACGGCGAGGTCGATTCCGGCGGTCAGTTCGTCCTGGGTGAGACGGGGATAACGGTCCGGGCGGTCGGCATGCACGAGGCGCAGACCGAGGCGCCCCGCCAGGTCGCCGGTGAAGGTGTTGCGGCCGACCACCATCCAGGGATTGCGCCAGATGGGGATCACCGCATTGCGCGGTGGTGTCGGCGGCGGTGGCGCCCAGACGGATTCGGCCGCGGTGAGCCAGGGTGGAATGCCGGTGCGGAGGGCGACGGTGCAGAGACGAGCCAGCGAGGCGAGTGCCTCGTCCACGGTTTCGATTCTGGTGACCCACACCGGAATTCCGGCGTTGCGGAGACGATCGACATCGATGCGCCGGTTCTCCTCCTTGTTGCACAGCACCAGGTCGGGTGCGAGCTCGATGATGCGGCGCACATCCGGGTTCTTCGTGCCGCGCACCCGTTCGACAGCGAGATCTTTTGGATGCGTACACCATTCGGTCGCGGCCAGCAGACGTTCCGGGCAGGTCGCGGCAACCGCTTCGGTCAACGAGGGCACCAGGGATACCACCCGGCGCGGCGGCTCGGTGAGCGCGACAACGGTGCCAAGATCGTCGCCGCCGGTCATGACGGGACCCGAAGGGCGAGCACGCGCAGTCCATCCGGCGGCACTGCGGGAAGCGTGCAGTCCGCGCCGAGTACCAGCAGGTAGAGGAGCTGTGCCAGCTGCCGCGCAGCGAGCCATGAACTCTTGTCTGCCACGTTCGCGAGCCTATAGCGTAACTTTTGTTCTGTTCGGCGGAATGCTGGCTCGGCCCGAGTTACGGAGGTCGCGATGACCGCGATGACACCCTCGTCCACCATCCGCTCCGCCCGCTGGGCCACCCCGGTCCACCTCACCGGGTCGGCGCTGCTCGGCTTCATCGGCCTGGCGCACCTGCTGGGCTTGCACGTCTTCAACGGCAACGACTCCCCCGCCGAAGAGGTCGTCAACGAGTTGTCGGCACAGGTATCCACATCGATGTTCGACGGCAGTAGGCAGGTGACCGTCTTCGGCCTGAACACCGGCTACAGCGTCGGAATGGGCCTGTTGGCTCTGCTTTTCGGCCTGCTGGCGATCGTCGCGGTGCGTGCCGCGCCCCAGCTGATCGCCCGGTGGTCGCTGTTCAACGCGATCTGCCTGGCAGCGGCGGGCGGGATGTTCTGGATCGCCTGCCTGTATTTCCCCGAGCTGGCCATCGTGGCGTCCGGACTTGCCACGCTGTGCTTCGCGGCGGTACTGGTGGCCGGTAACCGGCGGACGGCCTGAACGCTGCCCCCGCCTTCGATGCAAGGGCAGTGGTCGGGCAACCCTCGGGCAGTTCCGAGGCGGGTCCGGCGCGCGCAGACTGGGTGAGGCATCCGGTGTCGGGAAGTCCCGGTCCCTGTGCAGCCGGACCTGATCCCGCCCCAAGGAGTCCGGCGGCAACCGTAAGCCCCGACGCCGGGTGCCCACCACAGCTCGCTCAGCCGTCGAACATGCGATACAGCGCGGTGAATTCGCGCAGCCCGGTCGCGGCGATCGACTCCTCGGCCGAGGTCATCCGCATCGCCTTGCGCAACAGCAGCGGATCCAGATCCTCGGGGGCAGGATGGAATTCGACCTTCGGCAGGTTCGGCAGCTCGGCTTCGTTGCCGTACGGATCGCCGGAATCCGTTGCGCGCGGGTCACGTTCGATGCCGCCGATGAGGGTGTCCAAGTCGAGTCCGCGCAGCGCGAGAATCTCGCGGGGGCGCTCGTCGAGCCGTTCGGCGAGCAGGTAGCAGACCGCGGCCACATGCTTGCACGGCCAACCAGGGTCGGGGCAGCTGCAGGTGAAATCCAGATCGGCCGCGGTGGTCGGCAGCAGCAGTGGCCCGAGGGCGGTCGGCAGTGCGCCGGAAGCGATCTCGGCGAGCATGCCCGGCGCGTCGCGGATCGTCTCGATGAGCAGTTCGATTTCTTCCGCACGCAGCGGCCGGACCGTGAACACCGCGGTGAACGGGCGAGGTTGACTGCCCTGCACTTCCGCGGTCACCGAGCCCGGCTCGATCCGGTAGCTGACCACCTGCCCGGCCCGGGCGTAGGTGCGGCCGCGCGACATGCGCCCTCCATCGGCCATCTGCTCGACCAGGTCGATCAACGCCTTACCCCACCAGGTACGCCCGAAACCCCCACGCCGACTGCGCGCCTCGACGCCACCGCGCACCGGGCGGCGTTTGCCGTACTCGCTGTAGTCGATGTAGGGACTCACTCGCCGACCGCCTCCGCCCCAAGGGTGAACAGCTCACGCAGGTCGTCGGTGCTGAGCTCGGTAATCCAGTTCTCCCCCGCACCGACCGCCAAGTCGGCCAGTTGCCTTTTACCCTTGATCATTTCGTCGATCCGCTCTTCGATGGTGTCGACGCAGACCAGTTTGCGCACCTGAACATTGCGCTGCTGGCCGATTCGGTACGCGCGGTCGGTGGCCTGGTTCTCCACTGCCGGATTCCACCAGCGATCCAGGTGCACAACATGATTGGCGGCGGTAAGGTTCAGACCGGTGCCACCGGCCTTGAGCGACAACAGCATCAGCGGGGGACCGTCCGGCTCCTGGAAGCGGGTGACCATGGTGTCGCGCCGCTGCTTTGGCACCCCGCCGTGTAGGAACGGGATCTCGGTACCGAACCGCTCGGCCAGGTAGGGCGCGACGAGCTCGCCGAACTCGCGAAACTGGGTGAACAGCAATGCTTTCTCGCCGTCCGCGAGCACCGCGTCGAGCACGTCCTCCACCAGGGCGAGCTTGCCGGAGCGATGGCCGCCGCGGTGCAGCACGGCGGAGCCGTCGCCGAGGAAGTGCGCCGGGTGATTGCACACCTGCTTCAGCCTGGTCAGCGCGCCGAGCACGGCGCCCTTGCGCGCCATACCTTTCGCGTCCTTGATCTTGGCCAGCATGTCGTCGACCACCGCCTGGTACAGCGCGGCCTGCTCGACGGTCAGGTTGGCGCGCACCGTCATCTCCAGCTTGTCCGGCAGATCGGAGATCACCGCTGGATCGGTCTTCACACGGCGCAGCACGAACGGCTGCGTGATCATCCGCAGCCTGCTGATCGCGTTCTCGTCCCGCTCGCGCTCGATGGGCACGGCGAAGCGGGCGCGGAAGGTCTGCGGGCTACCGAGCACCTTCGGCACCGCGAAATCCATGATCGAGCGCAGTTCCTCCAGCCGGTTCTCCACCGGAGTTCCGGTGAGCGCCAGCCGATGTCGCGCGGGCAGCGCACGCGCCGCGCGCGACTGCCTGGTGGCGGCATTCTTGATGTGTTGTGCCTCGTCGAGCACGATGCGGTCCCAGGTCTGCCGCTTCAACTCGTCGAGATCGCGCGCGAGCAGCGAATACGTCGTGATCACCAGATCCGCCTCGGCCACCGCCGCGTCCAACTCCGCGCCGGAGCGCCGGCCCGCGCCGTGGTGGACCCAGACGCGTAGATCCGGCGCGAAACGCTCGGTCTCGCGCTGCCAGTTGCCGACCACCGACATCGGGCACACCAGCAAGGTGGGCCCCGGCATGCCGTCCGGACGCGAGTTTTCCGCTGTCTGCCGGAGAGCGTGCTGCCGGCCGATGCCGCCGTCGGCAACTCCGGCCTTGCGACGCCGCGCGGCGTCGAGCGAAATGACCACTGCGCCATCGAAACTCGCATCCGCCGAGGTGCGATCCCGACTTGTCGACGCCGCCTGATGATTTCCGGGCCGCTGGTCTCGCACCGTGCGGGCCGCCTCGCGCTCGTGTACCAACAGCGCGAGCACCTGCACGGTCTTACCGAGGCCCATGTCGTCGGCCAGGATCGCCCCGAAACCCATGTGGCTCATGGTCGCCAGCCATGCGAGGCCGCGTTCCTGGTAGGGCCGCAGTTGCGCTTTCAGCCCGACCGGGGGCTCGATCGGGGCCAGCTCGCGGGTCCGATCCAGGATGTCGGCCGCCCAGCCGGTGGCGGTGACCTCGGTGATCGGCACCTGTTCGACGCGACCGCCCGCGAGTTCGCCGATCAGGTCGGCGAAGGTGATTTCGGAGGTGTCGGTGTGCGCGGCGACGTAACGGGCGGCGGCGGCCAGCACTTTGTGGTCGGCCTGCACCCAGTCGCCGCGCAGCTGGACCAGGTCCGACTTGCTGCGGACCAGCCGTTCCATCTCCGCCTTGGTCAGGATGGTGTCGCCGAGCGCGAGTTCCCATCGGTAGGAGACGAGTCCCGGCATGCCGACGATGCTTTCGGCCGCGGGCACCGCGCTTTCCACTCGCAGCCGCATGGTCGGCGCGCTGACATTCCAGGCGCGCGGCAGCAGCAACGGGACCCCTGCCGCCCGCAACGCGTGCGCCCCATGCTCGACCAAATCGACGACGACCTCGGTCGGCAGCAGTAGATCCAACGACTGTGGGTCGCTCGGCAGTTCACGCAGCCGCGGATACGCGCGCTGTGCCTCGCCGAGCTGCTCCACCGCGTTCCGGAGCAAATTCGGATCACCTTGCAACAGCACGGGATTCGGGGCCTCGCCGTCGACCCGCAGGCAGACCTGCAGCCGCCACAGCGCCACCGACTCGTCCGCGGTGCCGACCTCGCCGTCCGGCTCGAGCAGGCGGAGTACCAGTTCCGGCTCGTCGCCGGTCAGGGTGGCCCGCCACCGCTCCAGCACCTCGGCCACCTGGTAGCTGCCGCCGTCCAGCGGGACATCCCGGACCAGGGCATCGACCAGCGGATGCGACGAGCCCGGCAGGTCGATCAACGCCCGCGCGATCGGGTCGGTGAGTTCGCTGACCAGGTCGTCGAGCAGCACGGTCGGCCGACCCGCCACCCGCAGCGCGGCGGGCATGGCCACCGCCAACTCGGCCAGCCAGGCCCGCTGCCGCTCGCTGCCGACCAGCCGCCAGCGCACCCACCACTGGCCGTCTTCCCGGCGCAGTTCCGGCACGATCCGACCGGCCCGCACCCACCGCTCGACACCGTGCGCGACGTGCGCCAGGAAGCGCAGATCACCGGCCACCGCCGCGGCGGGAAGGCGCTGCCGCAGCGCCTCCGCCGCGGCCGCCGGGACCATCGCGTGCGCGCGGACCTGTTCGGTCGCGGTGCCGTCCGGACCGCTGACCAGCACGTCGGCCCGGTGCCGGAATTTGGACGCGCTCAACACGCTGCCCAATGGGTCGGGCAGCGCGGTAAGGGGCGCGTCGTGCCAGAGCAGCAACCCGGATCCCGGCGACCACAGACCGTGCAGCATCAGCCCATCCAAGCAGGTGGGTCCGACAGCGATCCAGCGGCGGCGACCCGGCCGCTATGGATTTCTCGGGCCGGGCGGAACATACTTGAATATCCGCTGGTCAACGGAGGCAATCATGACGATTCTGCTCCAGGTTCTCGAGCAGAGCTTCACGCCGACGACGCCGTGGGAGCGACGCAAATTCACCTTCATCAACGCCGAGAAGATCGTCGGTATGCGCCTGGACGGTCAGTCCGGCGTGTGGCTGGACCTGTCCCGCCCTGGTGAATCCCAGCGCCTGGCTCGAACTCTCGACCCGAACGAGGCCATCACCTTCCTGCTCGCCACCTTCGCCAAGCTCGCCGAGTGCGAGGAACGCGGCGGCTCGTGGCTGATCGGGCACGACGGCGCGAACACCGAGTCGATTTCGGCCACCCGGTTCCCGCCGAGGGCGAGCGAGGTCGCCGATGACGACCTGCTCGCGCGTGCCTGGTTGTGAGGGTTGTTCCACTCCGCTCCTGACAACTGCTCTTTCTTCGGGTTCTACGCATGTCGGTCCATCCGTGTACACCTGGCGCCATGGGTGCGGACATTCGGCGATGGCTCGTCGGCGTGCTCGTCGTGCTGTCCGCGGCGGGGTGCGCCCAGATCGGTACGGCCCCGGTGGCGCCCGCGCCGGGTAGCCCGACCCGGGTCGAGTTGGAGCGGCTGCTGGCCGGTGTGCGGGTCATTGCGGATCGGCCGCATCCCGGTGGCTACGACCGTGGTTGCAAGGCCGGACAGAAATGCGTGTTCGGACCCGCCTGGACCGACGACTACGACGGTCCCGGCGGGCACGACGGCTGCGACACCCGCAACAACGTGCTGGCCAAGCAGCTCATCGGGGTGAGTTTCCGGCCGGGAACCAATGACTGCGTTGTGGTCGGCGGCACCTTGAACGATCCGTACACGGGCAAGCAGATCCCCTTCACCAAGGCCGACGCCGACCAGGTGCAGATCGACCACGTGTATTCGCTGGCCGCCGCCTGGGACATGGGCGCGGCCTTCTGGCCGCCCGAGCGTCGGATCCGGTTCGCCAACGACGTCGACTTCAACCTGCTCGCCACCGAAGGACGGATCAACCAGGCCAAGGGCGACAAGACGCCCGAGGACTGGCTACCGCCCGCCCGCGCGAACCACTGTTTCTACGCGGGCAAGTACCTCACCGCGGCCGTCCAATACGACCTGCCGTTGACCACCGCCGACACCATGGCGTTGCAGGGTGTCGCCCGGACCTGTCCCTGAATATCGGG
Source organism: Nocardia iowensis (assembly GCF_019222765.1). Taxonomy (NCBI): domain Bacteria; kingdom Bacillati; phylum Actinomycetota; class Actinomycetes; order Mycobacteriales; family Nocardiaceae; genus Nocardia; species Nocardia iowensis. Next base: position 1,457,543 of record NZ_CP078145.1, on the reverse strand, counting down.
TGCGCCGAATCGGGTTCAGCTTCCGGTCGCGACGGGCCGCTTCGGATCGTTCGACCATTGGGACCACGAGCCCGGGTACAAGGCGGCGTCGATACCGACCACCGCCAGCGCGGCCACCTGATGGGCCGCTGTCACGCCGGAGCCGCAGTAGACCGCGATCGGTTCGGTGCCGAATCCGGCGAAACGTTCGCGCAATTCGGCCGGGTCGCGGAAACGCCCTTGGGCGTCCAGGTTTTCGGCGGTGGGCGCGCTGATGGCGCCGGGGATGTGACCGGCCCGCGGATCGATCGGCTCGACGTCGCCGCGATAGCGCTCGCCCGCGCGGGCGTCGAGCAGCACGCCAGGCCAGCGGGCGGCCGCGTCGGCATCGATAACTTTCAGGTGTCCGGGGCTCAGTTCGACGTCCCCGGGTTCGGGGTCGGGTTCGGTGCCGGTGGCGAGCTCACCGCCGGTGTTCGTCCAGGCGGGCAAGCCGCCATCGAGGATCCGCACGTCGGCGATGCCCGCCCAGCGCAGCAGCCACCAAGCGCGGGCGGCCGCCATACCGCCGGTCGCGTCGTAGACGACCACCGGATCCCCGTTGCGAATGCCCCAGCTGCGCGCGCACTTCTCCAGCTGCGCGAGGTCGGGCAGCGGATGCCTGCCGCGGGTGGGCGACGGCGGCGCGGCCAGCTCGGTTTCCATGTCGACGAACACCGCGCCCGGGATGTGGCCGTCAAGATAGTGTTGCGGGCCGTCCGGGTCACCCAGCGCCCATCGGACATCCAGCAGGCGAACCCGCTTGTCCGACAACACTTCCCGAAGCTCTTCCGGCGAGATCAGTACCGCGCTCAACCCAGCTCCTAGTTCAGAATCGCACCCTCGCGCACCGAATACCCCTCAGACTACGCACCTGAACAGGGGAATGTGGCTGCACCCCAGCGCTACTCGCCGGTAGCGACGGCCGACCGGTCGGACGAACCAGCGAGCACGGTCCACCATGACCAGCGCCGCCAATTCGGTCCAGTTTCGGCCGACTGGCCCGTGACGGAGCAGTCCAGTTGCGGGCAGGATCGCCACAATGTCGAACGTTTCCTCGGCGCCCGAGGCACCCGCCGTACCCCATCCCGAATCCACGGTCGCTCCCGCGGCCGGCCTCGCCCAGCCGCTCGGCGCCGGTGTCGTTACCGCACTCGTCGGTTTCACCAGCGCGTTCGCCGTGGTGCTCAGCGGGCTCACCGCGGTCGGCGCGAACGCGGCGCAGGCGGCGTCGGGACTGCTGGCGGTGTGCGTGACGCAGGCGGTCGGCATGATGCTGCTCAGCTACCGGTATCGGATGCCGATCACGCTGGCCTGGTCCACCCCCGGCGCCGCACTGCTGGCCAGCACGGGTGCGGTGGCCGGTGGCTGGCCCGCCGCGGTCGGCGCGTTCGCGCTCGCCGGGGTGTTGATCGTGATCACCGGCCTGTGGCAGCGGCTCGGGAATCTGGTCGCCGCGATACCGGTGGAGATCGCGCAGGCCATGCTGGCCGGGGTGCTGCTGCCGCTGTGCCTAGCGCCGGTGCAGGCCGTGCAGTCCAGTCCGGCGGTGGTCGTTCCGGTGATCCTGGTGTGGCTGGTGCTGCAGCGGGTGGCCAAGCGCTTGGCGGTGATCGCCGCGTTCGCCACGGCGGCGATCGGCTCGGGCATCAGCATCGCCGTGCAGCACAGGCAGCTCGACTTCGCGGCCATGGTGCCATCGGTGGAACTGACACTGCCGCACTGGAATTGGCAGGCGATGATCGGCGTCGCGATACCGCTCTACATCGTCACCATGGCCTCACAGAACATTCCGGGAACCGCGGTCATGAAGTCCTTCGGTTACGAAGTCCCGTGGCGGGCGGCCATGACCGTCACCGGCATCGGCACCATGGTCGGCGCCCCCGCGGGCGGCCACGCCATCAACCTGGCCGCGATCAGCGCCGCGCTCTCGGCGGCCCCCTCGGCCCACCCCGATCCGAAGAAGCGCTGGATCGCGTCCTTCACCTCGGGCGCGGGCTACCTGGTGCTCGCCCTCGGCTCAGCAGCCCTGGTCACCCTCATCGCTGCCGCTCCCAAAGGCACCCTGGAAACCGTTGCGGGCCTTGCCCTCCTTGCGACCCTGGCGGCCGCCCTGACCGGAGCCCTACGTTCCGAACAGCACCGCGAAGCAGGCGTGGTCACCTTCCTGATCGCCGCCTCCGGCGTGGGTTTCCTCGGCATCGGCGCGGCGTTCTGGGCTCTGCTCGCCGGACTGGTGGTCCGCAAAGTACTGACGCACCGCGACTGACCGCGTCACAACGAAACGCGGGGTGGCACAACGCCACGGGCGAGGACACCGAGCCTGGTGTGGTTGAACAGCAGGTTGAGTACGAAAGCTGTTGCCGCGCCCAGGGTTACGCCGCTGGTAAGCAGGATTTGCGCGGAGTCGGGGAACTTGACGAACATGTCCTTCGCCATGACCGGCAGCAGACCGACACCGAGGGCGGTGGCGACAATGGTGGCGTTGACCCGGTCGGCGAGATCGGCCTTGCGCAGGGTGTCGACGCCGACGATCGCGACGGTGGCGAACAACACCAGGCCGACGCCGCCGACCACCGGCTCGGGGACCGCCGCGACGATCGCGCCGAATCGGGGCAGCACGCCGAGCAGCACCAGGATGGCCCCGCTGGTGGCGGTGACATAGCGGCTGTACACCCGGGTCGCCGCGACGGAGCCGACGTTCTGGTTGAAGATCGTGTCGATGAACGCGGTGCAGATGCCGCCGAGTACACCGGAGAGCCCGTCACCGACCAGGCCGCGCGCCAAATCGCCCTTGCCGAGCGGTTTTCCGGTGATCTCACTGATCGCCAGCATGCTCGCGGTGGACTCGGCGAACACCACTGCCATCACAATGCTCATCGCGACCACCGCGGTGATCGGGAACTCCGGCGCGCCGAAGTGGAACGGCCGCGGCAGGCCCACCCAGTCGGTGGCCCCGATGCCGCCGGTGTCCACCAACCCCATCGGTATGGCGATCACGATCCCGGCCACCAGGGCGATCAGCACACCCAGTTGCGACCACACACCGCGGCCGAGGCACAGAAATCCCACGGCGATCACGACCACCACGGCGGCCAACCCGATATGCGACGGCGCGGCGAACGACGACGCCGTCGGATCGGCGCCGATGATCAACCCACCGGCCACCCCGATCAGCGAGATGCCGACGACGGTCAGCACGGTCCCGGTGACCAGCGGCGGAAAGAACCGCACCATCCTGGCGAACGGCCAGGCCAGTGCCACACCGACCACACCGCCGACCATCATCGATCCGTAGACCGCCTGCAGGCCGTATTCCGCGGCGATCAGGATCATCGGGTTGAGCCCGACGAAGGTGGCGCCGCAGACGATCGGCAACCGCGCACCGGCGAGCTTGGCCACGCCGAGGCTCTGTATCAGCGTGATGACCCCGGCGATCAGCAGATCCGCGCTGATCAGCAGCCCGACGGTGCCCCGGTCCAGCCCCGCGGCGGCGCCGAACACCAGCGGCACCGTGACGCACCCGGTGTACATGATCAGAACGTGCTGAATGCCGAAGGTGAGCTGCCGCCCGAACGGCAACCGGGTATCGACGGGATGCGCTGCAACTGCCATAGCTACAGAACTAGCCGCCGTTCTTTACGCGCAACCCCCGCAATGTTTCACCCGCGTGACATCACAGCGGACAGTGCGCGGCTCAGCCGCGCAGCGCGGCTTGGAAGCGGCGCATGCCGTCGAGCCAGCGGTCGTAGTCGGAGCCCTTGTAGCGGTACATCTTCAGTACCTCGGGGTGCGGCAGGATCAGGAAGTGTTCGGCTTCGACACCGGCGACCACGACCTCGGCGACCTGGTCCGGGGAGAGCACCGCGCCCGCGGTGGTGACCGCCTTGACCGCGAGCTCCGCGTCGGCGGCCTGCTCCGCCGGGGCAAGGCCGGTGCGCAACAATTGCGTATCAACGCCCATCGGGCATAGGCAGCTCACTCGAATTCCTTTGTCCCCGTAGGTGACCGACAACCATTCGGCGAATCCGACAGCAGCGTGCTTGGTGACCGCGTATGGTGCGGAACCGAGCTGAGTGAGCAAGCCCGCCGCCGAGGCGGTGGACACGAAGTAGCCGGTCCCCCGGGCCAGCCAGCCGGGCACCAGCAGCCGCGCGGCGCGGACGTGGGCGAGCACATTGACCTCCAGCGCCGCCGCCCATTGCGCATCCGTGCTGTCGAGCCCGCCGCCTCCGCCGATGCCCGCGTTCGCGAAATACAGATCCACCGGCCCGAATTCGGTCTCGGCGCGCTCGATCAAGCCGCGGATCACCTGCTCGTCGGCGACGTCTCCGCCGACCGCGACCGCTGCGCCGCCGAGGGATTCGGCAACCCGCGTCGCGCCGTCGGCATCGAGATCGGCGAGCACCACCCGGGCCCCGCCGTCGACCAGCTTGCGGGCCAATGCCGCACCGATCCCCGCTCCGGCCCCCGTGACGATCGCAACCTTGCCCGAAATCTCCATTCCCGCACCCTATCGCCGCACCGAGGCGCCGCCACCGCACCGCACAGATCAGCCGCCGCGGGATAGTCGATCGAGCAGCGGCGCGGTCCGCGGCCCGACCAGCTCGCGCATCACCAGCGCCATATTGGTGCGCTCCACCCCGGGAATCTTCAATATCTGCCCGGCAATTCGATACAAATCGTCGGCGTCCCTGGCGACCACGCGGACCGTCAGGTCGGTGAGTCCGGTCATGCCGCACACCTCGGTCACCTCGGGCACTTTGGCGAGTTCGTCTACCACCGAATCCAATTGGTGCTGATCGACGACCACCGCGACGAACGCGGCCAGCGGATACCCCAGCGCGCGCGGCTGCACCCGGCGCTCGAAACTGCCGAGCACCCCACCCGCCTCCCAGCGAGCCAGGCGGGCCTGGACGGTGTTGCGGGACAGCCCGAGCCGGGCGGCCAGCTCCACGCCGGTCGCTCTCGGATTGGCGACCAGTTCCAGCAAGAGCCTGGCGTCGGTGGCGTCCAAGGTCACGTCGACCGTCTCTCTGGTCATACAACGCAGTATGACATTCGGGTCCGGGTAAGAATTGAGCATTCTGCGCATTTACGCGTCGATCACTTGCGCACATCGCATTCTCGTGGATGCTGTGAGGTAGGACACACGCGCATTCGCGGGTCAGGTGAGGAGGCGGTCACCGATGCCAGACAAGGTCGAGTATCCGGTGCAATTGGTCCAGCCCGACGGTCGCCGTGTGCTCGATCGAGAGCACGCCGCCCTGGTCGCGGACGTCGGGCCCGAGTTGCTACGCAAGATGTATGAGGACATGGTCGTCACCCGGCGCATCGACACCGAGGCGACCGCGTTGCAACGGCAGGGTCAACTCGGGCTATGGGCTCCGCTGCTCGGGCAGGAGGCCACCCAGGTGGGCTCGGCGCACGCTCTGTATCCCGACGACTACGTGTTCTGCAGCTATCGCGAGGCCGCCGTCGCCTATTGCCGGGGGGTGAATCCCAGCGAGATCACCCGGCTGTGGCGCGGCGTCGCACATTCCTGCTGGGATCCGAGCGCGGTCAATATGACCAATCCGAACATCATCGTCGGCTCGCAGGGCCTGCACGCGACCGGCTACGCCTACGCCGCCCACCTGGACGGCGCCGAGATCGCGACCATCGCCTACTTCGGTGACGGCGCCAGCAGTCAGGGCGATATCGCCGAGGCGCTCGGCTTCGCGTCGAGTTGGAGCGCCCCGGTGGTGTTCCTGTGCCAGAACAATCACTGGGCGATCAGCGAACCGGTCCGGGTGCAGAGTCAGACGCCGATCGTGCGCCGCGCCTACGGCTACGGCATCCCCGGCGTGCAGGTCGACGGCAACGACGCGCTCGCGGTGCTCGCCGTGACGCGGCAGGCGGTGGCGCGCGCCCGCTCCGGCGGCGGCCCGTCCTTCATCGAGGCGATCACCTACCGGATGGGCCCGCACACCACGGCCGACGACCCCACCCGCTACCGCTCGTCCGCGGAGACCGAGCAGTGGGCCCGCCGCGATCCGATCGACCGGCTGCGCAGGCTGCTGGAACGCGAGTCGCTGTTCGACTCGTCGTTCCAGCGATCGGTCGCCGACCGGGCCGACGAGGTGGCCCGCCAGGTGCGCACCTCGACCATCGAAATGCCGGACCCAGGACCGATGGACCTGTTCGAGCACGTCTATGCCGCCCCGCACGCGCTCATCACCGAAGAGCGGCGGGCATACGCGGAGTACTTGGCTGGCGATCCCAGCGAGGCTGCCGCGCGACCGGAAGGAGTCCCTTCATGATCACGACCTTCGCCGGCGCACTGAACACCGGGCTGCGCCGCGCCCTGGAGGACGACCCCAAGGTCATTCTCATGGGCGAGGACATCGGCCGCCTCGGTGGTGTGTTCCGGGTGACCGACGCCCTGCAGAAGGACTTCGGCAACAACCGGGTCGTCGACACCCCGCTTGCCGAATCCGGCATCGTGGGAACGGCTTTCGGCATGGCGCTGCGCGGATATCGGCCGGTGTGTGAGATCCAGTTCGACGGGTTCGTCTATCCGGCCTTCGATCAGATCGTCTCGCACGTGGCGAAGATCCACTACCGGACACAAGGAAAGGTGCACGCGCCCATCACGATTCGCATTCCGTTCGGCGGCGGGATCGGCTCGGTGGAACACCACTCGGAATCGCCGGAAGCCTATTTCGCGCACACCGCCGGGTTGCGGGTGATGACGCCGAGCACGCCCGCCGACGCGTATTCGATGATCCGTCAGGCGATCGCGTTGGACGACCCGGTGATCTTCTTCGAACCCAAGCGGCGCTACTGGGACAAGGCCGACGTCGACTTCGTCGCACTGGACCGCGACGGCGGGCTGCCCGCCGACCGCGCCCGGGTGTGCGCCACCGGTACCGACGCCACGATCGTCGCCTATGGCGGCACCGTGGCCACCGCGCTCTCCGCCGCGAAAATTGCTGGGGAGGAAGGGCATTCACTCGAGGTGATCGATCTGCGCAGCCTGTCGCCGATCGATTTCGACACGATCGCGGAATCGGTCGCCAAGACCGGCAGGCTGGTGATCACCCATGAGGCACCGGTTTTCGCCGGTCTCGGCGCGGAAATCGCGGCGCGGATCACCGAACGCTGCTTCTACTATCTGGAGGCGCCGGTGCTGCGCGTCGGCGGGTTCGACATCCCATATCCCCCGGCCAAGCTCGAAAAGTTCCATCTGCCCGACCCCGACCGCATCCTCGCCGCGGTCGATCGAACGCTCGCCGCCTGACGCCGGTCCGCCGTAGGGAAAGGCTCCACCGTGGAAGATCGCGCACCCCAGCAAAGCCAAGGGAACGTTCTGGAATTCCGGCTACCCGACCTCGGCGAAGGGCTGGCTGACGCCGAGTTGGTGTCCTGGTCGGTCGGCGTCGGCGACGAGGTGGCCTTGAATCAGACGATCGCCGAGGTCGAGACGGCGAAGGCGGTGGTGGCGCTGCCGTCGCCGTTCGCCGGGCGGGTGGTCGAGTTGCTCGCGCAACCCGGCGAGACCGTGCTGGTCGGGGCGCCGCTGATCCGGGTGCAGAACGACGAAGCGCCTACCGCGACGGCGCAGCCGGACACGAGCCGGACGGCGCAGGCGGCCGCGACTCAGGAGAGCGCGGCGAACGGGAACGAGACGAACGGCACCGGGCGAACGGCGGTGCTGGTTGGCTATGGGCCGGAAGGCGAGACCGCGTCGCGGCGGCGAAGGCCCGCGGCTCCGAAACCCGAGACGTCGGCGGAGTTTTCATCGGAAACCGCTGCCGCGCAGCCTGATTCGCCGGATACCGAGTCGGGTCCAAGTCCGCAACACGCCGAATCCACTGCCGCGGAGACCATGTCGGGAAACGCGCGGCCGCAACTGTCCACCACCAGACCAGCCGCGACTCCCGCCGCCCGCAGGCTCGCGCGCGAGCTCGGCATCGATCTCTGGTTCGTCGCGGGCTCCGGTCCGGACGGTGCGGTCACCGTCGAGGACGTGCGCGGCGCGGTCCCGGTATCGCAATCGCGCACGATGGCGAGTCAGGCCGAGTCGACCGCGACCCCACCCGCCGTCCCCGCTTCCGGCGACGGCGTCAGCCCACCGGCGCGGGAGGTGCGCACACCCGTCAGCGGCATTCGCAAGCGCACGGCGGCGGCCATGCTGGCCAGTGCTCGGTCCATCCCGCAGGCCAGCACCTTCGTCACCGTGGATTGCACCGCGTCGATGGAGCTGCTCGACCACCTGCGGACGACCAAATCTTTTGCCGGACTGACACTTACGCCACTGGCCCTGGTGGCGAAGTCCGCGCTGGCGGCGATCGCCGAATTCCCCGGCATCAATACCTACTGGGACGAGGCGAATCAGGAGATCGTCACCAAGCACTACGTGAACCTCGGCATCGCGGTCGCTGCCGACCGTGGACTGCTGGTGCCGAACATCAAAGAAGCGCAGTCACTGAGCCTGCGCGACCTGACCCGCGAGATCGGCTGGCTGGCCGAGACCGCGCGCTCGGGTGGCGCGAGCCCGACCGACCTGCGCGGCGGTACCTTCACCATCACCAATGTCGGCGTGTTCGGGGTGGACACCGGCGTGCCGCTGGTCAATCCGGGCGAGGCGGCGATCCTGTGCTTGGGCTCGATCCGTAAGCGCCCCTGGGTATTCCGCGACGAACTAGCGATCCGCTGGGTCACCACGCTCGGCATCAGCTTCGATCACCGGATGATCGACGGCGAACTCGCCTCCCGCTTCCTCGCCACCACCGCGAGCCTGCTCGAGGACCCCCTCACCCTGCTGAGCCGGATCTGACTGCGGTCAGTCGGTGACGAGTGCGGTGGCGGCGGTGCGGATGACGGCGGGGATCTCGACGGGTTTGCGGGTTTCGGCGTCGACGTAGACGTGCACGAAGGTGCCGGTGGCGGCGAGTTCGAGGTCGCCGTCGGCCTCCCGGAAGATCGCCAGGTCGTAGGTGATGCTGGAGCGGCCGAGGCGGGAGATGCGCAGGCCGACCTGCAACTGGTCCGGGAAGCTGAGTGAACCGACGTACTGGCACGAGGTCTGCGCGACGACGCCGAGTGCGGGCAGCTCACGGATGTCGGTGCCGGTGGCGTGCATCAACCACGCGTTGACCGCGGTGTCGAAGTACGAGTAGTACGTCACGTTGTTCACGTGCCCGTAGTGGTCGTTGTCGGCCCAGCGGGTCGGCATCGGCCAGAGCACCGGATACTGCTGCGTCACCCGGCCGACGATAGCTCAGCGGGGGTGGCGCCCTGCCGGTGGTCGCGCGGGCTCACCCCGAAGTGGCGTTTGAAGGCGGTGCTCAGGGCGAAGGCGCTGCCGTAACCGACTTGCCGGGCAATGGCTTCGATGGTGGCGTCGGATTCGGCGAGTAGGTCGGCGGCCAGCGCGAGCCGCCACTCGGTGAGGAAGGACATCGGCGGCTCGCCGACCAGATCGGTGAAGCGGCGGGCGAGCGCGGCCCTGGACACCCCGACCGCCTCGGCCAGGCCCGCTACGGTCCAGCCGTGCGCGGGATTGTGTTGCAGCAGCCGCAGCGCCTTGCCGACCAGCGGGTCGCTGTAGGCGTGGTACCAGGCGGGGGCGTCGTTGCGGGCGAACCAAGCCCGCAGGGCGGCGATCAGCACCATGTCCAGCAGCCGGTCGAGCACGGCGCCTTGGGCGGGCTCGTCCCGGACGGCCTCGTCGACCAGGATGTCGAGCAGGCGGGTGTCGAAGTCGCCGCGCTGCAGCACGATCAGCGGCGGTAGGGCGCGCAGCAGACGCTGGCTGGCCGCACCCGCCGACTCGTAGGTTCCGGTGACCAGCATGGTGGCGCCGTCGGCGTCGGTGCCCCACTGGCGAACGCCGAGACTCAATGTCTCGCAGAGGGCTTCGCCGTCCGGCGTCTTCGTCACATTGCCGGGATGGATGATGATCTGCGGCTCGGTGGTCGGCGTGTCGGCGACCGTGTAGTGATCGGGACCGCGGAAGATCGCGACGTCGCCTTCGCTCAACTGCCGCGGCGCGTTCTGGCCCATCATCACCCACGCGCCGCCACGGACCATCGCCACCACGGTGAGCGGAGCCTCGTCCTGAATGCGCAGCGACCACGGCGGCTTCAGCAACGAGCACATCAGAAACGCGCCTCGGGCACGTGGACCTTCGAGCAGACTGGCGAGCGCATCCACGCCACCAACAGTAGACGATCACGCATGATCATGAGCTGCTGAACCATGTTCCGTCTCGGCTTCTGCCGGTGTACTCGAACCATGACAAACAGCACCGCATCCCAGCACCTCACCCTCGTCACCGGCGGCACCGGCAAGACCGGCAGCCGGGTCGCCGCCCGGCTCACCGCGGCGGGCCACCCGGTCCGCCTCGGCTCGCGCTCGGCGGAGATCCCGTTCAGCTGGGCCGACCGCGACACCTGGCCCGCGGCCCTGGCCGGCGTGCATGCCGCCTACCTGGCGTACCAGCCCGACCTGGCGGTGCCCGGCGCTCCCGAAACGCTGCGCGCGTTCGCGGCCGTGGCGAAGCAGAGCGGCGTGCACCGGCTGGTGCTGCTGTCCGGCCGTGGCGAGCCGGAGGCGGTGGAATGCGAGGAGTTCGTGCAGGAATCCGGCCTCGACTGGACCATCGTGCGGTGCAGCTTCTTCGCGCAGAACTTCAGCGAAGGCGCGTTCACCGAATACATCCTGGCCGGAGAGGTGGCGCTGCCCAACGGTGACGTGCCGGAACCGTTCGTACACGCCGACGACATCGCCGATGTCGCCGTCCGCGCGCTCACCGAGGACGGGCACCACGGCGAGGTATACGAGCTGACCGGGCCACGCGCGCTCACCTTCGCCGAGGCGGTCGCGGAGATCGCCGAGGCGACCGGACGCGACATCGCCTTCCTTCCGATATCCCGGACGGAATTCGTTGCGGCGCTGACCGAATACCAGGTGCCCGCCGACGCGGTGAGCCTGCTCGACTATCTCTTCGGCACGGTGCTTGACGGGAGGAACAGCAAGACCACCGACGGCGTGCAACGCGCCTTGGGCCGGGAGCCAAAGGATTTCACCGAATACGCACGCGAGACCGCCGCCTCGGGAATCTGGAACATCTAGCGCCGGTTCGCGGTTGGAACAAACAGAGGCTGTGCAGACAACCCGCGGGAACCGATCGCAACGACGCGATCCGGCTATCCGGACGCACCAGGCCGACGATGTCCTGGCCCGGATTCCGCGGGGCCGCGCCTCGCATCGGCACGGAGGGGGTGGGCGCACCGAAACGATCATCGGTACCGTCGGACTGATGTTGCGTCCGAGCATCGATCGCCCCATCCGGGTCGCCCGTGCTGCCGTGTTCGCGGTGTTCGGGTTGAACGGGTTCCTGCTGGCCATGTGGGTCGTGCACATTCCGGTGATCACCGATCGGACCGGCATCGAGAAGTCGACGCTCGGCATGTTCATCCTGTCGATGGCCGGGGCGGGTGTCGTCGGCATGCGCATCGCGGGCCCGCTCGCCGACCGGTTCGGCAGCCGGACACTGGCCGCCGCCGCCGCGATCCTCATGTCGATCGCGGTGATCGGACCCGGTCTGGCTACCGGCCCGGTCACCCTGGCGCTCGCGTTGACCTGCTTCGGTTTCGGCAACGGCGCACTGGACGTGTCGATGAATACCCAAGCGGTGCATGTGGAACGAGCGTATGGGCGCCCGATCATGTCGGCCTTTCACGCGCTGTTCTCCGGCGGTGGGTTGCTCGGCTCGCTACTCGGCGCGGCGACCCTGCGGGCGGGGTGGGATATGCGAATGACGTTGGCGCTGGCGGCGATCGGCTGCGTGGCGTTGACCATCGCGCTACTGCCGAGACTGCTCAGGGACACCGGCCCCGAGCAGGCTGTGGAGCTACACCTCGGTTCGACCGATGCGGACTCGTTCGGCGGCGAGTCCGCGTCTCGACCTGCCACCGGGAAGAACCCCGGCGAGCGAGCGCACAGCCGAAAAGTGCTGGCGCTAGCCGTAATCGCGTTCGCGGTACTGCTCGCCGAGGGCGTGGCCGGCGACTGGAGCACCTTGCAGATGCGCGAGCACCTCGGCGCCGACGCGGCCACCGCGGCACTGGCTTTCGGCGCCTTCTCGGTCACCATGACCGCGGGCCGCCTCGCCGCCGACCGGGTGAGCGGCGCGTTCGGCCGGGTGGCCGTCGTCCGCTACGGCATGCTCGTCTCGGCGCTCGGCCTGGCCCTGGTCATCGTGTCGCCGTGGGTCCCACTGACCTTGCTCGGGTGGGCCTTGACGGGACTCGGCCTGTCCGGCAGTGTCCCGCAGATCTTTACCGCCGCAGGGAATCTCGGTTCCGGCAAGGCCGCGACCGACATGTCCCGCGTCTTCAGCGTCGGCTATCTCGGCCTGCTCGCCGGACCGGCGGTGATCGGCTGGCTCACCGAGCTGGTGCCGCTCACCGCCGCCATGGCCGTCCCGCTTATCGCATTGCTGGTGTGCTGCCGCTATGCCGGAGTCGTCGCTCCGGCACGGATCACAGGTAGAGACCTGGATTGACGGAGTCCTGCTCGACCGATCGGATTTTGGTGTCGCCGTCGCGCAGCGCCACCAATTCGGCCAGCGTCGCGCCGTCGGGGCAGGCGGCGTCGGCCGGTGTGTCCGGACGACGTTCCCTGGCGAGCCAGTCCGCCGATTCCGCGGGCGACAACCGCCCGATCTCGAGCTGTGCCAGGCAGCGGCCCGGCCTGGTCACCGCGGGGTGCAGCCGGGACAGGTCTTCGTTGGTGGTGATCGCGACCAGCACGTCCCTGCCCTGCCCGAGCATGCCGTCGGTCAGGTTCAGCAGCCGGGAAAGGCCTTGCCCCGCCGCTTCTTTCGCCTCGCCCCGGATCAGCTCGTCACAGTCCTCCAGCACCAGCATGCGCCAGCGCTTGGTGTCGTCTTCACCGTCGACGCCCGCCGCCACGTCCATCAGGTAGCCGGGCTTGCCGAACATCACCTCCGGGTCGAGCACACAGTCGAATTGGCACCACGGCGCCCATGCTCGCGCGAGGGCCCGCAGGGCGGTGGTCTTCCCGGTCCCTGGCGGCCCGTGCAGCAGCACGAGGCGGCCGCGCACGTCCGCTGCCGTCAAACCCATCAGGCGGTCCAGCGCCGCCGCGACATCCCTGGCGTAGTTGCCGCGGATCGCGGGCCACTCCGGCGCCGAGATGGCGTGCCCTCGGCGCAGCGGCCCGTGGCCGCCCATGTGCCAGAATCCCATCTCGATCGTCTCGCCGACCGCAGGCTGCGCGGCCGCGCCCCGAATCGACTCGGCGAGCACACTGGCGGCGAGTTCGTCGGTCACGGCGGTCACCTCGACCATCGCCGACCCACCCGACCAGCGGACGGCACGCAACGACCAGCCGACGCCGACCACCAGGGTCGCGGTGCTGTCTTCTTCGTGCACCGACCGCACCACCTGCCCGTGCTCGGGTCGCAGCGGCGCGTCCGGGTCGGCCCGCTCGAAACGCGCTATGTGCGCGCAGGGTTGATCGCCGCGCAGGAACGGGCTCACCGCGAGGGCATCGATCGCATCGCGGGGCGAGTAGGCGGAATCGACGGTGACCGCCCACGGCAGCCGCTCGGCGAGATCGGCCGAGGGCGCACTCGGGTCGATCAACCGAAGAGGCTCATTACGTGCGGACACTCCGAGCATGATCAGGGTTACGGCCCCGTCGTGTCCACCCAATTAACGGCGAACGGCCCCTGCTCGCGCTGAGCAAGGGGCCGCTGCCGGGTGTTGCGGGTCGCTACAGCGCCTTCAATTCCTCGGTGACCGCGCCGACGGACTTCTTCGCGTCGCCGAACAGCATGGAGGTGTGGTCGGCGTAGAACAGCGGGTTGTCGATGCCGGCGAAGCCGGAGTTCATCGAGCGCTTGAGCACGATCACGCTCTTGGCCTGGTCGACGTTGAGGACCGGCATGCCATAGATCGGGCTGCTGGCGTCCTCGCGGGCGGCCGGGTTGGTGACGTCGTTGGCGCCGATCACCAGGGCGACATCGGTGCGAGTGAACTCGCCGTTGATGTCGTCCATCTCCTTGAGCGCGTCGTAGGAGACCTCGGCCTCGGCGAGCAGCACGTTCATGTGCCCGGGCATCCGACCCGCGACCGGGTGGATGGCGTACTTGACCTCGACGCCCTTGGCCTCCAGCAGCGCGGCCATCTCCTTGACCGCGTGCTGCGCCTGGGCGACGGCCATGCCGTAACCGGGCACCACGATCACCTGATTGGCGTAGGCCATCTGGATCGCGGCGTCGGCGGCGGAGGTGGCCTTGGCCGTCTTCTGCTCGCCGTCACCGGCGCCGGGAGCCGTTCCGCCACCGCCGAATCCGCCTGCCACGATGGCCGGGATGGACCGGTTCATCGCCTTGGCCATCAGGTTGGTGAGGATGGTGCCGGACGCGCCGACGATCATGCCCGCCACGATCATCGCGGTGTTGTTCAGCGCCAAACCCGCTGCGGCAGCGGACAATCCGGTCAACGCGTTGAGCAGCGAGATGACCACTGGCATGTCCGCGCCACCGATCGGCAACACAACGGCCAGGCCGAGCACACCGGCCAGCACCAGCACCGCGATCATCCACAGCTGGGAGACGCCCTCGTCGGTGGCGCCGATGCCGATCACCACGGCCGCGGCGATCGCACCGATGAGCAGCAGCAGGTTCAGCGGCTGCTGCAGCTTGCCGAGGCCGATCGGGCGGCCGGGCAGGATCTCCTGCAGCTTGCCGAACGCGATCAGCGAGCCCCAGAACGAGATCGAGCCGATGATCGCCGCGAACAGCGAGCCGATGACGATGTGGACGGTGGGTTCCTCGCCGTGCTTGAAATGCGAGAAGCCGTCACTGTTGATGAATTCCGACCACGCGATGAGCGCGACGGTGCCACCACCGACACCGTTGAACGCGGCGACCAGCTGCGGCATCGCGGTCATCTTGGTGAACTTCGCCGGCGGCACACCGAGCGCGATACCGACGACCAAACCGGCGACGATCAGAATCCAGTTGTTGGTGTGCCGGATCGAAATCAGCGTCGCCACAACGGCGATGACCATCCCGGCGGCGGCGATCAGGTTGCCGCGCACCGCGGTCTTGGGACCGGTCAGGCCCATCAGGCCGTAGATGAACATGCCGAAGGCCACGATGTAGAGGCCGTTGACCAGGTAGGTCACATTGTCGAAGGTATGCATCACTTCTCCGCCTCAACCGGCGCGGTGGCCTTCTTGCCCTTGAACATGCCGAGCATGCGGTCGGTCACCACGAAACCGCCGATGACGTTCAGGGTTCCGAAGACGACGGCGACGAACAGAATGATCTGGGTCAAGATCGAGGGATCCTGCGTATTACCCAGCACGACGAGCGCGCCGAGCACGACGATGCCGTGAATGGCGTTGGTGCCCGACATGAGTGGGGTGTGCAGGGTATTGGGGACCTTGGAGATGACGGCGAACCCGACGAACCCCGACAACACCAGGATCGCGATATTCGCAAGCAGTTCCGTATACATCAGGCATCAACCTCACGTGTCACGCAGGAATCGGCGAGCACCTGATCGCTGAAGTCGGGCGCGAGCTTCCCGTCCACCAGCATCAGTTCCAGCAGCGCCGCAATGTTTTTCGAGTACAGCTCGGAGGCGTGCTCGGGCATGGTCGCGGGCAGGTTCAGCGGCGAGGCGATGGTCACCTGGTGCTTGACCACGGTCTGGCCGGGCTCGGTGAGCTCGCAGTTGCCGCCGGTCTCGCCGGCCAGGTCGACGATCACGCTGCCGGGCTTCATGCCCGCTACTGCCTCGGCATTGACCAGGCGCGGCGCGGGCCGCCCCGGCACCAATGCGGTGGTGATCACCACGTCGAAGCCCTTGATCGCGTCTTCCAAGGCCTGCTGCTGCTTGGCCTTCTCCGCCTCGGTGAGTTCCCGGGCGTAGCCACCCTCGCCAGCGGCGTCGATGCCGAGGTCGAGCCACTGCGCACCGACCGAACGCACCTGGTCGGCGACCTCGGGCCGCACGTCGTAACCGGTGGTGCGGCCGCCGAGACGCTTGGCGGTGGCCAGTGCCTGCAGCCCCGCCACACCGACGCCGAGCACCAGCACGGTCGCGGGCTTCACGGTGCCCGCCGCGGTGGTGAGCATCGGAAAGAAGCGGGTCGATTCGGACGCGGCGAGCAGCACGGCCTTGTAACCGGCGACATTGGCCTGCGACGACAGGGCGTCCATCACCTGCGCGCGCGAGATGCGCGGAATGGCCTCCACCGCGAAGGCTTGCACGCCAGCGGATTTCAGTTTGCCGATCTGGTTTTCCGCGTTGCGCGGGGCCAGGAAGCCGATCAGCGTCTGCCCGTCGGACAGCCGCGCCACCTCGGCATCGGTGGGCGGCGCGACCTTGGCGATGACCTCGGCCGACCACGGGTCGCCGATCGTCGCGCCCGCCGCTTCGTAGGCGCTGTCGGGAATGAGCGCGCCGAGCCCGGCTCCGGACTCGACCACCACCTGCACGCCCTGCTTCAGCAGGGACGGAATGATCTTCGGCACCAATGCGACACGTCGTTCGCCCGCGTTGGACTCGCGAACGACTCCGACACGCGCGCCGCGTGGCGACTCGTCGCCTACGCTCTGCGTTGTCTCCACTATGTCAGTTCCTTCTCGTGCTGAGCTTCAGGCATCAGATGGACGGCCGGACGATGTTACTTCAGAGTAAGGTCGCCCAAATCCTCGCAACTGTACCCGGCGCTTTGTGCGGTCCGCTGAGACGCCCGTCACAAGATCATGCCGGATTCCGCCGGTTTGCCGGATTCGCAAGGTCCTCGCAGACATCTGGTTACCTCCTGCGCTGTCGGTTGTTCGTCATCGCGCCGGTTCTGATGGTGGTCGTCGCAGGTGAGCGCGACAAGAGCGAACTCGCAGGTCCGTTACTTACCCGTAGGTCGGACTCCAGGTCAGGACGTGGTCCCGGGGCGGGACAGTGACGTGCATCATGGCGATTCCACCGCGGGGGTGTACCCCGGGCGCTCGTACGCCGTAAGGTCCTGGCTTGTGAACGACTGCGTCTTCTGCCGCATCGTGGCAGGCGAGGCTCCGGCTACGAAGGTGTACGAGGACGACATCCTCTGCGCCTTCCTCGATATCCGGCCCATCGCCCGAGGCCACAT
Organism: Nocardia iowensis; assembly: GCF_019222765.1. NCBI lineage: Bacteria > Bacillati > Actinomycetota > Actinomycetes > Mycobacteriales > Nocardiaceae > Nocardia > Nocardia iowensis. The sequence goes on along the minus strand of NZ_CP078145.1, from coordinate 1,440,341 downwards.
GCTGGTGGTCCCGAAAAAGCACGCCGCCGAACTGGAAGACCTCGACGCCGAACTCGGCGCCTACGTGTTCCGTGCCGGGCATCGGCTCGCGCTGGCCGTTCGGCGCAGCAGCCTCGCAGCCGACGGCGCGAACCTGCTGCTCAACGACGGTACCGCCGCCTTTCAGACGGTCTCGCACGTCCACCTGCACGTGATCCCGCGCAAGCACGGCGACAAGTTCCGGTTCGCGGCAGGGGTCGTGCTGCGGCGCCCACACGACGCACAATCCACCGCGGCCGCCATCCAGGCCGGGATCGCGGCGCTCGAACGCGACGAAAAGCTGGGCCACAATGCGAGACTGGGCATGGAAAGCCCGGAAGAAGGAGCCCAGGAATGACCGATCCGACGCTGGACCGGACCGAGCTGCCGACCCGATTGTCCGAACAGTGGGACGCGATCGCCGCACTGGTCGTCGATATCGATGAAAACCAGTGGCGCGCACCGACATCGCTGCCGGGCTGGAGCGTGTTCGATGTGGTGGCGCACGTGGTCGGCACCGAAGCGTGGTTGCTCGGTGAGCGCCCGCCCGCACACGATCCGACCACACCGAAAACCGACGTGCGCACGCTGCCGCACGTGCGCAACGAAACCGCGGTACTCAATGAGATCTGGGTGGACCGGCTGCGGCCGCTGTCCGGCGCGCGGCTGCTGGAAATGTTCCACGACGTCATCGGCCGCAGGCGCAAAGCCCTCGCCGCCATGGGTGACGACGAATGGCAGGCGCAAACCCAGTCCCCGATCGGGCAGGTCAGCTACGGCCGGTTCATGCGGGTGCGGCTGTTCGACTGCTGGATGCACGAACTCGACCTCGCCGATGCGCTCGGCGTCCGGGTCGACGAGGGCGGGCGGCGCGGTGAGATCGCGTTCACCGAGTTCCTCGGCGGTGTGCCGCGAGTGGTGGTGAAAAAGGGTGGGGCACCGGACGGTTCGCGGATCACCTTCACCCTGACCGGCTCGTTGGCCAGGAGCCTGCATATCCAGGTAGCCGGGCGCGCGAACTACGTCGACGCGTTCGATGAGCCCGCCACCGTCGAAATTCGGCTGCCCTCCGAGGTTTTCGTCCGACTCGGCGGCGGACGTTCGACCGCGGACGAGCATCTGGACGCGATCACGATCACCGGCGACCAGGAGCTCGGGCTGCGGTTGGTCCGCAACCTGGCCTTCACCATCTGAGAATGCGACTCTTCCTGTCCAGCTACCGGTTCGGCGCGCACTACGATCGGCTCGCCGCACTGGTCGGCGAGCCGGGACGAGTCGCGTTGATCCCCAACGCTTGTGACTCCTGGCCCGATGTGTGGGAGTCGGCGGTGACCAGCGATGTGGTGCCGCTGCGCAAACTGGGGTACGCGCCGGAGACGGTCGACCTGCGCGACTTCATCGGTTGTCCAGCGGAATTGGAGCGGACGCTGGCGAGCTTCCCGATGGTGTGGGTGCGCGGCGGCAACACCTTCGTACTGCGGGCCCAATTCGCCCGCAGCGGCGCCGATCTCGTGCTACCGCGGCTACTCGCCGCCGATGCGCTGGTGTACGCGGGCTACAGTGCGGGCGCCTGCGTGATGACGCCCGATCTGCACGGCCTCGAGTCGGCGGATGATCCCGCCGAGGTCGTGTCGACCTGCGGAATCGAACCCCGCTGGGACGGACTGGGATTGGTCGACCGGCGCATCGTGCCGCACATCGACTCCCCCACCGACCCGGTCGGCCAAGGCGATCTGCTGGCCGAGTTCTATCGCGCGGAGGGCATCGCCCACTGGGCGCTCACCGACAACGACGCGATCGTCGTCGACGGTGACCGGACCGAGGTGCTGATCAGTCCAGCGGCGTCATGAACGACCACAGCCGCTGTTCGAGGTCGCGCGCGCTGTAGTCGCGATAGCCGTAGAACTGATCGGTGGGCTCGTAGAGGATTTCGGCGCCCGCCGCCTTCGCGTGCCGGAAGTGCGCATCCACGTCCTCGACCACGATCGACATGCCCTCGGTGCAGGCGCCGAGGGTGATCGGCGACTGCAGCTTGAACTGCTCGGAGACCTGATGCAACCAGATCACGCCGTCGCCCGCGGTGACCTCCGCGTGGTGGACGGTGCCGTCCTCGCCCCTGCTGATCCGGCCGGGCTCCATGCCGAACACGGTGGTCAGGTAGTCGTGCGCGGCGGCGATATCGCGGTAGACGAGCGTCGGGATGCGACGCTGGATTTTGGTGTCAAGCATGGCCATGTCCTCCAATGTGTCCAGCAGCTCCCGAGTGTCGAGGCTGCGCTGGTCGGTGACGGTGGCGACCATCGTGGTCAAGCGCTGGCGCAGCCGATGACCGACGGCGAGCCTGCGGTCGAGTTCGGCGACGTGCCGCACCATCACGCCGGTCAGATCCCAGGCGGGATCGTCCAGCGCGGCGGCCACCTCGTCCAAGCGCAGCCCGAGAGTGCGCAGCAGCCCGATCCGGTACAGCCGCTGGACATCGTCGTTCGAGTACAACCGGTGCCCGGCGCCGCTGCGGCCGGACGGCGACAGCAGGCCGATCTCGTCGTAGTAGTGCAAGGTGCGCACGGTCAGCCCGGTGACCGTGGCCAGCTCGCCGACCTTGACGTATCCGTTGGTGTTCGCCACACCTACGACGCTAAAACCTCACGCCGCGTGAGGTGCAAGTTCTGACTTCGGGTCGCGGCGGAACACCACCCAGCGCATCGCGCTGTACATGTAGACGGCCTCGCACGCCCCGGCCAGCAACCTGGCCAGGTGGTATTCGAGGCCGAGCGCGGTGAGGCCGCTGCCGACACCGAGGATGAAGGCGACGTAGTTGATCGCGACGACCACGCCGTACACCGCGGCCTGCTTGCCGACGGGTGCGTGCGAGTGGAAGTTGAAGGTGCGGTTGAGCACGAAACTCAGCCCGAACGCGCACACATAGGCGATGGTGACCGACAGCCACACCGGCAGGCCCCACCAGCCGTGGAACACGGTGAGCAGAACTAGATCGACGCCGAAGGTGAAGCTGTTGATCAGCGCGAAGCCGAGGAAGGTCGCCGGGACAAGGCGATTCAGACCCCACGGCAGCCGGGCGACCACGGATTCGCACCACCGGGTGAACCGGTCCGCGACGGTATCGGTGGTCCTCGCCGTCTCGTGCACGGCACGAGCCTGCCAGCGGCAGGTGTACGTCAGATGATCAATCAGCAAAGTTACAATCGGACGACTGATTTCGGACGCACATGGGTAACTCGCCGGGTACGGGCTGACTCAGCCACCACGTCACCGTCGGCCGCCGACGCCACCGTCGCGGCACCCGGGTCTGGCCTGAAGACACGGAGAGGCGGACTGGCGTGCACGACCTGATCGAGGCGCTACCCGATGGCGCGGTAGTCACCGACCCCGACCTGCTCGCGACGTACCGGCAGGACTGGGCGCGGGATCCCGAGGCGGGTACGCCGCTCGCGGTGGTGCGCGCTACCAGTACCGATGATGTCGCGGCGACGCTGCGCTGGGCGCACGAGCGAAAAGTGCCGGTGGTGCCGCGCGGCGCGGGTTCCGGGCTGTCCGGCGGTGCCACCGCCGTCGACGGCGGGCTCGTACTGAGCACCGAGCGGATGCGGGCGATCACGGTCGACCCGGTCACCAGGACCGCGGTGGTGCAGCCCGGCCTGCTGAACGCCGAGGTGAAACGCGCGGTCGCCGAGCACGGGCTCTGGTATCCGCCGGACCCCTCGTCGTTCGAGATCTGCTCGATCGGCGGGAACGCCGCGACCAACGCGGGCGGGCTGTGCTGTGTGAAGTACGGCGTGACCACCGATTACGTGCTCGGCATGGAAGTCGTGCTCGCCGACGGGACGGTGCTGCGGCTCGGCGGGCCACGGCTCAAGGATTCGGCCGGGCTTTCGCTGACCAAACTGTTCGTCGGCAGCGAGGGCACGCTCGGCATCATCACCGAGCTGACGCTGCGCCTGCTGCCCGCGCAACCGCCGCAGAGCACGGTCGTCGCGACCTTCGCGACGTTGCCCGCCGCCATCGACGCGATCCTCGCGATCACCGGCGAATTACGGCCCTCCATGCTGGAATTCATGGATTCGGTGTCGATCAACGCGGTCGAGAACGAGCTGCGGATGGGGCTGGATCGCGGCGCGGCGGCACTGCTGGTCGCGCGGTCGGACGCGCCGGGCGAATACGCGCTGCGGGAAGCCGAAATCATGCTGGCGGCGTGCGAAAAGGCGGGCGCGACAGAGGTTTTCCACACCGAGGACCCCGAAGAAGGCGAAGCCTTCACCGCGGCAAGGCGATTCGCGATTCCGGCGGTGGAGAAGCTGGGTGCGCTGCTGCTCGAGGATGTCGGTGTCCCGCTGCCGCGACTCGGCGACCTGGTCACCGGTGTCGCCGAGATCGCGGCACGCAATGACGTGACCGTTTCGGTGATCGCGCACGCCGGGGACGGCAACACCCATCCGCTGATCGTGCACGACCCGAACGACGCCGCCATGACCGAGCGGGCGCACCGCGCCTTCGGCGAAATCATGGACCTGGCGATCGCGCTCGGCGGCACCATCACCGGCGAGCACGGTGTCGGCCGGCTGAAGAAGGCGTGGCTGCCCGATCAACTCGGCGCGGACGTGATGGCATTGACCCACCGGATCAAGGACGCGCTCGACCCGCACGGCATCCTCAACCCGGGCGCGATCCTGTGACCGCCCGCACGGAACATCCCGGACCGAGAAGGAGTTTCACCAGACCATGACCACCAGGATCGAGCACAACGTCGAGGACACCCGCTTCGAGATCTACATCGACGACACCCTCGCCGGCTACGCCGATTACGCCGAGCGCGCCGAACAGAAGATCCGCGATTTCCACCACACCATGACCTTCCCCGAATTCCGGGGCCGCGGCGTCGCCGCCGAAGTGGTCGAATACGCGCTGAAGGACTCCCGCGACGGCGGCTACTCCGTCATCCCGACCTGCTGGTACGTCGACAAGTACATCGCCGAACACCGCGAATACGCCGACCTGGTCTCCTGATCACCCGCCAAAACGGGTGCCCCGAGGCGAACCCCGGACCACCCGTTCGCGCGAAATTTCCGCGAGTCAGCGCAGCAGCGCGCGGGACATGACGACGCGCTGGATCTGGTTGGTGCCCTCGTAGATCTGGGTGATCTTGGCGTCGCGCATCATGCGCTCCACCGGGAAGTCGGTGGTGTAGCCCGCGCCACCGAACAGCTGGACGGCGTTGGTGGTCACCTCCATGGCGACATCCGAGGCGAAACACTTGGCGGCGGCCGAGATGAAGCCGAGGTTCTTCTCGCCGCGCTCGGCACGGGCAGCCGAGGTGTAGACCATGAGGCGGGCCGCCTCGATCTTCATCGCCATGTCGGCGAGCATGAACTGGGTGTTCTGGAAGTCGGCGATCGGCTTGCCGAACTGCTTGCGGTCCTTGGTGTAGGCGATGGCCGCGTCCAGTGCGCCCTGCGCGAGACCGACGGCCTGCGCGCCGATGGTCGGGCGGGTGTGGTCGAGGGTCTGCAGCGCGGTCTTGAAACCGGTGCCCGGCTCGCCGACGATGCGGTCACCCGGCACCCGGCAGTTCTCGAAATACAGCTCCGCCGTGGGCGATCCCTTGATGCCGAGCTTGTGCTCGAGCGGGCCGACCACGAAGCCCTCGTCGTCCTTGTGCACCAGGAAGGCCGAAATACCGTTGGCGCCCTTGTCCGCATCGGTCACCGCCATGACCGTGTACCAGGAAGACTTGCCGCCGTTGGTGATCCAGCACTTGGAGCCGTTGAGGATCCAGTCGTCGCCCTCCTGCTTCGCGCGGGTGCGCATGCTGGCGGCGTCGGAACCGGCCTCGCGCTCGGACAGCGCGTAGGAGGCCATTTCGCCGTTGACGATGTCGGCGAGCACCTGCTGCTTGAGCTCCTCGGAGCCGTTGAGGATCAGGCCCATGGTGCCGAGCTTGTTGACCGCGGGAATGAGCGAGGAGGAACCGCAGACGCGGGCGACCTCTTCGATCACGATGCAGGTGGCCACCGAGTCGGCGCCCTGGCCGCCGTAGGCCTCCGGCACGTGCACCGCGTTGAAGCCCGCGGCGTTGAGCGCGGTCAGCGCCTCGTCGGGGAAGCGGGAGTTACCGTCGACGTCCTTGGCGTGCGGCGCGATCTCCTTCTCCGCCAGACCGCGGATGGCCGCACGCAGTTCGTCGTGGAAGTCCTCGAGCTTGAACAGGTCGAAATCGGGGTTTCCCGCCATGGGGCTCACTCCTGGTCGTCGGTACATGTCGGCACTCAGTGCCACACCGTTCTTGAGTATACGCCCAGGAATGCCCGCTACATGCGGATACTTCCTGGCACTCAGTGTCAGATTGGTCGCACTTGACCTAGATCAAAGACTACCGAGTTTGCGTGCCACCAGATCGGCGACCTGCCGGGGTGGGGTATCCCGCGGAAACACCGCGACCACCAGTTCATCGGCGCCGGGACGCCGTCCGGTGCCGCGCGGAATCGCCGCGAGTTCCACGCGCAGATCGGCCGCACCGGCGTCGGACTCGCCGCGCACCATCCGGCGCAGCAGATAGTTGTGCGTCGCGGTGACCGCGGCGGTGTACTGCACCCGCGCCAGATCCGGCACCTCGGGCAATTGATCGCGCAGATAATCGGTGAACAGCCGCTCGTACCGGAACACCGTCACGATCTCCCGCTCGCGCAGCGCGGGCACCCGGCGCACCACCTGATACCGCCGCGCCGCGATCTCCCGCCACTGGGCGAACCGCTCGAACACCTGAACCACGGCTTCGCAGACCGTCTCCCACGGATCTGCCCGCGACCCCGCGAGAAACGCCGCCGCCTGCGCCAACTGCGACTCGTGATCGGCGAAGATCACATCCTCTTTCGACCGGAACTGCCGAAAGAATGTCCGCCGGGAAATCCCCGCCGCCTCCGCGATCTCGTCGACAGTCGTCGCCTCGTACCCCTTCTCGGCAAACAACCGCAACGCCTGATCGACAACTGTCAGCCGAAACTGCGTGTTGTCGTCCCCGCTGCGCGGGCGTGTGTCGCCAGTAGTCACCCGCCCACCGTAGCGAGACCCGCGAGCACTCCGGGCCAGCCCACGGCGATGCGTTCTCGCGCAGGTCGCACAGCGAGTTCATACGGTCCACAGGGCTTGTAGCCTCGGTGAACCGTACGGAGGCTCTGTGAGATCAACAGCGGCGGAGAGTTAGCCGAGGAGTTTGGTGCGCAGGGCGTTGTCCTTTTCCAGGACCATTTTCTCCAGGCCTGTCTGGAACTGTTCCATGCGGGTGCGCAGGGTGGGGTCGTGGGCGGCGAGGATGCGGACCGCCAGCAGGCCTGCGTTGCGGGCGCCGCCGATGGAAACGGTGGCGACGGGGACGCCGGCGGGCATTTGGACGATGGAGAGCAGGGAGTCCATGCCGTCGAGGTATTTGAGGGGGACGGGGACGCCGATGACCGGGAGGGCGGTGGCCGAGGCGACCATGCCGGGGAGGTGGGCGGCGCCGCCCGCGCCCGCGATGATGACCTGGAGGCCGCGGCCCGCGGCCTCGCGAGCGTAGTCGAGCATGCGCTGGGGGGTGCGGTGCGCCGAGACGACGCCGACCTCGAAGCGAATGCCGAACTCCGCCAGCGCTTCCGCGGCGGCTTCCATGGTCGGCCAGTCGGAGTCGCTGCCCATGATCAGGCCGACCTGTGGGTTACTCATTCCCGCGCCTCGCTTCGCTCACTGATGGGGATCCCATCCGTCGGTCCATACCGCGTGCGACATCCAATGCGCCGCCCGCTCAGCCTTTTCCCGCACCGCGGCGACCTCGTCACCGAGAATGTTGACGTGCCCGATCTTGCGGTCCCGGCGTTCACCCTTGCCGTACATGTGCACCTTGGCGTCGGGCATCCGCGCGAACAGGTGGTGCAGCCGCTCGTCCATCGACATCGCGGGCGCCTCGGCCGCGCCGAGAATATTGGCCATCACGGTGACGGGGGCCAGCGGACTGGTGTCGCCGAGCGGGTAGTCCAGGACAGCGCGCAGGTGCTGTTCGAACTGCCCGGTGCGGGCGCCGTCCATGCCCCAGTGCCCGGAGTTGTGCGGGCGCATCGCCAGCTCGTTCACCAGCAGCGTGCCGTCGTGGGTCTCGAACAGTTCCACCGCCATCGCGCCGACCACGCCGAGTTCCCTGGCCAGGTTCAGCGCCAGCGTCTCGGCTGCCGCGGCCAGATCGTCGTCGAGGTCCGGCGCGGGCGCGATCACCACGGCGCACTGACCGTTGCGCTGCACGGTCTGTACCACCGGCCAGGTCGCGGCCTGCCCGAACGGCGAGCGCGCCACCATCGCCGAGAGCTCACGCTTCAGATCCACCTTCGCCTCGACGAGCAGTTGCCCGCCGTGCGCGAGTTGTTCGGCCACGATCGCCGTGGCCTCGTCGGCCGACTCCGGCATCCAGACGCCGCGTCCGTCGTAACCGCCACGCACCGCCTTGAGCACGATCCGCCAGCCGTGCTCCTCGCCGAACCGCACCGCGTCGGCCACCGCGGCGACCGGCGCGAACGCGGGCACCGGCAGGCCGAGCTCGGACAGCTTGACGCGCATCGCCAGCTTGTCCTGCGCGAAGACCAGCGCACTCGGCGGCGGCTGCACGTTCACGCCCTCGGCGACCAGCGCCGCCAGATGCTCGGTCGGCACGCCCTCGTGGTCGAAGGTCAGCGCGTGCGACCCGATGGCGGCCTTACGCAGCGCCGTCAGATCGGTGTGACTACCGAGCACGACCTCGGGGCTGACCTGTGCGGCCGGGTCGTCGGGGTTCTCGGCGAGTACCCGTAGCCGCTGGCCGAGCGCGATGGCCGCCTGATGCGTCATGCGCGCTAGTTGACCGCCACCGATCATTGTGACGGTGGGCATAGCGGAAGGATCGAAGGAACGAGCGCTGCTCACGTCGGACAATATTGTCATGTCCGGCGCGAATGCCCCCAGGCGGGCGCGGCCAGCAGGCGTCCGTTCGACCCCGCGTGCGCTCGGACGAGCGCGGGCAGGCCGACCGCGTACCGGTACACTCGGCCGCGTGTCATTCGTCGACGACGTGGTGAGCGTCCTTCCCAAGCCTCTCGCGAGGATCGCGCTCCGGCATCGGGAACTGATCAAGTTCGCCATCGTCGGCGCGACCACATTTGTGATCGATAGCGGCATCTTCTACGCGCTGAAATGGACGGTACTTTCCGAGAAGCCGGTCACCGCGAAGATCATCTCGGGTGTCATCGCGGTTATCGCGTCCTACATCCTGAATCGCGAATGGTCGTTCCGGAACCGGGGTGGCCGGGAACGGCATCACGAGGCCTTGCTTTTCTTCGCGGTCAGCGGCGTCGGCGTGGTTCTCGCCTTTATCCCGCTGTGGATCTCGAGCTACGTCTTCGATCTGCGCCAGCCCGACGTGAGCTTCACCGTCGAGAACATCGCGGACTTCATCAGCGCCTTCGTCATCGGCAATTTGCTGCAGATGGCGTTCCGGTTCTGGGCGATGCGCCGCTGGGTGTTTCCCGATGAGATGAACGAAATCGCCGCCGAATTCGAAGACCTGGTCGAAGAGGAATTCGGCCGCAACTGAGCGCTTCGCTCAGCGCGGCTCCGCGACCACCGAATTCTGCGAGCGCGACGCGGACGAGCCGAGGAACACCGCGAACAGCGCGGGCCTGCGCCGCTGCAATTCGAGCCGCCCGCCGTCGGCCTCCACCAGCGCTCGGGCCAGCGCCAGCCCGACCCCGGTCGAGCCGCCCGCGGAGAAGCCGCGGTCGAAGATGTGCGGCGCGAGTTCGTCACGCACCCCGTCGCCTTCGTCGGCGACCTCCACACACACCAGGGGTTCCCGATCGACCCCGGGTCGCACGGTGCGCACCGACACCGTGCAGGTCCCGCCGCCGTGCATGAGCGCGTTGTCCACGAGCACCGCGACCGCCTCGCGCAGGCGCGATCCGGTGATCGGCGCCAGCAACGACTCGTCCCCGGTGAGCGTCAGCTCGCGGCCCGCCTCGCTGAACGGATGCGTCCACTCGGCCACGACACCGCGCAGTTCCTCCATCACCGGCACCGGATCGAGATCGGCGGCATCCTCGTCGCGGGAGGCGCGGACCAGGTCGTCGATCGCCTCGGTGAGCCGATCCACCTGCGCCATGGCCTCCTCGGCCTCGTGCACCACCTCGGGATCGGCGTGCGTGGACAGCTCGTCCAGCCGCAGCCGGACCGCGGTGAGCCGGCTGCGCAGTTGGTGTGAGACATCCGCCACCAGAGCGTGCTCGCGTTGCAGCCGACCGGCGATCTCGACGGTGGCCGAGTCGAGCACGTCGGAGACCCGATCGAGTTCGGAGATCCCGTGCCTGCGCGGATCCGGCCGGAAGTCGCCCATGGCCAGCCGGGCCGCCCTGGCCGCCACATCGCGCAGCGGATCGGCGACCCGGCGCGCGGTGATCACCGCGACCGATACCGCGGCCCCCAGCGAGGCGAGCACTGCCAGTGCCACCACGCCCACGGCCTGGCGCTGCCTGGCGTGCATCGGCGCGGCGGGCACCTCCAGGCGGAGTGAGCCTTTGGTGCCCATCGACAGTGACTCCACCAGCGGGTCGGAGACCTGATCCACGCCGACGTCCGCGCGTGAGGCGTTGTCGTGCGGGGCCGGATAGATGATGGTGAGCTTGCCGTCCTGCGGTAGCAGCGGTTCCACGGCTCGGGTGTCGAGTTCGCCGAGCACCATGCCGTCGCCGTGCTCCTGGACGATGATCGCGGCCGCGATCCGTTCGAGTTTGCTCTGTAGGTCGTCGCGGGTGATGTCCTCCACCCACAGCCAGGCCGTGTAGATCAGCGGCACCCCGAGCACCACCGTGGTGAGGGTCAACACGGTGAGCATGGACCGCAGGATTCTGCGTCGCACGTCAGTCGGTGTTCAGCCGGAATCCGACACCGCGCACGGTGACGATGCGCCGCTCGGCCATCGGGCCCTCGTCACCGATCTTGCGACGCAACCAGGACATGTGCATGTCCAGCGTCTTGGAGCCGCGCAGCTCGGCGTCGCCCCAGACCTCGCGCAGGATGGTCTCGCGCGGCACCACCTGGCCCGCGCGGTCGATCAGCACCTTCAGCAGCTCGTACTCCTTGTTGGCCAAGCCGATCTCGACGCCGTTCACCAGCACCCGCCGCGCGGCGGGCTCGAGCCGGATGCCGCCGACCTCCACCGTGTCATCGCCGATTCCGCTGCGCCGCAACAACGCTCGCACCCGGGCCAACAGCTCGGCGAGCCGGAACGGCTTACCGACGTAATCGTCGGCGCCCGCATCCAGCCCGACCACGAAATCGACCTCGTCGGTGCGCGCGGTGAGCATCAGCACGGCCAGATCGGCGCCGCGCGCCCGGACCTGACGACACACCTCCAGCCCGTCCATGCCCGGCAGGCCGAGGTCGAGGATGAGCAAATCGTGATGGCCCTCCAGGGCCCGCTCGAGCACGGCCGGACCGAACCGCTCGACGGTGACCGAGTAGCCCTCGCGCCCCAGTGCGCGCGACAACGGCGCGGCAATCGCCTCGTCGTCTTCTGCAAGCAGTACGGCCGTCATATGACCAGGTTAACGTTCATCGGTAGTCGCCGCGCTCGTCCCAGCGCTCGTCCCGGCCGTTACCGGCCTGTTCGACGTCGAAGACTTGGTGATAGAGCAACGCGTGCACCTGCTGCACGGCCGGGATGTCGTCGAACTCGAGCGGCTCCGAGGAGGACGACTCGATGATCAGCGTTCCGGTGCCGAGCATCCGGTCGAAGATCCCGTGCCGGAACTGCACGCTGGAAATGCGGCTCATCGGAATGTCGATGCCGGTGTGCGTGAGCACTCCCTGCCGGACCAGCACGCGGCGGTCGGTGATGATGAAATGCGTCGACTTCCAGCTGAGCATCGGTGCGACACAACGCCATCCGACGATGATCAGCCAGATGACGAGCACCGCGATCAGCAGTGCCGTCCGCGCGGTGCCATCGGGAGCTTTGCGCGAAGCGAGTCCCCCGGCGAAACCGGCGAGCGCGGTGCCGACAATCAGCGTCACGATCGGCCAGAACAGCATTTTCCAATGTGGATGACGATGAAGAATCAGCTGCTCTTCCGGCGCAAGCACGTCCTCCGGATAACCCATGGCCGGAACACTACCGCGTGAAGATGCCGAAATGCCTGACACCGAACCGCGTCGTGCTGCACAATCGTCTGCCTGCGTGTGTCGCAACCGCGCATGGAGTTCTCCGCTCGATCTGGCTCGACGCTGTAGTCCGTAAGCAGCTCTGCTCGTACAAAGTCGCCGAATACGACCGTGGAGGCATGTGTGACCAAGGATCTGACTCAGCTGGAAATCCTGACCGAACTCGAGCCGGTGGCCGAGCAGAATCTGAACCGGCACCTGGCGTTGGCGAAGGACTGGCACCCGCACGACTACATCCCGTGGGACCAGGGCCGCAATTTCGCCGCGATGGGCGGGCAGGACTGGGCGCCGGAGCAGTCGAAGCTGAGTGAGGTGGCCAAGATCGCGATGATCACCAACCTGCTCACCGAGGACAATCTGCCCTCCTACCATCGCGAGATCTCGGAGAACTTTTCCACTGACGGCGCGTGGCGTACCTGGGTGGGCCGCTGGACCGCCGAGGAGAACCGGCACGGCATCGTGATGCGCGACTACCTGGTCGTCACCCGCGGCGTCGATCCGGTCGCCCTCGAAGAGGCGCGGATGATCCACATGACCAATGGCGCGCACTCCCCCGACAACTGGGGCGGGTTCCTGGAAAACGTTGCCTACGTGACCTTCCAAGAGCTGGCCACCCGGGTTTCCCACCGCAACACGGGCCGGGTGTGCAACGATCCCGTCGCCGATCGCATGCTGCAGCGCATCGCCGCCGACGAGAATCTGCACATGATCTTCTATCGCACCCTGTGCGGTGCGGGCCTGGACCTGGCGCCGGATCAGGCGATGATGGCGATCACCAAGATCCTGACCCACTTCGTCATGCCGGGCGCGGGCATGCCCAACTTCCGCCGCAACAGCGTGATGATGGCCAAGCACGGCATCTACGACCTGCGCCAGCACCTGGAGGACGTGGTGGCGCCGGTGCTCAAGCAGTGGAACATCTTCGAGCGCACCGACTTCGGGCCGCGCGGCGAGCAGGCGCGTGAAGAGCTCGGCGTGTTCATCGAGAAGCTCGAGCAAGACGTGCTCAAATTCGAGGAACAGCGCGACCGGATGTTCGCCAGGGAAGCCGCTAAGGCAGCGCTGCAGCCCGCGTGAGTTGACAACAGCCGCATACGTTTTGACTTTCCGCACCGTGATTCACGAGTGACTACAGGTGCGGGAAATCAAAGCGTGTGCGGCTGAGGCGATTTCAGTATTCGGCGCGCAAGTGGGTTACATCACCCGCCGACACGGCACGGTCGCCGATCAGCAGACGTCCCGCGTCATCGATATCGGTGGCGATGCCGGTCAGCGTCTGACCGCCGGGAAGTTCGGCACGGACTTGCGCGCCGAGCGTGGCGCACCGCTCGCGGTAGGCGGCGGCCAGGTCGGCCGTCTTCCAGCCCGCGTCGCGCCACGCGGTGAAACGGCGGGCGAATTCGGTCAGCATCGCCTGCGCGAGCAGGGTGCGGTCGGTGACCGCCGCATCGGCCAGCGTGAGCGAAATAGCGTGCGGCACCGGCAGTTCCGTCTCGGTGAGGCTCACGTTCAGCCCCATCCCGACGACCACCGCCGGCACCTCGCCGCTCGCCGCGACCTCCGCCAGGATGCCCGCCACTTTGCGGCCATCGACCAGCACATCATTGGGCCACTTGAGGTTCGCGTGCACGCCCGCCGTCGCGCGCAGTGCGTCCACCACGGCGATGCCGGTGAGCAGCGGCAGCCAGCCGAGCACCGCGGGCTCGATCCCGGGCAAGCGCACCAGCACCGACATCGAGATCTGCGCCCGCGGCGGACTGACCCAGGTACGTGCGTGTCTCCCGCGCCCTTGCTCCTGCGCCTCTGCAAGGAGTACCGCGCGATCGGCGTCCGGATCGCCTGCTCGCGCGATCAGGTCCGCATTGGTGGACCCGGTCGACTCCACCACGTCGATGTGATGGAAGAACGACAGCTCGGGCGAATCGATGAGACTGCGCCGCAACTGCTCTGCATCCAAGGGGGGCCTGTGCACACCCGGCAGGCTACTCGGTGCCCGGTGCCTCAACCGACGAGGTCATACCCCATGATCGCCAGGTATACCGCCATCCGGTCCGCACCATCGGAATCCCCCTCGGTCGCCGTAGTCGTGAAATCCGGGTCGACGATCGTCGGCTCGGTCTCGGTCTGCTGCCAGCTCGTCCACGACGCCGCGGCAGCGTATTCCGCGACGGTCTTGCTCCATTCCCACATAACTGGGCCCTCCCCCTGAGCTCGAAAATTGGACTCTCCCAGAATAACTGGGCACCTATCCGCGGCGATACCGATTTTCTATGACCCGAACGCGCCGAACCACCTGGAATTTTTCGGGCAGAACATGATCTAGCTGCGCTTTTCTACCCGCCGGTAAGCCGTACTCGGTTAGAGCAATGCACTGCCACTCGTTACACTCCGGAGCCATGACGAGTGTCCAGCAGCAGTCCGCGCAAGATCCGGCGGGCGCCCCCGACATCCACACCACCGCCGGGAAGCTGGCTGACCTGCGGAATCGGCTGGAAGAGGCCAGGCACCCGATGGGTGAGGCCGCGGTCGACAAGGTGCACGCCAAGGGCAAGATGACGGCCCGCGAGCGCATCCTGGCCCTGCTGGACGAGGGCTCCTTCGTCGAACTCGACGCACTGGCGCGGCATCGCAGCGTGAATTTCGGTCTGGACAAGAATCGGCCGCTCGGCGACGGCGTGGTGACCGGGTACGGCACCATCGACGGCCGCGACATCTGCATCTTCAGCCAGGACGTCACCGTGTTCGGCGGCAGCCTCGGTGAGGTCTACGGCGAGAAGATCGTCAAGGTGATGGATCTGGCGCTGAAGACCGGCCGTCCGCTGGTCGGCATCAATGAGGGCGCCGGCGCGCGCATCCAGGAGGGTGTCGTCTCGCTCGGGCTCTACGGCGAGATCTTCCACCGCAACATCCAAGCCTCCGGCGTGATCCCGCAGATCTCGCTGATCATGGGTCCGGCCGCGGGCGGGCACGTGTACTCCCCCGCGCTCACCGACTTCGTGGTGATGGTCGACGGGACCAGCCAGATGTTCGTCACCGGACCCGACGTCATCAAGACGGTCACCGGCGAGGACGTCACCATGGAGGACCTCGGCGGCGCGCACACGCACATGGTGAAATCCGGTGTCGCGCACTACGTCGCCTCCGGTGAACAGGACGCGCTCGACTACGTCAAGGACCTGCTGTCCTACCTGCCCAGCAACAACCGCGCCGAGGCGCCGCGCTTCCCCGCTTCCGACCCGATCGATGGCGCCATCGAGGACTCGCTCACCGAGGAAGATCTCGAGCTGGACTCGATCATCCCGGACTCGCCGAACCAGCCGTACGACATGCACGAGGTGATCCGTCGCCTGCTCGACGACGACGAATTCCTCGAGGTGCAGGCCGAGCGCGCGATGAACATCATCATCGGCTTCGGCCGGATCGACGGCCGCAGCGTCGGCATCGTGGCCAACCAGCCGACCCAGTTCGCGGGTTGCCTCGACATCGACGCCTCGGAGAAGGCGGCCCGGTTCGTGCGTACCTGCGATGCGTTCAACATTCCGATCATCACCCTGGTCGACGTGCCCGGCTTCCTGCCCGGCACCGGCCAGGAATACAACGGCATCATCCGGCGTGGCGCGAAGCTGCTGTACGCCTACGGTGAGGCCACTGTGGGAAAAATCACGATCATCACCCGCAAGGCCTACGGCGGCGCTTACGACGTCATGGGTTCCAAGCACATGGGCGCCGATGTGAACCTGGCCTGGCCGACCGCGCAGATCGCGGTGATGGGTGCTTCCGGCGCCGTCGGGTTCGTTTACCGCAAGCAGTTGCAAGAGGCCGCGCAGAGCGGCGCCGACGTCGATGCGCTGCGTCTCGAGCTGCAGAACGAGTACGAGGACACCTTGGTCAACCCCTACATCGCCGCCGAGCGCGGCTATGTGGACGCGGTCATTCCGCCCTCGCACACCCGCGGCCAGATCGTCTCGGCGCTGCGCCTACTCGAGCGCAAGATGGTAACCCTGCCGCCGAAGAAGCACGGCAATATCCCGCTGTGATTCGGACCGCAACATGCGGCTCTGGACAAGCGATACCCTCGGGAGGCCGCGCACACTGGTTGCAGAGACGCAATGAGTGGATCCGAGGATGATCGCATCATCCATATGCTTATCTCGAATATGGGAACACGCCTGATCAGGCAAAGAGAGGATCTGGCACCGTGACGACCGTGGCAGAAGAAGATGTATTGACCGCCGCTGAACTGGACCTCATCGCCAACGAGGTCGAGCAGGCGGGCGACGCCGGTACGGCCGCGGACTCGGCCGCACCCGCAGCCGCCGAGCCGCTGTTTCGCGTCGTGAAGGGCAACCCGAGCGACGAGGAGCTGGCGGCGCTGGTCTGCGTGCTGTCCGCGGCCGCGAACAGCGGTGCGTCCGGCCCAACCGGCCCGGCGGACATGTGGGGCCGCCCCACGTTCATGCACCGGGGCACCTCCCCCTTCTCCCCCTACGCCTTCCCGCAGCTGTCGCACCTGCGCGGGTGACCAAGCTCGTTCTCGCCTCCGCGTCCCCCGCTCGCCGGGAAGTTCTCCGGTCGGCGGGCATCGATCCGATCGTCCGGGTCTCCGACGTCGACGAGGACGCGGTCGCGGCCGCGCTGCCCGACGGCACCCCACCCGAGGTTGTCGTCGTCGAGCTGGCCAAGGCCAAAGCCGCGGCGGTCGCCGCGACCATTCCCGACTTCGGCGCCGATTGTGTTGTCGTCGGCTGTGATTCGATGCTGCTGGTGGACGGCGAGTTGCAGGGCAAGCCGCACACCGCCGAGGTCGCCAGGGCCCGCTGGGGCGAAATGGCCGGGCGCAGCGCCGATCTGGTGACCGGGCACTGCGTCCTCCGGCTACAGGACGGCCGGATCACCGCCGAAGCCGTCGACTGCAGTTCCACCACAGTGCATTTCGCCAAGCCCGAACCGGATGAGTTGGACGCCTACATCGCCACCGGCGAGCCGCTGCAGGTGGCGGGCGCGTTCACCCTCGACGGTCTCGGCGGCTGGTTCGTCGACCGCATCGACGGCGATCCGTCGAGCGTGATCGGGATCGGGCTACCACTGCTGCGCCGACTGCTTGGCGACGTTGGGGTCGCCGTTACGCAGTTGTGGGGCCACACGCCCGGCTGAAGGCGGCGCGATCAGCGGCTCCGACGCGCTCGCGTCGCCGCCGACCGCGGGCACCGTGGCGACCTCGCGGGTCTCCGGCTCGCGACGCATCTCCTGCTCCCGCCGCGCCATCATCTCCAGCCGGACGACGCACAGTTCCGGCTCGACGAACGGATGCAGGCGCACGTTCACCTCGCCGCGCGCCCCGTTGCGGTCGAGCACCTCTTTGATCAGTCCCAGATGTACGCCACACACCACTTCGGAGTGCGTGCGCGCGAGTTCCCGCAGCGGGCAGGCGGTCAACCGGATCAGCGCCTGCTCACTGGTCTCGGAATTCGGATCGCGTTCCGGTGCGAAGCCGAGCTCCGAGAGCAGCGTCATGGTGACGTCTTTGGCGTCCTCCAGCGATTCGACCCGGTGGTCACCGGCGTCCAGCTTCGCGCCCCAGGCCCGGCCCGCCGCGATGGCCGCCTCGGAGCGCCTGCGCGGATCCGGCCCGAGCTGGTCGGCGAGTACCTGCGCTAGTTCTTGGTAGCCGACCGATCGCTGCACCGCGCTGTATCCGATGCGCGGACGACCGCGACCCCGCGGCGGTTGCTGAAATTGGCGCACCAGGGATTCCCTCGTGAGCACATCCAGATGAAACCGAACCGTGGTGACGTGTTGTCCGGTGATTCTGGCCAGTTCCTGGGCGTCGAGAGGCTCGCTGGCGCCACGTAGGATCGCGAGCAGTCGCCGCCGCGGCCAAGAATCGGACATAGCTCACCCCTCCTCCCGGGAGACTTTATCGGATGTAGGTGCAATTTATTCGCTACTTCAGCCGATTTGTGATCTGAAACGAGAGTCGTTAACGCCTCACACATACCATCGCTGTGAGACCCGAACCGCTGAAACCACCGTCTACCACGCGTGAAGGACCCACATCGTGCCCGCTGCTCCGGACCCACATCCCTCATTCGGTTCTTACGCACATCCTCACCGACTAGTAACCACGGAGTGGCTGTCGGCAAACATCGGCACGTCGGGACTCAAGATCGTCGAGTCCAACGAGGACATATTGCTCTATGACGTCGGGCATGTTCCTGGCGCTATCAAGATCGACTGGCGGGGCGATCTGAACGATCCGGTCACCCGTGACTACATCGACGGTGCCCGATTCACCGAGTTGATGCGCGCCAAGGGAATCGAGCGAGACGATACCGTGGTGATCTACGGTGACCGGGGCAACGCGCAGGCGGCGCACACATTGTGGGTTTTCACTTTGTTCGGACACGTTGATGTGCGGTTGCTGGACGGCGGCCGGGGCGCCTGGATTTCCGAGGAACGCGACACCACCTTCGACGTCCCGCCCATCACCCCGAGCGACTATCCCGCCGTCACCCGCGACGACAGCAGCGCGCGCGCGTTCCGCGAGGACGTGCTCGCCCACCTGGGCAAGCCGCTGATCGATGTGCGCTCGCCCGAGGAGTACTCCGGCGAGCTGGCCCACCCGTCGCCCGACCACCGCCCCCCATCGAATCGCTACGCGATGCTGACCCTCGAGCCGATCAACCCGGAGGACGCGGCGCTGCGCGGCGGGCACATCCCCACCGCGGTGAACATTCCGTGGACCGAGGCGTTCAACAACGACGGCCGGTTCCGCTCGCGCGCCGAACTGGACGCGGTCTACAAAGCCCTGGCCGCCGAGGACGACCTGGTGGTCTACAGCCGGGTCGGCGAGCGCTCCAGCCACACCTGGTTCGTGCTCACCTATCTGCTCGGGTTCGACACGGTGCGCAATTACGACGGTTCGTGGACCGAATGGGGCAATTCGGTGCGGATGCCGATCGCCAAGGGGACTGAACCCGGTGCTGCGCCCGTCGGTACCGGCCGCCGGGCTCGCGCCAAGTAGTCCACGCACGGCTTTCACCTCGCACCGGCCGAGTGTGATGCATGACCT
Source organism: Nocardia iowensis (assembly GCF_019222765.1). NCBI lineage: Bacteria > Bacillati > Actinomycetota > Actinomycetes > Mycobacteriales > Nocardiaceae > Nocardia > Nocardia iowensis. Next base: position 1,421,026 of record NZ_CP078145.1, on the reverse strand, counting down.
ACTGTCCAGTAGGAGTGGCCGAGTTCGGCGTCTGTTGGCAGACTGCCTACACTCGCCCGAGACGTAGTTTGTCGACCACGGGGCGACCAAAAGATTTCACACAGGAGGCTCAGTGCCCAGCCATGCCAGCGCACGGATCACCAAGGTACTCGTAGCTAACCGAGGCGAGATCGCCGTGCGCGTGATCCGGGCGGCCAAGGACGCCGGCATCGGCAGCGTCGCGGTCTACGCCGAGCCCGATGCCGAGGCGCCGTTCGTGAAGCTTGCCGACGAGGCGTTCGCGCTGGGCGGCCAGACTTCGGCCGAGTCGTACCTGGTGTTCGACAAGATCCTCGATGCCGCGGCCCGTTCCGGTGCCGATGCCATCCACCCCGGCTACGGATTCCTTTCCGAGAACGCCGACTTCGCCCAGGCGGTGCTGGACGCGGGACTGATCTGGATCGGGCCCTCGCCGCAGTCGATCCGCGATCTCGGTGACAAGGTCACCGCGCGTCACATCGCCGAGCGCGCCAAGGCGCCGATGGCCGCGGGCACCAAGGACCCGGTCAAGAACGCCGACGAGGTCGTCGCCTTCGCCAAGGAATACGGAGTGCCGGTCGCGATCAAGGCCGCCTTCGGTGGTGGCGGGCGTGGGATGAAGGTCGCCCACACCATCGAGGAGATCCCCGAGTTGTTCGACTCGGCCACCCGTGAGGCGGTCGCGGCGTTCGGTCGTGGGGAGTGCTTCGTCGAGCAGTACCTGGACAAGGCCCGCCACGTCGAGGCCCAGGTCATCGCCGACAAGCACGGCAACGTGGTGGTCGCAGGTACCCGCGACTGCTCGCTGCAGCGGCGTTTCCAGAAGCTGGTCGAGGAGGCCCCCGCGCCGTTCCTCTCCGATGAGGTGCGCGCGAAGATCCATGCCTCGGCCAAGGCGATCTGCCGTGAGGCCGGTTACTACGGTGCGGGCACGGTGGAGTACCTGGTCCAGGGTGAGACGGTGTCGTTCCTCGAGGTGAACACCCGCCTGCAGGTCGAGCACCCCGTCACCGAGGAAACCGCGGGCATCGACCTGGTGCGTCAGCAGTTCCGCATCGCCAACGGCGAGGAACTGACCATCACCGAGGACCCGACCCCCCGCGGGCACTCGTTCGAATTCCGCATCAACGGCGAGGACGCCGGACGTGGCTTCCTGCCCGCCCCCGGCCCCGTTTCGGTGTACAAGGAGCCCACCGGCCCCGGCGTGCGCGTGGATTCCGGTGTGGTGGCAGGCAGCGTGATCGGCGGACAGTTCGACTCGATGCTGGCCAAGCTGATCGTCACCGGCGAGAACCGCACCCAGGCACTCGAACGCGCCCGCCGCGCGCTGGCCGAGTTCGAGGTCGACGGGCTCGCCACGGTCATCCCGTTCCACCGGGCGATCGTCGAGGACCCCGCGTTCATCGGTGACGGCGAGAAGTTCGACGTCTACACCAAGTGGATCGAAAACGAGTGGAAGAACACCGTCGAGCCGTACACCGGCAGCGCACCGGCCGATGAGGACGAGGACCTGCCCCGGCAGAAGGTGGTCGTCGAGGTCGGCGGGCGTCGCGTCGAGGTGTCGCTGCCCGGCCAATTCAGCCTCGGTGGCGGTGCCGTCGCGGCCGCGGGCAACGGCGCCGGTGTGGTGCGCAAGAAGCCGAAGCCGCGCAAGCGTGGTGGCGCCGGTGCCGGTGCGGCCTCCGGTGACGCGGTCACCGCGCCGATGCAGGGCACCGTGGTGAAGGTGGCTGTCGAAGAAGGCCAGTCCGTCGAGGCGGGCGACCTGATCGTGGTGCTCGAGGCGATGAAGATGGAGAACCCGGTCAACGCGCACAAGGCGGGTGTGGTCACCGGGCTGGCCGTCGAGGCCGGTGCCGCGATCACCCAGGGCACGGTGCTCGCCGAGATCAAGTAAGGCCGTGGTAGTTCTCGCGTAAACGCAGGGCGAACACCGTTTCGAGCGGGCGCTGGACAATGACGTCCGCGCCCGCTCTGTCGTATCGTGGTCCGGTGACCAGTACGCCGAGCGTGTCCGCCGTCGCGGCGGTGATCCACGCCCGTCGCGCCGCGGGCAATCGCGCCGACGGGAACCGGCTGGTACTCGTCGTCGAGGGTGGCGGCAGCCGGGGCGTGTACTCCAGCGGCATGGTCTCGGCCATCGAGGAATTGGGTCTCGGCTCGGTATTCGATGCCGTCTACGGGACCTCCGCGGGGGCGATCAACGGCGCCTGGTTGCTGTGCGGCCGCGCGGTGGCAGGCATGCGTTCTTGGACCGACTCGGCGATCATGCGCCGCGCCATCGACCCGACTCGGCTATTGCGCGGGCGACCCGCCTTCGACTTGCACTACCTGGTGCACCAGGTCTACGACGGTATCGAGCCGATGGATTTCCCGGCGATCCTGGCCAACCCCACCACCTTTCACCCCATCGCCACCGACATCCGCACCGGCCGCGCGGTCGACCTGCACCCGCACATCGTCGACAAACGCACCCTGATGGGCGCGCTGCGCGCCTCCGCCGGCCTGCCCATCCTCGCCGGTCCACCGGTCCCGCTCGGCGGTTCGCACTACTTCGACGGCGGCCTCGCCGAAACCGTGCCCATCCGCACCGCGGCCCGCGACGGCGCCACCCACGCCCTCGTCCTGCGTACCCGCCGCATCGACGAACAGCGGCCGCCCGCGTCCCGCCTGCACCGCGTGGTCGGCGGTGGCTATCTGCGCGTCGCCGCTCCCGGCGCCTACCGCGCTTGGCTGCAACGCCCCCGCCAGCAGGCGATCGAAGACCGCGCCCTGGCCGATCTCGGCGACAGCGTCCTGCAGATCCACCCGCCCGCCGGTTCCCCCGATATCGACAGCGCCGCCCGCGACACCACCCTTCTCGCCGAAGCCCTCGATATCGGCCGCCGCGCGGTCCACACGGCGCTCTCCGACACGGCCCGCGTCGCCTGACCTGCGTCGGGGCGGGCTAATCCAGCTGGACGGCAACGCCGTTGGAGAGGACGAAGTCGTGTAGTTCGAGGTGGGTAGGGGTGCTGTCGGGGGGCACGTCGAAGACCAGTTGGGTGGTCGCGGACTCGCCGGGGGGCAATTCGAAGGAATAGCCGTAGCGCTGCTGGGCGACCTGCCACATGGTCGCGGTGGCGTTGTGGTCGAACGGGGTGCCCTGCGCGTCGAACAGGCGCTGACCGAGTGGGAGGAACCATTTCGACTCGTCGGAGATGTTGCGGACCGCGAGCGTGACGATCACGAACGAACCCGCCGCCGCTTGCAGACCGACCCTGGGCACGCCGGTATCGACATCGGTCACCACGAACTCGAACTTGCCGTCCCGCACCGGAGTTCCCGCGCCTGCTTGCACCGCCGGTTCGGGCCGATCCGGCGGTGGCGCCGGGTTCTCCTCGGCCATCGCCGTCGGCGGTGGCGCACCCGTCCCGCCCGAATCCCCCACCCTGCTGCCCGAGGCCAGCAGCGCGAGGCACCCCGCCGCCAGCATGAACGGCGTCAGAAAGACGAGGACCAAGGCCCCGATCACCTTGGACAACACGCCGCCGCGCTTACGCCTCCGCCGCACCGCGGGTACAACCGGCGGTCGCCGACGAGCCTGCGAATACTTCTGATACTTCGGCGGTTTCGCCGGTTTCGGAAACACTCGCCGCCCGTAGCCGACAGGGTAGGGCGACTGCGGGACCACCGGCCGGGACTGCACCACATCTGGACGCGCATGCCGCACCGCAGGATTCACCCGCGAAGCAACGACTCCCGGTTTCGACTGCGGCAGCACTTGTCTCGAAGGCGGCACGACCGGTACGTCGAGTCGGGTCTCTACCCGTGTAGGCGACGGGCTGGGTTCCGGTAGAAACTTCGTTGGCGCAGGCGATTTCGCTGCTCGGGTCGCCACCCGCGTTGGTGCCTGGCCGGACTCCGGCAATGCCGTGGTCGGCGTAGGTGGTTTCGCTGGGCGCGGTGGCGAGGCTGGTCGGGTGCCGATGGCGGCGTGGGCGGCGGTGGCGAAATCGCCTGCGGTGGAATAGCGATCGACGGGGGACTTGGCCATGGCGCGGGCGATGACGCCGTCCAGCGCGGGCGGGACCGCGGTGTTGCGGGCTGCGGCGCGGGGCGGATCGGTCATCAGGTGGGCGTGCATCTGCTGGGCGGGGTCGGTGTCGCCGTAGGGGCGGGCACCGGTCAAGCATTCGTAGAGGACGCAGCCGAGGGAGTACACGTCGGACCGGGCGTCCGCCTTGCCGGTGAATCGTTCCGGCGCCATGTAGGCCAAGGTGCCGATCGCCAGCCCGGTGGTGGTGACCGCGGTCTGCCCGATGCCGTGCGCGATGCCGAAGTCGATCAGATAAGCGAAGCCACTGGCGTGCACGACGATGTTGGACGGCTTGACGTCCCGGTGCACCAACCCGGCGCGATGCGCCACCTCGAGCGCCGCGGCGACCTGTCCGACGATACCGACAGCCGCAGCCGGACCCAATGCCGCGGCGGCAATCATGCTCGCCAGATCCTGACCTTCGACGAATTCCATATCGATGAACAGCCGCCCATCGATTTCCCCGAACCGATGGATCCGCGGGATATGCGGATCACGCAGCCTGGTCACCACTTCGGCTTCGCGTTCGAACCGCCTGCGATACCCCGCATCCGCCGCGAGCTCAGTCGGCAAGAGCTTCAACGCCACCCACCGCGCGCCCGCGCCGTCATAAGCCAGCCAGACCTGCCCCATCCCGCCCCTGCCGAGCAACCGCTCCAGCCGATACCCCCCGAATCGCACCTCCCCCATCGCGAACCTCCAGTCACCGTCGACTTGTCCAGGCTCGGCCCGACCACCCGCGGCATTACCGAAAAGCCCAGCTCACACCGCGAACACCACAGAGCCCAACCTCCTTCGCAGCCTAACCGCACCCCCCACCCCCGACCAGTGTGTCCTCAACAACACACCCACGAGCCGGGTGACTGGCACGGGAGGGGGCCTACTTATTGGGCTTGGCGGGCTTGTCCGGCTTATCGTGGCCATTTCCGTGGCCGGATTTGTCGTTGTCCTGCTTGGGTTTGTCGGATACCGGTGGGGTGGGGATCCAATTGGCCAGGCGACCTACGGTGGGGACGCATCGGAGGGGCGTGCCGTCTCGGGCGTGCGCGTTGGCGTCGACGGCGGGATCGCACGGCTGCCAGGCCACCGGGATGGTGGCGATCGGTGGTGCGGCGGCAGCCGGAGCGGGGGTCTGCGCGGGCTCGGCCCGAGGTGGACTCGTCGGCGCCGACGTAGGTGTGGGTGACGGTACAGCGGAGGTGGTGGTCGGCACGGATATGGGTGCGGCGGAATCTGTTTCGGAGCCGCCGGGCCGCCCTAGCCACAGCGCCACTCCTACCGCCGCGAACAGCGCGAACAGGGCAGCAACCGCAACCCGGGATCTTGTCTCGTGCGATGAACCCTGCGCTGAAGCCGCCCCGGTCGACTGTGCCGAAACGGCCGGTGCGCGAGGTCCCACTAGTCGACCGCCTATCTCGACATCCTGCGGTGTGCTCGCATGTGCCTGCGGGCGTGCGGTTTCCGGCCCCGGGGCTCCTGAACCGGCCCGCCCCGGGTCGGCAGCCGACCCGGGTCGTTCAATCGGTCGCGGTTCTCCTGATCGGATCGGCTGGGGCAGTACAGATGTCGCCCGCACCGTGGCCGCGGCGGTTTCCACCGTCGTCGCATCCCATCCGGTCACCGCGGCGTATGCGGCAGAGGCCAATTCGCCTGCGCTGGACCAGCGTTGGGCGGGATCCTTGGCCATGCCGCGGGCGATCACGGCATCCAATTCGGCTGGCACCTTGTGATTCAGATCGGCCGCTTTCGGCGGGTCGGTCATCAGGTGTGCGACCAGGGACTGTGTCGGGTCGGTGTCGCCGAACGGCCTTCGAGCGGTCAGGCATTCGTAGAGCACGCAGGCGAGGGCGTATTGGTCGGAGCGGGCGTCGCCGGAACCTTGGAAGCGCTCCGGCGCCATGTAGGCCAGGGTGCCGACCACGTGGCTGCTGGTGGTGATGGCGGGCTGATCGATCCGGTGGGCGGTACCGAAGTCGATCAGATGGACCAGGCCGCCAGGCCCGAGCATGATGTTGGACGGTTTGACGTCGCGATGCACCAACCCGGCGCGGTGGGCGGCGTCGAGCGCCGACGCGACCTGCACACAGATCCGCACCGCCCGCGCGGGCGACATCGGCCCCTCCTGCTGGAGCACCGCGCCGACATCGGTGCCCTCGATGAACTCCATGTCGAGGTAGAGGCGGCCGTCGAGCTCGCCGAACGCGTGGATCGGCACGAGGTGCGGACCGCGCACCTGGGCCGCCAGCCGCGCCTCCCTGGTGAACCGCTGCCGATACGTCGGGTCGGTCGCCCACATGACGGAAAGCACCTTGAGTGCGACATCCCGATCGGTGGCCGTGTCGTGCGCGAGCCATACCTGACCCGTTCCGCCGCTGCCGAGCAACCGATCGAGGCGATAGTGGCCGAACCACGTCTCACCCATGGCGTTGTACCTCCCGCTAGCCTTTTCCTCATGGAGGAGCTACCCGAAATTCGTATCGGCACCGCAGAGCGCGAGGAAGCGATGCGGCGACTGTCCGATCATTTCGCAGCCGGGCGGCTCAGCGTCGCGGAATTCGACGAGCGCAGCGCGGTGATCGCGGCGGCCGTCACGCGCGGCGATGTGGCAAAGGTTTTCACGGACCTGCCCGAACCGCTCGCCAAAGCCGCGGCGGCGCCTGCCAAATCGGAGTCCGGCTTCCTCTCGGAGTGGCCGGAACGGCTGATGGCAGCGATCCCGATTCTCGCGGTCATCCTGTTCTTCACCACCGGCAGCTGGCTGTGGTTCCTGGCGATTCCGCTGGTGGGCGCCTTGCTCTTCGGCGGAAGGCATGGCGGGCACGGGAACTGGCATGGGCACGGTCGCGGAGGGCGCAGGCACTGATGGAACCGATCGAAATCAACGCGGGCACTTGGTATCTGCGCGCGATGCGGGCCGACGACCGCATCGATGACCGCCCGGCACTGGCGGCGGGCGGCATCACCGACCCCGATTACGTCGCGCTGCGCGCCGCGGGCTGGGCGGACGCAACGCACTTTTCCTGGGCGGTCTGCGAACCGACAACCGCGGAGATGGTCGCCGAGGTCGGCGCGACCCCCGCCGACGACGGCACCGCCGAACTCACCGGCTGGGCACGCGAAGGATACGAACCCGCACTGGACGCAGGTCTGACGACTATCCGCAGATTCGTTACCGGCGCCTTGGGCCTGCACCCCGCCCCCTGACTCCCGTCAGCTCGGCAACCAACCCTTCCGCGCACGTTCTTGCGAGACGCGCGCACAATCGCCGGCAATCGCGCACGCAGCGCGACGATAGGTGCGCAGCGGTCGATACAGCGCGGCGCGCGACGGGCGGGTTCGCGGGGCGTCGCCGACATTCCGCCGCGATTCACAGCGGAATGCCGGAAACACTCCGTGCGGCACTACTCGAAGCCGGCGAGCACCCGGTCCAGCGCGTCGACCGCGGCATCCAACTCCGCGGTGGTGACGGTCAGCGGTGGCCGGAAGCGGATGCCCCGGTCGCCGGTGCCGAGGATCAGCACGTGCTCACGCTCGCGCAACGCGGTGAGCACGTCGTCGCGCAGCTGCGCCGAGGACACGGTGACCGCGCACATCAGCCCGCGACCGCGCGGCTCACTGATGCTGGGGTGCTGCGCGGCCAGCGTCTGCAGCCGCTCCAGCAGGTGCGCGCCGAGGGCCCTGGACCGTTCGATGAGCGAATCCTGCTCGAGCACCTCGAGGATGCGCCGGACGCGCACCATGTCGGTGAGGTTGCCGCCCCAGGTCGAGTTGATCCGGGAGTTGACCACGAAGACATTGTCGGGCACCTCGTCGACGCGCCCGCCCGCCATCACGCCGCACACCTGGGTCTTCTTGCCGAACGCGATGATGTCCGGCGCCAGCCCGAGTTGCTGGTAGGCCCACGTGGTTCCGGTCATGCCGACACCGGTCTGCACCTCGTCGAGCACGAACAGCGCATCGTTCTCGTGACAGAGCCGCTGCATCGCCTGCAGGAACTCCGGCCGCAGGTGCCGGTCGCCGCCCTCGCCCTGAATCGGTTCGGCGATGAAACACGCTATGTCGTGCGGGTTTTCGGCGAACGCGCGCCGAGCCTGGTCCAGCGCCTTGGCTTCCGCCTCGGCGATATCGTGGTCGTCGGACAGGAAGGGCGCGTCGATGCGCGGCCAGTCGAACTTGGGGAACCGGGCGGTCTTCACCGGGTCGGTGTTGGTCAGCGACATCGTGTAGCCGGTACGACCGTGGAACGCGCCGGTCAGGTGCAGCACCTTGGTGCCGAGCTCCGGTGCGCGGCCGTTGCTTTCGTTGTGCCTGCTCTTCCAGTCGAACGCGATCTTGAGCGCGTTCTCCACGGCGAGCCCGCCGCCGTCGATGAAGAACAGGTGCGGTAGCCGCGGGTCGCCGAGCACCCGAACGAACGTCTCGACGAACCGCGCCATTTCCACGGTGTAGATGTCGGAGTTGCTCGGCTTGTTGAGCGCGGCGGTCACCAGCTCGTCACGGAAGGTGGCGTCCTCGGCCAGCGCGGGGTGGTTCATCCCCAATGCGTTGGACGCGAAGAAGCCGAACATGTCCAGGTAGGCGCTGCCGTCGCGTTCGTCGACGAGCTTGCACCCGCGGGATTGTCGTAGGTCCAGCACCAAATCGAAGCCATCGGCAAGGATGCTGGCCGACAAGATCTCGTGCACCCGGGCGGCGGGGGTGACCGCCGGGCGGGTGCGTTCCAGTTCGATGGTCACGCCACCGAGGGTACGCAAAATTTACGGTATCTGTACAGGAAAGCGGATTAATTACACGTAACGGCTACCTGTCATAGAATGTCTGCAAGATGATGGTGCTTCGGGTCCTGACGTTGGCGGTCGCTCTGATCTCCTGCAGCAGCTGCTCGAGGTGCCGCGGCGAGGCCACCCGGACCAACAGCATGTAGCTCTCGTCGCCTGCCACCGAGTGGCACGCCTCGATCCCGGGGATGTGCTGCAACACTGCCGGAGCGTCATCGGGCTGCGACGGGTCGAGAGGAGTGATCGCGACGAATGCCGACAACAGCTGGCCGAGCGCCTCGGGGTCGACGTGCGCCGTATATCCGCGGATCACCCCGCGCGCTTCCAGCCTGCGCACCCGCGACTGCACGGCGGACACCGACAGGCTCGCCTTCTCGGCCAGGTTCGACAACGTGGCGCGTCCATCGGCCATCAATTCCCGAATCAGCAGGCGATCAATGTCGTCGAGCGCAGGTCGTGCAGGTGTATCCGCCATCAGCGAAGGCTAACCCAGGCGACCCGGCTCGTGGCAGAAACCTCACCCCGATCCTCCCAAGACATGGGACAACTACGCCGCAATGCGGCCGAAAGGTACGGCGGAGCAACAGATGACAGATGTACAGAGCGCTACCGAGTCGCGGATGCGCGAGGCCGCACTCGGCGATCAGACCACCCGGGAACTGGCGGAGCGCGCGGCAGCGGTGCTGCGCGGACTCGGCGTCGAATCCCCCGAACCCGGCGACCTGCCCGCCCGCAGTCCGATCACCGGTGGGCAGCTCATGACCCTGCGTTCCAGCTCGCTGGACGAGGTCGATGCCGCGATCGAGCGGGCGGCCACGGCGTTCGGCGCCTGGCGCACGGTGCCCGCACCGGTCCGCGCCGCGGTGGTGCGCAGGCTGGCCGAGCTGCTCACCACGCACAAGAGTGAGCTGGCCGAGCTGGTGACGCTGGAGGCGGGCAAGATCGGCACCGAGGCCGCGGGCGAGGTGCAGGAGATGATCGACGTCTGCGAGTTCGCGATCGGTCTCTCCCGGCAGCTGTACGGACAGACGATGCCCTCGGAGCGGCCTGGGCACCGGCTGATGGAGACGTGGCATCCGCTCGGCGTCGTCGGCGTCATCTCGGCATTCAACTTCCCGGTGGCCGTGTGGGCGTGGAACACGGCGATCGCGCTGGTCTGCGGCGACACGGTGGTGTGGAAGCCGTCGGAGACGACGCCGCTGACCGCGCTGGCCTGCCATACCCTGCTGCGCCGCGCCGCGACCGACGTCGGCGCGGATCCCGAAGTGCACCAACTGGTTCAGGGCGCGTCCGAGGTCGGCTCGCGGCTGGTGGACGACGAGCGGGTGGCGCTGGTGAGTGCGACCGGCTCGGTGCGGATGGGCCGGATCGTCGCGCCGCGGGTGGCCGAGCGGTTCGGGCGCTGCCTGCTGGAGCTGGGCGGCAACAACGGCGCGATCGTCACGCCCTCAGCGGATTTGGAGCTGGCGGCACGCGGCATCGTGTTCGCCGCGGCGGGCACGGCCGGGCAGCGGTGTACCACGCTGCGGCGGCTGATCGCGCACGCCGACGTGGTCGGGCCGCTGATCGAACGGATCGAGAGCGCGTATCAGCAACTGCGGGTCGGCAATCCGCTCGAAGACGGGGTGCTGGTCGGCCCGCTGATCGACGGGCGGGCCTATGCCGGTATGCGGGCCGCACTGGACAAGGCGCTCGCCGATGGCGGCGAATTGATCTGCGGCGGTGAGCGAGTCGACGGCTTCGGCGACGACGCGTTCTACGTGCGCCCGGCGATCGTGCGGATGCCAGCACAGACGGCGGTGGTGCGCGAAGAGACGTTCGCGCCGATCCTGTACGTGCTGACCTATCACGACTACGACAGCGCGATCGCCCTGCACAACGAGGTACCGCAAGGCCTTTCGTCGGCGGTCTTCACCACCGACCAACGGGAGGCCGAACGCTTCCTCGCCGCGGACGGCTCCGACTGCGGCATCGCCAACGTCAATATCGGTACCTCCGGCGCCGAGATCGGCGGCGCGTTCGGCGGCGAGAAGCAGACCGGTGGCGGCCGCGAATCCGGTTCGGATTCCTGGAAGGCGTACATGCGCCGGGCCACCAATACGATCAACTACTCCGCCGAACTGCCACTGGCTCAAGGCATCAAGTTCGGCTGAGCCCGCTAGCGCCCAGGTCAGCCGGTCTACATCGGCCGACTGATCTGGGCCATGAGCTACCCGCGGTCAGTCGAGCACGGTCGGCAATGTTTGCAGACCGCGCAGGAACGTACTCGGTCGCCACTGCACGTCTCCGGCCATTTTCATGTTCGGATAGCGGGCCAGGATCTTCTCGAACGCGACCTTGGCCTCCAGGCGCGCCAGCGGCGCACCCACGCAGTAGTGGATACCGTGCCCGAAGGCGAGGTGTCCGCCCTTGCTCTTGCCGGTCTGCCCGATCTCGATGGTGTCCGGGTGCTCGAACTGGCTCGGGTCGTGGTCGGCCGCGGCCAGCGACACCGACACCAGTTCCTCGGCCGGAATCTCGATGCCCGCCAACGTGACCGGCTCGGCGGTGTACCGCAGGGTGGCCAGATGGACGGGTCCCTCGTACCGGAGGAACTCCTCGATCGCCGCGGGAATCCGCTCCGGCGACCGAGTGAGGTCCTCGTACAGCACCCGATCGCGCAGCATCGCGAAGAGGCCGTTGCCGATGAGGTTCACCGTGGTTTCGTGACCCGCCACCAGGATCAGGAACAACATCGCGATGAGTTCCCGGTCGCTGAGCTTGTCGCCCTCATGGTTCGCCATGATCAGCTGGGACAGCAGATCTTCGCCGAGGTCCTTCGAACGCTCCGCGACCAGCCCGATCAGATAGGTGGCCAGCTCGACACTCGCGGCGCCGCGCTCGGCCGCGGTGGCGTAGAACGGCGAATTCGCCGCCGCCTCCTGATCTTCGGCGTTCTCGGCCGACGACGAAGTCATCGTGGTCGACAGTTCACGGAACCGCGCCCGATCGGCTTCCGGTACTCCGAACAGTTCACAAATGACCGTCATCGGGATCGGGAGTGCGTAATCGGCGATCAAGTCCACCTCGGACTTGCCTGCCATGTCGTCGAGCAACTGATCCGCCAGCGCATCGATCCGCGGATGCAGCAGTTCCACGGTTCGCGCGGTGAACCCCTTGGTGACGAGTCTGCGCAGGCGGGTGTGGTCCGGCGGATCGGAACTGAGCATGTGTTCCCACAGATCCTGGCTCACCGAGGTGTAGCTGTCGCCCGGCCGCAGCCGCGTCGTGATCGGTGCGAGTCCCGCCGCGCTCTTCTTGATCCGATCGTCGGCGAGCACCTCACGGGCGAGCCGGTAGTCGACGACCAGCCAGGCGGTCAGGCCGTTGGGTAGCAGGACATGATGGATCGGGCCCTGTTTGCGCAGTTCGTCGTACACCGGGTGCGGGTCGTAGACGAATTCGGTGCCTAGTTTGAGCAGCGGCTTGGTCATGAGAACTCCCTGGCTGTCTTGCTGGTGATGCCGCCGCCAGTGCTGATCTGGAGCGGTTTCATTCCCCAGGCCTCGGCGACCAGTCGTGCCAAGAAGCCCAGTTCGTCATCGGTGTGCGCCATCTCGGGTTTGATGCTCTCCAGGACCCACTGGATCTTCCCGTCGAACTCCGACAACCAGGTCGCCAGCGCGATCGGTTGGGCAGCGGCCTGCGCCCTGTCGATGCCCTGGAATACGCCGCGCATCACGAACATCGTCGGCTGCGCGCCCTGGCGCATCACCGTCGGCAGGAAGGGGTCGAGGACGCCCATGTTGGAGCACATGCCGACGGTGATGGGCGGGGTGTCGACGAGTCGTTCGACCACGCCCTCGGGCAGCACGTCGATCAACTCGGGCGGCATGTTCCGTGGGCGGGAGATCCCGCCCGAACCGACCGCGTGGACCGAACCGAATCCGGCCTTGCTTGCCGCCCGCAGCGGCGCCAGATCGAGCCGGTCCAGCCACTCCCGCTGCACCACAATCGGCACGCGGGCAAAGGAATTCGAATCGATCTGGTCCTGTTCCCGCAGGATCCGCACGGCGGTCATCAACACCAACGGGTCGTCTTCGCCGACCAGGCCGCAGTGCCGCAGCAGATCGGCGACCAGTGCCAGGTACAAGGTGTTCGGCGTACCGCCGCGCTGTGCGGCGATGTCCTTCCACTGCGCCGCATCGAAGGTCGCGATCACCGAGCCCTCCCGCCAGCCCAGCGGTGTCGGCTCGGGCGCGGACCCACGGCCGGACAACGCCTTTCGCAGCGCCGCCCGATGGGATGGATCCTTGGCCGCCCGGCGTGCCTCCGAAACCGCCTCGCGCGCAACGGCGACACCGCGGCGCAGGCCGTCCTGCAGATCGGCGCGGACATCGACGACGTCGTCGAGGCCCTCCGTCGTGGCGAGTTCCGGCTGGACCAGGCCGATGGCCGCCATCAGCCCCGCGTGCCCGTCGGCGATGGCGTGCGAGGCGACGCAGGAGCAGACCATGCCGCCGGACCGGGTCGGCACCGCCGACAGCCGCCACCCGTAACCGCGTTCGGGATCGAGCGGATACTGAGCTTGGTCGTTCGCCCACGCCAGCGCGTCGGCGTCGTCGATCGCGGCGTGCTCCAGACTCAACGGAAGCGCCGTGTCCGCGAGTACCCAGCGCCATCGGGCGAACGGCACCCGAGGGCGGTGCACCCGCCGCATGAACGGGCCGGATCGCAGCGTCGCGTACATCTCGCTCAGCTGGTCGTCGGTGAGCCGGTTCGCCATGATCGTGACGGTCTGGCTGATAACCGGCGCGCCGTAGCCGTGGTGCAGGCGCAGGAATGCCTTGTCGGTGAGACCGACATACACCGGGGCCATCAGGAGGCCGCCCGTTCGATCAGACCGGTGCCGTAACCGGGTTCGGCCAACCGCAACATGCGTTCCTGGGCGACCATCGCCACCAATTCGCCGTTGCGACTGAATATCCGCCCCTGGGTGAACGCCCGGCCGCCCTCGGCCGAGGGCGATATCTCGTCGTACAGCAGCCAATCGTCCACTCGGTACGGCCGCATGAACCAGATCGAATAGTCCAGCGCGGCGGTCTGGATGGCGATGCCGGGATGCAGCGCGACGGCGGCGCCGAGCAGCGTCATATCGCTGGCGTAGGTCAGCGCGCAACTGTGCGTCACGGCGTCATCGGGCAATTCGTGGGTGTAGCGCAGCCAAACCTGTTGGTGCGCTCCGCCGGTCGCACGGTCGGGCACCCGGCGGATATCCCAGCCTTCCCATTCGTTGCCCGCGTCGCCGTGCCCGATCCGGACCAACTCTTCGGGGTCGGGCGCGGCTGGGCACGCGTCGGCATGCCGTACACCGCGATCGCCGATGTGGAACGAGGCGACCATCAGGAAGGTTTCCCGGCCGTGCTGCAGCGCCCTGATCCGGCGAACAACGAAGGACCGGCCGTGCTTCACGGTGTCCACCAGATAGTCGATGGGAATCTCGGGGGTGGTCGACCGGACGAAGTATCCGTGTATCGAATGGACGATGAAGTTGGCCGGCATCCCGGACGACCCCGCCGCCAGGGCGCGCGCCGCAACTTCGCCACCGAATGTCCGAACCAGCGCGGTGCGGTGTCGCAACTTGCCACGAAAGAAGTTCGTGTCGATCTGCTCCACCGCCATTGCGTCGAGTAACTCAACCATGGGCCAAACCTTCTCTTCAGCGATCCCAGAAAGTGCCTGCAACGCACCACAGGTGGTCTACGTTCGAACCATCACGTGACGCGTTGTAACAGATACAGTGAACCTCTAGTTAACGCGTTTCAAGGTGCTGTAATTCATTTCACAAGCAGGCAGGACGTCTTTACGAAAAACAATCATTCGGCAATTAGGCGAAACGCCCATATGTGCCCATGATCAGGAGAAACGTGGCCGTTACGCCGGTCCCGAATTGTCAGTTTCGGGTGCCGCCAGGACGCATATCCGGAACCTTCTAATCGCGCGAATCGGGCACCATCGGGTGCGATTTACCCTTTCACCAAGAGTTCATTGGATGCCCTTGACCGCGCCTCGCCGATCAATTAATCGACAGTTAACAATCCGAAGCACAGATCGTAAAATATCCGGTTGCCGAACTATCGGTTGCCCTACTCCGGGACAATTCCGTCCGCATTCCGGTCCGCTGCCACCGATGCCTCGAATCCGTCGGATTCCCGCAGCGGGATCTCCTTCCAGAACAGCACCATGACCAACGCGATCAGCGCGATCCCGGCGGCCGTGAGATACACCGTCGACATGGCATCGGCAAAGCCGGTCTGCAACGGTTCGGCGAGCGTCGGATTCAGCTGCTGTATCACCGAAGAGTCATCGAGCACCTTCTGGACCGCCGCCGAGTCGTGATGGATCAGGCCCTGCGCGAAGGCGACGTCGACCGGATTACCGCTGTGCAAGCCCGCCACCACGGCCTGCTGGTATGCCGGGTGAGTCGAGGCCGCCTCGATCGCGGCGGACACCTTGGTCGGCAACAGGCCGAACAATGTCGAGAGCAGCGCCGCGACCCCCAGCGTCCCGCCGACCTGGCGGAAGAAGGTGGCGGCCGCGCTCGAGACGCCCATGTCCTTGGGTGCGGCGGCGTTCTGGATGGCCAAGGTGATGGGCTGCAACAGATTTCCCAGCCCGACGCCGGTGATGGCCATGAAGATCATGGTTCGCCACAGCGGCGTTTCCGGTGTCAGATAGTGGAACAGGAACAAGCCGACGGCCACCGTGGCCGTTCCGATAATCGGAAACGCCCGATAACGACCGGTCCGCGAGATGAGCCGGTTGGACACGATCGAACCCACCATCAGGCCACCGACCATCGGCAGCAGTTGCAAGCCCGCCGCGATCGGACTGGCGCCGCGAACCACCTGGAGATACTGCGGAACGAGGATGATGCCGCCGAACAGCGCCGCACCGACCACCATCGCGATCGCGACGCCGAGCGCGAATGTCCGATTCCGGAACAGCCGCAACGGGATCAGCGCCGCGTCACCCATCCTGGCTTCGATGCCGACGAACGCGATCAGTCCGGCCGCACCGATCAGATAGCACGCCCCCGCGCCCGGGCTGGTCCACCCCCAGCTGCGGCCTTGCTCGGCCACGATCAGCACCGGCGTGATGCCGGTCGCGAAGGCCGCGGTGCCGAGCCAGTCGACCGGAACGCGGGCCGGGTTGCTTCGCGGCAGTTTGACCACGCGGTACACCACCACCAACGCGATCAGGCCGACCGGAACGTTGACCAAGAACACCCATCGCCACCCGGTGATCCCGAAAATGGTGTGCTGACTGGCGAACAGGCCACCGAGCACCGGGCCGATCACACTGGCCATCGCCCATGTCGCGAGGAAGTGCCCCTGGTACTTCGCTCTTTCCCGAGGACTCACGATGTCACCGAGGATGGCCGAGGCCAGCGACATCAACCCGCCCGCGCCGACACCTTGGATGGCACGGAACACCGCCAACTGATACATCGACTGCGCCACCGTGCACAACAGCGATCCGCCGACGAATATCACAATCGCGGCGAGCAGAAAGGGCCTGCGGCCGTACATATCCGACAATTTGCCGTACAACGGCGTTGTCAATGTCGCCGTGATCAAATACGCCGTGGTGACCCACGCCTGCAATGAGTAACCGGATAGATCGTCGGCGATGGTCCGGACGGAAGTCGCCGTGATCGTCTGATCCAGCGCCGCCATGAACATGCCGAGCACCAGGCCACTCAGGATGATCAAGACCTGGCGATGGGTGAATCCGCCCTGATTGCCCGGTTGTCCGGCGGGCGAAGGCGTGGCTACCGGATCGTTTCGATGTCCGCGGTTGGTCAGCGCCATCAGTAACTCCTGAAATCAGAAAGAAATCACGCATCAGTTATGAACTGCGGTCATCTCATCCCCGGACCGCGGCGACATCCGCCCACGAACTCAGCAGTACGAAACAGCAACGATAAACCTCGGTCACGATTCGGGAAACGCGGAGTGATGTCTATCTCGATCCATTGATGATGTGACTGCCATCACTCGTTGCGACGAGGCGCTGCCACCGCGTGGTCTGTCCGACCGGCCCGCCGCACGACTCGCCCTACCAGGCGTTTTCGCATCCAGGCACTCGGTGTGTAAGGTTGGAGACACCCGACGCGGGGTGGAGCAGCTCGGTAGCTCGCTGGGCTCATAACCCAGAGGTCGCAGGTTCAAATCCTGTCCCCGCTACTACGAGAACGGCCCGGAACACACAGTTCCGGGCCGTTCTCATTTCTTCCCGCGGGAGTATCGTGGCCGAGCTCAGTATCCCTGCTCCCGCCCTAGCATCCGCTGTAGCAGAACAACTCTCGGCTCGACATCAGGAAGCCGATTCATTTGCCCGACGCCACCGGTCACCCGCGCAACGTGACGAGCGGAGGAGTCGGGTCGGCGCGGTGCTCCGATCTGACCAGTTCGGCTCGGCTGACCACGCCCAAGGTGTCGTACAAATTTCGTATGCGTCGATACATCGATCGTTCCGAAAGGTAGTGCAGCCGCGCGATCTCGGCGACGGTCATCGACGTGCGCAGCATTCGCAACAGCTGCGCGTCGAACTCGTCCAACGCGCCTCGGCCGCCCTGCGCGCCGGGCGGCGGGTTCTCTCTGGTGGTGGGCGCCATGCGTATTCGCGTGGGTCCCCGCCGTGGACTGTGCGTGTCACTTTTGGTGCCGGTGTCGCGCATCGCCGGGTGCCGATTCTCGCGAACCGAACGCACGTGGTCCAGTAGTTGCGCGTGCAGGATCTCGGTTTGCCGCTCGATGGATATCGCGATGTTGACAACGAAGTTGGCACCGGATCGAATCGCGAAATAGGTCGCGTGGCCGGTGACGTCGTTGGTGACCGCGACGATCAGCCCCATGGCGTGCGTTGTCCGGATCGACCGCAGGCTGTCGGCCTGATGCTCGGTGTTGACCGGAAGCACGATCGGCGCACCGTCGACGTCGTCGCGTGCGGTGAGTTCGTCGTAGTCGGCGAACTCCAGCCGGAAGGCCGGAGCGAACAGGCTCCTGCACGGTCCGTTCGTCGGATCCAGATAGTCGCGCAGACTCGGATGCACGAATGCGTTGGGCTTGGCCATCTGTTCGATGCCCCGGCTCAGTTGTTGTACAGCGTTCAAGGAGTCCCCCCTTGCTTCGATCGGCGCACCCGCGACCACACCTGATCCGGGATGCCGCGCCGTGCGGTCTCGTCAAGCCATATCGAGCGCCGATGGAGCCGCGGCCCCTCCCCAGTCCCCTCAGTGGCCCGCTTCGGCCGCTGATTCCCGGCGCCCGATTTCTCCCTTCTGTCCCTGGCTACCTGTTTGGACGCACGAACCGCCCGATCGGTTCCATATCGAAGACAACAGTTTTGAATCGAAGACAACAGTTTTGAGAGGGTCCGCTACCAGCCGTCGGCAGTCGTAACCAGGCGCGCCGAACCCCCTGCCCGCCAATAAGAAAGCGGCCCGGAACCGATGGTTCCGGGCCGCTTCCCATGTGCCTGGGAGCGGGCCTAGACGCTCGACCAGGCGCGCGGACTACTGCCCAGACCGCGCTTGTCCACTACACCTGCGGCGGATCGATGCCGAGGTCGCGCAGGCTGTTTCGGTAGAGCTCCACATTGGCGAGTTTGATGTCCTCGTAGCCACGCACGGTGTCGGCGAGGGCGGCGGCCTGGACCGCGCGGTCGTAGTTTGCCTCGTCGAGAGTGTTCGCGAGCTCCGTCACCATCTCGGTGTAGTGCGCGAGCAGGGCGCGCTCTACGCGGCGGACGTGTGCGTAGCCGAAGGGATCGAACTTGGTGCCGCGCAGCCGCTTTCCCTTGGCCAGCAACCGCAGGGAGATGTGTCCGCGCGGTCCGATGCCGATCTTCTTCTTGCGGCCCATGGCGCGCAGGACCGGCGGGTGCAGCTTGTAGGTGAGGTTCGACCCTTCCGGCAGCTGGGCGCTGACTTCGTCCAGGAACGCCGGGTCGGTCAAGCGGCGGGCCACCTCGTACTCGTCCTTATAGGCGGTGAACTTGTACAGGCCGCGGGCCACCTGCTCGCTGAATTCCGTGCGGCCGGTGACCTTCTGCTGCGCGTCCCAAATGCGTTGCACGGTCGACACATAGTCACGAGCGATCCGAACGCCCTGGAAGCCGATCAACTCCGCGGCACGCAGTTCGACGAGCCGCCTGGTCTCCCCGGTAGCGGTCAGGCCGTCGAAAAGATCTGCGGGAACCTCGGTTTCGGCGCGCTTGGGCCGCGGACGGCCGGTGGCGGCGGCGAAGTCGTCCGGGCTGGCGACCGCGACCCGGCCCCAGCGGAACGCCGCGATATTGGCGTCCACGGCAACACCGTTGATCTCGATGGCCTCCTCGATCGCCGCGGCGGGCAGGCGGAGGCCGCCGAGTTGATAGGCGGCGCCGACCATCAGGAAGTTGGCGGCCGCGGTGTTGCCGAACAGCACCTCGGCGGCGCCGAGCGCGTCGAAGGAGCGCACCGCACGCGACGCCTGCTCGAGCCGGGACAGCAGCGCGGGTGTCTCCGGATACTCGACGGCCTTGTCGTACACCATGTCCCCGGTCGGGGTCTTGCTGGTGGACGCGACCGACAGCGTGGTCGCCTTCGAGCCGTAGGCCAGGTTCTTGTTGTCGGTGGCGGTGAGCAGATCGAAGGCCACGATGCAGTCCGCCGAACCCGGGGTCAGCCGGTTCGCGGGCTCCAGTTCGCCCTGCACGAACCGCAGGTGCGAGACGACCGGCCCGGCCTTCTGGCTCAGGCCGATCTGGTCCAGGCTGGCCACGTCGTAGCCCGCGCGCAGCGCGGCGGTCGCCAGCACCTGGTTCACGGTGACGATGCCCGTGCCGCCGATGCCGGCCAGGAAGACGTTCTGCGTCGTCGTTGGCGCGGGCTGCCGCAGGTCGGGTAGCACCGGCGGCGCGGGACGCTGCATTGCCTTGCGCTTCTTGGCCTTCCCCGGCTCCGGCAACTCCACCGTGACGAAGGACGGGCAGTCGCCGTCCATGCAGGTGTAGTCGGTGTTGCAGGAGGTCTGATCGATGCGGGTCTTACGGCCGAATTCGGTGTCCACCGGCTGCACCGACAGGCAGTTGCTCTTGACGCCGCAGTCACCGCAGCCCTCGCAGACCGCCTCGTTGATCACGACCCGGGTCCGGCGGACCGGCAGGGTGCCGCGCTTGCGCTGGCGGCGCGCGTCGGCAGCGCAGTGCTGGTCGTAGATGAGGACGGTGACGCCGGGGATCTCACGCAGGGTGCGCTGTGCCTCGTCGAGCCGATCACGGTGCCACAGCCGGGTACCGGGGGCGAGATCGCGCTTGCGGTATTTCTTCGGGTCGTCGGCGCAGATAATGATCTGCGCGACACCCTCGGTGCTGAGCTTGTGGGTCAGCATCGGCACGGCGAGCGCGCCTTCGGCGTCCTGCGCGCCCGTCATCGCGACGACGTCGTTGTAGAGCAGCTTGTAGGTGATGTTCACCCCGGCGGCGACACACGCCTGCACGGCGAGCTGACCGGAGTGGAAATACGTTCCGTCACCGATGTTCTGGAACAGGTGCGGCACATCGGTGAACGGCGCCTGACCGATCCACTGCGCGCCTTCGCCACCCATCTGGGTCAGCCCGGTGACCTTGCTGTCCTCCCGGCCCGACATGGTCACCATGGTGTGGCAACCGATGCCGCCGCCGGCCAGTGAACCCTCCGGCACCGCGGTGGAGCGGTTGTGCGGGCAGCCGCTGCAGAAGTAGGCGGCGCGCTTGGCGGGCAGCACCGCGAGCGAGAGCGGTTGCGGCAAGGGCCGTTTCATGTCCAGGTAGCCGTCGAGGGCGCGCCGCAGCGGCTTGGTGATCCGACCTGTGGTGAGTTCGCCGTCCTGAGCGAACAGTGGGCGACCGGTCGCGTCGCGCTTGCCGATGATCTCGGGGGCGTCGGCGATGCCGTACAGGATCTCCCGGATCTGCGTCTCGATGAAAGCGGTCTTGTCTTCGACCACCACGAGGCGGGTCAGGCCCTTGGCGAACTGCTGAACACGTTCGGGCGCAATGGGATACGGCATGCCGATGCGCAGCAGCCGGACACCGGCGCGGAGCAGCGCGTCGTCATCGACACCGAGATCGATCAGGGCCTGCCGGACGGCATCGAAAGTGGTGCCGGTGGCGGCGATTCCGATGGTTGCCTTGGCCGGGTTCAGCTCGATGACGTCGAGCTCGTTGAGCGTGCTGTACGCCTTGACGACTTCCCACCGCGGCCCGTACAGGTCCGCCTCGGCGATCACGCTGTCCGTCGGCGCCGCCATCGGGCGCTGCAGGTAGCGGAAGGGCCTGCCCTCCCAGTTGATCTCGGGAACGACAATGTCGATGTCACCCACAGCGCCGTCGACCGTCCAGGCGCCGTCGGCGACATCGGCCACGATCTTCAATGCGACCAGGCAGCCCGAGGCACGGGACAGCGCGACACCGTGCAGGCCCATGGTGATGATCTCGCGGGCATTGCGCGGGAACAGAACCGGGATGTTCATCGCGGCCAGCGAGCGCTCGCTCACCGCGGGCACCGTCGAGGACTTCGAGGCCGGGTCGTCACCGACCAGCAGCAGCACACCGCCGTTGGCGTTCGCGCCGTACATGTTGGCGTGCCGCAACGCGTCCGTCGCGCGGTCCAAACCTGGTCCCTTGCCGTACCACACACCGACGACGCCATCGTGCGTCGCGGCTCCGGCGGGCAGATCGGCCTGGCTCCCCCACACCGAGGTCGCGGCGAGTTCTTCGTTCAGCCCGGGGACGAAGGAAATATCGTGCTCGGCAAGCACGTTGGGCATACCGGCCAGCATCTTGTCGACGCCGCCGAGCGGACTGCCCTGATACCCCGACACGAAGGTGCCGACCCGCCGCCCGGCGCGCAGGTCGCGCACGTGCTGTTCCACCAACTGACGCGCGATCGCTTGGACCCCGGTAAGGACAACGGTGCCTGCACCGACCCGGTAGCGGTCGGCAAGGTCATAAGGCGCCGGAATCAGATCGTGATCGGCGAGCTCGGTCATACATCCACCCGTCCGGTCGGCACCGATCGGGCGCCTCCCTAGTTGAGCACTTGATGCCGATATCCTGTCCTTGAAGTGCTGAATGAACAATAGTGAGTCAAAAAATTGAGCAGACTGCGCAATTTCATCGAGTGTGAATGGGCACACACCATGCACCATGCAAGGTCAACTGTGACCCCCACCACCCACCGCCCTCAACGTTGCGCGCCGTCCGAACGGGACATCCCGGCGGCATACGCCGAGTAGCGCCCCCCATGTCCCACTCGGCAGATGCCCCATGCCGGGCCCTGGACAAGGCGCCCGGCGGTGCGGCCCCGCCATGCACCGCGGGGTGTCCGCTGGTCGGGCGAACGTCGAGAGCTATCCGCCATGGCGTGCCACGCACCGGTTGACATGGGGGCTCCGGCAGTGGGCCTTGGGCAATTGCATAGGTGTTTGGTTGTGAATTGTCCAATATGCCGGACCCGGTTGCGCGTCGCGAGGGGCGCGGCGCTACCTTCGCTCCGGATGGTGCCGCCGCTTTTGCGGCTACCCGCAGTTGTGTGAGCCGAAAGGTGGTGTGCCGGTCCGACCTTCGGTTCGGCTGCGGGTTCCTGCTATCCGTCCGTGGTGAACGACGATGTTCGCCGCGGTTACCCATGCAGTGGTGGTCCGTCCGAGTTGCCGAGGCGTTGTCGGGGTCGGTGAGTCGGTAACGGCCGAGATTCGAAGGAAACCCGTGCACAGAGTTCCATTCAGGATCGCGATCCTGTTGTTGAGCGTCGTCTCGGTCGGGCTGTTGGGCCTGCCCGCGAACGCTCAACCGCTCTATCCCACTCCGGATCCAGATGTGTTCTACGCGCCGCCCGCCGATCTGGCAGCATTACAGCCCGGCGACGTCGTCCGCACCCGCAAGATCGACACTGGCCCCTATGTGGGAACCACGGGCTGGCAGGTGGCGTTCCGTTCCACCAACTCGATGGGCAACCCGGTCATGGGGGTGACCACGGTGCTGCTGCCGAACGGCGTGCGGAACCCACCGCTGGTCTCCTACCAGGCGTTGATCAATTCCCTTGGCACCCAGTGCAACCCGTCCCGGTCGCTGTTCAACGGCGAGTTGCAGGATGCCGTCGGCGCCATGCTGCCGATCGGGCGCGGCTGGGCGGTTTCGCTGCCCGACTACCTCGGCCCCACCGCCGCCTACGGTGCGGCCCGGCTCAGCGGCATGATGACGTTGGACAGCGTCCGTGCCGTGCGTAAGGTCGCCGACCTCGGTCTCGCCGAGTCTCCCGTCGCACTGGCTGGCTACTCCGGCGGCGGCATGGCCACCGCGTGGGCGGCCGCGCTACAGCCCACCTACGCACCAGAACTGAAGCTCGCCGCCGCGGTCGCCGGCGGTATCCCCGCCGATCTGGAAGAGATGGCGCTGGCGCTCGGCTTCGAGCCGCACCCCGGGTTCGGGCTCGCGTTCGCCGCCGCCATGGGCCTCGAGCGCGAATATCCCGACAAGCTGCCGATTTCGGATCAGCTCAACGAAAACGGCCTGTGGTTCCGCGAATTCACGCACGATGCCTGCCGCCGGTTCCTGCTCTTCCATGGCGCCTTCCGCAGCGCCGAGCAAATGGCCGCGTCGAAGAGCCTGATGGACAACCCGGAGGCGCGGGCCATCCTGCGGGAGAACAGCTTGCGCAACTACCCCGGCATCCCGACCGTCCCCACCTACCTCTGGCAGGGCCGCTTCGATACCCTGACCTTCTTCCCCCCGGTGGCCGAGGTAGCCGAACGTTACTGCCGCGCAGGCGCGCCGGTCGAATTCCGCGCCTACGACATCGCCGAACACATGACCACCGCCGTCGCGGGCTTCGCCGATGCGTGGAACTACGTGGAAGCCCGCTTCCGCGGCGAACCCGCACCGACCACCTGCTGACAGCAGACGGACCAATGGCCCCGGAGTTCGACTCCGGGGCCATTTTCCGTCCACCAGGGTTCAGCTGATGGAGCGGACTTGCTCCTCGTACTCGGCGCGGGTCTTTTCGTCCTCGGGATGCAGGGCGCGGTCGCCGTCGAAGAGCCTGCGTACCAGGCGGACCGCGCGTTCGGGGGCGGCGGCCAACGCCAGGTCGATGGGACCGAGATAGCTGGGGACGGCGACTTCGCCCTTCCGGGTGGTGCAGGTGCGCAGAATGGCGGCGGCGACGTCTTCGGGGTCGACGGTGGGCATGCCGTGGCCGAGGGTCAGGCCGGAGGAGAGCCGGGTGCGCACGGCCGAAGGCATGACGCAGCTGACACTGATGCCCTGCGGGGCGAACTCCAAACGCGTTGCGGCGGACAGGCCTACGGCGGCGAACTTGCTCGCGTTGTAGACGGCCAGGCCGGGGACCGGGATCTTGCCTGCCAGCGAGGCAACGTTGATGATGTGCCCGCGACCCCGCTCGATCATGCCGGGGGCGACCGCGCGCATGCCGTTGATGAGGCCCCAGACATTGATGTCCATCGTCGCCTGCCCCACCACATCCGGCTCGTCGAGGAACGGGCCCGCGGGCATGACACCGGCATTGTTGACGAGGATGTCGACGTGTCCGAGATCGGCGATCACCTTGTCCCACTGGCCACGTGAGCGCACGTCGAGCTCGTAGGAGGTGGCACCGATTGCGGCCGCGGCGGTTTCGGCCGCGATGGTGTCGACATCGGCGATCACCACCTCGGATCCCTTGGACGCGAACAGTTCCGCGGTGGACTGCCCGATGCCGCGTCCCGCCCCGGTGACCAGGACGCGAGCGCCGGTCAGCTCGATATCGGGATAACCGTGACCGAGAATTCTCATGCGAAGGCTCCTTGTTCGAGCGCACGGCGAGTGCTGCGCAGACTGTGCTGGAAGGTATCGAGGCGGCGGCGGCCGTCCATGAAGTTGGCGCCCATCACCGCGAGGTCGTCGGCGGTGGCGTCGAGGCGAAGGACCTTGGTGCCGGTCGCGCGCAGCTGGGCGATCTCGGCATCGAGCTCGGCGCTCATCCGGTTTCGCAGTTGCCGTTCGAGGAAATGCCCCGGACCGGTCGCGGGGATCTTCCCGGTCGAGGCCATCGGTGCGAGCACGACGAGCTCGTCCAACTGCTGCGGGATGAGCAGGTCCACCGATGCGGTCGAACCGGCGCCGCCGTCGATGAAGCGGCGGCCCGCAAGGGATACCGGGGGGAACCACCCGGGCACCGCCCACGACGCGCGCAGGGCCGCACCGAGCGGCACGGTCGGCGCATCCGGCGAACCGAACGGAACCCGTTCTCCCGTCGCGTAATCCATGCTCACCAGCCAAGTAGCGGGGTGCGCGACCCAGGAACGTCCAGGGTTCAGTCGCTCGGCGAGCTGCTGTAGCCAGCTCGCGTCACCACTGCCGACCGGCATCAGTCCGCTGCCCGCGGTGAGCAGAGCTTGACCGGAGCCGGTGCGGCGCAGCGGCAATCGGAAGGAACCCAGTCGCGGCCGCGGGATCGGCGGCAGCCGCCCGGGGCCGGACCGCAGGTGCGCCAGCAGGATCGGATTCGTGGACGTGCCGTCCTGCATGGCGACCAACTCGTCCACCGAAATGCCGCTGCCGAGCATGGTCACCAGTTCCGCACCCGCCGACGTCCCGATCAGCACGTCGGCCTCGCGTGGATCCCAGTCCAGCGCGTCCCGCACCGCGGCCAGCGCCGCGACGATCCACGCGGCGCCGAGCGTGCCACCGCAGCCGATGGCCAGGCCGCGTCGCTGCGACCCGTTGTTGTTACCCATGGTTCCAAACACTAGCAGAATCCAAATACCAGCGGTATCCGAAATCTGACGGTACGTAGAATCACGGCATGGCACGTCTGACCCGGTCCGAGAGCCAGGCCCGCACCCGCGCTGACCTGATCGCCACGGCACGCGACCTCTTCCTGGCCGACGGCTACGCGAGCACCAGTTTGGAACGGGTCGCCGAGGAGGCGGGCTATTCGAAGGGCGCCGTTTACTCGAACTTCCGCACCAAGAAGGAGTTGGGCCTCGAGGTAATCGAACTCATTCACGCGACCAAGTTCCAAGAGGTCACCGACTTGCTCGCCGCGGGTGACAGCTTCGACGAACAGCTCGAACGCTTCCAGGAGTGGGCCGAGCGGACCGTCGGCGACGTCGGCTGGACCATGCTCGAATTCGAATTCGCCACCGTCTCCCGCGACGATCCCGCATTGCAGGCCGCGCTGGTGTCCAGCCTCGGCGTGGTGCGCGGAGCGGTCGCGGCGCAGGTGCAGACGCTGGCCGACACGATGGGCATCGAGCTGCCGGTGCCCGCCGAGGACGCCGCGACGGCGATCCTCAGCATGGGCATCGGCCTTGGCATGCAACGCGCCATCGACCCGTCCATCCCGGCCCGGCTGATCACCGATGCCGTGCGCCTGCTCGTCACCCTCGGCACGGGACCGCTGGCCGCGCACAGCTCCGGCACGCCGTGAAGTGCGCGGCGGTCACGCCGTGAAGTGCAAGGTCCACTCGCCGCGGTAGTGCAACCGGGTGACGCTGCCCGGCGGAATGTCGATCCGCCAGAACGATTTCGGCGGCGCGTCCAGGGTCACCAGCAGGGCCGCGCGGATGACGGCTGGGTGGGTGACGGCGATGGTGGACTTACCCTCCGAGGCTATCTCGGCCATCCAATACCTGGTCCGTTCGATCACATCCACCACGGATTCGCCGCCGTGGCCGCGGAACTTCGGGTCGGTGAGCCACGCGTACAGCTCGTCTTGCGGCACGGACATCAGCGCACCGCCGCGCCAAGCGCCCGCGTCGAGGTCACGTAGTCGGGTGTCCTCCTCGCCGGGCAGCCCTAACAGCGCCGCGGTCTCCACCGTCCGGCGCTCAGGTCCGGTGAGCACCCGGGGAGCGGCAAGCGGCGTGCAGCCAGAGATGGCGCGGCGGCCTGCTTCGGTCAGCGATTCGTCGACTGGAAAACGTGCCTTCCGCATCGCCTCGGTCATGCCATGGCTGACCAGGTCGAGTCTGAGCACCTTTTGCACGCTCGAAGCGTACGGCTATGCGCATGTCACTGTTCCTGCTCTCCGGGAATTGAGGCCAGATTCAGGTGCGGTCGGTGACGCCGCCGGGTTGTCGGTGCCCGGGTGCACACTGAACCCATGGCCCAGTTCTCCACCGCTACCCAGGAGTGGTTCGACGGTGCGTTCCCCGCGCCGACCGCCGCTCAGCTCGGCGCGTGGGCGGCGATCGCGGCGGGCGAGCACACCCTGGTGATCGCGCCGACCGGGTCCGGCAAGACGTTGTCGGCGTTCCTCTGGGCGATCGATCAGCTGGCCACCCGCGAGAAATCGACGGAGCGGGCGGGCACCTCGGTGTTGTATGTGTCACCGCTCAAAGCGCTCGCGGTGGACGTGGAGCGCAATCTACGGGCGCCCCTGGTGGGTGTGACGCAGACCGCCAAGCGGCTCGGACTGGATCCGCCCGCGATCACCGTCGGCGTCCGGTCCGGGGATACCAGTGCGTCCGATCGCCGATCGATGCAACGCACGCCGCCGGACATTCTGATCACCACACCCGAGTCGCTGTTCCTCATGCTCACCTCCGCGGCCAAGGAGACGCTGCGCAATGTGGGCACGGTGATCGTGGACGAGGTGCACGCGATCGCCGGATCCAAGCGCGGCGCGCATCTGGCGCTTTCGCTGGCTCGGCTCGATCAGTTGACGTCGGCGTCGGGTAGCGACTCGATGAGGGGTGGTGGTCGGGCGACGGGTGAGCCTGACCGGCCTGCGCAACGGGTCGGCTTGTCGGCGACTGTCCGGCCGCCGGACGAGGTCGGCCGGTTCCTGGTGGGCAACGCACCGATCACCATCGTCTCGCCGCCCGCGCCGAAGACCTTCGACCTGTCGGTCCGAGTGCCGGTGGCGGACATGACCGAACCCGGTGAGTCCGATCAGCCCGGCTCGATCTGGCCGCATGTGGACGAAGCCATCGTGGATCTGGTGCTGGAGCACCGTTCTTCGATCGTGTTCGCGAATTCGCGCAGGTTGGCCGAACGGCTCACCGCACGGCTCAATGAAACCTATGCGGCGCGGCTCGGTGAACCGGTGGAGACCGAGCACAAGCCGCCCGCCCAGCTCGGCCCGTCGACCGAGGTGATTCATGGCGCGGGCCCGCTGCTGGCCAGGGCGCACCACGGTTCGGTGAGCAAGGAGCAGCGCGCGCTCATCGAGGACGACCTGAAAAGCGGGCGGCTGCGCTGCGTCGTCGCGACGAGCAGTCTCGAACTCGGCATCGACATGGGCGCAGTCGATCTGGTGGTGCAGGTAGAGGCACCTCCCTCGGTGGCGAGCGGTCTACAGCGGATCGGACGGGCCGGGCACCAGGTCGGCGAGATCTCGCGCGGCGTGCTGTTCCCCAAGCACCGGACCGATGTCATCCACTGCGCGGTGGCCTCACAGCGAATGACCGCCGGACAGATCGAGGCCATTCAGATTCCCGCGCATCCGCTCGACATCCTGGCCCAGCAGACCGTGGCCGCGTGTGCGCTCGAACCGATCGACGTCGACGCCTGGTTCGAGATCGTCCGCGGCACCGGCAGTTACGCGACGCTGCCCCGTTCGGCGTACGAGTCGGTGCTCGACCTGCTGGCCGGACGGTATCCGTCGGACGAGTTCGCCGAGCTGCGACCGCGACTGGTGTGGGACCGGGACGCGGGCACGCTCACCGGACGCCCCGGCGCGCAGCGACTGGCGGTGACCTCGGGTGGCGCCATCCCGGACCGCGGCCTGTTCGCGGTGTACATGGTCGGCGAGAAGGCCTCGCGGGTGGGCGAACTCGATGAGGAGATGGTGTACGAGTCGCGTGTCGGCGACGTGTTCGCACTGGGCGCGACGAGCTGGCGGATCGAGGAGATCACCTTCGACCGAGTGCTGGTGACACCCGCCTTCGGGCAACCGGGACGGCTCCCCTTCTGGCACGGCGACGGATTGGGGCGTCCCGCCGAACTCGGTGGGGCGCTGGGCGAATTCGTGCGGAAGGCCGGTCAGCACCCGGAGAATCTGGAAAAGCTCACCGCGGCAGCCGGTCTGGACACCTTCGCGACCGCGAACCTCGGCACGCTGCTGGACGAGCAGCGCACCGCGACCGGGCAGCTGCCCACCGACAAAACACTGGTGGTGGAGCGGTTCCGGGATGAGCTCGGCGACTGGCGGCTGGTGCTGCATTCGCCGTACGGACTACCGGTGCACGCGCCGTGGGCGTTGGCCATCGGGGCACGGCTGCGCGAACGGTTCGGCGTCGACGCCGCGCCCAATGCCTCCGACGACGGCATCGTGGTGCGTTTGCCGGACACCACCGACGATCCGCCCGGCGCGGAGTTGTTCGTCTTCGAGCCCGACGAGATCGATGACATCGTCACCGAACAGGTCGGCGGTTCCTCGCTTTTCGCCTCCCGCTTCCGCGAGTGCGCCGCGCGAGCCCTGCTGCTACCCCGCCGCGATCCCGGCAAGCGCGCCCCGCTGTGGCAGCAGCGGCAACGGTCGGCGCAACTGCTCGATGTGGCGCGCAAGTTCCCCGACTTCCCAATTCTGCTGGAGACGGTGCGCGAATGCTTGCGCGACGTCTACGATCTGCCGTCGCTGCGCGACCTGCTCGGCCGGGTGGCACGGCGCCAACTGCGGCTGGTGGAGGTGGAGACGGCGACCCCATCGCCGTTCGCGAACGCTCTGCTGTTCGACTACATCGGCCAGTTCATGTACGACGGCGACAGCCCGCTGGCCGAACGCCGCGCGGCCGCACTATCGCTCGACTCGGGCCTGCTCGCCGAACTGCTCGGCCGGGTGGAACTGCGCGAGCTGTTGGACGCCTCGGTCCTGGAGCTGACCGAGCGGGAGTTGCAGCGGCTCACCCCCGAACGCCATGCCCGTGACGCCGAAGGACTGGCCGATCTGCTGCGCCTACTCGGGCCGCTCACCGCCGCCGAAGCCGCCGAACGCTGCGTCGACGATCCGCAGGAATGGTTCGCCGAGCTGGTGAAAGCACGCCGCGCCCTGGAGGTTTCGTTCGCGGGCCGCAGCTGGTGGGTGGCCGTGGAGGATGCGTCCCGGCTGCGCGACGCACTCGGCGTGCCGCTGCCGATCGGCACCCCCGCGGCATTCATCGAACCGGTCGCCGACCCGCTCGGCGATCTGGTCGGCCGGTACGCCCGCTCGCACGGACCGTTCAGCACCGAGGCGGTGGCCGCCCGGTTCGGCCTCGGGACCGCCGTCGTCACCACCGCACTGCACCGGCTCAGCAGCGAAAAACGCATCGTGGAAGGCGAATTCACGCCCGGTGCGGCCGGTTCGGAATGGTGCGACGCGCAGGTGCTGCGCCGACTACGCCGCCGCTCGCTGGCAGCGGCAAGACACGAGGTCGAGCCGGTCTCGACCGCCACCTTCGGCCGCTTCCTGCCGTCCTGGCAGCACATCGGCACCGGCGAGCTGCGCGGAGTCGACGGTGTCGCCACGGTGGTGGAACAGCTCGCCGGTGTGCCGGTCCCGGCCTCGGCCTGGGAATCGCTCGTCCTGCCCGCCCGCGTCCGCGACTACTCCCCCGCGATGCTCGACGAACTGATGGCCACCGGCGAAGTCACCTGGTCCGGCCACGGCTCGATCACCGCCAAGGACGGTTGGATCGCCCTCCATCTGACCGACCAAGCCCCCTTCACTCTCGCGCCGCCCGACGACATCGAACTGTCCGAGGTGCAGTTGCGACTGCTCACCACCCTCGGCGCATCCCTCGCACCCCCGGTGCCGTCCCCCGCCATAGAGCAGGCACCCGGCGACGCCACGCCACCCGTGCCGGTGATGCACGGCGGAGGTGCCTTCTTCTTTCGGCAACTGTCCGATGCGACCGGGCTGCTCGACGACAGCGCGGTGGCGGCGGCACTGTGGGAGTTGGTCTGGGCCGGAATGGTTTCGGGGGATACCTTCGCACCGGTCCGGGCACTGCTGACGGGCACGACGCGGACGACGACCGCCCATCGAACGCCACGACGGGCCCCGCGCGGGCGGGCTTATCTGCCGCGGCCGAGCATGCCGACCCGGTCCGGCCCGCCCGCGGTGGCCGGACGGTGGTCGCTGTTGCCGGAGCGAGTGTCGGACAACACCGTTCGCGCGCATGCGACCGCGGACATGCTGCTGGAGCGGTACGGCGTGCTCACCAGGGGGTCGGTGCAGAACGAGGGGGTGCCGGGCGGATTCGCGCTGATGTATCGGGTACTGACCGAGTTCGAGGACCGCGGGCGCTGCCGCCGCGGGTATTTCGTCGACTCACTCGGCGGCGCGCAATTCTCCACCACCGATGTGGTCGATCGGCTGCGGTCGTTCGACACCGAGCGCAGCCGTCCCGGCCAGACCAGGAAGCAGACCGGGCAAGCACTCGCACTGGCGGCCTGCGATCCGGCCAATCCGTATGGGGCGGCACTGGCCTGGCCGAAGGGTGACGGCGACGGTGGACATCGACCCGGCCGTAAGGCAGGTGCACTCGTCGTGCTCGTCGAGGGTGATCTCGTGCTCTACCTGGAACGCGGCGGCAAGACTTTGCTCACGTTCACCGAGGACCCCACCGCCCGCCAGTCCGCTGCTCGCGCGCTGGCCGACCTCGTGCACCACCGCCGGGTCGACTCCCTGGTCATCGACCGCGTCGACGGCGAAACCGTGCACGGCAACACCTTTGCGGGCTTCCTCACCGAGGCGGGCTTCTCGGCGACTCCCCGCGGCCTCCGCCTCCGGAGCCGCCCATGAGTGGCCCCGATCGGACAAACCACAGACCGGCCGGGCCCGCCGGCGGCGACAGCGACCACCGAGGGCACCGACATGCCCGAGGGTGACACCGTCTACCTCGCCGCGGCCCGGCTGCGCGCGGCGCTGGCGGGTAAGACATTGACCGGCAGCGACTTCCGGGTGCCGCGGTATGCGACCGTGGATCTGCGGGACCAGGTCGTGGACAGCGTCGGCAGCTACGGGAAGCATCTGTTCATCCGAACCCCGACGGTGAGCATCCATACCCACCTCAAGATGGAAGGTACCTGGCGCGTCTTCCACTGCGGGCAGCGCTGGACCAAACCCCGCGTCACCGCCCGGCTGGTGCTGCGCACGGATGAGGTGGAGGCCGTAGGGTTTTCGCTCGGCAAGGTCGAGGTGCTGCGGATCGGCGACGAGCACACCGTCATCGACCACCTCGGCCCGGACCTGCTCGGCCCGAATTGGGATGTGACCGAGGCGGTGCGGCGGCTGGAACGATATCCGGAGCAGCCGATCGGCGTCGCGTTGCTGGATCAGCGGAACCTGGCCGGTATCGGCAATGTCTATCGAAGCGAGATCTGCTTTCTGCGCCGGGTCCACCCGGCCACCCCGGTCGGCGACGTGCCAGACCTGCTCGCGCTGGTGAACGAGGCGCACCGGGTGCTGACCCAGGCCGTGCAGGCGCCACCGCGGCGTGAGCTGGTCTACGGCCGCACCCGCCGCTCCTGCCAGCGATGCGGCACGCCCATTGCGTCGCAGCTGCTCGGCGAGCCCGCGCCCGCCTCGGACCGGATCGCCTACCGCGAGCGCGGCATCTACTTCTGCCCCCGCTGCCAGCCCGACCCGCGGCGCGCGGACGAAGGCTGATCGAAAAATCTGCCGCAACACCCAGCCCACCGGTTCGCGGCATCGAATCACCTGTGCAACCGAACCAATCGCTCGGCGTGGCCCCGGGCTATCGACCAACCATCACTGTAATTTGCCACTCAGTTGCTAATGATCGGCGCGCTCGGCACGACTATATCCGTGGCAGTCACGACACAGCACAGGAGCAGGCCATGACGACGGTATCGAGATCGGGCAGACGATTGCTCCTCGCGATTGCCAGCCGCCTCTTCTTCGCCGCGCTGGCCACCCTGGCCACCGTGCTCTTCAGTTACCTTCTGCTGCACCCGAACTCGGACGCGGGCACACCGCAGCAGCCACAGCCGCCGATCACCTCGGTGTCGCCTCGCCCTTGACGTACCGCGCCCACCCCACCTAACTTACAAGTTGTAAGTTAATCAGGGAGTGTGGCATGAACGATCCACGGCAATACGTGGTCATCGGCGGCGGACTCGCGGGCCTCGCGGCCGCGGTCTGGCTGGCCGAAGCAGGCAAGCAGGTCACCCTGCTGGAGCGGCGCGGCAGGCTCGGCGG
This sequence comes from Nocardia iowensis, assembly GCF_019222765.1. Taxonomy (NCBI): domain Bacteria; kingdom Bacillati; phylum Actinomycetota; class Actinomycetes; order Mycobacteriales; family Nocardiaceae; genus Nocardia; species Nocardia iowensis. The sequence continues at coordinate 1,387,932 of NZ_CP078145.1, read as the reverse complement.
CCGCACCCACGCCATGAAGGTCGATGCGGCCGACGACCTCCCGGACAACGGCCAGCACGTGATCGCCAGCGGCTACGAGCACCTGTTCCGGTACCTCACCAGCATCGGCACCCGCCAGTACGTCGCTTTTCCGCACCATGCGACGTTGCGCTGGCCGGACGGCCGCAGCGTCACCATGAGCACCAAGGGTCTCGGCGCACTGCGCACGCTCGCCGGTGCCCACCCCGACGCCAATCTGCTCGAGCGGGCGCGCGCCACCATCGCCACCCTCCGGCTCGGCTGGCAATGCCTGCACCAACCCGCCGACCTGCCCGATCTGACCACCGAGCAATGGTTCAACCGCATCGGCATGCCCGCGAAAGCCCGTGAGGCACTGTGGGATTGGCTGGCGCTCGGGGTCGCCGCCGAGCCGGTGCAGCAGGAGTCGGCCAAGGTGCTCGCCGATGTCATGGCCACCGGTATCCGCCTCGGCATCAAGCACCGGCGGCCGGCCACCATCGGATATCCCACCACCGACCTCGACACGCTGTACATCACCGGTGCGCTGAAAGTCTTCGCGGAGCACGGGGTCAAGGTTCAGCATCGCGCGGTGGCCCGGCGGATCAATATCGCCGACGGCCGGGTCACCGGCGTGGCACTGGCGGACGGCACCACCGTTCCCGCCGACGCCGTGGTGTGCGCCGTCCCCAACTCCAACGTCAACGGCCTGCTCGACGACCTGCCCGAGCATGCCGAGATCTACGCGGCCGCGGACAAATTGGGTTACACACCGATCGTCAGCACCAACCTGTATCTGGACCGCCCGCTGGGCACCACCGCCGAGTTCGAGGCATTGATCGGCGGCACCGGCGTGATCGACGAGGTCTTCGACCGCCAGCGAATGACCGGCCGCAAGACCGACCAGGCCTGGCTGTACTGCCTGACCACCAGCGGCGCCTACGAACAGATCCACAAGACCAACGAGGAGATCGTCGCCGAGCAGATGGCACTGCTGCGCCGCTACTATCCCGCCGCCAAGGAGGCGACAGTGGTGCAGGGCCACGTGGTTCGGATGCCGAAGGCGACGTTCTCACAGGTCGTCGGCACGCACGCGTTGCGCCCCGATCAGCAGACGTCGGTGCCGACGCTGGTGCTGGCGGGCGACTGGACCGCCACCGACTGGTCGGCAACCATGGAAAGCGCAGTACAGAGCGCGGCCAGGGCGGTCGACCTGCTGCTTGCGCTACCGTCGGTGCCGTGACCACGGATCGCGCCACGTCCGATTACGTCGCCGACCCCCTGACCGGCAAGCCGCTGGCAGCCGAGCCGCCGACCACCGAGTCCCCGGCCGACCAGCCGACGCCGAAGCGCCGGATGTCGGCCGCCGACCGACGGGCCCAGTTGCTGGATGTCGCACGCGACATCGTGGCCGCCGACGGTTTCGGCGCGGTCACCATCGATCGGGTGGCGCGCGAGTCGCAGGTGGCCCGCGCCCTGGTATATCAGCAGTTCAGCGACCTGTCCGGGCTGATGACTGCGCTGTTGGACCGGGAGTCGGCGATCGCGCTGGCGGGGGTCAGCAGCGTCGACTGGTCCGACACCGTCGACGTCGACCAGGTCGGGCGAGGCATCCTCGCGTACCTGCATGCGGCACCGACCAGTTGGCGAATCATCCTCAGCCCACCCGACGGCGGGCCGCCCGATTTGCGTAACCGACTCGAGCTCGGCCGGGCCTACGCCCGCGCCATCGGCGCCAGGCACCTGTCCCGCTACGCAGGCGTCACCGTCGATCCGGACGGGCCGACCGAGCGCATCCTGCTCGCGGCGATGGAGGAACTGGCCCGGCTCCATCTCACCGATCCCGACACCTACCCGGACGACATGGTGCTCCGCTATCTGCGCTCACTCGTCAGCTGGGCAATCCGCCTGGAAGCACCCCACTGACCGGCGACGGTACCATCGCGTTGCCGCCGCCAGCGGTCGGCCTTTCCTGAGTACCAGCGTGATTCGGGTTCGGCGCTACCGGTTCGACTGTCGCAGTGCACTGTTCACTGCGCCGTCCGCCGGAACCGGCTCCAGAATCTCGGGACGAGGTTCGGGAGCGGCGATGCGAAGGGCGTCGGCGGAAGCGTCGTCGGGCTGAGTTTGGGAACGGATCTCGGCTTCGACGCGGGCGCGGTAAGTCGTTACCTCGCGTTCGATTTCGGCCTCGTCCCAGCCGAGGATCGGGGCGACCAGCTCGGCCACCTGCTGGGCGCTGTCGGCACCGCGGTCGGGATACTCGATGGAGATGCGGGTGCGGCGGGCCAGGATGTCGTCCAGGTGCAGCGCGCCTTCGGCGGCGGCCGCGTAAACGGCCTCCACTTGCAGGTACGACGGTGCCTCGGTAATGGGTTGCAGCAGTTCGGGTTTGCCGTCCGCCAGCGCCATCACCTCGTCGATCAGCGAGCCGTATCGATCGAGCAGGTGCTTGATCCGGTACGGGTGCACGCCGTATTCCTCGGCCAGCTGCACCGTCTGATTCACCAGCGCGAAGTAGCCGTCGGCGCCGAGCAGCGGCACCTTTTCGGTGATCGACGGCGAGACCCGGGCCGGAATATCCTGTGCCGCTTCGTCGACCGCGTCGTAGGCCATCACCCGATAGGTGGTGTACTTGCCGCCCGCGATGCCGACCAGGCCCGGCGCGACCCGGGCAACGGCATGTTCGCGGGATAGCTTGGAGGTCTCGTCGCTCTCGCCCGCAAGCAGCGGCCGCAATCCCGCGTACACACCGTCGATATCGTCGTGGGTGAGCGGGGTGACCAGCACCTCGTTGACCCGGTCGAGCAGGTAGTCGATATCGGCCTTGGTCGCCGCGGGGTGCGCCAGATCCAGGTTCCAGTCGGTGTCGGTGGTGCCGACGATCCAGTGGGTGCCCCACGGGATGATGAACAGCACCGAGGTCGGGGTGCGCAGGATGATCGCGGCGTCGCTGACGATGCGGTCGCGCGGCACCACGATGTGCACGCCCTTGGAGGCCCGCACATGGAAGCGGCCGCGCTGGTGGGCCAGCGCCTGCACCTCGTCGGTCCACACGCCGGTCGCGTTGATCACCACGTGCGCTCGGATATCGGCGGTTCGGCCGTCCTCGCTGTCGCGCACCTGCACGCCGACCACCCGGTCGGACTCGCGCAGGAACCCGACCACCTGCGTGGAGGTGCGGATCACCGCGCCGTAGTGCGCGGCCGTGCGGGCCACGGTCATCGTGTGCCTGGCGTCGTCGACGACCGTGTCGTAGTAGCTGACGCCGCCGATCAGCGAGCTGCGTTTCAGGCCGGGAGCCAGCCGCAGCGCCCCCATCCGGGAGAGATGCCGTTGTCCAGGAACGGATTTGGCGCCGCCCATGGTGTCGTAGAGCACCAGCCCCGCCGCGACATACGGACGTTCCCACGCTCGGTGGGTGAGCGGATAGAGGAAGCGCAACGGCTTCACCAGGTGCGGGGCCAGCGTGGAGAGCGCGAGCTCGCGCTCCCGCAGCGCCTCGCGCACCAGGCCGAACTCCAGCTGCTCCAGATAGCGCAGGCCGCCGTGGAACATCTTCGACGACCGGCTCGAGGTGCCGGAGGCGAGGTCACGCGCCTCGACCAGCGCGACCTTCAGCCCGCGGGTGGCCGCGTCGAGCGCGATGCCTGCGCCGACCACGCCGCCGCCGATGACGACCACATCGAAGTGGTCCTTGCCGAACCGCTCCCAGGCCGCTCTGCGCTGCTCCGGACCGAGGAACTGGAACTCCGGTTTCTTGGTCATGCTCGACTCCTCCAACCGCGCCGGTTGTCGACGACTTGTGGTCTTTCTCGGGCATTCGTTCGAGCTGCTCGTCTACAGGCTATGCCAGTGCAGAGGGATCTCCTCGACCATGGCATGGCTCGTGTCGCCGAGCGCTACTTGTCGGTAACCAATGCCAACACTAATCCTCCGGCGCGCGGACGGCGATGTGATGCCCGACCACCCGTGGCCGCGCAGATAACGAAGGGACCCGCGAGGGCCGCAATCGGACACAGCGCGTGCGGCGTTTAGTAACCTGCACGAATGCGTCGCTATGTGGCCGCCATCGACCAAGGCACGACCTCGAGTCGTTGCATCGTCTTCGATCGGCAGGGGCGCGTCGTCGGCGTGGCCCAGCGCGAACACGAACAGATTTTCCCACGCCGGGGCTGGGTCGAGCACGATGCCGAAACCATCTGGAAGAACACCGAATTCGTGCTGGGCGAGGTGCTGAAGCAGCAAAAGCTCAGCGGCGACGACATCGCCGCGGTCGGGGTGACCAACCAGCGCGAGACCACGGTGGTGTGGGATCGCGCCAGCGGCAAGCCGATTCACCACGCCATCGTGTGGCAGGACACCCGCACCGACCGGCTGACCACCGAACTCGGTGGCGACATCGGCCCGACGCGCTACCAGGAGCGCACCGGGCTGCCGCTGTCCACCTACTTCGCCGGGCCCAAACTGCGCTGGATCCTGGACAATGTCGACGGTGCGCGCAAACGCGCCGAGGCGGGCGAGCTGTGCTTCGGCACCATGGACAGCTGGGTGCTGTGGAACCTCACCGGCGAGCACATCACCGACGTGACCAATGCCTCGCGCACCATGCTGATGGATCTGAATACCCGGCAATGGGATTCGGAGATCTGCGCGGAATTCGGTGTGCCGGAGTCGATGCTGCCCGAGATCCGCAGCTCCTCCGAGGTGTACGCGGAAATCACCTCGGGTCCGCTGAAGGGGATTCCGGTCGCGGGCATTCTCGGCGACCAGCAGGCCGCCACCTTCGGCCAAGCCTGCCTGTCCCCCGGTGAAGCGAAGAACACCTACGGCACCGGCAATTTCATGCTGCTCAACACCGGCACCACGCCGGTGGTCAGCAAGCACGGGCTGCTCACCACCGTCTGCTATCAGCTCGGCGACGAGCCTGCCGTGTATGCCCTGGAGGGTTCGATCGCGGTCACCGGCTCACTGGTGCAATGGTTCCGGGACAATCTCGGCATCATCTCCTCGGCGGACGAGATCGAGCCGCTGGCCAGCAGTGTCGAGGACAACGGCGGCGCCTACATCGTGCCCGCCTTCTCCGGGCTGTTCGCGCCGCGCTGGCGGCCGGACGCACGCGGCGTCATCGCCGGGCTCACCCGGTATGTGAACAAGGCCCACCTGGCGCGAGCGGTGCTGGAGTCCACCGCTTTTCAGACCTACGAGGTGGTCGAGGCCATGCGCGCCGACGCCGAATCCGAGCAGATGGACCTGGAACTGACCACCCTGAAGGTGGACGGCGGCATGGTCGGCAACGACCTGCTCATGCAATTCCAATCCGACATCCTCGACGTGCCCGTGGTACGTCCGGTGGTCAACGAGACCACCGCGCTCGGCGCCGCCTACGCCGCCGGGCTCGCGGTCGACTACTGGTCCGGCACCGACGAGATCCGGGAGAACTGGGCCGCCGACAAGACCTGGCAGCCGACGATGTCCGACGCGGATCGCGACGAGCACCTGAAGGCATGGAACAAGGCCGTCGAACGCACCTACAACTGGGCCGACTGACCCGCCACCGGGGATGCCTCGAACTGCGCTCGCTCCGGCGGAGGGTACGTGTGGGCAGGTCACGAACTACCTGCAGCCGGGTGTCAACGACGGCTGATGCGTCGTCCGCGGCTGGCGGGACGCAGTCCGCGTGCCGGAGATGCGTAGTCCGCGGGCGCCGGTCGCCGCGGGTGCACCTGACCCTTCACTCCCCCGCAGCACGGGCCAATCGGTCCACTGCCGCGGTCAGGGTTGCGGCGTCGGAGGTGGTGAAGCACAGGCGCATCGAGTGCCGGTAGTCGCCGTCGACGGCGAACGCCGAGCCGGGCACGTAGGCGACTCCCGCCGCGAGCGCACCGGGTAGCAGGAGTTCGGTGTCGGTGCCGTCGGTGAAATCGACCCAGACGAACATGCCGCCGGTGGCGTCGGTACAGCGCACCCGGTCGCCGAAACGGGTACGCAGCTCGTGCACAAGGGTTTTGGCGCGCTCGCCGTAGGCATGGCGGACGGAGTCGACATGGCTGGTCAGCCAGGTTTCGTCGGCGAGCAGCTCGGTCGCGATCTGCTGGGTGAGCGCCGAACCACACAGGTCAGCACCCTGTTTCAGCAATTCCACGGCACGGCAGACGGGATCGGGTGCCACCATCCAGCCCACTCGCAGGGTCGGCGAGATGATCTTCGAGGCACTGGAGAGCCGGATTACGTTGGGCGAGTATGTCGCCACCGGTTCCGGGGCCGGACGGTCGAACCACAGTTCACCGTACGGATCGTCCTCGATCACCCAGAACCCATGGGCGGCAGCGAGTTCGGCGAGCTCCCGGCGACGCGCCGGGCTCTGCGTCACCCCGCCCGGATTGTGGAAGTTGCTCACCGTATGCACCAGGGCGGGCCGCTCACCGCGCGCCAGCAGATCCTTCAGCACGTCGACGCGCATGCCCGCGCCGTCCAGCGGCACCGCGACGATGCGCGCGCCCGCGGCCCGGAAGACTTGCAGCGCACCGACATACGCCGGATCCTCAACCACCACCAGCGCGCCCGGCTCCAGCAGTACCTCGGCCAGCAGCGACAGCGCCTGCTGCGAACCGTGCGTCACGAACACCTCGGCGACGTCGACCGCACGCCCGAGCCGCACCGACTCCCGGTCCGCCAGCACCGCGCGCAGCGGTGCCCAGCCGGGCGATTCGGTGTACTGCAGACATCCGGTTCCGCGCAACGCGTTGTCGGCCGCCACGGCCAATCGCTCGCGCGGCATCAGCTCGGCGTCCGGCAGCCCACCGGCCAGGCCGATCACCTCCGGCCGCGCGGTGAGTTTCAACAGGTCACGGATCGCCGAGCTGCGCAGGCCACCGAGTTTGCCCGCCAGCGGCGGAAGGGTCGCCGACATGCCTTCACTTTTTCATACTGCGACCAATATATGAAACCGATATCCCAGAATATGAGACGTCAGCGATCGTTGATGGAATACAACAACTGCTTGCCGTCCCGCTCCACGGTGGTAATGATCTGCTTGTAGAGCCGTTTTGTCCCGTCGGGCCGGAACTCTTGCAGGTCGACCTCGTACGACCCCGGCGTCACTTCGAGGATCCGCAGGCAGTGCAGGGTGCCGACGGGGATTTCCTCATCGATGCCCTTCTGGATGTTCGCCGCGGTGGACACATTGAACGCGTCGTCGGCCACGAACCTCCTGGCGCGCTCACCGCTGCGCTCGACGTAGAAGGCGTACTGGAAGCCGAGGATCGCGGCGGGCCCGCTGGCGGTGTCGCCGCTGCCGTTGCCGATGGCGACCTTGCCGTCCTTGGTGGCCGGACAGCTCAGCGCCGCGGTGGTCGCGGCGGGCGGTGCCGGATTGTCGCCGCCGTTGTTCCTGGACACCATGATGACGGTCACCGTCAGCCCGACCAGGATGACGACGGCCAGAATGCCCGCGATCACATTGCGGCCCTTGTGCGAACCGGACCGCTGCGGCGGCGCGGCGACCGGAGCGGTGGGCGCCAGTCGCTGCGCGATCGGATCGTCCGCCCAGGACAGTCCCGACGCGGCCAGCGGCGGCGGTTTGGGCACGCTGCCGGTGTCCGTCGGGCGGGTCCACCACGAGTCCTTGTCGGCGTCGGCGGGCGCGGCCTGCTCACCGGACGGCACGCGTGGCTGCGCCGGTCCCGGCCGCGCGGCGGACGGCCCCGGGAAGACCGTCGCATCGGGTGCCCGGTACTGGGCGGCCGGCGGCGGTGTCGGCTCCGGTTCGGCCGCGGGCCGCCACACCAGCTCCGGATGGTCGGCCGTCTGCTCCGGCACCGGCCAGCGCGGGCCGGTATCACCCATCGGCGGACCGAATTCCGAGACGGGCGGACCGAATTCTGAGACCGGCGGGCCGAATTCGCCCACCGGGGGGCCGAAATCCGACGCGGACTGGTCGTCGGATTCGTTCTCCCTACGATCACCCTCGGAGTTCACACCCAATCCTTTCCCCAGGACACACGTGTGGGGCGGTCGCGAACGACCGCCCCACCCGTCGAAAAAGCTCCAGCCGGTGTCAGTAAGCTCCAGCCGGTGTCAGTACTGGAGTGAACCACCCCACTGGGTGGTGACACCGCCTACTTCGACAGTCTGCGGAGCGAGGTCGCCCGGCTGAAGCGGAAGCTTAACCTGTGCCGCCGCTTCGAGTGCCGCGGCACCGCCCGGCTGTTCCTTGATCCAGTTCTCGACCGCCGCCTTGGCCAGATTGGCCTGGGTGGTGTCGAAGACGGAGATCGTCTTGTTGTCGGCCAGGCCGACGCCACCGGTATAGGTGGTGACCTTGACGGTGTTGGTGTCGACGTATTCGACCGACACACCGGCCTCACCCTGACCGGCGGGCGTGCGGTAGCCGATGGTGCCGACGTAACCCGACTCGTTGTTGAAGTGGTGGGTGTTGGCCACATAGCCGGGCAACAGCGCGCCACCGTCGATGTTCGCACCGATTTCCTGGTGCGGGCCGGTCATTTCGACGACCGGAGCCGGCGGAGCGGCCTGCAGCTGCGGGGCCTGCCAGCGCGGTTGCTGCTGCGGCTGGACCAAGGTCTCCGGCTGCGCCTGGGTGTTCTCGTCTCCCGGCGTGGTCTGCGTGCTTGGCGGCGTGGTGCCGGGCTGGGCGGGCTGCTGATCGCCCGGCTGCTGCTGGCCCCCCGGCTGCTGCTCGCCGGGCTGCTGCTCGCCGGCGGGCGCGTCCGGCATGGACGCGGGCTGATCCGACTGACCAGGCACCGGCAGCGGCGCGACGCGCGGGGTGGTGACACCCGGCTGAGTCGGCTGAGCCAGCTTCGGATCCTTCGGCGGATTCGGCATGACCTGGTCGGGGTCCGGCGTGGTGACGCCCGGCTGGCTCGGCGTCTGCGGCACGGTCGGCTTGTTCGGATCCGGCTTCGTGGTTTCCGGACTCGGCGGCGCCTCGTTCACCCCGGGCTGCGACGGAGCCGGAGTGGGCGGTGTTGGAGGTGGTGTGGTCGGCTGAGCCCCCGCCGGTGCCGCGAAGAGAGTGGCCACAGCGGCCGCGGTGGCCAGTGGCAACGAGGAACTCGCCATCGCTCGCTGCGCCCGACTCGGCTTACGATGTTTCACTTTTCGCATTCCCTTTCCCGGGTGCGACCTGATTCGGTCGCACACAGTTGTCTCTGTCGAGACGCCCGGTCGTCGAACGACGCGAAGGTCATTCGACGTTTCGACTGGGAAAAGATCCATCCCCCCGAACACCGAACCACGCGACCGCCCGCCGATCGCATCTCTGCGGGAAGTGAACCATATGTAGGCCTGATGGGCAATGTGAATGAAACTCTTCCGGCAGCACGAACCTCACTGAACCGCAAGACCATTCAATCCAGGTCGTCGTGCCGCATCAACTGACGTGCCGCTTCGGTCACCGAGCCGGTCAGCGACGGGTACACCGAGAAGGTTTGCGCCAGGTCGTTGACGGTCAGGTTGTTCTGCACCGCAAGGGCGATCGGCAAAATGAGCTCCGACGCGATCGGGGCCACCACGACGCCGCCGATCACCACGCCGGTGGCGGGGCGGCAGAAGATTTTCACGAAACCCCTGCGCAGGCCCGACATCTTGGCTCGCGGGTTGGTATTGAGCGGCAACATCACCGTGCGCGCGGGCGTCTCGCCGTTGTCGATCGCGGTCTGGCTCACGCCGACGGTGGCGATCTCCGGGCGGGTGAACACCGCGGACGCGACCGTCTTCAGCCGGATCGGGCTGACGCCCTCGCCGAGCGCGTGGTACATCGCGATGCGGCCCTGCATCGCGGCCACCGAGGCCAGCGGCAGCAGGCCGGTGCAGTCGCCCGCCGCGTAGATGCCGGGCACGGAGGTCCGCGAGACCCGGTCCACCCGCAGGTAACCGCCGCGGTCGAGCTCGATACCGACCCGCTCCAAGCCGAGACCATCGGTATTGGGCGTCGAACCGACAGTCATCAGGGCATGCGACCCGGCGACGGTCCGGCCGTCGGACAGCTTGACGACAACACCCTCTGCGGTGCGCTCCACCGCGTCGGCGCGGGCATGCTTCACCAGCTCGACACCGCGCTCGGCCAGCGCGTCCTCCAGCACGAGGGCCGCGTCGGCGTCCTCGCCGGGCAGCACCCGGTCGCGACTGGAGACCAGCCGTACCCGCACACCCATTTCGGTGTAGGCGGAGACGAATTCGGCGCCGGTGACACCGGAACCGACCACCACCAGGGTCTCCGGCAGCTCCTCCAGGTCGTAGAGCTGGCGCCAGTTCAGGATGCGCTCACCGTCCGGCTCGGCACCGGGCAACACGCGCGGGCTCGCACCAGTGGCGATCAACACAACCTCGGCCTCGATGGTCGTCTCGGTGCCGTCGGCCAGCTTGGCCAGCACCTGATGCGCGGCAAGGCCGCTGGACGCGTCGGTCAGCTCCGCGCGACCGGCCAGCACGGTCACCCCGACGGTCTGCAACTTGGACCTGATGTCGGAGGACTGCGCCAACGCCAGCGCCTTGACGCGGCCGTTCACCTCGGCCAGTTGCACGGTCGCCTGGTTCGGATCGAGCGTGATCCCGAGATCACGGGCGCGGCGCAGGTCGGTGCGCACGCCGGTCGAGGCGATGAAGGTCTTCGAAGGGACACAATCCCAGAGCACACAAGCCCCGCCGATGCCGTCGCTATCGATCAGCGTCACCGACGCACCGTGCTGGGCCGCCACCAGCGCCGCCTCGTAACCGGCCGGTCCGCCACCGATGATCGCTATGCGGGTCATTGATACCTCCGCTCTTGGTTGCGCACCGGGATCTCCGGTACCTGTCAACGTTATCGGGCGAGGCACGCCCACCCGCCGCCCGGCCACCACCCCCCACGGAATCGCTACGCGATGCGGGTCCAGAGGGTCGCCGCGCCCGGAACGCGCCACCGGAATACCGCATCTGGCCGGGATAGAGTCGATCCCGGGATGTTATTGGCTACCCTTTGCTGGTGCCGATCTACGCCGCCTATGGGTCCAACATGGACTCAACCCAGATGCTCGAGCGCTGTCCGCACTCGCCTATGTCCGGAACGGGCTGGTTGGAGGGCTGGCGGCTCACTTTCGCCGGCGACGACATCGGCTGGGAAGGACCGCTGGCGACGGTGGTCGAGGAGCCCGGCTCGCGGGTCTTCGTCGTGCTCTACGACGTGTCGCCGGAAGACGAGCAGCGACTGGACCGCTGGGAGGGCTCGGACTTCGGCATCCACAAGAAGATCCGGCTGCGCGTCACCCGCAGTGAGAGCACCGCCGATCCGACGCTGGCCTGGCTGTATGTGCTCGATGCCTACGAGGGCGGGTTGCCCTCGGCGCGCTATATCGGCGTGATCGCCGATGCGGCCGAAAAGGCCGGTGCGCCAGAGGATTACGTACACTCCCTGCGAACCCGCAACAGCCGCAATGTCGGGCCGGGGAACTTCGGCTGACAAACGAACGACGTGGCCGACCCGAGGGTCGACCACGTCGCAAGCGCTCTGAGCGGCCTCGCGCATTCGCGCTCGCAAGCGCTCTAAGCGTTCAGCACGATATTGGTCAGCACCCGCACGCCCACCGCGAGCGCACGCTCGTCGAGGTCGAAGGTCGGCTGGTGCAGATCCAGCTGCTCGCCGTGTCCGGACCAGACACCAAGCCGCGCCATCGCGCCCGGCACCTCTTCCAGGTACCACGAGAAGTCTTCGCCGCCACCGGATTGCATGGTGTCGGCCAGCGCGTCCGGGCCGAGCTTGCGGATCGCGTCCTCGAACATCCTGGTCGACTGTTCGTCGTTGACCACCGGCGGCACGCCGCGACGGTAGTTCAGCTGATACCGCACACCGGTCGGAGCGAGCAGGCCGTCGACGATCTCGCGCACCATCGGCTCCAGCAGCGACCAGGTCGCGTGATCGCCGGTGCGGACGGTGCCGGTGAGCATGCCGGTCTGCGGAATCGCGTTGGGCGCCTTGCCCGCACTCACCGCACCCCACACCATCACGGTGCTGGTACGCGGGTCGATGCGACGACTCAGCAAGCCGGGCAGGCCGGTGATCACGGTCCCGATGGCGTAGACCAGGTCGCTGGTGAGATGCGGACGGGAGGTGTGCCCGCCCGGCGAGTCGAGGACCAGTTCGACCGTGTCGGCAGCCGAGGTGATCGCGCCGACGCGGATGCCGACCCGGCCCACCTCCAGCCGCGGGTCGCAGTGCAGTGCGAAGATCCGCTCCACACCCTCCATCGCGCCGGTGGCGACCACGTCGATCGCACCGCCCGGCATGACCTCCTCGGCGGGCTGGAACACCAGCCGCACACCGACCGGCAGTTCGGGCACCTCGGCCAGCGCGAGCGCGGTGCCGAGCAGGATGGTGGTGTGCGCGTCGTGGCCGCACGCGTGCGAGACACCGGGCACGGTGGACGCGAAGCTCAGACCGGTGAACTCCTGCAGCGGCAGCGCGTCCATGTCGGCGCGCAAGCCGATGCGCGGCCCCTCCGGTCCGATGTCACAGATGAGGCCGGTGCCGCCGGGCAGTGGCTGCGGGGTCAGGCCCGCCTTGCTCAACCAGGACGAGATGAACTCGGTGGTGGCGAACTCGGTGCGAGAAAGTTCCGGGTTGGCGTGGATGTGCCGACGCCACTGGACGAGGTCGGCCGCGTGTTCGGCCAGCCAGCCCTCGACCGATCCCAATCCCGTTCCCACGGTGTTCCCCGTTCCCACGGTGTCCGACAATGCGACGATGTCCGGGCCCTCCGCGAGTGCGCACGCACCCGCTTCCGTGCCGGTCGCCCGCTCCGCCGAACGGCCGATAGTGCTCACCGAAAGTCCTCCTGTCGTTGAACGAGCCGTTGCAACAACCTGTCCCTTTGTTCTTCATCGCTGGCAGCGGTGATCGCGGTACGCGCGAGTGCCAGCGCGCCATCGACCACCGCACGATCCGCCGAGGCGTTGACACTCGCCGCGGCGAAGTCTGGCTGGTGCGTCACCGCACCTCCGGCATCAATGCCGATAACCGGGTGGATGCCCGGAATGACGTTGGTGACGTTGCCCATGTCCGTACTCCCGAGCGGCCGCTGTGCCTCGAGCTCGGGTGCGATCGGCACTCGCCCCAATCCGGTTATCTGCTCGCGATAGGCAAACAGTAACGCCGGATCGGGTGTCAGCTCGGTATATGTCGGCGCGACAGTCCGTATTTCGTGGGTGCAGCCGGTCGCAAGGGCACCCGCCTCGAAACACGCCGACGCTCGTCGCATCAGATTGTCGAGAGATGCGGAGTCGACTGCGCGTAGGTAATACAGCAGTTCCGCACGTCCGGGCACGATGTTCGGGGCTACGCCACCATCGCCGACTATACCGTGAAGTTGCTGGCCAGGCTGGAGATGCTGCCGTAGCAACCCAAGAGCTACCTGACTGACGGTGACCGCGTCGCCCGCGTTGCGACCCAGTTCCGGGGCGGCGCTGGCGTGCGCCTCGCGGCCGTGGAAGACGATCGACAGGTCGGCCATCGCCAGCGACCGCGCGCCGACGATGTCGAGCGGGCCGGGGTGCACCATCATCGCCATCGCCACGTCGTCGAAGATTCCGCGTTCCAGCATCAGCACCTTGCCGCCGCCGCTCTCCTCGGCCGGGGTGCCGAGCACGAGCACGGTCAGTCCCATGGCGTCGGCGACCTCGGCGAGGCCGAGCGCGGTGCCGACGGCCGAGGCGGCAATGATGTTGTGCCCGCAGGCGTGCCCCATGCCGGGCAGTGCGTCGTATTCGGCGCAGATGCCGACGGTGAGCGGGCCGCTGCCGAAGCTGGCGCGGAACGCGGTCGGCAGCTCGGCCACGCCCGTTTCGATCTCGAAGCCACGCTCGGCGAGCGGCGCGATGGTCTTGGCGACGCTGCGGGTTTCCTCGAAAGCGAGCTCCGGCTCGGCGTGGATGGAGTGCGAAAGGTCGATCAGCTCGTCGCAGGCGGCCTTGATCGCCGCGTCCGACAGCTGCATGGCATCAGTGCGCGCGACGTCATAGTCGTTGCGCGATTCCTGGTGCCCGCTGCGCGGTGGTGGCATGGCACACAGTGTTGCACTCTGTCGCACACCGAGCGCAGCCCATATCTCTTCGGGCAACCACCTCCAGTGGCATACCCGCCGCGTACTACGCGATATTTCCGCAGTTCAGCGCGTCGCCGCAGCTGTCGATAAGGAGATTATCCGGCCGCGAAAGCGAGGTTTTCCGCAGTCGTCCGCACGGCCAGACCGGCCAGCGCGTTGGCGTGCAGTGCGCGCTTGATGACCGGCAGGTTGGGCTTGCGGTTGCTCGCCAGTGCCGCGGCCCTGGCCACGGCGGTCGCCAGCAATGTTTCCGCGTCGGCCTTGGCGTCGACGATGCCCGCGGCGATCGCCTCGTCGGCCGGGTAGCGGTAGCCGGTGGTCATCGCCTGCACGCAGACCTGGTTGGACAGCCGCTCGGTCAGCAGTGCGTTCATGCCGATGGTGAACGGCATGCCGAGGTGCACCTCGGGCAGGCAGTAGAAGCCGCGGTCGGCGCGCATCACCCGGAAATCGTGCGAGGTGGCCAGCATCGCGCCCGCACCGAAGGCGTGCCCGTTGATCGCGGCGACCGTCGGCATCGGGAACTGCAGCAACCGGGTGTAGAGCGAGTGCACGCGGTCCAGGTAGCCGTGCATCTTGTCCAGGTTGCCGAACAGCCAGTCGGTGTCGAGGCCGTTGCTGTAGAACTTCCCGGTCGCCACGGTGACCAGCGCGGCGGGCCCTTCGGAGCTCTCCACCTTGTCCAGCAGACCGTGGAACTCATCGATCCAGTCCGGGTGGAAGCGATTCTCGCTGTCCGTCTGTCCCTCGTTTCCGAGGTGGACGACGAACACTTCCCCTTCACGTTCCAGATACGGCATGCGTGCAGAATATCCGGACCGCGCCGATACCCCTACTCGTGGGTAGCAATCCCCGATCGAGGTGCGCGGCCGCCATGTCGCGCATTGTCGACGACCAGTGCGACCGCCAGCGCGCGGTGGATGGGCGTGGCGGACAATCAGCCGAACTCCGCCGGGTGCGATACGGCCCGAGCACATGGCCCGGCACATGGCGAGCAGCCGAATCGACTGGCCCGCACCGGATTGGCTGTCGCGGCCCGCTGGCCGCGGCGGTCGGGCGGCACGAGTCGCCGTTGGCCGCCACCGCCATGGTGTCCGCGATGCACTGAACAGCCCGCCCGGTCGAGCGTGCCGACCTGCGAGTTGGCCGACCACACCGCCACGGCGCTTCCGACGGGACTATCGTGGCGATCATGCTTGCCGAACAGGCCGCCGAGGCGATCGCCGAACGTACTGGAGTGCCGCGTCACCGGGTTGCGGTGGTGCTCGGCTCGGGCTGGCAGGAGGCGGCCGCGGAGATCGGTACGCCGGTCGCGTCGGTGCCGATGCCGGAGTTACCGGGGTTCGGCACGCCGAGCGCGCAGGGGCACGGCGGCATGGTCCATTCGGTCGCCGTCGGTGACACACCCACCCTGCTGTTGATGGGCCGCCAGCACCTGTACGAGGGCTACCAGCCCGCCGATGTGGTGCACCCGGTCGCCGCGGCCGTCGCGGCGGGCGCCGAGATCGTGCTGCTGACCAATGCCGCGGGCGGTATCCGGGATGGCCTCGCCGTCGGCGAGCCGGTGCTGATCAACGACCACCTGAACCTCACCGGCCGCACCCCGCTGACCGGGGCGACCTTCGTCGACCTGGTCGATGCCTGGGATCCCGAATTGCGCGCCCTGGCAAAGGAAATCGACCCCGGCCTGACCGAGGGCGTGTACGCGGGCCTGACCGGGCCGCAGTACGAGACACCGGCCGAGATCCGGATGCTGCGGACCATGGGCGCCGATCTGGTCGGCATGTCCACGGTGCTGGAGGCGATCGCTTGTCGCGCGCTAGGCGCTCGGGTGCTCGGCATCTCGCTGGTCACCAACCTGGCCGCGGGTGTCACCGGCGCGCATCTGTCGCATGCCGAGGTGCTCGCCGAAGGTCATGCCGCCGCACCGCGATTGGGCAAGCTGCTGCGCGGCGTGCTGGAACGGGTGTAGATGCTGCGCTTCGGCACCGCCGGCCTGCGCGGCCCGCTGCAAGACGGCCCAGACGGCATGAACGTGGCGACGGTGACCAGGGCCACCGCCGGAATCGTTGACTGGTTGCGCGGGCGCTGTCTCGGCGGCGGCGCGGTGGTCGTCGGTCGCGACGCGCGGCACGGCTCCGCCGAATTCGCCACGGCGACGGCGGAAATCTTTGCCGCCGCGGGTTTTCCGGTGACGCTGCTGCCCCGCCCATTGCCGACGCCGGTGGTCGCGTACGCGGTCCGTGAGCTCGGCGCGGTGGCCGGTGTGCAGATCACCGCGTCCCACAATCCGGCCACCGACAACGGATACAAGGTCTACCTCGATGGCGGTTCGCAGCTGCTGGCCCCCGCCGACACCGAGATCGAACGCTGCATCGAGGCCGTCGCCGAACCGGTCGCCCGCACGCCGGTCACCCCCGCGGACGACGACCTGGTGCAGCGCTATCTGAACCGAGTGTCCTCGCTGCCCTCGGTGATCGGCGGCCCCGGCGCGCGCGCCGCCATCCGGATCGCGCTGACGCCGCTGCACGGCGTCGGCGGCGACCTGGTCGTGAAGGCGCTCGCCGCGGCGGGATTCACCGACGTACACGTGGTCGAGGAGCAGTTCGAGCCCGACCCTGACTTCCCCACCGTCGCGTTCCCGAACCCGGAGGAGCCGGGCGCGACCGACCTGCTGCTGGCCTTGGCCACCCGGGTCGGCGCCGACGTGGCGATCGCGCTCGATCCCGACGCGGACCGCTGCGCCGTGGGGATCCCGTTACCGGACAACACCTGGCGGATGCTGCGCGGGGACGAGACCGGCGTGCTGCTCGGCGACTGCGTGTTGCGCACCGCACCGCCGGACGCGCTGGTGGCCACCACGATCGTGTCGTCGCGGCTGCTGTCCGCGCTCGCCGCCGCGCGCGGTGCCCGTTACGCGGAAACCCTCACCGGTTTCAAATGGCTGGCCCGCGCGGGCGACGGCCTGGTCTACGCCTACGAAGAGGCGATCGGCCACTGCGTCGACCCGGCCACGGTCCGCGACAAGGACGGCATCTCGGCCGCGGTGCTCACCGCCGACCTGGTCGCCCGGCTGAAGTCGGCGGGCCGCACGCTGACCGACGAACTCGATGCGTACGCGGTCGAATTCGGGCTGCACACCACCGATCAGGTGTCGCTGCGGCTGGACTCCGCGGCGGCCGCCGCGGACGTGGTGGCCCGGCTGCGCGCGAATCCGCCGGACGAGATCGCGGGCGAGCCGGTCAAGTACACCGACCAGCTCCAGGTGCGCGGCCGAATGCGCACCGACGCACTCATTTTCGAGGGCGCCACCGCGCGCATCGTGGTCCGCCCGTCCGGCACCGAGCCGAAACTCAAGTGCTATCTCGAGGTGCTGACACCGGTCGCCGCGCCCGCCGACCTGCCCGCCGCCAGGACAACTGCGGGACAACGTCTTTCCGCATTGCGCGAATACTGCCAGGGGCTGTGACCGCCCAGGCATCATCATGTAATGACGGCGATGCACTGTACTCACTGCGGCAGCGAGGCCATGATGCCCGGCTTCATCGAGGATTCCGGCGACAGTTCACGCGGCCACGCCCGCTGGGTGGAGGGTCCGCTGGAAATCGGCTTCTGGGGTGCGAAGCGGGCCGGCCGCGCGCACTGGCTGGTCGATGCCTTTCGATGTAAGGACTGCTTCCACCTGGAGCTGTTCACCCGGGCGCAGGATCAGTGAGGTCCGCTCAGCGCGGCCCGAACTGGCGATCACCCGCGTCGCCGAGACCGGGGACGATGTAGGCGTTCTCGTTCAAGCCCGCGTCGATCGCGGCCGTGATCAGCCGCACCGGGTGGCCCGAATCGGCCAGTGCCGCGACCCCTTCGGGAGCGGCGACGACGCAGACCGCGGTGATGTCGGTGGCGCCGCGGGCGACGAGAAGTTCCAGGGTATGGCGCATCGAGCCGCCGGTCGCCAGCATCGGGTCGAGCACGTAGACCGGTAACCCGGCCAGGTCGTCGGGCAGCGACTCCATGTACGGGACCGGCTGGTGGGAGTCCTCGTCGCGGGCGATGCCGACGAAGCCGATCCTGGCGTCGGGGATCAGCTCGGCGGCAACGTCGACCATGCCGAGGCCCGCCCGGAGGACCGGAACCAGCAGCGGCGGCTGCGCCAGGCGCGAACCCTCGGCGAGGGCGACCGGTGTCGCGATCTCGAAATGCCGCACCGGCGCACCGCGCAGCGCCTCGTAGATGAGGATCCTGGTGAGATCGCGTAATGCGGTGCGGAAGGCGGAGTTGTCGGTCCGCGCGTCTCGCATCGTGGTCAGCAGAGCGGCGGCGAGTGGATGGTCCACGGTGTGAGTGCGCATGAGGGAACGATAAAGTCACCAGTGGGTCCGCCGCCGAAGCTCCACCCGAAAGTTTTTTCGCATCGGTGGAACCGATCGGGAAGAGCGCGCGTCGAACCAAGTGAATGACGTACTCTGCCTGGGAACAACAGATGGGGGAAGCTCTGATGCGGAAGATGTCGGCGGATACCGAGGGCATCGCAGCCTACGGCGCGACCGCCCATGTGATGGCCGGGGAAATGGCTACGGCCGGCGCGAGCGCGGTGGCGGCCGAGCCCGCCCTGCTCGGTCCGATCATGGGACTGATCGGCGGGGATTTCCTGGCCGCGTACGCCGCCGCGCACGCCGGACACGTCGCCTCGATCGGCCAGCTGTCCGCGGTGCTTGCCAGCATGGGCGGCGCGGCAACCGGCGCGGCAACCGTGCTCACCGAGACCGACGCGAACAACGCGGGATCGCTGCAGAGCGTGGTCGCCGAACTGGACGGGTGAGCCGTGATCGATATCAACGCGTTGGCCAAACCCATTTTCGACCTGCTCGCCAGCTTCGGCTCGGGCGTGCTGCCGACCGGCGGGCCCGCCGACGCACTACGCAGCACCTCGAGCGTCGTCGACCAGATCCAGCAGATGGGTCGCGACAGCATCAACGGCATGAACTCGGCATGGGACGGCCAGGCCGCCGACGCCGCCACCGCGAAGGCGCTGCGGGTGCAAACCTCAGCGGCCACCATCTCCGACCGCGGCAACGACATGGCAACCGTGGTGAACCAGGCCGCCGCCGAGGTCGAGTCGGGCCAGAAGGACCTCACCGGCATCGCCCAGTCGTTCGTGAACACCGCGGCGAGCGCGGGCCCCGCACTGGCCACGCCCGCGGGCCTGACGATGATCGTCGGCTCCGCGATCGACCACCTCGGCCAGGCGCTCAACGTCGTCGGCCGGGTGCGGAACGAACTCGGTACGCACACCGCATCGATGACCGAGCTGACCCCACCGCCACCGACACCGGCACTCGCCGGGTCGCCCGCCACCACGGCCGCCGGTACGCAGCAGTTCGTGTCGACCGCGACCAGCGCGCTCAGCGGTGCGGGTCAAATGGCGAGCAGCTTGATGAGCACGGCAATGCCCTCGCTACAGACAGCGTCGATGCCGAGCGTCACCTCCGGCGCCCCGTCCACGACGGGCACCCCGAGACCGGACACCGGTTCGTCCGGCATGTCGAGCGACGGCAAGGGCGTGAAGATCACCCTGCCCGACGGCAGCACGGTGGAGGCACCCAACGAGAAGGCGGCGACCGCGGTCCGCTCGGCGATCAGCGCGGTCGGCACGCCGTACGTGTGGGGCGGCAACACTCCCGGCGCCGGACTGGACTGCAGCGGGCTGACCAAGTTCGCCTACGGCGAGGCAGGCGTGGAGATTCCCCGACTGGCCGCCGAGCAGGCCACCGGCAGTCCGGTCTCCCCCGGCGACCTGATGCCGGGCGATCTGGCCATCTGGGACGGCCACGTCGCGATGGTGATCGGCAACGGACAATTCGTCGAGGCAGGCGACCCGGTCCAGATCAGCTCGATTCGAACGGAGAATTCAGGGATGGGCTTCTACGGCTTCTATAGGCCGACGTCATGACGAATCCGCAGCAGCCACCGACGGTTCCCAACGTCACGGTTGCGGCCAGCACCAATCGGTCGGGCACGATTTCGGTGCGGGCCACCGATCAGGGCATGCCGGTGGAGATCAAGTTCGAGCGCAGCGAATACCGTTACGGCGCACAAACTCTCGCGAACGAGATCCTGCGGCTCACCAAACGCTCCACCGTTGCCGCGAAGGCGCGCCGCCGCGAACTGCTGGCCGAGGCGGGCATGCCCGCCGACATCCTGGACCGACTCGGCCTACCCACCCGCCAGGCCGCGGTGGACGAGCTGGACCGGATCGACGACGCGGACACGGGACCGACGACCTGGATGAGGCCGGTATGAGCGCTGAGATGGATGCTCTGGTCGCTAACGCGACGCAGAAGCTGGAGGCGCTCGAGGCCGCGCTGTACGGCCTCAAGCAGGTGCGGGGGCGGCACACCACCGATGACGGCACGGTCACCGTCGAGGTCGACAGCGACGGCGCACTCGTCGCGCTGAGCCTCGCCGAGACGGTCACTTCGCTGCCACCCGCCGAGGTCGGACAGCTGATCGTCTGGGCGTGCAGGCAGGCCGCCGAGGACGCGGGCAGCCAGCGCTCGAAGGTCGTTGCGACACTGAACGAGTCATTCGTTCCCGCCGCGAACGAGGCCCAAGGAACCGTTGGGGGCGGGCCGGATAGTGCCTGACGCGGAAGGTAGATAGGCTTCCGCTCATGGCTTCTGGAGACATCGTCCCGATCGAGCTCGGCCTGACCGACGGCGATCTCGTCACCCTGTGGGCACCGCGCTGGCGCGACGGTGACGACGAGTGGGAGGCGTTCCTCGGACACGAGGACTCCCTCTACGGTTTCGAGTCCGTCGCGGAGCTGGCCGCCTTCATTCGGACCAACTCCGACAACGACCTCGTCGAGCATCCCGCATGGAAGGTCGTCGCGGGCCTGTCGGCGGTCGAACTGGAGCCCGAGGAGAACTTCTCCTTCGATCTGGTCGCGGTGCCCGAGCTGGCCGCGGGCGAGCCCGACGTGGACACCATCGCCGAGCTGGAAGACACGCTCAGCATGGTCCGCAACATCGGTGAGGTGTGCGAGCTCGAGACGGTGACCAAGTTCTTCGGGTCGCATCCGGTGCTCGGCGCACTCCCCAGCGGGGTGAGCGCGTTCGTCGGCCGGGACGGCGAGGAACTCTGGGACCAGATCGGCGCCGCCATCGCCAAGGGCTGGGACAGCGTTCTCGACGCCATCGACTCGGTCGTGCAGACCCCCGATGTCGACGCGGAAGCCGTCGCCGTCGCCGAGGCCGAACTGCTGGCCGCCGAGGAGAACGTCGTCGATGCCGACGACGCCGCGGACAACGAGGAAGACGAGTTCGAACCCGTCGACCTCGACGCGGACGACGAGGACGAAGAAGACGAGGACGAGTCGTTCTGGCACGAGGTCGGCATCGACCCGGTCAAGATCATCACCTCCGACGGCACCTACTTCACGCTGCGCTGCTACCTCGACGACGAGCCGATCTTCCTCGGCTCCGACAACGCGATCACGGTGTTCCCCTCCGAGCGCGCGCTGGCCAGATACCTCGCCGACGACCACGAGCACGACCTCGCCCGGGTGAGCACCTTCACCGACGTGCAGACGGCCGCGGTGGACGGTTCGCTCGAGGTCGAGGTCACCGACGAAAACGTCTACGTGCTGCCCGGCCTCGCCGACGACCTGGCCGAAGGACCGGAGGCCGTCGACATCGAACAGCTGGACCTGGCCGTCGAACTGTTCACCGACGCCGCCGACTACGCCGGCGACGACGCCGTGGAACAGGCATTGGCCCCGTCGAACCCGCTCGGCTGGTACGTCTCGTACCTGCTCAACCCGGACCCGACCCGTTTGGCCCCCAACCCGCCGTTCACCGCCGAGGCGCAGTCCTGGCGGGATCTGGAGCGCAACTTCGAGTCCAGGCTCAACCCGCAGTAGGTCGGGGACAGCGGCTACGCGATTGCGGAGCCGGTCCGGACGGACTCGGCCGACGCCGACGCCGACGGAAGTGTGGCGTTCCGCTTGCCGCGCACCGAGCGTCCTTGCCGTCCTTCGGGGTACTGGTGGCGGCACCCAGTCCGGACCGGAGACAGGGTGCGTCAGCGCAAGCGGATCCAGATCTGTTCCGCGCGGCCGAGCAGGCGGTCGTCGGAACCGTAGATGGCGGTGGACGAGAAGGATTTGCGGCCTTGCTCACCGTGGTTCTCGCCGATGACCACGCACTGCTCGCCGACCTCGGGGAGGTCGTGCACCGCGGCGGTCATCGAGCCGAGGAGGGCGGGGCGGTCGAACATCTCGGGGAGCGACCAGCCGCCGGGGCAGTCCATCGCGGCCCACAGGACGGCGGCGCCCAGCGGAAGCGAGTCATCGGGGGTCCACGGTGCGGCCACCCGACCGTCGCCGACCGACCCGGCCTCGATGCGCAGACCGTCCGTGCGGGCACTGCCGCAGACGAAACAGGACGCGAACATCTCGTTGCTCTGATACGAGCTCGCCGCAGCCGCTGCGGTCGCGAACGGCACGGATCGTGGTGCGTCCCGGTCGAATTCGCCCGCACTGGATTCGGCAACCAAGGTATCGCCGTCGTACAGCTGCCCGGCCCGCACCTCGAGCGGCGTGTCCAGCGGCGTCGGACTGCGCAGGATCACCGTAACCGCGTCGGCCTCATGCTGCTCCGCGAGCAATCCGCCCACATAGCCGCCATTGCCGGAACTGGGCGGGCCATTGAACCGACTGGGAATCCGCAACGTCACCATGCTCAGCCACGCTAGCGAACCGGCGACCTGACACCCCCAGGTGGTCACTGCGCCCAGGCCCCTCCACTCATCTCACAGAGCGTCCCACGCCTCACAGCGCATGTAACCCTGGGAGGCGTATGAACGCTCTGTGAGATCGACAAGGAGTTGGCCACCCGCACGCACCCCGCGCGTGTAGTGGTGCCGCGTGCGAGACAGCCTGCTGCGCACGAATTCCAGCGATTTCGTGCGCTGCTCGAGGAAAAGTGCGCGGTGGTTGCGCCCATCTGGCCGACAGGCGAACCGGGCTCCCGTCACCTCGGACGGGACGCCCGGCTCGCTGAACCTGTTGCGGCCGTTGACTAACCGAGCAGCACCGCGTAGCCGGGCTTGATGATGTTGTCGATGATGCGCAGTCGCTCCGGGAACGGGATGAACGCCGACTTCATCGCGTTGATGGTGAAGCGCTCCAGATCACTCCAGCCGTAGCCGAAGGTGTCTACCAGTTTGAGCATTTCCTGGCTCATGCTGGTATCGCTCATCAAGCGGTTGTCGGTGTTGACCGTGACGCGGAAGCGCAGCCGGGCCAGCAGGTCGAACGGGTGCTTGTCCAGCGAGGGCACCGCGCCGGTCTGCACATTGGACGACGGACAGAGCTCGAGCGGAATGCGCATGTCACGCACGTAGTTCGCGACGAGTCCGAGGCGCGCGTCCTCGATCGCACCGGGCACACTGATGTCGTCGGTGATGCGCACACCGTGGCCGAGCCGATCGCAGCCGCAGAAGGCGAGCGCCTCGTGGATCGACGGCAACCCGAATGCCTCGCCCGCGTGAATCGTGAAGTGCGCGCTATTGGCTCGCATGTATTCGAAGGCATCCAGATGCCTGCTCGGCGGGTATCCCGCCTCCGCACCCGCGATGTCGAAGCCGCCGACGCCGCGGTCGCGGAAGCGCACGGCGAGTTCGGCGATCTCGCGTGAGCGTGCCGCGTGCCGCATGGCGGTGAGCAGGCAGGTCACCACGATGGGCCGCCCCGCCGCCGCGGCAGCCGCCGCGCCCTCGCGGAACCCCTCGAGGGTGTGCTCGACGACCTCGTCGAGCGTCAGTCCGCGTTCCAGGTGCTGTTCGGGAGCGAACCGCACCTCGGCGTACACCACCCCGTCGGCGGACAGGTCTTCCGCGCATTCGCGGGCAACCCGGCGCAGGCCCTCGGGCGTCTGCATGACGGCGACGGTGTGCGCGAAGGTTTCCAGATACAGTTCCAGCGATCCGCTGTCGGCCGCGTCCCGGAACCAGGCGGCCAGCGTCGCCTCGTCGGTGGCGGGTAGGTCCGCATAGTCGCATTCGGCGGCCAGCTCCAGCACCGTCGCAGGCCGTAGACCACCGTCGAGGTGGTCGTGCAGCAGCGCTTTTGGCGCTTGTCGGATCGAGGCAAGGGTCAATGCGGTCGGTCCAGTCATGTAACGACGGTAGCCGCACGGCAGCGGAACGGCACCCTACTGCCCAAGTGGCAACCATCTCGTTGCCCAGCCAACCCGCCCCGGCCCACAACCGGACACCCACCGCCCCACCGCACACACTGGCTCACCTGCAGTTACTGCGATTGATGCGATACCGAACACAGCCAGGTCCACGTACCGAGCAGTCGGCATGCAGCGCACACCACATCAACTCGCGCGCACCACTCCCTCAGGAATCGTGATGCTCGGATCGGCGACGAGCGGTCGTTCCGGATCGGGTGTTTTGCGCGGCAAGCCAATTCACTGGCCGAATAGGCAGGTCAGGCGTCGATGCGGCCGAGTATCAGTGGCGTGGCGGGCTTTTCGGTGGACTCGCCGATGGCGAAGGCATCTTGCAAAGCGGCATAGGCACCGGGGAAAGCTTCCGGGGTGTCGGTGTGCAAGGTGAGCAACGGCTGGCCGGTGGTGACGGAATCACCTGGCTTGGCGTGCATTTCGATGCCAGCGCCGGCTTGGACCGGATCGCCTTGACGGGCCCGGCCCGCACCCAGGCGCCAGGCGGCGATGCCGACGCCCATGGCGTCGAGACGGGTCAGCACACCGGACCGCTCGGCTCGCACGACCTCGGTGTGTTTCGCCGTGGGCAGCGGCGCGTCCGGGTTGCCGCCTTGAGCGTGGACCATCGCGCGCCACTGGTCCATCGCGCGGCCGTCGGCGAGCACATCGGCGGGATCGATATCGAGCCCGGCGAGGGCGACCATCTCGCGGGCGAGGGTGACGGTCAGCTCCACGATGTCGGCGGGCCCACCGCCCGCCAGCACCTCGACCGACTCGGCGACTTCCATGGCGTTGCCCGCGGTGCGGCCGAGCGGGGTGTCCATCGCGGTCAGCAGCGCCACCGTCCTGACCCCGGCGTCGGTGCCCAATTCGACCATGGCCGTGGCCAATTCGCGGGCGCCGTCGAGGGTCTTCAGGAACGCGCCCGCGCCGACCTTCACATCGAGCACCAGGGCCGCGGTGCCCTCGGCGATCTTCTTGCTCATGATCGAGCTGGCGATCAGCGGGATGGATTCGACCGTTCCGGTGACGTCGCGCAGCGCGTAGAGCCGCTTGTCCGCGGGTGCGAGATCGGCGCCCGCCGCGCAGATCACCGCGCCGATCGCGGGATCGGCGAGTATCTCCCGCATGCGCGGTACCGAAACGTCGGCCTGCCAGCCCGGGATGGCCTCGAGCTTGTCGAGCGTGCCGCCCGTGTGCCCGAGCCCGCGCCCGGACAGTTGCGGGACCGCGGCACCGCAGGCTGCGACCAGCGGCGCCAACGGCAGTGTGATCTTGTCACCGACCCCGCCGGTCGAATGCTTGTCGACGGTCGGGCGCGGCAGACCGGTGAAATCCATCCGACTGCCCGACGCGATCATGGCGTTGGTCCAGCGCGCGGTCTCCCGCCGCGTCATCCCACGCCACACGATCGCCATCGCCAGCGCCGACATCTGCTCGTCGGCCACCGCCCCGCGGGTGAATCCATCGACCACCCAGTCGATCTGCGCGTCCGACAGCTCGCCGCCGTCCCGCTTGGTCGTGATGATCGAAACCGCGTCCAGTGCCGTCACATTCGCCAGTCTGGCATGAGATGCCGTCCGGGTCTGGTTCTTGTCGGTGGTCTTCGATAGCCTCGCCGCATCAATCGTTCGAGGGGCTAGGGGGAAGCAATGACATCCGCACACATCGACCGCCGCGTGGCGAAGCTCGAGACGCGCGTGGCCGACATCGAGGAGCACTACAGCGAGTCTCAGCTCAGGTTGACGCGACGAGTCACCGGACTGGAAATTTGGGCACGCCGCTCCACCGACCAGGGAAACGGCATTGGCCGAAGCCTGACCCTCATCATGGAAAGACTCGGGATTCCGCCAACCGATATCGCCGAAGTCGCCATGCCGA
Organism: Nocardia iowensis; assembly: GCF_019222765.1. Lineage (NCBI taxonomy): Bacteria > Bacillati > Actinomycetota > Actinomycetes > Mycobacteriales > Nocardiaceae > Nocardia > Nocardia iowensis. The sequence goes on along the minus strand of NZ_CP078145.1, from coordinate 1,361,720 downwards.
CCGAGGCCGATATCGACGCGGCGCTCGACGCCGATTGCTGAGGCGCCGACCATGACATCCGCACACATCGACCGCCGCATCGGCAAGCTCGAGACACGCGTTACCGACATCGAGGAAAGCCACAGCGAGACGCTCTACCAGCTCACCAGGGCCGGTGCCTGCTGCCGGATCGAAACCGGCCGCCTGATAGATGGTGTGAACCAGCTAGGGCGAGGCATGGCTCTGATCATGGAGCGCCTGGAGATTCCCCCGATCCAGTTCCCACCGGTCTCCCGCGCCACCGAGGCCGAGATCGACGCGGCACTCGAAGCCTGAGCGCGCGCTCACACCTGCCCGGCGGTCAAGTTGTCCGGGCCGAAGGCGTCCGGCAGCAGGACGCGTAGCGGGACGGGCCCGTCCCGGTGATCGACCAAGAGGTCGGGCCCACCGTGTTCGTACAGCAATTGTCGGCAGCGCCCGCAGGGCATCAGGATTTCGCCGCGGGAATCGGTCACCGCGATGGCCAGCAAGCGCCCGCCCCCACCGGAATGCAAGTTACCGACGAGTACGCATTCGGCGCAGAGGGTCAAACCATATGAGACATTTTCCACATTGCACCCGCTCACAATGCGACCATCGGCACTGAGAGCCGCCGCGCCGACCGGAAACCGCGAGTACGGCACATAGGCATTGCGCATGACTTGAATTGCGTTGTCACGCAGGGATTTCCAGTCGATTTGCGACATCGGGAACCTCTTCGGAAGCGGGCCGGACTTGGCCGTGCGAGGGCCGCGGAGGAACCCTTCACGCATCAAGAAAGGCAAACCTAACCGGCCCGACTGTAGCGCAACGCACGGCACGCCGAATTAGTTCCGGCAAACCTAGAGGATTAGAGTCCAGAACAGATCGGTTCAGGTTCCCGGCAGCGGGCCGCGGCGCAGCCACCTGGGCATTTGCCCCCAAACGCAGCCGGCACAGGATCAATGAACCGGGTCCATCAACGACGTTGGAGGCACCGCACTCTATGACCACGATAGAAGCTCCGGCCCAGCCGAAGCGGAAGACGCTGTACCGAGGCGACCCCGGAATGTGGTCCTGGGCGCTGCACCGGATCACCGGTGTCACCATCTTCTTCTTCCTCTTCGTGCACGTCTTGGATACCGCGTTGGTCCGGGTCAGTCCGGACACCTACAACCGTGCCATCGAGACCTACAAATCCCCCATCGTCGCGTTGATGGAAATGGGCCTCGTTGTCTGCGTGCTTTTCCACGCGCTCAACGGCGTCCGGGTGATCCTGGTCGACTTCTGGGCCAAAGGCCCTAAGTACCAGCGCGTGATGCTCTGGGTCGTCCTCGCGGTTGTCATCGTGCTGGCGGCGCCCGCGATCGGTCGCATGTTCTTCTACCTGTTCACGGAGCACTGATATGACCGCACCCGTTCTCGGTAAGTCGTACGACCGGCCCGCCAGCCTGGATTCGCCGCGTTCGCCGCGGGCCAGGGCCAGCAACAACTTCGAGAAGTACGCCTGGCTGTTCATGCGCTTCTCCGGCCTGCTGCTGATCGTCCTCGTGCTCGGCCACATGTCGATCATGCTGCTGCTCGACGGCGGCGTGAAGCGGCTCAACTTCGGCTTCGTCGCAGGCCGCTGGGCCAGCCCGTTCTGGCAGCTGTGGGACCTGAGCATGCTCTGGCTCGCCCAGCTGCACGGCGGCAACGGCCTGCGCACGGTGATCGCGGACTACTCGCGCAAGGACTCGACACGATTCTGGCTGAACACGCTGCTGGCCATCTCGATGATCCTGATCTTGGCCGTCGGCACCTACGTCATCTTCACCTTCGACCCCAACATCAGTTAGGAACAGGCCACTCCGATGAGTGAATCGCGGATTCAGGAGCATCGCTACGATGTCGTGATCGTCGGTGCCGGTGGCGCCGGCATGCGCGCGGCGATCGAGGCAGGGCCCCGGGCGCGCACCGCCGTCCTGACCAAGCTCTACCCGACCCGCAGCCACACCGGCGCGGCGCAGGGCGGCATGTGCGCCGCGCTGGCGAATGTCGAAGAAGACAACTGGGAATGGCACACCTTCGACACCGTCAAGGGTGGCGACTACCTGGTCGACCAGGACGCCGCGGAGATCATGGCCAAGGAGGCCATCGACGCGGTGATGGACCTGGAGAAGATGGGTCTGCCGTTCAACCGGACCCCCGAAGGCAAGATCGACCAGCGCCGTTTCGGCGGGCACACCCGCGACCACGGCAAGGCTCCGGTCCGCCGCGCGTGTTACGCCGCCGACCGCACCGGCCACATGATCCTGCAGACGCTGTACCAGAACTGCGTCAAGCACGACGTGGAGTTCTTCAACGAGTTCTACGTGCTCGACCTGGTGATGAGCGACACCGACCGCGGTCAGGTCGCGACCGGCGTGGTCGCCTACGAGTTGGCCACCGGTGACCTGCACGTCTTCCACGCCAAGTCGATCGTGTTCGCCACCGGCGGCTCGGGCCGGATGTACAAGACCACCTCGAACGCGCACACGCTGACCGGTGACGGCATGGCGATCGTGTTCCGCAAGGGTCTGCCGCTGGAGGACATGGAGTTCCACCAGTTCCATCCCACAGGTCTGGCCGGTCTCGGCATCCTCATCTCGGAGGCCGTGCGCGGCGAGGGCGGCATCCTGCGCAATGCCAGCGGCGAGCGGTTCATGGAGCGCTACGCGCCCACCATCAAGGACCTCGCGCCGCGCGACATCGTCGCCCGCTCGATGGTCCTCGAGGTGCTGGAGGGCCGCGGCGCCGGTCCGAACAAGGACTACGTCTACATCGACGTGACCCACCTCGGCGCGGACGTGCTCGAAGAGAAGCTGCCCGACATCACCGAGTTCGCCCGCACCTACCTGGGCGTGGACCCGGTGACCGAGCTGGTGCCGGTCATGCCGACCTGCCACTACGTGATGGGTGGTATCCCGACCAAGATCCGCGGCGAGGTGCTGCGCAACAACACCGACGTGGTGCCCGGCCTGTACGCGGCCGGTGAGTGCGCGTGCGTCTCGGTGCACGGCTCCAACCGCCTCGGCACCAACTCGCTGTTGGACATCAACGTGTTCGGCCGTCGTGCGGGCATCGCCGCGGCGGAGTACGCGCACCGCACCGAGTTCGTGGAGATGCCGGAGCAGCCTGCCCGGATGGTGCAGGACTGGCTGGCGCTGATCCTGTCCGATCACGGCAACGAGCGGGTCGCCGACATCCGCACCGAACTGCAGTACACGATGGACATGAATGCCGCCGTGTTCCGCACCGAGGACACCCTCAAGCAGGCGCTCACCGACATCCACGTGCTCAAGGAGCGCTACAGCCGGATCACGGTGCAGGACAAGGGCAAACGCTACAACAGCGATCTGCTCGAGGCCGTCGAGCTCGGCTTCCTGCTGGAACTGGCCGAAGTCACCGTTGTCGGTGCGCTCAACCGCAAGGAATCGCGCGGCGGCCACGCTCGCGAGGACTACCCGGACCGCGACGACGTGAACTTCATGCGGCACACGATGGCCTACAAGGAGAGCCCGGATCTCATCTCGGATATCCGCCTCGACTTCAAGCCGGTGGTGCAGACCCGTTACGAGCCGATGGAGCGTAAGTACTGATGACTGTGCATACCCACCCCGGCGGCTCCGCCGCCTCACCGTCCCCCGGCGTACTCGAGAAGACACCCCCGGCCAAGCCCGCCCCGGTCCCCGAGGGCTCGGTGATGATCACCGTCAAGGTCGCCCGGTTCAATCCGGAGGACGAGAAGGGCGCGCACTGGGAGTCGTTCCAGGTACCGGTCCTGCCGACCGACCGCTTCCTCAACGTGCTCATCTACATCAAGTCCTACCTGGACGGCACGCTCACCTTCCGCCGCTCCTGCGCGCACGGCGTGTGCGGGTCGGACGCCATGCGGATCAACGGGGTGAACCGGCTGGCCTGCAAGGTGCTGATGAAGGACATGCTGCCCAAGGGCGGCAAGTCGATCACGATCACCGTCGAGCCGATCCGCGGCCTGCCCGTGGAGAAGGACCTCGTGGTGAACATGGAGCCGTTCTTCGACGCGTTCCGCGCGGTGAAGCCCTACCTGATGACCTCGGGTAACGAGCCGACCCGCGAGCGCATCCAGAGCCAGGCCGACCGCGCCCGCTTCGATGACACCACCAAGTGCATCCTCTGCGCCTGCTGCACCACCTCCTGCCCCGTGTACTGGAGCGACGGCAGCTACTTCGGCCCCGCCGCCATCGTCAACGCGCACCGCTTCATCTTCGACAGCCGCGACGAAGGCGCCCGCGAACGCCTCGACATCCTCAACGACGTCGAGGGAGTCTGGCGCTGCCGCACCACCTTCAACTGCACCGACGCCTGCCCCCGCGGCATCGAAGTAACCAAAGCCATCCAGGAAGTCAAGCGCGCATTGCTCTTCGCCCGCTGAAGTCCCCCGGCTTCGATCTGACCAAGCACGACGCGAAGGCCGCCTCCATCGAAAGATGAAGGCGGCTTTCGTTGTTCGATCGCCTCGAAGATGTCCGGGTCGGCCCTCTGCTGCCATGGTCGGCAGGTGCGCAGGTCCCCGATCGTGATCCCCAGTCACGCAACGGATCTGGCACATGCTGTCGCACACCGCTAGGGTTCTGCATTATCAAGTGCGCATGTTAGGCCGCCGATTCGACCTACGGGGAAATATGGTGCTCTACGCGAAATCTCTTCGACCCCAGCGACGGACAGCGCCGCTGACACCGTCCAGGCTGTTCACTGCGCTGTTCGCGGTCGCCGTGCTGACGGGAATCGGAGCGCAACCGGCTGTTGCTGATCCCGTCTCGGATGCTGTGCCGCCCGGTATGGAGGCCAGTTTCGTGGTCTTCGATCGCGTAACCGGCGACTCGCGTGTGCAATTCGATGCGCACAAGCAGTACCGGTCCGCGTCGGTGGTCAAACTGCTGATTGCCCTCGACTATCTGGAATCGCACGACCCGCAGAACTTGCCCGCCGACGATGTGCCACGGCTGCAGGCGATGTTGCGTTCCAGTGACGACGACGCCGCGAGCTACCTGTGGGTTCTGGGTGGGTGGGACAAGATCGTCGAGCGAATGGTGGCGAAGCTCGGCCTGACCGACACCGCACCGCCCGCATCGCGCGGAATGTGGGGCTATACCGCGATCAGTGCGGCCGACGTGGTGACTGTCTACCGCTATATCCTCGATACGGCGAGCCCGTCGGTGCGCCAATTCATGGTGAGCAATTTGCGCGCGTCGACCAAGTGCGCCCAGGACGGGTTCGACCAGTCCTTCGGTATTCCGCGCGCAGTCGACCGGCCGTGGGCCGTCAAACAGGGGTGGTCCGGGTTCGGCGCCGCTCCGGACCCGGGCAAGGAATGCATACCCGGGAACCCGAAACCACGAATTCCGCGCGAAATGATCGACGCCGCCGCAGCTGGCCCAATCACCCTGGGCCCGGACGGAATCCGCGAGAACCCGTCTTCCAGGCAAGGCACACCATCCCCCGATGGGCCGCCTATCGACCTCACGAAACGAGCCATGCACACGACCGGATCCGTCGGCGCAGACGACAACAGGATCATTGTTGTGCTGACACTCGAGCCGACGGGAACGCCTTGGGACGTCTCGGCTCAGCGCATCACGTTACTGACCAAGGCGGTCGACCTCGCAAACTCGGGCGCGGCATCCGGATCGGGCACCGGATAGCCGCCTTGGCGGGTGCTCTCCTGAATGCACTCGGAAGTGCTTGCACACCAACCCAATTTCGAGTGAACAGCTCAACCGTGCCCGGCACTTTCCGAGATCTGGCTTACCGCAAACGGTTAAACTTCCACTGACGCATCGTGGCGTGATCGCACAACCGGCTCGCTGCCGGAGCCGTATCAACCTGTGTTGGAGGGTGTTGTGGATCGGCGTAACTTCCTGCGCGTGAGCGTAGTTGGTGGGGTTGCCGCGTTCGGCGGTGCGTCATGGCTCGAGGCGTTCAGTGCCGGTGCCGTGCCGGGTGAGTCGCCGTATGGACCGCTGGCGACGCGGCCGGACGCCAACGGGGTGTTCCTGCCGAAGGGCTTCACCAGTCGGATCGTCGCTCGGTCGGGGCAACAGGTGGCGGGCTACACCTGGCATCCCGCGCCCGATGGTGGCGCCTGTTTCGCCGACGGCTCGGGGTGGATTTACGTGTCCAACAGCGAGATCGACCGCACCGGCGGGGTCGGTGCGATCAAGTTCGCTGCGGATGGGTCCATCACCGGTGCGCATCGCACGCTGTCCGGCACCAATCGGAACTGCGCTGGTGGCGCCACTCCATGGAACACTTGGCTGTCCTGCGAAGAGGTGGACAAGGGGGCGGTATTCGAAACCGACCCGTGGGGCGTCAAACCTGCCGTCCGTCGGCCTGCGATGGGATTGTTCACCCATGAGGCGTGTGCGGTCGATCCGGACCGCAGGGTCGTGTACATGACCGAGGACCGGCGCGACGGCCGGTTCTATCGATTCGTTCCGTCGTCCTGGCCCGATCTGGCAGCAGGCCAACTCGAAGTTCTCGTCGAGACCAACGGCAGCCTCAGCTGGCAGGCAATCCCGGATCCGTCGGCATCGTCCACGCCTACTCGGCTACAGGTGCCCGGCTCAAAGGTCTTCAACGGCGGAGAGGGCTGCTACTACGCCGACGGTACGTGCTGGTTCACTACCAAGGGCGACAACAAGGTCTGGGCATATGACGCTGCGAGCAACCAGCTTTCGCTCACCTACGAACCCGGCAACGGTGCGCCGCTGTCGGGCGTCGACAACGTGACCGGCGCGTCCAATGGCGACCTCTTCGTCGCCGAGGACGGCGGCGACATGCAGATCTGCATCATCGCGGACGGCGCGGTCGCGCCGTTTCTACAGGTAGACAGGTCGGGCAGGTCCGAGATCGCCGGGCCCGCGTTCAACCCGGCAGGTGAGCGGTTCTACTTCTCCTCCCAGCGCGGCACCACGGGTTCGAGCAGCGACGGCATCACCTACGAGGTAACCGGCCCCTTCCGGCACTGACCACTCGGTGTCGCATGCCCGAGATCTGTAGTGGCGTGCTCGGCTGGTCACGCATCCACTAGGCCGGACCGACCACGCTGAGCCCGGTTCGAATTCGGTGACGATCCACGATGTCGATCGCGGCGCGCACTCATCCAGCGGCCCCGCGGCGACGAATATCGTCTGGCGCAACTGGTTCGGTGCGTCGTGCAGGAGGAACAGCAGCTCACCAAATCAATGGGAGTAACCGAATGTTCAGCTGGACCAGCGGAAACACCCGATCACCGCGCGCTTCGGCTCGGCTCGGGGTCGTCGCCGCAGTGCTCCTCGTGGCCGGTGGTGGCCACTCCCACGCCGCACCGAGCCCGACGTTGGACCGGTACTACAAGCAGTCACTCGCGTGGGAATCATGTGACGGCTACGCGGGCGGCGCGGGTTTGGGTGCCGCGGGGATCGAGTGCGCGCGGGTGACGGTGCCCATCGACTACGACAGGCCCGACGGAGCGACCGCTCGGATCGCGATCTCGCGGCTACGGGCAACTGGTGAGCGGGTCGCCTCGGTGCTCACCAACCCGGGCGGGCCGGGTGGACCCGGCCTTGGCCTACCTCGCCAGCTGGCCGAAAAGTCGGCTTTGGCCGAACGATTCGATGTCATCGGCATCGACGTGCGCGGTCTCGGCGCGTCGACACCGAAGGTCGAGTGCCTGACCGAGGAGGAATTTCAGGCAGAACGGCAAGACCTCGATGTCGACATGTCGTCCGCTGGTATCGCACAGACCGAGCTGGAGTTCGCGAACTACGCCGCGAAGTGTGTGCAACGCACCGGCCTCGAACTGCTCGGCCATGTCGGCACCAGAGAGGTCGCGCGCGATTTCGATGTGATCCGGGCCGTGCTCGGTGACGAGAAGCTGACCTATTTCGGCGGTTCCTATGGCAGCAAACTCGGTGCGACGATCGCGGAAACGTTCCCGGACCGAGTGCGCGCGATGGTCCTCGACGCGGCCCTGGATCCTACGGCGGATGTACTCGATCCGATGCGCGCCGCGGTAGGTTTCCAGCAGGCATTCGACGCCTACGCAGTGGACTGTGCCAAGGACAGCAGTTGCCCACTCGGCGAGGACGCGAATGCCGGACTGCGGAAGCTGATCACTCCGTTGATAGACCGTCCGGCCGCGACGAATGACCCACGCGGACTCGGATATCCCGACGCACTCACCGCGGTGACCGCTTTGCTGTACAACGCGGAACTCTGGCCCGTGCTCACCCAGGGGTTGGTTGAGCTCGCGCGGGGACGCGGCGACACATTGCTGACCATCGCGGACAAGGTGAACGGCGTCGTCGATCGGGATCTGCACCAGGCAGTGCTCTGCCTCGACGGGGTACGGTCCACCGATCGCGCCGCCGCCGCCGAGACCGACCGCCGAGTCCGCGCGGCGGCACCGGCTTTCGACGACGGCCGCGCCACCGGCCTGGCGCCGCTGGGGGTCTGCGCCTTCTGGCCGGTACCGCCTACCTCCCAGCCGCATGTGCCCGTAGCGCCCGGCCTGCCGAAGACCGTGGTCGTTGCGACGACCGGAGATCCGGCCACTCCGTATACGGGCGGGCGCAACCTGGCCCGATTCCTGGACGCCGCACTGATCACCTACAAAGGGTTCCAGCACGGCGCGGCGTTGCAAGGTGTGTCGTGTGTCGACGGACCGATACTGAAGTATCTGATCGACCTGGAGCCGCCGGCGGACATCACCTGCGGGTAGCGGACACCGGTGCCCAGCTAGTTGTCATAGGAGGCAACGCCGACCGGGCCGGAGCCGATGCAGACGACGAGACCTTCGGTGCGCGAGGAGATTCGGAGCGCCGAGCCACTACCTACCAATCGAACGAAGACCGTGTTGAGGCCTTGCCGGACCGGAGCGGCCACCGTTTTGCCGTGCTCGAAAGCGACTGCCAGCTGGCCGTCTCGGTTGGCGAGGTAGTTGAGCTGGGCGGTCCATTCGTGCTCGAACATGGGACCGTCGAGATCGATGGGAACCGGGTCGCCGCCGTGGATCCGATAGCCGCAGTGCGGGTCCGGGGCGGGAATGATGCGGCGGTTCCACCAGACCTGCGCCTCGACAATGGCACCGGTGTCGGTGATCATGCGCAGGTGCGGGGTCGAGTCGGCGAACGTGCCCGGCGCGGTAATGGGTGAAAAGACTTGGCTGGCAAGGTTTTGCGGGTAAGCCAGCGGGTTGAGGACGTCCCACGGAACCTCCTGCTCCAGCAATGGCACACCATCCCAGTGCTCGAGCGCCGACTTCACGTTCGCGACATAGGTTTTGGTCGGGCTCGGGCTCCAGGAACGGACAAATGTGTAGGTGGAGCACAGGCTGCTCACGACGAACAGCACCATCAGCGGAATCGCGGCGCGCGGACCGAGCAGCAGGCGTTGCGTGTGCTCGCGCGGGCTCGCCCGCAGTATCAACGCACCGACGACGGACAATGTCACGCCGAAATCGGCGAAGTAGCGCAGCGACTGCATGAGTTCGGCCGCGGTGTTCGGACCACCACGCACCAATGCCACGGGCACCTGCATCAGCAGCACATAGACAGCGGCGAACAACCAGACCGGCCACACGCTGCGCCGCGCGTAAACCGACAGTGCCACAACCGAAATCAGGATGATCCACGCCGCAGCCACCGCCGCACCGGGCGGATCGGCCCACGGCGCGGCGGGCAACCACCGCTCCCACCGCCACGGCCCGCCGACCAGCGCGGGCACCATGCCGAGCGATGTCGCGTTGGGCAGCCAGTCACGCATGCCCAGCGGGTTGTTGTGCACCCCGGAAACGCCGACCACCGTGAGATAGCCCGCGAGCCAGCACAGCAGCACCAGCCCCGAGCCCACCCAGAGCCGCGCGCCACGCCGTGCCACCACGCGAATGGCGGAGTGCCGCCCGTCGACATGATGTGGTCGCCCGTCGACATAATGCGCAAGCACCGCGACGGCGAACGCGACGAACGGGATGATCACCGACTTCTCGAAGAACAACAGCGCGATCACGAGCACGACGGTCCCGGACACGGCATACCGCCGCCGCCCACTGCGAACCAAGAGCAGTGCGTCCCCGATGACCCAGGCAAGCGCGAATTGCAGCGGCAGTGCGTTCAACGCCGCTGACCACCAGGCGAATGCCGGAAGCGTCACCGGCGAGAACAGGAAGAAGGTGAGCGGGACGAGCAGCGTCCACCGGGCGCCGAGCAGCACGAACAACACACGCAGCACCGACAACGACACCGCGAGTTGCCAAACCAGCAGCGTCAGCACCGGACCCGCCCACGCGAGCGGGGCCACCTCGGTCACCACCCATGCGGTGACGAAGGCGAGCGGCATGAAATGCCCGTCGTGGTCGTGCAACAGCAGGTCCGTGGAAAACAGCGGATACCTGCCTGCCCGGCCGACCAGGATGAGGTCGTCCCAGTAGAAGTAGCCGCTGCCCGCTACCCAACCTCGAAGCGCCAGTTGCAGCAGGATCAAGCACGCCGCCGCGACGATGACGGGCGACGCGCTCCCGAAGCGACCCCGGGTTCCGCCACCGAGCCGATGAATGGGCACACACGTCGACCGTGCAACCGAAGCGGTGTCCATGCCGACCCACCCTAGTGACGGGCCGATCGGGCTCAGGTGCGACGCCGGTACCGCGCGTCGCCGGTGTCAGGCCGCGTATCCGGTCGCTTTGTCGACCGTGACCCGAACGACGACCCGGATCTGCCCCGGTTCGGGTTCCGCGTGGTCCTTGCCGTCGTACTTCCACGACAGCCGGTGGGCGACACGAAGGTCGATATCGGGAGTGATCGTTGCCCTGCCGCGCAGTTCGACGTAGTTCTCGCCGTCGGCGGCGTCGAGCACGGTGACGCTCACCCGGGCGTCGCGCAGCATATTGCGATGCTTCAGCCTGCCCTCCAGGGTGGAGAACAGCAGGTCGTCGCCGTCCCTGAGGACCCACATCGCCGAGGTCTGCGGACTGCCGTCGGCGTTGATCGTGGCAAGCACCGCATAGTTCTTGCCGTCGAGCAGGGCAATGGTGCCTTCGCTGAGCGTGATTCCCATGTCTTGGACAGTAGCGAGGTAGCAGACGCCCAGCTCGGCGCCGTCTCGATAGCGATTTGCCATCAACAGCGAAAAGTAGCCGGTAAGTTGATCTTGTACGTGCTCGCCAGGTTGCCGGACATATCGTCAGCCACGCCACGACAATCCATCGTGCGTGGCCCGTGAGGAAGGCGCTCACCCATGTACGTGCTCCGAACGGCGATCGCCGCCACCATGCTGACCTGCCCCACACTGGTCGCCGCGGCCGCGATGTCGAGTGCACCGACCGGCACCGCGCCGCCCACCGGCCCCGCCGCCCAGCATGCGACCTCGGCCGCCGCGAATACTCATGGCGCAGCTACCAACTCCAGTCGCGCCGTACTCGGCACCCTGCTGTACCCGGCCGCCGTCAACGTCGCGGGACCGCTCGGCACCGGCGGCGCGGCACTCGGCCTCGGTATGGCCAGCCTCATCGTCACCGGTAGCGCGGCACTCGGCACCGGCAGCACCGCCGCCGCCCCGTGGGCCGCGCTGCTCGGCACCGGCAGCGCGGCCGCGGGCACCGGCAGCGCCACCCTCGCACCCCTCGGAGTCACCCTCGGCACCGGTGCCTCATTACTCGGCGCAGGCAGCGCCGCCGCCGGCGCTTCGGGCAGCGTCGCCACCGGCGGGCTCGGCACCCCCCTCGCCGCACTCGGCGCAGGTAGCGCCGCACTCGGCTCCGGCAGCGCAAGCCTCGCGGGCGCAGGCGCCGCGGCCGCCCCCTTCGCCGCGATGGCAGGCACCGGCAGCGCCATGCTCGGCTCCGGCAGCGTCGCCGCCGCCCCCTTCGGCGTCGCCCTCGGCGCCGGAGTCGCCGCGGGCATCGCCACCGGCAGCGCCGCAGCCGCCTCGCTCAGCGCCGCATCCCCGGTCGCAGGCGACATCACTGCCGACCCGCCCGAGACGGAATACCAACCCCTGAACCTGGGCCCCGCCAGCTGACCAGCCCGGGCCCTGCTGTCGATATACCCTGACGTATGGATCTGTCTCGTCGACAGCTGTTGAGATTCGCGGGTGCCGGGTCGGCTGCGGTGCTGGTGGGGGCTTCGGCGGCGAGTAGCGGGGTGTTCCGGGTGCCGCGGTGGTCCGAGGATCCGTTCAGTTTGGGGGTGGCTTCCGGGGATCCGACTGGGGACGGGGTGGTGTTGTGGACGCGGTTGGCGCCGGATCCGTTCGCGCCGGATGGGCTCGGTGGGATGCCTCTGCGGCCGGTGAGTGTGGAGTACGAAGTCGCGCATGACGAGGGCTTTCGGCAGGTGGTGGCGCGCGGGAGTGCGGTCGCGACAAGGGAATTGGCGCATAGCGTGCATCCGGAGGTCGGTGGATTGGCGCCGGATCGGTGGTATTTCTATCGGTTTCGGGCGGGGTCGGTGATTTCACCGGTGGGGCGGACGCGCACGGCTCCGCTGCCGGGGCAGCCGACCGCGCGGATGCGGTTCGCCTTCGCTTCGTGCCAGTCCTGGAATTCGGGCTACTACACCGCCTACGAGCACATGAGTGCCGAAGACCTTGACCTGGTTGTGCATCTGGGTGACTACATCTATGAGCGCGGCTGGAATCGGGGGCGCGTTGGGATGGCGCCGGAACCGCAGTTCCAGGCCGAGGCGATGGATCTGGCCGGGTACCGGCTGCGCTATGCGCAGGCCAAAGCCGAGCAGCCGCTGCGGGCCGCGCATGCCGCATTCCCCTGGCTGGTCACCATGGACGATCACGAGATCGACAACAACTGGGCGGGCGACTCACCCGGGCTCGGGTTCGATATCTATCGCATTCCGGCGGTGTTCCGCCGCCGCAGGGCCGCCGCCTTCCAGGCGATGTACGAACACCAACCGCTGCGTATAGAGCAAATGCCGACCGGGTCGGCAATGCACTTGCACCGCCGCTACGGGTACGGCGACCTGGCCGAGATCACGATGATCGACACCCGCCAGTACCGCAGCAAGCAGGCTTGCGGCGACGGCAACACCGTCATCGACTGCACCGATCGATTCGCCGCCGATCGCACGATTCTTGGTGCGCGGCAACGGGATTGGCTGATCGACGGGTTCGCCAACTCCCCCGCCCGCTGGCAGATCATCGGTAACCAGGTATCGATGGCCCAGGCCGACCAGGACGCCGGCCCGGTCACCGCGGTGGGCACGGATTCCTGGGACGGATACGTGGCAGACCGCAACACGGTGCTCGGCGCGGCCGCCGACCGCGGCGTGCGCAACCTCGTCGTGATCACCGGAGACCGGCACCAGAACCAGGCCGCCGATCTGCGCACCGACTACGCCGATCCCGAATCACCCGTCGTGGCATCGGAATTCATCGGCACATCGATCTCCAGCGGCGGCGACGGGGTCGACATGCACGACTCCGGCCGCAACCTGCTCGCCGCCAACCCCGACCTCAAATTCTTCAATGCCCAACGCGGCTACGTCCGCGTCGAACTCGATCACAACCTGTGGCGCAACGACTTCCGGGTTGTGCCCTACATCCGAACGCCCGGCGCACCCATTCACACCCGCGCCAGTTTCGTTGTTCAAGACCGGATCCCCGGCGTCACCGAGACCTCCCACCCCGACAAGGCGACCCCACTCCCCGCCCCCGCCACAACGGCCGACTCACCGAACAACGGCCCCCGGTAACGGGTTTCATGATCAACGGCACATGATTGCGATGTTTCGCGAGTAGCGGCACTGTCATGTGCCGTTGATCAAGACTTCCCCTCAGGTCGTGATGGCGTGGGTGGGGGCGGGCGACTGCTTGAAACCCTTGATGATCAGGTACAGCGCGAGACCGACCTCCCACGCGAACACCGGTAGCGCGGCGATCGAGCCCCACGCCGAAAGCTGTTCGTAGCGCCCGAAAAGGACGGCGGTCGCCGAAACGCAGATGAGCGGGCCGCCGATGAGACCGAGGACGGCGATGGGCCGCGGCACCAGCTGGGAGCGGTACATCAAGATGGCGAGCAACAAACTATTGGCACCCAGGATGAAATTGGGTCCAATCAGGAACGTCCAGTCGTGCATGGCGACAAGGGATCTGCCCACGGTGATCAATGCTGGGTTGTCGGTTCCCGCGAGGTCCTGTCGCAACGTCACTATCGACAGCACGCTGACGATCCCGACAGCGATGACGGCGGCTTCCAGCAACCGACCACACAGGTAGCCGAGCGCCAAATTCTTGCCGTGCCGTTCGAGGACGGGGTACAGCGTGGTCGCTGTGCCGACGACGGCGACAACGAGGATGAGCTCGAAGAGACCGCCCGTCAGCACGCGCCCGTCGGCCCCGGCGCCGATGATGTAACTCGCGTCGTCCAGAACCGGCCGGTACAGCGCCAGCCCCGCCACCGCGGTGACCTCCGTGAGCAGGAAGAGCGCACCTGCGATCACCGCCGTCGTCCTCGTTGAGCTCATGGGAGTCCTCCTCATCGCACCGAGGTGTACGTCGTACACCTCGCTGACCGAAAGACTAGGGTGTACGTTGTACACCAGTCAAGAGGGAAACAAAGAGCAGAAGGCGATCGATGGCTGACCGGGACAAGGCCCGCACCCCGCTGAACAAAGACCGGGTACTGCGTGCGGCCATCGCCCTCGCCGACGACGCTGGTATCGACTCCCTCAGCATGCGCAACCTCGCCCAGCAACTCGGCGTCGTTCCGATGGCTCTCTATAAACACGTGGCGAACAAGGACGAACTACTCGACGGCGTCGTCGACGTCCTCGTGGCGGAGATCGACCCGCCGGATTCAGACCTCGACTGGAAACCGGCGGTCCGGCAGCGCATCCTCGCTGCGCGACGAACCCTCCAGCGGCACCCGTGGGCCTCGCGCGTGATCGAATCCCGCCCCGCGCCGACGCCCGCGGTACTGGCATATTTGGAGTCGATCATCAGGATGTTCCGGGCAGGCGGCTTCTCGGTCGACCTCACCCATCACGTGATGCACGCGCTGGGCAGCCGCATATTCGGCTTCACCCAGGAGCTGTTCGACAATTCCGCCAACCCGGACCCGCAGGCGCAAGCCGCCGCGCTGCAACACCTTTCAGCCGAGTACCCGCACATCGCGGAGATCGCCGTCCGAGCGGATCACGACGATCAGTCGATCGTCGGCCCGGGCTGCGACGATCAGTTCGAGTTCGAATTCGCCCTCGATCTGCTCTTGGACGGGTTCGAACGCCTGTGGCGGCAGGGATGGAGTTCCGCCGATCCAGGCCACCACAGGACGGCGAATTAGCCGACGGGCACCGGCGTCCCAGCGGACCCTGCCCCCTCGGCCTGCACCGATTCCGGTTGCCCGGCCGAGCCGGTCGCCGGTGCTCCGAAGGTCGCTTCGATGGTGGCCCGCTCCCGCCACAAGTGGAACAACGCCATGGCGAAGATCGTCGTGCCGATCACATTGGCGAAGAAGTGCCACCAGACCCGGTAGGTCCACAGTCCTGGGCCGGGGTCGAGCAGCCCGAACCAGGTGGACAACCCGAAGGCCTTCGCGCCCAACAGCACCGAGACCGTCAGGGCGATGTGCTCGATGCCGTGGATGCCCTGCATCAACACGCCCATCCGCCCCCACTTGCGCGCCTTGCTCTCCAGGGCGCGATGGGTGATCAGCGCGACGCCGACCAAGCCGGCGAGGAAGTGAAAATTGCCGACCAGGTGCAGGATCTCCATGCCCAGCGTCGGCTTCGAGGTATCGACCTGGCCGAACCCGTTGGCCAGACCAGTGCCCCACGGGGTCATCCAGGCCGGCGCGTTCGAATGCGCTATCCAGTAACCGGCTTGCGCGATGTGCTCTTGGAAATGGCCGATCTGCGCGATCACCCCCAAGGCGATGACACCGAGACTGGTCCGGTACATCCATGGCCGCACCTGCCCCCGGATGGCGAAGGCCAAAACCGCTACCGCGGCCCACATCACCACCATCCAGGCCACCATCAGGACCGCCCCCGCGATCTCCCAGCCGGCCGCGCTCGCGCCGTGATGCATATTTTCCATGTGAACCGCCCGTCACTTCACCCATATCAACTGGGGTTCGATGAATGATAATTCAAGGCAACGAATCATGTTGCGCTAACGGATTATTCGCCGACATCACGGCACCAGCGTTGTGACGGACCACAATCGGCACGGTGCCGACTTCGGTCACACCACCCCGGCGGGTCCGACGGCATCGACCCGAGCGTTCGGTCAGTGGTTGCCGACGATGGCCGGGGCGCTGGACCAGGCCTCGCCCGCGACCACCACGTGGTCGAGGAAGCGGAGGCCGACGGTGCGGGCGGCTTCGGCGAGCAGGGTGGTGGCGCGACGGTCGTCGAGGCTAGGGGTGGGGTCTCCGGAGGGGTGATTGTGCACGACGGCGAAGGCGCGGCCGTCGTGGCGCAGGACGGTGTTCAGGATTTCCCGGACCGGTACCGCCACCTGGTCCACCGCGCCCTCGGCGACGAATACCTTCTGCCGCAACTGGTTCTGCGCGTCGCACACCAGGACGAGCAGCCGCTCGACGCGGTCGCCGGTGAACAGTGGGCGAGCGACGGCGGCGACATCGGCCGCGCCGCCGAGGCGGATCGGGGTGGCGGTGTCGCCGCGGGCCCGGGAGCCGAGGTGGAAGGCAGCGATGAGGGCCGCGGCCTTCGCCACCCCGACGCCGGCGCGGCGGGACAGTTCCTCGGGGCGTGCCGCGGCCAGCCCGGTCAGCCCGCCGTGTTCGACGAGTAGTTCCACCGCCAGGTCCAGCGCGCTCGCGCCGGGCCTGCCGTGTCGTAGCAGCAAGGCCAGCAGTTCGACATCGCTGAGCGCGTGTGGACCGAGGGCGAGCAGACGCTCGCGCGGCCGTTGCTCGACGGGTACATCGATAAGAGAGACCGGCATCGTTCCACCCCTTGGTCACGGCGACAGTGTCACGCAGTGTGCCAGGCCCTACCGACATGTTGCCCGCGAACGCGGGGCCGCCCGAGTTGTCCGATCCTGCCGATTGCGGATCGGCGACCGTCGGGCACACTGAGTGCGTCGATCGAGTACAGGGGCACATGAATGGTCAAACCGCGCAAGGGAACCGCGGCAATCCGGCATGCCGTTCTGTTGGCCGCGGTGATCGCCGCGGGCATGCTGGTGACGGCGTGCGACAAGGCCGAGGAGCCCGCCCCGCCACCGGTCCCGAACCTGGATCGGTACTACCAGCAAAAGCTGAGCTGGGGTTCGTGCGAGGGCTACCAGGGTGGTGGCGAGCTCACCGCGGCCGGAATCGAATGTGCGCGGGTGACAGTGCCGATCGACTACGGAAAGCCCGACGGCGACACCGCTCGGATCGCGATCTCCCGGCTGCGCGCGCAGGGCACGCGGGTGGCGGCGCTGCTGACGAACCCGGGCGGACCGGGTGTGCCGGGGCTGACCATGCCGCTCGCGCTGGCGAAAACGCCGGTGGCCGAACGTTTCGACGTGATCGGGATGGACGTGCGCGGGCTCGGCGCCTCGACCCCGCGCGTCAGCTGCCGCACAGCCACCGAATACGAGACGGATCGCTTCGTACTCGGCCGGACCGATCCGCTCGCGGAGATCGACCAGATCGAGCAGGACAACGAGGATTACGCCAACTCATGCGCGCAGCGGACCGGACTCGCGCTGCTCGGGCACGTCGGCACCGGTGACGTCGCCCGCGACATGGATGTCATCCGGGCCGCGCTGGGCGAGCAGAAGCTGACGTACTTCGGCGGGTCCTACGGCACACGCCTCGGTTCGACCTATGCCGAACTGTTTCCGGATCGAGTGCGCGCGATGGTCCTGGACGCTCCCGTCGATCCGACGACGAATATGGGCGACGAGGTGATCACCGCGGCCGGTTTCCAGCAGGCGTTCGACGCCTACGCCGCCGACTGCGCCAAGGCACCGGACTGCCCGCTTGGCACCGACCCGAAGAAGGCCAACGACGTCTACCGCGCGCTGGTACTCCCCCTCATCGAACATCCGATCATCACGCCCGATCGCCGCGGGCTGGACTACAACGCCGCGACGACCGCGACCATTTCCGCGCTCTACCATCCCGATTCCTGGCCCGCGCTCACCAAGGGCTTGACCGAACTCACCAAGGGAAACGGCGAAGCGCTGCTCGGCGAGGCGGGCGCTTACCAGGAGGTCTCCTCCGACGACGTGCACCGCGCGGTGCTGTGCCTGGAGGAGGTCCGGGTGACCGACCGCGCCGTGGCGGCCGATATCGATCACCGATCCCGCGCCGCCGCACCCGCTTTCGACGATGGCCTGATCAATGCCGAGGCGCCCCTCGGCACCTGCGCGTTCTGGCCGGTCCCGCCGACCGCGCAACCGCATGTGCCCACGGCGGTGGGCCTGCCCGAGCTGGTGGTCGTCGCGGTGACCGGCGATCCGGCGACGCCATACGCCGGTGGTGTCAACCTCGCCAAAGCCCTTGGCGCCGCGTTGATCACCTACGAGGGCACGCAGCACGGCGCCGCGTTGGAGGGCATCGCCTGCGTCGACGAGCCGGTACTGAAGTACCTGATCGATCTGACACCACCGGCCGAGGGCCTGCGGTGCTCGAAACCCTGAGCCGCTGACTAGCCGTCGACGACCACGACCTCGGCGGCCGGGAGACTGAACAATGCGGTGGCGGCCAGCTTTTCGAGATGATGCAGCTGGCGTTCGTGCACGACGATCCGGCGCAGTGCCTCGTTGATGGTGGCATTGCTCGTCGAGGTCCCCATGATGGCGGCCGCGGCGGCGAGCAACTTCTGGTCGAGATCGATCCGCACGGATTTCATGCGTCCTCCTTCGTACATTCGCCATTTTGCGCTGTCCGGCCCGCTCATGTCTGGCAAATCAAGCACAGTCACCGAAATTCGCGGCGCGAGCACCGAGAATTTCACGGCTGCACCGGGTTCGGCGGCCAAGCTGGCCCGAGGCAGCAGCGCATACCGGGCGCCGTCCGGACTCTCCGCACACACTCGGCATCGTGTGGTGTCGGACGAAAGGGCGGCTCGCGCACCTACCGCGAGGCCACCGGGAGCCACTGGTCAGCTCGTCGCCGGAATACGCGGTCCGATGCCGGTAATTCCGCACCGAAGCGCGACCAGCTATGCAGTTTGCCAAGCTGGACGGGCTTTTGTTGTCGGACGGCCCGAGCGGTGCTTGCATCGAGGTATGTTCACCGAAGCTCAGCTGTACTCGCCGGTGACCCGGTCCGGCGATGGCGATGTCACCGTCCACCTGAGCGACGAGCACCCCGGCGTGCACGACTCGGATTACCGGGCCCGCCGCAATGCCATCGCCGCGCTGGCGCTCGATTACGCCCCAGGCAAACCCGTTCCGCAGATCGCCTACACCGACGAGGAACAGGAGGTGTGGCGGATCGCGTCGGCCGAACTCGCCCGCAAGCACCGCACCTACGCCTGCGCCGAAGTGCTGGCGGCCTCGGCACGGCTCGCGCTGCCCAAGGACCACATCCCCCAGTTGGACGAGGTCTCGGCCGCACTGGTGCCGCTCAGCGGATTCCGCTACGCCCCCGCCGCCGGGCTGGTGCCGCTGCGGGAGTTCTTCGGCTCGTTCGCGGACCGCACCTTCCACTCAACCCAGTACATTCGGCATCATTCCGCGCCGCTGTACACCCCGGAGCCCGATGCCATCCACGAGATCATCGGCCACGCCAACCAGATCGCGAGCCCGCGCTTCGCCGCCATCTACGAGGCGGTCGGTGCGGCCGTAGGACGGCTGGAGACCGAATCCGCGCTGAAATTCCTCGCGAATGTCTTCTGGTTCTCGATGGAGTTCGGGGTGGTCCGGGAAGACGGCGAAGTGCGTTGTTACGGTGCCGGATTGCTGTCGTCCTACGGTGAGATCGAGGAATTCCGGCATGCCGATCTACGGCCGCTCGACGTCGCCGCGATGGGCACCGCGGTCTACGACATCACGCACTACCAGCCGATTTTGTACTGCGCCGAGTCGGTTGCCGAGATCGAGGACGTGATCGGCGGATTCTTCTCCACGATGGACGACGACACTCCGGAACGGCTGCGCCATTCGAGTGCGGCTGGGGCCCAGTAGGTTTCCCGCAGGCCGGAACCCCGGCGAGAGAGCCGCTTGAACGCGCAGCCTCACTCGCCGGGCTTGTCCTGCCCGATCGGCAACCCCGCTTCCAGCAGATCCAGCATCCGGCCGACGTTTTCGACATTCAGCGGCGTAATTCTCGCGACCGCGAGCCCCGCGCCCGTCAACGCGCCGGCCAGTACCCGGATATCGAAATCATCGGCGGTGCCCTGGACTCGTTCGGCCATCATGGTGGACACCATGTCGATGTTGCGTTCCATTTCCAGTCCGATGGCCGACCGCAGCTCGGGCACGTGATAGATCAGCGCCTGCCGTTCCTGCTCGAAGGCCTGCGCCGACGCGGGCAGTTGCTCGAAGACCTCCACCATCGCGTTGCGGAAAGCGGCCAGCGGCGTGACGTCGGGCGGCTGCGCTCGGACCGCCTCGATCAGCACCGGGTCGAGGTCATCGGCGAGCACCAGCTGTTCCTTGGTCGGGAAGTAGCGAAAGAAGGTGCTCGGCGACACCTCGGCGGCCGCCGCGATCTGCTCGACGGTGGTCTCGCTGTAGCCCTGCTCGCGGAACAGCCGGAACGCTTCCAGTCGAATCGTCCGGCGAGTCCGCTCCTTCTTCCGCTCCCGCAGGCCACGCACCGCTGGCTCTTCGCCGGACAATTCAACTGACATGTGTCGATTCTGACGTATCCGTGCCAGGTCCGACATCCAGCCGCTCCCGAGCTTCAGCAGCGCTGACTTCGACCGGCTGCTTCGATCGGACGAAGGCGACGGCGACCGCGGCCGACAACGCGCAAAGGATCGCGCAGACCCAGAGCATCGCGGCCATGCCGCCGACGAAAGCGTTCTGCACCTGGTGCAGGACCGTGGAGTCGCCCAGTTCGTGCGCCACCGCCACCCCGGCGTTCACTCCGTCGGAGACCGGTTCCCGGTTCAACGAGCCGAGTTCCGAGCGGTAGCGGGTGGACAGCACCGTGCCCAGGATCGCGACACCGATGGTGCCACCCGCCTGCCGCAGCGCTTGGATCAACGCGGAACCGGAACCGGAACGTTCCGCGGTGAGTTCGCCCATTGCCAGGCCCATGGCCGTCGGCATGGCCAGCCCCATGCCGGCGCCGAGCAGGGTCGTCCACAGCGCGGTGAAACCGTAGCCGCTGTCCACCGTGGTCATCGCGCCGAGCGCGAGCGCACCCGCCAGCAGCGCGAATCCCACACCGAGCATTGCCCTGGCGCCGAGCTTCGGCAGTGCCAGGTCGACCAGCCTGCTGCCGACGACCAGCCCGCCGATCAGTGGTAGCAGCCGCAGCCCGCTGCCCAGTGCGTCTACGCCGAGAACGGCCTGGAAATACTGCGGCGCGGTGAAGAACATGCCGAACATCGCGAAGTTGACGATGATGGAAAGGGCAGTGCCCCAGCGGAATCCGGTGGTCTCGAACAGCGTGAGGTCGACGAGCGGATGCGCCGTCCTTCGCTGCCAGAGCACGAACACGCCGAGCAGCAGCACCCCGGCCGCGACTGCCGACCAAGCCGGTCCATTGTCCCAACCGTGCTCGCCGATCCGAATGAACCCGTAGGTGAGACCGAGCATGCCGACGACCGACAACAGCACACTCGGTACGTCCACGCGAAATCGGTTCTCGCTGCGCGATTCCGGAACCAGGGCGAGCACGGCCAGCGCGCCGATGATCACCATCGGCACGTTGATCAGGAACACCGACCCCCACCAGAAGTTCCGCAACAGCCAGCCGCCGACGATGGGCCCCAGCGGCAGTCCGATCGCCGTCGAGGTGATCCAGATGGTGAGCGCGCGCTGCCGCGCGGCCGGCTCCGGAAACAGTGACGGCAGCACCGACATGGACAGCGGCATCATCGCGGCGGCCGCGACGCCGAGCACCACCCGTGCGGCGATCAGCTGACCCGCCGAGGCGGCGAAGGCGCAGGCAACGGACGCGCCACCGAACACGAGCAGCGCCGCGAGCAGAAACTTCTTGCGGCCGTATCGGTCGCCGAGCGCACCGGCGGGCAGCATCACGGCGGCCAGGGCGAGCGTGTACGCGCTGCTGAACCATTGCAGCGCAGCGGTATTCGCATTCAGATCGACAGCCAGCGTTGGCAGCGCCACGGTGAGCACCGTGACGTCTAGCCCGATGGTCAGCATCGCGACCGACAGCGCGCCGAGCGCAAGCCAGCGGCGGGTCGAGTCTGCCTTCATGATCCCTCCCGAAATGATAGATACTACTTTTTGATAGTAACTCTCATTTAATAGGAGCTGTCAATACTCGGCACCCGATGATCCGAGTCACGACGCGCTCAGGGGGCCATCCGCGGTCTGGCGACGGACCTCATCCCGCGGAACCCTTTAAGCTCGCGAACGATGAAGATCCGGGACTCGCGCCGCCGCGCCACGCTTCGCCTCGGTTCCGCGCTGGCCGCCCTGGCCGTGCTCGCGGGCTCGACCGCCGTTCCGTCGTTCGCCGCGCCACCCAGCACGACACCGACGCCGTTCACCACGCCGAACACCGACACCTGCCCGCAGAAGACGCGCCCGCCCGCGCCGATCGACCTGTCCGAGGTGCCGGCACCGGGCCAGCCGACACCCAACGCGCTGCCGATTCCCACGCCGCCCGTCGGCGGCAGCAGGCTCGGCGAATGCGGCCTGGTACTGCCCAAGGGGGCGCCTGCCGTGCCACAGGACATTTCGGCGACCTCATGGCAGCTCTCGGACCTGGACACGGGCGAGGTGCTCGCGGCCAAGGATCCGCACGGCCGCTACCGGCCCGCCAGCACCATCAAGGTGCTGCTCGCCACGATCGCGCTGCGCACCCTGGATCTGAACAAGGTGATCGTCGGCACGCAGGACGACGCGAATGCCGACGGCACCCGGGTCGGTATCGGTCCCGGCGGCCGCTATACCAACCGGCAGCTGATGCAGGGCCTGATCATGGCATCCGGCAACGACGCGGCGCACGCCATCGCCACCCAGCTCGGCGGCGAAGCGGCCACCGTCGCGAAGATGAACGAGCTCGCGAAGTCGTTGGGCGCCTTGGACACTCGCACGGCGACCCCGTCCGGGCTGGACGGTCCCGGCATGAGCAGCTCGGCTTACGACCTGTCGGTGCTGTTCCGCGAGGCCATGACGATTCCGCTGTTCGCCGAGCTCATCCACACCGAGCAGGTGGACTTCCCCGGTTATCCCGGGAACCCGGAGATCCCGGGCGACAAGGACCATCCCGGCTTCCCCATCGGCAATGACAACCATCTGCTCTACGACTACGCGGGCGCCATCGGCGGCAAGACCGGGTTCACCGACGACGCCAGGCAGACCTTCGTCGCCGCCGCCGAACGCAACGGCCGCCGTCTCGTCGTCACCCTCCTCAAAGCCGACGTGCGCCCACTGCGCCCCACCGACCAGGCGGCGCGCCTACTCGACTACGGCTTCGCCCTCCCCCGCGGCACCTCGGTCGGCCGACTCCCCGACACCGACCGGAAGCAACCCAAAAACGGTGCCGCCCTTGCCGCCCCACCGCCCAGCGACGCCGACCAGCAATCCCAGCCACTCGCCGACGACAACCACGACGACAACCGGGCTGTCTGGATCGTCGGCGGCGCGATCCTGGTCCTCGCTCTCCTCCTCGGCGCCCGCCGGATCAACCGGCGACAGTAGCTCTCGCGGAATATCCGCGGGGATGGAACCGATGCCTGCGCCGCTGCGTCTATGGAGGTATCAGTAGTTCTGTCGACCGGGCTCGATTGCGTGCGAAGGGGTGCATTGGCGTGGCCGGGATTCTTGGCGTGGACATCGAGCTGTTGGGCAAGACGGTCCGGTCGCTGCGTAGCGCCGAGCAGGTACTGAATGACGCGATGCAGGCGATGTCCAGCGCAGGCCACGGCGATATCGGTACGCAGGTGCTCAACGACGCGGCCGACAGCTTCCAACGCCGGTGGCGTTTCGGGATCGAGCGGATCGGCCAAGCGGCCAAGGTCACCGCGGACGGTGTGGCCAAGTGCCATGACGCCTACCAGGGCGTCGACAACACGCTCGCCACAGTGCTCGAGCAGGCCACGCCATGAGCGAGCGCAGCGAGCGAATGGTGTCACAGTGCGCATCGCGCATGCCGGAGCCGAGCGCCAGCGAGGTGCAGGCATGAGCGAGAACCCTTACCCCAACCTCGGTTTCAACCCGGTCCCCGGCGCGCCCACCGATGTGAGCGGGCTGCGCGTACAGATCGACACCGCGGCGGACGCGGTCCGGGAGACCAACGAACTGCTGTCCCGGCTGCGCAACAGCAACGACAGTGCGTGGGTGGGGGACGCGGGCGATGCCTTCCGCGCGGACTTCGACGCCACCCTGGCCCAAGATCTCGGCTACGCGCAGCGATCGCTCGAACGCGCTGTCGCCCTGCTCGATGGGTGGCACACCGATCTCGTCGGCTACCAGGACATTGCCAAAGGACTCGAAGCCGAGGCCGCGGACGCGAAAGGACGGCACAGCCAGGCCGTCGCGGCTTTGCAACGGGCCCAGGCCAACCCGGACCTCGGCCTGGCGCACGTGATGTTCACCGACCAAGGTGAACTCCAGGCCGCGCAATCCCGCCTCGACGCGGCGGCCGCCAAGGTCCGATCGGCAAGCGCCGCGGTCGACGACTCGCAGGCGAAGATCGATTCCGTCCTTCAGCGCGCCCGCGACCTCGCGAGCCAGCACGACCGCACAGCTCGCCGGATCGCTGCCGAATTGGACGCCGCCGCAAAAGATTTCGCACCCCGTCCGCCGGACAAGAGCATCTGGGATCGCATAGCGGACGCGGTCGCGGCCGTGGGTAAGTGGATCGATGAGCACCGTGAGGGAGTCCACCAGGCGCTCTCGATCATTGCCGCGGTCGGCAGCCTGGTCGCTCTTGTGACGCCGCCGCCTTTCGACATCATCGGTTTCACGTTCGCCGCGGCCGCCACCGCCGGACTCTTGGCACTCGACTTGTCCGATCCGACGATCCGTGCGGGTCTGCAGAATGGGGAGCTGGATGCGTGGAAGACGGTGGGGCTGGACTCATTAGGATTCGCGCCCGTCGGGGGTGCCGGAATCGCGGCCGGGAAAGTTGGCGGGGGCCTGCTGCGCGGTAGTGAGGCTCTCGCGGATGGCGCTCATGCCGCCCAATCGCTGGGTGCGGTCGAGCGCATCGGCGGGTCCGTCTACAACGCGGTCACCCATGAGCCTTTGCTGACGTCCAAGATAGCCGGAAAAATCCCCGGTGTTTCGACCATTGTCGATGCGTTGAACTTGGACAACGCCACTCGCAACGTATTTCAGCTGACCGGGCTGGCCGGGCGGAACGCCGAGGTCGCCACCGCCGAGGCTGTCGACCTGTTCGCCCGTTCCGGCAAGGTGGTTCATTCGATTCTGAATCCCGTTGCGTCGCAGGTATCGGATCACTGACATGACGACAACTGGAGCACCGGCATCCTTGTCGCTCGCGATCGATATCCCGGATGGCTACATCGGGCTCCCGCGCGACGATATCGATCGTGCGATAACACGAACGGAAGCTACCTTCGCTCAGGTCGGCCCTGGCCCCGTGAGTTCGGCAGCACCTGGGGTGCTCCAGGCGTTGCGGGTGCTACTCGCCCGGATCACGCGGCTGAACGCGGCGTATTGCGGTCTCGGCCGACATTCGGCTTCGGATGGTCAGTTGATTTCATCGAACCTGATCGTCTCGTTGAACGAGTACGGCGAACGCAGGAATCCCCGCCTGACCTTGGCGGAGCTGCTGACCAGACGATGCGGCGGCGGCGAGACTTTCAAGAATATCGAGCTGGTCGAAGTATCAGGAAAACCCGTGCTGATGCTGGACAGAGTGCGAACCCTCCCAACGCCCGACCTTCCCGGTCGAACGCCCGATCTCGATCAGCAGATTTATCAGCTCGAGGCTGTTGTTCCTTCCTCGGATGGCTCCGCGATCGCGGTCATCGAATTCTCTACGACGTTCGTCGAATACGGGGAGGAATTTCTGCCGATGATCATCGCAATGGCGTCCTCGGTGCACATCACGACCTCGGCCCCCCGGTCCGATACTCCGTCCTCGCTGGATCTGTGAGCCGATGATCATGGCCAATGATGTTGTCGCGCCGTTGCCCGCCAAATCCTGCCCGGCGACGAGGCTCGCCATGCGGAAGGGCGTTCTGGTCCGCTGGCTCCTCTTCTTGGTCGGCCTCGCATGCTTTCCCCTCACCGTGGTGTTGATCGATATCAAAGACCGGGTCGGCTCGAACCTTTCGACGGTCGTTTCGCTCGGTATCAATCTTGCTGCCGCCGCTATGACGGTAGGGCTGATCTTGGGTGGCGTACTCCTGTGGACCAACCGGCGGAGACGGAAGGCGCTGAAGCGGTACCCCTGGTTGCCCTGGCCGGTGAAGTACCTCTCCACCGGCCGCTATGAATGGGTACAACTCCTCGATCAGCATCGCCGACCGGTATCGACGCTCATCTTGAGCACCTGGCCCAGAGATATCGGAAAGCTGGTGAACCACAAGACCTCCGAGATCTGGTTCGCCGGTGATCCGATGAAGTACGGTGTTGTCTCTCGACCCGGGGGCGGCGATCTGCGTTACGCCTACCGCTCCAGGTCCAGAACTCCTCCCCAATTCACTTTCCGGACAACCGATTCGAGCACCGAGCTGGATACGAGCACATCGTCGCGGCCGGAGTACCAACTGACCCGGGAGCGCGGACACACCTCGATGAAGCCGGTAGGCGAATCGCAGGGCAAGCAGAAGCGGCACGGCGCGAAAGACGATGCCCGGTACCCGTCACCACGCACGCTTCGCCGCACCCTCGCCTTCATCGTCGATTGGGTTGTCCATGTGGGGTGTGGAGTCGGTGCGGCGCTCGCCATCGGCCCCGGGTTCTCGCCAGCCGCCATTGCACGACACGATTGGCAGCAGCTGGACGTGAATCCGGTTGCCGCGGTTGGTTTCTTCCTGGTCGCGTCCGCAGTCGACCGTGTCGTGATGCAGGCCATCTTCCACACCACCGTGGGCAAGGCGCTGTTCGGTTTGGTTGTCATTCGTCCGCAAGACGGCACGTACCCGTCATTCGGTCGCCTCCTGGCGGTGTGGCTCTTCGATCTGTACCTGCCGATCGGCGTCGTCGGAGGTGGAACCGGCCCGGACGAGCTCGGCGACTACTTCCTACCCGCCGTACGGCGGCGAGACGTGACGCGCGGTCGGACAGCCGAGACGTCGATGTAAGGGCTTGCCGGTGGTCGCGGCTCAGCGGCGGGGGCGGCGCAGCCCGGAAAGGGCAAGGGCGGCTAGGGCGCCCGCGCCGAAGAAGGTGGCGCCCGCGCCGACGGAGAATTCGCGGACGGTGGTACGCGGGGCGATGACCGCGGCCGGGGGTGCCGGAATGTCTGCTTCGCGCTCGTTGTCCGAGGCGGTGGCGGCCCATGCGGTGGCGAACAGGATGATGCGGTAGGTGATGTAGCTGAAGACCATCAGGCCGATGATCGAGCCGAACGCGGCGCCGGCGGGGCTGGACAGCACGGTCTGCAGGTAGATTGATGCGACGAACTTGAACACCTCGAAAACCACGGCGGCCAGCGCCGCGGCCTTGGCCGCACTGGCCAGGGTGACCGGTTCCCGCGGCAGCCGCGCGATGATCCAGGCGAACACCGCCCAGGAGGCGAGGAAGCCGAGGAAGATCGACACCAGCGCCAGCAAGAACCGGGCGCCGGGCAGGTCCGAAAGGCCGAGGCTGATCAGCAGCCGAGCGCCGAGCGTGCTCGACGCCAATGCGGAAAGCCCGAGCGAGACAACGAAGGCCAAGCCGAGGCCGACCAGCGCGCCGAGATCGGACAGCTTGGCCAGAAACCAATTCTGTTCCTGGGTCTTCTGCTCCCACTGCTCGGTCAATGCCGCGCGCAGGTTGGCCATCCAACCGAGCCCGGTATAGAACCCGGTCAGCAAGCCGAGCACGCCGACCGTGCCGCGGGACTCGACCGCCTTGTCGACCAGCTCGTTCAGTTGTTCACCCAGCGAGCCTGGAATGTTGTCGACGATCTTGGTCTGCACCTCGCCGAGCAGCTCCGGGTTGCTCGACAGCACGAAACCCGCGACCGCGAAGGCGACCATCAGCAGCGGAAACAGCGAAAGCACCGTGAAATACGTGATGCCCGCCGCGTAGTAGTCGCCGCGCTGACGTTGATACCGCCCGCCCGCGCGGACCAGGTGGTCCAGCCACGGCAGCGCCTGGATCCGTCGTTCGATCCCGGCCTTGATGTTGTCGATCACCTGCACCAGTTCGCCCCCTTCAGGAGAGATCTCGCAGGTTCCGACCGTTAGCGGGCCAGCAGGCCCATTCGGTCGTATACCTGTGCGAGGGTGTTGCCGGCGATCTCTC
Organism: Nocardia iowensis; assembly: GCF_019222765.1. Classification (NCBI taxonomy): domain Bacteria; kingdom Bacillati; phylum Actinomycetota; class Actinomycetes; order Mycobacteriales; family Nocardiaceae; genus Nocardia; species Nocardia iowensis. The sequence continues at coordinate 1,333,190 of NZ_CP078145.1, read as the reverse complement.
GCGCGCGCTCGGCACCGGCGGCGAGGATACGGTCGAGTTCGCCCTGATCCGACAAATACTCTTGCACCTTCGCCTGCAATGGCGTGACAAATTCCACCAGCGCGTCGGCCACATCGGATTTCAGGTCGCCGTAGCCCTTGCCCGCGTAGTCCTGTTCGAGCGTCACGATCGGGTTGCCGGACAGCGAGCTCAGGATCACCAGCAGATTGCTCACCCCCGGCTTCTGCTCCGGGTCGTAGCGAATCTCGCGCTCGGTGTCGGTGACGGCCGAGCGGATCTTCTTGGCGGTCACCTTCGGATCGTCGAGCAGGTTGATCAGGCCCGCGTCGGTGGACGCCGACTTGCTCATCTTCGAGGTCGGATCCTGCAGGTCGTAGATCTTGGCGGTGCCCTTGACGATGTGCGCCTCCGGCACCACGAACGTCTTCTTGAACCGGGTGTTGAAGCGCTGCGCCAGGTTTCGGGTCAACTCCAGGTGCTGACGCTGGTCCTCGCCGACGGGCACCTGGTGGGCGCGGTAGAGCAGGATGTCGGCCGCCATCAGGACGGGGTAGGTGAACAGGCCGACGGAGGCGTTCTCCGCGCCCTGCTTGACCGACTTGTCCTTGAACTGGGTCATCCGGCTGGCCTCGCCGAACCCGGTGATGCTGCTGAGCACCCAGGCCAGCTCGGCATGCTCGGGTACCTGGCTCTGCACGAACAGCGTCGACTTCTTCGGGTCGATGCCGAGCGCGAGCAGCTGTGCGGCGGCGGCCTTGGTCTTGGCCCGCAGTTGCTTCGGGTCCTGCGGCACGGTGATCGCATGCAGATTCGGGATGAAGTACAGCGAGTCGTAGTCGTCCTGCATGGTCACCCAGTACTGCAGCGCCCCAAGGTAGTTACCGAGGTGGAACGAGGTACCGGTGGGCTGGATCCCGGACAGGACCCGCTGCTTGCGTTCAGCGGCCGGGGTTTCTGCAGGAACGGACATACCCCGAATCTTTCCATGCGCATCAAGCGGAATTTCGCTGCACCCAGTTCCGCGGGTCGACCCCCGGCATACTCGGCCGCCCGGTGCCGACGAGTTGGCGTTCCCGCTGGGAAACGAGCTTGTAGACCGGGGCACTCGGTCCGGCCAAAGTGCCGCGCAACACCGGCGGCACCAGCGGCGGCGCGACATGCGCGGTCCGCACGGCCTGAGCCAGCGCCCGGTAGGCCACCTGTTCGGCCCGCCCCCAACCCATCCCGTACATCTGCCGGATCCGCGGTGGCAGGCTGCCCTGCACCAGCAGGAAGAACGCGGAGGTGACCTGCTGCAACGGCATCCGCTGCGGATACGGCACCCGCTGCCCCGCCAGATAGGAGCCGACCAGCCGCGCCTCGTCGGTGAGGAACAGCTCATCGGAGGCGAGGTAGGTGGCGAAGGACGCGCGGAACTCCGGGTAGCTGCCCGGCGCCGCCGCTCTGGGCATGCCGAAGAGCTCAGCCCAACGCACGTAATCCTGGTAGAGGCCCTCGCGTTCGCCGTCGGTCATGGTGCGGACCAGCAGGTCATACATCACTTCGGCGGAGTCGAAGGTGAACGCCATCGTCATGTACATCAGGTGCGGATCGAGCGCGGAGTAACCGGTGCCTGCCGGATGCCGTTGGCCCGCATCTTCGGGCAGGGCGCCGCGCACCTTTGCATGCTTCTTCGTGGTGAACGCGAGCGCGCGGTCCGCCTCGTCCTTGCTGCCGAGGAAGACGGCCTCGAACAGGTGGCCGGTGAGTGCGAGCCGGGTGTAGGGCGTCATCCGATGCTCGGTGTTCTCCGCGGTACCGACGTAGAGCAGCGGATGCACCGCCCCGACGACCAGGGCCCGCTGGCCGTAGGTCAGGCCGACCGCACGCTTGCTCATCACCCGCCTGGCCATGGAACGGTCGCTGAAGTAGCCGGGCTGCGACATTTCTGCCTCCTCATCGAGAGCATCTGGCAACAGCATCCGCCAGATTCGAGATTCTGGCAATACTCTCTGCCAGAATTGACGCGTGCCAGAATCAGAACTGTGACTGCATCGCGTAGCGATTCTTTGGGGGGTGGTGGCCGGGCGACGGGTGGGCCTGCATCGCGTAGCGATTCCGTGGGGGGTGGTGGCCGGGCGACGGGTGGGCCTGCATCGCGTAGCGATTCCGTGGGGGGTGGTGGCCGGGCGACGGGTGGGCCTGCATCGCGTAGCGATTCCGTGAGGGGTGGTGGCCGGGCGACGGGTGGGCCTGCGTCGCGGACCTATGGCGGCATTTCCGCGGACGAGCGCCGGGCGCAGCGGCGCGCGGCGCTGTTGGAGGCGGCGCTGGAGATCATCGGCACCCAGGGGCTCGCCAAGCTGACCGTCTCCGGCCTGTGTGCCAAGGCCGGACTCAACGAGCGGTACTACTACGAGAGCTTCGACAGTCGCGACGCCGTGCTGACGGCGCTCATCGACACGATCGCCGAGGAACTCGCGATCGCGATCGTCGCGGCGGTGGGTACCGCCCCGAAGGATTCGCGGGGCACGGCACGGGCCGCGATCGCCGCGGGCATCCATCTGCTCACCGATGACCCGCGCAAGGCCAAGGTCGCGCTGGTCGCGGGCATGGCTACGCCGGAGTTGCGGGCCCGCACCACCGAAACAGTCCGGGTGTTCGCGCGGATGGTCGCGGCCGAGGGCATCGACTTCTACGGGATCGACGACCCGCAATCGGATCCGGCGATCGACTTCCGGGCCAACTATCTGGTCGGCGGGCTGGTGCAGACGCTGACGGCCTGGCTACAGGGCGAGCTTCCGCTCACCCGCGACGAGCTGATCGAGCACACGACCGATGTATTCGTCTTGCTAGGTGAGGATTTGGCGCGCCGGTTGGGGTGAGCTGGTTCCCTCAGAGTTCCAGTGAAACATCCTGCAAGCCGGTCGATTCGCCTTGCAGCACAACACGGAACGGGATGCCCTTGCGTGACCAGTACTCGGCACAGTCGCGCATTGCCGCCGCGAACCACTCCCGTTCGGTCGGCTCGTCGGCCAGCAGTCGGGCCGAATCGCGAACCACGAGAATGTATCCGGTGCCGTCGCCGACGAAATCGTCCAGGTCCCGCAGGCATTCGTCGAAGGCGTCCTTGTTCTCGCCGAAGTAGTACGGAAACTGCAGTGCGGCGGCCACTTCGTCGAACACCCGCTTGACTGTCTGCATCTTCGCGCCGCGCAATTCGCGCACCTGGTAGCCGGACGGCGCGCGGTAACGCAGGCCGCTCAACTCGGCCGCGTCGACAGTGGCCGCGCCGACCGCCGGGGCGGCGGCGAGCCGCTGTGCGCTGGCGTCGGATTCGACTGGGCGAGCAAGAAACTGTGACAACGTGACGGACTCGGTCATCAGCGCATCCTCGTGAAGGTCTCGTAGTGGTCCCCGGTGTACCAGGCGGTTCCGTCGCTGCCGGTGACGATGCGCTCGGCATCGCGAGATCGGCCGCGCGGCTTGGGATTCACGTCCCACTCCTGGTAGGTGATCGGCTTGCCCGCGGCATCTTTGGCGGGCAGCGTGGCTTCGCGATTCATCCAGCGATCGCCGCCCTTGGTGCCGGGGGCGTTCGCCGAATCGGGCCAGCGGCCCGCATCGATTTCGCGCAAGGTGGTGTAGGCGCGGTCCGGGACGCCCGGCGCGCGACTGGTCGGCGCGGCGGCGTCCGGCGGCCGTTGCTGGGTTGCGGCGGGCGCGCTGTTGGTGGTGCGGGTGGTAGGGGCCGTGCCGGTGTCGTTGCCCTCGCCACGCAATCCGAGGACAACGGCCACGACCAGCGCCAGCACCGCCGCACCGACCACGGCGAGCGTGCGAATTGCCTTCGGCGACAGGTTCATCGGTACTGGACCGTGACCGGGGCGTGGTCGGACCAGCGCTGGTCGTAGGCGGCGGCGCGTTCCACCACGGCCTGCTTGGCGCGTGCCGCGAGATCGCCGCGGGCCAGCTGATAGTCGATGCGCCAGCCGGTGTCGTTGTCGAACGCGCGCCCGCGGTAGGACCACCAGCTGTACGGGCCGTCGACGCCCGGGTGCAGCTTGCGCACCACGTCGACATAGCCCGCGGCGAGCAGTTGATCGATCCAGGCCCGCTCGTCCGGCAGGAATCCGGCCGACTTCAGGTTGCCCTTCCAGTTCTTCAGGTCGCGCTCGGTGTGCGCGATGTTCCAGTCACCGCTCACCACGAAATCGCCCGTGTGGGCGATGAGGTAAGCGCCGAGTTCGGCCAGGTAGCGGTACTTTTCGTCCTGGCGAGGGGTGCCGGCGTCACCGGAGTGCACGTAGACGCTGGCCACGGTGACCTCGTCGAAGTCGGCCTCGAGATAGCGGCCGGACGCGCCGAACTCGCTGCTGCCGAACCCGATTCGCACCGCACTCGGCTCCCGCCTGGACAGGATCGCGACACCGGCCCGGCCCTTGGACTCCGGCTCGGCGTGCGCCAGCCACCACCCATCGGCCAGCGCCGGTGCCAGCGCCGCTCTGGTCTGCTCGTCGGTGGCCCGCGTCTCCTGGACGCAGACGATGTCGGCCTCGGTGGCGGCGAGCCAGGCCAGCATGCCTTTGCCCGTAGCCGCGCGGACGCCGTTTACGTTCACAGTCGAAATGATGTAGGCCACCGGACGACCGTACAATGCTGGTCAGATGAATTCCTTCGGACACTGCCGTCCAGGAAGGGGTGATGACGATGTCGTCTGACACCTCCAAGTCCCCGGCCGCCGCCAGCGCCGCTCGCCCGCCAGTCACCTCGAAGCCCAAGCCGGCCATGCCCAAGGCCGTCAAGGCATTGCACATGGGCTCGGGCGACCCGCTGCTGCTGTTGCACGGCTTCATGATGTCGCCGCACTGCTGGGAGCAGACCGCGACGCGGCTGGCGAGTCAGTGCGAGGTGTACGCGCCCGCCTTCGCGGGCCACTGGGGTGGTGAACTCGCGGACGGCTGGTCGGTCGACGTGCACTCGCTGGCCGACCGCATCGAGGATCAGCTCGACGAGCTCGGCTGGCGCACCTGCCACATCGCGGGCAACTCGCTCGGCGGGTGGGTCGGTGTCGAACTCGCCCGGCGCGGGCGGGCTCGCACGCTCACGCTGATCGCGCCGGCGGGCGGCTGGCACATTCCGTCGCTCACCCAGCTGCGCGTGAGCCTGAAGTTCCTGTCCCTGATTCCGGTCGTCGAAATCGGCAAGCGGCTGGGCGGTTTCGCGGTCAACAATCCGATCGCCCAGCGGTTCGCGTTGCTCGCGCTGAGCAAGAACGCGTCCGCGGTCTCCCGCCGCGACACCGCCGCCGCCATCATGGCCGCACTGCACTGCCCGTCCATGCTCCCGTTCATCGTCGGCAGCATCCGCGGCCCCGAGCAAGAAGACCTGTCCACCCTGCAAACCCCGGTCCGCCTGCTGCTGTCCGAATACGACCGCGTCATTCCCAATCGCGTCTACGCCCGCCGCTACCTGAAGGAACTCCCCGACTCCGCCGACCGCATCGTCGTCCACGGCGTCGGACACGTCCCCATGCTCGAGGCACCCGACCGCATAGCCACCCTCATCGCCGAACACGTCTACGCCAGCCGCAACCGCCTCCGGGCGGTGTGAGGCACCGGATATCCACAGGTCAGGAAGTTATCCCCAAATCCGCGCGAGGCCTCGAACGCGGTCTCCCGGACGCCTACTGTTTCGAGGCATGGGGAGTACACAGGTAGACCGCGCAGTGCACCAACTTCGCAGCGATGTCGACGGGCTCTACGAACTGACCAGCAGAATGGACCGGGAGGCCAAGAAAACGGACAGCGTAGTTCGCGACATCGACCTACGGCTGCGCCGGCTGGAAAAGACGTCCGGACGGCAGTTCGGTCTGCTGATCGCCACCCAGCGACAACACGGGCACCGCTTGGATCGCGTGGAATCCATCCTGGAAAACGTTGCGGTACAGGTGAATCAGCTGAGCACCCAGATGAACGAACTGGCACCACTACCAGCGCAGTTCAGCCAGCTCGCAGCACGGGTGAACCAACTCGAAACACGGTTCGACAAGCTCGAAACACGGTTCGACCAACTCGAAGCACGGATCGACAAGCTCGAAACACGGTTCGATCGGCTCGAAACACGGTTCGACCAGCTCGAAACGCGGGTCGGTCAGCTCGAAGGCCGGATGACTCTGCTGGAAGCAGCCGTGAACCAGAACTCTAGGACCCTCGATGTAGTGGTTGAACTGCTGAGGAAACAGCAGTCGGGTGCTCGAGGGGATGAGGGCTAGCCAGGGTTCAGGAGGCGACGTCGGAATGCTGGTCGGCGGTTCGGTCGGGAAATTGCAGGAGTAGTTGGCAGACCTTGTCTGGGACATCCAGTTGAGGGCAGTGGCCGACGCCGGGGAGGATGACCAATTCGCTGTCCGGCAGCAGGGCGTGCAGGGCTCGGGCGGCGGATACGGGAATGATGCGGTCCTCGGTGCCGTGCACGATGAGGACGGGGCAGGTGATGGTGAGATCGATATGGCCGGAAGGGTGTTCACGGGCGTAGCGGACGGCGTCGCGGCCACGTGCCGCGACGGCACGCATGTCTGGGATGGAACGGACTGCGGTGCTGAGGAATTCGGGGTCGGCGACGATGCCGGGGCCGTAGACCAGCAGGGCGGCCGCGCGGCGTACACCCCAGCGCACCAGCGAAGTCGGAATAGGTAGGAGGCCGACCAGGCGGAAGAAGAATCGGTATTCCCGCAGACGTCCGACGCGGGCCAGCCAGTGCCGCGCCAACAGCGGCTCGTCGAGGGCGACCACGGCGGCGACCTCACCTGCCGGATGCCTGGCGGCGGCGTGCAGTGCGGTTGCCGCACCGAGGGAGTTGCCGACTAGGGTCAGCGGGCCGTGCTCGGCGATGATCGCATCGACGAAGGCGTCGAACTGCGGCGTCATCGAGCCGGGCCCGCGCCGGTCGGCCAAGCCGAAGCCGGGGAGGTCGACGGCGAAGGCGGTGCGGCCAGCGGCCGCGAGAGCGGCAAGGACTCCGCGCCAGGTATCGGCGCTGTCGGCGTAGCCGTGCAGCAGCAGAATCGGGCCGCCGGACCCCGAGACGGACAGCACCCGGGTATTGACGTCGTGGTAGCGCGCGGTGGTTTCGGTGATCATCGACCGGTGGCCCTTCGCGAGCGGCACCGTGACAGGTGCGCAGGACTATCGGCGTTTCCGATTGCGGAACAGGAGATCCCGGGCGCGCACGCCGTTGTAGCGCACCCGGGCTCCGTATGCGATTAAGCCAGCAGCCCCTTGGCGATGTGGGTCACCTGGATCTCGTTGCTGCCCGCGTAGATCATCAACGACTTGGCATCGCGCGCAAGCTGTTCCACGCGGTACTCGGTCATGTACCCGTTGCCGCCGAACAGCTGCACCGCCTCCATGGCGACCTCGGTGGCCGCCTCGGACGCGTACAACTTCATCGCCGACGCCTCGGCGAGTGTCGGCGGCTTGCCCGCGCGCCCGCGCTCCAGCGTGTTGAACACCATGTTCTGCACGTTGATTCGCGCGATCTCCATCTTGGCCAGCTTGAGCTGGACGAGCTGGAAGCGGCCGATCTCCTGGCCCCAGAGCTTGCGATTCTTGGCGTAATCCAGGCAGAGCCGGTGACATTCGTTGATGATGCCCAGCGCCATGAAGGCCACCCCGACGCGCTCGGCGGTGAAGCTGGAGCGGGCGCTCTCCCTGCCGTCGCCGCCCTTGTGCTCCTCGGTCTCGCCGAGCAGCCGGTCCTTGCCGAGGCGGACATTGTCGAAGAACAGTTCACCGGTGGGCGAGGCGTGCAGTCCCATCTTCTTGAACGGCTTGCCCTGGGTGAGCCCCTCCATGCCCTTGTCGAGGACGAAGGTGAGCACCTTGCGCTCGCGCTTGTCACCGCCGTCGCCCTCGTCGAGCTTGGCGTAGACGATCATCACATCGGCGAACGGCCCGTTGGTGATGAAGGTCTTCTGACCGTTCAGCAGGTAGTCGTCGCCGTCCCGCCGGACGTAGGTCTTCATGCCGCCGAACGCGTCGGAGCCCGAGTCGGGCTCGGTGATCGCCCACGCCGCGACCTTCTGCATGGTCACGATGTCGGCGAGCCAACGCTCCTTCTGCGCCAACGTGCCGCGCGACATGATGGTCGTGGCGCCGAGTCCGATGCTGACACCCATCGCGGTGACCAAACCCATGCAGACGCCGGACAATTCGCCGATCAGCACCGCCATCAGCGATTCCTGCCCGGCGAACGGGCTACCGCCGGAAGACTTTTCCTTCTTCCGCTCCGGCAGCGGCTCACCCGCGGCGGCCGCCTCCTCTTTTGACCGCTGCTTGGCGAGCAGTTTCTGCACCGCTTCGCCGCCCATGGCGTCGATCCCGAACTCGCTGAACAGTTTCCGGATGATCGGGTACGGCGACAGTTCACCGCTGTCCAGCGCATCCAGGTTGGGCCGGATTTCCTTGTCGATGAAGGTCCGCACGGCATCGCGGATCAGCACATCGGTCTCGGACCATTCGAACATCGTTGTTCTCCTTCAGTTCCGCGAGCTCAGGGCAACCGTGCGGAGATGTCGTCGATCAACCACGGTCCCTCGGTCTCGATCGTCTTCACATCGTGCCAACCGGCCAGTTCGGAGATGGCCCCGCCCTGCACCGCGAACACCTTGCCGGTGATCGGGCACTTGTCCGAGGCGAGGTAGGCCACCAGCGGCGAGATATTGGCCGGGCTGAACGCGTCGAATTCACCATCGGCGACCTCGTCGGCTTCGGCCGCCATCATGGCGCCCATGCCCGGCGTGGCCAGGGTGAGCCGGGTGCGCGCGATCGGCGCGATGGCGTTGACCCGCACGCCGTAGCGAGCCAGCTCGTCGGCGGCGACCAGGGTGAGCGCGGCAATCCCCGCCTTGGCCGCGCCGTAGTTGGCCTGGCCCGCGTTCGGCACGGTGGTTCCCGAGGCGGACGCGGTATTGATCACCGCGGCGTTCGGCTGGTTGCCCGCCTTGCTCTGGTCTTTCCAGTAGGCGGCGGCGTGGTGCAGCACGGCGGCATGGCCCTTGAGGTGCACGGCGATCACCGCATCCCACTGCGCCTCGTCCATGCCCGCGATGAACGCATCGCGCAGGATGCCCGCGTTGTTGACCACGATGTCGAGCCCGCCGAGCTCGGCGATCGCCTGGTCGATCACGTTCTTCGCGCCGTCCCAGGTGGCGATGTTCGCGGTGTTGGCGACCGCTTTGCCGCCCGCCGCGATGATCTCGTTGGCAACCTCTTGGGCGGGGGTGGTGTCGGTTCCCTCGCCCTCGTTGCTGCCGCCGAGGTCGTTGACGACCACGGCCGCGCCCTCCCGCGCGAACAGCAAGGCGTGCTCGCGGCCGATGCCGCGACCGGCGCCGGTGATGACGGCTACCCGGCCTTCGAGTGCACCCATCGATGTCTCCTCTTCCTGACGTTTGTGCTGAACATTGCGACCCGAGCCGGGACGACGCGCTACGACGTCCCGGCTGAGCTCAATCGGCGATCTCGGCGAGTCCGTCGCTGAGGACCACGTCCTCGCCGCGCACGGTTTCGAAGGCGTAGGTCGTGACACCGTCGGCCGAGCCGACCCGCCAGATGCGCGTCTCCAGATCGTCACCGGGGAAGACCATCTTGGCGAAGCGCACCGTAAACCGCTTGAGCCGGTTGACATCCGACCCGGCGACTTCGGTGAGCACGGCCCAGGACGCGAACGCCATGGTGCACAGCCCGTGCGCGATGATGCCGGGCAGCCCGGCATCCTTGGCGACCTGATCGTCCAGGTGCAGCGGCACCGGATCACCGGAAGCCGGTGAGTATCGGAAGGTTTGGTCGTCGTCGACGTGCTGCGGCACGACGGCGACCGGGTCCTGTGCCCGCAGGCTCTCGTCGAACTTGTGCGCGGGCGCCGCGCTGCCGACCGACTTGCCCGCATCGATATTGCGGAAGAACGCGGTCAGGTACTGCTCGTTGACCAGCTCCCCTTCCTCGGTCTTGCATTCGATGAGGATGGTGATGGTGGTGCCGTTGGACCGGCTGGTGTAACCGATCGCCTTGGCCCGCGAGACCAGCTTGTCGCCGGGCCGGATCGCCCGGTGGAAGTGGAAGTCCTGCTCGCCGTGCACCACTCGGCCGAAGATGTCCATCGGCGCGACATCGATCACCGGCATCATCATGGCCTCGAAGACCGGGACGATGGCAAAGACCGGCGAGGCCACCTTGCCCGCGAGGTGCGCCTCGATCGGATCATTGGTCGCCGCGGCGTATTCGGCGATCCGTTCGCCGGTGACCTCGAAACGCTCGTCGTCACACCAGATTTCGAGACCGGCGTCGTCGAATTCGACCAGCCGTGCCGTAGTAGTCTCCGCAGTCATGCTGTGTCCTCTCCGGCATGAGCATCGAGCCCGGCTCTCATGCCGAGGCCAGCGCGTCGAGCTGCTCGAGGGACTTGTCCAGCTGCTTGAGACCGTCCTTCTCGACCGCCTTGCCGAGCGCACCCTTGATCAGCGCGCCCTCGAAGTCACCGGACACCAGGATGGTGCTGCCACCGTCGCCCTTGGGCTGGATGTCGAAGGTGAATTCGGTCTTCACTCCGGCCATGCCGGTGCCGCCGAGGGTGAGCTTGGTCGGCTGCTGCACCGAAACGACGGTCCACTCCAGCTTGTTCGCCATGCCGAGCATGACGATCTTGGCGACCAGCTTCGAGCCCTCGGTCAGCACGGCTGGCGGCTCCTCCATGAAGCGCTCGTGGATGGTGAACCACTTGTCCCAGGTGTTGGGATCGGAGACGACCGTCCACAGCGCCTCGGGGGTGGCGTTGACGTCCTTGGTGGCTTCGATGTGTCCCATGATTGACTCCTCGTCGAGTTTCGTTGTGCGAGTTCAGCGCTGTGCTGGATTGACGCTTCGCGAGCTCAGCGCTGGGTTGGATGACGCTTCGCGAGCTCAGCGTTCTGCGCGCTGGTAGGCGGTCACGACGGCGGCGCCGCCGAGCCCGATGTTGTGCTGCAGGCAGGCGGTGACGTTGTCGACCTGCCGCTTGTCGGCGGTGCCACGCAGCTGCCAGGTGAGTTCGGAGCACTGCGCCAGACCCGTCGCGCCGAGCGGATGCCCTTTGGAGATCAGGCCGCCGGACGGGTTCACCACCCACTTGCCGCCGTAGGTGGTCAGGTTGTCGTCGACCAGCTTTCCGGCTTCACCCTCGCCGCAGAGGCCGAGCGCCTCGTAGGTCAGCAGTTCGTTGGCCGAGAAGCAGTCGTGCAGCTCGATGGCCTGGAAGTCTTCCGGACCGAGACCGGACTGCCGGTAAACCTGCTGCGCGGCTTGGACGGTCATGTCGTAGCCGACCAGGTTCTTGGCGGTGTTGTCGAAGGTGGACTGGAAGTCGGTGGTCATTGCCTGTCCGACGATCTCCACCGCCTGCGCGGCCAGGTTGTGCTTGTCCACGAACGCCTCGCTGGCCAGGATGACCGCGCCGGAACCGTCGGAGGTCGGCGAGCACTGCAGCTTGGTGAGCGGGTCGTAGATCATCCGCGAGCCGAGGATGTCGTCCATCGAATACTCGTCCTGGAACTGCGAATACGGGTTGTTCACCGAGTGCTTGTGGTTCTTGTAGCCGATCTTGGCGAAGTGCTCCGCGGTGGTGCCGTACAGCTTCATGTGCTCGCGGCCCGCCGCCCCGAACATCCACGGTGCCACCGGGAACAGCACCTCGGAGATCTCGGCGAGCGCCATGATGTGCCTGGCCATCGGCTGCTCGCGATCGTCCCAGGTGGAACCCAGCGAGCCCGGCTGCATCTTCTCGAAGCCGAGTGCCAGTGCGCAGTCGGCCAGTCCGCCCCGGATCGACTGTGCCGCAAGGTAGAGCGCGGTCGAGCCGGTGGAACAGTTGTTGTTGACGTTGACCACCGGGATGCCGGTCATGCCGAGCTCGTAGACCGCGCGCTGGCCGGAGGTGGATTCGCCGTAGACGTAACCGACGTAGGCCTGTTCCACCAGGCCGTAGGCGATGCCCGCGTCGGCGAGCGCCTTGGTCCCCGACTCCCGAGCCATGTCCGGGTAGTCCCAATCGGTGCCGTCTTCGTTCTTGCGGCGGCCCGGCTTCTCGAACTTCGTCATGCCGACGCCGACGACGTAGACCTTGTTCGCCATCGAACTCCTCAGATAGTGCCTGCTCCGGCGCGCCGCGCCGGTGCTGTCCGCAGCGCGGGCAGCGGTGGCTGATCCGTCCGGATCGACCTGAAACAAACATACAGAGATGTATGTAAGTACGCAAGGTTGTCACCGTTACCCGGGGTTGCGCCTATCGAATAGCCAGCTCGTCGCCGACACCCGAAGACATACCGCCGAGGGGGTATGTATCGCCAGTTCGCGCTGGTAGACAGCGGGTTGCCAGGACGCCAGGACGCAACGAAATCCTTTGCTGTGACGCGGCTCACCCCCGGTAATGACGTAACAGCCGCGTAATCGTTCGGAAATTGCCCGTCCACAACCGTGTACGACCGTCGAACAGTTGTTGTTGTTCAGGCGGGGATGAGGAGTAAAACGTGGTCGAGCTAGAGACCCGATCGTCGAATTCTGACGGGATCGCCGCAGCCAAAGAAACACTCGAGGACTACACGCTGCGGTTCGCGCCACGGAGCTACCGGAAATGGAGCCCGGCGGTCGTCGGGATCTCCGCCCTCGGCGGCATCGCCTACCTGGCCGACTTCGCCATCGGCGCGAACATCGGCATCGCGCACGGCACCGGAAACGCGCTGCTTGGCATCGGGTTCTTCGCGATTGTCGTCATGCTGACCGGATTTCCGCTCGCCTACTACGCGGCGCGCTACAACCTCGACCTCGACTTGATCACGCGCGGTAGCGGTTTCGGTTACTACGGCTCGGTGCTCACCAATGTGGTGTTCGCGTCGTTCACGTTTATCTTCTTCGCGCTGGAAGGGTCGATCATGGCCCAGGGGCTGGAATTGGGGCTGAACATACCCCTGTGGCTCGGCTATCTCGCCTCGACGCTGATCATCTTCCCGCTGGTCATCTACGGCATGAACACGCTGGCCAAGTTGCAGGTATGGACGACGCCGCTGTGGCTGCTGCTGATGGTGCTGCCGTTCGGGTTCCTGTTGGTGCGCCACCCGGATTCGGTGTCGTCGTTCTTCGCCTACGGCGGCGAAAATGGTTCCGGGGTAAGCGTTTCCGGCACCCTGCTGGCCGCCGGTGTGTGCCTGTCGTTGATCGCGCAGATCGCCGAGCAGATCGATTACCTGCGCTTCATGCCGCCGCGCACGCCGGAGAACGCGCGCAAGTGGTGGACCTGGATGCTGCTGGCCGGCCCCGGCTGGGTGGTGTTCGGCGCGCTCAAGCAGGTAGTCGGCCTGTTCCTTGCCGTGTATCTGATCGCGAATCTGCCTGCCGCGCAGGGCATCGCCAACCAGCCGGTGCACCAGTTCCTGGAGATCTACCGCGATATGGTTCCGGGCTGGCTGGCCATGACGCTGGCCGTCGTGCTGGTCGTGATCAGCCAGATCAAGATCAATGTCACCAATGCGTACTCGGGGTCGCTCGCTTGGACGAATTCCTATACCCGGGTGACCAAGTCGTACCCCGGTCGGCTGATCTTCCTGGCCGTGAACCTGGTGATCGCGCTGATCCTGATGGAAGCCAACATGTTCGACTTCCTCAACAACATTCTGGGCTTCTACGCCAACTGCGGCATCGCCTGGATCGTCACCGTGGCAACGGATATCGCGGTCAACAAGTACCTGCTGAAGATCTCGCCGAAGCAGCCGGAGTTCCGGCGCGGCATGCTCTACGACTTCAATCCCGTCGGCCTGGTCGGCTTCGGCCTCTCGGCGGTGCTGTCGATCATGACATTCTTCGGCATCTTCGGTGATCTACTGAAGCCGTACTCCCCGATCGTCGCGCTGGTGGTCGCGTTCGTCGCCACCCCGCTCACCGCCATCGCCACCAAGGGCAAGTACTACCTGCGCCGCAGCGACGACGGCATCGACCTGCCGATGTTCGACGAGCACGGCAACCCCTCCGGCGAGACGCTGACCTGCCACGTCACCGGCCTGGAATTCGAACGCCCGGACATGATCGCCTCGGCCATCCCCGGCCCAGCGGGCGAAATCCAATACATCAGCTCCCTCGCCCTCTCCACCGACAAACCCGGCGATCACCTCCTGCCCCGACAGCACTGATCTCGCTGGCGAAAGGGACATGACCGAGGCAAACGTCCTCGGTCATGTCCCTTTCGTCGACAATGGTGGGAGGAGAGCGGTTAACCTGGGGGGACGGATCTCACGCGGGGGGTTTGATGTTGTTGCGGCGGTTGGGGATTGCATTCGTTTCGGCCGTCGTGCTGATCGGGTCGGCGGGGGCGGGTGCCGTGGCGGCTCCGGCGGTTGCGGAGCGTGTCGGGCTGCAGCGGGCCATGGAGGAGCTGATCGCGGCCGGTGCGGCCGGGGTCCAAGTGCGGGTGCACGACCAGCACGGCGGGTGGACGGGTAGCGCCGGAGTGGCGGAGTTGGGCCGTCCGGAGCCGGTGCCGGTGGACGGGCGGTTCCGGATCGGCAGCATCACCAAAACCTTTGTGGCGACGGTGCTCCTGCAGTTGGTCGGCGAGGGTCGGCTCGGGCTGGAAGATCCGGTGGCCCGGCACTTGCCTCAGTTCGGCCTTGACCCGCGCATCACCGTGCGAATGGTGTTGCAACACACCAGCGGCCTGTTCTCGTACACCGGCGAATTGCGGCCCGACGGGACCATCGAAACCGGGATTCTGCCGGAGTCGGGCAGGGCATCCGTGGACGCGTTTTATCGTGACTACCAGCCCGATGAACTGATTCGGTTCGCACTGACCAAGCCGGCCCGGTTCGAGCCGGGCACCGATTGGTCGTACTCCAACACGAACTATCAACTGGCCGGAATGCTGATCGAAAAGCTCACCGGACTGCCGTACGGCCTGCAGATCTACAGCCGCATCGTGGTGCCGCTCGGCCTGTGGGAGACCCTCGTGCCAGGGACTTGGCCGGAGATCATCGGGCCGCACGCCCACGGCTATCTGGTGTACGAGGAGAACGGCGCACAGCTGACTGCCGACCTGACCCGCCAAAATCCCTCGTGGGCAGGGGCCGCGGGCGAAATGATCTCTTCAACGCGAGATCTCGACACCTTCGTCGGCGCCCTGTTCGGCGGCCGACTCCTCGCGCCGCCCCTGCTCGCCGAGATGCGGACGACCAGGCCGATGGCGCCCGGCATGGATTACGGTCTCGGATTGCTGCGACAGGAGTTCGGCCCGGAGTGCGTCGGCATCGGTCACAACGGAAACGTCCCGGGCTATTACTCGGAGGCGTACAGCACGATCGATGGCACCAGACGCTTCGAGATGTCGGTGACCACGGGAACCGTCCTACGCTGGGACGACTTCGAGGGCTTCGCCGAGCTTTTCGCGAAAGCGAACGCCGTTGTCACCCAAGGCCTGTGCGGCGAATAGCCGCCCGCCCGCTCACTCCGCCGCGCGAACGTCGGCAAGCGCGGCCTCGGCGATGTTGTGCAAGTGCGCGGTCGCGCGACGCCAACGGCGTTGCGCCCGTTCGTTGTCCGGGTCGATGAAGTTGGAGACCAGGATGCCGCGCAGCGCGTCCATCGCGGTGTAGATGAAGTCGCGGGCCTCCTTGCGGCGGATCTCGTCCGGCACGAACCGGGCGACGGCCATCAGGACGGCGTTGTTCACGAACGGCTCGACCTTCTCCATCGCCGCGGCCAGCACCGGATCGGTCCGACCGGCCACCCACAGTTCGACAGTCGCGATGAACAGCGGACCCTGGTGCAGCTCCCACAGGAAATCCAGCGCCGCGCCGACCGGATCGTTGCCGCGTTCGACCTTGGCCATCTCCCGCATCGCGGTCTCCGCGCGCAGTTGCGCCAGGTGACTGATCGCGGCAACCACCAGGTCGGTCTTGGATCCGAAGTGGTGCACCTGTGCGCCACGGGTGACCCCGGCCCGTTCGGCGACCCGCGGCGTCGTCGTCCCCGCGTACCCGTACTCGACCAGACAGTCGATGGTCGCGTCGAGCAGCCGGGTGCGCATCTCGGTGCTGCGCTGTTCCTGGGTGCGGCGCTGCGGTTTCGCGACTTCGATCCTGGCCATCCGGCGATTCTACACTTACATACAGTTCTGTATGTTCAGCCCGAAGCGCGCGTCAGGCCAGGAGCGCCGCAGCCGCGACGAGGCGAGCGTCCCGGCGGGCCGCCCAGACGGTGATCGCGAACAGCAGCACGCCGACAACGGCCAGGCCCGCGCCGACCATGGCGGGCGCGGTATAGCCTAGCCCGGCGGCGATCACGGCGCCGCCGAGCCACGCGCCCGCGGCGTTGGCGATGTTCAACGCGGCGTGGTTCAGCGCGGCGGCCAGCGTCTGCGCCTCGTGCGCCACGTCCATCAGCCGAGTCTGCAGTCCTGGTGCCAGCGACGCGCCGGTCGCGCCGACCAGGAATGCCCCGATCGCGGCGGTGTACGGATTGTGCGCCGCCGCAACGAATACGGCGAGGATGACGGCCATGCCGATCATCGCGGCGTAGATCGCCCGGTCCACGCCGCGATCGGCCAGCACACCGCCGACGATGTTGCCGACCACCATGCCGACACCGAACAGCATCAGCACCACCGGAACCAGGCCGGGCGACATCCCGGCGACACCGGTGAGCGTGGTGGTGATGTAGGTGTACACGGCGAACATGCCGCCGAAGCCGATCGCGCCGACCAGCAGGGTCAGCAGCACCTGGGGTCGGCGCAGTGCGCCGAGCTCGGTCATCGGATTGGTCATCGTGATGCCGGTGAGTTCGGGCACGTACCTGATCAGGGCGGCTACCGTCGCAAGCCCGATGATCGCGACAACGACGTAGGCGTCGCGCCAGCCGAGATGCTGGCCCAGCCAAGTCGCGCTGGGAACGCCGACGACATTGGCGGCGCTCAACCCGAGCATAACCGCGGCAACCGCCTTCGCGCGCTGCCCCACCGGGGCCAGCGTGGCGGCGGCCAGCGAGGCGACGCCGAAGTACGCGCCGTGCGGCAGGCCGGAGACGAACCGCGCGAGCACCAGCGTGCCGAAGGTCGGCGCGAGCACGGTCGCCGCGTTGCCCAGGGTGAACGCGGCCATCAGGGCGATGAGCAGTTTCTTGCGGGAGACCCGCGCGGACAGGGCGGCGATGACCGGCGCGCCGATCACCACACCGAGCGCGTACGCGGACACCGCATGTCCCGCGGTCGGCTCGGAGACGCCCATCGCGCGGGCGATATCCGGCAGCAAACCCATGGTGACGAATTCTGTTGTGCCGATGCCGAATCCGCCGAGCGCCAGCGCGAGCATGGCCGGGACATGCCAGCTCGTCCGCTCAGCCTCGGGGCGTGCGGGAACCTGGGTGGCGAGTGGGGTGGTCACATGTTCATGAAACGCCTCTCCGACCGGTTTCGCTTCCCGAGTAAACGTGAGTTGAGACACCATGCCGTAAAGAAAACGTGCAGGTCAGAATGTAAAAACGCGCAATCTGGACGCACCAGCCATGCGACCTGGCAATTTCCGTTTGGAAACAACGGCGTACCCCGCAACGACCCGAGCACCTGAACCACCGGATGTGGCCAGCGTCATCCGGCTGCGGATTCGCTTCCAGCTCCGAAACATTCACCGGGCTGACTCAGGCGGCGGGCGGCGCCTCGCGCTGTTCGAAGGTGCGGCGATACTCGACGGGCGTGACACCCACGACGGCGGCGAAGTGGCGGCGCAGGTTGGCGGCGGTGCCGAGGCCGCACAGCCGACTGATCCGGTCGATGCCGAAGTCGGTGGACTCCAGCAGCGTTTGCGCGCGGGCCAGGCGTTGGGTCAGCAACCACTGCTTCGGCGTGGCGCCGATCGATTGCCGCAGTCGCCGGTGGAAGGTGCGCGGACTCATGGCGGCGCGGGCGGCGAGCAACTCGACGGTGAGTGGCTCATCGAGGTGGGCGGCGGCCCATTCCAGTGTGGGGCCGAGATCGGCCTCGGCTCTTGCCTGGACCGACAGATCGACGAACTGGGCCTGATCGCCCGCACGATGCGGCGGGACCACCAGTCGCCTGGCCAGCCGGTTGGCGACGGCGGCGCCGAAATCGCGGCGCACCAGGTGCAGTGACAGATCGAGCGCCGCGGTCATCCCCGCGCTGGTGAGAATGTCACCGTCATCGACATAGAGCGCCGTGCCGTCGATCTCGACGGCGGGATAGCGGCGGGCCAGGATGGCCGCGTGCTCCCAGTGCGTGGCGATCCGGCGCCCGTCCAAGATGCCCGCCGCGGCGAGCACGAACGCGCCGGTGCACAGCGCGACCATCCGCGCTCCCCTGTGCTTCGCCTCGATGAGCACGTCGAGCAGCTCTTGGGGCACCTCGCGGTCGGCGGCGACGCAGTCGTAGGCGACCGAGGGTACGAACACGGTATCGGCCGACACCAGCTCGGCCACACCATATTCGGCGCGCAGGTACGCACCGTGCCCGATGGACGACTCGGTCACCTCGGGCAGCACCGAGCAGATCCGCAGCTCGTACCAGGGATCGGCGAGATCCGGTTGGGGAGTGCCGAAGATCGAGGCGACCACGCCCAGCTCGTAGAGGTCCCAGGGATGCATGGCTCCCGGCGTGACGGCGATGGCGATGGTGCGGCCGGTCATGCCTGCCAGCATATGGCAGGAAACGTTCGCCGATGGTCAGTCCTGCCACTCGTGCGCAGCGATCGGAGTGCGAAGACTGATCTTCGGGCGCCCACCTACCGAACTCGACCTACGGAGGAATGTATGACCAGCGACCACACAGCAGCATCAGCTGGACAACGCACGCCGGTGACAGTGCTCGGACTCGGGACCATGGGCGCGGCGATCGCGGAGGTGTATTTGCGCGGCGGCTACCCGACGACGGTGTGGAATCGTTCGCCGGACAGAGCACCACAGCTGGACGAGTTGGGCGCTGTTCGTGCTGACTCGCTCGCCGAAGCGCTGACCGCGAGCGCGCTGACCGTCGTCTCGATCGCCGACACCGCCGGCGTTGCGGCGCTGCTCGAATCCGTCCCCGAAGCGCTGGCCGGGCGCACCGTGCTGAATGTTTCGACCGGCCGCCCCGCCGAGGCACGCGAGCTCGCGAGCTGGATGGCCACGCGGCAAGGCCGGTTCTTGGACGGCGGAATCCTCGGCATGCCCGCGACATTGGGCACGCCCGACGCCCTGCTCCCGTACAGCGGGTCGCCAGCGGCGCAGGCCGAGCACGGCGCGACGATCGCGGAATTGGGAACGGCGAAGTATCTAGGGACCGACGCCGGAGTTGCGGCCAAGCACGATATGGCAGTGCTGGCGGGCATGTACGGCCTGTTCAGCGGTTTCTTCCAGGCCACGGCGATGATCGGCGGCGAACACACCACGGCACGCGATTTCACCGCCACGTTCCTGGTGCCGTGGTTACGCGAACTGCTCGACGTGCTGCCGACCCTCGCCACCGATCTGGACTCCGGCGATTTCGCACCCACCTTCGTCGGTCTCGCGGACATTTCGACCGTGCTGCGGATGCTCCGCACCGCCAGTCGCGACCAGGGCATTCGCACCGACCTGCTCGACCCGCTGCAGCACTTGTTCGAAGCGGGTATCGAACGCGGTCACGGATCGGACAACCTCACGCGGGCCATCTCGGAGCTGCGCGAGAGCCCGGTCTCCGCCTGACCCGGAAAACAGTCCGGGCACCCGTACCACCAGGTGGTGCGGGTGCCCGTATGTTCACACCCGGCGCCGGATTCTCTATCCAGCGCCGGGATATTCACCGGTCAGCGCAGGGCGCGGGCCAGGTTGGCGTCGAGCGCGCCGAGGAATTCCTCGGTGCTCAGGTAGCCCTGGTCGCCGCCGACGAGCGAGGCCAGGTCCTTGGTCATCTGACCGCCCTCGACGGTCTTGATGACGACATCCTCGAGGGTCTGCGCGAAGCCGATGACCTCGGGGGTGTTGTCCAGCTTGCCGCGGTGCTCGAGCCCGCGCGTCCAGGCGAAGATCGACGCGATCGGGTTGGTCGAGGTCGGCTTGCCCTGCTGGTGCTGGCGGTAGTGCCGGGTGACGGTGCCGTGCGCGGCCTCCGCCTCGCAGGTCTTGCCGTCCGGGGTCAGCAGCACCGACGTCATCAGGCCGAGCGAACCGAAGCCCTGTGCGACGGTGTCGGACTGGACGTCGCCGTCGTAGTTCTTACAGGCCCAGACGTAGCCGCCCTCCCACTTCATCGAGGAGGCGACCATGTCGTCGATCAGGCGGTGCTCGTAGGTCAGGCCCGCCGCGTCGAACTGGGTCTTGAATTCGGCGTCGAAGACATCCTGGAAGGTGTCCTTGAACATGCCGTCGTAGGCCTTGAGGATGGTGTTCTTCGTCGAGAGATACACCGGGTAGTTCTGCTGCAGGCCGTAATTGAACGAGGCCCGCGCGAAATCGATGATCGAGTCCTTGAAGTTGTACATCCCCATGACGACGCCGCCGTCCTCGGGCATCTTCACGACCTCGTGCTGGATCGGCTCGCTGCCGTCCTCCGGCGTGAAGGTCACGGTGACCGTGCCCGCCTGATACACCTTGAAATCGGTGGCGCGGTACTGGTCACCGAACGCGTGCCTGCCGATGATGATCGGCTTGGTCCAGCCGGGCACCAGGCGCGGAACGTTGGAGATGATGATCGGCGCACGGAAGATGGTGCCGCCCAGGATGTTGCGGATGGTGCCGTTCGGCGACCGCCACATCTTCTTCAGGCCGAATTCCTTGACGCGTGCCTCGTCCGGGGTGATCGTGGCGCACTTGACGCCGACACCGTGGCGCTTGATCGCCTCGGCCGCGTCGATGGTGACCTGGTCGTCTGTCTTGTCCCGGTATTCGATGCCCAGGTCGTAGTACTCGAGGTTCACATCGAGATACGGATGGATCAGCTTGTCCTTGATGAACTGCCAGATGATCCGGGTCATCTCGTCGCCGTCGAGTTCGACGACGGTACCTTCAACCTTGATTTTGGACATGGATCTTCGTGTCCTCCTAGGATGGTGCCCTCATTGCACGGCCAGGTGAACACGCTTGTGAGCGGACCCCAGCTGTTCCAACAGACAACGTATATGCCCCGCGTTGTCCGCGAGACGTGTGGTCAAACAAGACAAGCGTACTGCTGCCGACGATCGTGGTGTGCGGGCAGCCCCCCGAGTGAGAAACCCCACGAACTTACTGACTGGTAGATCATTGTGCAATTCGCAGGTCGCCGCCACAACGACCGCGGTCCGCGTACCGCAACCCTGGCGATACGCGGACCGGGAGGTCGCCCCTTCGATACTCAGACCCCGACGTGCACCGGGCGCGCCCCGTCCTCGGAACCCTCGATCAGGTTCTCCGGCCGGTCGCGGATCATCAGCGCGATCACCGGCACGGCGGCGAGGAAGAACCCGGCGCCGACATAGAACGCCACGTCATAGCTGTGGATCGAGGCGCGGGCGATCAGGTTGTCGATCGTCGGATGGCTCTCCGCGTAGGACTTGGCCGTCTGCACCGAGATGGTGGTCAGCAGGGCCGTGCCGACCGCGCCGCCGACCTGCTGCGCCGCGTTGAGCAGCGCACTGGCCACGCCCGAATCCGCTTCCTCCACCTGATGCAGCGCGACGGTCTGCATGCCGACGAACAGCGGACCCATCCCGAGCGCGATCAGCACCTGCGCGGGCAGCACGCTGGTCGCGAAGCCGTCGCCGTAGTCCAGCTGGGCCAGCCACACCAGACCGAGTACGCCCAGTACCGCACCGGCCACCATCAGCGGGCGCGGGCCGATCTTCGGCAGCAGCGCGCTGGTGATGCCAGCGGAGATCGCGATACCGGCCGGGAACGGCAGGAACGCGAAGCCCGCCTTCAGCGAGGAGTAGCCGAGGGTGATCTGGAAGTAGTAGCTGAGGAACAGGAACATCGCGAACATGGCGATCGGCACGAGCAGCGCGGCGAGGAATGCGCCGCCACGGTTGATCTCACCGGGAATGTGCAGGGGTAGCAGCGGATTGGCCGAGCGCCGTTCGATCGCGACGAACGCGATCAGCAGCGCGGTGCCGAGAACCAGCAGGCCGATGGTGCTGCCCGCGAGCCAGCCGTCGTCGGCGGCCCGGCTGAAGCCGTACACGATCGCGATCAGGCCGAGCGTCACGGTGACCGCGCCCGGCACGTCGTAGCCGCCGGTGCGCGGGGCAGGCACGTCCTTGACTACCCACGCCAGCGCGCCGAGCACAGCGAGCAGCGCGATCGGAGTGTTCACCAGCAGGCACCAGCGCCACGAGGCGTACTCGGTGAGCGCGCCGCCCGCGATCAGGCCCAGCGCGGCGCCACCGGCGGAGATGCCAGCGAACACGCCGAATGCCGTTGCCCGTTCACCGGGTTCGGTGAAGGTCACCGACAGCAGCGACAGCGCCGCTGGGGCGAGCAACGCCGCGAACGCGCCTTGTAGCGCACGCCCGGCGAACATCTCCGCACCGTTCTGCGCGAGACCGGCAAGTGCCGACGCGGCGGCGAAACCGATCAGGCCGATGACGAAGATCCGCCGTCGCCCGAGGTAGTCGGCCAGTCGGCCGCCGAGCAGCAGGAGGCCGCCGAAGATCAGTGTGTACGCCGTCAGCATCCACTGCTTGTTGCCCTCGCTGATCCCGAGGTCATGCTGCGCGAACGGCAGCGAGATGGTCACGATGGTGGCGTCGAGAACCACCATGAGCTGGGCCAACGCGATCACCGCCAGGGCGAACCAGCGGGCCGAACCGCCCTGTTTTCCAGGAGCGTCTGCCGCTTTCGCAGTCTCGGTCACCTTTTTCTCCTCTTCATCCGACACAAGTCGCCATCCTGACATCTCGCGACATTTGTCGTCAAGCGCAAAATGTCGCTCTACGACATTTGGCGCTTGGCGACAGTAAACGTGGGGTTGCGCTAGGGTGATGGCCATGCTCGAGTCACCGACGCCTACGGGCGCGAGTGCCGCAGCGGAGAACCCTGCGAGCGCATCGACACCTGCGGGACCACCCCCCGGCCTGCGTGAACGCAAGAAGCAGCAGACCAGACTGCGGATCATCGAGGTCGGCCTGAACCTCTGTGACACACAGGGATTCGACGCGACGACGGTCGAACAGATCGCCAACGCCGCCGACGTCTCGCCCCGCACCATCAACCGGTACTTCGACAGCAAGGAAGACATCGTCCTCGGTCCGATCCGGGACTTCAGCATCGCCGTTGCCGAGGCACTGCGCGGCCTGCCGATCACCGGCAACGAGCTGGCATCGCTACGCGAAGCGTTCCTGCGGGTCATCGACAAGGCCGCGCTCGCCCCGACCGAGGCACCCGTGTCCTTCCAGCAGTTCCAGCAGATGCAGCGGATCCTGCGCAGTAGCCAGGCGGTCAGCGCGCGCAGTCTCGAGCACGCCGACCGGCAGAACACTGCGATCGCCGAAGTGCTCGCCGAACGGCTCGGCACCGAGCCGGACGCCCTGCCGGTGCGCTTGATCCTCGGCGTCTGGCAGCTGGTCGGACATCTCGGCATGGAACGCTCGGACGCCCTGTTCGACGACGACCTCACGGCGGCGGCCGCGGCCGGACGCCAGACCTTCGTCTCGACATTCGACGAGTTCATGCGCGTCTGCTGCGTGGGGCTGACTACCGAAAACGGATGAGATTTCGGCAGGCGACCGACCGCCGGTTATGATGCCCGTCAGGTCATGAGTGCCAGCGCCAAGCCCCGGCTCGCTGGTCGGCAACCCTCCAGCAGCGGTGGGGTGCTCCGGGTGATGACCGGGCTCTCGAAGGTCGAGAGCAAGCGCGCTTTCCAGGAGGTTCCCGAAATGTGTTGTTGTCCTTCGCCCACATCCCGATGACCCGTTAGTTCTGGCGAACAACCTTTTCTTTGGAGCAAAACCACATGAGTGACTCCACTCTGCCCGCGGCCGACCCCATCCTCGCGGCCGATCCGGCCCAGTGGTCTTTCGAGACCAAGCAGGTCCACGCGGGACAGGCACCCGACAGCAGCACCGGTGCCAGGGCCCTGCCCATCTACCAGACCACCTCGTACGCCTTCCGCGACACCGAGCACGCCGCGGCGCTGTTCGGGCTCGCCGAGCCGGGCAATATCTACACCCGGATCACGAATCCCACCCAGGACGTGGTGGAGCAGCGGGTCGCCGCGCTCGAAGGCGGTGTCGCCGCGCTGCTGCTGGCCTCGGGCCAGGCCGCGGAGACCTTCGCGATCCTGAACCTGGCCGCGGCCGGCGATCACATCGTGTCCAGCCCGCACCTCTACGGCGGCACCTACAACCTCTTCCACTACTCGTTGCCCAAGCTCGGCATCGAGGTGTCCTTTGTCGACGACCCCGACGACCTGGAACAGTGGCGCGCCGCGATCCGGCCGAACACCAAGGCGTTCTACGGCGAGACCATCGCCAACCCGAGCAGCGCCATCTTCGACATCCCCGGCATCGCCGCCGTCGCGCACGAGGCCGGGCTGCCGCTGATCGTGGACAACACCGTCGCGACCCCGTACCTGATCCAGCCGCTGGCGCACGGTGCCGACATCGTCGTGCACTCGGCGACCAAATACCTCGGCGGGCACGGCTCGGCGGTGGCCGGGGTGATCGTCGACGGCGGCAATTTCGACTGGACCGTGACCGATGCGCAGGGACAGCCGCGCTTCCCCGGCTTCACCACCCCGGACCCGAGCTACCACGGCGCGGTGTTCGCCGACCTCGGCGCACCCGCCTTCGCGCTCAAGGCGCGCGTGCAACTGCTGCGCGACCTGGGCTCCGCGGTGTCGCCGTTCAACGCGTTCCTGATCAGCCAGGGCATCGAGACGCTGAGCCTGCGGGTCGAGCGGCACGTCGCCAATGCCAAGGCGGTGGCCGAATTCCTGACCACCCACCCGGACGTGGAATCGGTCAGCTACGCGGGCCTGCCGTCGTCGCCGTGGTACGAACGCGGGCAGCGACTCGCACCGAAGGGCGCGGGCGCGATCGTGGCCTTCGAGCTGCGTGGCGGCGTCGACGCGGGCAAGAAGTTCGTGGACGGATTAGTCCTGCACAGCCATGTGGCTAACATCGGTGATGTGCGCTCCCTCGTGATTCACCCCGCGTCGACCACACATTCGCAGCTGACGCCGGACGAGCAACTCGTCGCGGGCGTCACTCCGGGCCTGGTCCGCCTTGCGGTGGGCATCGAGGGAATCGATGACATCCTCGCCGATCTGCGTGCCGGTTTCGCGGCGGCGGCGACGTGAAGGTGAGTAGCGAACCGAGTCACGCCCGTTCGTCCGGGGTGGCCCTGCCGCCCCCGGACGGGCGGCTCGGCATCATCCCGATCGGTGACGTGCAGTTGGAGAGCGGCGCGGTCATCCCGCAGGTCCACCTCGCCGTGCAGCGCTGGGGAGAGCTCTCCCCCACGTTGGACAATGTGGTGCTGGTCGAGCACGCGCTGACCGGCGACTCACACGTGGTCGGCCACCCCGATGACATCCATCCGCTGCCGGGGTGGTGGGACGGCATGGTCGGACCCGGCTGTCCGCTCGACACCGACGAGTGGTGTGTGATCGCGACGAACGTGCTCGGCGGCTGCAAGGGCAGCACCGGGCCGTCGACCCTCGCGCCCGACGGAAAGCCTTGGGGTGCACGGTTTCCGGAGATCTCCATCCGCGATCAGGTGGCCGCCGAGGCCGCGCTGATGGACCTGCTCGGCATCGAGCGGCTGGCCGCCGTGGTCGGCGGGTCGATGGGCGGCATGCGGGTGCTGGAGTGGATGGTCGGCATGCCGGACCGGGTCGGCTCGGCGCTGGTGCTCGCCGTCGGCGCCCGCGCCACCGCCGACCAGATCGGCACCCAGACCACCCAGATCGCGGCGATCAAGGCCGATCCGGACTGGCAGGGCGGCGATTACCACGACACCGACCGGGCCCCGATGACCGGCATGGGCATCGCCCGGCGCATCGCGCACCTGACCTATCGCACCGAGGACGAGCTCGATCATCGCTTCGAGAACAGCGCGCAGGGCGCGGAGGATCCGTGGCGCGGCGGCCGGTACGCGGTGCAGAGCTACCTGGACCACCAGGCCGAAAAGCTTTGCAGCCGTTTCGATCCGGCCACCTACGTGCTGCTGACCGAGGCGATGAACCGGCACGACATCGGCCGAGGGCGCGGCGGAGTGCGGGCCGCGCTCGCCGCGACACCGGTGCCGTGCGTGGTCGGCGGCGTCGACTCCGACCGGCTGTACCCGCTGCGCACGCAGCAGGAACTCGCCGACGGACTGCCGGGCTGCGACGGACTGGAAATCGTGCATTCCCGCGACGGCCACGACGGATTCCTCACCGAGGCCGCCGCGGTATCGAAGCTGCTCACCGAAACGATGCGACTGGCTCAGCAGAGCCGTCAGCCCGCCAACTGAATCCGCGCCGGGCGGGGATCTACCGCGCACCGATTTGCGTGGTGCGCTGGTAGTTGCTAGCGATTTCGTGCGCACGGTGATGATTCGCGCGCTGCAGTCGGACTGCGTTACGCCGCAGGAGGTTTCGGGGCAGGCGTGCCGACCAGTAGGCCGACGATGGCGTGGACGAAGCCCTGGAGGCGTTCGCGGGGGTACTCGTCCGGTTCGCTGACCGCCAACCGGCCGAGCATCTCGGCGACCTGCAGCAGCGAATTAGTGAGCAGCGCGGAATCCACTCCTGCCCAACGGGGTTCGAGTGCGGTACCCATCCGGACCAGCGCTTCGGCCTGGTCGAAGATGCCCGCTCGGGAATTCCGCAATGCCTCACGGTATTCGTCGGGGGCGTTGCCCGGCCCGGCGAGGATCAGTCGCCAGCGGGTCGGATTCTCCAGTGCCACACCGACGAACGCTTCGACGGTGGCCGAGGCCGCGACGACCGGGTCGGCGCCCATCAGGTCGGTCGGCAGGGTCGCGGCCACCTGTTCCAGACCGCGCTCGCGTTCCCGTTCCAGCAGCGCGGCGACCAGGTCGGCGCGGGTCTTGAAGACGGTGTAGAGCACCGGCTTACCCACGCCCGCCTCCTTGGCGACCGCCTCCATGCTCAGTTCGTGCAGTTCCATCCGGCTCAGCACCGCGAAGGCGGCGTCGAGCAGTTGGGCCCGCCGCTGTTCCGGAGGTAGGCGTGGCGCGTAGCGCCGTCGCGGCCGATCCGGCGCGGTGCGCGATGTCGTCACTGGCTCACCTCCATGCGGTCCATCCTGACAGCATCCGGCCTGGACCGGCGAATCCTTACGCGCACAAATGCTACGCACCCGTTGTATTCACTGTCTGCAATTGCTACGGTTGCGTTGTATTAATCCCCGATGCCGGGGCGATCACCGCAAAGGAGCACGTGATGCAGTTCGATCCGACCACCCTGCGCCGGGACGACTACGGGTTCTTCGGCCCCGATTCACCGAGTTGGAAGGTCTGGACCGCACCCACCGCGGTCATCGGGTTCCAGCGAGCGGTGGTGCTCGAGCACTTCGACCCGTTCCTCACCGCGGCCGTAGCCGACTCGCGCGGCATCTACAGCGACCCGCGCAAGCGCCTCGACCACACCTTCGCCTACTTCCTGATCGCCGCGATCGCCGACGGGCGCACCGCCATCCAGGCGGCCGAGCATCTCATGCGGATCCACGCGCCGATGACCGGCATCGAACCGATCAGCGGAAACCGCTACAGCGCGAACAGCCCCGAGACCCAGCTGTGGATCCACATCACCGGCTGGCATTCGGTACTCAAGGCATACGAGGTGTTCGGTCCGGGCCCGCTGACGCCGGAGGAGGAGACGCGATACTGGCACGAATGCGCGATCGCCGCCGAGCTGCAGACCTGCAAGCCGGAGGACGTACCGCGCTCACGTGCCGAGGTGCGCGAGTACTTCGCCGAGGTTCGGCCGCGCCTGTGCACCTCCGAGCGGGCCGAGGAAGGCATGCACCACCTGCTGTGGACCTCACCGCGCAACGGCGCCGGGCTCTCGTATGCCGTTGGCAGCAGGCTACTTTCACTGGCCTCGGTCGCGACGCTGCCGAAGTGGATGCGCAAGCTCGGCCGGTTCGACCGCCCCGGCATCGTTGATCTCGCGATCCGGCTGCCCGCGAAGGTGCTGGTCTGGGGGTTCACCAGATTCAACTCGTTCGGACTGCTACTCGCCGCCCCGTTCATCGCGCCGTTGGCAGGCCAGATCTTGAAGCAGCACATCAACGCGGAGCCGCCCGCCAAGCTCGAGACGATCACCCCGACCGAGGCACGCGCCTTGTACAGCAGCCGATCCGGTCGTCCCACACTGGTCGCCGAACCGGCCTGAGACCTTCAACGGGCCGCTGAGCGACGCGCTTCCTCGATGAGATTTATGTTGGATTCTATCCAATCCCGCAGGGCCGCAATGGGTGTGCGCAGACTGTGGCCGAGGTCGGTGAGGGTGTACTCGACCCGCGGCGGCACGGTGGGATGCACTGTGCGGGTGAGGAATCCGTCGGTTTCCAGCTGACGGAGGGTCTGCGTCAGCATCTTCTGCGAGATGCCATCGATGCGTTTGCGTAGCTCGGTGTAGCGCATGGTCCCGTCGGCCAGGGCGTCGACGATCAGCACCGTCCACTTGCCCGCGATGTGGTCGAGCACCTGACGGGTGGGACATTTGGCCGAGTAGATGTCGGCGGGCAGGCCGGAGCCCTCGATGAGCGTGCGCACCTCTGCGAGTGTAACGCACCAAAAAGTGCCTTCTTCCTATTGGGGTGCCACTCTCCGATAGTAAGAATTATGGAAACACAGACACTTTCGGTCCCCGCCGCGATCCGCGCCCGCCGCACCACCCGCCATTTCCGGCCCGAATCCGTGGCACCGGAGTTGGTCGACGAACTGCTGGAGCTGGCGGTGCAGGCGCCGAGCGCCTGGAATATGCAGGACCGCTCGATCGTCGTCGTCACCAGCGAAGCCGGACGGCAAGCGCTGTCGGAGGCCGCGTTCGGCCAGCCACAGCCGGTGGAAGCTCCGGTCGTCCTGGTCTTCGTGGCCGATCCGCTGGCCTGGCAGGACAGCAATGCCGACATCGCCGCACTGGCCCGGCGCAATGGTGCGTGGAATGACGAGTTCACCGCGATGTTCGATTCGCGCAGCGAATTCCATTCACTACGGGAGCGCGGCCTGCTCCGGGAGAACGCCATCAAGAACGCGATGATCGCGGCCACCTACGTCATGCTCGCCGCCACCAGCCTCGGCCTGGCCTCGGCCCCGATGAACGGCTGGGACCCCGAGCTGGTCAAGCAGGCCATCGGCGTCGGTGATCGGGACGAGCTCGCCATCGCGGTCATGGTGGCCGTCGGCTACAGCGACACCATCCCGCCGCATCCCGGCCGCAGGTCCCGTGCGCACACGGTTTTCCTGGAGCGGTATGCCACAACGCACTGAACCCGTTGCGCGCCAACGCACTCCGCGAGTTCGCGCGCACGAAGTCGGATGGGAGCGGGCGGGAGTGACTATCCGACGCCGAGGGTGTTGATGGTCGCGGCGATGAACACAATGGCGGAGCCGAGCAGCGTCAGCGCGCCCACATCGAAGGGCTTGCTGCGCACCGCGAGGAGTCCGACGCGGGCGGTCGGCAGGCACAGTCGGAACGCCGCGGCCAGCAAGGTCGCCCCGCCGAAGAACAGCGCACCGCGGCGCCACCGGTCCTGCGCGACGAACACGATCGCCACCAGGATGACCAGCGCCACGAGCACCATCGGCAGGTGCTGGCGCAGGAACTGGCCGCCCACACTGCCGGCCCGCTGGTCCGCGGTGGAGGTCTCGGCATCGGTCACCCCCCGATTCTGACAGACGCCGCGCAGCCCGCGCTGTCGACGGGCTCAGTCGACGACGGCGACGCCCTCGACCTCGATGAGGTGCTCCGGGGTGAACAAGGCAGCCACGCCGACGAGGGTGACCGCGGTTTCCGGGAACTCATAGTGCGCGCGGGCGGCGGCACCGCCCGCACCGAGTGCCTCGAATTTCGACGGGTCCCAATCCACCACATAGAACCGAACACTGACGAGGTCGGCGGGCTTGCCGCCCGCTGCCTCCAGTGCGCGGCCCAGGTTGATCATGGCCTGGGTTGTCTGGGCGGTCAGACCCCCGTCGACGACTCGCCCTGACGCGTCGGTGCCGACCTGGCCGGAGATGTGAATGATCCTGTTGCCGGTCGCCGAGGTCGCGTGCGCGAAGCCCGGTGCGGGCGGCTGCGAGTCTGCCGGGTTGTGCGATGTACTGCCCATCCGCGCATCCTAATCGCAGACCGTGGATCAGGCTGCCTGCGGCACAAGCGGTTTCGATGTTGCGGGAAAACTCTACTACAGGCCGTAGTTTCAATGTAGAGTCGGATCATCCGACACAGGAGGGCGGGGTAATGCGAGCGTTGACACGGATTCGGCACTATCTGCAGGCAGTGCGGCAGGCGAAGCGGAACCGGTCCGATCTGGTCGGCTGGCTCGTCCGGCGACCACAGATCCTGTTCAGCACAATCATTTACGAGACGGCACTGATATTCAGCAACCGGCTGGACCCGAAGCTCAAAGAACTGGCCGAACTGAAAACCGCGGGCCTGGTGAACTGCGAGTTCTGTCTGGACATCGGCTCTGCGCTGGCGAAGTCGGCCGGCCTCACCGAGCAACAGCTGCTCGACCTGCCGCGCTTCCGAACCAGCGACGCCTATACCGACCTGCAAAAACTCGTCATCGCCTTTGCCGAAGCGATGTCAAGCACACCCGCGGTCGACCTCGACGACCTACGCGCCGAACTGCTGACCCACCTCTCCAAAGCCCAACTCGCCGAACTGGCGGCCACCATCGCCTGGGAAAACCAACGCTCCCGCCTCAACCAGGGTCTCGGCGTCCGTCCGACCGGCATGGCCGAGGGCGGCGTGTGCGCGCTGCCGGAGCGTCCGGCGAATTA
Organism: Nocardia iowensis; assembly: GCF_019222765.1. Taxonomy (NCBI): domain Bacteria; kingdom Bacillati; phylum Actinomycetota; class Actinomycetes; order Mycobacteriales; family Nocardiaceae; genus Nocardia; species Nocardia iowensis. The sequence goes on along the minus strand of NZ_CP078145.1, from coordinate 1,302,234 downwards.
GCTTGGTTCGGGACACCGCGACGTTGCCGCGCCCACGGTTTTGCGGTGTCGACCTCGACGGTGCGGCAACCTAGGCTGCGCGGATGGGGATGTTGGGCAAGCGAATTCGAGTGTTGTGCGTCGCGGTGGCGCTGGTGGCGGGGGCCGGTGCCGCCGCGGTGCCCGCGCACGGCGCACCGGGCTGCGGCGGGTGGCAGGTCGACACCCTGGTTCAGGGGCTGGAGGAACTGGAGAACCTCGAACCCGACGGCCGTGGCGGGTTCTACTTGACCGGCAGTTCGAAGGTGTACCACGTGGATCCCGCAGGGCAGGTCCGCACGGTGCTCGAAGGCATGAACGTTCCGCGCGGCTTGCAGCTCGCCGGGTCGAGTCTGTACGTCATCGCCGGTGGATTGTGGCAACTGGACACCGCGACCGATCGGCTGACATCGGTGTCCACCTTCGGCGGCAACGGTTTGCTCCGGCTGCCCGATGGTGATCTGCTGACCACCTGGGTCGGCACCGAGGGCGGCCCGTCCCAGGGTGTGACCCGCTATCGGCACGACACCGGAACCATCGTGCCCAACTGGTCCCCGGTGCCGCGTTCAGAAGGTCTTGCGCTGAGCCCTGATCACCGTGCCGTGTACACCGACGACCTGTTCACCGGCCAGATCATCCGCATCCCCCTGGACACCCCCGACCGGTGGACGGTCGTCGCGACCGTGCCCGGCCTATTCCCCGGTGTCGACGACCTGACCATGTCGCAGGCCGGAACCCTCTACGTCGCAGCCCATATGGCGGGCGAGATCCACCGCGTCGACCCGAACACCGGCGCGACCTGCGTCATCGCGTCCGGCCTCGCGAGCGGTTGGACCGGCCCGAGTTCGGTCCGCATCGCCCCCGACGGCAACACCTGGGCCCTCTACACCACCCTCTTCGACGGCACCCTCCGCCGCCTCCGACCGCCCGCCGACGTCGACCTCACACCGGTACGAATCCCGGTGAAGCTTCCCCCGCACCTCGATCGGTGACGACACAACCGAGCTGCGCGCAACCTCGGTAGCCGAGGTTCCGGCCCCCATGACAAGCTGGTGCGTTGTGTTCCGTCTGATGTTTCATGAGCCCGCGATCCCCGGCAATACCGGCAATGCGATCCGGTTGGTCGCCGGGACCGGGTGTGAGCTGCATCTGGTCGAGCCGTTGGGGTTCGACCTTTCGGAAGCCAAGTTGCGCCGGGCCGGATTGGATTACCACGATCTGGCCTCGGTGACGGTGCACAAGGATCTCGCGGCGGCGTGGGAGGCGGTGCGTCCGGAACGGGTTTTCGCGTTCACCACGCAGGCCAGCACCCACTACACCGCGGTGGACTACCACGAAGGCGACGTGCTGCTCTTCGGCACCGAACCAACCGGACTGCCCGCCGCGGTGCTCGACGACCCGCACGTCACCACCCACCTGCGCATCCCCATGCTCCCCGGCCGCCGCTCGATGAACCTCTCCAACGCCGCCGCCGTCACCGTCTACGAAGCCTGGCGCCAGCTCGGCTTCCCCGGCGGAGTGTGATCGCCGCGCACGCATTCGCGGGCCGCGCACGGAATTGCCAGCAGCATCGCGCGCGGCGCGGCAAGTGGCGCGCGACGACTTTTACGGCTGTTCGGTTTTGTCGCCCGGACGGTTGTCGGGGCTCTTCTCTTCGGTCGCCGTGCTGCCAGCGGGTTCGGTAACCTTCGCCGTCCCAGCGTCTTTCGAGGCACCTTCGGTGGTGCCGGACACCGGTGTCGATGTCGCGGGAGCCGCCGCGCCACGCTTGCCCCGGCGCAGCAGCAGCCGGACGAGGCCCCAGACCGCGGCGGCCAGCACCACCAGGAAGCCGAGCCACGGCAGCGCCTTGCCGGTGAACACGACGGCGTCCTTCAGCCACTCCACCAGCGAGTCCCAGCCCGCGACGATCCCCTCCCAGAAGCTGTCGGCGCGGTCCTCCTCGGCCTTCGTGGTCTCGGTGGTGATGTCGATAGTGAGGGTGGACAGCGCGACGTCGTCGTCGAGGTGACGCTTCTGCGCGGTCAGGCTGTCGAGTTCGCCCTGCCGGCTGGACAGCGCCTGCTCGGCGTTGATCAGGTCGGCGGTGTTCGTGGCGCTCGCGATGAGTCCGCGCAACCGGTCGACGGAGGCTTGCAGCGCCTTGATCCTGGCGTCCAGGTCTTCCCACTGCATCGTCACGTCGTCCCGATTGGTGCTCACCCGGGTGATGCGGCCGATGCCGCCGAGTCCGTCGATGAACGCGTCGACCTTGTCGGCGGGCACCCGGACGGTGAGGGTGGCGCTGGGATCGGTGTCGTCGGTGCCCGGCTGTTCGGTCCGGCTGTCGATCCGGCCACCGACCTCGCGCACCCGGTCGGCGATCTCGGCCGCCGCCTCGATCGGCTTGCCCGCGGTGATCTCGACGCTGCCGGTGACGACTTCCTTACGCGCCGTGACCGTTTCACTGCCGGTGTTGTCCTTGCGCATGGGGCCCTGCTGGTCGCGCAGGCCCGGCGGCGCGGACGCGGGCGCAGGTGCGGGCGCCACGGTGGCGTAGGACGTCGGCTTGTCCGGTGGCGTGGCCCTCTTCGCGTCGTCGTCGGCACCGCAGCCGACGAGCAGGGTCAGACCGAGCAGACCGACGCACAGCACAGCAAGCTTCCGCATGATTCGCACAGTAGCCCCTTCAACTGCGCGAACAGCCCGACATAACGGTTCTCTAGAGCCCTTCTAACACTTCTTTAAAACTGTGGGCGGCCGTCAGCGGAAGTCGCGCGATTTCGAATCGACGCGCAGGTCCAGGCGTTGCAGATGTTCGGCGACGACGCTGACCGCGCCCTCGGCGTTCTGCACACGGCCGCGGATCAGCAGCGCGGGTGCGCTCTGCGCGAGGCGGCGATAGCGGGTCCACAGCCCGACCGAGCAGACGATGTTCACCATGCCGGTTTCGTCTTCCAGATTGAGGAAGGTGACGCCCGCGGCCGTGGCGGGACGTTGGCGGTGGGTTACCGCGCCGCCCACCAGCACTCGCGAGCCGTCGGGCACCGCGAGCAGACCGGCGGCGGGGAGGACGCCGAGAGCGTCGAGCCGCGGGCGCAGGAACTGGGTGGGATAGCTGCCCGGGGAGACGCCGGTGGCCCAGACGTCGGCGGCGGCCAGTTCGAGATCGCTCATGCCGGGCAGGACGGGCGCGGTGGTGGCGGCGCCGGTGCCGGGCAGGCGGTCCTGGCGCTCGCCCGCGGCGGCGCCCGCGGCCCACAGGGCTTCGCGGCGGGAGTGGCCGAGGCTACCGAGGGCACCGGCGGTAGCGAGCGATTCCGCTTGGGCGACAGTGAGTTCCACCCGGCCGGTCAGGTCGAGGAAGGAGGTGTATGGCCCCTGATCCCTGGCCGCGACGATCTTTTCGGCGAGATCGGTGCCGATGTGCCGGATCGATGCCAAGCCGAGCCGCACCTCGGTGCCCTCGTGCTCGAGGGTGGGTTCGGCACGGCTGGCATTGATGTCGGGGCCGTGCACCCGCACGCCGTGTCTGCGGGCGTCGGCGACCAGGGATTGCGGGGAGTAGAAACCCATCGGCTGGGCGCGCAGCAGACCGGCGCAGAACGCCGCCGGGTAGTGCAGCTTGAACCACGCCGAATAGAACACGATCGAGGCGAAGCTCTGCGAATGACTTTCCGGGAAGCCGAAATTCGCGAAGGCATAGAGCTTTTCGTAGATGCGGTCGGCGACCTCGCCGGTGATGCCGTGCAGGTCCCGCATGCCTTGGTAAAGGCGCTCTTTGAGGCGTTCCATGCGTTCCGGGGACCGCTTGGAACCCATGGCACGGCGCAGCTGATCGGCCTCGGCGGCGGTGAAGCCCGCGACGTCGACGGCCATCTGCATGAGCTGCTCCTGAAACAGCGGCACGCCGAGCGTGCGTTCCAGCGCGTTCTCCAACGCCGGGTGGTCGTACTCCCATTTCTCGAGCTTGTTGCGGCGCCGGATATAGGGATGCACCGAACCGCCTTGGATGGGCCCTGGTCGGATCAGCGCCACCTCCACCACCAGGTCATAGAACTCCCGCGGTTTCAACCGGGGCAGCGTGGCCATCTGCGCCCGCGACTCCACCTGGAACACACCCACCGAGTCGGCCCGCGAAAGCATCTCGTAGACACCGGCTTCGCGCAGATCGAGCTTGTGCAGCTCGACGACCTCGCCGGTGTGCTCGCGCACCAGATCGATCATGTAGTGCAGCGCGGAGAGCATGCCGAGGCCGAGCAGGTCGAACTTCACCAGCTCGATGGCCGCGCAATCGTCCTTGTCCCACTGCAGCACGCTGCGGCCGGGCATCCGCGCCCATTCCACCGGACAGACGTCGGCGATGGGGCGGTCACAGATCACCATGCCACCGGAGTGGATACCGAGATGCCTTGGCAAGCCTTCGATTTCGGATGCCAGCTGCAGCACCTCGGCGGGAATGTCGGTGCCGGTCTCGGCGCCGACACCGGTCCATCGGCTCACCTGTTTGCTCCACGCGTCCTGCTGACCGGGCGAAAAGCCCAGTGCGCGTGCGGCATCGCGCACCGCGGACTTGCCACGGTAGGTGATCACATTGGCCACCTGGGCGGCGTACGCGCGACCGTACTTGGTGTAGACGTGCTGGATGGCCTCCTCGCGGCGATCGGATTCGATGTCGACGTCGATATCGGGCGGTCCGTCGCGCGCGGGCGAGAGGAAGCGTTCGAACAGCAGGTTGTTGGTGACCGGGTCGACGTTGGTGATGCCGATCGCGTAGCAGACGGCCGAGTTGGCCGCCGAACCCCGGCCCTGGCACAGGATGTCGTTGTCTCGGCAGAAGGCGACGATGTCGTGCACCACCAGGAAGTAACCGGGGAATTCCAGTTCGTCGATCACCGCGAGCTCGTGCTCGATCTGCTGGTACGCCTGCGGGTTTCGCTCCGGTGGCCCGTAGCGGGCGGCGGCGCCGGCGAGGGCGATTTCGCGCAGCCAGGACTTCTCGTCGTGTCCGGCGGGCACGTCGAACGGCGGTAGCTTCGGCGCGATCAACTTCAGATCGAAGGCACATTCCCGGGCCAGCGCGACCGCGTTGTCCACCGCCTGCGGGCAATCCGCGAACAGCCGCGCCATCTCCGCGCCGGAACGCAGGTGCGCGCCGCCGGTGGGGGCCAGCCAACCGGCGATCTCGTCCAAACTCTGCCTGGCCCTGATCGCCGCGAGCGCCATGGCGCGGCGACGCTGGCCAGGCGCGGCGAAATGCGCTCCGGTGGTGGCGAGTACGGGCAGGCCGAGCCGATCGGCCAAGGCGATGAGGTGGGCGTTGCGTTCGTCGTCCTCCGGGATGCCGTGGTGGGTGAGTTCCACGCTCACCCGGTCGGCGCCGAACCGCTCCGTCAGGTCGCGCAACGCGGCCTCGGCCCGCACGAGACGGCTACTGCCCGAACGCAAGTCGTGTTCGAGCGCTTGACGTAGGTGTCCCTTCCGACAGCCGGTGAGGATCTGCCACTGCCCGTCGGCCGCCGCGGTGAGCGCATCGAGGTCATAGCGGAGAATGCCCTTCTCCCCCGCGGCCAGGTGCGCGGCCGCGATCTCCCGCGACAGTCGGCGGTAACCCTCCTGACCGCGGGCCAGGATCAGTAGGTGCGGTCCGGCCGGATCCGGCGAACCGGTGCGCGGCATGGAATCCGGCGCGTCGGCGTGACCGTTGCGCAGCTGGGCAGCCGAATCTCCTTGCTGCCCAGCGAACTCCGGTTTCTCGGGGCTTTCCGCAGCGAGAGCGTCCATCGCTGCCGAACCGGTGCGCTGCCCGGCCGCACGGCGCGAGCGCCTCCTGGTAGCCGGAGCTCCTTCAGCAGGCTGAGTACCAAGCGACAGTTCGGCGCCGAAGACCGTCGGCATCCCCAATTCTCTGGCCGCTTCCGCGAAGCGCACGGTGCCGTAGAAGCCGTCGTGATCGGTGAGCGCGATCGCCTCCAGCCCCAGCCGCACGGCCTCCTCCACCAGCTCCTCCGGCTGGCTCGCGCCGTCCAGGAAGCTGTAGGCCGAGTGCGCGTGCAGCTCCGCGTACGGCACCGTCGGCCCGTCGGCGGGTGGCGCGGTTTCGGCCAGGTACTCGCCGCGCTTGCGCGACCAGGCCGGGCTGTCGCCGCCGTCGCCGGGGTACATCGCGTCCGGATCGGTCCGGCCGGGGCGCCCCGACAGCACCCGCTCCAGCTCCGCCCAGGTAGGCGGCCCATTGCTCCATCCCATCGCCCATCACCTCCTCGGGCTCAGTTGCTCGGCAGGGGTTGCGTCGAGCCTTCGGTGAGCGCCGTTTCGACCTGGTCGAGCCGGGTGCGGATGAGGGCGCCGTAGGCGTCGTTGGCAAGCACGTCGAGGTGGCCACGGGCGATGGCGAGCTGCATGCGGGCGGCCTCGAAGTCGCCGACTCGGCGATGGCTGTCGGCCAGGTTGAGGTACAGCGACGGGAGGAAGCTGCGTAGTCCTTCGTCGAGCGGGATGCCGGGGCCGAACACCGCGGCGAGCGCCCGCCGATCCCAGAGCAGCGCGTCGGCGGCGGCGTCCTGCAGATCGGCGAGGTGATGCGCAATCACGCAGCGGTGCAAGGGATCACCGCCCTCACCGATCTCGTCCCACAACTTCTCCAGCGCCTGTCGCGCCGCCGCTTGGTCCCCGCCACCGAGCCGCACCGCGGCAAAGATGTCCGCCATCCGATCGTCCGCCATGCGCCGAGTATCGCACATATGTTCGATCGATTTCGAGAGGTTGTTCGACCCGTGTTCACCACCTCGACCCCGGCCCCGGAAAGTGACCAGTGCCACTTGGCGAGTAAACTTACTTCAGAGTAAGTTCATGCCAACCGAACCCTGCAAAGGAGCAGCGATGACCGACGCATCCGCTGACGCCGCCGGCCCGCGCGAAACCCGGCGCAGCCGTCGCAACCGCGACATTGCCGGGCGGCATGTCCTTATCACCGGCGCCTCCTCCGGCATCGGCAAGGCGGCGGCGATCGCCGTGGCCGGCAAGGGCGCCACCGTGTTCCTGCTCGCGCGCCGCGCCGACGAACTCGCGAGCGTGGTCGAGGAGATCAGGGCCGGGGGCGGCATCGCCTACGGATACCAGTGTGACGTCACCGATTCCGACTCGGTGGACCACGCCGTGAAGACCATTCTCGACGAGCACGGCCACGTCGACATGCTGGTGAACAACGCGGGCCGATCCATCCGCCGCGCCATCCACCGCTCCACCGACCGGCTGCACGACTTCGAACGCACCATGGCGGTCAATTACTTCGGCGCGCTGCGGATGACGCTCGCCCTGTTGCCGCAGATGCGGGAGCGCAAGTTCGGCCACATCGTCAATATCAGCAGCGCGGGCGTGCAGGTGGCGACGCCGCGCTTCGCCGCCTATCTGGCCAGCAAGGCCGCGCTGGACAAGTTCGCCGAGGTGGCCTCGGTCGAGACGATGGCCGACGGCGTCACCTTCACCACCATCCACATGCCGCTGGTGCGCACCCCGATGATCACCCCGAGCGGCGCCCAGGGACCGTCCGAATCCCCCGAGTGGGCGGCCGCGACAATCGTGCGCGCGCTGACCGAACGCCCCAAGCGCATCGACGTGCCCCTCGGCACCTTCGCCGAATACGGCGCCCTACTCACCCCCAAGTTCCGCGACCGCATCCTGCACCGCTACTACCGCGCCCTACCGGACTCACCCGCCGCCAAGGGCGAACCGGTGCAAAACACCGAAGACCCCACGGAACTCATCGCCCAACCCCAGCCCCGCCCCCGCTCAGCCGCCCGCCGCGTCACCGGCACCGCCCTCCGCCGCGCCGCCCGCTGGGTCCCCGGCACCCATTGGTAAACCGCCCAACGGGACACGGCTGCGCCATCGGCCGAGTAGACCCTCCGTGATGTCCCACTCGGCGTATGCCGCTGGCAGCGAACGGGACGCGGGGGCGGCGTTGGTCGTGGGCGCTCCGTGCTGTCCCGCTCGGGCGGTCAGCTGGGTAGGGGGTGGATGGTATCGAGGGTTAGGGCTTTTATGGGTTTGGGGGTGGCGTTGCAGCTGGCCTGGCGGGCGGGGTAGGCGAGGGGGCAGGCGGTTACGCGCCAGCGGCGGCCGTCGCGGTGGGTGACGATGGCGGCGCCTGCGAGGGTCGGGTCGGTGGGGTTGGTGTCGGGGGCGACGGTTAGAGCGTCGGTGGGGGCGGAAATGTGTTCGCGTACCGCTAGTTCCGCGATTTGCTCGATCGGCGAGTAGCAGCTGCGGCCGCGCAGGCCGGTCATCGAGACCTCGCCGCGGCGGGCGGCTTCGACCATCTCTTCGGCGGCCGCGGTGTCGAGTCTGCCGTAGGTGAGGCCGGACGGCAGCAGCACCAGGGCAGGCGCGAAACGGTGGCCGCCGGTGTGCGAGCACTCCCACACTTGCCCAGGGTATTTCGTTGCGAGTTCGGCGGCGATCGGTCGGCCGAGCAGCGCGCAGCACTGGTCGCGTTTACCGTGCGCGCAGACCAGGACCAGCGGATCATGCACTGGCACACCGATTCCCGGCGGCGGGCCGTTCAATAGATGCAGGTCGAGATCGAGCAGCTGCTTCAGGTCGGTGATCTCGAAACGCTCACACCAGGAGCCCTCTGGACGCGAACTGGCGATCAAAACCGTTCGGGTGCCGGTGAATTCGTTGCGACCCGGGCGGCGGATCAGTGTCGGGCGCACCCGCGCGGCGGCGGTCCGAGCCGCCAGCTCGGGCGTGATCTCCGGCCCCAGCACCTCGTCGCCGATCACATCACGACCCCACGCCCCCGGCTGCTCGACACACAACCAGCCGGTCACATGGGTGGCAGTGCCCGGCAACGGAATATCCGTCGCCGCAGCGGAACACAACATCCCCTCGAACCCACTCATGACCGCACCTCGCACCATTCCGTCACGCGCAAGGCGCGGAGCCGACCGCCGCGTCCCCGTGCACGGCCGGTGCGGTGCCCGCCGCCAGGAATGGGTGGACGGCGGCGGCGAACTGCCGGTAGCGGTCGCGGTGGATGCTGTGGCCGCAGGCGAAGGCGGTGACCGTGCAGTCGGGGATGGCGGCGTGCATGAGCGCCACCTTGTCCAGGTCGACCATGCCGCCAGGGCCGCCGCGCAGCACCAGCGTCGGTGCGGTGATGTCGGGGAGCCGGTCCCACCACTCCGGGTTCGGCTTGCGGAACTGTTCCAGCGCCGTCCTGGTCATGGACCGGTCGAAGGCGAGCACCGCGCGCGGATGCCGGACCAGGCTGCTGGTGGCGTGCCAGAGTTCCGGCACGGTCGGGAAGCGGCGGGTCAGCCGCAGTTCTTCGGCGCCGGACTGCAATGGCAGCGGACATTCCTCGATGACCAGGCGACGTACCAGCTCCGGCCGCTCCTGCGCGACGCAGGAGACCGCGTAGCCGCCCAGCGAGTGGCCGACCAGATCGACCGCGGGCAGTTCGAGCCGTTCGCACAGCTTCAGCACGTCAGCGCCGAACTCGGCGAACCGGTACGAATCGGTATGCGAGCTGCGCCCGTGTCCACGCAGATCGGGAATGATCACCCGGCGCCCCGCCTGCACCAGGGTCCGCGCGAACCGATCCCAGGTGTGTCCGTCCCCGCCCATGCCGTGCACCAGGACCACAGGCACGTCGGTACCCGTGCGCGCCCCCGAATCCCGGTAGGCGATCCGCACGTCACCGAACGCAACTCGGGTCACTGTGAGATCCACGATCTCCGAGAATACTGGGGCCCTCACGCACCGGCCGGTTGGTTGTCACGCGGATCACGTGAGCCGGGCACCACACCCCGCGTCCGCGCGACACTGCTCGAGCTCACGATTCGGCAAGGACCACGCCACCGCACCGGTCTCCGCGCAACCGTGGCCGACGGAAATCGGCTGGCGAATCCTGTTGTGCCGCGACATACTCCGCGCATGCCATCATTCGCGGACTACGACCGCCGCAACTATCGCACCGTCGATGTGGCCACCGGATACGACGGATGGGCACCGACGTACGAGCAAACCGTCATGGACGAGATGGATCTCGCACTGCTGGCGCGGCTGCGACGCCCGGCCTGGTCGCGGGTGCGGCGCGCCGCCGACCTGGGCTGCGGGACGGGGCGAACCGGGGCTTGGCTGCGTGCGCAGGGGGTTTCCCGGATCGACGGGGTCGATGTGAGCGCGGGGATGCTGAAGCGGGCCGAGGAGCGCGGGGCACACAGCACACTCACCCAGGCGGACGTGCGCGACACCGGACTGGCCGCCGGGGCCTACGACCTGGTGATCGCTTCGCTGATCGATGAGCATCTGCCCGAGTTGGCGCCGTTCTACGCCGAGGCGTGGCGGCTGGCCGCGCCCGGCGCGCTGTGCGTTCTGGTCAGCTTTCACCCGCAATTCATGATGATGACCGGGATGCCGACGCACTACACGCCGGCCGAGGGCGAGCCGGTGGCGATCAGCACGCACCTGCACCTGCTCAGTGAGCATGTGACGGCGGCACTGGACGCGGGCTGGATACTCGCCGAGCTCACCGAGATGCTGATCGACGACAGCTGGCTCAACGCCAAGCCGAAGTGGGCGGAATTGCGCGGACAGCCCTTCACGATGGCGACGGTGTGGTCGCGGCCTGCCTGATCAGTCGTAAAGTCCCTCGGCGCGCCAGGTCTCGTCGTAGTAGACGAGCAGTAGGACCCGGACGTCGGCTGGCTCGCCGTCCAGCTGGACCTGCGCGCGGGCGGTGAAAGTGGTTGCGGTGTCGTCTTTTTCGGTCGACTCCGGCACCCACCAGCGTTCGTCCACCGGCCACGGGCCTGCCCATCCGGTCAATCGCCACTGCTTACTGCCCCAGTGCAAGCGGGATGGATCGGCACTGAACAGGGCGCGTTCGGTGACCAGAATCGGGGTGCCGTCGGCGGCTTCCAAGCGCACCGGCGGCCGGTTCAGCAGGAGCAGGGCGGGAGCCGGCTCGGGCAGTCTGCCCGGCCACGGCAAGGCCGGGTCGGCGGCGGGCACCGGTTCGTCGCCAAGCGCGACCATCGTGATGCGCTCGGCGGGCCCGCGCCCGCCGCTGAGCACGCCGATCCGCACCGCTTCGCCGCCGAGCAGACCCTGCACCCGGATCAGTGCGCGCCGGGCCCGCTCGTCCTCCTCGCCGACGCCGCCCCACAGCCCGAGCTGCAACGCACCCGCCGCCACCACCTCGACGGGCGCCAGCCGCAGCAGGGTGATCGGCGCGGTGGGCCGGTCGCGCCGGGTGAGCCAGCCGTCAAGCTGCCAGCGCACCCGGTCCGCGGTATCGTCCGGAGTCAGCGGTTCCGCGCACCGCCAGATCCGCGAAAGCTCCTCCCCCGCATCGGTTTCCGCGAATATCGATAATCGGGTACAGGCCAGCCCGGCGCTGGATAGTTCGGCATGCAACTGGGTGGCGAGCATGCGGCCCGCGAAGGCGGCCGCATCGACCCGCTCGATCGGCGGGTCGCAGCGGTACTGCACCGTCAGATCCCTGGGCGGCTGCCGCGCGGCGGGCGGGCGCTCGGGTTGCGCTCGCGCACAGCGGTGCGCCAGCACGGCATCGGCACCGAAGCGCGAGGCGACCTCGGCGGGCGACAGTGCGGCGAAATCGCCGATCCGGCGTAAGCCCAAGCGGTGCAACAGATCCACCAGATCGGCGCGCTCCGGCGCGGCCAGGCTCGGCTCGACCGCCAGCTCGCGCACCGGCATCGGCGCGAGAAACCGCGCCCCCGCCCCGGCGGGCACGATCGCACCGCGCCGGGCGGCGATCACCGCCGTGGACAACTCGTCGGCGATGCCGATCTGCGCCTCCACCCCGGCGGCCGCCGCCGCGTCGACGAGCCGTTCGGCCGCTTCCTCCTCGGAACCGAAAAACCGGGCGGCACCACGGGCCCCGAGCACCAACAGTCCGGGCCGCAGCACCTCCACCCCCGGCACCGTCGCGTCGACGGCCGCGACCACCGGCTCGAACAGCCGCGCGTCCCGATCCGGATCCGCCTGTGCGAGAAACAGATCCGGACACCGCCCTTGCGCCTCCCGCCGCTTCAGCCCGCGCCGCACCCCGTCGGCCCGCGCGATCGCCGAACAAGCGATCACCCGGTTCGCGAAGAGCACCGCCACCGGCTGAGTCGCGGGCAACCGCGCCATCGCGGCGGCGGCCACCGCGGGCCAATCCGGACACCACAACGCCAGAACCCGTGCCGCCCCTTTCCCTTTGCCGGGGAGAATCACGGTGCTCCGGTCACGATGCCGCCTCCCTGGCATCGGCCGGTGCGGCGGCGCGGGTAACCGCTTCGCGCCGTACCCATTCGACGCGGCCGGAGTCCGAACGCAGGTCGAGGCGGCCGCGGCGGGGTTGGCCCGCCTTGCCCCGTACTTCGACCTCGAGGCCGAGCGAGCGCAGGCGGCCGCGGCCGTGCCCGAGGCCCGCGTAACCGGCGATGCGGGCATCGAGCTGCAGGGCGGCGCCGGGCCAGCGGCCGTCGGTGACCACGAGAGTGGCGCCCTTGTTGCGGGCGCGGGCGGCGATCACCCTGGTGCGAGCGGGTGCGACGGCGGCGCCGCCGAGGCCGAGCACGACCAGGTCGAGCCCGTCGAGCAATACCGCGGCCACCTCCACCGGATCCGGACCTGGATCGGCGATCACGGCCAGCCGCTCCAGCTGGGCACCCATCTCCACCGCGGCGAGCAGGCCGAGCCGGGGCACGCCGACCACTGCGGCATGCCCGCCGTCCCCGGTCACCGCGGCGAGCAGCCCGGCGAGCAGCGACCGCGCCCCCGTGTAGGCCACGACGGACCCCTTGGGCAGGCCACCGCCCGGCAACAGCTCCGCGAGCGCGGGCGGCACCACAAGCGACTCCCGGCTCAGTTCGGTGTCGCGCGGCATCCGCTCGGCCGCCGCCGCGCCGCGACCGGGTATCGCCGCCATCTTTCTGCGCAGCTCAGCCAGGGTCGGCGGACTCTCCCGCGCTACCTCGAGCGACGTTGCATGCGGTTGTGCCCCCTCCTGCGATTTCGCATCCGAACCCATCTCTACCACCTACTTCCCACGATGGACCGGAGAGCAGCACCGATTCAGCTATCGATTCATATCGAATATACGTTCGATACAAGCTCAGTAGAAACCGACCCCCGAGTTCCGTCAAGAGCCCATTCAGATGGCCGCCATTTCGCGAGCGAATCGTGATGCGGCGCGGATCACGGCCGCGGCGGTGGCGCTCCCACGCACCCGCGCCTGGCATTCGAATGCGGCACCCTGAGCCGGACCGCCCGGCCGGGGACGGGCTCCCCACTGCGGAATGACATCTCGCGGCACCCCTTCGGCCCGTTCGCGTCAGCGAAACCCCGTACGCCGCCCCCGCGAATCAGGCCAGCTAACCCCATTTTCCGCTACCCTCGCACCCGTGACCGAACGCGCTCGTCCCATTGTCGGCCCGGACTATCTTGTTGCCGGCCGCTACCGTCTGCAGTCGAAGGCGGGTGGCGGTGGCATGGGCGCGGTGTGGCTCGCGCACGACCGGCTGCTCGACCGGGATGTCGCCATCAAGCAGGTCATCTCGACGGTCGGACTCGACGAAGAAGAGGCCAACGAGATCCGCAACCAGATCATCCACGAGGGCCGGGTCGCGGCCAAGCTCTCGCACGAGCACGCGATCGCCGTGTACGACGTGGTGCTGGAGGCGGGCGAGCCCTGGCTGGTGATGGAGCACTTACCTTCCCGCAGCGTGGCCAAGGCACTCGCGCTGGTCGACAGCCTGCCCCCGATCGAGGTGGCGCAGATCGGCGCGCAGGTCGCCGACGCGCTGGCCACCGCGCACGCGGCGGGCATCGTGCACCGCGATATCAAACCGGGCAATATCCTTGTCGCCGACCGTGGTCCGATCGTCGGCATGGCCAAGCTCAGCGACTTCGGCATCTCACGCGGGGCGGGTGAGCACTCCGACGAGCCCGACGGCGTGATCACCGGCACCCCGGCCTACCTGCCGCCGGAGGTGGCGCGCGGCGCGCAGCCGACCAAGGCCAGCGATGTGTTCTCCCTCGGCGCGACGCTGTACACGGCGATCGAGGGGCAACCGCCGTTCGGTCTCGACGAGGACAGCGATGTGCTGGTGCATCGCGCGGCGATGGCGCAGATCATTCCGCCGACGCGCAGCGGGATGCTCACCGAGGCGCTGCTGCACATGATGGAACCCGCACCGCAGCGGCGGCCGACGATGGCCGAGGCCAGGGACGAAATCCTCACCGCGGCTTTCGGTCCCGGCACCGGACCCTACATTCTGGGTGCGCCGGTGCGCACCGAGGACGGCACGATTCCGGCGTGGGCGGCGCGTAATTCGGCGTCGGGGCTGCGCAGTCCGCACTCGACCCCGCTGCCTCGACCGCACCGCGCCCCGGCGGGCGCCGCGGCGGCCCCAGCCCCGCAGCGGACCAAGCCACCGCAGGCGAGCAACGCGCCGCTGGCGATCGCCGTCGGCCTGCTGATCGGCCTGATCATCATCATCGCGATCATCATCGCGGTGATGTAAGCCCGGCAGCGCGATCAGTCGATGCGGCGGCGGTGGGCCCAGCGGGTCAGCGCGTTGCGGTTGGACTGCTGGGTTTTGCGCAGCACGTTGGACGCGTGGGTTTCCACGGTTTTCACCGAGATGAACAGGGTTTCGGCGATTTCGCGGTAGGTGTAGCCGCGGGCGAGCAGCCGCAGCACCTCGAGTTCGCGCGGGGTCAGCGAATCCAGTTCCGGGTCCAGCGGCGGCTCCGGCACCTGCGACTTGCCGGTGAACGAATCGAGCACGAACCCGGCGAGGCGCGGACTGAACACCGCGTCGCCTGCCGACACCCGGCGGATGCCGTCGGCCAGTTCGGAGCCCGAAATCGTCTTGGTCACATAGCCTCTGGCACCCGCCCGGATCACCGCGATCACATCCTCGGCGGCATCGGACACGCTCAACGCCAGGCACACCGGCCCGTCCTCGATGCCCGCGAGCACCGCGACACCGCCACCGTCGGGCATGTGCACATCGAGCAGCACCACATCGGGACGCGTTGCCTTGATGCCCGCGATCGCCTCGGCCACCCCGCCGGCTTCGCCGACGACTTCCATGTCGGTCTCGCGACTCAACTCCGCCCGCACACCGGACCGGAACACTGCGTGATCATCAACGAGAAAGACCCGCACAGCCACCTGTTTTCTCCTCACCTGGCGGTGGATCGATCCACCCTGACCCGCGGGCGACCCACCGGGCTACCCGCACCCACATCGGTACCACATGCGGGCACGAGTCGACCGAACTCACTGAAAAACACCGGTCACGAAACCTGGGTCACTGCCCGGGATGCACCGGCTGACGCACCTGCTCCGGGTTGGCGGCTGCCGCGGTCACCGTATCCGGCTCCTCATCCTCTGGACCACCGGAGTCCGTGCGCGGCATGGTGATTCGCACCTCGGTGCCGCGGCCGGGATTGGACAGGATCTCCACCTGGCCGCCGCGGCGTTCGATCCGGCCACGAATGGATTTCGCCAGGCCCTGCCGGTCCTGCGGCACGGCGGCGGTGTCGAAACCGGCGCCGCGGTCGCGGATAAAGATGCTCACCTGGTGCGGTTCGGTCTCGGCGAACAGGTCGATCTCCGGGACTCCCGCGTGTTTGGCGGCGTTGACCAACGCCTCCCTGCTGGCGCCGAGCAGCGCGGTGAAATGCTCCTTCGGCAGGCCGGATCCGGTATCTCCGATGTCCATCGACACGTCGCCGACGGTCACCGGGGTCACCTTCACACCGTGCTGGTCTTCCACCTCGCCCGCGATGGTGCGCAGCGCGGCGGCCAGACTCGATTGCGCGGGACCGGAATCCTCGAACAACCACTTGCGCAGTTCCCGCTCCTGGCTGCGGGCCAGCCGCACCACCTCCTGCGGGTCGTCGGCCTGGCGCTGGATAAGGGCCAGCGTCTGCAGCACCGAATCGTGCAGGTGCGAGGCGATCTCCTCACGTTCCTCGTTGCGGATGCGAGCGGACCGCTCGGCGTTCAGCGCCCGCATCATGCGCAGCCACAGCGGCACTGTCAGCAACCCCGCCCCGACCAGCGTGACGGCCACCGCGATCAGCGCGGACCCGAGCGAGCTCAGATCGATCCTGGCCAGCACCACCACGCCGAGCCCGGCCACGATCAGCGTGCCGCCGGCGACGATGCGCGCCCACGTCACCACCGAGGGGCGGGCGGGCAGGCCGAGCAGCGACCGAGGGCCATCGGCGTCGTACTCCCGCCACACCAGCGCCGCACCGATGGCCACCACGACGATGGGCCCGATCACACTCGCCGCGGTCCCGCTGAACAGCCAGGACACGCCGACGGCCAGGCCGAGCCCGAGCAAGGCGAGCCCGGTCGCCTGGCGCCGTTCGGATCCGGACGGCTTCACGACATCGGAGCCACCCGGCGTGAAGATCCACAACAATCCATAGGCGACGATGCCCGCCCCGGCCGCGGACAGCAGCACGAACGCCATCCGCACCTTGAACACGTCGACCCCGAGGTGATCGGCGATACCGCCCGCCACCCCGCCGACGATCCGCCCGCCCGAGCGCCGCGCCATCCGCGCATACGGCGGCCGCCCGGGGTCGAACACCGGCGCCGGGCCGAAACCACGCGTGGTGTCGAATCCCCGCGTGGCATCCAACCCCCGAGTGTCGAACGAGGGCGCAGACGGGTACATGTATTCGATAGTGGCACGACCCGGCGACAGCTAGCTATCCGGAATCACCCTGATCTTGCGCTGTTCGGTCGGCGGCCGCCTCGGACCGGGCGGGTCCAAAAGGATCAGGAAAATCTTCAGGGTTCTCCCCGATGCGCGGATGTGCTGGTCAGGCACAGTATGGGAACCATGACGAAAACGAGCTTCGGGGATCAGCTCCAGCAGATGTGGCGCACGCGTCCGGTGCGGTTGCCTCGGCAGGGGCCGATCGCGGGCGTGGCGGCCGGGTTCGCGCAGCGGTACAACGTCGATCCGGTGCTGGTTCGGGTGGCGTTCGTGGTGGCCGCCATCTTCGGCGGGTCCGGCGTCGTGCTCTACCTGCTGGCGTGGCTGCTGTTCAGTGCCTCCGGTGACCAGGCTTCGGCGGCCGAGTCACTGGTCGGCAAGGGACACAGTTCGCAGTCGCAGACCAAGACGATCGTGTTGATCGTCGCGCTCGCCATCGCGGTGAGCACGATGGGTCCGGTCGGGGCCGGTCTCGGCGGCTCGGGTCTGATCAGCATGGCTTTGATGCTGGCTGGCTGGTGGATGCTGCACCTGCGCAATCCG
Organism: Nocardia iowensis; assembly: GCF_019222765.1. Taxonomy (NCBI): domain Bacteria; kingdom Bacillati; phylum Actinomycetota; class Actinomycetes; order Mycobacteriales; family Nocardiaceae; genus Nocardia; species Nocardia iowensis. Next base: position 1,284,925 of record NZ_CP078145.1, on the reverse strand, counting down.
GAGCCACCGCCGGGCAGCACCAGTGAGTTCAGCGGGTTCATCGCGGACGGCGGGATCATGGCGACCGGCTACCCCGGCGCGGTCTTCCCGCAGGGTGCGCAGCGGCCCGCAGGCGATATCTATGTGCCACCGACCAGCGTGTACACGCCGTACACGAAGCTGCCGGACGCCTATGTCCCGCAGCCACCGGTCGCGCCGAGCGACGCCGAAGTCGTACCGCCACAACAGGATTCCGGTTCGACGGCCGCCGACGCGGACACCGTCCTGTTGCCCAAGGGGGATACCGCAGACCAGAGCCCGGCTGACCGGGATAACCCGGTACGGCCCGAAAACGGTGACGCCCCAGACGAATACAGCGCGGCCCACACCGTCTTGCTCGACAAGGGCGCCACCGAGGTGCTCGACACGCGCGCCACCGGACCGCAGAGCCCAGCGCGACTCGACAGCCGCGCCACGTCCGGCCCAGCCGACACCGTGTCGCTCAGCAAGGACACCGGACGGGGCAACACCCCGCAATCTCCTTCCGGCACCGGCCCGTCCGCCGCACTGGCGCACCCCGCCACCTTCAACCGTCCGACCCCACCGTCCTGGGATCCGCTCGGCGTAGCTCCGCTCGCCTGGGACCTGCCCGAACCGACCCCGGTCCGCACCGTCGTCGCGCCCACGCCGAAGCGCAGGCGCTCCCGGCTGACCCCGGTGGTCATCGGTCTGGCCATCCTCGCCGCCGCGGGTGCGGGCGCGATGGCGGGCTCGGGTGTCGAGTGGATGACGCCAGGCCGGATCGCGGCGGTCGCGCTGGCGGTGATCGGCCTCGGCCTGGTGCTCGGCGCATTCCTGCGCCGCGGTTACGGCCTCCTGGTACTGACCGCTCCGCTGGCCGGTTTCGTCCTGCTCGCCTCGGCGATCGGTCCGATCGACTTCGACCGCGGCGCGATGGGCGAGCACGCCTGGACTCCGACCTCGGTCGATCAGTTGGACGCGCAATACACGGTGAACATGGGCGCGGGCACACTCGACCTGCGGCAGTTGAACCTTACCGACAGCCGCACCGTCGATATCGACGTCCGGATGGGCGACGTCCAGGTGTGGTTGCCCGCGGACATGACGGTGACCACCCATTGCACTGCGACCATGGGTGAGGCCAAGTGTGTCGAAGGGCTCAGCGGACCGAACAGACCCAATGGACCCGTATTGGATTTGAACGTCGATGTCCGAGCCGGCAGCGCGGAGGTGCACCGTGGCTGACAAATCCGAACAGACCGAGTCCCGTCGCGGCCCCTCCGCCTCGCTGCTCATCGTCGGCCTGCTGGCACTCGGCGTGAGTGTGTGGGCCTTCATCGGCCCCGAGTCGTGGCCGACGACCAGCGCGCTCCCGATCGGCTGGATCGTGGTGCTCGCCGCCATCATCATCGGCATCGTGCTGGTGGTCTCCCCGCGCAAACACCGCTGATCGACCGAACAAGAATGGCCCGTCCGCGCGGACGGGCCATTCTTGTTCGCTCTGTCAGGGATTCACTCCCACTCGATGGTGCCCGGCGGCTTGCTCGTCACATCGAGGACGACCCGGTTGACCTCCGCCACCTCGTTGGTGATCCGAGTGGAGATCCGCTCGAGCACCTCGTAGGGCAGCCGGGTCCAGTCGGCGGTCATCGCGTCCTCACTGGAGACCGGGCGCAACACGATCGGGTGGCCGTAGGTGCGGCCGTCGCCCTGCACGCCGACGCTGCGCACGTCCGCCAGCAGCACCACCGGGCACTGCCAGATCTGCCGATCCAGCCCGGCCGCGGTGAGCTCCTCGCGCGCGATGGCGTCGGCCTGACGCAGCGTGGCCAGCCGATCCTCGGTGACCTCGCCGACGATCCGGATGGCAAGGCCGGGCCCGGGGAACGGCTGGCGGGCGACGAGTTCCTCGGGCAGCCCGAGCTCGCGGCCGACGGCCCGCACCTCGTCCTTGAACAGCAGGCGCAGCGGCTCGACCAGTTCGAATTCCAGGTCGTCCGGCAGGCCGCCGACGTTGTGATGGCTCTTGATGTTCGCGGTGCCGCTGCCGCCGCCGGATTCGACGACGTCCGGGTAGAGCGTGCCCTGCACCAGGAATTCCACCTTCGGCGCCGCGCCGCCACCCTGCTCGATCACGACCTCGGAGACCGCGTCCTCGAAGGACCGGATGAATTCGCGTCCGATGGTCTTGCGCTTCTCCTCGGGGTCGGTGACGCCCTTCAGCTCGCCGAGGAACTTCTCGACCGCGTCGACGGTCACCAGCTTGGCACCGGTCGCGGCGACGAAGTCCTGCTGTACCTGCTCGCGCTCTCCGGCCCGCAACAGGCCGTGGTCGACGAACACGCAGGTCAGCCGATCCCCGATGGCCCGCTGCACCAGCGCGGCGGCGACCGCGGAGTCGACGCCACCGGACAGCCCGCAGATCGCGTGCCCGTCGCCGATCTGCTCACGCACCGAGGTGATCAGCGACTCGGCGATATTGGCCGGGGTCCAGGTGGCACGGATGCCCGCGATCTCGTGCAGGAAGCGGCTGAGCACCTGCTGTCCGTGCGGCGAGTGCAGCACCTCGGGGTGGTACTGCACGCCGGCCAGGCGGCGCGCCCGGTCCTCGAACGCGGCGACCGGCGCACCCGCGGTGGTGCCGGTGACTTCGAAGCCCTCCGGCGCGTCGGTGACCGCGTCGCCATGGCTCATCCACACCGGCTGGATGGTGGGCAGCCCGCCGTGCAGCACGCCGCCATCGATGTTCAATTCGGTGCGGCCGTATTCGCGGGTGCCGGTGTGCGAGACCGTGCCGCCCAGCGCCTGCGCCATCGCCTGGAAGCCGTAGCAGATGCCGAAGACAGGTATGCCGAGATCGAACAGCCGCGCGTCCAATTGCGGTGCGCCGTCGGCATACACGCTGGACGGGCCGCCGGACAGGATCACAGCGAGCGGCTGCTTCTCGGCGATCTCCTCGACCGTGGTGGTGTGCGGAATCACCTCGGAGAAAACACTCGATTCACGGACCCGCCGGGCGATCAGCTGGGCGTACTGTGCGCCGAAGTCGACGACGAGGACCGGTCTCTGTGTTTCTGCCACCCGCACAGTTTAGTGAGCGGACTTTGCGAGCGAACCATCGGCACAGCAGCACCGAGGAGCCCAGCTCCAGCAAGCAAAGAGGCGAGCCAGCAAATCGCCCCACTCGGCCACGCACCGCTGGTTATCCTCGTGCTCGTGCCATTCGCCCGCGCGATCGACGCCGACATCCACTACGAGGACAGCGGCGGGAGCGGCCCGGTGGTGCTGCTAGCACACGAATTCTTCATGGACCGGACGATGTTCGCGGCTCAGATGGCCGCGCTGGCACCGGAATTCCGGATCGTCTCGTGGGACGCGCGCGGGCATGGACGCACCCGAGACGAGGGTCTGCCGTTCACCTATTGGACCGCGGCCCGCGATGCGCTGACCGTGCTGGACCACCTCGGCGCCGAGCGGGCCGTGGTCGGCGGCACCGCGCAAGGCGGCTTCACCGCGCTGCGCACGGCGCTCATCGCGCCGGAACGGGTGTCGGCGTTGATCCTGATCAGCACCGAAGCCAATGGCCCGACACCCGAGCAATCCGACGCCACCCAGCAGTTCCTGGAGAAGTGGTACGACGACGGCTCCCGCCAGCAGGCAGCAAACCAGTTGGCGTCCTGGCTGATCGGCGACGACAACTGGCACCGCACGATCTGGACCACCCGCTGGCTGCTGCGCGACTGCCGCACCATCGAGGTCGCGGCGGGGTGTCTGCTCAGCCGGGACTCGGTGCTGGAGCGGTTGTCCGAAATCACCTGTCCCGCCTTGGTGATTCACGCCACCGACAGCGGCATCCCGCCGGACCGGGCCAAGCAGCTGACGCAGGGACTCACCGCCTCGACCTACGTCGAAATCGCCGGTGCCCGGCTCGCGGTCACCATGACGCACCCGGAGCCGGTGAACACCGCGATCCGGCAGTTCCTGCGCGAGCGGGTCATTCCCTCCCACGCGCGGTGAAACTCACGCGCGGACGCTGAGCCCGACCTTCTGGAACTCCTTGAGATCGGAGTAGCCCGCCTTCGCCATCGAACGGCGCAGGCCGCCAACCAGATTCAGCGAGCCGAACGGGTCGTCCGAGGGACCGAACAGCACCTGCTCCAGGCTCGGGCGCACCGAGTCACCGGTGCCCTCCTCCAGCTCCCATTCGACACCGAGCAGCGAACCGCGCGGCACCGAGGGGTGCGCGGCGGCCGACGGCCAGTACCAGCCTCGGCCGGGCGCCTCGGCGGCCAGCGCCAGCGGCACACCGAGCATCGCGGCATCGGCACCACAGGCGATGGCCTTGGCGAGTTGACCCGAGGTCTCGATATCGCCGTCCGCGATGACGTGCACGTAGCGACCGCCGGTCTCGTCCAGGTAATCGCGGCGCGCCGCGGCGGCGTCGGCGATGGCGGTGGCCATCGGCACCCCGATGCCGAGCACCTCGCGGGTGGTGGTCGCGCCGGGGAAGGAGCCGTAGCCGACGATGACACCGGCCGCGCCGGTACGCATCAGGTGCAGCGCGGTCCGGTGATCGCTGACCCCGCCCGCGACCACGGGCACGTCGAGCTCGGCGATGAAGGTCTTGAGGTTCAACGGCTCACCGTCGCCGACATGCTCGGCGGAAATGATGGTGCCGTGCACGACGAGCAGGTCGATACCGGCCTGCACCAGCGCGGGCGTCAGCGCGCGGGCGTTCTGCGGGCTCACCCGCACCGCGACGGTCACGCCGGCCGCACGCACCTGCGCGACGGCGGCAGCGAGCAGCTCCGGCTGCATGGGGGCGGCGTGCAGTTCCTGCAGCAGCGAGACGGCCCGCTCGTAGCCGCCCTTGCCGACGAGTTCGAGCAACTGGTCGATCTTCGCGGCCACGTCGGCATGCCTGGCCCACAGGCCTTCACCGTTGATGACACCGAGCCCGCCGAGCCGTCCGAGCTCGATGGCGAACTCCGGCGACACCAGCGCGTCCGTCGGGTGCGTCAGGAACGGGATCTCGAAGCGGTAGGCGTCGAGCTGCCAGGACAGCGACACCTGCTTCGACGAGCGGGTCCGGCGCGAGGGAACGATGTCGACATCGTCCAGCTCATAGGTACGCCGGGCGGTCCGGCCCATGCCGATCTCGACCATGTCGCGCACGCGAATTCTCCTTGTCTAATTTGCAGCGCCTGCGGCGCTGCGTGTTCGCGGCTGTGTCCAATGTGCCGCGCCTTCGGGCACGGCGTGTTCGCGGCCCCGGATGTCTCGCGGCTCAGCGAACGGCGCTCGCGAAACTCGCACCTCCGGCGGCCGCCTTGTGGGCGACCGAGCGAGGCTCAGGCTCGCAGCTTTGTTCAACGCCCGCTCTGCCGACACAGCCTTTCGGTAACAACACAGCCGCAGCAAGCTCAATCATGCACCGACCGACCGGTTCAGTACACGAACATCAAGCGGGCTAGCCGCGACCAGTGTAGTTAGGGGCCTCGACGGTCATCGTGATGTCGTGCGGGTGGCTCTCCTTGAGCCCGGCCGCGGTGATCTGCACGAATTGTGCCTCTTGCAGATGCGCGATGGACTGCGAGCCGGTGTAGCCCATGGCCGCGCGCAGGCCGCCGACGAGCTGGTGGATGACCTGGTTGACCGGTCCGCGGAACGGCACCCTGCCCTCGATGCCCTCGGGCACCAGCTTGTCCTCGGCCAGCACGTCGTCCTGGAAGTAGCGGTCCTTCGAGAAGGACTTGGCCTGCCCACGTCCCTGCATCGCGCCGAGCGATCCCATGCCGCGGTAGCTCTTGAACTGCTTGCCGCCCACCAGGATCAGCTCACCCGGCGATTCGGCGGTGCCTGCGAGCAGCGAGCCGAGCATCACGGTGGACGCGCCCGCGGCGATCGCCTTGGCGATATCGCCGGAGAACTGGATGCCACCGTCGGCGATCACCGGGACACCGGCGGGCTTGCACGCGGCAACGGCCTCGAGGATGGCGGTGATCTGCGGCGCGCCGACACCGGCGACCACGCGGGTGGTGCAGATGGAGCCGGGACCGACGCCGACCTTCACCGCGTCCGCACCCGCCTCGACCAGCGCGGCGGCACCGGCCCGGGTGGCCACATTGCCGCCGACGATCTGGATCCGGTCGCCGACCTCGGCCTTGATCTTGGTGACCATCTGCAGCACCTGCGCCTGATGACCGTGCGCGGTGTCCACGATGAGCACGTCCACCCCCGCGTCGGACAACGTCATGGCCCGTGACCAGGCGTCGTCGCCGACGCCGACGGCGGCGCCGACCAGCAGGCGGCCGTCGCGGTCCTTGGTGGCGTTCGGGTACTGATCGGTCTTGACGAAGTCCTTGACGGTGATCAGACCGCGGAGCCTGCCGTTGCCGTCGACGATCGGCAGCTTCTCGATCTTGTGCCTGCGCAGCAGGCCGAGCGCGGCTTCCGCGGTCACGCCTTCCTGAGCGGTGATCAGCGGCGCCTTGGTCATCACCTCTTCGACCCTGCGGTTCTGGTCGACCTCGAAGCGCATGTCGCGGTTGGTGATGATGCCCACAAGGGAACCGGTCTCGTCTACCACCGGCAAGCCGGAGATGCGGAAGCGGGCGCACATGGCGTCGACCTCGGCGAGGGTGTCCGACGGTCGACAGGTCACCGGATCGGTCACCATGCCCGCCTCGGACCGCTTCACGGTCTCCACCTGGGCGGCCTGGTCGGCGCCGGACAGGTTGCGGTGCAGCACGCCCATGCCGCCGGCCCTGGCCATGGAGATGGCCATCCTGGCCTCGGTCACCGTGTCCATCGCCGAACTGACCAGCGGGGTCCGCAGGCGGATCTCCCTGGTCAACTGGCTCGAGGTTTCCACCGAACTGGGGATGAGATCCGAGGCGGCGGGCAGCAACAGCACATCGTCGAATGTGAGGCCGAGCATGGCGATCTTGTTCGGATCGTCACCACCCGTAGGAGGGCGTACAGCGGTGCGTTCGCCCGGTACGGGATTACTCATTCGGATCGACCCCTCCTGGACGTCGACAGCGACCGGCGCCGGGGTCACCGGCGTCGCACGCAGCTGATGGGATGGACTGGTGGCTCCGGGAATCGTGTCGGGTACTCGCCCGGGGCCTGACACCATGGTATCTGTCCCGCTAACTCACCGGCGAAGTGAGCCCACCGGCGAAACTTGCGGCCTACATAGCTGGCGCAGACCACCCTGTTCTGCGTACCGTGGGGATGTGCGTGACCATCTACCACCTGGCTTGCCGCCGGATCCGTTCGCCGGAGATCCCTCCGACCCGTCCGCCGCGCTCGACGCCATCGAGCCCGGTGAGCCGCTGGATCCCCATGAGCGCCTTGCGGTCGAGGAAGATCTCGCCGATCTCGCGGTCTACGAGGCACTACTAGCGCACCGCGGTATCCGCGGACTCGTGGTCAGCTGCGAAGACTGTCGGCAGGACCACTACCACGACTGGGACATGTTGCGCGCCAACCTGCTTCAACTGTTGGTGGACGGCACCGTGCGCCCGCACGAGCCCGCCTATGATCCGACGCCGGAAGCGTACGTCACCTGGGATTACTGCCGGGGATACGCGGACGCCTCGATGAACGAGGCCTTCCACGGCGACGGATTCGACGGATTCGACAACTGAGGCTCGTCCCGAACCGCTGACGCGGCCCCCTCAGGCGGTCGCGTGTCGTGTTGTGACCTTCGACGCACCCGCGGATTTCCGACGCACCCGCGCAGCGCGTTGGTGACACCCCTACAGACAGAAAACCGACCGCCGGTTGGCAATCGGTTCATGTCTGGTGTGCGGTTTTCTTGTCGGTTGCTGGTACCGCTGGCTAGCTGGTGTTCCCCGCGGCGCCGGACCCGGTGGGTACGACGAACGTGGTGCCCGGATTGCCTTGTGTCGGTACCCGGCTCGGGGTCGCCGCGCCGCCGTTGTCACCGGTCGGCTCGACCACCGTTGGCTTGGACACGGTGGTCGGCGCCGGGGGTTCGGTGGTCGGCTCGGCCGTCGGCGGCGGTGTGGTCACCGGCGGTTGGGTCGGCCGGTCGTTCGGCGTGGTCGGATCGACGGGGTCGGTCGGCCGATCGGACGGCTCACCGGGCTTGGTCTGCTCCACCGGCGGCTTGGTGGTGTCACCGATGACCGGCGGAATCGGCTTCGGCGTCGCGCTGGTGCTGCCCGACGGATCGGACGGCTTCGAGGTGCCCTGATCCAGCTGATCGGCCAAGTCGCCGTGGCCCATGGCGCGCAGTCGATCGACGAGCCGCTTCCACTCCACCATCAGCTTGTCGTGCTTCTCCGGGCTGTCGACCTGCGCGGCGTTCACCTTCGCCTGCTCGAGGCGCTCCTTGGCCAGCACCGGATTCTGGGCGATCAGCTTCCCCGCTTCGTCCAGATCGGTATTGGCACGTTGCACCACGGTGGTCTGCGCCTGCTCGCTGAACACGACCTCTTTGACCCGCCAGAGCGGATCGCCGGGCTCGGAGTTGTACGAGAATGCCGTCATACCGCCGAAGACCAGGGCGAGTGCCGCCGCGGTCCCGGCGATCGGGCGAACCAGCCTTAGTCGGTTGCTGCTATGCGCTCCGATCCGCGCCTGGCGGGCGCCGATCTCCTGGTTGACCGCGGCGACGATCGCGTCCAGATCCGGCGCCGCGGTCATCGGCGGCGCGATGAGTTCGGCCCGCCAGTCCGCGAGCATGGTCGCGAGCTGATATTCCTCCGCGCTGTCGGTCCGTACCGGGCCATCGCTTGCGATGGCGTCGATCAACGCATCGTCGCGGCGTACCGCGGCGATATCGACCGGGCCGGTGTCTCCGGACGCGTCGGCGTAGGGACCGCTGTTTCGCGATCCAAGCCGCGCTTTCCAGTCACCCCGACCGCGCTCGCCATCCCTAGCCATACATTTCACCTGCCCTCGCCACTTGAGACTTGAGTTTCGCGAGTGCCCTGTGCTGGGCCACCCGTATCGCCCCCGCCGTACTGCCCACGGCGACTGCGGTTTCTTCGGCTGACAAACCCATGACCAATCGCAGGATCAAGATCTCTCGATGTTTTTCGGGGAGTGTCGCGAGCAGACGGTTCATCTGCCTGCTCGTCTCCGATTCGAGAGCTCGTTGTTCCGGACCATGGTCGGTGGATATGACATCTGGTACTTCGGCCATTGCCTCCGCCTTGTTACGGGCGGCATTGCGATGAGCGTCGGCGACCTTGTGCGAAGCGATTCCGTAAACGAAGGCCATGAAGGGCCTGCCCTGGTCTTGATACCTGGGCAAGGCGGTCATCACGGCCAAACAGACCTCCTGCGCAACGTCATCCGCGGAGAGCTGCCCACGCTCCGCGGCTCCGATCCGCGCGCGGCAATAACGCACCACTAGCGGGCGGATCATCTCCAGTACCTGAGCTAAAGCGGATCTGTCGCCCTGCGCAGCCGCAGTGACGGCGAGGTCCAACTCTTCGCCCGTATTCGTCATCGTCAGAGAGATTCCTGGCGTTACAAGTGGCACGGTCGGTGATGACCAGTGCTTCCGCCGAAGTGGCGGAACGGATCTAACAATAGCGATACAGCGAGCGGAACAAGCCAACACGGTCGTCCTGGGAACGACAGGCCCCGTCCAACCTGATGTAGCCCGACTTAACGCCGAGCGGCGGCGAGGCAGTCCACTCAGACCGCCGTCATCGGCCGGAACCGCCCGCCACGTCGGACGATAGCCGCGGCGCAGGCGTCCGCCTCCGCCGCCGCACCCTCGACGGCCAGGCCCGCGCGCAGCATCGCGGTCGCCCACCGCAACGGCAGCAGGCCGTGTTCGCGGCACTGTTCGGCGACCTGCTCGGCCATTGCGCGGGACCGGTCGTGCTCGCCCGCCGCCGCGGCCGCCGCGGCGACCAACAGTCGGGACTTGACCAGATGCCGCACCGAAGGGCCGCGCTCGGCAAGCTCGAGCGCCGCCGCCGCGTAGGTCTCGGCGGGCCCGAGTACGCCTGCGGCGAGGGCGGTTTCGGCGCAGACCCACTGCCTGCGGATGGCAGGCCGCCAGCCGATCTCGGCGTCCGGCACCACGGCCTCGCAACGGCGCAGCAGCCGCCGGGCCAGCGCGGGCTGTCCGACGCCGAGCGCGTCGGCGGCCAGGCCGGTCAGTGCGTCACAGATGGCGTCGCTGCGCGCGAAGGGGTAGCCGGGGTGCCCGGAAGCGGGGCCGACCGCACCGTCTCCCATCGACCTCGTCGTGATGAGGGCGGCGGCACGCCCATCCAAGGCCGACGCGCGGGCGTGCCAGCCGAGTTGGCGTAGCAGTGAACCTTCGGTGCTGGCGGCCAGTGCGAGCAGCACCGGATCGGTGCTGCGGACGCGGACAATGCGCAATTCGGCGCGGGCCGCAGCAAAACGACCCTGGCCGCCGAGAATCACCGCCCGATACCAGGAACCCAGCGCATCGGGGGCGGTCGGCAACTGGGCAGCGGCGTAACCCGGGCGCGCGCCGAACGCGCTCTCGGCGAGTATCTCGAGTCGGGGATCTTCGGTCGGAGCAGGCGCGAACACGGCCGAACTCTATCTCGGACCCCAGCGAGGAGATGGCCGGGAGAAAGACCAGACCCGACCAACTGGCAACCGCACAGCATTTCTGCTGACTATGCGATGTTTCCATCAGGTAAATCTCGTCCCGGCAATCCCCGAGCGCTCGCGATCGGAATTCACACGCGTTTCGCGCAATTTACCTCAGCGCCCTGTTTGCGCCATCTGTGATCTGCTCGCCCCACATGCCACTGTGCGTCGCTGTGACCACCCACACCGGTAGCCCGGCAGGCTCTGATCGGAACCTTCGCCCCAAAATGGCCTGCTACCAGCGGAAATACGTCCCGATCCGGCGCAGGGGCGAGCCATCGGCCTCTGGTCAACCGATCAGTATCGCCGGAACCAATGCGAAAAGTAAACAGCTCAGAGGTTAAATTTCGCAGCCTAAGATTTGGGAAACTGCTGCGCCGAACTATTGACGGAATTTCGCGGCTGGACCTAACGTAGCTCATCGCCACGGTCGGCGCCGCGCGAAATTGCAGCGACCGCAACGGGCGAGCACAGGGGCACCCGCCGACACAGCGCCGTGGCCTACCACACTTCGCAGAACAACTGCTCGACAACGCTGACGAGCTCGCACCACGAGGAGTTCACCATGCCCATGCCGACCCACCTCCCCGGACCGAACGCCGACGTCTGGGATTGGCAGATGCGAGGGTCCTGCCGCGGGCAGGACTCCGCCGTGTTCTTCCATCCCGACGGCGAACGTGGCCGAGCCCGTACCGCGCGAGAGATGCGCGCCAAAGAGATCTGCCGGGCCTGCCCGGTACTGATGCAGTGCCGCAGCCACGCCCTCAAAGTCAGCGAGCCTTACGGCATCTGGGGCGGCATGTCCGAGACCGAACGCGAGATGCACGCCCGCCGCAATAGGCGCCGAATGGCCGTTTAATTGAAATTCTTCCCATCCATGGGGCCCGGCGCGCCGAATCCCTAGCAAACAACCGGCAGGCGATACGCGGTCACCACCGCCCCGTCTGCGGCGGTGACCACCCGTCGCCGCACATCCTGTGGAGCCCTGCGTATTGCGTTGACTATCGGCGTGTCACGGCGTGTCTTTGGTAGAGACACCCGGCGTGTCGAAAGTTTTCCGCAAAGTCGCTGGGCCACAGGCGCTTTGCCGACACCCCAGCCGAAGGGAGGTCATAGCGGCACGCTACGGTAGTGACCGATGACACAGAATGGAGCGTTGTGACAACGCGGCAGCCGGCCGCAGAGGGCGACTCGTTCCGAAGAGAAGCCTTCCCACCCGGTGTGGATTCTGCGGTTACGGCCCGCGCCGCCGAAAGCATCGAACTCGCCGCCCTGCTACATCGGTGCGGCGAGGCCGACCAGGAAGCCTTTGCCGAGCTATACGACCGGACGTCCGCGCGCGTCTTCGGTCTGGTGCTGCGCGTCCTACACGACCCCGGATACGCGGAGGAGACGACGCAGGAGGTCTACCTGCAGATCTGGCGCACCGCAGCCACTTTCGACGCCGACAAGGGGTCGGCCGTGACGTGGCTGATGACGCTCGCCCACCGCCGGGCCGTCGATCGGGTTCGCGCCGAGCAGGCACACACCCAACGCGAAGTCGCCTACGGAATAAGGGTTCTCGGTAACGAATTCGATGAAGTAACCGAAGAGGTAGAGCGAAGGCTCGAACAACAGGCCGTCCTCGAAGGGCTCGCGACCTTGACCGATACCCAGCGAGAGGCCATCTCGCTCGCCTACTACGGCGGGCGAACCTACGCGGAGGTCGCGCACTACCTCGGCGTAGGGTTACCGACCGTTAAGTCCCGAATTCGGGACGGATTGACACGACTCAAAAGAAGTTTGGGGGTGACGTGAGATGAACGAACGCCAGGTCGATCTCGCGCACACCGTCGCGCTCGGATCGATCGACGACGTAGACCACCATGAGGTGCAGGAACTGCTCGACACCGAAGACCCCGCGCTACGTGCGGAGTTCATGAGGGAGATAAGGCAGACGAGGGAGGCGCTCGCCGCGCTCGCCACCGTGACGGCGACCGAGCCGCCCGCGAGCCTGCGCACCCAACTGCTCGCCGCCATCGCCGCTGAGCAACCCCCCGTAGCTTCCTGAGCTAGGAAAAACGAAGGCCCCCGGACTCGACGTCCGAGGGCCTTCTCTGGTTTCCGAGCCCAGCTCAGTGGCTGTGACCGTGGTGGCTGTGGTCGGGCGCCTCTTCGGCGGGCTTCTCCACAATCGCACTCTCGGTGGTGAGGATCATCCGCGCCACCGACGCCGCGTTCACGACGGCCGAGCGGGTCACCTTCACCGGGTCGACGACACCGTCGGTCAGCAGGTCACCGTAGGTGAGGGTGGCGGCGTTGAAGCCTTCCTTGCCCTCGGCGACCTTGCTGACCACCACGGAGCCGTCCACGCCCGCGTTGGTGGCGATCCAGAACAGCGGCGCCGACAGTGCGGTCCGCACCACGTCGACGCCGACCGCCTCGTCGCCGGACAGCGAGTCGCGCAGCTCGATCAGCTTGGCGGACGCCTGCACCAGCGCGGAGCCACCGCCGGGCACGATGCCCTCCTCGACGGCGGCCTTCGCCGCGCTCACCGCGTCCTCGACCCGGTACTTGCGCTCCTTGAGCGCGGTCTCGGTGGCCGCGCCGACCTTGATCACCGCGACGCCACCGGCCAGCTTCGCCAGCCGCTCCTCGAGCTTCTCGCGATCCCAGTCGGAGTCGGTGGCCTCGATCTCGCGCCGCAGCTGCGCGCCACGGGCCGCGATGTCCTCGGCGGTGCCTGCACCGTCGATGATCGTGGTGTCGTCCTTGCTGACGACCACCCGACGCGCCTTGCCCAGCGCGTCCAGGCCCGCCTCGCGCAGCGTGATGCCCAGGTCCGGGTTGATCACGGTGCCCGCGGTGACCACGGCCAGGTCGTCCAGGAACGCCTTGCGACGGTCACCGAAGAACGGCGCCTTCACCGCGACGGCCTTGATCGTCTTGCGGATCGAGTTGACCACCAGCGTGGACAGCGCCTCGCCCTCGACGTCCTCGGCGATGATCAGCACCGGCTTGCCGGATTCGGCGATCTTCTCCAGCAGCGGCAGGAAGTCCGGCAGCGAGCTGATCTTCTCGCGGTGCAGCAGGATGTACGCATCCTCCAGCACGGCCTGCTGGCTGTCGGTGTCGGTGACGAAGTAGGGCGAGAGGTAGCCCTTGTCGAACTGCACGCCCTCGGTGACCACGAGCTCGGTCTGCAGCGTCGAGGATTCCTCGACGGTGACGACGCCGTCCTTGCCGACGGTGGTCAGCGCCTTGCCGACCATCTCGCCGATCTCCTCGTCGCGCGAGGAGACGGTGGCGACCTGGGCGATCGCCTTCTCGCCGGACACCGGGGTGGCCGCGGCGAGCAGCGCCTCGGAGACCGCGTCGGCGGCCTTGGCGATGCCGAGGCCGAGTGAGATCGGATTCGCGCCGGCGGCAACGTTCTTCAGGCCAGCGCGGACCATTGCCTGGGCCAGCACGGTCGCGGTGGTCGTGCCGTCACCCGCGACGTCGTTGGTCTTGGTGGCGACGCTCTTGACCAGCTGCGCGCCGAGGTTCTCGAAGGGATCTTCCAGGTCGATATCGCGCGCGATGGTGACACCGTCGTTGGTCACGGTCGGGCCGCCGAAGGCCTTCGCGAGCACGACGTGGCGGCCGCGCGGGCCGAGGGTGACCTTGACGGCGTCGGCGAGCTTGTCGACTCCGCGTTCCAGAGCCCGACGAGCCTTCTCGTCGAACTCGATCTGCTTTGCCATAAGTCCTATTCCTTGGATTCCAGGCTGGAAACGACATTGCCCCGGTCCCCGCTCAGGGGAACCGGGGCAGTGTCGTTACGACTCGATCCCGGCTATCGCCGGGGAGCGCGGCCACGTGAGTGCGAAACCCACGTTGTGCTCCCGGCTTTCGCCGGGACGACCGCGCGGAGCGCGGTCACTTGGTGACGACGGCCAGCACGTCGCGCGCCGACAGGATGAGGTATTCCTCGCCCTGGTACTTGATCTCGGTGCCGCCGTACTTGCTGTAGATGACGGTGTCACCCTCCTTGACGTCGACCGGGATGCGGTCACCCTTGTCGGTGACGCGTCCTTCGCCGACGGCGATGACGGTGCCCTCCTGCGGCTTTTCCTTCGCCGTGTCGGGGATGACCAGGCCGGAGGCCGTCGTCGTCTCGGCCTCGTTGGCCTGGACGAGGATCTTGTCCTCGAGCGGCTTGATGTTCACGCTCGCCACGTTGAGCCCTCCACTTTCAGGGGATGTCGTCCGGAACTGTTGTTCCGGACCATCGGTATTGGTCGCGATGTGACCCTGCGCATAGCCCCGTCGTCGCGGGTGCCGGGACCCCTGCCCAGTAGTCGAACTGCCTGGCACAAGACAGCCGCTCGGCCGGACGAAAGCCCGGCCCGCGCACATCACCAGTGCCGACTAGCACTCTATACATGAGAGTGCCAGCGCTCAAGGCCGGGATGTGCCAATTTCAGATCGCCACGAACGCCAGTGGTGCCCGACACGCCCAACGCACGCCCGGAGGGGTTTTCAAGAGATCGGGAAAACTGTAACGTTCGGATAACGGATTGTGACACTATTGACGACGGTCGCTGTCCGACCGCTGTGTTCGTCACGAACCAGTGCAGTCGGAGACCAGGGGTTGTCACAGAACGTACGTCGTCACAACGCTCGGCATCACCGAAGAACTCAGCGTGATCCGAACACCCGGCGTCATCGAACACCCAGCGTCAGAGCACACACCAGCGTCACAGAACAACGTCTCATCGAGAAGCTGCACCAGAGAGCTAGCCACACGTGATCCATCGCCGGGTCCCCGCGACCATCCGGACAACGGGCCCGACCGGGTTTCGAGGCCGGATCGTGCGTCGACCCAAGGCGATTCGGCAGTCCATTCGAGATGGTCGGCGACACAGAGCGCTTTGCGAGAGCGAAGGCTCGAGGCCGCACATGACCATCCGCTCGAAGGGAGGTGAATGAACATGCGAACATCCCTCGGCATCTCGGCCGGGTCCGAGGTCGTGTGCTCGGCGCTTGTCGCCACCGCGTCGAACGGCGCGCAGAGCTTCGACTACCGCGTCGTATCCGCCGACGCGGCCCACTCCGACCTCGGCGACCTCGTCGCGTCCTCGATCGAGCTGATGACCAACCAGCTACCGACCACGCAGCTGACGCACGACGTGAGCTACCCCGTCGGCGCCCGCTTCGCCGGCGCGCAGCCGCGCAACCTCGAATCGCCCACGAGTCGCCCGCCCACCAGCGTCGCCGTCGCCTACCGCAGCAAGGAACAGGCGCAGGCGATCCGCGCGGCCACCGGCAAACAGCGGGAACTGCGACTGGTCCCGGAAGGCACCGCGGCGCTCACCTACCTGCGGCACACCGGCCTGCTCGACCGCTACGACACCGTCGCCATCGTCGACCTCGGCGCGACCGGACTCAGCGTCACCGTCGCCGACCAGGCCGACGGCACCGTGCTCCGGTCCGAGCGCACCATCGCGATCAGCGGCAACGCCATCGACGACCTCATCTATCACCACCTGGTCGACCTGCACTACGCCCGGCGCGGCACCCGCCCCAACCGCGGCATGCTGACCAACCGCGGCCGCGCGGCCAAGGAACACCTGTCCATCGC
Organism: Nocardia iowensis; assembly: GCF_019222765.1. NCBI lineage: Bacteria > Bacillati > Actinomycetota > Actinomycetes > Mycobacteriales > Nocardiaceae > Nocardia > Nocardia iowensis. Next base: position 1,268,700 of record NZ_CP078145.1, on the reverse strand, counting down.
GCCCGCCGTCACCATCGACCACGTCGCGGGCCAACCGCTCAAACTGACCAGGGCCGATTTCGAGGAGCTGATCGCCGATCTGCTGCGCGAGACAGCCGTGTTCGCCGCGGCGGTATTCGCCAGGGCGCCGAAATTCCCGGAAGCGGTGACGGTGATCGGCGGCGGCGCCAACATTCCCGCCGTCGTCGACACCCTCGGTGCCCAGCTGGATATTCCGGTGTTCACCGTGGAAGACCCGGACGCTGTGATCGCGAAAGGCGCCGCGCTGGTTGCCGATTCGGTGCAGCCGTCGGTGTTCCCGGTGGCCGCGCTCGGCACCGACGCGCCGGTCGGCACGTTCACCAAGGTGGTCGGCACGCTGGCCGGGGCGATCGTGGTGGTCGGGCTGATCATCGGCTACGGCGTAAAGACATTCGCGCCCACCTCGGACGACGAGGTCTCCCCCGCGGGCACCACGAGCAGTGCGTCGCAAATGCCGCCGCCGCCGACGAACCCCGTGCCGCCGACCGGAGCGGGCACCTCGACCAGCGGACGGAACCAGGAGAGCACCAATCGCCCGCCCGGCGGCAGTCTCCCGTCGATCACCCAGGACCGCGGTCAACCGTCGACCACCCCCGCACCGACACCGGCCACCCCGCCGACCCAGCCCACCCTGCGCCCGGACCCGAACCTCCCGGTGATCCCGTTCCCGGAGCTGCTCGGCCCGCTGTTCGGCAATTCCGTCGGCCCGCAAGCAGGTTCGTCCGGCCAGGACAAGGACAAGCCCGGCACCCAGCCCCCGAAGCCAGGCCAGAAACCCACGCCGACCCAGGCCCCCGCCCAGTCCCACCTCCCGATCCCACCCCGCCACAATTCGGGCGCGTTGCTTCCCGGTGGAACAAATTCCGACCCGACCGGCGAATCCGACTGACCGCCCGGCGAACTTGCTGACGTCCCAACCTCGGCTGAGGTCCCACCGTCGACCGCTCAGCAGCGGCACAGCGCCAACGAACGCGTAGCAGCAGCCCGCGCCCGTGCGGAGCGCACCCTCTGTGGCAGCCGTACAAGAGGTGCGCTGTGGCGCACACGACCAGACTCCGTTCATGCCGAGGCCGAACGCAGATCCTGTGAGTCCCGTTCGCCGCCAACGGCATACGCCGAACCGGACATGATGGAGCGCCTACTCGCGCCATGTAGCAGCCGTGCCAGCTGACATGGGCATACGTAGCGCACACCCTCTGTGACGACTGCGCACCCGATGTACTGCATGTGCAGCCCGGAGAACGGGTACGCCGACGGCATATGGGGCGATGGCGGATGCGAGCTAGCTCAGGGTTGGGGGCGGGTGTGCACGGTCCGGAGTCGGGTCCGAACTCGACCGGGTGCCTGGGTGTTCAGCTGACTCGGCTGATCGAGACGGGCAGGCCAGGGTCGGTGGCGACCGTCAGCGGGGAAGGTTTCGCGCCGCCTGCGATGACGTGGGCGCCGAGGGCGGCGATCATTACGCCGTTGTCGGTGCACAGCCGGGGCTTGGGTACCCGGAGGGTCAAACCGGCTGCGGCGCAGCGCTCTTCGGCCATCGATCGGATTCGGGAGTTGGCGGTGGCACCGCCGCCGAGCACCAGGGTGTCCACGCCGACGTCCTGAGCCGCACGCACCGCCTTCATGGTGAGCACGTCGGCGACCGCCTCCTGGAAGGACGCCGCGATGTCGGGGATAGGCAGGTCCTCGGCGGTCAGGCCGCTGCGCTGCGCGGACTCGACATAGCGGGCGACGGCCGTCTTGAGACCGGAGAAGGAGAAGTCGTAGCGCGCGTCCCGCGGCCCGGTCATGCCGCGCGGGAACGCGATCGCGCGCGAATCCCCCTTGGCCGCGGCGGCATCCAGCGCGGGGCCGCCGGGAAACCCGAGCCCGAGCAGCCGCGCCACCTTGTCGAAAGCCTCGCCCGCCGCATCGTCGACGGTGCTGCCCAACTCGACGATCGGCTCCGCCAGATCGGTGACGTGCAACAGATGGGTGTGCCCACCGGAAACGAGCAGCGCGACGCACGGCGGCATCGGGCCGTGCTCCAGGGTGTCCACCGCCACGTGCCCGCCGAGATGATTCAGCGCGTAGAACGGCACATCCCACGCCGCCGCATAGGCTTTCGCGGCCGCGACACCGACCAGCAGCGCACCGGCCAGACCGGGGCCGATGGTTACCGACAGAGCATCCGGCTTGGCGATGCCCGCCGCCGCGAGCGCGCGGCGCATGGCGGGCACGATCGCCTCCAGGTGCGCGCGCGACGCGATTTCGGGTACCACGCCACCGAACCGCGCGTGCTGGTCGACGCTGGAGGCAACCTCGTCGGCGAGCAGTTCGCAGCTGCCGTCGGCGTGCCTGCGCACGATGCCGACTCCGGTTTCGTCGCAGGAACTTTCGATGCCCATGATGATCACGAGAGGACCTCGTCCGGGAGAGGCAGCGCGCTCAGCGCGGGCCTGCGCATGGTGTAGGCGTCCGCGCCGCTGGGATGGTAGTAGTTCTTGCGCAACCCGATGATGTGGAAGCCGTGCTTGGCGTACAGCGCGATCGCGGGCGTGTTGTCGGTGCGCACCTCGAGAAACACCGGTCCACCCCGTTTGCCCGCCTCGTCGAGCAGCGCCTCCAGCAACAGCGTGCCGATGCCCGCGCGCAGGCAGGTGGGGTCGACACCGATGGTGTGCACCTCGGCCTCGGGGTGTTCGTCATCACCCAGCAGCGCGACACCGGCGTAGCCGACCATTCGCCCGTCGTCGGCGCGGGCGGTGATGTAGCGATTGTGCGGCGCGGCGAGCTCCGACTGGAACGCCACGGCGTGCCATGGATCATCCTCGGGAAACAGCAGTTGCTCGAGCTCGACGCAGCGCTCGATGTCGGCCGTGACCATCGGCTCGATTCGGATACTCACCGGCTCACGCTCCCGTCCGGTCGAGGGCGCGGTAGCTCTTTTCGACGGCATCGGGCCTGCGCAGGTACAGCGGCACCAGCGCGTCCGGCACCGTGCGCGCGAGCACTTCGGCCGCGGCCGCCTGGGCCAGCCCGGCGGGCGACGGCGTTTCCACCGGCAGCACGGGCAGGTCGAAGAAATCGACATGCGAGGCGGATCCGGCGATTACCGTGGCCTGCGCCATATCGACATCGCTCGGCTTGGCCACGTCCGGTCCCGCGATGCGCACGCCGTCGCGGTAGCGCGCCCAGTAGACCTCGCGGCGGCGCGCGTCGGTGACCACGAGCAGTTCACTACCCGGCGTGAGGTCGGATACCGCGTCGGCGGCGATCGCGTCGAGACTGCACACGCCGTACACCGGAATGCCCAGCGCGTCACCGAACGCCGCAGCGGTTGCCATGCCGACGCGCAACCCGGTGAACGGGCCCGGCCCGATGCCGACCACGATCGCGGCGATGTCGGTCCTGGAACGGCCTGCCTCGGTGAGACATTCGAGGATCTGCGGGGTGAGCACCTCGGCGTGCGCGCGCGGATCGACCCGCACTCGCGAGGCGACGGTGCGCGTGGTGGCAGTGCCGTTCCGCGCGACCGGCAAGCCGTCGCCGACGGCGGTGGCCACGCCCGCGGCCTGCTCCACTTCCACCAATCCCGCTGTCACGGCGGGTGTCGCGGTGTCGACACTTAATACCAGCATGATTGACCCAACGATACCGGTTGGTAGCTGCCGTCGGTGCGGAGCTACCTGGTAGTTAATCCACCCATTCCCATTCGGCGGTGCGCACCTCCGAATCGGGTTCGCGCGACAGCAGCACCCGCAGATGGCGATCGGTCAGGTGTTCCACCACCCCGCGGCCCCACTCCACCACGACCACCGCTTGATGCAGATCCGTGTCCAGGTCGAGGGCGTCCAGCTCGTCCAGGTCGCCACCGAGCCGGTAGGCGTCCACGTGCACCAGCGGCACCGCGCCGTCGCGCTCGCCGGCCCGATGCTGGCGGGCGATGATGAACGTCGGCGAGCTGACCCGGCCCTGCACGCCAAGCCCTGCGGCGATGCCCCTGGTGAGCGCGGTCTTGCCCGCGCCGAGCGGACCGTCGAGCACGACGAGATCACCGGCGCCGAGCCCGGCGGCGAGCTCGCGGCCGAGTGCCTCGGTGTCGGCGACGGTGGGCAGCATCCGCTGCTGCCGCTCAGCCACTGGTCACCTCCGAGGCGGGTGCTTGGGTGGGTTCGATCACGCCGGTGCGCGCGAGCAATCGGTCGAGCGCGTCGTTGACGATATCCGGGAACTGCAGGTGCGGCATGTGCGCGGCGCCCTCGAAGCGGATCAGCTCACTGTTCGGCAGCTGCCTGGCCAGCGCGCGGGAATTGCGGAACGGGATAACCAGATCGTGCGTGCCGCCGATCACCAGCGCGGGCAGGTGCGCCAGGGTGGGCAGTGCGGCCGATTCATCGTGCAGCTCGATGGCTTTCAGGAACTTCACGACGGTCTCGACCGGCGTCCGGTCGATCATCATGGTGGTGAACCGGGACAGGGTGGGGCTCACCGGGCCGTGAAACGAGCTGACGTGCAGGATCGGCGAGATCAGCTGCCGCGCGGTGGTTCGTCCCGCCTGGGCCAGCGCGGGCGCGGCGAGCACAGCCATCCGGACCCGATCGATCACGGGATTACGCAGTAGTTGAGTGATGCCCGTGGCAGTGACCTCGGCGGCGGCCGTGGCGAACAGCGCTATCCCGATCACGCGGGCCGCGAACAGATCCGGGAACTGTGCCGCGGCGGCGAGCACCGCCATGCCGCCCAGCGAATGGCCGACCAGCACCACCCGGCCCGTCGGCGCGCTCGCCGTGATCACCGCGGCGAGGTCGCGGCCGAGTTGGGCGACGGTGCAGCTGTCCGTCTCCGGCGTGCCGGAGCGGCCGTGGCCGCGCAGGTCGAACAGGACCAGGCGCGCGCTTGCGCCCCAACGCTTTTCGAGGTCGCGGCGCTGAAAGTGGAAGGACTCCATGGTGTTGCAGAAACCGTGCACGAAGATCACGGTGACCGGCGCGTCCTCGGGGCCGCATTCGCGGGTGGCCAGGCGCACATCGTCGTCGGTGAGCACCGCGCCGGAGCGGTCCTGATCGATGAGATCGAAGTTCTCGTCCCGGTATTCGTCGCGGCGGGCGGGCCAGAGCACGCGGGCGCCGGCGCGGCGCAGGGCATGCACCCCGGCCATGGCGCCGACCACGCCCGCGGTGGCGAGGCCGCCACGGACCGCGGTGACCCGCCTGCGTCTCATCCGGCACCGCCTACGTAGCGGCGGACCGCTCTGCCGCGCGGCGAGCAGACCACCTCGTAGTGGATGGTGTCGAGCCGGTCCGCCCAGTCCTGGGCGCGGGGTTCGTCCGGACCAGAGCCGAACAAAATCGCCGGGTCGCCCGCGCGGACGTCGGCGGCGTTGTCGCCGAGGTCGACGACGAACTGGTCCATGCAGACCCGGCCGACGTTGGGGCGGCGCGCTCCGCCGAGCCATACGTCGAATCGTCCACTCAGCGAACGGAATACACCGTCGGCATAGCCTGCCGGGATGAGCGCGACCGTGGTGTCGTGCGGGGCGATCCAGGTGTGGCCGTACGAGACGCCTTCGCCCGCGGCCACCTGCTTGACCAGGGCGACGCGAGCTTGGAAGGTCATCGCCGGGCGCAGTCCGAAGTCGTCGATGTCGGGGACCGGGGTGAGCCCGTAGACCGCGATGCCGGGCCGGACCATGTCGAAGGCGAGGTCGGGACGGGTCAGCGTGGCGGGCGAGTTGGACAGGTGCACCAGCTCCGGTTCCAGGCCGTGCTCCTTGGCGGTGGCGATCGCTTCCAGGAAGCGGGCGCGCTGCACGTCGTTGGTCGGATGCTCGGGTTCGTCGGCGCAGGCGAGATGGGAGAAAATCGCCCGGAAGCGCACCGCCTGCTCGTCGACCAGGGTCCGCAGCGCAGCGAGTGCCTGCGGATATTCGATCGGCGTGAGACCGTTGCGGTGCAGACCGGTATCCACCTTGAGGCTGATCGTCGCGGTGCGGCCGGTGCTCCTGGCCGCCGCCTCCACCGCCCGCAGCTGGGCGAGCGAGGAGACGCCGATCTCGATGTCGGCGGTGAGTGCGGCGGCGTAATCGGCGTCGGAGTTGTTGAGCCAGGTCAGGATCGGCGCGGTGATCCCGGCCTCGCGCAGCAGCACGGCCTCGGGGATCGTGGTGACACCCAGCTCGGCGGCCCCCGCGGCCAGCGCCGCCTTGCCGACCTCGACGGCACCGTGGTTGTAGCCGTCCGCTTTGACCACCGCCATCACCGCGGCGTCGCCCGCGTGTTCCCGCAGGATCCGCACGTTGTGGGCGATGGCGGCCAAATCGACGACCGTCTCCACTTGCGCCTTCACGCTAGCCCCGCCTCTCCGGGTATTCGGGCCAGACCCAGGTGCCACGATAGTGGCGTCGGCGGTCGGCCGTGCCGCGGTGGGCTGCGAGTCAGCCCGTACCCGACGAGTTACCCATGTGCTGTCGAAGTCAGTTGTTACCTTCGCTGAAGTCTATTGGCGGGGCGATGTCGTGGTGGCAGCGCGTTGACGCGGCGGTGTCCCGCGACACAGCTCGGCGGGCGAGCACATAACCCGATCGACGGATCCGAATCAGAAGTCGCGACGGGCGAGTGCGCGAAGCGTGCGGATGGCGGGGCGGATGTGGTCGAGCAGCGGAGTCGCGGAGATGGGGGCGGCCTCGGGGTGGTCTTCGTGGGCGGCCAGGTTCGCCGCGAGCGAGTGCGCCCGCGCGGCGGCCGCGGCGGCCAAGGCCGGGGCGTGACCCGCAGCCAGGAGGGCGCCGACGATGCCGGACAGCACATCGCCCGCCCCCGCGGTGGCGGCCCAGGACGCGCCCGCTTCGTTGACGAGTACCGGTGCACCGGGGGTGGCGACGAGGGTCGCGCGGCCCTTCAGCAGGACGGTGAGCCGCCAGTCCTCGGCGAGGGAGCGGACCGCCGCTACCCGGTCCGGGCCGACCTCCGCTCCGGTGAGCCGGGCGAATTCGCCCGCGTGCGGGGTCAATACGGTCGGTGCCGAGCGGCCGCGCACCAGGTCGGGATCGGCGGCGAGCATGGTGAGCCCGTCCGCGTCCACGACGACGGGCAGGTCGGTGGCGAGGATCTCGACGAGCCGTTTGCGCGCGTCGGCGTCGGTGCCCGAGCCGGGGCCGAACACCCAGGCCTGGACGCGGCCTACCTCCGAGACATGCTCGGTGGCAATGACTTCGGGGAAGTGGGCGAGCACATCTGCAGCGCCGGTTCCGGCGTATCGAACCATGCCCGAGGTGGCCGCGACAGCCGCGCCGGTGCACAGCACCGCCGCACCCGGATAGTCGGCGCTCCCCGCGCAGACGCCGGTGACGCCCTGGGTGTACTTGTCGTCGGCGGCGTTCGGCACCGGCCAGTCCGCGCCGATCGAAGAGGGTTCCAGTGCGGCCAGATTCGGCTCCGGCAGCTGTAACCCGATGGGCACCAGCTCGATTCGACCGCAGTGCGGCGCGGCGAGTGCGTGCACGGGCTTGTACGCGCCGAACGCGACGGTGACATCCGCGCGGACAGCGGGCCCGGTGATCGCGCCGGTGTCCGGATCGACACCACTCGGCAAATCGGCGGCAACGATCGGGACTTCCAGTGCCGCAACGAGTTCGGCGGCATTCGGGCGTAACGCGCCGCGGCCGGAAATGCCGACGATGCCATCGATCACCAAGTCGGGATCCCCGATGTCCTCGCGCCCGCCGCCCGCCTCGCGCACGCGGCCGCCCGCCTTGCGCAGCGCCGCAAGCCCTTTCGCGTGGGCACGAGCCGGGTTGAGCAGCACCGCGGTCACCGCGACTCCACGGCGGCGCAGCATCGACCCGGCCCACAGCGCGTCACCACCGTTGTCGCCGGATCCGACGAGCAGGGTCACCGAGCGTCCCGCGACACCTCCGGTGCGCGCCCGCAGCTCGCCCGCGACGACGGTGGCCAGCCCGTATGCCGCACGCTGCATGGGGACGCCGTCCGGGACACGGGTGAACAGCTCGGCCTCGGCCGCGCGCACTTCGTCGGCGGTGAAATAACCCCGCTGCGTGGACATGGGCGATCCTCCACTGGGTTGCTCGGTACTGCTTGTCCGTCGCCGCCGGGCTCGCGTCGGCGCCGATGACGCCGCGCAGGCCCGCAACGACAGCAGACTACGCTTGGCCATCATGCCAATGGTCAAACGCCGTGCCAGGTCCATGTCGGTCGTCGCCGGGTTCGCGCTGGCAGCCGCGCTGCTGGCCGGCTGCGGTGGCGGTGACTCCGGGCCCGCGGCGACGACCACGAAGCGCCCGACGACCCCGACCTCCCAGCCCGCGGGCGACCCCAAGCCCGCCGCCGTCACCGTCGATGTCAGCGACATGAAGTTCTCCCCCGCCGAAGTCACCATCAAAACCGGCGACATCATCACCTGGCACTTCAGCGACAAGGCCCCGCACAACGTGCAAGGCATCGGCGACAAGGCCATGGGCCTCAACAGCCCCATCATCGACAAGGGCGACTGGAGCTACACCTTCACCGTCCCCGGCACCTACCGCTACCTCTGCTCCCTCCACCCGGAGATGCGCGGCACCATCACCGTCCAGTAGCAACCCGCCCAACGGCACCGAGAAAGCACACCGCCAAGTCCGTCCCGCCGCTAAGCGACGGCCTACCCGAACGGGACATCGCAGCGGCAAAGTGCGCGAAGGGACTCAGTGACGTCCCACTCGACCGCTAGACCGGGCCGGTAAGCGACGGCCGTTTACGCGAACGGGACACCGCGGCGGCGAAGCACGAGAAGGGGACTCGGTGGCGTCCCGCTCGGTGTTAGACCGGGCGGTATTGGCGGGTGCGGGGGCTGCGGGCCGAGGTGGTGTTGAGGGCTTCTACCGCGGCTACCAAGGGGGCCAGTTCCGGGTCGGCGGCGGCTTGGCCGAGGGCGCTGGAGAGGGCGGCGTCGTGGGTGGGGCGGGCCTGTTCCAGCAGAGTCAGGCCGGGCGGGGTGACGTCGGTGTAGATGCCGCGGCGGTCGTCGGGGCATAGGTAGCGCTGGAGGAGGCCGCGGTCTTCCATCCGGGTGACCAGACGGGTTGTTGCGCTCTGGCTCAGGACCACGGCTTCGGCGACCTGGTTCATCCGTAGGTGGCCGCCGGGTCCGTCGTGCTGACGGCTGAGCACGACCAGCAGCGAGTATTCGCGGACGCTCAAATCGTGGCCGGATTGCAGGGCCCGTTCGATGTGCGCCTCGATCCGATCGTGCAGCAGTGACAGTGCGTACCAGCCATCGGCCAGGCCGGTCAGCGCGGCATCCGCGGTCATGGCGTTCCTTCCGCGTAGGGATTGTCCTTCCAGGATAGATGACCAGCGCAATAGCCCGCTCTTGCAATTATCACGCGTCTGCAATTATTGTGGACGCCCGTAAGGCTCAGGCGCAACATTAACGTGGAGGCTCCCCTCATGCCGCTCGCACTCCTCGCCCTGACACTCGGGGCATTCGGAATCGGCACCACCGAATTCGTCGTCGTCGGATTACTCCCCGACATCGCCGACACCTACGCGGTATCCATCCCCACCGCGGGCATGCTGGTCACCGGGTACGCGCTCGGCGTTGTAGTCGGTGCGCCGCTGATGACCGGGCTCGGCACCCGGATCTCCCGCAAGCGGATGCTCCTCGGCATGCTGCTGCTCCTGGTGGCGGGCAACGTATTGTCCGCTGTCGCACCCACTTTCGGGTTGATGCTGACCGGCCGGATCGTGGCCTCGCTGGCCCATGGCGCGTTCTTCGGCATCGGCGCGGTCGTCGCGGGGACCGTGGTGAGCCCGGATCGGCGCGCCGGTGCGATCGCGATCATGTTCACCGGGCTTACCGTCGCCACCATGGTCGGCGTGCCGTTCGGCACCCTGCTCGGCCAGCAGTTCGGCTGGCGGCTCACCTTCCTGATCGTCGCGCTGGTCGGCCTGATCGGCCTGATCGGTGTCGCACTGCTGGTGCCCGAGCAGCCCGCACCGCAGGACGCCCGGCTACGCACCGAACTGGCCGTTTTCCGGAACCCGCAGGTGCTGCTCGCGATGGCGATGACCGTGCTCGGCTTCGGCGGCGTGTTCGCGGCGATCACCTATCTCGCGCCGATGATGACCGAGGTCACCGGTTTCGCCGACAGCTCGGTCACCTGGCTGCTCGTGCTGTTCGGCCTCGGCTTCTTCGCGGGCAACCTGATCGGCGGCAAGTTCGCCGACCGCCACCTGATGCCGATGCTCTACCTCAGCCTCGGCGGCCTCGCCGTGGTGCTGGCCCTGTTCACCCTCACCGCACACAACAAGGTCACCGCAGCGATCACCGTCGTCCTCATCGGCGCCCTCGGCTTCGCCACCGTCCCACCCCTGCAAAAGCGCGTCCTCGACCAAGCCGCCGGCGCACCGACACTGGCCTCCGCCGTCAACATCGGCGCCTTCAACCTCGGCAACGCCATCGCCGCCTGGCTAGGCGGGGCAGTCATCGCCGCAGGCTTCGGCTACACCGCCCCCAACTGGGTCGGCGTAGCCCTGGTCGCCTTAGCCCTAGCCCTAGCCGCCTGGTCCGGCACCCTCGAACGCCGCTCCCCCACCCAAACCCCACGTCCCGCTCGCCAGCTCAGCGTGCCCCGGTCGGGGGCTATTCGACGGTGACGGACTTGGCGAGGTTGCGGGGCTTGTCTACGTCGTAGCCGCGGGCTTGGGCTACTTCGGCGGCGAAGATTTGGAGGGGGACGGTGGAGAGTAGGGGTTGGAAGAGGGTGGGGGCGGAGGGGATTTCGATGAGGTCGTCGGCGAACGGGCGGACGGTGTCGTCGCCTTCCTCGGCGATCACGATGGTGCGCGCACCGCGGGCCTGGATCTCACGAATGTTGCTCAGCAGCTTGGAGTGCAGCACCGCGCGGCCCTTGGGGGACGGCATCACCACGATCACCGGCAGGCCCTCCTCGATCAGCGCGATCGGACCGTGCTTGAGCTCGCCCGCCGCGAAGCCCTCGGCATGCATGTACGCCAGCTCCTTGAGCTTGAGCGCACCCTCCAGCGCCACCGGATAACCGACGTGGCGGCCGAGGAACAGGACCGTCTGGACATGTGCCAACTCGCGTGCGATGGCGCGCACCTGCGGACCGGTCTCGAGCACCCGTGCCACCAGCTTCGGCATCGCCTCGAGCTCGGCGAACTCGCGGGCCACCTCGTCCGGGTACTTGGTGCCACGCGCCTGCGCCAGGGCGAGGCCGACCAGATAGTTCGCGGTCACCTGCGCCAGGAACGCCTTGGTGGAGGCGACGCCGATCTCCGGACCGGTCCTGGTGTAGAGCACGGCGTCGGACTCACGCGGAATCTGCGCGCCATTGGTATTGCAGATCGCCAGGACCCGCGCCTTCTGCTCCTTGGCGTGGCGCACCGCCTCGAGCGTGTCGGCGGTCTCCCCCGACTGGGAAATCGCCACCACCAACGTGGAACGATCCAAAACCGGGTCGCGGTAACGGAATTCGCTGGCCAGCTCGACCTCGACGGGCAGCCTGGTCCAGTGCTCGATCGCGTACTTGGCGAGCAGGCCCGCATGGTAGGAACTGCCGCAGGCGACGACGAAGACCTTGTCGAAGTCGCGCAGTTCCTGATCGGCGAGCCGCTGCTCGTCCAGCACGATCCGGCCCGCACCGTCCTGGTCGTGGCTGAAGTGTCCGATCAAGGTGTCCGCCACACCGGCGGGCTGCTCCTCGATCTCCTTGAGCATGAAGTAGTCGTGGCCGCCCTTTTCCGCAGCGGCAAGATCCCAGTCGATGGTGAACGGGCGGGTCCGCGCCGCCGCGTCGTTGCCGGCGAAATCGGTGACCGTGTAGTTGTCCGCGGTGATCACCACGGCTTGGTCCTGCCCGAGCTCGACGGCCTCGCGGGTGTGCTCGATGAACGCGGTGACGTCCGAGGCGATAAACATCTCGCCCTTGCCGACGCCGACCACCAGCGGCGTCGAGCGACGCGCCGCGACGATCATGTCCGGGTGATCGGCATGGGTGAAGACCAGCGTGAACGCCCCCTCCAGCCGACGAAGCACCGCGAGCGCACTTGCCGCGAAGTCGCCCGCCGTCGGCCCCTCGGCGTAGGCGCGAGCCACCAGATGCACGGCGACCTCGGTGTCGGTGTCGCTGCTCAGCTCGACGCCCGCGTCCTCCAACTCGCGGCGCAGCGGGGCGAAGTTCTCGATGATCCCGTTGTGCACCACCGCGACCTTGCCGCTGTGATCGCGGTGCGGGTGCGCGTTGCGGTCGGTCGGCGCGCCGTGCGTCGCCCACCGGGTGTGCCCCATTCCGGTCATGCCCGCGAAGCTCGCCACACCGATTTCGGCGAGTTCGGCCTCCAGATTGGCCAGCTTGCCCGCCTTGCGCTCCACTGCAAGCGCGCCCGCGCCGTCGACGATCGCCACACCGGCGGAGTCGTAGCCGCGATATTCCATGCGGCGCAACGCGTCAACGACAACGCCGAGCGCGTCCCGGTATCCGACGTACCCCACGATTCCGCACATGGCTCACCAGAGTACTTATCGGATAACGTTCTCGTCGTGTCGGCGTCTGTGAAATCGCTCCTGAGCACCCTGACCAGCCGCGGCCCCCATCGGGTGCTGCGCGGCAATTTGGCGATCGCGGGCCAGCCGGGGGTGGTGTTCACGCCCGAATCGGGGCTCAACCTGCCCGCCGTCGCGTTCGGGCACGGCTGGCTGACCGGCGCCGCCAACTATCGCGGCCTACTCGAGCACCTCGCATCGTGGGGCATCGTGGTCGCCGCACCCGACACCGAGCGCGGCCCGATCCCGTCACACCTCGGCCTGGCCACCGACCTGCTCACCACCTTGGACATCTGCACAGGTGTTCGCCTCGGTGACGGCGCGATCAGCGTGCACCCCGACCGGCTCGCACTGGTCGGCCACGGCATGGGTGCGGGCGCCGCCGTCATCGCCGCGACCCAGCGGCAGGTCGCCGCGGTCGCAGCGCTGTTCCCGGCACCGACCGCGCCGTCCGCCGAAACCCTCGCCCCCGACCTCGACACGCCCGCGCTGATCCTGGCAGGCGCCACCGACCTCGCCTCCGTCAGCTCCAACGCCATCCCACTCGCCACCGCATGGGGCGGCCCGAGCGTGTTCCGCGCCATCGACAGCGCCTCGCACAACGGCATCATCGAGGGTCGCCGCGTGCTTGCCGCCGTCGGCGCGGGCAAGCACGAATCCAAGACCGCCCGCACCACCCGCGCCCTGCTCGCCGGCTACCTACTCGCCACCGTGACCGGCGACAAGACCTACCGACTCTTCGCCGACCCGGCCGCAGACATCCCACACACGGTGGTCATCGATCCCGAAGCCAAGGAAGAGACACCGGCACCAAAGTTGAAGATCGGCCAGCTCGCAGGCCTGCTCCGCCGATAACGACGCAACTCCGCCCAGCGCCACCCCGCTGACACGCCGACCTGCTCCCAGACCCGCTACGACGGCGCACAGTGACCGGTCCCTGGGTAGAACAGCCCGTCTGCGAGGTTGCGCAACGGCCGACCGTCTAGACGCGAGAGCCGCCGGGCGGCTAGATCAGCCAGGTTTCGCGTTGGTAGAAGGCGGCTTCTTCGTCTTCCTGGTCGATAGGGAGGACGTCGCGGTTTGCTTTGCGGGCGGCTATCGAGCGGGCGATGGCTTCGCGTTGTTCGCGGGCTTCGGTTTCGAGGCGCTCTTTTTCTTCCGCCTCGGCACGCGCCCTTTCGAGTTCTGCGGCGTGGGTTGACCAGAACTCGCGCATCTCCGCGGCGGACTGGTCGGCGAGTTCGCGGCTGGTGTCCGCGGTTCTCCGGTTGATCTGCTCGAGTTCGTCCAACAGCAGTGACGAGCGGCGGCGGCATTCCTCCGCGGCGCGCTCGATCTCCTCGGCGTAACTCACGATGTCGATTCTCTCCGATCCGCATGTGCTGCGCTGGAACATCAGTCCGCGGCCGCACCCCGCCGCTCCACCCCACCGCGAACTGCGCTCATTCCACCGCTGCCTCGTCCGCAGTGCTCGGCCACTATCTCCCGAGCGCCGCGGCGTGCTCACAGCGGGCCCGCCTCGGCCAGGTCGCCCAGCGGACCTGCTTCGGCCAATTCCGCACCGCTGTCGAACGGTGCGTCCGGATTTTGTTCGCCCGGCATGCGTTTGGGCATGTGCTCGCCATCTTCCTCGCGCCGCATCTTCGGCGGCGCACCGGTCGGTCCGGCCGATTGGCCGGTGTTCTCCTCGGCGGCACGGGGCCTTTCGGCCGGGTCTTGCTTCTCCGGTGCGGTCGGCGCCGGGTCCGTAGGTTGTTTCGGAGCGTCGCTGGGTGCCGCAGGCGTCGCGTCGTCCTTCGGCTCGTTTGCGGTGATCACCGGTAGCCCGTTCTCGTCCAGTCGCAGGCTGAACTCTTGCGGCTTCCCGTCGCCTTCGGACATCATCAGCGTCAACTGACCGTCCGGTCCCATCTCGAATTTCAGATGCTTACCGGCAAGGTCGAATTCGGCCGCGGGCGTGCCGTCCTTCGGGTCGTCCGATGTGCCGTCGCCGTCCTTGTCGGCCTGCGTCGGATCGACGATTTCCTCGACCAACTTCATCGCATCGTCGACGCCATCCTTGATGAGCCCGGTCAGCGAGCTGATCCCCGCCTCGACCGCCTGGCCGATCCCGGTGGCCAACGGCGACAGCTGATTCGCGACCTGACTCAGGGCGGGCAAGCCCTCCAACGACGACGTATTCGGCACAGGCGCGGTCGGGACCGTCGGTGTAGACGGCACGGTCGGCGTCGACGGCGATGGCGTGGTGGGCGTCGATGTGGATGGAGTAGCCGGTGTCGACGGCGTAGCCGGCGAAGTGCCCGCCGGAGCGGTGGGCGTCGAGGGCGCCGCCGGTGCGGAAGGCGTTGCCGGAGCAGAAGGCGCCGGTGCAGAAGGCGTCGCGGGCGTCGCCGGTGCCGTAGGCGAACTCGGCGAAGTGCCCGCCGGAGCCGTAGGTGTCGACGGATCGCCAGGCTGCACGGGCACCTCACCGTCCTGCGGCGTCCCGTTGTTCTTCGGCTGCTCCTGCACCGGAACCCCCGCCGGCCGCGGATACGGCGCAACCGAAACCTGGCCCAGCGCAGTGATGATCGGCTCGTAGACCTGCTTGACCGCCCCATCGGTCAGGTCGCACGCCTCGGTGAACTTCTGCACTTTGGCGAGATAGTCGGGCTTGAATACGTTGTCCAGCCAATGCTGACAACGCGCCTGGACATGCTGCTGATAATCCGATCCCGGCAGAATCCCCAGAACATTGTTCGCGGTCCAGGCGTCGGCTCCGCCGGTCAGATCCGGAAAGATCCGACCGAGCTTGCTGAGCAAGCTATCGTCTTGCCAACCATTACTGACCGCGATACTCGCGCCGGAAATGATGTCATCGATGTCTTCCGGCGTCTTTTCGGCAATCTTGACGGCTACACCGTTCTCCAGGATGTAGCGCACCACTTCGGCCTTGATCTTCACCGCGGACCGCAACCCGTCCCCCGCCGCGGCAATCGCTCGCCAAGCCTCCCCCGCGGCTTTCCAATCCACCCCCGCCCGGTCGACCTGCTGCGCCACCATGGTGGTGGCCGCCTCGGCCGCCGCACCTTGCCAAACTCCCGAGAGCGCCTTCGCCTGTCCGCGCTGCACGTCCAGCTGAGTGCCCGCGTCCTGCAGCACAATCTGGAGCTTCGCGGCGAGAGTGCGCAGTTTGTCCTCGTTCAGTCCGTTCTGCTCGTAGAAACGCTTGTGCAGCTGCTCATAGGTCGACACCCCGGCGACCGCACCGAATGCCCGCTTGAACCGTGGCTCGAACTTTTCGAAGTAAAGCAGGCTCCGCGATCCGATATCCAAATACTCTCGCACCGAAGCAGCCGCGGGGACATCGAAAGTCATCGCCGCTCCCCCTTATGCCTTACTACCATCGCCGAGCTTCGCGATATCGAACGACGTCTCTTGATCGGTGTTCGAGTACTTCACCACCGAAGCCCCCACCACGTCACCGGTCGCCAGCGTCGCTTCCGACCAGTTCCCCAGCCACTTATAGATCGTCTCCAGCCCGGTCTGAATCTTGCGGCCGTGATCAGCGTAGTTCTCGCCCGCATCGGCGGGGCCGAACATGTTGTCGGCCACGTCCTTTGCGCGGTTCCGGACCGCCTGCCCGGATGCGCTCAATTCGTTGGCGAGCCGCCCCAACTCCCCGGTCTCGACGCCGACCAACTCGGATCCGGCCACGCGATCGCCTCCACCCTACCTCGTACGATGTCCCGGACTCAGGTCGGCGCCGGGTGTCCCCATACTTCCTTCGACGCGGCACGATGACGTTCGGTTCCATCGAATCCGGCCCGAGGCCGTACGCGGGCGAAATCCCCTGGGCGAGCCCGGCCGGTACAACCGGCCTGCCGGGCGATCTATCTGCCGATCTTCCCGTGATCGGTGCGAACCCACTCCGAAGTCCCATCCGGATGCCGGTGGAACTCCCACGCGGCGTAGTCGCCGTCTTTTTCGACGACCGTCACATGGTCGGCGAGACCGTCGTGGTCGTAGTCGGTCCAGACCTGCATGGCGTCTTCACCGGTGGTGGTGATCGTGTCGAGGGTGCCGTCACCGTCGATGTCCTGGGTGGGGTGGTGCAGTTCGATCGCACCCAGGCCGTCCAGTGACGAGGACGCGTCGATACCGGGTAGATCCAGACCCGGCAGTTCGCCCGAGGTGATCATTACTCCTCCTCAGCAGGACTCGTGGTGCCGTTCGTGCGGTGGACGCGCGAACAACCCTTTCGCTCCATCCTGACATCCTCAGGTGTCCTGCGCAGCCCCCTTGGCCTCACTTCTTCGGCATGAGCAGCCACAGCACCAGGTACAGGATGAACTGCGGGCCGGGCAGCAGGCAGGAAACCACGAAAAGCAGGCGTACGACATTGGCGTTCCAGCCGAGGTATTCGGCGATGCCGCCACAGACTCCGGCGATCCACTTGTCGTGCGTGGAGCGGGCGAAACGGCGGGTGGGTGCGGTCATGGTCTTCCCTCTCTGGTGGTGATCTCTTCGAACTCCACTTTGCCGATCCGGGACCGACGGCGCATCGCTCCGGCGACCGATCCCGACCCTGATTTCCGCGGGCACGAGCTCAGGGTGCAACCCCGAGAGCGATCGCCCGAGCCGACCGGGTGCGGGGTGCGCTGCCCGAACACGGCACACTTAGGACAGTGAGCACTACTCTGCATGCGCGCGGCCTGTCCGCAGGCCACGGCGAACGCACCCTGTTCACCGACCTGGATCTCACCCTTGCCCCGGGTGACGTGATCGGCCTGGTCGGCGCGAACGGCGCGGGCAAGTCGACACTGCTGCGCATGCTGGCCGACCGAAGCACACCGACCGGCAGCATCACGCTGAGCCCGCCCGATTCCACCATCGGCTACCTGGCGCAGGAACCCGAACGGGTGCCCGGCGAGACGGTACTCCAATTCCTCGGTCGCCGAACAGGCGTGGCCGCCGCTCAGTCGGCAATGGATGCCGCGGCAGAGCGTCTCGCAGACGGCGTCGATGACGACTATTCACCAGCACTGGAGCGCTGGTTAGCACTAGGCGGCGCTGACCTGGACCAGCGCGCCGAACAGACGGCAGCTGATCTCGGCCTGATCGACAGCCTGCCCAACGGCCTCGACACCCCGATGACCGGCCTGTCCGGCGGCCAGGCGGCACGGGCGGGGCTGGCCTCGGTGTTGTTGTCGCGCTTCGACATCCTGCTGCTGGACGAGCCGACCAACGATCTGGACCTGGACGGCCTGGCCCGGCTGGAGCAGTTCGTCACCGGCATCCGGGTACCGCTGGTGGTGATCAGCCACGACCGAGAGTTCCTGGCGCGCACCGTGAATCGGATCGTCGAGCTGGATCTGGCACAGCAGCAGGTCGGCACCTACGACGGCGGCTACGAGGCGTACCTGATGGAACGCGAAATCGCCCGCCAGCACGCGCGCGAGGCCTACGAGGAGTTCGCCGACACCAAGGCGGGCCTGGAGGCGCGGGCACAGATGCAACGCAACTGGCTCGAACACGGTGTCCGCAACGCCCGCCGCAAGGCGCGTGACCCGAAGAAGATCGACTCGGACAAGGCGGGCCGCAAGATGCGTGCCGAATCCACCGAGAAGCAGGCCGCCAAGGCCCGCCAGACGCAACGGCGCATCGAACGCCTGGACGTGGTCGAGGAGCCGCGCAAGGAGTGGGAGCTGCGGATGACCATCGGTGCCGCGCCGCGCAGCGGATCGGTAGTGGCCACATTGTCCGATGCCACTGTCATGCGGGGTGATTTCACCCTCGGCCCGGTCACCGTCCAGGTCGACTATGCCGACCGGATCGTGTTGACCGGCGCGAACGGCTCTGGCAAATCGACGCTGCTCGCGCTGCTGCTCGGAAAGCTGCCGCCGGACACCGGAACCGCCATGCTCGGCTCCGGCGTCGAGATCGGCGAGGTCGATCAGGCCCGCGGCTTGTTTCGTGGAACCACCTCGCTGGCTGATACTTTCGGCGCGCAGCTGCCGGACTGGCCGGACGCCGAAGTGCGCACCCTGCTCGCCAAGTTCGGACTGCGCGGCTCACATGCGTTGCGCGCCTGCGAAACCCTGTCCCCCGGCGAACGCACCCGCGCCGCCCTCGCCCTGCTCCAGGCTCGCGGCGTCAACCTGCTCGTCCTGGACGAGCCGACCAACCATCTCGACCTGCCCGCCATCGAACAACTCGAGCAGGCCGTCGAATCCTTCACCGGCACACTGCTGCTGGTCACCCACGACCGCCGCATGCTCGATACCGTCCAGGCCACTCGTCGCTGGCAGATGGATTTCGGCAAGCTCACCGAAACCACCTGACGAACGGCACGGCCTGCTCGGCGTCGGCCACAGTCAGGCAGCCTGGCGCCGATCAGACCGAGGCGACGCGCTTGGCGAGATCGTCGGCGAGCTGACGCGCCTGAGCGGGATCGGTGGCCTCGACCATCACCCGGACCAACTGTTCGGTACCGCTGGGGCGCAACAGGACTCGACCAGAGTCACCGAGAATGCGTTCGGCTTCCAGGACGGCATCGCGAACCTCCGGCGCCGCGGCGACCAAAGCTTTGTCGCTGACCGGCACATTCACCAAAACCTGTGGCACGGTGCGCATTACCGCGCCCAGATCGGCGAGCGTACGCCGAGTCCTCGACATCCGAGCCATCAGTTTCAAGCCGGTCAGGATGCCGTCGCCGGTGGTGCCGAACTTCGGGAAGATGACGTGACCGGACTGTTCACCACCCAGTGTGAAGCCGCCGCGGCGAATTTCCTCCAGCACGTAGCGGTCGCCGACGGCGGTGGTGCGCAGCGCGATTCCGGCCTCGCGCATGGCGATGTGCAGGCCGAGGTTGCTCATCACGGTGCCGACCACGGTGTTCTTCGCCAGCTCGCCCGCCTCGTGCAGATCGAGGGCGAGGATCGCCAGGATGACGTCACCGTCGACGATCTTGCCGTCGGCGTCGACCGCGAGACACCGGTCGGCGTCGCCGTCGAGGGCGAGGCCGAGATCGGCGCCGTGCTCCCGCACCGCCAGCTGCACCTGATCCAAATGTGTTGAGCCGCAACCATCATTGATGTTGAGGCCGTCCGGCTCGGCATTGATGGCGATTACCGTGGCACCCGCTTCGCGGAAAGCGGCGGGACCGACCTCGGCGGCCGCGCCGTGCGCGCAGTCGAGCACCACGGTCAGCCCGGACAGATCCTGCCCGGTGGCCTCCACCAGGTGCTCGACGTATCGCTCATGGGTGCCCGCGACGCTGTACTGGTCCGGAATGACGAGCCCGTGGTCACGCGCGCCGGACGCGTTGACGACCCGCCCGATACCCGCACCGGTCGGTCGCAGCGGCACGTCCTCCGCGAGCAGCGCCTCGATGCGGTCTTCGATGGCGTCGTCGAGCTTGTGCCCGCCCGCGGCGAAGATCTTGATGCCGTTGTCCGGCATGGGATTATGCGAGGCGGAGATCATCACGCCGAAGCAGGCGTCGTAGAGCCCGGTGAGGTAGGCGACGGCGGGGGTCGGCAGCACGCCGACCTGCAGCACGTTCACCCCGGCCGCGGTCAGCCCCGCGGTCACCGCGGCTTCGAGCATCTCGCCACTGGCCCGCGGATCGCGGCCGACGACCGCGAGGGGACGCTCCTTGCCACTACTCAAGATCTGTGCGGCCGCACCCGAAACCCGTAGCGCCAGTTCCGGACTCAATGACTCGTTGGCAAGCCCGCGGATTCCGTCGGTGCCGAACAAACGTCCCATACCTCAGCCCCTCATCGGTGGATACAGCGCGAGAGCAGGCGACCAGCCGATGCTGGAAGCCTGCTCTCGGATAGCTGCCGCGCCGACCATACAGTGTTGGATTCAGCGGTGGCGGCGAGCTCTGCGTGGTTACGCAAGCTGCCGCCGCCGAGCCCGACACCACCGCGCGCCCCAGCACCTCCAGGGTGCCGGATGGCGGCGGTCGACGATGCCAAAATCAGCGCTTCGAGTACTGCGGCGCCTTACGGGCCTTCTTCAGACCGTACTTCTTACGCTCGACGGCACGCGGGTCACGCGTCAGGAAGCCGGCCCGCTTCAGGGCGGGGCGGTCGTCCGGGGTGACCTCGATCAGCGCGCGGGCGATGGCCAGACGCAGGGCGCCCGCCTGTCCCGACGGGCCGCCGCCGTGCAGCAGGGCGACGATGTCGAAGGACTCGGCCCGCTCGACGGTCACCAGCGGCGACTTGACCAGCTGCTGGTGCACCTTGTTCGGGAAGTAGTCCTCGATGGTGCGGCCGTTGAGCACGAAGTTGCCCGAGCCCGGCACCATGCGCACGCGGACGACGGCTTCCTTACGACGGCCGACGGTCTGCACCGGGCGGTCGATCAGAACCGGGGCGAAGGTCTCCGCGGCGACCTCGGCCTCTTCGTAGCCTTCGCCGTCCTCGACAACCTCGGCGACGTCGAATTCCTCGACGACGGGTTCGGCGTTGAATTCCTCGGGAGCGGTCACTGGGCCACCTGCTTGATCTCGAACGGAATGGGCTGCTGAGCGGCGTGCGGGTGGTTCGGGCCTGCGTAGACCTTCAGCTTGCCCGCGATCGCGTTGCCGAGCTTGTTCTTCGGGATCATGCCCTTGACGGCCTTCTCCACGAGCCGGTCCGGACGGCTCTCCAACACCTGACCGACAGTGCGCGACTTGAGGCCGCCCGGGTGCCCGCTGTGGTGGTGGATCAGCTTGTCCGCCTTCTTGTTGCCGCTGATGGCAACCTTGTCGGCGTTGATGATGATGACGAAGTCGCCACCATCGAAGTTCGGTGCGTAGGTCGGCTTGGTCTTGCCGCGCAGCAGGTTCGCTGCTTGAACGGCGAGACGGCCGAGGACTACGTCAGTGGCGTCGATGACGTACCACTTACGGGTCACGTCACCCGCCTTGGGGCTGTACGTAGGCACAGTGCTTCCCTGTCTGTCGTCGGTGTTGCCGGCCAGGCATGTGGTCGAAGCTCCCGGCGGCCGGTGGAGACCCGGGGTTCGATTGCACAACCGGTTGCCCGGTCATCCGCACGCCAACGAGCCACGATACCAGTCCGCAATGGGCGAACCGAAATCGCCTCAGATCTCGATCGGCGGCCCCGGATCGATGGCACCGCGCGGGCCGGGCAGCAGATAGCGCAGGGTGTCGATGCCCGGCTGTTCGCAATCCGGGTCGACGATCCCGCGGTCGTTTCGTGCGCCGCCCGCCGCGTGTCCGCGCGCCGACGAGATGCCAGGCCGGACCTCGTTGGTCACGTATGGCGTCAACGGGCACGCGATCGGTTCCGCAGCCGAGGCGGACGGTCCCGGTGCGGCCGCCAATGTCACCTCGGCCGCGGTCAGCTCGACCCGGTCACCGCCGGTCGGCAGCGCGACCGCGGCCAGCGCCATCGCGCCGACGACCGTGTGCGCCCCGAACAGATTGTCCTTCATCTTGTTCCATAATTTGCCCTTGCGCGGCCGGTCCTCGTCGTCTTCCGACTCGGCGCCTGGTTCCCGCCATTGCCCGTGGCGGCCCGGCTCGGGGTCGGACTGCGGGGCTTGATACGACCGCGCGCCGGGCGGCACCGGACCGGGCAGTGGACCACCTTGCGGCGGACCACCGGGACCGACCGGCGGCCGAGCACCCTGGTCGCCGGAGGGCTGACCCGGTGGCCGGGTGAACCGGCTACCCAGCTCGGCAAGATTCGGCGGCAGCCCGCGCGGCACCTCGTCGTGGGTGATCCGGGTGGTCTGCTCCTCGGCCTGCGTCGGATAGCCGGGACCGTACTGCACGGGTGGCACCGGCCGTGACGCATCCATATGGGGTTGCGGAAGGTCCGTTCGGCGCTGGGAAGACTCCGCTTGGCGCTGCGCCGATTCGGCCTGCCGATGCGCGGCACCGGCCTGACGTTGCCCGGGAGCGGCCTGCGGCGGTGCGGATTCGGCCCGGTAGTGCCCGGCCGGGTCGCGATACTGCGGCCCGGGATCCTGATATTGCGTGGGGTCCACCCGCGGTTGCGCTGGCTCGGCATGCCGACCGGCGGGTTGCGGCTCACTCGATTCGGTATCGGTCACCAGCAGGTGCGCCGCCCCGAGCACGAGCGCGTGCATCGGATGATCGGCGACCTGCAACCGGTGACCGAGATGGTTCTGGAAGGCCAGCCGCAGCGCGTCGTTGAAGCACACATTGCCCGACAGCAGCACCGTCGAGGTGTCCGCACCGATCGAGCGGGCCGCGGCCATCACCTCGATCACCACGTTGTCCGCCGACCGGGCATCCCGCATCGACTCCACGGTCACCGGCACATCGACCGACTCGGTCGGCTGCTCGTCGTCGCCGTGCACCGCGACCACCAGCACGGTCCGGCCATCGGAGTACACCCCCGTCGCGCCGATGCCGTGCGGTCTGGCCTGATCCGGCGGATGAACCAACCCCAGCGCACGCACATACCCCGACAGCGCGACACTCTCCGGCAGCGGCTCGACGGTCACGTCGAGCTGTTCCACCAGCGCGGCGTACACCTCGACCTTTTCGTCCGGCCAGCCGTCCGGGAACGGCAGCGCCACCAGGTCCGGCTTGCCGCGTAGATGCTTGCCGATGGCAGCGAGCGGGTTGTACATCCGCGCCCGGAACACCAATTCGGCAGGCCAGGTCGCCCCGGCCACCACGATCTGTGGGTGGCCGAGGATGTCACGCACATCGGCGATCGCCATGCCCAGGTCCGGCCGCTGCCGGTCCACGCCCGCGGTATGCAACCGACCCGACGAATCCGCCAGCAGATACGCCGGCGGCGTCCACATGCCCTCCACCTGAACCGGGCGGATGGGTGTGCCTCCACCACCCGCCGCCACGGACACCACATCCCATCCGAGATGTACTGCCCCTACTCGCACCGTCACAGGCATAAGTGTGCCTGGTGCGCGGCCGAGATGCTTGTTGTTGTCCGGAGCCCCCGGTAGTAGCCGGAAAATGGCGACCCGCCGAGCCGCATCACGCGACCGACTTCTTCAGTCGCAGCCGCCGCCAGGTGATGATGGCGAGCACCAGCGTGATCAACAGCAGCATCCCGATATCCAATGCCCAGATGCCCGGCGTGTGCTGCCACAACGTATCCGGCTGCGCGTTGAGGAACACCTCACGAATGTTCACCGTCGATGCCCCGGCGGCGTAACCCCAGCGGGCCGGGAACAACCAGGACACCTGCTCGAGCACCACCCGGCCGGTGACCGGGATCAACCCGCCCGCCATCACCAGCTGGCACATGATGGCGACCACGAGCAACGGCATCACCTGCTCGTTCGACTTCGCCAGCGACGAAAGCAGCAGTCCGACAACGACGCAGCACACCGCGGTCAACGCGATGTCGAGATACAGCTCCGCACTGCCGGAGGCCAGCACCGCACCCTCGCCGGGCCGCTTCTTGCCCGCCAGCACGATGCCGACCAGCACCGCCGACTGCAGCAGCGCGGTGCTGCTGAACACCGCGACCTTCGCCAGCAGATACGCCGACGGCAGCAGTCCGACCGCGCGTTCGCGCTGGAAAATGGTGCGCTCGCCGACCAGGTCGCGCACGGTGAGCGTGGAGCCCATGAAGCAGGCGCCGAGGATCAGGACCACCAGCAGCTGCTGAGTCTCCCCGCCACCCGTCGGCACAAAGGTGCCGTCGGGCAACGCCTTCAACGCGCCCCGCTGGAAACCGTCCTTACCAGGCACGACCAGGGACAGCGCGCCGAGGATGAACGGCATCACGATGAGGAACGAGAGGTAGCCGCGGTCGGCCAGGATCAGCCGGATCTGCCTGCGGGACAGCGTCGAGAACTGTTTGCCGCCACTGGATTGCGGCGGCGAGCCCGCCGGGCCGTATTGCTGCGGCGGCGGAGGTGGCGGCGGCGGCGCGAACGCCTGCCTCGATCGATAGGCGGCGAACGCCTGATCCGGATTGGCGGCGACGTTGGCGAAGATCTCGGCCCAGTCGCTGGTGCCGAGCGCCGCGCCGACACCGGCCGGGTTGCCGCAGTAGGCGGTCTTGCCGCCGGGCGCGAGCAACAGCACCTGGTCACACATGTCCAAATGCGCCACCGAGTGGGTCACCACGATCACCACGCGGCCCGCGTCGGCCAGCTCGCGCAGCATCACCATCACCTGCCGGTCCAGCGCCGGATCGAGACCGGAGGTCGGCTCGTCCAGGATCAGCAATGACGGACCGGTGAGCAGCTCGAGCGCCACCGAGGCCCGCTTGCGCTGACCGCCGGAGAGCCGGTCCACCCTGGTGTCCGCGTGCTCGGTGAGGGAAAGTTCTTTCAGCACACCGTCGATCACGGCCTGCCGATCGGCCTTACTGTTGTCCGGCGGCAGTCGCAGCTCGGCCGCGTAACCGAGCGCCTGGCGCACGGTGAGCTGCCGGTGCAGCACGTCGTCCTGCGGCACCATGCCGATCCGGGAGCGCAACGCCTCGTACTCGGCGTGCAGATTGCGGCCCTCGAAGGTGACCACGCCGCCGGACGGTCGGGTGGTGCCCGCGATCAACCGGGACAGCGTCGACTTGCCCGCACCGGACGGGCCGATCAGCGCGGTCAGCGTGCCCCGGCTGGCCTGCATGTTGACATCGACGAGCAGCTGCTTGTTGCCCTCGACGGTGAACCCGACCCCGTGCACCGCGAGGCCCTGCTCGGCCACCGGCTTCTGCCGCAGCACCAAAGTGCCTTGCTGCACGACGAAGTCGATGTTGCCGATGGTGATGATGTCGCGTTCGCGCAGCACCGCCCGCTGCTGGCGGTGGCCGTTGACGAAGGTGCCGTTCGCCGAGCCGAGGTCCTCGATGGTCAGCCCCTCGGTGGCGGCGACGAGGCGCGCGTGCTTGCGCGAGGCCAGCGGATCGTTGACGACGATCTGATTGTCGGTGGTGCGGCCGATCGCCAGGCCGCCCGCGGGCAACCGATCGGCCCTGGCGATCGGCGCGGTCGAGGCCCTGGCCCGCACCGGTGGCGTGCTCGAGGTGTCGGCCCGGGTGGTCATGTTGATGTTGATCGGCGGCGGCGCGTCCTGCGGCGGCGGATACGCCGGGCGCTGGAACTGCTGGCCGGGCCGCGGCCCCGCGATCGGCGGCTGACCCGCCATCGCCTGCTGCGGCGGCCGCATCGACGGGCGCTGCGGGGGTTGCGGATTCGCGGGCAAGAGGTGTAGCAGCGGCCCGCTGATCGCGTCGCCGAGCCGCACCTGCGTCGGCCGGTCGATGGACACCGGTTGGGCCAGTCGGCGCGCGTCCACGAACACGCCGTTGGTGCTCCCGTTATCGCTGAGCACCCATGCGCTACCCTGCCAAGCGAGCGTCGCATGGACCCGGGATACGAGCGGGCTGTCGACGAACAGCGTCACCTCCGGCGCACGACCCATGGTGACCTGCTGGCTCGAATCGAAGACTCGTTCGTTTCCATCATGGCGCACGGTGATGGTCTGCGCCCCCGGTGAAGACATGCAGCGGATAGTATCAGCGAAGGTGTATCCGCTGGTCAGAGCCGATTCCCGCCCCTTCCGGGAAGTGCCCCGAAAGCCGTGCCTACCAGCGCTTTCGAGGTGCGTACGCTTCCCGGAATGCCCTCCCGAGTCCGGGAACATCCCTTGGAAAGTGACGGTGAAAGTACCGATTCCCTTCCCGGTTGTTCCTAGCTCCGACAGTGTCAGACCACAGCCACACGCAGCGTCGGATCTCTCAGGCTGCCAGCAACACCCGCTCCGACAAAAGCTCTACGGGCGCAAGAAACTCCAGCACTTCCGCGTTGTCCACAGCTTCATGCACGTACCCGTTGGGATCGATGTAATGCCGGGTAACCATGCTCGACCCCTCTGCGTGGCCTAGCTGAGCGCCCGCACGCCTGGAATCACCGGTCCGGCCCATTACCTCAGTCGCCACTGTGTCCCGCAGGTTTCCGAACTGAAGCCACGACAAGGCTGTACCGGCTCGCAGACGATCCAGTGCCGCGTCCGCCGTTGTCGGCGCGATGATGCCGCTGTTCCGCCCGCCGTTTCGAGCACGAAACACCAGGGTCTCAGTACTGGGCGGCTGGCACACCGCTTTCCACTCCCTGAGTATCGCTGTGAGCCAGTTAGGCAGCACGATGTAGTACGCCTTCCCCCTCTTGCGGTTAGGTTGCCTGTAAGGCGGTTTACCCGCCACTTTTACGATCGTGGCACCGATGTAGGCAATGCCGCACTCATCGGTCAAGTCCAGGTCACACCACCTCAACGCAAGCCCCTCCGACGTGCGTACACCTGTACCGAGGAGGGTCAAGACGAACGGCATGAGCCACCGAGCGGCACGGGGATTTCGCCTGTGCACCACGAGCATTCGGTATAGACAGCCCCGCTCATCAGTGGTTACCGCCCGCTGCTGCCCTGGCTTCTTCTTCGGACGCTCGATCAGCTTGATAGGCGAGACATCGAACAGTTTCTGCCGGGTCAGGAGCTTGAACAGCCTGCTCAGTACTGTGTAGTGCAGCGTTGCTACGCCTGGTTGATCCTCGAAAACATCCCAAAGGTAGTCAGTCAAGAAGCCGGGGTCTCCAGCTTCTGCTATGGACAGGTTGCCCATTTCGGTTTCAAGACGTATCGCATCCGGCTTCGTTCTCCACGTTTCCTCGGTGTCGGACTGGTATATAGCCTGCCGGTAGAGCCCGAGTGTCTTCTCTTTGATTTCGCCGCTCTCCACACGCTTCTCGGTCTCTTCGATCAGCATCTCAAAAGCCCGGCTCATCTTGTCGGTCGTCGCAAGCTTGGTAGTGCTTCGACTCGAGCGACGTCGGTTAGATCCCTTGCGTCGGTTGCGGTCCCATGCTTCCCAAAAGCGTTCCAAGCACTCTTTCTGTGTACGACCGGAGCCGGACGAGCGTGTGTAAGTACCGTTGAATCGCCGGTGCCGCACCTCGTTGATATGCCACTGGCCATCAGCACCTTTGACCGGAACTGGCTTCTTCTCTGGCTCGGCCCCCGGAACCATTGCTATACGAGGCAATCGTTTACACGCCTTCTTGTTCTCAGCCCGCCACGTCGTCTCCGAACTGCTGAATCTGCCAGGTCAAGACGTCGCAGGCACGGTAGCGGCATCGGCCGCGGCCGACTTTCGTGAAGGGTGGCCCCTTCTTCTCAGATGCCCAGTTAGCGAGAGTCTTGACTGCGAATCCCAGTCGGTCAGCGACTTGTTGGCGGGTTAGCCATTCTTCTTTTTCGGACAGTTCGGAACCTTCCGTGAGGGTTTCAGTGGTTGTCTATAGCCAACTCCGTTGCTCCGGGTTAGCTGATTCGGGAAGCCGTCTCGCGGCTGCAATTTCGTGCGTTGACGCCGGACGCCGAAGTCCATACGGTCGAGTCCGACAAGCAATAAAGAGCCCCCCACCGGACTGGTACTCCGATGAGGGGCGATACACCAAGTTGAGGTTGGTGCAACACGATGCTATCTCGTGCGTTCTCGCGCGTCTCCGAGGTGACCCCGGTCCAGGCAGCGACGGCCGGAACCGTCGCGGTCGGCGGGTTCTCGTTCCTGGTCTCCTACACCGAGTTGTCTTGGCTCGCGGCGCATTACCACACCCCGCACCCGTGGTCGTTTCCGTTGATCGTGGATGGTCTGGTGATCGTGTCCACGATCGCGGCTACCGCGATGCGGCGACATGCTTGGTACGCGTGGGTGCTGCTCGGTGTCGGTGCACTCCTGTCGGTCGTAGGCAACGGTCTGGCCGCCTACCTGTCGGCCGGCTCGTGGGTCGCGGTCGGTATTTCTGCTGTGCCTCCGCTCGTGCTGCTCGCGGTAACCCACCTGACGATGGTGATGCGCGACCAGGCCGACGCGCCCGGGGGCGAAGCGGTTGACCAGTCGGCCGCGGAGTTCGATATCTCCGAGTTGGAGCTTGTTCCGGCTTAGCTGCGCCCGGCCGGTACCCCCTGGACGACCTCCCGAGAGCTGAGCTCTCCGGGGGTTACCGGTCGTGCGGTGATATCTTCGATTTCGTCGCTGTCTCATTCACACGTCGCAGCGGCCGACGTCGGGAGCTTCGGCTCCCGGCACTTTTTCGAGACTGAGAGTCGTCTCGGATACGTGGTTGCGGGGGTCCGGCACGACGGCCCCCCGCATTCCGCTTCTTCTACGCCGCTGCGGCTTGTGTCGATTCCATATCCGGGATTCCTTGGTTGTTCATATCGGTCTCATGTTCGTAGAACCGGGGTGCCTTGGCTTTGTAGAGGTCTGGTGTCAGCCCTTCGACGCGGACCACCACGCCCTCATCGACCGTCGTACCGGGGTCGAGCGGGACCGCGTTCGGGTGTCCCTCGTCGTAGTATCGGCGGTCCATCCAATCATCGACCTGGAAATTCTCGGCATATCCAGCCCATAGCAGCGGTGCGGGGTTGAGTCCGAGGCTGTGGCAGAACTCTTCGAGTTGCGGCCATGCGAGATCGGTCATCCGCCCTTCTGGGTTCACCATCGCGACGCGATAGACGTATAGCCTGGCGTGCCCCTTCGGGATGTCGTAGGTGTATCCCTTCTGGATGGGAGAGAGGTCAGAAGTCCAGCCGATTAGTTCGCCGTAAATCACGTGCCCGGCTGGGATCAGGCCGTCGAGCTTCTTGCCCTCGGTGGTCCAGATGTCCATGCCGTAGTGGTGGATCTGGTCGGGGTCATTGATGTCTTTGATGACCCGCCGCGATCCGTAGACGTTGTCGTAGGCGGTCTGCTGAACCGTGACGCCGAGGCGCTTAGCGAGCCGTTCTCGCCAGGGGAGCTTGCGCTCAACGAGGGTCCGCCCAACTCTGATCGACGTGCCGTGAAGCTTCTGCGTGACGTAGACGAAGTCATCGGGTTCGATCGCGTGTTGGTGTCGCCAGTACTGGTTGGTGTCGAGATGTTGCGGAAAGTACTTGTCGGCAATGCGTCGTGGCTTCGGCGCCAGGTTGCCTTTGGTGCTCGCGGTCCGTAGTGGCCTCACCTCGTACTTGCGGCAGATTTCGACGTTGTTCAGCGTGTCGAAGGTGTCGCCGTCGCGAAGCTCGTCCGGATCAATGCCGGTGAATGCCAGGCTTGTCAATGGCATGAACATGGCGTCGCTTCGGTGCCCGCCGAACTTCAACGCCTTGACCCTGCGGTTGTCTTCGAGGTATCCGGTGGATGTCGGATCCTCGTTGAGATCGGCGTTGCGATACAGGTTGTTCGCTGAGGCGTAGGCGTGGCTGAGCTGTGTTTCGGCGGGAAAGAACACGCCGAGATCGCCTACCTGCCAGCCTTTTTGGGCGATGGCTTGGTGCCCGTAGAGGGGCAGGCCGACGATGCGGTCCTTGTCCTTCAGCGAAAGGACAGCCTTCACCGAAGTGACCACGGCTGAGTAGTTCTCGTTCTTGGGGGTGTCGAAACGCAAGCTAGAAGTTCCCTTCCTGGACCTGAAATGTCTTGAGCCCCAGCCGTCGCCACATAGCGACAACGGAGTTGCGGTCGTCAAAGACACCGAGCACGTTGTAGTTGTGCCGGATGTGTTTGTTGAAGATTTCGAGCTTCACGATGTGGTCGGGCCGGTTGTCGTCGTCGGCTCTCATGAGGGTCAGGTCGGAGTAGATCTGCTGACGGTGCAGCCACGCCAGCGAGGCGTCCAGGCAGACGGCCTTGCGGCCTGACACGATGATCATGACGGGAGAACCTGACGGCGTTTCGTCCGTGGACAGCATCTGGTAGACGTGACGGACGGTGTGGTCGACCGCGTCTTCTCCTACTCGGCTGAAATCGTAGGGATCGCGCCCGTGCATGTGGGCGAGCGTGCCGTCCAAATCGAAAATCCACGCTTCGGGCTTCGTGATGTCCGGTACGTACCGTTCGAGATCGGCCACGGTCCGCGGTGTGACCGGTTGCCACTGGGCGACTGGAAACCGTTTGGCTATATCGAGGATTCGCCCGTGCGGAACGTAGCGTTGCGCGGCTCGTTGCCGCGCCCGGTTTCGCTCGATACAGGTCTCGGCATCGGTCCGGAAGTCGACGCATCGGAAGTCGGCTCCGTGCTCGCGGGCCAGATCCGCCCAGTTTCGGGCGACTCGCAGGCGCAGGTTGGTGTCGTCAACGATTACCGAGATTTCCCGGTCGAGCAGGCTTGCCGCCATGGCGTTTTGCGCCACGGTAACGGCGCACTCTTGCGCGTCGGTGAGGATGCCTTCGCCGTTGAACAGCATCTTGCGGAGGTCATCTCGATTGACCCGCGCTCGGTTCGGTTGTTCTGCAATCCAGTTGAGCGCATAGGTGGTTTTCCCGCTGCCTGGATAGCCGCGAGTGATGACTAGTTCGGTCAATAGCCGAACTCCTCGTTCAGGGCTTCGGCCAGTCGCTGTGCGTGGCCCTCGAACACGTATGCGTCGGTGTGGCGGCCGTCGAACAGGTACGCCCGTGCTTGGCGAGCTGCGCCGAACCAGGTCCGATGGTTTTCGATCGACCACCACCGCTGGAGCTGCCTACTGCTCGCGGTCTCGATGAGAGATTGGCCCCATCGGATGAATCCGTCCAGACTCGCCATGTTCCAGTACGCGGACAGGTCCGCGATCGAACGCAGCGCCGACCCTTCGGGTAGCGCGGTGATTGGGTCGCCTTCGGCGGCGACGTGCCAGGCTGGAATGCCGGTGATGTGCCGTTGTCCGGTGATGCCGTAGCCGCCGGGGTCCAGGCCGACCAGGTCTATCCCCGCCGGCCGGGCTGGGTCCGCGATCAGCGCGACACCGAGCACTTCCAGGTCGGTGTGCATTCCGCGGCCGATCTCGTCGGCCACGTCTCCGGCGATGCCCGCGCCTTGGCTGTAGCCAGCGAGAACGACGAGATTCGGCGTGGCCCTGATGGCGTTGATGAGCGCTTCACGTCCGGCGCGGACGGAGTCGGCGTAGGTGACCCGGTTGCCGTAGTCGGCGGGGTAGTCGATCCAGCGCGCCCGGAACTTGGCCGGGTCCAGGTGGGACGCGAATGCGTTAGTGACGCCCTCCCCGTTTGGGTTCCAGGTGCCGCCCATGATCAGGACATCGATCATTCGCCGCTCCCGCAGTGGCTAGCGGTGGTGGAGGAGTCACACGGGGAGGCCGGTACACCCGACTCGTAGGCTGTCGTCGCGGTTGCGACCTCGTTGTTGGATGAACTCGCGGTGCTGGTTCGGTAGGAGGTCCGCTTCTTGTTGTTGCGGTAGGTCAATGCAGTCCCTTCGAGTTCTCAAGTGCCAGTTCGGTATCGGCGAGCTGACCGGTAAGAGCGTCTTTCTCGATGTCGAGTCGTTCGGCTTCGTCCAGGGCTTCACGGAACCGGCGAATCAACGCCGGGAGTCCGGAGTGGACGATGGCTATGAATTCGGCGTCGGCTTGGTTGGCGAATGACACGATGGGTGACTTCTGGTCCTGGCCTTCGACAGACCAGACTTCCCAGACACCGAGTCCTTCGTCTTCGGAGGCCGCCCATGCGGCCTGGTCGGCATCGGTGGTCTTGGCCCACGCTTGGTAGAGCCGGTCCAGGAACTCGTCATCGTCCACTGTGCTGCCAATCGCAATCGAGCGCCGCTGACTTCGCGCTGGTGTTGGCGGCGACTACACAGAAGACCGTCCTGCCGTCCTGGAGCCGGACGGTTCGTACCTCTGTTCCGACCGTGCCCGCCCTGGAGGGATCGCACGCGGACAAAACCAGAACGCCGAAAGCCAGAAGACCAACGGCCACAATCTTTTTCATAGTCAAGCTGCTTTCGTCATGTATCCGTGTCCCCACGAGGGGCCGTAAACGTCGGCGTCGGTGTCGATCAGGACGCCTTCGAGTTCCATCCGTAGATGGCGTGCGATCTCCCGTGCGCCGTACTCGGCGTGCTCGGCCGGCACCGAGGCGATTACCTCGTCATGCACGGGTAACCGCAGGTAGGGTGTGAATCCGGCGTTGTCCAACGCGAGAAGACCGCGGCAGGTCACATCTCGGCTGGTGCTCTGGATCATGTAGTTGAGCGCCGAGTATGGGCGTGAGCGGTCGACCGGCAGGCGTCGACCTGTTCGGGTGGTGATGTATCCCTGTTGGACAGCGATTTTCGACAGCCGCTTCGCGAAGACAGCCACCTGTGGATAGGTTCGGGCGAAGGCCGCGAACACCTGCTTGGCAGTCGCCATATCGATATCGGCTTTTTCGGCGAGGGTTGAAGCACCGCCGCCGTAGACCTGCAAGAAATTGGTTGTCTTGCCGACTTGGCGGACGACACCTGCCGCCTCGGCGGTGAGTTGGTGAAGGTCCGCGCCTTCAGCGAATGCCTGCCGCATAGTCGGATCACCAGACAGCGCGGCGAGTACCCGAAGTTCTTGCGCCGCATAGTCAACGCTGACGATCGAGCGGCCCGGCTCGGCGATAAAGCACCGCCGGATCGTCGGGTCTCCGGAGGGCAACGTTTGAGCCGGGATGGTCGAGATCGACATTCGAGCGGTGCGGGCACGAAGCGGATGGATCGAGGGATGCACCCGGTCTCCGGGATCGCGGCCTTCCAGGAACGATTGCAGCCATGTCTTTCGCCACTTCCGCGCCTTCTTGGCCTCGGTAACTGCGGCGACCAGATGCCCGACGCTGCCCAACTCGGGGACATCTTCGGCAAGGTTGCCCAACAGAACCTTGTCGACTTTCCGCTTGCCTGTCGGTGTCCGTTCGGGGATCTGGACTCCAAGTTCCCAGAGCACTTCGGCGACCTCCTCGGTGGCGTTCACCGAGTGGATTCCGAAGAACGCCAACGCGTGAAGCGTCGCCTCTTCCTCTTGTGCCCTCAGCTCGTCGGCGAGCTGTTCTGTGTAGGTGACATCGAGCAAGAACCCGGTTCGCTCCATCGCGGAGCACACCCGGGCTACCTCGTGTTCGTAGGCGATCAGGTGCCGGGATTCGCTGGGCACCAAGGGCTCTACCGCGCTGTGGAGCCGCATCGTGAATACGGGGTCCATCCCGGCGTAGAGCAGATATTCGGGGTCGTCTACGACCTCGGGGACGGCCCATATCTTGTCTTTGCTGGTCTTGTACCGCGTCGCTAGTTTGGCGGGTAGCCCCTTGACCTCCTCGCCTGCGTTGGGGTCGACGTAGCGCTTCACCAACGCTTCGAGCGAGTGGCCGGTGCCGCCTTCCTCTTCGCCGCGCGGGTCCACCAGGTGGGCGAGGATCCGCGTATCGGCCACCCTGGGCCACAGTTGCACCGATGGCACCGCGAGGTGGTGTTCGAGCACCTGGATATCGAAACTGGCGTTCTGAATGATCGGGTGGCTGAGGCTGAGGACGGCTTTTCGTGCGACCTCGAGGAACCGGGCGCCGTTCTCCACGACCAGCACCCAGCCTTCGCGTTCGGTGCCGAATTGCACTGTGCGGAGCCGGTATCCGGCGCTGTAGATGTCTAGGCCGGTGGTTTCGGTGTCGAGCCCGATCCGGCGTCGATTGTTGGCGTCGATCCAGTCAGAGAACTGAGTGAGGTCGGCGTCTGTCTCAGGGATTCGGATAGAGACGGCTTCGCCGCAGAGCCTGTAGTGAAGTTCTCTCACGCCACCTCGGGGTAATAGATGCGCCGGACGATGCGGCTGATGTTGGGTTCGCCGACGCCGTACATCTCCGCCAGCTCCGCGTGACTGAGCTTGGCGTTGTCTGCCAGACGACGGATCCATCGGACATCGTTGTGCGACAACTTTTTCCGGTTGTCGTACTTGGCCTTCAGTGCTTCGTTCTCGGTCTCCAGTTCCTCGATCCGGCGATACAAGAAGGCGGTATCAGCAGTGGCCATGGTGCGGTGCTCCCGTTCTCGGTTTCGGTTCCAGGACGAAAAGGGGCGGCTCCCAATACGAGAGCCGCCCTCGGGTGTTGTTAGGTCAGATCAGCGAAGCCACTGCTTTTCGCACTGGTCGGGTGTGCTGGCCGGAGCGGGGCACATGAATGCCGACCACGGCTTACCGTCCTTCTTGGCTACGCCGGACTTGAAGACCATCTCGCCGTGCTTGCACTGGCGCCCTTCGCCGCCGGGTGCCTGCTGATGAGCGGGTTTGGCCGCCGGAGCGGGACGTGCAGCTGGCTGTGTGCCCTGTGGCGCGGGCTTGCCGGGTGCGAGGCCAGCGAAATGTGCTGCCGCTTCCTGTGACAGCTTCATCAGGGCTCGGGA
Organism: Nocardia iowensis; assembly: GCF_019222765.1. Classification (NCBI taxonomy): domain Bacteria; kingdom Bacillati; phylum Actinomycetota; class Actinomycetes; order Mycobacteriales; family Nocardiaceae; genus Nocardia; species Nocardia iowensis. The sequence goes on along the minus strand of NZ_CP078145.1, from coordinate 1,234,005 downwards.
ATCCCTCACCAGCTGTTCGGCTTCGGCGACACTGTCGGCGTGGTGCACGATCCACGGAGCATCGAAGTCTCGGCCGCCCTTGAGCGTGACGACCACCTTGCCGTCACGGCGAGTCGGGCCGGGCTTGGCCGCGGCCGTACTCTCAGGTTCGGTCGGGGCGTCAGCGGTCGTTGCGTTGTCAAACGGGTCGTTGGTCAAGCTGCACTCCTCTTTCCGCAGTACATTTCGATGTCGTCGTCGGACCAGTTGTCCAGCAGCGCCGGTTTCTGGTCGAAATGGATGTCCGGATGCGCCCAGCCCCGGTACATCTCGATGGATCCGTTGCCGTTCAGCGCGGGGTCCAGGATGTCTTTCACTCGTTGCCCTTCGATGCGGTCTGCGCCGCTGCGTTGGAGACCACGCGCCGCGCGCCTGGTCCGTCGCCGTACTCGGCTCGTTTCACTCGTGCCTGGCGGTTCATTTCTTCGGTGACTGCGATGACGCCGCGCTTGACGGCGTTGTAGTCGATGCCTTTTTGCTTCTCGCCGAACCGCTTTCGGATCGCGTCGGCGTACTGGGGGTTCTTCGCGCGGATCACTTCCATTGCGGCAGTGAGGTCATCGAGTAGTTCGGCCCACCGCAATTGGCCGTCGAGCGCTTTCCGCACGTCGTCGGTTGAGTACTGCACGTTGGTCGCGAATCGGATGTTCTTCTCGGCCTCAGCTGAGGCGATCTTGTGCCCGTGCTGCACGAGCAGCCGATAGGACAGGTAGTCGTCGGATCCGACGATTTTGGTTTGAACTGATTTGCTGGTCAGGATCCACAGCCATAGTTCTTGTCCGAGGTCTTCGGCGTCGATGACGCCGGGCCATTCACGTACTACCGCGCTCGCGGCGCGACCGATGAGGTTTTGAACCTTCTTCGTATCGAGCAATTCCCTCATACCTGCCACACCCGGCCGTCGACCGTGAACTTGTTAGCGGTGATCGGGATGGCTTCGGGCCTGACGTGGTTGCCGTCGACCGTGAGAATCCCGAAACCCATCTGCCAGTTCGCGGTTGCGCCTTTCAGGTACTGGGCCTGCTTCATGTCCATGAGGTGTCCGACCTCGAACCCGGTGTTGATTCGTTCCTGTGCGCCGTATCCGGTCGTGTGCGGCACCGCTGCCAGCCGATGTGTGTGTCCCATGGCGACGGAGGTTCCGAAGCGGCGCACCGCGTTTAGCGCAGTCTTGCCGGATTCCTGGCTGAGCCGGATTCCGCCGCGGTGCCCGTGGGTGGTTACCCAGCCCGGCGCTACGTGATAGAACTCCGGGAGCATAGAAACGCCAAACCGGTTGAAGTCCAACAGTTCCGGCAAATCGAAAGCCCCGGACTCTGCGAGTGCCGGGGCGTATTTGCTCAGGTATTCTCTTGGTCTCAGATCGTGGTTTCCCTCGTGTACGCCGATCGGTCCTTCGTAGACCTCCCGGAGGGGGGCGAGGAATCGGCGTTTAGCCTGTTCGCAGTCCTCCAGGACGCTGCCCTCGAACTCCGCGGCCGTCCCCTTCGACCAGCGCGACGGCTGAGGGAAGTCCATCAAATCGCCGATGTGGACTACTTCATCCGGTTGCGTATCCGCGATGTACCGGATGACGGCCTTCACCGCTCTCCGGTGGTCGTAGGGGATCTGGGTATCGGAGATGATGACGATTCGGCGCGTCAAGCAATCACCTCGGTGAAGGGCGCGTAGTCGTTATCAGCACCATCGGTCTCGAAACGCTCATGTAGTGAACCGGTGCGCCCGTACGAGGTTCGGAAGGTGATGCCGTCGACCTTGACAACGCCGTCGCCGTCGATGTCGGTGACTTCTACGTCATCGGGTACGTCTTCGATTCGGTCCCATATCCGTGCGACGCGACGCGAGCCGTCCCCGGGCGGCGCTGGGCTGTCCGATCCGATCCGACGTAGTTCACGGGTGATGAACCACAGTGCCTTGTTCAGATCCTGACCGATGTCGCCCTTGTTGTTTCCATCCATGCGGCACGACCGGCCGATGTACTGAACTGCTTGTGCGGCATTGGGAGTCAGGTTCTCCGTGATGTCGATCATCTCGGCCCCGTTGCTGAAACCCTGGTAGTAAGACGGGTCAACCTTGCTATTCAAACTGTTTATACACCTTCCCAGTCTTCGAAAAACTCATCAGCACAGTCACATTCATCTGAACCGCAACCCCAGCCGTCGAAGTCACGCTGATCGTCTAGTCCGTCTTCGATTTCATTTGATCCGTCCACTCTCGGATCTTCTCCTCTCGCGCACCTGTCCAATGGTCGGCACGCTCCATCACCACGACAACGGGCACTTCCTGTGCCCCGAGGTGGAATTTCAAGTACTCGAACGCTTGTGGGTCTTCGGTGATATCGACTTCGGTGAAGTCAACTCCCTGTTTGATCAGCGCTCGTTTGGTGTACGCACACGGTTGGCAGCTCGGCCTCGTGTACACCGTGACCTCAATCGGCCTCAATTCCCAGTCTTTCTTTGAATGCTTCTGGTCCTTCCGCGAGGATCAGCGAGTTGACGTCTTCACCCTCTGGGAGGTAGATGACCTTGGCGTTCGGAAGGTGTTTCGCGGTAGCTGCTGCGAACTTCCGGCCTGCCTTGTCCCCATCTGCGGGGATAAGCGCGGTCTCGTAGCCGAGCAGTGCGTCCCGGAACCAAGGTTGCCAAGCGTTCGAACCCGGAAATCCGGTGGTCGGCAGCCCGATCCGGTGCGCCGCAATGGCGTCGAGTTCGCCTTCGGCCAACACCACGAACCGGGATGGAACCAGTAGATCGGCCGTGTTGTACAGCCGGGGCCGGTCTCCAGCCAGTGTCATGTACTTGCCATGACCGCTGTGTTCGCAATCCTCTGCGATGCAACGGAATCGGATCGACACCACTGATAGACGACCGTCCGCCGCCGTCCTCAGATAAGGGATTGCGAGAAACCCTGCGTAGTCCTCATGCCCAGGGAGCGGATCGGCCACGTACCCGAGCAGGAACGGGTCCAGTCCCTGTCTGTCCAGATCCGTCAGTCCGCGATTGGCCGAATACTCTTCGGCTGGGCTTCCTCGGAACGCTCTCGCGTACAGCGTCGTCGCGTCCTGGAGATAGGTCCGCTGCGAGGCGCTTAGCCTCTGCAAAACTGATGCCCTCCTCTTGGTGTCTGATGATGTCGATCGCGTCGCCGGAGGTGCCGCACGCGAAGCAGTTGAATCGGTTGTGCTCGAAGGAGATCGACGCGGAAGGTCGCGATTCTCCGTGGAACGGGCACAAGCACTTGTTGTAGGTTTGCCGGTCCTCCGGCGGGATCCAGTCCGGGTAGTACCGCTGGATAGCCGCGATGATCGCGGTCATTACGCCAGGTTCTCGATAGCCTGCTCGAACGCCTCGATGACTACGTCGGGGTTGGGTGCCGAGTCGTTGACCCGATAGACATCGGAGAAGTCACCATCGGCATCAGGGAGCAGACCCAGTCGCAGCATGGACAACCGCACAGCGTCAGCCTCCGGAGAATTCTGATAGGCGCGTTTCGTCCCAAACTTTCGGTCTTCATCGATGGCGACGGCGAAGCCGCGCAGCCCGGTACGGGCAGCATGTATAGCTCCCAGCGAGCAGTAGCAGCCGCTTTCGTGGTTGTAGAGCACTCCCCGCCCGAGCCCGGCTTTGTTGATCAGGCCGAGGGCGATAGTCAGGTTTTCGGCGACAGGGCGCAATTGATCATCCTTCGTGGTTTGGCACCACCCGACGCCCGATCACTCGAAGCGCGGGCGGATCGGTGAGGTAGGCGACAACACGCTGTGCTGCTGCCACGTCGTCTCGTAGATGTCCGAGGACATCGCGGTTACAGCTCTTACACAGCAGCCCGCGGACCTCGCCGGAGGAATGCGAGTGGTCAACCGCCAGACGTTTCCGAGCGCCGGTCGCTCGTCGGCAGATGAAGCATGTCCCCGCTTGGTGGGCGAGCAATTGCTCGTACTCGGCAGCCGTGATGCCGTAGGTGGCTTCGATGTGCCTGCTGTGACTGGTCTTTCGGAGTTTCGACCGGCGTGCGCGGTGATGCGTCGCGCATCTCGGCCCGGGGTGTGGAGTCGGGCGGCGGGTCGTGATCAGTTCTGCCGTGCAGTCCACGCACGGCTTCACCGGTTTACGCGGCACGGAGGTCGCGGACGGTCATGGTGTCGCCGATCCACTCAAGTTCGGCGAAGTCCGCGCCCGATGGGTCCGCGCGGCCTGCGCGGTTCTTGACCGTCGACACCCCGAGCACGTCCCCGCCGAACTCTCTGATCGGCCTGAACAGGGTCAGCACGAGTTCGGGAACTCTTGTGATCTGTCCTTTGACCCCGCTGAGGGGAATCGGCTTTTCGGCGTCCACATATGGCCCGGTGACGTGATGTAGACACACGACGCACGCGCCGGTTTGGCGTGCCATTCCGTGTAGGTAGTCGGTGAGGGCTTCCAGCCCGGCGAACGGATCCTCGCCGCTTGCTTCGGTCGATACGTTCGTGATGTTGTCGATGACCACCAACTGCGGGTAGTGACCGTAGACCTCGTCGTACGCCAGCGTCGCGCGTTCGATGTCATCCAGGGTCGGGGACGCTTCGTAGACCAAACGGATCGGAACCTTGGTCAGTAGGTCGGAGACCATGCCGAGGTCTCCGGCAAGTACTCGTTTGGCTGCATCCTCGTGGCGCCATCCGGTGAGAACGCTTACCGAGCGCGTGAGCTGGGTGAACGCGTCGCTGTCCGCGCTGAAATAGAGGGTCGGCACCTTGGACCGCAGAGCGAGCGTGAGAGTAAACAGGCTTTTGCCGGTGCCAGGGCCGGCGGCGACGAGGACGAGCTGTCCGCGCAGGAATTCCGCGCCTCGCTCGGCTAGGGCTTTGAAGACCGTTGGCAGCGGCTTGCCTGCCGCACCTCGGATGGTCTGGGATTGGAGCAGGGTGTAAACGTCGGTACCTCCTGTTCAGGGCACAAAAAAAAGCCCCGGGACGCTTGTCCGGGGGCGTACTGGTTGTTCAGGTCACATGGAGAATTCGCACGAGGATGCGACCGAGCAGAACCGGCACTTCGACGGTTCCGGATCCGGGGTGAAGCGTTCGGCTTCGATGTTCTCGGCTAGCTGGTGGAACTCTTCAGTGACTCGCTCCACCGACCAGTCGGTGAGGTCGTAGTCGAAGGTCGGCTTGCCGGTTCTCGCCATCCAGTAGTCCCCTACCGAGGGAGGCTCGATCTCGTACTTGACCGCTAGCGCTGCGCTGTAGGTGCCGAGCTGGAAGTCATCGCCGGGTTGGTTGCCGCTCTTGTTGTCTCGCACCCGGATGCGGCCGGTGACCTGGTCCACGATCACTGCGTCAATGAAGCCGCGGACTGTGACGCCGCCCAGATCGACAACGAAACCCAACTCGATCCCTGGCTCACCATCTGGATCTATCCAGATGACTTCGTTCGGATGCCGCTCGTACCAGGCCGGGTATCGCTCGACTTGTTCGAGCCCGAGCCCGTACCGGCGCTCGATATCCTGCGGCCCCGCGTACGGCCCCGACCGGAACCAGTAAGTGAGATTCGGTGTCTCGCTGCACATCTCGTTGGTCTCGCGGACGTAGGACTCTCGGAACACTTCTTGCATCTCGGCAACGGTCATTGTTCGGCCGGATCGTTCGTAAGCCTCCGCGGCTTCGTGGAACGCAGTGCCTTGAGATAACCACGCGGCGGGCCGCTGCCAGACCCTCTCGATCCTTTCCAGGTAGTAGCCGTAAGGGCATCGGTTGTATGTCTTGTGCTGAGAAACAGAAAGAGGCCGCCCGGTACCGGGCGGCCTCTCGTCTGTGGTCGAACCGTTCATCCGGTTCCCACCATGTCTACTCCTATTTGGTTATGCTGCGCTTTCCTTGACCCCGTCGATCCGATAGCAGGACATGAGCGCTTGCCCGAACATGAACTGCGGCAACCTTTCCGTTCGCTCGGACAACAACTTTGTTCTGCGTACCTTGATGAAATCCGCAACCGGATCATAATTTTCGTCATCCAAGGGCAACGCCAAACTCCGATGGACGAACAGCAAGACGGTACCAGCGGTTACCTCGAGAAAAGCCTGCACCCACGGCAGGTTATTCACTACGACAAGTGAATCGTGGCGCAGCAGATCAAGCAAGTTCGTCCATCCCCTTCGCTTACGGGTCCTTCGGCGGAAACACCCAAATCTTCTTCCCGTTGGATGTCAGCCGAGTGTGCTCGTTTAGCCTGATGAGGAGTTTCGCACCATCACGCTGTTCGCGCGGACGGTAGGCGAAGCCGCCGGCCGGGGAAACACCCGGGGTAGGAGGGAGTTCGGGATCGAATTCGAGTACGACCTCGTACTTGCGAAGCATGTCGTACCAGGACCGAAGCCTTGACTTCTTCTCAGCCGACATGCCCTCGCCGCCGGTCGCCATGAACTCCCCGTGATCCCGCATCCGCCGGTACGGCGGCGTCCGCTGCATCGCGGAGGGAACCTTCCAGGGAAACTCTTCCCCCACCATCCTTCGCGGCGTCTTCGGTAGTGCTATTCCGTGACGGGCCGCGAACTGCTGAACGTACTGCCGAGACTTTCCACAGCGTCTAGCGATTTCGGCGAACCCTACGCCTTCATCTACCAGCGCCTTGACCGCCTCGGCCGACAATCCGTCAATGACTGTATTCATTTGTTGGTCCTTCTCGGCCCCCGACTTGTCCGCTGTCACAACAGACTAGTTGACAGTGTCTCCGGGCATATGTCAACTACGTCATCCCCGCACCCCCTCCCCTTCGACCCCAACCCGTCCTTACGGTATCGAACACACGTTCGACAGTCTAACGATGTGATCCGAGTCTCCGTTAAAAGCCGTTTAAAAGTCAACCTGACGGGGTAAACAGTCCAGTTCGCTTAGGGTCGACGGAATGCCTTCTCGCACACTCTGATCTGCGGAAACCTTCGCCCGCCGCCCGTTTGGAACTGCCTCAAACCTCTACCGCCCCAGCATCAATCCGCCACATCTCCGTTCGGCAATCCGGCCCTGATGCTGCGCCGAGTTGTTTCTCCTCGGCCCAAACCTTCACAGACGCACTATCGTTGAACGATCGCGAGGAACAACCAGACCGGAGCCCACAGCCCGCACGAGACCAAGGTAAGTGCGAAGTGCAGCGGGTGGTTGCATCTCCGGCGCGGCGTCGCGGTGACGTGCTGCACCACCACCGGTTGCCGCGGACTGCCATAGACCGGATTCGGCTGTTGCGGCCCCCGGCCCGGCCACACCCCGGGTCCAGCCGGATACTGTTGCTGATACTGGGAATTCTGGTTGACGTGCGGATACGAAGATCCGTATGGCGCCGACTGTGGGTTCTCCGGCAGGTAGGGAGCGCTCCTCTGGACCGAGGCCGGCGCGGGGCCGGTGCCCAGGTATGGACCTGGTCCGGCCGGAAACGGCTTGGTCTGCGGATACTGGGGCGAATCACCCGGTGAGGGCGGGTAAGCGGTCACAGGAACCGACACTACGGTCGAATTCCTGTGCCCGCCATCAGTTCTAGCGCAACCACTCGTCAGGCGGATGCCCACCATGAGAGAGATAGCCGTCTAGAGCGTCCATCGCTTCGATCGCCCGTTGGTACAGAGCAGTCATTTGGTCGTCGTATCGTTGGTACTCGGTCGCAGAGTGCTCTTTGTCGTCATCTGAGTTGAACTCTTCCGCGAGGTGTTCGGATTCTGCGACGGCCGCACGGAACTCGGCTAGCAGTTGGTTCGGATTTGCCCGCATCGTGTTCCCCTTCTCGGTAACTCGGATACAAAGCGGCTCCCGGTCGCTAAGGACGACCGGGAGCCACAAGCGCGCTGAAGCCTTTAAGCGCACACCAACACTCGGTTCAGCATGTCGAGCGCTTCCGCGTCCGCTTCCCCGGTCTTGCCGGTTATCGCGTTGGTCATGTTGCGTTCGGCCCGCGAGGTTTCCCCGCGCACGGTAGAACCATGGTGGTTGTAGGTGTTGACCGACTGGAGAACCCCGAACGCCGTGCCGCGCCAGGGCGCGGCCCTCATGTCGGTGTTGTACATGGTGGTCAATGCGTCGCGCTTGTTCTCCGCAAGTGTTCGCCCGCGCCCCTTCTCCTCCGGCACGGGTGCCCAAACCTTCAGAAACTCAGAGAACTGGCGATCAGTGACCGTCGTAGCGCACAGCTCGGCCACATCGGCGGCGAACCGGTCGGCAGACTCCACGACGATTCCCAACGCTTGCCGAGCGTCACTGATCTTGCTGAGTGAGTTCTTAGTTCGTTTGAACTTGAACCGCATTCCGGTACCGCGTGCTTCGTTCAACGCCCAGCAGTGCGTGTTGTCGCAAACCACGATCGTTTGCACAGCGGAAAACTGCGTTGCGACCGTGCCATCGTGCGACGAGCTAGCAAGCACAGACGACCGGAAGCTGACGCCCTCCGGGGTCGTCACGTTGTCTGGCCGCTCAAGCTGTACCCAAGCCTGAGCGCCACCTTTCAACAGTCCGGCCGAGCCGATCCCGAGCGAATCGGTGGTGACAGCGAGGCCGTCCGGGGTGATCAGGCTCGCGAGATTATCGAGCAACCATTCTTTGAACTGGTGAATCCGGTAGCTCTCCTTGAAGACACCCAGCAACGCGCCGGTGTCGGACCGATAGATCACCTTGCGGGAATCGTCGGTGATCGTGCGAATCATCGTGCCGTTATCGCTGATGTTCGTGAAGGTCTCGATTGTGCCGGGCACGTCGTAGCGGAGCGGCGCTGCTTGCGCCTCCCAGTCAAATAGACGCGCTACAACATCGGCCACCGGTACGAATCCTGTGTAATGGTTTGACTGGACGCCCTGGTCGGACTTGCGGTAGTGCCATGCCTTGCCGCGCTTGTCCGTATGGCCGATCAGCGTGAAGTTGTTCAACCATTCTATTGTTTCTTTGGTCATGAGTTGTACCTTTCTGTTTTGAACGAGCGAACCACCCCCGAACGGCATTGTTCGGGGGTCGCTCTCCTGCTCAAACCCAGAGCGATTCAAGTTCTTTCAGATGGCGCGCGACCGAGACAGCGTCAGCACTGGGCACCCGAACCGAAACCAAGACCTCTCCAGTCTCGAAGACGTTGAATACGCCTTTCCGGTGTTTGCCGAATCTGGCTGTTGTGCTGGATACGTCGGAAATTTCGGCTTCCAAAATCTCTTGCAGTTCCGAAACGACTGCCGCTCGCCTAGCTTGCAGTTGGTTGTGGGTCTCCAGTGCCGCGCTCAGCGCTTCGCGATAGCGAGGAATCAACCGACTTTCGACCTCGCGCGCTATCGCGTCGTATCCTCGATCGGCGCGCACGGTGATCCTGTAGTCCCCGACCGTAGCCCCCTGGGGGATGTATCTATATTCGGCCCCAAAACTTCCGCCTATGCGTATCCGAGCGCGCTTTCGCTCCGACGCAAATTTATCTATCGTAAGCCAGAGCAGCATATTGTCCGGTCCCGAGAGGCGCACGGGTTCTCTTTCAGTTGGGTCGTAGTTGTCCACTACCCATTCACCCGTAAGGTGTTCTGCTACCTTTCTGGCCACTCGTTCATGATTGTCTTGACATGTGCAGTCGCACACGATTATCTCCTTTTGTTTGAACTTCAAGAAAGGCCACGGGATTCCCGTGGCCCAATTTGAGGCTCAACCCCCGACAGCTCGCACCTTGGTCTTTCCAGTCGGGTCATTCCTTTCGTGCGATCCGTGCGCGTCGCAATATGCTGTCGATACGAACCGGCGACACCCGTTGTGCTCCCAATCAGCCCACCACGTGGCAGGCTGCAAGCACCCCGACCCCGAACACCCGACAACACCGCCGGGCAGCGTTCGGAAATGCTTGCGGGTTGACGCGGTGACGCCCCTACCCACGGTCCTCGCCTTTACCGGATGCCGAGTTCCAAGTGATACGCACGGTCTTCACATCGAACCCCATTCGCTTTGCTCTTCGGCGCATTCCGCTTGGAAATGGAAGAGTCCACGTTCGATGATTCCGTGGACATTGTGGCCGCGTCGCCGGGCCAGGTGCGCGAGATTACCCACGAAATCACTCGCAACCTCCTCGAAAACCTCGCCCTCTGACAAGCTGTTCTGGGAAAGTTGACCCGTCCCAATCCCGAACCTTTCGAGAGCCGCCGACACCGACTGAGTGTAGGTTTCGATCCCGATTTCGGCCCACCTTGCCCGTCTCTCGTTCATTACTTCCTCCCTGTACAATTTGTCTCATACCTTTCTTCGATTGGACATCAACAATGCCCCGGCCAGTGAGCGGCCGGGACAAGGTTCAGGCTCAATCCTTTGATTCGACTCAAACCTTCACCGACGGGCTATCTCAGCCCGCCAGATTTCAGAGGTCAGCCGATTGGCGAGCTTCCCTGCTGTCTCGGAGAATTCGGGATCTTTCCCGTGCTTCTCTTTGTACAAGAGGGCTTCTCGAATGGCTCTCGCCATGTGGGTGGACATCCGGGTCATGCTGCTGGCCTTGATGAACGCAGCTGTTTCCTTGACGTCGCTCCAGTTCAGAAAGACATCGGAGCCTTCGGGGTACGGCGAGTACCGTTCCGGATTCACGCCCCGCTCTGCGAGGATGTGAAAGTACAGGTTGACCGAATTTCCGATCACCTGCGATTCGTGTTCCGATTCGCATGTCAGTGTGACGAACTGCATGGGCATTCCCTTCTCTAGTCCGTCCCCGCGCTGGTTTGAACCGGCCATTCCGGGCGTGAGCCCGGCATTGAAGTCCTAGCCCCATCCGTGCCGCGTAAGCGGCAAGGAATTTGGGTTTGACTTACGGGGTGGCACGCTGTTCTAGTCGTGCCGTATTTACGCCCGTCCGTTGATACCCGGGGACAAGTCCACCCAGGTATCCGTTTCGGGCATAGGCCCCACACTATGAAGTTCTCAAAGGACGTTTGATTGCCGCGTACGTAGCGCGGATGAACCGCGTAGCGCGCCGTGCAATCGAGAGAGTTTGAATGTCTGGCCGCTGGCCTGACATGAATGACGTTACGTGCACCCCGGGTGCATGTCAACACCTGGCTGCATTCTTCTTGGAATTGCCCTGACGGCCGTTTTAAGCGTCGAAAATGGTCGAAGGGAGGTGGTTGCCGCTGCGAGCGGTTTCGATCGCTCAGCGTTGCGTCTGGGCCGTGTTATCGGCGTTTGCCGTGTGAGAACCGAAGGGGCACAACTTGTTTCGATGACTCTCCGTTTGGCCGGTTGCCCGCCGGTTAGCCACACCAGCTCGCCGACTGGTCCGCGGGAACGCAAAACACCCGGTCAGAGGACTGACCGGGTGGTTGCTAGGAATTATTCAGTTGTGAGGGGTGTATTGGGTGTGGCGGGCATTCGCTCGCAGGCGTGCACGATCCCACGCACGCCGCACCGTGCCGTTATCTGCGTGCTGCACAGCCGATTCGATCTCGCGGCGCACCGCAGCGCTGGGGAATCTGCCGCGTCGCTGAGCCGAAATGAACTGCTCTAGCAGCTCGGCTAGCCTCCGTTCGGCCGGAGGCACTACGCGCGGTCCGCCGTAATGAGCACTAGCAACGCTTCGCACGTCGACTCGTCCGCGACCGCGACGGCAGCGACGTATGCGGACCGGTGCGCGTCCAGCACTTTGACGGGGTCGCCGTGCTGGCGGGCGCGGCTGTAGGCGCGATACAGCCCGTACAGGGCATACGTCGGCCCCTTGTCGAGCGTGACAGTTGGGTGTTCGGCGTGCAGAGGCAGGATGATTGCAGTCATTCGGGTCCGTCCTATTCTGATAGGTGGTCCCGGCGCGCTAAGGACGCGCCGGGGCCGTTTAGAGAGGCTGGTTAGCCGCTGATCAGGCACTCATCCGACACACAACCCGCGTCGGTCGACGGGTCGCATACACATTCGCCCGCCTCACACGCGAAGCACATGTACAGCTGCCCCGGGCAGTGCGGATAGTCGACGTGCCGCAGAGCCGTAATCACTGGCACTCGATTTCGACCATGCCGAGCGCTGCCCGCGCGCCGGGGTTTCCGATCTCGCCCAGACAGTGAAATCCCCAGTAGCCCGGGGCAACCCGCATAGGCTCCCCGTACGGGCCGACGACGTAGGCGTCTACGCCGCAGATCTGATTGCCGTCCACCCGGCAGTCGAACACCGCCGCGTCCTCCGGCACCGTAGGCACCGTTTCGGACGCGGGAAGTTCGGCGAACAGGTCGGGCACCGTATCGCCATTCGGCAAGTACAGCGTTGATTTGGTCAGCCACCCGAGCGGGAAGGGTGGCGCGGTGGCCGCCGGGTAAGTGTCGGAATCGTCGTCGCTGACCTGCCGACCGGCCCAGACGATAGCGACCATGGACAGAACGGCGAACAGGACGGTTGCGCCGATTACGACGCGGATGATGCGAGATGCGTTGTGCATCTTGGGATCTCCCTAGGTAGGGGTACACCGGAATGCGGCGCACCCTGTAGCAGTCGGGTTAGAGCTTGTGGCTCTCGCCGGTCAGGAGACCGAGTACGTACCCGGTCTCGTACGCGGCGTAGTCGCGCTGCTCCTGGAAGGTCGGGCGCATGGTTCGGTACTTGCCTACTGCGTGCCACTCGCCGAGCAGGTGGAACTGCTCGGATCGGGTCAGCGTGGCTAGCGGGCTGGTCTGTGTCTCATTCACAGCACCGAACTTACGTGCACCCTCGGTGCATGTCAACACGAATCCGGCTGTGACGCATGTCATATCGGCAACCCTGGACCTCCCGATGATCGAACCGCTACGGTCGCGCGTCGCGTCGTCCGCGCGTTCCCCCCAGGGGGTACCTCCCCCCGGCCCCGGATGGCACCGGCTCGTCACTGCGGCTGCCCGTTCCTGTACGGGTTTCGAAGTTCGCTACCGGCTAGCTACGTCGAATAACCCCAGCTCGGAAAGAAACTTTTCGTGAGCTGCGCCACTAGACGCCGTACGAATGCCGGTTTTCGGAAAATTGGTCACCTACTTACTAGTGAGGGGTAGGAGAGAGGGACGTAGTCCCGAACGACGACCCCGAACGTCGTCCGATCGACCGACCCGAGCCGGTATGAAGCCGGTTCGGCCGGACCGGTCGACCGCCCCTCCAAGGGCGGTCCCGAACCGATCGAAACGGCCTTCCAGGGCCGTTCCCCGACCGAGCCGATCGGCTCGGAAGCTTTCGGCTTCCTCACGCCGCCAAGGGAATGCCGAGCCGAAGGCTCGGCCCGGCCGGTCAGCGGCCGGAGGTAGGCCGCTGCCGGTAGAGAGGGTTATTCAGTGTTTGGTTTGTCTGTACAACAGTGGCTCGACATCGCGAAGGTGGTTATCTCCATCGCCGTACTGGTCTTGCCGCTGCTGGTGTGAGTTGGTCTACGTCCGACCGGCGTAACGAACTGCCGGCCGACTGGCCCGCACGGCGGGCCGCGGTCATGCGGCGCGACGGCCAGCTGTGTCAGCTGGGATTGCGCGGGTGTTTGCACAAGGCTTCCGAGGTCGATCACATACGCCCGGGAGGCGATCACTCCCTGAGCAATCTTCGCGCCGTGTGCACACCGTGTCATGGCCGGAAATCCGCCGCCGAGGGCGCAGCGGCGAGCGTTGCGCGTCGGCGCGAGTTGAGAACCCGGAGGTTTCGCCCTGCCGAACGTCACCCTGGGTCGCTATGTCATTGACGGGACAGGAGCCCGTCAGACCCAGGAGGTCAATGTGGGCGCTCGTGGCCCTGTCCCTAAAAGGTCCGATCAGAGAGTCCGGCGCAATAGGCCGGACGGACCGGTCGACACCGTAGCCGCGGTGGGTGTGGTGTCGATTCCGGATCTGGATCTTGCTGGCCCTCACGGGCTCGTGATGGATCTGTACGAGTCGCTTCGGCACTCGGCGCAGGCCGAGTACTACGAAGCCTCGGACTGGGAGATGGCCCGTCTCACCATGCATTTCCTCGACGGCCTACTCAAGTCGCCGAGAGTGAACGGCCAGGTCCTCTCGGTGGTCCAGTCGATGCTCAATGACTTGCTGGTGACCGAGGGCGCCAGGCGCAGAGTGCGCCTGGAGGTCGAGCGCAACGGCAACGAGGCCGAAGTGGTCGATATCGCAGAGATGTTCCGTCAGCGGATGCGGGCGGGAAGTTAGGGCGGTTGACTGTCTGGTCACTGCCCAGAGCGCGGTTCCGCGCTCCGGCTCCGGAGGTAGGTGTCCCTCCGGAGCTGTTCTGTCTTTGATGTCTAGCTCAACCGGCAGAGCAGCGGGACGTTACTCCGCACGATCCTGGTTCGAATCCAGGGATATCAGCAATGGGAAAACGGCCGTGCCGCAAGGAAGCCCAGTACCCGACCCCGCGATAGCCACGCGGCATACAAGGTGAGGCGCTGGGGACGTTAGGTGCCCCCAGCAACAGACGTACCCGCTCCGAGGGGGACAAATTTCGGGGTGTCGTCGGCCCGGACAGATACGGGCATTAACCATCTTTCGGCCTTCGGCCACTTAACGATCTATTTCGATTGGATTCTGCATGTCTTGGACCGGTGATCCGGTGTGGCTCGCTGATGTCCTCCGCGCGGAGGGCTTGCGGGTCATCGAGCACGAAGGCTGGCGGGGTCGAGGACACGACGACTTCCGCGATATTCGCGGCGTCATCTGTCATCACACCGCCGGAGGCGGCAGTCAGGACTGGCGCATTGTCCAGTTTGGCCGCCCGGACCTGAAAGGCCCACTGGCACAGCTGGTTTTGGAGCGCGACGGCACATTCCGAGTGATCGCGGTGGGCGTCTGCTGGCACGCGGGGCGGGGCAGCTGGGACGGCTGGCCGACCGACAACGCGAACTATCACACGATCGGCATCGAGGCCGTATCACGCGGTGATGGTAGCGACTGGACCCCCGAACAGCTGGACGCCTACAAGCGCGGCTGCGCGGCGATCCTTCGCCGAATCGGCAGGGACGCAAGCGATTGCGCCGCTCATCGCGAGTACAGCTCCGAAGGCAAGATCGACCCGGCCGGCATCGACATGGGCGCATTCCGCCGTGATGTCCAGGCATTCATTGACAGGGAGGACGCGCCGTTGAGCGCAGCAGAGGTCAAACACATCGAAGACTTCATCGTCGGCTACGTCGGCCCGATCGGCAGTGATGTCAAGGACATCCGCGAACAGCTGGCCGGTGAAGGTGCCCGCGACGCAGGCGAGTACCCCGGCTGGAAGCAGCTCGGAGACAAGACCATGGTCGATGCACTCGCTGAGGTACTGCGACGACTCGACGCGCTGGAGAAGCACGCCGCGTGACGATCATCGCTGACCGCATTATCGACATCGGGCACGCCCGAGCGGTCCGGCAGATCGCGTTCACGGCCCGCGATATCCGAAGGGATCACACCGGGTCGGGCATCGTCGTTCGATACAACCACCTGGTCGAGATTCTGCCTGATGGAAGTTTCACGTCGCCGGATCTCGACCCCGGCCCTGCCCTGGTGACTATCGGCAACCAGAGCTATCCGATCCTCGTGCCGGATACCGGCGGCACCGTGCCGTTGTGGGACCTCATTGATGCTCACCTGCCACTGCCGCCTGCCACGGGTCTTAACGACTACGTCCGCAATGCAGGTGGTGTCGATCGCATCGTGTGGATGACCGAAACCGAATTCACGGCCCTGCCAGCACGCGACCCGAACACCACCTACCTCACTTACTAGGAGTCTCGTTGGCTGGCGAAGTCACCAAGATCTACGGACGGCTGACGCGGTCCTTGTTTGCAGGCGAAGTCAATCTGAACAGCCACCCGGTCAAGATCGCTCTGTGCAGCTCGGCCTACGTGCCCGATCAGGACGTACACCAGTACTTCGCGCATGTTGCCAGCGAGGCAACCGGCCCGGGTTACACAGCTGGCGGACAGACGGTTACGAATCTGACGTGGACCTATGACCCGGCGTCGAACACGATCACCGTCGACTTCGATGACCCGTCGTGGCCGAACTCGACCATCACGGCCAAATGGGCTGTGATCTATGTCGACAACGGCACACCGAACAAGCCACTGATGGCATACGGCGATCTGGGCGGCAACATCTCGTCCACGAACTCGACGTTCACGACGAAAGTGAATGCCGCTGGGCTGCTTACCTTCACGGTCGCCTAACCGATGCCGATCCGTCGTCGCGGTGTAGAGCCGTACCGGATCGTGCGCGGTCGCGACAACCAACACGCGACCCGCGTGTGGCTCGGAGACCGGCTGCTGTGGAACGGAACCCGTTCTGTGCTGGTGGAACTCGGACTCGCTCAGGCGGTCGGCTCAGCACTCCCGATCATCGCGACAGCCGGGCCGAGCGTGCAGCTAAAGGTAGCGACAGGCTCAGCCAACGCTCACCCATTGGCGCCCAGCGTCGCACCGGTCGTACACCTCAACACAGCCACCGCGGCGGGCGCGAGCAGCCCGCTCGAATCGGCGGCAGGTGCTTCCGTACCGCTCACCGCAGGTACAGCTAGCGCCGGGGCATTCCCATTCGTCGCACATATCTCAGCCGACGTGGTGGTGAACCTCGAACTCTCCCGGGGTATCGCGACGACTTCGCCCCTAGTGCCTGTGGCCGGTGCCGCCGTGGAAGTCACCACGGCTGTTGGTGCGGCGCGGGCATACGCGCTCGAAGGTGCAGTGTCCGTCGTCAGCGACATAGCGGTCGCGCCCGGCACCGCACAGGCGTTCCCCATCACTGCTGTGGTCGGTCCGACTGTCCCGTACCCATCCGAATCGTTGTATCCGTCCGAAACCCTCTATCCCGGAGCGTAATTGCCCTACGTGAAGCAGGCGTGGGAGAACGATCCCCCGTCGAAGACTACGCCGCTTTCCGCGGCTCGCATGAATCACATCGAGGACGGCATCGCGGGCGCATACGCGGCTGAGAAGACTCGAATCATTCCCTACTGCAACGGCGGAATGGACCAGACCGTCGCGACTACGCCGATCACGGTCAACACCCAGGCCGGGTTTCGTACCTCAGTGCGATTGCCGGTCACCTCCACTCGATGGCGAGTACGAGCACGCAACTACGGGATGACCGGCGCTGCGAGAGCAGCATTG
Source organism: Nocardia iowensis (assembly GCF_019222765.1). Taxonomy (NCBI): domain Bacteria; kingdom Bacillati; phylum Actinomycetota; class Actinomycetes; order Mycobacteriales; family Nocardiaceae; genus Nocardia; species Nocardia iowensis. The sequence goes on along the minus strand of NZ_CP078145.1, from coordinate 1,216,948 downwards.
ACCGGCAAAGGCATCCGGCTCGGCGAAGCCGCGCGAACCACCTCCGGCAACGGAACGACATCCCGCACGGGCGGTTTCGTCGGCAACACTGCATTCAACATCGTGTCTGCCGACTTCCCGATCCCCGGTGACGGCAGTTTCTACACCTCCAATTGGGTTACAGATCCCCTCCAGCAGCTTCAGGCCGATCGCGAATACCTACTCGCTATCGCCTACACGGTGGCCTCGGCTACGAACGTCGGCTTGACCATCGGCGAGTGCTTCTACTGGTCGTCCGCCGCCTCAGCGTTGGACCCCTCGACCAGTGCCGGTTCCACTATCCCGGCGGGTATCCCCTTGGACCTGATCATCGAGTACGAGACCGTCACCACCCGATCGGCATGGCTCTATATCGGCGACAGCATCGCAGAAGGCGTCATGGGTTCGCGCGGCACTGGCAGCTCTACTGTTGTGCCGCAGCCGATTTGGCGGAACTACCCGAATCAGTGGGCGGCTCGCAACGGTGCCTTGGTCGTGAACATGTCCATGGCGGGGATGATGACCTCCCAGTACCTTCCGGCGAACTTTCCGCAGTTCTTTTCGCGGATGGATCTTGCCGCCGCGCAGCTCGACGGCGCGATCATCGCCACTGGTAGCAACGACTTCACAACCGGCGGCCGGTCGCTGGCTCAATACCAGACAGACATTGCGGCACTGATGGCGCAGGTGAGAGCAACGATCGGCGAGAAGCCAATTTACCTCGGTGCCACGATTCCACGATCAACCACGGGTAACGCGAATCGCATCGCTGCCAACGATTGGCTTGCGAGCTTGCCTTACGGAGCAGCGGGTTTCGTGGACTTCGACGCAGCGATGCGTACTCAAGTCGATGCGACGGCGCTACCAGCCGATCTTACGTGCGACACCATTCATCCTTCGTTCAAAGGGGTTGAGCTGATGGCCGCGACCCTTGGTCGTTCTCTGCCAACCTAATTCAAGAAAGGAGGCGGGTGGAGTACCCCACGGAACTCCTTCCCGCCCCACCCCACATCTACGGCCCGACGTGGCGTAAGTATCCGACCGGGCAATGGTTCCTCCCCGAGAAAACCTTGGGTTGGCAGGTCCTCGCGTGGTTGTTTGAGTACGTTCTGACTCCTGGCGGCCCGAACGCCGGTACACCATTCATGCCGACCGATGAGCAGATCCGTTTCATCGTGTGGTGGTACGCGGTCGACGCGGACGGCCGATTCATATATCGGTCGGGCGTTCTCCGAAGACTCAAGGGGTGGGGCAAAGACCCCGTAAGCGCCGCATTGGCGTTGGTCGAACTGTGCGGACCGGTCGCCTTTTCGCATTGGGACGCCAACGACGAGCCGGTCGGTAAGAAGCGGCACGCAGCATGGATCCAGTGCGCGGCAGTTAGTTTGGATCAGACCCGCAACACGTTCAGCTTGTTTCCGGCGATGGCGTCGAAGCGGCTCAAGGAAGAATTCAAACTCGATATCAACAAGACCGTCATCTATTCAGCAGACGGCGGAATCATCGAAGGCGTCACATCCTCGCCGCTGAGCCTCGAAGGCAAGCGCCCGACATTCGTGATCCTCAACGAAGTTCAATGGTGGGTCGAAGCGAACAACGGCCACCGTATGGCCGAGGTCATCGCGGGAAACGTCGACAAGGCAAGCTATGGCAGTTGCCGGGCGCTGAGTATCTGCAACGCGCACGTTCCCGGCGAAGATTCGGTAGGCGAACGTGATCACGACGCCTACATGGATGTGTTGTCGGGTCGGGCAATTGACACCGGACTGCTCTACGACGCGGTTGAAGCGCCGGCCGAGACTCCCCTGTCCGAGATCCCGTCCCCGGTAGAAGATCCCGAAGGCTACGCGGCAGGCGTCGCCCAGCTGCGAGCCGGGCTGGAGGTAGCCCGCGGTGACGCGGTCTGGCTCGATTTGGATGTCATTATCGCGTCGATGCTGGACCGGCGACGCCCGGTCAGCGAGAGCCGCCGCAAGTTCCTGAATCAGGTCAACGCGTCGGAAGACTCGTGGATCGCTCCGCATGAGTGGGACCGGCTTCACGGTGTCGTGCAACTCCAGGCGAATGACCGCATCACGTTGGGCTTCGACGGCTCCAAGAGCAACGACCACACGGCCTTGGTCGCGTGCCGGATCGAGGACGGTGCGGTGTTTCTGCTCAACGTCTGGGATCCGACCGACCACCCCCACGGGGAAGTGCCCCGAGACGATGTCGACGCGGCCGTGCGAAGTGCGTTCGAACGATACGACGTAGTTGGAATGCGCGCTGACGTACGGGAATTCGAAGCGTATGTCGACATCTGGTCTCGCGACTATCGCCGCAAGATCAAGGTCAACGCGACACCCGGTCATCCGATCGCGTTCGACATGCGCGGACAACAGAAGCGTTTCGCGCTCGACTGCGAACGCTTCCTAGACGCGGTGCTGGAGAAGGAAGTCATCCACGACGGCAACCGCGTTCTGCGCCAACACATTTTGAACGCTCGTCGGCACCCGACGACGTACGACGCAATCAGCATCCGCAAGGCCAGCAAAGACAGCAGCCGCAAAATCGACGCCGCCGTCTGCGCCGTGCTCGCGTTCGGTGCACGACAGGACTTTTTGATGAGCAAGAAGAACCGAGGTCGGGGGGCGGTGATCCTGGCCTGACAACGACAGACGAACACGTCAACCACCTCACTAACGCGCTCTCGGCCGCCACACCGGATCTCAAGGAGTCCGCCGAGTACGCCGAAAGCAAGTACCGGCTCAAGACCCTCGGTATGGCGACACCGCCAGAGATGGCCCGGCTCCGCATGGACATCGGTTGGCCAGCCTTGTATCTACGGGCACTCGAACAACGCCTTGACCTGGAGGACTTCCGTCTTTCTGGCAAAGACGAGGGTCTGGACGACATCCGGCAGTGGTGGCAGGACAACGACCTCGATGAGGAATCGTGTCTCGGCCACATGGACGCTCTGACCTACGGGCGTTCCTACATCACCGTTGCCGCCCCAGGTGAACACGACGATCAGGACTCTCCAATCATTCGGTTGGAGTCCCCCTTGAGCATGTACGCGGAGATGGACCCGCGCACTCGCAAGGTGACCCGCGCATTACGGATCTACCAGGCAAGGGAAGCCACTGGAGAGCCAGAGCGGGCAACCCTGCTCCTCCCGAACGAGACACTGTTGCTGGTTCGCGCCCAGGGCGCTGCGTCGCAATGGGCGACAGAACAACGGATCCCGCACAACCTCGGCGAAGTGCCAGTTGTGCCGATCGTGCATGGCGCCAAGCTATCCAACCGCTACGGCATGTCGGTGTTGACACCGGAGATCCGCGCAGTGACTGACGCTGCCGCGAGGCTGATGATGAATCTTCAGGCCGCTGAGGAACTGATGGCGGTTCCGCTTCGGCTGGTGTTCGGTGTCGAGAAGTCGGAGATCGCTCCGAACGGCTCGAAGGCCGAGCTGGAAGAGATGTACTACGGCCGGTTGGCGGCATTCGCCAACGAGGCCGGCTCGGCGTTCCAGTTCAGCGCGGCTGATCTGAGGAACTTCACCGATGTCATGGGCGAACTCAGCCGACAGTTCGCCAGCTACACCGGTCTCCCCCCGCAGTACCTTGCGTACAACTCCGATAACCCCGCGAGCGCGGAAGCGATCCAGGCATCGGAGATCCGGTTGGTAAAGACGGTCGAACGGATCGCCCGCCAATTCGGCGGATCGTGGGAAGCCGCGATGCGCCTGGCCATGCGGGTGATGAAAAAGGATGTGCCCGAGGACTTCCGCCGCCTCGAAGCAGTCTGGCGCGACCCGAGCACTCCGACGCTGGCCTCCAAGGCAGACGCCTACACGAAGTTGGCGACGGCTAAGTCCGCGGACGGTCGTCCGATCGTGCCGGTGGAGATGGTTCGAATCGAACTCGGATACACCGACGAACAGCGCGCCCAGATGGATGAGTGGGATGAGAAGTCCTCAACGAGCCAGCTGACGAAAATGCTTGCGGCTCCGCCGATGCCCGCTGGTCAACCTGCACGTCCCGGCGCGGCCGGCACCGGAGCGCCGAAACAGGCTGCCGCGTGAACCTGGACGAGTACGCCGAGCAGCAACGCCAGATCGACGTCCAAACCGCGGCAACCGTCTATTTGATGACCAGGCAGTACCAGAGCACTGACATGTCAGTGCTGGATTGGGAGCTGTTGCTCCGGTTGCTGTATCCCACGATCGAACGGGCGCGGCGACAGTCGGCGGAGCTGGCGCGGCGGTTCTACGATTTCCAGCGCGCCGAGCATCTGCCGGGCGCGTCGCGTCACGACGTGCAGCTGCCCGGTTACAGCCTCGATTGGTTCCGCGAAGACTTGGAGCCCGAGCGACGGAAGATGTCCCAGGAGGACGCGCCCGGCTCGGCCGTCGACGCTGTGACGCTCCGAACCCTGAAGGTAGTCGAAGGCGCAGGACGCCGAACGATCATCGACGCGGTCGAAACCGACCCGGGCACAGACGAAATCGAACCTCAGTCCGAAAAGCCGGAAGCTCCACCACGCGAGACCGAACCCGAGGGCTCATCTGCTCCCGAGTCGGGCGTCACACCCCGGCCAACCGAGCGAAGCCGGAAACGGGTGCCCGGGTGGGCGCGTGTCACCACGAGCGCGGAGCCGTGCGGATTCTGCCAAATGATGGTCAGCCGAGGACCGACCTACGGATCCGCCTCGAACGCCGGGTTCCACGGAACCGATGAGCTAGCAATCCAACTGTTCGGCGAAGGTCGAGACAAAGAGATGCGTCTGATGATGCGGAAATGGCACACCGGTTGCCGGTGCAAGGTCGTTCCCGTTTTCGATCGCAAGAACTGGCCTGGCCGCGAGAAGTATCTTGCGGCGAAGAAGCTTTGGGGCGATACGACGGACGGTAAGTCCGGTCGAGATGCGGTGAACGCATTTCGACGCGCAGTAGAAGCCGGATATCAGCGGCTCAAAAAAGACGGCTCGGAACAACTTCCTGACGCTGCCTGATTCTTTCTGACTACCGCACTCCAGGCGAGTGCGTCTTGTGTGCCCAGGAGGCATTTTGTCAACCGAAAACCCTGCCCAGGACAACTCTGTCCAAGATCAGGGTGCAAGCCCTCAGAACACCAATCAGGCCGATATTCCGGACTGGGTGAAGAAGGAGCTTGCCGACGTTCGCGCCGAAGCTGCGCGGTACCGCATCGAAAAGAACGATGCGTTGAACACCGCGTTGACTGCCGCTCAGGCGGCTGTTGCCGAGCAGCTGAACACCGCGAATGCCGAAAAGCAGGCTGCGGCCGATCAGGCTGCTGCGGCATCTGCCGATCTTCTCAAGCTTCGTACCGCACTGGCGGCTGGCGTTCCTGGCGAACGCGCCGAGCAGTTCGCGAGCTTGCTTCAGGGTTCTAACGCTGAGGAATTGCAGGCCCACGCCGAGACCGTCAAGACGCTACTCGGCTCCCCCGTCTCCGCTTCTGCGACCGACCCGACCCAGGGAATGGGCGGCGCGTCAGTCGAATCCGCTGCCGATGTCTTCGGCGCGATTCTGCGGAACAACATTCGATAAGGATTTTCCGCCTCCATGGCACAGATCAACGAACTTGCTCCGAATACTGCTACCAATCACCAGGGCCGTCTGGCTTATGTCCCAGATAACCTGTTGCCGAAGACGATCACCGGTCCGATTTTTCAGAAGGCTCAGGAATCCTCGCTCGCTCTGCGGCTGGGTTCGCCTATTCCGGTGACTTTCGGTGAGACCGTTATCCCGGTCACCACCAAGCGACCGGAGGTCGGTCAAGTCGGCACCGGTACCAGCAACGCTCAGCGAGAGGGTGGCGTTAAGCCGATCTCGGGTACCGCCTGGTCGAGCAAGAGCTTCCAGCCGATCAAGATTGCCACGATCGTGACGTTCAGCGAGGAGTTCGCGAAGACGAATCCGCAGGGCTTCTACGATCAGATCCGCACTGATCTCGCGTTTGCGATCGGCCGCGGCATCGACCTGGCGGTGTTCCACGGCAAGCAGCCTCTTACCGGTACAGCGCTCCAGGGCATCGACACCACCAACGTCATCGCGAACACCACAAACGTGGTCAAGTTCCTGGTGTCGCCGGGCACGGTGTACGAAGACCTCCTCGCGGGCTATGACCTGGTCGCGAACAACCCAGACTTCGAGTTCAACGGCTGGGCCGTTGACCCACGATTCCGCTCGACGTTGGTCAAAGAGGCCGCGGCGCGAGACATGTCGGGTAAGACGCTCAACCCGGGCGCTATCGACTTGTCCGCGCAGGTCTCCGACGTGTTGGGCTTCCCGGCGTACTACGGCCGCGCGGTCTCCGGTCAGCTGGGTGCGGCGACTGATACCGGCCTCCGTGTGATCGGCGGCGACTTCTCCCAGCTGCGAATCGGTTTCGCCGATTCGATCCGCTACAAGTTCACCGACACCGCCTCCATCTCGGACGGCACGAACACCGTGAACCTGTGGCAGACCAACCAGGCCGCGTTGCTGGTCGAGGTGACCTTCGGGTGGGTGCTCGGCGACAAGCAGGCGTTCGTCAAGTTCGACAACGTCACCGCCACCTAATTCGAATTCGACAGTCCGGGAGCACATTTCAGTGCTCCGGCTGGGAGGACATTCACATGCTTTTGAAGCATCCACTCGGTTCGTACGTCGAAGTCGATGACGAGTACGGCGAACAGTTGAAGTTTTCGGGTTTCCAGGAGGTGACCAGTGGCACGAGCCGTACCGGCGGACGTAGCAAGTCGCCTCGGAAGGCCCCTGACGCCGGACGAGTCGACGCAGGCGGCGACACTCCTTAACGACGCCGAGCTACTGATCAGGTCCAGGATCAAGAACCTGGACGAACTGATCACCGCCGGCCAGATCGACCCTGGCATTGTCGTGATGGTCGAAGCGAACGCAGTCATGCGGGTTGTCCGCAACCCAGAGGCGATGACCGGCGAAGTCGACGGCTCGTACTCCTACCAACTCAACTGGAAAGAAGCGACCGGCCGACTGGAGATCATGGACTACGAATGGTCGCTGCTCGGTGTGACCGAACGGGTCTTCCTGATCCACCCTCGGCTGCCGTGGCCACCGCTGGGCGCAAGGCCCGAGCCGCAGTTCTGGCGGGACGTATGAGCCTGCTCAACAAGGCAAATGAGTCCGTGATCGTCTACCCCGAAGAGGTCGTGACCGACGCAGACGGCAACACCCGAACACGCCCGGCGAAGGCCGGATTCCCGGCGCTGGCGATGATTCGCAGCGCCGCGCAATCCGGCACCAGTGCACGCAGAACCGAGCAAGACAACGAGGGCTATGAGTCCGAACAGTTGTTCAAGCTGAGGTTCCCCCGGGGATTCAACAACAACCGCCCGCTCGGCGCTCAAACGCAGATCGAATGGAACGGCGTTCGGTGGGCTCTATTCGGAGACGCGGTGCCCTTCAACGGATCTCGGCGAACGGCTCACCTTGCCTACATGATCAGGAGGTTCTGATGGGCATCGAGATGTCTCAGCGGCAGATGAACCGACTCATCTCGCACCTGCCCGGCGTGATCAAGGCCGTCTCCGACCAAGCGCACACCGTGGCCGACATAGCTAGGGCGAAACTCGCCGAGCATCGCCACGACGGGCACTCCACGGTGACAGTCACTCACGGGGAGGTCGACGCGTTCGTCAACCTCGATGACTCGCGCGGCGTGAAGGCCGCTGCGGCAATCGAATACGGCCATGTCACCAAAGAAGGCAAGCACGTTCCGGGCCTCTACGTCCTCACCGACGCGGCTGGGCTGGAACGACGACTTCCACATAAGGCGCGATGACAGCACGGCGAATGCCGCGTGTCCAAGCTGTAGTGCTCCCGATCCTGCGGGCCGCGTTGCCCACGACCGTCAAAATCGGTACCTGGGTTGAGGATCTGGATTACCGAACGTTTCCGATGATCAACATCAGGAGCCTGGGCGGATTCCGGAACCTGGATAGGCCCGAGGATCTATCGCTACCGGTGGTCGAGATGACCGCGTACACAGTGGACGGTCTCATCGAAACCGAAGACCTGTACCAGGACGCTCTTTCGGCACTGTACGACGCGGCGAAGAGTCAAACCGTCACTGAGCACGGATATCTGAACTCCGTGTTCGAAACCATGGGCGCCACGCAATTTTCGTCCCTGTACATGGACAGCTGGCGCGTTCAGGGACTTATCCGGCTCGGCCTTCGGCCGCCGCGCAAATCTTAGGAGCTTATCTCTATGGCGTTGAACGACGCTGCCGTCATCACACCCGGTGCGGGCTACATCTATGTCGCGAACCCGGGCACTCTGCCCCCGACTCCGGCGGCGCTCAAGACGCTGGATCCGTTGCTGTTCGGCGCGCAGCACATCACGCTGACCATGACCGGCACTCCGACCGCCGGTAAGTGGACGATCAAGTCCGCGGCTGCCGAGACTCCTGTTGATGTGCCCTTCGACGCTTCCGGCCCGAAGATCGCTGAGTTGGTTGCTTCGCTGCCATCTATCGGCGCGGGCAACGTCACTTACGTCTCCGGTGGACCGCTGCTCAGTACGCCGGTCGTGCTGGCCTTCGCTGGCAAGCTCCAGGGCAAGACGGTCCCGCTGACCATCGTCTCGACCGGCCTGTCAGGTGGCACCACTCCGGCCGTCAGTTCGGTGACCTCGACTGCGCCTAACGGCTGGTCGATCGTGGGCCACACCAGCTTGGAGAACCTGCCCGAGTTGGCCTATGAGGGCGGCGACACCGAAACAAAGGGCACCTGGCAGCGCAAGGCGCTGCGTGAGGTCGAGAAGGAAGCGATCTCCGACCACATGACGGTGCAAATTCAGCAGTTCGACAGTTCGAGCCTGAAGCTGTACTACGGCAAGAACAACTCGACCACGGCGGGCGTGTTCGGCGTTAAAGGCGGATCCGCACCGGTCAACGAAAAGGCCATTCTCACAATCATTGTCGACGGTGACGTGCGGCTCGGGCACTACGTGCCACGATCGAATGTCCGCCGCGATGAAGCTATCAAGCTCTCCGGCGAGGACTTCGCCACGCTGCCTATCCGCGCGACCTTCTTGCAGCTCGGCTCCCAGGATCTCTACTCGTGGATCAACGAGGACTTGTTCCCCGTCGAACCCTGACGCTCGGGGGTGCGGCCTCCTTGGCGGGCCGCCGCACCCTTCGTTTCTTCTTTGCCCGCCTCATTCTTGCTGATTCCCCGAAAGGCCCGCCATGGCTAACATCTTCACCCTCGCATCGCTCCGCGAGGAGATCGAGAACGAATTCGCCCCCGTCGCAATCCCTTTGGCTGACGGCTCCACCGTTGTTCTGCGGAACTTGCTGCGCCTGGACAAGAAGGACCGGGACAAGGTTCAGGTCCATCTCAAGTCGATGAAGGTCGAAGCCGAGGACGACGATGCCGACCTTGAGCCTGTCCTGACTTCGATGCGCGAGGTGATCAAGCTCGCCGCCGAGACCGGCGGTGTGAAGCTGCTCCGCGAGATCGGTGATGACGAGCTGCTGTTGCAGCGCGTGTTCCAGCGCTGGATGGAGGCCACCCAGCCGGGGGAAGCCTCGAACTCGCCGGCCTGATCGACAGGCACGGCGAGGAACTTCTCGCAGATTTCCAGCACTTCTACCGTCTGGACCTCATCGACGTTCTTCGTCCCGGGTCCGGGCTCAGTCCGCGGCGCGCCCTGGCGCTGCTGATGCATCTACCGCCAGAGGCCGCCTTCGTCGCGGCGTGGCGCGGCGGTCCGCAATACCGGGGATGGAACGAGGACCGCTATCTGGCGGTCGCTCAGGTCAACGCGATCCGTGAACTCACTTGGGCGTATATCGCCGCTCACGCGAAGCGCCGTCCCGCACCGCCTGAGCCAATTCCGACGCCTGACTCCGAGAAGCAGCGTCCCAAGAAATCAAACCAGTTTTCCGAGTTGATGAGCCGAGCCAAGGCCGTCCGCTCCGGGTAGGAGGACGCATGGCCGGGCCGGGCGGCAAGGTAGTCGACAAGATCTCGGTCCGGGTGGTTCCGAACACCGAGAACTTCCGCAAGAGCCTCGATAAGTACCTCGAGCGCATGGAACGCACCCTTCGGGTTCGGGTCAAGGTCGTCGCCGATACCAGCGACTTCGAACGCGAGATCCGCAACGCAGCGCGCAGGGCACAGACCGGTGCCGGAGGCTCCAGCGGCGACGGGGCGAGCCGAGTTCCGAGGGCTACCCGCCCTACGCGTCTCCCGGTCGACATCGACCTAGACAACCTCGCGGTCGAGCGGATGCAACGCGAGCTTCGTCGTCTCGCGCGCCAGGCCGAAGCCCGGATCCCGGCACACGTGGACGCGGAGAGGTTTCGTCGCGAGCTACAACGGATGGTCTCAGAGGCCGAGGGCGCCACGCGTATGCAGTTCGGCGCGGACATGGACCCCGACGCGCGAGCGCGTCTGCGTCGAGACATCGAAGCCCAGATCGAGCAGGTACGCCGGTACGGGCGCGAGTGGGAACGCGAGACCGAACGCGCCGGGCGCGGGATCGAACGAAACCGCCAGCAGATGAACAGGTTCGGCCGCGAGGTCGACAACTCGATCAACAACTCGTTCAACACGACGATCACCAAGATTCGTCGCGGAATGTTCACCCTCGGCCGGATCCTGGCCTTGGTCGCGGCGCTGGCTTCTCCTGCGCTGGGTTTGGTTGTGGGCCTGATGGGTTCGCTTCCGGCCTTCGCCGGAATGTTCGGTGCGGCTGCTGCGGCCATCATGCTCGGCAAAGACGGCATCAAGGCCGCCGCAAGGGAATTGGCTCCCGAAGTCGATGCCCTGAAAGCGGCGCTGTCGCAGGAGTGGAAAGAGAAGCTGACGCCGATCATGCGCCAGCTCAAGCCGCTGTTCGGTCCGTTGACCGAGGGCCTGAAAGGCGTTGTCGGCGGTCTGACCGAGATGGCTCAGGGCTTTGTCGATGTGGTCACTTCGACGCGCGGCATAACTCAGGTGAACACCATCTTGAGTCAAACCAGCAAGTTCTTCACCGACTTGCGCCCTGCCGTTTCCAACTTCACTCAGGGCTTTATGAACATGGCCGAGTCGGGTTCCCAGAACTTCGGGAAACTGTCTGGCTCGCTCAATAAATTCACGGCCGACTTTCAGCAGATGACAGAACGGCTGACCCAAGGCGAGGGCGGAAACAATCCGTTCGACCGCATGTTCACCGGATTGTCTGCGACTTTTGATGGCCTCGGCGTGATGTTCAACAAGCTGTTCGAGGCCGGTGTAAATGCGATGGCCAGTCTCGGCAAGCCACTCGGCGAGTTTTTCGCATCATTCGGCGAATTCTTCTTGAAAACAGAGCCACTTTTCTCGTCGTTTTCCGCGAATATCCTGAAAGTGCTGACGGCATTGATGGATAATTTGGGGCCAATTCTTCAGAAAATGACTCCATCATTAACCAAATTGATGGACTTGATCGGCAGTGGGCTCGCTAAGGCTTTCGAACTATTAGGCCAATTTCTGACCCCTGTAGCAGCCTCACTGAATTCAGCCTTGCTCGGTGGCTTTGCCGCCCTGGATCCAATTCTCCCCCGGCTCTCGGCTTCCCTTGGTCAGATAGCCGGATCACTGGGAAATGCTGTCGCTCAGGCGATTGACAAATTGGCTCCGATATTGCCCGACATTGTGAAGTCGATCGGCGACCTGGCCGTGGTTTTGGCGAATGGTATAGCCCAGGCGATTCCGATAATTTTGCCGCTGTTCGTGCAATTGGTCGGCGTGTTCGCTGAATTTCTGACGAACCTCACTCCCCTGCTGCCCGAATTGGTGAAGTTCGCCGAGGTTTGGGTTAAAGAAATGGTTCGCCTGCTTCCCGAGCTGACGCCATTATTTGAGCAATTGATCAGCCAGGTATTACCGAAACTGCTCGATATAGTGGTGGCGATCCTGCCATTCGTGATTCAGTTTCTCGATTGGTTCACTCGCGCGCTGCCGTATCTCAGCGGATTTGCGAGTGTAATTCTTACCGTGGTCGTACCGGCCATTCAGTTTCTGCTGACCACCGTTTCGACTGTGTTAGACGCGATCAAGACGATCGTTTCCACGGGCCTCGATGCCGTGGCGACCACTTTCCGAACCTGGAAGGCAATATTCACCGGCGACTGGGAAGCCGCCTGGACCACGATAACCGATTTTCTGGCGCGCACGCTGGAACGGTGGCTTACCTTCCTGATGGATGCGGCCGACAACTTCACGGCGTGGTTCCGTGACCTGCCACAGAAGGCCAAGGATGCACTCGGCGACGTAGGCAGTTATCTGGTCGAATCCGGCAAGGCGCTGCTCCGCGGCTTCATTACCGGCATGTCGGCCGTCGTCCCCGAAATGCTGTCGACAGCGCGCAATGCCCTCGGCGCCCTACGAGATCTGTTCCCGTTCAGCCCGGCCAAGGAAGGCCCGTTCGCGGGTCAAGGCTGGGTGCTGTATTCCGGCCAATCGGTCGGTGAAGCGTTCGCCCAAGGTCTCACCGATCAGCAAAAGAAGATCGTGGACTCTGCGACACAACTGATGCAGGCAGCCAAAGAAGTCTTCGGTGACACCGGACAACTCGGTCTGATCATCATCGTCGGCGCTGTCGACAACGCCAGCAAGCAAATCGCGGAGACCGCGACCCAGGCCGAGAAGAACGCCAAGAATGCTTTGGCTAACACGCCGAAGCTGGACGATGCGACCAAGCGGGAAGTCAAGGAACTCGAACTTCAGGCCGACCGGCTGCGGATTCGAATCAAAGAACTCCGCCAGCAAGCCGACCAAGAGCCGAACAAGGCGCGGGCCAAGGAACTCAAAGACGAGGCGAAGGCGCTTCAACTCCAGGTCGATCAGCTGCGGCTGAAAGCCAAGGAAAAGAAGAACGGCATCACCGACTCCGGTCTGGATGTCCAGGCAGTGGAAAACCGGACGCAAGAAACTCTGGCGGCCGTCGACGCTGCTACCGCGCGCATGAAGCCGAAGGGCAAGGAGCTCGCGCTCGCGTTGAACGACGGCGTTGAAGACGGCCTACAGACCCTTCAGAAGACGCTACGCGCTGCGGCCGACCAAATCGGCGAGGCGTTCGGTGTCGATGACATCGGCGACAAATGGGACGAAGCCGCTGAGAAGGCGAAGTTCAACGACATTCCCAAGAACTTCTTGGAGTCGACACGAGACACGTTTCTGTCTGACCTCGGAATCGGCAACCGCGGCTTTATCGGTCAGCTGTTCGAGCAAGGTCCAAAAATCGTTTACAACGTCAATTCGATTGACGAGGTCAACGCGAATGAGCGCAACCGGCAGACCCGGGAGAAAGCGCAGTATATCGGGAGATAGCAATCGAAACAGTTGTCGAGCTGGAGGGCGTGAACGGAGAATGGTTCACGCTCGCTGGCCCCGACGCCGGGGATAAAGGCGTCTACCTCGGGACTTCACTAGACGGAATATACGACCCGCCCGTGCGAACGGTGTGGGAGGAACCGGCGAACCTGCCGGGTGCTCGGTACCTGGCACACAAGATCATGCGCCGAGACATCGTGTTCGGTGTCGAGATCCTGAACGATCCAGAGCCCGGCCGGACATGGCTGGATCGCGACAGCGCGTGGCGTAAAGCCTGGTCGTTCGAGCGGGATTGCAAGCTGTGGGTGACCACCGATTCCGGCCGGCGCTACCTCTCGATCCGACTGGGGGAATCACCGCTGGTCGACATGTCGACCGACCCGACGCTGAACCCGGTCAACCTCACGTTGATGACGGTCATCGCCGGAGACCCGTTCTGGTACGGCGAAGAAAGCGTTTATGAATGGGTTCTCGACCGCGACCTGACGACCACGCCCCTCATCAAGGACGGAGACATCAATCCGGCCGCGGTGACCCACGGGTTCGACATCGCTGAGCTCAATCCGACCGATCAACCCGTCTGGCCGATGTGGCTGGTGTCGGCACCGTCGCGCGTCGTACTGCCGGACTTCTCCTGGCACAACGACGATCTCGCCGCCCGGCGAATCGTCATGCCGAGCCTCGTAGAGGGCGAGGACATCGAGGTCGATGTAGACCCCCGGTCCCCGCAGATCGTGTCTTGGTCGGGCTCCCAGGTATGGGCACGGATGGCTGGTGTGCGGTTCCGCCATCCGATCCCGCCCTACACACGCAACGCCCAGCTGCCCGTCACCATCGCACAAGCCCCGGTCGGCGCGAAGATCCAGCTCCGTCTCAAAAGGCCGTGGAGCCGCCCGTGGGGGCTCTGGTGAAGTCAACCATTGTCGACCTCAACGAGGTTCACCGGCAGATCCAAGCCCGCAAGGCGCAGTGGGTCCAGGATCGGCTTCGCAAAGCACTGATCCGGATCTGGGACGGCGACATGCGCCTGTTCGGTGAAGTAGTCGGCGAATTGGCCCACGGGTTCACCTTTGTCGAGAACGACACCGGCACCGCCTACCTCAAGCTGTCCCTGTCGCACTACATCGCGAAATGGATCATCAACCATCGCGGGCGCGAGAAGAAGAACGTGATCGTGACGTTCGACAAACAGGGCGCACGTTGGTCCGGCGCCATGGACAACTACAAGGTTGTCAAAGAGAAAGACGGCCGGACATACCTCGAAGTTTCATTTCTCCACGATTATGAACACCTCAAGCACCTGATCATATTTTCGAATCCGTGGCTCCCCCCGGAACTACAATTCCCGAAGATATGGGCAGTGTTCGGGCCTGCACGGTGGAGTTTGTGCATAACCCTCCTTTTCGCCGTCATGAGAAAAGAAGGATCGTGGTGGTCACTTCCCGACGATCCGCTCGACCCGTCGAAATGGTTCAACCTTGACCAGACAACATGGTCAATGGTTGTTAAGCCGTTCTCGATTCTCAACGACCGATCCGTCTTTGCACTGGTGTTCTCCCGGTTCAAACCGTTCCACGATGTCGCGAAGCAGATTCTTCAGGACGGTCAACTCCACGTCGAAGCACGTCGATATCTGCCCGGCGATCCGCCTCCGTGGCCGGGGGCAAAATTGAAGCCGGGATGCCTCGTATTCGGTATCGAAGACAAAAGCGCCTGGACGAACGGTACGAGCTTTGATGGCGATCTGATCAATGGCCTGGCCCGCATGGTTACCTCGATCGGATCCGATGGCCTCACCGAAAACCGCGATGTCGTCGCGAACCCGAACTTCCCCGATGAGTACTACGATCCGGCTTTCCGCGGCACCATGGCCGAGGCTCCTTGGGTTGTGTTCGAAGAGTCTCCGTATACGGGCATCGAGTCATCTGAGTTTATCTATTACGAGGCTACCGATACGAAAGTCGTAATCGGTGGACATTCCGCCCCTGGCGTGAACGAGGCCCTGGGGGCAACGATTATCGCGGTCGCTGGGTTCCTCGGGTCGTTGATCACCCAATCACAAATCGGCTCCGCCGTGGAGATGATACTCCGGCCTTTATACACCGATGTCGTAGCCGCATTTCAATCGTGGCAGGACGTACCCCGGGCACAAGAATTGGGTTGGACCCACTATTACGAGCGGTGGGGATCGGGAAGCGGCGATCGCGCCTATACCTTGGCGGCTTTGGTGGCTCTCCGTGCTGGCCTCTGGGCATCGCGCCGGAGAACTGCCCATTCGGTCAAGATCGCTGATTCGGTGCCATACAGATTGGGTGATCAAGGCCAAGGAGATTTTTGGCTCGGCGATCGAGTCGGCACGACGGTTCTGGGGATGCCGGAAAACCTGGTGTACGTCGAACGTGTCACCAAGATTTCGTATGAGTACACCTCGGATGGGCCGTCTGGCTGGCAAATAGATATCGGCCATCGTGAGCCAGAAGACCCGATGATGGCCGCGTTCGATCAGCTACGAGACATTCTGTCAGCACTACAGCAGCTAGGGGTTGTGTGAGCATCGGCATTCCGAGCCAAGACAACTGTGATGCGGATAGCCCGGAAGAACATGCACTCTGGGCTCTGATCCATCTTCCGAACGTCGGCGGTGCGCCGATGGTGACCCACCCGGACATCCTGCGGGGATGGTCGAAACATCTGTACGAACTCGGGTTTCGGCATCATCCGGAACTCCAGGTGAAGAAGTTCCAGAAGCCTGCGGCCGGTCCGCAGTCGCAGTGGAATGCGTCGACGGCCTGGGTGCCGATCGACGCACCCGCACCCGATACCCGGGTTATCCCCGATATCGGGTCACTGACTGCCGCTGAGAATGCGGCGATGATCGCCCAGTACCGGGCGGCTGGAATGATCCCGGACCCAACTCCGGACCGGGATCACGCTATCGAATTGAAGTGAGGTTGGAATGGCTGAGACTTTTGCACGCGTCCCGGAGCCCGCGCTGATCCGCGGCCTGTTGGTCGCGGTGTCGGCGATCGTGGCTGTCGTCGCTGGCAAGGCGGTTGATACCGCGTGGGTGGACTTCGCGACGCAGGGTTATGCCCTGGTGTCGCCGCTGTTGGCGGGTCTGTGGATTCGGCCGGCTGTGACGCCCGTAGAGAAGGCGTGACCTCGGGAGGAATCCTCGAAACGGTCGCAACGGTCATCGGCTCCGGCACTGCCGGGGCCGGTGTGACCGCCTGGTTCAACCGCAGGCAGGCGAAAGCCGCCGCAGGGAAGACCGAGGCGGAGGGCGGAATGGTGGACGCGGAGGCGGCCCGGATCATCGCAGACACGGCGGTCGTTCTGGTCGCTCCGCTGCGTTCACAGGTGGAAGCGCTGACCTCACGAGTAGCGGTCCTCGAATCCGAGAACCTGAACACGAAGTCACTGCTGAAGATCGCGCTCGACCACATCGAGGAACTACACGAATGGATCAGGGAAAACGTCCCGGGCCGACGCCCGCCACGTCGCCCAACCTCTCTACCTAGGTAAGGAAACGTCACATGACGGCTCCAGGCGCTAGCCCGCCTGACGGGGCGTACGTCATCGGGTCGAAGTTCTCCCGCGACATCACACGCGAGTCGGTGTTGCCGACCATCACCGGTGCGGCACGCATCAAATACAACGCCGCCGCAGGCGAATTCGGCGGCATCAAAGACAACCTCGCGGAACTGGCCGACACGGTTCGCGACGGCCAGGCCGACATGGGTAACCGTCTGGATCTGCTCGAATCTGTTTCCGGATATCAGTCACTGTTCATGGGGAACTCTTGGAATGTCCTCGGGGGCAAGTGGGTGACACTCCCGTTCGATGAACAGCTCGGCCCGAGCAAGGGAGCTGAGAAGTTCCTCAATGGAATCCGCTTCAAGTCAAAGGGCCTGTGGCGCAGCGATGCTCACGTAACCTTCGCTCCCGCACCTGCCGATTGGGGCGGCGGGGCTACCCCCGCCGCGGTGCTCGTAGAAGTCAAGCAGGTCGGCGACAACAAGACCTTCACCGCGCATGAGTACGACATCGTGATTACCCAACTCGGTGCGGAGACAGCGGCTTTCAGCCATACGTTCGTGATCCCCGCCGACGACGCCTACTACGTGACGGTCTCGGTCTATCACCCGAAGAACTCCGCCACCGTCTACGGCGGGACGCTCCGCTCGGCGTTGAGCGTCAACCGCTGGGACCTGGGGACCGACAACCCGGTCGTGAAACCGACCGTGCCCAACGGGGGAACACTGGGATGACGACTCCGCACCTCCCCGCCCCGGATGGCGCGTACGTCATCGGCGAGAAGTTCGCCCGCGAGCACACACCCGGGAACGTCAAAGACACCATCGCCAACCCGGCCCGTGCCGGCCTCGGCCAAGCGGTCGACGGATGGGGGCTGTTCCGCCAGAAACAGGCCGTGACATGGGCTGACCACTACGACGGTCAGAACTCACTGCGTAACCGTGCGGACCTGATCAAGGAAGCTTCCGGTCACTGCTCAGCGTTCATGGGCTACAACTGGGATGTACCGCCGTCGAAATGGGTTGTGGCGCCTTTCGATACCGCCCTCGGCCCCTCGAAACGAGCCGTGGTCGATCCAGCTACGAACGGAATCGTGTTGAGGGCGGGCGGGTTGTGGCGCGTGGATGTCCACGCGACCATGTCGGGCTACACATTGAACCAAACGATTATCCCGATCATTTCCCCGCCGTACTTCACGGTGGTGACGACCTACAACCCGATTCTGCCGCAGTACACCATCGAGGTCATCAACTCGAACGGCACGCTGTACACGGCCCGCCGGTTCCACGCGATGGCGAACATGTCGTTCGAGCAGTCGGGACTGCTCGGGGTGAACTTCCCTCAGAGCAGCGCGTTTTCGCACACTTTCGTACTCGACCACATGCCAGCTGAAGACGACCCGGCCGCCCCAAGCCACTGGAAGACAGTTCGACTGGGCATCGCGTACTCGCCGGTCAACAACGGCACGTTCAGCTCCGCGTACTGCTCGATCCGCGGCGGTACCCGGCTGTCATCCATGATCGTGTCCCGTTGGTCACGCGACGTACAGAACATCAACTACAAGCCCGAGGTCCCTAATGGTGGAACCCTCGGATAGACGATTGCCCCTGGCAGCCTTTCGCGCTGCCAGGGGCTTCGCCGTCTTCGAACCCACTAGGGTCGGGCGTCAACTCCATGAAGACTCGAAGCCCTTCGCCGATCTTCCCCGCCGCGTGCTCCAGCTGCTCCGGCGGCAAGTACTTCCCGAACGCTGCCGCGTCAAGCAGCTGGTCACGGACGTTTTCCAGGTTCATTTTCGCCCAGTCGCGACGAGAGAGTTGAGGCATGTGCCGACGATACCTCGAGTCGAACCTATGTTCGACAGGGGTTCGACAACTCAAAATACCTCGGCGAGCGCTTGCAGGACCGCCGGCCGTTCCGCACCAGGAACGTCCTTCAGTGCCTCACGGAGGATCCTGATCTTGTTCTTGGTAACGACAACCTTGGCAACCGCAGTTGCTACGGCTGCGGTTGCACCGCTCACAGCCGCAATGACTGTGATAGCGAGTGTGTATTGGTCCACTGATGTTTTGCCTCTCTGGGAATTCTGGTCGAGAGGCAAATGGACGGCCTTAGCTCGACCAGTACGAAATGCTTCGTCTGGTGAACCAAGGTCCGACCTACCGGCGCGGCGGGATCTTGAATGGGTTGGTAGCCCTTGAGCCCGTTCCATCTCCTGCTTGTTCGTGGGGTTATCTCTCGGAACATCCTGCCGCCCGATTGGCGCCGGGCGGAGACTGCGGGTGCCACGAGCTGCGCCGGTAGCAGCGGTGGGGAGCAATCCCCCCTACCCCGTTTGTATTCCGGCGAGGAGGGACACGTCCAGCGCTGAGATTACTCAGCCGATATCAAGATCGCAAAGCCCTTCGATGCCCACGTTTCGGCGTCCAGGATCGCCCTTCTGGCACTGCCGGACGTCGATCAGCCCGGAAGGGTAGAGGTGAGCGGGCAGGCCACTCCGCCGCTTCGCAAACCGTGATTAGGTCAAGAGCCACTTGGCAATTCAGGTTTGTCGACATCCCGGCGGCGGATCGGAGGCAGTTCAGGGCGCGCATCCTTGTGCATCCGTCCGAGTGCCCGGATGATCGCAGGCCGGTCCTTCGGGTCCGTCCCCCGGAGGGCGTAGAAGAAGATGCATCCTCGGACGAGAGCGGCAACCGTGGTCGGTATGCCCACACCGAGAGCGACTGTGGCCCAGTCCATTCAGATCCTGCTCCTCTCGCTGATCGAGAGAGGGGGCACGGGGGCAGCCTCAGCTCGACCAGATCGAAATCTGGTTGAACCAAGGTCCAGCCCCGGCTAGGCGGATCTTGTCGTCAGTAAAGGTGGAACAGATCGCAGGAACGGATTCTTCAGCGCGATTCACTGAGCCGGTCAGCGGTCACGCCCCCGCACGGGCGGGAGGATCTTAAACGAAGGGCCAAACGCTGGCCGCGGAGGCGATAGTACTCAGCCAGCCGCCTACCGGCAACAAAGTGCTAAATCGTCTCGGAGACAACCCCTCTCACCTGGGAGGGAGTGGAGGTGAGCGAGGGCAGGGTTACCCCGTTACCGCGAGGGCAACGGGTAGCCCGAGCGCACGCCTGGTCGGTCGTATCGGATCGCTTCGGTTAGGCCACACACGCCGGGCATTACTCGGCCGTGTCGGGACTGGGATGTTCCGAGCGGCCGGTCTGACTGCCACGTCAGCCCCGTCCGAGTCCGCCTTTACCGGGTGACCGCTCGTGATCGGAATAGGTTGCTGCGGCCCCTCTGACGGGCGACGGCAACGCGGGCTAGGCGATCCACCCGTAGGGATCTCCCGGGCGCACGGAGTGAAGGAAGGGGGCGGCGCACCGAGAACTGACCTATCCGCCCGTGCCGGAACGGCGGGTCGCGATAGGTACTAGCCGGGGCCGCGGTGAACGCGCGAGCCGATGGGCTCAGCGCAGTAGAACGAGCGTCACGCTCGAAGACCGGGCGGCCGGCTGGAAGGGAAAGCGGGGTGGCGTCCGTTGGTGGACGCGAGCCTGAAAAGGCTAGACTTGTGCACGATCCAAGGTCCTGTCTTGGGTCCGAACCCCGGGGTGTTACCAGCACCGCCGGGGTTCACTATTCGGTTGGAGCACCGACCTTACGCGCGGCCAACTGTGCCGCGCAACCTAGTGCAGGACAAGCGGTTTCGCTTTCGACGTACTACTCATATGAATACGAAGTGAGTCGGCTCGGCCGTCGTCGATCGGTTCCTTCGGATCGGGCTCGGCCTGTATCTCGGCATCATTGTGTGCGTGGCCCGATTTCGGGCGTGCGTGGGTCTCTGCCCTGCCCTGTACCGCCACGCTCGACGCCCGGCGCGTAACCCGGCTTCGTCTCTACCGCCGCTGTCGGCGGGTGGGCTTGACCTAACGCAAGCAGTTTCTTGACTTCTGGTGAGATGCCTTGCAGCTGGGCTTGTTCCAATGCCTTTGCCCGTTCCTGGGCGGCTTCGCGAGCCTTGTCGGCGGCTTCACGCTCGGCCCGCGCCTTGTCTGCCGCTTCACGTTCCACGCTGGCAGCCTGATTCAGCTCCGGGGTAGATCGTTCCCCGATCTCGACTGTTTCTCGCTCCTGGGGCCGAGCAGGCACCGGGAACGGGAACTCCCGTGCCGCGAGACGGGCGGCGTCACGCTCCACTTGTTCAACCAGGGCCGCTTTAGCAGCTTCGGGTGACCCCCGTTCCGGAGTGGTCTTCTCGGGTGCTTTCCCAGCGGATGGGACCGGGCCGGTCTTCAAGCGCTCTTGAAATTCTCTTACCGTCTTCTCGGCAGCTTCACGCGAAACGCGCTCGCGCTCAGTCTCGGGTGCTTCACGAGTCTTAGCCCTTTCGTCCCGCTCTTGTGCCTGCTGTGCGCGTTCAGCTTGTATGCGTTGTGGAGCTTCAGCTCGGCCACGCTCAGCGCTTTGGCTGAACTTTTGCACCGCCTGGAACTTGCCCTTTACCTCACGCGCTTTCGCGAGCGTGACTTGCTTCTCCCGGCGCTTTTGAAGGTCTACACCTTTTTGTTCACGCGCTTGCTGTGCAACCCCTGGCAATTCGAGTTGTCGTGCATCTTTCTCGCGAGCAATCCCCTTTGCGAACACGTCACGAGCCTGTTCCCGAGTCAGCTCGACTTGAATTACTCGGGCTCCGAATTCTTTGCGTAACTCGTTTAGACCCCTTTCGTATGCCGCCGACACTTTCTCACCGGCGACGGTCCGAATCGTCAGCGTCTCTATCTCGCGTGACGCCAGCAGTTCGCGGTCTTTTGCCAGTTCTCGAAGATCGTTCTTGCTGCCGACCTGGCCGGACTTATCGTCGAGGGCGTGAACCTTGCCCAACTCGTCAGCCCTAGCCTTGTCAAATTTCCTAGGGCCAAACGAGGTGGTGTACGGGGCCGGATGACTGACGTACCCTTTTTCTTGGTCATGAAATACTTCTTCGGTACCGTTCTCGAAGATTCTTCCACGTTCAGGCGGATTGAATTCCTCGCGAATCTTGTCGTACTCATCGGGCATGACCGCCCCCCTGGATGTGAACTTCCGAGCGAGTTATGTGCCCTTGGCTGACGCTGCGTATTCTTCCGCGAACTCTCGCATCATCTCGACCATGCCGGAGAACATTCCACCATCGGCCGGGTCATAGTCTTTGATCATGAGACTCATCAACCCGTAAGCAGTGTCGCCTTCGGTATCGAATCCGTATTCCAGCATCGGGTTCACATCGTCGTAGAAACTGTTCTCGCGGCCGAACCATTCGTAGTCTTCCCAGTGTGCGCCTGCGAACCTGATGAAGCATTCACCGAGAAAGCATATGAACGCATCGGCTATGTCCGCGTTCCCTGGCGTCATTGCGGTAGCCATATCCGGAAATAGATCAGCGACAGCGGCGTCAATCTTTCCTAATTCGGGATCACCTTCGGGCCACGGCTCCGCAGGAATCTCACGAATGCCCGCGCGGTCCATGAACTTCTGGGCTTGTCTCTTGCGGCGTTCAGGGTCGACCCATTTACCCCACGCGGTCTGCTCGACACCCAGATCCATACTCAGCTGTTCGTCGTCACCCACGTCTACCCCTTTCCTGTTGTGGTGTAAGCCTTTAGTGTTCCATGCCTATCGGCTCGCTTTGGGACACGATACGGAACAGGAACCGGGCATCGGGCCACTCGACCAAGAACGTGTGATCATCGAACCAAGTCATCGGATACTTGGCATTGACGAAGATGTTGGCGGAGGTTTCCAGATGCTCGGCACAGTGGTCCAGCGTGCCCGTGGTGAGCGCGGGACCGCGCCCGAGCCCTTCGACCTCCGGCACCATCTCCAGCCTGTAGGGGTCGGCCGCCGGGTCGGGCATCTGACTCGTGCTCATCGCTGGTCTTTGCCGTTGGCGGGCTCGGGACGCTGAGCACTAATGAATCGCTCACGCGCGACGGTCAGCCTGTCGAACTCCGGGCCGGACTGGGGTTCTCCCGCTTCCTCCCACACCGTAGCGGCACACCGGAATTCGGCTCTGGTCTCCTTGTACTCATCTGATCCCACATGCTCGGGGGAGACTGGCCGCAATTCGACTACGGTATCGGCGCGGTTGTCGTCGGCGTTGGTGCTGGTGTTCGTGCTCCGGTCGGTTAGCCAGTTCTCCAGATCATCCAGCGATCCCGAAGCCACCACGGTCTTAGGTCCGTGAGGTATGAACAATTCCCATCCGTAAGGCTGACGCGCTAGCGCATACCCGAAGCGGCCTGCCTGGATAAGCACTCGCTGATGCTGTTCCTCGAATTTCGACATCTCACACCCCCGGCTTCGGCTCGGGCTGGCCGACGGGTGCGTCTTGGTGCCGTGAGTCTGAATCGCTGCCTTTGACCAACCGCACGCCGCGCATTCGCTCGGGGAAGAGACGTTGAGCGTTCGCCACCATCAATTCCACTATGTCGAGCACGTTTTCGTCGGCCACTCCTACTACGGCGTACTCACGACCGGTGTATGGCTGGTGGGCGGTGCGGATGCCGATGAAGCGCATAACCATGCACTCAAGAACCTGGTCGCCGAGCGGCATCAACACTTTGCCGGAATTGATCCCTTGGATCATCAGCACCTCCGCACGATCGATTGGTGTTTCTGTCAGGCGTGATTCGTGCGACACGGACAGTGCCCTCTCTGCTCAAATATGGTGGTGCGGTTCGCGTCTGAGTCCGTCATGGTCGTGGCCCCTCGTACAGTCGTTCGTTCGGCAAGCGCGCTAAACCTGTGGTCTCTCCGGGGACGACGTCCACCGCGTCGAAATACGGCTTCTCGCGCTGCTCCTGGACGAAACACAGTGCGGAGGTGAGGCAGGCAGCGAAGTCGAGTGGTTCACCCGCCAAGGTGACGCGTAGGTGCACGTCGGGTTCTTCCGGATGCGGAGACACCGCCTTGCCCGCCATCACAGTTTCCGCTCGGCCTCGGGCGTGGAATTCTGTTCGGTCAGCCAGTTTTCGAGATGATCCAGCCCGCCCGACTTCACCGGTTCCTTACTGCCTTGGCTGATCAACGACCATCCGTAGGGCGGACGATTGTTGCGCTTCAACCCGTATCCGGCGCGGGCGGCTTGCACGGTCACGCGCTGCCGCAGTTCCTCGAACGTCCCCACGGTCACGCCCCTGGCTTCTTGTGCGTCTGCGTAACGTCCTCGGGCAGGAATTCGGCGGAGTCATCGATCACCCGTGTGCCGATCCATGGGCAGTGACCGGGGACCGTGCCGTCGTGCGGGGCGATCCTGCCGTTGAGCAGAGGGACCAGGCCAGTACAGAAGATGGAAGGGCAGCGGACCTTGATCAGTTCACCGGTCGGACTCCACTCTCCGACCGCGCAAGCTGACAGCTTGATCCACGGGCCACACCCGCATCCACATCCGCAGTCAGCCACGATGCACCGCCAACGATCGCGAATCTCGATCGATCCCGGTGCACCCGAGGATCGCGTCCACGACAACACGGCCTGAGGGGCGAAAAGTGTTGCGTGGTAGTTCTATCCACCGCCTACTACCGCCTCCGGGTTCGCCGGTCGGTGACGGCAACGCGATAGCTCCCTCACGGACTATCAGGACATTGAGCCGGAACAGATTCTTGAACACCTGTGTGTCGTCGTCGGGGACATCCGGGCGAATCAGGAAGGTCCACCGGTTGGAACCAACATGCGCCACGATCGGGCCGACCGCGACGCCCTTACGCTGCATGTATTGGAGCAGAACGCTTCCCAACGATCCGGGCATCGTTACCGCGCCGGTACTCCCGGCAAGGAAGGTGATCCGCCCAGAGCCGGGTGGGTCGATGTTGGCGGCCAGTCCGCACACCAGGCGGTAGTAGACGCATCGAGAGACTGGAGTATCCCCAAACGAAATGTTCTTCATCGGCCTAGGCCCCCTGCTCAGTGGATTAGGTGGCCCGGCCCCCAGGCGGTTTGAGGGGTGAGGGTGACTCGGTCCGACCTCGAGGCACCTACCGGGCACACATCCAGACAAGCAGCCAAAGCCCGGGAGATATACGGATTCATGTCCACAACGTGTCCACAAAACGGTTAGATCGAGGGCATGGACACCCCCGACAGGATCCTTGGGGCGCAGCTCCAAGCGGCCCGCCAAGCCGCTGGGGTGTCCCTACGCGGGTTGGCGGGCCAAGTCCCGTTCAGCAAGTCCATCCTCAACTACTACGAGTCCGGAGAGCGCACACTCACGGCCGATGTCATAGCGTGTTACGAAAAGCGTTTCGGTCAGATCCGAGACCCTGTCACTACGCTCGTGAACCTCGGAAGGGCTGATGTGGAACGGCGCTCTTTCCTACGTGTCGGATACTCCACAGCCATCAGCGCATCCGTGTTGCTCCCGGGCTGGCTCGATCCGGCAATGCCCGCCTCATCGCAGCGGAAGTCCGGAATCCGACAGGTAGGCGCAGCGGATGTCACAGCCGTACGGGACGTTATGGTCTTGTTCTCCCAGATGGATCAACGCCTGGGCGGAGGGCACGGTCGGACGGCGCTTGCTCAATACCTCACCAACGAGGTGACGAGCTTCCTGAAGGGTTCCTTCGCGAGCGCGGCCGTGCGACGCGACATGTTCGCCGCAGCGGGCGAGATGGCCTATCTGGTCGGGTGGATGGCGTTCGACAACGACGAACACTCCGTCGCCCAACGGTTCTTCTCCGCGTCGACCAGGCTTGCAGCCGAAGCAAATGACGCCCCGCTGGCTGGTCATGTTCTACGGGCGATGGCACATCAGGCTGTCGATCTGGGTCACCCTCAGCAAGGTCTACAGCTCGCCGAAGCATCAGTCGACGGCGCTCGCTACCAAGACGCGTGTCCTCGTGAGCGGGCGCTACTCAAGGTCGTACACGCCAAGGCATTGAGCGCGGCGGGACGGGCCACGGAATCCGCGAAAGCACTTCTGAAGGCAGAACAAGATCTAGCGGCGGCGTCCAGTTCGGACCCGGAGCCAGCGCGTGTGTTCTTCTTCTCCGAAGCGAGCCTCGCACACGAAACAGCCTGCTCATTGCGTGACGCGGGCAACCTGACTGGAGCCGCGGATCAGTTTCAACTCAGCGTCCGCAAGCGCCAGGCCAGGACGTTTACGCGAACTCACGCGGTGACGCTCGGCTACCTTGGCAACGTGCAGGCTCAGAGCGGAGACCTCGAACAGGCTTGCGCCACATGGAAGTCAGCGCTTAACGCAATGGTCGGCGTCCAGTCGGGTCGCACCCGTAACGTTGCCCGCGAGATACGCGCAACTGTGGCGCCCTACCTCGGTCGACCGATCGCCGATATACAAGAGATTGACGAGCAGGCCGCAGACTATCTAGCGGCAATCGGAAATTAGAACAGGGGTTGTATGGCTGACGAAGTGTTCGAAGTGGTCCCGGTTGCCCACGTGATTGGTGGCCGCAGCGAACCTACGGACGATCACTGGGGAGGCACCGAAGCGATCATTCGCATTGATGACTCCCGGTTCACCGAAGAGTCGGTACAGGGGCTGGAGGCGTTCAGCCATCTTGAGATCGTGTTCCGGTTCCACCTCACGGATCAAGCGGATCTGCACTTCGGTGCGCGAAGCGCCCGCGACAATCCTGAGTGGCCGAAGGTCGGCATCTTCGGCCATAGGAATATGCGGCGGCTCAACTGGCTGGGGGTCTCCCGCACTCGACTGCTTCGGGTCGACGGCCTGGACCTCCACGTTGCCGAACTGGATGCCGTGGACGGAACACCCGTGCTGGACATCAAGCCGTGGTTTGCGGAGTTCGGTCCACGCGGAGAAGTCCGGCAAGCTTCATGGTCTGTCGAGATGCTGAAGGACTATTTCTAGCGGCCGGTTGCGGCAGAGCCGCCTATGCGGGTCACAGGGGTGACAACGGCTCTGCGCGCACGAGTGACCCTATCCGGTTGTCGCTGTAGCTACCCTGGGTCCATGATCTACGGCTACGCCCGCGCCGCCCATCCTTGGGACCTCACCGTCGAAGTGGTCTCCCTCCGTCGCTCCGGTTGCGATGAGGTGTTCCACGATGCCTACACCGAGGACGATCCGCGCGAAGACTGGGCGCACCTGATCGAGCGCGTGCAACCGGGAGACACAATCCGGTTCGTGGAGTTCGATCGGGTAGCCCGCGACCCCGACGAGGCAGGGTTCATCCTGGACGGCTTGACCGAACTCGGCGTGCACTCTGAGTTCCTGGTCGGACGGTACTGAGCCGGCCGAGAACGCAAACAACCCCCGGAGCGAACTCCGGGGGTTGTCTCTTACGAGGGACCATCGCGTCGTGTGACCTTCGCCACTTGACCGGCGTAGCGGCTCGGTAGCTGACTTCGAAAAGTCAACGGCGTGTCGCGATCATGACACGCCGATGGAGATGTGAAGCCGCAGTGCGAACCCAAGGGCTTCGATCTTCGCTCGGGTATGGGACGTAGCTCTCCGGATCGGGAAAGTGACGGGAAAGTGACGATTTGAGCCAGGTTTCGGCACGGAGGCCCCCTGCTGACCAGGGGTTAGACCCTCGCTATGGAATACAGCGGATACTATTCCATCACCCGGACATCGGCGGTGCCCCCGACGCGCCTTTGCCCCGATCCGGCGACCGATGTGAACGCGATACCGGCCTATCAGGTCGCCCCTGCCCGGGAGGCCCCCATCGAGGACAAAGAACACACCGCGACGGAAGCGCCGAACACCGAGCCGGTCAAACTAATTGGTACAGCAGACCCGGGAGACCACGAGGGGGAGCCTTGCCGAAAGCCCGTGCGACGGCGATCATTACCGCCGCGCTGATCGTTGTGCTGCTGGTCGCGGGCTGTACCCGAATGGTGGACGGCCGGGCCGTCTCGATCTACGACGACCCGTTCAAGGTGGCGGGCCTGCCCACCACCAGCGGGCCCAGCGGACCGCGCGACGGTGTCCAGGACAGTTCGCTCACCGCCATCAATGGGGACGGCGGCCCCGAGGACACCTTGGCGCTCAACGCCGTCGACGACATCCAAACCTATTGGCGCAGCGAATTCGGCAAGGAATTCCAGAGCGCCGATTTCCAGCCGGTCGACAAACTCGTCTCCTGGAGTGCCGAGGCGCCGCGCAG
The DNA here is from genome assembly GCF_019222765.1 of Nocardia iowensis. Classification (NCBI taxonomy): domain Bacteria; kingdom Bacillati; phylum Actinomycetota; class Actinomycetes; order Mycobacteriales; family Nocardiaceae; genus Nocardia; species Nocardia iowensis. The sequence continues at coordinate 1,188,941 of NZ_CP078145.1, read as the reverse complement.
CGAGTCACTCGAATTCTGCAAGGAGACCACCTTTCACCTGGTGAACGCCGCCTACTGCCGATTGGACAACTCCATCGGCTGGGACAGGTCCGTGCTGCTGCCCGCCATGTCGAAAACCTTCGGCAAAATGGCGGTGGTCATGGTGCTCGCGCACGAATACGGGCACGCGGTGCAGACCATGGCCAAGCTCGTCGGCAGCAAGGATCCGGTGATCGTCAAGGAGCAGCAGGCCGATTGCTTCGCCGGCGCGTTCATGCGCTCGGTCGCCGAGGGTAAATCCAAGCACTTCACCATCAACACCTCCGACGGCCTCAATACCGTCCTCGCCGCCACGGTGGCCATCCGCGATTCCGACCCCGACGATCCGGAAAGCGTGCACGGCTCCGCCTTCGAGCGGGTCACCGCGGTGCAGGTCGGCTTCACCGACGGCCCGAAGGGTTGCAAGGGCATTGATATCGATGAGGTCAATCAGCGGCGCGGCAATCTGCCGAAGGACTTCACCGGCGACCCCGGACGCGGCGAGTACGCGATCAGCAAGGAAAACCTGATCGAGCTCAGCAAGGCCCTCGCCGCCCTGCTGCCCACCAAGCCGTTGCCGACCTACGACTACTCCGGCGCCAAGATCGCCTGCCGCAGCGGCGCCGGCACCGAGCCGGTCAGTTATTGCCCCGACAAGAACACCATTGGCACCGACATTCCCGCCCTCGCCCAGCGCGGCGCCTCCAACTGGGACGTCGACGATCCGCTGCCATTGAAGGTGACCGGCGATTACAACGGCTATGTCGTCTTCATTTCCCGCTACACCCTCGCGGTGCAGCAGAACCACGGCCAGCAACTCCTCGGACCCAAGGCCGGACTGCGGGCGGCCTGCCTGTCCGGCGTGGTCACCGGCAAGCTCGCAACGCCGAACCGGCCCGCCTCGCAAGGCGATATCGGTCTTGCCGCAGGCGATCTCGACGAGGCGGTGTCCGGGTTGCTCACCGACGGACTGGCGGCCAGCGACGCGGAGGGCCAGACCGTCCCGAGCGGCTTCGCCAGGGTGGACGCGTTCCGGGCTGGCGTATTGCACGGCGAGAACACCTGCATGTCGCGGTATTCCTGAGCCGCAACGGGTTCAGCGGCCGAACGGTGGCGGGGCCGCGTGCTCGAAGCGGAGCACGCGATTGCCGAGCATCACCTCGGTGCCCGGGACCAGCACCATGGATTGGTTGGGGGCCAGGCGAATCCAGTCGCGGTAGCCGGGCAGCCGGGTACGGGTGCCGTTGGTCGAGCCCCGATCCACCACTGTCACATCCCAATTCAACAGGTGGATCTCGGCGTGGGCCCGGGACATGCCGCCGGAAGAGTCGTCCACCCGCAGCGGGACGAGACCGCGCTGCGCGGCATCGGAATGTTCTGGGTCGCGGCCGATCACGGCGTCCGCGGCGAGGACGTAGGTCATGCCGTCGTCGAGGATCAGCATGCCGAGCGGTGGGCGGACCACCTCGATCAGCGGCTGAGTCTGGTCCACCGGCATGCCGCATACCGTGCAGAAGGCCGAGCGCGGATCGCTGGGATGCGCTCGGGCGCACTTGAATCCCATCACCTTGACGGTGAGCGCCGTGGCCTTCGCCGTCGCTTCCAACCGGCGCTGCAGGTCCGGGTCCGGCGGCGGTGTCGGGGTGGTGCCGCTCAATTGGGTCTGCGCGTGCTGCGGATCCTGCGCCGTGTCCGGACCGTGCGCGGCGGTCGTGGCCCGACTTCCGGTGTGCGGCTGCTGTTCCGGCGGCGGATCGTGGTCGATGCGCGCGGTCGGCACCGGCGCCTCATCGTCGCGCCGGTGCGTCCCGCCGCGTACGGCCACGCCCGCAGGCGCCCAGGTGCGCGCGCCGTCGGACCAGACGATCGCACCGCCTGCCTGCACGATGCCTTCGACCAGCCAGCCGATGCCGCGCTGCACGGGCAGTTCGGGGATGCGCCCCTTCGCGTCATCGACGAACAACGCGACCGCACGCGGCGGCACACCCGCCACCCGGTCGACGGTGAACGCCGCGTCACTGCCCCGATAACGCTCGATCGTTCCGTCCCCGGCCAGCACCGCCGTCACCGCACCGTGCAGAAATATCGCCACCCCACCGTTTTCCGCGGCGGAGAGAATGCCGAAGTCGATCGGCTCGCCTGGACTGATCTGCTCGGCGTGCTTCATCAGCCATCGCGTGGCCTGCCGCGCCACCAGCGCCCCCGGCCCGTTGGGCTCGTGCTCGGTCGCCTCGCGAACCAATTCGGCCAGCGATTCCAACGCCAGCGCGGCAGGCGAATCCGGTGTCGGCCTGTCCTGCCCGCGATGCCCGACAATTACGACCGCCCCCGCGACCCGCGCCACCGCATGAGTACCGAAGACCACCTCGACCTGCCGATCCATCAAAGGTATCGGCCTCTGACGAGGGTGCGGTGCAGGGTGATCGCCACACCGACAAGGGTATGGCAATCCCACCGACTATCGACCCCCTCCCCTGCGTCCGTCCGGTAACTTCAGTGACAGCAGGTGGAGGAAACGAGGGCCGTCATGTTTCGGGCATCGCGCATCGCGCTCGCCGCGTCGTGTATCGCAATGGCCGGTCTGCTGACCGGATGCGGCGGCGTGCGGGGCACGGCTACCGCGGGCGAAGTGGACGTACGCCAACTGGAAGTCGGCACCTATCCGGTCGACCGGCACCAGTACGACCAGTACCCCGGCGACAAGGCCGCGTTACTCGAGGGCATGCGGATGTCCGACGCGGTGGTCCCGACCGTGCAGATCGATCCGTCCCTCGACGTCGGCCGGGGCAGCACCGTGGTGGCCGGTGCCGAGCACGCGCTCGATTTCGTCGCGAAGGTCTCCAAGTCGGTTTTCGACAACCGGAAGTTGATCACCGGTTACGCCGCGAGTGGTGCCGATAAGCCCGATCCGCCCGGCCAGACCAACCCGGCACCCGACGCCACCGCGGTCACCAACGCGTTGTTCCGCTTCCCGGACCAGGCGGCCGCGAAACTCGCCGCCCGCGAGCTGGAAGACGTCGACATCGCGGTCTCGGCGGAGAACCAAAAACTTTCGTCGACCAAGTACCCCGATGCCTATATCCATTGGCGCCCAGGCGTTCCCACCGTCGGCGCCTTCATGGCGCACAAGGAATTCGTCATCTCGTTGTTCATCCAGCGGCCGAACCCCGACAGCGCCGACCTGGTGAGCTGGGTCGAGAAGTCGCTGGCCGCGCAGCTCGCCCAGCTGGACAAGTTCCAGGCGACGCCGCAGGACAAGATCGAAGACCTGAAGGTCGATCCCGAGGGCCTGCTCGCCCGCGTCGCCGTCGCCGACCGCAAGGGCCGCACCCCCGACACCGCCACCTTCGCCGTCTTCGGCGCCAACCACATGGTGCATCGCGCCGAGGACGAAGCCGCGCACTTGCGACTGGTCCAGGACGCGGGCGTCGACCGCCAGGCCATCGCCGACGACAGTTACGTCGCCCGCACCCGCGACACCGCCGCCGCCCAGCGGCTGGCCCAGGGCCTGATGGAAAGCGAAGGCGCCCGCTACGATCCGCTCGACGCGCCGCGGGACGTTCCCGGTGCCAAGTGCCTGCAGCTCAACAGCAAGGGCGATCCCGAGCGGGAGTACCGGTTCCGGTGCTACGTCACGTACAAGCGGTATGTGGGTGTCGTGACCAGCGACAAAGAACCCGATGTCCGGCAAAAGGTGGCTGCCGAGTACGCGCTGCTGGCGAACAGTCTGTGAGATTGGACCCGAAAGTTGTGGTCCGGTGCCGAGTCCCGGGGTGACGTAGGATTCCGCGGGAACCACAGCCGTTAGGGGAGGGACGTTGCAGCGCAGCGCGAAGCCGACGCCGCTCCGGACGGCCTTTGCCGCGAGCGTGACGGCGGCACTGGTGGTTGTCGGCGGCGCGTGCGGTTCGGACGAGCGGACGGACGCCCCGGCCCCTTCGGTCGATCTCAGCCTGCTCGACGTGGGAAATTACGATACGAAACCGCGCCAACTGGGCACGGCGAAGAACCTCGAACAGGCCAGGATGATCGAGGCGGAGCGGCTGGGCAATTTCGTGCCCGCGCCGCTGGACATAGATCCCAGGTTCGTGCACGGCAATGCGTTCGTAGCAACGGTGTTCATCGAGCCGAAGTACTCCCTCGGCAAGATCATGGCCGTGGACCGGTTCGCCGAGGCCGCACCGGACTTCGTCGCGGGCTTCCAGAGCTACGGCCGCACCGAGAAAGACGCCCGTGGCATCGATTTGATGAACGCGGTGATGATCTTTCCGGACGAGCAGAAGGCCGCGGCCGCCGCCGCGGCGCTGGAGCGGGTCGACTACGAAGCCAGCGATCGAAACACTTCCGTCGCGATACCGAAGTACCCTGCGGCGCACGCCCATTGGCAGCCGCACCAGCAGTCCATCGGATCGTGGTACGCCACCGGCAAATTCGTCGTTTATACGTGGATCTATGACTACCTGAAGATCTACATCGAAAAGGTCGACCTACCCGCACTGGTGGCGCTGGTGGAGAAGAGCCTCGACACGGTGGTTCCGTCCATCGCCGAGTTCAGTCCAACCCCGCCCGACCAGCTGATGACCCTGCCGATCGACATGGACGGCATGCTCGAGCGCACCATCGCGCGACCGAAGGAAGATGCCTGGTTGAACCCGCCCGGCGCGTACCACGGCCGCACCGCGCTCCATTTCGTCAACAATCCGGCCGACACTGCCCGGGACATCGAGAAAGCGGGCGTCGATCGGTACGCGACGAACGGAGTCGATCTCTATCGAGCCCGCGATGCCGCCGCGGCGTCGACACTGCAGAAAGACATCGGCGGTCTCTCGAAGCGGTTCAAGCGCGCCGAATCTCCGGCGAATCTGCCCGCGGCCGACTGCCAGGAGTACATCGGCCGAGGGAACTTGGCGATCCGCTTCTACTGCTCGGTGGCCTACGGCCGCTACGCCGCGTTCTCGGCGTCGCACCAGTTGCTGGATGCCCAACAGCGGATCTCCGCCGAGTACACCGTGCTGGTGAATGCCCGATGAAACGCGCGTTCGTCCTACCCATCGTCGCCTTGCTGGCCGTCGGTCTCACCGCCTGCGGCTCGAGCGTGTCCGGGACCGCACAACCGGCCGAGGTCGATATTCGCAAGCTCGATACCGGTTCCTACCCCACCGAGCCGCTCAATGCGCACGACGACGACTACCAACCCGATTTCACCAGCATGCCGCACGTCGCCGCCATGCGGTTGGCGGACTATGTGGTACCCGCCTACGAAATAGACCCGCACCTGAAATATGCCCAGCTGCCCTTCGAGATCACCCGCGGACTCTTGCCCGCCGAGCTGGGAAACGAAGGCGACATGAAGCCGGTCGCCGAGCGGAACAAATTGCTGTTCGGCTTGCGGACAACCGGTTTCGATAAGAAGACCTCACTCATCACGGCTGGGTGGCCGAGCAAGATAGCGAAGAACTCGACGACCATCTCGACAATCGTCATGCAGTTTCCCGACACGGAGCGAGCGGTCGCGGCCGCGGCCGAGTTCTACGACGCCGATTTCGCCACCTACCGGGATCAGAACCAGCCGGTGCCGCTATCGAAGTACCCCGCCGCCCACGCACATTGGCGTCCGGGCTCGTCATTTCTGCGCGTCACCCTCGCACACGGGCCCTACGTCGTCGCCTTTCTCGTCTCTACCAACGGACCAGACCTGAACGCGCTGACCGCACTGGCCGAAAAGTCGTACGACACCCAGCTTCCCGTGCTGGACCAGCTGAAACCGGTCACCGAAGAAGAGCTGTATCAGCTGCCGTGGGATCCCGACCAGCTTCTGAGTCGCGCGTTGAACCCCAACAAATTCGAACGACCGGACATCGGCAGTCAAGCGCTCTACCGAGTACGCGGCATTGTGCAGCACGCCGATGACCTGAGCGTCGCAACACCGCGCTTCCGCGCGATGAATGCGGACCGGTTCGCCGTTTCCGACGGCACTATCGTGGCCCGCACATCCGACTCGGCGGCGGCGAAGCGGATTGTCGCCGAACGCCTTATGCCCGCGCCGGTATCGCACGATACCGATCCGCCCCCGAACGTTCCGGATTCGGCCTGCGTCGAGAACAAGCGCGATCCACTCGACTTCGGCATCAAACGATTCACCTGTGCCGTCGCTTACCGGCAGTTCGCCGGATTCGTGACCGGAAACCAGTTGCTCGACGTGCACCAACGGGCCGCCGCGCAGTACGCAATCTTCGCGAACAGTCGGTAATGCGACGCAACTCGCCCACCTCGAACAGTCCAGTATGCTGCCGCGTGGGGACGACGGACTCAGGAGATTGTGGATCATGGCGATAAGCCCCGGCACCATCGTGGGCGGGTACCGCATACAGCGGGTGCTCGGTGCCGGCGGCATGGGGACGGTCTACCTGGCCAAACATCCGAGTCTGCCGCGGATGGACGCGTTGAAGGTGCTCAGTGGCGAACTGAGCAACGACCACGAGTTCCGCACCCGCTTCGAACGCGAAGCCAATCTCGCTGCCGGCCTTGACCATCCGAACATCGTCTCGGTGTACAACCGCGGCGAAGAAGACGGACGACTGTGGATCGCCATGCAGTATGTCGACGGCACCGACGCCGCCGCGGAACTGGCTCGCGATCGTCATTCGATGAATCCGCTACGCGCCCTGCGTATTACCACCGAAGTCGGCAAAGGCCTCGACTACGCGCACCGAAAAGGCTTGCTGCACCGCGACGTCAAGCCCGCCAATTTCCTGCTCTCCTCCACCGAGGGCGACGACGAACGCGTCCTGCTCACCGATTTCGGCGTGGCCAAGTCCAACGACGACACCACCGAACTCACTCAGACCGGCAGCTTCGTCGCCACCATCGCCTACGCCCCGCCTGAGCAACTCGTCGGCGGTCATCTCGATCACCGGGCCGACATCTACAGCCTGGCCTGCGCCTTCTTCAAGCTCCTCACCGGCAGGAATCCCTACCCGGCAACGCAACCCGCGCTGGTGATGATGGGCCACCTACACGAGCCGCCGCCGCTGGCCACCGCGGTCGATCCCGGCCTGCCGCAGGCCATCGACCACGTCTTCGCCAGGGCAATGGCGAAGAATCCCACCGAACGTTTCAACACCTGCCGCGAATTCACGGATGCGGCCGCGAGCGCGCTCACCCCGGGCCACAACCCCGTGCGGACCAATACCTCGCCGACCTATCCCGTTCAGGTCTTCGATCCACGGCCGAATACCGATCCCCGCGTGGGGATCTCGTCGCCACACCCGGTGGCGCCCGCGGCATCCGGCTCCCGCAAACGCTGGGTCGTCGGGGCTGGTGTCGGCGCGGTAGTGGTCGCCCTCGCGGCGGGTCTCGGGATCTGGGCACTCGGTGCCAACGAATCCTCCGGCACCGACACCCCGACGGCCAGTGCTACCGCCGCCGCGAGCTCCGTGCCGTCGATAGAGCAGGCCCGATTCGCCAATCCGGCCTTCCGCGGAAAGACCGTCACCGTGGTGGACGTGCCACGGAACAAGCAGCTGGCGATCTTCCTCGGCGGCACCGAGCAGACGAAGTTCTTCGAAGACCTGGGTTTTGTCTACAACCTCAACTACCTCAGGCAGGGTGATGAACCGTCGCTGCGCGCGCTGCCCTCGGCGGGCTCGCTGGAGGTCGCGGCAGACAGCTACGTCCTCGCGGTGCGCAGCGACGAGGACGCAGGCGGCGGCGGGCTGCGCGGCCTGCCCTATCAGGTCGCGGGTACCCGGGCCACCGTCATCCCCGTCGACGATCCCGAAGTTGTAGCCGCCCTGCGCAATTGGACTCCTGCCTCGGACCAGATACTGCTCGACAAGCTGGTCCCGCTCTTACAGAAGCGGGTGAGGTAGGCCGAACGGTCTCGCGGGCCGTCGGCCCCGGGTGCTATGTTGCCGACTGCGATACGTCGCCGCCGCGGGCCTGACCAGCGGGTGAACGTATGCCCGGGGGATCCGTGGCTCGTCCTCCTGCTTGCCGGTCGATGGAGGGGACGATGCGGAAATCTTTGCGGACACTGGCCGCCGCGCTAGCCGTGCTGTCGGTGAGCACGGCCGGATGCGGATCGGACTCCGCAGCATCGGATTCCACGCCGCTGGTCGATATCGGTCAGCTCGACGTCGGCAGCTACGCGACGACACCGCGGGAGATCGGCAAGCCCGGACTCGACCGTGCGCGACTCACCGAGGGCCAGCGCCTCGCGAGCTTTGTCCCGTTGCCGATGGACATCGACCCCCGGTTCACCATCCAGTCCGGCTCCGATACCAACGCAATCCGGGGATTCATCGAAACCGTATATACCATCGGGATTTCCGGTGACAGCTTCCGGACGAATACACCGGGCTTCACCGCGGGTTTCTATAGCCTCGGGTATTCCGAGCACGATATTTTGATCGCCACCAGCCTCGAGAACACCGTGCTGTTGTTTTCCGACCAGCAGGCCGCCACGCTGGCCGCAGCTGCTCTCGCACAGACCGTCGCCGCGGAAAAGGGGCTGAGTGAACCGGTTGACATCAGCAAACATCGAGACGCGCTCGCATCCTGGAAACCAGGGACGCAGGAGCTGTACTCGTTCCAGGCCAGCGGGCAGTACGTCATCTACACCGCGATCAAGGATGCAGCCAAAAAGGCGGTCGGCACCGTCGACCTTCCTGCCATGGTCGAGCTCGCGGAAAAGAGCCTCGATGCGATCGCGACCCGGCTGCGTGCGTTCCGCCCTACGCCGCCGGACAAGTTGACGGACGTCCCACTCGACCACGACGGTATGTTCGGCCGCTCACTTCCGCGGCCGAACGAAGACGCTTGGCGCAACCCGCCCGGCCTCTACGACGCCGACGGCGCGCTCCATCTGTCCAATGATCCGGTGCGCGACAAGAAGCTGTTCGGCGAAGCCGGTGTCGACTGGATGGCGAACTACGCGGGTCATCTCTACCGTGCTGCGAATCCCGAAGGCGCACAAGATATTCGGGACAGCCACGGCGCGCTGAGCCGGATTTATCGCCGAATAGACGCACCGAAGAATCTTCCCGACGCGCGCTGCCGTGAGCTTCGCGTGAAGAATCTGTTCGTCCCCAGATTTCATTGCGTAGTGTCCTTCGACCGCTATACGGGGGAGGTGTGGTCGCATCAGCTGATCGATGTACACCAACGAATCTCGGCGCAGTACGCGATTCTGGCGAAGGCGAAGTGAGCAACATGGTCACCAGAAGCACGCGCCTCGCCGCAGCCGCCGTCGCGCTGCTCGCCATCGCCGGGTGCGGTTCGTCCGTGACCGGCGCAGCGAAGCCGGGCGAGATAGATGTGCGCACCCTCGATGTCGGTAAGTACTCCACAGAACCGCTGAACTCCTTCTTCGACTATTCCCACTCGCTGCGCAGAGGGACCGCACTGGCCGTCTCGCGCCTGGCCGACCACGTAGTGACCGGCATCGATATCGACCCCGAACTGCGCTACGGCACCGGCGTTCAGGAGATCACCAAACCCGACGACGTCAAGAATGCCCTGGCAGAGCCGAGCGTCTCGATCGCGGCGCGGAACCAGCTACTGTTCGGATTTGCCTCCGGCAGTAGCGATTTCCTGCCGGAGCCCGCCGTCGCCGTGCCACCGGACTCGACACTCAGCACGGTGACCGTCCTGCAGTTTCCGGATTCCGCGGCCGCCGAGCGGGCAGCGACCGAATTCGAAGACGTCGATTTCGCCGTGGCCCCGGACCAGAACGTGCGCGTGCAGCTTGCGAAATACCCACGGGCGCATTCTCATTGGCGACCCGGAACACCGACGATCGGTTCGGTCATCGCGCACGGCAATTATGTGGTCAACATTTTCATCTCCACTGCCCAGCCGGACCTCGCCGACCTGACCGCCCTTGTCGAGAAGGTCTACGCAGCACAACTGCCGTTGCTCGACACACTCCCGCCGCTTTCGGCCGAACAGGTCCTGCGCTTGGATATCGACCCCGAGGACGTGCTGCGCCGAGTCCTCAATCCGGCACAGCTCGCTGTCCCCGCCGTCGGCGGGCTCGCGACATATGAACTGCGAGGATTCCTGCACTGGCAGACCGACCGCGCGGCGGCGCGGATTCGCTACGCCGACGGCGAACGTTTCGTCTTCTCGGACGCTTACTCGGCGACGACAAACAGCTACACCAGAGGAATTGCACAGAGCTTCGGCAAGGGAATTACTCCGAACCTCGAGGGCGCCATCCTTATCCGATCACGGGACGCCACCTCGGCACAGGCGCTCTGGTCGACGATTCTCGAGGCACCGGACACCGGCCAGGCGCCATTGAACGTGCCGGACGGGAAATGCGCTGAGCGGCCGACAACCAGATACGTCAAAGACTTCGTTTGCGCCGTCCGGTATCGAAACTACGTCGGCTATGTGTGGAGCACCCAACTGTTGGACGCCCAGCAACGTGCCGCCGCGCAGTACGCACTGCTCGCCAACAGCCAGTAGCGCACTCCTGCCGAGACCACCCGCTTTCCTAGCGATATGCCTGCGATCTGCTGTAGCGGCAGCCATAGTGGTTGGGTAAGGTATACGCAGCCAGCCCACTCGCCAATCAAGACATCAGCGAGCAGGGGGAAGGAGGGGAGCCGAGCGCTGGCGTTGCAAGCATGCCAAGATAACCACGTCCGTGCCTGACGAGCGGCCCACAGTCGGCCCCGACAGCACGCACGAGCACGGCAAAGGATGCTGGGGTCTGATCTCCGTTGGGGGAGATCCAAATTTTCTCGAGTCGGATGGAACCGATCAGACCTAGCGAGCGTCCAATCAGATGTACAGGCCAACTGGGGGCTTCTGCCGTTGGCCGAGACGGGAAACCGAGAAGGAGCCGAAATGGCAGGACAGCTCGAAGCGAGTGAGACCCTCATCGCGGAGTTCGCAAAAAATTGCCGGGATCGTCACAACGCCCTGCAGAACTCGATCACCGCGCTGAACGCGAAGTCCGATGACACCACCGCGACCTGGAAGGGCCAGGCCCGGGCCGCGTTCGACTCGCTCATGGACAACTACTTCGCCCAGGCGCGCAAGCTGAACGACACGCTGGACCAGACTGCGGACAAGCTGACCAAGGCCGGTCAGGCATTCGCGGCTCAGGACGAGCAGTTTGCCCAGCAGGTGACACAGCAGGCTTCCAGCCTGAACCTCCCCTGATCGATCAGCCGAATCACCAGATACCAAGGAGGAGCTCCAGATGGTAGCAAATGACCCAAGCACAATTTCCTCTAACTTCGGCGCGGTCGAGGCGGGCGCCCAGTCCATCGTGCAGGAAGCCCGGAACATCACGAGCATGCTCGAAGATTTCCACAAGCAGGTCACCGACTTCGTGACCAATCACTGGAAGGGTGACGCCAACGAAGCGTTCGCCCAGCTCCAGTCGCAGTGGAACACCAGCGTTACCCAGCTGAACGCCACGCTGGAGACCGCCGGTCGGGCCGTCAGCACCGGCAACTCGGATCTGCAGAGCACCGATACCAGCCTCGCAGGCCTTTTCTGAGATCCTGTCTCGGCAATTCGGGCCCCCGGCGACTTCGCCGGGGGCCCGAATTATGTGATGCTGCCGCACCGTGATTCACGGAATCACGCGGACCGAACTGCCGAATTTCTCGCACGTCACCGACAAAGACTGCCAATTGTCGCCCGCGTACTGACAACCGACGCTGACCTGAATTCCGTGCTCTACCAGCACATGCCAGCGGACGGTTGATCCGTCGCCTGGACGTTCGGTATAGGCCAGGGTGGAGCGGCCACCGTAGACGACGTCGCGTTTCAGCTCGCTCATCACGCCCACGGGGCGTTGATTGATCTGCGCCTCCAGCTTTGCCGCGACCTGTTCGTAGCCTGCGCCTGCGGCGACCGGCGTTTGCGTCACTGTGACGCGTAGGCGGGCGCCGTCGTCCGGGGACAGATCGATCCGAGACCTGTTGTTGGGATCGGGCGTCGAGGTGAGGTGCCAGCCGTCCGGAACTTGGAATCGGACGCGGCCGACCGTTTCCGGGCCCGCGGTGGCGGTAGTGGTCGGAGTGGCGGTTGTGGTCGGTTCAGCGACAGCGCTGCTCGGCACCGATGGGGTGGTCGGCGCGGCGGCCGGGCTGTCGCCGGATCGGTTCAGGAACACGACGGCACCGACGACAGCCGCCGCCACCACGACCAGCGCGGCGACGGCCACGCCCACATAGCGGGTGCCGTCGCGGCCGGACTGCTGGGCGGCGGCGCGTTCGCGCAGCGGCTGCATCCATTCGCTCTGCGGCAGGGTGGCCGGTGAATCCGGCTGGTGGATCGGCTCCGTCTGGCGGCCGCGAATAAGGTCGGGACCGGTGAGCGTCCGCAACGCGACGCCCGCGCCGCAGCGCTGCTGAACGACCGCGCGGAGCAGGTCGAGTTTCGCCGGGTCGGTGACGCCGACGGTTTGCGCCAGGTCGGCGGGTTGCCCGTCGAGCACCCGGTCGATCAGGGCGCACAGGTCGGTGCGGCCACGCGACTCCGGCAGTATCTCGTCGAGCGCGAGAGTTGGCTCGTGCTCACAGGATTCGATATGCACGCCCTGATGGCTGCGGATGACCGCGGTGGCGGTGCTGGTGAGCGCGCCGAACTCCAGCACCAGCGTGCGGCGGCTGTGGCTGGTGCCCTCGTCCGACGCGACGGCACGTACGGCAAGCTCCTCGAACGCGACCTCTCCGGTGAAGCGACGAGCCGCCTGCTCCAGCACTGTCCGGCGGGCCGCACCCCATTCGGTCGGACAGATCACCGTGATCCGGTCGCACGGTGCGGCGACCCGAAGGTTCTCCAGCACGGCGGCGAAGACTGCGACCAGCGCCTCGACGACGGACGGAACACGCGGCAGCAACGCGACCGCCTCGGCGGGCACGTACTGCACCGCCGAACTCACCTGGGACGGCGGCGTCAGCGACTCCCCGACCACCAGATCGAAGCCGTTGCTGCCCAACACGATCGAAGGCGGCACATCCCAGTGCGTTGTCGCGCCACGCGCCCAGATGCGCGTTTCGGTGACCACCAGTTCGACGGTGGACATCAGGACTGCGGCATCCAGGCCGTCTGAATCAGACCCTCACCGTTGCGGGTGACGTAGGTGCCGCGGCCGGGCGGCATCGGGCTCGGTCGGGTCGTACCCATCAGCGCACCTTCTTCCCGGCTGCAGCTCATGATCAGACCGGCCGATCCGAGGTCCTTCATCCTGGCCAGCGTGGCCTCGAACATGGCGCGACCAGCGCCACCGGAGCGCCGGGCGATGATCAGATGGAAGCCGAGGTCTCGGGCGTGCGGCAGGTGTTCCAGCAACGCCTGGACCGGATTGCCGCTTGACGTCGCCACCAGGTCGTAGTCATCGACGATGACATACAGCTCGGGACCGCTCCACCAGGACCGATCGCGCAACTGCTGCGGCGTCACGTCCGTTCCCGGCGTCCGCTTGTCGACGTACGCGGCGAGATCGGCCATGTTCTGGGTGAATTGGGGTGCTGTCGAGCCGTAACCGGCGAGGTATCCCTCCGGCACCGTGCCGAGCATCGAACGCCGGTAGTCGCCCATGATGATCCGCGCCTGGTCGGGAGTATTCGACGCGGCGATGCCCTCGATGATGGAGCGCAGCAGCGTCGTCTTGCCCGACTCGGTATCGCCGATGATGATGAAATGCGGGCTCTCGACGAAGTCGAGGTAGACCGGAGCCAACTCGGATTCGTTGATACCGATCGGGATTCGCAGGCACTTCGCCGACTGGTCGACCTGGGCCGGCCAGTTGCCTGCCAGGTAGAGCAGCTGCTCGCGCGGCAGCTGTTCGGGCAGCATGCGCACCGGCGGCGCCGGGCGACCGGGGGTCAGCCTGGCGATGGCCGCCACCGCATCGCCAACGGCCTGGCCGATATCGGTCGGATCCGAGCTGCCGTCGATGCGCGGCAGGCCGGTCAGCATGTGCAGGCACTCCGGCGTCATACCGCGGCCAGGGCGGCCCTGCGGGACCATCGCGGCGAACTTGCGGCCGAGGTCGGAATCCATCGGGTCACCGAGGCGCAGTTCGATTCTGGTGGCGATCTGATCCTTCAGCGCGGGCCGCGCCTCCGCCCACCGGTTCAGTGCGATCACGATGTGCACACCGTACGACAGACCCTGCACGGCGAGGTTCATGATCACCTGCTCGAGCAGCTCGAAGTCCTGGCGAATGGAGCTGAAGCCGTCGACCACCAGGAACACGTCACCGAACGGATCCTCGTGCGCACCGGTCGCGGCCGGGCTGCTGGACGGGTCCACCGCGCGGAGCCTGCGGAACTCGGCCATCGACTCGATGCCGAGCTGCCGGAACCGCGCCTCGCGCTGCCGCACGATCGTGGTCATCTCGGCAACGGTGCGCCGGACCTGATCGGCGTCCAAACGACTTGCGACGGAACCGACATGCGGCAGTCCCTGCAGACTCATCAGCGTGCCGCCACCGAAGTCGAGGCAGTAGAACTGCACCTGTTCGGCGGTGTGCGTCAGCGACATCGCCATGATCAACGTGCGCAGCGCGGTCGACTTGCCGGACTGCGGGCCGCCGACGATCGCCACATTGCCGCGGGCACCGGACAGATCGACCACCATCGGGTCACGCCGCTGGTCGTACGGGCGGTCGACGATGCCGATCGGCGCGCGCAGCGTGGCCACCGCGGAGTACTCGCCGGTGAGGATCGAGCGCGGGATGAGCTGGTCGAGCGTCGGCGCCTCGTCCAGCGGTGGCAGCCAGATCTCGTGCGCGGGACGGCCGTGGCCGTTGATCCGGGAGACCAGCATGGTCAGGTTGGAGACCTGCTCGCTGTCGTCGCCCTGCTGGTCGGTCAGGCTGGGTTCGGCAGGCAGCGGAACTCGGTCGACCGCACGGAAATCCACGTGGGTGGCGGTGAACGGCCGTGCCTTGATGTCGATCTCGCCGGACTGGGTGGCGACGGTCATGTCGCGCTGCGAGCCGCCGCCGACGTACGGGCCGGAGACATAGGAGGCCTGGAACCGGACGATCTCGCCGGAGTCCGACTTCAGGTAGCCGCCGCCGGGGTTGTTCGGCAGGTTGTACGCGTCGGGCACGCCGAGCACCTGGCGGGATTCGTTGGCGGAGAAGGTCTTCAGGCCGATCCGGTAGGACAGGTGGCTCTCCAGTCCCTTCAGCTTGCCCTCTTCGAGGCGCTGCGAGGCGAGCAGCAGGTGCACGTGCAGCGAGCGGCCGAGTCGGCCGATCATCACGAACAGTTCCGCGAAATCCGGGTGCTTGGTGAGCAGTTCGGAGAACTCGTCGAGCACCACGAACAGCGCGGGCAGCGGGTCGAGATCGGCGCCCGCCGCGCGGGCCTTCTCGTATTCGGAGACATTGGCGAAGTTGCCAGCGGCGCGCAGCACCTCCTGGCGGCGGTTCATCTCACCTTCCAGCGCGTCCTTCATGCGGTCGACGAGGTCGGCTTCTTCCTCGAGGTTGGTGATGACGGCGGCAACGTGCGGGACGCTGTCGAGTCCGAGGAACGTCGCACCACCCTTGAAGTCGACGAGCACCAGGTTGAGCTGGTCGGGCGAATGGGTAGCGAGCAGGCTGAGCACCAGCGTGCGCAGGAACTCGGACTTACCGGAACCGGTGGCACCGATACACAGGCCGTGCGGGCCCATGCCGTTCTCGGCGGCTTCCTTGATATCGAGTTCGACCGGAAGTCCGTCGGCGCCGACACCGAACGGCACCCGCAGCCGCTCCCGGCCGTACCGCGGCCGCCACGCATGCTCGGGGTTGAACGTGCCGATGTCGCCGAGTCCCATCAGCTGACTCCACGTCGAAATGACCTCGGAGTCATCGGTTTCCACGTCACTGCTGCGCTGGGTGGCCGCGCGATACGGCGCGAGCCTGCGGGCCACCTGCTGCGCCTGTTGCGGGCTGATCCGGTCGATCAGCGCGAACCGTTCCTGGTTGCCGGTCGCGCCACGGCCGACGCACTCGCCGTTCTCCACGATCATCTTGATGCCGCGCGACACCGCCAACCGCGGTGCGTACCCGCACAGGTCGATGATGGTGACACCCTCGTAGCCGGATTCGCGCAGCTGATCGTCCTCGGCCTCGAGCAGGCCGCCGTCGACGATGATGACGATGTGCACCATGTTCGCGTTGGCGGGCTGGTTGCGCGAGTACCGGACCCGGTTGCCGAGCAGCGGCTGCAGGCCGGCCATGGCTTCCCGGATCGAGCCGTAGAACATGCGCTGGGTGCCGATGCCGTCCTGGGCGTCGGGGTGCTGGGTGTGCGGGAGCCATTTCGTCCACTCCCATTCCCGGGCGGTGTCCGGGCCGCAGACCACCGCGACAAGTACCTGGTCCGGCGCCTGGAACATGCACAGCTGCAACAGCATCGCGCGGGTCATGTCCCTGGCCTCGACCCGGTCGCCGTCCAGCGCGATGGTCGCGAAGCCCTTGACCGCGATCGCGGTCGGCAGGTCGGGCACGGTCGAGTGCGCGCGCACGAAGCGGCGCAGCGAGACGGCCGCGATCGGCTCCAGCTCTTCCACCGGACCGGTCTCCGGCGCGACCAGCCGGGTCGCCAGCCGCTGACCGCCGATGCCGATGCGGGCGTGGCAGAAGTCCTTGTCGCCGGCCCGGCGCTCCCACATGCGACTGGTGCCCGCGAGCATCCAGATCAGGCCCGGCTCGGGGTGGCTCCATTCGACCGAGGCACGCTGCTGCTTGGCGGTCTCGTCGACGTCCCGGCGCACCTGGTCCAGATAGCGCAGATAGTCCTTGCGATCCTCGTTCGCCTCAGCGGCTTTGGCCCCCTTGCCGCCGCCCTGGCCCGCGAACATGCCGACCATCGAGAACATCATCATGAGCGGGAACATCATGGTCATCGGGTTCGACGCGATGCCACTGCCCTGGGTGAACAGCAGCGCCATCATGCCGACCATGCCGATGATCATCACGACCGGCATCAGCTTCATCAGCAGATTGCCGGGTGTCACCCGGGGAATCTCGGGCGGCGGCTGCAGCGTCACCTCACCGCCGGGCGAGCGCGGCATCTCGCGCCGCGCGCGCCGCTGGAACCGGACAGTACTCATTCTTGCGCCTCGCTGACGCTCGGCCTCGGAATGCGCACGCCACGGCGGCACATGATTCGCTCGCTTCGCTCCCTCATCGGCGAGAATCCCCCTCTTCGACAGCTGTGATTCTGGCGCCCGATGGAGGCGGCAGCCGAGTTTCGGCCTCAGTGTAGAGCCCACAGCCGACATGTCGTACAGTTCGACCAGCATTCTGCTGCCCGGACCGTGGGTTCGCAAACTCGACACCGGCTCTCGGGTTTGCGAAAATACGAGGTAGAAGACCGTTGGGGGAAGCTTGACGCACGCGCGACTCGACCACATCGATGAAAATTCCGCGCACGGCATAGTCCGTGCACCGGATCTCGCCCGGGTGACCATTCTTGCCAAACACACCCAGGTAGATATGGCAATTCCGGTCGACGTGCCAGTCGCCTTGGTGATTCCCAGCGTCGTCGACATGGTCGCACAGCACAGCCGCACCAATGATTTCGACAACGAGGGTGAGCGCTTCGAGCCCGCCGAGTGGGTGCTGGCGCGGATCGGTCATCCGCCGTTCTCCAATTCGCTGAGCCTCGGCGAGCACGGTGTTCGCGACGGCGAGCTGCTCATGTTGGAGAGTGCCTCGCACACCGCTCCCACGCCGCTGTTCGACGACATCATGTACAACGTCGCGATCGCCGACACCGACCATTATCGCAGCTGGACCCCGAAGGTCGCGCGGATCACCGGTTCGGTACTCGCCGCGATCACCATGCTCGTCGGCTGTCTCGGCCTGCTGCTCTCCCCCGACGCGGTGCCGCACTGGGTCAGCGGCTCGGTCGCGCTGGCCGTGACGATCCTGCTGGTGGTCGCCGCCATGGTGCTCAGCAGGATGTACGGCGACAGCTCGACGGCGCTGGTGCTCGGCGGCTGCGCGCTGCCACCCGCGTTCACCGCGGGCATGCTGTATGTACCCGACCATTACGGCTGGGCACACATTCTGCTCGGCTCCGTATTGGTCGGGGCCGCCGCGGTTTTGGCGTGGCGGGTCAGCGGCGTCGGGCTCGCGCTGTTCATCGGCGCGGCCACCCTCGCCATATACGCGGTGCCCGCCGCCATGGTCGGGCTACTCACCGCGCAGCCGGAACGTGCGATCGGCGCTGGCGCCGCGGCGCTCGGACTCGCCGGTCTCGCACTCGCACCGCGGATCTCGATGCTGCTGGCCAAACTGCCACTGCCGCCGGTGCCATCGCCCGGTACCCCGATCGACCCGACCGAAGACGATCCCGACGACCACCGCGCACTGCCCACCATGGAAGCGCTGCGGGTGAAGTCCGAGCGGGCCCGCATGTACCTGGCCGGTCTGGTCGCCGCGACCACCCTGGTCACCGTCGTCGGCGCGCTCGCCGCCACCGACCCGAAGGCCGACGGTCCGTACTGGCAAGGCATCGCCCTCGCACTGGTCTGCGCGGCGGTGCTGATGTTCCGCAGCCGCACCTACGCGGGCGCCGAGCAAGCCGTCGTGCTCATCGCGGGCGGCGCGGGCATCGTGCTGATCATGTTGGTAGGCGCCGGTTTCGCGATGGACCAGCCGCTCGCGGTCTTCGGCACCGCGATGGTCATCCTGATCGCCGCACTGATCCTCGGCCTCATCATCCCCAACCAGTCCGCGACCCCGCCCATGCGCCGCGGCGTCGAACTGCTCGAGTACGCATTCGTGGCTGCCGTTCTCCCCCTGGTGTTCTGGGTGGTCAGCCTCTACTCCCTCGTCCGCGGGCTGTGAACGCGAGCTTGCGCGTCGTGGCGGCAGCCGTCGCGTTGGGTGTGAGCGCCGCACTTGGGCTCGGACTCGACCACGGTGTCGCCTACGCGGACCGTCCTCCGCCCGTGAACCCGGGTTTGCTACCGCCGGGCGACCCGGCGGTGCCGCCGGACAAAACCGAGCAGAAGTCCAACACAGCGTGTGTGAGCACTCAGCAGGGTGGCGAAGGTCCAGCGATTCCGCCGCCACAGCGTGCCCTGGATCTGCCTCGCGCCTGGGAATTCTCGCGCGGTGCTGGGCAAGTGATCGCGGTCATCGACACCGGGGTTTCGCCGCATCCACGGCTTCCCGACCTCGAGGCAGGCGGCGACTACGTGGCCGAGGGCGGCGACGGCACCAGCGACTGTGACGCGCACGGCACCGTCGTCGCGGGCATTGTTGCCGCTAAACCGGTTGAGGGTCAGGGCTTTTCGGGTGTAGCACCGGATGCCCGAGTCATCTCTATCCGGCAGACCAGCAAAATGTTCCAGATGGCGGGCAGATCGCGGGAGCAGCGGCCCGAGGATCAGCCGGACGGATACGGCAATATCGACGCATTGGCGTCCGCGGTCCGCCGTGCGGCGGATCGGGGGGCGACGGTCATCAATATCTCGCTGGTCTTGTGCATATCAGGTTCCTACAACCCCGCCGACGGGCCGCTCGGTGCCGCATTGCGGTATGCCACGCTCGAGCGAAACGCCGTCGTGGTAGTCGCGGCAGGTAACAAAGAACAGGGATGCCAGGCGGGCAACCCTGGCATCGATCCACTCAAACCCAACGACGACCTGTGGAAGAACCTGACCACCAACGTCACCCCCGCACGTTACGACGACTATGTCCTCACCGTGGGATCCATCGACCGGAATGGGCAACCATCGGCGTTCTCTGTGCCAGGACCGTGGCTGGGTGTGGCAGCGCCCGGTGAGGACATCGTGTCGCTCGATGCGCGCGGCACCGGCACCATCAACGGGTTCGTCAACCAACAAAATGGCGTTACTCCCTTGAAGGGCACCAGTTTCGCCGCGCCGTATGTCGCCGGGGTGGTCGCCTTGGTACGTGCCCGCTTCCCGGAACTGAGTGCGCTGGAAGTGATCAAGCGCATCGAAGCCACCGCGCACGCGCCCGCCGAAGGATGGAACCCCTATGTCGGCTACGGCGCAGTGGACCCGGTCGCCGCGTTGACCAATGAAATAGCGCCCACGCTGCCGCCGAAGCAGCCGACCAGCCCGCACAGCATGCAACTCGCGGTTCCCGCGCCACCTGTACCGCCGGATCACCGAGCCCGCAATATCGCTCTCATCGGCAGCGGCACCGTCGCACTATTGCTCATCCTCGGCATGCTCGCGTCCTTCCCGATCCGCCGCCGATTCGGCGTTTCCGCCGACGACATGTGAACGAAGGGCTACAGGGGGTTCCTCGCCAAGCAGCGGATACGACTCTGGTCGGACCGAGTCCCGACCAAGAGGCATGTAGCGTCTGCACGGCAGGCTGCGGTACATAGGGTGCCCCACACGATCGACGCAGGTAGTTCCCATGGCACAACTAGAACAAGCAACCGGCAATACGGCTGACACGCGGCGGCCGAGTCGCCGCGAGGCATGGGAGCGGGCGACCGGCGGGCCGATGGTGGCGCTCGCCATTCTCTTCCTCGGCGTCTACGCCTGGTTCGTGCTCGATACCGCCGCCTCGCCGCAGTTGGATGCCTGGCTCGGCCGGATCGACGTGGCGATCTGGGCCGTGTTCGTGGCCGACTTCCTGATCCGGCTCGGATTATCCACGCGCCGTTGGGAATTCCTGCGCACCCATCCGATGGAATTACTGATCGTGCTCATCCCGCCGTTCCGGCCGCTGCGGCTGGTGCGGGCGGCGGTGCTGGTGCTCGGCACCCTCAATCGGCACACCTTGACCCACCGGGCCCGGCTTTCGGTGTTCGTCGGCAGCAGTTCGGTGCTGGTGCTGTTCCTGTGCAGCCTGGCCTTCTTCGACGCCGAATACGGCGCGGAAGGTACCAAGGTGCTGAATTTCGGCGATGCCCTGTGGTGGTCGGCGGTGTCGGTGACCACGGTCGGCTACGGCGACGTCTACCCGGTTACCACGGAAGGCAGGCTGATCTCCCTGGTCCTGATGACCTTCGGCATCGGCCTGATCTCCTTCGCCATCGGCACCACGACCAGCTGGGTCATCGACCAGCTGAAGACCGTCGAGGAGAATGCCGACCGCACCGACCGGGAGATCGGTGTGCTGGTCGAGGAGGTCCGTTCATTGCGCGCCGAGGTCGCCGCGCTACATGCGACGGACAACCCCGGCACCCCCAATGTCATTGGCGCGGAAGGCCGGTAGCCGATTACTTCGCCGCCACTGGTTGTTTGGCGGGGTTCGGATCTGGCGCTATGCCGTCGTGGGCGACCATGGCTTCCTCGCGTCCCATGGTGGGCCCACCGGCGAGCAACCCGACGATGGGCCACGGGGCGGACTCGGGAGTGACGCCCGACTCCTTGTCCATGCCAAGGGCTTTCGCCGCTTCATCGTTCTTGATGCCGTAGCGGACGCCGGTATCGGAGACGTAGAACATGCTGTCCTTACGGCGGCTGTCCGGTTCGATGCCGGTTGTTTGGACGAAGGCGCCGGAGCCCGGTTTGAAGTAGACCGAGTCGACGTTGTCGCCCTTGCCGTCGGCCTGCGCGAGCGGAACCAGCTTGGCACTGCTCGGCATCGGCAGGTCGCTGGCGTCGATCACGGACAATTCCGCGCGCACGGCGACGTCGGAATTGCCTGCCGTCCCGGCGATCGGCTTCCACGACAAGCAACTCACCGGACGAGAGTTGGCCTGAACGATCGTCGGCGCGGTGACCGGATAGGAATCGACCTTCAATGTCTTCGTAGGCGGAGCTTGGTTCGCTTCGAAATCGCCGATCGTCGCGCCGTGGTCCGGATTTCGCTGCGAAGCGCGAATGATATCCGCGGTCAGCGGATTGACGGGCTGCAGTCCATCGCGCAGGATCACGAAATTGCGGTCGGCTTTGCCGGAACCCTGGACCACTGTGCCGATCTTCAGATTGTTGATCGAGTAATTGGGCGGTATCCCGCCCGGGTCATCGATCTTCGGCGGCACGATCGGAGTCACCTCGGGGATAGCGTTCAGCAGCCCCTCGCTGATCGGCCGCGGCGTCGCGCCACGGATATTCAACGGGCCGGTGACTTTCGGGTCGTTCATGTCCACCCGGGCGCGCGTGTTGTTCCACACCAGGTAAGCCGATTCCTTACCCTTCACCAGCAGCGCCTTGTCGTTGCCCATCGTCGACGCCTTGTCGCTGAGATCGAGGTCGCCGATCAATACGGAGGTAGTGCGATCATCGCTGCCGTCCGTTTTCAGCGAATCGCAGACGGTCCAGGTCCGCCCCTTGCCCGCCTTGTCGAAATTCAGCGCACCGGGCGCACCGGGAATGCCGATCAGTTGGCCGCGCGCTTTCTTGCCGAGTTCGGATTCCTTGACGATCGCGGGCTTCGACGCGTCACCCGCGGCCAGCCGGGCCGAGGCGAGGTTCAGCGTGGGATGGACAACGTCATCGAGCCGTACGTAGACGGCGCCGGATTCCTTACCGATCAGGATCTTGGCGCTGCCGATTTTGTCCTGCGGGCGCAGTAGCGCGAGAATGCCGCAGCCTGCGAGGACGACAAGGGCCAGCACCAGCCCGGCCGCGTAGGCACGTGACTGTGAGCGCATCGGGTCGTGCAGCATCCGCACATCCCGGCGGACCAGGGCATGCTCCATCCGACGAACCAGAAAGCGGTAGCCGCTCACCTGCCACCGAGTGGTGGGTTTTGAAGGCATTATTCCTCCCCCGAACAGTGCTCACGTTCGCGCAACACAGTACAGTTCCCGAGGACTCTTGTTCAGCTCGGCCACTATTATGGGCCGACACCGGGTACTTGGGGGACGACGATGGCGGAACCTGCCGGGGCGGGACCACGCCCGCTTCTTGGGCGAATCTCGCTGCAGAATCTGCTGATTGCGCAGGTCATCGGGTTTATCGCGGGGGTGGCCGCGTTACTCGCCGGATTGCAGGCACTGCCCGCGCTCGGCGTGGGCATCGTCGTCGCGCTGATTCCGCTGATCCCGATCGCCAAACGCACGGTACTCGACTGGATTGCCACCTGGTGGCGCTACCTCACCACACGGCATTACGAGATCGGCCAGACCGTCGACTACCGCGGCACCGACGGACGCTCGCTCGGACTGTACTGGGACGGCAGCCGGGTGGTCACCGTGGTCGAAGTACTCGCCGCGCCCGGCGGGCTGACCAGGATCGCCCGCAATACCGTGCACGCCTCCCATTTGCTTCCGCTGCCGGAACTGGCGAAGTGCCTGAACCAGCACGACATTCTGCTCAGCGGCATCGACATCATCAGCCACGGACACCGCAGCAGGTCCGGCACACCGGCGGGCAAGATCTACGAATCGCTGCTCGGGCCGCTGCCCGCCACCGCGCACCGCACCGTGTGGTTGGCGATCAGCTTCGACGCGGTCGCCTGCCCGGAGGCCGCGGCCAGGCGCGGCGGCGGTGCGGCGGGTGCCTCGCGCGCGGTGACCATCGCGACCCAGCGCATCATGCGTGCGCTCGAGGACGCCGACTGCAACGCCCGCATCCTCACCGCGCCGGAAATCCGCAAGGCGGTCCTGCAGATCACCAGCGGCTTCGATCCACGCACCCTCGAACATCGTTGGCGCTACGCCGAAGTCGGCAACAGCGTGAACATCGGCATGGCGGTGGACCCGAAGCGGCTCGGCTCGGACCTGCTCGCCCAGCTGTGGGTGGCTCCCTCGCGCGGCACCACGGTGGCGGTGCGATTGCGGCCGGGCAGCTCGGCGGAATCGGTGAGCATCGGCGCCGCCTGGCGACTGACCGCGCGGGAGCTGCCGGAACGAAGCAAACTCACCGGCATGGTTTCGATGAACGGGCGGCACCGCGACGGGCTGCTCGCACACCTGCCGCTCGCCGTTCCCGGCGTGGACTCCACCGTCCCGATGAGCGAGTACCCGATCGATGTGATCGACGCGCTGCACCTGCCCTCCTCCGGCTGTGGTCAGCTGATCGGCTCGGACGACGAGGGCAACGGCGTCGCGGTCCGCATCGTCGGCACCGGCATCTCGACCGTGTACGTGGCCGGAGAACTTTATCTCGCACAACAATTGGTGTTCCGTGCGCTGGCGGTCGGCGAACGAGTCCTGATCCGCACCGACCGGGCGCACGCCTGGGAGAACCTGGTCACCACCATCGGCAATCCCGAGCGACTGACCCTCGCCGTCGAAACCCACCAGTCCGATGCTGGTTTCACCGCGACCGTGGTGGACGGCGTCCTCGCCCCCGCCCCACACGCGGGCGTCACCACCATCTACGTCACCGGCGACCCGATGGGCTGGCCCGCAACCCGCCCCGACCTGTCCATCCACCAGCCCGCAGCCATCGGCAACCACGTCATCCTGCGCACCGGCACCGCCCAGGTCGACCTCACCCTCGTCTCCATCCCGCGCGAAGCCACCTACATCGGCCACCCCCGCGGCCGCCGCGGCGCCATGGCCGCAAGCCCCGGCTAGCCGGGGTAGGGGTCGGTGGCGCGCGCGGTGCGCAGCGTTCTTGCCCACCAGGCCAGCTGGCCGAGCATGCGGGCGGCGGCGTCGATGGCGGCGCCGTCTCGGGTTTCGCCTGCGGCGTCGAATTGCTTTTTGGCCTGGTGGAAGCTGACGGTTTCGCGGATCGAGACCATGTGGATCTCGGCCACCACCTGACGCAATTGCTCCACGGCGCGCAGGCCGCCGGAGAGGCCGCCGTAGGAGACGAAACCGATCGGCTTGGCGCGCCATTCGCGTTTGGCGGTGTCGAAGGCGGTCTTCAGCGCGGCGGGATACCCGTGGTTGTATTCGGAGGTGATCGCCACGAACGCGTCCGCCGCGGCCAATCGGGCTCGGTAGGCCGCTGCCTCCGGGGTCTCGGTGAGGTCGGTCGGTAGGTGGGTGTCGGCCAAATCTATGACGCCCGTGTCGAATTCACTATGCGCGCGTAATGTGCGCAGGAACCAGTCGGCGACCACCGGAGCGAACCGCTCCGGACGCACACTGGCCACAATGACCTCGAGCCGCAACTGAGTGTCCACCGAGTGAGCATAATGCGGGTCGGTCCGAAGGAGATGAAATGATCTTGGTAACCGGCGCTACCGGCAATATCGGCGGCGAACTGGTGACAACGCTGAGCGAGGCGGGCGAGCAGGTGCGCGCGCTGGTGCGCGACCCATCGACGGCCACGCTGCCCGCCGGTGTCGAAGCGGTGACCGGCGATCTGAACCGACCGGAGACCATGGCCGACGCCCTCGACGGCGCACACGCACTGTTCCTGCTGCCGGGCTACGACAACCAGGCCGATCTGCTGGATCGCGCGAAAAAGGCCGGGGTACAACGGGTTGCGCTGCTGTCGAGCGCCTCGGCGGCACTGCGGAACCTGGACAACGCCGTATCCCGCTACATGACCCTGTCCGAGCGGGCGGTACGCGAATCCGAACTGGCGTGGACGTTCCTGCGGCCGCGATCGTTCATGTCGAACGCGCTGCGCTGGCTCCCCCAGCTCGCCGTCGGCGACGTGGTGCGGGTGCAGTTCCCCGATGTCCGGGTCGGCGCGATCGATCCCGCCGATATCGCCGCCGTCGCCGCGAAGGCACTCACCGACGGCGACCTCGACGGCCGGATCCTCGAACTGACCGGCCCGCAGGCGCTGCTGCCCGCCGACCAGATCGCCGTCCTCGCCGCGATATCGGACCGGCCGCTGGTCGCCGAGGGACTCACCACCGAGGAGACCAAGGCCGAGCTCGCAGCAACCATGCCGCAGCACTACGTCGACGCCTTTCTGAGCTTTTTCGCCGACGGCACGCTGGACGAGGCGACGCTGTACCCGACCGTGCGAGAGGTCACCGGCCGCGCTCCGCGCACCTTCGAGCAGTGGGCGCGGGCGCACGCCGCCGCCTTCGCCCGCTGATCAGGTAAGCAGGACCCCTTTCCCAGCCACACAGCCGGGTCAGGCACGATATGCACTGGCTATCAGCCTGACCGTGGCATAGTGTTCGACTCGGGGAGGGGGATTTGTGATACTCGGACGCTGGCTGCTGATCGAGACGCTCGGTCACGTCGACACCTGGTCACTGCTCGCGGTCGGAACGGCGCCGCGGGAGTGGAAGTCGTTCCAGCGCGCGGTCTCCCCGCGGTTGCAGCCGCTCGTCGCCGCGGCCTACACCAGCGGCTCGATCATCGACCAAGAGCTGCCGCAGTCCCGGCACAACTGGTCGGGCCAGCGCATCCTGGCGGTGCCGCTACGCGGTCCGGACAACCGTGTGCACGCCGTCCGCCTCTGGGTCGGCACCGGTGCACCGCCGCCGCCGGTCGGCGTCGCCACGTTCGCCGTCGACGCCCGCGCCCGACGGATCGAGGCACTCCCGCACGACCTCGGGCCGCATTTCGAACACGAGCGCATCGTGTGGATCGGCGCGGAATCGTTCGAGCTGATCGAACGATTCGACGGCGCCCTCGATCTCGTCGCCACCCTGGCCAGATCCGCGCCCGGCGACCGGTGGCTCGACACGGCGACGGTGCGCGCCCGCACCGGTCCGCGCACGCTGCTGCTGGCCGCCCGCAACCCCGATGAGAACCGATATCGGTGGCTCGGCCTGGCCGTCGATGTCACCGAGAGCGTTGCGCCCCAACGTAAATCGTTCGAGGCGGCGACGCTGGACCTACTGCGCGGCGCACAGCCCAACCTCTATCTCGCCATCGTCGACCTCGCCCAGGTGCGGCTGATCCGCTGGGTCACCGAACCCGTGCCCGGACTGCGCTGGGGCCGCGGCACCGACGAGCGCACCGTGCCGCATCCGACCGACCGGGACCGAATCATCGCTGCCCGCAACGACCTTCGATCCGGTACCGAGCGCGTGACGCTGACCGGAGTACGGCTGGCCACCGACGCGGGCGACTGGCTCGTCGCCGACCTGGAGGCCTCACCGCTGCCCGGCGGGACCACCGGCGCGCCGACACCCGAATTCGCCTTGGTCCAACTGGATATCGTCGAGCGTCCGCACGCCGGTTGACTCCGACTACGGCCCGATCCCGAAAGGCGAACCGCGTTCGACTCGCACCCGATCAGGGTTACGCCGCAAAGGCGACCTCCAGCCGAGGTCGCCTCAGCCGCCCGCCGTGACCTGCGCCGGACTCGGAGCGACCTCGGCCAGCCCCTGGGCGGGCGGCACCGTCGCGGTGAAACCCAGTGTCCGCCTGGCACGTTCGGTATCGGCGACAAAATGCCGCACATCGCCGATCCGGTACTGCCCGGTGACCACCGGCGCGTGACCACCGCGCGCCTTGGCCATGATCGAGGCGACCTCCCACAACGTGATCGGCCGTCCGGAGCCGATATTCAGCGGAACGAAACCCGGCAGCGCCCGCTCGATCGCCGCGAGCACGGCCGCCGCGGCATCGCGCACATGCACGAAATCCCGCACCTGCCCGCCGTCTTCGAAGACGTGCGGAGCTCGTCCCTCGTCCAGCGCGGCGCGCACCTGTCCCACCATGCCCGCTCGCGCGCCTACGCCGTAGACCTGGTGCATCCGCAGCGCGGTCACCGCGCCACCGACGTGCAAACCCCAAGCGAAGGCATAGTTTTCCTGCGCTACCTTGCTCGCGCCGTAGCTTCCGCGCGGGCGCAGCGGCGCGTCCTCACCGACCGGTTCCCAGGTCAGCACCTCGCCGGTGCGCGGAGCCCGATGATCGAACATGCCGCGATCCAGATCCGCCCGCCTGCGCAGCCCGGGAAAGAACGGCCCACCGCGCACGCTGCGATAACGACCTTCGCCGTACACGGTGATCGACGACGCGAGCACCAGGCGACGCACCTTGGCCCGCTCCATCGCGCCGAGCAGCGCCGCGGTGCCCAGATCGTTGTGTGTCGCGAAGTCGGCCGGGCCCGCACCCGTGGTGACCGCGGCGAGATGACAGACGACGTCGATACCCGCCAGCAGCGGCTCGACGGCGTCGGCGTCCCGCACGTCCACCCGTGCAACGCCCGCAGGCGGCTCCGCGTCCGCACCGTGCACAGCGTCGAGCATCAGATCGAGCCCGACCACCTCGTGTCCCGCGGCAGCCACGGCCTTGCTCACGTGTGTTCCGAGAAAACCGGCCGCGCCGGTGACCAGCACTCTCATTCACCGCACCCTTGTTCGGCACCCCGCATGGGTCAGGGTAGCTCGAAAGGCAGCGACACTCCGGTATGGACGCGGCACCGATCGCAGGTGTCGGTCTCGGTGACCGCGGCCACCGAGCGGCGGATCAGCTCCTTGAACGGCGCCAGGTTGCGTTTGAACTCGGCGAAGACGTCGATCGCGTGCACGCCGGCACCCTCCTCCAGGCCCGCGTCCAGGTCGGTCACCAAAGCGACTGCGGCGTAGCACATCTCGAGCTCCCTGGCGAGCACGGCCTCGGGGTGCCCGGTCATGTTCACCAGGTCCCAGCCCTGCCCGGCGAACCAGCGGCTCTCGGCCCTGGTGGAGAACCGCGGACCCTGCACGACGACCATCGTGCCCGCGCCCTTCATCGGCAGCGCGTCGTTCGCGGACTTGATCGTGGCGGTGCGCAGGTCGTCGCAGTACGGGTCGGCGAACGAAACGTGCACGCCACCGCCGTCGAAGTAGGTCTGCGGGCGTCCGGAGGTGCGATCCACCAGTTGGTCCGGCACCGCAACGGTGCCGGGGCCCCAGTCTCCGCGCAGGCTGCCCACCGCGCACGGCGCGAACACCCGGCGCACCCCCAGTGACCGCAGCGCCCACAGGTTGGCCCGGTACGGCAGGGTGTGCGGGGCGAACTCGTGGCTCTTGCCGTGCCGCGGCACGAAGGCGACCGGACGGCCCTCGACCTCACCGACCGCGATCGGCGCACTCGGCGCACCGTAGGGAGTCTCCACCTCGACGTGCGTCGCCTCGTTGTCGAAGAAATCGTAGAAGCCGCTGCCGCCGATGACGGCAAGCGCGGGCCTGGCATGCGAACTCATGCACCAATTCTCCCGTCCCGCCGCCCCTGATGATCAACGGGTACCGAAACTCCCGGCGATCAGGCGCTGAACTGACAAGTCCGCGGGAAAACTGTACCCTAGGGGGGTATAAATTCCGGTCCGCCCGCAGACCGGCAGCCAGCGAGGAGACACCCGGTGACACCCACTGCCCATGACCACGCCGCGCACGATCATGCCGCGCACGGCTATATCACCGCAAAGGACGACTACCTCAAGCGCCTTCGCCGCATCGAGGGTCAGGCGCGCGGGCTGCAGCGGATGGTGGAGGAAGAGAAGTACTGCATCGACATCCTCACCCAGGTCTCCGCGATGACCA
Source organism: Nocardia iowensis (assembly GCF_019222765.1). Lineage (NCBI taxonomy): Bacteria > Bacillati > Actinomycetota > Actinomycetes > Mycobacteriales > Nocardiaceae > Nocardia > Nocardia iowensis. Next base: position 1,159,660 of record NZ_CP078145.1, on the reverse strand, counting down.
AGGCCCTGCAGGCGGTGGCGATGGGATTGCTCGAAGACCACATCAGCCATTGCGTGGTGGACGCCGCGGTAGCGGGCGGGCCCGAGGCCGAAGCCAAGATCAAAGAGGCCACCGACGCCATCGCCCGCCTGGTCCGCTCCTGATCGCCCGTAAAAGAGGGCGGCTAGCCGTGCCAGCGGCGGTAGACGTCGGCGGCGCCTGGATGCAGCGGGACCGGAGCGGTGCCGATGAGCGAGCGGCCGTCCAGGAATTGGGTGCCCGCGGCCTCGGTGGGTACCAGCGAATCGGCTTTGTAGACCAATAGTTCGACGATCGATGCGGCGGTCTCCGGTGGCATGGATGCGGCGGCGAGCAGGAGATTCGCCACGCCGATGGTGTGTACGGCGACGCCACCGGGATAGGCGTCGGCCGGGATCTCCACCCGGTCGTACACCGGACCGAACCGCTCCCGCATGGGCACGGCCAGCTCACCCATATCCACCAGCCGCATGCGCTGGGGCACCTCGAGCACGCTGGTCGGCACGCCACCGGCCCAGAGCAGCGCGTCCGCCGCACCGGACAACAACGCCGCCACCGCCTCGCGTAGCGGCCGATGCGAAATCTCCACGTCTTGTTCAGGAACAAGCCCGGCCACCCGCAGGATCCGGTAGCCGGTCACCGCGGCCCCGGAACCGGCGGCGCCCAAGTTCACTCGGGTCCCCCGCAACTCCGCGACACTCCCGATGCGACTGTCCGAACGCACCACGAGTTGCAAGTAGTTCTCGTACACCCGGCCGAGCGCGAGCACCCGATCGGTCGTATCACCCACCGAATCCGACAGTGCCAGCGCCGCGTCTACCTCGCCGTGCGCCAGCATCGCCAGATTCTCCTGCGACCCCGACGTCGTCACCCGCTCGATCCGCACATCCCCCGTCTTCGCCGCGGCGGCCGACAGCAGTCCCGCGAATGCGTGGTAGAAACCGCCGACCTCCCCCGAGGCCAGCCGCACCAGCGGCCCGCCCCCACTCGGTCCGCACCCGGCGAGACCCGCCGCAGCCGCCATCCCGGTCAGCGCGAGGAACCCCCGCCGTCCCATCATCGCCACCTCCGACCGACCCGAGGCGGCGCCGACTACCCCCCGCCTCGACCAGCTCCACCGATCCGTCATCCGCGCACCGCCGCGGGCAGCCGGATCCGGACGGCAAGGCCGTGCGGGTGGATCGGTTCGACGGTGAGCGTGCCGCCGCGGGCTTGCGCGAGGGCGGCGGCAATGGGCAGGCCGAGACCGGAGCCGCCGCTGACGGCGGTCGAGCCGCGGAAGAACCGGGTGGTGAGACGATCGATCTCGTCGGCGCGCACGCCGGTGCCGTTGTCCTGGACGGTGACGGTGACCCAGTCCGGCTCGGCGGTCACGGTGACCACGGTCCGCGCGCCGGACCCGGCGTAGCGGGACGAATTGCTCAGCGGCACATCCAGTATCTGCGCGAGCACATCGGCCGAGACGGCGACGTCGGCGTGCGCGGTCGACGGCGTGATGCGCAATTCCTGCCCCGCCGACTCGTAGGCCGAGCACCACGCGTCATAGCGGTCGGCAACCACTTGAACTGCGTCGCAGTGGTTCTCGGCCTCGGCTAGGCGCGCCGCGTCGAAGGCGGCGGGGGTTTCGGCGACGGCGAGGGTGAGCAGGCCGTCCAGCAGCGCGGTCAACCGTTCGACTTCGGCGCTGGCGCCACGGAAGGTGTTGGCCGCGCTGCCCGGTATCGCGGGCTCCAGCGAGTCGAGCCGAATCGTCAAAGCTGCCAGCGGGTTCCGCATAGCGTGCGCGGTGTCGGCGACGAGCTGCCGTTGCGCGTCCACCGAATCGGCGACGGCAACGGCCATCGCGTCGAAAGATTCCGCGACCGCCCGCATTTCGGGTGGACCACCGTGCCGCCGCGCGATCGACGCGGGATGCTTCGCGGTCACCGGCTCGGCGCGCGGCTTGGGCAGTGTCGCGGTGAGATCGGCGACCGCGTGCGAGAGGGCCGCGAGCGGCCGCAGCACCCAGCGGCTCAACGTCAGTGCGAGCAAGGTGAACAGCGCCATCGCTATCGCGCCGCCGAGCACGATCAACGCCCAGGTCCGCGCGATGTCGGCGCGCGCACGGGCGGTCGATGCCTGGATCACCACCGCGCCGTTGACCTGCACACCGGTGCCGACCGGCCGCGCGATGAGCATGGTCGACGCACCCCACGGTGTCAGCTGCCGCACCGCCTGCGGACGCTGATTGCGCCGCGCCGCGGCCACCGCGCCACGGATACCCGGATCAGCGAGGCTCGCACCGCCATTGGCGGTTGTCGCTCCCTTGGCGTCGACCACGAGCACGTCCTCGCCGTAGAGCTCGTGATAGCGGACCACCTCGTCGGACAGCGCGCGACTGTCTCCGGTCGCCGAAGCCGCGGCGGCGAGATTCGCGAACCGATCCGCATCGCCGGACCGGTCGAGCACCAGCTGCTGGGTCCGGCTCGTCGCGACCGTCAGCGACAGCGGAACCGCGAACGCAAGGACCGCGATCGCGGCGAAAACGGTCAGCGCGATGAGTAGGCGGCGCCGCATGGCACGTCCCTGGTCACTGCCCCCACCGGTACCCGTATCCGCGAATAGTCGTGATCAGTCCCGGCCGCTTCAGCTTGGCGCGCAACCCGGTCATGTGCACGTCCAGCGATCGTGACACCGCGACGAACGCGTCGCCCCAGATCCGGTCCATCAGCTGCTGGCGGCTCACCGCGGCGCCCGGCCGCTCGACCAGCGCCTCTACCAATTCGAATTCCTTCTGCGTCAACGTGATCGGCTCGCCGCCCACCTCGACCACGCGTGCCTGTAGATCCACCCGCACGTCTCCGGTTTCCACCACCGCCTGCGCGGGTTGCGCCGCGGCGGCCGCGCGCCGGGTGACGGTCTCCAGCCGGGCCATCAATTCCGCGATGCGGGGCGGTTTCACCAGATAGTCGTCGGCGCCACCGCGCAATCCCCGGACGATCGAACGCTCGTCGCTGCGGGCGGTCAAGATGAGTACCGGCACCTGACTCACTTCGCGCAACTGCCGAAGCACGTGCAGCCCGTCGCCGTCGGGCAAGCCGAGATCGAGGATCACCGCGTCGTAACCACGGTGCGACGTAAGGAGATCCGCGCCGCGTCGTTTGCGCTCCGCTCGGTAGCCCCGAGCGTTGAGCGCCTCCACCAGCGCGTCGCCAACGCCGTCGTCATCTTCGACCACCGCAAGCCGCACGCGCCGATCCTCCCATAACGGGTGGATCGGCGCGTGTGCCGGGCTATCAGTCACGCACAGTGGCCAACGGACGGTCCGGCTCGGCCACCCCGGCGTCGACCCCAGTATCGGCGTCGGAGGCGGCGGAGAGCTCGGCTTCGATGGTCGACGAAGTCGAGGTCTCCCGCATGAAGAAGTACGTGGTCAGCGAGATGGCGATACACCCGGCGACGTACCAGAAGTACACCGATTCGTGGCCTGCCTTCTTCAGTGCCAGCGCGATCGTTTCCGCGGTGCCGCCGAAGATGGCGACGGTCAGCGCGTAGGGCAGCCCGACGCCGAGCGCGCGGATCTTGGTCGGGAACAGCTCGGCCTTCACGATGGCGTTGATCGAGGTGTAGCCGGTGATGATGACCAGCGCACTCATCATCAGTGCCCACGCGGCGATCGGGTTCTTGGTGTTACCGAGGACCGTCATGATCGGCACGGTCAGCAGCGTGCCCGCGACACCGAAGAAGATGAGCAGCTTGCGCCGCCCGATCCGGTCGGACAACGCACCCGCCAGCGGCTGGAAGATCACGAACACCAGCAGCGCGACGAAGTTGATCCAGGCGACGGTGCCCTTGGAGATGCCGGAGGTGTTGATCATGAACTTCTGCATGTAGGTCGTGTAGGTGTAGAACGCGACCGTTCCACCCAGCGTCAGACCCATCACCAGCAGGCATTCCCGCGGGTACTGCAGCAGCATCCGCAGCGAACCACGGGCGGGCGGCGGCTTGGGCTCGCCCCGCTTCGCGGCGGCGGCTTCGGCGGCCTTGTCCTTGCCGAGCTGGTGCGCGTGTTCGGAAATCCCGTCGCCGATGAAGACGCGGTTTTCCGGGTCCGCGGCTGCGGCCTTGAACTGCTCCGACTCGTCCATGCTGCGCCGCAGCCACATCACGACAAGCGCGCCACCCGCACCGATCACGAACGGAATGCGCCAGCCCCAGTTGTTCATTTCCGCACTGGTGAGGAACTGCTGCAGGACGATCTGCACGCCGAGTGCGACGAGCTGACCCGCGACCAGGGTCACGTACTGGAAGCTCGAGTAGAACCCGCGCTTGCCGGTGGAGGCCACCTCGGACAAATACGTTGCGCTGGTGGCATATTCGCCACCGACCGAGAGTCCTTGCAGCAGCCGGGCCAGCAACAGCAGGATCGGTGCCGCGATGCCGATCGTCTGATAGCCGGGGGTAACGGCGATCAGCAGCGAGCCACCGGCCATCACCGTCACCGACAGGGTCAGCGCGGAACGACGCCCGTACTTGTCGGCGTAGCGGCCGAGCATCCAGCCGCCGATCGGGCGCATGAGGAAGCCGACCGCGAAAACCGCTGCGGTGGACAGCAACTGCGCGGTCGGGTCATCGGCGGGAAAGAACGTTTTCGCGAAGTAAACGCTGAAAGCGGCATAGACATACCAGTCGTACCACTCGACGAGGTTACCGATGGATCCGCGAAGCACGTTCGCGACGACCCGGCGCTCACTCGCGGGCTGTGTCGTAGTCACAAGATCTCCTTCTTCGACGCGTCAGCGCGTCAGCTGAGATCGAGTGTGTCTGTAGTCACAAGCCCGACGGAACCGTCGGAGACCCTTTCTAACGTTCCCTTAGGACGATGCTTCCCGGCTTCAGCCGCGGAGGTTCAGCAGCGGGGCCAGGATGCGCAGATCGGCAAGGTAGTCGTCGCCGAGAGCCTGGACCGCCACGTGGTTGCCACCAGCGTCCAGGTGCGCGGTGAGCTGTGCGGCGACCTGCTCGGGCGTGCCGTGCGCGACGACGGCGTCGAGGACCCGGTCGCTGGCGGGCAGGGCGAGTTCGTCGTCGGTGAAGCCGAGCCTGCGCAGGTTCGACACGTAGTTCGTCAGACCAAGGTAGAACCCGGCCTTGTCCGCCGCGACCGAACGCGCTTGCCGCGCATCGTCGTTCAGCACGACCTTGTGTTCGGTCGCGAGCAACGCGTCCGGTCCGACCGTCGCGCGGGCCTGCGCGGTGTGCGTGGCGGGCACGAAATAGGGCAGCGCACCGGCGGACCGCGCCGCGGCCAGCTCCAGTACCCGGGGACCGAGCGCGGCCACCGCCCGGCGCGCCACCGGAACCTGCGCGGCGTCCAACTCGTCCAGGTACTCGACGAGGGCGTCGTAGGGCTTGCGGTACGCGCCGGTGTGCTCCGGATGGCCCGCGCCGATCCCGAGCAGGAAACGCCCCGGGAATCGCGCCTCGATCCGGTGGAACGATTCCGCGACCTCCTTGACGGGCGCGGCCCAGATGTTCACGATGCTGGTCGCCACCGTGATGGACTCGGTCGCCTCGAGCAACGGCTCGACGGTCGACAGATCCGCGGGCGGCGAGGCGCCGAGCCATAGCGCGCCGTAGCCCAATTCCTCCAACTCGCGTGCGTCCTGCGGGCTGAACCCGAAGTACTCCCGCCATACACCGAACCGTCCGAGCGCATCGAATGTCATGACACTGCGAACCTTCGTGCGGCGACCGGTATTCCGGGCGAAGTCACGGCGGAAAATCCGCCCGAAGGTATTAGCACTCTCGACCCGAGAGTGCTAAATTTGTTGGTGCACAGCTACCGGCGCCTACCGCGGTGGCAGGCGTCGCCACTAGTGAAATGGAGGTGATTGCTGTGCTGAGGTTCGATCCATTCCATGACATCGACACCGTCGCGCGCCAGCTGCTCGGCGAAGCCGTTGGATCCGCACGCGCGCCGCGATTCATGCCCATGGATCTGTTCAAGGCGGGTGACCACTACGTGCTCAACGCCGACCTCCCCGGGGTCGATCCCGGCTCGGTCGACGTCAGCGTCGACAACGGCACCCTGACACTGCGCGCGCAGCGCAGCGCGCCCAGCGAGGAAGGCGTCCAATGGATTGCCTCCGAGCGCTTCAGCGGCAACTACCTGCGCCAGGTGAGCCTCGGTGACAACGTCGACGCCGAAAAGATCAGCGCCGCATACAACAACGGCGTGCTGTCCGTGACGATCCCGATCGCCGAACGGGCCAAGCCGCGCCGCATCGAAATCTCCGGTGGATCATCCCAGAAGACGATCGAAGCCGGATCATCCAACTGAAGCGATCGCTCCCGCGCTGCACCCGACCGCGTGTCGGACAGCGCGGGAGCACTTCGCCGAGAACGAGAGTTCAGCCTCCGCAACATCCTTCGCCGACCGGCACGGTACGCACTTCCCTGGTCTGCGCATTACGAGCAGCAAGGTCCGCGTCGGCCGGATAGTCGACGGCGATCAGGCTCAAACCGTGCGCGGGGGCCACGGTGACCGAGCTGGAGCGTTCGGTGTCGTTCAGCAGGCTGCCGACCCACTCCGGGGTGCGTCGGCCCTCCCCCACGGCCAGGACGGCACCGACCAAGCTGCGGACCATGGACCAGCAGAAAGCGTCCGCGCTGACATAGGCGGTGAGCAGATCACCATCGCGCTCCCAGTCGAAACGCTGGAGTTCGCGCACGGTCGTCGCGCCCTCCCTGCGACGACAAAAGGCCGCGAAGTTGTGCAAGCCCAACAGCTTTCGCGATGCCGCGCGCATAGCGTCGATATCGACGTCGTGGCGGCAGGCGACGATGCTGCGCGCCTGCAACGGCTCGGCACCGTAGCGGGCGGTGGTCAGCCGGTACACATAGTGACGGCGAATCGCCGAGAAGCGGGCGTCGAATTCGGGCGGAGCGACGCGAACGTCCTTGATCCGCACATCCTTCGGCAAGAAGCGCGCCATCCGATGCACTACCTTGCCCGCGTCGACCTCGGCAGCCGTATCGAAGTGGGCGACTTGCCCTTCGGCATGCACGCCCGCGTCGGTGCGGCCCGCGACGGTCAGCTGAACCGGTTCGCGGAACACCTTGCTCAGCGAGTCCTCCAGCACGCCCTGCACGGTGCGCAACCCGGGCTGGCGCGCCCATCCGGTGAAATCCGTTCCGTCGTAACTGATGTCGAGCCGGACCCGGACCGACGCGCGGGCGGGCGCGGACGCCGCCGCAGCCGTCTGCTCAGCTGAACCCACCGAATCCTCCACCGTCACAACCCATCTCCTGGTCAACGAACAAACCCGCCGACCCGCATAGCGGGCGGCGGGCTCGTTCACGAACTCCGACGCGAACGTCAGGCCTTGGCTTCGTCGGCCTTTTCGTCGGCAGCCGGGGCCTCGACCTCGGCGGTCTCGGCAACGGCCTCGTCAGCGGAGCCTTCCGGCGCCTCTGCCTCGACAACCTCGGCGGCGGGGGCCTCTTCGGTCTTCTTGGACGCGGCAACACGGCGAGCGCGATCGGCCTCGTTGGTCACGGTCTTCTCGCGAACCAGCTCGATGATCGCCATCGGCGCGTTGTCACCCTTGCGGGGCAGCGTCTTGGTGATGCGGGTGTAGCCACCTTCGCGACCCTCGAACGAGGGGCCGATCGTGGCGAAAAGCTCGTGCACGACGTCCTTGTTACGGATCACCTTGAGCACCTCGCGACGGTCGGCAAGGGTGCCGCCCTTCGCCTTGGTGACCAGCTTCTCCGCGTAGGGGCGCAGCGCCTTGGCCTTGGCCTCGGTGGTCGAAATACGACCGTGCTCGAAGAGCGCCGTCGCCAGATTGGCGAAGATCGCCTTCTGGTGCGACGCCGACCCGCCGAAGCGAGCACCCTTCTTGGGCTTGGGCATTGTTTGTTCTCCTTGTGTGAGGCCGTGCCGGGGTGCCTACCCCAGCGGCCTAGAGCTGTTCGGTCTCGGCGTAGTCCTGCTCGCCACCGTCGGTGTCACTGAACGTGCCGCTGTCGCTCCACGTACCAGTGCTCGCGTCGTAACCCACCACAGAAGAAGGATCGAACGACGCCGGGCTGTCCTTCAGCGAGAGGCCGAGCGCGTGCAGCTTGACCTTCACCTCGTCGATGGACTTCTGGCCGAAGTTGCGGATGTCCAGCAGGTCCGACTCGGTGCGGGCGACGAGCTCGCCCACGGTGTGCACACCCTCGCGCTTGAGGCAGTTGTAGGACCGGACGGTGAGGTCCAGGTCCTCGATCGGCAGACCGAACGAGGCGATGTGGTCCGCCTCGGCCGGCGAAGGGCCGATCTCGATGCCTTCGGCTTCGACGTTCAGCTCACGGGCCAGGCCGAAGAGCTCGACCAGGGTCTTGCCCGCCGAGGCGAGCGCGTCCCGCGCGCTGATGGAGTTCTTGGTCTCCACGTCCAGGATGAGACGGTCGAAGTCGGTGCGCTGCTCGACACGGGTGGCCTCGACCTTGTAGGTCACCTTGAGCACCGGCGAGTAGATCGAATCCACCGGGATCCGGCCGATTTCCGCGCCGGACGCCTTGTTCTGCACGGCCGGGACGTAGCCGCGACCGCGCTCGACGACGAGCTCGATCTCCAGCTTGCCCTTGTCGTTCAGGGTGGCGATGTGCATGTCCGGGTTGTGCACCACGACGCCGGTCGGCGGCACGATGTCACCAGCGGTGACGGTGCCGGGGCCCTGCTTGCGCACGTACATCGTGACCGGCTCGTCCTCCTCCGAGGACACGACCAGACCCTTGAGGTTCAGGATGATGTCGGTGACATCTTCCTTCACGCCGGGGACGGTGGTGAACTCGTGCAGCACGCCGTCGATACGAATGCTCGTGACCGCGGCCCCCGGGATCGAGGACAGCAGGGTACGCCGGAGCGAGTTGCCCAGGGTGTAACCGAAGCCCGGCTCGAGCGGTTCGATGGTGAACTTCGACCGGTTCTCGGCGACGACCTCTTCGGTCAGCGTCGGACGCTGTGAAATCAGCATTTAGGATCATCCTCCTGTTTGGGCGCCCGCTATTTGACGCCTCGTTTAAGGGGTTGTGCATGATCGCCCGGTTCGGGGCGATCACGCACCAGTAGCAGCGTTGAGCTGTGCGCGATTCCGTCCCGGGTAACCAGGACGGCACGCCGCGCGTTACTTCGAGTAGTACTCGACGATCAGCTGTTCCTGCAGTGGCACATCGATCTGAGCGCGTTCCGGCTGCTGGTGCACCAGGATCCGGAGACGGCCGGGGATGACCTGCAGCCAGCCGGGGACCGGACGGTCGCCGACGGTCTCGCGCGCCACCTGGAACGGCAGCGTGCTCAGCGACTTCTCCTTGACATCGATGATGTCGTACTGGGTCACCTGGAAGCTCGGAACGTTGACGCTCCGGTTGTTCACCAGGAAGTGGCCGTGGCTGACCAGCTGGCGAGCCTGGCGACGGGTACGCGCGAGACCCGCGCGGTACACGACGTTGTCCAGACGGCACTCCAGCAGGCGAAGCAGGTTGTCACCGGTCTTGCCCTTGAGGCGGTTGGCCTCTTCGTAGTACCGGCGGAACTGCTTCTCCATGACGCCGTAGGAGAAGCGAGCCTTCTGCTTCTCCTGCAGCTGGAGCAGGTACTCGCTCTCCTTGATCCGCGCGCGGCCGTGCTGGCCGGGCGGGTAGGGGCGACGTTCGAACGCCTGGTCACCGCCGACGAGGTCGACGCGCAGACGACGCGACTTGCGGGTGATGGGGCCTGTATAACGAGCCATTTTTCGCTATTCCTTTCCCGCTAGACTCGACGCCGCTTGGGCGGACGGCAGCCGTTGTGCGGCTGCGGGGTGACATCGGAGATCGTGCCCACTTCCAGGCCTGCGGCCTGCAGCGAACGGATCGCGGTCTCGCGGCCCGAACCCGGGCCCTTGACGAACACGTCGACCTTCTTGACGCCGTTCTCCTGCGCCTTGCGGGCAGCGTTCTCGGCGGCGAGCTGCGCGGCGAACGGGGTCGACTTGCGCGAACCCTTGAAGCCGACGTGGCCCGACGACGCCCAGGAGATGACGTTGCCGGCCGGGTCGGTGATCGACACGATGGTGTTGTTGAACGTGCTCTTGATGTGTGCGTGGCCGTGCGGGACGTTCTTCTTTTCCCGGCGACGCGACTTCTGGGTCTTCTTGGGGCCGGAGGCCCTGGACTTCGGAGGCATCGGTTATCCCCTACTTCTTCTTGCCGGCGACGGTGCGCTTCGGGCCCTTGCGGGTGCGCGCGTTGGTCTTGGTGCGCTGACCACGCACGGGCAGCCCACGACGGTGGCGCAGACCCTGGTAGCAGCCGATCTCGATCTTGCGACGGATGTCGGCCTGCACCTCGCGGCGCAGGTCACCTTCGACCTTGAGCTCGGGCGAGCTCTCGATGTAGTCACGCAGCTGCGTCACCTGATCGTCGCTGAGGTCCTTGCTGCGCAGGTCCGGGCTGATGCCGGTGGCCGCGAGGATCTCCTTGGAGCGGGTACGGCCGACGCCGTAGATGTAGGTCAGCGCGATCTCCATGCGCTTTTCGCGCGGGAGATCAACGCCCATGAGACGTGCCATGTGGCAGGTTCCTTAACTGTGGCGGAGGTCTGCTCCCTGTCCGTCCCCTCGTCTTGGTGGGGCACCGGCCTCCGTACCGGTGGTAGGCACACACGCCCCCGGGCGAACCCGGAATTTCCGCAGCGTGCGGCTGGAGCTGGGAGTTCTTCTTTATTTGTGGCCAAGCCGATCAGTGATCGGTGCCCGGCTGGTGATCGTGGGGTCGCCCCCGCTTGATCAGCCCTGGCGCTGCTTGTGGCGCAGGTTGTCGCAGATCACCATGACCCGACCGTGACGGCGGATCACCTTGCACTTCTCGCAGATCTTCTTGACGCTCGGCTGAACCTTCACGTCCGTCCAATCTTGTTGTGGTTCACACGGGTGTGAACACAGTTTTTCCCCAGCCGATTCGCTGGGGAAGTCTGTTGTGCCGCTCTGTCGAGCGACGGTCCTTCGGTCCCGCCCTCACGGGCGAGTGTCGCTCTCGCGAGCGACGGCTCTTCGGTCTCGCCCCAAGGGGCGAGATTCCGCCCTAACGATCCCCGTGCGGGGGTCCGGGGGCGAAGCCCGCCGGGCGGGGTGTGGGGGTTGCACCCCCACAAAACACCAAGTAGTCGCATCGGCTCGCGCTCTCCGCGAGCAGAGATATCCCAGCGACTACTTGTAGCGGTAAACGATCCGGCCGCGCGACAGGTCGTAGGGAGACAGCTCGACGACCACACGGTCCTCGGGGAGGATACGAATGTAGTGCTGCCGCATCTTCCCGCTGATGTGCGCGAGAACCTTGTGACCGTTCTCGAGCTCGATCCGGAACATCGCATTGGGCAGCGGCTCGACAACTCGACCCTCGACCTCGATGGCCCCGTCTTTCTTCGCCATGTCCTCCGCGATCCCGGTTACGCTCAACCTGGTTTGTTTGGCTTGTTTCTGCTTACATGGACCAGTCGGTCGAACCTGACCGATGACACGCAAACAGTCGGCGCATAGGTGCACCGCCGCTCCAGCTTACCGGTAGCCTCCGGTTCCGGCAAAAATGCCCCCTGTCAGCAGCGGCCGCCGGTACTCTTTTCGCGCCGATCAGAGCAGGAAATTCGGACCCGCGACCCCCTGGCCTCCTGCCCCGCTGCGGTCTCCGGACGTCGCGTAAACTGACCGCTGTCCAGGTATGAGGGTCGAGCAGAGCTAGGGGGATGCGTGAGCCGTAATAATGACGGCCTCCCCATGCTGCCGCCGTGGCTATCGGAGAGCGAAGTCACACAGGTCGGCTACGAAGCGCCGGTACAGAACCTTCCTCCTGACGAACTGATCGAAGAAGGGCCGAGTCGCAGACGCGGTCGATTCAAGAACCGGGCAGCAGCCGAAGGCGAACGCTCCGAAGCGGCGAGCGCACGCCCGGAGAAGCGCCGCAAAGGCTGGCGCCGCGACAAGAACGACGAGCAGCCCGCCGCGGAGCAGCAGCCGAACCAGGTCGGTCGCGCACCCGAATCCGCCACCCGCGGGCCGGAAGTGCCGCAGCGGGAACCGGAACTTCGCGCGCCGCAGCCGGATCCGCGCGCACCTCGAGCCCCGCAACCCGATTCCCCGGACAACGGCGCGTGGCGGCAGCCAGGCCCCGAATCGCCCGCCCCACCGAGCCAGGACGACGCGTGGCAGGCCGGGCCACCGCAGCGTGCCGAAGGACCGGCCCTCGGTCTGCCCACCCGGAACCCAGGCCCGCCGCCCCCGGCATTCCAACCGCTGGGCAGGCGAGCCGATGCCGAAGCGCCGGTGTCGAACGATGCGACCGTGCGCCACCAAGCCGCCAGGCCGGATCTACCACCACCGCCCGCGATTCCGGAGGCACCGCCGTCCGCGTCCACCGGCATGCCTGCCGCTCCGGCCGAGCGTTCGGCGCCTGCCGCGCCCGAGCCCGACGGCCCGCCGCCGTGGCTGGCCGGACCAAGGCCCGAACAAGGGACGGCCGCTCCGGCAGACTCGCCCCGTCGGCCGCCATTGCCCGAACCCCCGGCGCCACAGGGGAACCCGCCGGGCGGACGATCGGCAATGCCGCCCGCCGAGGCTGCTCCGTCGGCCCGGCTCGACGAGCCGACGGCACCGCCGCGCGGTGTGGACGGTCCGCCGCCCTGGCTGGCCCCCTCCGACCTCGGGGCAGCCCGTAGCGCACCGGAGCAGGCCGAACGGCCCAGCAGGCGCGGACCGGAACTTCCGCCTCCCCCAGGCGAATTCGCCGCACCTAGTGGTCAGACGGCGACCGAGGCCGGATCCGACGAACCGGCAGACACCGGACCGACCGACGCCGGACCAGTTGGCGCACCTACCGGCGAGGCACCGAGCACGCCGGATTCGCAGACAAGCGGAGCCGGATCGGCTGACCCACGCCGCACGCCCGCACCTGGCGACGCACCAACTCCCGAGGATGTGCCAGGCCAGAGCCGCACACCGAGCGGCGATATCTCCGCGACGGCCGACCACCCCGGCACGGCAACCCCGGAACACGGGATCGCGCCGCAGAACCGAGATCGCGTGCCGGGTGCCGAGCAGTCCGGTGCGGAACACGGTTCCGGCACAACGACACCCGGTCTGCCGCCGCAGCGGCAACCGAGCCCGGGACCCGCCGATGGTTCGGCACCTGCGGGTCCGACGGCGCCGGAGCACGGACAGCGGCCGCCCGGCGGCGCGCAAACGCCGAGCACGGCGGGCTCGCCGGTATCCGGGCCACTCGGTGCGCCGCAAACGGATCGACCGCACGATCCCGCCGCCACACCACAGGCACCCGCGGCCGAGTACCCGGGTCCGAACGGGACGGGCGGGCCGCGACTTCCCGGCTGGCAGGCGGAAACCGAGCAGCCCGACCCTGTTCGACAGGCACCCGGCTGGGTGACTTCATCGGGCGCGAGCACCGGTCCGGCCAGGCCGGTCACCGGACGGCACCGGCTACCCGCCGACACCGCGACGCAGCCGGGACCTGAAGGGCAACCGAAGCCGCCGACCGAGCAGCAACACACCCCTGTCGGACCGGTCCAACAGGGCGGACCCGCCGGTGGACAGGCGCCGGGCCCCGAGCAACCACGACCGCAAGCACCCGGCGAGCAATGGCGCGCTCCGGCCGCCCAGGCGCCAACAGGGGAATTCACCGGCCACACACCGCCGGTCAGCCGACAGGCACCGGTCAGTGCTCCGCCTGGACCGCAGGCACCGGGCGAGCAATGGCGCCATACCGCGCCGACAAGCGAAACCCCGGGCCCGGCAGCACCATTCGCCGGTGGCCAAGCGCCGGGCAGCGAGCATTCCGGACCGCAGGCACCCCAGCAATGGCGCAGTACCCCGCCGGTAAGCGAAACCGAGGGACAGGCAGCACCATTCGCCGGTGGACAGGCGCCGAGTAACGAGCAGATCGGGCCGCCGCGACCGGGCGAGCCGTGGCACAACCCGGTTGGACCGGCATCCGCTGGCCACACACCGCCGTTCGCCGGTGGGCAGGCACCAGGTAGTGAACAGCACGGGCCGCAGGGACCCGGCGGTTTCGTGGGTGGCCAGGCACCGGGACCGCAGGCCGGGCAGTGGGGCCAGCCGCAGGGCCGTCCGCAGCATCCTGGAACACCCGGTGTACCACCGCAGTACCCGCCGGGTGTGCAGTATCAGCAAGGACCGCCGCCGTCACTGGACGATGTGCCGATGCGGCGAGCCAAGAAGTCGCCGGGCAGTGGTTGGCGCAAGGCCGTGCACCACGTGTCGGGTGGCGCGATCAATCCGGGGCTGTCCGCCGAGGAGCGGCGGCTGCAGGAGTTGGTCGCCCGGATCAGGCAACCGGTGCGCGGCGACTACCGGATCGCGGTGCTCTCGCTGAAGGGTGGCGTCGGAAAGACCACCACGACAATGGGTATCGGGTCGATCTTCGCGTCGATCCGCGGTGACCGGGTGATCGCCGTTGACGCCAACCCCGACTTCGGCACGCTGTCCCAGCGGGTGCCGTTGCAGACCAGGTCCACCGTGCGCGACCTGCTGCTCGATCCGTCGATCCAGCGCTACTCGGACGTGCGCAGGCACACCTCGCAAGCCACCAGCCGACTGGAAGTGCTTGCCAGCGAACGCGATCCGGCTGCCTCGGAGGCGTTCAGCGAGGACGAGTACCGCGCGGTGGCGCGCATCTTGCAGCGGTTCTACAACATCATCCTCACCGACTGCGGCACCGGACTCATGCACTCGGCGATGTCGGGCGTGCTCGATCTGGCCCACTCGCTGGTGCTGATCTCCTCCCCCGCGATCGACGGCGCCCGCAGCGCCGCAGCGACTTTGGACTGGCTGTCGCTGCACGGACACGACCACCTGGTGCGCAACGCGGTAGTGGTGATCAACTCACCACGCGCGGGTTCCCCCAATGTCGGCATCCTGCAACTGCGGGAGTACTTCCTGTCCCGCTGCCGCGCCGTGCACATCATTCCTTTCGACACGCACATGTCCGAGGGCGCCGAAATCGACCTGCACCGCCTGCACAAGCAGACCAAGCGCGCCTACGTCGAACTCGCCGCCACCATCGCCGACGATTTCGCCACCGACCACCGCCGCTACCACCCCTGAAACACCCCGCGTCACACCGTCACGTGACACGGGCGGATGGGGTCTTCGAGGCGTACTCACAGAGCGTCCATACGCTTCACAGGGACTACAGCGTCTGTGAAACGTATGGACCGTCTGTGTGACCTCACACTCGAGCGACCTCGCACCCCGGCTGCTTCGGCCGGGCGGGGGCGAAACTGGTTCGCGGGCTACAAGTTCGAGCCGCAGCGGGCAGCTACCACTCGGGGAGACGACGTCGGCCCGCGAGGATGTCGCGGACGAGATCGTCGTAGGCGTCGGCGAGCTCGGCAAGGTGATGCCAAGCGCCGTGCAATCTTTCGTCGTGCGCGTCCAGGGTCATCAGGGCGTGGTGCGCGCGCACCGAGGACTCGGCGAGGCGGTCGATGACCGCGCCGACGGTTTCGGTGTGCAGGGTCGCACCGAGCCGGTGCTGGGGCACACTGCGCGCGACCCAGTCATCGATGGCCATCACCAATTCGACTCTGCGGCGCTCGATTTCGAGGACCACCAGCGGATCGGTGTCCACCGAGCCGCCACGGCCGACCAGTCGCCGCTCGTGCAGCACCGCGAGATCGCGGGCGAACCAGAGCAGCGGACCACCGACCACGCGGTGCCCACGACACGCCCGAACAAGTAGATCCGAAGTGGGAAGCAGCCCAGGACCTTGGGACTGCACCACCGAATCGGCACACCGCAGTGTGCCAGGGAGAGCCATTACGACCGTTGTATCCGAACCTGCCACGTTGCCTCGCCGTCATCGCCGCACAACACCGGATCAGGACGTTCATTACAATAAACCTCTGAAGGCACCTGTCAAGCGTTACCGGGCCGTAGGAAGTCACGAAGAGTACACTTCGTTACCTGCACGACCAACCGAGGAGCAAGATGGCGGACGGTCCGACATATCACCGGATCGCAGACCTCCTCCGCGAGGAGATCCGCGCAGGCAAGTGGAAACCGGGTGATCGGTTGCCCAGCCACACGGAACTGGCAGAGCACATGCAGGTATCGCTTACTACGGCTCGCAACGCGATTCAGGTCCTGGTCACCGAAAATCTCGTCTATACAGCTACTTCCCGCGGCACCATCGTGCGAAACCAGGAAGTTCTGGAATCGGTAGTCACCGACCATATTCGACACGACCGGCCGAAGACCGCGCACGATATCTTCGAGGAAATCGCGCGCGCCGCGCATCGGGTGCCGTCCAAAGAGTTCAGTGCGCGAATGGAGCCCGCGGGCCCGGAAGTCGCATTCTGGCTCGGCGTGCCGGAGGATGCCTGGGTGCTGGCTCGGACGGTCGTTCAGTATCTCGACAACGAGCCGTGGTCGTGGGAGGTCAGCTTCTATCCGCGAGACCTGGCCGAGGCCACCGGAATCGACTCGCCGCACGATATTCCGGAGGGCACGACCCGTCGGCTCGCCGATCGCGGCCAGGCCGAGACCGCGCACCGCGACACCCTGACGGCCCGGCCCGCCACCGCCGAAGAGGCCACCGTGCTCGGCGTGGCCACCGGCACTATTCTGCTGGACCACTTGCGGATCGGCGCCAACCACGAGCGGGTCACCCGGGCCACCCGGCACCGCTCCATCGCCGCGAGCAACCGACTCGCCTACCACCTCGGCGACGCCGAAGGAATGGCGGTCATCGGCAACACCCTCGGCGTGTCGTACGGGCCAGGTATCTCGTTGCCATGAGTACCGTGCTCCGCCAAGCGACAATTGGCGATCTCGGCGTGATCTGTCGGCTCCGCGTGCAACGCACGGCGTGGCTGACCGCACGCGGCTCCGACCAGTGGACGGTGGCCGGTCGCGGGCTACCCATCGAGATCTTCGCCAGGGGGGTCGGCCGCTCCCTCGACGCGGGTGAGACCTGGATCGCCGAGGTCGCGGGCGAGCCAGCGGGCACGATCACCGTCAATCATCGCGCCGACCCCGGCCTCTGGTCGCCGTGGGAGCTGACCGACGCGGTAATCGTGCACTACATGATCGTCGACCTACGCTTCGCGGGCCAGCGCCTCGGCCGCCGACTACTCGAGCACGCGGCAATGCTTGCCCGCCAACAGGAACGCGACTGGGTCCGACTAGACGCTTGGACCACGAACGCAGAATTACACGACTATTACCGCAGGGCCGGTTTCCACCTCGCCCGCATCGCCGGGCCGGTAGCAACCGGCCCTTCTCGTGCCCTCTTCGAACGCCGCACCGACAGCTGGGATTTCGAGACCGCCCAACACGAGATCTCCTGGGCACGTGGGTAACTCACCGGTACCGGCTGGTCCCGACCCGCCCACGCCACACCGTGACGCCTGACGACGCGGTCGCTTACAGCGGCGGCAGATAGGCGATCTGCACCATCTCCTGCCCGCGGGAACGGGAGACCAGCGTGCCGCGCCCCGGCGGCAGTTTCGACGGGCGGACATCACCGATGATCTTGCCTTCGTCCCTCGGCCCACTGCCGATCAGCGTGTCCACCGACATGTTCTTCATGCCGCCGAGCACGTGATCGTAGAGGGCGCGCGAGACGCCGCCGGTGCGCCGGGTGACGATCAGGTGCAGGCCGATATCCCTTGCCTGCGGCAGGTATTCGAGCAGGGCGACCAGCGGGTTGGTGCCGGTTACCACCATGTCGTAGTCGTCGACCAGCACGAAGATCTCCGGCCCGGTCCACCAACTGCGCTCCCGCAGTTCCTGTGGGGTGATGTCGGAGCCGGGGATGCGCTTGGACATGAACCTGGCCAGCTCGGCCATCATCGGGCCCGAGGTCTGCGACGAGGTCGAGTAGCCGGCGAGCCGATCGGGGTCCACCACGCCGAGCATGGTGCGCCGGTAGTCGATCAGGATGATCTTGGCCTGCTCCGGCGTCGAGTTCTCCGCGATGCCCATGGCGATATTGCGCAGGAACGTCGTCTTGCCGCACTCGACGTCGGCGAAGAACATGAAATGCGGTTCGGCGTCGAAATCCAGGACGAACGGCTCCAATTCGTCCTCGCCGAGGCCGACAACAACCTTGCCGGGGCCGAGTTGGACGCCGTACCCGCGCGCGATCTCCAGTACATCGTCGCGCTCGATCTTCTGCGGCAGCATGCGCACCTCGGGTGCCTGTCTGCCGCGGTACAGCTCGGCGAGCTGAGTCTTCGCCGACGCCACCCCGTCGATCACGGTGTGCGGGTCGGAGTCGGAATCCAGTCGCGGCAGCGCGATGAGCATGTGCAGCTCGTCCGGGGTCAGACCGCGCCCAGGGCGGCCGACCGGCACGAGAGCCGCGGTGCGCCTGCCCATTTCAGAGTCCGTCGGGTCGCCGAGGCGCAACTCCAACCGGGTGCCGATCTGGTCCTTGACCGCGGGCCGGATCTCCATCCACCGGGCGGCCGCGATGATCAAGTGGATACCGTACGAAAGACCCTGCGCGGCAATCGCGTTGATCTGCGGTTCGAGCGTGTCGAACTCCTCGCGCAACGCCGCGTAACCGTCGATCACCAGGAACACGTCGCCGAATTGGTCGGCGGCCAGCGGATCGTTTGCCGCGGCTTCGGTCCCATTGATGAGCCTGGCCTCCAGCTGGGCGTACTTACGCCGCCGGAAGTCCACCATGGATTCGATGCCGAGCTCGGTGAATCGCTCCTCGCGCTGGCGCAGCAGCGTGGTGAGCTCGGCGAGGGTGCGCCGCACCCGGTCACTATCCAGTCGGCCCGCGACCGAGCCGACGTGCGGGATGCCGTTCAGGCTCGACAGGCTGCCACCACCGAAGTCGAGACAGTAGAACTGCACCTGTTCGGGCGTGTGGGTGGCCGCGGCCGCCATCACGATGGTGCGCAGCGTCATCGACTTGCCGGACTGCGGGCCGCCGACGACCGCGATATTGCCTTGGGCACCGGCCAATTGGATGGTGAGCACGTCGCGGCGCTGCTCGTACGGCTTGTCGATGACACCGATCGGCATCCAGAGCTGTCCGTGCCGGTTCACCGGCGAACGCCAATCCGGGTCGGGCAGCAGCATATCCACGGTCGGCGACTCGTCCAGCGGCGGCAGCCACACCTCGTGTGCCGGACGGCCGTGTCCGGTAAGGCGTTTCACCACGACCTCGAGCAGCGTCTCCGGGATGCCCTCGTCCGCGCTGGGTGGCGGCGGCAGATCGGGCAGCGCCGGACGCGCCGGTTCCGGCAGCACGGGCCGCTCGGGCATTTCGACCGGGGCCGCGGTGAACACCGTCGGCGCCTGGCCGCCGACGAACCGGCCGTCCACCTGCCTGCCACCGCTCGGCGAAACGTAGGGGCCGGAGACGTAGGTCGCGTTGAAGCGCAACGGATCGTCGGCGTCGCTCTTGAGGTAGCCGGAGCCAGGGATGGCAGGTAGGTGGTAGGCGTCGGTGATACCGAGCACGGCGCGAGATTCGTTGGCGGAGAAGGTACGCAGGCCGATCCGGTAGGAGAGGTGCGAGTCAAGGCCGCGCAACTTGTTCTCTTCGAGGCGCTGCGAGGCCAGCAACAGGTGCACGTGCAGCGACCGGCCGAGGCGGCCGATCATCACGAACAGGTCCGCGAAATCCGGTTTCTGCGAGAGCAGTTCGGAGAACTCGTCGACGATCACGAACAGCGCGGGCAGCGGGTCGAGCGCCGCACCCGCGGCGCGGGCCTTCTCGTAATCGGTGACGTTGGCGAAGTTGCCGGACGAGCGCAGCAGCTCCTGGCGGCGGTTCATTTCACCGGCAAGCGCGTCACGCATGCGGTCCACCATCGAGAGCTCTTCCTCGAGGTTGGTGATGACCGCCGCGACGTGCGGCAGCGGATCGAGACCGAGGAAGGTGGCGCCACCCTTGAAGTCGACGAGCACCAGGTTCAGCGCGTCCGGCGAGTGCGTGGTCACCATGGAAAGCACCAGCGTGCGCAGGAACTCCGACTTACCCGAACCCGTTGCGCCGATGCACAATCCGTGCGGACCCATGCCGAACTCGGCGGATTCCTTGATGTCGATCTCGACCGGGGTGCCGTCCGGGGTGACACCGATGGGCACCCTTAGCCGTTCGCGCGCGGTGCGCGGGCGCCAGACCTTGGTCGGATCGATCTGCGCTGCGTCGGGGATCTTCAGCAGCGCCATCAGGCCGGGGTCGGACCGGGTGTCGTCGCCGAGGCTGACGATCTGCGCCGCGGTGGCGATCCGGAAGCGGGCCAGCCCGCGGGCGAACGACTCGGCCTCGGCGATGCTGATGTCGTCGGCGGTGGCGAACTTTTCGACGCCGGTGGCGCTGCGCGCGCTGACTTCGCCGCCGTTGACCACCAATTGCAGGCCGCGCCGGGCGGCCAACCCGTTCTCCGGCGAGGTGAGGTCGAGCACGGTCACCGAATCCAGGCCGGACTCGCTGATCAGCCGCTCGGTGCCGTTGACGTATCCGTCATCGATGACGACGACCAGGTGCAGCCTGCCCTGGGTCGGCTGCGGGTTGCGCATGAACCGGCCGCGTTCGAGCAATTCCGAGGCCAGCGCGGTCTCCAGCTCGCCGAGCGAGCCGTACATCATTCTGGCCGAACCCATGCCGTCGCGAACATTCGGATGTTGCAGGTGCGGTAGCCATTTCGCCCAGCTCCAGGCGGGCCCGTCGGGGTCGGCGCAGACGATGGCGACCGCGACGTGGTCGGGGCCGTGAAAGGCGGTGAGCTCCATCAGCATCGAGCGCACCAGCTTCCGCGACTCGGCGGGGTCACCGTCGATGTTGATAGCCGGGAAGGCGCGCAGCGACACCGCGGTCGGCAGCTGGTGCACCACCGAGTGGGTACGCACGAAGCGGCGCAAGGCGACCGTGGAGACCGGTTCCAGGTCTTCCAACGGGCCGGTTTCGGGCCTGGCCAGCTTGGTGGCGAGCCGATGGCTGCCGACGCCGACCCGCACGTGGCCGAAGTCCGGATCGTTGGGGCGGCGCTCCCACATTCGCCGGGTGCCGACCACCGAGGGCAGGTCGACCGGTTCCGGGTGGCTCCAGGCCAGCGCCTCCAGCTGCTTGATGCCGGTGCGGCGCACCTCTTTTCGCATCTGGTCGAGGTAGCGGAAGTAGTCCTTGCGTTCCTCGTTGAGCTCGGCGGCGCCCTTGGGGCCCGCGCCGCGCATGCCCATCATCATGCCGGCCATCGACATGAGCATCATCATCGGGAACATCATGGCGAACGGGTTGGCGAGCAGGTTGCGACCCATCATCACCATGAACCCGATCATGCCGACGATGGCGACGACCATGATCACCGGCATCAGCTTGATCATCAGCGGAGCGGGCAGCGGGCGCTGGATCTCCGGCGGTGCGTTCAGCGCCACCTCGCCGCCCGGTGCGCGCGGCGGGGCGATCCGGGGGCGGCGCACGAAACCTTCGGTAACCATGGGTCCTCTATCGATCTGTTGCGTCAAAATCGAGGTCGTCGACGGGCTCGCCCCGGTTCCGCCGGAACGGGACCGCGATGGCTCCGCCGATGGCCAGCGCCGCAAGGCAAGTGATGGAACCGATGACCGCGACCTTGCGCGGCAGTGGGTCCGGTCCTGGCGGCACCACCGGCGCCGCGATGGTGTGCGGGCTGTCGGCGCCCGCGCTCGGCGGGCGCTCGGGCAGCTGCGCGGTGAGCGCGGCGACCGGGTCGATCAGCCCGGCGCCGATCTGGTCGTCGTGGCCGGGGCCTGGCGCGTGCGCGGTCCTGGTGATCCGGTCCATCACCTGTGCGGCGGTGAGTTCCGGGAAGCGCGCACGGATGAGCGCGGCCAGTCCCGCCACGTACGGCGCGGCGAAACTCGTTCCCTCGATGGGCCGGACGCCCTCGTCGGTCTGCACGCCGTCGACCAGCCCGGTGCCACCGGGCTTGGTGTCGAGCGAGGTGATCTGCCTGCCGATGGCGGCAACGCCGACCCACGGCCCGTGCAGCGAAAGCTGCGAGGGTGCGCCGTCGGGATCGATGGAGCCCACGGCGAGCACGTACGGCGTGAACCACGCCGGGCTGGCCACGGTCGCTACCGAACCCCAGCCGGTGCCTTCGTTCTGGGTCTTGCACGGGCCGTCCTGCTGCAGGTTGCCCGCGGCAGCCACCACGACGACGTTGTGGTCGTAGGCGTACTTCACCGCGGCACCGAGCGCGCCGTCGGCCGTGTCGGTTCCCGCTGCGCTGCACGCGACTTCGGAGATGTTGATGACGGTGGCGCCCATGTCGACAGCCCGGACCACCGCGCCGGCCAGGGTGAGCACATTGCCGTAGCCGGAGCTGACGATCGTGCCGGGCGGCGGCTGCCCCGCATAGGACTTGCCCTTCACCTCGTAGGCCAGGCTCAGCTGGCGGATGGTGAGGATCTCCGCGTCCGGCGCGACACCGACGAACGCGTCGTCCGGACTCGGCCGGGCCGCGATGATGCCCGCGACGATCGTGCCGTGCCCGTCGCAGTCGACGGTGCCGTCGGTGTCGGAGACGTAGTCACCGCCGGTTTGCAACGCGGGCAGCCGGGGGTGCCGGTTCACCCCGGTATCTATCACCGCGACCTTCTGCCCGGCCCCACGGCTGAACTGCCAGGCCGCAGGCAGGTCGAGCACCCGCTGCGGCAGCGGCGGTTCGGCCGGATTGCCGCGGGTGAGAATCGGTTCGGCGCACACCAGCTTCTGTTCGGTCGGCTCCAGCGGCGCGGGCCGTCCGCTGAGCTCAAGCGCGATACCGAGCGCACCGGGATCGATCACCGGCGGGCCGATCGCGGCCGCGGTGGCCGGCGAGCCGAACAGGGACACACCGAGAATCCAGGCGGCGCAGGCGATTCCCGCGCCGCGCCGCAAGCCGGGTCGGCTGGCCCGACCGGTCATATGTTCCTGGCCATCGAATACACGCCCATCAACCAGAGCACCAGTGGGATCACCGCGCAGATCAGCAGATATTCCACGATCTCCATTAGCCGCCTGGTCACCGGCGTCACTTCGAGATGCGGTCCGATCACACCGAAGCCGACCGCCGCGGTCGCCAAGCCGAGCAGCAGCGCCGCCGACAACAGCGCGGACTCTTCGTCGCCGAGCGCGAGCCCGGTGATCAACCCGATGAGGATCGCGCAGCCGCCCGCGATCAGCGTCGCCGCCTGCACCAGGTCGGCGAACGAACGGCCGCGCGTGCAGAGGATCACCGCGGCGATCACCGCCAGCGTGATGCCCTGCCACTTGGCCTCGCCGAACGGGTCGGCCGCGCCGAGCGCGCCGATCACCGCCGCGACGGAACATCCGATGAGCAGCCCGGTTTGGTAGCGGTTGGCCGCACGCGCCCGCTCACCGAGCCCGGCGGCCGAGGGCAGCGCGGTGGCGCCGATGGCGCCGATGCCCTCGATCGTCGGCCGTGGTTCGTGGTCGGCCGGGTCGATCGCCGCGCCCGCGGTCGGCACCGGCGGCACCGGAAGGCGGGCGAGCACCGCGGCCAGCCGCGGCACCATCGAGATCAGAATGATCGCCGCGACCAGCACCGCGGCGGAGATCTTCGGCAGATCGGAGTCCCAGATCATCCGCACCGCCGCGGAAATGCCGCCGAACAGCGCGATGGTGACCGTCGCGGCGCACAGCGTCGACCCGGTCGCGGTGGCCCGGTAGAGCAGTACCGCCGCCACCAGCAGGACCGAAAAGCCGAGCAGCAGA
The DNA here is from genome assembly GCF_019222765.1 of Nocardia iowensis. Lineage (NCBI taxonomy): Bacteria > Bacillati > Actinomycetota > Actinomycetes > Mycobacteriales > Nocardiaceae > Nocardia > Nocardia iowensis. The sequence goes on along the minus strand of NZ_CP078145.1, from coordinate 1,135,879 downwards.
TGCGGACTGCCGAGATCCCGCGGCACGAACAGCACCGCGCTGCCGAAGAACAACAGCTGCGCGCACAGCGACAGCCAGGTCGCCGTCAGCTGGTCGAAGTATTTGCGCGACGCGATCGCCGCCGCCACCGCCGCCGCGATCGCGACACCGAGGGTCAGGAAGGGCGCGGCCAGATTGCCGGACTCCGAACGTTCGCGGAACAGCAGCATCAGGGTGAGCAGCACCGCCGACACCGCGGCGACCAAGCCGGTCCATCGCGCGGCGGCCGGTGACCAACCGCGGAAGTCGACGGTGGTCAGCCGGGATACCGCGTCGATGACGTCATCGAACAGCGCGGGCGTCTCTTTCGCGGTCACCGACCGCAGCACGAGCAGTTCGCCGTCGTAGACATCGGCCTCGCCGAGGGTGCGGCTCGGCGGGATGGCGTCGCGGCCGAGCCGGGCCAGGGTCCAGTGCTCGGTCTGCAACGGCGTTCCGCCGTCGTCGCTTTCGACCACATCCGGGTTACGGGAGGCGATCAGGGCGACCAGATCGCCGATGAACGTGGCAATGGGCACCGTGGCGGGCAGACCGACATCGAGCTGGGTATTCCCCCCAATGACGGACACTCGGCACAGCTCGGGCTCGGCGGCCGCCAAGCCGCTACTCAACGACTCGGTCACCTGGTGAACGACCCCAATCTAGCCACTAGCCTCAGCAACCTACCTGTCGAACCGATGCACGACATCGTCGCACGTGGCGGTCAGTTGACGCACGTTGCGACTTACCGACAACAAAACCTAATCTATCGGACAGACCGTGCATGCGCGATCGCTATTCCGTGGACCTCTGCCTTCGCTCCGCTGTGCGCAGGCTGAAGCCGGACTTCGTCCGGCTATGCCCGTTAAGCTGGTCGGAAGATGAACGCAGGCAATTGCTCACACGTAGATCTCAGGGACTGACTGCAATGACGACCGGCAACCGCCAAGCCCAGCGCGCCTTCGACGCCGGAGTCCTATCGCTGGGGCTGACCATCGATGGTCAGGAATCCGCGCGCGATCTGGAGTACGCGAAGCTGGCATTCCAACGGGCCACCGAATGGGACCCCACCATGTGCGATGCGTGGCTCGGCCGCGCCGCGGCAGGCGAGGTGACCCGCGACGTCCTCTACAACCTCTACAAGACCAGCGGGACTTCCTTGTTCCGTGAGCAACGCAGGCTCGGATTGCCGTCGCGCGCCCTGGCCGGACGCTTTCTCGCCGGGTTGTACATCGATTACCCGCTGGCCAGCCACACCGAGATCTGGCTGGCCCAGGCGGCGCAGCTGATCCAGGACAAGGAGTACGACGAGGCCGAGAAGGTGCTCGACGAGCTGGCCGCGCATCGGCGATCCATGCTGTCGGACCCCGACCGCGAGGCCGACGATCGGATCAGCGCGTATATCCGTGGCGTGCTGCACTTCACGACGCAGCGCTGGCCGGATGTGATGGCCGTGCTGGCCGGTTCGGCCGAGTGGGACGACCCGTATCTGGCGGCGGGTGCGCATGTGATGGTCGGCTCGGCCTGCGCGCAACTCGGCCTGTTCGGCGAGGCGATCCGCCGGATGGAGCAGGCCGAGCAGGGCCCGATCCCGGCGGCCAGGACGACGGCCATGTTCTGCCGCGGTCTGTGCCTGCGCGAAACCGGCCACGAGGACGACGCGCAGGCGCTGTTCGAGAAGGTGTATTCGCAGGCGCCGGATTTCACCGCGAACACCACCGCGATGCGCGATCGCACCTATCGAATCACGGTGACCACCAAGGAATCCATCGACTCCCGCACCGACCGGTGGGACCCGGCGACCGCGCCGTCGACCGACGCGATCGAGCAGGCCGAGAGCGAGGACCGGGCCAAGCGGATCCTCACCGAGGCGCGCGCCGAGCTGGAGAAGCAGGTCGGCCTCGCCAACGTCAAGACGCAGGTGGCCAAGCTGCAGGCGACCGCGCAGCTGGCGAAGATCCGGGCCGAAAAGGGCATGGCGAATGTGTCGCGCGGCAACCACCTCGCCTTCACCGGGCCGCCCGGCACCGGTAAGACCACCATCGCGCGGGTGGTCGCCAAGATCTATTGCGGCGTCGGCCTGCTCAAGACCGACAAGGTCGTCGAGGCCAAGCGGATGGATTTTGTCGGCCAGCACCTCGGCAGCACCGCGATCAAGACCGACAAGCTGATCGACACCGCGATGGACGGCGTGCTGTTCATCGACGAGGCCTACACGCTGATCCAAACCGGTCTGCAAGGCGGCGACGCGTTCGGCCGCGAAGCGGTGGACACCCTGCTGGCCAGGATGGAGAACGACCGCGACCGCCTGGTGGTGATCATCGCGGGCTACGACGGCGAGATCGACCGGCTGCTCGCCTCCAACGACGGTCTGGCCTCCCGGTTCGCCAAGCGCCTGCAATTCCCCTCCTACACCCCGGTCGAGCTCGGCCAGATCGGCCAGCTCATCGCGAAGTCGCGCGACTCCGAAATGTCGGATGAGGCAATGCAATTGCTGATCCAGGCGTGCGAAGGGCTGTACCAGTCCGAGCGCGTCGATCAGAGCGGGCAGAAGCGGCGCGGCATCGATCTGGCCGGTAACGGCCGGTTCGTCCGCAACGTGATCGAATCCGCCGAGGAGGAACGCGAATTCCGGTTGGCCAACGACGATTCGCTGGACCTGACCGCCATCGACGAATCGGTCCTGATGCGGATCGAGGCGCCGGATATGCAGGCCGCGCTCAGCGGCATCCTCGCCACCCTGGGCAACTAGCGCACCGAAAGCCGAAGGGCCGGAAGGAATTCCGGCCCTCAGCGGGCGGCGGCCAGCGATTCGCCGATGTACCACATCTCGTCGGGCGTGGTCACCATGTTGACGGTGGCGCTGGCCGTCGACGTGCGGACCGTGATCAGATTCGGCGACGCCGGGTCCTGGACGAGCACCACGTCGGCGGCGAATTGGCCCGGCGGGTCGTGCGGGTCACGAACGTGCACGATGGTCGCGCCACCGGTGAGGGTGGTCGGTGCGATGCCGTCGAACACCACCACGGTCGCGAGGGAGCCGATGATGCCAGGCTGCGGGCTGACCGGCGCCGGATGCAGGCTGGCGCCCGCGAACCGGGGCGCGAGCGAAAGGGAGTGCGGCGAAGCGACATTGGCGACCATCGAGTGCCAGGCTTCGGGCCGGTCGGTGTGCACAACGGTGTGCGCGCCGAGCGCGATGGCCCGCAGGATCACCTGCTGGGCCAGGTCCAGCTTGCCGATCACCTCGAGATGCCGAGTGCCGTCACCGATCAGCGGCACCGCGATCCCCTGCCCGATGTCGTCGGCGCCGATCAGCTGACCGCAGCCCGCGGTGGGCACGGCGATCCCGCGTAGCGCCGAGAGCGGGCCACGGTAGTCGCTCGCACTCCCGGCCTCGCCGCGGCCCGCGCGCAGCGGCAGACAGTCCAGCAGGGCCCGGTATTGCCTGCCCGGCAGTGGCCGCAGCCCCGGCACGGGCGGCTCGTCCGGCTCGTAGGCGGTGTCGAATCGAACCAGGGCGGCCAAGGTGACCGGTGGCTCCGCGGATTCATGGGCCCGGCCCGGTTTCCGCTCGCCCGGCCGCAGCCGGACGGTCACCGTGGTGCCGAGACTCGGCGTCGCCCAGATGTCGGCGAAGCCGCGCTCACCGATCAGCTCGGGGCCGATCTCGTAACTGGTGAGGTACAGCATGTCGTCGTGCACCAGCGAGATCGGCGTCTCGACGAACTCCTCCAGTGGAATACCCCGGGTCAGTCTGCGCGCCGCGGTGTTCATTTCCGCCGCGGTCAGCACCGAGGCCGAGATATCGCGCGCGGCAAGCCGATTGGCCACCCGGCGGGTCGCGATGGTCGCGGTGCGCAGCGCGCCGGTGCCACCGCCGCCGCGGTTGTCCACCGCCTCGGCGTTGGCCAGCGGGTCCAGGCGAAGCACCAGCCACACCGTGCGGTGCGCGATGGCGGGCAACGGCCCGATGATCCGGTCGTAGAGCTGGGCGACCTGGCCACCACCCGCGGTCCGCGCGCCGGTGCTGATCACATCGACCGAGGCCAGGCTGATGTCGAATTGCTCGAGGCACTTGGCGACCTCGATGAGCGGCAGCACCTGGTCGGTGCTCAGCGAGCCACGGCGCAGCAGGGTCAGCGCGTCCGGCGGCGGGTCGATGCGAATCATCGTGGTCAGCAGCTCGCCATCCCAGCGCACGCCGTAGCTACCGCCCTCCGGCAGTGGCACGTCGATTGCGTCCGGGCCGGTGACCAGCGGCCCCGGCTTGGTCCGCCGCCAGCGGAAGGCGATGCCTCTGGCGACCAGCCCGGCCAGATTGCGCGGATCCCGCTTGCGCACCGGCGCCGCCCCGAGGATCAACACCACCGCGCCCGCGGTGATGATCCCCCACAGCGGCGCGTCCAACGCGGTGGCGATCCAGGCGGCCAGGGCCGCGAGCAGGGCGAGCGGAACCATCAACCGCAGCGGCATCTGGCGGAAGAGCCAGAACTCGGGGTCGTGCAGCGCCGTGTTCTCGGGTGGTTCCGGTTCGTTCACAGCCTCGTTCACGCTTGTTCGCCTCGAAATCCGGCGGCCGGAGTAGCCCGGCGCCTTGGGTCCGTCACGGCTCACAGTACCGTGCGGCAACACTATTCGCGGCGGGTGCGCGGTTCGGTGAGCGGCGCCCGATTGACACCGGGGGCTGGGCCGATACGGTTGATTCCGAACCGCTCTTCCTGGCGGTACCCGTCATGTCGCCTTCCTGACGGTCCATCGGCTCGGCGCATGCCCGGACCGCTGCGGCCCGGATGCGACTTGCGACAGAATGACGGAGGAGGGGTCCGCGGATGCGACGGACGAAGATCGTGACGATGGAGAGCACGTGCCTGCTCAGCTGACCACCAAGGCCCAGGTCAACGGATACCGTTTCCTGCTGCGCCGGCTCGACCACGCGCTGGTCCGCCGCGACGTGCGAATGCTGCACGACCCCATGCGTTCGCAGTCGCGCTCGATGTTCGTCGGCCTGGTGCTCGGCATTCTGGTGGTGGCGGGTTGCGCGATCCTGGCGTTCCTGCGCCCGCAGGGCTCGGTCGGCGAATCGAAGATCGTCATGGGTAAGGAGAGCGGCGCGCTGTATGTCGTCGTGCAGGACGACTCGGGAAAGACCACGTTGCATCCGACGCTGAACCTGGCCTCGGCGCGGCTGATCAGCGGCAGCGCCGAGAAGCCGAATTCGGTGAAGGACAGCAAACTTGCCTCGCTGCCGCGCGGCCCGATGCTCGGCATCCCAGGTGCTCCGTCCGCGCTGCCCGGTTCCAATCAGGGCAATCGATCGGACTGGTCGCTGTGTGAGACGGTGCAGCTGTCCAGCACCGGCAGCGCGGCCTCCGCCAGCGGGGTGACCACCACCGTGTTCACCGGCCGACCCGAGCTGAACGAACGCATTCGGCGCACCGGCGCGGACGAGGCCATGCTGGTGCACCGGCAGGGCAAGACCTACCTGATCTACGACGGCAAGCGCGCGGAGCTCGATCCGGCGAACTCGGTGATGTCGCGGGCGATGGGTCTCGGTACGGCACGGCCTCGTCCGATCGGGCCTTCGTTGCTGAACGCCGCGACCGCGGTGCCGCCGCTGGCCCCGCCGGACATCCCGCAGGCGGGCCAGCCGGGCCCCGGCCGCCTGTCCGACGTGCCGATCGGCGGCGTCATCGCGGTGGGTGGTGTCGGCCGCGAGGATCGGTCCGAGCTGTATGTGGTGCTGGCCGACGGGGTGCAACGGATCAGTGATTTCGCGGCACAGGTGCTGCGGACCGCGAATTCGCAGGGCATGCGCGAGATCAAGGCGGTCGCGCCGGACGTACTCACCAATATGCCGGTGCTGCACCAGCTTCCGCTCGACCACTTTCCCGCGGTCACGCCGAAGATCCTGTCCGCCGAGGATGCCCCGGTCGGCTGCATCTCCTGGGCGAAGACCCAGCAGAGCGGCGGCGTCGCCGACGGACCGACCGATCGCGCCACCGTGAGCCTGCTCGCTGGCACCAGACTGCCGCTGGCCGACTCGTCCAAGCCGGTCACACTGTCCAGCTCCGACGGCAGCGGCGACCGGGTGGACAACGCCTACATCCCGCCGACCACCGGTGAATTCGTGCGGATCACCGGGACGGAGCCGGGCAGTCCCCGCCGCGGCAGCCTGTTCTATGTGGCGGACAACGGCATTCGCTATGGCATTCCGGACGCGGAGACCGCGCAGCTGCTCGGGCTCGGCAATGCGCCCCGGCTGGCCCCCTGGGCCATTGTGGGACAACTGGTTCCGGGTCCGACACTGTCCAAGAAGGACGCGCTGGTCAGCTACGACACCCTGCCGCAAGGCCGGTAACCCACCAACGACCACGGCCGGCCGGAACAGTATGTTCCGGCCGGCCGTGGTGTTCAGTCGATTCGACTCGACTCAGGCGCCGAAGCCGTCACCGATGGTCTGGTCGGTATGGAACGCGCGCTGCAGCGAGTTGTCCACCTCGGTGGCGATCCGCTGCAGGATCTCGTTGGTGTCCGAGAACTGGGTGTCCCAAGACTTCTTGACATCCATGAATGCCGAGAAAGAGGCGTTGTTTTCCCACGCCGTCTGCAACTTGTTCGTCGCGGCCGGGAAGTCCACCTCTACCTGCTGCATCAGCGTGCCGTGGTAGGTCTTCAGGCTCTCGTACAGACCGAGCATCGTGGCCTTGTCATAGAGCATGTCTGTCATATTTCTACCTTTGTTCGAAGTGTGAGGTCGGCGATTGCCGCTGCTAGATCTTGAGGCCGCCGAAGTCGTTGTTGGAGTCCATCGCACGCAGCTTCTCGGCACCGACACCGACCTTCTGGCCCATGTCGTCGAGCAGCGCCTTGAGACGACGCGCCTCGCCGTCCCACGCGATGGCGGCGTCGTTGAACGCCTGCGACGCCTCGCCCTTCCAGCCCTTGGCGGCCGCTTGGACCTCGTCCTGGATCTTGTCGATGGTCGTGCGGATGGCCATCACGACCTCGCCCATGTCACTCGCTGCTTGATCAGCGGCAGCACTATTACTTACACCACTACCCGACATGCTATTTGCACCTTCCTTCTGGAAAATTACTGTGCCAGAAGGTGATGCCCATGGAGGCATCACCCGAGTTCGAGATAACTGCTGTGTTCACCGTCCGGATTACTGCGGCAGCCACCTCCCCCCGGGCAGCGTTTCGACCAAGCCCGAAATCGCTTGCGCGATACGGTGATCGGTGCCCGGTGTGACCGTGGACCAAAGCTGCTGGTCCTGGGCGATACCGGGCGAGGCGACGATGCGTCCCCGTCCGGTGTCGTATATGGCGACCGCGCCTGGCGGTCGGGTTGTCACGCCGTCGACGTGGGTGCAGACCACGATCTCGGCGTAGGCATGGCAGGACGCGAAGGCGAGCCCGTACCCGGCGGCATCCCGGTCGGCGACGCCGAGGGCGTACACCGCGTCCGCGAAGTCCGAGGAGGTGGTCGCCCCCGCGAGCCGTTCGCTCAGCGCCTCCGCGGGTGCGCTGAAATTGGCGACATCCGCGGGCTGCGCCCGGCCAAGCACTTCGAGCACCGGCCGCGCCAGCGCGGCGCCGGAGCCGTCGGACCAGACGGTGCGGATATCGAAGTCGTCCCCGGTGCGCACGGCGAGCGCGTGCTGGCTGCCCCGGCGCGCAAGGCAGACCCGAATCGGCTTGTCACCGGTAAAAATTCGGGCAACCAGCTCCTGCTCGGGTTGGGCGAGCGTGTGCAGCGCGAGACTCAGTTCGGCGTCGACCTCGCCGTAGGCATCGATGACGCCCTCGGCGATCAGGCTCGACATCGCCGCCCGCTGCGCCTCGGCCCATTCGTCGAACGAGTCCTGTTGCGGGCCGACCGCGAGTACCAGGGGCAAGGTCTGCACGCCGAGTTGGTCGGCAACGGCGAGCAACCCGTCGTTGGTCATGGTTGTCACGTGCCACCTCCCGTCGCGGACTGGCCGGTCGATTCCGGCTGGTCGGGCGCGCCGAGCACGGCGGGCGCGGAGACGATGCCGAGATCGGGATTGAACTCGGCGGTCGACGCCACACCGGCACGGGAGGACTGGTATTCCTCCTCCTGCGCGCCTGCCGCGGCGGGCGCCATCGCTCCCGGCGGCACCATGGACGGTGATGTCACCGGGGTGGTCGTCGGAACCTGCTGTGGCGCAACGGTCTCGGTAACCTGCGCCGACTGCGCCACGACCGGTGCCCGGTAGGCGGACAGGGTGCGCGGCACCGAGATCGGCCCGATCGGTCCCGGCATGCCCATCCCGGACATGCTCGCGGGCATGGTCGCGGAATTCGCCGGACCCCGCGGCGTGCTCGCCTGCTCGGCTTCCAGCGCCGCGCCCGACGCGACCGTCGGCGGCAACTCGTGCTGCCACGGTGCGGCGAGCGGTTCGGTGGCCGCCTCGTAGGTGCGCATCACCCGGGAGGCGGCCGCCTTGGCCAGGTCGGTCTCGGCATCGGTTTGCGCGGCAACGGCTTTGATCGGCGCGCCGAGCGACCCACTGACCGCTTCCAGCGCGCGCTGCGCCTGCTGGATGGCGGCGACATCGAGCGCGTTCGGCATTGTCAGCTGGGCGAGTTGATATGCCGCGGCCTGCTTTTCGGCATGCACGGCGTTCTCTCCCGCCGCCCGCGCCGCGTCGGTCAGCCAGTCGCGAAGGACCGAAATACGGTCCAGCACAGGGCGACTCGTGCCAGATTCCCACGCACCGTGCAGCGAGGCGACGATCTGGTCGTATTCGATCACCGCGGCACCGAAGGCGGCGGCCAGCTTGGCCCAGGTGGCCCCGGCCTCCGCCATCGGTATTGCGCCGGGCCCGGTGGACAGCTCGCGGGTGAGCCGGTCCGGCTCCCGCGCCTCCCAGACCACCCCGGTGAAACCGGGGACCGGTGGTTCGATCATGGCTGCTCCGTGTGCGTCACCCGCGTCAGGCCACACCGGCGCCGCCGCCGAACGAATCGGCGTTGTCGCCTTCCGCGCGGTCGAACTGACGGGCCTGCGACCGGAACGTCGCGGCCAGCTTACGCAGTTCCAGCGCGCCCGCCGCGGCGCTTTCGGCGTAGGACGCCGCGACCTCGTTCATCGTCTGCGCGGCCCGCTGCGACACCTCATCCGCGCCAGCGGGCGCGATCTTCAGCGAGACCTCACCCGCCCGCAGCTCGTTCTCCAGCCGCTCGGCCAGTCCGTCGAGCCGCATGGCGGCGTCCCTGGTGGCCGCCGGATCGAACCGCACACCGTTGAATTCCGCACCAGTGCTTGCCATGGTGACCTCCTCAGAGGGTCAGTTCCTTGTCGGGCGGTGGTTCGGAGACCTGCTCGGTCGCGCCGACCACCGGCAGCGAGACCCCCTCGATGTTGCCGACGACCTCGTCGCCGTGTTGTCCGGTGACCAGATGGCTGGACACACTGCTCACATCATCCGCACGCGCACCGGCCGCGGCACCCGCCGCCCCCGCGAGCGGCATCATGCCCGGCGTGGCCGCGCCCGGGCTCACCGTCGACCGCATGGCCGTGGCTTCCGTTGCGGGCCCGCCGGTTCCGACGCCACCGAGACCAGGCATCGGGCCGACGCCAGCGGCCTTGGTGCCGGCCCACGGGGCCAACGGAGTCGGCGCGGGCGCGACGCCGGGACCGCCACCGATGCTGCCGATGCTGCCGCCGGGCCCCCCGGCACCGACGCCCTTGCCGGGATCGCCACCCGCGAGTGCTTCGCGCGCCCGGTCCTCTTTCGCCTTGGCGTCGGTGACGGGATCCACCTTCGGCGCGAGCAATGGAGCCAGCTGGCTCACACTCTGTGTTCCGGTCTGCACCATGCCCATCAGCGGCTGGACCAGCTGCATCAGCTGCTGGATACCCTCCATGGAGTTCACCCCGGTGGGCGCGGCGGTGATCTTCTTCTTCTGACCGACCGCGGTCATGCTCGCCGAGTGCCCGGTCATCTCGACCCTGGTCTTGGCGACCACCGCGGTCGCCTCGGCCAGGCTCTCCGCGGTCTGCGCGACCAGGAACCACTGACCGCCGGGCGAAGCGAGCAGCGGGGACGCCGCGATCATCGTGGCCATGTATTTGGCGATGACCGCACCGAGCAGCGCGCCGCCGACGGCGACCGAGCCCGCGGCATTGCCGAGCACCGCCTTCTCCTGCATGCCCTGGGTTGCCAGGTCGGCGCCGTCGGCCGCGGCCTGTCCCGCCTTCTCGGCGGCCTGCGCCGCGGCCATGCCCTGCCACAGCTGCATCGCCATCTGTAATGCGCTGGTACCCATCTGCATCGCGGTCTGCAGTGCCTGGGTGACCCCGCTCAGCGCCTGGGTCGGATCAATGCCGGGACCGGACGTCGAGCCGAGCACGCCGGTACCGAAGCTGCTCGCCAGATCGGTGAACGGCCGCATGAGCGCGCTCAGGTCGATGACCGGCATCGGCGGCATGCCGGGCATCGGCGGCACCGCGGAGAGGTCGGGCAGCTGCGGCAGCCCCATGTCCTTGAGGATGTCGTTGACCGGCCGATCGATCATCGGCGCGAGCGAGCTGCCGCGCAGCAGCTCGACAATCGACTGGTCCAGCGGCGAGCTCATGTCAGAGTCTGTGTCGCGGCGCTGAATTCGGCGCCCTGCGCCAGCTCGGACGCCTGGTAGGCCGCAGCGCCCTGGTGTGCGGTCAGCGCGGTGGCGGCGTGCACGCCGGCCAGTTCGAAGACGGATGCCACATGGTTGCCCTGGGCATACGCGAACGCCGCCAGGAAGTCCTGGCCGATCAGGCCGAAGACGGGCACAGCCGCCGCGATGGTCGCGGTCTGATCGAATGCGCCCGCGGTGGCGACGCTCGTCGCCATGGCGGCCGAGGCGTCCCCGTAGGCGCGAATCGCACTAAGAGTTGCTACGAGTTCGCTCATCGAAATCCCCGATCCTGTAATGCAATTGACCAACTGTGGTGAAGATACCAACCGATTTGCGGTGTTCGGAAGGCGGTTTGCAGAAACTTAAGGTTCCGCTGATGTAAAGATGATGAGTTTTCGTAAACATGAGGTGTCTAATCCGCGACCTCCTCGTTGAAGGCGGTGATCAGCTCGGCGCGCTCGGTGAACGCCCGGCGTGCCGCCGCGGCGGCCGTCGATACCAGCGTGTTCTCGAAGTCGGCCGCGCTGAGCCGGGAAATCCCAGAAGTGAACTCGAGATTCAGCAACGCGCCGTTGCCGTCGACCTCCGCCGTGATCGAGCCGTCCGGTGCGGTCTCTCGGGCACGGACACCGGCCATGTTGTCGGCGAGATCGCGGACGCGATACAACCGCCGTTGCACGCTCGCCATCAGTTCGTCCATGGTCTCGTACATGCGCTTCAGTTCCTCCCTAGACCGAGCGCAGCCAACTTCGTGGCTCCGTCTCGTATTCTTCCTCCTCCACGATCTCTTGGCGAGCCACTTGTTCTGGGGTCGGCAACCCCATCAGCGCGAGCGCGTCGGAGGAAAGGCCCGCCGCTTCGAATTCGGCCCTGCGGGCGAGTCCGGCACGGTTGGCCGCATGTTTGCACAGCCGCAGCACCTCGGCGGCCAGCTCCTGCGGATCCCGCTTCAGCTCGGCATCATCGATAGAAATGCCCAGCGGCAGGCCTTGTTCGGTGGTTCGGACGGTGATCGCACCGGTGCGCGAGGCCGCGGTCCACTCGACCATCGCCGGTGGCGGCTGCTCGGTTTGCGCTTGTTCGGTGTCTTCTCGTTCAGGATCCATAGTGGTCACCCCTACTGCACACGAAGTCGATCCCGGTCCGGTTCATAGTCGTTCGTCCTTGATTGCCCGCACCACCGCGGCGATCCTGGTATTGATCAACCCGATCAGCCGCTTGCGGTCGACCGGCGACGCGACCGGCGGGTGCTGGTCATCGATGACGTACCGGCCGTCATCGACCAGATCGCGCCAATCCAGCTCGTGCCGGGTGATGCCGCGTGGACCGAACAGCGAACGGCCCTGCACGATATGGATCGTCCCGATCTTGGTGGCGGGTGCGTTCATGAAGCTCGACGACCGCTCCGAGACCGAATCTTCGAACGAGTCGTGCACCGCCGACGTGCCGAAGGAGTAGTCGAGCTCCGCCGCGTCCCCCGGCGGTGTCAGCACGAACTCGGTCAGCTTGCCCGCGGGTGTGTCCGGCAGCCGCTCGACCACGGCGTCGGCCAACCGCAGCGGATCGCACTCGGTGATCGTGTAACCGCCGCTGTGCCAAAACGTTCGACCCGGCAGGCAGGTGACCACAAACCCCTTGTCGCCGCGCCGGACCGCGTTCATCCGCACCAGGGCATCGGGTGTGCGCGGCGCTCGGCCGTCCCACCCGTGCACCTCGATCCGCACGTCCGGCTCGACAAGGGCCTCGAGCATGTCACTGATGGCCGGGTCGAGTTGCAGCCGCAGCCGGTCCTTGACCGCGATCACCTCGGTCTCGAAGGCCTCGGGGTCGGTCGTGTCGCTCTGGAAGTAGAACGGGTACGGCAACCCGCCGAGCTTCAATCCCTGCCACAGGACATAGAACTCGAGGTCGGTGAGCTTCCAGGTCCGGTTCATTTCTCGACGACGGGCTTGGCCACCACCGGCGGATCACCGAGGGCCTCTTCGAGATGTTCGGTGGAATCGAGGTAGTCGGCGCGCTTGTGTTCCCGGTTCTGCTGACCACCCGCGCCGGCGCCTGCGGGCCCCATGCCGCCGGGCATGCCGGGCTGTCCGGCCACCGCACCCGCGAGGCCGGCTCGGCCGAGCGCGTCGGTGGCCAGCGATGCCCTCGGGAACAGCTTCGCGGCAACCGCATTCGGATCGAGTTTCGGTCCCGGCCCCGGACCGCCGGCGCTACCCGGCCCAGGCCCGGGGCCCGCACCCTTGCCCGCCGCGTTCTTGAGGTCGGCCATCGCGGGCGAAAGCCCGGTCAGCGCACCGGGCAGACCGGCAAGACCCTCCGTCGAATTCTTCAGCGCGTCCTGCATCGCCTGTTGGCCTTGCTGTAGGCCCTGCTGCAATGCCTGCTGGGCCTTGTCCGCTGCCTGCCTGGCCGCATCCTGCGCCTGCTGCCTGGCCTGGTCGGCGGCGCGCTGCGCGGCATCCTTCGCCGCCTGTTGCCGCTGCGCCTCGAGGTCCTTTGCCCGCTGCTTCGCCTCTTGGTCGGCCCGCCGCTGCATGTCTTCCTGCAACCTGCGCTGCTGGTCCGTCAATCCGGTGCCGGGGCCGGGAACGCCAGGTCCTGGAACTCCCGGGCCAGGGGTGCCGGGGCCGGGACCGCCCGGACCGCCGTTCACCCGGTTATTGGGATCCTGGCCGTTCGTCGGCTGCAGGGTGGAAACCCCGTCGGGCAGTAGCGGAATCGCGCTGGCCGCCGCGGGAACGCCGGGGTAGAACCAGTTGTTGTACGCCGTCCTCGCCTTCTGCTCGGCGGCGAATTCCTTTTGGATCTGCGCCGAGTCCGGGTTTTGCGCCGGCGGCTTGTCCGGCATTTCGTAGAGTGTGTAGGCGGTCCAGAGGGCCGAGTCCATCAGATTGGTCTTGACCTTGCTCATCGCCTGGGTCAGCACCTCACCACTGTTGGTGTACGTGCCGACCGCCCGCCCAGCGCTCTCCGCGCCGTGACCTTGCCAGCGCGGCGAACCCACGAGTGCGTTGATTCTTTCGCGGTAGTTCGAGAAGCCGCCCTGCAGCTGCAGGCTCATGCGTTCCCAGTTGACCGCGGTGGTGACCAGGTCGGCGGGCTTCTGCAACAACGACTGCCCGAGCTTGTAGAAGGCTTCGTAACCGAGCGCTGAACCGTCGGAGGTAGTCACCGTGACGCCCGCGCTCACCACGCCCTGGGGCGCCTTGTCCCCGGTGGCCGGCTTCATCCCCGCCAAGTCGGGCGGTAGCCCCTTGTATTTGTTGTTCGGGTCGCCACTGGGGCCACTGACCGGCACACCGGGCCATTGGTCGATCATGGTCTTCGGATTGACCGGGCTCGGCTCCTGTTTGACATGCGCGACGTTCTCGCCTGCCTTACTCCGGTCCACCATGCCGGAGAATGCCTTGCCCACGTTGTGCTGATTGATATCGCCCGCGCTGGCCTTGTCGGCGCCGGTGGCCTTTCGGCCCGCGAGCAAGAAGGCCTCACCGAAATCGGTGAGGATCTGCTTGTGCTCCTTCAAGATATCGGTTTGCAGCTTGCCACCGAGCTTGCTGAATTCCTGATTCAGTCGGACGCTGGCCGGCATGTAATCGCCGAAGCCGGTGATCTGGGTGACCTCGCCGACCCTGGCGAGCACGGTGTTGATGACCGACACCATGTCCGCGGCGTACCCGGCCGCTTCGGCTGCCACATCGTCGTCGAGTCGGAAAGTACGGCCCGCCGCGGCGCTGCGCAGCTGTTTGGCCTGTGCCCCGAAATCTGGCTGTCCCGGCTTCGCCATCGGTCAACTCCTGCCTAGCCTGCCGCCGCAGCGCGGCGTTCGACCCACTCCGATCCATCCTGGCATGACGCCCGAAGAACCCGCAGGCATCCGGAGCGGACTTGACGTTCGCTTAAGGTGCCGTACTGCTCTCATCAGACCCGATCATCCCATGGACGGCTTGAACTTTCAGTGCCGCGACGTGAACCACCGGCGCGTTCGCCGCCCGGTTCGGCAGTCGCGTGCCGCGTCTCCGCGATCGACCAACCCTCCCTGCCACAAATGATATTCAAACAATGCCGTCGGCGAGACCCCCTGGAACCAGGGGCATCCGGGGGTGGACTATTGATTCCGCTTGCGGGCGTTGTGCTCGGCGATCAAGCGCTCCAGGTCCGCCTGGCGGGCATCGGCATTGGAGCCGTCCAGTTGACCAGCGAAGGCGGCGCGGGCCGCGGCGACGAGGTCGTCGGTGACCGCGGGATATGCCCGCGCGATGGCGATGAGGGCGGCGTCGGTTTCCATATCGAGTCCGGTTTCCGAACGCAGGCCGCCACCGGTCGTCACCGAGGTGAGTTCGGCTTCGAAGTTGCGGCGTAGTTCGTCATCGGTGGGGTATCGGCTGCGCACCGTGAGTCCTCCATTCGTGGTTATCGATCATCGGCCTGGCCGGTGCCGGTTTCCCGGCGCCTGCGTTCGGCAGCCTCGCGCACGTCGCGCATGAACCGTTCATACAGTAGGTGCTGGGCCGGGGTGGCGCGGTCGCCGTGGAAGATCACCGCGGCGCCGGATTCGGGGTACGCCTCCTTCAGGTTCAGCGATCCGTCCTTGGTGAAGCTGTACCCGGTGAGCTGGGCTTCCAGCCAGTCCGAGAAGTCCGGGACACCCGCGGGATGCTGCTGCTCGTACAGCTCGATCAGCGCGCTCAGCGCGGCAAGCCGGTCGGCCCGCATCGAGGCGGAGTCGACGAAGAATCCGGTGGTGTTGTGCACCGCGTGCAGGGATTCGTGCACGATCGTGCTGCGCACCGGTTGATCGGGCAGACCCGCGAGGAAGCCCCGTGCGATCGCCTCGGCCACCGTCTGCCGGTACAGCTCGGGATTGATGGCGTACCGCTCGTTCAAGGTGATCGACAGCGTTCCCACCACCTGGTCGTCGGGCGCGACAATCGCGCGGGTCGTGCCGAGCGTGCCGTCGTCCAATGGCGCGAATCCGACCAGCCGGACCGCCATCTCGGGATGCCGTTCGAGCATTTCCCGCAGCGTCGCCTCGAATTCACGGACGACCGGCAAAGATACACCGGGGGTGTCGAATCCGAAACCGACGATGCGCGCATCCGCGAGTCCCGCTTGCAGCGCACGCCTGGCGTCCAGGTGCGCGCCCTCGTCCCCGATCGGGTCCGGCGCGATATCCACGCTCTTGCGGTGCCATCGGCCCGCCTGCTCGACCAGGACGTCGTGCAGAACCTGCTCCCCCGCGGTGACATCGGCGCGTTTGCCCATGACCGCCGCGAACGATTCGCGCAACGCGCGGCGGACATGGAACGCCCCGGCGTCGTCGAAGCTGCCCGGCCGGAATTCGGTCGTCAACCATCGCGTGAACGCCGCATCGGTCATCGGCCCGACGTGTGCGGTGTAGTGCTCGTGCAATGCGGGCATCGCGTAGACCTCGGCGCGCCAGCGCCCGGCGTAGACCATCGCGTCGCCGAACTCGCGCAGCACGGCGTGGTACAGCGGCCCAGCCGGTTGGCCCGCCTCGGCGGCCACCGCCGCGTTCAGCACGATCATCTCCGTGTACAACGCCCCGCCGAGTTCGACGTGCTCCAGTCCGATCACCGCCTGGACGGCCCGGTCCGTTTCGAGAATGGAGGCACCACGCAGCTCGATCTCCGGATGCGCCGTCAGGGCGTCGTGTATTGCCTGCGCGTACTCCCTGACGCGGCCGAGTTCCAGTCCGGGAGTATCGAATCCAACGACTTCCAGCCCGTGATTCTCGCGCAGCGCGGCGGCCAATTCCGCGATCGTCGCGTATCGGCCTGCGTCCCACGGGGATTCCGGCAGCGGCCCGGTGTCTTCGCGCGGCGCTTCCGCATCGGGGCCGTGCTCGCCGACCTGCCGCTGTTCGAGTTCGTGCGGCTTGGCAGCGACATTTCTCGAGATGGATGCGGACGGTCCCCCCTCGCCCGGTTCGTCGATCGACCCGGCCCGGCGGCTCGCATCGGCCTCGCGCGCCAGCAGCGCCAGCCGGTCGTGCAGCACCCGCTGCGGCTCGGTGGCCTGGTCACCGTGCAGGAAGACCGCGGCCGCCGCCTCGGCGTACGCCTCGGGCAGATTGAGCAGCCCTCGATCATCGAAGCTGTAGCTGCTGAGTCCGTCGCGCAGCCACCGATGGAACTCGGCGGTGTCGACTTCGAAGCGGTCCCTGCCGTACGCCTCGATCAGGTCCCGCATCGCCGCCGCATTGTCCAGTCGCGCACCGACGACGGAGACGTCGAACTCGGACAGGTAGACGTTGTGCAGGCCATGGAACATCTCGTGCACGAGCATGGTGTAGGCAGGCGGGTCGACCGGGCCGACCAGGTGTCCGGATGCCACCGCTTCGGCAACCGCGTTGCGGAAGTACTCCGGATTGATCGCGTACCGCTCGTTCAGCGTGATCGAGTAGCTATAGGGCTTGCCACCGGGTTCGAAGTGCAGTCGGGTTTGCGCGAACGCACTGTCGATCAGCGGAGCGATTCTGATGGCGCCGATATCGATTCCCGGATACGCGCCCTGCACGTCCCGGACCGCCGCCGCGAACTGCCGCACCATGTCGAGGTGGACGCCGGGGAGATCGAGGCCGAAATGCATGATGCCGAACTCCTCGAACAGCGCGTCACCGATCGCTTTCCGGTCAGCTGCCCTGGAGGGATCGACGCCGATCGGCAGGCTCGGGTCGTATGGGTTCTTGCCGTGCCAGATCTCGGCCTGTTCGACCAATACCCGGTGTAGCACTTGTTCCGCCGGGGTGGCGATGGAGCGGTCGTTGACCACCGCTTCGAACGCGCCCACCAACGCCTGCCGCGGATCGTAATCCCGCTTGGCGTCGAAGTAACCGTCGAATTCCCGCTCCAGCCAGCGGCGGAACGCCGACTCCGCCTGCGGCCCATGGGTTTCGGTGAAGTGCGCGCGCAGCGCAGGCAGTGCCTCGACCTCGGCACGCCAGCGACCGGCAATGACCATCGCGTCGCCGAAACCGCGCACGGTCGCGTTGTAGATGGTCCCTTCCGGGAGGGTCGCATCGGTGGCCAGCCGCTCATTGAGCACGAGCCACGCGGTGTGCAGCGCGCCGGGCGGCAGTTCCTCGCTGAACCCTGGCAGAGCGAGCGTGTCCCGAGTCAGCTCCTTGATGGCGACGCCACGCAGATCCAGCTGTGGATGTGCGGCGCGCATGTCGAGGACCGCGTGACCGAACTCCACCAGGTTCTTCCCGACCAGCCCCGGCGTATCGAATCCGGTGACACCGAGGCCGACGTGCTCCATCAGCGTCGCGACGATCTCGGCGTCACCGAATTCGCCTGTCGCGTTGTTGATTCGGCGCTCTTGCGCGTCGGGCCCCGCTTCTTCCGGTCGATCTTGCGAGCTGGACTTCGCCTCGTTCTCGTGCCCGCCCAACCCCGTCATGTGCTCGTAGAGTGCGCGCTGGCCGTCGGTGGCGCGGTCCCCGTACAAGACGACGGCGGCGCCCGCCTCCGCGTAGGCCTCGAGCAGTTCGAGATCGGCGGGGCGGCGGAAGAAGCTGTAGTCGGTGAGCTCAGCGACCAACCACGCCTCGAAGGCCCCTTGGTCCACCGGGCCCGGATGCGTTTCGCCGTACTTGTTCATCAACGCTTCGAGGGCGCTGTCGCGGACCTGCCCGACCTCCCAGGAGGAGATGCCTCGCGCGTTGTGCAGGGCATGCATCATTTCGTGCACGATCACCGAGTACGTCGGCCGTTCGGGCAAGGCGACCGCGAAGCCGGTCCGCACCCCCTCGGACACGTACTGGCGCAACAGTTCCGGATTGATCGCGAACCGTTCGCTCAGGACAATGACCGACTCGTATCCCGGCGCACGCATTCTCGGCATGGGGCGGGTAAAGGCAATGCCGTGTTCGCCGACGTCCAACGGTTCGATCCGGATGCCGCTCACGACGATATCGGGGTGTAGCGCGAGGATATCGCGAATTCCGTCGGCGAACTCGCGGGCCACACCGAGATCGACCAGCGGGAGGTCGAACCCGGAGACCGAGATACCGAGCTCGGCACGCAACGCCTCGGCGATTTCGGTCCTGGCCCGCACCAGTTCGGCGCGCTCCCCGGCGGCGACGGCGTGTGGCTCCTTGCCCGCCCATTTCTCGGACTGCTCGACGAGCACGTCGTAGAGGACTTTCATCCCCGGTGTGGCCGCGGTGCGGTCGAGCGTGACCGCGACAAAGGAATCCTGCAATGCCTTGCGGGGATCGAGCGTGCCGGAGTCGTCGAAGATCTTCGCGTCGAACTGCGTACGCAACCAGTCGTGGAAGCCGGAAGTATCAGTTACGCCGAGCTTTTCGCTGTAGTACCGCAGCAATTCCGGCATAGCGTGCACCTCGGCGCGCCACCGGCCGGTGAACACCATCGCGTCGCCGAATTCCCGCACCACCGCCTCGTACACTCGGCCGGTCGGCGCCGACGCCTCGTGCATCAGCTCATAGCTCAGCGCGATCCGCGCTGTGACTACCCCATTGTTGTCGACACCGAGCAGCGCGGCGGCGTCGCGCGATTGCCATTTGATGTCGAGCCCGCGCACCGGAACATGCGGGTGCGCCGCCATCAGGTCGTGCACCGCCTGGGCGAATTCGCGTTCCCGAGCAGCGTGAGCGGAACCGAAGACATGCGCGGCGATCCCGTGCCTGCGCTCGAGTTGCTGCCCGATATCCCGCGCGCTCGGCGGTTCGCTCTTCGCACCCCAACCCCAACGACGTTGCGCGGGCGGTGGTCCTTCTTCCGGCAGCGCCGACCGCCCCTCGAGCAGGGTCGACCGCCCTTCCCGGAGAGCCGACCGCCGCGCGCCGGGCTCCGGCTCGGGCCCGGCCATCCGGTGCGCGATGCCGCCGCCGTGCGCCTCGCGCGCCAGCCGCTGCAGTCGATCGTGCAGCACCCGCTGCGGTTCGCTCGCCTGATCGCCGCGCAGGAACACCGCGGCCGCCGCCTCGGCGTACGCCTCGGACAGATCGAGCTTCTGGTTCCCCTCGAAGCTGTAGGAGGTCAACCCGTCACGCAGCCACTGGTGGAACTCGTCCGTGCTGACTTCGCCGCGATCCCTGCCGTACGCCTCGATCAACGCACCGAGTGCGGCGGTGTACTCGCGCCGCTGGCCCTCCGGGGTGAGGTCGGACACGGACAGCGAGACGTTGTGCAATCCGTGGAACATCTCGTGCACGACGATGGCGTACGCCGGGCGATCGGCCGGACCGACCAGGTGGCCGTGGGTCACCGCGTCGGTGAGCTCGTTGTGGAAAAGCTCCGGATTGATCGCGTAGCGCTCGTTCAGCGTGACCGAGAGCGTGTAGGTCTTGCCGCCCCGGCCGAATCCCATTTCGGTTTGCGCGAAGGTGTCTTCGATCAGCGGCCCGATCCTGATGGCACGGAGATCGATTTCCGGATACACGGCCCGCACGTCGCGCACCGCCGCCGCGAAGTCGCGCACTATGTCGAGGTGGACACCCGGTGAGTCGAGGCCGAAGTGCTCGATACCGAGTTCCTCGCGCAGTGCGTCGCCGATCGCGGTTCGCTCGGCTACCCGCGCCGGATCCTCGACCGGCAGACTCGGATCCTGCGGGTCCTTGCCGTGCCAGAGCTCGGCCTGTTCGATCAGCAGACGATGGAGCACCTGGTCTGCCGGAGTCGCGGAGTAGCGCTCGTTGGCCACCGCTTGGAACGACGCGACCAGTGCCTTGCGCGGGTCGAAGGCGCCCTGGGCGTCGAAGCACCCGGCGAATTCTTGCTCCAGCCAGCGGGTGAACGCGGGCTCCTGCAGCGGCCCATGGGTTTCCGCGTAGTGCTGCCGGAGCGCGGGCAGCGCCGCCACCTCGGCGCGCCAGCGGCCGGAGATGACCATCGCGTCGCCGTACGCGAGCACGACCGCGTCGTAAACGGTCCATTCCGGCAGGTTCGGGTCGGTGGCCAGCCGCTCGCTGAGCACGATCAATTCCGCGTACACGGCACCAGGGGCCAGGTCATCGGAGTAACCAGGGACGGCCAACGAATCCCCGGCCAGCTGCTCGACGGCGACACCATGCAGATCCAGCTGGGGATACTCGGCGCGCATCTCGAGAATCGCGTGGCCGAGCTCCACCATGTTCTTTCCGACGATGCCGGGAGTGTCGAACCCCGCCACGCCGAGATCGACGGTCTCCATCAGTCGCGCGACGGCCTCCGCATCACCGGATCCACTTGTCGCCCTGTTGATTCGACGGGTCGGCGGGTCGGGAACCGTTTCCTGCGTGATGATTTCGCCGAGTCGCAGCATGGTCCGCCGCCGCAGTGATCTGACGGCGGTGTGCGTGCGATCCATCGCGGCCGAGATGGCGACGATCTGCTTGCCTTCCAGCATCGACAGGCGAGCGTATTGCCGCTCCGTCTCGGGGAGTTGGTCGATAGCGCGCCGCAAGACCTCCGGCGACTGCCGAGTCGTCCGCTCCACCAACGCGGTCGCATCGGCGAGGCTCATCCGCTCTTCACCGCGCAGCACCTCGGCCAGCCGCCGAACCGCGTCCTTCTGCAGGTTGTTCACCGCGTCTTCGGTCTTCTTCATGGCCGTCGCGACCTCGGCGGCAGTGTGCTCCTTCACGATCCGCAGCCGGATCACCCGCCGGTGCTCGTAGTCGAGTTGCTCCAGCGCGCGGCGGAATTCCGCGGGCCGGTCACGGTGGGTGGCACGCACCAGTGCCAGATCCGCACCACCCGGCCGGGCGGGCAGCGTCTCGCCGGAGAGCAATGTGGCCAGCGCCTGTACCGCCCTGCGCTGCGATCCGACCACCGAATTCTCGGTGCGGCCGAGCGCTTCGGCGATCTCGGCCACCGACTGCCCGCGCAGGAACCGCGGCTCCGCGACCTCCCGCTGCTTGCGCGGTAGCTCCTCGATGGCGCGGCGCAACCGGTCCGGGTTCTGCTCGGCCGCTTCGCGAACCGTCAGCAGATCGGTCGCGGCGACGCCACGCCTACCGCCGGAAGACGCTGTGTCCGTTGGCGTCACCGCGGCTTCGGGGCGCGCGCCGAGCAATTCGGCCAGTTTGCGTACCGCGCGGCGTTCCTGCGCCTCCACCGCCGCGGTGCCCTTGCCCATTTCCCGGGCAGCCTGCTCGACCGTGAGCCCGCGATCGAATCGGAGCTCGATCAGGCGTTGCTGATCGGGTGTCAGGCGCGCGGCCGCTTGCTGCGCGGCCGTCCGGTTGTCGCGGAATGCCGCCTCGACCCGCTGCAGTGCCTCGGTACTCGAGAACCGCTCGACACCGGTCAGCAATTCGGCGAGCCGGTGCACGGCACGAGATTTCACCAAGGCGAGCTGGGGTGCGCTGCGGTTCATCTCGGCGCCGACCTCATGCAGCGACCTGCCCTGTTCGTAGTGCAGCTCGGCGAATTGCCGTTGCACTCCCGGCAATTGGGCGATCGCGCGGCGCAGGGCCGCCTGATCGGTGCGCTGCGCCTCGACCACGACCCGCTCGTTCGGGGGTAGGTTCGTACCCCGCTCGGTGACAATGTGTCCCGCCAGTTCCCGAACCGCGGCGCGCTGCAATTGCTCGACCATCTCCGGCGGCAGATGTACCGCCGCGGCGATCTCCGTGGTGGAGCGTCCCTCCCAGAACCGCAGCACGATCACCTTGCGCTGGCTGCCGCCCATCTTCTGCAGCGCGAGCTGGATCTCGGAACGGGTGGCGGTGGCCAACGCCTGACTGTGCGGGTTGGACTCGATCAGTTTCTCGGCATGCCGCAGCGCCGCCTGAGTGGACTGCTGGAACCGGGTGAGCCTGGCATCCTGCGGCCCCGGCGAGTGCGCATCGCCGGCACCCTTGTTCGAGCGCGTCGGCAGTCCGTCCGGCACGGCGCCTGGCTCCGCGCGCGCCGGCGGCACCGCTCCCGGCTCGACACTCGGCGGAGTCAGCGCGACCAGGTGGTCGTAGAGCGCGCGCTGACCGGTGCTCGCCCGGTCGCCGAGCACGATCACGGCGGCACCCGCGTCGGCGTAGGCCTCGGGCACATTGAGGACATCGCTGCGGTGGAAGCTGTAGTCGTTGAGCTCGGTACGCAACCATTGCGTGAACTTCGCCTTGTCGACCGGGCCCGGGTGGGTCTCGCTGTACTTGTCGAGCAGCGCGTTCATGACGGCGTCCTGCGCCGCCCGCACACCGGCGGCGGAGTTCTCGAAACCGGTGCCGATGTGGACGACGTGGATCATCTCGTGCACGATCGCGCTGTACACCGGCCGATCGGGCAACGCGGTCTGGAAGCCGATGTGCACGTCCTCGGCCAGGTATTGCCGGAACAGCTCCGGGTTGACCGCGAACCGCTCGTTCAGCACGATCTCGGGCGCGTACTGGGACCGGCCGTTGCCGTAGGCAACTCGCGTCTCGGCGAAGACGTTCTCGTTCGCCAACGGCGCGATGCGGACCCTGCGCACATCGATGTCCGGGTGCAGAGCAATGACCTCACGGATCGCCGTGTCGATCTGTCGCACGGTATCGAGCGAGACCCCGGGCAGTTCGAGTCCGACGCCCTCGATACCGAACTCCCGGTCGAGCGTGTCGGCGATGTCGAGCCGATCCATGATGTGCTCGACGCCCTCTTCGGGCGCGACGATGTAAGGGTCTTCCCCTGCCCACTTCTCGGCCTGTTCGACCAGCACGTCGTGCAGGATCTGCTGTCCCGCGGTCAGCGCCGACGGGTCGCGCTTCGCGGTGACGAATGATTCCACCAGCGCGGTGCGCGGATCGAGGGCGCCGGTCCGGTCGAAGCTGCCCGCCTCGAATTCCCCGCGCAGCCACCGTTGGAAGCCTGGCTCGTCCAGTCGCCCATGGGTTTGCGCGTAATGCTGGCGCAGTTCGGTCAGCGCGTGCACCTCGGCACGCCAGCGCCCGGTGTACACCAGCGCGGTGCCGAATTCGCGCACTACCGCGTCGTAGACGCGGCCCGGCGGCAGCGACGGATCGCGGGCGAGCGCTTCGCTCAGTGCGATCGACTTCGTGAACACCGGCGCGCCGGAAAGCACCTCGTCCCGGAAGCCGAGTACCGCTTCGGCATCCGTTTCCGTCGGCCTGATGTCGAGCTCGCGCAGCGCTACCTGCGGATGCGCTTCCATCAGGTCGTGCACCGCTTGCGCGAACTCGCGGACCCGATTCAGGTCGGCGCGGCCGAAACGCTTCAGCTCGATGCCGTGCGTGTCGTCGAGCACCTTGGCCAGCTCTCGCCAGTCCGCGGCATCCTTTGCGACCCAACGGCGTTCCGCCGCGGGCGGGCCGTGGCCCGGTGGTTCGCCTTCCCCGGGACGTGCGCCGATCCGCGACTCCGGCCGGTCGGCACCGGCCGCACCGGACGATTCGCTGCCGTCGACGAGCGGATGTTCGGCCCGGCCGTCGGGGTGGAAGACGATGCCGTAGACACCGGCGACGTCCGCGGGGCGCGCACCCCACGGGTACGCGTATTCGTAGACGACGCCGGCGATCTTCTCGTGCACCATGACCTCGCCGTCGGGCGCGCGGTACACCACCATCGCATGCGCGCCGACTTCTCCTGTCGCACCGCGGAATTCGACCGCACCGAGCACGGTGTCACCGGTATCGCGCACGTGCGTGGCCAGCGCGTCCAGCGACGCAAATCCGCCGCGATGCCAGTCCGCGCCGGCCGCGGCCGCGTATTCTTCGGCGCTCACGCCGCGGGCCCGCACTTCCGCGGTCTCGGCCATCGGTCGGATTCCGCTGTTTCCGGTGACTTTCCTACCGAACGACAAGGATTCCGGCGCACAGTTTTTCGGCCCGTCCGCTGTCACGTGCGTCCGCGCGACGAGTCCATCCGGTCGTTCGAAGGCCTTCGCGCCCACTTCAGCACTGTCGCGGGTCAGCGCCGCGAATTCAGTCCACCGAAGCTGTGGCACCGATCGAGACTCTGGTGCGGCAACGGGTTCGGCGCGGGTATGAATCGGCGTTCCGCTGTTTTGCGGAGGCGAGCCCGCCCGGCGCGGCGGGGGTGGGTCGCCGAAGGCAACCTGCTTCGGTGCGCCCGAGCCGGATTCGCCTCGGCTCGACGGCGGAGTCGACAAGTCGACCACGCCACGTCCGCCGCGCGGCGACCAATCACGCACACCACGCCCGGCTCGCGGTTTGGTTGGCGGGTGTTCTGCGACAAGGTATTCGGCGATCCGATGCAATGCCGAGCGCTCGAAATCGCGCACCGCGTGCTCGGTGGTCCGCAGTGCCGCGGCGACGTCGGCGACGGACTTACCGTCTCCCCAGTACCGGAGCAGCACGACCTTCCGCTGATTCCCGTGCAGCAGGTCGACCGCGTTCTTGATATCCGCCCTGGTGGACTTGGCCAGTGACCGAGCGAGCGGGCTGGAGGCGTCAGGCCGCTCGGCGACGCGGACAGCTTCCCGAATGGTGTCCCGGAACTTCTCGAATCGGTGCTCGGCCACCACGCTCTTGGCAATGGCCTGCAACCAGTGGTCGACCCTGCGTTCCCCGATCGACCGAATGTTTTCCGCCGCACGTGCGAAGGTCTTCGCGGTCAGCGCCTCGGCGACGCGTCGATCGGGCACCTCCCCCGCCACCTGCTCGCCGATCTTGTTCTCGTGCAGTTCGCGAAGCAAGGCGAACGCTCGCGCGTCGCCCGCTTGCGCCGCCCGTGCCGTAGCGGGGAACGCCATGTCCGTGAGGTTCTTCAGCCCGTTGCGATACGCCTCCCGGACGGCCCCGTTGGTCGGCCTCGACCCGCTGCTGCGGCCTATCTCACCCGCCGCCTCCGGGATCGAACGTCCCTCCAGCACAACAAGTTCCACGATCCGACGTTGCCCATCGGCGAGCTGGGAGATCGCCCGTTCGACCCGGATCGGGTCCTGTGCCCGCGCGATGTCGATCAATGTCCGCCGCTGCGGCGTGGTGAACGACGTTGTGTCGGTAGCAATGCGGCCGACGGGTTCGCCGAGTCCGGGCAGCCGGTCCGCAAGGCGGCGCGCCGTTTGGTAGCGCAAGCTCTCGACCGTCTGAATGGACCGGTTCGTCTGCTCCGCGATCCGCTCGACAGTCTGCCCGTCCAGGAAGTGCCGCGTGCCGAAGTCGTGGAACGCGCCAGGCAGCCGATCGATCGCGGCGACCAGTGCTTTCCGGTTGTGCTGCAAGGCATCCTCGACCACGCGGATCGGCGAAACCCCGGCCGGGCGGGCGCCCATCTCGGCGGGCGCCGCGAGCAGGTCGGTCAGCTTGCGCACCGTGCGACCGCGCAGCAGCCACACGGCGGCCTCGCTCTTACCGGTCCGCTCCACGATCTGGGCGGTCGTCAGGCCTTCCTCGAAGTGCCAGCCGTAGAACTCGCGCTGCTCGGCGCTGAGGTGGTCGAGGGCTTCGCGCAGCGCGGCGGACTTGTCCCGATGGGCTTGCTCGAGCGCGACGATCAACGTATTCGGTGCCGGGCGTCCACTGAATTCCCGTGCCCCGGTGAGCAGGTCGGCGACGTGCTCGAACGCCGAGATCCGCTCCCCACGCAGGTGAGCGGGGCTCCGGCCGGTGGCACCCGCGATGTCCTTGATGGTCTTGTTCTCGAACAACAGCTGCTCGGCGAGCTGACGCCTGCGATTGGGCAGCTCCCCGATCGCCCGCAGCGCCTGCTCCCGGTTCTCGACCAACGCGGCCCTGATCAGCTGCTCGTTCGGCGACATCCGGCGGGCCGGTGGCGTGGCGGCGGAATCGGCTCGGTTCTCCGCGTGCGGATCGACTGGCCGGGCTTCCGCGCCGTCGCCGCGCTCGGCCCGATGCTCTACCAGGCGCAACAGCCGGTCGTACAACACCCGCTCCGCATCGGTCGCCCGTTCCGGGTGGAATACCACGGCGACGCCCGCTTCGGAATACGCCTCGGGCAGGTTGAGCATGCCGTCTTTGTCGAAGCTGTACCCGCTGAGCTCGCCGGCCAGCCACTCGTACACATTGCGCCAATTGCCCTGACCACGAACTTCGTAGAACTTGTCGACCAGTTCGCCGAACGCGCCCCGGTAATCCACCACATGTGCCTCGGCGAAATCCCGCAATCCGGCCGCGTACTGCACGGCGTGGAACGCTTCGTGCGTGATGTCGACCCGCACCGGATTGTCGGGCGGGCCGCTCATGAAGCCTTCGGCCGCGAGGCGCTCGAGCCGCTGCCGGTGCAGTTCCGGGTTGATCGCGTAGCGCTCGTTCAGCGTGATCGTCTTCGTGTAGACGGAACCGTCGTCCTTGACGTCATGGACGGAGCTGGCGAACGTCCCATCCGGCAGTGGCCCGACCTGGATCTCCGCCAGGTCGATCTCGGGATGCCGCGCGATCATGTCGCGCACGGTGGCGACGAACTCCCGAGCGGTGTCCAGGGGTACCCCGGGGATATCGAGTCCGGTCGCCGTGATGCTGTGGTCCTTGTCGAGCCGGGCACCGAGCTCGGCCCTGGCCCGCTGGTCGATCGGATCATGGACCAGCGGCACCAGGGGGCTGTGCGCGCTTCGGCCGTGCCAGATGTCGGCCTGCTCGACCAATACGTCGTAGAGCACGCGCTGGCCCGGGGTGGCGGTGTTGCCGGTGCCCGCGACGGCGGCGAACGAACGCACCAGCGCCTCACGCACATTGAGCGTTCCCGAACGCTCGAGAATGTCGGTGCCGAATTCCGCCATCAACCATCGCGTGAATTCCGGCTCACGGACGGGTCCGACATTGCTCTCGTAATACCTGCGCAATTCCGGCAGCGCGGAAACCTCCGCGCGCCACCGGCCCTCGTACACCATCGCGTCGCCCAACGCCTCGACGACGGTGTTGTACACCAGGCCGTCGGGCAGATGTTCGGCAGCGGCCAGCCGCTCGCTCAGGATGATGCCCTCGGTGAACAGCGGTGATTCGGGACCGCGTCCGGATCCGCCCAGCACCGTCTCGACGTTCTTCTCGATGTCCCAGACGTCGATCCTGCGCAGGTCCAGTTGGTGCGCGTCGACAACATCGTGCACCGCCTGCGCGTATTCGCGAAGCCGCGCGAGATCCACACCGGCACGGTCGAATCCGATGACGGCAAGTCCGGTCCGCTCGGCAAGACCCGCGGCGAGTTCCGGCGCGGTCCGATACTGCTTCGCGTCCCAGGCAGATATCGGGTCCGGCGCGGTATGCGCTCCGGAGTCGACCGCGGGTCGGTCCCCGGACTCTGCCAAGCCGCCCGGGTGCTCTGCCGCCGAACGCCGCGGTACCTCAGGCGAATCCGATCCGGCTGCGGCGGGTTTGTCGGCCCGAG
Organism: Nocardia iowensis; assembly: GCF_019222765.1. Classification (NCBI taxonomy): domain Bacteria; kingdom Bacillati; phylum Actinomycetota; class Actinomycetes; order Mycobacteriales; family Nocardiaceae; genus Nocardia; species Nocardia iowensis. The sequence continues at coordinate 1,107,938 of NZ_CP078145.1, read as the reverse complement.
CTTCGGGCCGTGCGTCGCCGTCGCGTCCGTGCGCTTCGCCGGGCCGCGCCTCGTCGATGGCGGTCCCGGACGTGCGATCGGCATCGAACACCGTCTCCGTGCGGGCCTGGCGGTGGAAGTCGTAGCGCTGGAAGTCCTCGGCCGGGACCAGGCCATCCTTCTCGACGAGTCGGCGCACCGCGCGATCGTTGGACTCGGCGGACGGCCAGTAGTGGCCACTGCCGTCGTCCATGGCGACCAGGCGACCACTCGGTACCTCCATCGACCCGGCGGCGGCCACCCGCTCACCCGCGAGGAACGTCGAATGGTGGCGTCGGCGCACCGCGTCTTGGGTCTCGGCGTAGAGATTGACGCTTTCGTCGATCACGAACATCACCCGACGCGAATCCGGATCGGCGCCCGCGACCTGGGACGAGTCGAACAGCTTCCCGTCCTTCGCCTGATAGAGCCTGCCGTCGGGCCCGACGACCAGCCGATACGCTTCCCGCTCGGCCGGGGTCAGGTACTCGACGCGCTCCATCAGCGACCGGCTCGGGTCGTTCTCGCCGTAATACTCTTCGCGCAGTGCGTGATCCGCAGGCAGGGCGGGTTCGGTGCGCGCGGGCGGGATCTGCTCGGGCGCGAGATCGCGCGGCACCGAGCGCCACAGGCCATCGGTGTCCTGCCAGAAGGTGACCTCGGCTCCCCGCCACGGCCCGGATTCGACCACCGCCCGCCAGGTGTCGGGTGATGACTCGTTGTACGTCAGTCGCACCACGTCGGTCGAATCGACTCGGGCGGACAGGTAGTGGATCTGCGCGCCCGGCCGAGTGAGTGCGTCGCGCAGCTCGGGATGCCGATCCAGCGCACTGGTCAGCACATTGTCATGACCGATGCCCTCCCAGTCGATGATGATCGCGCGCGGCCGTTCGCCATCGACCAGTCCGACTCGCGAGGTCAACGCGTGACCGCCCGCGTCGGCGATGTAGCCGCGTGCGACGGCATCGAGCTGGCCTTCGAACTCGAAATTCGGGCTTTCCCAAGCGAATTCCAGCTCCGGCCGACCAGGTTGGCACACCTCGTCCGGAGTTGGGTGTCCGCCGACCCGCTCGACCGGTCCCGGACGCGGGGCATCCGGCTCGCCACCCGCGCCGGAGCGCGGGTCGAAACTCATCCGCTGTTCCGGACTGCCGCCCTGGCCTTCCTCGGGGAACGTCGGGAAGAAGCCGCTGGTCGGGTCGTCCTTCATCAGTGCGTCCAGCCGCGCGGTCAGGCTGTCCATGTCACTGTTCCCGCCGCGTGCCCGCCGCTCCTGCTCGGCCTTGGCCTCGCTCACCAGCAGTGCGTGGGCGACCCGCTCGCCGTCGGTCGCGGCGTGGCCATTGTGCGTCACCGCCGCGTACGCCTCCGGCAAGAGTTCGACCGGGTTGAGGACACCGTCGGAGTCGAAGCTGTACTTGCTGAACTGGGTGTGCACCCAATCCATGAACGCGCCCATGTCATCGGACTTGAATTCCATCCGGTAGTGATGGAACAGCTCGTACAGCAGTTCATTACGGGCGCCGTGGGCTCCGGCGTTGTCGACCGCGTGCCCGAACTCGTGCACGATCAGCCCGTACACCGGACGGTCGGCGGGACCGACGGTGAAGCCGTCCGCCACTCGCTTGGCCCACATCCGCTCGAGCAATTCGGGCCGAATCGCGTAGCGCGAGTTCAGCGTGATCGAGTGGGTGTATATGCGACCGTTGTCCACCCGGATCTCGGTCAGCGCGGGCATCAACAGCTCCAGCGGCGCGATGCGCACCTCACGCAGATCGACATAGGGATGCTCGGCGAACCCGCGATCGATCGCCCTGGCGTATTCGAGCGCGGTCCGCACATCCAGCCGCGGATTGTCGAACCCGACCGCGGTGACCCCATGCTTCGCGGCCAGTGCCTCGCCTACTTCGCGCGCACTCTGGTAATCCGCTGAGTCCCAATCGGTTTCGGGCGTCGAACGATCCGCCACCGAGTCGGCCTGGTCCTCGGCCCGATCCCGATGCTCCCCCGGCTCCGACGCGTGGTCGCGAACCCCGCTCTCGTCCGGATGGTGCGCGCGTCCGCCGGGCCCTTCCGGTCCTTCGGCGAGCTGCCGCAACAACCTGTCATAAAGCACCTGCTGTGCGTCCGTCGCGGCGTCGCCGTGGAAGACCACCGCGACACCCGCCTCGCTGTAGGCCTCGCCCATGTCGAGCACACCGCGCTCGTCGAAGCTGTAGCCGGTGAGCTCGTCGCGCAGCCATTCCTCGAAGTTTTTCGCGGGCGCCCGATCCCGTACCTCGTCGTACTTGGCGATGAGCTCGCGCAGCGCCCCTTCGCGGTCGGCGCGCAGCTCGTCGGGTGTGCTGCGCAACCCGGCGGCGTTCTGCAACGCGTGGAACGCTTCGTGCGTGACGTCGGTCTGTATCGGGTTGCCCGCATCGCCGACCAGGAACTTCCTGGCGACGGCATCGGCCATCTCGCGCGCGTGCAGTTCCGGGTTGATCGCGAATCGCTCGTTCAACGCGATCCACTTGGTGGTGATCGTGCCGTCGCCGTGCTGCCGCCACGCGGTTTGGGCGTAGACCTCCTCCGACATCGGGATGATCATGATCTGACGGGGGTCGATCTCGGGGAACCGCTCCATCATCTGGCGCAGCGTCTCGTCGAACTCACGCACCGTCTCGGCCCGCACGCCCGGGATGTCCAGCCCGACCGGCTCGATGCCGAGATCTTCGCGCAGCCGCTCGCCGATCTCCACCCGCGCCTGCAGATCCACCGGATCCTCGGCCCGCGTGACATGCGGGTTGTACGCGCCTTGGTCATGCCACAATTCGGCCTGATCGACCAGGACCTCGTGCAGCACCTCCTCACCCTTGGTCGGGTAAGGCCGGTCCCCTTCGACGGCGGCGAACGACTGCACCAGCGCCTCGCGCACATCGAGCGCCCTCGTGTCGGTAAAGCAGCTGGCGTCGAACTGACGCTCCAGCCACTCGGTGAACGCGGGCTCGCGGGCGGGCCCGTGGTTCTCCTCGAAGTACCTACGCAACTCCGGCAGTGCCGCCGTCTCGGCGCGCCACCGTCCGGCGTACACCATCGCCTCGGCGAACGCCTCGACGGCGGTGCTGTACACCCGCCCCTCCGGCAGATTCGGCGCCGCGAGCAGCTGCCTGCGCAGGCCGATCGTTTCGGTGAGCAGCCGCGCGTTCGGCCCCTCACCGTCGATGCCCATCAACACGGAGATGTCGGATTCCATTCGCTTGACCGCGATCTCGCGCACCGTCACCTCGGGATAGGCGACGAGCATGTCGTGCATGGCCTGGACGTACTCGCGCACGTTGTCGAGCACGAGCGGCGATCCGTCGAAGCCTTTGTGGTCGATGCCGTGGTTATCGGTAAAGGCGTCGAGGAGTTCCCGCGTGGTGGCGTAGTCGTCAGCGGCCCAATCGGCGAGCTCGCGGTTCGGTTCCGCGTGCTCGGGTGGGACCGAATCCGATTCCCTGCCCTGGATTCCGCGCTCGCCCGGCTCTGGACGCACCTCGGGTGCGTGCCCGGTCTGCTCGGCGAGCAGCCGCATCATCCGGTTGTACAGCACCTGCTGCGCGTCGGTTGCCCGCTCCGGGTGGAACACCATGGCGACGCCCGCCTCGGCGTATGCCTCGAGTGGATTGAGTTGGCCGCGCCGGTCGAAGCTGTAACCGCTGAGCTCGTCGCGCAGCCACTGGTGGAAGTCCTTCCCCTGGACCCGGCCTCGGACTGTGTCATACCGCTCGAGCAGTTCGTTGGTGACCGCCTCCAGTTCGGCCTTCAAGATCTCGGGGGTGTTCCGCAATCCGGCGGCATGTTGCAGCACGTGGAACGATTCGTGCGTCAGGTCGGTGCGGATCGGGTTGTCCGGCGGGCCTTCCATGAAGCCGCGCTCGGCGTCCTCGATCATGCTCTTCCGGTGCAGTTCGGGGTTGACCGCGTATCGCTCGTTGATGGCGATCCATTCGGTGATCACTCGCCCGTCGCGAATCGCCCAGCGGGTGCTCGCGTAGGTGCTCTCCGGCATCGGTAGGACGAGGATGCTGCCCGGTTCGATGTCGGGATACCGCTCGACCAGGGAGCGCAGCGTCGCGTCGACTTCCCGGACGGCACCGAGATCGACGCCCGGCAGCTCGAGTTCGACCGACTCGAGCCGCAGATCCTCGCGCAGGCGAGCGCTGATCTGCGCCTTCGCTTCCCGCACCGCAGGCGCGTCGACCTGCCCGACGCGCGGATTGTCCGCGCCGTGACCGCGCCACAACTCGGCCTGCTCGACCAGCACGTCATGCAGAATCCGGGCACCGACGGGGACATCCGGCTTTCCGCTGGCGACCAGCGCGAACGATTTCACCAATGCGTCGCGCACATCGAACCGTCCGGACCGATCGAACGAACCAGGGTCGAACTGCTCGCGCTGCCAGTCGCCGAAGGATCCGCCCGACGGCCCGATGTTCTGCTCGTAATAGCGGCGCAGCGCGGGCAGCGCCTCGGCCTCGCCGCGCCATCGTCCGGCGTACACCATCGCCTCGGCGTACGCCTTGGCGGCGTGGCCGCGCACCATTCCCGCGGGTGCATGCTCTTGGGTGAGCAGCCCTTTGTTCAAGGCAATCGATTCGGTGAACATCCGCGCACCGGGGGAAGTCCGTCCGTCGGCGCTCTCGATGCCGAGCACCACCTCGGACTGCGGCCCCAGCAAGAACTCGACCCCGATTCGGCGCACCTCGGTGTGCGGGTACGCCACCAGCATGTCGTGCATCGCCTGGGTGTACTCGCGGACGCGATCGACCACGAGCCCGGGACTGTCGAATCCGTCGAGCGGGATGCCATGAGCCTCGGTGAACGACTCGGCGAGTTCTTTTGTGCTCGAATAGTCTTTGGACTTCCACTCCCGTACGGGGTCCCACTCACGCGGCGGTAGGTGCGCGTCGCCGTCTCCGGTGCCGACCCGCCGGTCCTCGCTTCCGCGGGTGCCCGGCTCAGCCGCTTCGGCCAACGGGTTCGAACGGGCAGTGGATTCGCTTGGGGTGCCAGTGGTTTCGGCCGCCGTGCGCTCGTGCGGGAGCACCACCGCGGTGACGATCCGGCCGTCCTCGACGGTGAACCTGCCGTGCAGTTCGGTCAGCGGTGGGCCGTCGTGGGTCGCGCCATCGACGAGCAGCTCGGCACGGAACGTTCCCCGGGAAACGTCGAAGGTGATCAGCGCTTCCCGGAAACCCAGGAAACGACCCGTCAGCGGGTACCACGCCTTGTACACACTTTCCTTGGCCGAGAACAGCACTCGATCCCAATGCACCCCGCTGGGCAGGGTGGGGTCGGCCAACCAGTGCTGCTCTTGCGGCAGCGCCCGCTGCGTCACCGCGTCGGGATGCATCGGCGCGTTGTATTCCACGTCGACGCCGAGGGATCGGACGTCCTGCTTGTCGGCGACCACGGCAAGGTAGTAATCGCGGGTGTGCGAGATGCTGCCGACCACATGCTCGGGCCACAGCGGTTCCCCCTTGGTGCCCTTGAGAATCGGGAACTCGACGATGCCGAGCTGTTCCAGCGCCCGGCGCGCGACCGTACGCCCGTTGCTGAACTGACGTTCGGTGCGCTCCCCCTTGTCCGCGATCAGTTCCCGCTCCGCGGGCAACAAGGTCGCGGCCGGATCGTGCCCGATACTCTCCGCGACACGCGCCTCGGGCAGCATCCGCGCAACCGCGGCACCCGGCCGGTCCGGCGGCAGGCCCGCCCCATTCGCCCGGTGTTCGACGCCACCCTCGGACTCGTTGGCGCGCTCGGCCTTGGCCAGCTCCGCGTTCAGTCGGTGGTAACTATCGGCACCGCCGACCAGTGCGTCCAGTTCGGTCAGCCGCTCGGCGACCTCAACCGCTCGCTCGTATCTCGACGGGTCGGGTATCGCCTCGGGTCCGCGTCGCTCGAAGAACGCCATCGGGTCTTCGCGAACGCTTCGGCGCTGGGCCAGGTCCGGTCCGAGGATGTCGCCGAGTTCGGCGCGCAGGGTGTCCCGCTCGCCACGAAGTTGCTCCAATGTCGGTGAGCCGGGAACCAGCTCCGCCGGAGACAGCTCGTGTACCTCGGCCAAACCCTCGATCAGCTCGCGTGCCTGATCACGCTGCACCCGAAGCTGTTCCGGATCGACCGAGCGGGTGACCTCCGGCTCCTGCACCCTGGTCGGCGCATCGGCGGGGCGTCGCGCGGCCGCATTCGAGTGCTCCGGTGTGCCACCCGGCGACCTGGCGGCTGAGTCGCTTGCCGACAACACCGCATCGACACTTTCGGTTCTGACCACCGCGGCCTCGCCGAACTGCGACGTCAGCCGCTCGTGCAGTTCGCGCAGCGCTTCACGGGCCCGGTCCCCGGCGAAACCGAATTCGGCGTTTTCCAGGCGCACCTTCGGGCCATGTGCCTCTTCGCCCACCTTGACGGTGACCCGACCGGGCGCGGCATCCCCGACCGGGTTGAGTGTCAATGTGATCGACACCGCGCCGGGTTCGCGTGTCTCGCCGGTGACGCTCACCCAGAAGTGGTCGCCGTAGCCCGCGAAAAGCTTGCTGCTGTCGACCCGTCCAGCGATCACGTCGGCAAGCGCGGGCGCTGCCCGATCGGTGCGCCACAGCAAGCCTTGGAACTCGCCGTTCCGGCCGGCCGCCGAAAGATCGGCGCCGAGGCCGATCAGCGTGGAACGGGACTGCGCGAGGAACTTGTGCTCCGCGGCCGAGCCGAGGAAGTCGCGGCTGTAGGAATTGACCTCGACCACGACGCCGTTGTCGATCTCCACCAGCCCGAACCCGGTCACCTCGACCTTCCGGTCGTATGTGCCGTGCAGAGCCCCATGGGTGTCGTGCGACGAGTGCCGGAAGTCCGACGGGCCGGTCGTCACGAAAGCGTCACCCCGAGCGGCGCTGTTGTAGAACGCCCCGCCCGGACCGAGAACCTTCCCGTCAGAGTTCACCTGAAGCTGGTGGTGCTTGCTCGGCCTGCCGTGCCACCGGTCATACATCCCGGGATCGTCCGGCATCGTCGTCGCGTAGCCGTCTCGATTCCGCTCGACGGTATCCGACTGCCGCCCAGCAGGTTCGGCGTCCCGCAGGGATTCCCCGGCACCGCGCTCGCCTTCGGGATTCACCGCGGCGAACTCGTCGCGACGCTGCCGGAGGTCGGCGACGATGGCCTCGGCGAATTCGCCGAGTTGGACGGTCCTGTCGTTACGGCCGGTCAGTTCCAGTGGGCGCGTGCCGCCTCGGAAATCCTGGTCCCAGAATGGGTAGACGGTGAGTTCGGCGGTTTCCTCGCCGAATCGGACCGGGACGATGGAGCCCTCGAGTTCGACCCGGAGCCCGTGTAGTCGGCCATGGTTGATGCGGGCCGCGTGGCGCAGTCCGGCCTCGATATTGTTCGCCGCCACGTCGTGGCTGGCGCCGAGCGGGTCGAGGGGCGCGAGCGCCTTGGCCAGTTGCGGAATTCGACGGGAGTCGACGGCGATCGCCACTTCATCCGGAACATGCACCGGCACATGCCGAATCGGTTCGATCGCGGAGCGGAGCCAGGCCGGCGGCCGATTCGCCTCGGACAGCTCGAACACCTGATCGCCGACGGTGCCCCGGAGCGTCCGATCGCCGCGGGTGCCGCTTTCCTCCAGCGTGACGATGACCTCGCCGACCGGTCGCTCCAGCGCCGTCGCGACGCGATCGGCGACCTCTAGCCCGGCGGTGTCCACCTTGTCGGCCGGCCAGTCGGACAGTCGCTCGCTCACCCAATCCCAGGCGCGGCCACTCGCGCCCAGTTGCTCACCCTCGGTGCGCGGCCCGGTTTCGGTACCGCGAACCACCAGCTCCGAATGCCGAACCAGGTTCGTGCCGGGTTCGTCGGCCCGGATGGAAGGTTCTTGTGCGGCTTCGGTTCCCGTCTGCTCCTCGCCGATCGGACGCGCCGCCTCATCGGACCGAGTCGATGGACGGTCCGTCCCCGGTTGCTCCGCGTTGGCTGCCGCACGCTGAGCGTCGAGGACGGCAGCCCGCTCCTCCGGCGACAGCATCTCCAGCACGTCGTCGGTCAAGAACGCCGCCGGATCGGGCTCGGGCTCGCGGACAACCTCGGACTTGGTCTCGGGAGCCGCCTCGCGTTGCGCCTCGAGCATGGCCGCTCGCTCCTGCGGCGACAGCATTTCCAGGACGTCCTCGGTCAAGAACGCGGCCGGATCAGGTTCGGGGCGTTCGGCCGGGCGCGCGCCGGTTTCGGCGGGCTTTTCCTGGATCGTGAACCAGACGGTCTTGCGGAACTCGCCGGACTCGTGCACGACGACACCGGCGTCATCGGAGAGCTGATTGCGGAATCCGGTGCCGCGCCCGGACTCCGCCTCCACACCCGCCTCGCGTTCCCGCGGAAGCTGCGCGCTGTGATCGGAAATCCCGACTCGGATCGTCCGATGCGGGGCCTGCCCGCTCACGACCGCCTCGAACAACCCGTCGGTGCGGGCGTGCCGCGGCACGTTGCCGACCAGCTCGGAAGTCAACAGCACCGCGTTGTCGACCTGGTCCGGATCGGACCAGTCGCGCATCAGATCCCGGACCGCCTGCCGCGATTCGGCGCCCGCGGTCGACTCCCCCTCGATGATCGGGACCGTGGCCCGACGCACCGGCTCCTGGCCCGCAACCGCATCCGGAGCCCGGGCGGGATTGGCCGGATCGGAATCCTGCTGGCGCGGTGTCTCGTCAGACGAGGCGCCGATACGAAGCTGATCGTCCGGCGTCCGGATGTTGCGGTCGCCGACGCCCTCGACGACCTGACCGTCCTTCCAGACGATGGCCCAGGTCTGCGCGGTCTCGTCGCGGGAGCCCCCGGTCAGTTCGGCCAACGACAGCACGCGGCCGTCATTGGTGCGGAACCATTCCCGGCCTTGCTGGTCGGTGCCGAGGTAGATCACTTCCTTGGCATCGACCAGGAATCGCGATGCACCCGCGGCGTTTTCGCCCAGATACTGCACCGTGTAGCTGTGTGCGCCGATATCGTGCCCGTTGCGGGTGGTTCTGCGCTCGAGCACCCAGGCCGTCGGACCGCGTCCGTGCTTGCCAAGGCCCACCTGCTTCATTCCGTCGATCAGGTTTCCTTGCGCGGAGGCCGTCGCGTCGGCGTGGAATCCCTCCAGCTGCGCCCCATTCAGGTGCGGGCGGGTCTCGCCCCAGGTCGTTCCGGCCGCGTTGCCCGGCCGGACCCGCGGCAGCGTCGCCACCGTGCCCTGCTGATCGATGAGCCGTCCGATCGATTCCGGCACACAGTTGTTCGGAATGAGATGGGCTTCCAGCTGAGCGATGTCCTCGGCGGTCCGCAGCACCTCGGCACGCAGCTCGGCGTGTATCTCGGCCAGCTCGGCAGGGTTGCGCAGCCCCATCTCGGGGAGCTTGCCTCCGGTGAAGTCGCTGTAGACCTTGGCGATGTCTTCCGGCTTCATCCCGGCCAGGTCGACACCGGCGAGCCGCAGCCAATCCCGCAGGGGCGCCGGGATTTCCGGTAGGTTCAGCGTCCGGTTGAGCAGGTCGGCGCGGAACCGGTCGACATCACCGAGCACCCGCGAGATATGCGCGGGCGCGTCGGCGTGATGCACGGGCAGATCGCCCTCGGCAATGCGCGGATCCCAAGTCGCCAACTCGGGCCGGGCGCGCAGGTCGGCGACCATCGAGTCGATCTTGGCCGCGGACTTCGGGCTCGCCGTCTTCAACGCTTCGATCTGCTTGTACAGCCCGTCCAGCGTGCCGTCCGGGTTGGCCCGCAACGCCTCCGGATCGATTTTCAGCTGGTGCAGCAGGTCCTGTAGCTCGTGGAACCGCCCGACCTCGATGCCGGTCCTGGCTTGATCGGCCAGCGCCTCGATCTGCAGCGCCCGCAGGCCGTTCTCGGCCCGCAACCGGGAAAGGGTGTCGTTCAACCGATGTGGCGCCAGGTCCGTGCGCTCGAGACCAAGTCGGGTAACCGCCTCGAGCAAGCGCGGGACGCTTCGCTGCGTCGGCGCCATGCCCGCGGCAGGCGGCTCCACCCGATCCGGGACCACGCGCCAGGGACCGTCGCCCTCGCGAACCGTCGTCGCGTTCAGTGTGCGGCCACCGACCTCGCCGGAGAAATGGCGCACCTCGGGCGCAGGCAGGGTGACCACGTGCACCTGGCCGGTCCGGTCGGCCCAGACCATGTGGTATTCGACCTGCACGGCACCGCGGGTGACCGCCTCGGCGAGGCGGGCGTTGGCGGGGTCGGCCAGCGTATCGGCAAGCAGGCGATCGTGTTTCGATCCGTTGTCGACGATCAGCAGCCGCTCCGGCGGGCCCGCCACCCGGCCGACGTGCGCGGGCTTGTTCGGGTCGAGCGGCACCCCGCCCTGCGACTCGATCCATTCCGCGCCCGCGCGACCCGCCATGGTGTCGGCGAGTGTGTTGAATTGCTCGTCGATCGGGCGGTATTCGGCGGCCTGCCGTTCGAAGGCGGAGACCGCCTCGGCGAACGCGCGCTCCTCGGCATGCAGCGCCGCCAGCGTCGAGTTCAGGTTCTCCGGACGCAGCTCGGCCCGGTCGAGGCCGAAAATCCCGGCCCAGTCGGCGAATTGCTGCCGGACCTGGTCCCGGCGCAGCTGGTTCTCGAATACCCGGACCACTTCCGGGTCCTGGTTGAACTTCAGGTCCCACCAGCGGCGGGTGCCCGCGGAGTTGTTGGCAACCCGCTTCTCGGTGTCGAGGCGCTCGAAATCCTTGCCCTGCTCGCGCGCGATCTCCTTGGCGAAGCGCTCCAACGGGTTCGGGTTGGTTTCGCTGTGCTGCCCGAGGTAGCCGAGGTGCGCGTCTTCCTGGTGATACAGCAGCGCCGAGTCGCGCAACGCCTCGATGGCGCCGACATGGCGCAGCGCCCGGTAGTGCGCCCGGTCCAACGCTCGCTGCACCGCCTCGGGGCTGAGGTCGGTCAGCTCCTCGCCGACCTTGCGACTCGCCTCGTGCAGTGCCTCTCCCGCCTGCTGCCGTCGCACGCCGGCATCCCACAGCTGCTGGCCTTCTCGAGCCAGCTCAGCGCGAACCGCGGCGTCGGGCTCATGCGTGCGCGCGCCCTCGACCGGGGCCACCACGTCACGCTCGGTACCGGCACGTTCCCCGGCGGCCGGTGCGGCGACCTCGGGTCGCTGCTGCTCGCTCGGCGGATCGAAGCGCCCCTCCAGGCCGAGTCGCTTCATCTCGGCGTCGAACTGCTTCAGCTGTTCTTTGTCGATATCGCGCCAGTACTTGTACTCGTTCCCGGCCTGATCCAGCACCGGCGGGAGGTTGTACGACTTCTCTCCCGCGGTGCCCATCACGAAGTGGAAGAACTTCTCGCGATTGGCACTGTTGAACTTCAACACCTGCAACGCGAAGAACGCCGGATCCCACGTCACATCCACCGCAGGCAGCTGCAGCCCGGCCTCGACGCCGCTGCCGACCTGCCCGTACAACTCGGCATTCTGACCCGAACCGAGTGGATGCTGCGGAATCTGCTCGTGCCCACGGTCGCGCAGCCGATCCCACAGCTGGCCCAACCGAGATCGGGCGGGTTGCGCCTGCGCCTGTTCCGGTACCCGCGGCGCGTCCAATAGCTGTGCGGGCTCGATGCGCCAACCGCCCGCGCCATCGGGCGTGAGGACGACCGGCACCAGTTCGTCGCCTACCCGGAGGTCCATTCGGAGGTTCTCGTCGGCCCGGGCCGTGACCGGCCCCGGCTGGGTCTCGGCCACCTGTGCCGCATCGGCGAGTTTCGCGACTGTCGCCGCACGCTCCAGGACTTCGGCGCGCAACCGGTCGATGGTGTCCTCGATCCGGCTCGGCTGCAGCTGGTCCTGCGGTACCTCGAGCAGCCGCGCCCAGGTATCCCGCACCGCGGCAATGCGGTTCGACAGGTCGATGTCCGAGGCGTGCGGGAGCCGACGCACCGCGGTCGCCAGCGCCTCGACCGCGCCCGCCCGCAGCACGGTCCGGTGGCGCTGTTCGGCGATGGTCTCGGCCAGCCGGTCCGGCACGAGCTCCGCGCGGGGGACATCGAGGTGGCGGGCCAATTCGTCGCGTACCGACACCATCGACTCGGGCCGCGGTTCCGGGTGCGTGGCACCGGAAGTCCGGGCCTCGGGATGCGTGCCGAGCCGCGTGCCGTCGGCGTTCGCCAGTCGATCGCTCGGATACCGTTCGCCCGCTTCCAACGGCCGGTAGTCCGCGGGGAACCGCATCGGGTTCGGCTCACCCGCCGGATGCGGTTCCAGGAAGCCGCGGGCCAAGGCCATCCGCGCGACATCGGACAACTCGCGCAGCGGTTCGCGCACCACCCGCAACGCATCACCCAGGTCGAGCCGCTGGGCGAGTTCCTGCACGTAGCGACGATCGCCGACCCGCTGTCGAGCCGGTGGACTGCTATCGGAATGCGAGGCGATCTCCTCGAAGTGCTTGATCACCTCGCGTAGCGGATCGCCGACGCGGCCCGCGCCGGTGTCCTGGCCGATGCGCAGATTCGCGTCCGGCGGCGGCGCGTGCGGATCGCCGCCCTCGATATGCACGGATTGTCCGTCGTGCCAGACAGCCGCCCAAATCTCCCTGGTCTCCTGGCGGGAGGCACCGGCCAGTTCGGCCATCGACTTCACCTGACCGTCCCCGGTCAGGAACCATTCGCGGCCTTGCGCGTCGATGCCGAGGTAGACCACTTCCTGACCGTGGGCCAGGAATCGGTGCATGCCGCCCGCGTTTTCGCCGAGGTACTGCACAGGGTAGGAGTGCCCGCCGACGCCGTGGGCGTCGACAGTGGCCCGCCGTTCCAGCACCCACGCGGTAGCGCCACGGCCGTTGCGGTCCAGCCCGCGCTGGATCATTCCTTCGGCCAACCGGCCGTGACCCGAGGATGCCGCGTCCGAGACGAATCCCTCGACCTGCGCGCCATTGAGATGCGGTTCGGTCTCGGCCCAGGTCCGTCCGGACAGGCGGCCAGGATGGACTTCGGGCACGGTCACCAGCGGACGACCCTGTAGGTCGTTGACCTGGTGCAGCGATTCGGGCACACAATTGTTGTAGGTGATCAGATCGGCCAGTTCGGCGATCGCGACCGCGTCCTCACGAACCGCGGCCCGCAGTTCACCGAGCACTTCGGCCAGCTGCTCGCGGGTCTGGATACCCTGCTCGTGCAGCTTCCCCGCGACGACGTCGCTGTAGATCTTCGCCACCTGTTCCGGCGTCTTGCCGGTCAGGTCGACGCCGGTCAGCCGCAGCCAATCACTGTCGGGTCTGGGGACTTCCGCGAGGTCGACCGGGCGGTCGCGCAGATCGGCACGGAACCGTTCGGCGTCGCCGATCACCCGCTCGATGTGCGCGGGTGCGTCCGAGCGGTGCACCGGCATATCGCCCTCGGCGATGCGTGGATCCCATTCGGAGAATCCCGGACGCTCCCGCAGCTCCTTGACCAGACCGTCGATCGTCGCGGCCGACTTGGGATCCGCCTTCTTCAGTTCCTCGATCTTCGGACGCAGCTGGTCGAGCGTCTTGACCGGGTCGGTCCGCAACGCGACGGGATCGGCCTTCAGCTTGTGCAGCAGATCCTGGAGATCCTGGAACCGGGCGATGTCCTGCCTGGTACTGATCTGATCGGCGATCGCCTCGATTCGCAAGGCCCGCAAGCCGTTTTCGGCGCGCAGTTGGGACAGCGTTCGTGCCAATCGGCCGGGCGCGAGATCCGCCGGAGTGAGGTGGAGCCGATCGACTACCTGGGCCAGCCGGGCCGCGCTGCGCGGCGTCGCCATCGCGGCGGGCGTGGGCGCGGGCTGCGCCGGATCGTGAATGACCCGCCACGCACCCGAGCCGTCGCCGACCGCCGTCACCCGCAGCGTGCGGCCCTCGACAGTACCCGAGAAGTGCCGCACCTCAGGCGATTCCAGCACCACCGCGTGCACCTCGCCCGCGCGGTCCGCCCAGACGGTGTGGTACTCGACCTGTACATCACCACGCGTGATCGCCTCGGCAAGACGGGCGTTGGCCGGGTCGGCCAGCGTATCGGCAAGCAGCCGATCGTGTTTCGATCCGTTGTCGACGATCAGCAGCCGCTCCGGCGGGCCCGCCACCCGGCCGACGTTGTGCGGATTGCGCGCGTCCAGCGGCTCGCCGTGCTGCGACCGAATCCATTCCGCGCCCGCGTCCTGCGCCATCTTCTCGGCTAGGCCGTCGAATCGGTCGGCGGCGGAACGATATTCGCGTGCCTGCGCCTGGAACTCGTCCACCGCCCTGGAGAAGTTGCGCTCCTCGCCGAGCAGGCCGAGAACGGTCCGGTCCAGGTTCGACGGGTGCACCTCGGCCCGATCGAGGCCGAAGATCTGGCTCCAGTCGGAGAGTTCGAGGCGCACCTGGTCGCGGCGCACGACGTTCTCGAACATCTTGACCACGCCGGGTTCGCGGTTGTAGTTCAGATCCCACCAGCGGCGGGTGCCCGCGGAATTGTTGGCGACCCGCTTCTCGGTATCGAGCCGCTCGAAGTCCTTGCCCTGCTGCTGGGCGATCTCCTTGGCGAAGCGCTCCATCGGGTTAGGGTTGGTGGCGCTGTGCTCGTCGATGTAGCGGACGAATCTGTTCTCGCGGTCGAATCGCAGGGCCGCTTCCCGCATGGCCTCCACCGCGCCCACGTGGCGCAGCGCCCGATAGCGCGCCTGCTCCAACGCCCGCTGCACCGTTTCCGGGTTCAGATCGGTCAGCTCGACACCGATCTTGCGGCCCGCCTGATACAGCGCCTCGCCCTCGCGCTGACGCGCCAACCCGGCGTCCCAGAGCTGCTGACCCTCCCGCGCGAGATCCGCGCGCACCCCCGGCTCGGGCTGGTGCGTCTGCGCACCCTCCACCGGTGCGGGCACGTCGCGTTCGGCGCCGGGCCGCTCGCCTGCCACCGGAGGCGAGGCCACCGCGGGCCGTTCCTCGGCGGGCGGGTTGAAACGGGTGTCCAGCCCGAGCCGCTTCATCTCGGCGTCGAACTTCTTCAGCTGTTCTTGGTCGATATCGCGCCAGTACTCGTACTCGCGACCAGTACGGTCCAGCAGCGGCGGCGGGTTGTGCACCTTGTCGCCGACCGTGCTCATGACCAGGTGGAAGAACCGCTCGCGGTTACCGCTGTTGAACTTCAGCACCTGCAACGCGAAGAACGCCGGATCCCAGGTGGTATCCACCGCAGGCAGGTGCAGGCCCGCCTCGACCCCACTGCCGACCTGACCGTACAGATCGGCGTTCTGACCCGAACCGAGCGGATGCTGCGGAATCTGCTCGTGCCCACGGTTTTTCAACCGTTCCACCAGTTCCCGCAGCTTCGACTTGGTAGCGGCTGGGTCCGATTCGGTCACGCGGGGCGCGGGCAGTCGGTCGGCGGGCTCCACCCGCCAGCCGCCGCTGCTGTCGGGTACCAGTCGCAACGGCAATTTCTTGCCGTGCACGTCCAGATCGACGCGCAGTGGTGCGTCCGGCCGTGTGGTCCCGCTCTGCTGCACCGCGTCGGCGAGGTGGGTGATCGCGGCCGCCCGGTCCAGCGTCTCTTGGCGCAACCGCGCGAGGGTGTCGGCGTAGCGACTCGGCTGCAGCTCCGGCTCGCGCACACCGAGCAACCGCGCCCAGGTATCCCGTTCGGCGGCAATGCGATTGCTGAGATCCATATCGGAGGCATGCGGCAGTCTGCGCACCGCGTTATCGAGCGCCTCGACCGCGCCCGCCCGCAACAGCGTCCGATAACGCTGATCGACGACCGTCTCGGCCAGCTTGCCCGGAGCCACCTCCTCGGCACGCAGATCCAGCCTGCGAGTCAACCCGTCCCGGACCGTGTCCATCGACTCCGGACGCGGTATCGGATCCGGTCGTACCGAACCCTGTGCGCCCGGCCCGTTTCCGATCGCTTCCGGAGCGGCCGCGGCCATCCGGTCGACCGGATGGTACTCACCATCGCCGAGCGGGCGGTGGTCGTCGAGCCGCATCTGGCGCGGCTCCGCGCCAGATGCTGGCGGTTCGAGGAAGCCGCGGGCCAGCGCCTTGCGCCCGACATCGCTCAACTCGCGTAACGGATCACGCGCGTTGACCAGCACGTCGCGCATGCCGAGCTCGTCGGTCAGCGCCCGCGCGTACTCGCGATCACCGGCCCGCGCCGGTGGATCGCTGCCGGACCAGACCTCCGCCTGCTCGAACGCGCGTTCCGCCTCGCGCATCGGGTCGCGCCGTGCCTCGCCCACCGGGTCCTGGCCGACACGCAGCTTCGATTCCGGTTGCGGCGCATGCTGATCGCCTGCGGGCAGGTGTACGACCTCACCGTCGTGCCACACCACCGCCCAGGTCTGCGCGGTCTCCTTTCGTGACCCACCGGTCAGCCGGGCCAGCGACTGGCGGACCCCGTTCTCGTCGAAAACGAGCTCGCGGCCCTTGGCGTCCCGGCCCGCATAGATGACCGTCTTGCCGTCCACCTCGAGTACGTGTGCGCCGGAACTCGTTCGCCCCAGGTAGGTGGCGGACCAGGAGTGCCCACCGATCTCGTGGCCGTCGACGGTCACCCGCCGATCCACCACCCACGCCGTCGCCCCGCGACCGTTCTCGGTCAGCCCGCGCGCCATCAACCCCTCGATGATGTGCCCGTGCGCCGTCCCGGTCGCGTCGGTGGTGAATCCGTCGAGGCGGGCCCCATTCAGCCGCGGTTCCACTTCGCGGAATGGCAGACCCGCCCGGTTCTTCGGATTCGGCTGCGGCGGGTCGACCACCGGCCCCTGATGGTTCGTCACCTGGTTGAGCGAACGTGGTACGCAGTTGTTCTCGTACTGCTCCAGCGTGAAACGCCGCACCGAGGGCGGCTTGTGGCCACCCCGCTTGGTGATCTCGATCTGCAGCCGCTGTTCGCCCGGCGCCCCGGTGACCTTGCCGGTGACCTCCACCCCGCCGAGGGCGAGATCGTGGTCGCCGCGGTAGTTGCGGGTCGCCTGCCGGACCAGCTTGGTGACCGCGCGCTCGGCCTCGGCGATCCGCGCCTCCGGCCAGCCATTCAGGATTTCCCGCACCCGGCTGCGAGTGGGTCCGAGATACTGCAGGCCGTAGTTCAGCTGTTGCCCGAAGCGCCGAGTCTGCTCGGGTCGAGGCACGATCGGTGCCTGTTCGTGCAGGAATGGACGGGTCAACTCGCGGCGGCCGGTCAGCTTGGCGATCGGCCCGCGCTCGGCCCGCTCGCCGGTCAAATGCGGCCGGTTGGCATCCCAGTTGTAGATCTTCTTGGCCTGGTCGTGTGCCTGTTCCCAGCTGAGTTTCGGGTTCTTGGCCATCAGCGTGCTCTCGAGCAGCGCGGACTCGAGCCCGATTCGGTCCTGGCGCAACGGATTTCCGTCGGCCATCCGGTTCCACAGTTCGGCGACGTCGGCGATCCGTTCCACGTGCCCGCTGCGCATCCACAGGTCGCGGACCTGCCGCAGGTTAGCGATGACCTCCTCGCGCGGGCGCGGCGTGCCATCCGGATCGAGCAACCAGGTGGAGCCGTCGGGATGCTTCGGCAGGCGCGAGCCGTCGGGATCGCGGACCCACGGTTCCTTGCCGCCGTTTCGGTCCCAAGCCTTCGCGTCGCCGCCGGAGTAGCGGTTCGGATCGCGCAGCGCGTTGTCGGCGATCTTCTTGATCAGGGCATCGTCGTTGTGCAGCCGATCGCGTTCGTACCGCTCGTATTCGGCGTTCGTCCAGCGCTGCAGGTCCGCGTATTCGCGACCCTCGTTGCGCCAGCGTTCGGCGAGCGAGCTCGGGATCTCGACGCTTTCCACCGGCCGCGGCGGGATCTCCCGCGACGGGCCGATGTGCGGGGACACCGGCACCGTTCGCCTGGTGCCGGGTGTCTGCTCCTTCTGCAGCGGTTCCGGATGCCGCTGCGCGGGTTCGAACCACGGGTAGGTCCGGGTATTACGCAACGGCGGCGCGATGGCGTGGATCCATTCGCGGTTGCGCAGGTTCGGAATCCACTCGCTGATCTTCACCAGGCCCGAGGCGACGTGCGGGTGGTCGCGCAGGAACTCCGGCGACAGTCGCGGCGTGATCGGCTCGAACTTGGTGTGAGCGGGCAACCACTTGGTGGCGGCGAGCACGCCCTTGCCGATCCACGGGCGGTTCTGCACGAACTCGAGCGTCCACGGATGGCGAGCGGACTGGCCGATGATGCGGTGGGCGATGATGTAGTAGTGGAACGGGTAGACCCCGATGTTGTCCTGATAGATGCCGGGTTGATCGGTGCCCGCGAAATCCTTTGGGGCGAAAGGCGCGTGCTTCGCGGTCAGTACCTCGGGCGTCTGCCCGTGCGGGACCTGATCGAACAGCAGCCCGGACTGCCCGATCGTCTGCGTCAGCGAGTACTTCACCCAGTACGGCGGCAGCGCGTCCTCGAACTTGGCAGGGTACTTTCCGAGCTTCGCGTTGCCGGTGCCCTCCCGGTACTGTTCCAGGCCTGCCGTCGGGTGCGGATCGCCCTCGGTGACTCGCGCGAACTGTATGTCGAACGGCGTCTTGCCCGACTTCGCCACCGCGAGCATCCGGTCGGTCTGATGCCCGAACACCTGCTCCAACGCGTGGTAGTAGCCGCGCGGATTGGCATCGGTGCCGACCACGATGAGCCGAGCGGGCCCGGCCGAGCCGTCCGCGCCGATGTGCGGCGGCACGAGTCCGACGCGCTCCGAAAGCGGCAGCGCCCCTAGTTCGTCCAGTGACCGCAGCATGGTGCGGCGGCGGGTGAGGTCGCGCCCTTCCGCATCCACCCTGCCCAATTCATCGGCGATCGCCCGCAGCTCCCGGACCTGCTTGGCCTCCGGCGAGAGCTCCTTGCGAGTCGAGCCTGGCGATTCGGTTTCGCGGCCGCGCTCGACCTCGCGCACCGGGTCCTCGCGATAGCGCGGGCTCAGCTGTTCGGGGTCCGCCACCCGGAACTCCTCGGCCACCCGCTTGCGGGCGGCCAGCGCCTCCGCGAGCCGTCCCTCGAGCGTCTCGCGTGTCGTGCGTGCGGCGTCGTGCTGTTCGGCCAACTTGCCGTGCGAGGCTTCCAGCGTGCGGATCTCGCCGCGGATCTCGGAGATACCGCGCTGGGCGGCCTCGATCATTTCGTGCCGCTCGCGAGCGGCGAACGGGATACCGGCCATCCGGTCCTCGATGGCGCGCATGCCGGTCTGCACGAGGTTTTCGTCGGCCCGCAGCTCCGCGAGCTTGCGTTCCAACGCCCGCATGGCGGGCAACGGCTCGCGCTCGACAATGCCCGCGGCAGCGGTCTCCCGCTCCAGCGACTCGATCGCGTCGATCCGCTCCAGGTCGGCGCGCAGCGGTGCGACGCGCTCCGGATCACCGAGCCGCTCGCCCAACTGCTCGACCAGCCGATTCTCGCGGGCGCGCAGATTTCGCTCGGCCTGATCCAGCTGCGCCACCTCGCGGTCGAGCACGGTGGTGCGCAATTGATCAGCGCGCTCACGCGCCGACGCTGCCTGTCCGTCGAAGGTTTGCGCCTGCTCGTCCAGCCGCTGTGCCCGCTCGTCGAACGTTCGCGCTTGCTCGTCTCGACCCCGCGTACGCTCGATTTCCGCTGCCGTACGGGCGGTTTCGGCTTCGGTCCGCAGATTCTCGGCCTCGGCGCGGGCACGCATCTCCTCGCCGATCGTCGTTTGCAGTTCGCGCATCAACTGCCGGGATTCGCGGTGCGGCTCCGGCGCGGCACCGCGCTCCGGCGTCGCGCCAACGCGTTCACCGCCTGCCAGGACCATCGGTTCACGTCCGCTGCTGACGACCTGACCGTCGCTGTAGAGGATCGCGGAGGTCCGTGTGGCGTTCTCCCTCGACCCACCCGCCAGCTCGGCCAGTGAGTACGGACCGCGCTCGGGGGCAGCGTTGTCGATGAGCCATTCCCGGCCTTGCCGGTCGGTGTAGAGATAGCTGAAGTGCCTGTTTTTGACCTCGTATTGCCGTACGCCCGCGGAGTTTTCACCGAGATAGGTGACGGGAAAGGTGTGCACGCCGACGCCCTGCTCGTTAGGGGTGGCGCGCTCCTCGACGATCCATGCGGTGGCGCCGGGCTCATACTTGCTCAGCGTGTCGAGTATCAGGGCGTGGCCAGGCCCCCCGTCCTTGCCGAGGTAAACCTCTGGGATCGCCCCGCGCAGCAGCGGTTCCACCTCCGCCCACGGGACCCCGGCCCGATTGACGAGCTCCTGCGACGGCATATCGGCGACATCGCCCTGCTTCTCGCGCAGCTGCCGAATGGAGTCGAGGACACAGTGATTGAGCGCCGCTTCGGTTTGCGTCCGAATGCCGTCGGCGATCAGCGTGAATACGGCGGCCGGGCTGTCCGGAATCAGGTCCGTGAACGTCTCGGGCTGCCGGACGTGATCCCGCGACACACCGTCACCGCGACGCGGCTCGACGTCGGTGCCGCGCCGCTCGAGCTCGGCTGCACGGTGCGCCTCGGGCTCCGGACGCGTCGGCCTGGCCTCGACATCGGTCGGCTTGCCCTCGGGCGCCACCGCGGCGCCACGCGGCTCCTGATTCGCGGGACGCGATTCGGGCTCGGCAATGCGCGGCTCCGCGGTGCGCGCCCGGGAACCGTCGAAGTGCCCACCATCGGCGCGCTCCGGCTTGCCATCGAAGACACCGACCCGTGCGGGCTTGTGCTCCTGGACACTGTTATTCGTGGTGCGGTCGGTGCTGCCCGGCTCGACGACGCGTGGCACGCCCTTGTCGGCATTGGCGGGTGGCGGCACAGCGGGTGTCTCGC
This sequence comes from Nocardia iowensis, assembly GCF_019222765.1. Classification (NCBI taxonomy): domain Bacteria; kingdom Bacillati; phylum Actinomycetota; class Actinomycetes; order Mycobacteriales; family Nocardiaceae; genus Nocardia; species Nocardia iowensis. The sequence continues at coordinate 1,087,145 of NZ_CP078145.1, read as the reverse complement.
GGCTCGGGGCAGTGGGATCCGGCTGGGTGGGCCGATCCGGCTGGGTAGGCCTGGCGTCACGCTCCGAGACCGGCGGGAGGTTGGCACCCTTGTCCCCTGCCGCGCCCCGATCCGGCTGTGCCACAGTAAGTTCCGAGGCCGGTTTGGTTGCCTCGGGCAGCCGGTCGCGACCCGGCACGGGGGAATCGTCGGAGCGGGAACGCGAATTGTCCAGCGGCGCATCGTCGCCGCGCTTGCTCGGCTCGACCGGAGCGTCTGTCGGCTTGGTGCCGCTCTCCTTGGTACCCGCCGTGTTGTCCACGGGTCGCTCGGCCCCATTCGCCACGTCGGTGGGTCTGGTGCCTGTGCCGCGGTCCTCCGCCTGTCCGACAACGCGGGAGTCCTGGTCGAGGTTGCCTTGCGAGGGGGACTGCTGAGTCGGCTGGGCTGCCGGGGCCGGTGCGCTCTGTTGCCCCGCGGCGATACTGGCGCTACCCGCGGCGGTATTGATCGTGGGGCTGACACCGGCGCGGCCGGGATTGGCCACGGGACTGTTGGATTGCCCACCGGTCGAGGTGCCGCGCTGCGCGACACCTCGTTCCGACGACCCGGTGCTTCGTTCCGCGGGGAGGTTGGACCGGCCTTCCTGCGGGGGCGGCGCAGCCTGTGGCCGAGCACCCGAATCCGCTGCCTTCGTTCCGGAATCAGCTGAGCGGGAGCCGCTTTCGGCGTTTGTCGGCGCGCTGGCAGTGGGCTGTGCCGACGTGGTGGTTTCCGTGCGGGCCGACGAGTTGGCGAAGTCCTGTTCGAGTTTCTGGAGCTCGGCCAAGCGCTCGGCGCGCGACATCTCGTACCGGACGCCGTTGCTATCGGTCGAGTAGACGCGGGGAGCGTCTTTCAACTGTTGCGCACGCTGGAAGGTTTCCTCGTAACGCGCCCGCTCCACCGGGTCTTGCACCCGGTCGGGATGGCTGGCCCGCATGAGCCGGTCGGCAACCGGTGCGGCAGCCTCCTTCGCCGCCTGCTCCGAGCCGTCGAACGCCCCGCCAGGCCTGGAATGGGCGCCGTCCGAGATGGCCAGCCCCGTGCCGGGAGCGGCGCCCATGCCATGGTTGCGCATGGCGCCGAGCCCGCCCATGCCGATGCCCGCGCCGAGCATCTCCCAGTGGAACGTCTTGTCGACTTCGCTCCAGCTCTTGCCCTCGACGGCCATCTGCCAGCCCATACCCGACGCCCACATCGCCGGAACACCGGCGGCGCCACCCGCGCCCGCGGCGAGCGCGCGCTGGAACTTCGGCGACAGCCGAGATCCGTTGGCGTGGAACCGCTCACCGATTTTTCGGCCGATCGGCGCACCCAGCGCACCGCCCGCCGCCCAGTCGACGGCGGTGCGTGCGGTCTGCATGAGGTCGATGGAGCCGTGACCCGAAAGCGCCTGCGCGGTCTGGACCGCGAGATCGAGGGTCGTGCCGTGCGCCGCGCCACGGGCGCCACCAGCGAGGGCGGTTCTGGCCAGGCCCGCCTTGCCGGTCTTCTGCAATGCCCACTGGTCCAGCTTTTTCAGCGGGTTTCTCGTCGCGGCCTGGGTGCCTGCCCGCTTCAGACCGATCTTCTTGACGTACGGCATCACCAAGTTCTTCGTGGTGAGCCGCGCGGCCTCCCGCTCGAGCCTGCGCAGGCCTTCCTTGCCGAGGATCCCCATCCCGATCCGGCCGAGGGCCGCCGCAATTCCGGCGCCGATGGCGCCGTAAGGCCAGCCCTGGATCAGCAGCATGATGATCGTTCGGGCGGTCGCCGCGGCGAAGTAGGCCGAGATGGCCTGCGAGCCTTCGATCGACTTGCCACCGCCGGACACGTATTCGCCGAGATCGACCAGGCCTTCGCCATTCTTGCGAATCGTGAAGTCGCCGCCGAAATACTTGTCGAGCTCCTGGCTTATGTTCTGTACGCCGTCGCCCTCCGGGTACGCCTTCTCGATCTGGCGGAGCAGGATGTTGAGATCGTTCTCCAGATCCAGCAGCTGCTTGCCGACGTTCTCCAGCTCGTCGCCCAGGTCGTACATGGCGTCCGGATCGCCGTCCGGATACGCCATGCCGAAGTTGAGGGTGGTCAGGATCCAGGGCGGAATCCAACTCCAGATAGAGGTGAGCCAGGTCATCAGCGGCCTGTCATAGCGGCAACTCCGGGCCTACCAACCGGATTCGGCGACATCGGAGCCCGAACGATCCTGACGCTCGTGGTCGAACGGCACGACATCGGTGAATTCCATGGTTCCGTCCACGCTCTCGTCGTCCACCGCTTGCGCGCGGGAGCGGGCACGCGGCGGCGCCAGCGAGACCTCCGGCAGTGTGGGCAGCATTTCCTCCACGTCGGGCAGGCCCTGCACGATCTCCGACATCTTCGGCAGTCGCGCCTGCTCGTCGCGCAACTCCTGGATCATCGCTTTGGTCTGCCGTTCCACCTGCCCGGCCGCATCCTGCGCTGCGGCGGTCACCGCGGCGGCGAGTTCCTTCGGCGTCAAATCGCTGATGTCTTCGGTGAATCGGGTCTCGATCACCACGCCCCGTGCGTTGACGACGACAGCGACCTTCTTGCCGGCCGCGTACGCGGTCGCCGTGAGCAGCGCCTGCTTCTGCTGTGACCGCACCATCGACTTGATGCTGGTATGGATCGAATCCATCAGCTCGGCCAGCTGCGCGTTCGCTGGTTCGTACGCCATCAACCTCTCCTAACCCTCACCCCCGACACCTCGACTCGGCGATGCCGACCGTCAGCTACCTCGACCCGCTATTCGAAGGTGACGCCCAGCTTGTTCGCGAGTTCCATGTCCTGCAGCAATTCCGCGCTGGTCAGCATCCCCTCGCCGTACTGGAGCAGCCGCGCGATCTGGGACTGGATGACGGATTTGAGGTTCTCGTAGGAGGCGACGTAGCCGTTCTCGCTTTCGAAACTCTTGCCGAAGTCGTCGGTGCCCCACTTGCCGTAACCGGCGGCGTGTGCCCGTTCCATTGCGGCGAGGATCTGTTCCAGCTTCCAGATCACCTCATGCGCGTGCGTGCCGGTCTTGTGCACACCCTGCGTACTCGCCTCTACCCTGCCTGCCATTACGACCTCCAGTCCTTCGGCTACAACGCAATTCGATCATCGCACAAATACCAACCGTCCAGTAGGTGAACGTTCGGTGGGTAATGCCGCTCCACCGTAGCCCCGGACGGCGCCAGCAATCCAGCGGCGGACAGCTGTCGAAGCGCACCGTCCAGATCCCGCTGCGCGCCCACGGCATCCCGCACTACCTCCCTGGTCACCGCGCCGCGCTCGGCCGCGGACAGCAGCCGCGCCAGCGCTGCTCGGTGCCGTGGCCCCGGGCGCTGCCACAGCAGCCGCACCGCGGTTTCCACCACGGCGCCCGGGCTCCAGATCGGCGGCAAGGCCGCACCGCACTGCGGCACCGAAGGCGACTCGCCGCCGTACCAGCGGCCGCCTTCCCACCAGAAGCAAAAGGACAGCAGACCGACCGCCGCGCGGGGGTTCAGCACCGTGTTGGTCACCCAACCGGGCGCGCCCGCATAGAGATTCGGTAAGTCGATGCCGCCGTTGTACGCGGCGTTCAGCGTCGGCGCGTTCCACACGCCGCCGGAGAGCACCGCCCGGTCGCCCGGCAGCGCGTACAACGAGGAGCCGCTGCTCGCGTTCCGCGCACTCTCGAACCAAGCCGTGTCCGGCACGATCCGCGGCCCCGGATCGGCGGCAACCGCCTCGTAGACCGCGGAAAGAGTGGCCCACCTCGCCCATATTTCGGGGCAGGCGGGCAGGTCCTCGGTGATCGGGGTCGGCTGGATGCCGCGAGTCCGATCGGCTCGGGCGGCGACCTCGGCACGGCGCGGACTGCGTGACTGCCGGTCGCGGTGGCCGATATACGCCGCGAGCCACACCGGTAGGCGCGGGCGCGGATACGCCGCCACGTCGGCGCGATACGCCTCGGGCCGGAACAACTGATCGCCGGGGAACGGCTCGTCACCGTAGTCGTAGTCGATTTCGGGCGCACCGAACGCGTTCACCCGCACCAGCAATCGCCACCACGGTCCGCCCACGGCGGTCAGCGACTCGGCCCGGTGCGCACGGGCCAGCGTGAGCAGCGCAGGCGGCGCCTCGATCCTGGTCACCCTGGTTCCGTCGGTGCAGATGATGCGCGCCGACTCGGCGGACACCGTCAGCGCGAACGCCGCGTCCACCCGCCGCAGTCCTGGCCTGCCTAGTGCGGCGACCCCCGCGACGAGACGGGCCAGCGGCGACCGGGTACCCGCGACGGCGAGTTCGCTTACGCCGGTGGCGTCTTCGAAGTTCTCGTCGCTCATCAGGTGCCGTTCTTGTTGCCGAGAGACCGGTGCTGCGCAGTCTTTTTTCGATAGTGACACGCGCACAAGGGCACCGAGCCCCATACCGGGGACAAGAAGCTCAAGGGACTGTTAAGAATCTGAAATGCTATTTCCGACCTGCTGACGGCTGGTCATCCCCGGTAAATGCGAAACCGCGCGCACCGGACCTCGCGATTTGCGAGGATCGGCGCGTGCGGCTTGCGGTGGTCGAAGACGATGACGGCGTGGGAGACGCCCTGGTCGCGGCGCTGACCGCCCGGGGCTACCACGTCGACCGTAAACGCCGCGGCGCCGAGTTGCTCGCCTCGTATCACGACTATGACGCGGTGATCCTCGATCTCGGCCTGCCCGATATCGATGGGCTGGAGGTGCTTCGGCGGTTACGGCAGGTCAGCTCGGTGCCCGTGCTGATCCTCACGGCGCGCGGTGGCGAGCACACCATCGTGACCGCGCTGCGCGGTGGCGCCGACGACTACCTGGTGAAGCCGCCGCGCATCGCGGAGCTGGCCGCGCGCCTGGAGACGGTGACCCGCCGGGCCGGGCCGCGGGAGCCGACACCGGTGGACGTGGTCACCGAGGACGTCCGGGTCGATCTGGTTGCCCACCAGGTGGTGGTGGCGGGTAGCGAAATACCGTTGACCCCCAAGGAATTCCAGCTCGTGCAGATCCTGGTGGAACGGCCCGGTACGGCGGTGAGTCGCCAGCAGATGATGGACCGCATCTGGGGCGACTCCTCGGCGGCGGTATCGCGGGTGCTCGACGTGCACATGGCGGGCCTGCGCGCCAAACTGGGTCGGCCCGGCCTGATCGTCACGATCCGCGGCTTCGGCTACCGGTGGGGGGCCGCTTGAAGTTTCAGCGCCGCCTGGGCGTTCTGCGCCGCCTCGGTCAGCGCTTGCGCGAGCGTGTCGTAGTCGACCAGCTCTCCGCCGAGCTCGATATGGGTGTCGATCACGATCCCGTCCGCGTCGACGGTCACCCGCACTCGATCGCCGAGTGCCGAACCGGTCGCCGTCCGCTCGGAATGACCCGCCATATCGAATCCTCTTAACCCGCCGATGAATACGATTCGATAATGGCGCTGCGGGTGCGGCGAATGTAGCCGGAAGACGAATACTTAGCAGTCGCTTAAGGATATCCCCTGCGCCGCCGGGACCGGTGCGTCACGCATTCACCGAACCCTGCCGTTGCTGGAAACGCTGCTCGAAATCCGCGATATACACCGACGGCGCCACGGACGACGAAGACTGTTCCAGCACACCGTCATCGGCGATATAGAAGATCGCTCGACCGATCGAGATCTCGCCGGGCTCGGTCGGCACGAACACCATCCAGCCCACGCTGATCCGATCGGCCCGCAGCTTCTCCAACGGGTATCCGCTGGTGTCCATCTCCTGGTCGAGAATGTACTGACGCACCCGCTCGATCGCCTCCGCCTGCGGCATCGGCTCCGGCAGCGTCAGTGTCACGCCGGCCAGGGTGAGCTGGTACAGGGCGCTGTCGATGTCGAAGGTGCCGTCGTCACCGAAGACATCGACCAGGGTGTCGCGGGTAACGACGCCGACCTCCGCCGCCGAGACCAGTGTGGCCACCGCCTCGCGCTGGCGATCCGTCGGTTGTTCCGCGAGCAGCCCGGTCACCACGTCGACCACCGTGTCGGCGGTCCAGACGCCGGGCACCGCCTCGGCCAGCTGGTCCGAGGTCGGCGATTCGCCGCGATACCAGCGGCCGCCCTCCCACCAGTAGCAGAACGACAGAAGTCCGCTCGCCGCACGGGGATTCAGCACCGGGTTGGCCACCCACTCGGGCGCACCGGCGAACAGCGCGGGCATCGGCGCGCCCTCGTTGTAGGTGGCGTGTAGCTCGGGCGCGTTCCACACTCCACCCGACAGCACGGCCCGACCGCCGGGCAGCGTGTACAGCGTCGAGCCGCTGCGCTTGGCGCCCTCGAACCAGCCCAGCGCGGGCAGCACCCGTGGTCCCCACTGCGATCCGGCGGCGACGAACGCCGCGGCGATCACTGCCCAGCGCGCCGACATCAGCGGGAACGCCGGAAACTCGTGCTGCGACAACACAGCTCGCACGCCCGCCGCGCGATCGGCTCGTGCTTGCGCGGCGGCCAGCTGCGCGGGCCGCGACTGGCGTTCGCCGTGGCCGACGTAGGCCGCCAGCCACACCGGCAGGGTCTGCCGCGGATATGCCTCGAGGTCGGCGCGATATACCTCGGCCGGGAAGAGCTGGTCCTCCGGGAACGGCTCGTCGCCGTAGTCGTAGTCGACCTCGATCTCGCCGGAACTGGTCAGCGTCATCAGCAGCCGCCACCATGGGCCGTCGCTCAGCCGCGCGGACACGTCCCGGTGTTCCCTGGCCAGTTCGAGGATCTCGGGGGTCGGCTGTGCCTGCACCGAGCGCTGGTCGTCGTCGGAGTACTCGACAAACGCGGTCTCCGCGCTGGTCGTCAGAGCGAATACCGCCTCCAACCGCCGCCAGCCCTGCGGGCCCAACGCCGCCAGCTCCCTGGCCATCTGGTGACCGAGCTGTTTCGCGCGCTCGGCGACGTCCGCCGCCGGGGGCTGCTCTAGCAGGGTGAAGCCGACATCGGGTTCTTCACCGGACTCCGCGAAGGCGTTCACGAACTCGCGCATGAACGCCTCGCTGTCGGCGTCGGTCGGCGCGTCCTCGGCGGATTCGTCCGTACCCGGCTCGTCCGTCGCGCTCTCGTCCGACAGCGAGGTCATGAACTCCCGCATAAAGGCCTGGGCCTTGGCATCTTCGGGCGAGGGTGTCGAGTCGTCCGGCTGGCCCGCGGGTTGGTCGTCGGTCGCGGCCGACGGGTCGTTCGCCGGTCCGGCATGTTCCGCGGCCGACTCGTCTCCTGGCCGGCGGTCAGCAGCCTCGTCGCCTGGTGTGGTCACGTCGCAGCAATCTCCTCATCCATGCACCGAGACCCGATGCCCGAGCTGTCCTACCGCCCCATACTGGCACAGCGGCGGGGCGGGCGACCGCTGAACAAAACGCTACGAAGCGACGGGAACGACAAGCCCGCTCGCACGGCCGGACCTCGGGTTACCAGCGTCCGCGCTCCGGCAAACCATCCGGTTCCCAGTGCGTTTCCATCCGTTCCAGAATCATCTCGATCGCGTCGTCGACCATTCTGCGCAGCCGTTCCGGCCCGACACCGATGGCCACCGGAGCGTTGTCGACCTTGATGATGTACCGGCCGTCATCGGGCAGGTCCCGCCACATCAGGATCTCCTGCAAGATGCCGCGCGGACCGAACTTCGACCGACCCTGGTGGATGGTGATCGCGCCGGTGCTCGTCGCGGGTATGTCGAAGAACTGCTGGCTGCGCTGGGCCGAGGAATCGCGGGAGTAGTCCAAGGCGACCGAACCCGCCGTGTCGTAGTCGCCGTCGTCGTGCCGGTTGACCACGATCGGAACGTTTTTCAGGCGACCGGCCTTGTCCGACTGCGGCAACGCCGCGAGCGCCGCCTCGGCCAGGCCGTGCGGTCCGCAGTCGGTGATGACGAAACCGCCGCTGTGCCAGATCGTTTCGCCGGGCAGCTGGGTCATCAGGTAACCGCGCGAACCGGCCCGGACCGCGCGCACCCTGGTCCGCTTCTCCGGGTTGTTCATGTCCTGCTCGTTCCACCCGTATCCGACCACGGACACTTCGGGCCGCAAGAAGGTCTCCAGCACCTCGTGAAAGGAACTGTCCAGGGTGCGCCGCAACCGCTCCCAGGTCTGGAACGATTCACGTTCGTAATCGTCGAGACGCACGGTGCGAGCGGTGTACATGAACGGCGCGGGGAGATGGGTATTCGAATAGCGTTCCCACAGCGCGTCGAACTCGTCGTCGGTGAACGTCCAGGTCTGCGTCACGTCTCGGTCACCGGGTTATCGGTCTGCGGCAGACGCAATTCCGGCAAGCCGAGTTCCGCGGCGAATTCGCCGCCCGCGGCGGTCGACGCCTGCGGAACCTCGGCTGTCGAGGCAGCGCGGACCGCGGCTTCGGGCACGCTTCCGTCGCCTATGCCCGGAATCCCCAGTGCCCCTGGAGTTCCCGACGCGAACGCGTTGGGGACGCCCGCCGCCCACGGGGCCTGCGGCGCGCCGTTGCCTGGCTCGCCGGGGCCGAACGGGAACGCCGCGGCGAGCGGCTGGGGGACGCCGGACATGGTGGGGATCGACGGAAGTTCCGCGCGCGGAAAGAGTCTCAGCAGGGGATTGGTTTCTTCTTCCTTGTCCTTGCCGTCCTTCTCGTCTTTGTCCTTCTCGTCCTTGTCTTTGTCGTCCTTATCGTCTTTGTCTTTGTCGTCGGCGTCGCCCGGCTGGCCGTCGTGCTCGCCGGGTTGCTGGCCGTCGGGGATCTGCAGCTGCTGTTGCTGAGCCGCGGCCAGCTCGGCGGCATGCATCTGCGTGGCGGCTTCCACCGCGCCCTGGATGCCGGTGCTCAGCGCCTGCACGCCCGAGGAGAGGGCGTTGGTGAGCGGGCCGATCATGTCCTGACCGCTCGACGCGGCCGCGGGGAGGGTCGATGGTTTGCCATCGCCGGTACCCGGCTTCTGCGGGTCCTTGTCTTCCTTCGGCCCGGACTTCTCTTCCGACGCCGGCTTCGGTTCGACCTCGGGCTTGACTTGTTGTTTGGAAACCGCTTCCACGAGCTTCGAGGGGTCCTGCGTGGTCTGACCCGCGGGCACGCCCGCCTTCGGGCCGGGTCCGCCGGGTCCAGGACCGCCCGGGCCGCCGCCGGTGGGCTGCTGCTGCTGCTTGGCGGGTTGCTGCTGGGCGGGCTGTTGTTGACCAGGCTGCTGTTGGCCAGGTTGTTGTTGACCGGGCTGCTGCTGACCGGGCTGTTGTTGGCCCGGTTGCTGCTGGCCGGGTTGTTGCTGACCAGGCTGCTGGCCGGGCGGCTGTTTAGGAGTGAGGTCGTAGTTCGGGTCGGGAAGAACGGGGAAAGCCTGGGTGGTGTCGGTCATGCCCCGCGCGTACGTATCCCGGTACTTGTCGCGGTACTCGTTCAACTGGCTTTCCGACAGGCCTTGGTGCGAGTACGGCATCGCAGACACCGTCGCGCTCAGCCACTGCGAGGTGTAGGTGAGGTAATTGCCGACCACTTGCATGCGCATCGCCAACTGCTGGACGACGGCTCCGTATCGCTGGACCGCGCCGACCGCCTTGTCCGCGCCGGGGCTGCGCCAGTTGTCGACCGTGACCTTCTGCAGATGCTGCTCGAGCTTGTAGGACTCGCCGACGAGCCGCTCCGACAGGGTCTTCCAGACGGCACCGGCCCGGAACGCCGCCTCCGGTTTAGAGCTCTCCCTGAGCGAGACCAGCTGTGGCCCCATCATGCTCTTCGGGGCTTCCAGCCCGACGTCGATGGGCTCGGTGTCCTTGATCGACGCGGGCATCGTGGGCTTTTCGGCGGGCATGGTCGACGTCTTGTTTTTGTTGTAGTCCGGCGCGCTGTACTTGATGTCGTTGCCGGACGGTGCGGTGTCGACCTGGCCGAGCCTCGGGATGGTTTCCTTGAATTTCGCCTTGGAGTCGGCGTCCTGGTTCGCGTACGCGAGTCCCGCGGTCTTGAACAGGTCCCCCAGATCGGTCAGCGCCTTGATGTGCTGATCGAGTTTGTCGTTCAGGTCACGCGACTTCTTCTTGAACGCCTCGGTCAGGTTCAAGCCGCTGAACAGCGGGCTCAGGCGCTCCATCGTCTCGATGTGCTCGGTGTTGATGATCTTTTGATAGCCCCTGAGCTCACGAATCATGTCCGAGCATGCCTTCGCGCAGCCATGGGCAACACCGGTATCAACCTTGACGATGTCTCCATTGCCCTTTTGCTGCGCCCGCAGCTCGGACCATGGCGAGTCATTTCCCACGTTGAACGCTCCTCCTGACGTTCCCCACCCGCGCTCGGCCACCACCTCGCATGATGCGCATTCGAGTGGCGCCTAAGAGGATTCAACCGAACGAGAGCTCCGGGCGCAATCCACAATCATTATGGGCTCACGGCGACATCATCGACCCTGGAACGGCGCGGACGCACACCCGATATCGGGTGTGCACACCCCTTTCCCGCGCGACCCGGCCGCTGCGCGGGGCCCGCGACTGCCGCTACGAGCCCGCGAAAATTAACTACTTCTTAGGCTGAGCGCGAGCCTCGGGTGGCGGACCGGGTTGCCACGTCGGCGACGAACTGTTCGACGGCGGTGAGCGCGGCGCGGGCTTCGGGTAGTAGGCGGTGACCGACCTGGAAGACGTGGAACATGCCGGGCCACAACTGGACCTCGCAGTGTCCGCCTGCCGCGCGCTGCGCCTCGCCGAATCGTTCGGCGTCGGCGCTCAGCATCTCGCTGGCGCCGGCTTGCAGCAACATCGGGGGCAGGTCCGCGCCGACGCCACTCAGGACGTCCAGTCGTGGATCGTCGAAATGGGTTGTGCCGGTGTAGAGCCCGGTCATCTTGCTGGCCAGGCTCAGCGACATGAAGGAATCCCACACCTGCGCGCGACGCGCGGCGGCCAGCGCCCAGGTCGCGTCGACCAGCGGCGAGAACGCGACGATCGCGGCGGGCTGGGCGATGCCGAGCGCACGCAGCTGCACCGCCAAACCGAGCGACATGTGGCCGCCTGCCGAGTCCCCCATCAGCACAATGTCTTCGGCGGCGTGGCCGTGCTCGAGCAACCACAGGTAGCCGTTGAGCACGTCGTCGTGCGCGGCCGGGAATCGGTGCTTCGGAGCCAACCGGTACCGCAGGGTGAAGGCGGGGCGATCCAGCCGCCGCACCAGTTCCGACACCAGGCCACGATGCGTGGTCGGGCTGCAACCGACGTAACCGCTGCCGTGCAGGTAGTAGATGATCGGGGTGCCGGGGCGTGGCGGTTCGCCGACCCACTCGCCGACCGTCCGGCCGCGCGGCCCCGGCTCGTCGACGACCCGATGCGGCAGCTTGCGGTCGAACCAGAGCCTGCAGGAAGCAGCCAGGCCGAGCCGGGCGGCGGCCACCCCGAACCGGTTCGGCGGCAGCACCGAACCCAGGGGACGCAATGTCGCGTTCAACGCGAAGATCGCGCCTCGACTGGGCACCGACACGCCGGTAAAGCCTCGATCGCCATTGACCATCCGTCAATTGAACCCAGCGAGGAGGGGTGCTAGCAATAGCAAGCAGGCCTTTTCGTCAAACAGCACATGCCGTCGCGTCGTTTGTTGGAAACCTGGCCGGTCGTGTGGTCGGCGTTTCCGCGTCGGGGGTCAGCGGGTGGTGCCGCGGCGGTTGATTTCGGCGATTTTGCGGGCGGTGGCCGCTTTGACAGCCGCCGCGTTCGAGCCGTCCAGTTGTCCTGCGAATGCGCGGCGGGCGGCGGTGATCAGGTGATCGGGGACCTCGGGGTAGGCACGGGCGATCGCGAGCAGGGCGTTCTCGGTTTCCGTATCCAGGCCGCTCTCGGTGAACAGGCCGTCACCGCCGCGCACCGAGGCGAGCAGCTCCTCGAAATTGCTCCGTAGTTCGTCGTCGTTCGGGAAGTCCTCGCGCATCGTTCCTCCTCGATTTCCGCCATTGTCCGTGCGGCCGTCATCCGGCGAAGATCCGGGTACGCCGGTCGGGGTCGGCCAGCACGTCCCGAATCAGCAGGCCCAGGTCTATGTCGGGCAGGACGGACCGGTAGCGCACGTCGCAGACGACGCTTCCCGCCACGGTGAGCAGGAAGCGGGTGGTCGCTTCGTCGAACCGCTGCCATTCGGCGCCGACATGCGCCGCGTCCAAGTCGATGACCCGATCGCCCGCACGCACCATCAACCGCCCGCCATCCCGGTAGAACACCACCGGTAGCTCGCCCAACTCGCCGAACACCCCACCCAACGAGCCCAGACCCGACGGGTGGGCGCGCAGCACTCCGGTCACTGGGTCGAAGTCGGCGAACCCGCTGAAGCCGGTGTGTGATCGCACGACAATGCTTGCGCTACTGCGCGTTCCGATTGTTGAAGACCCGTTGCCGTTGCCGTAGGCCGACGCTCGTGGAAAGGCACGTGACGTCCGCCCCGGGGCGGGTGGCGGTGCCATCGGCGGCATCATTTGCCCGGGACCAGCGTTTTGCCGCCCATCCCCCGATCCCGGTGTAGTCACCCCCGGCCCGCCGGACCCGCCATCCAGCGATCCGGCCAGCGCCACCGGCGTGTGGTGATCTCCAGGCGGAGCCGATTCCGAGGGTGCATGCGAATGGTCCGATACCCCTGGAGCATTCGGCCCCGACAACGCCGAACCACCGGCCGACTCCTCCCATCGCCGTGCGAGCGGCGTATCCAGCAGACCAGGAGAGTTCGCCGAATTCACATCAGGCAGATGCGGCAGTTGGAGCGAGCTCGGCGGCACCGCATGGCTCGGCAGCACTGGCGAACCTGGTTGCGAATCCGGCAATGCTGGAAGCTCCTGCGCAGCGGCTGAATTCGGACGCTCTGGTTGACCAGGCCACTCGGGCGTCGGCACGCCCGATGCACCAGGCATCTCCGCGAGATCCCGCAACGGCTGCGATGGATCAGGAAGGCGCGGCACCGTCGAGTCCGAGAACTGCGACATCCCCGGCACGTTCGGTGTCACCGGAAGGTGCGGCAGCTCAGGCGGAACCGGTGTCTCCGGTGGGCGCGGAGACTCCGGCGACGCGGGAGAGCCCGGTTGCTCGGGTACCTCCGGAAGCATCGACGGTTGCGGCCATTCCGGCGGTACCGGAAGATTCGGCACGTCGGACGGCGGCTTCGGTACCGGCAACTCCGTAAAGCTGGGTGGTAGCGGGGATTCCGGGAGGTGCGGTCGGTCCGGGATCGCTGGCTGGACCGGCAGCCCAGGTGGCGGTGAGAGCTCCGGCGTTGGCAGTTCAGGCGGGACCGGCAACTCCGGTGTCGGCAGCTCGGGCGGAGTCGGCAGCTCTGGCGGAACCGGCAGCTCTGGCGGAACCGGCAGCTCAGGCGGGACCGGTAGCTCAGGCGGAACCGGCAGCTCAGGCGGAACCGGCAGCTCAGGCGGAACCGGCAGCTCGGGGGTCGGCAGCTCGGGTGGTGTTGGCAGCTCCGGAAGGGTCGGTACCTCGGGCAGCTGCGGTTGCTCTGGAAGGATCGGTGGCTCAGCGGGTTTCGGCGACTCCGACGGCCGCGGAGGTACTTGGGGGGTTGGCGGCTTCGGCATTTCGGGCATCGCCGGAGGCGTGGGCGGCCTGGGTTGACTCGGCACGGTCGGCGGGTGCTGCGGCGGGACCGGGGGCGGCTGAGGCGGCTCGGGCGGAACCGGGGGCTGGGGAGGTTGGGGAACGACCGGTGGGAACAGGGTGATGTTCGGCAGCTCGAAGTCGTAGGGGTGCGGCGGATGCGGAATATGCGACCGCCAGATGGGACGCGACGACTCCCCTACCGGTTCATCATCCCCGTCGGTCGTCCGTGAGTCGGGTGGTTCCTGCCCACCATCATCGCCCTGCCGCGCTGGCGGGCCCTGCACACCATCGTCTCCCGCTTGATGCGGTGCCGACGCGGGCGGTGCCTGCTCACCATCATCCCGTTGGCGGGCAGCAGTGGCCTTCGGCTTCTGCTCGGCTGAGCCATTTTCCCGGGCCGCGGGATCTTGTGAATTCTGATTGCCACCCTCTTCCTGCGGTAGCGACCTGTCGGCTTCGGACGGCCCCGTTCGAGAAGACTCAGGCTGCGAACCCGATTGCGGCGGAGCAAGTTCCGGACGTGCACCAGACGCGTCTGATCCGTCCTCGTCCAGGCCGGTGGGGTGGCGCGGCTTGTCCGTCCCCGCAGACTCATCGGGCTGCTGTCCCGGTGCCTGCTCTGGTGGCCAGACTCGAACGTCACCTTCCGCCCTGTTGTGGGGAGCGCGCGGCGGGGCCGAAGCACGGTGCTGGGTCGGAGGTTCCTCTTGATCCAGCAGGCGCTTGGCCTCGTCGGCGCGGCGTTGCGCCGCATGTTGTGCCTCCGCGTACCGCTCGTCGCTGCGGCGCTGCGCCTCGTCGAACTGAGTGTCGGTGTGCCGCTGGGACTCCGCGTGCCGTTCAGCGATCCGTTGTTGCAGCGCATCGAAATCGGCTTCGGTTCGCTGCTGTGAGTCCTGATGTTGCTCAGCTATGTCGCGGCGGGACGCATCGAAGCTGGCCTCGGTTTCCTCCGATGACCGCCACGCCTCCGCGATACGACGTTCAACCGCGCGCTGCGCCTCCGCGTATCGCTCATCGATCCGGCGCTGCGCTTCATCGAATCGAGTGTCGGTGTGCCGCTGCGACTCCGCGTGGCGCTCAGCGATTCGGCGTTGCAGCGCATCGAAATCGGCCTCCGTCCGGTCCGACGACCGCCGCGCCTCTTCGATACGGCGCTCAACGGCCCGCTGCGCCTCCGCGTATCGCTCATCGATCCGACGCTGCGCTTCATCGAACTCAGCGTCGGTGTCTCGCTGCGAGTCCTGATGCCGTTCGGCGTTCCGGCGTTGCAGTGCATCGAATTCGGCGTCGGCCCGCTGCTGTGCCTGTACGAGTTGACGGACCGGGTCCAGATCGGTGGCGTCGGCGCGCACCGGCTTTTCGGCGCGATTGTGGATCGGCCCGTCCGGACCGAAGTCGGTGCGCAGGTGGGTGATTCGGCCGTCCGGACTGTAGGTGATCTCCACGTAGCTGACGACGACGTCGGAACGGTCGAGCAGAGGTGCCAGCCAGGGGTGTTCGGCGGCGAGGTCGGCGCGGACCTGGTCCGGCGCGTTCCAGCCGACCACGACGATGCGGGGCGGGTCGCCATCGACCGCGCCGACTCGGTTGCTGCCGCCCACCGGACGGGCGCCTTGTTCTGCGAGTGCTTCGCGCTCCATGGCCAACGCGACCATTTCGTCCAGGAAGGCCACTTTGGCTTCGGCCTGATTGACGGCGACGGCCGCTTCTTCCAGCGCCGCGACCCGCGCCTGGTAGTCCGCCATTTCGTTGCCGTGCGGGGTTTGCCGCACCGTCTTCGTCGCCAAAGCGTCGATGGTGCCTTCGAGTGTCTCCTCGGTCAGCCCGGTCTCGTCGACGGGCAAACCGCGCATGGCCGCCTCGCGTACCTCGCGCGCTCTGGCCAATTCCGCAACGGCGGCGGCATTTTCGGCGGCCAGCCGATCGGTCACCTGCCGAGCCAGGTCCGCGTCGACGCCGTTCCGCGGCGGCTCCTCGGGGCTGCCCGCGGGATCCGGCGGCGTCTTCGTTCCGTCGCCGTCGTCGCCGGTCGGCTCGGGCTTTCCGCCGCTGTCCGAGTCCGGAGGATCGGGCCGGGGCGGGGCGGCTCCGAGCGACGGATCATCGGGCGGCGCGGTATTCCCGTTCTCCTCCGGCTGCTGTGCGGCGTCGAGGGCGGCGGCCCGGTCGGTGAGATCGATCAGTGCGTCGAGGTCGGCGCCGCGGCGGGTGACCTCTTCGCGCAGCGCGGCCTGCACTTCGGCCAGTTGGGCGGGGGTGAGGCGTTCTTTCTTGTCGATCTTCCCGTCGCGGTAGACCTCGTAGACCTTCGCCCAGCGCTTGGCGTCGGCTTCGGTGAGATCGACGCCGACGGTCCTGGCCCAATCACGGCTGGCCCCAAGGTCGTCCGGATCGGGTGGCGTGTCGTGCCGGGCGAGCAGACCCTCGCCGTCCAGTGCGTCGGTGAGGTCGCCGACATCGCCGACCAAGTCGAGCAGATGCGCGATCGCCTTGTCGTGCACCGGCAATTCGACATCGGCGACCCGAGGATCGATCGCCTGGTCGCCACGGGACACCGGATCGAACGGGTCGAGACCGTTGATCGTCCGGTAGTACTCGGCGAGTGCGTCGGCGAGGTTCGCGCGCTCGTGCGGTCTGCGCGCCAGTTTCCCGATGGCCTTGGCGAGCTTCTTCGGATCGAGAGCCTCGGTGTTCGGCACCCGGTGCGCCAGATCCTTGGTGAACTTCAGCGGGTACAGGTCCTTCGGGAACCGCCCCGGTCGTTCGCCGACGCCGAGCCGCTCGGCCAGCCGGTCCCGCGCGGCCAGGACGACGTCGGCATCGGTGCCTTGCAACAGTTTCGCGTAGGCGACCAGGTCCTCGACCGCCTGGAGGCGGCGCGCCTTGCCGAGCTTCGGATCCAGCAGCGCCTCCGCTACCCGTTCGGGGGTCAGCGGCACCTCGTCCAGTCCGAGCCGATTCGCCAGCTGCGAGCGCGCGTCGTCGTGCGCGTGGAAGTCATCGATATCCCATGCGGTGCGGGCATAGTCGATGACCGCCTCGATCTGGGCCGCCCGAATGGCGTTCTCGTGCCGTAGTTGCCGCAGGCGCTCCGGCGAATCCCGATCCTCGCTCGGCACCGCGAGCCGATCCGCGAGCTCTTGCCTGGCCGTCTCGATCTCGCTGCGGGACAGCCGTTCCGGCTCCGCTTCGCGGGGCCGGACGCCGCCGTTGTGCTGCGGATCCGGGATGGCGCGCCACGGCCCGTCCTCGTCACGCACCGCCGTCACGTCCAGCGTGCGTCCCTCGACCTCCTCGCGAATGTGACGCACCTGCAACGGATCTGTCTCGCCGATCCGCACGGTCCCGTCCGGTTGCACGTGCGCGACCCGGTGCACAACATCGACCAGCCCCGTGTTCACCGCTTCGGCGAGGTCCCGATGCTCGGCCAACGCGTCGGCGAGCACCCGCTCGTGGTCGAGATGTCCGTCGATCACCACCAGCCGCGGCCGCTCGCCCGGTTCACCGGGGACCAATCCGAGCCCGTCCACGTCGGGAAAGACGAAGCCACCATCGGACTCGACCGACGCACGCAGCGCCATATCGGCCACGATCCCGGTGAGCTCGTCCACCTCGCCGTCGGTGCGCAGGTAGCGGTGGACTTCGTCGCGGAAATCCGCGAGTTCGGCGGCGCGATCGCGGATGTCGTGCAACTGCTCGGTCAGCGTCTCGGTCGCGCGCTGGTCCAGCCCCGCCAGATCGACGCCGAGCAATTGCGCCCAAACCGACCGTTCGTCCTTGAGCTGGTCGCGGCGCAGCGCGTTCTCGAAGTAGATCGGAATGCCCTCGTCCAGCCCTGGCTGGTCGGTGTAGGTGAGATCGCCCCAGTCCCGGCCCGGTTCGCCGCCGTTGTTGACGCCTTCCCAGTCCAGCATGCTGGTGGGGCGGTCGTTGGCGCGGACTACCTCGCGCAGGAACCGGCTCATCGGGTCGGAGTCGAAGAAGTTGACCTGTTCGCTGTAGGGGATGCGCTGGTTCTCGAAGTTGTAGCGCCGCGCGGCTTCGACCAGTCCGGCCAGAGCTCCGATGCGACGAGCCTGCTGATACTCCAGCACGCGCAACGCATGCCGGACATCGTCCAGGGTGACGGTGTCGGGCAGATCGACGCCGAGGCGTCTGGCTTCGGCCTTCAGCACGTCGGACAGATCCGCGCGACGGCCCGCCGCGTCGGTCAGCTCGTCCATCAATTCGCGGAACACGCCCGTCGTATTCGGGTGCACGCGAGGCAGTTCGGGGCTTTCCGGTGGCGGGGCGGTTTCGCCGGTCTCGTTCTCCTTCGCGCGCCGGTCTTCTTCGGCGGCTTCGCGCCGCAAGTCCTCGAGTTCCACTCCGAGTTCCTTGCGCACCAGCTCCGGGTCCGCCTCGTCCAGCCAGTAGCGGTACTCCTCGCCGTCGCGAGTGCGCGGCACCGAGTAGTGGCCGGTCTGGTCTGGAATCCGGCTGGTCAGGTGGTTCAGGAACGGGATGAGCTCGCGGTTCTTCCACATGGTCGCGCCCTCTTTGAGGATGCGCACGGGGCTGAACTTGGTTTGCAGCACGTCGCCCTGATCGGTGTGCTTGATCAGCGGCACACCGGCCTGATGGCTGAGCATCGATTGACCGGCGCTGTCCACCCCCGATCCCGATGGGTACTTCGGGACGAGGCCTTGGTATCCGGCGCGAATCATGTCGAGGAGACGGCGCAGGCGCGACGGCGGCTCGGACTGCGCGGCCGGTTCCGGCTCCGGCTTGGTCGAGGCGGCCGCGTCCGGCTCGGCCTGGTTGGCGTCGGGTTCGTTGGGCACGGGCTCGTGTGGCTGGCGCAGTCCGATCTGCCAGCGGCCCGTATTGTCGGCGCGCAACCACAGCGGCAGCTGTTCACCGTCCACGTCGAGGAAATGCGGACGGGTCTCGCCGGGCTCGGCGAAACGCGGCCTCGGCCCGGCGTTCGGCTCCGGTTCGGGTTGGCGTTGCGGCTCTGGTTCCGGGCCGCGCGCTTCCGGTTTGCCGGTCGACTCTTCGCCAGGGGGGTGACGCGATTCAGACGGATCTGGCTGTGCGCCTATACCTTCCGGTTTGCCGCTCGATTTATCGCCGGGAGCTCGGGTCGGCTCCGGGTCGGGTGAGCCTTCTTCCGGCGGCGGGCCTTCCGCATCCTCGTGGCGGCGGCTCGGCGTGCCGCTGTTGTCGTCACCGACGGATTCCGGTCGGGGCGAGGGCTTTTCGGGACGCGACGAGCCCGGGTCCGCATTGGGTGGCAGGCCGATGATGACATCGTCCGGACGACTGGAGGATTCCGCGTCGCCCTTGGCCTCCCGCATCAGCAGGTCGTGCAGCACGGTCGCGGGCTCCGAGGCCTTGCCCTCGGTGCCATCGGGTCGAAGTTCGCCGTGCCTGCCGTTCAGCTGAACATCCAGGTACGCGTCGGCGAGGGCTTCGGGCAGATTGAGATTGCCGTGCCGGTCGAAGCTGTAGCCGCTGAGCTTGTTCAGCCACACGCTGTACTCGTCCGGATCCACGTGGCCGTAGGTTTCCCGGTAATGATTCAGCAGCGCGTCCTCGACCTGGCTGCGAGCGCGCATGCCGCCCGCGAAGTCAAGCGCGTGGCCGAGTTCGTGCAGGATCGTCGCGTACACCGGGCGCGCTGCGGCGCCGGGTGGGGCGTGCCGCACCTGTTCGGCACGCAGCTTGGAGGAGCGCATCGCATCCGGGTTGGTGGCCACGTCGGCGTTCAGCGTGATCGCGCTGGTGTGATACGAGTAGATGTCGTTCGGATCGATGTCGTAGTGGGCCCGCGCGTAGACCGGCGCGCCGGTTTCCGGGTTGGGCGCGAGCGGCAGGATACGCAGGCGGCGCAGGTCGATCTCGGGGTTCTCGGATAGCTTTTCATCGACGGCTCGCGCGAACTCGCGCAGCACGTCCGCCGGAACGTCCGGGTTGTCGAACCCGACGATTTCCTCGAACCCGTACCGCTGCTTCAGTATCCGCTCGATCTCGGCGGCATCCCGGCGCGTCCATTCGTCATCGATCCGTGGCGTCGCGTCCTCGGGCGAACGATCAGCGGGTCCATCTGGGTCGCCGCCGCGCTCACCCTCCATGGCCGCGGACCGGTCCGACCAGTCCTCGGCTGCCGCGGCGAGCCGGTCGGTCGCGCGGCTTTCCGGACGGTTCGCGCCGAACCTGTTGTCGCCCATTCCCGGTCGTGGCGTCGTGCGCGAGGCCGCATCGCGCCCGCCCGTATCGCTGGGGTGCAACGGGAAGGCCAGCACGTTTTCCGGTGGGAGGGGCGTGCCTGGCTGGTCGGGGCGACGGCTGGCTTGGGCATCGTCGGGCCGCGACCGCGTGGACTCGGCCGCTCCACGATCCTGCTCCGCCCGACCGCGATCCTGCTCCGCCCCTCCACGATCCTGCTCCGCCCCTCCACGATCCTGCTCTGCCCCTCCACGATCCTGCTCGACCTGACCGCGATCCTGCTCGGTCCGATCGCGGTCCGAGTCAGCGCCATCGCGATCCTGCTCAGCCCGACCGCTATCCGGCTCGGCGCGACCGTAATCCTGCTCAACCCGACCGCGGTCTGGCGCAGCCTGACCATGATCCGGTTCGGCGACACCGAGGACCGGTCGCATACGGGAGCCGTCGTCCGCCACCCTTGCTGTGCCAGAGCGTGTTTCGGTGCGTGCATCGGCGACGCTGCTGTGTGGTTCGGCGACGATGGCGTTGTCGCCGAGACCGGTCCTGGTGTCCGCGGCACCGGCTCGCGACGCATCGGCGCGGAAGTTGGCGGCGGGGCGGCTTTCCGGAGTACCGGCGCGCGGCTCGGCGGTTCTGGGTTCGGCGCCGAGTTGTGAACGTGCGGGTGCGTCGGCGGTGGGCTGTGGGCGCGTGGGGGGCTGGGCATCGGGGCGTGCGGTGGACGATGGTGCACCACTGCGTGCCTCAGCACCGTTGCGTACTTCGGGACTGGTCCGCGGCTCGGCGCCGACGCGTGCGTCGGAGCCGAGGTGAGCGGGGCCGGTACCGGTGTGCGTGGGGCCGGGCACAGCTGGCGCCTGCTGCCCGGAGCGGTCGCCGATCGCTGGCGTTCCGTCGTTTCCGGTTTCCGGCGTCGTCGTCCCGTGATCCGTACCGTTGACCGGCGTATCGGTGGGATCGACTCCGTTGAGTGGGGTCTGCGCGGGTTGTACCTGAGTACTTCCCGGCCGGTCACCGGTGGCCATCCCGTCTGCATCGGTCGCAGCCGGATGTGGTTGCTGTGCGGCGCTATCCGAAGGGGAAGCGGTAACTACTCCGCCACTGTTGTCGGAACCCGCGTGCATCTCCTGGCCCACCGCGGGCCGAGCGGATGACCCGTCACCGGCCGATGGCGCGTGGTTCGTACCGCTAGGTGCGGGCTCGGCGTGAACTCCGGCGTCGACACCCGCGACCGGCATCTTGGCGGGCTCCGCCGACGGGGCTCCCGCGCGATTGTCCGTAGCCGATCCGTCAACTGTGTTGTCCGAATCCTGGGCGGAGTTCGAATCCACATGCCCGGCAGGGTCGTTCGCGCCGACAACGGGCTCTCCAGTCGGCCGCGCACCGCTGTCCGAACCCGCGGGTGCGTCGGCGTCACCGGCGGCGGGGTGAACAGCCGAACTATCTCCCGCACCACGGCCGTTGGCTGAACCATCGTCCCCGCCACGGCCGTTGGCCGAACCATCGTCCGCGACACGACCACTCGTCGAATCATCTCCTGCGACGCGGCCATTCACTGAATCGTCGCCCGCCACATGCCCGTTCACCGACGTATCGGCGACAGAGCGGCCATTCACGGAACCATCACCCGCACCGCGACCGGCAGTCGGCCCGTCTCCAGTGCCCGGTCCTGCGGCCACCCGGTTACCCGGACCCCCATTTCGCGCCGAATTGTCTCCACCACCACCCGGCGGTGTTCCGGCGGGCGAATGTCCGCCGGGTGGACCACTATTCGGGTCCGCCGGGCCGCCGGGCGGCCGATACCAATCGGGATGCCGGTTGCGATAGAAGCTGTCGGCCGTCGCCCGGTTCGCTCCTGACATGGCGCCGTTCGTCGCTCCCGCGGTGAGCATGCGCCAATCGAACTGGTCTTTGATGTTCAGGCCGTCCCAGGCTTTGCCCCAATCCCAGTTGCCGTCGCCCTGATACGCGGCGATCATGAGCTGCGCGCCGATACTGCCCGCGAAGCCGCCGACCGCACCGGCCGTGCCGGCAACGGTGCCGGTGATCGCGCCGGTGACCGCGGGCCGAATCCTGGGTTGCCCGTCGTCGCCCACCACTCTGCCGAGCCGTCGGCCGAGCCGTTCGCCGATCGGACTGGCCACCCCCGCACCGGCAGCGGAACTGATCGCGGTGATGCCGACCTGCGTCCAGTCGATGTTCTTCCGATGTCCGGCCTGCCGCTGGTACTCCTGGATGCCGAGGTCTTGTCCGGTGCCGATCACCGTATCGATCGCCACATGCCGGACCAGAAAGGTGGCCAGCCGCCTGCCGAGCACCCTCGACAGCAGCTGCACGACTCGATTCATCAAGCGCGCGGCGATCCACCGAACGGTCGCTCTGGTGCCGATGATGGCCAGCGCCTCGGTAGCGGGCGCGGTCGGCGGGAAGAGCCACGCGATCGCGATCTCCAACGCGAGCAAGGCGATCGAGGTGATCACCATCAATTGCGCGTACTCGATCTCGGTGCCGACGCCGTCCGCCGCCTCGGCAAGGCTCTCGAAGTCCTTGGCCAGCAAGTCCAGTGACTGGTCGCCGTTGCGATAAACGTCGAGATCGGCGAGCATCGCCTCGACCCCGGCGCCCTGCGGATACGCGTCGCGGGTCGCCTCCTTGGCGGCATCGATATCCGCCAGGATCTTGCGCAATTCCGTTGCGGCGGTGCGCCAGTCACCGGCCAGACCGCGCATCCCGTCCGGGTCGCCCTCCGGGTACTCGGACCCGGCGACGACCTCCAGCAGCCACTGCAGGGCGCCTGGAACCTCAACCATCAGTGGTTACCCTCGATCACCAGCTGGATTGGGTGACTCCGCGGCCGAGATCCGGGGTGTATGCCTCCACATTGCTGAATTCCCGAGCGGCGCTGTCCTTGTCGGCAGCGTCCTGGCGTTCCGCCGATCCCGGCGGCGCGAGCGACACCTCGGGCTCGACCGGCTGCTGGGCGGAGAAATCCGGCATGCCCTCGATCAGGTCCGACACCCGCGGCAATCGCGCGCGCCGCTCGTGCAGCGGCGCCATCAGCTCCTGGGTCTTGCGGGCAACCTCGGCGCACGCCTGCTGCGCCGCCGCCGTCACCGCCTCGGCGATCTCGGTGAAGTTCAACTCCTCGATACGTGGACCGAACTTCGTGTCGATGATGGTGCCGTCGGCGTTCACCGTCACCGTCACCCGCTTACGCACCGTCGCACTCGCGGTGAGCTGGGCCCGCTCCTGCTGGAGCCGGGCGATCGAGCGGAACTGCTGCTGCACTTCCTCCCACACCGAGGCGAGTTCGGTCTTCGCGTATTCGTTTGTCATGCCCTCGTCCGGTCCCGGATCACCGGTAGCCCGCGGCGTTGCCGGTATCCATCGTCTTCAGCATGCCCGCCGACTTGACCTGCCCCTTTTCGAAGTTGTCGAAGCTGGTCGCCGCGTTCTGTACGTTCTTGGTCGCGTGCTCACGTCCGGTGCCATAGCCGTTCTCGCCGTTGTAGAACCGGTGGCCGATCTTGTCGTCACCCCACGGCCTGCCCCGCCCCGCCAGCGAGATCTCCAACGTGGACAGCACACTGTTGAGGCGATCACGCACATGTGCGGTCTTGTTCTGTGCTGCCTTGCGCAAGAGATCCGGACTGTTCTCGACGTTCGGCGCCATCGCTTCGCTCCTCTGTGCTCTAGCGGTCACTCCGCACCTGCACACCCGTGCCTATCGACACTGACAGCCGTTGGCGACGTGTTCGTGGCCCGAACATGAACGGACAGTGCCGCCGCAGTTACCACACAGCGCCCCCCAGGGGTCACCAGCCGGTGTCGGTCACCCCGGACCGTGCCTGGTCGTCGACCTCGGCGAACGCGGCCGCGCCGCAGTCGAATACACCTTCCTCGGCAATTCCGGCCGACCACAGCGGATGTTCGGGCAGCTGATCGGTCAGGTCTGGCATACCGTCGACAAACTCGTGCAGCCGCGGCATCCGCGCACGTTGAGCAAGTAAGGGCGCCATCAAGACTCGGGCCTGACGGGCCGCGTCGGCAGCCGCGAGGCGCGCCGCCTCCGTAACCGCCTTGGCGAGCTCTCGGTAGTCGAGATCCGCCACATTGGCACCGAACTTCGTCTCCAGCACCACACCTTCGACATCGACCAGCACCGTCACCCGCTTACCGCGAACCGTCGCCCGGCCACTGATTCGGCTTCGCTGCTGCCGAATTCGGCTGATCGTGTCCATCTGCTGCTCGAATTCCGCTAACACGGTGGCCAATTCGGCCTTCGGGCGGTCGTTCGTCATATGGTCTCCGTCCGGTTGTCGGCTCGCATTCGGGTTTCGGCCCGGACTCGGGTTCTGGCTGCGGCCGAGGTGCCGGTTCGGTGGCGAGGGGCGGTTGCCAGACGGTGTCGGCGGGTGCTGCCGCAGCCTGGTACTCCGGGATAGGTGGAAGCCCGAAATAGCGCGGTGTGTAGGGGATTTGCGACGTGGCGTCCGGTGCCGTCGGGCGGTCGGGCGGCGTGCCCTCGGAAGGCGCCCCGCCCGCCGGTGCCGCGATCTCCGACCGCACCGACTGATCGGGTGTCTGCTCCGGCAGTCCCGCACCGCTTGCCTGGCTCGGGATTCGTCGGTGACTGTCCGGCGGCGTCTCCGTATACGACTGGCCCAGGTCCGCGGCCTGCGCTGTCTCCCGTCGCGGTGCTGAACGATCCATCCGCTGTTCGGGCTTCGGCCCGGACTCGGCGGTCTGCGCCGTCGGCTTCGGTTCCGCCGTAACATTTTTCGGCGTTTCCGGCGTCAGGCCGAGTTCCCTTTCGAAGGCGTCGGCCTGTTCGTGCAGTCGGCGGGAAGCCGTGTCGAGCCGTTCGTTTGTTCGTGTCTCGATGGCATCCAGTCCGGCCATGGCGTTGCGCTGCACCTCATCGAACCGGGCCCCGAAATCACCCGCTGCGGGCTTCGGCGAACCCGGTCGCGGCTCCGCCACCATCGACCGTGGCCCACCGGTCTCGGCGGTGGGCTCCGCCACCACCGGCCGAAGTTCACCGGCGGTGGGCTCCGGGACCACCGACCGCGGCGGCTCACCGACACCGGCGGTGCGTTCTGTGGCGACGTGCCGAGATTCCCCGCTCTGTGCGCGGCCTTCGGCACCGTCTTGCCGCTCCGCGCTGTGCTGCCCTACCGGCGCACTACCGTCACCGCTGCCCGGCGCAGCGAACCGCCCCGGCTCCGGTACCGGGAATCGCGCACTCACCGGGTGTCGAATGGACATGCCGTGCCGAAATCCCTTGCTTCCGCCGGTCAGTCCGCCCATCGCCGCGCCGCTGGTGAGCAGGCGGGGATCCCACGTCCAACCATTGGCGAGACCGCCGACGCCCCACGCGCCCAGCGCGCCCACCATGCCCGCGCTCATGCCGACCACCGCGCCCCTGGCGGCACCGGACCACGCTCCCGCGGGCAATGGCACCTTCGCCGCGGCTTTGGCGAACAACCCGCCCGCGGGCCCGCCGATCGCACCGGCTGCCGCCGCGGTGTAGGCGGTTGTGGCGATCCGGTTCCAGTCGATGTCCTTGCGGTGCCCCGCGGCGACCTGTCCGGCCTGGATGGCGAAGTCCTGGCTCACCCCAAGTGCCGTGCTGAGCACAACATTCTTGGCGGTGAATCGGGCGACCGCGGCGATGCCGAGTTCGGCGGCGTACCTCGCGATCGCGCTCACCGCTCGCTCACCGAGCAGCCGGACCGCGACTCTGGTGAGTCCGATCGCCGCCGCCTCGACCAGCGGTGCGGTCGGCGGGAACAGCCAGGCCGCGGCGATCTCGACCGCGAGCATCGCGATCGAGGTGATGACCAGGATCTTGGTGTACTCGATCTCGGTACCCAGCGCGTCCGCCGAATCCGCTACCTGAGTGAGGATTTCGGCCAGGCGTTCGATGGAGGCGTCGCCGTGTTCGAGCTTCTTCAGCGCCGTCCGCACGGCGTCGACGCCCGCTCCCCACGGGTAGGCGGCGACTGTCGCGTTCGATGCGGCCGCCAAGTCCGGTAGCAAGTCGCGCAGTTGGGCGCTCGCTGTCCGCCAGGCTTCGGCGATCTCCCACATTTTGTCTTCGTCGCCGTCCGGCCAGTCCGAACCGGCGACCCAGCCGAGCCATTCCAGCTCGCCGGGAATGCTGATCGACAACTCGTCCCGCTAACCGCGGAGGCGCTTGCCCGACGCGATGTCCTGCCGCTCGAGCAGGTCCGCCGACCTGTACTGCCCGGCTGCGTACGAGCCGAGCGTGCTGGCGACGTTCTGCATGCCGGTCTTCAGATTCTGGTGCGCTGCAAGGTATCCGGCGTCGCCGTCGGCGAAGGTACTGCCGTAGCCGTCACCACCCCAGGCCGCACCCCGTTCGGCCAACGCGGACTCCAGGTCGTCGAGAATGCGGTGCACTCGCCTGCGCAACTCCCCCATGTCGCCTGCGACACGGCGCAACTGCCCCGGCGTCACCTCGACCCTGCCCGCCATGCCATCCCTTCCATTCATCGACCGAGATCCGACAATGGCATGCGGGGGCTCCGGCGACCACTGTCCGGAGCCGGAATTTACGATGTCCTGACGTCACCAATCTTGGTCGGCCACAACCGAACGTGGGCGAACAGGGCCATCGGGGGACGGCGCAGCAGCGGGTGGCGTGCGTGGTGCGTGCGCGTCGAGATCCGGGGCGCCTTCTACCAGGTCGGACAGCTTGGGCAGCCGGGCCTTGTGTGCACGCAGTGGCTGCAGGAGATCATGTCCCTGCCGTTCGACATCGGCGGCGGCGGCCTGGACGGCCTCGGTCATGGCGGTGGCGATCTCCTCGAAGGTCAGATCGCCGATATCGTCGGCAAATCGAGTGTCGATCAGAATGCCGTTCGCGTTCACGGTCACCTGTATCCGCTTGTCGCACACCGACGCTGTGCCGGTCAGCTGCATGCGTTGTTGCTGTATCGCGGCGATGCCGGTCAACTGCTGCTGCAGGGCGTCCATCATCATCGCCGCGTCGGCCTTCAGCCGTTCATTTGTCATCGCAGCCTCCGGCTTGTCCCTGTCGATGCCCGTTCCCGGCCCTGCGCTCACACTTTGGTCCGAGGTGCTCGACGCCGCCCGAAGCCGGTGCTGCTGTCCGCTTCCTGGCCGGCCAGATGATCTGCCGCTTGCTCCTGTCCGCTCGCCACGTCGCCGAAGGTCTTCGCCATGTTTTCGGTGCCCTTGGTCAGGTTGTCGCGTGCGGCGAGGTAGCCCTTCTCGCCGTCGGCGAACTTGTCGCCGAAGCTGTCGTTGCCCCAAGCAGGGCCTGCCGCGGCCAATGATGCCTGCAACTTCTGCAACGCTCCATCGATCCGCTCTTGAATCAGCGCCGCCTGTTTCGCCGCCTTCCGTAGCTGCTCGGGATCGACCGCCACTTCTTCCGCCATCACCGCTCCTTCCTGGTTGGTGCCGCTCAGCGGCTGTCCGCGTTCAGCCGCAACGCCACATCGACATCCGGGGTCTGCTCGGTGGGTTCGGGTTCGGGTTCGGGCTCGGGCGGCAGCCAGTCCGGTGCGGCGGGCGCGGTCGGTGCCTCGAACCCCGCAGGCATCGGCCCCCAATCGACGATCAGCTTGGGCCGGGTCTTCGACTTCAAATCTTTTCCCGGAGCGAGGAATGGCTTCGAGCTTTCGTCTCGACCGCCGTGCTGCGGTGAACCGTCACCGCCCGACGATGGGGGACGTGAACCGGCGTGCGGTACCGGCGTATTCGATCCCACGCCAGCTGCCGATGCACCGCTCGGGGTCTGGGGCGTCGGACGAGCGGCAGGCTGCTCCAGTGGCCCGCTCGGCCGCGAAACCGCTGAATTCGGTTGCTGGCTCGCGTTACTCGGCGCCTGCGCAACTGGGCTTGGCCCAGCTTGCTGCGGTGTCGCGCCGCCCGCGTTGGCAGCTGGTGCGCTCGTGGACCCGTGACTGCCCGGGGCGGTCGGATTCCACCCGCCGTCCACCGAGGAAGACCAGGAGGTCGGCGGCTCGGTGCCGCCACTGCCACGAGTCCCCGGCTGGGCTTCCTCCCCGCCTGACCCGGTCCGCGCCGTGACGAACGAACCGTCGGAATCGCGCGTCGACACGTACGAACCGGAATCCGAATTACGGGCCGACCCATGCGAATCCGAAGCACGCGGCGATACATGCGATGCCGAATCCGTTTCCCGCGCCGTCACAAAGCTCCGACTGTCGGAGCTGCGCGAGCCCACCGACGAATGCCCGTCACCAGCCGCCGCGGTGTGTACCCCGGCACCGGGCGGCACCGATGCGGATCCGTCACCCGCCCGCGAATTATCGATCGCAGCAACGGGTCTCGTGGCCAGCGGCGCCGCCGCCTTCGTCGGTTTGTCCGCCCACGCGAACCGCCGGATATCGGTCTTCGACACCGTGTTCATCGAAAACCCGCCCCGCGCACCGCCGACCAACCCACCTCTGGCCATACCGCCGACCCAACCCGCGGGCGACGAGAACGACGACCACGATCCGGTGGCCGCACCGACAGCCACGTTGCCCATCACCGAACTCACCACGCCCGCAGACGCCCCGATGAACGCACCACGCATAGTGGACCCGCCCCACACCCCCGCGATCTGCTTCCCGAACGCCTTGTCCAGCCCGAAACCCAGATACCGCGCGAACTCCCGCGACGGCAGCGTGCCGGCGAGCGAGGCGAGTGCCGAGATCCCGAACTGCCGACCGTCGAAGTTCCGGCGATGGCCAGCGGCCATCTGTCCGAGCTGCACGCTCGCGTCCAATGCCATCGAGGTGAGCCCGGATTCGAGGAACTTGACGCCGTAGACACCCCAGCCCTTGGCGGTAGGCAGCACGAACCTGCGCTGCTGTGCCACCGACTTGAAGAAGTAGCGTTTTTCGGTGGCGGCCCCCAGCCGCTTTGCCAGGTTTTGGATTTGGGCGGCCAACCGGTCTTCCAGCACTCGGAGGAAGGATCGGGTGGTCGTGATGGCCGCGGCTTCGGCGGCGGGCGCGGTCGGCGGAAACACCCACGCCCACAGGATTTCCAGCGCCAGCCACACCAGTGACACGATGATGGTGAGCTTGGTGGCTTCCAACTCGGTGCCGGTGTCGAAGGTGGAGTTCGAGATCGTCTCGAACAGCCCGGCCAGCGTTTCCAAAGATTGGTCACCGGTGCGCAATTCATCGAACTTCGCGCCCATCGCCGCCCGGCCCGCACCGGCCGGGTAAGCCGCCATGGTCGCGTTCTTCGCGCCGTCGATCTCCGGCAGCAGCGATCTCAGTTCGGTCGCCGCGTGCTGCCACGCGGCGGCGATCTCCCACATCCTGGTCTCGTCGCCATCCGGCCAGGTCGAGCCCGCTACCCAGCCGAGCCAGCGCAGTTCCTCGGGGAGGTACAGCCCCATTCGATCCACCGTTCGCCCGCCGCCAGGACCCCCACGACACCGCACCGTAGTGAACTCTCGGTGTCGCCGAATGTAATTCGGGGTTCGGATCGATCACTCCGGGATCAATGAACGATCATCGCCTCGGCGTTCGGCCGGACCGCGCGGCGGGGTCGGCACCCGGCACGGCATGATCGACCGCTGTGCGCATCCTGCTACAGCGAGTGACCTCGGCCAAGGTGACGGTCGGCGACGAGATCGTCGGCCGTATCGACCCTGCGGCGCACGGCGCACCGCACGGTCTGCTCGCCTTGGTCGGCGTGACACATGGGGACACCGAGGCGATGGCGCGGGCGCTCGCGGACAAGGTATGGCGGCTGCGCATCCTGGACGGCGAACGCTCGGCCGCCGACCTCGACGCCCCGGTCCTGGTGGTCAGTCAGTTCACCCTCTACGCCGACACCGCCAAGGGCAGGCGCCCGTCCTGGTCGGCCGCCGCCCCTGGTGCTGTCGCCGAACCTCTGGTGGACGTCTTCACCGCCGCCATGCGCGACCTCGGCGCCACCGTGGCCACCGGCAAGTTCGGCGCGCACATGCATATCGCCCTGGTCAACGACGGTCCGGTGACGCTGCTGCTCGAAGGCTGACGACCGGCTACTTCCCGACACCGGCCAGCAACAGCTGGTAATAGCCGTCGTCGAGCGCACCGTGCGGATCATTGCCGAGCAGTTCCGCAAAGGCGGTGCGGGTGGCCGTCCCCGCCTCGGCGGCCACCAGCAGTTCGGCAATGTCGCGCCCGCACGCTGTCGTCGACCGCTCCGACAGGACCGCGGTGACCACGTCCACCACGGCTGCCGACGTCCACACCTCGGGCACCGCAGGGGCGATCTCGGCGATGTCGGGCGAGGCACCGTGCCACCAACCCGCGCCGTCCCACCAGTAGCAGAACGACAGCAAGCCCTTCGCCGCCCGCTGATTCAGCACCGGATCGGCAAGCCAATCCGGTGCTCCCGCATAGAGGTCGGGCAATTGGGCGCCGCCGTTGTAAGCGGCTTCGAGCGCGGGTGCGTCCCAGGTCCCGCCCGACAGGACGGCGCGTCCACCGGGCAGCAGCACCAGAGTGCTGCCGCCGCCGCTGTTTCCCTCGAACCACCCGAGCGCAGGCAGGATTCGTGGTCCCCACTCCGATCCCGTCGCGACATGCGCCGCCGCGATCAGTGCCCATCGCGCCCACAGCCCGGGCAGGCCCGGTAAGCCACTGGCAGGCAAAGCTTTTCGAGCATCCCCCTGCGCCGCCCGGCCCGGATCACGCCGTTGTGCACCCCCGTGGCCGATATAGGCGGCCAACCACACCGGGAGCCGCTGCCGCGGAAACGCCAGCAGGTCTGCCCGATACGCCTCCGGCTCGAAAAGCTGGTCCTCCGGAAACGGTTCTTCGCCATGGTCGTACTCGACCTGCCAGGCATCGGACGGCCTCGCACGCACCAGCATTCGCCACCACGGCCCGTCCGCCGACTGAGCGGACAGCCTGCGCTGCTGGTGCGCCAGCTCGACCGCCTCGGCCGACGGCTCGACCGCAACCGCATTGCCCTGGACGTCCGTGAAATAGGCGACCACGATCCCGCCGCCCACCGACAGCGTGAACAGCGCATCGAGCTGCTGCCAACCCGGCGGAGCGACGGCGGTGAATTCCCGCACGATCCGCTGAATCAGCTCCGCCGACCGTGCCGCGGTATCGACAGGCTCATCCACCGGAGGCTCCGCACGATCGTTCCACAGGCCCTCGTCGGCATCGAAGGCGAACGCGATGTCCGGCGGCGCTGCGGCGAGCCCTCCCCTCGGCCCGGCGGGACCTTCCGCTTTGCTGTTCACCATGCCGCCCCGGCGTGCCGGAATCCGCCTTGGGGCAGGGCGTCCCCGGTCTCCCAGTGGGTCTCCAGCCGGTCGACCACGACGTCGATCGAGTCATCGACCAACCTCGCCAGACGCTTGGCACCGATACCCACCGCGACCGGCGCGCCGTCGAGCGGGATCACGTAGCGACCGTCGTCGGTCAGATCCCGCCACAGCAGCAACTGTTCGAGGACGCCACGCGGGCCGAACTTCGAATAACCCTGCCGGATCGAGATCACGCCGGTGGTGGTGGCCTGCGCGCTGAGAAACCGCAGACTGCGGGCTCCGGCGGTTTCCTCCCCGTCATCGGCGATCAACGGTCTACCGAGCCCGAACAGTTGCTCGGGCTTCGCCTCCTCGGTCACGATGGCCACGGACGGGAGCCGACCGGCCGCGACTGCGGGCAGGGTGGCCACCACCGCGGTGGCCAGATCACGTGGCTCACACTCGGTCACCGTGAAACCGCCGCTGTGCTGGATGGTCTCGCCGGGAAGCTGAGTCAGGACGTATGCCTGCGCGCCCGCGCGGGCGGCGTGCACCCAGAGCCGTTTCGCCGGATTCTCCATCTCGTCGTCACACCAGCCGAACGCCGTCACCACGACGTCCGGGCGCGCCACCGTGTCCAACACACCGTCGAACGAGCGGTCCATGGTGGCGCGCAACCGCTCCCAGGTCTGGTACTTCGCCCGCTCGTAGTCGGAGTCGTACTCGATGCGGCACTTATAGACGAACGGTTCGGGCAGCGGCGCGTCGGTGTGCCGCTCCCACAACACCTTGAACTCCAAGTCGGTGAAGCTCCATGTCGCGGTCATTGGTCGATCACCGGTCGAACCGCGGCGACGGGCATGCCGAGGTCTTCCTCGAAATGCAAGGGTGAATCGAGGAATTTGGCGCGCTTGTGGCCCTGCTGACCCTGTTGGCCCTGTCCGGCGCCCGCCGCGCCGGGAGTACCCGGGGGGCCGCCGGGCGGCATGCCGGGGCCGAACGGGATGTTCGGCCCGAGGGCCTGCCCGGTGCCAGCCGGAATCGACGCTCGCGGAAAGAGTTTCGAGGACGGATCGGTCCCTTTAGGGGCCCCGGGGGTATCTGGTCCGGGGCCGGGGCCACCACCGAGTGCGTTGGGGTCGGGCAGGCCCGCTGCCTGCATCTGGGCCGCTGCGGCTTGCAGCAGCGGATTCACCAGCTGCGTCGCGTCTTTCGCCGCGTTGAGCAGCGTGCTCAGCAACTCGTTACCGGGCATGTTAGGTAGGCCCGGAGTTGTGTGCGCCGGGTCGCCCGCGCGCGGCTGCTCGCCGGGAACCTTCGGCACACTTGGTTCGGTGGGCTTGGGCGACTTCTTCGAACCCCCTTGCTCCGGGTTCGGCTTGGGCGGTACGGCCGGGCCGGGGCCAGGGCCCGCGCCTTGCTTCTTGGATTCGCCCGATCCGCCGCCGGGTCCGGGACCGCCGCCCTGCGAGCCGGAACCGCCGCCCTTCTTGTCACCGCTTTCCGAGCCGGACCCACCGCCTTTCTTGTCACCGCTTTCCGAACCGGAGCCGCCGCCTTTCTTGTCGCCGGATCCCGAGCCGGAACCGGATCCAGAACCGGTACCGCCCTCCTTGCCGCCGTTGGTCGGGTCGTACTTCTTCCCGTTCTTGGCGTCTTCGAAGCCTTGTTTGTAGCCGTCGGCGTAGCTGCCGGTGGGTCCGGTCTTGCCGTTCTTGGCGTCCTCGAAGCCCTGCTTGTACCCGTCCTTGTAGTCCCCGGTCTTGTTGCCGTCCTTATTTCCGTCCTTGTTGCCGTCTTTGTTGTCTTCATTTGTGCCGTCTTTGTTTTCGTTTTTACCGTCGCCCTTGATGCCGGTGACCGTGCTGTACGGGTCGGCAAGCATCGGGAACGCCGCGTCGGTGTTTTTCAACCCGGTGACGTAGTGCTCCTTGAACTTTCGGCGTACCTCGTCGAGACGGCTATTGCTGCAAACTTCATTGGGGCCTGGCATCCATGGCTTCGTTGTGCTCAACCACTGCGCGGTGTACCCGAGGTTCTCCCCGACCGTGTTCACGTTCTTGCTCAGCGCCAGCACCGACGAGCGATACTTTTCCACCGCTTTGGTGGCCGCCTCCGCACCCTGCCCTTGCCAACTGGACGCTGTTACCTTCGTCAGTTTGCTCTGTAGGGCGGTCACCGCGGTATCGACCTCGACGGCCATCCATTGCCAGACCGAGGCGGCATCCGCGGCAGGCTGGGCGTTGATCGCGGCCCCGAACGACCGGTAGTCCTCGAAATCCTTACTGTCCGCGGCCTCGGGTTCGATGGGGTTGGACTTGTCCGTACCGCTCCCGCTGGATGAGTTGTCCCCGAGAAACGCAGGCGGAGAGGACTTGGTGCTCGACAGCGGGTCTGTCGACTTCTTGTTGTCGGTTGACGGCGCTTTGGCGCCCGGCGACATGTTCAGCGCGTCGAGCGCCGCAATTCTGGTTGCCGAATCATTGTCGGTACCAACGTATTTCTTTCCCGCGTCCCGAAATGTTTCGGCCATGGTGGTGAGGACATTGATGTGGGCGTCCAACCGGCCGTTGAGTTCTGAAGCTTTGGTGCCGAACTTGCTGGCCAGTGCGGATCCGGAGGCGAAGTTGCCGAAGCCGGTCAGTGTGGTCAAGTTATTGGACTTGATCAGGCCCTGCAGTCCCTTGAAACGGCTGATCAAATCCGTGCAGGCATTCGCGCAGTCGATCGCGGCCTTGTCTTCGAACTTGAGGAAGCCGTCCGCTACCTGTTGCTTCAGCTCGGGCCATGGCGAGTCGGGTTTGTGCGCCACTCATCCTCCAGATCCTCTGTACCGCTGCCGATTCACTTGGCATGGAAGCTCGACCGAATGAATAGTAGGTGGCACGCGCGAGACTTCGGCTCCCATCCGCTCACCGGCGCATCATCGAAACATCATCGGGTGATCACGGCGTCGCCGGATAGCCGATCATTCGGCAACTTTCGCGGTATCAATGGAATGCCCCATCCATGGTGTCTCGTATTTTTCCGCAGCAGAAGGGATTTCCTATGCCGAACGAAACGGCGAAGGCGGATCTGGCGGATCTGCTGGACACCGTGCAGGTCCAGATCCAGTCGCTGGCCACCGCGCACCAGCAGCGGGCGCTGCTCACCGCCACCGTCACGGCGTGCGAGAAGCGCATCCAGGTGACCGTCAATGCCGACGGCGTGCTGATCGAGACTCGCTTCGCCGACGACATCTCCGATCTCAGCTACGACGAAATCGCCTCGGCCATGACCGAAGCGGTGCGGTCCGCCGCGACGCAGGTGAAAGCCAAGGCAGAGGAGCTTTTCGAACCGTTGCAAAAGACACGGTCGCGGCTGCCGAGCCTGTCCGACATCGTGCCCGGCCTGCCGGAACTGCGCGAGTTGCTGCCGCAGCCGCAGCAGGCACCAACCACCGCGCCGGGCTCCATCGAGCGTCAAATAGCCGCGCAGGCACCGGAATTCAACGAGACCGCACACCCTCGCGGCCGCGGTCGGTCCGCGATAGCCGACGACAGCTGGTGACCACGCAGACGACACGGGCACACCGATGACCATCACGATGCCGCCGTGGCTGGAGTGGCTCAGCTTCCTGGCGGGCTCCGAATGGCCGCAGGGCGATGAAGACCAGATGTTCGCTCTGGCCGAGGACTGGAAGCGCGCGGGCACCGAACTGCTCACGATCATCCCGGATCTGCGCGGCGCCGCCAGCACCACCCTGGCGTCCTACACCGGCGACGGCGCCGACGTGATGAAGGCCGACTTCGACACCTTCTTCGCCGGTGACCACTCGATCGAAGCACTGGCCAAGAGCCTCACCGACCTCGGCAAATACGCGAAGAACTGCGGCACGCAGATCGAGTACTCGAAGCTGCAGATCATCACCACCCTGGCCATCACCGCCGCCGAAATCGCCTGGGCGCTTTCCACGTTGTTCGGTTCAGCCGCCGTGCCCGCGATCCAGGCCACCGGGCAAGTGGTCTGCCGGAGCATCGCCCGGCAATTGCTGACCAAGATCGTGTCGTTCGCGGGGAAGTTCACCTCGCAGACGTTCCTCAAGAAGCTCGGCATCACCATCGTCGCGGAGACCATCATCGGCTTCGCGCAGGAATTCGGCATTCAGGCCGGGCAGGTCGGCGCCGGCCATCGGGACAATATCGACTGGAAGCAAGTCGGCATCGCCGCCGCGACCTCGGCGGCCGGTGCGGCAGTGGCGTTTCCGGTCGGTCACGGCGCGGGATTGCTGCTCAACAAGAAGTTCGGTCCGGCGACGAGCATGAAGGGCGCCGTGGCGCGGGCGCTGGGCGCCGCCATCCCGGCCGGGTTGGCCGGTGTCGGTGGCGGATTCGTGATGGGCGGACTGCTCACCGGCGAATGGGAGTTCGATCCGCGAATGCTGGGCGGCGCGATCGGCGGCGCTCTGTCCGGCGGTGTATCCGGCGCAACCGACTACAAGAACACGCTTAATGCGTCCGCCGGGTCCGGCGGCAACAATTCCCGTCCGCCCAGCCTGCTCGGTTCCGACGGCTCCAGTTCCCGGCCTACCAGCGTGCTCGGTTCCGACAGTGGGACGAATACACCGGGCTCGAGCCGTCCGAGCAGTATCAACGGCGACGCCAGACCGTCGAGCCCGACCGGCTCGGAGCATTCCGAGACAAGCACGACGACAACGCAATCCAATGAATCCACGTCGAACGGCTCTACCTCGACCACGAACGAGTCCGGCCCGGCCGCCCACACGCCGACCGGGTCGACCACGCCGTCGGCCGGGTCCGGCGGTTCGACCACCCACCTGGACTCGACACATCTGAATGCCGGGTCGTCCGGCGAAACCGCGCTCAGCGGAGGGCACGAGGGCGCTTCGTCCCCTGGGCCAGCGGCAACTCCCAACAACGCCGACCCGGTCCGGGGCAACACCGCGACGCACGCTGATACTCGACCCACGACACCCGACACCCGGCCGACGAACAGCGCGACCGAGACCAAGTCCAGCACCCCACCGCGGACCGGTACCCCCTCCGCCGCTTCGGAATCCACCAACAAGTCCGGCGCCTCACCGCAACGCGCAGGCACCGCTGAGACGCGCGCCGACGCACACCCCGCGACCCCGATGAAGGCCGAATCGACCGGCGTCGCTCCGACACCGGCTCGCGCCGCCACCGAGGCGAACCTCAGCGCGGCCACTCCCGAGACAGTGGTCGCCCACCTCACAGGCGAGCCCAGTGCAGCCGAACCGACCGGCATGGATCGATCCACCCCAGACGGGGCAAATGAACTCACACTGCCCCGCACACTCGATCCAGGTCCAGCCCCGTCCGTCGCCCCGGTCTTGCCCGGCTCCGGCTCTTCGCTGCCGACGAATGTCCCGACCGACACCAACCAGGCCAATTCCACGCCTACCAATGCGGGAGACGCGCGGCCGAATCCGACAGACGTCAAGGCACCGGCCAAGGCTACCGCGACCACCCTCACCCCCTCCCCGTCCGAACAGATCACCCGCCCGAAGGCAAGCCTGATCGGCGACGGCTCGACCCCCCGAACGAGTACCGCCCCCGCCGACCGGCCCGGCGCTTCGAAACTCCCACGAGAACTCCAAGACACCAGCACACCGATCCCGGTCGCGATGACGCAGGACCCCACTACCGGCAAGCCTGCCCGCCCCGAGCCCGCCACTCGGCCGTCGACGCCGAAGGAACCGGCCGCACCGCACCACGCCACCGAGCAGCACAGCACCGCCGCGCCGCCCGACCACGGATACCGCACCTTCGCCGACGACGGCGAGGGTGAGCGGTACGGCGAGCAGACTCTCGGTCGGCCGATCCGAGATGCGTTGCCCCCCGACCAGTTCCACGCGGTACGCAGATATACCGAGGTGTCTTTCCCGAATGCCATTCTGCGTAGTGACAACACTTTCTTGCACACGCTGGCCTGGGATTCCTATATCAACGGGCATTTGGCGGGGTTGAACGGCGGACAGCTGCCCACTGTCCAACGGCTGGTGGAGCTCGCTCAGTCGCGCCCGGACCAGCTGTACTTCATCGATCCGATACTCCGGCATCCCCGGCCGGATGCCCGTCTGCAGGAGATCGCGTTCAACGCCACGACCTTCGGCAGAATGTGGCAGAACTTCGATGTGCGGCCGCCGAACCGGCCGATGCCCCCCACCATCGATGAAGTCGTCAATTATTGGGAATCCGATATCCGCGCCGCAGTGGATCAGCGCCTCACCTTGCTCGATTCTGCTGTCGCACAACCTCTCCCGCAGGCGGTGCGGACCATCCGCGGCCTGCACGACGCGCGCTTCCTGAATGCTCACGACGGCAACCAACTCGGTGACCGCACCGATCTCAGCCTGCTCGAGCACACCATTCAGCAGGATCCGGCCTACCTGTCGACCAGCCTGGGCAACAACCTCACGGTCGTCGACGGCAAACCGTTCAAGATTCGGATGGAAATCGACATCCCGAAAGGCGAACATGCCCTCTGGATGGGGCCGAAGAGCGCATACCCCGACCAGCGTGAGTTGATCCTGCCTCGGGGCACCCGGTACGAAATCACCGCGGTCGAAAACGTCGCGGGCAATAGCAAGCATCCCGGCGTCGAAACCCTCATCAAAGCCCGAGTGATCCCGGTCAACACGCCCGATCCCATATCGACTCGAACGGCACCGGACCTGGCGGGTGGGGCCGCGGACAATGTGAAGCAGCTCAACGGAATCCAACCGCCCGATGGACAGTGGAAATCCATGCCGGGCGAAGGTGACTGCCTATTCCACGCGCTGTCGGAAGTGATGGGCCTCGGCCCCGAAGGACACGTGGATCTGCGTGGGCGGCTCGCGATCGAACTGAATCTGAACCGCGAGCACTACCTCGACGACTTCCGCGCCCGCCTCGAAACCGAGCGCCCCGGCCGGTGGGATGACCGGCACGTCGCGGACGAATACGACCGACAGCTCGCCAGCTTGCTCGCCGAGGGCGAATACCGCTATGCGGCAGGGAATTTTCTGCTGCCCGTCGCCGCGCGCGTGCTCGGACTCAATCTCACCGTGCTGCATCCCGATGGTCGTATCAGCAAGTTGCACGAGGGCTTCGCGGACCAACCCGTCGGCGTCCTCTATCGAGAAAACACCAATGGCGGGCACTACCACGTCGCCGTACATCCCGACGGCACACCGGCGACCGTGTCGCGCGATCACCCGATCCACACACCGGCTACCGATTCCCCTGCCCGACTCGCAGGCGGCGGCGCTACCCATTCCTCTCTCCTGGCGCCTGATCCT
This sequence comes from Nocardia iowensis, assembly GCF_019222765.1. Classification (NCBI taxonomy): domain Bacteria; kingdom Bacillati; phylum Actinomycetota; class Actinomycetes; order Mycobacteriales; family Nocardiaceae; genus Nocardia; species Nocardia iowensis. Next base: position 1,048,807 of record NZ_CP078145.1, on the reverse strand, counting down.
GGTTCCCAGCACGTTGATTCGGACACCGCGCACGCCGCGACCATGCCGCCGGACGCACCCGCGGTCCTGCACTTCGCAACCAACGAAGACGGACAGTTCTACGGCGAAAACACCCTCGGCCCGATCCGAGACAGCTTGTCGCCAACGGAATTCGGCGAAGCTTATCGCTATACGGTCGACTCGTGGATCAATCATCCGCTGCGCACCGGTGACATCCACCAGTGGGTGAAAGACCTGACCGACGATCGGAATCACTACCACACACTGTTGAGTCTCACCGACGAGCCGTCGGCTGTTCGGCTGTACGAGATCCGTGCGGAGGCGAACGCCGGCAAGCGGAATCCGCTGACCGAAGCCCAAAACCGGAGCGTCGAGGTGATGCTTTCGGACGGCAACCCGGACCGCCGCATAGACCAGGCCAAGAAGAACGCGGAAAAGTACGAGGACCTGACCCAGTGGCTCGACGGTCACCCACCCACCACCGAAAACCTGACCGCACACCGGGATACGCTCGACCGAGCACTCGGCCGTAATCTGCCCGAACCCGTCGAGGTCGTGCGCGGCGTGACCAGCGCCAAATACATGCGCGTCGGTGACGGGATTCTCGGTGCGGGCGACCCACTTTCGCTGAAGGGCACCATCCAGATCGAGAGCGGCTACCTGTCGACCAGTCTGGGGGCCACCCCACCCAGCGGCTTCCACGGCGCCATCCGCCTCGAGCTCGAACTACCGAACGAATCCACCGGCCTCTGGATGGGATCGCGCAGCGCCTACCCCGAAGAGCGCGAGCTGATTCTGCCCCGCGGCACCCGCTACCTCATTACCGATGTCATCAAGAACCCATCCGGCGACCGCTATAACGGAGTGGAGTACCTCCTCAAGGGACGAGTCCAGCCCACCATCCCACCCGTCGGCTACACACCACCGACAGCCGCCCGCGCCGTTCCACCGCCATCGGTAGCCGCCACACCTACCGCCGGCGGGCCGACCGCGGGCGCGGCACCGTCCGGGACACCGGATCTCGCGGGCGGCGCCACCAACCCGGCGACGACCCGCACCGATCGCGTCACCGAAAACCTCTCATACCCAACGGAACCCGCACCCGCGCGGGTGACCGAGACGAGCCCTGAAACAGTCAGCGAGCACATCAACGACATCCGTCCACCCGAGGGCCGCTGGAAATCCATGCCGGGCGAGGGCGATTGCCTATTCCACGCACTCTCCGAAACCATGGGCCTCGGCCCTGACGGGCATCTCGACCTACGCGCCCGACTCGCCAGCGAACTCGAGCTCAACCGCGAACACTATCTCGCCGACTTCCGCCAACGGCTCGACGCCGAACAACCCGGGCAGTGGAACGACGACCAGCGCGTGAGCGCCGAATACCACCGGCAGGTCGAAAGCCTGCTCGGCGAAGGCGTATACCGTTCCGCGGCGGGCAATTTCCTGCTGCCCGTCGCAGCACGCGTCCTCGAACTCAACCTGGTGGTGCTGCATCCAGACGGCAGCGTCACCACATTGCGCCACGGCTTCCCCGACCAACCCGTCGGCGTCCTCTTTCGCGAAGACACCAACGGCGGTCACTACCACGTCGCCGTCCACCCCGACGGCACACCGGCCACCGTGCCACCCAACCATTCGATCACTGCGATCGAGGCCAACTCCACCTCCTCACTCACGGGCGGCTCCAGGCTGCTGGATGGCCCCGAAAATGACGTGCTAGCAGGCATATTCGACGAATCACCCGGACGCGTCGAATCACTGCTGGACACACCGGGCGATCCTGGATTACGCCACCTGTTCGGCGGCCCCGCACGGTCCGGACTACTCGAGCGACCGGACACTTACGGCGCCGACCTGCTGCAGCAGCTGGCAGTCGAAATGCCCGGCCAAACCCAGCCGACCCGCTCGTCGTTTTCCGAGCAGGGGCTCGAGCCGGCGCCGCTAGCAGTGCACCAGCAGCTGATGAATCTTTCGGACCAGGACAAGAAGGTGCTGCTGCGCCCGATCCCGGTCCCCATCAACGTCCCCGACAGCGGGCTCATCATTGTCGATCATTCCGGCGCGTCCATCACGGTGCAGCCCACGTCGTCCTTTCATGCGGCGCTGATAGGCGTCGGTACACCCAATGAGCGCTTCCTCGTCAAGTCGAACAACCAGTGGGTGCCATTACACCCGGATCTCCTGACCAACTTCACTTTCCAGAGCCCCGACGGAAAGACCGGGACACTGTCCTGGAATGGCAAAGGCGGCGGACTCCGCTTCATCTCCCCGAGCGATCCGGGAAAGGTAGTGCGCATGCCCAACGGCGCTGCCATCGTGGTGACCCCGGGCCCCGGCACATCACACTGGATCAAATACCCGAAGGACGCCAAGGGGCATTGGGTCAGAACCCCGGCCGATACGCTGCCGATGCCGAAGGCGGTCAGCCGTTACCATGATGAACTGTTCAGACCCGACGGACAGCCGCGGCCCGAGGATGTAGCGCAAGGCAAGCTCGGCGACTGCTACCTGCTCGCCGACCTGAAAAGCCTGGCCGCCAACCGGCCGTCGGCAATCCGAGAAATCATTCACGACTACCGCGACGGCACCGTCGGGGTCCGTTTCTTCGTCGACGGCGCACCGGAATGGGTGCGTGTCACCAAGCAGATCTACGTCGACCCGGCGACCAACGAAGGCTATTTCGCCGGCCACCGCCCCGGTGCGCCGCTGTGGCCCGCGCTGATCGAGAAGGCGTACGTGGTGCGATTCGGCGGGATCAATGGCTATCACGGCATTGTCGGTGGCGTAGCGGGTATCACAGCCGAACACTTGGGCAAGGATTTTCATCGGCCGGACGGCGGTTGGCTGCGCCAGCCGGTACGCAGCATCGATGACTCGGACTTCCTGCACCCGATGCGATTCTCCGCCGAGGTGCTGCACGCCCAGATCGGTGGCGATCCCGAGTTCGTCCACAAACTGCTCGGCGCACGCGCCGACTGGGAACAGGCGCTGGAAACCAAGCGCAACGAGAAAATCGCGGACCTGGTCAAACAGCACGGCTATGACGAGGCCGCTGGTCGACCCATATGGCTCGACTTCTTGAAAGACGAAGATCTCGCTTCACCCAAGGGATTCGGAGAATTCGTCACAAGCCGTTTCCCGGCCGAATGGAGCACCGAGCGGGCAAAGCTCGACGACTACATGAAATCCGCCTTCGGCTCGGAGAACCATCTGCGGAAGCTGACCGGCTCCCCCGCCTTGCCGCGAGCGATCGCCGAACAGATCGACTACGCACTGGCCCGCGGCGACTTGGTGGTGCTCGGTACGCGTTCGTTCGGGGACTTGCAAGAGGACACGACACTGGTCCCCGGCCTCGTCGGTAACCACGCCTATCCCGTCGTTGGCATCGAGCGCGATGGGCTCGGGCAGCCCGTCCGGGTGGTTCTGGAGAATCCCTGGAACCACAATGACGGGACCGACCCGGTAACCGGTGCGCGGGTCTTCCGCCAACCGGCACCCGGTATCGAATACCGCACCGACGGGCAGGCCACCGAAAGCCGACTGCGGCGTGGGCCAGGAGTCCTCGCGGTCGATCTCGAGCATCTGCCGAAGTTCGGCACGCTCTCCCTCAGCGGCGCGGGGGCATACGCCCTGCACGGTTCGGGAAAACCCACCGCCGCCGCACCGGGCACCCCCGTTGCGGCCGTTCCTGGGTCGATCCGCACGCCATCGGAGCTCGCGGGCGTCAATGGCCGGACGACGGCCGAATCATCCTCGCACCCCACAGCATCCACGACTGTCCGGAGCACCGGCGAAACTCCGCCGCTCGCAGCGGAATCCACGAGAGCCCGGACCGCAGAGACCGGCGGTGGACTCGACCGGGCAGGACAGGCCGAGCACGTCGACGGAATCCGTCCGCCGGAAGGTCGCTGGAAATCCATGCCCGGCGACGGCGACTGCCTGTTCCATGCACTGTCCGAAACCATGGGCCTCGGCCCCGACGGACACCTCGACCTACGCGCCCGACTCGCCATCGAACTCAACCTCAACAGTGAGCACTACCTTGCCGACTTCCGCCGACAGCTCGACGCCGAGCAGCCGGGCCGCTGGAACGACGACCGCCGCGTCACCGCCGAATACCACCGGCAACTCGAAAGCCTGCTGGGCGAGGGCGAATACCGACACGAGGCAGGCAACTTCCTGCTCCCGCTCGCCGCACGAGCTCTCCAGCTGAACCTGGTCGTGCTCTACCCGGACGAGAAGATCAGGATGCTGCACCACGGCTTCCCGGACCAACCCGTCGGCGTCCTCTATCGCGAAGACACCAACGGCGGCCACTACCACGTCGCCGTCCGCCCAGACGGCACACCGGCCACCGTGGCGACCGACCACCCGATCCACTCGACGGCAACCGACTCGACCGCACCACTCACCGGCGGCGCCACCGACCCGACGTCCCCTGCCGCACCCGAGGTCGTTCGCTTCGCCTCCAACAACGCCGGGGAGCACTATGGCGAAAGCGTCCTCGGCCCGATCCGAGACAGCCTGCCGGCCCCCGCATTTGCCGAAGCCCACCGCTATACCGTGAATTCTTGGATCAATTTCCCGCTGCGCAACGGTGACATCCACCAGTGGGTAGCCGATCTGAGCAACGACCGAGTTCGCTACGACACGCTGTTCCGGCTGACCAACAGTCCGCCCACCGCACACGGGCTGCACACGGTGTTGGCCGATGTCACCGCGGGACGACGGGCACCGTTGACGTTCGAGGAAAACCAGGCGGTCCTCGACATGCTCCGCGACCCGGCCCCCGACCGCCGAATCGAGTTGGCCAGAGCCAACGCGGAAACGCATTGGTCGGTGTCGGAGTGGATCGGCGGCACCCTCACCGCCGAAAACCTGAACACCCACGCGCTGTGGCTCGATCAAGCGGTCGGCCGTGACCTGCCCGCCCCGCTGGAAGTCGTTCGCGGCATGCGGGACATCTCGTTTCTGCGCGTCGGCGGCGCGCCATTGGGCACCGGGGACCCCCGTTCGCTGCGCGGGACCGTCCAGATCGAGTCCGGCTTCATGTCCACCAGCCTGGGTGCCACCCCACCGGGTCATTTCGACGGCCCCATCCGCATGGAGCTCGAGCTACCGCCCGCAGCCACCGGCCTCTGGATGGGACCGCGCAGTGCGTACCCGGACCAGCGCGAACTGATCCTCCCGCGCGGCACCCGCTACCTCATCACCGACGTCGTCGAAAACCCGCAGGGCGCCCGCTACACCGGAGTGCGGTACCTCGTCCGAGGACGAGTCGAACTCAGGATCGCACCCGTCGTCTACATACCGCCCGCGACCGCAACGACCAGCACCACGCCGTCGACAGCCGGACCCGCACCGAAATGAAAGAATCGAGCCCGATGAGTAATAGCTCCGTATCCGGCACCTTTGCGAAGTGGACCCGCCTGCCGGTCGTCTACCTCCCGGTCACGCTGCACGGCACCCTGATCGGATATCTCTGGGCGTCGCCGACCGGGAACGCGGCAGGCTTCGAACGTCGCCTCGCGGTCGCGGGCGACAACCTGACCTGTCTGTTCACCTGGGAACGCCGGCTGAACGAGGCGGCAGCGGCCGGCCTCACTCCGTCCGCCGCCATCGAACGCTGGATCGGCGAGCCGGAGGACCCGGACGGCGGTGGGATCGCCGCCGACGCCACCCCCACGGCGGCCGCGAGCCTCGAAGCGATCTGGAATGAACTGAACCCGGACGGCCCGCCGTTGGGTCCGGGTCCGATCATCCAGGACGGCATGTTCCCGGACGGCACGCCCGCGGACCGGACGCAAGGATGGGGTCCGCTGGTCAGTGCGCCCGCGCCGCCGAACTATCCGACGGAAACGACGGCCGCCGTGCAGTTCCTGCCGATCGTCAAGAACAACACGATGCTCGGCTACCTGTGGGCGTCGGTCACCGGCGACGCGGCCGACTACCTTCCGCTGGTCGCGGCGGGTGCGGACGGGAAGCTCGCCGCCGGGTTGTGGCGGATGCGGCTCGGCGACGCGTATGCCGCCGGATTGTCCGCGACGGACGCGCTGCGGCATGCCAGAACCTATCCGCACGACTCGTTCGCCGGGGTCGTCGACCCTCGCGCCGAGCTGCATACCGCCCCGGATCTGGCAGCCATCCGTGATCTCGCCGAACACTGACCCGACTCGGCAACACCGGCACCAAGGAGCGCATCATGGCTGACAACATCGAAGTCGATACCCGCGGTTTCCGATCGGCGGCAACAGATTTCGAAGCATGCACACACAAGGTCGAGAGCATTCTGAAAAACCTGCGCACCTCGGCCGACGGCCGGGGCGCCTGCTGGGGCGACGACAAGACCGGTGAACAGTTCGCGAACGGTGAGAAGGGCTACCTGGCCGGCCGGGACAACCTCTATGCCTCGCTACAGAACAACATCGACCGCTTCACCGAGCAGACGCGGGAATTACGCAAAGCCGCAAAGGCTTTCGAGATTGCCGAAGACAACAGCACCCGTTCGCTGAAACCCCGCTGACGGACCGATCCGGCGGGAGATCGAAAAAGATTCAGGTGCGCCGCTCCGGCAACCGTGACAGACTCGGAGCCCAGAAGGTGCGGCGTCTCGGTGCCGCTCGTCGGCGGAGGATCATGCTGGAAACGAGGGACGCGATGGATCTGGACGCGCTGGAGCGTCAGGTCGCCGCGGATCGGTATGCGGCGCTCGACCGTTCGGTCGAGGCCGACCTTCGGCTGGCCACCTCACTCGGTGAACTCGCGAAGGCATTTATCGCCACCAAGACCAACGGGTCGGTACGGGACCGCACCCGGGACGCCCTCGCCCCCGCCGAGGAGGCGGTCGGCATCCGGCTCCGTCTGCTCGCCACCGGGCAGGTGTTGAACGCACGCCTGGCGGGCGAGCTGAACGAGGCCCTCAGGTCGGTCGAACTCGCGGCCAGGCACAGCGGCCGCAGGGAACTGGCGACCACCACTATCCGGCGCGCGTGTGACGCCTATCGGCAACTGGCGCGAATCCATCCCGAGGTCGCGGGGCTGTGCGCCGACGGCCTGTCCAAGTGCGGCGTGTGGCTGGGACGTCTCGACCAGGACGCCGCGGTGGCGGCGACCGAGGAGGCGGCACGGATTCGCAGCGCGCTGGCCGCGGCGAATCCGGAGCTCTCCGGCAAATACCTGGCGAGCCTGAGCACGTTGCTGCGGACGCTGATGGTCGGCCGGTCCCGCAAGCAGGCCCTCTCGATGTATCGGGAGCGGTATTCCGCGTTCACCTCGACGAGCATGTCGATCCGATTGCGCGCCTGCGGGATTCAAGATCTCGACCTCACCCCCAAGTCGTACAAGGCGCTCGCCGAGCTGGGTTGCCGCACCCTGGAGCAGGCCGGACGGCTGACCCAGCAGCAGATCCTGTTCAAGTCCTCGGGCGATCTGTCGACCGTCGAGGAGATCAACTGGAAGCTGGCCCTTGTCGGCCTGCGGCCGCTGCTACCCGGCGCGGAGCCCGACCCGCCGTCGATGCCGGTGCAGATCGGTACCAGCTTCGGCGCGCTGAGCGTGTACTGCCCGGTCCCGGACGCGATCGCGCAGATCCGCGCGGCGATCATCGGCGCCTACGCGACCGACGACGCCTATCCGCTGGATCGCGCCAGCTACCTCGGCGAACACGACGAGCATTGGAAGATCACCGACGCCGAGGTGAATACGGCGGAGAAGCTCGGCGACGACGTGGTGCTGATCGATCAGCCGTACGGCGGCTGGGTGACGGTGATGAGCCTGCACTGGGAGCTGACGCCGGTCGGGAAACATCCGCTGGCGATGCGTCTTTCCCAAGATTGGCCGGTCGCCGCGATCACCGTGACCGAACACGTCGCCTACGAGCTGTGCTGGTACGAACACGGGGCGGCGACCCAGTACGCCGCACTCGGCCGTCCGGCCGGACAGGCGCCGCTGGACAAACCGCTGGCGCCCCTGGACTTCAAGATGCTCGCCGATTTGAACGCCGACCGCGCGACCGAGACCAAACTGCGCGCCGCGTTCGGCAACACCCAGATGTTCGCCAACCTGACCTATCTGCCGGCCAGTGGCCTGCGGCAGATCAGCGCGACCACCCCGCTCGCCGAGCACGGTGATCGCGTGCTGTTCTTCCGGACCACCCCCTGAGCCGTCACCCGGCGGAGTTCGAGTGCACCACCGGCTGGATGGTCGAGTTGCGGCCCCAGATGAACCACACCAGCGGGCCGAGGAACGGGAACGCGAGCATGAGCAGCACCCAGATCGCCTTACCGGCCGCCGCATAGTTGCTGGACCGTAGCGCGCTGACCACACCGGCGATGAACAAGATGACGCCGCCGAGCACGACGGCGATGGTGAGCACACCGAGGGCGATCGAGCCCGCCGTTTCAGCGGTACTGGCCAGGGCTGGCGCGGAAGCGAGAGCAATCGTTGTCATACCGACGAGCGTATGGACCCCGCTCCGCCGCCGCATCGGTGATTAACCCTGAACTTGCTGGCCTGTACATACGCCGTCAGGTGTACACCTCGCGGATGACCCATACCGCACCCACCGGTAACCGGCGGCTAGGCGAACTTCTCGAGAACTAATTGAACGGAACGTTTATCCCGATCCATGGGGTGCTCTACTGAAGCTCACGCCCGAAACGGTGTCGTAGGTCACCCTCAGTGCCTAGGACGCACCGGCTCGGGCGGCTTCACCAGACACACGATGCTAGTCGAGGCTCCCCATGGACCAACTGGCGTTGGCGGAAACACCAGCCGCCCGATGCGCCTACTACCGACATACCTGCGACCTCCCCGCCGGATTTCATCCGGAGATCGGCCGGATCATCGTCCGCGCCGGATTCGTCGGCGCGATCACGATGCCTGCCACGCTGGGTCAGCAGGTCCATGACGATTTGATACATCATCGAAATCCCTTGGGGCCGGTAATCTCTCATGTGCGGTCGAAACGATGGACCTTCCTGGTCCGGCCCGATCTGCCCGACGACGTGCGCCTGTTCGCCGAACTGTTCCGGCTCAACGTATCGATCGTGCCGACCGGCGGCGAGATAGCGCTGCCGTCGCCGGCCGACGCCCATGCCGGGTATCGCGAGTGGATTATCGCCCCGGAGAACGGGTTTCGACCATCCGGGGCGTCCATCGTGGACACCGTTCGCTCGTGCCGGAATCTGGGGTTGCGATGACGACGGGACAGCTTCCCGCCAAACATCAAGTGCTGCAAGCCTGCCGGGGTGAACACCCGGAGGGAAACCCGCTGCTGCGGTGCGCGCACGAGCTGACCACGTTGCACGAGCGACGACTCGGCGCCTGCCGCGAGGTGGCCGACGAAATCGACGCGCGCCGTGCGAGTTTGGTGCGTGACATCGACCGCTGGATCACCGTGCAGCTGCCGCCCGCGCACGGTGCCGCGCATGTGCACACCGAAACCGTCGGGGCCGTGATCGACCGCCTCGCGCAGTTCACCGCCAACGCCTACGCGGCACTGGCGAGTGCCTCCGAGTGGGATCTGTGGGACGCGTGGCAGCGCCTGGCGGAACTGGCCGTCGGCTACGACGATCTGGCCGCCGAGGTATGCGCTGGCGTGCGGCGCTTGCCCGGCGCGTCGTAAATAACGCACGCACGGGCGGTGCCCGGACTTAGGGTGGGGCGCATGGGGAATACGACTGATCGAGAAGCGAGCAAGCGTGCCCTTCATGCCCGACGGGCAACCTCCTTCGGCGCCCACGCGACCGACTACGCCGAGCACCGGCCCGACTACCCCTTGGCGGCCATCCGCTGGGCGCTGGAGCCCATACCGACCATCCCGGCGCCGGTCGTCCTCGACCTCGGTGCCGGCACCGGCAAGCTGACCGAGGGCCTGCTGGCCGCGGGTGCCACCGTGATCGCGGTCGAACCCGACGACGGGATGCGCGTCGAGCTGATGCGGCGGCTGCCCGGGGTCCGCGCGTACGAGGGGACCGCGGAGGAGATTCCGCTGGCCGCCGGATCGGTGGACGCCATTGTGGCCGGGCAGGCGTTCCACTGGTTCGATCAGAACCGTGCCTTTCCGGAGTTCGCCCGGGTGTTACGGAAAGGCGGGATTTTCGCGGCCCTGTGGAACACCGACGATATGCGGGTCGAGTGGGTCGCCGAATTGGCCCGGGTCGCCAGGTCGGATGCCTCGGCTCCGCCGCCGGAGCCGGGCGGGACGATGCTGCCCGAGCATCCGCTGTTCGAGGTCTTCGAACGGGCAGAGTTCCCGCACGCGCAACGGCGGACCGCGGATTCCCTTGCCGCGACCATCGGAACGCACTCGCACACCCTGGTGGTGTCGCCACAGCAGCGAGCCGAGGTGCTGCGCCGCATCACCGATTACCTGCACACCAGGCCAGAGACGGCCGAGGGCGAATTCGACTTGCCCCTGGTGACTTTGGTGCTTCGCGCCGCCCTGCGCGCCGCCGACTGAATCTCGCACAGCACAACCCTGCGATGAGTGCACTCATCGCAGGGTTTTTTCGTCGGCGACGATTGTCACTCGCAAGCTACCTGCCGCAACGGAATTCGCACGCCAGAGCCATTTTCCCGCGGCCACGCAGCGCAGGCCGAGAGTGGCGAGAACGCGAACCGCGTGGCGCGGCAAGCAGATTCGAGTAGTCGCCTACTCGCGTCCGCGGCACTCGCCCCGACATACGCTGACGGCATCGTTCAGGTAACCGAGAAATCAGGCAAATAAACGTCGACTGATTTCGACACCGGGCAGCGCGGCTCGGGCACACAACGTCACGGTCAGGCGCCGCGGGCGCAAGGAACGACGACACCGATCCAGCGATGCGGCTGGGTATCGTCCATCATTCGGTTGCCGGCGCATAGTGCCGGACCGGAGCACGAGGCGAGATCGTCCAGAACGGTTCACCGTTCTGGCGTCGGTGCGGTTCGACTCCTCGCCACGCAGCGTCACAGACCCACAGCGTCGCGGATAGTGTTGCGCCGCTTGATCTCCGTGCAGAGGGGTCGGCACGGGATCAACGGCGCGTAGCGTAGGCACAGCAAGTCCGGCGCAGTGTTCGACACTGTGCGCTGGGCACCTACTCCGGGCGCAGGGTGAGGATGCGGGGGCCGTCTTCGGTGACGGCGACCGTGTGCTCCCAGTGCGCGGCACGGGTGCCGTCGACGGTGACGACGGTCCAGTCGTCGTCGAGCACCTGTGTTTGCGTCGTGCCAAGGGTCAACATCGGCTCGATCGCAAGTACCGACCCCACAACGAGTTTCGGTCCCTTGCCCGGGTCGCCTTCGTTGGCCAGGAACGGATCGAGGTGCATTTCGCGGCCGATGGCGTGGCCACCGTAGCCGTCGACGATGCCGTACGCGCGACCGTGCTCCCGCTCGGCCGCGCGGGTGCCGAGCTCGATGGCGTGCGAGACGTCGGAGAGCCGATTACCGGGCAGCATGGCCGCGATACCGGCCTCCATCGACAGCTTGGTCGCCTCGCTGAGCAGCCGGTCGGCTTCGATGATGTTGCCGACGCCGAATGTCCACGCCGAATCACCGTGCCAGCCATCGAGAATGGCGCCACAGTCGATGGAGACCAGGTCGCCCTCGGTCAAGATCTCGTCGGCGGTCGGAATCCCGTGCACCACACGGTCGTTCACCGACGAGCAGATCGAGCCGGGGAAACCGTGGTAGCCCTTGAAGGACGGCACCGCACCCGCGTCCCGGATGAGCTGCTCGGCGACCTCGTCGAGCTCCAGGGTGGAAACCCCTGGCTTGGCGGCAGCGCGTACGGCGACCAACGCACGGCCGACGATCGCGCCCGCCGCCGCCATGGCGTCGAGTTCGCCCGCCGTGCGGAACGGCACGACCTTCTTCTTGCGTTTGAAGACCATCCGGCCTCAGCGCTCCATCGTGCGCGGCAGCATTGCCCCGATGCGGGCCAGCAATGTCCCGGCGCCCGCCATCGATGTCCTGGCGCCTGCCATCAATGTCCTGGCGCCTGCCATCAATGTCCCAGCGCCCGCAGTGCGCGGGCGTTGACCTCGTCGACCTCGCCGACGCCGTCCACCGAGACGACCAGTCCGTCGTAGTGCTCCAGCAGCGGCTCGGTCTCCTCGCGGTACACCCGGAGCCGGTTGCGGATCACGTCTTCGTTGTCGTCGGCGCGGCCGCGAGCGAGCATCCGCTCCACGACCGTGTCCTCGGCCACCACGAAACACAGCACCGCGTCGAGCTTGGTGTCCATGTCCTTGAGGATCTTCTCCAGCGCGTCGGCCTGATCGACCGTGCGCGGGTAGCCGTCCAGCACAAAGCCGTTCGCGGCGTCGGGCTCGTTGACGCGGGCCTCGACCATGCGGTTGGTTACTTCGCTCGGCACCAGATCGCCTGCGTCCATGTACTTCTGCGCTTCGCGGCCGAGCAGGGTCTGCTGGCTGATGTTCGCGCGGAACAGATCCCCGGTGGAGATGTGCGGGACGCCCAGTTTTTCCGACAAGAGGACGGCCTGGGTGCCCTTGCCGGCACCCGGCGGACCGAGCAGTACAACTCTCACTTGAGGAACCCTTCGTAATTACGATTCATCAGCTGACTTTCGATCTGCTTCACCGTGTCCAGGCCGACACTCACCATGATCAGCACCGCGGTGCCGCCGAACGGGAGGTTCTGGGCACCGCCGGACGAACCGATATCGAGGAACAGATTCGGCAGCACAGCAACGAGGCCGAGGTAGATCGAGCCGGGGAGGGTGATGCGGCTCAGTACGTAGTTGAGGTAGTCCGCGGTGGGCTTGCCGGGGCGGTAGCCCGGGATGAAGCCGCCGAACTTCTTCATCTCGTCCGCGCGTTCCTCCGGGTTGAAGGTGATCGCGACGTAGAAGTAGGTGAAGAACACGATCAGACCGAAGTAGATCGCGATGTAGACCGGGTTACCCGGGTTGACCAGGTATTTCGCGATGATCTCCTGCCACCAACTCGGGTTGGGGTTGTTCTGCGAGGAGGTCAGCTGGGAAACCAGGTTCGGCAGGTACAGCAGCGAGGACGCGAAGATGACCGGGATGACGCCCGCCTGGTTCACCTTCAGCGGCAGGTAGGTCGAGGAGCCGCCGTACATCTTGCGGCCGACCACGCGCTTGGCGTACTGGACCGGGATGCGGCGCTGACCCTGCTCGACGAAGACCACGGCGATGATGATCGCCAGCGCGGCGACACACACCAGGCCGAACACCAGTCCGCCACGGCTGTCCAGGATCGACTTGCCCTCGGTCGGGATGCGCGCGGCGATACCGGCGAAGATCAGCAGCGACATGCCGTTACCGACGCCGCGTTCGGTGATCTGCTCACCGAACCACATGACCAGCGCGGCACCGGCGGTCATCACCAGCACGATGATGATCATCGCGAAGATGCCGTTGTCGGCGATGATGTCCTGCTGGCATTGCAACAGCTGGCCGCGCGACGCGAGCGCGACGAGACCGGTGGCCTGCAGGACCGCGAGCGCGATCGACAGGTACCTGGTGTACTGCGTCATCTTGGTCTGGCCGGATTGGCCTTCCTTGCGCAGTTCCTCGAACCGCGGGATGACGACGGTCAGCAGCTGGATGATGATGCTCGCGGTGATGTACGGCATGATGCCGATCGCGAACACCGACAGCTGTAGCAGCGCTCCGCCGGAGAACAGGTTGATCAGCTGGTAGATACCGGCGTCTTCACCACCGGATACTTCCTTGATGCATTCCTGGACGGCCTTGTAATCGACACCAGGGGACGGCAGCGACGCACCCAGCCGGTACAGCGCGATCAACCCCAGCGTGAAGAGAATCTTCCGCCGTAAGTCCGGAGTCCGGAAGGCCGATACGAAGGCGGAAAGCACAGATCCTCCTGGCGAACGACATGGTCAGGACATGGATATTTCAAGCAATACCCCAGATCCGGCGAACCGGCATCTGGGGACGCTGAAAACCATGACGAGGCTTGGCAGACAACAACTTGAACTCTAACAGTGGCACCGGACGAGCTTTCACTCGTCCGGTGCCACTGATTGCAGAGTACCGTCAGCCCAGCTCGGTGACAGTGCCACCGGCCGCGGTGATCTTTTCCTTGGCCGCGCCGGTGACCTTGTCGACGGTCACCTGGACCGCGACACCGATCTCGCCGTCGCCGAGGACCTTGACCAGCTGGTTCTTGCGAACCGCGCCGGCGGCAACGAGCTCGGCCTTGCCGATCTCGCCACCCTCGGGGAACAGCTTGGCGATGGCACCGACGTTCACGACCTGGTATTCCGTGCGGAACCGGTTCGTGAAGCCCTTGAGCTTGGGCAGCCGCATGTGCAGCGGCATCTGCCCACCCTCGAAGGCGGCCGGGACGTTCTTGCGTGCCTTGGTGCCCTTGGTACCACGGCCCGCGGTCTTACCCTTGGAACCCTCACCACGGCCGACCCGAGTCTTCTCGGTCTTGGCACCGGGCGCGGGACGCAGGTGATGCAACTTGATGGTCATGTCAGACCTCCTCAACTGTCACGAGGTGGCGCACGACGTTGATGAGTCCCCGGTTCTGCGGGTTGTCCTCACGAACCACGGTCTGCCGAATCTTGCGCAGACCGAGCGTGCGCAAGCTCTCACGCTGGTTCTTCTTGGCGCCGATCGTGCTCTTGATCTGGGTCACCTTGAGATCTGCCATTACCTGGCACCTCCCGCAGCCTGGGCGCGCGCACGCAGCATGCCCGCAGGGGCAACGTCCTCGAGCGGCAGGCCACGGCGAGCCGCGACCTCTTCCGGACGCTGCAGCATCTTGAGTGCCGCAACCGTCGCGTGCACGACGTTGATGGCGTTGTCACTACCGAGCGACTTCGCCAGGATGTCATGAATACCAGCGCATTCCAGCACGGCACGAGCCGCACCACCGGCGATCACACCGGTACCAGGGCTGGCCGGGCGCAGCATGACGACACCGGCCGCCGCCTCACCCTGAACCGGGTGGACGATGGTGCTGCCGATCATCGGGACGCGGAAGAAGCTCTTGCGGGCCTCTTCGACACCCTTCTGGATGGCCGCGGGAACTTCCTTGGCCTTGCCGTAGCCGACGCCGACCAGACCGTTGCCGTCACCGACGATCACCAGGGCGGTGAAGCTGAAGCGACGACCACCCTTCACGACCTTGGAGACGCGGTTGATCGCGACGACGCGCTCGAGCTGGTTCTTCTCAGCCTGCTGGTCGCGGCGATCGCCGCCACCACGGCGGTCGCGACCGCCGCCGCGGCCGTCCCGGTTGTCGCCGCCACCAGCGGCGCCATTCTGCTGTCCGGCGGGTCCGTTGCCGCCGTCACGCCGTTGACGTCCCGGCATCAGACGTTCCTTCCGTTGTTCTTGATCATCAGAATTTCAACCCGCCTTCGCGAGCGGCATCGGCCAGCGCCGCGATGCGGCCGTGGTAGTCGTGACCACCACGGTCGAACACGACCGCCTCGATACCGGCAGCCTTGGCACGCTCGGCCAGCAGTGCGCCGACCTTCTTGCTCTTGGCCGACTTGTCGCCGTCCAGCGCGCGCACATCGGCCTCGATCGAGGACGCGGCGGCGATGGTCTTGCCCAGCGAGTCGTCGACCAACTGTGCGTGCAGGTGCCGCGAGGAGCGGTTGACCACCAGGCGCGGACGCTCGGTGGTGCCTGCGACCTTCTTGCGAAGACGGAAGTGACGGCGGGTCTTCGACAGCCGACGCGTCGTCGACACGTCCTTGCCACGCGGCTTGCGCTTGGCGATCTGGTTTTCGGTTTGCGCCATGATCACTTACCCGTCTTTCCGACCTTGCGGCGAACGACCTCGCCGGCGTAGCGGATGCCCTTGCCCTTGTACGGGTCGGGCTTACGCAGTCCGTGGATCACAGCGGAGATCTGACCGACCGCCTGCTTGTCGATTCCGGACACGGAGAACTTGGTGGGCGATTCCACCGCGAAGGTGATGCCCTCCGGCGCCTCGATCGGCACCGGGTGGCTGTAGCCAAGAGCGAACTCCAGGTTCGAGCCCTTGGCCTGCACGCGGTAACCGACGCCGAAGATTTCCATCTTCTTCTCGTAGCCCTTGGTCACGCCTTCGACCATGTTGGCGACCAGGGTGCGGGTCAGGCCGTGCAGCGAACGGTTCTGCCGCTCGTCGTTCGGGCGAACGACCTCGAGCTGGCCGTCCTCGCCCTTGACGATGGTGATCGGCTCGGCGACGGTGTGCGACAGGGTGCCCTTGGGACCCTTCACCGACACGTGCTGGCCGTCGATGGTGATCTCGACACCGGCCGGGATTGCGATGGGCTTCTTGCCAATACGCGACATTTGTCTACCTCCCCTTACCAGACGTAGGCGAGGACTTCCCCGCCTACACCTTGCTTGGCCGCCTGGCGATCGGTGAGCAGACCGGTCGACGTGGAGATGATCGCCACGCCGAGGCCGCCCAGGACCTTGGGCAGGTTGGTGGACTTCGCGTACACACGCAGACCCGGCTTCGAGACGCGGCGCAGGCCCTGCAGGCTGCGCTCACGGCTGGGGCCGTACTTGAGGTCGACGACGAGGCTCTTGCCCACGGTCGCGTCCTCGGTCCGGTAATCGGCGATGTAACCCTCGCGCTTGAGGATCTCGGCGATGTTCGCCTTGAGCTTCGAGTGCGGAGCCTTCACCTGATCGTGGTACGCCGAGTTGGCGTTGCGCAGACGCGTCAAGAAGTCTGCGATCGGATCAGTCATGGTCATGGTTAGACCTCGACACCTTTCTCGC
This sequence comes from Nocardia iowensis, assembly GCF_019222765.1. Lineage (NCBI taxonomy): Bacteria > Bacillati > Actinomycetota > Actinomycetes > Mycobacteriales > Nocardiaceae > Nocardia > Nocardia iowensis. Next base: position 1,032,063 of record NZ_CP078145.1, on the reverse strand, counting down.
CGCGGTTCCCATACAACGTGGGCATACACATGGCATGCCAACCGTGGGCCTACAGCAATGGGGCTGGTCCGGCCGACACTTGCCGACCGGATTGAGTTCTCATACGAGTTCTCGGTGCCAGGGCGGGCCGCGGGCCGATGCAGTCACTGCACACAGACCTGCGGACACAGATGTGCCCAGGCAACCGGTCTAGTGTAGACAACGCCCAGCTTGGGGCAAAATCGGGGTCGGGCCGCTCGCCGCGAGGGGGTTACCGACGCTACTTCAAAGCCCGCAATCGCGCGCTGATGTCTCGAACATCCTCGATGGAGCCTTTGGCGACTTCCACGACCAATGCTTCCGCGCCGTCGACATCGAGGGGCAAAGTCACTCCGTTCAGACCCAGAAACACCACTGCCGCGATCCATGCCGTGCGCTTCTTGCCATCAACGAACGGGTGATTGAAGGTCAGGGATTGCATCAGCGCAGAAGCCTTGTCGAACAGATCCCCGTACGCCTCCTGCCCGAACATTCCCGAAGATGGGCGGTGAACCGCAGAGTCGAGGAGACCGATATCCCGTACCTGCACTGGTCCACCGAACGCGACCTCGGCGATGTGCAGCACATCCTCGAGGTCGAGGTACTCAGTCACTTGAGCCGCTCCATGAGTTCGGCCCAACGAGTCACCTCACTGGCAGCGAGCGCGCGCACCCGGTCGCGGTGAGCGTGTCGAGCCAAGTACTCCTGCACAGCCTTGTTGATCAGCGCATTCATACTCACCCCCTCGGCGGCGGCCTGGTCACGGAGCAAGTTGTTCGTCTCATCGTCGGTGCGATAGTTGATCGTCGTCATGACTCCGACCATACTCTCGATGGCCCCATAATGGCCCCACTCCGCAGAAGCGCCATCGCGGGGCCGGACATCCGTCGCGAGTTGTTAAGCAGCCTTGGTGGGATCAAACGTGCAGATGGGTCTGGATCACCACGGTGACTCGCGCTATCAACTCGTCTAGTTCCTCCGAAGCCTGCCGCCGCCGTCGCGGCCGGAGTCACCGTCGCTGCCGGTGCGGCAGTGATCGGGGTGGCGACTGAACTGCAACCGCTGCTCGAAGCCAACCCGACCCAGTTCAATGCCAGCACCAATACAGGTGGAAACAGCCACAACTACGTGCCGCCACCGAAAGGTGGGCTGCCTGGGTTTCCGAAAGCACGGCCGGTCAAGAAGGTCGGGCCACGGTACAGACAGCGGTGGGAAGCCAACGACGGCAATCTCTACGCGTGGGACTACCAACACGGTGCCGTCGAGAAGTACAGCAAGAACGGCAAGCACCTGGGCGAGTACGACGCCAATTCGGGTACACGGAATAAACCACCGGAGGCCGGTCGTAAGCCGGGACGGTGAGTAATGTGACCGCTGACAAAAGCGATTCGCCACAAAACCTGGAGATAATTTGAACTACCTAGAAGCCCACGACAAAAAGACCGGAACGTTGGTCGTCGAGTACCCGCTACACGGTTTAGAGCTTCCAACCCTGAAGAAGATGCTAGGCATCGAAGAAGGCATAGAAATATACGGCTACGATGTCTCTCCAGAGCAGGCCATAGAGCTGGGAAAATATATACGCGAGCCATTTACGGTGGACGAGAAATGCGACTACCAAGTCGGTTTCTATCGCGAGTAGTGCGGTAGCCCGTCCGAACAGGCCGAAATTCAGGAGTCATCGTGGATTACTTGGACCAGTGGAACGAAGAGCAGCGCCTCGTAGCAACCGAATGGCGTAGCAAAAATGAAGCTGTGCAACGCTCTCTCGCGCAGATCGCGGTCCGTGCCGGATCACGCAACGGCGAGCTGAGCGCCACGGTCGACGGCCACGGCAACGTCACCGACCTTCGCCTCACGCCGCAGGCATTGCGGCTTGGTGAGGTTCAACTGCGGCGGCTACTCCTCGAGGCGATTCAGAGTGCCCAGTCCGACGCACGGAGGCAAGCCGAAGCCGCTGTGCGTCCGTACACCGACGATCCCGCCCATGCCGACGCAGTGACCTTCATCCGGAAGATATTGGGCGGCGACGCGCCTCTGGTCGGGTCGATGGCTGGGTACGTGCTCGCCAGCCTCGGCCGGAAAACCGATCGACGCCGGGCTCATTGCGCAGGACACCCACTGGCAATCTTGCAGCATATTGAACGCCACAACCGCGCAATACGCCTGCAGCAGGTGTCCTGCCGACCATCAGGTCCGCACATACGCGATCCAGCAACCTCCAGAGGACATCTCAGCGAACGTCACGTGACCTCTACTGCACAGAGATAGAGCTGCGCACACTAGTTGGGTACTCCCGACTGGCGTAACACTTCGAACGCAAGTCACGGTGTACCGACCGAAACATCTGAAACACCGTCGAGGAGGAATTGCGGGTGAACGTCATGGTCGAAATGACTGCCCTGACTCTGAACCGCCCCACCGCCGAGGCCGACGCCATCGAACGCGCCGCCTGGTACAAGGCCAAGGCCGATCTGCACACGTACCTTGCCGAACAAGGCGGCTCCGACGCTGCGCGGGAAACCGCCCTGGCACTCAGCGCGCACCAGCGCTCGCTGGAACTGCTGGGCCAGCAGAACTGAGCTATCGACACCCTGCTGCCGTAAGCCATCAGCCGCCGCCCCTGCGGAATCAGACGTCCAGATGAGTCTTGATCGTCGGGGCGACTCGCGTGATCAATTCATCCAGACTTTCCGAGGCGATGGGCTCTACCCGCAAGATGTAGCGCAGGTAGGCGATGCCGAGGAGTTGGGCCATCGCCAGGTCGATCCGCAATTCCGCATCCGAGCCAGGTAGGGCTGCCGCGAGCTGGGCGTATATCTGCCCCTGGATGAACTGGCGGACCAGGTTGGCCGACTCCTCGTGGGTTGCGGCGCCGCGCAGGATTGCCAGCAGCGGGGCACGGGTTTCCGGTCGGTCCCACGCTTCGAAGAACACGCGTGTCAGTCGCTCCGCTGTTTCGCTCGGGTCGCCATCGGTGATGCGTGCTGCGATCTCCGCCGGCTCGAACGGCCAACCCATGGTGGCGCGGAACAGGTCGGCTTTGCTGCCGAAATAGTGCCTGATCAGCGCGGGATCGACGCCAGCGGCCGCGGCGATCTCGCGCACGGTCGTCTTGTCGTACCCGGCTTCGGCGAATCTGCGGCGTGCCGTCGCCAGCAGCACTTCCCGGGTATCGGTCTTGCCCGGACGTCGTCCAATCGGAGGCATGATGCCAGAAACTCTACAACCGTTGATTTTCTGCTGGGCGTCGCGATACGCTGAACGCAGTAATTCCACAAGTGAGGAGTTCTTGAGATGCCTGCTCCACGATGGGTCGCACACGTCAACCGGGTCGGCCTCAACCGGCTCACCAGGTTCATCGCCCCCTGGGCCCCGGGATGGGCGGTAGTGATCCATCGTGGACGTAAGTCCGGTCGGATCTTCCGAACCCCACTCTGGGCCTTCCGGCGCGGCGACCGCTACGTGATCGCGCTGACGTACGGCCCCGAATCCGATTGGGTGCGAAACGTTCTCGCCGCAGGCGGATGTCAACTCCAGTCCAGGCGACGCCACTACGAAGTCGACAACCCCCACGTGTACCGCGACGAGAGCGCCGCCGACATGCCACTGTTCATCCGCTTCATGCTCCGCCGAGTGCTCGCAGCCCCGGACTTCCTCAGCGTCGATATTCAGCGTGAAGTGGAATCCGTGGTCTGAAGCCTCGCGTCGCCACCCGTCAGCGACTTCGTCGCCCATCGAAGGAGTTCACCCGCCGCAGCCGATTCGCCCGCTCTGTCGTCGAAGCTACGATGAGTTCATACAGACGGTAGGCGATGTAGTCGACATCGGGGTCAGTCAGATTATGCGTTCACTCGTATGGGCACCGAGCTCGCGGCACCTACTGTTGCATGAGTTCGCGCAGATTCTGCAGTCCAATTTCCGCATCGGGCGACATTAACGTTTTGTCGATCGACATCGCCTTACTGAGAACTGGAAACTCGCCAAAATTGTCGAGCTCGCTCAGCATATATGCCGTGTAGTCTATATCTGAATCTTTGCTACGCCGCCCTAATTCATTCAGTACCGCAAGGAGTCCACTTTCTCCACCGTACCGAGCGAGCTGCTCTGCCGCGTCGACACGCATGGTCACGATTTCGTCTTCTACCATGATTTGTTCGAGCCTATCGCGAGCACTACGCTGATCGATATACCGACCGAGCTCAGGAATGGCACTGACCCGGGTCGCATTATCGCTACTCCTGGAATTGGCCAATATCTTCGACAATTCTGTTCCGGAGTCTTCGATTTCCACTATGGGATCTCCTCGGGTAGCGCGGGCCTGACATTGTTGCGATCGGTCCTGGCGAAGATCTCTCCCGTATCCGGCTTCACGTACTTCTGAATGTCAACGACGTGCGGCGTCGGGATAGTTTGACCTGTCGCTTTATTGAAATGCGAGTCGCCGGTCAAGTCTACACGTTTGGTCGCCACACCATCACTGTCGTAGAAAGAGTAATTCGTGATGTTTCCATCAGCATCACGTTTGACGAGATATCCGTTCTGCGGCCCACCCTTGGTCGGCAAGTTTCCACCGGTCCAAGTCTGTGCCCTGTCCAGTTCGTTCTTGAGGGAAGCTTTGGGAGCCTTTCCGGCGTCATCGCCTTTCTTGCGTAGTCGCTCGTGCAGGTCTTTGACGGCCTGTTTGGCTTTGGCCATCGCGGCCTTGGCGTCGTCGGCCAAGCCCTTGAGCTGCAGGGCTTTACGGGCGCGCCAGGCGGTGACGGCCGCTTTGATCTTTTCGGCCCATCTTCGTGCGGAGTCGGCGGCTTTGGCGCCGGCGATTACGCCGCCGACGCCAGTTAGGCATGAGGCTATGACGATGACCGCCACGTTGATGGCGGCTTCCGCGATGATGGATTCTATGAATCCCTTGACCTCGTCGCGGAGCTCTTGGATCGCATTCTTGTAGTCGGTGCAAGATTTGCTGATCTGTTTGCACGTGTCGAGTAGGGCTCCGATGGAGGTTTCCAGGGTTTTCAGGTCCTCCCGGACCTGCACTGCATCCCTGGACGTGACGCCATCGAAAAGGCTTGCCGCAATGGTGATCTTGTCTTTGGCGTTGGTGTTCTGGTAGATCGTGCCGAGGCGATCCCAGGCGTCGGCCGCCTTGGCGAGGGTGTCGGTATTGCCGTCTGAGAGGGGGCAATTGATGGCGTCTAGTACTTCGATGGACGCTTGGGTCAGGCCCTGTGGGGTTCCGCCCGCGGCTGACGCGGGGAGGGCGTAGGGCCCGAAGGTCACTGTTGATGCCTTGTCCTGCGGTCTGTCCGGCTGCGCTGTTCCCTTCAGGGCGGCATCGGACTTGGCGTGTTCGAAACCGATGTCGTTGAGAGCGGTGCCGTATGCGCGAAGGGTCGAAAAGGTCTGGTCGAAGAATGACACGGCTTCGCGGGCCGACTCGTCGTACGAGGCTGCCCATGCGCGGCCGTCTTCGTCTCGGCCTGCCATCTGTCCGCAGCTGTTGAGTTCGCCGAAGACGTATTTGAAGCTGTCGTTCAGTGCGGCGGCGGCGTCGAAGCAGTTGATGGCGGCCTGGTAGTAGACCTTCGGGTCGACCTCGAGTTTGTCGCTCATACGCCGAGAATCCGTAGGGCCTGGGATCCGGCGGTGGTATAGCTTTCGTGCGCCTTCTTCAGGGCATCCTGGAGAGCCGCGAGGCCGTCTTGCATATCGGTAACCCCGGCCACCCATTCCCGGTGCGCCTCGCTATAGGCAACCGCCGCGCCGCCGACCCACACGCCCTCGACTTCTTTGGCTTTCGCCTCGAGTTCCGCCAGACGATCGGCAACGGCCGCTTTGTAGGCGCGCATGCGTGCGGCCAACTCCTCGAGCTTGTCGAGTTCGACCGAGAATGCTGGTGTATCGGCAGTCATGGGATCGGCCTGTTCAGGGTAGGTCCAGGGAGCTGACGCCCGAGGCGAACGACTGGTCGGTCGCGCGGAGCGTCTCGGCAGTCACTCCCAGCTTTTCTGCCAGCTCGAACAACGCATCCCACACCTGGTCCGCTCCCTCGTGGAACTCATCCCACGCGGCAGTGAAAACGCTCGCGTTGTTCCCCGCCCAGCTGTCGATCGTCACCTTCGTGTCGGTTACCAGCGACGCGTACCCGGACTTCAACTCGTCCGCGATCTGGTAGGCCATGCGCCCCAACGCTTTCACCTCTTCGGGCTCAACCGATAGCGACGATGGATCTCCCATGGCCCACTCCTCTCGATGGCGACCCCCTGTTCCTTGTATGACGCACCAGACGTCGCCCCGGTTCCGCTGGATTCCGCGCCCGACAAGCCCTCGGCGAAATCACCATCGAAACAAGCGCGAATCAACGCGCAAAGGCACGGCCTCACAGGAGGCCGTGCCTTTGTACGGTATTTCGCTTACGCGAGTGCACTCACGAAGAGCGCAAGCTCACCAGGAGCTCTTGTGCACGCCCGGCAGCTCGCCGCGGTGCGCCATCTCGCGAAGGCAGACGCGGCAGAGGCCGAACTTGCGGTAGACGGCGTGCGGACGACCGCAACGCTGGCAGCGGGTGTAGGCGCGGACAGCGAACTTCGGCTTGGCTTCGGCCTTGATTCGCAGTGCTTTCTTGGCCATCGTCAGTTCTCCTTGAACGGGAAGCCGAGGTGCTTGAGCAGGGCGCGGCCCTCTTCGTTGTTCGTCGCGGTGGTCACGACGGTGATGTCCATACCGCGCGGGCGGTCGATGGAGTCCACGTCGATCTCGTGGAACATCGACTGCTCGCTGAGGCCGAACGTGTAGTTGCCGTTGCCGTCGAACTGCTTCGGCGACAGGCCGCGGAAGTCGCGGATACGGGGCAGCGCGATGGAGACCAGGCGGTCGAGGAACTCCCACATGCGATCGCCACGCAGCGTGACCTTCGCACCGATGGGCATGCCCTCACGCAGCTTGAACTGCGCGATCGACTTGGTCGCCTTGCGGATCTCCGGCTTCTGACCGGTGATCAGCTCGAGGTCCTTGACGGCGCCGTTGATCAGCTTCGCGTCCCGGGCGGCGTCGCCGACACCCATGTTCACGACAACCTTGACCACGCCGGGGATCTGCATCACGTTGGCGTAGTTGAACTCGCTGTTCAGCGCGTCCTTGATCTCGGCACGGTAGCGCGCCTTCAGACGCGGCTGGTTTTCAGTGGTAGTCATGCTCAGATGTCCTTCCCGTTGTTACGGGAGATCCGGACCCGCTTGCCGCTCTCCTCATCGGTCCGGTAGCCGACGCGGGTCGGCTTGCCATCGGAGTCGACGATCATCACGTTGGACACGTGGATCGGAGCTTCCTGGGTCACGATGCCGCCCGAAGAGGCGCCGCGCTGGTTGGCGGAGTTCGCGACGTGCTTCTTGATCCGGTTCACGCCCTCGACCAGGATCCGGTTGCGTTCCGGGTAGGCCTGAATGACCTTGCCCTTCGCGCCCTTGTCCTTACCCGAGATGACGAGCACGGTGTCGCCCTTGTGCACCTTCATGTCAGAGCACCTCCGGGGCCAGCGAAACGATCTTCATGAACTTCTTCTCACGCAGTTCGCGCCCGACCGGGCCGAAGATGCGGGTGCCACGCGGGTCGTTGTCCGCCTTGATCAGCACGGCCGCGTTCTCGTCGAACTTGATGTAGGAACCATCCGGGCGACGGCGCTCCTTGGTGGTGCGCACGATGACGGCCTTGACGACCTCACCCTTCTTGACGTTGCCACCGGGGACAGCGTCCTTCACGGTGGCGACGATGATGTCGCCGATACCGGCATAGCGACGTGACGAACCACCGAGAACGCGGATGCAGAGAATTTCCTTCGCACCCGTGTTGTCGGCGACGCGCAGTCGCGACTCCTGCTGAATCACTTCAGCTCCTCCTTGACCTGGACGTATACGCACGCCGGATTGCCGACCCGACGGGCATGGTCAGTTGCCCTCCGGACGCGCGCCTGCCAGCGATTTCTTCGGCCTGAGTGTGCAACTCGAGAACCAACCACTGGGGGTTCGCTGCCGGATTGCGGGCATAGCTCCCGCAGGCAACCGGTCTAGTGTAGGTGAATTCGCAGGTCGGCCCAAATCCGGGTCATGTTTGCGACCGGCGTCACTGCTGGCGAGTCGTTTCGCGCCGCTACCCTCGGATCGAGCAAGATCAAAAGGAGATACACCGTTCGGCTCGACCGTACCGAAAAGGGGATGCTTTTGAGCTCGTCCGCCCGCCTCGATCGCCGCGCTTTCTTGCTCGCACTCGGGGCGGTGCCCGCCGCCGCGGCGCTGGCCTCCTGCTCCCAGCAGTCCCAGGTATCGGAAGTCCGCCTGGCCGGCGTCGACATGGCGGGCGCGAACCCGGCGATCCGACCGCAGGACGACCTCTACCGACACGTCAACGGCACCTGGCTGCAGCAGTATCGGCTGCCGCCGGACAAGTCGACCTTCGGGTCCTTCGACGAGGCCAACGACCGCACCGAGCAGCAGTTGCGCGGCATTGTCGAAGGCATCCGAGATCCGCGGCCCGGCTCGACGGAGCAGCAGATCCGCGATCTCTACGACGCCACGCTCGATCGCGACGAGATCGAGCGGCTCGGCATGACGCCGATCGGCGATCTGTTCGCCGCGATCGACGGCGCGGCGACCAAGCCGGATCTGGCGCGCCTGATGGGCGCGCTGCCGATCGCGGGTCTGATCAGGCTCCAGGTCGTGGTCGACCAGCGGAACTCCGGCAATTACATCGCCATGATCAGCCAGTCGGGCATCGACGCCAACCTGGACGAGCAGTACTACCGCGACCCCGAGTACGCCCAGCAGCTCGCGGCCTATCGGACCTATCTGGAACGCATTGCCGCGAGCGCGGGCGCCACCGACCCCGCGGCCACCGCGCAGCGGGTGCTCGATCTGGAGACCCGGATCGCCGCTGGACACTGGGACAGCGTCCGCGACCGAGACCCCGACACCACCTACAACCTGCTCAACTGGGCCGAATTGGCGAAGCTCGCACCGCAATTCGACTGGGATCCCTGGCTGGCGGGCAACACCGACCGGCCGAAACAGCTCTTCGAGAGCCTGGTGGTCCGGCAGCCGTCGTTCGTCACGGCCGCGGGCCAGCTGTGGGCCGACGTCGATATCGCCCAGTGGCGGGAGTACCTGCGCGTCAGCGTCGTCAAGGGGTTCGCGCCCTACCTGCCCAAGGCCGTCGCGGACGCGGCGTTCGACTTCGTCGACAAGGCGCTGCAGGGCCGCGATCAGCGGCAGGAGCCGTGGAAGGACGGGCTCGCGACGGTCAATCAGTATCTCGGCGAACCGTTCGGCAAACTGTATGTGGCCGAGCACTTTCCGTCGCAAGCCAAGGACCGCGCCAAAGCCCTGGTCGCCGATCTGATGGCCGCCTACCGGCAGGACTTCACCAATTCCTCGTGGATGTCGCCGCCGACCAGAACGGCCGCCCTCGAAAAACTGGACAAAATCGTCGCCAAGATCGGCTACCCGGACAGTTGGATCGACTACTCCGGGGTAAAGATCACCCGGGGCAAGCTGATCGAATCCGTGCGCGCCGCCCGTGCTTTCGAAGAGGCGCGCGCCTTCGGCAAGCTCGGCACGCCGGTCGACCGCGCCGAGTGGGGCTTCCCGCCGCAGACGGTGAACGCCATGTACGACCCGACCGCCAACCAGATCACCTTCCCCGCCGCCATCCTGCAGGCGCCGTTCTTCGACGCCGATGCCGAACCCGGGGTCAACTTCGGCGGCATCGGGGCGGTGATCGGCCACGAAATCGGGCACGGCTTCGATGATCAGGGCGCCAAGTACGACGGCGACGGCAACCGGCGCGACTGGTGGACCGCCGAGGACACGGCCGCGTTCGAGGCCAAGACGAAACAACTCATCGAGCAGTACAACGCGCTGGTGCCCGAGGGTCTGGATCCGAGTAAGCACGTCAACGGCGCGCTGACCGTCGGCGAGAACCTCGCGGATCTGCGCGGGCTGCAGATCGCACTGGCCGCATGCCGCGCCGCCGCCGAGCGGGACGGTAAACAACCGAACCTGGCGACCGTGTTCCTGTCCTGGGCCAGGATCTGGCGGCAGCAGGCGACCAAGCAGACCAAGGAGCTGCTGCTCGCCAGGGACGTACACGCGCCCAACGAGTTTCGCGCCAATCAGGTGGTCCGCAATATCGCCGAGTTCTACCCCACCTTCGGCGTCGTGGCCGGGGACAAGCTCTTCCTGGCACCGGACCAACGCGTCACGCTCTGAGACGGGCAGCAGGCGAACGCTGACGGCGGGTAGCCTCGGGCGAACAAATCGCGCCTGACGAGGATGCGGCGGGGCCGCATCGGGAGAGGAATCCTCGTGACACGTCTCGGACAGCTGGACCGTCGTGCATTCTTGATCGCGCTCGGGGCGGTTCCGGCCGCCGCCGTGTTGGTTTCCTGCTCGAACGACACGACCGAGACGCCCAAGACGCTCACCGGAGTCGATATGGGCGGTGCGGACGAGGCGATCCGACCGCAGGACGACCTGTACCGGCATGTCAACGGGAAGTGGCTGCGCGAGTACCAGTTGCCGCCGGACAAGACCTCCTTCGGCTCGACCAGTGAGGCGTTCGAACGCACTCAGCAGCAGCTGCGCGAGATCGTCGAGGGCATCAAGGATCCGAAGGCGGGGTCCGAGGAGCAGCAGATCCGCGACCTGTACGACGCCCGGGTGGACTGGGACGAGATCGAACGACTGGGGATGACCCCGTTGGCCGGTCTGTTCGCCAAGGTGGACGGCGCGGCGACCAAGGCCGACTTGGCGAAGGTAATGGCCGAGTTGCCGATCGGTGGCCTGATCGGCCTCGGTATCGGCACGGATCGGAAGAACTCGAACGCCTATATCCCCTCGGTCGGGCAGTCCGGACTCGGGCTCGGCGAGCAGTACTACCGGAAACCGGAACACGCCGAAGTGCTCGCGCAGTATCGGGTCTTCCTCGAACGCATCGCCGCGGGCGCCGGCTTCGCCGATCCCGCGGGCATGGCGCAGCGCGTGTTCGATCTGGAGAAACGCATCGCGCCCGCGCATTGGGACAACGTGCGCAACCGTGATGCCGACGCCACGTACAACGTATACAGCTGGACCGATATGGTCGCTCTCGCACCGGGATTCGATTGGGACCCGTGGCTGGCCGGGAACACCGACCGCCCGCGTGAACTGTTCGCGACAATGGTGGTCGGCCAGCCGTCCTTCATCACGGCGGCGGGCCAGTTGTGGACCGAGGTCGACATCCCCACGTGGCGTGACTATTTGAAGCTGAGCGTGCTCCGGGAGTTCGCCCCATACCTGCCCAAGGTCATCAACGACGCGAACTTCGAGTTCAAGGGCAGGGTGCTCAACGGTCAGGAAGAGCGGCCGGAGCGGTGGAAGTACGGCGTCGGAATCGTCGACGAGAAGCTCGGTGAGCAACTCGGAAAAGTGTACGTGGAGAAGTACTTTCCGCCCGAGGCCAAGCAGCGCGCGAAGGAAATGCTCGACGATGTGATCGCCGCGTACCGGGAAAACTTCACCAACTCGACCTGGATGTCCCCGGCGACCAGGGAAGCGTCCCTCGCGAAACTCGACAAGATCGATCCCAAGATCGGCTACCCGGACAAGTGGGTCGACTACTCGAAGCTGAAGATCACCAGGGGCAAGCTGATCGAATCGCTGCTCGCCATCAACGATTTCGAGGTCAAGCGCGCGTTCGCCCGACTCGGTGGTCCGGTCGACAAGTCCGAATGGGGAATGTCGCCGCAAACGGTGAACGCCTATTACTCGGCGAGCTCGAATCAGATCGTCTTCCCCGCCGCTTACCTCCAGCCGCCGTTCTTCGACAAGGATGCCCAGGCCGCAGTCAATTTCGGTGCGGTCGGGGCGACCATCGGCCATGAGATCGGCCACGGCTTCGATGACCAGGGTTCGAAATATGACGGCGACGGCAATCGCCGCGACTGGTGGACCCCCGAGGACCGCGCCGCGTTCGACGCCAAGGCCAAGCAGCTCATCGATCAGTACAACGCACTGGTGCCGGAGGGTCTCGACCCGAGCCAGCACGTCAACGGCGAGCTCACCGTCGGCGAGAACCTTGCCGACCTGCGTGGACTCCAGATCACGTTGGCCGCCTTCCGCATCGCGGAAAAACGGCGCGGCATCGACAACCCCGACTACCGGACCATGTTCCTGTCCTGGGCCCGCAGCTGGCGCGAGAAGCAAACCAAGGAACTGACCGTCCGCTACCTCGCCAGTGACACCCACTCCCCCAACGAATTCCGTTGCAACCAGGTGGTCCGCAACCTGGCGGAGTTCTACAACACCTTCGGTGTCAAAGAAAGCGACAAGCTCTTCATGCCCGCGGATCAGCGCGTCACGTTCTGAGCTGAGCGGGTCGGTTGGTCCAACAGACCATCGATCAGGGCACGGAGACCGTAGTCATAGGTGTCCTCGGCCGTGAGGGCGATGTAGCGCGGGCCGAGGGCGGCCAGGCGCGGCAGGGTTTCGGCGTCCAAGTCGGCGAAGACCTGCTCGCGATAGGTGGGGCGGTCCTCGGCGGCGCGGCGCGCGGATTTGCTGCGGATGACGAGATCGCCCGCGGTGTAGGCCCAGATGGTGCGGTAGGCGTGGGCGGCCCGGTCCAGGGTGAGGCCGGCCACGACGCAACCATCGATGATGGTTTCGCTGAACCATAGGGCCGAGACGCCCAAGAGGTCGTCGGCCGTAATGATCTCGACGACCCATGGGCGGGCGGCGAGGACGTCGCGCATCGCCGTGGCCGCGATGCGGATGCGTGCCTTTGGGTCGTCCGGAAGATCCGGCCAGACGAACTGGTCGGCGTAGTCGTTGAGCAGCAGGCGGAGCAGGTCTTCTTTGTCGCGGACGTGGTGATAGAGCGCCATCGGCGTGCAGCTCAGCTCGGTCGCGAGACGCCGCATGGTCAGCTTTGCTACCCCATCCGCTTCGAGCACCGCGTTGGCGGCCGCGACGATCTCCGCGCGGGAGATGCGTGGCGGCCTGCCGGTGCGTTTGGGCTGCGGCGACGGGGTGGGCATGAGGTCCATCATGGCCCATTGCCGAACGGAGGTGTGGACACGGGGACGACCATGCGGTTAGTTTGTATACATGTATAAAAACTCTGCTGTGCGGCCGCGCGCCGCCTTGACCGCGGTGGCGGTGGCTCAGTTCATGGTGGCGCTGGATATCGCGGTGGTGAACGTCGCGCTGCCCTCGATTCGGGCGGATCTGGGGTTCGCGCCGCTCGACCTGGTGTGGGTGGTGCACATCTACGCGTTGACCTTCGGCGGGTTTCTGCTGCTCGGCGGTAAGGCGTGTGATGTATTCGGGCAGCGCAGGCTTCTCGTCGGCGGCTTGGTCGTTTTCGGAATCGCCTCGCTGGCGGGGGGTTTCGCGCAGGAGCCGTGGCAGTTGGTGGCGTCGAGGGCAATTCAGGGAGTTGCGGCGGCGGCCGTCGCTCCGGCCACACTGTCCACGTTGACCACCGTGTTCGCCGAAGGGCCTGCGCGAGTACGGGCACTTGGTGTCTGGAGCGCGGTGAATGCGACGGGCGGCGCACTGGGAGTATTGATCGGCGGGTTGCTCACCGAGTACGCGAACTGGCGCTGGGTGATGCTGATCAATGTGCCGATCGTGGCGATCGCGGTGGGTGCGGCCGTCATCGGCGTGCCCGCTGTGCGGCCGGAAATCAGACGTCACCGAGTCGATGCACTGGGCGCCGTATTGGCCACCGCCGGAATAGGTTTGCTGGTAGTCGGCGTAGTGCGGACCGATCACTACGGCTGGGCATCGGGCGTCACCGGCGGCATGCTGGGTGCGGGTGCGGCGCTGCTCGTCGCCTTCGTCGCGGTGGAAGCGCGGGTGGCCGAATCACCGCTCGTACGTCTCGGACTCTTCCGCAACCGTTGGGTGGCTGGTGCGAACCTGTTCGTATTCCTCGCCAGCGCAGGGCAATTCACCGCGTTCTATCTGATCGGGCTCTACATGCAGCAGGTGCTGCTGATGAGCGCGGGCGCGACCGGCGCCGCGTTCCTGCCGTTCTCGCTCGGCGCGGTCGCCGGGACGGTGGTCGCGACCCGGGTCGGTGCCCGCCGCTCCCCCAAGACGGCACTCGTCGGCGGTGGACTCGTCACCACGGTCGGCATCGGCTGGTTCGCCCTCATCAGCCCCGACGGCAGCTTCCTCGTCGATGTCCTCGGCCCGTGCCTGGTCGGCGGTTTCGGCCTCGGCCTGTGCCTGGCTCCGGTGGCCGCCGCGGCGACCATGGGCGTCGCACCCGGTGAGGCGGGCATGGCCTCCGGCGTCTTCAACAGTTTCCGCCAGCTCGGCGGCAGCGTCGGCGTCGCCGCGCTGGCGACCGTAGCGGCGGCGCGGACCGGCGACAGCGCCAACCCGACCGCCCTCAACGACGGTTACGCACTCGGCCTCGGTTGCGCCGCACTGCTTTTCGCCGCAGCGACCATCGTCGCCGCCGCGGTGCTCCCCTCGACCCGACGGGCTGCCCCGACCACCACACCGAAATCACCGGAACCCGCGGAGCTTTCCGCAGCATAAACAGCTAGCCCCGAACAGCTTTCCGATGTAGTCCGATGAAAGGAACATGATGACCCTCGTACCGATCGACCTGTTCGCCCGTGGACTCCACTTCCGCCCGGACGGTGACGTCCGAGCGGGCGAGCGCCGGATGAGCGCGGGTGACGGCTGGCAACTCGCCGCCTTCCACGTCGAAACCGATGCCGACGTGCACGCCGATCACTGGGAGATGCACCCGTCCGCGGCAGAAGCGGTCTGCTGCCTGTCCGGCGCGGTGCGCCTGTACCTGCGCCCCGAGCACTCCGGCGAGCAGGAGCCGATGGTCCGGCTGACCGCGGGCACGGCCTACGTGGTGCCACGAGGTCGTTGGCACCGCATCGAACTCGACGAACCCGCCGACCTCATGTCCATCGGCGTCCGGGGCGGCACCAGCCGAGAGCCCGTGGCGCGCTGACCTCGGGCGGATTTCCCCGTCGGCGATGCGCCGTCCGATTACCGCCGGTCTCGGCCGCCGGTCGCTGGGCAAACTGAGCGCATGACGCTCCCCACCACCGACCCGATGACCGTGCTGACCGGAATGTACGCGGCCGAAGCCGAGTACCTGGCGGCAGGCGGTCCCGGCAGCGCCTCGTTCGACCTGCTCGCCCCCTTCTTCGCAACCGACGTGGCCCTGCACCAGGCCGCCGGTCTGCCCTACGGCGGAGCCTGGCGCGGCCACGAAGGCATGGAACAGTTCTTCCGCACCATGGCGCAGACCTGGGCATCCTTCGAACTCCTCGAGCAGGAGTTCCTGGCGACCGGCGAGACCACCGTGGTGCACACCCGAGTCCGCGCCCGTGCCCGCGCTACCGGCCGCGAACTCACTTTCCCTATCCTGCAAACGATTACGATCATCGACGGCCGAATCTCCGAGGTGCATCCGTTCTATTGGGACACGGCGGCCATCGCCAGTGCCTGCATTGCGTCGGGGGTCGGCTAAGGCACTGTGGTTCTCGAAGCAGTGCCCCGCATCAGTTTCCGCAGCTGACCCGCGCCGCTGCCACAGTGGCGCGGGCATGTGGCCAGACGCGGGACAAGGCGAGCAGATTGCGCAGTTCGGCGCCGCGATCCTCGGCAGGAGGCTGAATTGCGGCGCGGGAGCACGCGCTTGGGGCAACCACCGAGGTGCCGAGCCGTTTCAGCTCAGCGGCTTCGGCGATCCGCAAGGCGTAGGCGCTGATGCTGTCGGTGTGAGTCGAGCCGGTATCAGGGGCGAACTGCCGCAGATGCAGGAGAGCATCGCCGATTTCGACAGTCATCCGGTACAGCCGAGAGGTGGAGCTCTGGCGATCGGCGCGCTCGACATGCAAAACCACCTCCGGGACAGCGCCGGTGAGGTCCCGCCACAGTGGTCGAAGACGGCGGCAGTGCCTGCCCGCCTCGTCCAAACCGGCCCGGACGATCAGGGCGCTGATCAGTGGGACCGCGACCAATCCGGCCAGCAGAATCATGGCGACGAGGGATCCGACAGCCCATGCCGCCCCCGGGGTTCCGGACGCGACGCCGGATGGGTTGCGCAACGCGTAGACCGAGCACGCGGCGCAGTACAGGCCCAGAAAGAACAGAGTTGAATAGATCAGCTTCTCTCGCGGAGACGCAGCGGCGGTGCGGAGTTCACCGATACATGCGTACATGAGCAGCGTCCCGATCCAGACGACCACCACACCGATCGCTATCCACAGAATTCGCTCCCAGTCGAACACTCTGTGCAACCTCAGCCCTGCTTCGTCGGCCAGCGCGCAGACCAGAACGAGGATTCCGACCGCCGCCGCGAACGCGTCGTAGCCACGCTGGCGGCTGCGTGCCGTCTTCGAATCGGCTCCGGCAAGCAGCACGACGAATCCGTAGCAGCTCGACAGCGCGAGCATGCCGACACCCAGGAACAGCCGCTGACCGAGGTCGGGACGGCTCAGCCCGGTGGCGAGCGCGTACGCGATGACGGAACCGATATTCCAGCGCAACGCGCGGTTGATCAGGTGGTCGACCGGAGAGTCGTTGACGAGCAGCCAGCGACCGACTGTGATCAAGCCGACGAATAGGACGGCGGCGGCCGTGAGCACCGGAGGCGCGGAATGCATCCCGTAAACGATATGTCCCCTCCGACCGCATAGCGAACCACAGGACAGGGTGTGGGATCGGCGCGTGGAACCGACATAGCTTGCGCGAGTTTGTCGGCGTCACCTACCGAACAAGGCGCTTCGGGCTAGACAGTTTTCCCCATCGCTGCCGCAGCTCGGGCACGGGGCCATTCGCGGGACAAGGCGAGCAGATTACGCAGTTCGGTGCTGCGGTCGTCGGCTGGCGGCCGAATTGTGCTGCGCGTGTGGTGGGTTCGACTCGGCGGGGTACCGAGTCGCTTCAGCTCGGCGGCTTCGGCGATCCGCTGGGCGTAGGCGTGGATGGTGTCCGTCCGAGTCGAGCCGTCGTCAGGCGCGAACTGCCGCAGATGCATAAGGGCGTCGCCGATTTCGACGGTCATCCGATACAGGCGGGACGCGGATGCCCGCCCGTCGGTGCGCTCGTACCTCAGGACCACCTCGGGTACCGCAGCGGTGAGGTCCTTCCACAGCGGTTGCAACCGACGGCATGCCCGACCGTTTCGGTCCCAACCGGTACGGACCATGATCGCGATCACCAAGGGGACAGCGATCAACGCGGCAAGCAGCACAAAGCTTGCAGTAGACAGCACGATCCACGGGATTCCGGAGTTCTGGGGCGTGGTTCCGCAGATCGCACGCACGGTCATGATGATCGCGGAGAGCACCCAGTGCAGAGCGACTATGAGCAACGCCGAGTACGCCACTTTTTCGTGTGTCGTGGCGCCTGCGGTCCGCAATTCTCGGACACATGCTCGAGTGATCAGCAAACCCGAGACCAAAACCGGCAGCCCCCAAGCTACCCAGACGGCGGTGACCAGCTCCATTGGTCCGACCAGGACCGCTAGGGCAGTCACGGCGGCGACGGAATCGTACCTGCGTTGCCGCCGCGGAGCAGCCTCCGCAGCGCCTCCGTTGAGCAGCCAGGTAAAGCCGTAAAGACTGGCACAGGCCAGCGCGCTGCAGCCGAGATACAGCCGTTGCGCGGCCTCGGCCCAGCCGATCGCCGCTGCCGCCCCATACAGCGCCAGCGCGCCGACGTACCACGTCAACGCGCGGTTGATGGCGCGGTCAGCGGCGGTGTCGTCGACGAGAATCCAGCGACCGACGACGATCGCCAGGGCGAGGGCAATGACCGGTAGCACGGTCCAAGACGGTATGGCGCTCATCGCCGTCGACAGTAGAGCCGCAGCCCATTTGCCGACCAATCCGGACTAGGAAGCTCGAATGTCCTGCTGGACGCGCGTCCGGGCGGCCGGCCAGACCCGAGCCAAGGCCAGAAGCGTACGAAGCTCCGCGGAGCGATCGGGTGGGCGCGGCACGGCCCAGGCACCTGGCTTCGAGGCCGGGAGCGCACCCCGAACCTTCGCGTGGCCTGCCCGCGCCATCATCTGCGCGTAGCGCTTGGCGCCGTCGCCGAACATCGGGCGGACCCCGGTTTCCTGCATGTACGGCCGCAATTGCAACATCGCGTCCCAGATCTCGACAGTCATCCGGTACCGCCGGTACGCGGAATCATCGCGCGCCGAGTCATCGTGCGGCAGCACGACTTCCGGCACCGCTGCGGTGAGGTCGTGCCACATCGGGCCGAGGCGGCGACAGTGCCGACTCGCGCGATCCCATCCCACGCGTGTGAGCAGCACGTTGACCATCGGGATCGAAATCAGCAGGGTGACAAGGAAGAAGCTGGCGAACGTGACAGTTACCCACACCACGCCCGGTTCGGTCGGCGGCACCCCCGCGACTGTCCGGACGACGGAGATGGCGGAACCCACGGTCCAGTAGATCGAGAGGACGAGCAGGGCGAGGTCCAGCATCATCTCTCTGGTCGTCAGGTCTCCCGTCCGCAAGTCTCGGGCACAGACACGCAGGATCATCAATCCCGAAATTGTCGTGAAGACTCCGGAACCCGCCCACACCGCACTGGACCAATCGAACGGCAGCAGGTAGTTCCTGGCGGGTTCGGCCAGCAGCAGGGTACCGGCCGCGACCGCCGCCAGCGTGTCGTACCGGCTTTGCCTGCGGCGCCCCTGATATCGGGCCTTCCCCTCGAACAACAGTCGCGCGAACCCGTACGCGGCGGCACCCGCCATCAACCCGCAGCACATGAAGAGTTGCCGAGCCAGATTCGGGAAACCTGCTGCCGACACGATGCCGTGCACCAGGAACCCGCAGATCTCCCAACTCCACAGGCGATTGACCACGCGATCCAGATTCGTGTCGCTCACCAGCCACCACCGTCCGGCGGTGACGATCGCCCCGAACGCCGCGATCGCCAGCACAAGGGAACCAGGTACGGAGTTCATCGCTGACGACCCTAACCGCCCTGCCGGGGCGGACCATTGTCGGCGTTAGGTAGGTTAGCCTTGGCTGACTTATGCTGAGTCGGGCTCGACAGAACCGGATCGAGGGCGTTCCTCGACGAAGGAGGATGCAACGATGACAACGGTTCGGACCCGACGTGGCCTGGTGCGCGTGGCAATGGCGGCAATGGCGGGCGCGCTCGCACTCGGCATCGCCGGTTGCGGGGCGAGCACTGACGGCGGCGATTCCGGCGGCGAGGCGATCACCATCACCCACGCCCGCGGCGAGACCACCATCCAGGGCACCCCGAAAAAGGTTGTCACGCTCGGCAATCAGTGGCTCGACACCGCGCTGGCCCTGGACACGGTTCCGGTCGCCTACATCGACAATGCCGCGATCGCGTCCACCTCGGTGCCGCCGTGGCAGCCGGACAAGCTGGGTTCGTCCAAGGCGATCACCAGCAGCGCGACCCTCTCCGAGGAGGTCGCCGCACTGGAGCCCGATCTGATCCTGGCCGACCCGTTCATCGCGGATCAGAAGACCTACGACACCCTGTCTCGCATCGCGCCCACCGTGCCCGGCCTGACCAAGGACATGGTCAGCAAGTGGCAGGACCAGGTCACCACGCTCGGCAAGATCCTCGGCAAGCAGGATGCCGCGAACAAGGTGATCGCGGGTGTCGACAGCAAGATCGCCGGAATCGTCGCGGCCAATCCCGGCCTGAAGGGCAAGACCTTTGCCAGCACCTGGCTCGGCAGCATGTCGCAGTTGATGGTGCTCACCGATCCGAACGACGGCTCGTCCCGCGTCTTCGCGCAACTGGGCATGACCATTCCGCAGAACCTGATGGACCAGCCCTCCGTTCAAGGCCGTCTGGCGCTCTCGACCGAGCGGGTCGACCAACTCACCGCCGATCTGCTGCTGGCAGGCGCTGGTCCCGGCATGGACGAGAAGTACCGCCAGCTCCCGGGATACGCCGATCTGCCCGCGGTGCGGAAGAACACCGTGGTGTTCCTGAACACGCTGGATATCACGGCGGTGAACCAGCCGACCGCGCTGTCGGTGCCGTACATCCTCGACAAGCTGACCCCGGCGCTGGTCGCGGTCGCGAAGTAGCTAGCTAGCAGAGAGTTTTCGGTCGTGCCAACGCTCACCTTCTCGGATCAGACTCGGCTCGCACTGCGCGCCGGGGCCACATGTGTGACCACCCCCGCCGGTGCGATCCTGCTCAATCCGCCGAACAACCAGAAGCTGCCCGGGCTGACCAAGGGACAACTGCTCGCCCTCAAGACCCTCAACCAGCGTTCCGCGACGCTCGCCGAGCTGTCCCAGGCGGCGGGCGAGGACGACGTGACCGATCTGGTGGAGCGGCTCGCCACCGAGGGCTGGTTGGCGGTGACGGTGCGCGACGGCGGACGCGACCTCTACAGCGTGCAGCCGTTCGGGCGGCCGCGCCCCCGGCCGGACAACAGGCCGATCTGGTCGGCGACACTGTCGAAGTTCGCGGTGCTGCATCGCGATTCGGACGGATTCGTCCTGGAGCATCCGCTCTCGTGGTGCGATGTGCGCATCCACGACCCACGGCTGCTGGCGCTGCTCGACGGTCCGGGCGCGGCCGACAGCAACCTGCCGATCGCGGTGAAAACGCAATTCGCCGACGATCTGTTCCGGTGCGGATTCCTCGTCGCTGACACCGACGCCGATGATCACGACTTCACCACCCGCAGTTGGAGCGCACCGGATCTGTGGTTCCACCGGCGCAGCACCCTGGGCGAGCGCATCGTCACGTGGGAACATTTCGGCCCGACCAAGTGGGCGAAGGGACAGTTCCCGCAGCCGCCCGCACGCAAGGCGGCCTATCCGGGCGAGCCGATCGCGCTACCGACGCCGGATCTGAGCGCACTGCGCGAGACCGATCCGACGCTGACCGCCGTGCTCGAGGACCGGATCTCCACTCGCGAGTTCGACGACACCGCCCCGATCACGGTGGCACAACTGGGTGAATTGCTGTACCGCACGGCGCGCATCAGGAGCACTCGCTCCGAGGTGGCGGGCGAGGAACTGGTGTCCAAGCCTTATCCAAGCGGCGGCAGCGTCTACGAACTCGAGCTCTATCCGGTGGTGCGCCATGTCGCCGGGCTCGCGCCGGGCATGTACCACTACGACTCGCACGAGCATGTGCTGCGCCCGGTGGCCGCCGCGGACAGCCCGGCGGTGGCGAAGCTGGTGAAGTCCACTTCGGCGACCTTGTCCGAAGGCGCGCAGCCGCAGGTGCTGCTCGTCATGGGGGCCCGCACGGGCCGCGTCATGTGGACCTATGAGCAGGTCTCCTACGCCGTCGTACTCAAACACGTCGGGGTGCTGATGCAAACGATCTACCTCGCGGCGACCGCCATGGGGCTCGGCGCATGCGCTCAAGGATTCGGCGACACCGAGGCATTCGTCACCGCCACCGGCGTAGACGAACTCGAGGAATGCAGCGTCGGCAGCATCATCATCGGGTCTCCGGCGCCGCGCTGAGCGGCGGTTCGACGGTAGTGCGGTAGGTGATCGGCCTGCGCCACCCGACTGCCATGGGCACCGGGTGGCGCAGGTAACCCGCCGTTGCCTCAGCTGTCCCGGCCGCGTACGGCGACGAAGACTCGCTGATCGAGCATGGCGACCGGGTGGTCGGCCTCGGGCAGCACCAGTTCGGGCGTGAGACCGGCCGCTGCCAGTTCATTCCGCCATTCGTGCTCGGTGAGGAAGATCCGGTCGGTACCCGCGCGCACATCGGTCAAACCGGCGTGCGGCTGATCCTCGCGCGGTGACATCAGGAAGTGCACGGAGGTCAGTTGCTCGCAGTGCGCGTGACAGGTCTCGATGATCACCACCGCGCCGCCGGGATTCAGCAGATCGTGCAGCTGCCCGAGGGTTACCGCGATGTCGTAGGCGTTGTGCAGCACATTCGCGGCGATCACGATGTCGTAGCGCGGCTGATTACCCAGATCCGCGTTCATATCGACGATGCCGTATCGCATCCACGGATAGTGGGCGAACCGTTGTTTCGCGGCGGCGAGGAAGAAGGTGGACACGTCGGTGAAGTGGTACTCCACCGGCAGTCCGGACAGCGCCGCCGTGACATCGTCGGTGGTGCCGCCGATTCCGGCGCCCAGCTCGAGCACCCGCACCGGCGACCGGTCACCGCGCAGTCCGTCGACCAGATCGGCGACCGCCCGGCCCGCGGCGAGATTCAGGTAGCGGCTGCTGATGTTGTCCCGGTAGGCGGCCTCGGCCGTGGCCATATCCCCGTTGGGGAACAGCAGTTCCTGAACCTGCATCGCGCCCTGGGCAAGTTCGGTCAGTTTGTCGTCGGTGGCTTGCAGGAAAGTCGCGAGCGGACGCGAATAGCCGAGGTCGGCACAGACTTCGACCAGACTCCGCCGGGTCGGCGCCGGTACCGGTCGCACATACCGGTAGCCGCGCTCGACATCACCCTCGACACCGCCGTCGGAGGCCAGCGCCTGCAACCACTGCCGCAGCAGCCATCGATGCCGCGGGGCGAATCGCATCCTGGTCGCGATGTCATCCACGCTGCGAATCTCGGTGTCGGACAGGAACGGTTGCAGCGCGGCCAGCATGGCGCGCAATCCGAACAGATCCATGTCACGCCGCGCGGACCGGAATCGGTCGACGTCGAGATCACTCGGAACAGCGTGGCGGGCAGCCTCTTTCGCTCGGTTGATGCGCTCGGCGACACTCGCCGTCACGCCCGAGGGCAGGCTCCGCACCGCCGGGGCCGACCGGGTCGGTGGCGCCGCCTCGGTGACGACCACCTGCGGCGTCGCACCACCGGTCGCGTCCCGGACGATCCTGACCACGTCATCGAGTGCGGCGCCACCGATGAGATCGGCCACCGGCAGCTCGGCGCCGAATTCGCTGTGGACACGTCTGCGCAGTTCCAGCGCCTGGAGGGAGTCCAGGCCAAGGGCGACAAGCGATCTCGTGCTGTCGATGGTGTCGATATCGTCGGCACCGAGGATTTCGGCGAGTAGCCGCACCATGCGGTCGGGCAGATCGACGGCGCGCACCGTGGCGCCGCCGACCACGGGGGCGGGTTCGGCGACCGGGAGTGCGGCGGCAGCCGGTGTTTCCAACCCGGACAGGAGGGGGTTGTACCCGAAGGCGCTGAGCACAGTGCGTCCGCGAGCCCAATCCATGGCGGCGACAACGGCATTGCCGCGAAGACCGCCGAGGCCGAGCGCGATGGCATCCGACGAAGCCATCGGGAGATAGCCCACCTCGGCCAGTTTCACGATGTCGGCGTTACCGCTGCCTTCGAAGACGGCCCACTGGCCCCACTGCACCGATACGCACCGCAGACCATCGGCGAGATGCTGCCGCGCGATGGCGTCGACCATCCGATTCGCGGCGGCGTAAACGACCGTGCCACGTCCACCGAGGGTGGCGGCGAGGGAGGAACACAGGACGATTTCGCAGCCATCGGCTCTGGTCAGCGCATCGAGGATGTTCGTGATGCCGACGACCTTCCCGGACAGGGCCTGTTCGACCTGACCATGGGTGATCTCGGTGAGTTCGAGTTCGCCGATGACCGAATTGTCCGCCGCCGCATGGATGATGAGGTGCGCGGGCGTGTCCCGGAGTCGGTCGGCCAGCTGCGCGACGGACGCCTTGTCACCGATATCGCTGGCAATGACGGTGATCTCGGCCGATCCGAGCGCGCGAAGCTCGCGCAGTCGTCGCGCGACCGCGTCCGATTCCCCCGACCTGCTCACCAGTGTCACGCAGCGCGCACCGTGGCGTACCACGTGCTCGCAGAATTCCAGTCCCAGACTTCCGGTGCCGCCGGTGATGACGACATTTTCCGGCGTCGACGGACCGCTCAGCAGCGCTGTGTGGTCCGCTTCGACGAGTCGCTTGGCGTAAAGGTTGCCTTCGCGCAGAGCGAGTTCGGACTCCTCGGCGGTATGCACCGCGGTGACGATCGAGGAGACGGCCTGCGCGGTCGCCTGGTCCGGCGCGAGATCCAGATGACGGAACGCGACACCCGGGTACTCGGCACTCGCCGAACGGAATCCGGCGCTCGCGGCGGCGTGCACCGGATGCGGCGGCGCGTCCCCGGGGACGACCGCCTCACCACCGACGGTGAGCAGCCAGTACTCGGTCACTCCCGCATCGGGTTTGAACCACCAGCGGCGCGCACCGAGGAACTCCGCGACCTCCGCGACCGCGGCCGAACCGTCCAGATCGGGCATGGCGGGTAGTAGGACCAAGACGGTGTCGACCTCCCGGTCGCCGCTGGCCGCTTCGATATCGAGCCGTCGCCCGCCCAAGCCCTGGGTCGACGCGTAATCGACGAGGGCGGTGGCGAGTTCGGCACTGCGACCGGTGTGGTCGACAATGCCGAGTGCCCGCGGCGCGGTCATCGAACGCCGCGTCAGCCGGACCCAATCCTCAACGAGCAGTTGCGGTTTCGCGGTGGCGCTGGCCGTAGCGACCGGTTCCGGCCTGGCGGCGGCGACCACTCCCGGACGCGCGGCGGTGGACCTGGCGCGCCCGTGGGTGACATCGTGCGGAAGCCACAGCGGCACCTCGTTCATCCGCACATTCGGGAAGTCCGACAGCGGAAGCCGCGCGGGGGCATTGGCGTCGACGCGAAGGCTCTCCCATGGATAGTTCAGATCGTTGACGGCGAGAACCGCGAGATTTCTGGTGAATTCGCTCAGATCGGTCGCCGTCCGGCTCGACGTACCGCGCACCACAGTGCCGCGGTCGGCCGCGTATTCGGCGAGGCTCTCCTCGACGGCCAGCTGCAACGTCGGATGTTCGGCGAGTTCGACGAAGGTGTCGACCTCCCGCGCGACCGCGCCCGCGATGGCCCGGTCGAATCGAACGGGGTTGCGCAGATTCCAGAACCAGTACTCGTCGACCGGGCGGTCGACGGGGATGATGTCGCCGAGAGTCGCACCGACACAGTCGATCTCGGACTCGAGGAACCGGGTGTTGGCCAGCCTGCTGTGCACGGCATCGCGGATAACGTCGCGGAACTCGTTGAGCAGACTGGTATGCGCCGGGTAGCGAACCCGAATCACCCGGGCGAACCGGCCGCGATCGGCGAACACATCCACGACGGCCTGCACGGTGTCCCGGTCGCCGGAGATCCCGACCATCCGCGGCGAGTTCACCACCGACACCTGAGCCCAACCGGACTGACGCGCCAGCAGGTCCTCGCATTCGTCCCGGTCGGCGGCGACGACCGCCATGGCGTACCGATCGGAGGCGATCTTGTCGACCGCCCGCGCCCTGGTGCCGACGACGACGATCGCGTCGGCAAGGGTCATCTTTCCGGCCAGGTAGGCGGCGGCGATCTCGCCTTGGCTGTGTCCGACGGTGACGGCGGCTTCGACGCCGACCGAACGCCACATCGCGCCGAGGCCGACCATCTGCATGAACAGTGCGGGCTGGACGATCGTCGCGTTGTCGTCGGCCACCGCGTCGGCGTCGAGCAGGTAGGACAGCGGGGATGCGCCGAACAGGTCGTGGAAGATCGCGTCGCAGCGATCGACCTCGGCGCGGAAGGCCGCCACCTGGTCGTAAAAGAGTTTGCCCATACCGGGGCGCTGGCTCCCCTGGCCGGGCAGCACGTAAGCGAGCCGACGCGCCGCGGCGGGTTCGGTGGTGCGGACCACCGCGGGATGATCGTGCCCGTCGCGGACCGCCGTTAGCGCCGCGACGAGGTCGTCGCGGCCGGTCACTACCAGCAGGGCGCGGTGCCGACGAGCGACCCGGGTGCGAAACAGCATGTCCGCCACGCGATCCGGGGTAACCGCGGAGCGCGCCTCCAGGTAGGCGAGGATGGCCGCGGCCTCGGCCCGCAATGTCGCGGGGGCATCCGCTGACAGCAGGACCGGAATCGATCCGTCGGGCAGGCGATAGCTAGACATCGTCGTTCTCCTCGCGAACGGGCATCTCGAGAATCGCGTGCGCGTTGGAACCCGCCGCACCGAACGACGACACCGCGCCGTAGCGCATGCCGTTCTTCGGTTCCCACGGCTGAAGTTCCGTGGCCAGCCGCAAACTCGATCGGTCCCAATCCACGCGGGTGGTCGGGTTGTCGGCGAACAGAGTCGCTGGAATCTGGCCATGCCTGCCCGCGAGCAATAGTTTGATCAGACCCAACATTCCGGCGGCCGCTTGTGCGTGACCGGCATTGGATTTCACCGAACCGAGCAGCGGTGCCGAACCCGCGGCACCGTAGGTATTTTGGAGGGCGCGGAGCTCGACCGGATCGCCCGCGCGAGTGGCCGTGCCGTGTCCCTCGATCATGCCGACATCCGCCGGATCGATCCCCGATTTCGCGATGGTCTTGCGGATCAACCGCTCCTGAGCGTCGGTGCGCGGCACCAGGATCGGCTTGCCCTTGCCGTTGTGGTTGTGGTGCGAGGCGAGCAGGCGGCCGTGGATCCGATGACCGAGTCGACGTGCGCGCGACTCGCGTTCGACGATGACGATGCCGGCGCCCTCACCCCACAGCGTGCCGGTGGCGTCATCGGAGTAGGACCGGCAGTGACCGTCGTTCGACAGCGCGTTGTGCTTGGCGAATTCGTAGAAGACCCCCGGCGCGCCCATCACACAGACAGCACCCGCCAGCGCCCATTCGCAGTCTCCGTCGCGCACGGCGGCGGCGGCGAGATGCACTGCGGTCAGGGACGAGGCGCACGCGGCGTCGACGGTCATCGACGGGCCGGTCAACCCGAGACCATGCGACACACGGCCCGCGACACTCAGCAATCCGTAACCGATGACCCGAACGCCGTTGTATTCGTTCACTTCCGCGCCCGGCGGGCCGTACTCCGTCGGAGAACAACCGATGAAACAGCCGGCGTCCTCGCCCGCGAGCGCACCCGGATTCAATCCCGTGTTCTCCAGCGCCCGCCACGCGACGCGCAGCGCGACCCGCTGCTGCGGATCGGTGGCAATG
Organism: Nocardia iowensis; assembly: GCF_019222765.1. Lineage (NCBI taxonomy): Bacteria > Bacillati > Actinomycetota > Actinomycetes > Mycobacteriales > Nocardiaceae > Nocardia > Nocardia iowensis. The sequence continues at coordinate 1,005,061 of NZ_CP078145.1, read as the reverse complement.
GCCTCGCGCGGGCTGATCCAGAAAAAGGCCGGGTCGAATTCGGCCGCGTTGTCGATGAATCCACCCGCATCACAGACGGTGCCCCAGTCGTCGAGTCTCGATAACGACAGCAGCTCATCGATCGGCCAGCCGCGGTCGCGCGGAAATGGACCGAGCAACTCCTTCGACGCCGCGAGCGCGGACCAGAATGATCCCGGGCTGTCGATTCCGCCCGGCGCCTCGACGGCCATACCGGCAATGACGATGTGGTCGACGCCGTGCGCCGTGGCAGCTGTCACCGCCGCGCATCCTTGGCGAGCAGTTCCGCCATCGCTTCGACGTGGTTGTTCAGATAGAAATGCCCACCCTCGAACATCGTGACCTCGACATCGTCGCCGTGCTGGTGCCATCCGTGCAGATCCGCCATCGAAACGATGGGATCCCGATCGCCGCCGATCGCGTGGATCCTGGTGCCGACCCGCACATTCGCCGGGCACCGGTACGCCTCGGAGGCCTTGTGATCGGCCTTGATGGCGGGCAGCGACATCCGCATGATCTCCCGGCTCGCGAGCACATCGGAATTGATGCCCTCGAGCATGATCAGGTGGTCGAGCAACTCGTCGTCGTCTTCCGGTGTCGGCGTGCGATATTCGGCCCGCGACGGAGCCACCGCCGCCGACACCGTGAGCTGGCGCACGTCGACACCCGCCGCGAGCGCGAGCCGGACGAATTCGAAGGAAACGAGCGCGCCCATGCTGTGCCCGAACGCGATAATCGGCTCGTCGCGGTTGTATTCGGACATACGGAATTCCCCGAATGCGCCGGCGGCGATGTCCTGAAGTGAGGTGAGCGCCGGTTCTTTGGCGCGATCCTGCCGCCCTGGATACTGGAAGATGATGACGTCGTAATGCGCACTGAACGCTTTGGAGAGCGCACGATATGCGGAGGCGCCCGCACCGGCGTGCGGAAAGATCAACAGCGGCAGCCGCCCGGGGGAATCCGGCTTGTGAAACTTCCTTATCCACCCCGGTTTGTGCTGCATAGTGCTACTCACTTTCGAAACTCCCGCCGACAACTAGAGCGGAAGCTGGTCCGCGACTGTGCGATACACGATCCACCGCAGATATCGGCCAAATCTTAGGTAAGGCTACCATAAGCCAGCTCACCGGTGATCCGCTGCCGTCACCAGCACCGCGACGCTGCGATCCCAGAGTCCGGCGAGGTGGTCGATCTCGTCCGCGGTGAACAAGGCATCGCTCCAGCGCCAGCTGGTGACCAACTGCGACCCCTCCGCCGCGGAACGCACCATGGCAACAACATCGAGGGCATAGCGCAGCGGCAGATCAGGTTCCGGAACCATCGCCATGGCCTCGGCGAAGGCCGGATCCGTGAGCACCGACCACGCCGACTCGCCGGGCCCCATCAGGTCGACGCGGCCCAGATAGTTGAATTCGACCTGGGGTTCGGGCGCATCGACCAATTCCGCGACCCCGGCCACCTGCTGCAGCACCCCGAAGTCGAGGCCCTGCTCAGGTATCGACGCAATATGTGCCGCAACGGAATCCAGCAACGCACGACCCACATTCGGATCGTCTTCCGCACGTGCCACATCGAGGGCGGGCATATCGGCGCCGAGCCGGACCGGAAAGACGGTCGTGAACCAGCCGACGGTGCTCGACGTGTCGGCGCCTGCCACCGCATCGGCCCGGCCATGGCTCTCCAGCGCGATGAGCGCGCCCGCGGTGTCATTGATACCGCGCTCACGCTGCCACGACAGCAACGTCAGCGTCAGGGCCGCCAACAGGAACTCTCGGACGCCGTCCGCCTTGGACAACGCGCTCAGAATGCGCGCGGTCGTCGGGACGGGTGTCGGCGACTCGGTGACCCGCAGCGACGCCCAGGTATCGATAGCCGGATCCGGTTTACGCCGACCGATGGCGGGATCCTGGCCGCTCACCTGCGCGGCCCAGTAGTCACGCTGCGCCAACACCTCGGGGTCGGCAGCGCGTTGCCGGATGAGCCGAGACCACGTGCCGTAGGAGGTGAACTCGGCCATTACCTTCGGTGCTATGCCGGAGCGCACCTGTTCCCATGCCTCGGCCAGATCGGCGATCAGAATGCGCCAAGAGACCACGTCCACGGCCAGATGGTGGATCGTCAGGAACAGCGCGTCGCCATCGGGCGCACCGCGGAACCACACCGCTCGGACCATGTTCCCGACGCGCGGATCGATCTCATCGATCGCCGACCGGACCGCGGGTGCCAGCTGCGCGGTGAACCCATCCCCTACCGGGTCGACGTCGATCTGTGACAGCACATCCGTTGCCCGGACGCTGCCGGGCACCCGCAACGCCAGGCGAGAACCGTCCGGGGTATCGACCAGTTGTGCGCGCAGCATGTCATGTCCATCGAGCACCGCTTGCAGCAAGATCTCGAGCTCCGCACGCGAAATGCCCTGGGGCATGGCGAGCAGGACACTCTGCGTGAAACGGCGATAGTTCCCGTGTTCGTAGGTCCACGACACGATCGGCAGCGGCGGCACTTCGGCGTTGCCGTCGTCGGACACCAATGCTGTTTCGGCAACTCCTCGTTCGATCGCACCGGCGAGGTCGCGAACCGTCGGTGCTGCCAACACCATTCGTACCGAGATCGCGAGACCTTGGCGACGTGCCTTGTTCACCAAGGAGATCGCGACGATGCTGTCCATGCCGAAGGCAAAGAAATCGTCGTCGAGGCCGGGCGCGCGGCCGTCGAACACCTCGGTGAGCACGCTCGTGAGCACACGTTCGGTCTCGGTGGTCGGCTCCGTGGGAGCCGACGCGCCCGCGCCGGTGAGCGAGTGCTCGGCGAGCACGCCGAGTTCGCGCACATCGAGTTTGCCGTTGGCGTTCACCGGAAGTCCCGGCAGCACAAGCAGCCGCGCGGGAATCATATACGCGGGCAGGCGATCCGCGAGCGCGGGCCGTAGCGCGGCCGGAACGGCTGGCCGGCCCGGTTCGGATACCACGAAGCCGACCAGAGTCACCGCGTCGCCGCGGCGCACCACGGTCGCCGCCGCGGCGGCGATGCCAGGCAGCGTCCGCATGGCCGTTTCGACCTCACCGATCTCGATGCGATACCCGCGAATCTTCACCTGATCGTCGGCGCGGCCGAGATATTCGAGGTTGCCGCCGGGTAGGCGGCGCACCAGATCACCGGTGCGGTACATCCGCCCGCCTTCGGCGGAAGGGTCGGCGACGAAACGCCCCGCGGTTCCGGCGGCGCGTCCGACATAGCCGCGGGCCACTTGCGGACCGGCGAGATACAACTCACCGACCACCCCGGCCAGGACCGGACGGAGCCGGGAATCCAGCACATACGCCGAGGTTCCCGCCGTCGGCCGACCGATCGTCGGCGTAGCGAGACCAGCGCCGTGCGGTGCGGTGACATCGGCGACGACCGCTTCGACGGTCGTCTCGGTCGGGCCGTAGCAGTTGTGTACCGCGACATCGGTCAAGGCGCGCAGCCGATCCCACAGCTGGGTGTCGATGGCCTCGCCGCCGAGCGCGAGCACGGCGGGCGGGCGGTCGAGCAGTCCGGCGGCCACCAACTGACGAAACATCGACGGCGTCGTGTCGATCATGTCGATGCCGTGCAGGGCCATTCCGTCCACCAGGCGCTGCGCATCGCGCATGGCCGCGTCGTCGAACAGGTGGATCTGATGGCCGTCGAGCAGTCCGACCATCGGCTGCCACGAGGCGTCGAAACTCAGTGACCAGGCATGCGCGATCCGCAGCGGGCGCCCGAGCCGCGCCACCGCGGGCCGGTACACCCGTTCCCGATGGTCGGCGAAGTAGGAGACAAGGGCGGCATGGGAATTGACCACGCCCTTGGGTTCGCCGGTCGAGCCGGAGGTGAAGATGAGGTAGGCGCTGTTCGCCGGATTCCGTGCGACGGCGGGCAACTCGGCGACGGCCCGGTCGGTGCTGCCGGGATCGTCGAGGTTCAGCACGAGCGCCGGGTCGAGATCGGCACCGTAGCCGTCGCAGACCAGCACCAGCTTCGGACGCGCCTGCCGCAGAATGGAATCGATGCGGGCCGCGGGTAGCGCGGTATCGACGGGCACATAGGCGGCGCCCGCCGCGAGGGTCGCCAGGACCGCTACGATCGCGCGTTCATCTCGCGGCAGATAAAGCGCGACAACATCTTCCGGCCCGACACCGCGGGCCAGCAGTGCTCCGGCCAATCCCTGCGCTCGCTCGAACAATTCCAGGTAGGTGAGCGTCGCGGTATCCGTCGTCAGCGCGACCGCGTCCGGGGCGGTCCGCACCTGGCGCTCGAACAGCTCGAAAATCGTTGCCGCTCGGTCCAGGTCGGGCAGTTCGGGAGTGGTTTCGAGCTCGCGTGCCGCCACCATGGCCGTTTCCGGCAGCACGTCCAGGTCGTCGCTGCGCAGATCCGCCGACTCGGGCAGTCGCCGCAGGATGGCCAGCATTGCCGCGCCGATATCGTCCGGCAGGTACGGCACCGATTCCAGGACCGCCTCGACCACGACAGTCAGCTCGTCACCGTGCGCGTACGAGACCACGGTGAGCGGATAGTGCGTCAGGTTCTTGGCCATCAACGGCCGGAAGGTGACCCCGCCGACGGTATCGACCTCGAGGGCGTCCTCCATCGGCGCGTTCTGGAAGACGAACATGGTGTCGAACAGTGAGCTGTGTCCGGCCGCGCGCTGCACCGACGACAGGCTCAGATAACCGGCGTCCCGCATGGCCGCCGATTCCCGTTGCAGGCGAGCACATTCGGCGGCGACCGGCGCCGCCGGATCCACCAGGAAGACCACCGGAATGGTGTTCAGGAACAGGCCGACCATGCGTTCCACGCCGGTGATCTGCTCCGGACGACCGGTGACGATGGTCCCGTAGACGACATCGCGTCGATCGGTGAGCCGGGACAACAGCAACGTCCAGGCGAACTGCACCGCCGAGTTCAGTGTCAACCCATGTCGTCGCGTCCAATCGCGCAGGCGTGCGGTGTCGTCCGCGCCAAGATCGAAGCGGGTGACCTCGGCCTGCGCGGTCGGTGCCGCCACGCTGGCCAGCCCCGTGCCGCCGTCGGCGATCATCAGCGGTCCGCTCAGTCCGGCCAATTGCTCGCCCCACCAACGCAATGCCGCCGACATGTCCCTGGCACCCAGCCAGCCGATGTAGTCCCGGTAAGGCCGCACCGGCGGCAGCGCCGCCGCCGATCCCCCGGCCAGGTACAGGGCGCGCAGCTCACCGAACAGCAGCCCGAGCGACCAGCCGTCCAGCAGAATGTGGTGGATCGTCATGATCAACCGCCGGCGTTCGGTGCCGTCCTCGGCGGGCGGCAGGGTCACCAGCGTGGCGCGCAGCGACGGTCCCCGCCCGAGGTCGAAACGACGTGCCAACTCCTCGGCTTCGACCTGGTCCAGATCCGCCTCCCTGGCGGCGCGTTCGGTCCACGGCAGTTCGACCCGGCCCGGCACGATCTGCACCGGCTTGGGTACGTCGCGATCCCAGAACACCGCGCGCAAATTCGGGTGCCGCCGCAGCAACGTCTCGAGGCAACGACGCAGCAGCGCGGCGTCCAGCGGACCATCGATATCGATGACGAACGGGATCGTGTACACATCCGGTCCGTCACCGGTCAGCTGGGACAGGGAGAACAGACCCTCCTGTAATGGGCTGAGCGCCAGCACATCCTCGATCTCCGCGACGGCCTCACTCATCTTGTTCTCCTGCCTCACTGCTATCTCGCCGCATCATCGACCGCCCCCTGCTTCCCGGGCCACCACAGCGGCGCACTCGAATCCCCTACCGCGTCGTCGCGCTCAACGTTGCGCCGCCCAGGAACTCTGGAGGGCGGCCAGTGCGTCCGCATCCAGCCCGGACGCCGCCATCGGGGCATGCTGTTGCTCGTCCACGGCGTCGTCCGGTGCCTCGGCCGGTGGATTCGCGATGATCTCGTCCACCGCCGCGGCCAGTTCCGCGATCGTGAAGTACTCGAACACCATCTGTGGGCTCAACGGCAGCCCGGCCTCCGCTGCCCGGGCCGCCCACTTGATGGCGATGACGCTGTCACCACCGAGGCCGAAGAAGCCGTCCTCCCGGCCGATCTCGGTGATCTCGAGCAGTTCCGCCAGAATCGCCGCCAAGGTGCGCTCGGTATCGGTCTGCGGCGCAACATATCCGGATTCCACCGCCGCCTCGGCACGACGGACGGCCGAGCGACCGGTATCCCAGCCTTCGGGCAGGACGTCGAGCGCGCCGAAGGATCGATCCGGCTGTTCGGCGAAGGCCTGCAACACCCCCACCAGCACATCGGCGAAGATCTGACCGGTCTCGGCCTCGTACAGTTCCGGATTGACCACCACGCGCGCGACGAGATCACCGTTGGTGTCCACCGAGTAGTCGAGATGGAAATCCATGAACGAGACGTCGTAGTACCCGGCGATACCGCTCAACATGGTCGAACCGTCCGCCGTGAACGGCACCGGCGCCGGACGATGCCGGAAGTGCATCATCACCTGGAACAACGGATTTCGCGACAATGAGCGAGCCGGATTCAGCGTCTCCACCAGACGCTCGAACGGCACGCCCTGATGGCTGATCGCGTCGAGCGCCGCGCTGCGCACGCGCTCGAGCATGGTGCGCGGGGTCGGATCACCGGTCACGTTGTGCCGCATCACCACCACGTTGGCGAACAGACCGACGAGTTCGTCGGTGGTCTGGCCGATCCGGTTGGCCACCGCGGCGCCGATCGCGACATCCTCTATACCGCTGAGAATATTGACGACCGCGGCGCTGACCGCCTGGCACAGCATGAATTCGGTCGCGCCGACCTCGTCTGCCCTGGCACGCAACGCATTCCAGGTCGCGGCGGGCAGCACGCGGGCTGCACTGAGGCCGTTGCGCCCGAGTACCGCCGGGCGCGGATGGTCATGCGCGACCGCGATCTCGTCGGGCAGCCCGTCGAGCGTCTTGCGCCAGTAATCCAGCTGCGCTTGGCCGTAGGCACTGACCTCACGGTTGGCGTCGCGGTCGAATATCTCCCGCTGCCAGATCGCGAAATCGGCGAACTGAATGGGCAATTCGGACCATCCCGGCGCGGTTCCGCGCAGCCGGGCGCGATAGGCGACGGTCAGATCGTCGAGAAAGATCTGACAGGACCGCATATCGGCGATGATGTGGTGCATCAGGATGGACAGCACGTGGGTCTGTGGACCGAGTTCGAGCAGCCGCAGCCGGACCATCGGCTCGGCTGCGAGGTCGAACACGTAATCCCAGTCCGCGGCCAATTCTTCGGCCAGCCTGGCGTCGATATCGTCGGCGGCACTGATATCGGTGAGCGGAACCGGCACCGGCGCGGCCGGAGCCACCAACTGATACGGGGCGCCCTCGTACTCCGGGAAGGAGGTCCGCAGCGACTCGTGCCGAGCGACCACATCATCGATGGCGGTGCGCAGCGCGGCCACGTCGAGCGGTCCGTCGAAGCGGACCGGGTAGCTGACGTTCTCACCATCGATCGAGCCCTCCAGCCGCCGCTGGAGCCAGTAGACGCGCTGGGAGTAGGACAGGGGAATCCGTTCCGGCCGGTCCCGGCGCACCAGTTCCGGTTTCGCCGAACGTGATTCGACGACCGGTGCGGGCTCGACGGTCTCGGAATCGTCGAAGCTGTCGATCTCATCGAGGTCGATCTCGAACTCATCGCGGAAGGCGGCGACCAGATGCGCGGCCAGCGCGGTGACGGTCGGCTTGTCGAACGGCACCCGCATGTCGATATCGATGCCGAATTCGGCACGGATCATGGTGATCAGCCGCGCCGCGAGCAGCGAATGGCCGCCGAGTTCGAAGAACGAATCGTCGGCGCCGATCCGTTCGCGAGTGAACAGGGTGGCGAACAAGCCGGCGATACGGACCTCGGTCGGCGTCCGCGGCTCCCGGTACGCGCGCTCGGCGAACGCGGGCGCGGGCAGTGCTCGCTTGTCCAGTTTGCCGTGCGCGGTGAGCGGCACCGCATCGATCACGGCGAACGCGGAAGGAACCATGTACTCCGGCAGCGTCGCCGCGACGTGCGCGCGAATCCCGGTCAGGTCGACCTCCATGCCCGGCGCGGGGACGATATACGCGGCAAGCACCGGACCCAGCATCTCGTGCTCGGTCACGATCACCACACAGTGTGCGGCCGAGGGATGGTCGGTGACGGTGGCCTCGACCTCACCGAGTTCGATCCGGTGGCCACGCACCTTGACCTGTTCGTCGGCGCGGCCGATGAACTCGATGTCGCCGGCGTCATCGCGACGCGCCAGGTCGCCGGTGCGGTAGAGCCGCCCACCAGGCAGGAACGGATCGGCGACGAAACGTTCCGCGGTCAGGCCGGGCCGGTTCAGATAGCCGCGGGCCAGCTGGCGTCCGCCGAGGTAGATCTCGCCGATGACACCGGAGGGCACCAGCTGCATGGCGTCGTCGAGCAGGTAGAGGTAGACGTTGCGATTCGGCGAGCCGATCGACACGATCCCGGTGCCTTGCGGGCCGTCGATCTCCCGGTGCGCCGAACACACCACCGCCTCGGTGGGGCCGTAGTGGTTGCGCAGCTCGGCGTCGAACTGCGCGGCGAACCGGTCGGCCACCTCGCCGGGCAGCGCCTCGCCACCGACCGGAACGCGGCGCAGGGTGCGCCAGTCGTTCACCTCCGGCAGCACGAGGAACGTGGCCAGCATGGACGGCACCATGTGCAGCACCGTCACGCCGTGGCGCGTAACCAGATCCGCGACGTACGGGATGTCGCGGTAAGCGTTCGGCTTCGGAATCACCACGCGCGCACCGGCGGTCAAGGTGACGAAGATGTCGAGCAGCGATGCGTCGAAACTCACCGAGGTCGACTGCAGCACCCGGTCCTGTGGGGTGAGATCCCACTCCGCGTTGAAGCCCGACAGGTGTTCGGCGATCGCATCATGCGGCACCGGAACGCCTTTCGGCTTACCGGTGGAGCCGGAGGTGTAGATCACGTAGGCGATGTTCGACGGATGCAATGCCATGGTGCGGTCGGCGTCGACCGGGTTGTGGTCCGGAAGTGCCGCCGCTTCCTGTTCGGCCGCGACCACCGCCGCCACATCCAAAGTCAGGGCGGGAGCGGCATCATCGAGCAGGTACTCGGTGCGCTCGCTCGGGTAGGCGGGGTCGATGGGCAGGTAGGCCGCGCCCGCCTTCTGCACGGCCAGGACCGCGATCACGAATTCGACCGAGGTCGCCATGCGTAGCGCGACGAGGTCCTCGGGTCCGACACCCGCCCGGATCAGCCAGTGCGCCAACCGGTTCGCGCGCTCGTTGAGGGCGCGATAGGACAGTTCGACCGCATCGGAGACCAGCGCGATGTGCTCAGGAGTCGCGCCGACCTGCCGCTCGAACATCCCGATCATGGTGGTCGGCTGCTCGTCGACGAGGGCGCCGTGGGAGATCGCGAGCACGTCTTTCCGGCCGGTCTCGCCGAGCAGGTCGAGGTCGCGGATCGGCCCCTCGGGATCGCGGAGTGCGCTGTCGAGCAGCTGCACATAATGGTCGAGCAGTTGTGCGGCGCGCGCAGGTTCGAGTTCGTCGACCTGGTAGGTGGCCTCCACCCTGGCGCCCGCGCCGTCCTGGACAACCATCAGGCCGAGTGGTTCCGCCGCGACTACGCTGCCGAGCGCGAGCTCGCTCGCATCGATTCCGGGTAGGTCGAAGCCATTGGCCTGGCCGCGCACGCTGAAACTGACCTGGACCAGTTGCTCCATCGCATCGCTGCCTGCCACCCGCTCCGGACTGACCGCTTGGATCACCCGATCGACGCCGATGTCCTGATGGGCGAAGGCGGCAAGCACGGTCTCCCGCGTCCGGCCGAGCAGTGTGCTGAAGGCTTCTCGGCCGCGCGGCATCGCGCGGATCAGCAATGCGTTGCCGAAGTATCCGATCAGCGCCTCCGCATCCCTGCCGCGCCGGTTGGTCACCGGCACGGAGACCAGGAAATCCGTTGCGGTGGTGTAGCGGTGGATCAGTGCTTGGAAACCCGCGAGCAGCACCATGTATGGGGTCGCAGACTGCGCTCGGGCGGTGGCGGCCACCAATTCCATCAGCTCCGGCGGCAGCTGACGCACCACCCGGTCGGCGTTCTTGGAGTTCGCTCCGCCCGCGCGCCGACTCGGCAGTTCCAGCCGCTCCGGCAGCGGGGTCAGTGCGGCACGCCAGAACTCGAGGCCGTCGCTGTCCTCGGCCGCGGACCGACTCGGCACCTCGGATCGACCCGGCACCTCGACATCGACATACTGCGCAGTTAGCTGGGGCAGGGTGTTCTCACCACGGTAGGCCGCATTGAGTTCGGTGAAGAACACCGGCCACGAATCGTCGTCCCAGCCGATGTGATGGACCACGAGGATGAGCACATAAGACTGTTCGCCGACCCGGATAAGCGACGGCCGCAACGGCAGATCGGCGGACAGGTCGAAGGGACGGGCGAATTCGCGCCGAGCCAGCACCTCGACCCGCCGGTGCCGGACGGCTTCCGCCAGCTCGGTGAGATCGTGGTGCTGCCAGCTGATCGCGGCATCGTCGCGCGAGACCTGGTACGGCTCGCCGTCGTCGCCGACGTGGTAGGTGGTACGCAGGACCTCGTGCCTGGCGACGACGGTCGCGAACGCGGCCTGCAACCGCTCCGGATCGTCGAGTCCATCGAGCCGGTAGGCCACGCAAACGTTCAGTGTGGTGTCGCCCGGATCCAGCTGCTGGACGAACCACATCCGCCGCTGGGCCGCCGACAGCGCGCTCGGCTCGCCGGTGCGCCTGGCGGGCGCCGCCTGCGCCTGCGGCGATGCCTGCACACCCTGTTCACGCAGACGTCTCTCCAACAACTGCTTGCGGCGCTCGAGGATGTCGTCTGCCATGTCTATCCTTTGAATCGTTTGCGGGGCTTGATGTCCGGACCTGCCGGACGGGCGGTGGTCGAGCGATCAGCTCACCCGTCGGTGAGATAACCACCGCGCGCGAAGAATTCGGCACCGTCGTGTTCGACACCAAGCGAGTCGCGCACCCGGGTCAGCACCAGCGCGTGGTTACCGCCGCGATGGGCGTCGGCGCCCGTCACGACCGCGCCGCCGCCCTCTTGCACGATGACCCGACCCGGCGTTCCGCCGTAGCGTGCCGCGGAGACCCGCGCCGACAGCACCTCGATGCGCTCGCCGCGGTAGTGGGTGAACGCCCGGGGATACGGTGCGGACAACGCACGGACGAAACGCTCCAGATCCTGCGCCGACCACGTCCAATCGATCCGACTGTCCCGCTCGGAGCGCTTGTGGAAGTAGGTGCGTTCGGCCTTGTTCTGCGGCCGCCACACCGCGGTACCGGAAGCCAGCGCGGCCAGCGCCTCGTTGATCGCGTCGGGAATCAGCTCCATCCCGCGCAGCACCAGCTCGGTGCCGGTATCGGTGGGGCCGATGGGAATCGAGCGCTGCACGATGATGTCGCCGGTGTCGAGTTCGGCGTCCATCCGATGCACGGTCAGGCCGGTTTCGGCGGCCCCGCTGATCAGCGCCCAGAGCACCGGCGAGAAACCGGTGAACTTCGGCAACAGCGAATCGTGCAGGTTCAGCGTGCCGTGCGGCGGCAGGTTGTACAGCTCCGCGGGCATCCAGGTGTACCAGCTGTTCACCACGATGACGTCCGGTTCGGCCCGCTTGACCAGGTCGATGGTCTCGGTGTCGGCCCGGTCGGTCAGGTGCACCGGAATTCCGTGTTCGCGCGCCAATTCCTCGACCGAATCGGAAAAGATCGCCTTGTAAGAGCTTTCGCTCGCCGGATGGGTGACCGCGAGCACCACCTCGTGTTCCGAGTCGATCAGGGCCTGCAGGGTTTTCCGTCCCCAAGTCTGGAAACCGAACGACACGATGCGCATGAACCGAGAACCTTTCCTAGCAAATAGGAGGTTAGCCTAACCTACGGTTGCCGGTCTACAGTGTCGACCGCGTCACTCGACGGACAACGCCGAACTCCGCTGGCTCGCCGCGGCCTTGCGGACCGACGAGGTCTGCAGCACCCGATCCGACAGTGCGCCGAGGCAACTGAGATTCGGGAATCCTGGCCCCTGGGTCAGTGCCGCCAGATTCGGTAGGTACAGCTTGCTGTCCAGACCCGAAACCGCCAGGTCGTAGCCGATCGATGCCTCGATCCTTGCCTGCGTCAACTCGCCGCCGACCGCGAGTTCGAGCAGGTCCGCCGCGTTCGCGTCGAACAGATCGAGGAACCACAACGGCCGCCCGCCGGTGGCGTCGATCACCAGATCGACGGCATGCACCTGATCGGGCCGCAACTCATTGCGCAGCGTCAGCGCGACCGCGCCGTCCTGATCCGCCACCCGGACCACGCGACCTTGGATGTGATGTACGCGATTGTCGACGAGCAGACTCTCCTGCACCCGGACCGAGAACACCCCGCGGTCGGTACGCCTGATGACATCCTTTCGCTCGTCCATACTCAGCGCTCCCCACTTGATGGGATCGCTGAAAAGCGAGTTCTCGAAATAACTCTCGCCGCGGGTATAGATCGTCGCCATCGGCGAGATCACCGAAATCGACAGCATGCCGTGGCGGATCAGCTCATCCAATGCCGACCCCGCCGTCTCGCCGCCGCCGATCACCGCGACCCGGGAGGCGACCGGAAGACTGCGCTTGCCCGCCAGGTCCCAGAAGTCGGCGATGCTGAGCACCTTGGGGTGTTTGGCCAGCGCCTTCTCGCTGCGGCCCGGCCCGGTGATCATCAGCCCGTCGGCCTCGAGTTCGGTCCGGTGACCATCGGCACCGACTGCGGTGACCTGCCAGCCCTCGGCCGAGGCCGCGATGGACCGCACTGTGCCGTAGACGACTTCGAGATCGATCGCGCGAGCGACCCACTGCAGGTACTTCGCCCAGACATGATGTTGCGGACTCGGCCTGCCTCGGTCGATCCACTCGGCGTAGGTGCCCTGGTCGACCAGGAACGACGTCCAGCTGTACGCCGTCATGGCCTCGTTGATGGCCCGGTTGTGCCCGCGGGCCCAGGTGGAGTGATACGGGAAGCCGACATCCTTCTCCGGACTGGTGCCGAGCCGGTGCTGCCCGTCGGTCCAACCACCGCTCGGCAGCCAATTGCCGCCCACCGCCTGAGCTTCCACTGCCACGACGCGCGGTGCGGGCAGGCCCAATTCGCGCAGTACACGCGCCTTGGCCGCCACTGCCAAGGCCTTCGGTCCGGCACCGACTACGACAAGGCTTCCCACGACTTCTCCCACTCTCGACTCGCGTCGCATTTGTGGGCACGCCCACTTCCAGCAAACCCCTGCGTTATGTTTGCATAGGCTTACCTTACAGTGAAGGCGCGCGCTCGACTCGACCATGGGTGAGCGCACACCCGAATGATTGGAATGAACAGATGATCGGAATCAGCCGAAAGACCCTTGGCGCCATCGCGGTTGCCGCCTCGGTCCTGACCGGCACCCTCGGTACCGTCGCCACCACCACGGTCACCCAGGCCGCCCCGCTCGTCGCCCCACTACACGCCAGCGCGCCGAGCACCGGCGAGCTGCGCGCCAAGGTGGCCATCCTCTTCAACACGGGCGCGGCCCGCTCGGCCAGGGCCGCCGAACTGGAGAACGGCGAGGCCGGCCTGGCCGCCTTCGATCGCGCCGCCGCGCTGATCGCGATCGCGCCGCCGAGCTGGCGCTGGGACGTCGTCGGCCCGGTGACCGTGGACGGCGACCTGCTCAACGCCCGGTTGCTCACCTCGACCGAGGGCTACGAGCCGTGGTACTTCGATCTGTCGTGGCGGCAGGTCGGCGGCACCTGGAAGCTGACCCAGGAGTCGGTCTGCACCATCGGCAACTTCGTCGGTTCGGGCTGCTGATCCCGATTTCCCCAGTGCGACAGCCGAAGTGCCCCGCGTGATGCGGGGCACTTCGGCGTTTCGGAGCGAATGCTAGCTACGACGTGACCGTCAAGTATTCTTAGGCTAACCTCAGTTGCATGAGCAGAGGATTCAGCGGCGTCGTAGTCAAGGCATGGGGCGGCACGGACTACCGGCTCACCGTGACATCGACCGAAGCGGTCACCGACAACTTCGTGCGACTCGGTTTCGACGCCGGCGGGCTGCTGGCCGATCACCGCATCCACCCCACCCAGTGGATTCGCGTGTGGATGCCCCAGGAGGGCAGCGACAAGCTGCATCACCGGGCATTCACCCTGGTCGATCCCGATCCCGAGGGGAATCGGTTCTCGATGGAATTCGCGCTGCACCACGGTCCGGCCGCGGATTGGGCGAGGAAGGCCTCGGTCGGCGACCCGCTCGACGCCAGCGTGCTCGGCTCGAAATTCGCGCTGCCGGAGACCGCGCCGAGCGAATACATCGTCTTCGGTGACACCGCCTCGCTGCCCGCGATCAACTCGCTCCTCGACGCTATCGGCGATGTCCCGGCCCGAGTCTGGCTGGAATGGCAGTACGAGTCGGACACGACCCTGCCCATCCGCAACAAGCCGCACCACCAGGTGACCTGGTTGCAGCGGGTGGACAACGGCCGGGCACTGCGCGAGCAGGCGCAAGAGATCACCTGCGCGCCGGACGCATTCGGCTGGGTCGCCTGTGATTTCGCGACCACCCGCGCCATCGCGAAGACCCTCAAGTCCAAGCACGGGCTGCCGAAGTCCGCGCTCAAGGCCCAGGCCTACTGGAAGTAGGCCGGTGCCATGGACCGAGCGCCGCCCGCTACCTGGGTAGTGGGCGGCGCTCGGGTATCGAGGCTCGTCAGACCGCGGCGGGTTCCAGTCGCCAGCCCGCCGCGCGGGACCGCTCGTTCCAGAAGTCGGCGTAGCGACCCCCTAGTTCCAGCAGTTCAGCGTGCGTACCACGCTCGATGATCTGCCCGCCGTCGAGGAACAGGATTTGATCGGCGTGCGCGATGGTGGCCAGTCGATGCGCGACGACGATCACCGTCTTGCCCTTGGTGACTTCGTGCACACCACGCACCACCACCGCCTCGCTGTGTGGGTCGAGCGCGCTGGTCGCTTCGTCGAGCAACACGATCGGCGCGTCCTTGAGCAGGGCGCGTGCGACCGAAACACGTTGCCGCTCACCACCGGACAGTGCGGCGCCGCCCTCGCCGACCAGCGTGGCCAACCCGTCGGGCAGTCGCTCGACGATTTCGTCGACCCGGGCAGCCTGCGCGGCGCGCCACACCTCGGCATCGGTCGCGTCCGGCTTGCCGATCCTGATGTTGTCGGCCACCGAACGGTCGAAGAGGTAGACATTCTGGAAAACCAAGGTGAGTTGGTTCAGCAGTGTCTCCGAAGGTTGGTCGCGCACATCGTGTTCGCCGACCATGATGCGGCCGGAA
The DNA here is from genome assembly GCF_019222765.1 of Nocardia iowensis. Taxonomy (NCBI): domain Bacteria; kingdom Bacillati; phylum Actinomycetota; class Actinomycetes; order Mycobacteriales; family Nocardiaceae; genus Nocardia; species Nocardia iowensis. Next base: position 989,695 of record NZ_CP078145.1, on the reverse strand, counting down.
TCGACATCGTAGAACCGGGCGGCCAGCCGCAGCAGGGTGGTTTTCCCCGCGCCGCTTGCTCCGACAATCGCGGTCGTAGTGCCCGGCGGCACGCTGAAGCTCACCGCACTGATCACCGGTTCGCCCGGCCGGTAGCCGAAACTCACGTTGTCGAAGACCACCGCGGGTACACCGGGGAGCACGGGTGAATCTGCCTCCGGCAGTACAGGTTCGGCCAACAGATCACTGACCCGCCCGACCGCGTTTGCCGCTGCGCGCAGCCCATTGCTCAGCTGGGCCGCCTGATTGAGCGGTTCGATGAAGCGCGCGCTGACCGCGATCAGCGCGATCGCCGCGGCCGCCGAGATCGACCCGCCCGTGACCTGTCCGATCACGACGTAAGTGAGCACCAGGAATACCGCCTGCACCGACAGCGCGAAGACGATCAATCCGGGGACAGCGGTGAATACCATCCGCGCCGTGACCGAACGCTGCCGATGCAGCGCCGCGTCCAACGCCCGATTGCCCGCGCCGACCGCCCCGAAAGCCCGCAACACCGGTTGCGCCTTGGCAAATTCGAGGACCCGGGAGTCGGCCTCCGCCGCCACGGCATGGGCCTGTTCGTCGGCTCGGCGGTACGCGCGCGCGGCCAGCCCGTTCACCAGGAACAGCACCGGTGCCGCGAGCAGCATCGCCAGCGAGATGCGCCAGTCGATGAACAACATCCCGACCGCGACACCGAGCGGAACCACGATGCCGTTGAGCACCTTGGCCAGCAAATACGCCACGGCGCCCTGGATTTCGCGGACATTCTCCACCGCCATCCGCGACAACGGCCCGGCACTGTGAGTTTCGAACCAGCCGAGCGGCAAAGCGTTGAGGTGGTCACCGATTCCGGTCTGCAGACCGCGCTGCATACCGACGGCGATCCGCAGACCGACGGCGGTCTGCAGGTAACCGAAGATCGCCATGGCCGCGACGGCGCCCGTCATCAGCAGCGCCCAGGTCCACGCCCGGCCGAGATCGTCGTCGAACAACGACTCGAGCACGGGAACGAGCAGCAGATACGCGGCGGACTGACTCAGCGCCTGGGCGATGATCACCGCCAGCAACGTGGGGATGAGTCCGGCGTTTTCGGCCGGAACGAGGCCGAGTAGTTTGCGGATCATCGAGTCTCCTCGCTTTCGATAAGCGCGACCGTGTCCAGCGCCGCCTCGTTGATTTCCCAGAGCCGCTGATAGGTGCCCCCCGCATCGCGCAGGCTATGGTGGTTGCCCTGTTCGACCAGGGTTCCGTTCTCCAGCACCAGGATTCGGTCTACCCCGGTGATGGTGTGCAGGCGGTGCGCGATCACCAGGACGGTCCGTCCGGCGACCAGCGCCGCCAGCGCGTCCTGCACCGCCGCCTCGGACTCGGGATCGGCGAAGGCGGTGGCTTCGTCCAGCACGAGGACCGGGCTGTCGGCGAGCAGCGCGCGGGCGATCGAGAGCCGCTGCGCCTCCCCGCCGGAAAAGATTGCGTCAGTGCCGATCTCGGAGTCGTAACCGCGGGGCAGCGACATGATCCGGTCGTGGATCTGCGCGGCGCGCGCGGCGCGTTCCAATGCGGCGTCGGTGGCGTCCGCTCTTGCCATACTGAGGTTGTCGCGGATGGATCCCCGGATCAGGCGGACGTCCTGAAAGACGAAACCGACTGTGCGGTACAGCTCTTCGGTCGAGTAGTCGCGAATATCGCGATCACCGATGGTGATCCGCCCGCCGGTCACGTCGTAGAAGCGGGGCAGCAGTTTGGCAAGCGTGGATTTGCCGGAGCCGCTCGGGCCGACCAGCGCGGTGATGGTTCCCGGCGCGAGTTCGAGGTCGATGCCGCGCAGCACCTGATGGTCATCGCGGTAGCCGAAGGTGACCGATTCGAAGCGAACTACGCCCGCCTGCTCCGCGATCCCCGATTCCGCCGCCGTCCCGGCCGCCAGTTCTGGAGTCTGCTGCAATTCGTGCAGGCGCAGCGCGGCGGCGCCCGCCGCGCGCAACGCCTGGCCGCTGTAGCCGAGACCGAGCAGCGAACCGCCCAGACCGAGTCCGACGAGCAGGAACGGCAGCACATCCAGTGGCGCGACCCAGTCGGCGCCGACCGCCCCGAGTCCGGCCAGCACGATCACCAGCATCACGAAGACCGGCGTGATGACGATGTCGGACACCGCCTGCAGCCGAATCATCGGCGTCTTCCACTGGGCGAAGGCGCGAGCTTGAGCATCCACCGCCTCTTGGTATTCGGTGTGCGCCTTGCCCGCCTGACCGAAGGCGCGCACCACCTGGATGCCGTCGACGAATTCGACGGTGCTCTGCTGAACCCGATGCTCCCACCTGGTGTATATCGCCAGCCGGTCGCGACTGCCCTGATCCATCATCCTGCTGAGCGCGATGGCATAGACCACCAGTGGAATCAGCAGCACCACGGTGAGACGCCAGTCGACAGAGAACAGGTAGCCGAGGGTGACCAGCGGGACGACGAGCGCTCCGACGAACTCGAGCCTGGCGTGTGCGACGAGGTAGTGCAACGCCTCGACATCGTCCTGGAGGTACTTCTTCACTTCGCTGGAGTTGCGCTCACCGAACCAACCGAGCGGCACCCTGGTCAGCTTGGCCGCGAGTGCTCGACGGACGGTCAGCTGGTAGCCAGCGTCCAGCAGGTGGGACCAGGTCAGCGCCAGCGCCTGCAGCAGGCCGCGCACCAAGAGCACGATCATCGCCGCCGACACCAGCCGCCACACCCGATCGGCGTCGAACTGGTCGGCGAGCAGCTCGCGACAGGCCTCGACGATCAGCACGAACGGCACGACGGCGCACACCGAGGCGACGGCCATGATGAGGCTCGCGAGCGCCAGTGTCCGCCGCACCGGCGCCAGAATCTCCTTGCGCGCCAGTGCTTCCTGTTGTTTGCGTGCCTTCTGCGCCGCTTTTGGCGGTCGGTTGCCCGTCTCCGCCGCCGGCAATGGCGCGACCTCCACCGTCATACCTTGTTGCCTCTCGCCATGCTGGGATGCCCACCGAATCGGGCCCATCCTCACACAGAACGAGCCGCGAAGGTAGGTTAGCCTAAGTTAAGCGAGAGTGGGCCTCGGTCACCGCATCACCGGCAGCACCGCGACGGTGCCACGTCCGGTCGCGGCCTCGATGAACTCGATCGGGTCGGGTACGGCAGCCAGGATCTGCGCCGTGTAGCGGAGCGCGGGTTCAGGTACGGGCGGTCCGCCGACGGCCGCTATCAGGTCGAGCAGATGCACGGTGAGGTCGACGATCGCCACCTCGACCAGCGCCAGGCAAGTCACGGTACCCAGGTGCGGATGCGGCAGGACGGTGTCGGGGCGGAGGTCGCCGAGCTCGGCAAGTGCCCGCGGGCCGTCCTCGGCGAAACGGCGCAGTAAGGTCTCGGTCTCGATCGTCTCCGCGGCCCCGGCGGCTTGTTCGGCAATGTCGTCGGCCGCGGTATGGGCCAACCCGCCGGGACTATTGAAGACGCGCAGGATCTCGGCTCCGGTCGAGACCATCGCAGGGCCCTCCGCCCTGCGATCGCGCATCGTGTCCATTTCCGCCACATCCGGGGCCACGTGCGCGAACAGTGCGCGCACCGACCAACCGGGCAGCCGCGTAGGTGTCGCCCATTGTTCCGCTGTCAGCGCTGCGCCGCGCTCCGCCCATGAGCGCCAAAGTACTTCCAGCATCTCGGTGTTCATTCGGCCTCCTTCAGAAATGCTCGTGTTTTATCGTCGAATCGTTTGTCGCGCTGTGGACTTGTTCCGGACATCTGCGAAAACGGTTCAGGGCTTGATGCTTTCAATTTCCCCTCCGGTTGGGGAATGCTCCGTGAACGACCACTCAACCAGGCCCGATAGCGCGGGCGCATGGCTAGTTTTCAACCATACGGAAGCACTTCGACGGAAGTAACGAATATGTTTGTCACACAGATCATTTCCACATTTTCGTATTGTTCGGTGGACCCGGGTGAACTGACACCGGAGCAGGCCCATCGCGCCATGCAGGTGCATTTGAACTGCGACGTGGACGTGTGCCGGGCGCGCCGCCGGGCGCGGCGAACCCTGGTCGAGGCGCGGCGGATGGTTCTCGATGAGCGGGCCATTCCCTAGATCGGAATCCTTCCGGCGTGCGGGGTGTTGTTCCCCACATGACCACTACGGCATCCGATCGATCCGCTGCGCCCGTCGTCGACCCCGGCACCCCCTTCGGTGCCAAGGTCATCGAGCGCCTCGACAGGGAACACGTGATCTGGCTGACCACCGTCGGCGCCACCGGCACACCGCAACCCAACCCGGTCTGGTTCCAGTGGCGCGACGACGAGTTCCTCCTGTTCAGCAAGCCCGATCAGGCCAAGCTGCGCAATCTCGTCCGCAATCCACGCGTCTCGCTGAACTTCAACAGCACCGATTGGGGCGGCGATGTAGTCATCTTCACCGGTACCGCTCGCATCGATGACGCGCCCGCCTCTCCTGACGAAATCGCCACGTATACAACGAAATACACCCAGGGCCTCAAAGACATCTCGATGACCGCCGAGCAGTTCTTCGCCGAGTACTCGGCGGTAGTCCGAATCCGCCCGGATCGCCTGCGCGGGTTCTGAACCGCCCCCGCACTGGCAGGGCGCCACCCCGGGCAGTCGCGGCGTGCGTCGCGAGCCCTGCCGCTTGGCATCGCGGCGCCCGCTGGCGGGAAGGTGCCGACGCGGGGCGCTCAGCCCGGGGAAATAGCCGACGACTAGGGTCGATGCCGATGAGAAGGCGGCAGAAATCGCCGTTGCCGAAGCGGCACGGCCTAGACCCGGCCCGGCTCCGGCTGCCGGAGGACGGCGACTGGGGGACGATTCGCGACCACCTGGTCGAGCGGCTGCCGAGGGTCGACCCGACGCGCATCGACGAACTGCTGCGCGACGGCGGCATCGTCGATCTGGACGGCCCGATCGCGCCGGACGCGCCGTACGTGCCAGGCGGCGCGGTGTGGTTCCACCGCGATCTGCCCGTCGAAACGATGGTGCCGTTCGACATCACCATCGTGCATCGCGACGACGATCTACTGGTCGTGGACAAGCCGCACTTTCTCGCGACCATCCCGCGTGGCCAGCACATTCTGCAGACCGCGCTGGTGCGGCTGCGCCGGGAACTGGAGCTGCCGGAGCTGATTCCGGCGCATCGGCTGGACCGGGCGACGGCGGGGCTGGTGCTCTTCATCATCAATCCGGCGCGACGCGGCGCGTATCAGACGATGTTCCACAAGCGCACGGTTCGTAAGGAATACGAGGCGATCGCGCCGTTCGATCCCGGGCTGACGCTGCCGCGCGTCGTGCGCAGCCGGATCATCAAAGAGAAGCATGTGCTGGCGGCGCAGGAGGTCGACGGCGAACCCAATGCCGAGACGTCGATCGAGCTGCTCGAACACCGCGACGGACTCGGCCGGTATCGGTTGCGCCCGCTGACCGGTCGGACCCATCAGCTGCGGCTGCACATGAACAGTCTCGGCATCCCGATTCTCGGCGACGACTTCTATCCGGTGCTCACCGACAAGCCGGTCGACGATTTCACCCGTCCGCTGCAACTGCTCGCCGCGTCGCTCGAGTTCATCGATCCGATCAGCGACGAGCCGCGCCGCTTCGATACCACCCGTGAGCTGCAGGCCTGGACGGATCCGGCCGGGTGGACCGGCTGACGGCACTGGAGTCAGCCGGCCCATGCGCCCGCCGTGGTGGCTCAGGCCACGTCGGGCGCGGCTCCTGCAACTGAAACGAGTTCTAGTCAGAGTAACCTGCGCGGTGCGATGTGACATCGAGACCGATATATCGGCGGGATTCGGGTAGGCCGCTATCAAATGACCAATCGAATAGCAGCCGTGACCGCCGTCCGTACACTGGGCGGGATGCTCGCACAGGACCTCGCGGAAGCGGCTCCGCACCGCCATAAATTGCATGCTTATGTCGACGTGGCCGTGGTTGTCGTTGTCCTGGCAGGCACCAATCTGATCGCCCACTTCACCACCGCGTGGGCCAGCATCGTGACCGTGCCGGTGGCCGCCGTTGTGCTGCTGGCGCTGATGCGCCGCCGCGGGCTGCACTGGCACGAGCTGGGCCTCTCGCCCCGGCACTGGCGGCGCGGGACGCTCTACGCGCTTGGCGCCGTCGGCATTGTGATCGCGGCCGTCGCCATCGGCGCGGCACTGCCGATCACCCGCCCGTTCTTCCTGGCCGACCGCTATGCCACCATCTCCGGCGCGCTGGTCGCGTCGATGATCGTGATCCCGCTGCAGACCGTGATTCCCGAGGAACTGGCGTTCCGCGGCGTGCTGCACGGCACGCTCGATCGGGTCTATGGCGTCCGTGGCGTCTTCTTCGCGGGATCACTGTTGTTCGGCCTCTGGCATGTCGCCTCCTCGCTCGGCCTGACCAGCAGCAACCGTGGTCTCGCCGGCTTCGTCGGTGGCGGCCTGGCCGGACAGCTCGTCGGCGTCCTGCTCGCCGTGCTCGCCACGGCGGCGGCAGGTGTCGTCTTCACCTGGCTGCGCCGCCGCAGCGGCAGCCTGCTCGCCCCGATCGCGCTGCACTGGTCGGTCAACGGGGCGGGTGCGCTGGCCGCCGCCATCGTTTGGCATACGACTCTGACTTGAGTCGACTATATTCAGATAGGTGCCTCTTGGACATCTAGGGATCAACGTCGCCGACCTCACTACGGCCCGTGCGTATTACGACGAACTGATGCCGCTGCTCGACTACGAGCCGCATCTGCAGGACGACACCCAGTTCGCCTATCGCCCCGCACTGGGCAAAGTCGGCACCTACCTCTTCTTTTATCCCGCCGAATCCCCCGGTTACGCGCGCACGCGGCCCGGCCTCCAACACCTCGCTTTTATGCTCCGCACCCGTGCCGCGGTCGATCGGGTCCACTCCTGGGCCGCCGCGCATGGGGCCGAAATCGTGCACAGCCCACAGGAATTCCCGCAATATCCGCCGCCGTATTACGCCACGTTCTGGACCGGGCCGGACGGCGTGTTGCTCGAAGCGGTGTGTCACAAGAACGCCTGAGATATTCGCACTGGTTTTCGAGCGTCGGCATTGACCTTGGCCGGTGGTCGGTTTAGCCTCATTGCGATCACACATACGTTCGAGCAAGTAGGTCTGCTGACGATCTGCTCCGGGAAGGCTCGCGATGCGCGACGAACAATCGACCGGTAGTTCCGAGATCGCCGCGTTGGCGCAGCAAGTGGAGACGGCTCGCGGGAAATTGCCGCTGCAGCACGACTCCGCGCTGTTCGAGGTGTTGTCCGAGGGCGAGATCGTCGCGGAACGTGAACTCGCGGAATGGGTTCGGGCGCAGCGGCGGAAACAGCGGCGCCGGGCGATCGAAGCGGAACTGGCCGCCGAGGAGCGAGACCGGCGGAGTGCGAAGAGCATTCGCCGAGCCGACGAGGCGGACGCGCGCTGGCATCGCCGGGCGCTGGCCGCGCGGCGGCGGGTGTCGAGCGAGGACGCGCGGCTGGCGCAGCTGTATCGGCGCGCGGAGTGGTCGTCCCGCGCGCTGATCGCGGTGGTCGTGCTCGGCATGGTGTGGGCCGGGGTGAATGTGCAGCACAACCTGGTGCCGAGCGGCGACATGTCCGACCCGCTGTACTGGTTGAGCTACGGGATCGAGGCGATGATCTCGATTCCGATCATCACCATCATGGTCGCCGCGACCACGGCGGCCCGCTGGGGTCGCGAACTTCCGCGCGGCAAGGTGGTGTTCTTCGAGGTCGCGCTGCTCGGGACCACCGTCGCACTGAACGCGGGGCCGCACCTGGCGTCGGGTTCCTTCGGACGTGCCGCGGAATACTCGATCGCACCCGTCATGGTCGGGGTGGTGATCTGGTTGCACGCTTGGGTTTCGGCGCGCTATGCGCTGCTCATCGACGGGGCCCCGGTGGTGGATCGCGAGGCGACGGTGGTTCGGCATCGAGTCAGCGATGATCCGCGGGTCGGGCTCATTGATGCGCCGGACGATCGCCGATGGCTGGTCAGTGGAGTCGACCGGTATGAGGAACCGACCGCCGGTCGGTTGGTCGGCGCGGTTGCCGAGAACGGCGGGGTGACCGGAAGCGGGGGCGGGCTCACGGACACTGGTCCGCTCGTCCCGAAGGAGCCTGCCACACCGGTGACCAATGGGCATGCGGTGCGGTCGTTCTCGGCCGACGCTGCGCGCCCGCTGCCCCACTCGGTCGATGAGCCTGCCGTGCACAACGTTCCGTCGACCAATGGACAGGGCAGCCACAACGCGCCATTGTCCAACGGCTATGCGGACCACATGCCATCGTCGACCAATGGCCATGCCGTGCAAGGCGTTCCGGCCGATAATCATCGCGACATCGCGGACAAGCAACCGCCGGTCGATATGGAGTCTCGCGCCAATGGCCAGGTCGTGGCACCGTTCTCGGCCGTCAACGGCCACCAGCTGCCCGCCGATCCGCGTGACTCGTACTCCGCCTGGCCAACCGAGAACGCCTCATCGGCCACCGGCTCCGCCGCCCAACCCGACTCGGCAAGTCCTCGCCCGGACACGCCGGAATCCGACACCGCCGCGTCGAATCCCACCTCCCCCGACAACAGTCACCGCTCGACAACCAACGGCCACGCGGTGACGAACGGTCACGCCGTCACCGACAGCGGCCGGACCGCGCCGGTGAACGGCCAGCCGGTCACATCGATCAACCGCACCACACCCACCAATGGGGACGCCGCACACACCAACGGCCATGCCGTCGACGGCCGAGTGGTGTCGACCAATGGGCGTGGCACGCCCAATGGACATGCCATGCAGTTGTTTCCGATAAACGATGCGCCACGCGAACCCGCCGATTCCGGCACCGGCAAGACCGCAGCCCCCGACACCACCACGGACGCGCCCCGCGGCGACGACTCAGAAGAGCCTCACCCTGGTGACCCCATTCGCAAGGCCGCCGCAACGATCGCCGACACTGTCGCCCAGGCGATCTCGGGTGAGACCGTTTCTCGCCCCACCACCAGCCGCCGAAAGTCGGCCGCCCCCAGCATCACCGAGGCCGACATCGAACAACTCGTCTTCGATGAGGCGGTCGAGCCGCCGCATCCCCCGGTGCGCGCGGAGCGGACCAGTGTTGTCGTCCGCGCCGCTGCCGATGCGGACGTCGAACCTGAAGGCTTGGACGCCGAGCTCGACGAGGACGAGATCGACGAGGACAACGAAATCTCCGCTCTCGCACACGAAATCGCCCGTCGGCGGCTGTCAAATCTCACCGTCGAACAGCTCGCGGAGATTCTGCTCCTCGCCGACGAGTCCTGGCCGACGCCCGGCATCGCCAACGAAGTCGGTGTCCCCCGCGCCGCCGTCGCCCGCGCCCTCGAAGCGGCACTCAAGGTCGGCAGGCCGTACGCGATCAGCGGCTGACGTTCGCGAGGAACGACAAGGGCTGCCCGCCGAAGTGATCGGAGGACAGCTCTTGTCGTTTACTTACTTGCGTCGCTCACCGGTATTCGACCAACCGCTACCGGGTGCGGCAAGCGTGCGATCGTCGCCGGAGGTGTAATCGGGCTCGCCGAACCCGTTCGACTCGGACGACCCACCGGACTTCCGATCCCCGTGCCCCGGCCACCACGCCCGATGCCCGAGCAGCGCCGTCAGCGCCGGAGTGAAGAACATCGCCATCACGAAGGCGGCGATACCGATGCCGACCGAGATGGCAAAGCCCATCTGCGAAAGAACGTTGTTGCCCGCCAACATCATCGAAGCGAACGTTCCGGCGAGGATCACGCCTGCCGCCGCGATCGTCGGACCGGTGTGCTGCAGGCCGAGCGCCGCCGCCTGTCTCGGGTCGCGGCCCTCGCGAGCCTCCTCCCGCAATCGCGCGACCATCAGGATGTTGTAGTCCGTGCCGAGCGCGACCACGAACAGGTACATGATCACCGGCAGCGTGAAGATCAAGCCGGAATTGCCCTGCATGTGCTGGAACACCAGCACGGCGGCGCCGAGCGTGGCGGCGAACCCGAGGAACACCGAGGCCATCAGGTACCACGGCGCGACCAGGCTGCGCAGCAGCAGGGCCAGCACGATCATGATCAGGATCGCCGCTACCGGGAACACGATGGCGTAGTCGTGGTTCATCGCGTCCTGGAAGTCGACGAAGACGGCCGTCATACCGCCGACGGCCGCGGTCGTCCCGGCCGGTGCCGCGGCGTGCGCCGCGTCCCGCAAGGGACTACGGACCGTCTCGATCGCGTCATCCGATTCGGGTGCGGCGGCGAGCGTCACCTGGAAGTTGGCGGTCGCCTTGTCTTCGGACAACAGCGGCTCCGCCACCTGGCCGACCCCCGGTACCTCGGCCAACGCGGACCGGTAGGCCGTGAGCTGGTCGCTGGTCAGCGCGCCACCGTCCGAGCGAAGCAGCACATCCGACGGCTGGGTGGCGCCTGCGGGCATGCCCTTGAGCAATTCCTTGTTGTAGATCACCGATTCGGAGGTGTCGGAAGTCGATCCGCCGGTCAGATCGAAGGTCGGATGGAATCCGAACGCGAAGATGCCCAGTGCGACGAGCACACCACCCGACACCGCGGCGAACGCGCCGGGTCGCCGCCCGAGCGCGGCACCCATCGCGGTGAACCGTGCCCCCTTCGGCTCGGCCTGCCATGCCTTCGACGGCCAGAACACCTTGGTACCCAACAGCGATACCACGGCGGGCACCAGCGTGAGCCCCGCGAGCAGCGCCACAGCGACAGCGATCGCCAGCGCGGGTCCGAGCGCACGGAACATGCCGAGGGTGGACAACGTCAGCGCCATGAACGCGATGATCACCGCGCCGGCCGCGGAGGTGATCGCCTCGCCGACCCGGGCGACGGCATTGACCATGGCGGTCTTCGGATCGTCCCCGGCGCGCAACCGTTCCCGGTAGCGGAACATCAGGAACAGGATGTAGTCGGTGCCGACACCGAACAGCACCACCAGCAGGATGGAGTTCACCGAACTGTCCACTTGGAGGTCGAAGGCCTTGGCCACCATGGCGATCAGGCCGTTGACGACACTGGAGATCGCGCCGATGACGACGATCGGCAGCAACGCGATCACCGGGCTACGGAAGATGATCAGCAACAGCACCAGGATCAAGATGATCGTGGCGGCGCCGATGATGGCCATGCCCTTCTCGCTGGACTCCACCTGATCCAGCATCTGCGCGGCCTGGCCGGTGATGCCCGCCTTCAGGTCGGTGCCATGCACCTGTTTCTTCAGTTCGTCACGCAGCGCCTTGACCGCGTCGCCCTGCGTCATGTCGCCCGCACTGGTCACCTTCGTCATCTGCACGGCAATGATCTGGATGAGCCGGTTCTCCGAGGGCGGGACCGGCTGTAATGCCGTCACGTCCTTGATGTTCGCGGCGCTGAGCTTCGAGCCGATCGCGGCTACCGCGGCCGAATCCCCGGTACTCAACTCGGCGCCGTCGGCACGGGCGAAGACGATGATCGCCGCGGGTGCGGCGCTTTGCGGAAAGGCCTGCTGCTGCATATCGAGTGCCTGGATGGACTCGTAATGCGAAGGTAGGAATTCGGATTGGTCGGTGGTCGATTTGAGTTCCGGCGCCGCAGCGACCACGCCGACGATGATGAGCAGCCACAGGCCGATCACCTTCCACGGATGGTGCACGACCACGCGCCCGAGTCGAGCAAACATGTGGGACAGTTCCTTTCAGTATCCGAGCAGCAGCTCAGATGTCGAGATCCTCGATGGGCGGCTGCTCGGTCACGTCGACGAGCGTGCGGTAGATCTTGGCCGGAACCCGATCCCGCAACTCCTCGACCGAATCCACCACCTCCAGTGTGGAATCACCCCAGCTCGATTCGTCGAGTTCGAGCACATTGCGCCAGTTCTTCTTCTTCCATTCCCTGGCCCAGTCGGCCATCACCGAGAAGTCGGTCCACTCCGCCACCCGCCGATGCACCACATACTTGCCCTTCCGGCTCAAATAGACCCGGACCACCTCGACCCCGGCCTTGGTGACCTGCGGCGACTCTCCCACTAGGCGTCCGGCAAACCGCTGCACCCGCGTACCCCCCGGCCCCAGCTTCACCACCACCTCGCCGAACTCCCCGGAATCCCCCTTCTCGAGATCCACAACCGCCGCACCGGCATCCACCGTCTGCCCCGCTTCGCTACCCATGATGACTCCCATCAATACGTGAATGCGCATACGCGCATAGATCTACCAGCGACGGAACCCCTCATTCGTTCCCGTCGCCCCGAGCAGATCTTCAGTTGTCCAATGACCCGGTCCGCCGTTCCCAGCACCCCGTCCGGAGTCACTATAAGTAGATGTATACGTATAACGCAAGTGCTGTCTGCACTCGCACCAATTGCCGAGCCGGGAGCCACACTCGACGTTCGGTGCGGTGACGCCAGCCTTGGGGCTTGACGCGAAGGCCTCAGGCCCCGACTTGGCTAACTGCAGCAGGCTTCTCGACGGCGAGGCGGCGGCGTTCGCGGATGCCGACGAGTAGGGCCAGGCCGAGGCCGAGGGTTAGGCCGAGGGCTGCTGCGGCGGTGAAACCCGCGGCGAAGCCGCCTGCGTCGATGGCAATGCCAGCCATGGAGCTGCCGATGCCGTTGCCGAGGGTGAGGGCGGCGCTGTGCCAGCCGATGGCCTCGCCGCGACCGCCTTCGGGGACGATGCGGCTCATTTGATCGATGGAGGCGGTAATTGTTGGGGCGCAGAAGATTCCGGCGAGGAGGCCGGTGATGGCGAGGGAGATCGGACCGACGGCGAAGGCCATCGGGATGGTGACGGCGCCGAGGGCGGCGAGCAGGACGTAGGTGGAGATGGAGCGGTGTAGCGCGCCGTAGACGAGACCGCCGACCACCGAGCCGAACCCCCAGACAGCCAGCACGACGCCGAGCCATTGTTGTGCGCCGAACTCGCGCATGGCGGAGACGAAGGTCAGTTCGGAGGCGGCGAGGAGCGAGATGGCCGCGCTCGCGCCGACGCAGAGGGCGACGAATTCGATGCCGAACCAGGCGCGGCGCGGGACGGCGGGGGCAGCCGGGCGGCCTGCGGCCTGGGCGGAGCGCAGCGGCGGATTCCGGATCCACATGAGGATGCCCGCGAGTACCAAAGTCCATTGCACGCAGAGCAATACGATCGTGGTGGACCAGAGGCTGGCGGCGGCGACGCCGAGGATCGGCCCGACCATGAAGGCCATCTCGACCGACACCGCTTCCAGCGCGAGCGCCGGTTGCCGGTTCTCCTCTGTCGTCGCCGCGATGACCGCTTGCCGGACCACGGTGAAGATCGGGACGTCGAAGAGTCCGGCGACCGCGGCGAGGATCAGCAGCGGGACATAGTCGACGAACGGCGCGATCGACCAGCACACCGCGCCGACCAGGATGGACGGCATGATGGTGCGGCGCAGCCCGAATCGATCGAGCAACCTCCCGCGCCACGGGCCGCTCAGCGCGATGCAGACGGTGGCGACCGTGCTCAGCACACCGGCTTGCAAGTAAGAGCCGTGCAATGTCTGCACGACATGCAGCGCGAGGAGCACCGCCCCGGCGAAGAACGGAATGCGCACCAGCGCCCCGAGCAGTAGTACGTTGCGCACCGCCGCGCTCGACAAAACCACCCGATAGGACCGCACAAAGCGAGCTTGTCACGCCCTACCGACAAGCCGCCACCGATTTATCCCATGAATTTCTCTCGCGACCCATCACCCAACAAGCAAGTGCGCCTTCGACTTCCACGCCTGCCGCCGATGCCCGTCACAGCCGTCTTGCGGTCCCGCTGGTAACTGCACACCCTTCCCGCCTCCTGCCTCAGCCACACATCCGTTGCGTCGGCTGCACACCCGCTACACCCGGTGTGCAGCCCACACAAAAGGTGTGCGCCCGGCGCGGTCCGCTTGTGAACTGCACACCCTTTGCTTCAGCCGCACACCCGCTGCGTCAGCCGCACGCCTGCGATACGGCGTGCTCAGCCACACAATGAGGCAATTGTTCATGCCGCTCGAGGGCGGGCGGGTCAGGCGTTGAGGGCGGCGCGGTTCAGTAGGTAGTCGGTGAGGGGTTCGTAGTATTCGGGGAACACCCCGTCGTCGAGGGGGACGGTGACGGCGACTTTGCCTTCGGCGTGGCCGGCGAACAGGGCGGGGTCGTTGGAGTCGGCGAAGCCGACGGTGTCGATGCCTGCTTCGCCTGCGGCACCGGCCCAGCCGTGGTCGGCGATGACCAGGTCGGGCCAGAGGTCGGGGCCGTCGCGCAGTTCCGACAGCATTGCCTGCATGGGGTGCGGGTCGTGCGTGTGCTTCAGCCTGCCGTCGGCGCGGAGCGCGGCAACGCCTGAGGTGTAGGCGATTTCGCGCATCCTCGGCCCACTGTCCGTGCGGACCTGGTACGACCATCCGGCGGCGGGGGTGAGCACCGCACATCCGGCGGCACGCAAAGCATCTTCGACAGCTCGATAGACACCCATGAGCGGTCCCGGGTGTCCGGTCGCCAGGATCACCGTTTCCCGTTCGCGGGCCGCACGGCCGATCCGGTCGCCCATCGCGTCGAGCGCGTCAATGGTCAATTCGGGGTCGATGGTGTCGGACCCTTGCCGATATCGCGGGTCTGGGTTGACCCCACACAGCCGCGCCATCATCTCCAGCGTCTCGTCGAACGTCCAAGCCTTCAGAGCCAGCCCGAATTGATAGTCGGGATCCTTCGCGACCATCCGGCGATAGTGCGCCAGGTTCCCTTCCCGCGGCGTCGCAACGTCCCCCGCGATCCTGGTTTGCAGCAGATGCTTACGCAACAACGCTCGGTCATATGGCTGCGTCATGAATCCCACCTCCGCGTCGCCCGGCGCTGCCGCCGAGGCCAGGTGCACCGACGCAGTGTTCGTTCGCCGTCAACATGACACTACAAGAATCGTCTGATTACTCCGCTCGATCGCGGAACGGGTTCCGGACCTCGAGTCCGGCGAAGTTGCGGCCGTGCTGAAGGTCTTCCGAGAGTAAGTATTTCGCGCCGGACTGGGCCGCGGCCTCGATGATCAACGCATCCCACCAAGACACTTTGTGTGTCTCCTGGAGGAATGAGGCGTTTACGACCACCAGTGGATCCATGTCGATGGCACACCATTCGCTGTAGACCGCAACGATGCGGCGAGCTTCGGCTGCCGTCAACCGCGGTGTGAACTTGCGCGTGGCGACGCTATAGAACTCCTGCAGGACCTGTGTGCTCAGCACACCGACCTTCCGGTCCCATAAGCCCGCGAGAACTTCACGAGCAATCACGCTTCGACGATCGATGCCTGCCTCATAGGCATAGAGGAGGACGTTGGTGTCTACGAAGACCCGTTCTGCACTCACCGGCTCCGACTCTCCCATCGGTCGTAGAGGTCTTCGCGCCGCCATTCGACGGGGCCCTCACCTGTCCGCTCCGCCGCCATCGCCATAGCTTGCAATGCCTGGTGTCTCGCCGCCTCATAGCGGGCGGTATCGGTGACGAGCTCGCGCACCTGCTGCGCCAACAACGCGCTGAGCGACGTCCCCTGCCTGGCCGCGATCACCTTCGCCTCGGTGATCAGCTCTTCGTCCAGCTGGAGCGTCAAGTTCCTCTTGGTCATGCCACAGGATATCACGTGGAACACAGGAATTTACGTGGAGCTTGCCACTATCCACGAAACGACAAAGGCCCGCCTCCCGAACGGGAAGCGGGCCTTCGACATTCAGACCGGAAAGACCTACTTGGCCTTCTCCAGCACCTCGACCAGACGCCAGCGCTTGGTCGCCGACAGCGGTCGGGTCTCCATCAGCTGGACGCGGTCGCCGATGCCGGCGATCTCGTTCTCGTCATGCGCCTTCACCTTGGAGGTGGTGCGAATGATCTTGCCGTAGAGCTTGTGCCGGTTACGGTCTTCCAGCTCGACGACAATCGTCTTGGTCATTTTGTCCGAGACAACGTAGCCGGTGCGTACCTTGCGGCTGGCGCGCTGCTCTTCCACTTTCTCGCTCATGCCGCATCTCCCTTGTCAGCGGGTCCGGTGGCCAGACCGAGCTCGCGCTCGCGCATGACCGTGTAGATGCGCGCGATCTCGTGACGAACCACGCGCAGCCGACGGTTGTTGTCCAGCTGACCCGTCGCCATCTGGAAGCGCAGGTTGAACAGCTCTTCCTTGGAGTCGCGCAGCTTCTGCACCAACTCTTCTTCGGTGAGCTCGCGGAGCTCTGCGGCCGGTGTTTCAGTAGCCATCAGAACTGCTCCTCCCTGGTCACGATCCTGCACTTCATCGGGAGCTTGTGCATCGCGCGGCGCAGGGCCTCACGAGCGATCTCCTCATTGGGGTAACTCATCTCGAACATCACCCGTCCGGGCTTGACGTTCGCGATCCACCACTCGGGCGAACCCTTACCGGAACCCATGCGGGTTTCGGCAGGCTTCTTGGTGAGCGGGCGATCCGGGTAGATGTTGATCCAGATCTTGCCGCCACGCTTGATGTGGCGGGTCATCGCGATACGCGCCGACTCGATCTGCCGGTTGGTGACGTAGGCCGGCTCCAGTGCCTGGATGCCGAACTCGCCGAACGCCACCGAGGTGCCGCCCTTCGCCATGCCGGAACGACCCGGGTGATGCTGCTTGCGGTGCTTCACCTTGCGAGGCATCAGCATGCGTCAGCCCTCCTGTGTCTCTGCCGGAGCGTCCACCACCGCGGTGGCGGCGCGCCCGGCCTCGGTGCTGGTCGCCGTGGTGCCGGCGGAACCGGACCGACGCGGGCGGGACGGACGCTCGCGGCGCGGGCGATCACGATCGCCTGCCGGAGCGCTCACGGCGGCCAGCTCACGCTTGCCACCGACGATGTCGCCCTTGTAGATCCAGACCTTCACGCCGATGCGACCGAAGGTGGTCTTGGCCTCGTAGAGGCCGTAGTCGATGTCGGCACGCAGCGTGTGCAGCGGGACCCGACCCTCGCGGTAGAACTCCGAGCGCGACATTTCGGCGCCACCGAGGCGGCCCGAGCACTGCACGCGGATGCCCTTGACGTTCGGCGAACGCATGGCCGACTGGATGGCCTTACGCATCGCACGACGGAACGCCACGCGGTTCGACAGCTGCTCGGCCACGGCCTGAGCAACGAGCTGCGCATCCGACTCGGGGTTCTTGACCTCGAGGATGTTCAGCTGCACCTGCTTCTTGGTGAGCTTCTCCAGCTCGGCCCGGATGCGATCGGCCTCGGCGCCACGGCGGCCGATGACGATGCCCGGACGAGCGGTGTGGATATCGACACGGACGCGATCCCGCGTCCGCTCGATCTCCACCTTGGAGATGCCCGCCCGCTCCATGCCGGTGGCGAGGAGCTTACGGATAGCGACATCTTCCTTGACGTAGTCCGCGTACTGCTTGTCCGCGTACCAACGCGACTTCCAGTCGGTGGTGATACCGAGGCGGAAGCCATGGGGATTGATTTTCTGTCCCATTTACTTTGCCCCTCCCTTCCGGCGGTTGCGAGTTGCTCCACCGGCGGTGGGGATGCTCTCGACCTCGATGGTGATGTGGCTGGTGCGCTTGCGGATGCGGAACGCACGGCCCTGGGCGCGCGGCTGGAACCGCTTCATGGTCGCACCCTCGTCGACGTAGGCCGTCGAGATGACCAGGGTGGCCGGGTTCAGGCCGAGGTTGTTCTCGGCGTTCGCCGCGGCACTGGCCACGACCTTGGCAACTGGCTCGCTCGCGGCTTGCGGCGCGAACTTCAGGATCGCCAGGGCATCCTCGACTCGCTTGCCGCGGACCAGGTCCACGACACGACGAGCCTTCATCGGGGTCACGCGAACGTGCTTGGCCGTCGCGCGCGCAGTCGGATTCTGAGTATCAGTCGTCATCGCCGCTTGCTCTTCCGGTCGTCCTTGACGTGGCTCTTGAACGTCCTGGTCGGCGCGAACTCACCGAGCTTGTGCCCGACCATGTTGTCCGAGACGAACACCGGCACGTGCTTGCGACCGTCATGGACGGCGAAGGTGTGGCCGATGAAATCGGGGATGATGGTCGAACGACGCGACCAGGTCTTGATGACCTGCTTCGTGCCCTTTTCGTTCTGCACGTCCACCTTCGCGAGGAGGTGGTCGTCGACGAACGGGCCTTTCTTGAGGCTGCGTGGCATTTCTTACCTCCTCCTTCAGCGCTTGTTCTTGCCGGACTTGCGGCGGCGGACGATGAGCTTGTCGCTCGGGCGGTTGGGCTTGCGGGTGCGGCCTTCCGGCTGACCCCACGGCGAGACCGGGTGGCGACCACCGGAGGTCTTGCCTTCACCACCACCGTGCGGGTGGTCGACCGGGTTCATCACGACACCACGGACGGTGGGGCGACGGCCCTTCCAGCGCATCCGGCCGGCCTTGCCCCAGTTGATGTTCGACTGCTCGGCGTTGCCGACCTCGCCGACGGTGGCGCGGCAGCGCACGTCGACGCGACGGATTTCGCCGGAGGGCATACGCAGCGTGGCGTAGGAGCCTTCCTTACCGAGCAGCTGGATGCTGGATCCGGCCGAACGAGCCATCTTCGCGCCGCCGCCCGGACGCAGCTCCACCGCATGGATGGTGGTACCGGTCGGGATGTTGCGCAGCGGCAGGTTGTTACCCGGCTTGATGTCGGCCGTGGGGCCGGACTCGATCGGGGTGCCCTGCACGATGCCCTTGGGCGCGATGATGTAGCGCTTCTCGCCGTCCACGAAGTGCAGCAGCGCGATGTTGGCGGTGCGGTTCGGGTCGTACTCGATGTGCGCGACCTTGGCCGGGATGCCGTCCTTGTCCAGCCGACGGAAGTCGATCAGACGGTAGGCACGCTTGTGGCCGCCACCGCGGTGCCGGGTGGTGATGCGACCATGCGCATTACGGCCACCCTTGCTGTGCAGCGGACGGATGAGCGACTTCTCGGGGGTCGACCGAGTGATCTCAGCGAAGTCCGAAACGGACGACCCGCGGCGACCCGGGGTTGTCGGCTTGTACTTACGAATTGCCATGAGTTCTTCTCTTCTTTCTGGAGTCCCAGACGCTTACGCGACCGGGCCTCCGAAGATCTCGATGGGCTTGCTGTCGGCCGAGATGGTCACGAGCGCGCGCTTGGTGTCCTTGCGCTTGCCGTAACCGAAGCGGGTCCGCTTGCGCTTGCCCTGACGGTTGGCGGTGTTGACGCTGGTGACCGTGACACCGAAGACCTTCTCGACGGCGATCTTGATCTGCGTCTTGTTGGAGTCCGGGTGCACCAGGAAGGTGTAGGTGCCCTCCTCGATCAGTCCATAGGACTTCTCGGAGATGACCGGCGCCAGCAGGATGTCGCGGGGGTCGGCGATGGTGGTCACTTGCTCTCCTCCTGTGCAGCCTCGGCGGGGCCGTGCACGAAGGCGTTGAGCGCCTCCACGCTGAACACGACCTCGTCGCTTTCCAGCACGTCATAGGTGTTGAGCTGGTCCGGCGCGATCGGGTGCACGAACTCCAGGTTCTGCACGCTCTTCCAGGCCGCGATGTCCTCACGTCCGAGGACGAGGAGGAACTTCTTGCGGTCCGACAGCTCCGCGAGGAAGCTCTTGGCCGTCTTGGTCGACGGGTCCTGCCCGGCAACCAGTTCGGAGATCACGTGGATGCGCTCGTTACGCGCCCGGTCCGAAAGAGCCCCACGCAGCGCGGCGCGGATCATCTTCTTGGGGGTGCGCTGGCTGTAGTCACGCGGCTGCGGGCCGTGCACGATGCCACCACCGGTGAACTGGGGCGCGCGGGTCGAGCCCTGACGGGCGCGGCCGGTGCCCTTCTGCCGGTACGGCTTCTTGCCACCACCGCGGACTTCACCGCGGGTCTTGGTGGAGTGCGTGCCCTGGCGGGCCGCGGCCAGCTGCGCGATGACCACCTGGTGCATCAGCGAGATGTTCGCGGTCACGTCGAAGATCTCCGCGGGGAGCTCGACGGTGCCATTGGTCTTGCCGCCCAATTCCTTGACCGGCAGGGTCAGGTTGGCCTTCTTTTCGAGGCTGGTCATGCGTGCGCACCACCCTTCACTGCGCTCTTGACGATCACGACATTGCCGCGACGACCCGGGATCGCTCCCTTGATCAGCAGCAGGCCGTTTTCGGCGTCGACCTTGTGCACCGAGAGGTTCTGCGTGGTGACGCGGTCGTTGCCCATCCGGCCCGACATGCGCATGCCCTTGAACACGCGGCCGGGGGTGGCACAGCCACCGATGGAACCCGGGCGACGGTGCACGGCCTGCGCACCGTGCGAGGCGCCCTGACCGGCGAAGCCGTGCCGCTTCATGGTGCCGGCGAAGCCCTTGCCCTTGCTGGTACCGGTCACGTCGACGTAGGTGCCCTCTTCGAAGACGTCGGCGTTGATCTCCTGGCCGACCTCGAAGGTGGACGCGTCGGCGACGCGGATCTCGGCGACGTGGCGGCGCGGCGTGACACCGGCCTTGGCGAACTGACCGGAGACCGGCTTGTTCACCTTGCGCGGGTCGATGGCGCCGAAAGCGACCTGGACGGCGCTGTAGCCGTCGCGCTCCACGGTGCGGATCTGGGTAATAACGTTCGGTCCGGCCTTGATGACGGTCACGGGAACGACGCGGTTCTTCTCGTCGAACACCTGGGTCATGCCGAGCTTGGTGCCCAGGATGCCGGCCGCAGGCCTGTTCTTGTTGTCAGTCATGTCTCGAGTCCCCGTCACTGAATGTTGACGTCGACGCTGGCCGGCAGGTCGATGCGCATCAGCGCGTCGACCGTCTTCGGCGTCGGGTCGAGGATGTCGATAAGCCGCTTGTGCGTACGCATCTCGAAGTGCTCGCGCGAGTCCTTGTACTTGTGCGGCGAACGGATGACGCAGTACACGTTCTTTTCGGTCGGCAACGGCACCGGCCCGACGACACGGGCCCCAGTGCGGGTCACCGTCTCGACGATCTTGCGCGCTGACGCGTCGATCGCCTCGTGGTCGTAGGCCTTGAGCCTGATGCGGATCTTCTGTCCCGCCACGCTAAGTGTCCTTTTCTCCGCTTATTACCTTCGTGATCCGGAAGCTGGCTTCCGTACCACCCTCAATTTGCACAGCCCGAACACACGAAGACGTCTCACGTGAGACCGCGACCGCGCACGCATGCTCGGTCCTCGCCGCTGTTCATCTGTCATGGTTCTCCGGTCCACGCGGTCGGGCGTGTCGCCCATCCGCTCATTCCTCGGCGCCGGATCAAAACTTCATCTCAGGCCTGGAACACTGTCCCGGACGTACCCACACCGGTTGACCCGATGAGGTACACGATTGGTACTACTCGCCTCGCCTAGCCATCCCGTCTCACTCGGAAACAGGCACGGCCCGGTGCAAGGCAACCCGAACAGTATGCCCGACGCGTCCATCGACTTCAAATCCGCCCCCCGCGAGCGGCTCCGCCCAGGTCATCGGCATGGCGGCGGAGACGACAAGGGCGGCGGTGTGACGATTCCGAGGAGCCGTCACGGCCGCCGCCGCTCGGGTAAATCAGCTGGTCCCGATCCGGCGAAGCCGGGCCGGATCAGTCGGAGCTCAGCCCAGTACCTGGCGGATCGCGTACGGCGATCCGGCGAAGCTGGCCGGATCGACCAGTGCGATCGCGATCCATCCGCTGCGCGAGGCGGCCGCCTCGGCGGTGACGCCGGAGAACTCGAGGTAGTCGTTGTACACGACACCGTCGACCTCTTGGCCACCGTTATAGACGGATTTTTCGTCGAGGTAGAAGAGGCCCTCGTTGGTCAGCGGGCCATTCAGCATGCCGACCAGTGGACTGTGCTGCAGCGCGACCGTTTCGCCGTGGTCCAGCACAACGCCGAAGTAGATGCCGTCCTGCGGAGCGACGACCGGAGTGATGGCGGCGGCTTGACCGGCCCCCGCCGATACCGCGAATGCGGCGCCGCCGAGTGCGATGCCCAACGCAACGACGGCAGTACGAATACTCATGATGCAGAACTCCAGTTCCCCTATGCGCCAACCGAAATGGTGTTGGCCCCCAGCGACGCCATCCCTCGGCCCGCCCCGTCAAGGTAGCAATGCGGGCCGACATCGGCAGGCCGACCAGCCAGCATGTTTTCGGCCGCACCCGCGGGCAACCTCGACGTGAACTTACTTTTGAGTAAGATACGGCTCATGACGAAAGAGACCGCGACCTACCGCGGCTGGAAGAAGCTGCCGGACAATCGGCTCGGCCACACGCTGTTCTCGCTGGGCATGGTCGCGCGGGTGCCCTATTTCGGCACGGTGCTGCCGAACGTCGTGCGGCTCGAACCAGGCCTGTGCGAGGTGACCTCGCCGAAGTGGTTCGGCATCCACAACCACCTGGGCACCTTCCACGCCATCGCGGCCTGCAACCTGGCCGAGGTGGCGATGGGCATGCTGAGCGAGGCGACCGTGCCCGCGACGCACCGCTGGATTCCGAAGGCGATGAACGTGCAGTACCTGGCCAAGGCCGAGACCGGCCTGCGGGCCGTCGCGAAGCTGCCGGAGATTCCGGACTTCGCGGCGATCACCGAGGGCCAGAACCTGATCGTGCCGGTCTCGATCTACGACAAGCACGGCCTCGAGGTCGTGCACGCCGACATCACCACCTGGGTCACTCCGAAGTAGCCAGCCCCTCAGCAGGGCAGGGGGCGGTCGTCGTTCGCCAGTGCGCCGAGCACCGCGGCGGCCGCTCGGGTATCGGCGAGCAGGCCACTGTGATCGGCGGTGTCGGTAGGGCAGCCGTCTTGCAGCCAGATGTTGCGGTTCTCGCCGGTCGGGGCGGCGAGCAGCGCGGTTTCCTGCGGGGTGATGATCTCGTCGGCGCGGGAGGCGAGGGCCGTGTACCGGATGCCGGGCACGGTCTCGCCTCCCGCGTTCAGCCGGTTCAGCAACGGTGACCCAACCACCTGCTGCTGACCCGGAGTTCCGAAGACCTGGGCGGCGATCTGCGCGTTACCCAGGCCGAGCGAGGCCAGATCCGGATAGCTCTCCCGCAGTCCGGCCCAGGTAGAGCCCCGGTACGGGGTGCCGAGCGTGACCACCTGAGCCACCGTCTCGGCGCCGTGCGTCCGCACGTATTGGCGGATCACCGTGCCGCCGGTGGAGTGGCCGACGAGCGCGACCTGGCGAGCCCCGGTAGCGACCCGCACGGACTGCACCACATCGCTCAGCTCGCTCGCCATCCGGTCGATATCGGCGACGCCGTAGACCACGCGACCGAGCAACGCGGCCCCGACCGGACCGATACCTGTTGTGCTGGAACCGGCTTGACCGCTCACGACATCACGCAGCCCGGGCGCGGAGCCGAGATTCGCCGCGTACACACAGTGACCTTCGGACCGCAGCAGTGGCGCGAGCAAGGCGAAGCTGCTGACCGCGTCGGTGCCGGAGCCGTGCACGAGCACCACCGGCTCCGGACGCGCCGGTGACGGGCGGCAG
Organism: Nocardia iowensis; assembly: GCF_019222765.1. NCBI lineage: Bacteria > Bacillati > Actinomycetota > Actinomycetes > Mycobacteriales > Nocardiaceae > Nocardia > Nocardia iowensis. The sequence goes on along the minus strand of NZ_CP078145.1, from coordinate 966,256 downwards.
GCCCAGTCGTTGGCGCCTGCCAGCACCGGGATCGGCGGCGCGGCCACCGCGGCAGCCGGGTGCAGTACGGCCGCACAGGCGGCGGCGAGGATCAGGCCGGCGATTCGCGCGGCCTGTTTCCGAATCCACATCTCAAATTCCCAACGGAGCGGACAGCGCGGGCCACGAGTTCTTCAGCGCCTCTTCCCAATATCCCCAGGAATGGGTGCCGTCCGCATTGATGTCATAAGTTGCCGGAATACCCAATGTATTCAGACGGGTCCGCATATTGCGCGAGCAATAGTTGGTCGCTGCCTCTATGGCACCACCTTTGATGAGCTGTGCCGCAATTCCGTCTACGCCGGGCAGGGAATATTTGCCGTTCAATACATCGTGTTTCCCTGGCAGTCCGCCGCCGCTGGAAATGTAGATGGATTTGCCGCGCAATCCCTCGGCTTGCACATAGGGATCATTGGCCGCCCAGCGCGGATCGCCGGGCGCGCCGTACATGTTCGCCATGTTCGCCCAGCCCCAGGTCTCCACGGTGAGGCGGACGAACTCCTGGCCGACCGGATCGCTGATCTGCGCGCATCCGCTGTAGGCGGCGACGCTGGAGTAGAGGTTGCCGGTGGTCGCGGCGAGCGCCAGCGTGCTGGTGCCCGCCATCGAGAAGCCCGCGATGGCATTGCGTCCGTTGGTCGCGAAGTATTTGTCGATGAGCGGCGGTAATTCGCGGGTCAGGAAGGTCTTCCACTGCTGGCGCCCGAGCCGGGGATCGTCGTTGACCCAGTCGGCGTAGTAACTGAACATGCCACCGATCGGGGACACCACGTGCACGTTCTTGGTCGACAGAAACTGGAACGCATCTGTTTCCGTCTCCCAGGTGACGCCGTCCTCGCCGCCGCCGGCACCCTGCAGCAGGTAGAGCACCGGCCGGGGCACACTGGTGTCGGCCGCCCGCTGCGTTTCCACCTGGATATCGCGATCCATCGCGGCGGAATGAATTGTCAAGGTGAGCTTTCGCGCATCGTGTTCTTGCACCGCGACAATTGATGATTCCGCGGGCGCCCCGTGCGCCGGTGCGGGCATCACCGCTATAACAGCAGCCGCTCCAATTGTGACCGCGAGCACACCGAGCCAGCGGGGGTGGTAGCCTCTCATGATTCCCCTTCTCCTGAACACGGAAACCACCCGCGCTCGGCGCCAACACTAAGTGCGCAGCCACGCGTTTTCATCACTGAAGTTGCTGGGCCACCGATTCTGGGGGCACGGTAGAAAGCAATTCTCGAAGTGCTTGCTTTCACCTTGTTTGCCTTGTCGCGAGACCCGAATTCCGGGGGCGCCGAGCGGCGGGATAGTTGCGTCGGCCCGGCCGCAGCGGATTGAATGCCCTTATGGGTGTCAGCGCGGTCCGGGACGTCGACGTATGCGTGGTCGGGCTCGGCCCGACCGGCCGGGCGCTGGCGCATCGCGCGATGCGGGCCGGGTTCAGCGTGACCGCCATCGATCCGCGGCCGGATCGGCTGTGGCCGCCTACCTACTCCTGCTGGGTCGATGAGTTGCCGGATTGGCTGCCGCCGAGTGCGATCGCCACCACAATTCCGACACCCACCGTCTGGGCCAAGTCCGAACTCCGCATCGATCGGCCCTACTGCGTGCTGTCCAAATCCGGGCTACGCGAGGCACTTCCGCTCGACGACGCCACCGTGCTCACCGGGCGCGCCACCCGGGTCGACGCACACGTGGTCGAACTCGCCGACGGAACGACGATCACCGCGGCGACGGTGTTCGATACCCGCGGCCTGCCCACCCTCGGTCGGCGCAGGGCCGCCAGCGCGCACGGCATCTTCGTCGCCGCCGAGACGGCCGCGCCCATGGTCGCCGACGGCGAAGGGCTGCTGCTGGACTGGCGGCCGGAGAACGGCGCGGGTCCCGACGAGCCGCCGTCATTCCTCTATTCCGTGCCGCTCGGTGACGGCACGGTGATCTTCGAGGAAACCAGTCTCGGCCTGCGCGGCGGTATGCCGCAGCATGAACTGCGCAGGCGCACCCTGAATCGTCTTGCCGCGCACGGCATCAGGCTCACCGGTACGGAGCCCACCGAGGCCGCGCACTATCCGCTGGACCAGCCACCGCCGAAAAGGGGCGTGGCGCAAGCTGTTCCGTTCGGCTCACGCGGCGGCATGATGCACCCCTGCACCGGCTACAGCGTCGCCGATTCGCTGGCGCTGGTCGACACCGCGATCACCGCCTTGCGGCAGGGCCGCGACCCGATCGCCGAACTATGGCCGCGCCGCGCCAGGTTGGTGTACTGGATGCGGATGCGCGGCCTATGGGGTCTTGGCCGCCTGACCACCGAACAGTCGATCGCCATGTTCGACGCGTTCTTCAACGCCTCCCCGCGCGGCCAGCGCGCACTGCTGTCCGCACACGACGACTACACCGCCCTCGGCGCGGTCCTGTTCAACACCGTCGCGCACACCTGGCCGTTCCACTGGCGCTACGACCTGGTCGGCTGGACCCACCGCAATCGCTGGCTCGACTACGACTTCGATCAGGCGCCGGTCTCGGCCGCCCGGCGATAGCCGCGCACGGCCGGGTAGGCGAACACGATGATCAGCCCGATCGCCCACAGCAGGGTCTTCATCAGTGGCTCCCCGACCGGTCCGCCGTAGGCCAACCCGCGCATCGCGTCGATCGCACAGCTCATCGGCTGGTTCTGAATCGTGCTTCGCAGCCAGGACGGATAGGCGAAGACAGGTGCGAAACCGGTGTTGAAGAACATCAGCAGCGTGTTGATGATGCCGATGACGTTCACCAGCATCACGCCGTCGGTGATGGTGGCCAGGGCGGTGACGAGCACGGCGAAGGCGACACCGAACAGCACGGGAATCGCGATCAACGCGATCCCGGCGAGCGGCCCTTCGAGGAAGCGGAAACCCAACAGCATCCCGACCGCGACGACGAACAGAGTCGTGATCAGCACCCGGACCGCCTCGGCCAGCAGACGCCCGGTCAGCCCGGCCGCTCGGTGAATCGGCATGGTCCAGAACCGGCCGAGCAGGCCGGTCATCTTCTCGCCCTTGAACCCCAACGCGCTCACGACCGCACCAGACATCGCGGCGACCAGCGCGAGCAACGGAACCTGCGCGTAGATGCTGGGCTGGCCGGTGTACGCGGTGATCGAATTACCGAGCACGATCCGGAACATCACCAGCGTCAACGCCGGATACACCAGCGTCTGGATCGTCGTCGCGGGATCCCGCGCCCACACCAGCAACAGCCGCTTGCACTGGATCAGGCTGTGTGTGACCCACAGGCTCAGCGAGTTCTCTGGCTTCGCCGCCACTTCGGGCAACGGCGTTTTCCACGCGATGTTTTCGGTCTCCTCGACTCGCGCCATGGTGGCCTCCACAGAACTCATGACCGCCTCGCGCTCGCCCAGATCGCCAGCGGGGTGAACACGAGCGCTAGCCCGATCACCCAGACCAGCGGCACCCACAACACCTGCCAGCTCACCCCGCCCGCGGCCATGTCACGCAGCGCGAAGGAGAACTGCGAGACCGGCTGATTGCGCACGAACCCGCGAATCCACTCCGGAAAGCTGCGTTCCGGGACGAAGCCACAGGAGAGCATGCCGAAGATGAGCGTGGGCAGGGTCAGCGCCTGACTCAGCGATTCCGGGCTCTTGGTCAGGCTGCCGAGCGCGTCCGCGCCGAGCGCGAGCGTGGTGCCGACCGCTAAGGCGAAAACGCAGAACAAAGCGGCCTGGCCGAAACCCGCGACGAAACGGAAACCGATCACATATCCGAAGAGCAGTGCCGCGACCAACGAGGTGACCGAACGAACCAGCCCGGCCGCGACCCGCGCGGACAACGGAACCAGCATGCCGATCGGCATGGTCTGCATTCGGGTACTCAGCCCGGTCAGCGCCTCGAACGCGGCCAACTGCGCGTTCGACATCATGGTGAAGGCCATTGTCTGCAACACGATGATCGGCATGACGTACTGGGCGTAGTCGACACCCTGGAACTTCATGACGTAGCGCAGCGGTAGGTAGAACCCGACGGTGAACACCAGCGGCGTCACCACCGCGACGATCAGCTCACCCTTGGTGGCCATGGTCCGGACGATGCGGCCGGACAGCGCACGCCACTGGGCGAACGAGGACAGCCGGGGCTTGGGTAGGTCCGCGAACAACGCGGCCGCGTCGGCGGCCCGGGTCGGGATAGTGGGAGCGCTCACGCGTTCCCACCCGACCGACCGGTGATGGACAGGAACACGTCGTCGAGCGAGGGCCTGCGCAACGCGATGTCGGCCAGCTCGATGCCCGCGGTGTCGAGTCGGCGCAGCGCCTCGGTCAGCGTGGCCGCGCCCTCCGGCGCCGGAATCGAGAGGCGATCGCCGCCGTCGATGTCGGCGAGCACCGCCGCGGGTACCAGGTCGCCGAGCGCGGCGGCGGTCGAACGCAGTTGGGTCGGGTCGAGCGGGACGACCTCGCAGTAGCTGCCGCCGGTCTTCTCCTTGAGCTCGTCGGCGGTGCCCTCGGCGATCACCGTGCCCTTGTCGATGACGATGATGTTGTCGCTGAGCACGTCGGCTTCCTCGAGGTACTGCGTGGTGAGCAGCACCGTGATGCCTTGCGCCTTCAGCGCGTTCACCAGATCCCAGACACCCTGGCGGCTGCGCGGATCGAGGCCGGTGGTCGGCTCGTCGAGGAACACCACCTCGGGACGCACCACCAGACCGCAGGCGATGTCGACCCGGCGGCGCATGCCGCCGGAATAGTGGCGCACCGCGCGACGGCCCGCGCTCACCAGATCGAATTCCTCGAGCAGGGTGTCGGCGCGCTTGCGGGCGGCGGACTTGCTCAAGCCCATCAGGCGACCGAACAATTCCAGGTTCTCCCGGCCGGAGAGGTTCTCGTCGAGCGCGGCGTACTGACCGGTCATCATGATCGAACGACGCACCCCCGCCGCGTCCTTCAGCACATCGTGCCCGGCGACAACGGCGGTGCCCGAATCCGGCCGCAGCAGTGTCGACAGGATCTTCACCATCGTCGTCTTGCCCGCACCGTTCGGGCCGAGGATGCCGAGGACGCTGGCGCGGTCGGCGACGAAGCTGACCCCCTGCAGTGCGTGCACATCGCCGAACGACTTGCGAACATCCGTCACCCGGACCGCTGGCTCACTCGCACGCAGATCTGCTTGGTTCAAGCTCGGCATCAACTCTCCACTATCGGCAATTGCGACGACTCGGGGCCGCCGGAGCGCGCGCGTATACGTCCCCATAGGTGATCCGTAGCGCTTGGCGCGATGTTACCGGTATGCAGGGTTCGCACCGGGTCGCCCGCACGGTACCCAACGGGAGTGCGCGTTAATTGTGTCCTTACTCACAGTCGCCGATATCCGTCCGGCGCGACGCAGATCGGCGCTGGTGGACAGTGTCAAGGGCAGCGTGGTGGCGGCGGACGAGCCTTGTCGGCCCGTCGCGACGACCATAGTCTGCTAATCGGGGGAACACTCACTCGTCCGCGGCGGCTGCCCCGCAAGTGGTCCGCACGCCGATTTCGACACTGCGAGAGGTGATCATGGCCGAGTCCGCGCAGCCACGACTGGCGGCGCAGCCGGGAGGATCGGGCCGACCGAACGTGCTGACGTCCTACGACCCGCGCACCGGCGAGACCGTCGGCAACTACGCCGTGATGGGCGCGGGCGAAATCAACCGCACCGTGCGCGGTGCCCGATCGGCCGAAAGATGGTGGGCCGAGCTCGGATTCAGTGGGCGCAAGCGCTGGCTGCTCGACTGGAAGCGCGACATTACCCGCCGCGCAGGCGAATTGGTCGAGATCCTGTCCGAGGAAACCGGAAAGCCGGAGGCGGACGCGGCCATCGAGGTGATGCTGGCGGTGGAGAACCTCGACTGGGCGGCCCGCAACGCGGCGCGCGCACTCGGCAGGCACAAGCTCGGCTCCACCTGGCTGACCCGCAATCAGCGCGCCTCGGTCGGCTACCTGCCGCTCGGGGTGATCGGGGTGCTCGGTCCGTGGAACAACCCGGTGTTCACACCGATGGGCTCGATCGCCTACGCGATGGCCGCGGGCAATACGGTGGTGTTCAAACCGCATGAACTGACCACCGGCGTCGGCGTCTGGCTGGCCGACAGCTGGACCAGGCTGGCGCCCAACCAGCCGGTGCTGCAAGTGGTCACCGGCGACCACCTGACCGGAACCGCGCTGTGCCGGGCCAAGGTGGACAAGATCGCTTATGCCGGTTCGGATTCCGGCGCGCGCGAGGTGATCGCGCTGTGTACCCAGTCGATGACGCCGGTGGTCGTGGAACGCAGCGGTAAGGGCAGCATGGTCGTGCACGTCGACGCGAAGCTCGACGATGCCGCCGAGGCCGCGGTGTTCGGGGCGATGGCCAATGCCGGGCAGAACGCCACCGGGATTCAGCGGGCCTACGTTGCGGAGTCGGTATACGACCGCTTCCTGGAGTTGGTCGCCGCGCAGGCCGCCAAGCTGCGACCCGGCGCCGACAAGCGGGCGTCGTACGGCCCGATGATCTTGGAGTCGCAGGTCGAAGTGGTACGCAAGCAGATTCGCGACGCACTGGCCCGCGGCGGGCGCGCGGTGGTCGGCGGGCTGGATTCGATTCGCGAGCCGTACATCGAACCCGTGGTGCTCGCCGAGGTGCCCGAGGAGAGCGTGGCCATCACCGGCGAGGGCATCGGGCCCATGCTGGTCGTGAACAAGGTGACCAGCATGGACGACGCCGCACAGCGGATCAACGCGGTGGGCAACGATGTCGCGGTCTCGGTCTTCACCAGGGACGTGCACGAGATCGAGGCGTTCGCCGAGCGGCTGCGCGTCGGGGTGGTCACCATCAATTCCTCGACCGCCTACGCGGGCATCCCCGCGCTCCCCTACGGCGGCGTCGGCGAATACGGACAGGGTCACAGCCACGGCGATCAAGGCCTGCGGGAGTTCAGCCACACGCTGGCCATCGCCCGCAAGCGTTATCAGGCCCCGGTGAATCTGTCCACCTTCGACCGTCACCCGCGGCATGTGCGCTTGGCCAAGACCATCTTTCGGATCCGGCACGGTCGGCGCGCCTGATTGCCGCCATCCACTATCCGCGCCCGGAATCGGCTGCGAGTGGGGCGGCCCTATGCCGAGTGACCGAGCAGGACTGCTTCCATCAGCGCGGTGACGCGGGCCAATTGGGCTGGGCGCGAGTCGAAGTGGAGTAGCCGCCCGACGTCGATGACCTGACCGATGGCGGCGTGTACCCGGAAGCGAGCCTCGACCGGGTCGCCGTCCAGCAGGTTGGCCCACTCGAGGACGTTCTGGCGTTGAATGGCGCGCAGCTTGTGCTGTTCGGCCTGCGGCAGATTGCTGAATTCGGCGTAGTAGACCGGCATGATCTCCGGCATCGCGAAGGTGAGCCTGGCTTGGCGCTCGGCGATGCGGCGCACCGCGTCCTCGCGGCTGGTGGCCTCGGCGAGTGCCTCGGTGATCGCGAGGGCGACCCGGTCACCGGTCCGGTAGAACGCGGCGGCGAGCAGATCGGACTTGCTGGCGAAGTAGCGGTACACGCTGGAGGCGTTGATGCCGACCGCCGCGCCGATCTCCTCGATGCTGGCCTCGTGGTAGCCCTGCCTGCCGAAGATCCGGATCGCCTCGGTGAGCAGTTGTTCGCGCTTCGACGACACCGGCAGGCCGCGCGTGACGGGACCCGGATCCGGTTCCGGCGGCGCGGGCGGCAGGTCGGCGCGCAGGATCGCCAAGGACATGTCGTGCAACAGCGGCAGCAGCCGCGCGCCGGACAGCGCACTGCGGTGCGCGGAAATGCTGGCGATCGCGCTGAGCACGGCGGCCGCCAGCATCGCGACATCCGCGGGCGGGGAGTCGGGTCGCAGTTGCGCGATGGGCCCGGCGAGGGTGCCGTTCAGGTCGTCGTAGATCTTCCTGATCCGGATGCGATCTTCGCGTTCCAGGTAGCGCCGCTCCCAGCGGTACAGCCCGGCCTCGCGGCGGATCTCGATGGTGTGTTCGCTGATCGCCCGGATCAGGGCGTCCAGCCGCCGGGCCGGTTCCAGGTGTTCGTCGTCCGCGGCGCGGGCGACGTTCAGCAGGTGTCGCGCCCCTTCTTCCGCGGCCGCGACGAGCAGCGCGTACTTGTTCGTGAAATGGCGATAGAGAGCGGGCCCGGAGATGCCGACCTCGGCGGCGATCTCGTCCACGCCGACCGGGTAGTACCCGCGCTCGCTGAACGCGCGCGCGGCCGCCCGGATGATCTGCACCTTGCGATCCTTGGGCCTGCGGCGCACCGGCCCGCCCGTCACCCGACCACCACCCCCCACGGAATCGCTCCGCGATGCCGAGTCGTCGGCGTCGGACCGCGCGGAAGCGAGGCCGACCTCGCTGCGATCCGCGACCATGCACCTCTCCGTTCTCCGGCGGCGCCGCTGGTTGACAGCGCCCGACAATGGAACCTAAGTTAACCACAATTCGCAAAGTTAACCACTATTCATGGCACGGTAGCCGCTGAGTTGCAGCGTAGGAGCAGATATGAGCAATACAGATTCCGCAGCGGTAGCTGAGTCCTCCTCACCCGCGACGGGCTTTTCCGCGGTCCACGACGGCCGGGTGCTCCGGGTGACGATCACCAAGCCGAAGCGCAAGAACGCGGTCGACTACGACACCATGGTCGCCCTCGGCGACACCTTCCTCGCCGCGGCCGAGGACCGGTCGGTGCGGGTGATCGTGCTGACCGGCGAGGGCGGGGATTTCTGCACCGGTGCCGACCTGTCGGCCACTGCGGGCGAGGCCCAGCGCGGCATCACCTCCGACATGGTCATGGACGCGGCGAACCGACTGGTGAAATCCATCGTCGATGCCCCCGTCCCGGTGATCGTCCGCATCAAGGGCGCGGCGGCGGGTGTCGGCGTCGGCATCGCGTTGGCCGCCGACCTGGTCTACGCCAGCGAGGACGCCTACCTTTTGCTGGCTTTCATCAACATCGGCCTGATGCCCGACGGCGGCGCGGCCGCCATGGTCGCCGCCGCGGCCGGGCGCCCCCTCGCCGCGGAGATGGCCCTGCTCGGCGAGCGCCTTCCCGCTCCCGCCGCAAAGCAAGCGGGGCTACTCACCGCGGTGCTGCCCGAGGACGAGCTCGACGCGAAGGTGGAAGCCGTGGCAGCCAAGCTCGCCGCGGGCCCACGCCGCGCACTGGAACTCACCAAGAAGGCCCTCAATCAAGCAACACTGACCTCACTCGACGCGGCCCTGGCAGCCGAAAAGACCGGCCAGAGCGAACTTTTGAAGTCCCCCGACTTCATCGAAGGAGCAACCGCGATGCTCACCAAGCGCAAGCCGGTGTTCGCCGACTGAGAACCGGGAACTGTGCCTAGGCGACAACTGATCTCGCCGGTACATAACGATCAGCGCACCCGTGTCTGGCCTGAAGTCTCGGAGCGACGGGACTGCTATGTTCACTGGCTATGGGCTACCTGGTTACCGGGGCAACTGGGTTCATCGGTCGGTTCCTCGTCCCCGAGCTGCTGAAACGCGAGGGTGACATCCATGTGCTGGTGCGGCCGGGCGCCGAGTCCGCCGACCGGTTCACCTGCTGCGCCCGGGAGTGGGGCGGCGGGGATCGGGTGTTGCCGGTGCGCGGTGACCTAGGCGCGCCCGGACTGGGGATCGATCCGGCTTGGCTTGCCGAGCATCGCGGCTCGATCGACCATGTCTTCCATTTGGCGTCCAGCTATGACCTCGCCGAGCGCGGCGACGGCACGCGGCATCTGGTCGATGTCGCCGAGGGGCTGAAAGCCGGTCTGTTGCATCATGTCTCGACGGTGGAGGTGGCCGGTTCGACGGAGGGCCTGTTCACCGAGGAGATGTTCGACGAGGGCCAAGAGCTGACCACACCCGTGCAGCGGGCCAAGTTCGAGGCCGAGCGGATCGTGCGCGGTTCCGCGCTGCCCTGGCGTATCTATCGGCCCTCGTTGGTGATCGGTCATTCCCGGACCGGCGAGATCGACCGGATCGACGGACCGTACTACTTTTTCCGGCTGCTGCGGATGGGTGCGCAGCTGCCGAGAATCCTGCCGGTGCTGGTGCCCAAGCTCGGCGAAACCAATATGGTCCCGGTAGATTTCGTGGCCCGCGCGCTGGATCATATTGCGCACCAACCCGGTCCGAACGCGACGACCTTTCACTTGGTCGATCCGCGCAGACAGAGCGTGGCCGAGGCGTTGAATCTGTTCGCCGACGAGGCCGGTGCACCGCACCTGGTCGAGGTGATGCCGAAACGCGCGCTCGACATGGTGTTGCAGGTGCCCGGCGCGAGCTGGGTGCTCCCCCGGGTCGGCGTTCCGCAGGAGGTGTTGGAGCACAGCGAATTCAGCTGCTGGTTCGACTGCCGGAACACCAGCGCCGCACTCGCGGGCACCGACATCAAGGTGCCGCCACTGGCCGGCTACGCCCCGCTGATCTGGAAGTACTGGATCGAGAACTGGGTCTGATTCCGGCCGTGGCGCTTTCGCCCACCAGTCAGGCGCCGATGACCGTCAGGTAGATCAACGCCACATTGAGTGCCGAGATGATGGCGGCGATCAGCCAGGCGAACGCGGAGGTGACGCGGTGGTTGGTGTCCGCGCCCATCAAGCTGCGATCGCTGGTGAACCGCACCAGCGGGATCAGCGCGAACGGGATGCCGAAGGACAACACCACCTGCGAAATGATCAGCGCGCGAGTGGGATCGACGCCGATCGCGAGGATGGCGATCGCCGGGATCAGGGTGACCAGGCGACGCAGCATCAGCGGAATGTGCTTGCGCAGCAGGCCCTGCATGATCATCGCGCCCGCGTAGGCACCGACCGAGGTCGAGGCGAGACCGGAGGCCAGCAGGCCGATGGCGAGCATCAGTGCCGCGACCGGGCCGAGCGCGTCACCGACTGCGGTGTGCGCGTCGGTCAAGGTCTCGACCTCATGACCGCGCAGCGTATTCGCCGCCATCAGCACCATGGCCAGGTTGACCGTGCCCGCCAGCACCATGGCCAGGCCGACGTCCACCTTGGTGATCCGCAGCAGCCGGGCCCGCAGCGGGCCGGGGGCCGGGTGTCCGTGCCGATCCCGGGCCAGGCCGGAGTGCAGGTAGACCGCGTGCGGCATGACCGTCGCGCCGATCATGGCCGCGGCGAGCAGCACGCTCTCGGTGCCCTGGAACCGCGGCACCAGTCCGCCGACCGTGCCGGAGACCGAAGGCGGCGAGATGAACACGCTGGTCAGGAAACCGATCGCGATGACGGCGAGCAGCCCGGTGATCACCCGCTCGAACGGGCGCTGTCCGCGCCGGTCCTGCACCAGCAGCAGACCCATCGAGACCACCCCGGTGATCACACCGCCGACCAGCAGCGGCAGATCGAACAACAGGTTGAGCGCGATCGCGCCGCCGACCACCTCGGCCAGGTCGGTGGCCATCGCGACCGTCTCGGCCTGCCCCCAATACGCCAGCCGCACCGTCCGGCTCGACTTCGCGCGCACTGCCTCCGGCAATGACATGCCGGTGACCAAACCCAGCTTGGCCGAAAGGAATTGGACCAGCCCCGCCATCACGTTGGCCATCACGATGACCCAGACGAGCAGATAGCCGAACTGCGCGCCCGCGCTGATGTTGGAGGCCACATTGCCCGGATCGACATAGGCGATGGCAGCGACGAACGCGGGCCCGAGCAACAGCGATGCCGCGCGGACCCGCTGCGTCGCGGATCTGGCGGATTCGGCCAAGGTGGTACTCACGGAACAGAATTTTACGGGTTCCCGAACTTTTTCATCCAACCCACCCTTAAAAGCCGACCGCCTGGCCATACCCGAAGGTATAACCAGGCGGTCGGTCGGTATTCAGTTAGCGAGGCGGAAGCTCTCAGATGCCGAGTCCGCGGGCCAGGACCGGCCAGGACCGCTGGAACTCGTCCCGCCAGTAGCCCCACGAGTGGGTGCCGCTGTTGCGGAAGTTGTAGGTCGCCGGGATGCCGAGCGAATCCAGCTTCCCCTTGAGGTTGTTCGTGCAGTAGTTGGTGCCCGCTTCGATCACGCCACCGATGATGATCTGGTTGGCCAGGCCGTAGGCGCCGGGCAGGGCGTACTGACCGTTCAACGTGTCGTACTGGCCGGGCAGACCGTTGCCGGTCGAGATGTAGAGGTCCAGCCCGCGCAGCCCCTCGGCGTGCACGTATGGATCGTTGGCCACCCACTCCGCCGAACCCTGCGGGCCCCACATGTTGTCGGTGTTGCCGCCGCCCCAGGTCTCGACGGTGAGCTTGACGAACTCCGAGCCGACCGGATCACTGGTCTGCGCGCAACCGCTGTAGGCCGCGGCCGCCTTGTACAGGCCCGGCTTGGCAATCGGCAGCGCGAGGACGGTGGTGCCCGAGGTGGACAGACCCGAGATCGCGTTCACGCCATTGGTGCCGAGCGCGCCGTCGATCAGCGGCGGCAACTCCTCGGTGAAGAAGGTCTTCCATTTGTTGCGGCCGAGCGCCGGGTCGTCCTTGATCCAGTCGGTGTAGTAGCTCCACTTGCCACCGATCGGCTGGACCACGTTGACGTTCTTGTCCGACAGGAACTGCAGCGCATCGGTCTTCGCCTGCCAGGAGGCATCGTCCTGGCCGCCGCCCGCACCGTTGAGCAGGTACAGGGTCGGCCGCGGTACCGAGGCGTCGGCCGGACGCTGGACGTCGACGATGACCTTCTGGTCCATCGCCGCCGAGTACACGTAGAGCCGGATGTTGCGGTCATCCTTGTACTCGGCCTTGGTGATACGCGATCCGTCCGGGGCGGTCGGGTTGGCGAGCAGGCTCTTGGAATCGATGATCGGATCAGCGGCCGACGCGGGGGTCACGCCGAGGCCGGTCATCACTCCCGCAAGGACCGCCGTTGCCGCGATCGCCGCCGCGGCACGTAGGCCGCCGCGCCGGGTCTGTCGACGTATCAATTTCGCACCTTCGCTTCGTCTCGAGATTCCATCTGCATTCCCCTTGGAGCGCTTGCGAGCCGCGCATGCGCGAGGCCGCACGTGCCTGCGGTGGATGCCCTGGACACACCACGCCAGACCATACGGCCTATGTAGTCGTGACAACAGAGGTCATCGTTACCACAGCGTTGCCCCATCATGCCTGAGTTGCTTCGTTTCGCTCACGCCCGACCCACCTTCGGCGTTGCCGACCAGGCGCGCGGCATCAGCAGGTCGGACAGGCTCGGACCGATCTCCGCCAGTGCTTCCGGCGAGGTCATCTGATCATGCGCGACACCGACCGGGTGATCTTCGACACGCCCGTCGACGAACGGTTGCCAGCTGGCTGCCGCTGTCTCGTGACCGGCCGCGCTGTAGTAATCCAGCCTGCCGTGGAACACCTCTGGTCGATGCTCGGCGATGAGCTCGGCCGAGCGCACCGCGCTGCGGTAGATCCGGCGCACCCGTTCCGGGGTGAGCACGGCCATGTCCGGTGGGATGGTGGCGTGCAGCGCGGCGAGTGCGTCGTCGCTGAGATCGTGGATGTCGCCGTCGGTCGGCAGCAGCGCGTCGGCGCCGATGCCGAGCTCGCCGAGTGCCTCGCGGATCGCCGCACGGAAGTCCGTCACGTCGATGTCGGGGTGGCTGTCCAGCATCGCGAGCAACGCGACCTGTTCCCCCGCCGCCTGCAACTCCGTCGCGATGGCGTGGGCCAGCACACCGCCGAGCGACCAGCCGAGCAGCCGGTACGGGCCGGTCGGCTGGACGGCGCGGATCTCCGCGACATACCGGCTCGCCATCTCGGCCAGCGAGGCGGGCAGGTAACCGTCTTCCGACAGCGCGGGCGACTGCAGCCCGAAGATCGGCCTGCTGCTGGGCACGTAACGGGCCAGACCCGCGTAGCACCAAGACAATCCGTACATCGGGTGGATGCAGAACAGCGGCTCGGCGGCGGCTGTGTCGTGCGGTACCCGGGTGCGGATGGGCAGCAGCACGCCGAGGGCGGTGTTCGAGTCGAGGTCGTAGTCGTGATCGCCGGCGAGTGCGGCCAGGATGCGGGTGGCCAGGGCCGCCGGGGTGGAGTCGGTGAAGAACCACTGCACCCGGATCTCCGCACCGGTGAGCGTGCGCAGTCGGCTGACCGCGCGGGTCGCCACCAGCGAGTTGCCGCCGAGGTCGAAGAAGTCGTCGTCCAGGCCGACCTGATCGACGGCCAGGATGTCGGCGAAGACCTCGACGATGGTCCGCTCCAGCGGCGTGGTCGGCGGACGGTATGGGCGGGCGGCGAGTTCGGGGACCGGAAGCGCCTTGCGGTCGAGCTTGCCGCTGGCGTTGAGCGGCAGCGCGTCGAGGACGAGGACCGCCGACGGCACCATGTAGGACGGTAGGGCGCTGCGCGCGTGCAACAGGACCGCGGCTTCGTCGATGGCCTCCCCCGGCATCGCGACCAGGTAGGCGACGAGGCGGTCGCCGGTGCCGCCATGGACGAGGGCGACGGCCGCGTGCCGCACCGACTGGTGGCCGAGCAGCACGGTTTCGATCTCGCCGAGCTCGACTCGCTGGCCGCGCAGCTTCACCTGGAAGTCGCTGCGGCCCAGATACTCCAGCGCACCGCCGCGCCAGCGCACGATGTCACCCGTGCGATAGAGGCGCGCACCACCCTCGTGCGCGACGAAACGCTCCGCGGTGAGGGCGGGCGCACCGAGGTAGCCGCGGGCCAGCTGGACGCCGGCGATGTACAGCTCGCCCGCAGCACCGGGCGGAACCGGGCACAGCTGGCGGTCGAGCACGTGCACGCGAGTGTTGGCGACCGGCGTGCCGATCGGAACCGCAACGGCGGCAGGGTCTTCGACCGGATAGTCGGTGACCACCGTCGCCTCGGCCGGGCCGTACCAGTTCACCAATCGGGCGGCCGGTACGGCGGCGGCGAAGGTCGTCGCGGTCTCGCCGGACAGCGCCTCGCCCGCGGCAAACACGCGCCGCAAGGCCGGGTATTGCGCCGCCGTCTCCGGGCCGAGGAAGGCATCCAGCATCGATGGCACGAAATGCACGGTGCTGACGGCGTTTTCGGCGATGGTCCGGGCCAGGTACGCCGGGTCGCGATGGCCGTCCGGTTCGGCGACGACGATCGAGGCGCCGGTCTGCAAGGGCCAGAACAGTTCCCAGGTGGAGATGTCGAAGGTGATCGGCGTCTTGTGCAGCACCACGTCGGCGGTGTCGTGCGAGTAGGTCCGCTGCGCCCAGCGGAACTGGTTGACCATCTGGCGGTGCGTGATCACCACACCCTTCGGACGGCCGGTGGAACCCGAGGTGTAGATGACGTAGGCGACATTGTCCGGGTGAACGGCGGTGTCCGCTCCGGAGATCGCGTCCAGTGGCAGGTAGAGCGTGTCCACCGCGACGACCGGAACATCGGTGTCGGTGTCGAACGCGTCGCCGGTGGTGGTCAGCACGCAGGCGGGAGCGGCACTGCCGAGCACGTACTCGCTGCGCTCGGCCGGATGATCCGGGTCGATCGGCAGGTAGCCCGCACCGGCCCGCAGCACCGCGTAGATCGAGACGACCAGGTCGATGCCGCGCCGCATGGCCACGCCGACCAGCGATTCCGCACCGACGCCCCACCGGGCGAGCTCCGCGGCCAGCGCCCGGGAGCGCAGGTCGAGATCGGCGTAGCTGAGCGTGACGTCGCCGTAGCGCACCGCGGGCGCCTCCGGCGTGCGCGCCACCTGAGCGTCGAACAGCGTGAGCAGCGTCGCGTCGTCCAGCAGCTCCGGCACCTCGGTGGCGTTGCGGGCGGCCAGCTCGGCGCGTTCGCCGTCGAGCAACACATCGATGTCGGCGATGCGGGCCTGCGGGTTGGTCACGAACCGCTGGATCAGCGTCGAAAGCCGTTGCGCGAGCGCCGCTGCCGCTGGTTCGTCGAACAGGTCGCGCAGGTACTTCACCGAGACCCGCAGCTGACTGTCCAGCACCACCATCACGGTGAGCGGATAGTGGGTGCCGTTGACCGCGCCCACGCCGGTGACGCTCATGCCGTCGATCGCGCTGGCCTTGTCCAAGCCGTCGCGGTCGACGGGGAAGGATTCGAACACCACGAGGGAGTCGAAAAGCCCTTCCACGCCGATGGTTTCCTGAATATCGCTCAGGCCGAGGTAGTGGTGGTCCAGCAGCCCGGCCTGCTCGGCTTGCAGCTGGCGCAGCAACCCGCCGAGGGTGTCGGTGGCGCCGAGGCGCACCCGCACCGGGATCGCGTTGAGGAACAGGCCGACCATGCTCTCGACGCCGTCCAATTGCGGCGGCCTGCCGGACACGGTGGCGCCGAAGACGACATCGTCGCGATCGACGCTGCGGCCGATCAGCAGACCCCAGGCCGCCTGCACCACCGTGTTCACCGTGACACCGAGACCCGAGGCAAGCCGGGTGAGCGCGGTGGTGTCGGCCTGTGCCAGCTCGAAGCCGACTTCGCCGACCCCGGCGGCGATTTCGCGGCCCGGGTCCACCGGTGCCAGCGGCGTCGGCTCGGTGATGCCGGCCAGCGCGCTGCGCCAGGCCGCGCGCGCCGCGTCGGCCTGCTGGGCAACCAGCCAGGCAAGGTAGTTCCGGTACGACGGGACCTTGGGCAGATGCCGGGAATTGCCGCCGAGCGCGTAGAGCGTCAGCAGGTCCTTCATCAGCAGCGGCATCGACCAGCCGTCGATCAGGATGTGATGGCTGGTCACCAAGAGGTGGTACGCGTCGGCGGACGAGCGGATCAGCGTGAACCGCAGCAGCGGCGCGGTCCGCATGTCGAAGTGGTCGGCCAGGTCGGCCGCCTTGATCCTGGCCAGCTCCGCGTCGGCGGCACCGGGCTCGAGCTGGCCGAGGTCGATGAGCCGCCACGGCACGTCGAGCGAATCCTGCACGACCTGAAGGGGATTGCCCTCGGCGTCCTCGGCGAACGCGACACGCAAGTTGTCGTGCCGGTCGAGCACGCCCTGCGCGGCCGTGTGCATCCGGCCCGCGTCCACCGCGCCGCCCAGATCGAGGACGAACTGGGTGGTGTAGACGTCCACCGACGTCTCGGCGAGCAGCGCGTGGAACAGCATGCCCGACTGCAACGGGGTCACCGGCCACACATCGGCGAGGTTCGGGTAGGTGGCGGCGAGACGGTCGATGCAGGGCTGCTTCAGGCGCACCAGCTCGAAGTCCGACGGCGTGAATCCGCCCGCGTCTGGCCGCAGACCGTGCTCGGCCAGGCCGCCGAGTGCCCGGATCCAGTGCTCGGCAAAGGTTTTCACCTGGTCGCCGGTGAACACCGCTGCGGCATAGTCGAACCGGGCCAGCAGGCCGTCGTCGGTGGCGTCGACGGTGAGGTCGAGCAGCAGGTCGTCGGCCGCGGTGTCGGTGTGCACCCGGGCCGGACGCAGATCCCGGTAGCGCAGCGCGAATCGGCCACGGCCGAGCGCGCTGAGGTCGGCGGCGGTGTCGGCGTTGAGGTAGCGCAGCAGGCCGTAGCCGACACCGCGCGAGGGCACCGAGCGGCGCAACTCCTTGATCTGGGCCAGCGCCGCGCCCGCGGCGGGGCCGCCGACCAGCGCGTCGGCCGTGTCGATCCTGGTGAGCCGCAATGGCAACGGGTACTCGGTGGTGAATCCGCCGACCATGCTCTCGTCGGCATTCGTCGCCGACCGCTCGTCGGCGGACAACCGGATCACCGAGCCGAGGGCGCGGGTGACGGATTCCTCCGCCGACGTCTGCAGGGCCAGCGCGACGGCGGTCAGCAGCACGTCGTCCACGGCGGCGTGATAGGCGGCCGCGGCGGCGGCCACCGCGGCGGCACCCTCCGCGGTGATGGTCAGCGACACCCGGCTGCGGGTGCGCAGATCCCGTCCATCGGCGACGGTGCCCTCCGGTACGGAACCCAAGGTCCGCTCCCACCAACCCAATTCGCCGACGGTCCGCAGATCGTGCGCCCGCGCCGACAGCGCGCGGATGAGCACGCCGAGGCCGGACTCCGGGGCCGCGGGCGCCGCGTGGCGGCCCCGGCTCCAGGCGACGGTCAGCTGGTCGACGATGGTGCGCCAGGAAACATCGTCCACGACAAGGCCGTTGGCGACGACGATCAGCGTCGACCGGCCCTCGAGCCCGCCGGTCAGCACGAAGTGGATATTGCGTCCCTGTTCGGGATCGAGTGCCGCGGCGGCGGCATGCACCACATCATCGATGGGCAGCGAGGTTTCGCCGTGCTGCGGGTCGAGCCTGCGGAACGCCTCGCCGGTGCGTTCGTCGACCGGCGGGATCCGCAGCACCGGGGTGTCCCCCTCGCGGTCGAGCCGGACCCACAGCATCGGATGCTGATCGAGGACCTTGCCGACCGCGGTGTGCACCGCTTCGACGGCGCAGCTCTCCGGCACATCGAGGGCGATGGCGCGGACCTCGACACCGAAGTCGAGCAACCGGGCCGCCTGCGGGGTCAACGGCAGGTCGCCCGACTCGTCGCCCGGACCGTCCTCGACCACGGCGGCGCGGGCGAGCGCGGCGACGGTGCGGGATTCGAAAACGTCACGCGGCGAGAAGAGCACGCCGCGGGCTCGGGATCGCGACACCACCTGGATGGAGACGATGCTGTCGCCGCCGAGTGCGAAGAAATCGTCGTCGAGCCCGACCCGTTCGATGCCGAGCACCTCGCCGATCACCTCGGCGATGGTCAGTTCCGCCTTGGTCTGTGGTGCGCGGTAAACCGTTGTCTCCAGGACCGGTTCGGGCAGGGCCCGCCGATCCAGCTTGCCGACCGGTGTCAGCGGGATCTCGTCGAGCACGACGATGGCCGTCGGCACCATGTATTCCGGCAAGATCGTGCCGAGTTGTCCGGTCAGCGTGGCGACATCGAGCGTCGCGCCCTTGGCGGGCAGTACGTAGGAGACCAGCATCGTGGCACCGGAACCGGATTCGCGGCCGAGGGTGACCGCGAACTCGACGCCGGGTTGCGCGGCCAGCGCGGCATCGATCTCGCCGAGCTCGATGCGGAAACCGCGTACCTTCACCTGGAAGTCGTTGCGGCCCACATACTCGACCACCGGGCGATCGTTCGCCCGACCCCAGCGCACCACATCGCCAGTGCGGTAGAGGCGCTCGCCGGGCTGTCCATAGGGGTCCGCGACGAATCGAGCCGCGGTGAGTCCGGGCCTGGCGTGGTAGCCGCGAGCCAGCTGGATGCCACCCAGATACAGTTCGCCCGCAACACCTTCCGGCACCGGGCGCAGCCTGCTGTCCAGCACCAGCGACCGCGTGCCGCGGATCGGACCGCCGATGGTGACCGGTTCCCCCGGTCGCAGCGGGTCGCTGATGTTGGTCATGATCGTGGTCTCGGTGGGCCCGTAACCATTGTGGAAGCGCCGGTTCTCGGCACCCGCCCACTTGGCGACCAGGTCGGCGGGCACCGCCTCGCCGCCCGCCACGATCGCGCGCATGCCGGACAGCGCGTCCGGGTCGAGCGAGGCGAGTACCGACGGGGTGAGGAAGGCGTGCGTGACCTGTTCGTCGCGGATCAGTGCGGCCAGTTCGTCGCCGCCGAACAGCAGCGGCGGCGCGACCACCAGCGCACCGGCCGAACCCAGCGCCAGCAGCAATTCCAGCATCGACGCGTCGAACGACGGCGAGGCGAAAGCCAGTGCGCGCGTCGACTGGTCGAGCTCGTAGCGCTCCACCTGCTCGGCACTGAAATTGGCGAGGCCCGCGTGGGTGACCACGACGCCCTTGGGCAGCCCGGTGGAGCCCGAGGTGTAGATGACGTACGCGGCGTTGCCGCTCCGGACCGGGCCGTGGCGTTCGGTGAGGCTGATCGGGCGATCCGACCGGGCGGCGACATCGTAGGTGAAGTCGCGATCGTCGAGCACCAGCCAGGGGCGGCCACCGGCCATGGCGGGCAGGTCGCCGAGCTCGGCGGTCAGTGTCACACCCAGTGCCGCACCGGAATCGGCGACCATGTGCGCGATGCGGTCGGCCGGATAGGTCGGGTCGATCGGCACCAGCGCCGCGCCGGTCTTGGCCACCGCCCACACCGTGAGCACCGACTCGACCGAGCGCCGGATGGCCACGGCCACCAGGACATCCGGGCCCGCGCCGCGATCGATCAGCGTGCGTGCCAATTGCGAAGAGGCGGCGTCGAGTTCGACGTAGCTGAAGGAGCGGCCGCCGACAACGATGGCGACGCCGGTGGGATTCCTGGTGACCGCGGAGGCCATCAGTTCCGGCAGGGTGCGTGGCGGTGCGGCCTCGCCGCCGCTGCGCGAGACCAGGTCGGCCCGCTCCGATTCGTCCAGCACCTCCAGGTCGCCGACCGCGGTGCCAGGGTCTTTGGCGACTGCGGCCAGGATGCCGCGGAACCGGCGACCGAACTCGGCGACCGTGTGTTCGTCGAACAGGTCACGGGCATAGGTGAATTCGGCGGCGAGCCCGGCTTCGGCACCCGTCTCGGTGCGCTGCTCGCGCATGGTCAGCAGCAGATCGAACTTGGCGGTATCGGCGGCCGGGTCCAGCGCGGCGAAATTCAGGCCGGGCAGTTCGAAGCTGGTGGCAGCGAGGTTTTCGAAGGACAGTGCCACCTGGAACAGCGGGTGGCGGCCCGCGGAGCGCTCGGGATCGAGCACCTCGACCAGTCGCTCGAACGGGGTGTCCGCGTTGGCGAAGGCCCGCAGGTCGGTCTCCCGGTTGGCGGCGAGCAGTTCGGTGAAGCCGAGGCCGGGGGCGACGCGGGTGCGCAACACCAGCGTGTTGACGAACATGCCGATCAGGTCGTCGAGCTCGGCCTCGCCGCGGCCCGCGATGGGGGTGCCGATGGCGACGTCCTCGGTGCCGGACATGCGAGCGAGGAACACCGCGAGCGCGGTGTGCACGACCATGAACAGGGTCGCGTTGTGCTGCTTGGCCAAGGCCACCAGCGCGGCGTGCACGTCGGCGTCGACGACGAAGTTCGTCTTGCCGCCCGCGAAACTCTGTGCGGCGGGGCGTGGCCGGTCGGTAGGCAGGTTCAGCTCGTCCGGCAGGTCCGCGAGTTCCCTTGTCCAGTAGGCGAGTTGCGCTCCCGCCGGGGATTCGGGATCGTCGTCGCTACCGAGCACGCTGCGCTGCCAGAGCGCGTAGTCGGCGTACTGGATCGGCAGCGGCGCCCAGGACGGTGCCTCACCGCCGCTGCGGGCGGCGTAGGCCAGCATCAGATCCCGGGTCAGCGGGCCCATCGACCAGCCGTCGGCGCTGATGTGGTGCGCGACGAACACCAGCACGTATTCGCTGCCCGCGAGCTGGAACAACCGCGCACGGAACGGCACCTCGATGGTGACATCGAATCCGGCGGCGACGATGCGCTGCACCTCGTGCGCGACGCGTTCCTCGCCGATCTGCGCGGGGGCCAGATCGACCGAAACCTCATGTGGCGCCAGGACGCGCTGCTCCGGACCGTCCAATGTCTCCGGGTAGACGGTGCGCATGATCTCGTGGCGCGCCACGAGATCGGTGACGGCCTGCTGTAACGCGTCGACGTCCAGGTCGCCGGAGAGGCGGATGGCGACCGGGATGTTGTATACCGCCGCGGTGGTGTCGAATTGGTTGAGGAACCACATGCGCTGCTGGGCGAAGGAGAGCGGGATGTGGTCGGGGCGCGGCTGGGCGACGAGCGGGCTGCGCGCGTGCTCGCCAGCGGTGTGCTCGACCTTGACCGCGAGGCCCGCGACGGTGGAGGCCTCGAACAGCGCGCGCACCGGGACACGCGAATCCAGCGCGGCACCGATCCGAGCCGCGACCTGAGTGGCCAGCAGCGAGTTACCACCGAGCGCGAAGAAGTCGTCGTCGGCACCGACCCGCTCGACACCGAGCACCTCGGCGAACACCGACGCCACAATCTCCTCGATCGGGGTCGAGGGCGCACGGAACACCTGAGCCTCGAACTCCGGCTCCGGCAACGCCTTCCGATCCAACTTGCCGTTCACATTGAGCGGCAACGCATCCAACACCACAAACGCCGACGGCACCATATACGACGGCAACGCAGCGCCGAGCGCCGACTTCACCTGCGCCACATCGAGTCCGGCCGAATCATCCGGCTGCCCGACCTCCGCTGCGACCAGATAGGCCACCAGGCGATCACCGGTCTTCGGATCGGACTTGGCGATCACCGCAGCCTGCGCTATCTCGGGCAACGCCAGCAGCGCCGCCTCGATCTCACCCAACTCGATCCGGAAGCCACGAATCTTCACCTGGAAGTCGGTGCGGCCCTGGTACTCCAGCTCACCGTCGCGGTTCCAGGCCACCAGGTCACCCGTGCGGTACATCCGCGCACCGGACCGGAACGGGTTGGCCACGAACCGATCCGCGGTCAGATCCGCGCGGCCGAAGTAGCCGCGCGCCAACTGATCGCCCGCCAGATACAGCTCGCCGGAGACGCCGACCGGCACCGGCCGCAGCCGAGCGTCGAGCACGTAGACCTGGCTGTTCCACTCGGGTGCACCGATGGCGACGGAGCCCTGATCGGCCTCGGTCACTCGATGCCGGGTGATCGACACCGCGGCCTCGGTCGGGCCGTACAGGTTGTACAGAGCCACCTCGGGACGCGCCGCCAGGAAGCGCTGCGCCAGCGCGGCGGGCAACGCCTCGCCGATGGCCAACACGCGCCGCAACGGCGACGGCTCCGGCACGGATTCGGTCCCGGTGTGCACCAGCAGGGCATCGAGCATGGACGGGACGACATGCAGCGTCGTCACGCCTTCTCTGGTGATCAGCTCATTGAGGTAGGCCGGATCACGGTGCCCCTCCGGCGCGGCGATCACCAGCTTGCCCGCGCAGACCACGGCCGACCAGAACTCCCACACCGAGAGGTCGAAAGTCGCCGCCGTCTTGAGCAGCACGGCGTCGTGGCCGGACAGGCCGAATTCTGCTGTCTTCCACTGCAACTGGTTCGCAATGGCGGCGTGCGTGACCGCGACGCCCTTCGGCCGACCGGTCGATCCGGAAGTGAAGATCACGTACGCGGTGTGCTCGGGCCGCAACGGCGCGAGCCGCTCCTTGTCCGAAAGCGGGCCGCTGGCAAAGGAATTCAATGCGAGTTCGTCGATCCGCAGCACGGGCGCGACATCGGTGTCGAAGGCCGCGTCCTCGTCGGTCAGCACGCACACCGGTGCCGCGGTGTCGAGGATGTAGCCGGTGCGCTCGGCAGCCTGGTCCGGGTCGACCGGCACGTACGCACCACCGGCTTTGGCGACCGCGTACATGGCGACCACCAGGTCCACCGACCGGCGGAAGGCGAGCGCCACCCGCGTCTCCGGCCGGACACCCACCGAGATCAGATACCGGGCAAGCCGATTCACCCGTGCGTCCAGCTCGACGTAGGTCAGCTCGTGGCGGGAGCCGTCCGGCAGGTCGGCCACGACGGCGACTGCCTCGGGTGCCGCGGCCATGACCGACCGTTGCAGGAACGACGGCAGTGTCGCGGCCGTATCGACCTTGTGGACGGTCTCGTTCCAGGTGGACAGGACGGCGCGGCGTTCCTCGTCAGCGAGCAGGTCGATATCGCCGACGGGCGTCGCGGCATCGGCTACGACGGCGGCGAGGATCCGGGAGAACCGCTCGGCGAAGCCCTGCACCGTCGCGGCATCGAAAAGATCCGTGGCATAAGTGAAGAACCCACCGATGCCGGTGGGCGCGCCGGACTCGTCGTAACTGTCCCCGACGATCAGATGCAGATCGAACTGCGACACATCGAGATCCGCGTCGACACCAGCAACGGTCAGGCCGGGTAGTTCGAGTGCGGTGCGGGCGATGTTCTGGAAGGACAGCCCCACCTGGAACAGCGGATGATGCGCCGTCGAGCGCGGCGGATTGAGCACCTCCACCAACCGCTCGAACGGAATATCCGCGTGCGCGAACGCTTGCAGGTCGGTATCGCGTTGCCGCGCGAGCACATCGGTGAAGGATTCGCCGCCATCGAAGGTGGCCCGGAAGACCACGGTGTTGACGAACATGCCGATCAAGTCGTCGAGCTCGCGTTCACCACGACCCGCCACCGGTGTGCCGATGGCGATGTCGCCGGAACCCGACAAGCGGCCGAGCAGCACCGCCAGCGCGGTGTGCACGACCATGAACAGCGTCGCGCCGTGCGCGTGAGCAAGGTCGACGAGTCCAGCGTGCGTGGCCGCATCGATCTGTACGTCCACGCGCGCACCGGCCATCGACGCGATCGCGGGCCGCGGCCGGTCCGTCGGCAACTCCAGCAGGTCCGGCAACCCGGCAAGCCGCTTGCGCCAAAACAGGATCTGCTGTGCCGCAATCGATTCAGGATCGGTCTCGTCGCCGAGGACCGCGCGCTGCCACAGGGCGTAATCGGCGTACTGCACCCGCAGCGGTTCCCACCCGGGTGCCTCGCCCGCGGTCCGCGCGGCGTAGGCGATCATGACGTCGCGCACCAGCGGCCCCATCGAGGACGCGTCCGCAGCGATGTGATGCACCACCACCGCGAGAACATAGTCCGATCCCGCTGTGCCGTCGGTGATTTCGAGCAGCCGAACGCGCACCGGCACCTCACCGGTCACGTCGAACGGCGTCGACGCCAGCGCGTACACCTCGCCGGGGACCTCGGCCGCGGTGACAGGGCGGGCGGTGACGTCCAGCGTCACCCGGCTCGCGGGCAACACGACCTGCACCGGACCGTCCGCGGTCTCCGGATACACGGTGCGCAGCACCTCGTGCCTGCTCACCACGTCGTCGAGGGCCGCACCGAGCGCGGCCACATCCAGCGCACCGGTCAGCCGCAGCGCGAACGGCAGGTTGTAGGCGGCCGAACCAGCCGTCGCGACATCGCCTTCGGCCTGATCGAACCGGTTGAGGAACCACATCCGCCGCTGTGCCAGCGACAACGGCAACCGGTCGGGCCTGGCGATGCTGCCGAGCAGCACGCCCCGCTCGCCGTGGGTGCGTGATTCGATTGCGGCGGCCAGCGACTGCACCGTCGGCGTCTCGAACAGCGTCCGCACCGGAACCTTGGCATCCACTGCGGCACCCAATCGAGCCACCAGCTGCGTGGCGATGAGCGAGTTGCCGCCGAGGGCGAAGAAGTCGTCGTCGGCACCGACCCGGTTGAGTCCGAGTACCTCACCGAACACCTCGGCAACGATCTCTTCGACCGGCGTTGCGGGCGCGCGGAATTCCCGCGCGGTGAAGGTCGGCTCGGGTAGTGCCTTGCGGTCCAGCTTCCCGCTGGGGTTCAGCGGCAAGGCGTCCAGCGCGACGATCGCCGTCGGAACCATGTACGCCGGAAGTGTTTCCGCGACAGCCGTGAGCAGTTCCGCTTGCTCGATCGAATGTCCAGGGGTGGCAACAACGTAGGCCACCAGCTGGTCACCGAGCGCGGATGGGCGCACCAGCGCCACCGCCTGGTTCACCGAAGGCTGCGCCAGCAGCGCGGTTTCGATCTCGCCGAGTTCGATGCGCTGGCCGCGGAACTTGACCTGGAAGTCGGTGCGGCCGATGTAGTCCAGCCGATGCGACCGTCCGGCGGTGGCGTCGCGCCACACCACCAAATCGCCGGTGCGGTACATGCGTCCGCCGAAACCGAACGGGTCGGCCACGAAACGATCCGAGGTCAGGTCGGGACGCCGGACGTACCCGCGAGCCAACTGATCACCGGCGAGGTAGAGCTCGCCAGGCACGCCGGCGGGCACCGGTCGCAGCAGGCCGTCCAGCACGTACACCTGGGTGTTCCACTGCGGCACGCCGATCGGCACGGAACGGGTGTCCGAACCATCGGCGGGCCAGTAGGTCACCGACACCGCAGCCTCGGTCGGACCGTACAGGTTGTGCACCTCGGCAGCCGAAACCGCACGGAACGCGTTGACGGTCTCCGGCGGCAATGCCTCGCCGATCACGAAAACATCGCGCAGCGTCGGGCAGGAACCCGCCTCGACGTGCGCGGCGAATACCGTGAGCATCGACGGCACGAAGTCGGTGACGGTAACCCGCTGCGCGGCAATGGTTTCCGCGACGTAAGCCGGATCGCGGTGGCCATCGTGGGTGGCCACGACCAGCTTCGCCCCGGCCCGCAGTGGCAGGAAGAAGCCCCACAGCGATACGTCGAAGGTCGTCGCCGTCTTCTGCAGGTACACATCGTCGGCATCCAGCGGGTACGCCGCGAGCATCCACTCGATCTGGTTGTTGATCGCGGCGTGCGAGACCGCGACCCCCTTGGGCCGCCCCGTCGAGCCGGACGTGAAGATGACGTAGGCCGGATGCTGCGGCAGCACCGGTCGCAGCAGCTCCTCCTGCCGGACCGGCGCACCGTCGAAACCACTGGTATCCACCGAATCCAGGGTGAGCACCGTGATCCCGGCAGGCACCTCGATCGCGTCCGCCGACGTGGTCAGCACGCAGGTCGGCTGTGCCGTATCGAGAATGTGCGCGATCCGCTCGGCCGGATGATCCGGATCCAACGGCACATACGCACCGCCTGCCGTGACGATCGCGTACATGCCGACGACCAGGTCCAGCGAACGCCGGATCGCCAATCCCACCAGCGACTCCGCGCCGACTCCCTGCGAAATCAACAACCGGGCAAGCTTGTTGACCTGCTCATCGAACTCGCGATAGGTAAGCGTCGCGCCCTCGTAGTCCAGCGCGACGGCCCGCGGATGTGCCGCCGCCGCCCGCCGATACCCGTCCAGCAGCAGCTCGGGAGCAACCGCGTGCCGGGTCTCGTTCCACTCGAGCAGAATCCGCGCTCGCTCGGCGGGCGCCAGCAAATCGATCTCACCGACGGCGCGCTCCGGATGCTCCGCAACCCCGGCGAGCAGCCGCTCGAAGCGGTGCGCGAACTGCGCGATCGTCGTCTCGTCGAACAGCTCCGTGGCATAGGTGAACTGCGCGGAGAACCCACTGTCTTCCTTGGGCACGACGGTCAACTGCAGATCGAACTTGGCCACCGCACCGTCGAAATCGACCGCGTGCGCGGACAATCCGGGTAGCTCGACGTGGGCCTTGCTCATGTTCTGGAAGAACAGTGCGACCTGGAACAGCGGGTGGTGCGCCTGCGAACGCACCGGGTCGAGCACCTCGACCAACCGCTCGAACGGTAGCTCGGCATGCGAAAACGCCGCCAGGTCCGTCTCTTTGGTGGCGGCGAGCAGGTCGTGGAAGGAGGCGCCGGGATCGATCGTGGTGCGCAGCACCAAGGTGTTGACGAACATGCCGATGAGCCCGTCGAGCTCACGCTCACCGCGGCCCGCGACCGGCGTGCCGATGGTGATGTCGTCGGTCCCGGCGAGCCGGGCGAGCAGTGCCGCGAACGCGGCGTGCACCACCATGAATTCCGAAGCGCCCGCCCGCTGGGCGAGGTCGGTCAGCCCGCGATGCACCTCGGCGGACACCTCGAAGGTGTACTCCGCGCCGCCACCGGAGGCGACGGCCGGACGCGGGCGGTCCGCGGGCAGGTCGAGCCGATCGGGGATGCCCGCCAGGGCATCGCGCCAGTACGCGATCTGCGCCGCGGCCACCGAATCGGGATCGTTCTCGTCGCCGAGCACTTCCCGCTGCCACAGCGTGTAGTCGGCGTACTGCACTGGCAGCGGCGCCAAGGCGGGCGGGGCGCCGTTGCGCCGAGACAGGAACGCGCCGAGCAGATCACGCAGGAACGGCGCTACCGAGGCGCCGTCGGCGGCGATGTGGTGCACGACCACCACGACCACGTGCTCGCTGGGCGACAGCTCGGCCAGCGCGATGCGCAGCGGCACCGCCGCGGCGACATCGAATCCGGCCAGCGCGAACCCGCGCAGCCAGTCCACCAGCTCGTGCTCGGCCAACGGCTTCGGCGCCAGGTCCGGAACAGCCTGTGCGGCCGGGAGTACCACCTGGTAGCCGGTGCCATCGATGGCGGGATACACGGTGCGCAGCGTCTCGTGCCGTTCGATCACATCGGTGATCGCGGCCTGCAACGCCGACACATCCAGCGCCCCGGACAACCGAATGGCGAACGGAATGTTGTTCGCCGCCGACGCGGGGTCGAACTGGTTCAGGAACCACATCCGCTGCTGTGCCAGCGACAGCGGAATATGCTCCGGCCGCTCCATCGGCGCGAGCGCACGCCGGTCATCGGCGCCCTTCAATGGCTCCAACCGCTCGGCAAGCCCGGCGACCGTCGGCGTTTCGAAGATCAGCCGCGCTGGCACCCGCGCCGCGACGGCCGCACCGAGCCGGGCGGCCACCTGCGTCGCGATCAGTGAATTGCCGCCGAGCTCGAAGAAGTTGTCGTCCGCGCCGACCGGCGCACCCGGGCCGAGCAACTCGGCGAAGACATCGGCGACCAGCTCTTCCAGCGGACCGACCGGCGCCCGAAACACCTTGGTCTGCAACCGTGGCGCGGGCAGCGCCGCCCGGTCCAGCTTGCCAACGGGGGTCAGCGGGATCGTATCGAGCACCATGACCACCGTGGGCACCATGTGCGCGGGCAAGCTCTGCTCGGCGAAACCGGCCAGTTCGGCGGCATCCGCGGCCATTCCTGGCGCGGCATGCACATACGACACGAGAATCGTTGCGCCGCTGTCCAGGTTGTGCCCGACGGTGACCGCGAAGTCGACGGTCTCGTGCGCGGCGAGCACCGCGTCGATTTCGCCGAGTTCGATCCGGAAGCCGCGGATCTTCACCTGGAAGTCGTTGCGGCCCAGATACTCCAGTTCGCCGTGATCGGTCCAGCGCACCAGGTCGCCGGACCGGTACAACCGGGACCCGTTGGCGTCGAACGGGTTCGCGACGAAACGAGCGGCCGTGAGCCCTGCCCGATCGTGATATCCCCTGGCCAGCTGCGCGCCGGTGATATACAGCTCGCCGACGGCACCGCGCGGCACCGGGACCAACTGCTCGTCGAGCACGTATTCGGTGATCGCGCGGATCGGTGCGCCGATGGTCACCGGCGCGTCCGGGACCAGTGGCGCACTGATATTCGTCATGATCGTGGTCTCGGTCGGCCCGTACCCGTTGAAGAACTCCCTGGTGCCGCCGGACACCGGTGTTGCCCAGCGCCGCACCAGCTCCGGCGGGCAGGCCTCGCCGCCGGCGACCACCACGCGCAACTCGTCCAGACCGGTCGGGTCCACCGACGCCAGCGCGGCGGGGGTGATGAACGCGTGCGTTACACCCTCTCGGCGGATCAGCGCGGCCAGTTCCTCGCCGCCGAACACGGTCGGCGCCACCACCACCATGGTGGCCGCGCCGCCGATCGCCAGCAGCAGTTCCAGCACCGAGGCATCGAACGACGGCGACGCGAAATGCAAAGTCCGCGAATCACTCGTGACCTGGTACCGCTCGCGCTGCTCGTCGCAGAAACTCGACAAGCCGGCCTGGGTGACGACGACGCCCTTGGGCTTGCCGGTCGATCCAGAGGTGTAGATCACATAGGCCGGATGCTCGGCACGCAGCGGCCGCACCCGGTCGACGTAGGTCACCGGGTCCGCCGGGAACTCGTCGAGCAGCCTGGCGCAGTCGGCGGTGTCGATGGGCAGCCAGTCGACCCGGTCCGGCAGTTCGTCACGGACGGCGGCGACGGTCAGCCCGAAGACCGCGCCGGAGTCGACGACCATGTGCTCGACCCGGTCGGCCGGATAGTTCGGATCCACCGGCACGAATCCGGCGCCGGTCTTGGCCACCGCCCAGACCGCGAGCACGGATTCGATCGACCGCGGGATACCGACGGCCACCAGGTCCTCCGGCCCGACACCGCGGCCGATCAGCAGCCGGGCCAGCCGGGTCGACCGCTCATCGAGCTCGGCGTAGCTCAGCTCGGTCAGCGTGCCGGTGGCGTCGGCGAAGGTGACACCGATGCCGCCGGGGTTCGCCTCGACGGCGGTCGCCATCAGCTGCGGCAGCGTGGTGACTCTCGGCCGCCTGGTTCGGGTCGGCCGAACACGTGCCGGGCGGGTCATGCGCACACCGCTTCGAGCGTCTCATCACACCGCTGCCCGACCGACCGAACCATGGAGATGCCTCACCCTGCCTGTTGTCGCCGCATACCCGCTTCGATGCCCCCGCCCCCATGATCATCGAACGCGCGCATGCCCATCGTTACCGACCGCATCGGCCCACGCCGAACACAGCCTCGGCGATCCCCTAGGGCAGGACCGCGACCGGACCGCGCGAAACGTGCGCCGGAAACGATTATTCCCTGCCGACGCGCGATTGGTTACCTCACGTCGGCAGGGCATCCTCAGCTCAACCGATCGAGCAGAACGGCCAGCTCAGAGCCGATGTCGGCCAACGCCTTCTGCGCGGTCATCTGCGCGTGCGTCACCTCGATCGGCCGGTCGACCACCGCGCCCGTCACATACGGAGCCCAGTCGGTCGCAGTGGCGCGAAGCACATCCGTGGGATCCGCCACGGCCGCGCTGAAGTACTCCAGCGCACCGTGGAACACCCCTGGACGGTGCTCGGCGATGAGTTCGGCCGAGCGGACCGCGCTGCGATAGATCCGGCGCAGCCGCTCCGGGGTCAGCGCGACCAGTTCCGGCGGGATCATCGCGTGCAGCGCGGCCAGCGCCTGGTCGCTCAGGTCGTAGATGTCGTCCTCGGGCCCGATCAGCTCACCGCCGAGTCCGAGTTCGGCCAGCGCACCGCGCACCGCCGCGCGGAAGCCAGCGACGTCGGGGTTCGGGTGGCTGTCCATCATGGCCAGCAGCTCGACCTGCTCGCCGTCGGCCTGCAGTTCGGTCGCGATGGCGTGGGCGAGCACGCCGCCGAGCGACCAGCCGAGCAGCCGGTACGGGCCGTGCGGTTGCACGGTCCTGATCTCGGTGACGTAGCGGTGCGCCAGCTCGGCGATCGAGTTCGGCAGCTCGCCGTCCTCGGCAAGAGCGGGCGACTGGACGCCGAAGATCGGCTGCTCGGCGGGCAGGAACTGGGTCAGGCCCGCGTAGCTCCAGGCGAGGCCGTACATCGGGTGCAGGCAGAACAGCGGTGCCGCGGTGCCGCCGGGGCGGATCGGCAGCAGGACGTTCATGGCGGCGTCGGTCTCCCCCGTCGGCTGCGTGCCGATCCGCGCGGCGAGTCCGGCCACCGTGGCGTCGGTGAAGAACCACTGCACGCTGACCGTGGCGCCGGTGGCCTCGCGTAGTCGGCCCACCGCCTGCGCCGCGAGCAGCGAGTTTCCGCCGAGCACGAAGAAGTCGTCGTCGAGGCCCACTGTCTGCGCGCCGAGCAGATCGGCGAATACCTCGGCCACTGCCTGCTCCACTGGCGTGCTGGGCGCACGGAAGGTGACCGTACTGGTGAATTCCGGTGCGGGCAGGGCCTTTCGGTCCAGTTTGCCGTTGGGTGTGAGCGGGAGCGCGTCGAGGACGACGACGGCGTCCGGCACCATGTAGCCGGTAAGGAACTGGGCGGCCTGGGAACGAACGGTCACCGGATCAATTCCGGCAGCGCTCTCGGCCACCACGTAGCCGACCAGCCGATCGCCGTGCGCGTCCGAACGAACCAGGGCCACGGCCTGATTGACGCCGTCGCAGCGCAGTAGCGCCGCTTCGATCTCGCCGAGTTCGATGCGGAAACCGCGCAGCTGCACCTGTTGGTCACTGCGACCGGCGTATTCGAGCAGCGCCTTGTCGCCGGAGTCACGCCAGCGGCCGACATCGCCGGTGCGGTACATCCGTGAACCTGGCGCCCCGAAGGGATTCGCGACGAAACGGGTCGCGGTGAGGCCCGGCCTGCCGAGGTAGCCACGGGACAGTTGCGCGCCGACGACGTGGATCTCGCCCGGCACGTCGAGCGGGGTGGGGTGCAGCCGCTGGTCGAGCACGTAGGCGTCCAGCCCGGGGATCGCTCGCCCGATGACGCTGGCGGGATTGCGCCGATCCTGTTCTTCCAGCGGCAGGAACGACACGTGCACCGTGGTCTCGGTAATGCCGTACATATTCACCAGACGAGCTGCGGCACCGTGCCGTTCGTACCAGCGTTCGAGCTTGCGCAGGTCGAGGGCCTCGCCGCCGAACACCACGTAGCGCAGCGCCAGCGAGCCCGGCGCCGCGGACCGGTCCGCCTCCACCAATTGATAGAAGGCGGACGGAGTTTGGTTCAACACCGTAACGCGCTCGCGAATCAGCAACTCGCGGAACTGTTCCGGCGAACGCGAGGTCAGGTAGTCGACCACGACGACCGAGCCGCCGTGCGCCAAGCCGCACCACAGTTCCCACACCGAGAAGTCGAACGCGAACGAATGGAACAACGTCCACACATCGTGTTCGTCGAAGCGGAACAGGGTCTGGGTGTTCGCGAAGAGTTCGACGACATTGCGGTGCGCGACACCGACGCCCTTCGGCACGCCGGTCGAGCCGGACGTGTAGATGACGTAGGCCAGATTGTCCGGGTGCAGCGGCGCGAGCCGATCGGCATCGTGCACCGGGGCGTCGGCGAATGCCGCCGTCTCCTCGAACAAGACGACGGGCAGGTCACCGGTGGGCACCGCGGCCCGTTCGTCCGCCGTGGTCAGTACGCAGACCGGGGCGGCGTCGGCGAGCATGAATTCCAGCCGCTGCGCCGGGTACGCGGAGTCGATCGGCAGGTAGGCGGCGCCGGTCGCGAGCACGCCCAGCAGAGCGACCGGCAGGTCCTCGGTACGTGGCACCGCAACGGCCACCAGCGATTCCGGGCCTGCACCCTGCGCGATCAGTGCTCGTGCCACCTGATTGGCCCGGCGCTGCAGTTCACGGAAGGTGAGCGTGCGATCGGCGAATCGGATCGCGACCGCGTCCGGGCGGCGCCACACCTGATCGGCGATCAGGCCGGGGAGCGTCGCACCGGGTACCCAGGCGCCGAGTGAGTTCCATTCGTGCAGGACAAGTTCGCGTTCGCCGGCGGCGAGCACGTCGATATCGCCGACGACCGCCGAGGCATCGGCTGCGACGGCCGCCAGGATGCGACGGAAGCGATCGGCGAAGTTCTGCACGGTTGCGGCGTCGAACAGATCGGTCGCGTAAGTGAGAACCGCCGAAATGCCTTGGGTGTCCGGTTGTTCGGCGACGGTGAGCTGTAGATCGAACTTGGCGGGCTGGATCTGCGGATCGATGCCGGACACGGTGAGACCGGGTAGCTCGAGCGAGGTCTCGGCCAGGTTCTGGAAGACCAGCATCACCTGGAAGAGCGGATGCCGCGCCGCCGAGCGGACCGGATCCAGCAGTTCCACCAGGCGCTCGAACGGCAGGTCGGCGTGGCCGAATGCCGCGACATCGGTGTCTCGTACGTCGGCGAGCAGCGCGTCGAAGGTGGCGCCGGGTTCGATCTCGTTGCGCAGCACCAGTGTGTTGACGAACATGCCGATCATGTCGTCCAGTTCGGCCTCGCCACGACCGGCCACCGGGGTGCCGATGGCGATGTCGGTGGTGCCGGACAGTCGCGCGAGCAGCACCGCGAGTGCGGCGTGCACCACCATGAACAGCGTCGAATTGTGCTGCTGGGCAACGCGGTCGAGCGCGGCGTGCAAGTCCGCGTCGATCTCGAAGTCCAGCGTCGCGCCCTGGTAGGAGGCCACCGCGGGGCGCGGCCGATCCGCGGGCAGTGCCAGTTCGTCCGGCAGCGCGGCCAGCGCGGTGCGCCAGTACTCGGCCTGCTGGGAGATCAGGCTCGTCGGGTCGTCCTCCGAGCCGAGCACGTCGCGCTGCCAGATGCTGTAGTCCGCGTATTGGACCGGGAGCGGCGCCCATGCGGGTGCTTCGCCGCCGGTGCGAGCGGCGTAGGCCAGCACCAGGTCTCGGGTCAGCGGGCCCATCGACCAGCCGTCGGCGCTGATGTGATGGGCCACGAAGACCAGGACGTGCTCGGTGTCGGCGACCTGGAACAGCTTGGCGCGGAACGGCACCTCGGTGGTGACGTCGAAACCCGTGGCGACAACGCGGTATACCGCGTCGGCCACGTCCGCCGCATCGATCCGCGCGGGCGCGAGATCGACCGGCACGTGTGCGGCGATGGACTGCACGGGACCGTGCTGTGTCTGCGGGTAGGTGGTGCGCAGGATCTCGTGGCGGGCCACCAGATCGGTCACCGCCGCTTGCAGTGCGGCGGTATCGAGATCGCCCGTGAGGCGGATGGCCGCGGGGATGTTGTAGACCGAGGACGTGGTGTCGAACTGGTTGAGGAACCACATGCGCTGCTGGGCGAGCGACAGTGGAATCTCATCCGGGCGCGGACCGGCGACAAGGGCCTTACGGCCGCCGGTGCCCGCATGCTGTTCGACCTTCACGGCCAGACCGGCCACAGTCGACGCCTCGAACAGGGTACGAACGGGGACACGCGAATCCAGCGCGGCACCGATCCGAGCCGCCACCTGAGTCGCCAGCAGCGAGTTACCACCGAGACCGAAGAAATCATCGTCGGCACCGACCCGCTCGACACCGAGCACCTCGGCGAACACCGACGCCACAATCTCCTCGATCGGGGTCGAGGGCGCACGGAACACCTGAGCCTCGAACTCCGGCTCCGGCAACGCCTTGCGATCCAACTTGCCATTCACATTGAGCGGCAACGCATCCAACACCACAAACGCCGACGGCACCATATACGACGGCAACGCAGCGCCCAGCGCCGACTTCACCTGCGCGACATCGACATCGGCATTCGTCGCGCAGACCAGGTAGGCGACAAGGCGGTCGCCGGTGCGCGGGTCCGACTTGGCGATGACCGCGGTCTGCGCGATCTCGGGCAACGCCAGCAGCGCGGCCTCGATCTCGCCGAGCTCGATACGGAAACCACGGATCTTGACCTGGAAGTCGGTACGACCCCGGTACTCCAACTCACCAGAAGCGTTCCACGCCACCAAATCACCAGTGCGATACATCCGCGCACCAGCCCGGAACGGATTGGCCACAAACCGATCCGCCGTCAAATCCGCACGACCGAAATAACCACGCGCCAACTGCGCACCGGCCAGATACAGCTCACCGGAGACACCCACCGGAACGGGACGGAGCCGTGCGTCCAGGACGAAGAC
This sequence comes from Nocardia iowensis, assembly GCF_019222765.1. Taxonomy (NCBI): domain Bacteria; kingdom Bacillati; phylum Actinomycetota; class Actinomycetes; order Mycobacteriales; family Nocardiaceae; genus Nocardia; species Nocardia iowensis. Next base: position 931,279 of record NZ_CP078145.1, on the reverse strand, counting down.
CTGGCTGTTCCACTCCGGCGCGCCGATCGGCACCGATACCTGATCGTTTCGAGTGACCCGATGGCTGGTAATGGACACCGCGGCCTCGGTCGGGCCGTACAAGTTGAACAGCTCGACGCGCGAATAGTCGCGCTGGAAGCGCTGTGCCAATGCACCGGGCAGTGCCTCACCGATCGCCAGCACCCGCCACAGCGAGTTCGGGAAGTCACCGGCGGTGAGCGCATCGAGCATCGACGGGACCACATGCAGCGTGGTGACCCACTCGCGAGCCATCAACTCGTTGAGATACGCCGGATCCCGATGACCATCAGGCGCCGCGATCACCAAACGACCACCACACACCGCAGCCGACCAGAACTCCCACACCGACAAATCGAACGTCGCCGCCGTCTTCAACAAAACCGCATCAGCAGCATCGAGACCGAACTCGGTCACCTTCCACTGCAACTGATTCGCAATCGCCCCATGCGACACCGCCACACCCTTCGGGCGACCAGTCGAACCCGACGTGAAAATCACATACGCGGTATTCGCCGGACGCAGCGGCGCAACCCGATCAGCATCGGCGATCGGAGATTTGTCCAGCCCCTCGAGATCGAGCTCGTCCAACCGCACCACCGGCGCGACATCAGTATCGAACTCAGCGTTGGTCAGCACACACACCGGCGCAGCGGTTTCAAGGATGTAGCTGGTCCGCTCAGCACCCTGATCCGGATCCACCGGCACATACGCACCACCGGACTTCGCCACCGCATACATCGCCACAATCAGATCCACCGAGCGGCGGATAGCGAGCGCCACCCGCGACTCCGGACCCACACCCATCGAAATCAGATGCCGGGCAAGACGATTCACCCGAGCATCCAGCTCGCCGTAGGTGACCTTCTCGCGACCCTCCGGCAGGTCCATCACCAGCGCCACGGATCGCGGATCGGCCGCCACCGCGGCGTCCAACAGCGAGACCAATGTCGCCGACCGGTCGACCTGCTGCTCGGTACCGTTCCACCGCGCCAGCACATCCCGGCGCTCGGCCGCGTCGAGGACCTCGATATCACCGACCGGGATCGCGGCGTCCGCCACCACGGCGGCGAGGATCCGCGACAGCCGTTCGGCGAAGCCCTGCACCGTCGCGGCATCGAAAAGATCGGTGGCATAGGTGAAGAACCCGCTGATGCCCGTCGGCACGCCGGACTCGTCGTAGCCGTCGCCCACGATCAGATGCAGATCGAACTGCGACACCGCGAGATCAGCGTCCAGCCCCGCCACCGCGAGGCCTGGCAGTTCGAGCGCGGTGCGCGCGATGTTCTGGAACGACAACCCGACCTGGAACAGCGGGTGATGCGCCGTCGAGCGCGGCGGGTTGAGCACCTCCACCAACCGCTCGAACGGAATATCCGCGTGCGCGAACGCCTGTAGGTCGGATTCCCGCTGCCTGCCGAGCAATTCGATGAACGACTCACCCGGATCGAGCTGCGTCCGGAAGACCACGGTGTTGACGAACATGCCGATCAGGTCGTCGAGCTCACGTTCACCACGACCGGCCAGAGGGGTACCGATGGCGACATCCGTCGAACCGGACAACCTCGCCAGCAGCACCGCCAAAGCGGTGTGCACGACCATGAACAACGTCGCACCGTGCGCCCGACCGAGTTCCACCAGTCCGGCGTGTGTGGCCGCATCGATCTGTACGTCCACGCGCGCACCGGCCATCGAGGCGATCGCGGGCCGCGGCCGATCCGTCGGCAACTCCAGCAGGTCCGGCAGGTCGGCCAGGTGCGATCGCCAGAAGCTGATCTGCTGTGCGGCAATGGATTCCGGATCGGCCTCGTCGCCGAGCACCGCACGCTGCCACAGCGCGTAATCGGCGTACTGCACCCGCAGCGGTGCCCAACTCGGCGCTTCGCCCGCGGTCCTGGCGGCATAGGCGATCATGACGTCGCGCACCAGCGGCCCCATCGAGGACCCGTCGGCGGCGATGTGATGCACCACGACGGCAAGCACATACGTGTCCGGCGCGCCGTCGATCTGAAGCAGCGCCACTCGCACCGGAACCTCGGCGGTCACGTCGAACGAACTCGACGCCAGCGCGTACACCGCGCCCGCCACGTCTGCCTCGCTCAGCACCCGCGGCGTGACATCCAGTGCAACGCTGTTGGGCGGCAACACCACCTGGATCGGGCCGTCGGCGGTCTCCGGGTACACGGTGCGCAGCACCTCGTGCCGCGCCACCACATCGTGCAGCGCCGCGCCGAGGGCGGCCACATCCAGCGCACCGGTCAACCGCAACGCGAACGGCAGGTTGTAGGCGGCCGACCCGGCCGCCTCGTCGTCGGCCTGGTCGAAGCGGTTGAGGAACCACATCCGGCGCTGCGCCAACGACAGCGGCAACTCGTCCGGCCGCGCGATGCTGCCCAGCTCGACCCCGGGACGACCATGCACCTGCGAGTCGATCACCGCGGCGAGGCCGGCCACGGTGGGCGCCTCGAACAGCGTCCGCACCGGCACTCGTCCGCCGACAGCGGCACCGAGCCGGGCCACCACCTGGGTGGCGATCAGCGAGTTGCCACCGAGCGCGAAGAAGTCGTCATCGGCACCGACCCTGGTCAGCCCCAGCACTTCCCCGAACACACCCGCGACGATCTCCTCGATCGCCGTTGCGGGCGCACGGAATTCCCGTGCGGTGAACATCGGCTCCGGCAGCGCCTTGCGGTCCAGCTTGCCGCTGGGATTCAGCGGGAACTCGTCCAGCGCGACGATGGCGGCCGGCACCATGTAGGTGGGCAGCGATTCCGCGATGGCGGCCCGCAACTCCTGCGGATCGATCCGGTCGCCGGGCGACGCGACCGCGTAGGCGACCAGTTGATCACCGAGCGACGTCCGGCTGACCAGGGCGACGGCCTGGCTCACCGAAGGCTGTGCCAGCAGCGCGGTTTCGATCTCGCCGAGCTCGATGCGCTGGCCACGGAACTTCACCTGGAAGTCGGTGCGGCCGAGGTAGTCGAGCACCATCTCCTCGGCGGTGTCCGCGTCGGAAGGCTTGCGCCACACCACGAGATCACCCGTGCGGTACATGCGTTCACCGGTGCCGAACGGATTCGCCACGAAGCGATCCGCCGTCAGGTCCGGCCGCCGGACGTAGCCACGGGCCAGTTGGTCACCGGCCAGATACAGCTCGCCCGCCACCCCCTCGGGTACCGGGCGAAGTCGAGAATCGAGCACATAGACCCGGGTGTTCCACTGCGGCAACCCGATCGGCACCGAACGGGTATCCGAACCGTCGGCAGGCCAGTAGGTCACCGACACCGCGGCCTCGGTGGGGCCATACAGGTTGTGCACGTCCGCGTCGAGCACCGCGTGCACCGCGCTGACCGTTTCCGGCGGCAACGCCTCGCCGATCACGAAGATCTGTTCCAGCGTCGGGCAGGCGCCCTTGGCGGTGTGCGCGGCGAAGATCGTGAGCATCGACGGCACGAAGTCGGTGACCGTCACCGACTGCGCGGCAATGGTTTCCGCGACATAGGCCGGGTCACGATGACCGTCCGGTGTCGCGACGACCAACTTCGCACCCACCCGCAACGGCAGGAAGAAGCCCCACAGCGACACGTCGAACGTGGTCGCCGTCTTCTGCAGATAGACGTCGTCCTGATCGAGTGGGTACTCGGCGAGCATCCACTCGAGCTGATTGTTGATTGCCGCGTGGGAAACCGCGACGCCCTTGGGGCGGCCGGTGGAACCGGAAGTGAAGATGACGTACGCGGGATTCAGCGGCGACACCGGCCGGAGCAGTTCGTCCGCGCGGACCGGCGCACCGTCGAAGCGCGCCAGTTCGGCGGTATCGATAGCGACCGCGGCAACGCCGTCCGGCAACGCGGCCGCGTCGGCGGATGTGGTGACGACACAAACGGGCTGCGCGGTATCGAGAATGTGCGCGATCCGCTCGGCCGGATGATCCGGATCCAGCGGCACATAGGCACCACCGGCGGTCACGATCGCGTACATGCCGACGACCAGGTCGATGGACCGGCGTATCGCCAACCCCACCAGCGACTCCGCACCGACGCCCTGCGAAATGAGCAGCCGGGCAAGCTTGTTGACTCGGGTATCGAAATCCCGGTACGTGAGCTCGGCCCCCTCGTAGGCCAGCGCGACAGCATTCGGGTGGGCTGCCACGGCCTGCCGGTAGCCGCCGAGCAACAGCTCGGGGGCGATCCGTTGCCGGGTGTCATTCCACTCGAACAGGATTCGATCCCGCTCGACCAGCGACAGCAGATCGGCATCGCCCACCGCGCGGTCCGGATCGGCCGCGACCGCGCGAAGCAGCCGGCGTAGCCGGGCGGCGAAACTTTTGACCGTCGATTCGTCGAACAGGTCGGTGGCATAGGTGAACATGGCGGACAGGCCGGTGTTTTCACCCTCGTGCGGGGTAACTGTCAGCTGCAGATCGAACTTCGCCGCCGCGCCGTCGAGGTCAACTGCCGCCGCCGACAGCCCGGGTAGCTCCAGCGCGGGCTTGTCCATGTTCTGGAAGAACAGCGCCACCTGGAAGAGCGGATGATGCGCCTGCGAGCGCGCCGGGTCGAGTACCTCCACCAGCCGCTCGAACGGCAGCTCCACATGCGAAAATGCCGCGAGATCAACCTTTTTGGCAGACTCGACCAGCTCGCGGAACGACGCACCCGGTGCGCTCTCGGTGCGCAGCACGAGCATGTTGACGAACATGCCGATCAGCCCGTCCAGCTCCGCCTCGCCGCGGCCCGCGACCGGGGTACCGATGGCGATGTCGGCGGACCCCGACAGCCTGGCGAGCAGCGCCGCGAACGCCGCGTGCACGACCATGAAGAGTGAGGCACCCGTGTCCTGCGCGATCGCGTCGAGCCGGGCCCGGATCTGGGCGTCCACCTCGAAGGTGTAGACGCCACCGCGGCCGGAAGCCAGCGCGGGCCGTGGGCGATCGGTCGGCAGTTCGAGGCGACCGGGCAGGCCCGCCAGCGCGCCGCGCCAGTAATTGATCTGTTCGGCCGCCACCGATTTCGGGTCGTTCTCGTCCCCTAGCATCGCGCGCTGCCACAGGGCGTAGTCGGCGTATTGCACCGGCAACGGCGCCCAGTCGGGCGCGGCGCCCGTGCGTTCACCCTCCCCGGCGGCTCCGCCTCCTGCCATCCCCGTGCGCGCGAAATACGCGACCGTCAGGTCCCGCACCATCGGCGCCATCGAGGTGCCGTCCGCCGCGATGTGGTGCACGACCACCGCGAGAACGTAGTCGTCGCCACCCAGCTGGAACAGCGCCGTGCGCAGCGGCACCTCGGCCGCCACATCGAATCCGGCCAGCGCGAACTCGGCCAGCCTGCTCGGCAGCTCGGTCTCGGCGACCTCGGTCACCGACAGCTCCGGAACCGCCTGTGCCGCAGGCAATACCACCTGGTAGCCGGTGCCGTCCACGGCCGGGTAGACGGTCCGTAAGGTCTCGTGCCGCTCGACCAGGTCGGCGACCGCCGCCCGCAGAGCGGTCACGTCCAGCGCGCCGGACAACCGGATGGCGAACGGGATGTTGTTCGCCGCCGACGCCGTGTCGAACTGGTTCAGGAACCACATCCGCTGCTGCGCCAGCGACAGCGGAATGTGCTCGGGGCGCGGCATCCGCGCCAGCGCCTGCCGCCCACCGGAGCCCGCGAGCGGGGCCAGCCGCGCCGCCAAGCCGGCGACCGTCGGTGCCTCGAAGACCGCGCGCGCTGGCACCCTGGCCCCGATCTGCGCGCCGATCCTGGCCACCACCTTGGTGGCGATCAGCGAGTTGCCGCCGAGCTCGAAGAAGTCGTCGTCGGCGCCGATGGGGGCGCCGGAGTCCAGCAGCTCAGCGAAGGTATCCGCGACCAACTGCTCCCACTGCCCACTCGGCGCGCGGAATTCCTTGGTCTGCAACTGCGGCGCGGGCAGCGCGCGCCGATCCAGCTTGCCGACCGGCGTCAGCGGAATCTCGTCCAGCACGGTGATCGTGGTCGGCACCATGTGCGCGGGCAACCGGCGCTCGGCCAGCGCGATCAGCTCGTCGGTATCCACCGCGGCGCCGGGTGCGGCCAGCACGTAGGAGGCGAGAATCGTTGTCCCGCTGTCGAGCTGATGCCCGATGGTCACCGCGAAATCGACGCCGTCGTTGGCGGCCAGCACCGCGTCGATCTCGCCGAGCTCGATGCGGAAACCGCGCACCTTCACCTGGAAATCGTTGCGCCCCGCGTACTCCAGTCGCCCATCCGCCGCCCATTTGACCAGATCGCCGGTGCGATACAGCCGGGAACCGCTGGGGTCGAACGGGTTCGCCACAAAACGGGTGGCGGTCAATGCCGGTCGGTTGTGGTAGCCGCGGGCCACCTGCGCGCCCGCGATGTACAGCTCGCCGACGACGCCGTCCGGCACCGGCGAAAGCCGGTCGTCCAGCACGTACTCGGTGACGCCGCGGATCGGCCCACCGATGGTCAGTGGAGCGTCGAGCATCAGCGGCGCACCGATGTTCACCACGATCGTGGTCTCGGTCGGCCCATAGATATTGAACAGCTCACGAACCCCGGTGGAAACCGGAAGTATCCAGCGGCGCACCAGATCCGGCGGCCACGCCTCGCCGCCGACCGCCACTACCCCGAGGTCGTCGAGGCCGGCCGGATCGATCGAGGCCAGCGCGGCGGGGGTGATGAACGCGTGGGTCACCCGTTCCCGGCGTAGCAGCTCGGCGAGATCGTCGCCGCCGTACACCGTCGGCGCGACGACGACCATGGTGGCCGCGCCACCAAGGGCGAGCAGCAGCTCCAGCATCGACGCATCGAACGAAGGCGACGAAAAGTGCAGGGTCCGTGCGGCGCTCGTCACGCCGTAGTGGGCGCGCTGCTCCTCACAGAACCCGGCCAGGCCGGCCTGGGTGGCGACGACGCCCTTCGGTGTTCCGGTCGAACCCGAGGTGTAGATCACCCAGGCCGGATGTTCGGCGCGCAGCTGGCGCACGCGATCGGCATTGGTGACCGGCTCGGTCGAGTAGCGCTCGACCGCATGCACGCACGCATCGCTGTCGATGACCAGCCATTCGACCTGTCCCGGCAGCTGGGTGGCGGCCTGCGCGGTGGTCAGGCCGAAGACCGCGCCGGAGTCCTTCACCATGTGCTCGATGCGGTCGGCCGGATAGTTCGGGTCCACCGGCACGAACCCGGCGCCGGACTTGGCCACCGCCCAGACGGCGACCACGGACTCGATCGAGCGCGGAATGCCGATCGCGACGAGATCTTCCGGGCCGATGCCGCGATCGATCAGCAGCCGTGCCAGTCTGGTCGACCGCTCGTCGAGCTCGGCGTAGCTCAGGTGCGCCAATGTCGTCGTGGCGTCGGCATAGGTCAGGGCGACGCCGTCGGGATTGGCTTCGACGGCGGTCGCCATCAGCTGCGGCAGCGTGATGACCCGGGGACGCCGGGTCCGCGCCGGCCGGACACGAGCAGAACGCGTCATGCGTTCACCATCGCCAGGTTCTTGCTTCCCCGCCGCCGATCCGGCCGCACGTCCCCCACCACTACACGAACCATGGAACTCTGCTCATCCTGCCTGTCGAACATGTTGAAGCCACACTTGCAACGGCTGCCCTCATTCGGCAAACCGGTCCCGAGTGACCCTAGTCATGATTTTGGGGGCTTGCACCCGGTACTGGTCGGGATTTACCCCACCCGCAGCAGGTCGGTCAGGGCGACCACCGCCGCCACCTGCGTCCATGCGCTGTTGACATCAGCACCATCGGCCAGCACCACGGCTTGCAGATCCGCCAACGCCGCCGAGTCGAGGGTACTGAGCCCCGCTCGATCGGTGAGCAGGTGGCTGATCCACTCGTCGGCCAGCGCTTCGGTCAGCTCGGCGTCGTCCGGGACGAGTACCACCGAAGCCCCGGCCGAGCCGGCGGCCACCACCTCGATCAACGCCAGCTCCGCCGGACCGCCGAGCTGGAAGGTGCGTGATTCGAAGGTCAGCTCGGTGCGGGTGCGCAATCGGTCCGCCGCCCCGGCCAGCTCGTCGTAGCCGAGCGTGCGCGCGCCGACGAAGGCCGGGTCGGTGCCCCGCAGCACCCGCGTGCGGTGCGCGTAGGTCACCGGACGCGGCGATTCGGCCGCGATCTGCGCGGCCACCGCGGGATCGTCGAGCACCAGCCAGTCGACATCGCCAACCGATGGCACGGCGGCATCGGTGAGCCCGATCTTGACGACCGGGGCCGCCGGAATCGTGGCGTCGGCCGAGGACACCGGAACGACGGCGGCACCGGCCTTGAGCACGGCCCAGGTCGCGACGACCGCGTCCACACCGCGGTCGAACCGGACGGCCACCCCGTCGCCGGGCCCGCAGCCACGCGCCGCGAGCACCCGCGCCAGGCGCGAGGAGCGTGCGTCGAGTTCCTGGTAGGACACCGCGTCCTCACCGAACACCACCGCGGGACCATCCGGGTCGTCCTCGACCACGGCGGTCAACGCTTGGGTCAGCGCCGTTCCGGTGGTCGACGTCGCGCTCTGAACGTTGGTCTCCTGCGCCGATTCCGCTGCGGCCTGGACCCGCTCCCGCTCTTGTGCGTCGAGCAGGTCGATGTCACCGACCCGCACCTGGGGATCGGCGACCACCGCGGTCAGCACGCGCTCCAGCCTGCGGCACAGCGCCTGCACCGTCGACTCGTCGAAGAGGTCGGTCGCGTAGGTGATCGCGGTGATCAGCTCGTCGGGCGAGCCGTCTTCGCGGTGCCGCGGGTCGACATTCACCTGCAGATCGAACTTGGCCGCGATCTGGCCGCCGTCCAGTCCGGTGATCGTCAGGCCGGGCAGTTCCAGCGTCGGCTGCTCGTTGTTCTGGAACGACAGCACCACGCCGAACAGCGGGTTGTACACCGACGCATGACCGGCGGCGACCACCTCGGCGACCCGTTCGAACGGGATGTCCGCGTTGGCGAAGGCCGCGAGGTCTGTCTCGCGGGCCTGCTCGACGAGTTCGGCGAAGCTGGTGCCGGGTTCGACGGCGGTGCGCAGCGTGAGCGTGTTGACGAACATGCCGACCAGCTCGTCCAGCGCGCGTTCGCCACGGCCCGCGATCGGCGTGCCGATGGCGATGTCGGTGCTGTTGGTCTGCCGGGCCAGCAACACGGCCAGCGCGGCGTGCACGACCATGAACAGCGTCGAATTGTGTTCGCGGGCAATCCGAACCAGCGCCGCGTGCACGTCGGGTGCGATCGCGAGGCCGGTCGAGGCGCCGCGCATCGACGGGATGGCGGGGCGCGGGCGGTCCAGTGGCAGGTTCAGCTCGCCGGTCAGGCCGTCGAGCTGATCGCGCCAGTAGGCCAATTGCCGTGCGGCGATGGAGTTCTCGTCGTCATCGGTACCGATGACGGTGCGCTGCCAAGCGGCGAAGTCGGCGTACTGCACCTCGAGCGGCGACCAGCGCGGCGAATTGCCGCCGATCCTGGCGAGGTACGCGGTCACCAGGTCCCGCGCCAGGGGTGCCATCGAGGCGCCGTCGGCCGAGATGTGATGGACGACCAGCGCAAGCAGGTGCTCGTCCTGACCGACCGCGAGCAGCAGCGCACGCACCGGAACCTGTTGCGTCACGTCGAATCCGGTGGACATCAACGCGGTGATGCGGCCGATCGGATCGGCGGTGGCCACGACCTCGAGGCCACCGGGCAGCGCCTCGCCGACCGACAGGATCTCCTGGTACGCCACCCCGGACGGATCCGCCGGGTAACGGGTGCGCAGCGTCTCGTGCCGTTCGAGCACATCGGCCACGGCATTGCGCAGCGCGGGCACGTCCAGCACACCGGACAGCCGGATCGCCAGCGGAATGTTGTAGGCGGGCGACTCCGGATCGAACTGGTTGAGCACCCACATCCGTTGCTGGGCCAGCGACAACGGCACCCGATCGGTCCGTGGCACGCGGGCCAGCGGCGGCCGCGCGCCGGACGCCTCGGCCGCGCCGGGCACGACGCGCGCGGCCAGCGCCGCGACGGTGGGCGACTCGAACAGTTCGCGCACCACGAGATTCGCGTCCAGCGCCTCGTTGATCCTGGCGACCACCCTGGTGGCGAGCAGCGAGTTGCCGCCGAGGCCGAAGAAGTCGTCGTCCAAGCCGATGTCCTTGGCGCCGAGCAGCCCGGCGAAGACCTCGGCGACCGCCTGCTCGACCGGCGAACTCGGCGCACGGAAGGTCGCCGTGCTGGTGAATTCCGGTGCGGGCAGGGCCTTTCGGTCCAACTTGCCGTTCGGTGTCAGCGGGAGCACATCCAGCACGACGAGCGCGTCCGGCACCATGTAGCCGGTGAGGAATTCGCCGACCTGACTGCGCAATTCGACCGGGTCCAACGCAGAACCGGTATCCGGCACGACATATCCGATGAGCCGGTCGCCCGCGTGCTCGTCGGCACGGACCAGCACCACAGCCTGACTCACACCGGGGCAACGCACCAGCGCCGACTCGATCTCGCCCAGCTCGATGCGGAAGCCACGCAACTGCACCTGCTGATCACCGCGGCCCGCGTACTCGAGCGTCGCTTGGCCACCGAAACCGACCCAGCGGCCGATGTCGCCGGTGCGGTACATCCGAGATCCGGGCACGCCGAACGGATTCGCGACGAATCGGGTCGCGGCAAGCCCAGGGCGACCGAGGTAGCCGCGAGACAACTGTGTGCCCGCGACGTAGATCTCACCCGCGACACCGACCGGCGCGGGATGCAACCGGTCTTCGAGCACGTAGGCATCCAGGCCGGGCAGCGCGCGGCCGATGACGCTCGCCGCGTTGTCGACCATCTGCTCGTCCAGCGACAGGAACGACACGTGCACCGTGGTTTCGGTGATGCCGTACATGTTGACCAGCCACGGCGCGTCCACCGCGTGCCGTTCGTACCAGCGCTGCAGCTGACGCAGGTCGAGCGCCTCACCGCCGAACACCACGTAGCGCAGCGCGAACTTGGCCTGATCGGCGGTCTGCGCGGCCCGATCGGCCTCGGCGAGCTGATAGAACGCCGACGGTGTCTGGTTGAGCACGGTGACCTGCTCGCGAATCAGCAACTCGCGGAACAGTTCCGGGGAACGGGAGGTCAGGTAGTCGACCACCACGACGGTGCCGCCGTTGGCCAGCGCGCACCACAACTCCCACACCGAGAAGTCGAAGGCGAACGAGTGGAACAACGTCCACACGTCGGTCTCGTCGAACTCGAACAGCACCTGGGTATTGGCGAACAGCTGCACCACATTGCGGTGCGCGACACCGACACCCTTGGGCACGCCGGTGGAGCCGGAGGTGTAGATGACGTAAGCGAGGTTGTCCGGCCGCAGCGGTGCGGTCCGCTCGGCGGCCCGGATCGGCGCGTCGGCGAAGTCGGCCGTTTCCTCCAGCAGGATGACCGGAATATCGCCCGCCGGAACCGATTCCAGCTCGCTCGCGGTAGTAAGGATGCACGCCGGGGCGGCATCGGACAGCATGAACTCCAGCCGCTGGGTGGGATAGGTGGTATCGATCGGCAGGTACCCGGCACCGGCGGTGAGAACCGCGAGCAGCGCGATCGGCAGCTCCTCGGTACGCGGAACCGCAACGGCCACCAGCGATTCCGGGCCGACGCCATGCGCGATCAGTGCCCGCGCCACTTTGTTGGCGCTGCGCTGCAGCTCACCGAAGGTAAGGGTGGTGTCGCCGTAGCGGATCGCGCCCGCGTCCGGACGCCTGCGCGCCTGGGCACCGATGAGATCCACCAGGGTCACCTCGGGCACGGCAGCACCCGGGCTGTTCCACTCGTGCAGCACCAGATCGCGCTCGCCCGGCGCGAGCACGTCGATATCGCCGACGGTCACGCTGGAATCACCCGCGACCGCCGTGAGGATCCGGCCGAAGCGGTCGGCGAAGTCCTGCACGGTTGCCTCGTCGAACAGATCGGTGGCGTAGGTGAATGCCGCCGAAATACCTTCCGCCGCACCGTGCCGGTCGATTCGCTCGACCAATGCCAGTTGCAGGTCGAACTTGGCCAGCGGCATCGCGAGATCCACTGCCGACACCGAGAGTCCGGGCAGTTCCAGTTCGGTACGGGCCAGGTTCTGGAAGGTCAGCATCACCTGGAACAGCGGATGCCTGGCCGCGGAGCGCGCCGGGTCGAGCAGCTCGACCAGCCGCTCGAAGGGCACGTCGGCGTGACCGAACGCCTCGACGTCGATCCTGCGCACCTCGCGCAACAGCTCGTCGAATGTCGCACCGGAGTCGATATCCGTGCGCAGCACAAGGGTATTGACGAACATGCCGATGAGGTCGTCGAGCGCGGCCTCGCCACGCCCGGCCACCGGGGTTCCGATGGCGATGTCCCTGGTGCCGGACAACCGGGCGAGCAGCACCGCGAGTGCCGCGTGCACCATCATGAACAGCGTCGAATTGTGGCTGTGCGCAAGACGGCTCAGCCCGGCGTGGACATCGGGACCGATCTCGAAGCCAAGCGTGGCACCGCGGTTGGACGCCACCGCGGGACGGGGCCGGTCCGCGGGCAGCTCCAATTGCTCGGGCAGCGCGGCCAATTCGGTCCGCCAGTAGGCGATCTGCTGGGCCAGTACCGATTCCGGGTCGTCTTCGGCGCCCAGGATCTCTCGCTGCCAGATCGCGTAGTCGGCGTACTGCACCTCGAGCGGCGGCCATTCCGGTGCGCCGCCGCGCATGCGGTCCAGGTAGGCGGCCATCAGGTCGCGGGTCAGCGGGCCCATCGAGAAGCCGTCGCCCGCGATGTGGTGCACCACGCAGACCAGTACATGCTCGGTCTCGGTCAGCTCGAGCAGCCGCACCCGCACCGGCGGCGCTACGGTCACGTCGAAGCCCTCGGTCACCGCTGCGGCGACGAGTCCGGGCACATCGGCCTCGGTGGCCTGCTCGACCACCAATTCCGGCACCGCACGCGGGTCGCCGGTCGGCAGCACCAACTGGTAGCCCTCGCCGTCGACCTCGGGGTACAGCGTGCGCAGCACCTCGTGCCGCTCCGCGAGGTCACGCACGGCGGCGCGCAACGCGTCGACATCGAGGTGGCCGGACAGACGCACCGCGGCCGGAATGTTGTTGACGGCACTGTCCGGATCGAACCGGTTCAGGAACCACATCCGCTGCTGTGCGTAGGACAGCGGCACCCTGGCCGGTCGCGGCCGCGCGTGCAACGCTTGGCCCGCAACCGAACCGGCGTGCTGCTCGACCCGTTCGGCGAGCGCGGCCACCGTTGTCGCCTCGAACAACAGCTGCACCGGCACTCGAACATTCAAGGCCGACCCGATGCGGGCGGCGGCCTGCGCGGCCAGCAGCGAGTTGCCGCCGAGTTCGAAGAAGTCGTCGTCCACGCCGACTCGGCCTTCGTCCCCGGTCACCAGCAACGCGGCGAACACGTCGGCGACGATCTCCTCCACCGGCGTTGACGGCGCCCGGAATGCCTTGGCGGCGAACACCGGTGCGGGCAGTGCCGCGCGGTCCAGCTTGCCGACCGGGGTCAGCGGGATCTCGTCGAGCACCATGATGGCGGCGGGAATCATGTACGCGGCCAAGGACTCCCCGAGGAACTCGACGAGTTCGCCGGTGTCCACGACGGTTCCGGCCCGCGGCAACACATAGGACACCAGCGCGGTGGCCCCGGACGGCAGCGTTTTGCCGAGCGTCGCCGCGTAGTCGATGTCGGGGTGCGCGGTCAGCGCGTTGTCGATCTCGCCGAGTTCGATACGGAAGCCACGGATCTTGACCTGGAAGTCGGAGCGGCCGAGATACTCGATGGCCCCGCCGTCCTCGCCTTCGGTGCGGCGCACCAGGTCTCCGGTGCGGTACAGCCGGGCGCCGGGATTGCCGGTGTCGGCGCCGAACGGGCTGGCCACGAAGCGCTCCGCGGTGAGTCCCGGCCTGCCGAGATAGCCCTGGGCCAGCGCGGGACCCGAAAGGTACAGCTCGCCGACCACACCGGCGGGTACCGGCCGCAGCCGCGAATCCAGCACGAACGCACCGACTCCCGGAATCGCCGAGCCGATGGTGATGAGATCGTCGGGCAGCATTCGCGTGGTGCTCGTCGCGAGAATGGTGGCCTCGGTCGGCCCGTAGCCGTTGTAGAACTCGTGATCGCGGGCCCAGCGGCCGACCAGTTCCGGCCCGAACTTGTCACCGGCTACCACCACGACCCGCAGGTCGTCCAGTCCGGTCGGATCGACCGACTCCAAGGCGCCCGGCGTGATCAGCATGTGCGTGACCTGCTCGCGACGCAGCAGATCGGCCAGCTCGTATCCGCCGAACACCGACGGCGGCGCGATCACCAGCGTGGCGCCGGCGGAGAAGGCGAGCAGCAACTCCAGGACCGACACGTCGAAGTTCGGCGAGCACACATGCAGCACCCGCGAATCGGCGGTCACCCCGTAGTGCTCGCGCTCGGCGGCCACCAGGCCCGCCAGGCCGGTGTGGGTGACCACGACGCCCTTGGGCTTGCCGGTCGAACCGGAGGTGTAGATGACGTAGGCCGGGTGCCGCTCGTCCAGCGGACGCACTCGGTCGGCGTAGGAGATCGGGTGCTCGGGCCGGGCGGCGATCCGCGCGGCCTGCACCGGGTCGTCGAGCTCGATCCAGTACACCCCGGTGCCGAGCACCGGGCGATGCGCCGAGGTGGTGAGCCCGACCACGGCGCCGGAATCGGACACGATGTGGTTGATGCGCTCGGTCGGGTAGGCCGGATCCACCGGCACGTACGCCGCACCGGTCTTCGCGATCGCCCACACGGCGAGCACCGACTCGAGGCTGCGCGCGATGCCGATGGCGACCACGTCGCCAGGACCGACACCGCGTTCGATCAGTTCCCTGGCCAGCCGGGAGGAGGCCGCGTCGAGCTGGGCATAGGTGAGCTGGCGTTCGTCGTCGAGCTGGCCCGACGGGTTGTAGCGGATGGCGACCTCTGCGGCCTCGGATTCGACGGCGGCGGTCAGCAACTGCCCGAACAGCGGGCTGCCCGACCTGCGGCGACGGCTACCACGAGCGGAACGACGGGCAGTTTCCATTCGAGTGCATTCACCTCTCGCATCGAGCTAGGACCCGGCCCTACCCATATCGAGGGCGTATCGTCCGGGGCCAGCGCGGTCCGAGCAATCATATAAGGGACTGTTCGGTGTCCACGCGTGCTGTCTTGGATTACTAACGGGCCGCTGACAGCGGCACGCGCCCCCTTGTCGGCTCCTGTCTTTCGATCACACATCCGCCGCTGCCCCCATGGAAGCGGTGTCTTGCCAGATGCCAGGGGTTATATCGGTGTCGAGCCGGTCATGTTGCAGGAGTACCCGGATCGGTGAACTAGTTCACAACCAACCACGCCGGGTTGCCTGCACCCCAGCTTGGAATCGGGTGCTCGCGCCGAGCCGCTCCAGCAGTCGCGCGGTCCGGCGGACCACAGTACGCCGAGACATGCCGAGCCGTCGCGCGATGGTGTCGTCGGTGGCACCGAGACCCATCAGGGTCAGGATCGCCCGGTCTCGTTCGTCGAGGGCCTCCGCGGTCGGGTTCACCGAAATGGGAGCGGCCAGCGACCACAGCACGTCGAACGTTTTGACCAGCAGGTCCAGCGCGGGTGAGCCGGTGATCCGCAAGCCCATGGGGTCCGGGCGGCGTTCGTCGACGTGCAACACCAGGCTAGCGCGTTCGTCGTCACTGATGATCAGTTTGAACGGCGGCTCGGGCAACGTGCGCGCCTGTGCCCCACTGGCATTGGTGGACAGTGCGTGCCGCAGCCGTTCCGGATCCTGATAGATGGTGTCCTGGTAGAGCGTCTGGTAGCGGATGCCTTCGCTGAGGCGACCCCGTTTGAGCAGGAACAACTGTCGCTCGCGGTCGAGATCGCTGAGATAGGGCCCGCGTTCGACGACCTTGACGCAGCTGCGCGCCGCGGTTTGCATCTCCTCGAAATCGGCGAGCATTTCCAGGCGTTCGAAGACCGGCACCACGGCGCCGTTGCTGCGCGGCGAGCGGCGCACCGAACGGAACGTCTCGCTGAGCCGCGCTGCGGCCGTGTGCATCTGGTTGATCTGCTGTTGTCTTCGCCGAGCCTCGGCCTCCGACAACGACTCCGGGGCATGGGCGTCCCACACCGCGGGCGCGCCATCGGGAGTCGTCACGCGCACGGCGGCGCGCAAGTCACACAGCACGTCCAATGAGGCCGCGGCGGTCTCTTCCGAAACGCCCAGATACTGCGCGATATCGGCGAGACTCGACCGCGGATGATGCACCAGCACGGCGTAGGTGCGGCCGTGTGGTGATCCAGGCTCGAAGATGTCGCCGAGGTCGGTCACGGAATGAGCTTAATGTGAACTGGCGGACGGAGTCCGGTCCGAAGACCGCGCACGGCCGGAGCGAAGGCGGAGGTACGCCTGACGACCGACTGGTTCTGGTGGGGAAACCTGCACGCCAGCAGGTGGCGTGAGCGACGGAATATCAAGCCCGGCAGCGGGGTCAGTGCGCCGACGGGCCCCACTGCAGTGGCACTCCCTTGGCCGCCAGGTACGGCATCGGGTCGATCTTGCTGCCGCCCTGATCCCAGATCTCCAGGTGCAGGTGCGGGCCGGTGGAGTTGCCGCGATTGCCGACGGTGGCGATCACATCGCCCGCGTTGACCCGCTGGCCTTCGCGCACAAGCATTTCGTTCACGTGGCCGTAGACGGCGGTGGTGCCGTCGTCCTGCTGCACGCGGACCCACAGACCGAAGCCGGACGCGGGGCCCGCCTCGATCACGGTGCCGTTGCTCACCGAGTGGATGGGGGCGCCGAGGTGGTCGGCGAAGTCGAGGCCGTAGTGGAATTCGCCCCAGCGGCTGCCGAATCCGGAGCTGACCGCGCCGGCGACCGGGCGCACCGCCACATTGGCGGGCGCGGGAGCGACCTGCTGCTGCACACCCTTGAGGATCTGCTCGGCCTGGGCCAGCGGGCCCGCGATCTCCGGCGGCAGGTTCGGCAGGCCGAACGGGGCGGCGACGGGGGCGGCGACCTGGGTGGCGACCGGCGCCTCGGGGGCCGGGGCCTCCGGTGCGGGGGTGGCGATCTTGGTCTGGGCGACCGGAAGAATGCCGGTTCCCCGGAAGGTCATCGGGCCCTCGGCCTCGTCACCGTCGTGCGCGCCGGGCAGCAGCGGACTGGCGACGGCGGGAGCGATCTGCGAGACGGTGCCGATCAGGGCGCCCGTGGCGACCGCGACACCGGCGGCGACCTTCACTCGTTCGGTCGCGGTCGACTCGGCGCGATGCCGCGTCGGCCGACCCGAAATATCATCGCCGATGAGGCTCATGACCGTAATGGAACTGGGGCCTACCCGGTGGTGCGACAAAGCTGCGTCCTTGCGTCCGAAGAACAGTTGGTTCAAGCGGTGCCTGGCCGGTCGCGGACCGGTTCGGTAACGATCCGGTCAAGCTTGCGATGTAACGGTTTGGCATCCGTTGTGATGGGAACTCTACGCCAGCGTGACCATTCCGCAACCTTCTGCGGCAAAGACGCAGGTAAACACCGGGTCACACGTCCAGTAAGTCAGACTGGAGCCGTGATCATCGATGACTTGAACGTCCCGATCGTGCTCGCTCCGATGGCGGGCGGACCCTCCACGCCCGAGTTGACCGTCGCGGTCACCGAGGCCGGTGGCTTCGGCCTGCTGGCCGCCGGTTACCTGAGCGCAGCCGACACTGCCGCCCGGATCACCGCCACCCGCGCCATGACCGGCGCGCCCTTCGGCGTGAATCTGTTCGTGCCGGGCCCCGCCACTCCCGCCGCCGCCTTCGCGGACTACCTGGCCGAACTCGCGCGCGAGCATCCGGTCGGCGACGCGAAGTACGACACCGACGACTGGGACGCCAAACTGGATCTGCTCGTCGCCGATCCGGTCGCGGCCGTCTCGTTCACCTTCGGCTGCCCGTCCGCCGCGGAGATCGCGCGCCTACATGCCGTCGGCTCCGAGATCTGGGTGACCGTGACCTCGCCCGCCGAAGCAGCCATCGCGGTCGAGCGGGGTGCCGACGTGCTCATCGCCCAGGGCGCGGAGGCGGGCGGGCATCGCGCCACCTTCCTCGATCGCGCCGAGGACGACGCCACCGATCCGCTGAGCGTGCTCGCCCTGCTGCAACTGCTGCGCGCGGCAACGGACCGCCCGGTGGTGGCCACCGGCGGCATCAGCACGGGCGCGGGCATCGCGGCCGCGCTCGCCGCGGGCGCGGCCGCGGTGCAACTCGGCACCGCATTCCTGCGCTGCCCGGAGGCGGGCACCAATCCGGTGCACCGCGCCGCGCTGAGCACGGACACCCCGACCATGCTCACCCGCGCCTTCACCGGCCGCCGGGCGCGCGGGCTGCGCAACCGGTTCATGGTCGAGCACAGCGCGACCGCACCCGCGGCCTACCCGGAAATCCATTACGCCACCGGCCCTTTGCGGGCGGCGGCCCGAACTGCGGGCAATCCGGAAAACGTGAACCTCTGGGCGGGACAAACGCACTCCCTGGCACCGGAGCTACCAGCGGGCGAACTGGTCCGCAAGCTCGCCGCTGATACGAAATCCGCACTGAACGCGGCGCTTTCGCGGCGAATCCAGGTTTGTTGACAACGACTTTCGATTAGAATCGAGACGCATCGCATCGGCCGTCCATCCTTGGAGGAGAGCGCTATGTCCCTCGATGTACCCACCGCATTACTCGAACGCGCCGAACGCGGCGAAGTCAGCGACGCCGACTTCGTCGAGGTTGTCCGCAACTCGCTGCCCTACGCCTGGGAAGTCGTCAGCCGGGTGGCCGGCGAACTGCACTCCGGCACAGCGGAATACGCGGACAACGTGGTTCCTCCGCCGGATGAGGTGGCGCGCGGGCAACTGCTGCGCGCCATGGCCTCCGACGCGATCCGCGGCGGACTGGAGCGCCACTTCGGCGTGAAGCTCGCCTTCCAGAACTGCCACCGGGTGGCCGCTTTCCCGCTCGCCGCGGTCGGCGGCGACACCTACAGCACGTTCATCGGTACCCGGGCCCAGCTGCTCAATCAGAGCCCGGAACTGCGTAACTGCTGATCACCAAGAGCATAGGCCCGGCGCGGCAAGCGATTTCGCTCCGCGCCGGGCTTATGCGGTGATCGGGCCGGTACCGGTGCCGGTCAGGACAGCGTGGTGACCGTCAGGTCGCCATCGGCGTACTGGGCGCGCAGCCGCTTCTTGTCGAACTTGCCGACGCTGGTCTTCGGCACCTCGGCGATGAACGTCCAGCGTTCCGGCAGTTGCCATTTCGCGAACTTGTCGGCGAGGAAGTCGCGCAATTCGTCGGCCTTCGCCTCGGCGCCCTCGGCGAGCACGATGGCCACCAGGGGCCGCTCGTCCCACTTCTCATCCGGCACGCCGATCACGGCCGCCTCGGCCACCGCGGGGTGACCCATCACGGCGTTCTCCAGGTCCACCGACGAAATCCATTCGCCGCCGGACTTGATCACGTCCTTGGAGCGGTCCACCAGCGTGAGGTAACCGTCCCGGCTGATCTTGCCGACGTCACCGGTACGCAACCAGCCGTCGTCGAACTTCTCCGGATCGACCTCGGCACCGTCCGGGGAGTAGTAGGAGCCGGTAATCCACGGCCCGCGAACCTCCAACTCACCCAGCGATGCTCCGTCGTTCGGCACCACGCTGCCGTCGTCGGCGACCAGCCTGGCCTGCACGCTGGCCGGGAACCGGCCCTGGGTGTAGCGGTAGGCCCACTCGTCTTCCCCGGTCACCCCGGCAGGCGGATGCGCGACGCTGCCGAGCGGCGAGGTTTCGGTCATGCCCCAGGCGTGCAGGATGCGGACGCCGTGCTTTTCCTCGAAGGCGCGCATCATCGACGGCGGCACCGCCGAACCGCCGACCACCACCGAGCGCAGATGGGTGATGTCCTGCGGGTGCGCGGCGAGCCCGGCGAGCATGCCGCCCCAGATGGTCGGCACCGCGGCGGCGAAGGTCGGCTGCTGTGCCGCCATCATTTCCAGCAACGGACCCGGCTGCAGGAACCGGTCCGGCATCAGCAGACTCGCGCCGGACATCAGCGCAGCGTACGGCAGGCCCCACGCATTGGCATGGAACAGCGGCACGATGGCGAGCACATTGTCGGCTCCGGAGAATCCCATGCTGCTCGGCGAGCACACCTGCATGGCGTGCAACCAATTCGAGCGGTGCGAATACACCACACCCTTCGGGTCGCCGGTGGTGCCGGAGGTGTAGCACATTGCCGCGGCGGAACGTTCGTCGATAATCGGGAAGTCGTAGGTATCCGGTTGCGCGGCAAGGAGTTCGGTGTAGTCATGCACCTTGACACCTTCGGGAGCGGACAGCGTCGACGCGTCGCCGTTGACCACGATGACGTGCCGGACCGTCTTCAGGTTCGGCAGGTACTGGGCGAACATCGGCAGCAGCGTGCCGTCGACGAGTACCACCTGATCCTCGGCGTGGTTGGCCACGTAGACCAGCTGTTCGGGGAACAGCCGGATGTTGAGCGCGTGCAGCACCGCGCCCATCGCGGGCGCCGCGATGTAGGCGACCATGTGCTCGTTGTTGTTCCACATGAAGGTGCCGACTCGATCGCCGATGCCGATCCCCAGCTCGCGCAACGCATTCGCCAGCCGTGCCGCGTCCGCGCCGAGCTCGCGATAGGTCATGGTGCGCACGCCGGTACCGGTCCAGGTGGACACGGTCGAATCGCCGACAAACGTCGATGCGTAGCGCAGCAACGTCGCCAGCGACAACGGCTCGTCCTGCATAGTGCTCAACATCGGAACTCCTTTTTCTTCAGTGACTTCCACTCAGAAAGCCAAGTCTGTTTCGGCCACCTTCGGTGTCTCCGAGGTGATCCCGTAGAGCAGACCCACCCAGCGGATGAGTTCGGGATACAGGATCGGTTTGCCGCTGGTGAGCACGGCGCACGAGAGCGCGCGCTCCGGATCGGCCCACGCCGCGTTGTTGGTGAAGCCGAGATGTCCGAAGGCGCGGCGGGTGTCGGGGCCGTACAGGCTGACCACCCGGCCACCGAGCATCGGCCCGTAGCCGAAGCCGAAGTTCATGCCGAGCGACAGGTCCGGCTCGATCCGCGACTGCGGAACAAGCGCGGCCGCAATGGTTTCCGGCCGCACCACCCGGACGCCGTCGAGTTCGCCGCCGCGCCGGAAGATCTCGTAGAACCGGGACAGCTCGTTGGCGGTGCTCACCACGTTCGCCGCGGGCGCGATGATGCCGAGGTAGGCGGGGTCGTTGCCGGTTTCCACGGCCTCGGTGAAGGAAACGCCGAGTATTCGCTCCATGGCCAGCGACAGCGGCGGCAGCGGAGCCAGACCGGTGCGGTAGTTCCTGGCGAGGGCCGGTAAATCCGGCGGCGCCACACCGTAATTGGTCCAGCGGAAGGACAGCGGGCGCAGGATCTCCTCGTCCAGAACGGTGCGAATGTCCTTGCCGGTGACCCGGTAGACCACCTCGCCGAGGATGAAACCACCGGACAGGGCGTGGTAGGACTGGAACCGGCCGGGCGGCACGGACGGCCGCACCGCGCACAGGTTTCGCACCAGCAGTTCACGATCCGCGACGGCCTCGGCCGTCAAGGCCTCCCTCGGCAGGTTCGCCACGCCGGAGCGGTGCGCGAGCACGTGCCCGACGGTGATGGATTCCTTTCCATGACAACCGTATTCGGGGATGTACTTGCAGATGGGCGCGTGCAGATCGATCAGTCCGCGGTCGACGAGCAGGTGCACCACGAACGCGGTGACACCTTTCGAGGCCGAGTAAGTGACGAATGGGGTGCTCGGGGTAACCGGCACCTTCGGCGTATCCGCCGCATCGTCCGGACCGTTGCCGTGTGCGTGGCCGAGTGCGCGGTCGAAGACGACCTCGCCGTGCCTGCGCACACAAACCTGGATGGCCGGATGCACGCCGCTGCGGTATACCAGCTGCATCCGCTGCCAGATCCGCTCGGCATAGTCGGTCGGCAGGCCCAGTTCGGTGGGCTCGGCCTCGGGGCCGATGGCCGCGACGGACTCTAGATCCGCCGGGATCCGGCTCCGATGGAGCAGGTCAGGCAGCTTCGAGAGGTTTCGGACGCGCGTCAGCATGGTTCAGCACATACCGACCATGAGCCACATCACACCGCGAATGCTACCCAACGGTAAGGCGCCTGGGGCGGGGCTGACCAGGAATGGTCTCCCGAACCAAATCCGACGGCATCCGCCTTCACTTTCGGCAGGTCAGCCCGCGTGGGCCGGGTAGGCGTGCACGACGGCGGTGTTCAGTTTGGGGACGACGTGGGTAAGGGTGTGCTCGGCCTCGTGTGCGACGCGATGCGCCTCGGCGAGGGTGATGGACGGGGCGACATCCAATTCCACGACGGCGTGCAGCCGGTGGCCGATCCAGCGCATCCGCAGGCTGCGGACGCCCTGCACGTCCGGTTCGGCGGCCAGGGCCCGCTCGGCGGCCGTCACCAGGCCCGGCTCGACCGCGTCCATCAGACGGCGCAGCACATCCCGGGCGGCGGTGCGCAGCACCGCGAGGATGGCGAGGGTGATCAGCAGGCCGATGATCGGGTCGGCCAGCGGAAACCCGAGCGCGACGCCGCCCGCGCCGAGGAGCACCGCCAGCGAGGTGAAGCCGTCGGTGCGGGCGTGCAGGCCGTCGGCGACCAGCGCGGCCGAGCCGATCCGCCGCCCGACCCGGATGCGATACAGCGCGACGGTCTCGTTGCCGAGGAAGCCGATCACACCGGCGACGGCGACCCAGCCGAGATGCTCGATCGGCACCGGGGCCAGCATCCTGCGGACCGCCTCGTACCCGGCGATCAACGCCGACAGCGCGATCATCGCGACGACGAACAGACCCGCCAGATCCTCGGCACGACCGAACCCGTAGGTGTAGCGCCGCGTCGCCGCCCGCCGCCCGAGTGCGAACGCGATCCACAGCGGCACTGCGGTCAACGCGTCCGAGAAGTTGTGAATAGTGTCCGCCGCCAACGCCACCGACCCGGAGGCCGCCACCACCAGCACCTGCAATGCCGCGGTTACCCCGAGTACCACGAGGCTTATCTTCACCGCCCGGATGCCGACGGCACTGGCTTCCAAGGCGTCGTCGACGCTGTCGGCCGCATCGTGGCTGTGCGGCACGAAGATCTCGCGAAGGATGCCGCGCAAGCCTTTTGGATGCTCATGCGTGTGCTGACCGTGCCCATGCTGGTGCTCGGAATCGTGGTGGTGGCCATGACCGAACTCGCCGCTGTGCCCATCCGCCGTATGCATCACGTCACGCTCCGAGATCTGTTGCCCAGGACTATGTTTCGTGCAAGTCATTCCGCTGTCCCGGTCCGCTGCTCCGGTAATTCACGCACGGCCATCTCGCCGCGGTGGTGCGGTGGAATGCCCGGGCCCGCGTGCTCGGCGTTGTAGACCGCGTCCACGACCAGTTGCCGGACGTGCTCGTTCTCCAGGCTGTAGTAGATGGTCGTGCCCGAGCGGCGGGTGCTGACCAGGCGCGCCATCCGCAGCTTGGCTAGATGTTGGGAGACCGAAGGTGCGGGTTTGCCGACATAGCCCGCGAGGTCGTTCACCGAAAGCTCGCGGTCGACCAGTGACCACAACAGGCGGACCCGGGTCGCGTCGGCAAGCATGCGGAAGACCTCGACAACCAGACCCACCTGGTCGTCCGCGAGCGACCGGCCTTCCTGGTTATCTGCATTCATACGCAGATAATAGAGCAGGCGGGCCGGTCACGGCCACTGGGGAGTTGCTGAGCGATTCCCCCCATCGGACCGGAATGGCGGCGACACCCCCTGCGTGGTCGCCGACATGCCGGTCCGTCCCCGTTCGCACCATTCACCGTCTTAGTCGTTATGGCGCTACTGCGCCAGGCAACCTGCCGAATATCACCCGAATGAGACAATTCCAGCGAGGCAAAGGTGGCCAGCCAAGCGGCAGCAACCTTGTGACCTGCGCGAATTCACCCGCGTCCCAGCAAAATTCAATACCCCTGGATGCACTCACATTTGCACGTGCATCGCGGGCCGACCGGTCGGCTATGACCGCTTTCCTGCCCGCGACCAGCCGCAAGCCTGGCCGGGTCCGCCGGGCCGGTGCGCCACTGGGCAATTCACCAGCGCACGTTGTAGGTGGAGACCGCGCTCTGACGAAGGCGATAGTCCGCCACCGAAGCGGTCCGGTCCGATCGGCGTGCGGAATTCGGCAATGGCGCAGCCACCCAGCGAGGGCACGGTCCACCATACCGGCCGCCGGATAATAAACGGGCACAGCAGGTTCCGCGTACTACGGCCGATGGGCCGCGGGCACCGCCGCTGACGCTCGGGCGGTAGCAACGGCCTGATCCCCGCACCGGCGGCAGGCTCGCTAGCGTAGGGGCATGCCAGTGGATCGAATGCTGCCGACGTCCGAGGCTCGGGACCTGCTCGAGCTGACCCGCGATATCGCCGACAAGGTGCTCGAACCGCGGGTGGTCGAGTGCGAGAAGACCGGGACGTTTCCCGACGGCGTCTTCCCCGCGCTTGGCGCGGCCGGTCTGCTGAGCCTGCCGTATCCCGAGGAATTCGGCGGCGGTGCCCAGCCCTACGAGGTGTACCTGCAAGTGTTGGAGGAACTGGCGGCGCGGTGGGCCGCGGTCGCGGTGGCGGTGAGCGTGCACAGTCTGTCCTGCCATCCGCTGTTCACCTTCGGCACCGAGGAACAGCAGCAGCGCTGGCTCGCGGACCTGCTGTCCGGTGAAACCATCGGCGCCTACAGCCTTTCCGAGCCGCACGCGGGCTCCGACGCGGCCGCGCTGCGCTGCCGGGCGACGAAAGTCGATGGCGGCTACCGGATCAACGGTGCGAAGGCGTGGATCACCAACGGCGGCCGCGCCGATTTCTACACCCTGTTCGCCCGTACCGGCGAAGGCTCCCGCGGCGTTTCGTGCTTCCTGGTGCCGCGCGATACCGAGGGACTGAGCTTCGGCAAGCCAGAGGAGAAGATGGGGCTGCGCGCCGTGCCGACCACTACCGCGGCCTACGACGACGCGTTCCTGCCCGACGAACGGCTGATCGGCGAAGAGGGACAAGGGCTTTCGATAGCATTCAGTGCCCTGGACTCCGGCCGCCTCGGGATCGCGGCCGTCGCAACAGGTTTGGCGCAGCGCGCCCTCGACGAGGCCGTCGCTTACGCCAAGGAGCGAGAAGCGTTCGGCCGTCACATCATCGACCACCAGGGCCTCGGCTTCGTGCTCGCCGACATGGCCGCCGCAGTCGATTCGGCCCGCGCCACCTACCTCGACGCCGCCCGCCGCCGGGACGCCGGGCTGCCCTACTCGCGCCAGGCCAGCGTCGCGAAACTCATTGCCACCGATGCCGCCATGAAGGTCACCACCGACGCCGTGCAAGTCTTCGGCGGTTATGGCTACACCCAGGACTTCCCGGTCGAGCGCTACATGCGGGAAGCCAAGGTCATGCAGATCTTCGAGGGCACCAACCAGATCCAGCGCCTCGTCATTGCCCGCCAACTCGCGGGCAACTGACGCGTCAAGATCCGCACCCGATTCGGCGACCCATAGCGGGTGCGGATCTCGCGAACAGGTCCGGATCCCGAACCACATATGGCCGAAAATGTCGATTCCCTGACCGCGGATCTCTTCGGACCTGCGGGTTCGCCACTTAGGCTCAGATCATGACAACGCCGTCCATCATCATTATCGGCGCCGGATTCGGCGGGCTCGGCCTGGCACTCGAGCTGCGGCGGGCGGGGCTGGACAGCTTCACCATCCTGGAACGCGCCCAGGATCTGGGTGGCGTGTGGCGGGAGAACACCTATCCCGGTGCCGCATGCGATGTGCCTTCGCCGCTGTACTCCTGGTCGTTCGAGCCCAAAACCGATTGGCCGCGGCGGTTTTCGGAGCAGCGTGACATCCACGAGTACATGCGCGGGGTTGCCGAGAAACACGACCTGGTGCGGTACATCCGGTTCGGCACCGAGGTGACCGACGCCGAATTCGACGAGCAGACCGGACGCTGGATCATCACGACCGCGGACGGCGCGCAGCTCACCGCCGACGTCCTCGTTCCCGCCGTCGGCCAGCTGTCGCGGCCCGCCATGCCGAACATCGCCGGAATAGACACCTTCGCGGGCCCGGCTTTCCACTCCGCCGAGTGGGATCACAGTGTCGATCTGACCGGTAAGCGCGTCGCCTGCATCGGCACCGGCGCCAGCGCGATCCAATACATTCCGCGCATCCAGCCGGAGGCCGCGCACCTCACGCTGTTCCAGCGGTCGGCGGCCTGGGTGCTGCCGAAGTTCGACACCGAGTACAGCTCCACCCATAAGGCCGTGTTCAAGTACCTGCCGCCGACTCGGCTCGCCGAACGGTTCGCGATCTGGTCGTTCTTCGAGGTGCTTGCGCTGGCGCTGACCGATATCCCGGCGATGAAGACGCCGGTGATCGCGCTGGCCGACCGGCATCGGGTCAAGCAGGTCAGCGATCCCGAACTGCGCGCGAAGCTGACCCCCGATTACGCGGCGGGCTGCAAGCGCGGCCTGTTCTCCAACGAGTATTTCCCCGCGTTGGCCCAACCGAACGTCACGGTGGAGACCACCGCGATCGAGGCGATCACGCCGACCGGCATCCGTACCGCCGACGGCGTCGAGCACGAGGTCGACGTCATCGTCTACGGCACCGGATTCAAGGGCACCGAGTTCCTCGCGCCGATGAACATCTACGGCCTCGGCGGCCGCAAGCTCGCCGACGTCTGGGGCGACGAAGGGGCCCGGGCCTTCCTCGGCCTGTCGGTGCCGCATTTCCCGAACCTGTTCATGATGTACGGCCCGAACACCAATGTGGGCTCCGGTTCGATCATCTACATGCTCGAATCGCAAGCGCGCTACATCCGCCAGGTCGTGCAGTACCTGTCCGACCGGCCGGGGCGCTACCTCGCGGCCCGAGCGGACGCCGAACAGAACTGGGACGATTGGCTGCAGCGGCGGCTGAAAGACACCCCGTGGAACTTTTGTTCCAGCTGGTACCGCAACGCGGCGGGCCGCATCACCAACAACTGGCCCGGCGCCACCGTGCTCTACCGTTGGAAGACAAAGACTTTCGACCTGGGTGACTACGACGAGGCACAGGCCGAGCCGCTGGCCGAGGTGTCCTAGCCGGACTCGGACGCACCATCGTTTTCAGCCGAGTCTCAGCAAGCGCCCAGTAAACTGGACACTGTTCGGACCCGGCAACGGAAGAGGTGCGCACCGTGTGGTGGCTACTGATCGTCGTGCTGATCGTGGCGGTGGGCGCCTTGGTCGTCGTACTGGCCCGGCAGAGCAAGCAGCGCGCGGCCACCGAGCTCGCCGACGCACTGGCTGATGCCCGCCAGGTCAACGAGCGGCTCGGCGGCCAGATCTACAACCTCAGCGGCAGCAATGACGCCGCCAGGCAGGCGCTGGTCGACGCGTCCGAACGACATCTCGCCGCCGGGTCGCAGCTCGATCAGGCGCGCACTCCTGGCCAAGCACGGCTGGCGAAACAGACGGCGCTGGAGGGGCTGTACTACATCCGGGCGGCGCGCACCGCGATGGGCATGGACCCGGGGCCCGATGTGCCCGCCCTCGACGGGCAGGACACCGCGGGCAAGGTCACCGAGAAGCGGATCGTCGAATACGACGGCCGGGAGATCGCGGCCTCGCCCGGTCCCTCGTCGGCGACACCGAATTACTACCCGGGCGGGCGGGTCGCGGGACGGCCGGTGCCCGCGGGTTGGTACTCCGAGCCGTGGTGGAAGCCCGCCCTGATCGGCGGGGCCTGGGGTATCGGTTCGGCGCTGCTGTTCACGTCGCTGTTCGCCGGGATGTCCGGTGTCGGGTACGACGCCCAGGGATTCGAGAGCGGATACGGCGACGGATACCAGGACGGGTTGGCCGCCGGGAACGGTGACGGCGGGAGCGACGCGGGTGGCGACAGCGGCGGTTACGACTCCGGCGACACCGCAGGATACGACTCCGGCGGTGACGCAGGCGGATTCGACGGTGGCGGCTGGGACAGCGGCGGGTTCGATAGTGGCGGTGGCGGGTTCGATGGTGGTGGCGGGTTCGACGGCGGCGGTTTCTGACCGCCTCGGCGCACGCCCGAGCCTGGAAATGCCAGGCGTTTTCGCCACTATCCGACGCGTAGGTGGTACGGCTGGCCCCACCCCGTACCCGCCTGCCTACACGGTTGTCGCCGGACCCCACACTGCTGGACGGTTGACGAATGATCATGCAGCGCAAGCGAACCGCGGTCATCGCCGCCGCATTGGTGATGGTCGGCACGCTCACCACGGCCTGCGGGAACCCGGCCAGGGAACCGGCCGTCATCGAAATTCCGCCCGGTTTCTGGCAGGTGGAGGACTACGGCACCGCGCTTTCGGTACATGACAACGTTGTGGAGGCCTATCAGCTGACCGAGCTCAGCTGTTTGACGGACGCACCCGCAACCCGATCCGAAAAGCCGGGCACCTACGTCACGGAAGACAAGGACGTTCTCACCCTCCGCCCCGGCACTCGGCCGGATCGGGCCACGCTGCACATCGACGGCTCCGCCGGCGACCGCACGCTTCGCCACATCCCCGCATTGCCCATACCATGCACCAGCTCTACCGAGCCGACCACCTTCGATGTCTTTTGGCAGACCTTCCAGGAGAACTATCCGTTCTTCGCGGCGAAAGGTATTGACTGGCACCAGGTTCGGGGCCGGTACCGCGAGCGCGCCGCCCTGGCCGAGCAACGCGGTGACGACACCGAGCTGTTCGCCGTACTGCGGGATATGGTCGCACCGCTCAACGACGCGCACGTGGTGGTGTCGGCAGGTGAGCATGGATTTTTCGGCATCGGCAGGCCGGGAACGACCATCCCCGGCCCGCAACTCGACCAACGGGTCAAGGAGCACGTCCAACGTCGCGACCTCCAGCAGCACCCGCTCACTGAATACGCCAACGGCCGCATCAGCTACGCGGACCTGCCCGGCCAGGACTACGGGTACCTGCGCGTCTCCGCGTTCAGCGGCTACACCGCCGAGCGCACCTTCGCCGCCGACAGCACCGAGCTCGACCGCGCCCTCGACGCGATTTTCACCGCGGACCGGCTGACCCGGCTGCGCGGACTGATCCTGGATCTGCGGCTCAACGGCGGCGGCTCGGACAGCCTCGGCCTGCAACTGGCCGCCCGCCTCACCGACCGCCCCTATTTCGCCTATGCCAAGAAGACCCGCAGCACCGAGCCCTGGGTGCAGCGGGTCGAGCCCGCCCGTGCCGGTTTCGCGGGACCCGTCGCGATACTGACCAGCGGCTCAACCATCAGCGCAGGCGAGACCTTCACTCAAGCGATGATGGAACGTCCTTCGCGCACAACACGAATCGGCCAGCCGACCCAGGGCGTGTTCTCCGACGTCATGCGGCGCAAGCTGCCCGGCGCGCGGCATGCGGACTGGTCGTTCGGCCTACCCAACGAGGAATTCTTGACCTCGGACGGACGGACCTTCGACGGCGCGGGCATCCCACCCGAAGTGACCGAGCCGGTCTTCACCGACGAAGAGTTCAGCCAGGACCGCGACTCCGGCTTCGATCGCGCGGTGCGCTGGCTCGAGTCGAGCGGGTCTTGACGGCAGTGCCAAACTGTCTGAGACTGTCAGCATCTCGAATCCAGATCCGCTGGCGGCACCTGGTCGAGCCCGAGCGCTGGAGGCCTCATGACGCTGACCACTGCCGACATTCCGGTCGAGGACTTGCGCCACCGATCGCGGCGCTGGGCCAAAGAATGCTATGAGTGGGCGAAGGTGCCGCTCCTGCCGTCGGGCGAGCGGGTGGGCCGGGTCTACGACGTAGTCGGGCCGCAGAACCTGTTCGGCGAGGACTCGCTGTTCATCAATCTCGGCTACTGGCGCGACCATCCGGCCACCCTCGACGAGGCGAGCAAGGACCTCGCGCGGCTGGTGGCCCGGGAGGCGGAGCTCGGGCCCGACGACATCCAGCTCGATGTCGGATTCGGCTACGGCGATCAGGACTTTCTGTGGGCCGAGGAGTTCCAGCCGAAGCAGATCATCGGCGTCAACATCGCGGTCGAACAGATCGAGATCGCCAGCAGGCGCGCCGCCGAACTCGGCCTCGCCCACCGCATCCGCTACGAATACGGCTCCGCGATCGACCTGCCGCGCGA
The DNA here is from genome assembly GCF_019222765.1 of Nocardia iowensis. Lineage (NCBI taxonomy): Bacteria > Bacillati > Actinomycetota > Actinomycetes > Mycobacteriales > Nocardiaceae > Nocardia > Nocardia iowensis. The sequence continues at coordinate 901,088 of NZ_CP078145.1, read as the reverse complement.
GAACGAGTCGTGCACCAAGGTGACCGCACTCGAATCGGCCTTCCACTTCCCTTCGTACACAAAGTTTTTCGCCGAGGCCCACCGGGTGCTACAGCCCGGCGGCAAGCTCGTCACCGCCGACATCGTGCCGCGAACGAACCGCGCCTCGAAAGCCATCGTCCAACTGTCCGACCACCCCAACCTCCGCCGACTCCCCCGCACCCGGCACGAGCGCGACTACTTCGACATCCACCACTACCGGCAGGCACTGACCGACACCGGCTTCCACGACGTACTCACCTACTCGATCCGCCGCGATGTCTACGCCCCCCTCGCCAACTACCTCACCAAGCGCCTCCGCGACCCCGACATGCGCCGCGTAAACCCCGCCCTCCGCCTCGCCTTCAGCCGCCCCGGCCTCACCCTCTGGGGCCCCTGGGCCGACTACATCATCGCCGTAGCCACCAAACCTTCCTGATCAACGCCCCCACTCCCCCGTCACCACCCCCACATCCCATCGATCCCGCCAATCCGTTTCGGCCCCGCCGCCCTCCACCCGGTAGACTCCCCGACGTCCCACCAGGCATCATCGATGCCACCAGGTCAGCCCTCGTAGCTCAGGGGATAGAGCACCGCTCTCCTAAAGCGGGTGTCGCAGGTTCGAATCCTGCCGAGGGCACATTTTCTCCGCGGGTCAGCGGGATGCGGGAGTGGCTCTGCCGCAACGGCTGATGGGCCGCTGCGGCAGAGGCTGGGCGGGGCGTCAGGTTTGGTCGGGTTCGATGGACAGGACTGTGCCGGTGTTTGCGTCTACTTGGACCTCGTAGACGGCGCCGTCTCGGGTGCGGATGTCTACTTCCCATTGGGGGGTGCCGTCTGCGGTGTCCAGTTCTACCGATTGGACGGTGGCTCCGGCTAGGGCTTGGCGGGCTATTTCCAGGTCGCTCATCATTGGGTCTGCGGTGGCTTGGGCGGTGGCGCCTGCGATTAGAGCGGTGGCGAGTGCTGTACCTGCTGCGAGTCGGTATAGGCCGCTGGCGGGGCGGCGAATTGTGGACCTCATGATCGATCTCCTCTGCCCGTGGGCACTGAACTTCGGTAATCAACTTCGGAGGCGCGGTATGGGCTGCGCCCTCGGCAGGGAACTACCACCTCTTCGCCGGGGCATGCGTCTCTAGTTGGTCTGAGTGTTCGGCGCAATGGGTTGCCGGGCTGGGCGGCACACGCGGTAGGTAGGGCGTGGGTGGGTGGCGAAGCAGGTAGCTGAGTACTCGCGCGCTGGTGGGTGGGCGGTGCGACGATCGGCTTTCAGCCGGCCCGACACCGGAAAAATTCGAAGTAAAGAACGATCATCATGCCGAATGACAATGAACCCGCAGCCGTGATCCGCGCCCTCGACCATGTCGGGGTGGATTTCAGCCTTCCGGAACCCGTCCTCCTCGACTTTCTCGGCAATGCCGAGTTCACCCCGTACCCGGCGCTTGCTGCCGCGTTGCTGAAACTGCTGGACGGTCGCATGCTGCGCCGTCCGGTCTTCCTCGACGTCATCGTGTTCAATTACGAACACTCGCCGGGCAATCCGTCGCCACGCAGCATCGACGACGTCAACTTCGCTGTCCTGCAGGCGGCGATCCTGGAAGGTTTCAACAACAGGTACGGGGAGCAGAACACCAGCTTCCAGACCCTGACGAAACCACAGAACCAGCCGACGCCGCCGCTGCAGACGTTCATGCTCGTCGTCGAGGGCGCGGTGAAGACCGACAACGGGATCACCTTCGTCGATACCGACAACCCACAGGTCGAGGTCACGACCAAGCTGATCGATGTGCACTCCGAAGCCGCGAGCGGCATGGTGCCGCAGGAACTCGTCCGCATCGGGAACGGGTGGCGATTCACCCACGGCGACACCGAACTCTCGGTCAGCAACGGCGAAGCGGAGGCAGGCCCGCGACCGATCCGCGCCGGGTCGTTGAGCGAAGGCGCACACGCTTGGCCCGCCACGGTCGGAAACTTCAGCGGCGCTAACGGTTCAGAGGTGAAGCTGCTGTCCCGCATTCGAGTCGGCTATCGCCCGGTCGACGTCAAGCTGCTCGTCCGGGCACCCAAGAACGGCTTCGCCGCCAACACGGCCGAAAAGGCGCGCATCGCTTTGGATCCGGACGTGCTCCTCGTCCCGGTCGAGGTCGCCCGGTTCTTCTCCGATCAGATTCCAGTGCAAGAGATTTCGGCGGCCAGCCAGATGGCGCTGTGGGACCAGGTCCCGATCATCAGTCCCACCACCAACTTCAAGAGTGTCGACGGCAGTACCGGTGAACTGAAGTTCGCCGAACGCGCCTGGGATCACTGGCCCGTGCCCGACAACGAGGGCCTCTACCGCCACCTGGGCTGGGTGTCACCCGACAGCATCTGGGGCAAGGCGCGCATCAGGTTCCGGCTGGTCAACTACATCGACATCAAGACCGACAATGAACACGCCGCGCCGGGACCCGCACCGGGCGTGAACGACGTGCGCCTGCGGGAGAACAACACCACCCTGAACGAGCACCCCCAGCACATTTCGGACAAGCGGGTGCTGAAGGTGATCTTCATGCATCGGATCGCGCCGCCCGACGCGCCGCAGATCGGCGAGGCCCTGCTCGGCAACAATTGCATCGGCATCGCCGCGGGCGCGTCGGACCGGTTCGCCACGATCGCCCACGAGATCGGTCATCTGATCACGAATTCCGGCGGGCACAGCGACCTGCCGGACAATGTCATGAACGATCCGGGGCCTGGCACCCAGATCACCGAAACCCAGATCACCCAAGCACGGGCCTGGGCGCAGAATTTCGCCGACTTCTGGCAGCACTGATCGTCAGCGGCCGAGCAGCTCGCGCAGGGCCGCGGTGACGGTGGCGGGGGCTTCTTCGGCCATGAAGTGCCCGCAGCCGACGGTGGTGTGCTTCAGGTCGGGAGCCCATGCGCGCCACAGTGTTTCGGCGTCGAAGCCGAGGGCCGCGCCCCAATCCTGTTGCAGGACAGTGACGGGCATGCGCAGGTGATTGCCCGCGGCGCGGTCGAGGCGGTCGTGCTCGATGTCGATGCCCGCCGAGGCGCGGTAGTCGGCGACGATGCTTGGCACCGCGGCGGCGCAGGCGCGCAGGTAAGCAGCGCGGATCTCGGGCGGGATCGAGTCGGGGTCGCGGGTCCAGATGTCGAGGAAGTGTCCGAAGAACGCGTCGGGGGCGGCGCCGATCAGTTGTTCTGGCAACCCCGGCGGCTGCGCCATCAGGTACAGGTGGAAGCCGACCGCGGCCGTGACGCCGTGCAGCACGTCCCACATGTCGAGGGTGGGCAGCACGTCGAGCGAGGCGAGGTGAGTGACGGCATCGGGATGGTCGAGACCGGCGCGGATGGCGACCAGGGCGCCGCGGTCGTGTCCGGCCAGCGCGAAGCGCTCGTGTCCGAGGGCGCGGGCGACGGCGACGACATCGGCGGCCATGGTGCGCTTCGAGTAACCGCTGCCATCGGTCTCGACCGGCTTGTCGCTGTCGCCGTAACCGCGCAGGTCGGGGCAGATAACGGTGTGGTCGGCGGCGAGGTCGGCCGCGACGTGGCGCCACATCAGGTGGGTCTGCGGGAAACCGTGCAACAGCACGACCGGACTGCCCGAGCCGCCGACGGCGACATTGAGTTCGATCTGGTCGGCGACGGCGATCCGCTGGTAGGTGAATCCGGTAATCTTCGGGGTCATGAGGTGTCCTTCCGGTGTTCGCTGGTGACGCCGACCAGTCTTTTCTCGTGCACTCAGCAACGAATCAGCAGCGACTGAGTACGTCGGCTGCCTCGATCGAAGGGATCGGACTGGTCGTGTGGCGCAGCTGAGCTTCGGTGTCCTCGGGCCGATCGGCGCCGAGCGTGCCGGGAAATCGCTGCCGCTGAAGGGGCCGCGGCACCGCGCGGTGCTCGCGCGGTTGCTGGTCGCGCGGGGGCGCATGGTCTCGGTGGACCAGGTGATCGACGACCTGTGGGAGCGCCCGCCGCGCGGCGCGGTGGGCGCGATTCAGACGTTCGTCGCCGATCTGCGGCGGGTGCTCGAGCCCGATCGCCCACCGCGCACTCCCGCCGCGGTGCTGGTGACCGTCCCGCCCGGATACGCACTGCGCACCGAGCCGGATGCGGTGGACGCGGACCGGTTCGCCACCGCCGTCGAGCACACCGCCGAACTGCTGGCCGCCGGGCGGTTCGACCGCGCACTGACGACCATCGATGCGGCGCTGCCGCTGTGGCAAGGCCCGGCCTACGCGGAATTCGCCGAACAAGGCTGGGCGCGTGCCGAAGTCGACCGGCTCGACGGGCTGCGGCTAACGGCCGTCGAGCAGCGCGCCGCCGCGCTGATCGACCTCGCGCGGGCCGCCGAAGCCGTGCCGGTACTGAATACCTTGCTCGCCGAGCACCCTTTGCGCGAACACGCCTGGCAATTGCTCGCGGTAGCGCTCTACCGATCCGGCAGACAGAGCGACGCCCTGGCCGCGCTGCGCCGCATCCGCGACCTCTTGCGCACCGAATTGGGCGCAGACCCGGGTCCCGAGCTCCAGCGCGTGGAGGCGGACATCCTGGCCCACGCGCCGCATCTGCTCGCTCCAGCCGCCCGAACATCGCCGCGCGGAGGCGGTTTCGTCGGCCGGCGGTTGGAATTCGCCGCGCTGCGACACGCCGCCGAGGACGCCGCTCGGCATGGTCACGCACGATTAGCACTATTGGCGGGGGAAGCCGGAGCCGGTAAAAGCGCTCTGGCCCAGGAGATTTCATTTGCACTGACCGACAGCGGCTGGACCGCCGCGCGCGGCGAAAGCCCATCGGATGTCGGTGTCCCACCCGGCTGGGCATGGACCAGCATCCTCGCGACGCTGACCACCGCGGCCGATCCTGAAGGTCAACCTGCGGGTCCAGCGGGCCACCCTCCCACGGCAGCGAGCCCAGATCCGGCCGAAGCCCGGTTCCTATTTCATCGTGCCGCAGCCGAATACCTCGGGTCGGTGTCGCAACGCACGCCGGTCCTGCTGGTCTTCGACGACATCCACAATGCGGGCGCGGAAACCCTGGACCTACTCGCCGCGCTGGTCACCGGCGGTATCGCAGGCCCGGTGCTGATCGTGGCGACGTACCGCAGCACCGAGATCAGCACCGAACTGACTGCCGCGCTTGGCAAGATGGCGCGCGCCGAACCGGTTCGCGTGTATCTGAGCGGACTGTCCGAGACCGACACCGCCGCCCTGGTACGCGAGATCGCCGGACCGGATATCGCCGAGCCCACCGTGCACCGAATTCACCGGCGCAGCAACGGTAATCCGTTCTTCGTTCGCGAGCTGGCCCGGCTGCTGCGCGACGAAGGCGCCGTCGCCATCGATGCCGTCCCGGCGGGTGTCCGCGAGGTCATCCGGCATCGCATGGCCATGCTGCCGCAACCCGCGCAGACGGTGGTGCAGCAGGCGGCCGTGCTCGGCGAAGACGTCGATCGGGAGATCCTCATCGACCTCGTCGGCGACGAGAGCCGCGCGCTCGACAGTCTCGAAACCTCGCTGGCCGCAGGGCTGTTCACCGAACTACCAGACGGGCTGCTGCGCTTCACCCACGCGTTGGTACGCGACACCGTGTACCACGACATCAGTGGACCGCGCCGAGCCCGGTGGCACGGCACGATCGGTGCATTGCTCGAAAAGACCGGCACGGCACCCGTTTCAGTGCTGGCACATCACTTCGTCCGCGCACACAGCCGTACCACCGCGGCACCGGCTGCCCGGTACGCCAGCGCCGCTGCGGTCGAGGCCGAGCGGGGATTCGCCCTCGCCGAGGCGGTGCGGCAGTGGCGTGCGGCACTCGATGCCTTCGACCGGATGCCCGAACCCGACCCGGCCGCGCAACTCGAGGCGACCACGGGACTCGCGCGCGGGTTGGCGGTGACGGGTGCGCTCGGCGAGGCCCGCCATTACCGCCGACTAGCCGTCACGCAGGCCGGGCAGTGGGTCGATCCGATGCTCGCCGCGCAGGTCATCAGCGCTTTCGATGTCCCCGCGGTATGGACAACCAACGACGACCCGGAGCTGTCCCGCCACGTCATCGCGGCTGCGGAACGCACCCTCGCCGCCCTGCCCGCCGAGTGCCGTGCGCTGCGTGCGCGGTTGTGCACGACAATTGCCCTGGAACTGCGCGGCGCGGCGGACGACCGCGGCCTGCGGGCGGCCGAGGAAGCGGAGGCGATCGCTCGGGAACTCGGCGACCCAGCGCTGCTGGCGTTCGCGCTCAACGGCCGCTTCATGCACATGTTTCACCGGGCCGGTCTCAGTGCGGAACGTGCCCGTATCGGCGGCGAACTCATCGCGCTCGGGCGGCAACACCGGCTGGTCACCTTCGAGGTCCTCGGTCACCTCATCGGTATTCAAACAGCTTGCGCGACAGCTGATATCGCCTCAGCGGACGCCCACGCTGCCGCGGCGGACCAGTTGGCCACCGAATACGAGTTACCGATGGTCGGCGTCTTCAATCACTGGTACGCCGCCCTGCGCACCGCGATCACCGGCAGCCCGCACCAAGCGGAGGCCGCTTACCGCGCCGCGGCCGCGTCCCTCGCTGGCAGCGGTATGCCCGGTGTCGAACGGGGATTGCTTCCCTTGGCCCTGCTCTGCCTGCGGCTGCGGCACGGTCTGCCGAGCAATGACGCCGCGACCGCGGAATGGGGGCCGTATGAACCATGGGTGCGCCCGATCATTCTGTTGGACAACGGCCTTCGAGAGGAAGCCGCCGAGGCATTGCGGGCCATCCCCGACTCACCACGAGACCTACTGCTCGAACTCCGCACCTGCCTCACCGCCCGAGCCGCCCGAGCCCTCGGCGACGAACCGATGATGCGGCGCTGCTACGACCAATTGCTGCCCGCCGCAACCGAACTCGCCGGAGCGGGCAGCGGTCTGGTCACCCTCGAACCGGTCGCCCACTACCTCGCCGAACTCGCCACCGCCCTCGGCAAGCCGGAAGCCGCCACAGCGCATCGGCAACAAGCAGGCACCACAGCCCAATTCATGAAGTGAGCAGCCGATCCTGCTCGACCGGCGGCGTGCCGGAATGCCATGGCACAACCTTGCCGAAGCGGACCAGTTCGCCATACAGCCTCGGATCGACACCCGGGTCAGCACCAGGTCGAGCACGGCCCGCGCCGCCGCGGCCGGAGTCTGGGCATGGCGGAAGTCGCTGAACCATGGGCGGGAGGTCGCGGTGTCGACCATGCCGGGGCAGACCGCGGCGACCAGGGTGCCGGTAACCGAGTCACGGTCGCGGCGCTCGGCCGCCACCGCGCGCACCGCGGCGACCTGGGCCACCTTCGAGGGCACGTTCAGCCAGCGCGGCCAGCCCGCCTCCGTTGTCGTCTCCGAATGGATTGCGCTGCGCCAGGATTCGACGGCGTACTCGACCTGGTCGAGGGTGGCGCCGTCGAACAGCGGACGCAGCCGCTCCGGTAGATGGCCGAGCGCGCCCAGCGTGCTGGCCACGACGATCAGTCGCCCGCCGGGACGCAGGATCGGACCGAAGGCGCGCAGGATCGTATGGGTGGCGATGTTTGAGACGTCGATGAATTCGTCGGCCTGCTCGGATTGGGGGCGATCCGGGGTGAGCCGGGTAATGGCGTTGGAGAGCACAATGTCCACTCCGCCATGGCTTTCCCGCAGTTCGGCGGCGAGTGCGACGATGCTGCCGGTATCGGCGACATTCAGCACGCGCCCCCGCACCTGACTGCGCGTGTCCGGGGCCTCGGCGACCTCGGCCGCCGCGGCGGCGACTCGCTCGGCATTGCGACCGGTGAGCAACACCAGATCGGCGGGGTCCATTCGGGCGGCGAGCCCCTCGGCCAGCGCTCGGCCCAAACCTTGATTCGCCCCGGTCACCAGGGCAATGCGTGCCACGTTCATGACTCCAAACTAGGAACGCGGTATCCATGAGTCCAACGAAAGTTGGGCACACCTGCTATGCGTAGAAGTCATGGACTTCACCGATGTCTCGCTCACGGCACTGCGGGTCTTCCGTGCGGTGGCCGAGCAGGGCACCTTCACCGCCGCGGCGAACTCACTGGGCTACACCCAGTCCGCCGTCTCACGGCAGATCGCGTCGCTCGAACGGCTGGCAGGCGCGGAACTGCTGGAACGTCGCCGCGACGGCGTAAGGGTCACGGCGGCAGGGCATCTCGTGCTGCGGCGGGCCACCGCCGTACTCGACCAGATCGACGTGACGGCACGCGAGTTGTCCGGACTGCCCGCACAGGTCGCGACGGTACGAGTGGGCTGGTTCCCGAGCGCGGGCGGCGTCCTGCTGCCGAAGGCCATCGCGGCGCTGCGCCAGAACCATCCCGAAGTCACCGTCGTCAGCCGGGAAGGCAGCACACCCGCATTGGTTCGGGCCCTCCGCGCGGGCAGCCTCGACCTGGCACTACTCGGTTCCACACCGCCGTTCCGACCGCCGGACACCGAGTCGCCCGCACTTATTCTGCGCACCCTCACCGAGCGCAGCCTGTATCTGGCCGTGCCTGCCGCCCATCCGCTCGCTCGCGGCGACTACATCGACGTCGCGGATCTGCGCGGTCGGCGCTGGATCGCTGGGCCCACCACCAACGACGACACGCTGATGGGCGTCTGGCCCGGCCTGGACGAGCGGCCCGACATCGCCCATACCGCTCGCGACTGGCTGGCCAAGCTCCAATTGGTCGCCGCGGGTTGCGGATTGACCACTATCCCCGCCATCCTTGCCGCCGCGGCACCGCCCGGGGTGCGAGTCCTGCCGGTCCGCGGCGGTCCGCAGGAGCAACGACGACTCCTGCTCGCCCATCTGCCGTCCGCGCTGTCCGACGCGGCAGCCTGTCTAGCCGACGCACTCCGGGCAGCTGCGATAGCGCTGGACGTTCCCCGGTAACCGAATCCGTCGCGGCTCGGGGGTACCGTGGGTTTGCTTACAGTTCGCCGTCGATCGATGTGGTAGCTGAACAACCGACTTAGGCTGCTCTTCAACTGGACGAGCGTCCAGCACGAAGGAGAGGTTCTTCGATGCGCGTTATTCGTGGTTGGAAAGGTGCGGTGACCGTGGCCACGGTCACCGCGAGCGTCGCGCTCGGGCTGCAGGCCGCTCCCGCGGTGGCCGAAACTCCGGGGATGCTGATCTCGGTGGAGCCGCAGGCCGACGGATGGCATGGCATGTCCGGCGGGTCGGTGGTCAGCTACTGGATGGCGGGGTCGGACGGGACGCCGCGGCAAGCCAGCGGGGCGATGTTCGTCCCGGCGGGCACGCCGCCGCCCGGCGGCTGGCCGATCATCGCTTTCGATCACGGGACGACCGGACTCGGCCGTGGGTGTGGCGGCAAATCCGATCCCAGCACCGCGCCGGACACGCATTGGCATGCCGAGGAAGACGGCATCATGCGGCATCTGGTCTCGCAGGGCTTCGCCGTGGTGGCTCCCGACTATCTCGGACTCGGGCTTTTCGATACCGGGCCGCACCCTTACCTGGAGCTGAAGACCGAGGCGACCGCCACCCTCGACCTGGTGCGCGCCGCTCGCTCCGCGCGACCGGAGCTGTCGCGGACCTGGGCTGTGCTCGGCCCCTCGCAGGGCGGGCAGGCGGCGCTGGGCACCGGTCACCTGCAGGCCAGCTATGCCCCTGAGCTCGACTTCCGCGGCACCGTGGCGATCGACCCGGAGTCGGACGTCGAAAAGGTGCTTCCCATTGCGGGGCCAAGCATTCCGACCGTGCCCGATACGGCGGAAACGCTCGGCTTCGTGTCGATGATCTTCGCCGGACTGCGCACGGCGCGTCCCGATATCGATTTCGACCAGTATCTGAGCCCGGTGGGGCGGACGTTGCTCGACGATATCGGCACCATGTGCAAGCCGGAGATCGAAGCTCGGGTGGCCGGTCTCGGCATCGGCGAGCTGCTGTCGAAGCCGCTGTCCGACAACCGCGTTCGCGCGGCATACGAGTCCTACCTGACCGTGCCGACCAGCGGCTACGACGCACCGATCCTGTTGCTGCTCAACGTCACCGACACGACGGTCCCGTCGCCGCTGCACGCGGCCCTGGCCGCGCAGTTCGCCGCCAACGGTGTCGACTTCCAGACCGTCGCGGGCACCGGTACGCACACCCAGCTCAATCCCCAGATGTGGTCCGCCGTCGACGCATTCCTGGGACGCATCAAGGCAACTCCGGCCCAGGGGTAGGTCAGCCTGGCGAGAACCCGTTGGAAGCTGGCTGTCGAGCCACTTCTTCCGGCTCCGCGCACCGCTTAGCGTCGAATCACCCTGATAGAAGGAGATTTCGATGCTCGCACAGTCGTGCTGTTCGACGGGTTCGATCCGATGGATGTGATCGCACCGTATGAGGTGCTCGGCGCAGGTGGCCTGGTTACCGGCGGATTGCTCGAGGTCGAACTGGTCGCCGCGGAGGGCGCGCGGGAAGTGCCGAGCGGGGTGCCTCCGGTATCGCTGCGGGCCACCGGGGCGCTGGACCCGCAGCGCGCGGACATGATCATCGTGCCCGGCGCGATGGGACGCATGCCGACCAGCTCGGACGACTACGGGGACGACAGCGTCCTGACCGTGCTCGCCCGCACGCTGGATACCGGCCTGCCCGCACTGCTGAAGGAAGCGATGGACCGACCGGGGCTGACCATGGTCAGCGTCTGCGGCGGCTCGCTGGTACTGGCGCTGGCCGGTTTGCTCACCGGCCGCCCCACGACGACCCATCCGTTGGGCATGGATGCGCTCGCGGCCACGGGCGCGCTCGCGGTGGATGCCAGGGTTGTCGACGACGGCGACCTGATCTGCGGTGCCGGAGTCACCTCCGGTCTGGACGTCGGGCTGTATCTGCTGGAACGCGAACTGGGGCCACGCATCGCGCACGCCGTCGAGAAGCTGCTCGCCTACGAACGCCGCGGAACCGTCTGGCAGAACACAGGTTCCACGCCTATACCGGTCTGACTCGTTGTCCGGGAAGGTGATTGCCGCAACGTAAACGCCCGTCACGGTGGCGAGCCCCGCTCGATCGCCGCGCACTCGGCCGCGGCGGCCAGCACATCTGGTCGCGGCGACCCGAGCGGAGCTCAGCGAGCGACGACGCGGATGGTCTTCAATTCGGAATCCGCCGGATCAGGGACGTTCATCCCGCCGTCGATGCCCGAGCGCAGGTACTCGATCACCGCGTCGTCGATCAGCTCGCCGGGCAGGATCACCGGTATCCCGGGCGGGTACGGGGTGACCTGTTCGGCGGCGATCCGACCGGCGGACTCGGCGAAGGGCACCGTGTCGATCGCCCCGAAGAAGGCGTCCCTCGGCAGCATCACGGTCTCCAGCTGCAACTCCGCGGGGGCGGGCGGCCGAAATTCGGGAGCCGTGTGCCCCTCGTGCTGGTCCCGCCACGCGGCGAGCGCATCGACCAGTGCGTCGATCGTGGCCTTGTCGTCGGCGAAAGACAAGGTCGCAAGGATCCGGCGGTGATCGGACAGCCCCATATCGATGCGCCGGTTTTCCCGCAGCCAGTCCGCGACCTGGAAACCGCTTGCGCCGGTGGCGGATACGTCCATCAGTACTTGCATTCGGTCCAGGTCGTGCGATGCTTCGACACCGAGCAGCGTGTCCTCCATCACCTCGATATCGGGTATCGCGGCAAGATCGGTCCTGGCACGCTCGGCGAGACGCAGTGCGTTGCCGAGCAATTCGTGTCCCTGCTCGACCATCTGCCTGCGCCAGCCGTCGATGGCGGAGTACAGCAGCACATTCGGGCTCGTCGTCATCAGCAGGTCGGCGCAGGAGCTGAGATGTTTCGCGTCGATCAGGTCGCCCTGATGATGGAAGACCGAGCCCTGCTCGAAGCCCGCGCCCATCTTGTGCACGCTGACCACGCAGACGTCGGCGCCGACATCCATCGCCCAGGTCGGCAATTCGGGATGGAACGGCAGGTGCGCGCCCCACGCTTCGTCGACGATCAGTGGCTTGCCACGCTCATGGCACACCTCGGCAATGCCAGCTAGGTCCGCGCAGGTGCCGTACGGGCTGGGGCTCACGATCAACGCGCCCGCCGCGTCCGGATGCTCCTCCCACGCCTTGCGCACCTGGTCCGGCGACGGCGGGTGCGAGAAGTGCCGCTCGACATCCCAGCGCGGAGGTATCCAGTGCGGCTGCACGCCGGAAAAAATCAGTCCCGCGATGATCGATTTGTGGCTGTCCCTGGCGACGAGCAAGCCACCCTTGCTCCCGTCGGCGACCGACATCATCGCGGCCTTCACCGACAGTGAGCTGCCGCAGGTGGAGAAGAACGCCATGTCGGCACCGACCGCGTCGGCCATCAACTCCTCAGCATCCTTCAGATAGCCGCCGTGCGAGAGTCGATCGTCCAGCCCACCACTGGCCAGCACATCGGAGCGGAACGCGTCCTCGCCTAGTACGTCGAGAACGCGCTGGTCGGTGCCTCGCCCCTGCCGGTGCCCCGGCGGGGTGAAGCCATAGCGGCCGAGCTGGTGGTACTCGGCCAGAGCGTCTACAAGCGGTGCCTTCGAGTGATCCACAGTCAACGAGTACCCATACGCCCGGTCAGCACACTCCGGGCTACGGCACCGTACCCGTAGACCACGAAAGGATGGTCTCGCCGGATCGGCCGCGACGGATCAACATGGAGGTGTGGCAGGACAATTTGTTCCGGTCCCGGGGTGGTTTGCCTGGGAAAACCAGGATTGTGGGGTCGCCGTCGCGGATATCGACGGCGACGGCGCGACCGATGTCGTGGTGTTCATGGTGGACAACCCGGAGGGCCAGAACGCGGGTTTCTACCGGCTCGGCTCCGGCCTGGCCGCCGATGGTTCGGTGCTCACGTGGGGGCCATGGCTAGAGGTTCCGGAATGGTTCGGCTGGGAGAACCAGGGCGCGGGCGTCGCGCTCGCCGACCTCAGCGGCAACGGACAGCTGGACCTGGTGATCTTCCTGGTCGACAATCCGCCCGGCCAGAACCAGGGCTACTACCGGATCGGGCGCGACCTCGCCGCCGACGGCACGGTGACCGGCCGCTGGACGCCGTGGCTACCGGTGCCGGACTGGTACGGCTGGGAGAACCAGGGCGCCGACATCTGCCTCACCGTGCTCGACGGGCAACCGGTGCTGGTCCTGCTCACCGTGGACAACCCGCCCGGCCAGAACAGCGGCCAATTCCGGCTGGCGAAGGGGCTGGCGGCGGACGGGTCGGTGGCCGAGTGGACGCCGTGGGTGGCGGTGCCCGACTGGTACGGCTGGGAGAACCAGGGTGCGGGCATCGCCGTCGCGGATCTGGACGGTGACGGACGCCCTGAGCTGATCGTGTTCGCCGTGGACAATCCGGTCGAGGGAAACGTCGGGGTGTACACCATCGGCTGGGGATTGGACGGCACCGGTCACGCGATCGACGGCTGGAGCGTCTGGGCCAAGGTGCCCGATTGGGGTTTCACCGAAAACCAAGGTGCGGCAGCGGTTCTGCTGCCGAACGCGGGTGCGCCGCCGGAGTTGGTGGTGTTCACCATCGACGCGCTCCCCGGGCAGAATGCGGGCTACCTGCGGGTGGTCGAACTGGAGACCGATCTGGCGCATGCCGCGCACATGGGGCTGTGGCGCATCCTGGATTTCGGCACCGAGATCAACCCGGTGCACGCCGCCCTGCTGCACACCGGCGACGTGCTGTTCTTCGCGGGCTCGGGCAACGACCCCGATCGTCATAACGCACACGAATTCCGTACGCGCGTCTGGCATTACCCGAATCCCGGGCTGGTCCCGGTGGATACGCCGATCGACCTGTTCTGTGTCGGGCAGGCCATGCTGCCGGACGGGCGGCTGCTCGCCGCGGGCGGCACCGAACGCTACGACCCGTTCTACGGGCTACCCGACGCGCTGATCTTCGACCCCGGCACACTGTCCTGGAATGCCGTGCCGGACATGGCTTTCGGCCGCTGGTATCCCTCGCTCATCACCATGCCGGACGGCAATGTTGTCGCGGTGTCCGGTTTGGGCGCCGACAACTTCCTTTCGGTGGTTCCCGAGCTCTTCGATACCGCGACCCAGACCTGGTCGCAACTGCCGGTTCCCGGCCCGATTCCGATGTACGGCCACCTGGTCCTGCTCGACGACGGCCGTCTCTTCTACACCGGCGGCCAATACGGCGGGAACAACGGTGTGCGGCCGTCCATCTGGGATCCGTTCTCCGGCACGATGACCGAAGTCCCCGGCCTCGCCGACCCCGGCTCGCGCAACCAGGCCGCCAGCGTGCTGTTGCCCCCGGCACAGCAGCAGCGGGTGATGATCCTCGGTGGCGGCGGGTTCGATATCCACAGTCCCGCACCGGCGCTGGCGGGCACCATGATCGCCGACCTCGGCGCGCCCGGTCCCACTTATCAGCCGGCACCGCCGATGGACCACGCCAGAATGCACTTGAGCGCGGTCATCCTGCCGGACCGGACCGTGCTCGCCACGGGCGGTTCCGGCATGGAGGAGATGGCGCACGCCGCACCGCCACACGCCGAGATCTTCGACCCGGCAACGAGCACCTGGATGCACACCGCGAAGTGCCGCATCGCACGGCTGTATCACTCGGTCGCACTGCTCACGCCGGACGGCAAGGTGGTCACCGCGGGCTCCAACCCGGCCCGCAAGGACGAGGAGCTGCGGATCGAAATCTATTGGCCGCCCTACCTTTTCCAGCAGGGACGGCCCGATCTAGCGCTGACCACCGATACCGCACCCTATGGCGGCACCATCACCGCGACCAGCGCCGCCCCGCTGCGTGAGGTACACCTCGTGCGCCCCAACGCGTGCACCCACTCCTGCGACAACGAGCAACGCCTGATCGATCTCGAATTCACCACTACCGCACCGGGCTCGGTGACCGTGACGCTGCCGACCAACCCGGCCCTCGCCCCACCCGGCTGGTACCTGGTCTTCGCCGTCGACACCCGCGGCGTGCCCTCGGTCGGCCACTGGCTGCGGCTCGGCTGACCGCACCGCCGCACCACCCGCTGTGAGGTCACCCAATGCGGGCGGTGTTTGCGGCGCACAGCGGGGCGATGGTCGTAAGGTACGGACATGGTGCCCACCGAGAAGTCCGAGCTGGTGCAGGCGATTGTCGAGGCGTATCTGCTGGACGGGACCCGGCAGTACAGCCGCACCGAGGTCGCCGCGCAATCCGGGACGACCACGGCGCTGACCAAGCGGCTGTGGATGGCGCTCGGCTTCCCGGCCGGACTCGACGATGACGCCGTCGACTACACCGACGCCGACATCGCCGCGGTCCGCAACTTCCAGCGGCTCGACGTGCTCTCCTCCGCCGACGCCAGGCAGCAGGCGGCCACCGCGCGCACGCTCGGCCAGGGTATGGCGCGGCTGGCGGAATGGCAGGTCGATCTGGTGCTCGCCGAGCTCGGCGAGCGCATCGCCGCGGCGGATCCCGACGCGGACCAGGAGGAAACCATCCGCACCGCCACCGAGGGCACCATCGCCACGCTCGAACAACTCAACGCCTACGCCTGGCGCCGCCACCTCGCCGCGGCGCTGTCGCGGTCCCTCGATCCGGGCACCTCGGCGGGCGAAACCGTGCGCGAGTTGGCCGTCGGCTTCGCCGACATGGTCGGCTACACGCGGCTGACCAGGCACCTGCACCCCGACGAGCTCTCGCTGCTGCTGGAGTCGTTCGAATCCACCACCACCGCCGCGATCACCGAGAACGGCGGCTGGGTGGTCAAGAACGTCGGTGACGAGGTGATGTTCGCCGCGAACAGCGCCGTCAACGCGGCCCGTATCGCACTGGCCATCCAGGAGTCGACCATGATGGTCGGCGGCACCCCGGAACTTCGCGTCGCGGTGGCCTACGGGTCGGTACTGCAGCGGTTCGGCGACCTGTACGGCTCGGTGGTGAACATCGCCTCCCGGCTCACCGGCGTCGCCAGGCCCGGCACGGTACTCATCGATGACGAAGCCGCCGCGGCGCTCGACGGCGAGCCGGAGTTCATCATCAAGAACCTGCGCAGCGTCCGCGTCCGCGGCTTCAACCGCCTGCGCCCGCATGTCCTGCGCCGCAACGACAAGCATCACTGAGCCACCCCGCCGGGCACCGCGATCGAACTCGGCCGATAGCTCGCCCTAAGCTCGTGCCAGTGGAAATGGACTGGTCGGAGTTGCGCGCACGGTTCCTCGTCGAGGAGGACGACGCGATTCTGGCGTTGCACAAGCCCGCGGGCATCTCCGTGACCGGTGAGCGGCACGACACCGATCTCGTCGAACTGGCGGCCGCGGCGGGCGAGACGCTCTACCCGGTGCACCGGATCGACAAGGTGACCTCCGGGCTGGTGCTGTTCGCCAAGGAACTCGCCGCGCACGGCCAGCTGACCAGGCAGTTCAACAAACAGACCGCGGAAAAGGCCTACCTCGCGGTCGTCGCGTCGGCCGAACTGCCCGATACCGGTGTGCTCGACCTGCCGCTCAGCGTCGGACGCAAGAATCGCGTGCGCATCGCGGCCCCCCGGGAGAGTATTCGCCGCGAAGGGGACCGCTGGTTCGTCGAGGACGTCGATCTGCTCGCCACCAAGAACTACCCGTCCCGCACCGAGTTCGCGACGGTGCTCCGCCGCGCCGAGCACGCGGTGCTGGTATTGCGCCCGATCACCGGCCGCCGCCACCAGATTCGCGTGCAGCTGGCCTGGATCGGCCATCCCATCGTCGGCGACCCGCTCTTCGACAAGACCGGCGCGGCCGAGCGAACATACCTGCATTCGTGGCGACTCGGCCTGGCCGCGGACTGGCGCACCCCACCCGAGCTCGCCGTCGAGGCGACACCCGACGCGGCGTTCTGGCGGCCGATCCAGCCCGAGCCGCACGAACCCGGCGAGATGCTGCACCGAGCCGACGAATTGCTCCGCCGGATCGACTAGTCAGCGTGGCCACTCCGGTGACCGGCCGAGCATCGCGACGATCTGGTCGAGCCGATCCGTGCTGGACGACGGCACCACCGGACCGAACGCGGCACCGGGGGCGACTCGGGTATCACCGCCTGGGACGATTTGTGCCACCGGCAACGCCGCGTCGAGCAGTTCCGCGTCGAAGTGCACCGCCAGTCCCAAAGTCTTTGCCACATCCCAGGAATGCACGACGTAGTCGATGAAGTGGAAGCTCAACGCCTGCGTCCCGGAGAACTGGAAGTCGGTGCTGAACTCCGGCAGCGGAAACTTCCGGTCGAGCACGCCCGGCTCGGCGAACGCCGCGATGACGTGCTCGGCGGCGTCGCGATAACTCCGCACCGGGTCCGCACCCAACGGGCGTGATTTCCACAGGTCGGGATTGCCGTCGCCACGAGAAGCCGCGGCGAATCCGTAGTGCTGGGCGATCATGTGGGTCAGCAGTCCGTGCAGCGTCCAATCGGCGCATGGCGTCGGCTTGCTCAGATCCGCGTTGGTGGCGTGGTCCACCAGGTCGATGCTCGTTCGCACGGCCTGCGCGTTCAACGCGACGAGGTCGACGGCGCTCATCACCGCGTCGAAGGTGCGCAGTTCCGCGCCGGTATCCGATTCAGTGGCCATCAATGGCTTCTCTCTGCTCGATCGCGAAATGATGTGTACGCGCTTATCGTATGCGCCTGCTTATCATCTATCAAGCAGTATTTTCTATCCATGCCGGAAGCTCGTCGTCCCGATCTCGCCGCGATGATCGCGCCGCTCATCCGGGCGCTGATGGCGGCGGAACTGCCCGTGCTCGAACGACATGGGCTGTCGATGTGGGGCTACTCCGTGCTGCTCGGCCTCGGCAAGGAGCCGGTGTACACGCAGGCGGCACTGGCCAAGGCGATCGGCGCGGACAAGACCCGCATCATCGGCGTACTGGATGAGCTGCAGCAACGCGGGCTGATCCGGCGCGAACCCGACCCGGCGGACCGCCGGGTCAACCTGGTGTCGGTGACACAGGCCGGACGGAGCCTGCGCGATCGCACACAGCGCGACATCCAGGAACAGGAGGACCGCCTGCTCGCCCAACTGCCCCCGGCGGACCGGCGCGCCTTTCTGCGGTCGTTGCAGACCTTGTCCGAGCTCGTCGGCGAACAGGCCCAGTGACCGTAAACACAGACCAGTGTGCAGGTTTTCGCTGGTGGTGAGCCTCATGGCGACGCGTAACGCCCAGGTCAACTAGCCTTATCAGGTGCCGCGCACGGGAGGCGGGCACACTCTGACGCAACGGAGCGATCCCACAGAGAAAGCGAACGCCGATGATCCTGGTGGCTCAGGTCAGCGACACACATTTCGATCTCGGCGCCCGCAACGCCGAACGAGTCGAGCAGGTCATGGCGTTTCTGGCCGGCCTGCGGCACAAGCCGGACGCGATCCTGGTGACCGGTGACGTCACCGATTCCGGCAAGCCGGAGCAGTACGCCGAGGCCCGGCTCGCCTTCGACGTCGACATCCCGGTGTACGCCATCCCCGGCAATCATGACGACCGCGCCGCGTTCCGCAGCACGCTGCTCGGTGAAGCCGCCTCGACCGCACCGATCAACCACGCCCACCGGGTCGGCGATCTGACCGTCGCCCTGCTGGATTCGAGCATTCCCGGTGAGCCGAGCGGGCGGCTCGCCGACGAAACCTATACCTGGCTGCACGGCGTGCTCGCCACGGCACCGGCCGACAAACCGGTGCTGCTCGCGCTGCATCATCCGCCGGCGCACCTGTTCAGCCCGGTAGTCGACGAGATCGCACTACAGGAGCCGGAGAAGCTCGCCGAACTGGTCTCCAGCGACCAGCGCATTGTCGCAGTGCTCACTGGGCACGCACACTCCCCCGCGACGACGACCTTCGCGGGGCGTCCCTTGCTGGTCGCGCCGAGTACCGCGTCGGTTCTCGGCGGCGCGTGGGAACTCGACCTGCCCGACCACGTGATGGATTACGCCCCAGATCCCGCCGTCGCGTTGCACTTGATCGATGAGAAGCACAGCCTGACAACGCATTTCCGCAGCGTGCCGATGAGCGGCTGGCTCGGCATTCCGCCGAACTGACCTGTCGGCGCGCGAGCGGCCGTTTATCCACACCGGGCCGGGGCAGTCGAGGGGTGACGGTTCCCCTCGATGCGAAGGAACTCCGATGACCGATCTAGCCGCGTCAGCAGTTCGCACCGCGTTCTCCGCCGGGGCC
Source organism: Nocardia iowensis (assembly GCF_019222765.1). NCBI lineage: Bacteria > Bacillati > Actinomycetota > Actinomycetes > Mycobacteriales > Nocardiaceae > Nocardia > Nocardia iowensis. The sequence continues at coordinate 881,917 of NZ_CP078145.1, read as the reverse complement.
AGGCTGCGGCATGCCAGGGTCTTTCATCCCGACGGCGTGCACCTATCCGGCCGCTTGCACGCCGAAAGCGAGTTCGAGCACCTGTTCGGCACCGGTGAACGCGCCGTCATCGCGCGCCTGTCGAAGGGAACCGGCACGCCGGGCGGCCTGCCCGATGTGCTCGGTTTCGCCTTCCGGGTGCTCGATCGCCATGACGAACCGTGGGATTTCGCGCTGGCGACCACCGGTCGCGGACTGCTGAGCCGGTTCCTGATCACCCCCGCCCGCGGCTGGGTCCGAGCCGAGTACGGCAGCCTGATGCCGTACCGGATCGGAAAGTCCGGGCCGAGGTGGTTGTTCGCCGAACCCGACACCGGCCAGCCCACCTCCGCATCCCTGGCGGCGATGAACGAGCATCTACAGGAGCATCCGGTCTCGTTCGAGCTGTCGGCGAGCGGGGTCACCGGGCCACCGGTGCGGCTCGCCGAACTGACCCTGCGGCTCTCGGAATCCAGCGAACACCGGACGGACTACTTCGATCCGATGCTCAATCACCCGGACGGGGTGGAGTTGCTGCCGAAGGTTGTCGGCCGGGTCCGTGAATTCGCCTACGCGGGCAGCAGAAGCGGCCGCGGCGAGGGCGGCTGACCCGAGCGACCGTTGTCAGCGCCGCACGGCTCGTTCGCGGCGATAGGCGGCGGGCGTCGCACCGGTCCAGCGCTTGAACGCGTAGATGAACGTCGAGGATTCCGCGTAACCGAGCCGGATCGCGACGTCGCTCACCGAAAGCGGTGTGGCGGTAAGCATTTCCTCGGCCAGTGCGCGACGCACCTCGTCGAGTAACGCACGGTAGCTGGTACCCGCGGCATCGAGGTGACGGCGCAGCGTGCGCGTGCTCATATTGAGATCACGTGCGACAGAGTCGATTCCGGGCGGCACGGTGAATCCGTCGGCGCCGCCGGGCACCAGGAGTTCGCGCACCTCGGCGGCGATGCCGGTGCGGGCACGGCGGCGGTGCACCAGATCCCGGCACTGGGCCAGGCACATCGCCCAGGTCTGTTCGTTCGCCTGCGGGAGCGGCTGATCCAGTACCGCCGGGTCGATGGCGAACAGGTTGCGCGGCTGCCCGAAGCGCGGGCGCACCACCGTGACCTCCTCGATCCGATCGGCGTATGCCGGTTCCGGAAAACGGAATTCGGCCCTGGCGAGCGGCAGCTGCCTGCCGAGGAGATCACTCATCACCTGATGCATGGCGGTGACATCCCGTTCGACCAGGAACTGCCGCACATCGGCCGGGATCAGCTCGTCGTGCACCCAGGCGACGAACTCCCCCTCGCGCCACTCGGCGACCGGCAGGCAGAAGGTGAAACTCAACTCCAGATATCGCAGCGCGAACGAGATCGCCTCGCCGAGGGTCGGGCTGCTGACGCAGGCGAACCCGAAGATGCCGAAGGTGGTGATCCGATAGCGGCGACCGATCTCCACGCCGAGCGCGGGACGGTCGGCGAGTTCGCGAACCAGATTACGAATCACCGCGAGTTCGATGTGCGCGTCGATCTGGGCGTCCGGGTCACGCAGCAACGGCTCGGTCAACCCGGTTCCGGCGAGCATCCGGCCAGCGGGCACGCCGTGCTCGGCCGCGTAGCCGACCATCAGCGCCACGCTGGCTATCCCGCGCGGAAAGTTCCAGTCGCGGATTCCCGGATCCTGCACCCGCTGCACAGCGGACAGTATGCGGCCTCGCGCATCCGCGCTTGCAAGCGCTCCAAGCGGCCTCGCGCATCCGCGCTCGCAAAGCCTATGGCCGAATTTCTCGATCGAACGAACGTCCGCCCCCTAGAGTGGACTTATCTTCGGGCTCGTGAGGAGTGTCACATGACAGCGGGTAACCGGCCATCGGTCCTCATCATCGGCGCCGGTTTCGGCGGCGTCGGTATGGCGATCGAATTGCGCCGCAATGGTTTCGACGACGTCACCATCCTGGAGCGAGCCGCCGATCTCGGCGGGGTGTGGCGGGAGAACACCTATCCCGGCGCGGCCTGCGACGTGCCGTCCCCGCTGTACTCGTTCTCGTTCGAGCCGAAACCGGACTGGCCGCAGCGCTACTCCGGGCGCGACGCCATCCACGCCTATCTGCGCGGGGTCGCCGAGCGCAATGGCGTCTACGACGCCATCCGGTTCGGCGTCGAGGTGACCGACGCGGAGTTCGACGACGCGTCCGGCCGCTGGACGGTACGCACCGCGGACGGGACCGCCAGGACCGTGGACGTCCTGATCTCGGCGGTGGGCCAGCTGTCGCGGCCCGCGCTGCCGAATATCCCCGGCGTCGACAGCTTCGCCGGTCCGGCATTCCACTCCGCCGAGTGGAACCACGACGTCGACCTCGACGGCAAGCGCGTCGCCTGCATCGGCACCGGTGCCAGCGCCATCCAGTACATCCCGGAGATCCAGCCGAAGGTCGCCGAGCTCACCCTGTTCCAGCGCACGCCTGCCTGGGTGGTCCCCAAGTTCGACACCGACTACTCGCCGATCCAGCACAAAGTGTTCGCCCGGCTGCCCGGCGCGCTGCTGGTCGAGCGATTCGGCTGGTGGGCGATCGCCGAGTTCGTGTCGCTCGGGCTGGTCGAATTCCCGGCCGTGGCGCGGCTGGTGGCGAAGATCGCCGACCGGCATCTGCGCAAGCAGGTGCCCGATCCGGCATTGCGGGCCAAGCTCACCCCCGACTATCCGATCGGCTGCAAACGTGGGCTGTTCTCGAACGACTACTACCCCGCGTTGACGCAACCGAATGTGCGGGTCGAGACCACCGCGATCACCGAGGTGCTGCCCGAGGGCGTGCGCACCGCCGACGGCACCGTGCACGAGGTGGACGTGATCATCTACGGCACCGGTTTCAAGGGCACCGAATTCCTCTGGCCGATGAACATCTACGGCCGCACGGGCCGCAAACTGTCCGACGCATGGGCCGAGGGCGCCCACGCCTACTACGGCATCGCGGTGCCGGACTTTCCGAATATGTTCCTGGTCTACGGCCCGAACACCAATCTGGGTGTCGGCTCGATCATCTACATGATCGAATCGCAGGCCCGCTATATCCGGCAGGCCGTCGAACTGCTCGGCGAACGCCCCGGCCACTGTCTCGAGGTTCGCGCGGAGCAGGAGGAACAGTTCAACGCGGCCCTGCAACACCGGCTCAGCCGCACCCCATGGAACTTCTGCTCCAGCTGGTACCGCAACGCCTCGGGCCGCATCACCAACAACTGGCCCGGCTCACCGGCCAGCTACCGCCGCCGGATTCGCAAGCTCGATCCCGACGACTACACGCTGACCCCCGCCGCCTGACTCCCACCGACGAGTCCGGACCCGACCGCCCTGGCAGACTTGTGCCGTGACTGGACGCCCGATAGCTGACGGCACGGCCGAACACGGGCCGCTGCGACCGATCGAGCTGGCCGTCGGCGCGGTGCTTGGCGGTGCCACCGTCGGGTTGGTCACCCTGGGCTCGGTGCTTCCGTTCGCCGCCGCGCTGAACCTGGTCGCCGCGGTGCCGATGGGTTTGATCGCGCACCGCTACCGGCTGCGCGCCGTGGTCACCGCCGCCATCGCGGCGACGCTGGTCACCTTTGTCGCGGCGGGCCTGGTGCCGACCACCGGGTTGCTGGCGACGGCGACGGTCGCGGGCATCATCGGCACGACCAAACGGCGCGGCGGCGGGTTCGTCGCGGTACTCGGGCTTTCCACGCTCGCCGGTCTGGCCTGGGCCTGCTTCGCCGTCGGGCTGCTGCAGTTGTTCTCGGCGGGGCGGAATCTGCTGTTCGACAACATCCGCAACCTTTCGCGCGGCATCCAGGACCTCGCGGCACGCCAGCAACAGCTCGAACCGCTCGGACGCGCGGCCGCCGATTTCACCGATTCCGTGCTGCGCTGGTGGTGGGCCTGGGTCGGCGGCGGCGTCGCCTCGGGCATGGTGGTGACCGCGCTGTTCTCCTGGTTCGTGCTCGGCTCGGTGCTGGATCGGCTGGCCTGGCTGCCCGGTCACGACCGGCTCGACGCACCGCCGGACGATCGGCCGATCGCGCCGTTGCCGGTGACCTTGCGCGGCGCAGGCTTCCGCTATCCCGGTGCCGTGCGCGACGCACTGTGCGATATCGACCTCACGGTCGATGTCGGTGAGTTCGTCGCGGTGGTCGGGCACAACGGCTCGGGAAAGTCCACGCTGACCCGGCTGCTCGCCGGGCTGCCGCCGACCGCGGGAATGGTGGAACGACCCGGCTCCGCGGGGCTCGGCCATCTCGGTGGCACCGCGCTGGTCTTGCAGCGACCGGAGAGCCAGACCCTCGGCGTGCTCGTCGCCGACGATGTGGTGTGGGGGTTGCCGCCGGAACTCGCCGCCGAGGTCGATGTCGACGCCTTGCTCGGTGAAGTGGGCTTGGACGGCATGGGCGACAAGGAAACCGCGACCCTGTCCGGCGGACAACAGCAGCGCCTCGCGGTCGCCGCGGCACTCGCCAGGAAACCCGCGTTGCTCATTGCCGACGAGGCCACCTCGATGATCGATCCGGTGGGACGGCGCGAGCTCGTCGAACTGCTTGCGGCACTGCCGAAACGGCACTCGATGGCCGTGGTACTGGTCACTCACCACGAGGCCGACGCGGCCGCGGCGGGCCGGGTGGTGCACCTGGCGGATGGACGCGCCGTCGAGCGGTTACCGGCCTGGCCGCGACCGGTACGGGACGCACGGCGCAGGCCGATGGGCGACACGATCCTCGAGCTGCACGCCGTCCAGTACACCTACAATCGCGGAACTCCCTGGGAGGCAGCGGCTTTGCATTCGGTCGACCTGTCGGTGCGGCGCGGTGAGGCGTTGCTCGTTGTCGGCGGCAACGGGTCGGGCAAGTCCACGCTCGCCTGGATCATGGCCGGGTTGATCGCACCGAGTTCCGGCCGGTGCGAACTGGCGGGTAAGTCGGTGACCCAGCAGATCGGCCGAGTCGAGTTGGCATTCCAGCACTCTCGGCTGCAACTACAGAAGCAGACGGTCGGCGCGGAGATCGCGGACTGGGGCGGCCGGGCCACCGGGTCCGGCGCGGTCGGGCGGGCGCTGGACGCGGTGGGGTTGGATCGCTCGCTCGCCGCGCGCTCCATCGAAAGCCTCAGTGGCGGACAGGCCAAGCGGGTGGTGCTCGCCGCGATCGTGGCCAGCCACCCGCAGGTGGTGGTGCTGGACGAGCCGCTGGCCGGGCTCGACCCGGAAGGGCGCGCGGACATCGTGGAACTGCTTGCGCGGCTGCGTGATTCCGGGCTGACGTTGATCGTCATCTCGCACGATGTCGAGGACATGGCGACAGTGTGCGATCGAACGGTGCACCTGCGGGCCGGACGGATACCGGCCGCCGACGCGGTGCCCGACGCCACCGCTGTCCGCGAAAGCCCCGCGCACAAACAGGATTCACGTCCGGCCGCACCGCTGCGACCGCCGGGCGATGCCGCGTGGCGGCTCGACCGTGGAGGTCGATCATGAGCTTGGTGCTGTTTCGCCGGGTCCCGGTGGCGAGTCCGGTGCACGCTCTGTGGGCGGGTACCAAGATGATCGCCGCGTTTGTGATCAGTCTGCTGCTGATGTTCCTGCCCACCTGGCCGGTGCTGGGAATCATGGTGGCGTTCCTGGTGCTCATCGGGGTGGTCGCCCGGCTGCCACTCGGCACCCTGCCGCGCCTGCCCTGGTGGTTCTGGGCGTTACTGGCGGCCGGGGCGCTGATCAACGTGCCGGTCGGCGGCCACGCCGTGCTGCGCTATGCCCAGGTGGCGGTATTCGGCCTGGTCATTCTCGCCGCATCGTTCCTCGTCGCCTGGACGACGCCGATGAGCGAAATCGCGCCCGCACTGGCCAAACTCGGTGCCCCGCTACGCAAACTCGGTGCGCCGGTGGATGAATGGGCTGTCGTCGTCGCCCTCACCTTGCGCGGGCTTCCGCTACTGATGGAGGAGATCCGGGTGCTGCGCGCGGCGCGCAAACTGCGCCCCAAGGACAACCTCCTCTACCTTGCCACCGAGAATCCGCTCATCGATATCCTCACCGCCGCCATGGCTGTATCCACCCGCCGCGCAGGCGAACTCGGTGAGGCGATCACCGCGCGCGGGGGCACCGGCGAACTCACCGCGCACCCCGGTTCGCCCGGACGCCGCGACGCGGTGGCGCTGGCGGTAGTCGTCGTAGTCTGCGGCGGCGCCTGCACGCTCGGCCTTCTCCTGCCGTAGGCACGACATCCAGTCACGTACTTGTCGTTTCGAGTGGGCGGCTGGATGGTTGCTGCGGGCCTGGGCGATGCCGCCGCGGGTGCCATCGGCGGGCGCCGATCCGGCGCGGTCGATCGGGCGAAGCCGTGGCCACAGTAGGGCGGCACGGTGTCCTACATGCTGCTCGCGTCACGTATAGCCAAGCGCTATAACATGACTCGTGGTCTTTAAAAGGATAAATACCCCCTATTATTAGGGTCGAACGGCAGGCCAGCGAGGTAGAGTTATCTGCGGAGTAGCTGTTCTTTTGATCACATCACGGCCGCGCGCTGCAGTGGGGGAAGGAAATCGGACACGCGCGGCGTTCTCCAATGCTTGAAACCTGATGAAGATTGGAACATCCGAATGATTCTCCGCAAGATCACTGCGGCCGTCGTGCCTCTCGTCGCCGCGGTCGCGGTCGGCGCGGGCACCTCCCAAGCACAGCCCACCGCCGGGCCGACGGCCGACATCGGCTACGAGGCAAAGCTGGTGGGAGACAAAATCATCACCACGCTGACCGGTGGATCGTTCGACGTGGCTGGCAGCGCTGTCGACATCAAAGACGAGGCCGGGAACACGGTGGTCACCATGCCGCTGGCGTTCCGACAGGACGGGCTGGAGTACCCACTACCGCACGCGGTGCGCGACGCGGGCCGGGTGCTGGAACTGACCGTGGTCAAGGACGTCGCCCAGGCGCGCCCGGCCCCGGCGACACCGATCGCCTCGCCGTACGAGAACCAGCGCGCGCAGGAAGCGTTCCTGTCGCAGTTCGGAATCGCCACCGCGGTAGGCGGTTTCATCGGCACGGTGATCGGCGCGTTGGTCGGCCTGACCGGCATCGTCGGCGGCCCGACCGTGATCGCGAGTGTGCTGGCGGGTGCGGCCGTCGGCGGCATCATCGGCACCATCGTGGCGGGCGGCCCGACGTTGATCATCGCGGGGATCGATCTGATCAGCACCCTCACCGCGCCCCCTGGGACCACCAAGTGGATGGACGACACCGGCCGTCCGAGGAACTGACGCGCACGTTCTGACGCGGCGCGCACCGAATCCCAACGATTCGGTGCGCGCCGCGTTTCTGTCTGCGCGCCAGGGTGTTTCGTGCGCGCTACCGCGGGCGGCAGCCGGGCGCGATCGGCACGCCCGCGACCCGGTCCGCGAGGTAGGACATGGCGCCGAGGGCTTCGCCGACCGCGGCGGGGTTGTGGCCGGGCAGCGCGGAGTGCACGGAGGTGATGTCGGCGCCCTGGGCGCAGTAGCGGCCGAGCACGTCGGTGAATCCGGCTACCGGAACCACGTCGTCGGTAGTGCTGTGATACAGGTACATCGGAATTCTCGGCGCCGGGCTGCCCAGTTCGTGCGGGTCGGTTGCGGCCCGAAAGTTGGGATGCGACAGCAAGTTCGGAACGCTGGAGTAGTCGTCGACGCGAGCGTTGACGTACTTGGCGACCAGATCGGGACCACAGGCGGCGCTGTCGGCGGCCAGCATCGCGCGGCCGCGGTCGTTGAGCAGCTCCATGATTCCGGCATCCGGATTGTCCCGAGCGGCCGCGATGAGGATGAGCATGGCCAAGCCCGCCTGCATGGTGCCGTCCACGTGCTGCGCGATCGCGGGCCAGTTCGACGGGACACCTCCTGCGGCGATGCCCGCGAAACGGACGTCGGGCGCGTACTGCGGCTGCATCTGCGCTGCCCACAGGGTGGCGAAGGCGCCGCCCGAATATCCCCAGGCGGCTATCGGAGTCGCCGGGCCCAGCCCCGCGGCGGGCAGGTCACGGGCGGCTCGGATGCCGTCGAGCACGCCGCGGCCGGAATTGACGCCGTCGAGGAACCGGGACTGCGGACCCTCGTAGTCGCTGGTCACCACGGCCCAGCCGCGGCGAAGCGCGTCGGCCATGAACGGGGTGTCGATCCAGGCCTGGGCGCCGCCGGGATCGCCGCCGCCGCGCAGCGCGTACGACGGCGCGCATCGGGTGCCGAGACTGTCCTCGGCGATCTGGTACGAGAGCAGCGGACGGGGCCCGGGGCCGAGCCAGGGCAGCATCGGGACCATGACGGTGGCCACGACGGGTATCGCCCTGCCGCCCGCGTCGGTGCTCCGATACTTCACCTGCCACGTCGAAATGGGCAGCGGTAGACCGAACAATGCGATCGGGCGGGAGTCCACGATCGCGCCCTCGGCATAGGAATCAAGGTCGGCGGGTGCCGCGTAGAACGGATCGGCGTCGGGCGGCGGCACCTGGGCCCGCGCGCTGCCGGGTGCCACGATGAGCGCGGACACCAGGACCAGTGCCGCCGCGACGACCGCCGACGATCCGGCGCGCGCTAGCGCCGTGCCGATGCGCCGAACAGGTGTTCGCGGTGTTGCCGCGCCGCCGAGGAGCGATGTCCCCCTACCGATTCCGTCCGGAGTCGCCATGGCAGGCAACCTACCTTGCTCGTCGCCGAACCTGTCGGCACTCGCCCGATGTTTCGCCGAAGCCTCGAATTTGTTGCCGGAACGACACATTCGGCCGACCAGCGGGGGCGCGCCACCGGATGCTGGGTGAATCCTGCGCATGGGGCCTCCCCTGTCCGGCGAGGCGCGTCGGTGGGCGCCGACCGCAACTCTGCGCCGACATACTCGGCCTCGGGGCCACCCACGGTACTGACCCATACCGGCCGCAGCAACGGTCAATGCTGGTCAGCCCCATCGCCGCCGGTTGTCCGGTACGGCCGGGCGGCGGCGTACCCTGGCATTCGCTCCGGCGGGTGTGGTCGCCCGGCGGACCCCGGTCGACTGCGCCGTACAGTGGTCGAAAGTGCCCTTGGCGCAACCGGTTCACGTTAGGTTCGCCCGGGTGACGAGGTGCGTCGACGAGGAGTAGCTGAAGCATGCGGCATGGCAACGGACTGGACATTCCCGAAGGACTCGCCGATGTGTGCGCGCCGGACCGGCTGGCGGTGATCGTCTACGACATGCAGGTCGGGGTGCTCAGCCAACTGCCGGACGGGCCGGAAATCATCGAGCGAGTGGTCCAGCTGGTGGACGCGGCGCGCAGCGGCGGCTATCCCGTGGTCTTCCTGCGGCACTTCTTCCTGCCCGAGCGGTTGAGCGGCGCGTTCGCGCTGCGCATGGCGATGAATTGGCAGCAGGTCGATTCCGTGGACAAGGTGCGCTTCATCCTGCAGCGCGACACACCGGCGTTCGAGTTGGTGCCCGAGTTGCAGCCGCGCCGCGACGAGGTGGTGTTCGACAAGACGTCGATGTCGGCGTTCGAAGGCACCCCACTCGCCGCCATGCTGCGCGACCTGCACATCGGCGCCTACGCGATCGCCGGTGTCGCCCTGGAGATCGGCATCGCCCCCACCGTCACCCACTCCACCGACCTCGGCTTCGTGCCGGTCGTCATCAGCGACGCGGTCGGCGGCCGCGACAAGGAGGCGATGGCCCGCGCCTACGCGGACTTCGAATTCCAGGGCCACACCATCGTCACCGACCTGGCCACCGTCACCCCGCTCCTGTCGGGTACCGGCTAGGTCACTTCTGGTTGTGCGGTCCGGGCGATCAGTCCGAGGTGCCCAGCCACGCCGGGTGCCACAGGCGCCCGGTCTCGGTCCAGTTCATGAAGCGCACCGTGCCAGGGATTTTCGGGGTCACCCAGACCGCTTCCTTGCGTTCCTCGGCGGTCAGGCTGTTGTCGAACGGGTTGGTTTTGCGCTCCAATTTGTTCAGCCGCTTGGCCAGTTCCCGCATGTCTGCGTCATTGAATCCGGTGCCGACTCGGCCGACATAGATCAGCCTGCCTTCGTACGGGATGCCGACCAGCAGTGACTTGAAATTCCGTGCGTCGCTGCGCCGCCAGCCGCCGATGACCACCGCCTGGGTGCGCCAGTTGCGCTGCTTCACCCAGGAATGCCCGCGTTTGCCGGGCAGATACACCGAATCCTTGCGCTTGGCGACGACGCCTTCCATGCCGTGTTCCTGGCTGTAGCGCACCGCGTCGGCGCCGGAACCGTCCAGCCGCGGCGGCACGACCATCGAGGGCGCGGTCCCGGCAAGTGCCTCCAGCACTCGGCGGCGATCCGAATACCGTTTGCGGACAAGCGAAGTGCCGTCCAGATACAGCACGTCGAAGGCGACGAATACCGCGCGTGCCGCATCGGCCTGCAGCAGACCGAGATTGGCGACGCCGTGGTCGTCGAACACCACCGCTTCACCGTCCAGGACAACATTGTGCCCCGCCAACTCCTCCGCGAGCACCGCCATCCCCGGGTACCGCTTGTTCACCACGATGCCCTGCCGACTACGCAAAGTAAGTGTGCCGGAATCTATTTCAGCGATCAGCCGGAAGCCGTCCCACTTGGTCTCGAAGCACCATTCGTCGGGCGTCAGGTCGGCGACGTCGCCGGGGGTGGCCAGCATGGGCGACAGCCCGCGCGGGAACGGCGACGGACCGCTGGACACCCGGATGATCCGGCCGGACGGTCGGCTGGGCTCGTTACCCGGTGCGTTCGTGGACTTATCGGCGCCGTTCGGACCGGCTCCGTCGGTCCGCTGCTCCCGCATCAAGTGCATCAGCCACTGGTTGCCGTTGGTCTGGATCAGCGCGTAGCGCCCGTTGAGCCGTTCCCCGTGGAATTGGACGATCACCTCGTCGTCGCGCCACTTCTCGGTCTCGTAGGTGCCGTGATCCCAGATGGTCATCTCCCCCGCGCCGTACTGCCCCTTCGGGATGGCGCCGTGGAAATCCAGGTACTCCAGCGGATGGTCCTCGGTGTGCACGGCGAGCCGATTCTGATCCGTGGAGGTCGGCGGTCCCTTCGGCACGGCCCAGGAGACCAGCACCCCGCCCCGTTCCAACCGGACATCCCAATGCAGCCGCCGCGCATGGTGTTCCTGCACGACGTAGCGATTGCCCGCCCCCGGCGCGGGCCGGTCGGCCGGAACGGGCTCGGGCGTCCGGGCCGGGTCACGCATCGACCGATACTTCGCCAGCGCGTCGGCCCCGGACTCCGCGGACGCGGTATTGCCCTTCGGCAGCGGCGGATCGAGGTCGGCGAGCAGGTCGCCGTCGTCCTGCCAGCGGGCAAGTACCTCGTCGAACCGCAAGTGCCGCAGCTTCTTCCGGTTCTCGATTTCCTTCCACGCGCGTGGCGCGGCCGCATTGGGTTGCGCCCGGCCGCGCAGCGAGTACGGCGCGATGGTCGTCTTGGACGCGTTGTTCTGGCTCCAGTCGAGGAAGATCTTCCCGCCGCGCGCCGATTTCGCCATCGTCGCGGTGACCAGATCCGGGTGCAGCCGTTCTAGATTCGTGGCCACCTGTTTGGCCACGGTGGACGCGCCGCTCGAGCGCACCGCACGGTCCAGCGGGACGTAGATATGAATGCCCTTGCTGCCACTGGTCACCGGGAACGCGTGCAGGCCGATGTCCTCGATCATGTCGCGTACCGCGAGCGCGACGCGCGCGCAATCCGCCAGTTCCGCGCCGGGGCCGGGGTCGAGGTCGAAAACCACCCGGGTCGCCGGACCCACTTCGTCCCCGTTGAAACGCCATTGCTGGACATGGACTTCCAGCGCCGCCTGCTGACCGAGCCAGGCGAGTCCGGCCTCGGAATTGATTACCGGGTAGGTGACCGTGCGGTCGGAGTGCTGGATGGTGTGCCGTTCGATCCACGACGGCGCGTGTGCGGGCAGATTCTTTTCGAAGAAGGACGGCTCGTCGACCCCGTTGGGCCAGCGCTTCCTGGTGACCGGGCGCCCGGCGATGTGCGGAAGCATCGCGGGGGCGATCGCCGAATAGTAGGCGATGACTTCGCCTTTGGTGGTGCCGGTGGCCGGATACAGCACCTTGTCGAGGTTGCTCAGCTCAACCTCGATACCACCGAACTCCCGGCGGGCCGCCATACCAGCGATTTTAGCGGCGGGGACCGACAAAAGCCGGGTCCCCGCCACTCATCAGGCCTGCGGGCCCGGCTGGCCCGGGGTGTTACCCGGCGCGCCCGGCTGATCCGGCGGGACCACCTTCTTGGCGGCTTCCTTGCCCTTGGCGATCTTGTCCGAGTACTTGCCCTGCGTCTTCTGGTCGATGAAGTCGCCGCCCTTGTCGATGGCGTCATTGATCTTGTCGGCGTTCTTGGCCGCCGCGTCCTTGCCCTTGCCGACGAGGCCCTTCAGAGTGTCCGCGAAGCTCATAGCGTTCGTTCCTTCCTCTAGCCCACTAGCAGGATGTTCAACCCACATCTTCCCACCACGAATCCCGTGGTGGGGCACCGACCGGGTCGACCCGCTGCCCGGGCATGGGAATCGCGATGGCCGTGCCCGCCGCCTCGGCCGCCGCCACCATCCGGCGCACCGGTTCCGACCAGCCGTGGAAGGCCAGATTGAACGTCGCCCAGTGAATCGGCACCAGCAGGCCGTTGGCCGGGTCGCCACACAGGTCGGCGTGCGCGCGGACCGCTTCCTCCGGGTTCATGTGCACATCGCGCCACCGCTCGTCGTAGGCGCCGATCGGCAGCAGCGTCAGATCGAACGGGCCAAGTGCGGCACCGGCTTCCGCGAAGGCCTTGGTGTAGCCGGTGTCGCCACCGAAGTACGCCCGCTTGGTCGGCCCGATGATCGACCACGATGCCCACAGCGTGGTGTTGCGCACCAGGCCGCGCCCGGAGAAGTGCCGCGCCTCGGTGCAGGTGAGCACCAGATCGGAGCCCTCGTGCGCCCGGCCGAGCGCGGACAGCGAGACCGAACCGCCCCAATCCAATTCGATGATCCGATGCTCCGGCACACCCCAGTGCCGCAGGTGCGCGCCGATGCCGACCGGCACCAGGAACGGCGCCGTCTGGCGCAGCACCAGCTCCCGGACGGTGTCCTTGTCCAGGTGGTCGTAGTGGTCGTGCGAGATGACCACGGCGTCCAGCGCGGGCAGGTCCGTCAGCGGGGCCGGCATCGGGTGCATGCGGGTCGGCCCGACCAGCGCGGACGGCGAAACCCGTTCGCTCCATACCGGATCGGTCAACACCCGATAGCCGTCGATCTCGATCAACGCGGTGGCGTGCCCGTACCAGGTGACCGCCAGTTCCGCTGCCGCAGGCGGCAGCTGCGGTGTCTGCAACGGGATCACGCCGAGCGGACGGCCGAGGTTGCGCTTGGTGAGTGTCGAAAGCACCAGGGACAGTGCGGCTCCCGCGACGAGCTGACTGCTCGGCTCGGTGTTGTGGAACTTGCGGTCGCGGTAGGTGGTCGCGCCCCGCGCGTACGGCTGAATGGCGGACATGCCCGCGCCCATCGCCGACGGGATACCCCAGGCCGCGCGGACCACCCAGGTGAGGCCGAGCGCACCCGCCGCCGTACCGGCGATACGTCGAATGTTCATCAGCGCCCCAGGAATTTCGCGGGACGTTTCTCTTGTCTGGCCAGCCGCCCCTCCTGCGCATCGGCGCTGGTCCACGCCGCCTCCAGGGCGGCGCGCTGCTGCGCGGTCTCCGGCTCGCGGGTGCCGTCGTCGTTGAGCACCAACTTCATGTGGCGCAACGACAGTGGCGCGAGCTCGGCGATCTGCTTGGCCCAGGACTGGGCGTCGGCCAGCGAACCGAGCCGGTTGGCGAAGCCGAAGTTGTAGGCGTCGGGCGCGGTTATCGACTCCGCGCCGAGCAGGATGGACCTGGCCGGACCGCCGCCGATCAGCGAAACCAGCCTGCGCATCGTCCAGCGGTCCACCGAGATGCCCAGCTTGGCCGCGGGAATCGCGATGTAGGCGTCCGGCGAGATCACCCGCAGATCCGAGGCGAGCGCGAGCTGCACGCCCGCGCCGATCGCGCCGCCGTTGATCGCCGAGATCACCGGCACCGGGCTGGACTCGATGGTGTGCAGCATTTCCATCAGGCCCGCGAGGAATTCCTCGGAATAGACGCCGGACAGATCCGCGCCCGCGCTGAAGATGGGGCCGCGCCCGGTCAGCACGATCACCCGTGCGTCGTCGGCAACGGCGGCAAGGACGGCCTCGCGCAGCAGCGTGACGAGTTCGAGGTTGAGCGCGTTGCGCCGCTCCTCCCGCTGAAGTTCGATGGTCACTACGTCACCGTCTCGGCTAACTCCGAGCATGCGACCTCCCCAACTGAACGATCCGTCTGGTTACATTCACTTTGCCACAGCGAGCGGCACAGATCGGTCAAGCCGATACGATCATCGGCTGTGCCGACAGACTTCGACATCCTGGTGATCGGCGCTGGTCAGGCGGGACTGTCGGCCGGTTATCACCTGCAGCGCCTCGGGCTACGCCCCGAGCAGGACTTTCTCATCGTGGACCACGCGCCCGGACCGGGCGGGGCCTGGCAGTTCCGCTGGCCATCGCTCACCCTGACCACGGTCAATCGGGTGCATGACCTCCCGGGCATGTCGTTCGCGGAAACATTGCCGCCCGGGTCCGAGTCGGCCCCGGCGGCAACCGCGGTGCCGCACTATTACGAGTTGTACGAAAAACGCTTCGATCTGCGAGTACGCCGACAGGTTTCGGTCACCGTGGTGTGCGACCGCACCGAGGACGGCAGCCCGGCCGAGCACGGTCCGGTCCTGAACGCCGAGACTGACTCGGCCGGAACAATCCGGGTGCGCGGCCTGATCAACGGCACCGGCACCTGGGAACACCCCTTCATCCCGCGTTACCGGGGTGCGGAGACCTTCGCCGGGCGGCAGCTACACACCCACGACTACCGCACCGCGGCCGAATTCGCGGGCAAGCACGTGGTGGTGGTCGGCGGCGGTATCTCGGCGGTGCAGTTGCTCGACGAGATCTCCCAGGTCACCTCGACCACCTGGGTGACAAGGACGGAACCGATCTTCCGCGACGCGTCGTTCGGTCCCGAGGACGGCCGTGCGGCGGTGGCGAAGGTGGAGGACCGGGTACGGCGCGGGCTGCCGCCCGGGTCGGTGGTCTCGGTGACCGGACTGCGGCTGGACGACCGGCTGCGGGCCGCCAGAGACCGCGGCGTGCTGCACCGGCTGCCGATGTTCGAGCACATCGAACCGGACGGGGTGCGCTGGGCGGACGGTTCGTTCCAGCAGGCCGACGTGATCCTCTGGGCCACCGGATTCCGCAGCGCGCTGGATCATTTGGCGCCGCTGCGGCTACGCGGACCCGGCGGCGGCATCACCATGACCGGACGGCTCGCCACCCAGGTGGCGGCGGACCCGCGCATCCACCTGATCGGTTATGGACCGTCCGCGAGCACGATCGGCGCCAACCGAGCGGGGCGTGCGGCCGCGGTCGAGCTCACCCGCTATTTGGCTGCGGGCTGACCGTCAGTCCTCTAGACCCATGGTGAGTGTTTCCGGATCGCCACCGATCCGGCTGCCGTTGTCCAGCGCGTTGATCGCGTCCATCTGATCACGGGTCAGTTCGAAGCCGAAGACGTCGAAGTTCTCCGCGATCCGGGAGGGGGTGACCGACTTGGGGATGACGATATTGCCTAGTTGCAGGTGCCAGCGAATGATCACCTGAGCCGGGGTGCGGCCGACCGCGGCGGCGACCGAGGTGATGGTCTGATCGTCGAGCAGGGTGCCCTGGCCGAGCGGGCTCCACGCCTCGGTGGCGATGGCGTGGCCGGCGTGGAATTCCCGTAGTTCCCGCTGGGCCAGCCGCGGATGTAGCTCGATCTGGTTCACTGCCGGGATCTCGCCGGTCTCGCCGATGATCCGCTCCAGGTGGGCGGGGTTGAAGTTCGATACACCGATCGACTTGACCCGGCCCTGCGTCTTCAACGCCTGCAAGGCGCGGAACGTGTCCACGTAGCGGTCGGCCTTGGGCACCGGCCAGTGGATGAGGTACAGGTCCAGGTAGTCCAGGCCGAGCCGGGTCATGCTGGCGTCGAACGCGCGCAGCGTCGAGTCGAAGCCCTGCTCGGAGTTCCACACCTTGGTGGTGACATAGATTTCGTCGCGCGGTAGCCCGAACTCGCGGATCGCGCGACCGGTGCCTTCTTCGTTTCCGTAGACCGCCGCGGTGTCGATGCTGCGGTAACCGACCTCCAGCGCCTTGGTGACGACGGAGGTGACATCGTCCGCCGGCACCTGGAAGACACCGAAGCCGAGCTGCGGGATCACGTTCCCGTCGTTCAGGATGATCGAGGGAATGGCGGAGGTCTCGCTTCTGAAGGTCACAGTGCGACGGTAGAAGTGTGGCGGCGAGCCGTCAACGCTGCCCCCTGGCGTGTTGGACCCGGGTTTACCACTCGACCTGCGCGTTCTCGCCGCCCGACAGTGACGGTGATGACTCGGGCAGGCCGAGTCTGCGGTAGCGAGCCTTGCGCAGCGCACGCAGTTCGGCCTCGGGCCGGGTGCGCAGGTGCGCGAGTTCCGCACCGATGGCGGCGACCATGCGGCGGGCGAAATCCGCCGGTTCGTCGGCCGCGTCGGGAAGTTCCGGCACGATGCGGTCGACGACACCGTCGGCGAGCAGATCAGCGGCGCGGATGCGTTGCGACCGGGCGAGGTCCGGTGCGTGGTCGGTGTCGCGGTAGACGATGGCGCTGGCGCCCTCCGGCGGGAGCGGCGCCAACCAGGCGTGGGTCGCGGCCAGGACCCGGTCCGCGGGCAGTAGGGCCAGGGCGCCGCCACCGGTGCCCTGACCGAGCAGCACCGAGATGGTCGGCGTGTTCAATGTCACCAAATCCGCGATGCAGCGGGCTATTTCGGGGGCCAATCCGCGCTCCTCGGCCTCCTTCGACAGCGCCGCACCCACCGTGTCGATGACCAGGACCAGCGGCAGGCGCAACTCCTCAGCAAGCGCCATGCTGCGCCGGGCTTCCCGCAGGGCGGCGGGACCCATGGAGTACTCGCCCTGCTGCCCGAACCGGTCGTGGCCGAACACCACGCACGGCTGGCCGCGCAACCGCGCCAGCGCGTGCACCACGGTCCGATCGGACTCGCCCTGCCCGGTGCCACTGAGCGGAACCCGTTGCGTCACATGACGTAGCAGGTCTCGAATGCCCGGGCGGTCGGGCCGCCGCGAGATCAGCACCGATTCCCATGCCGAGACGGCAGCGGCCGCCTGCTCCCTGCCGCGGAGCCGATCGAGTTCGGGCACAGTCGAATACGGCACCGGGATGCCGCTGAACACACTGAGCGCACGATGGGCGATGCGGCGGAAGATGGGGATCGTGACGGCGCCGTCGATGACGCCGCGGTGGTAAAGGTTCTCCGCGGTCTGCACGCCTTCGGGGAAGGGCTGGCCATACAGGGCCTGGTAGACGCGGGGGCCGAGGAAGCCGATGAGGGCGCCCGGTTCGGCGAAAGTCATGTGGCCCAAGGAACCCCAGGAGGCGAAGACGCCGCCCATGGTGGGATCGCGCAGATAGACCAGATAGGGATGCCCCGCGGATTTGTGGGCGGCGACGGCACCGGCGATCTTCACCATCTGCACGAAGGCGACGGTGCCTTCCTGCATGCGGGTACCGCCGGAGGTCGGCGAAGCGACGAGGGGCAGCCCGAGTTCGGTGGCCCGCTCCACCGCCGAGACGATCCGCTCGGCCGCGGCGACACCGACCGAACCCGCCAAAAAGCCGAACTCGCAAGCGATTACGGCCACGCGACGGCCACGCAACAGTCCCTCGCCGGTGAGCACCGACTCATCGGTGCCCGCCGCGACTGCCGCTTTCCGTAGTTCCTCGCGGTACCGCGTGGTCGCGGCCACCGTGATCGGTGGCCGGTCCCAGCTGATAAACGAGTCGGTGTCGAGCAGTTGCCCGAGTAGCTCGCGCGCCGAGATCCTCATCGGAGTGACTTTATTCACTCGTCCGGGGACGGAAGCGACGCCGCGCGAGCACTCAGTAGCCCTGCATCACCTTGCGCAGGGCGTACTCGGTAAGCGCGACCAACGCCTGCTTGGCCGGCTCGCGACGCCGAGCGTCGATGGACAGGATCGGCACGTCCGCAGGCACCGCGAGGGCTTGGCGGATGTCCTCGATCGGATACCGCGGTGCGTCGTCGAATTCGTTGAGCGCCACCAAGAAAGGTAGGCCGCGCGCTTCGAAGTAGTCGACGGCCGCGAAGCTGTCCTCCAGTCTGCGGGTGTCGACAAGCACCACGGCGCCGATGGCACCACGGATCAGGTCGTCCCACATGAACCAGAATCGGTACTGGCCCGGCGTACCGAAGAGGTACAGCACCAGATCGTCGGCGAGGCTGATCCGGCCGAAGTCCATCGCCACCGTGGTGGTCGACTTCATCGGAATGCCGGTCAAGTTGTCGATTCCGGTACTGGCATTGGTAACCAATGCCTCGGTGCGCAGCGGAACGATCTCCGAGACAGCACCGACCATCGTGGTCTTACCCACGCCGAAGCCACCGGCGACAACGATCTTCGCCGACGTTGGCTTGCTGGTGCGGGTGTCGACCTGCGCCGTCGAATCAAATACGCCGGAGTCCACTGAGAACCCTTTCGATCAGCTCGCGACGTTCATCGTCGCTGGAATCGTCTTTCAAAGTCGCCGAAACGCGTACATGCCCGGCCTCGATCAGGTCGGCAACCAGCACGCGCGCCACCCCGATGGGGATACCCAGTCGGGCTGCTACCTCGGCAACGGACGGCGATTCTCTGCACAACTCCACGATTGACGTCTCGATGTTGGTCAGTTCGAACTGCCGCTCCAGGGCGACCGGATGCGATGCGACGAGGGCCTCCAACGCCAACTCGACCGCGGGCCTCGTCCGGCCTGCGGTCAACGAGTATGGGCGAACGAGGCTCGGCTCGGCGCTCCCCACGCGGTGATCTTCTATGTCCATCCCACCATCAGGAACCCATCGTGACGCGTGGCGTGGCCTGAACTGTCTGGCCCACACGCTCGACCAACAACGCCATCTCGTATCCGACCTGCCCGATATCGCATGACGTATTGGTCAGCACGGCAAGGTACGAGCCGTCACCGACTGCCATGAGTAGCAGATAACCGTGCTCCATCTCGACGACGGACTGCAGCACGGTGCCGCCCTCGAACAGGTTCGAGACACCGACCGAGAGGCTGGCCAGTCCGGCGGTGACGGCCGAGAGCTGCTCGGCACGGTCGACGGGCAGCTGCGCGCTCGCGGCCATGAGTAGGCCGTCAGCCGAGACCAGGACGGCATGGGCTACGCCAGGAACCTCGTTGGCGAAGTTCGAAACCAGCCAATCCAGCTGACGATTCGTACCACCTAGATCGGGGTTCATCGGTCTCCTTTATCTCCGGTTAGGTTCATTGCTCTCATTGCGCGGCCATCCCGGACGCCCTGCTGGTGACGACTCAAGCTGGACCTGATCGTTTCTGGATCGCGGCGCGGTGCCCGTTCCACCGCACCGTTGACGGCGCCCGGGACCAGCCTTCCGCCCGGATTGCGTTGCGGCAACCCGGCCGCCGTCTTCGTCTCGGATTGCGCCTCGCTGGCTCGGCGCGCCGCCTGCCAACCTTCATCACCCGGTGACTCGAAGGACGCGGCCACTTGGGACCTGTCCATATTCGGGTCTGACAGCCACGCGGACATCATTTCCGCGAAAATTGGTGTCCCGCCCATGACGGAATCACCGGATTCGACCGCGGGCTGCAGTCGGGTCTGGAAGAACGACGCCGTCTTGGTCGGGTTGGACCGGTAGCTGTGCCGCCCCGGGTCGCGCCCCGTCTCCGCGTCCTGCGACTGCTCGTCGGAGCCGCGTCCGCGTTGCGACAGACCGATACCCGGCGAGGACTCCCGTTGCGGCAGACCATCGCCCGGCTCGCGCTGCGGCAGATTCGGCGGCACCTGCGAACCCGGCTGACGCTGCGGCAGACCGGTCGGCGTGGCCTCCCGTTGCGGCAGGCTCGCCGCCGCGTGCCGTTGCGGCAGACTCGAATCCCGCTGCGGTAGGCCACTGGAACTGGGATCACGCTGCGGCAGGCCACTGGAACTCGGGTCGCGCTGCGGCAGGCCACCAGCATTCGGGTCACGCTGCGGTAGGCCACCGGACGCGGCGGAATCCCGCTGCGGCAGCCCACTCGCGCTCGGGTCACGTTGCGGCAGCCCACTGGAGGTGGGATCACGCTGCGGCAGACCGCTCGCGCTCGGCTCCCGCTGCGGCAGACCGCTGGACGCGGAATCCCGCTGCGGTACACCGTTCTCGCCACGCTGACGCTGCGGCAGGCCACTCGCGTTCGGTTCCCGCTGCGGCAAGCCACCCGCGCTCGGATCGCGCTGCGGCAGGCCACCGGCATTCGGGTCGCGCTGGGGCAAGCCCTCACGCTGCGGCAAACCATTCGGCCCGGTCTGCCGTGGCGGCAGGCCACCCGAGACGCTGTCGCGTTGCGGCAGACCGCCCGCGCCGGGCTCGCGCTGCGGTAGCCCGCCGGATGCGGAATCCCGTTGCGGCAGACCGTTCTCGCCACGCTGACGCTGCGGCAGGCCACTGGGCGGCTGTGCCAGCCCGCTGATGCTCGGCTGTGGGACCCCGTTGCTGCCCGGCTGCCGCTTCGGCAGTTCGCCCGAATTGGCGTCCCGCGGCGGCAGACCGGTCACGGTCGGCTCGGCCGGAGCACCCGGCTGCCGCGGCGGACCGCCGGAGCCGAGGTTGCGCTTGGGCAGATTGGCCGCGGCGAGCTTGCCGCGCTGTGGTCCGCTGGACTGTTGACCCGGTGCGGGACGCAGCGTCGGGCCGGACTGCGCGTTCGGTTGCATGCCGGACGCCATGTTCGTGCCGGGCTGCCGCTGCGGCAGCCCACCGCCCGCCGGAACCGGCCCGCTGGGCGAGGGATTGGGGTTGCTGACCGGAATCGGCCCGCTCACGCCCGGATCGACGGTGACCATCACATTGCCGCCCGGCGTCCGGGTGATCGCCCGCATCTGCATCGACGACGGCGCGGACGGCCGCTGCCGCTCGACCGCCTGCGGGTTCGGGGTGACGGGCTGGGCCGTGATCGGCTTGCCCGCGACGATCAGGCCGACCGGGACGTGCACGGTCACCGTGACGCCAGGGTCGCGCGCGGTGTCGAAGGTGGGGCGCAGCCGCACGGTGAGTCCGTGCCGCTCGGCCAGTCGACCGACCACGAAAAGACCCATATGCCGTGCGGTATCCGGGCCCGGCTCGGCGGTCTGTTCCAGCCTGCGGTTGATGTCGGCCATCTCTGCGGGCGGCATACCGATGCCTCGGTCGGCCACCTCGATGAGCATGCCCTGATCGTGTGCCTGCGCGAAGGTGAACTTCACGTCGGTCTCCGGCGGGGAGGCGCGCAGCGCGTTGTCCAGCAGCTCGGCGAACAGGTGCGCCATGTCCGAGGCGGCGGGCTCGACCAGCGAACCACGTGGCGTGGCACCCAGTTTCACCCGCTCGTAGTCCTCGACCTCGGAGATCGCGGCGCGCAGCACGTCGGCGATCTCGACCGGCGCGGACTTGGCGCGGCGCTGCCTGGTGCCGGCGAGGATGAGCAGGTTGTCGCCGTTTCGGCGCATGCGGGCGGCGAGATGGTCCAGCCGGAACAGGTTTTCCAGCAGGCGCGGATCCTTCTCGTCGTACTCCATCGCCTCGATCAGGCTGAGCTGATGGTCGACCAGCGACTTGGACCGCCGGGCCAGCGTCTCGAACATGTCGTTGACCTGCGAACGCATCTGCGCCTGGTCGCTCGCGAGACGCAGTGCCTGGCCGTGGATATCGTCGACGGCGCGGGCCAGCTGGCCGATCTCCTCGGTGCTGCGCACCGGCATCGGCTCGAGCGGAACCTCTTCCGGCGAGGCGCCGTTGCGGAGCTGGGACACCTCGTGCGGCAGGTCGCTTTCGGCGACCCGCAGCGCGGCGAGGCGCAGCCGGTGCAGCGGCACGATCATCGAGCGCGCGACGAACACGGCGAGCAGCAGCGCGGCCAGGATGGTGGCGACGACGACCGCGGTGTAGGTCCACGCGTCCCGCTGGGCGGTGGACACCAGCGAGTTCATCGCGCTGTCGATGTCCTTGGTCGCCCTGCTCACCACGAGCTCGTAGACCGCGAGGCTGTCGGTCAGCGACTTCTTCAGCTCGCCGACCGGAATCTGACCGGCCTGCGACTGCGCGCTACTCAGCAGCGCCACTCGGGTGTCGATGCCCGCGCGCAGGTCGGCGATCGAGGTGTCGCCGTCGGAGAACCGGTGCGACAGCACGCCGAGCAGCGAGCGTTCGGTGTTGGCCGCGGTGAGGAAGCCCTGCACGCCGGTGCTCGGATTGCGCAACACCTCGGGGAAGGCGGCGACTTCACCGACCAGCGTGGCACGGGTGTTGAGCGAGTCGACGAGGCGCAACTTGGCGGTGTCGACCGCGGTATCGCTCACCTGGCCGACCGTCGTCTCGACGATCCGCACACTGTCGTTGCGGACCCGGTCGATCAGGCCGATGGCGTCGGAGGTCGGGCCCTTTCTTACGCCCTTGCCCTGCGCGCGAACGGCTTCCGCCTGGGTGAGCATGCTGTCCAGCGCCGCACGGGCGCCGGAAACACCATTGAGTCGGTCGGCCGACTTCTTCGCGTTGGCGATCGCCTTGTCGAGATCGGCGAGGTTTTGATCGGTCACCACGGACACGTCCTTGGCGACTTCGATCATCTGTGAACCGACGGTCGTCGCCGTCTGCGCACTCAGTGCGGTGACGGCAGGGATGGCCCCGACGTTCTCCGCGACTCCGGCAAGCCGACTCGAGTCGGCGAACTCCGATGAAATCCTGGACACGCCGAGCCCTACCGCGACTGCCAGCGGAACGGCAAGGACTGCCGTTACCTTCCAGCGCAGGTCCCAGTTGCCGAGCGCCCAGCGCCTTCTGCCGGACCTTGCGGCGTCACGCATCTCCCACTCACTTTCCAAACTGGCCCCAACCACGCGCCATCAGCGAACCTCCACACGCATACTGGCTCGACAGGCGGAGCGCTGGCCGAGAACTGCGGCTGGCCGAGAAATTGCGTCTACGACGGCCCAAATAAGTGACATCAGATTCTAACGGATCAATAACTTCTTGGGTGACTCCGAGTAAGCATGCGCCCCTTGACCTGCCCGTTCCAGGCAAAACCAATGGTCACAACACCCACCCGGGCGTCGCGTGAAGTCTGCCACAATCAACCAGATCTATCGAGGCGGGCATCGAGGCGAGGCTAGGGAGTCACGGGTTTGAACGTGCGGCACGAGTACCGACCGGTCTATCAGACCAGCTTGGTCGACCCCGCCGAGTTCTGGGCCGGGGCGGCTGAAGCGATCGACTGGGCGGTCCCGCCAACCCAGATCCTCGACCCCGCCACACGCCCGGTGGCCAGGTGGTTCACCGATGCTCGCCTCAACACCTCCTTCAATGCCCTCGACCGGCATGTGCACGGTGGCACTGCGACGGAGGGGGGCCTCGCGGATCAGCCCGCCTTAATATACGACTCCGCTATGACCGGCGCCAGAGGCGTTTTCACCTACGCCGAACTGCTGGAAAAGGTTGCCAGGTTCGCCGGCGCGATGGCCGGGCTCGGTGTCTCCGCGGGCGACCGCGTCGTCATCTACCTGCCGATGATCCCCGAAGCGGTGATCGCCATGCTGGCCTGCGCGCGGATCGGCGCGGTGCATTCGGTGGTGTTCGGCGGCTTCGCCGCACCCGAGCTCGCCGCCCGCATCGATGACGCCGAGCCAGTGTTGATCATCACAGCATCGGGCGGACTGGAACCGGGCAAACAGCTCGAATATCCGCCGATTGTGTTGCAGGCGTTGGACCTCGCCGAGACGACGGCGCCGCGCACGGTGATCGTGAAGCAGCGGCCGCAGTTCCCGACTATCCACTTCCCCGCGCCGCAGGCCGCGACCGAATCGCTGCCGAGTTCCACGCAGACGGTCGCGGCGCAATGGCTCGATTGGGACGACGCCGTCCGAGATGCGCCACTGGCCGAGCCGGTCTCGGTCGCCGCGACCGATCCGCTCTACATCCTCTACACCTCGGGCACCACCGGGAAACCGAAGGGCGTGGTCCGGGACAACGGCGGACACGCGGTTGCCCTCGCCTGGTCCATGCGCAATATCTATGACGTAGGCGTGGGCCAGGTGATGTGGGCCGCCTCCGATGTCGGCTGGGTCGTCGGCCACTCCTACATCGTCTACGCGCCGCTGCTGGTCGGCGCGACAACGCTGCTGTACGAAGGCAAACCGATCGGCACACCGGACGCGGGCGCCTACTGGCGGGTGGTCGCCGAACACGGGGTGCGGGTGCTGTTCACCGCGCCGACCGCGCTGCGCGCCATTCGCAAGGCCGACCCGGACGCCGCGCTGGCGCACGGCTACGACCTATCGTCGCTGCGCGCGCTGTTCTGCGCGGGCGAACGACTAGACCCGGCCACCTACGCGTGGGCCGACGAAGTCCTGCTCGCCGATCGATCGGACTGCCCCGTCGTCGACCACTGGTGGCAGACCGAGACCGGCTGGCCGATCTGCGCGAATCCGCTTGGTCTGCAACAACTTCCGGTCAAGTCGGGTTCGGCGTCGGTGCCGGTACCCGGTTACCGGCTGCGGGTGCTCGACTCCGAGGGCAACGCGGTGGCGCCGAATACCGAGGGCAACATCGTGATCGGGCTACCGCTGCCGCCCGGCACGCTCACCGGGCTGTGGAATGACGACGAGCGCTACAAGCGCTCATACCTATCCGCCTATCCCGGCCACTACCTAACCGGCGACTCCGGCTACTTCGACGAGGACGGCTACCTCTACGTCCTCGGCCGCAGCGACGATGTGATCAATATGGCCGGGCACCGATTGTCCGCGGGCAGCATCGAGGCGGCCATTTCGGGACACCCCGCGGTCGCCGAGTGCGCGGTGATCGGTCTGCCCGATGAACTCAAGGGCCACCGGCCGCTGGCGTATGTGGTGCTCAAGTCGGGGGTGGAGGTCGACCCCGCGCAGCTGCGCGATGAGCTGATCGAGCGGGTGCGCACGCAGATCGGCGCGATCGCCACGCTGCACGACGCGGTCATCGTGTCCGCGCTGCCGAAGACCAGGTCCGGCAAGATCCTGCGCAAGACGATCCGGCAGATCACCTCCGGCGATCAGTACGAGGTGCCGTCCACCATCGAGGACCCCGCCGTATTGGACGCGTTGGAGGCGCAGATTCGGGCGACCAGGCCGCTGCGGGAAGAACCGGTTGCGGGGAACCCGGACCAAGTGGCTGCGCCGGGCGTGGACGCCAGCCCCGCCTCGCCACGTAGTTAGGCCTCAGCAGCCGCGAACTGCGGCAGCGCGGTATGGGCAGGTCAGCCGGTACCCGGCGAGTTACCTGCGTGCTCACGAGATTGGTTGTCCTGCTGGATATTTCCGCTGCGCATCGCCGCATCAGGGTCGACTGCTCAGAGATTCCTTAGGGAACGTTCAAACGGGTGCCAGTGGGGCAGCCTAGCGTCGAGTCCACAATCGCTCGACAATCTGGAGGCACACCATGAAGCGTTCCGTAGCCCGTCCTGCCGTCGCCGCACTCGCCGCGGGCGGACTGGCCACCGTGGCCGTCTTCCTCAGCCCGGCGCTGGCCGCCGCCGACCCGATGCGGCTCGCCGAACCGTTGCTGAACTCCGACTGTTCGTTTGCTCAGGTCGACGCCGCGCTGCACGACAAGGCGCCGCAGCTGGCCGCCATGCTCGACGCCAACCCGACGCAGAAGGCCGAGCTGCAGCGCAGGTTCGATCAGCCGGTCGAGCAGCGCCGCGCGCAACTGCAGCAGGCCATCGACGAGAACCCGGACGCGGTCCAGCAGGCCCAGAACGACCCCCGCTACGCGCAACTGCGCGACACCATCCGCGTCGTCGCCGACAGCTGCCAGAACTACTGAGGGGCCTGACATCGCAGCAGTCGTTCAGACCGGCTGATCGCGTGAGCACATGGGTAACTCGCCGGGTACCGGCTGACCTGCCTGTTACCTCACCGCCGGGCGCCAACGCCACGGTCGCGACACACGAGTCTGGCTTGAAGTCGCGAAGAGGCGGGGGAGCACAATGAACGATGTGGCAGCCAACTCGACTCCGACCGTCCTCGTCGTCGATGACGACGAGGACGTGCTCGCTTCGGTCGAGCGTGGGCTGCGGCTGTCCGGGTTCCATGTGCTGGTCGCACGGGATGGGGCGCAGGCACTGCGCAGCGTGAACGAGCATGCGCCGGATGCGATCGTGCTCGATATGAACATGCCGGTGCTCGATGGCGCGGGGGTGGTGACCGCGTTGCGCGCGATGGGCAACGAGGTGCCGATCTGTGTGCTCAGCGCGCGGGCCTCGGTGGACGATCGGATCTCCGGGCTGGAGTCCGGCGCGGACGACTATCTGGTGAAGCCGTTCGTGCTGGCCGAACTCGTCGCACGGATCAGGGCGCTGCTGCGCAGGCGGACCGATACCCAGTCGCCCACTACGCCGGGCGCGATCACGGTCGGCCCGCTCGAGGTGGACGTCGCCGGGTATCGAGCCTTGCTCAACGGACGCGAAATCGAGCTCACCAAACGGGAATTCGAGCTGCTGTCCACGCTGGCGCGCAATGTCGGTGTGGTGCTGAGCCGGGAACGCCTGCTGGAACTGGTGTGGGGCTACGACTTCGCGGCCGACACCAATGTGGTGGACGTCTTCGTCGGCTATCTGCGGCGCAAACTGGAGGTGGACGGCGCGCCCCGGCTGCTGCACACGATCCGCGGGGTCGGGTTCGTGCTGCGGGCGCCCAAATGACCCAGTCCGCACCGAAAACCCGGCGGCGCCGGGCGTTTTCGCTGCGCACCCGGGTCGCGGGCGCGGCGGCGGCGGGCGCGATCGTGATCGTCTCGGTGATCAGCGTGATCAGTATTCGCGCGATCGAACGCAACAATGTGCAGCAATCCGATCAGCAGCTCGCGATCGCCGCGCGCATCGTGCTGATCGAACCGGTCATCGCGGTGCGGTTCGTCAGCTTGACGGGGCTCAACAACGACATGGCCGTCACGGTCCGGGACGACGGCCATGTCACGGCGAGCACCCCGACCCAATTGCCCGAGCTGGCACCGGGTTCGCGGACCGTCCCGGTCGGCGGCACGCCCTATCGGATCCTCTCGACGACCGAGAATCAGCCTGCGGGCCGGGTGGTTTCGATCGGCATCCCCGCCGCCTCGGCCGCCGAGGCGACCGCCGAGCAGCAACGCTGGGTGCTCGGCGGCGCGCTGCTCGCCATCGCCGCGGCGGCAGCTTTGGGGTGGCTGCTTGCCGGGCGTGCGGTGCGCCCGATCGTCCGGCTCACCCGGCAGGTGGGCGCGCGCAGCGGCCTGCCCGATCCGCAGAACCCGCCGACGCCGGTGGACGGGTCGGGCGTGCGGGAAGCGGAAAAGCTGGCAGACGCGGTGAATACGATGCTGCAACGGGTCGACCAGGCACAATCGGCGACCGCGGCCGCACTGGAGACCGCGCGCGATTTCGCCGCCGTCTCCGCGCACGAGCTGCGCACTCCGCTCACCGCCATGCGCACCGATCTGGAGGTACTGCGCACCCTCGACCTGGACGAGGCGCAGCGCGCGGAGATCCTCGGCGACCTGCAGCGCAGCCAGGGCCGGGTGGAGACCACCCTCGCCGCACTGGAGCGGCTCGCCACCGGCGATCTGACCAACGAACGCGACCACGTCGCCACCGACGTCGGCGACCTGTGCGATCAGGCCGCGCACGACGCCATGCGGCACTTCCCCGGTTTGGTCGTTCGCATCGACAGCGACGCCGAACTCGTCACCCGCGGCCTGCCCGCCGGGCTGCGCCTCGCGGTGGACAACGCGCTGGCCAACTCGGTCAAGCACGGCCGCGCCACCCAGGCACTCGTCTCCGCGCACCGCGCACCGAACGGCCACATCGTGATCACCATCGACGACAACGGCCGCGGCATCCCCCCGCACGAGCGCCAAGCCGTGTTCGACCGCTTCTTCCGCGGCAGCCAGGCCAGCAAGGGCGGCTCCGGCCTCGGCCTCGCCCTCGTCGCCCAGCAGGCCCAACTACACGGCGGCCAAGCCTATTTCGATGACGGCACGCTGGGCGGCATCCGCCTGGTCCTCGACCTCCCCGACCGCACCGCCCGCTGACCACCGGGTCCTTAACGAACTCTCATAGAAACGCCAGGGGCGGGGTTGGGGTGGGGTCCTAGGGTTTGGCTGGTGATTGGGAAACGCGCCCGGTGGGCACTTCTTGCCGTTGGTCTTGTTGCCGCGGGCGCGCTCGGCGCCGGGATTACCGCATGCGGTCGGTCGGATGGCGGGCCGACCGGTATTGCGCTGGTCAATGCCGATGCGGGGCCTACGGGGGCGCGGGTGGTGCAGGCGCTGAAGGAAGCGGGTGGGTACGAGTGGGCCGCGGTCAAGGCGGACGAGGCAAGTACCGATGACTATGCGGCAGTGATCACCCTGCCCGCCGATCTCACCGAATCCATGGGCACCCTGGCCGGTCCGCAGCCGCGCCGGGCCAAGGTCACCGTGACGACGAACAAGGATGCGGACGCCGAGCTGGTGAACGGCGCGGTGTCCGAGGTGACGCACCGGGTGGGTGCGTCGGGCGTCGACGCTGCGCTGGCCGCAGTCGGACAGGCGCGTAGCCAGATGTCGCAGGTGCAGTTCACCGCACAGTTGCTGAAGGCCGGGGTGAACACGGCGGCCGCGGGCACCGAACAGTTCAGCTCGGGCGCCGATCAGCTGCTCGGTTTCCTGAACTTCGCCAAAGAGGGTTCCGCGCAACTGACTTCGGCCATCGCGCTGCTGAACTCGACCGTCGATGGCGCGGCCGAGCAGGCGAATCAGCTTGCCTCCGCGTTGGATTCGACCGGCATCACGATCGCGCAGGTGGAGCAGACGGCGAATACGGTCAGCTCCGGCCTGGATCAGATCTTGCCGCTACTGCGTGCGCTGCCCTTCGCCAATGATCCGGCGCTGGCCGACATCATCAAGAAGCTCGAAGCGCTGCAAGGCATTTCCGGCCAGGCGGGATCGCAGCTCACCGGTCTCGGCGCACTGGTCGGCGGCGCGGTCGACCCGAACACCGACCTGGGCACCCTACTCCGCACCGTGGTCGACCGATTGACCAGTGCCAGTGCGCAATTGAACGAGGGCGCGAAACTGGCCGAGGGTCTGCCGAAGCTCGCCGATGAGGGCGGCGCCCAATTGGTCAGCGCCATCACCCAACTCACCGGCGGCGTAACCCAGCTGCAAACCATCGTCAACAACCTGAGCACACAGACCGACAAGGCCGTCGCAGCCCTCCCCCAACGCAGCTCGGCCCAGCAGTCCGCCCTCGCCCTCGCACTCACCGACCCGGTCGAAATAGTCCGCCAGTAGCACGACAGTGGCCCGTATTCCGTTAGTACGGAACACGGGCCACCAAGCCCAACCACAACGCGCGAGTCTTACGAGCGCCCGCGCGGCCGATAATTCAGCTGGCGTCCAGCAGGTCGATGACGAAGACCAGCGTCTTGCCCGCCAGTGGGTGCCCCGCACCGGTCGGACCGTAGGCCAGCTCCGGCGGGATGGTGAGCTGACGGCGGCCGCCGACCTTCATGCCGGGGATGCCGTCCTGCCAGCCCTGGATCAGGCCGCGCAGCGGGAAGTTGATGGATTCGCCGCGGTTCCAGGAGGAGTCGAATTCTTCACCGGAGTCGAACTCCACGCCGACGTAGTGCACCTCGACGTTGCCGCCGGGCACGGCTTCCTTGCCTTCGCCTTCGATGATGTCCTTGATCACCAGCTCGGCGGGCGCGGGGCCGCCCTGGAACTCGATCTCCGGCTTGGTCATTCGGCTATCCCCTTCGATAGGTGATGGTGGGTAACGGTGAAACTAACGGTTGGTGATCTCGCGGTAGTCGCGGGCGCCGTAGCCGGTGTAGATCTGCCGCGGGCGGCCGATCTTCAGTGGCTCGCTGTGCATTTCGCGCCAGTGCGCGATCCAGCCCGGCAGTCGGCCCATGGCGAACAGCACGGTGAACATGCGAGTGGGGAAGCCCATGGCCCGGTAGATGACGCCGGTGTAGAAGTCGACGTTCGGGTACAGGCGCCGCTCGATGAAGTAGTCGTCGGTGAGTGCGGCCTCTTCGAGCGCCTTGGCGATATCGAACAGCTGGTCGTCGCCGCCGAGCTTGCTGAGGATCGCGTCGGCGTGCTTCTTGGCGATCGAGGCGCGCGGGTCGTAGTTGCGATAGACGCGGTGCCCGAAGCCCATGAGCTTCACGCCGTCTTCCTTGTTCTTGACCTTGCGGATGAATTCCTTGACGTCGCCGCCGTTGGCCTTGATGCCGTCGAGCATCTCCAGCACGGCCTGGTTCGCGCCGCCGTGCAGCGGGCCCCACAGGGCGTTGATGCCGCCGGATACCGAAGTGAACAGGTTGGCGTCGGAGGAGCCGACCAGCCGGACCGTCGAGGTGGAGCAGTTCTGCTCGTGGTCGGCGTGCAGGATCAGCAGCATGTCGAGCGCCGCGGCGACCTCGGGGTCGACCTCATACGGCTCGGCCGGGAACCCGAAGGTCATCCGCAGGAAGTTCTCCACCAGGCTCAGCGAGTTGTCCGGGTAGAGGAACGGCTGGCCGACCGACTTCTTGTACGAGTAGGCCGCGATGGTGGGCAGCTTGGCCAGTAGTCGGATGGTGGACAGCTCGACCTGTTCGGGGTCGCGCGGGTCCAGCGAGTCCTGGTAGTAGGCCGACAGCGCGTTCACCGCGGAGGAGAGCACCGGCATCGGGTGTGCGTTGCGCGGGAAGCCGTCGAAGAATCGCTTCAGGTCCTCGTGCAGCAGGGTGTGCCTGCGGATCCGGTCGGTGAAGTCTTCCAGCTGGGTCTGCGAGGGCAGCTCGCCGTAGATCAGCAGGTAGCTGACCTCGATGAAGGTCGAGGACTCGGCCAGCTGGTCGATCGGGTAGCCGCGGTAGCGCAGGATGCCCGCTTCACCGTCGATGTAGGTGATCGCCGACTTGGTCGGGGCGGTGTTCATGAAGCCCGGGTCGTAGGTGACGTACCCGGTGCTGGCCAGCAGCTTTCCCAGCTCGATTCCGTCGTTGCCCTCGGCGGCTTTGGCGACCGTCATCGGGAATTCCCCGCCGGGATAGGAAAGGACCGGCTTGGCGTCTTCGTCGACGTTGATGATGTTCTCAGCGGGCACGGAAGGATCCCTCTCAGGCTAGAACCGTAGGCACCGTCGCGGTCGGCGCACGATGCACTTGTCTCAACGCTAGACGTTCACCGACGCGGACAACCACGGAGGGTAGTCCTGTGCGCCCTCACAAACACCTCGTGGCCAAGTGAGGTCGGAACCGCTCGCCGAACAGCAGTTGCCGGATATTCGCAGGCCTCATCGTGCCACTATTTCCGCATGTGCGCGGCCTACCCGGTATCGCACGAATGCCGGGAATGCCACGGCGGCGATCACCACACCGATCACTACCAGCCCACCGCCACCCGCCGCGGCAACAGCGGTACCCAGACTGGCCGCCGCGAAACCGTGGGCAACATCACCGATTCGCGGCCCACCTGCGACAACCACGATGAACACACCCTGCAATCGGCCGCGCATCTCGTCGGTGGCGACCTGCTGCAGCATGGTCATCCGCAGCGCGGCCGAGATCATGTCCACCGCGCCGCCGAAGGCCGAGCAGAGCAGCGCGAGCCACAGCCCGACGCCGAGGCCGAGACCGTGACCGGTGAATCCGACGGCCGCGCCGAAGCCGACCATCGCAAAACCCCACAGCACAATGCAGACGATCACAGCCAGGCCCTGACGCCGGATCCGCGGGATCCAGCCGGAGAACACCCCGCCGAGCACCGCACCCGCCGACATGGACGCGAACAGCAGACCGAGCGCGACACCGCCGGTGGCCGGATCGCCGAAGGTCTCGTGCGCGATCTGCGGGAACAGCGCCCGCGGCATGCCGAACACCATCGCGATCACGTCCACCGCGAACGAGGCGAGCAACACCCGCTGCGTCGCCAGATAGCCGAAACCGTCGAGCACCGTGCGGAATCCGGCCTTGCGCGCGGTCCCGGTCGGCGGCAACGCGGGCAGCCGCCACACCGCCCACACCGTGGCGAGCAGCGCGATGGCGTCGATCAGATAGAGGGTGGCCAGTCCGACCACCGGAATCAGCACGCCCGCCAGCACCGGCCCGGCGATGGCGCCGAACTGCATCACCGTCATGCTGAGCGAATTGGCCGCGGCGAGTTGGTCTTCCGGCAGCAGGCGCGGGATGGCCGCGCTGCGCGTCGGCTGGTTCACCGCGTAGAACGCCTGCTGTGCCGCGAACAGACCGAGCACCACCCACACGTTGTCCACGCCCGCGGCGGCCTGCGCCCAGAACGCCACCGCGGTGAGGCCGGTGCCCGCATTGGTGATGAGCATGAGCTTGCGCCGGTCCATCACATCCGCGAGCGCGCCGCCCCACAACCCGAACACGATCAGCGGCACCAGGCCGAAAAGACCTGCCAGACCGACATATCCGGAGCTGCCGGTGAGCTGGAAGATCTGCTGCGGCACCGCGACGATGGACAGCTGCGCACCGATCATGGTGACGATGCCCGAGGTCCACAGGCGCCGGAAGTCGCGATGTCGCAGTGGTGCGGTGTCGGCGAGCACTCTCACCGGCGGGAGCGTATCCAGTTGCACCCGTTCGGCTCGACCGGATATTCATCACCCGCCGGTCGGGAATATCTCAGGGCTGTAGTCGCTGCACCTTCATCGCACCGTCGGCGATGAGCACCCGAATCCGGTTGTGCAGTCTGCCGCGGCGGCCCTGCCAGAACTCCACCTCGTCGGGGCGCAACAGGAAACCACCCCAGTGCGGCGGCACCGGAATCTCGTCGACATCGTCGAAGCGCGCGATCGTCTCGGCCATCGTGCGGTCCAACTCGGCACGCGACCCGATCGGCGCGGACTGCCTCGAAGCCCAGGCACCGAGCTGCGAGTCACGCGGGCGGGAGCGCCAGTAGACCGCGGTGGTCTCGGCGGGGACCCGCTCGATCGCGCCGCGCACATGCACCTGCCTGCCGAGCGCGGGCCAGACGAAGGTGGCGGCGGCGAACGGCACCGCCGCGAGCTGGCGGCCCTTGTCCGAGTCGTAGTTCGTGTAGAAAGTCACACCCTCGGGGGAAAGACCTTTACACAGGACGGTCCTGGCGACCGGTCTCGGCGTGCCGTCGGCCAGTGACACGGTGGCCAGCACCATCGCGTTCGGCTCCGCGACACCGACCGCGGTCGCCTGCTCGATCCAGTGGCGCAGCAACGGCTCCCAGCCGCCGGCCAGCCAGGTTTCGTCCAGATCGACGTCTTCGCCACTACCGAAGGGGGCACCGCCGTACTCGGCGCGCATGCCCGCGAGGTCGCTGAGCGGCATGGAGTCGGCCGTTTCCTGGCCGCCGGGTGAATTGTCCAGGTCACGCATGGGCCAGACGTTACTCCGGGGTAGCAAGGAGCTAAGGTTTTGGTGATCGGCATGTGCTCGGCGAAGTGCAAGGAGAAGTCACAACATGACTACCAGCCCCGCGGCGCCCACTGGGCAGACCGCCGTACCCAGCGATTTCGTCAGCGGCCTGGAGGGCGTGGTGGCTTTCACCACCGATATCGCCGAACCCGACAAGGATGGCGGCGCGCTGCGCTACCGCGGCGTCGATATCGAGCACCTGGTCGAGGGCCAGGTGACCTTCGGCGATGTGTGGGCGCTGCTGGTGGACGGCGAGTTCGGTCGCGGCCTGCCGCCCGCCGAGCCCTTCCCGCTGCCCGTGCACACCGGTGACGTGCGCGTCGACGTGCAGGCGGGGCTGGCGATGCTCGCCCCGATCTGGGGTTACCAGCCGCTGCTGGACATCGACGACGAGACCGCGCGGGACAACCTGGCGCGTGCCTCGGTGATGGCGCTGTCCTATGTCGCGCAGTCCGCACGCGGCATCTACCAGCCCGCGGTCCCGCAGAAGAAGATCGACGAGTGCTCCACGGTCACCGAGCGGTTCATGACCCGCTGGAAGGGCGACCCGGACCCGAAGCACACCGAGGCGATCGACGCCTACTGGGTATCGGCCGCCGAGCACGGCATGAACGCCTCCACCTTCACCGCGCGGGTGATCGCCTCCACCGGCGCCGACGTCGCCGCCTCGCTGTCCGGCGCGATCGGCGCGATGTCCGGTCCGCTGCACGGTGGTGCGCCCGCCCGGGTGCTGCCGATGATCGAAGAGGTGGAAAAGACCGGCGACGCGCGGGCTTTGGTCAAGGGCATCCTGGACCGCAAGGAAAAGCTGATGGGCTTCGGGCACCGGGTGTACCGGGCCGAGGACCCGCGCGCCCGCGTGTTGCGCGCCACCGCCCAGCGGCTCGCCGCCCCGCGCTACGAGGTGGCCGCCGCGCTGGAGCAGGCCGCGCTGGCCGAGCTGCGCGAGCGTCGTCCGGACCGCGCCATCGAGACCAACGTCGAGTTCTGGGCCGCGGTGATCCTCGACTTCGCCGAGGTGCCCGCGCACATGATGCCCGCCATGTTCACCTGTGGCCGCACCGCCGGTTGGTGTGCGCACATCCTCGAGCAGAAGCAACTCGGCAAGCTGGTTCGCCCGGCCGCCATCTACACCGGACCGGCGCCGCGCCGACCGGAGGAAGTCGCGGGCTGGGCCAGCGTCGCCCACGCGTAATTCCGTCGAGAAGTAGCTGTACCGCGAGCCGAATGTCCTGCACCACCGGGGCATTCGGCTCGCGCCGCATCCGGACGACGTCGGAAGGGTAGCTAACGGATGCTGGAAAAACGAGTGTCGCGTCGGCAGGTGTTCGGCATCGGCGCCGCGCTGGCCGCCGGGTTCGCCGCCACCGGATGCGGCACCACGCAGCGCACTGTCGCGACCGACCAACCGAGTTCGACGACGACCGCTGCGGCCTCGGCCACCGGCGATCCCGTCATGGTTTCCCAGGCCGCGCCACCGCCACCGCCGGACAACTCCCCTGCCGCGGTGGTCGCCAGGCACGCGGCCGAACAACCGCAGCGGTGGGGCACGGAGATGCCCGGCATCATCAGCACTTTCGCGGCCACCGGCAAGCAGCTGGCACTGACCTTCGACGCGTGCGGCGGGCCGGGCAACAACGACATCGACGAGTCGCTGGTGAATTTCCTGATCACCCAGCAGATTCCGGCCACCTTGTTCCTGAACAAGCGCTGGATCGACGCCAACCCGGCACGGGCCGCCCAACTCGGCGCGAACCCGCTGTTCGAGCTGGCCAATCACGGTGTGGCGCACAAGCCGCTGTCGGTGACCGGCCGCGCCGCCTACGGCATCGCGGGAACCGGCTCGGCACAGGAAGCGGCGGACGAGGTCTGGGCCAACCATGAGCGGCTGACCGAACTGCTCGGCAGGCCGCCCCGCTTCTTCCGGGCTGGCACGGCGCACTACGACGATGTCGCGGTCGCCATCGTCAACGAATTGGGGGAAACCCCGGTCGGTTTCAGCATCAACGCCGATTACGGCGCGACCGCCAGCGCCGCCAAGGTGCGATCCGCGATGAACGCCGCCGCGCCGGGGGCGATTTCGCTCGCCCACATGCATCGCCCACAAGCGGGCACCGGCGCGGGCATGATCGCCGTTCTGCCTACCCTGCGCGCCATGGGCTTCACCTTCGTCCACCTCTGAACCGCTGCCGCACGTCGGCACCGCGGGCGGCGAACGCGGTCAGTCCTCGCCGAGCGAGGCGGGCCAGTCGACGGCCACCGATTCGCCGTGGTCGACGGTGAAGAAGGCGACCTCGAGGTGCTGACCGAGGTCGATCAGGCCGATCGCGGCCAGTGGGACCGGTTGGACGAGGCGGACGTGCCACGGGTTCGGCTCGTCCCAAGCGCGCAGTTCCAGGTCGAGGCGCAGTACCGGGTCGTCGTGGCCGGAGTAGTCCGCAGCGACCGGCGTCGCGGCGAGCACCGTGGCGTCGGCACGACGGCCGTCGGACAGGATCTTCGAGATGCTGGCCCGGCCGGTCTCCGCGAAATCGGGCACATACAGCACCAACCGATCCCGATCACCCGGGTCGATCCGGCAGCACACCACATCGCCGGGCTGCATCCACTCCAGGTTCGCCTCGGATACCCGCTGCCGCACCCTGGTCTCGTAGGGCGGCATCCCTTCGACCTCGACCCGAACCCAGAACACGTGCCCCGGCTCCACGCCGTTCCCGCCCGGCTCGGTCGCCTTCGAACTCGGCCGCACCCCGAGGACCGTCGCCGAACCAAGAGTTCCGCGCAGCAGCAACTCTCGGCGCGCCGCATCCGACATCGCGGTGATCCGCAACCCGAAGGTGCGTGGTCGTCGACCGAGCAATCGCCACCCCGAATTAGCCGACGCCATGTTCATGGGCGCAAAGGGTAGCTGGCGTGTGGTCGAGGACACAGCAATACCACCGCAACCCGACCGGACCATGATCGAATCGGCGGCGTCGGCCCGCGCGGCCGCCGGTGGCCGAGGGCACAGCTGCCGACCCACACGAACCGGGCTGGTCCGACACGCTTTACCCTGTTCGGCATGACCACTGCGTTCCCGACGATTCCCGACGACCTCAAGCCCGCCGACGGACGGTTCGGCTGTGGCCCCTCCAAGGTACGACCGGAGCAGTTGCAGTCTCTGGTGAATGTCGGCGCCTCGGTGTTCGGAACAAGTCATCGGCAGAAGCCGGTGAAAGATGTGGTCGCGCGGGTGCGTTCGGGCCTACGCGAACTGTTCGGGCTGCCCGACGGTTACGAGGTGGTACTCGGCAACGGCGGGACGACAGCGTTCTGGGACGCCGCCGCGTTCGGTCTGATCCGCGAGCGTTCGCTGCACCTGACCAACGGTGAGTTCAGCTCGAAGTTCGCCGCGGTGGCCAAGGGCAACCCGTTCATCGGCGACCCGATCGTCATCAAGGCCGAGCCGGGCAGCGCGCCGGAGCCGGTGTCGGATCCGTCGGTCGACCTGATCGGCTGGGCACACAACGAAACCTCCACCGGTGTCGCCATTCCGGTGCAGCGCCCGGCGGGTTCGGAAAACGCGCTGATCGCCATCGACGCCACCTCGGGCGCGGGCGGGCTGCCGGTGAACATCACCGACGCCGACGTCTACTACTTCGCCCCGCAGAAGTGCTTCGCCGCCGACGGTGGCCTGTGGGTCGCGCTGATGAGCCCGGCCGCGCTGGCCCGGGTCGAGGAGATCAAGGGCTCGGGCCGGTGGACCCCGGAGTTCCTGTCGCTGCCGATCGCGATCGACAACAGCACCAAGGACCAGACCTACAACACCCCCGCGCTGGCCACCCTGCTGCTGTTCGCCGACCAGATCGAATGGCTCAACGGCAACGGCGGCCTGGACTGGGCGGTCAAGCGCACCCTGGATTCGTCCTCGCGCCTGTACAACTGGGCCGAGTCCAGCGAATACGCCACCCCCTACGTCACCGACCCCGCGCACCGCTCCCAGGTAGTCGGCACCATCGACTTCGCCGACACGGTG
The DNA here is from genome assembly GCF_019222765.1 of Nocardia iowensis. NCBI lineage: Bacteria > Bacillati > Actinomycetota > Actinomycetes > Mycobacteriales > Nocardiaceae > Nocardia > Nocardia iowensis. The sequence goes on along the minus strand of NZ_CP078145.1, from coordinate 844,271 downwards.
GACGCCGCCGCCGTCGCGAAGATCCTGCGCGCCAACGGCATCGTCGACACCGAGCCCTACCGCAAACTGGGCCGCAACCAACTCCGCGTCGGCATGTTCCCCGCCATCGACCCGGAGGACGTCACCCAGCTCACCCGCAGCATCGACTGGGTGGTCCAGAACCTGGGCTGATCACCCGGGGGATCACACTTCGGGCGAGTCACGAACGCACCGTTCGCGACTCGCCCGACCGCGTGCGCCTCGAGTGATATCGGCCACTCCCACCCAACCACCACAGCGCGAGTCTTACGAGCGCCGTTCGCGGCCCGTCTCGCGTCCGAGTAGCCGAAGCGCACGCGCCGCAGGCGCAAGTCTCGGCTGCTCGGACGCGAGACTTCCAGGGGCCGCGAACACGCCGCGGCCACGCGGCCAATAGAGCAGATTAGCGGGGCGCGTCAGTGTCCGAAGTGATTTCCGCCCCGCGTGTCTTGCCCCACGGATCCCAGAAGTGCACTACTGTTTCGGAAAGTGGGCGGTGTCGCGAGTCGACGCGGTAAGGAGGTAACGGTGCGTGAACTTCGAGTGATCGGGGTGACGCCCGACTCCACGCACATCGTGTGTATCGACACCGAGTCCGGAGCGAAGTACCGGCTTCCCGCCGATGACAAGCTACGAGCCGCAGCACGCGGAGACCTTGCCCGATTCGGCCAGATCGAGATCGAAATGGAAGCAACTATGCGTCCTCGCGATATTCAGGCTCGTATCCGTGCAGGCGCCTCTGTCGACCAGGTCACCGAAGAATCCGGCATGCCGGCCAGCCGCGTCGAGCGGTTCGCCTACCCGGTGTTGCTGGAACGTGCCCGTGCGGCCGAACTCGCGCAGAAGGCGCATCCCGTTCGCCCCGACGGCCCCGCCGTGGAAACCCTCATCGATGTCGTCACCGCAGCCTTCACCGAGCGGGGCCACAACATCGAGGGCGCGGAATGGGATGCCTGGAAGGACGAGAAGGGCTTCTGGGTCGCCCAATTGCAGTGGCAGAACGGGCGTTCCGAAATCGCCGCGCACTGGCGCTACCAGCCGGACGCGCACGGTGGTTCGGTGTCGCCGCTCGACGACCCGGCTTCCGATCTGATCGATCCCGACTTCGGCCGCGCGCTACGCGGCCTGGCGACCATCCTGCCCGCCGAGCCCGAGGCGCCCGCGCCGCAGCCGGAGCCCGCGGTCGAGCCACGGCCGACGCCCCCCGCGGCCACGCCCGCGCGCACCACCGCACGGCAGCAGAGCCAGCCGACGCTGGACGAGTACTACGAACAGCGTGCCGTCGCGGCCGGTGGTGCGGGCACACCCGCCATCACCGCGGGCGCGAGCGCTACCCCTGCTGCCGCGACTACCGCCACGCCCACCGCGGCGAATCCGGCACCGAGCACGCCCGCACCGGCCCCCGCCACTCCCGCGGACACCGCCCCGCCCGCGCCCGCCGCGTCGACGAAGCAGGCCGCCGAGGAACCCGCCAAGCCCGCCAACGGCAAGGCGCCCGCCAAGCAGGCCCGCACCAAGCGCGGCAAGGCGCCCATGCCGTCCTGGGAGGACGTCCTGCTCGGGGTGCGCAGCTCAGGCCACTGAGGCTCGGCTAGCCCGCCTCTCCGCGTATCCAGGCCAGACATAGGCGCGCTGCCGGTTGCGTTGGCGGCTGGCGGTGAGGTGGTGGCTGGGTTAGCCGGTTCCCGGCGAGTTACCCCTGCGCTCGCGAAATCAGTTGGCACGCTGGGGATCCGCTGCGTGCCCAGGATGGTCCTGCGATAATCCTGATCTCCCTTGACTTTCCCCGCTTTGCCGATCTTCCGAGCGCTCAGCTCGACTGCGGCCGGTTCGCCGAGGGTGCGGTGGAAAGCGATTCCGAGGCTCGCTGGCGTGTTCAGGGGCGGAAGGTCCGCCGAGAGCGGTTCAGGGCGAGTAGATTTTTTGGTGTGTTGTCGACTGCGTGCGACGGCGTCCTGCGGTTCACGAACGCGGTGAATTGTTCGACACCGCAGTGCGTTGCTCGAAGTTCGCGGAGCTGATTCGTGCAACCATCGGGAGGTGCCGGAAATGCTATCGAAAGCTTCGTCCCTCTGGTATGTCGACGCACCCGATCCGTTGACGGTACTGCGGGCCAATCATGATCCGGATCCCGATGCCGCACTGGCGCTTGCGAAGCAGCTGTACAGCGACCGAGACGTGCTGCCGATCATGGTCGGCACCCTGGCCGGCTGTGCCGGTCCCGACCTCGACGAGGTCTACATCGGTTGCTACCCGGGCGTGACAGTGGTGTGTTCGGCGCAGGCCGCCCGCATTCACCCGACCGAGCTCCCCGAATTGCTGGTCCGTCCGCTCGCCTCCGAGCACACCTACCTGGTGTCGTTCGACACCGCGCACGGCTGGGGCGCGTTCGCCCATTGGGAGCGCGGCGAATTCCGCAGGGCATTCAGTTCCAGCCGGGTGAACATCTTGGAGGACGAGGGTCTGCCGCTGGTGTGGGAACGCCCGTACTGGGCGGGCGAACATCCGGTGCGCTGGCAGGCCGGGGAACTGCCCGACCCGCAGACGCTGCCGTTCGACCCGCCCGATTTCGCCGACGCCGCGAACAACGAATGGCTCGGCTTTCACTACCGCGCCCCGGCCGCAGAGGGCGCGCTGGTACCCGGTGATGTCGCGGTGTGCGGGTTCACGCTGTATCCGAAAGGCCAAGCGCCCGACCCGGCCACCCTCATCCCACCGGAGCACGAGCCGGACGGTGCTCGGCCCAAACGGGGCCTGTTCGGGTGGCTGCGCGGTCACGACCGTGTCTCCTGATCAACCTGCCAGACCGGTCATCAGCAGCGCCAGCCAGCCGAGCAGCACGCCTGTCGCGCTACCGCCGACCACCCATCTGGTCACCGGCGCCCACCGCATCCGCCAGGCGGTCGGCGCGGCACCGCCCGCCGCGACCAGGTTCACCGCCACCGCGACCAGCGGATGCACCTCGGCGAGCGCGCGGCCGAAGGCGAATACCGCGACCGCGACCAGCAGCGCGACCATGCTCGCGACGGTGATGCCCGCGCCCCACGGGGTCGGATCATGATGGGGCGAACAACTCATGTCCGCACCCGCTCGTAGAACGCCATCGCGGCCGCGGTGGCCACATTGAGCGAGTCGGTGCCCGGCGACATCGGAATGCGCGCCCGCACATCGGTGGCTCGCATCGCGTCCTCACTCAACCCCGGTCCTTCGGCGCCGAGCAATAGCGCCACCCGCTCCCCCGTCATCGCCGTGGCCAGCCGCACCGCCGCCGGGTTCGGCGTGAGCGCGATGATCTGGAACCCCTTGCGCCGCAGTATATCCAGACCTTCCGGCCAATCGGGTACCGAAGCGAACGGCACCCGCAGCACGTGGCCCATCGACACCCGCACCGCCCGGCGGTACAGCGGGTCGGCGCACCGATCCCCGAACAGGATCGCCGCCGCCCCCAGCCCCGCCGCATTGCGGAACATCGAACCGAGGTTCTCGTGATCGTTGACGCCCTCCAGCACGGCCACCGTCCTGGCCGGTTCGAGCACCTCGTCCAGGGTGAGCGGCGTGGGCCGCGGCGCCACCGCGAGCACGCCGCGGTTGAGGTGAAATCCGACCACCTCCGCCATCACCTCGGCGGACGCGCGGTAGTACGGCACCTCGACCTCGGCCAGCTCGTCCGCCAGCTCCAACCGACGTTTCTCCACGCCGAGCAATGCCGTCGGCGCGAACCGGGAGTCAAGCATCCGCTGCACGACCACCACGCCCTCGGCGATCACCAGTCCCTTGCGTCCCGGCAGATCGGGTCGGCGGTCGGCGGACTTGAGGTCGCGGAAGTCATCGACCCGCGGATCGGCGGGGTCGTCGATATCGATCACTTCGGCCACCGCTACATCCTGCCGGTTGGCGTCGCACCGTGCGGCGACCGGTGTTCGGTGCGCCGGTGCGAAGCCGCTCCGCGCGCACCGCATCCGCCCCAGCGTGCCGCGATGAGGCACACCGAACGGGGAAAGTCCTGGTAGCGCACGCGCGGCGGTAATTCGAGTGCGGCACGGCGTGACGGCGTGCGAAGGTCGAGCGATGACGCTGACGAACGGCATCACTATTCGATCCGCCACCCCCGATGACACGCCCGCGATCCGGACCCTGGTGGCTACCTCCTTCGGCGGTCGACCGGACGACGACGAGATCGCCCGCATTCGGCAACTGTTTCCGGTAGAGGACGCGATCGTCGCGGTCGACGGCGCGCGGATCGTCGGGCATGTGCAGTCCAGGACGATGACGGTGACCGTGCCGGGTGAGCGGGCGGTCGATGCCTGCGGGATCTCGGCGGTCGGGGTGGCGCCGACCCATCGGCGGCGCGGGATCCTGCGCGCGATGTACACCGAGCAGCATCGGCGCACCGAGGCCGCAGGGTTGCCGCTGACCATCTTCACCGCCAGCGAAGGAACCATCTACGGGCGCTTCGGTTACGGCCCGACGGTGCGGGAGAACTCGGTCACCATCGATCGCCGCTTCGCCGAATTCCTGCCGTCCGCACCGGATCCGGGTGGGGTGGAGCTGGCCGCGCCGGACGAGGTCATCGATCACATCAAGACCGTCTACGACCGGTGGCGCAGGTTCGTTCCCGGCGTGCAGGTGCGCCCGGATGCCTCCTGGGCCGCGCGGTTCGCCGACCCGGAACGCAACCGTGGTGGTGGCACAAGTCTTTTCGCGTTCACCCACCCGGACGGCTATGCGCTGTACCGGTATCACTATCGGGAAACCGGCATGACCGTCGATGTGGTGGAGCTGCGGGCGGTTACGACCGAAGCCCATGCCGCGCTGTGGCGGGCGCTGCTCGGGCTGGATCTGGTCACCGAAGTGGCAGCCGTCCTCAGCGACAACGATCCGCTGCCCTACCTGTTGACCAACACCCGCCTGGTTCGCACCAAGGCACGCTATGACGGACTGTGGTTGCGGCTCATGGACATTCCCGCGGCGCTCTCGGCTCGCTCGTATCAGCGCGACCTCGATCTCGTTCTCGCGGTGACCGATCCGTTCCGCGACGCGGGCGGCACCTTCGCCCTCACGATCCGCGACGGCGTCGCCGAATGCACCCCGACAACCCGAGCGCCCGACATCGAACTGGGCATCGACGTACTCGGCAGCATGTACCTCGGCGCCTACCCCGCCCGAGTGTTCGCCGCCGCCAACCGCCTGCAAACGAAAGCCGCCGCCCACCTCCATCCGCTGGAAGAAGCCTTCGCCACCGACCGCGACGCCGTCCTGGGCTGGTTCTTCTGATCCGACCGTCGAGTGGCGCGGCCATGCGCCACTCGACGGGATGTGATCGAGGAGAAATGTCCGGATCGGCGGGCGGCTGGCATGCTGGTTGGCATGAAGCCGATTCAGCTCGTCCTCAACATCCTCTGGCTGGTGTTCGTCGGGTTCTGGATGGCACTGGGTTACATCCTGGCCGGAATCATCTGCTGCATCCTGATCATCACCATCCCGTGGGGGATCGCGTCGTTCCGGATCGCGGCGTACGCGCTGTGGCCGTTCGGCCGGACCACGGTGGAGAAGCCGGGCGCGGGCACGGGGTCGCTGATCGGCAACATCATCTGGGTCGTCGTCGCGGGCTGGTGGCTCGCGCTCGGACACCTGCTGACCAGCATTCCGCTGTTCATCTCGATCATCGGAATCCCGTTCGGCTGGGCCAATTTGAAGCTCATCCCGCTCTCGCTGTTCCCGCTCGGCCGCGACATCGTCGACAGCGACCAGCCGTTCGGGGCGCGCTAGGCGAAGCCGACGGGGTGGGTGAACGCTAGGGGGATAGCAGGAGGCGAAGCCGACGGGGTGGGTGAATACGGTTCACTCGGATTCGGCGACGATCTGCTTCATGATGCCGACCGCGCGGGTGAGCACGGCGATCTGCTCCTCGGTGAGGTTGGAGAGCTGTTCGGTCATCCAGGCTTCGCGAGCATTGGTTTCGTCGGCGATAAGCGCGCAACCCGCGTCGGACAGCGAGACGATGATCTGGCGCCCGTCGGTGGGATGCGGTTTGCGCTCGACCAATCCCAGATCGGTTAGCGAGGCGATGACCCGGGTCATCGACGGCGGCTGGACGCGTTCCTTGGCGGCAAGCGCCCCGGGGGTCATCGCGCCGTCGCGAGACAGGGTCGCGAGGGCGGAGAGCTGGGTCAGCGAAATCTGGGCGTCGGCACGGCGACCGCGCAGATGACGCGTCAGTCGAACCACCGCCAGTGAGAGCTCACCAGCGAGGGCTCGGACATCGGATGGCGTTGTCACAGAGGTGAACGATACGGGACCGGTGCGCGTCGGACGCGTGTTCTCGCCCGTAGGCTATAGCTGTGACTCAGAAAGTGCCGCAGATCCCGCCGCGGCTGACCGATCCGCGCCCGGTGCTCGCGGTCGGCAGCGCGCTGTGGTTGCTCGCCACCGTGGTCGTCCTGGCCACCGGCGATCGGTGGGCATCAGTGCTGCCGGTTTGCCTGATGGGGATGGTGGTCGGCGTGCTGGCCCTCGGAATTTTTCTGATCCAGCGGCGCGGCGCGCGCCGGGGCGACAAGGGGGCGCAGACGGGGCTGTGAAGCCCGGTAGGCGTCAGCGCACCTCGAAGTCGTTGGTAGTTCCGGTGAACGGGTGCAACGCGCCGTCGGGGCGCAGGCTGTCGGCGTAGTGCTGGAACCGATACCGGCCCGGCGTGGCGTCGGCGGGGATGTGCCAGGTGAACCGCGCAACGGATTCGGCGGTGCCACGCTTGCTCCAGTAGAACTTCACCGCCCACTCGCCCTCGTTGGCCACCCGCACCCACGCCCCCGCGGCGTTCTGCCGCTGCACCTCCAGGAAGGTGCTGTTGCGGCGGGTGTTGTGTTTCGGGTGGGCGGAAACGAATTCGGCGGCGACCTGCGCACCGAGCGGGTAGGCGGCCGCAGGTTGGGTGAGGACATCGCCGAAGTCGCGACCGGGCGGGGTGGCGTCCGGGCCCGCTCCCGGCTGGAAGTTCGGCTGCAGGTTGGACACGTCGCGCGGGGCCGGGCCGCGCGGGACGAGTTGGCGCGCGGCGAATGCCGTTGCCAGCCGGGTGAATTCCTGCTGGTAGGCGCAGAGCGTGTAGCGGCCGAACAGGGTCGAGGCGCCCTCGTACTGCTGCGAATCGTATTCCTCAGGGGTGGTGACGTATTCGTGGTAGGCGTTCGCGTAACCCTGCATGAGCACCTGCTCCAGCGGCACGCCGAGCGCGTCCGCGACGGCACGGCGCACGCGCAGCCCGGAGGTGATGGTGAACTCCCCGCCTGCCGCGGCCAGGTAGAGCTCGCCGATCCGAACCAGCTGAATCGGCAGCACATTCGGCACCCACGCCACCGGCGGGAGCAGGCCGAGCGGCGCGGCAATGGCCTTGGGCGCCTGGGCATCAGCGAGCCAGGCGGGCGCTGGCGCCGCGGGGTCGCCCAGCGCCTGGAGGAACGGGTTGCGCACCCCCTCCGGGATGGGCACACCGGGCACGCCGGGTCCGTCCTCGATGCTGCCCGCGATGAGTGAGACGCCCGCGGCGGCGGGTGCGGTGTGCCTCGGCTGCCCGTCAGGGGTGAACCGGCCGTCCACGGCGACGTCGGCCAGGTCGACATAACAGAGCATCGCGTCGACCGGCCCGCCCATCGACCGGGCCTGGGCCAGCGCGGCTTTCGACGCCCAGTACTGGCGCTCGCCGATGATGCGGGTGTTCTCGAACTCGTCCTCGGTGGGGCCGGAGCCGGGCCGCAGGTTCAGGTTCGGGGACATGTCGCCCGCGTTGGTCTGCGCGAAGGCGGCGACGAAATCCGGTGCGCCGTCGAGGTAACGGACCCCGTGTTCGATGTGCTCGTAGGAGAACGACGCGTAACCCTTGTTGTCCGCGCTTATCAGCCGGTTCTCGTTGGTCATCGAGGTGTTGTGGGTGGCGAACCAGGTGATGGCGCCGACCTGCCGACCACCCTTGACAAGCGAAAGGACCGTCACCGCCGGGTCGATGGCCTCGGGAAAGTGTTGTTTGTCCGCAACCGGATTGAGCTCCCAGGCGACCCGCGACCGGTTGACGCTCGCGTTGTGCAGCTCACCGCGACCCAGCGCGAGCGAACCGGGGCCGAGGTCGGCGTGGGCCGCCGCGATGGCCTCGACGATGCCGTCCACCTCCGCGTCGTACACCTGCTGCTGAAAACCCAAGATGGACAGGTTGTATGCGTAATCGTTGCTGGAACCGCCGCAGGTCGCGTGCGAGTGCGTCGAGGTGAGCAGCACGTTCTGCTCGGTGTACCGATCGCCGAACCGGCGGGCCAACTCGGCGAGGACGCCGCGGTGGACGGACTGGAAAATCATGCCGTTCTCCGCCACCACGAACACGATGCGCTGCCCGGCGCTGCCGATGATGAAAGCCCTGGCCCGCGGGCGCAGGTGGATGCCGGCGGTCTGCTGTTCGAGCTGGGAATAGCCCATCATTCCGCATTCGGCGGCCGGGCCGGTGATGTCGGAAAGCCCGACACCGATCTCGTAGCCACCGGAACCGGGAGCGGCCGCCGCCCGCGCGCCGGACATCGCGGGCACCGCGGCCGCGGCGGCCAGCGTCGCCGAACCGACAACGGTTCGGGTAAGAACGGTTCTGCGCGACACCGACATACGCGTCTCCTTCGATCCTGATGGCAGCGAACCATACAACTGGTCACTCGTCCAGTCCAGATTTTTCGAGCGACGAATTGACTGCACGCTCCTCGGGCGCTTAACTCCCTTGGGTGTCCTCCCGATTGAGCGTCGAAGAAAGACGGGCCCACCTTATCGAGGCCGCGATCGGTCTTGCCGAAAAAAAGGGCGTAGCGGGCGTGACCACGCGCGATGTCGCCCAAGCGGCGGGCGTCTCGCTTGGTGTGGTGCATTACTGTTTCGAAAACAAGGACGCGCTGATGACCGAGCTGGTCAAGGCGTTGTCGATGGAATTACGCGATTCCGTCGACGCCAATGAAACGGTATGGCAAGACGTCGGAAGTGGAAAAGAAGCACTTCAAAAATTGATCCGCGCCGGGCTGGAACTGATGTGGCTCAACATAGAAGCCACTCCGGAACGCCAACTGCTCACTTACGAAACCACCACTTACGCGTTGCGCGAGGGTGAGCAAACTCCGGCGAAACTCGCGATCGCCCGCGAGCAGTACAACTTCAACGACTCCACCGTCGCCGACATCCTGGAACACGCGCGCGACGCGACCGCGAACCAGTGGTCGGTCCCGCTGACATCACTGAGCCGGTTCACCCTCAATGTGATCGACGGGGTCGTGCTGCGCTGGCTGGTGGACAACGACAGCGAAAGCGTGCGCGCACAGCTGGATCTGCTCAGCCAGATGATCGCGGAATACGCGGCTTGACCGTCGGCGGCGGTGCGGCGCATGCGGATTCGCCGAACTATTGCTGAATCTCGGGCACCCGGACGTGCACGGTGTTGCCGTCGCGCCACCACGGGACGGACGCCGTGACCGCTACCGCGCCGTGCAGGCGCACCTTCAGGTCGTCGTGCAGCACCAGATCGCCGTCCTGCGGGGGCAGGGAGAACAGTTGGCGCAGTATCACGCCGAGCGGTTCGGAGGACCAGGGGCCGCGACGGCCCGTGGTCAGCACCTCGGCGGTGACGGACTCCGAGACCAGCGGCAAGTCGAGCAGGGTCGCCAGCGCGGGCGCGGTGTCGGTGTCGCCGACTACCAGGCGATTCGGGGGCAGGGCGAAGCCGAACCAGGGTTGGTCGAGAACAAAAGCTGCCGCGGGGTCGACGACGGATCCGGATAAGGCACGCACCCGGTCGGGCAGGTCGAGATCGGTGAGGTCGAGATGATCCGCGGCGACGGCGGCGGCCAATCGTGCGTGCGTTCGCGAAACCACCTCGGGGGTGGGCGTTTTCGATGGATCCGCGAGCGCGTCGAGCAGGGTCGCGGCCAACTCCGGGGTGAGCACCACTGGATCGGCGAGTACCGCGCTGATCGCGGCTGCATCGTCCGCGAGACCGGGAACAGCGAATGTCGGTAGCAGACCAGCGAATTCGGTATCCGTGGGATGTCGAAACAAGCCGAGCGGGATGCCATCGATGCGCGCGTGGGTGCGCAACCACCACGCGGTGTAGCCGTCGCGGTCGGTGAGCAGGGGGCGGGTGCGTGGCGTGGAAGCCAACTGCCACAACGCCTCCGGCCATGCCGCATCGTCCACCAGGTCGAGATCGCGGACGGCGGCCAGCTCCGGCGGGTCTGCCGTCAGCGTCGACCACCAGCGGTCCTCGTCGTCCAGATCATGGTCCGGGCCGGTCGGGTCGACCTCGACGACCACGCTGAAGTCCCAGCCGACACCGACGGCCCGCAGTGCTTGTGCGCCATAGCGTTCCACCAGCGCGGGGTCGATCGAACTGAACGGTGAATCCTCGACCAGCAGCTCGCGCAGCGGCGCGTCGGGCAGCAGCAGTTCGTCGGCTGGGCGCAATTCGCCCTCGGCGTCGGGTAATTCGAGCAGCCCGAGCCAGGACGGCAGTGCGGCGGGGTCGGCGTGCGCGGCCAAGCGGAGCACGGCATCGGTGGTGTCCGGGTCGTCCGGGTGATCTTCCAGCTCGGCCTGTAAACCGGGCTCGCTCAACAGATCCGCCGCGGTCGCCGAACGCGCCCCCAGCCGGGCCAGCAGCGGGTGCGCGGCCTCGGGATGCACCAACCTGGCCCAGTGCACCGGAATCGCGACCTCGAGCTGATCGTCGAGCACCACCGTGCGCGGCCCGGTGACCAGCCGCCCGTCGGCCAGCGGCACCGCGAGCGCACCCAACTCCTCGGCGGCCAGCGGATCCACCACGAACGGCTCCAGCGCCGCATACAGCGAATACCACCACTGTGGCGCCCGCTCCAGGCCGCCAGACAGTTCCGCGAGCCGCGCCAACCCCAGCCGATGCACATCGAGCACACCCAACGCCTCGGCCTGCCCGCGCCCCGACAACTCCGGAATCACCAACGGCCCGACCACGTCATCGAGCAAGCGCGCCAACTCGTCGGTCAGCCCGGTCAGCGCACTCGCCCGCGTCGGCACCGCGACGTCGACGGTTGAGTCGCCGGGCGCGGCCGCGCGCGGTGGGTCGAATGAGCCCGAGTGGGCAAGTGCTGCAGCATCGTCCTCAGGCGCGGCCGACGCATCACCGGGCCACACCGCGGCGCTCGCCCCGCCGGACGAGGACGACGGTGCCACGTCTTCGGGGCTGTTCGCCGGTCCCGCGGGCGGGACGTGTTGCGGCATCGGATCGTAGAAATCCTCGGCCCCGCCCGCACCCGCGAAAGCCGTGGGGACGACCGGTAGCCAGGGGTGGGTTTGGAGTTCGCGGACGACGGCTTCGCGGAGCAGGCCATCGGCCTCGCTGCGAGCGAACGCCGGGGCGGGGACCAGGACCAGCCGGTCGCGGGCCGGTAGCGCGCGGGCGAAATCGGCGTAGCCGACAGCCAATTCGGCGAGGCGGGCACCCGGCAGGAGGCGGCGGCGGTCCGGCTGCATGGCGATGTCGGCGACCAGCAGGGCCGGGAGGGACAATTCCTCATCGGAGCGAGTCGGTGCGCGCAGCACGTCCGGGGCGGCGGCGGTCAGCCTGCCATTGCGAATCGGAAGGAGCCAGCGGGCGCGGGGTGCACGGTACTGCCACCAGACTCGATGCTCGTCCGGGCCGGTGATCCGCACCTCGTGCACACCGTTGCCGAGATCGGCGGTGATGCTGGTGAATTCGGCCGCCTCGATCGTGATGCTGTGCAGGGCGGGCAGTTCCAGCAGCAGGTCGACGGCTTCCGCGTGCATGCCCGCGAGCAGTGCGTCGGCGGCTATGTCGGGGCGCAGCCGCAGCACCACCTCGGTAGCGAAGGCCTCCGGTGGCGCAGCCTCGATCGGCCAAGCCATCCGCAGCACCGGCGGTGCGAATCCGTCGGCCGGGCTGTCCGGGATATGGATGTTGTTCTGCCGAAGCGCATCCCAGGTCAGCTCGCGGGAGAAGCGGAGTGACCCGGTGGACGAGCGCAGTTCGATCTCGTCACTGACCGAAAGCACCGCGGTAAAGCCGACACCGAACCGGCCGACCGCCGTGACATCCGACTTGCCGGATGCCCGCAGTGCGGTCAGCGCGTGAACTCCCGAGAGATCCAACGGCGCACCGGTATTGGCCAGCCGCAGATCGCGCCCGTCGAGCCGGACCACCAATCGGCCCGGGACACCCACCTTGGCAGCGGCATCCGCGGCGTTCTGCGCCAGCTCGGTCAGCAGCCGATCGCGGTAACCGGCACGCACCAGATCCGCCTCGGTCGCCGCGTCTTCACGCAACCGGGTCGGCGAATCACGCCAAGCGGCAATAACTCCCGCCCGCAACGCCGACGTGCCGAACGGATCGGCCGTCTCGGTCAGCTCTGTGGCGATGACTCGACCGCCCGGCCCCCGGCCGCCTCGGCCTCGCCACCGACAACCGGCTCGTCCGCCACGGCATCCGTACCTTCCGCGGCGACGTCGGAGCCACTGTCAGCGTCGATGGTTTCTGCCTCGCTCGGCTCAGCTGCCTCGACGCTCGACTCGGCTGCCGCCACCGCAGCACCGGCCGCCGCGTCCTGACCGGTCGACGCGGACTCGATTCCCGCAGCAGCGGCGGCACTCTCGCCACCGCCCCGCGCAGCCGCACTCAACGCGTCAGCAACGCCGGGCGCGACCTCGAGACCCTCGACAACGCTGCCGGTTTCGACGGCAGCCGCGGCATCCACATGCGGCACCTCTACGACATCTGCGGCATCGACCGACCCGGCGACGGTGTCGGACGCGTCCACATTCGATACAGCTTCCGAACCCGGCACAGCTGGAGCATCTGACGATTCGACGTCCGTGGACGACGCCTCGGTGTTCGGCGCCGCATCGGTATCGTTCGGGGCAACTGCTACATCGGTCGAGTCAACCTCGGCGGCAGGCGCTTCCGCAGCAGCGACCGCGTCGACATCCGGCGTAGCCGTCGCGTCTGCCGTCGCGGCGTCGGCGACAGCCACCTCCGCAGTCGGCGCAACCTGGGCAGCGGCTGCGGATTCGGCCTCGCCACCGGGCGCCTCCGCGGCGACATCCTGCGCGGCGGCAAGCTCAGTCGGCTCGACATCAGCAGCAGTGGCTGCCGCGGACCCGGTGTCCGGTGCGGCCGTCGCATCACTCGGCTCGACCGCGGCGGGGGTCGAATCGGCAGCGGGGGCCGCCTCGGCCGGTGCCTCCGGCGCGACCAGCGCCTCGGTCGGGATGATTTCCACTGCCGCGTCGTCGAACGCTTCGTACAGCGGCGAACCACCGCCGGTGGGGGCGACGGTGTCGGAATGGGCGCCGCAGCCGTATTCGGCGTGCACGACGTGTCCGTCGGCGCCCATGGCGTTGCCGCAGACACCGAAGGCCGCGCGCAGGGAACCGGCGAGCGGGAGGTAGAAGCCGCAGAGGCCGCAGGTGGACGGCGCCGCCTTGGCCATCTCGGTGTCGGGTCCGAACTCGGCGTACCAGCGCTCAGCGGCCGCCAAGCGGCCATCGAGGCTCATCACCTGGGTGCGGCCGAGGCCGATCTCTTGGGCGACCTCGTCGACAACCGGGTCGCCGGTGGCGACGTAGCCGGGCACCAGGCGCGGGTCGTTCGGCGGCGGGGCGAGCAGATCACCTGGCGCCAGATCACCGGGCCGGATCCGCTGATCCCACGGCACGAAGTCGGGCGCGACCAAGGCATCCGGGCCGGGTAGCAGCGCCGATTCACTCACCGTCGCATAGCCGGCGTCGGGTGCTGCCGCCACCACGACCGCCCACTGCCAGCCGCGATAGCCGGGCAGGGTGGCCTCGAAACGGTGGGTTGCCGCGCTGTCGTCCTCGGCAGCCACGCCGAGATGCGCCCCGACACCGGCTGGTTCCAACTCCAGGAGCGCACGGCGGGCCAGATCGACGGCATCGGCCAAAATCGGCCTGACACCGGACTCAGAAACAGAAACTGCGCTCACGGCCTACATTTTGCCGTATGAAACGCAATCGGCGTTCGTTGGCCATAGGTGTGCTGGTCGGTCTGGTCATCTGGAGCGGGTGCGGCGCCGCTGAAGAAGCGTCGCCCACGATGAATATCGAGGTCGTGGCCACCCGGTCGCACGATCCGCGAGCATTCACCCAGGGGCTGGAAATCGACGGGGATGTGCTCTACGAAGGCACCGGGTTGTCGGGCGCGTCGAGCGTGCGGGCGACGAACCTGCACACCGGCGTCGAACTCGCCAGGGCCGACCTGCCCGCGCCGTACTTCGGCGAGGGACTGACGGTGACGGAGGGCACGCTGTGGCAGCTGACGTGGCAGGACCACGTCGCATTCGCCAGGGACCCGGTGACCCTGGCCGAACGCGGCCGGGTGCCTTACGAGGGCGAGGGGTGGGGTCTGTGCACCCGCTCAGGTCGGCTGGTGATGAGCGACGGCACCGACACGCTGACTTTCCGTGATCCGGTGACCTTCGCGCCGACCGGCTCGGTCCGGCTCACCAGTCACCAGACCGCGCGGCTCAACGAACTCGACTGCGCCGAGGACGGTTCGGTGTACGCCAACGATTGGCCGACCAACAACATCCTGCGCATCGATCCGGACACCGGCGACGTGCTCGCCGTGATCGATGCGAGCCCGCTGGTCCCGCCGATCCCGCTGATGGGTGAGGACGCGCTCAACGGGATCGCCCAGATCCCCGGCACCGACCGGTTCCTGCTCACCGGCAAGAACTGGCCGACGACCTTCGAAGTCCGGTTCGTCCCCGCCTGATCGCGGGAACAGGTGACTCTCCGCACGCCGATTCGCATGCGATTCGCTGTGCGGGGAAGTCAATGATGCATGCACCGCCGTCTGCGACGCGATGAACGTCACCTTCCGCCGACACCTTCGAGAGCGAGTGAACGCCCAGCACCGAAGTACGACAGAATTGAGGACGTGACTACTCCGCGCGAACCCTCCGGTCCCGACCGTGATCGGTGGGACGGCGCGGCGTACCCGCCGATCGACCGGCATCCGGGCTTCGACCGATATCCGCCACCGAACGCGCCGTCCCCGCGCAGGCCGCTGCCGCCGTTGAACCCCGACCGGTCGGTACCGCCGATCGACCGGCACCAGCCCGACCTGTCGGATGCCGAAACGCGCCGCCACGCGGTGCCGCAGGCGCAAGCCCGGCAGCTGCCCGGCGGCCGTCATGAGCCCGACCCGGTACCCGCCAAGACGCCGCGACGGGTCTTCCCGCATCGCCCGCAACCGCCGCACCCGCCGGAGCCGGAATATTCGGCCCCGCCGCCCACCGAGCCGCTACCCGAGCAACCGGACATCGCCGATCCCGACGAATCCCCCGTTCCCCCTGGTAGCCAACGTGTTCCGCGCAAACTCACGGTCACCCGCGTCGCCGCCATGCGCGGGCGCGAGCTGACCGAACGAGGCATCGCCACCTTCCAGCGCGCGGCGAAGGCGGACGGCGCCGACAAATCCGGCCTCACCGCGCTGACCTACGCGACGATGGCGAACTTCGCCCTGGACGCCGCGGTCGCCGTCGCGCTGGCCAACACCCTGTTCTTCGCCAGCGCCACTGCCGAGAGCAAGACGAAAGTCGCGCTGTACCTGCTGATCACGATCGCGCCGTTCGCGGTGATCGCCCCGCTGATCGGCCCGATGCTCGACCGGCTGCAGCACGGCCGCAGGGTGGCGCTGGCGACCTCGTTCGCATTGCGCGCGGTGGTCGCGGTGGTGCTGATCCTCGAATTCGACAACTGGGCGCTGTATCCGCTCGCGCTGTGCATGATGATCGGCAGTAAGTCGTTCTCGGTGCTCAAGAGCGCCGTGACACCACGCGTGCTGCCACCCGATATCGACTTGGTGCGCACCAACTCTCGGCTCACGGTCTTCGGCTTGGTCGGTGGCACGATCGGCGCGGGCGCGATCGCCGGGATCGTCGCCATGCTCGCCGACTCCAAGGGCGCGCTGATCTTCGCGGCGCTGATCGCCTGCGCCGGTGCGTATCTCAGCCTTCGGATCCCGTCCTGGGTCGAGGTCACCGAGGGCGAGGTGCCCGCGACGCTGAGTTATCACGCACGCACCGAGGCGCTTTCGCCGGAAAAGGAAGCCGCGACGCCGCCGCGTAAACGCAGGCAGCCACTCGGCCGGTCGGTAGTGACCGCGCTGTGGGGCAACAGTGCCATCCGAGTACTGACCGGGTTTCTCACCTTCTACGTCGCCTTCGTCGCCAAGGCCACCGAGCACCGGCCGGTCCAGCAGGCCGCCATGCTCGGGGTGGTCGGCGCCGCCGCGGCGGTCGGCAACTTCACCGGTAATGCGACCGGTGCCCGGCTCAAGCTCGGCAAGCCGACGCTGATCGTGCTCGGCTGCACCGCGGCCTGTGCGCTGGTCGCGCTCTTCGCGACGTTCACCAACAATCTGCTCGGTGCGGCGCTGGCCACCCTGGTCGCGTCGGGTACCAGCGCGCTGGCGAAGGTGTCGCTTGATGCGTCGATCCAGGACGATCTGCCGCCCGAGTCGATCGCGTCCGGTTTCGGCCGTTCGGAGACCGTGCTGCAGCTCAGCTGGGTCGTCGGCGGCTCGGCGGGCGTACTGCTGCCGACCGACTACTGGAAGGGTTTCGGGGTGATCACCGCGATACTGGTGATCGGCCTGGTGCAGACCTTCGTCAGCTACCGCGGCCATTCGCTGCTGCCCGGGCTCGGCGGAAATCGCCCGCAACACGCGGAACAGGAAGTCCCCGCGACCCGTCCGATGCCACAGACTTCGACATACCGCCGACCGGGATCGAGCGGCGGCGACCCGACGCGTATCCAACGAGGGATAGGAGATCCCAGCCAGTGAGCGAGCGAACCATCGACACCGCGGCCGTGCGCCCGGCGGCGCCGAGTGGCAGCGAGGCGGCAGCATGAGCAAGCCCAAACCCCGCACGGTCGTCGCCCTGGTCGTAGCCGCATTGCTCGTGGCCACCGTCGCCTTCGTCGGCATCCTGGTGGTGCTGGTCCGCAACGCGGAGGAGCACGACCCCGTGATCACCGCCTACGCCCACGGCAAGACCGTGAACGTCACCCCGTACGTCTACTGCTCGGTGAAGATGGAGGACTGCCGCTACGGCAAGACCGTCCAGCTCATGGTGCCGCCCGACTACCCACTGCAACTGTCCCTGCCGAAGCAGATAGCCGACGCGCCGTGGCTCGCCCAACTCGTCTACGCGCTCCCCAACGGCGAGCGCATCGACCGCGTCATCAACCACACCAACTACCCCAAGGGCGCGATGGCCGTAACCATCGACTCACACCCCGAACCGGACCTACGCCTCGTCGGCCTCGAACTCCAGCTGCCGATCCTCGCCAGAGACCAAGACACCGGCAAAGAGTTCTACATCCCGCACGCAGCTTGGTCGATCAGCACGGCGGACTGAAGCCGGTACACCCACTCGCGACCGTCCCTCGCCACCCAACCACCACAGCGCGAGTCTTACGAGTGCGTTCGCGGCCCGTCTCGCGTCCGAGTGGCCGAAGCGCATGCGCCGCAGGCGCGAGTCTCGGCCGCTCGGACGCGAGGCCCACCCGTCGCCCGACCACCGCCCCTCATCGAATCGCTACGCGATGCTGACATTCAGGGGCCGCGAACACGCCGCGGCCACGCGGCCAATAACTCAGTGATCGAGTTCCCGCGCGACCGCGCGAACAACCTCTGAAATCCGCTGCGCCGTCTTACGATCCGGGTACTTCCCCTTACGCAGATCCGGCTGCACCGTCGCCTCCAACAGGGTGATCATGTCCTCGACCATCCCGTGCAGTTCATCCGGCGTGTGCTTACGCGCGACGGGCTCTTTGCGAACGCGCTCACGTTCCTGCCCCTGCCGCACCGACGGCGGCGCTTCGAGCAGCTTGAGGCTCAGCGCCTGCGGTCCGCGACGTCCCGCGGCCATGCCGAATTCGACGCGCTGCCCCGGCTTGAGTCCTTCGACACCGTCGGGCAGCGCGGACGAACGGACATAGACGTCCTCACCCTCGTCCTGGGAAAGGAAGCCGAAGCCCTTTTCGACGTCGTACCACTTCACCCTGCCGGTCGGCACTGCGCTCACCCGTTCATCATCGAAAACTCGGACCCCATCGGCCCGAGCACATTTGTTTGCGTAACCCGCTGCGGCACAACGCCGCGAACAGGTCCTTTTCTGTTTGCGAAAAGAACGCGCCCAGCAGAGATGCGGGACGCGATCGTCTATGAGTCTACCCCGGTGCGAATCACGCAAGCACATCAGTTTTACGGTCGTGCGGTGACGAACCCTTCCGCTTCACCGCCGCCCGAGGGCGGGCGTCCCGCGCCGACCGGCGGCGGGCAGCGCAGGCCGGGTGACTGGTTGCTGCGACTCGCGCTAGGCCTGTTCGCGCTGGGATTGCTGGCGATCATCGCGATCTTTCTGACGCCGGTGGTGTCCGACGGATCGCCGGGGCTGTGGCTCTACTTCACCGCACTGCTCGCCCCCCTCGGATTTCTGCTGGCGGTGGTTTTCGCGCTCCGCTCGGGTAGACGTTCGCGCTGATCCGTGGCGCGGTGACCCGGAGGTCGCGAGCAGGCTGCGAACCGGTTACCCGAGTCTGTCGTTACCAAATCCGAGTTGTGATCCTCGTCACATAACGGGAAGGTCACGAGCCGGTGACGGCCCGGCACGGGCCTGAGCGCACCGCTTCTAGCTGCGAGGAAGGGCTGACCCCTACACCGAGACCGCATCGAGACCCGTCCGTACACGCCGGTTACCAAATGGTGATTTTTCGCGGCGATCGTCGTACGGTTCTTACCGAGCCGGGACAACCGGCAACCACCGGCCCGCCGCACCGAACCTCGCCCCGCGGGACCCGGAAACCCGACGGAAACGTAGGGGCGAGGGCGGGCATGACGACCTCTCAGTCCAGCCCGACCGATGACCTCGCAGGTGCGTCGAGAGGAAGACGAACCCGATATGAGTGGACGCCATCGCAAGCCAAGCTCCACCGGGCGCACGGTTGCCAAGGTTGCCGTGACCGGCGCCATCATGGGCACCGCAGGTGTGGCCCTCGCAGGCAACGCCAGCGCGGCACCCGACTCCGACTGGGATCGCCTCGCACAGTGTGAGGCCGGCGGTAACTGGGGCATCAACACCGGCAACGGATACCAAGGCGGACTGCAGTTCTCGCCGAGCACCTGGAAGGCCCACGGCGGCGGCGAGTACGCGGCCAGCGCCAACCAGGCCACCCGGGAGCAGCAGATCGCGGTCGCCGAGAAGGTGCTCGCCTCCCAAGGCTGGGGCGCCTGGCCCAGCTGCTCGTCCAACCTCGGCCTGAGCAGCGCACCCACCCCGCGTTCGGCCCCCACCACCAACGACACCCCGCGCTGGAACCCCGCGCCCGCGCCGCAGGCCGCTCAGGCCGCGCCGGACAGCACCCAGCAGGTCTTCTCGGCCGTCGACCGCGCCCTCGAGGTCGTGCAGAACCAGGGCGTTCAGGTGCCCAAGGAAGCCTTCGACTTCTTCAACGCCGCCAAGGCCAGTGGCACCAAGCTCGATCCCGCCATCGTGAACTTCTACGAGGCGAACAAGGGTCTGCTGCCTTCCTGATCAATCACGAATAAGGGCCCCGCATCCTCGGATGCGGGGCCCTTATTCGTATCTTCGGACTTTTCCGTCCGGAAATCAGCGGTTGATCACCGTGTTCGGGTGCATGTAAGGCAGCTGATCTGCCGGGACCGGAAACTCGGTGTCCTCACCGTACGGCGAGAGCCCACCGGAACGGGTCGACGAGAGCTCGGTGACCGCGTGGTCTCCCTCGGCGACCTTCGGCCACCCGTTGTCGACATAAGGTTTCTTCGATTTGTTCACCACGCGCCCATGCTAGCTAACCCGCCGCCGGTTCCGCCTCTGGTGTGTCGTCAGGCCGGACGGATGCTCCGCACCGGCGGGCAACGATCCGGCACCGTAGGCTGGATCGGATGACCGCGACCGACTCCTTAGCCGGATGGCTCGGTGGACGTAGTGATGCCCAGTTGGTCACGCTGCTCGAACTGCGGCCCGATCTGGCCGTGCCGCTGCCGTCTTCGATGGCGGTGCTCGCCGCTCGCGCCGAGCAACGTGCCTCGGTGCTGCGTGCCACCGATGACCTCGATACGCTCGATTTCGCGATCCTGGAAACCCTTGCGGTGCACGGGGTGACGCGGACCGACAGCAATGGCGCCCCGCTGGGCCGCGACGAGTTGCACGTGCAGCTGCGCGACCGCGTGCCCGCCGCCGCGATCGATGCCGCACTGGCGCGCTTGTCCGCCCGGGCGCTGGTCTGGACCAGCGGCGACGACCTGCACCTCGTTACGGCCGCCGTCGAAGCGCTGCCATGGCCGATCGGCAGCACCACCGAGATCCCCGACTCGCTCACCGAACCGGAAGTCCGGGACGCGCTGCCCGAGCTGACCCCGGCCGCGCGGGCCCTACTGGACAAACTGGCGACCACCGGACCACGGGGACGCACCAGGGATGCCGCCCCCGGCACCCCGGCCGACCGGCCGATCCAGCAGTTGCTGGCCCGCAGGCTGTTGAACCGGATCGACGACGAGACGGTGGAACTGCCGGTCACCGTCGGCCAGGTGCTGCGCAACGAGCCGGTGACGCACCCACACGCACTGACGCCGCCCGCACCGAAGCCGAAGAAGCAGACTTCCGGCGAAGTGAACGCGGTAGCGGCGGGCGAGGTGGGCGAACTGCTGCGGCACTGCGCCGCCATCCTCGACGTCCTCGGTCAGGCACCCGCCCCGGCATTGCGCGCGGGCGGGCTCGGCGTGCGCGAGCTGCGCCGCATCACCAAACAGACCGGCATCGACGAGCCGCGAGCGGGTTTGCTGGTCGAACTGCTGGCCGCCGCGCGACTCATCGAAAAGGGTTTGCCGGACCCGCCGCCGGAGGTCGATTCGACCGAAGACTTCTGGGCGCCGACCCCGGCCGTGGATGCCTGGCTGGAGGCGCCGCCGGCCCGGCGCTGGGCCGCGTTGGCCATCGCATGGCTCGAATTGGACCGGATGCCATGGATGATCGGCATGCGCGACGCCAATGACAAACCGCTGGCGGCGCTCTCGCTGGAGCTACGCGCCCCGCACGCAGCGCGCGACCGGCACGCCATCCTCGGTCTGCTCGCCGAGTATCCGTCCGGCAGCGCGCTCACCCCCGCCGATATCGGCCGGGTGCTCGCCTGGCGGCAACCGCGCTGGCGCAGGCACTTCCGGCTGGAGGCGGTGGAAAACACACTCACGGAGGCCGCGGCGCTCGGCTTCATCGGACGCGGCGCCCTCGCCTCGCCTGCCCGCGCGCTGCTGCACGGCGCGCCGAACAGTGCCGCCGACGCCGAGGCGGAAATGGAGTCGGCGCTACCCGCGGCGGTCGATCATGTGCTGGTCCAAGCGGACCTGACGGTGATCGCCCCCGGCCCGCTCACCGCGGATCTACAGCAGCGGATCGCTTTGGTCGCCGATGTCGAATCCGCCGGTGCGGCAACGGTGTACCGGATCAGCGAAACCTCGGTGCGGCGGGCGCTCGATGCCGGGCTCACCGCGGCCGAACTGCACGCGCTGTTCACGAAGCATTCGCGGACCCCGATTCCGCAGGCACTGACCTACCTGATCGATGACGTCGCCCGGCGGCACGGGCAACTGCGCGCCGGGATGGCGCAGTCGTTCCTGCGCAGCGACGACCCGGCGCTGCTCGCCCAGGTGCTCGCCGCACCGGTGGCGGGGACGCTCGCGCTGCGCGCCATCGCGCCGACTGTGGCCATCGCCCAGGCGCCGCTCGGCGAGGTGCTCGACCAGCTGCGGGCGGCCGGTTTCGCACCGGCGGGCGAGGATTCCGCGGGCATCATCGTGGATCTGCGGCCGCGCGGCGCCCGGATCTCCGTGCGACCCAACGCCAGGCAGTCGTGGCGGCCGACGCCGCCCAGCACCGAACAGCTGCAACTGCTGGTCACGGAGCTACGCGCGGCCGAACGCGCCACCATCGCCCGCTCCGGCCAGTCGGTGCGGATGGACGGCACCCGGACCAATACCGCGGCGACCCTGGCCCTGCTGCAACTGGCCGCGCGGGTGCGGCGGTCGGTGAATATCGGCTACGTCGACGCTTCCGGCGTCGCGACGCAGCGCGTGGTGGAACCGCTGAAGGTCGGCAACGGCCAGCTGGACGCGCTGGACCCGGTGACGGGCGCGGTCCGGCACTTCACCTTGCACCGGATCGCGTCCGTCGCCCTGCTCGAATGATCAGGCCTTGGCCTTGGCCAAGCAGAAGGTGATCTTCGGGGCCTCGGAGATCAGGCGGAAGCTGTCCGCGTCCGCGCCACACAGCAGTTCGTCGGCTTCGCCATCGATCCGCTTCACCACCTTGAAAGTGGCCTCACTGGAGCCGCACTCCACGTGCTTGTAGCCGGTGGTGCTGCTCTCGTTGTAGCAGCTGCCCTGCTTGAAGTTGGGCGCCAGGCACAGGAACGCGGTGGTACCGCCGGCCAGGGTCTCCTCGTAGGACGTGTAGTCGGTGGCGCATTCGGTCTTCTTGTCGGACGACTGCACGATCTTGTAGACGGCCTTCTCCGACGAGCAGTCGACCGGCTCGGTCTTGGCATCGGTCGAGGAACCCTTGATGACATTGAGGCAGTCACCCACATTGGCCTTGGCCGAGTCGGACTTGCTCGCATCCTTGGCCGCCGAACACCCGACCACCGTGACCACCACCGCGGCCACCGCTACGAGGGCAAGCACCACGCGTGCCAGCAGCCTCGCTCCTGGAAACTTCACCTGAAAACCTCTCTCACCGAAGACATTCACGCCGCTCGCGAACGCGGTGAGGATACCCGGCCGCGCAACGCGACCGCATCAGCTCTACGGGTGATATCGAAGGGTCCGATCGGCTTACCAGTGGCCCCACAGGCCGAGCAGCGCGTACCCGAGGATGCTGGGAAGCAGACGGCCGAGCAGTTGGAATCCAAAGTTATTCACTAGCAATGCCTTTCGCGTATGACCCATAACGTGGACATTCGTCCAATACGTGGGTTCTTTCGCTTCCACCGACCATGTCGTTACGCTTGGCAAGTATGACGCTGGACGACGCTGCCCGCGACTTGTACGGACTCGCTCCGAGTGAGTTCGTCGCGGCCCGTGCCGCCAGGGTCAAGGAAGCCAAGGAAGCGGGCGACAAAGAACTCGCCACCGCCATCGGCAAGCTGCGTAAACCCACGGTCACCGCGTGGACGGTGAATCTGCTGGCCCGCGAGGCGCCCGACGACGTGGACGCGCTGCTGCAACTGGGTGCGGCACTGCGCTCGGCGCAGCAGAAACTGTCCGGTGACGAGCTGCGCACCCTCACCGGGCAGCGTCAGCAGGCGGTCAACGCGCTGGCGAAGAAGGCGGGCGCGCTGGCCGCCGAACACGGACATCCGGTGAACGAGGGCGTGCTGCGCGAGGTCGGGCAGACGTTGACCGCGGCACTGGCCGATCCGGACGTCGGCGAGCAGGTGCATGCCGGGACGGTGGCCACCGCGGCGACCTACGAGGGGTTCGGCCCCGCCGGTCCCGGCTTGGCCGCGGTCGCGGCGGCACCGAAGGACGACTCGCCGAAAGCAGACGCGCCAGCGGACAGCCCGCGCCAAGAACTGGACGACGCGCTGGAGGACCTCGAATCCGCGCGCGCGGCACGGGATTCCGCGCACGAGGAGGTCGAACGCGCGGAAGATCAGTTGGGCGACATCGACTCTCGGATCACCGAGTTGAAGGAACAGCTCGCGCATGCCGAGCAGGAGCGGCAGTTCGCTCGCACGGCCGAACGCGCGGCGCAGGACCAGTTGCGTTCGGCGCAGCGGCAACTCGACCGGGTCGAGCGGTGGGTGGAGCGGGCACGCGAACGCGTCGACGGCGAGTGAGGTAGGTCAGCCGCGCAGGCTGCCGGGGAAGAGATATTCGTCCGGCGGTGGCGTGGTCTGGTTGAGCCAAGCGTCGAAGAAGCCGGTCAGGTCGGTCGGCGACATGGCCTGGACGAACGCGCGGAACTCCGGCATGGACGCGTTGCCGTAGGCGTGGCGTGCGTTGAAATCCCGTACCGCCGTGAAGAATACGTCGTCACCGAGCTGCTTGCGCAGTGCGTGCAGGAACAGCGGGCCACGGTAGTAGACGGACGTGAATTCGCTACCCGCACCCGGATTTTCCAACGGCACATGCCAGAACTCGCTGTTGTCCAGGTACTTCCGGACGGTCGTGCGGTACTCCGCGTCGACGTCCCTGCCTTCCTTGTGCTCCGGCCACAGGTAGTCGGCGGTGTAGCTGGCGAAGCATTCGTTCAGGCAGATATCGGACCACTGGCGCACCGAGACCGAATCGCCCCACCACTGGTGCGCGATCTCGTGCACGACGGTCGGCAGGTCGGTCCACGGTGCGTAGATCGGACGGGTCTGGGTTTCCAGCGAAAACATGATGTCGGCGTCGACGTAGATGCCACCGGAAGTTTCGAACGGGTAAGGGCCGTAAAGGGATTCGATGAAGTCGAGGATTTCCGGCAGGCGCTGCTCGGTCTCCCGGTTGCGTTCCGCGTTCGGGGCGAAGGCGCTGATCAGCGGGGTGCCGTTGGCGCGCTGCTGGTCCAGGAAGCTGAACTTGTCGATCGCGATGGTGGTCAGGTAACCGAGCACCGGCTGGCGCACCTCCCAGCTGACGGTGCGGCGGTCGCCCTGCACCGCGTCCTGGGTGCGCAGGCCGTTGGAGACGACTTCCCATTCGGCGGGGACGGTCGCGTGCACCGCGAAGGTGGCCTTGTCCAACGGGGTGTCGTTGAGCGGGTACCAGGTGGTCGCGGAATGTGGTTCGCCCGCGGCGAACGCGCCGCCGCTGGGGGCGTACGTCCAGCCGTTGCCTTCGGTGTTGGCGGCGGCGCCCGCGTAGTCGACGGTCACCGTGAACGGCAGGCCGGGTAGCAGCGGCAGCATGGGCGTCACCGTGAGTTCGTGCTCGCCGTTGCGGTCGAACGCGGCGGGCAGGTTGTTCACCGACACCATCCGCACGTCCGGCCCCGCGAAGTCGAGGTTGAACGCGCGCAGTGCCTGGGTCGCGACGGCATCGATGCGGGTCGTCCCGTTGAGCTGGTGGCTCGGCGGGTCGTAGTCGATGGTGACGTCGTAGTGGCGGGCGTCGTAGCCGCCGTTGCCGTCCAGCGGGTAGTACGGATCGCCTAAACCGGCCGATCCGGTGAAGGGATCAGCGGGCGGGTCGGCGGCAGCGGGCACCGCGGCCACGACGAGCCCACCCACGATCGCGGCACACATCCAGCCGGACAACCTCATTCGACCACGACCCCTTCTCCGCCCCGCGATTTTCCAGTACACGCGTACCGCTTCGATGGATGGTAGTCGGTTCAGTCGGCGCTGCCGCTCAGCGCCACCGACGCGCCGAGGCCGACGATCATCATTCCGCCCGCGCCGCCCACCGCCTCCAGCCTGCGCGGCGAGCGAGCGAACCAGGCCCGCGCCGAGACCGCCAGCAGCGCCCACGCACTATCGGAGACCACCGCGACGGCCAGGAAGACAGAGCCGAGGATGAGGAATTGCAGCGGCAGCGACCCGGCGGCGGGCTCGGCGAAATGCGGCAGAATGGCCGCGAAGAAGATGGTCGCCTTCGGGTTGGTGAGCCCGACGATGACGCTCTGCCGCAGCACCTTGGCATCGGGTGTGCGCGGGATCTCGGTGCCCAGTGCCGCACGCAGCGACTTGCGCTCACGGATCGCCTGGATGCCCAGGTAGATCAGGTACAGCGCGCCGGCGAACTTGATCACGGTGAGCGCGAGCGACGACGCCATCAGCAGCGTGCCGAGCCCCACCGCGACGAGCAGCAGCACGATGAAGACGCCAACGCAGTGCCCCGCCACCGATAACAGCGCGGCGCGCCTGCCGAGGGTGAGCGCCCGCCCGATGGTGAACAACACACCGGGCCCGGGGACGATGATGATGACGATCGCCGCGGCGAGAAACGCCAGCAGGTTGGACAGCGGAACCATTTACGGAGTCTATGCGGCGGCGCAACGGGAAAAGGGCAAGATCGCCATCGGACTCAGGAGCCGAGATCGCCAGGCAACTGGTGCGGATCGAGCAGCAGGCGCTTTGCGGGCGCGCGCCGCACCTTGTCGGTGAGCGCGAGATTGTCGGTGAGCAAACGCCATTCGGCGTCGCTGATGGCGGCGCGGGCGCGTTCGATGACCGCTTCATCGGTGGTGCCCCACGCGATCGGCATGGCACTGACCGACTGCCAGCGCTCCCCGACCTGTCGCGGCGCCCGGTCGGTACGCACCGCGACCGCGGGTACCCGCTCCCCCGCCTCGGCCACATGGCCGGGCAGCGCGCGGACCCGGCGGATCACCAGCGCGTATCGCGAATCGGCAGTGCCCGGTTTGGACACGTCGACCAGGGCGAGCAGCACCACACTCGACGGATAGGTCTCCGAGACCACCGCGGGCACGAGCTCGCCGTCGGTGTACAGCTTGTCGATGCTGGCGTGCCGAGCGGTCCAGATGGCCACCCACAGCGCCACCACCGCACCGAGCACGAAGGCGACGGCCAGCAGATAGGCCCACGGATGGCGCAGCCAGATCAAATAGGCCGCGCCGGTCGTCGCGATCACCGCGGCGGCAATCGCCATGATGCGTAGTCGACGCTGGTCGGCGAAGACTTCGTTGACCGCGTGGGCATGTTTGCGGTCCACCGGGAATTCGAAGCGTCGCACGTCCCTATTCCTAGCACAGTTTGCGGAGGAAAAGCCTCCGCTTATCCGATGGTTGGGCCGAGCAAGTCGTCGGCATCCATAATGCGGTAGGCATACCCTTGTTCGGCGAGAAAACGCTGGCGGTGCGCGGCGTACTCGGCATCGAGCGTGTCCCGGGCCACCACCGAGTAGAAATGCGCTTGGCCGCCATCATGTTTCGGCCGCAGCAGTCGGCCGAGGCGCTGTGCCTCCTCCTGGCGAGACCCGAAGGTGCCCGAAACCTGCACCGCCACCGAGGCTTCCGGCAAATCGATGGAGAAGTTCGCCACCTTGCTCACCACCAGCACCGGGATCTCACCCTGCCGGAACGCCTCGAAGAGTTCTTCGCGCTCTTTGGTTTTCGTCGAGCCCTGAATCACCGGGGCGCTCAGCGCGACACCGAGCTCGTCCAACTGGTCGAGATAGGCGCCGATCACCAAGGTCGGCGCGTCCGCGTGGTTGGCAAGGATCGACTGCACGACCGGAATCTTCGTGCGCGCGGTGGAGCACAGCTTGTAGCGCTCCTCCGGTTCGGCGGTCGCGTAGGCCATCCGCTCGGCATCGGTCAGCGTCACCCGCACCTCGATGCACTCGGCCGGCGCGATCCAGCCCTGCGCCTCGATGTCCTTCCATGGCGCGTCGTAGCGCTTCGGGCCGATCAGCGAGAACACGTCGCCCTCCCGGCCGTCCTCGCGGACCAGGGTCGCGGTGAGGCCGAGGCGGCGGCGCGATTGCAGGTCGGCGGTCATCCGGAAGACCGGAGCGGGCAGCAGGTGCACCTCGTCGTAGATGACCAGGCCCCAGTCGCGGCTGTCGAAGAGCTCGAGGTGCTTGTATTCGCCCTTGGTGCGGCGGGTGATCACCTGGTAGGTCGCGATGGTGACCGGGCGGATCTCCTTGCGCTCGCCGGAGTACTCGCCGATCTCCTCCTCGGTCAGCGAGGTGCGCGCCAGCAGCTCACGCCGCCACTGCCGGCCCGCCACGGTATTGGTGACCAGGATCAACGTGGTCGCCTTCGCCTTCGCCATCGCGGCGGCGCCGACCATCGTCTTGCCCGCGCCACACGGCAGCACCACCACACCGGAGCCGCCCGCCCAGAACGAGTCGGCGGCCATCTCCTGATAGTCGCGCAGGTGCCACTTGTCGTCGGTGTAGTCCAGTTCGATCGGGTGCGCTTCGCCGTCGACGTAACCGGCCAGGTCCTCGGCGGGCCAGCCGATCTTCAGCAGCATCTGCTTGATCCGGCCGCGCTCGGAACCGTGCACGACCACCGTGTCGTCATCGAGGCGGGCCCCGAGCATCGGCGCGATCTTTTTGTGCCGCAGCACCTCCTCGAGCACCGCCCGATCCAGGCTGACCAGGGTGAGCCCGTGCGCCGGATGCTTGACCAGCTGCAACCGCCCATACCTGGCCATGGTGTCCACCACGTCCACCAGCAACGGCTGCGGCACCGCGTACCGCGAGTAGCTGACCAGCGCGTCCACCACCTGCTCGGCGTCATGCCCCGCCGCCCGCGCGTTCCACAGCGCCAGCGGCGTCACCCGATAGGTGTGCACATGCTCGGGAGCCCGCTCCAGCTCGGCGAACGGCGCGATGGCCTGCCGCGCCGCATCGGCCAACTCGTGGTCGACCTCCAACAGCAGCGTCTTGTCACTCTGCACAATCAGCGGACCGTCCGTCACAGCCCCTCCTCGCATCGGTTCCGGCCCATTCTCCCTGACCCCCCTGACACCCCCGCACGGCCGGTCCGCTGACCACGACAATCGATGCTCGACGAGGCGTCCGGCGCGCGATCCGGACCCGGCGCGCAGGTGCCCGGATTCAGCGCGGTCCCGGCGCTCGATGAAGGGCCCGGTCGAACTCGGCGGGCCAGCCTTCGGCGGGGCCGGGCGGGTCGGTCGGCAGGCGGGCCGCCAGCCAGTGGTCGCGGCGGATGCCGCGTTGCAGGCTGCCGAGCCGAGCCATGCCTTCGTAGCGGAAGCCGGTGCGGCGGGCCACGGCGGCGGAAGCGTAGTTGCCGACGAAGGCGCGCCAGCTGATCCGCTGCAGGGCCATGCCGTCGGGGCGGAAGCCGTAGTCGCAGACCAGGTTTACCGCCTGCGTCATCAGACCGCGGCAGCGTTCGGCCGGCGCCAGCCAGTAGCCGATCTCGGCGGCGGATTCATCGCGTTCGCCGAGGCCGATCATGCCGACGACGGGGCCGTTTTCGAACAGGCGCAACGCCCAGGTCGGGCTGTGGCCCGCCCAGCCGGGGCGGACGATGTCGTCGATGAAGGTTTTGGCGTTCTCCCGGGTGTAGGGCACCGGGATGGTCACCCACTCGCCGATGGACGGGTCCTGGCAACACTCGGTGATGGCGTCGACGTCGTCCGCGGTGGGGATCGATAGCCAGACTGTTCCGTTCGAGAGCGCTTGTGCGTCCATCGAGTCATGTTGTCACGAATCGCCCTGCCGGATCATCCTGTTTGCCGTGCGTTCAATCGGACGCCGTGGTAAACCGACCGGCGCGGAGATCGTAGAATCTTCCTGATGGTTGCCGCTCTGCTTGCCGGATTGTTCGAATCACATCGAGCGCATCTGCTCTCGGTCGCGTATCGGCTGACGGGCAGCGTCGGCGACGCCGAGGACGCGGTGCAGGAGAGCTGGCTGCGGTTGGCCGGCGCCCACCAATCCGAGATCGACGACCTGCGCCCCTGGCTGACGACCGTGGTGAGCCGCATCTGCCTGGACCGACTGCGCAGTGCCGCGGTGCGCCGGGAAAGGTATGTGGGGCAATGGCTGCCGGAGCCGGTGGTGACCAGTCGCACGCCGTCGAGCAGACCTGATCCGTTGGAAGCGGTGGCCCGCAAACCGGAGTGCCGACTCGCGGCCATGGTGGTACTTGACACGCTGACCCCGCCGCAGCGGGTGGCTTTCGTGCTGCACGACGGGCTTTCGATGTCGTTCGACGAGATAGCCGACATCCTCGATATTTCCGCCGATGCCGCGCGAGAGCTCGCGGTCGAGGCCCGCACGGCCGTCGCGGACACGCCACCACCGGTGCCGGATGCCGAACACGAGGCCGCCGTGCAATGCTTCCTCACCGCACTGCGCTCCGGTGACCTGAGCGCGGTTACCGCTGCGCTGCACCCGGATTCGGTGGTGATCGGCGACGCCGACGGCACCACGTCCACAGCCGAGAACATCCTGTCCGGCGCGGACCGGATCGCCCGCTTCTACTTGGGGCTCGTCCGCAAGTACGGGTTGGACAGCGCCGAGGTGGATCCGGCCTACAACTACGAATTCGCCTCTGTCAACGGGCAACTGGGCCTGGTGGTCACCGCCGACAGCGGCCGCGCCGCCCGCGTCATGGGCTTCACCATCCGCGACGGACTGGTCTGGGGCACCTACGACCTCGCGAACCCCGCCAAACTGACCGGCATTCGACTCGGCTGAGTCCGCGCGTACCACGTCGGTCTCCCGGCTAACACGGCGCGGCCCGCTCGCGGCGGCTGAGCTAGTCTCCGGATATGCCTCCGCAACCCGCCACCGTTGCCCGACTGCGCCCCTTCGCCTCCACGATCTTCGCTGAGATGACAGAGCTCGCGGTCCGGTACGACGCGGTCAACCTCGGCCAAGGGTTTCCCGACACGGACGGTCCGGCGAGCATGCTCGATGCCGCCAGGCAGGCCATCGCCGACGGTCTCAATCAGTACCCGCCCGGGCGGGGCATGCCGGTGCTGCGCCGCGCCATCGCCGACGACCGGGCCCGCCGCTACGGCACCCACTACGACCCCGATACCCAGGTGCTGGTGACGGTCGGGGCGACCGAGGCGATCAGCGCCGCCATGCTCGGCCTGGTCGAGCCGGGCGCGGAGGTCGTGCTGATCGAGCCGTATTACGACTCCTACGCCGCCGCCGTCGCCTTGGCGGGTGCGCGGCGGCGCACCGCGCGATTGGTAGCCGACGGTGATCGCTTCGTCCTCGACCTGGACAGCCTGCGCGCCGCGATCACCCCGGCGACCAGGATGCTGGTCGTCAATTCGCCGCACAACCCGACCGGCACCGTGCTCGGCCGCGCCGATCTGCAGGCGATCGCCGAAATAGCTTGCGAGCACGACATTCTGGTGCTCACCGACGAGGTCTACGAACACCTCGTCTACGACGGCGCCGAGCACATCAGCCTCGCCACCCTGCCCGGCATGGCCGAGCGCACCATCGTGGTGTCCAGTGCGGCAAAGACATTCAGCGTCACCGGCTGGAAGACCGGTTGGGCGTGCGGTCCGGCGGAATTGATCGACGGCATGCTCGCCGCCAAGCAGTTCATGACCTTCGTCGCGGGCGGACCGTTCCAGCCCGCGGTCGCGCACGCGCTGAACCACGAGCTCGATTGGGTCGCCGCGCTGCGGGACACATTGTCCGAGAAACGACTTCGCCTCGCCGCCGCGCTCACCGACGCCGGCTTCCTGGCCACCTCCAGCGCGGGCGGTTACTTCGTCTGTGGCGACATCACCCCGCTCGGCGCGTCCGACGGCCTCACCTTCTGCCGCGAACTGCCCAAGCGGCTCGGCGTCGTCGCCGTCCCGATCAGCGTCTTCGCCGACGACGCGGCCGCATGGAGCCACCTGGTGCGCTTCACCTTCTGCAAACGCGACGAAACACTCGACGAAGGCATGCGCCGACTGCGGGCGGGCGCACAATAAAACTTGACATACCCTGTCAGGGTTCGCTGACAGGGTGGTGTCCATGGCTACCCAATACTTCACGGCAACCAGCCTCGACGGCTACATCGCGGACGAGCACAACTCGCTCAGCTGGCTGTTCGAGGTCGACGACGACGGCACCAGCGAGCGCACCATCGCCGAGTTCATCAGCGGCGTCGGCGCGATGTGCATGGGAGCGACCACCTACGAGTGGATCGCGGCCAACGAACCGCCGGAGAACTGGCACAAGAGCTACGGCAACATCCCGTGCTGGGTCTTCACCCATCGGACGCTGCCCGCCATACCTGGCGCAAATCTGCGCTTCGTGTCCGGCGCGGTCGAGCCGGTGCACAAGGAAATGGCGGAAGCCGCAGGCGAACAGCACATCTGGGTTCTCGGCGGCGGCGAGCTGGCGGCCAAGTTCGCGGATGCCCGGCTGCTCGACGAGATCATCGCGAGCATCGCGCCGGTGACACTGGGCAGTGGTGCGCCGGTGCTGCCGCGCCGAATCCTGTCCTCGCGAATGAAACTCGTCGACGTCGCGCAGATGAATCAGTTCGCCCAGCTGCGATACCAGTTGGCGGACTAGCCACGACGCCGCACCGTTCTCCCGCGTACCCACGTGCGCGGGAGATCAGGACGGGTGCGGCAGTGTCGGATCGGCCGGTGGGCGGGTGCGGGAATACCGGCGGGCTTGCGGCGCATGCCAACCGAAACGGAGCGCGAGCAATCGGAAGGCGATCGCACCCGACGCGGCCAGCGCCCCGGTCCACGCCTGGTAGACGCCGAAATGCAGCAGCGCCGCCGTGGCGATGGCACCCGCCAGTGCGGGCAGCGCGTAAATCTGGTCGGGCCGAAGCACATTCGGCGTCTGACCGCCGAGCAGGTCCCGGATCACCCCGCCGCCGATCGCGGTGACCAGGCCGAGCAACGCCGCCGAGGGCGCACCGAGCCCGCGCGAATAGGCAATGACCGTCCCTGTCACACAAAACAATCCGAGGCCGAACGCGTCGGCGACCTCGAGCGGACCGCGAGTCAACCGCCGGGGCGGATGCCAGAAGAAGATGATCACCGCGGCAAGCACAGCCGTCCACAGATAACTGAGATCGACGAACGCCGCGGGCGGCGTGCGACCGATCACCAGGTCCCGGATGATGCCGCCACCGAGCGCGGTACTGCACGCAAGCACCACGATGCCGAAGATGTCGAAATCCCGCCGCACGGCGAGCAACGCCCCCGAACTCGCGAACGCGAACACCCCGAACAACTCCCCGACGCGCTGCACCGCATCCACCGCCGACCCGAACTGAGCAGCCCAAACCCCATCCACCATGGCGCTAACCGTCGCACACCCGCTGTCAACTGCCCGTGACTGGCACACGACCGCGGCAAACGCCGAGTAGCCCCGTCAGTGGTGTGCCGCTCGCGGCCTCAGGCCGGGGTTGGGCGGGCGCGATCCGTCGCGACCAGGACGGCGATGGTGCCGAGCATGGTGCCCATGAGGTAGCGCTGGGCGCGGAGCCAGAGGGGTCGTCCGATGAGGAAGGAGGTGACGCTGCCCGCGCCGAGGACGATCAGGCCGTTCACCGTTAACGCCACGGCGATCTGTACCGCGCCGAGGCAGAGGCTCTGCAACCAGACTTGCCCGTGGTCGGGCTGGACGAACTGCGGGATCAGTGCCATGTACATGATCGCGATCTTCGGATTCAGCAGGTTGGTGACGAACCCCATCATGAACAGTCGCCGGGTGGGATCCGCGGGCATGGCGGCGGGCGCGAAGACCGACACTCCGCCCGGACGTAACGCCTGCCAGGCCAGCCACAGCAGGTACGCGGCTCCTGCCAACTTCACTGCCAGATACAGACCGGGCACCACCGCGAACACGGCGGTGATCCCCACCGCGGCTGCCACCAGATACACCCCGAACCCCGCGGCGACACCGCCGAGCGACACCAACCCGGCCCGCCGCCCCTGCGCTACGGTCCGCGAAATCAGATACATCATGTTCGGCCCCGGCGTCAGCACCATTCCCAACGCCACGGCCGCTACTCCGAGCACCGCCGCCATCTCGATCACGCTGTCGATCCTCACCCGCCCGGGGTCGCCGCGTCTCGGTCCACTTACAGGTTGCTGGCCTCACGCGCAGCCTGCTGTCGATCGATAGCGCGGACACCGCGCCGGGTTCGTCGTACATTGCGGGGATGGTTGATGACCAGCGGTTCGCCTGGATGGTCGACATCATGGATGTGCGGCCGACCGACCGAATCCTCGAAATCGGTCCGGGGTCGAGTAATTCGATCGCCTACCTGACCGCAAAGCTGGACGGTGGGCTCGTCGTGGGTGTCGACCGCTCCGCCACCGCGATCGCCCGCGCCACGAAACGCCATGCCGCGCTGATCGATTCAGGACAGTTGCACCTGGAGCAGGCCGAGCTGGCGGACCTTGACCCGCAGCGGCTACTCGACCGGATCGGGCCGGGCGCAGCGGGTTTCGACAAGATGCTGGCCGTCAACGTCAACGTGTTCTGGACAAAGCGTCCCACCGCCGAACTGGCACTGATCCGCCGATTGCTCGCACCCGGCGGCACGCTGTACCTCTTCTACGGCTACGGCACCCCCGCGGCCGCCACCAGCCCGAAGCCCGCCCCGGGTCGTCTGAACGAATACCTGTCCGAAGCCGGATTCGCCGTCGAAATCGTCTCGTCCGGTGACCTACTCGGCGTAGTCGCCACTCCCGGGTAACTCCCGCATTTTCAGCCTCCCGCCCGGATCATCCGCGCGGGAAGCTGAAACCGGAACGGCGATCAGGGATTACGACGACGCTGGACCGCGTCGGCCAGCCGGTCGAGCTGACGGGCGGTGGTGTCCCAGTCCAGGCAGGCGTCGGTGATGGACTGGCCGTAAGTGAGTTCGTCGGCGTGGCCGAGGGTGAGATCCTGCCTGCCCGCGACGAGGAAGCTCTCCAGCATCACGCCGACGACGCCGGGTTCGTTCGCGGCCAGCCGCGTCGCGATGTCGGTGACCACATCGACCTGCTTGTTGTGGTCCTTGTTGCTGTTGCCGTGGCTGGCGTCGACAACGAGCCGCTGCGGCAGCCCGGCCTTCTCCAGCCGAAGGCACGCCTCGGCGACCGACGCCGCGTCGTAGTTCGGGCCAGCGGTGCCGCCGCGCAAAATGACGTGGCAGTCGGGGTTGCCGGTGGTGCGGATCAGCGCGGCGCGCCCGTCCAGGTCGGTGCCGGGGAAGACGTGGCTGGCCGCCGCGGCACGGACACCGTCCACGGCGACCTGCACATCGCCGTCGGTGCCGTTCTTGATGCCGACCGGCATAGATAGCGCGCTGCTCAGCTGGCGGTGCACCTGGCTGGCCGCGGTGCGGGCGCCGATGGCGCCGTAGGAGACCAGGTCGGCGATGTACTGCGGGGTGATCGGGTCGAGGAATTCGCAGGCCACCGGCAGGCCGAGCGCGGTGATGTCGACCAGCAGCTTGCGGCCGAAGCCGAGGCCGGTGTTGACGTCGAAGGAGCCGTCCAGGTGCGGATCGTTGATCAGCCCCTTCCAGCCCAGGGTGGTGCGCGGCTTCTCGAAGTACACCCGCATCACCACGTGCAGCCGGTCATCGAGCTCGGCGGCCTTGGCGGCCAGGCGGCGGGCGTAGTCGAGGGCGGCGGCCGGGTCGTGCACCGAGCACGGGCCGACGATCACCATCAGGCGGTCGTCGACGCCGTTCAGCACGTCGACGGTGGCCGCGCGACCCTTACGGACCGTATCCGCGAGCGGATCGGTGATCGGGTGCACGTGGCGCACCTCGGCAGGTGAGCGCAGCGGGCTCACGCTCAAGGTGCGTTGATCATCGAGATCGGAGTGCCGCGCGTCGACGTCGGCTGCGGTAGTCATGTCGTGGGTTCCTTTTCTTCGGCCGACCCACGGACGTGAAACCCGTCGAGCCGGTCCAATCCGGCTCGGGGTGGAATGTCGTCAGCGCAGGCGGTTGCCGCAGACCAGCCCACCCAGGGCCGGCTTGCTAAACCAGAAATACACGCGCTGCACGTCGGCGACTGTACCAGGCATGTACCAAGCGATGAATCGACCGTGCCGCATGCCACAGCGCGGGCCGGTCGGCCTGCCACGGTGCGCGCCGACCGTCATGCCGGTCGCCCGGCATGACGTCGTTCGCTCCCGAGGCATCGCTGACGTGGTGATCTCAGCCCCACTGACCCGGCACGTAGTCACCGGCCGGAGTGCGGGCGATGACGTTCATCCGGTTCCAGGCGTTGATCATCGCGATGGCGGCGATCAGGGCTGCGGTCTGGTCGTCGTCGTAGTGCTTGCGCACCTCCTGCCACACCTGGTCACTGACACCACGGCCGTCGCCGATCCGGGTGGCCTCCTCGGTCAGCGCGAGCGCGGCGCGCTCGGCCTCGGTGAAGACGGTGGACTCGTGCCAGGCGGCGATCAGGTTGAGCCGCACCGAGGTTTCGCCCGCGTGCGCGGCGTCCTTGGTGTGCATGTCGGTGCAGTAGCCGCAGCCGTTGATCTGGCTGGCGCGAATCTTGACCAGCTCGTAGGTGGCGGCGGGCAGGGTGGAGTCGTTGATGACCTTGGAAGCCATGGTGAGTCGCTTGACGAAGCTGCCCGCGACGGGGTTGGCGTAGAGGTTGATCCTGGCGTCCATGATGGGCCTTCCTAAGTGGTTGTTCTGTGTGTTCACAGAGAGGACGACACGGACCGCCGATGTGTGACTCGAATGTTGGAGTGACCTGTCTCTCACTTCCCCTGCGGGATCGTCAGTGCAGGTCAGGGCGCGGCGTGTCCAGGGCGAGCGTCGCAACACCCCAGGTAATGTCCGACCGCTATGGACACGCTCATCTTCGGCGGGTTGCTCGCGGTCTTGGTCGTCCTGTGCGGGCAACGTTCCCGGCGGGTGGTGCTCGGCGCTTGGTGGGTGCTGTTGATCGCGACGATCCTGCTGATGGCCCACCACATCACCAGCGGTCTCGGCCTCGGATTGAACTACTGATGGCCACCGAGGCCGTGCCGGCCCGCGCGGCGGGAACCGTTGCCGGACAGCTCCAGTACTGGCTTGCCGTCATTTTCGTGGTCGGCTGGACCGGGGTGATCTGCGGCGGGCTCGGCGTGCAGTTCGGCAGCTGGGACTATCCGTGCCCGCTGTGCATGGTGCAGCGCATGTTCATGGCCTTGGCCGCGCTCGGCGCCGCGGTCATCGTGCGCAAGGGCATGACGGGAGCGGTCGCCGCCCGCGACTACGCGATGGGCTGGGGCCTGGCCGTAGTCGGCTGTGTCGCAGGCGGATTCACCTCCTGGCGGCAGACCATGCTGCACATCCTGCCCGGCGATCCCGGCTACGGTGCGCCGGTGCTCGGGCTGCACCTGTACGTCTGGGCGTTGATCCTTTTCGTCGCCGCGATCGCGACCGTCGGTGCGGTGCTGTCGTTTTCGCACAGCACCGCCGCGCGGACGATCCCGGCGAGGCCGCATCGGATCATCGGGCTGATCGCGCTGTGGTTCCTCGGCATCGTGCTCGCGATCAACCTGGTGTCGGTCTTCTTGTTGGAAGGCTTTCACTGGTTCCTGCCGGACGACCCGAGCCGGTATCAGTTGTTCTACGACCTGCACATCCTGGGCTGACGCAGCAGGCGCGGCCTACTTCGTGAAGTGGTAGGTGACGCCGGTCAGCTTCTCCGACAGCTCCCACAGTTTGCGGGCGACGCCCTCGTCCCGCGACGCCTTCGACGAGCCCGAGACACCCGGATAGCCGCGCAGACCGCGCCAGCTGGTCGGTCCGTAGTAGCCACCCGGCTCGACCTGCGTGGTCGCGGCGTACAGCGTTGGCAGCGCGCCCATTTCGGCACTCTGCGCGATCAGTTGATTGCCGAGCCGCATCACCGTGTCCAGGATCGACTCGGTGTGCGACTGCAATTCGGTCGACGCGTAGCCGGGATGGGCGGCGACCGAGAGCTTCGATGAGCCCGCCGCGGTCAACTTGCGCTGCAACTCGTAGGCGAACATCAGGTTGGCCAGCTTCGCCTGTCCGTAGGCGGCCCAGCGCTGGTACTTGCGCCGCTCCCAGTTGAGGTCGTCGAGGTCGATCTTCCCCATGGTGTGCGCGCCGCTGGCGACGGTGACGATCCGCTCCGAAATCTTGTCCAGCAGCAGGCCGGTCAATGCGAAGTGACCGAGATGGTTGGTGCCGATCTGCATTTCGAAGCCGTCGGCGGTCCGCAGCTCCGGCAGCGCCATCACACCGGCGTTGTTGATCAGCACGTCGGCCCGGTCCGTCGCCTCGGCGAAGGCCCGCACCGAGGCCAGATCCGCGAGGTCCAGCTGCCGCACCGTCGCACGCTCGCCCAGCGGCGCGGCCACCTGCTCGCCCTTGGCCACGTTCCGGCAGGCCAGCACGACCTGCGCACCGGCTCCCGCCAGCGCGCGCACCGTGGCCGCCCCCAGTCCGCTGTTCGCACCGGTCACGATGAACGTGCGACCGGTCTGGTCAGGCAATTTCGAGGTGTCCCACCGGCTCATACCTGCGAGTCTAAGCCGAAATACCGGCTCACATCTGGGCCAGCACCTCGTCATCACTCATCGCGGCGACCTCGAGGTAGAGCTCGGCGACGGCGGCCAGGCGGTCGGGGGTGCCGAGTTCGGTTTCCCTGGCCACCAGCCGCTGCGCGAGGTCGGCGACGGTGCGGCCGATCAGGAGATCCGCGACCAGCGCGTGGTCCACGTCGAGCCATTCGCGCACCCGGGCGATGGCCGTGGTCGCCAGCACCGAATCGCCGCCCGCGGCGAAGAAGTCGTCGTGCACGCCGATGCGGTCGATGCCGAGCACTTCGGCGACGATGGCGACCAACGCGGCCTCGAGCGGTCCGCTGGGGTTCGCGTCCAGCGCCTCGGTGGCGGCCGGTTCGAGCAGGGCCAGTACGGCGCGCCGGTCCAGCTTGCCGTTGTCGGTCAGCGGCATTCGCTCGAGTATTTCGATGCGCGTCGGAATCATGTAGCTGGGCAACAGATCCGAGATCGCCGCGACGATCTCCTCGGCAGTGCCGGTGGCACCGGAGACGGCGGCAACCAGTTTCGGGGCCTCCGCACCGACCACCGCGGCGACGGCGTGCCGGACTCCAGGGGCCGTGCGCAATCCGCTCTCCACTTCACCGAGCTCCACCCGGTAGCCGCGGATCTGCACCTGATGATCCGCGCGGCCGAGGAATTCGATGGTGCCGTCGGGCCAGTACCGCGCCATGTCGCCGGTCCGATACCAGCGGATGTCGTTGTGCACGACGAAACGTTCGGCGGTCCGTTCCTGGTCGTTGCGGTACCCGGCGGCGACATTCGCACCGCCGACCCAGAATTCACCGGGCACCCAGTCCGGGCAGTCCCGACCGGCCGCGTTGACCACCCGGCAGCGCACGTTGCGCAATGGCACGCCGAACGGCACGGTCGCCCAGTGCTCCGGCGGGTCCGTGACCTCGCAAATGGTGTTGTGGATGGAGGTTTCGGTCGCACCGCCGAGTCCGGCGAATCGGCAGCCCGGCACCTGGCGGGCCAGCCTGCGCGCCAGCTCGGCGCCCACCCAGTCGCCGCCGAGGGTCACCGCGCGCAACGAATCGCCCAGCCGGTCGCCGCCGACCTCCAGGATCATGTCTAGCATGCTCGGCACACAGTTGAGGATCGAAACCCGATGCTGGCGAAGCAGTTCCACCCATGTCGTCGCTTCGGCGCGCTGGTCGGCATCCAGCGCAACCACGGCGCCGCCCACCGAGAACATGCCGAACATGTCGTAGACCGAGGCGTCGAATTCCAGCGCGGACAGCGCGAGTACCCGGTCGCTCGCGTCGACCTCGAACCAGATGTTCACCGCGTCGATGGTGTTCATCGCGCCGCTGTGCGGCACCTCGACACCCTTCGGCGTGCCGGTGGAACCGGAGGTGAACAGGACGTAGGCGATGGCATCGGTAGCGGGAAGCACGGGCTCCCGCAGCGGATTCGGATGACTTCGCGCCGCGGACAGCGGCAGGCAGGTGATCTCGGGGCGTCCCATGTCCGCACCGTCGACGGTGAGCGCCGCCACCACATCGCCGGTGCGCAGAATCTCCGCCCGCCGCCCGACCGGTTGGTCGAAGCCGATCGGGACGTAGCAGGCACCGGCGGCCAGCACACCGAGCACGGCCAAGATCTGGTCGGGCCCCTTCGGCAGCTGTACCGCCACCGCCTGCCCTTGGCGCACTCCGTTGTCCCGCAACGCACCCGCCACCGCGAGTGCCTGAGCGGCCAGCTCACGGTAGGTCCAGCCGCCGTCGACGCCGCCGAACTGCCACAGCACCGCCATGGCATCGGGGGTGGCTACCGCGTGCTCGAAAAAGCCTTCGTGCAAAGCGCGTCCGCTGACCGGCCCGTCCGTGGCGTTCACCGCGGCCCGCACCGCTGCCTGCGAAACCGGCAGCCGCACAGCGGCTTCGGCGCCCCACCCGGCCTCGCCCGCACCGAGCCTGCCGATCGCGTCGGTGTAGCTGGCGAACATCGCGTCGATCATGCCCGCCGGGAAGGCCGATTCCCGGACATCCCAGTTGAGCAGCAGACCGCCGCGAACCTCGGTGACCTGCGCGTCCAGCAGCACCTGCGGACCCTGCGAAATGATCCAGACCGGCTCGCCGAAGGTGTCGGTGACCGAGGTGGCGAACAATTCGCCCAGGTTGAGCGCGCTGGTGTAGACAATCGGGGCGAGCACCGGCTCGCCGCGCTGCCGCCCGAGATCCCGCAGCACCTCCAAGCCGGAATAGGCGGTGTGCGCGCCACTTTCGTGCATGGCGCGCTGTAACGCCTTGGCCCGCTCCGCGACCGTCACGTCGGCGCTGACATCGACCTCGAGCATGATCGATGAGGTGAAGTCGCCGATCACCCGGTCCACGTCGGGGTGCACCGGTTCCCGATGGAACAGCGGCACATTCAGCAGGAACCGGCTCTGTGCTGACCAACCGCCGATGGTCTCGGCGAACACCGCGGCCAGCGCCATCGCCGGGGTGATCCCGCGCGCATGGGCCGCGGCGAGCAGGCGCTGCTTCGCCTCCGGTGCGAGCCAATGGTCGTATCGGACGGTTCGGTGCGGGTCGGTGCGCTCGCTGACCGGAATCGTCGGCAGCTCCGGCGCTCCGGGCAGTTCGGGCAGTCGCTGCTGCCACCACTGCCGGTCGGCCTCCCACGCCGCGGTGTCCACCGGGCGTTCGGTGCGGTAGCGCCGATAGCTGTAGCCCTGCGGCGGCAGCGACGCACCGTGGTAGAGGTCGGCCAAGTCGGCGATCAGCACGCGATAGCTCATCGCGTCACCGGCCAGCATGTCCACATCGAGGTGCAGCCGGGTTCGATCGTCGGCGAGCAGGGTGAGCGTCACGTCCAGGACCTGGCCGTCCTCGACGGCCAACCGCTGATGCGTCTTGGTGTCGCGCAGGCGGGCCAGTTCCGCCTCGGCCGCGTCGGCGGCCTGCCCGCGCAGATCGACCACCGAGAAGACGGGACGACCGGGCGCGGGCATGGTCTGCTGGGTGCCGTCCGGCAGGAACCTGGTGCGCAGCATCGGGTGTGCGGCGACCAGGTCGTCGACTGCACTCGCCAACCGCACGGGATCGACAGCGGCGCCGTCGAATTCGACGTAGAGATGGGCGGCGACACCGCCGAGATCTTGCTCGTCGGAGCGGCCGATCCAATAGGCGTGCTGCATGGTGGCCAGCGGGAAGGGTGCGGATTCGTCCTCGGCTGTGGCGGGCACGTCCGATATTTCGGCGGCGCTGCCGTTCGCGGAGCCGTCGGCGGCGCTGCCGTTCGCCGAGCCGTCGGCGGCGCTGCCGTTCGCCGAGCCGTCGGCGGCACCGAGCAGGCGCGCCCACTCGGCGACCGTCGGAGCGGCCGCGAGCTGGGCGAAATTCACCTGGGCGCCCTGCTTGCGCCAGCCACCGGCCAGCTTCATCGTGCGGATGGAGTCCAAACCCAGCTGGATGAGGTCCGCGTCGTCATCGATCGTGTCGACGGCGACGCCGAGGTGCTCGG
Source organism: Nocardia iowensis (assembly GCF_019222765.1). Taxonomy (NCBI): domain Bacteria; kingdom Bacillati; phylum Actinomycetota; class Actinomycetes; order Mycobacteriales; family Nocardiaceae; genus Nocardia; species Nocardia iowensis. Next base: position 802,702 of record NZ_CP078145.1, on the reverse strand, counting down.
CGATCGCGGCGCGAATGGCGGCGCGCGCGATCATCGGCCCACCCGCTGTGCGTTCCTTGCGATCTGCCCCGTCCCCCGGTCGCTGTGCTGGCTCCATCTGGTGCTGTCACTCCTTGGTTGCCGCCGGGACCGGCGGATCGAGACTGCTCAGCCGTAGCATATCGCACTGAGATAGGGTTGCCTTACCTATGTTCAACAAGCTCGGCTCGAGTTATCTGTGAGGCAGACCGTGACTTCGATACCCACCACGTCGTCCACGCATCGTGACGGCTACGTGCCCTTCCCCGCCGAAGCCGCCGACGCCTACCGAGCCGCCGGCTATTGGACCGGCCGACCGCTGGACGACCTGCTGCGCGAAACCGCCCGGCGGCATCCGCACCGGCCCGCGCTGCTCGATGCCGACGGCGCACGCAGCTATGCGTGGCTGGACGCGGCCGCCGATCGGATGGCGCACGGGCTGCTCGCGCTCGGGATCGCGCCCGGTGACCGGGTGGTGGTGCAGCTGCCGAATGTGCCGGAATTCCTGACCGTGCTGTTCGGGCTGCTGCGGGCCGGAATCATTCCGGTGCTGACGCTGCCCGCGCACCGGCGGGCCGAAATCGAGCATCTGGCCGCGCTTTCCGGCGCCGTCGCCTACATCGCCGTCGACCGGCTCGGTGATTTCGACTACCGCGAGCTGGCCGCCACGGTGCGGACAGCGGTGCCGTCGCTGCGCCATGTGCTGATCCTCGGCGAGGCCGGATCCGACATCGAACTGAATTCGGTACCGCGCGAAGGTGGTTCGCTCCCGGCGATCGACCCGAGCGATATCGCGCTGATGCTGGTCTCCGGCGGCACGACGGGACTACCGAAGCTGATCGCCCGCACGCACGACGACTACCTGTACAACGCCACCGCGAGCGCCGAGGTGTGCGCACTCACCGAGGACGACGTCTACCTCGCGACGCTGCCCGCGGCGCACAACTTCCCGCTGGCCTGCCCCGGCATCCTCGGCACCGTGAGCGTCGGTGGCGCGATCACCTTCGTCACCGATCCGAGCCCGGAGAGCGCCTTCGCCGTCATCGAACGGCACCAGGTCACCGTCACCGCCGTGGTCCCGCCGCTGGCCCAGCTGTGGTGTGCGGCAACCGAATGGGAGGAAGCCGACCTGAGCTCGCTACGGCTGCTCCAAGTCGGCGGCGCTCGGCTGGCCGAGGTGAACGCCCGCGAGGTCACTCCCGCACTCGGTGCCACCCTCCAGCAGGTGTTCGGCATGGCCGAGGGACTGCTCAATTACACCCGGCTCGACGATGCGGCCGAACTGCTGCACACCACACAGGGGCGAGCACTGTCCCCCGCTGACGAGATCCGGGTGGTGGACGCGGACGGCAACGATGTCGCCCCGGGCGACGAGGGCGAACTGCTCACCAAGGGCCCGTACACCATTCGCGGCTACTACCGCGCGCCCGAGCACAACGCTCGCGCCTTCACTCCCGACGGCTACTACCGCAGCGGCGATCTGGTGCGCAGGCTGCCGAGCGGACATCTCGTGGTCTCCGGCCGGATCAAGGACGTCATCAACCGCGGCGGCGAGAACATATCCTGTGACGAGCTCGAGGAACATCTGCTCGCCCATCCGGCCGTCCGGCACGCCGCCGCCGTCGGACTGCCCGACGCCGCGCTCGGCGAAAAGGTCTGCGCCGTCCTGGTTGTCGACGATGCGATGCCGACCCTGGCTGAGATCAAGACCTTCCTGACAACGCGCGGCCTGGCCACCTACAAGCTCCCCGACGTGTTGCGCCAGGCCACCGAACTCCCGATCACCGCCGTCGGAAAGATCGACAAGAAGGCCCTGCGGGCCGTTGAGAGCGCCTGAATGCCGACGGGCGGCGCATCTTTCGATGCGCCGCCCGTCGGCATCGATCAGGTCGTTACTGCGCCCGCACCACGTAAGGCGCGATGCAACCGAGCTTTTCGCAGGTCTCTTCGAATTCCCGCTCCGGCCGGGACTGCCCGACGATGCCCGCGCCTGCACGCAGCCAGGCACCCTCGGTCGTCTGGTAGACCGCGCGCAGCACCAGCGTCGCCTCCAGCGCACCGGTAGGCGAAACGGTCACCACCGCACCGGAATACAGCCCGCGCGGGTCATGGTCGAGGCGGAATACCGAGTCGACGCCTTCGCGCTTGGGGATCCCGGACGCGGTGACCGAGGGGAACAGCACCTCGACCGCGTCCCAGCTGGATCGATCGGCGGCCAGCTTGCCCTGCACGGTGGAGGCCAGATGCTGCACGCTGCCGCGTTCGCGCACCGCCATGAAGTCCGAGACCACCGATGTGCCGGGATCGGCCACCGAGCTGATCTCCGCGAACGACGTCCGGACCGAAATCGCGTGCTCCACGATCTCTTTGGGGTCGCTGATCAGATCTTCCCGCGCCGCCATGTCGACCGCCGCACCACGGCCGAAGGCACGCGTGCCCGCGAGCGGTTCGGTGGTCACCACCCGATCGGCGTCGACGGCCGCGACCAGCTCCGGGCTGAAGCCCGCCGCCTCGAGCCCGCCGAGCCGCAGCAGGAACGACCGCGCCGGGGTGTTGTGCGCGCGCCCGAGCCGATAGGTCGCGGGCACATCGACCACGAACGGCAGGTCGACCTTCCTGGACAGGATGACTTTCTGGTAGCGGCCCGCCTGGATCTCGCCGACGGCCTCGGCCACCCGGTCCTGATAGCCGGTCGGGTCGAGCCGGACATCCGCCGGATATGGCTGCGGCAGTTCGGTTTCCTGCGATTCGGCGATGAGGTCGTGGATGTCGCCGGTCTCCGCCGGGGTGGCGCCGGACACCCGGATGCCGAATTCGCCGACCCGCACCTCGATCCGCGGAATCATCAACTGCACCAATGTGGTCCGCGGTTCCAGGTACTCGGTCGCGTCGAACGCCCAGGCGCAGAACTCGAAGCCGATCCAGCCGTAGGCATTCCGGCCGTCGAGCGGCAGCGCGGCGAGTGCGCGGTCGACCACGCCCGCCGGGCGGCCGTCCCATTTGGTCGTTGTGGTCTGACCCGCCCAGGTGACCCGCAGTTCCTCGACGTCCAGTTCGATCCCGCCGATCGGGTCGGCCGCGAACACCCACTCACCCGGACGCTCGTACATCACGTACTCGCCGAACCGGTCCGCCCCCGCCAGCCGGGACATCGCTGCCGCCGGATCGGTCACATACTCCACCCGCAAGCGTTCGTCCGTGGTCGACAACGATCCTCCAAAGTTCTAGCTGTCCCAACTTGGAGGTAAGGTTAGCATTACCTGATTAGCGCGGTACTGTGCGTGCAGACACAGCCCAGGCCGCACATGATCAGGTAGCCGGGACAGCCAGTGCCGACCGTTCGACGCTCAGCAAACTCTCCGCACTATGTTCCGCGTGATAGGCGGCGGCGCCACCGCGCAGGCCGAACAGCCGCTTCGAATAGAGCAGCCAGACCACCGCGGCAACATTCACCACCAGCGCGCCGATCCGCAACGCGGTCACCTTCTCGGTCAACTCGTAAATCTCCAGCGGCAGAAACAGACTCGTCGCCACCACCGCGAAATACTCGCCCCACCGCTTCACCAACCACAGGCCGAGCGCCTCGATCCCCTGCAAAAGCGCGTAAACGAAGATGCCGATGGCCACCCACAGCAAGGTCGTGTTCGACAGTGAGAACGCCTCATCGATCAGATGCACGATCTTGGACCGGTCGATATCCCAGCCGATCTGGTCGGCGAACGGGCGCAGCAGTGGCAGATCCTGATCGAAGGCGGCCCGCATGGTCTCCCGCGACGAACGGAACTTCACCACCCCCACCGCGGCGACCACCAGCAGCAGACCGCGCAGCAGCCGCTCGATCGCCAGCGCGCGCATCAGCCAGCGATCCCGCAGCAGCCGCCCGCGCGGCACCTCGGGCGCGTGATCGGCCGGACCGGACCCGACCGGCTCACCAGGCACGAAGGTCCCGCAACGCAGGCACCGCCACGCCACCCCCGCCACGGTGTCCACCCGCAACCGGTCGGCCAGGTCCGGCTCATCCGGTGCGTAGGTGTAGTGACCGTGCCAGCCGCACGCGCGTAAGGCCCAATCCATCTGCGCAGCGTAATTCGCGCACGCGGTGGAACGCGGGATTGACCTGGTGCCACGCGCCGCCCGCTTGATCCCGACAACTGATGATCCTGTCCGCCGCAACGCCTTATGATCAGGCAACAACCGATCCTGTCTAACGCAACTGCTGATTACGCGAGAACATGGGTAACTCAACGGGCACGGGCTAACCCGACCCACTCCTAACCGCAGGTCGCCAACGCAACCCGTGACGGCACCCGAGTCTGGCTTGAATACCCGGAGAGGCGGAACAGGATCGTCAGGCGGAGGGACTAAGTCATGATCGAGCACCGTGGCGGATTGCCCGCGGATATCCAGCGAGCGTCTGCACCGGGATCGGTGGTGGCGCTGGTCGACGCGGTGTCCGGGGTGGAGCGCGAACTCATCGGAAACTGGTTGACCGAGGGCGGAATCGCCAAGGAATTCGGCACCGACGCCCCCATCACCCAGTTGGATCTGGACGCGGGCGCCGTCGCTGCCCGACTGGTCGGCAGGCACGACGACCCACTCGTGGTACCGGTGCGGGTGCTCTGGCTGCCGCCCGAACGTGACGGCGTTCGCCGGATCACCTTCGCGGATTTGGCCCTACTCACCAACCCGCGCAAGCCGAACCGGCTGGCGCAGCGCAAGCTGGTCGGCCAACCCAACCGGCACGTGGTACTGACCGGGCAGCCCGCGCTGCTCAGCGAGTTGCGCACGAACCACCCGGAAGCGGCCGCGCTGGTCCGCAAGGGCACCGCCGAGCCGTTCGCCCGCGCCATCGTGCGCGCCGCGGTGGTGGCGCTGGAGCGGGCCGAACGCACCATCATCGGCGACCGCTACAAGGTTCCGCGACTGGTCGCCGAGGAGATCCTCGACTCCCCCGACTTCGTGCGCAGGCTCGAGCTCATCGCCGACCAGATCGGGGCGAGCCCGCACGAGGTGTATCGCCGCGCGGAGAAGGCGTTGAACGAACTCGTCGCCGCGCAAAGCAGATTGGTCTCCGATCTGTTCACCCAGGCGATGCGGCCGGTGCACGCCTCGACCTGGAAAGTGGACTCCGACGATTCGGGGCTGGCCGCGCTGCGTGACCTCAATCGCCGCTACCCGCTGGTGTTCCTGCCCTCGCATCGTTCCTACGTCGACGCGTTCGTGCTCGGTGACGTGCTGGCCCGCAATGACTTTCCGCCGAACCACGTGATCGGCGGCGCCAATCTCGGCTTCTGGCCGATGGGACCGATCGCCCGGCGCACCGGAACCGTGTTCATCCGGCGCAGTTTCGGCGACGACGAGGTGTACAAGGCGGTGGTCGAGGAGTACTTCGCCTACCTGCTCGCCAAGCGATTCAACCTGGAATGGTATTTCGAGGGTGGCCGCACCCGCACCGGCAAGCTGCGCCCGCCCCGCTACGGACTGCTGAATTACCTTGCGGCAGCGGTCCGTGCGGATCGAGTCGAGGACGTCATGCTGGTACCGGTGTCGATCACCTACGAGCGGCTGAACGAACTCGGCGCCATCGCCACCGAACAGGTCGGCGGCAAGAAGAAGCCGGAGGGACTCACCTGGCTGGCGCGCTACATCCGGAGCCAGCAGCATTCGGCCGGGCATGTGTATGTGCGGTTCGGCGCACCGCTTTCGGCGCGCGATCGGCTCGCGGCGCACGGCGATCCGCTCACCACGCCGCCGCTGACCATCCCGCTGCACCGCACCGAACCCGCGCCGCCCGGACGTACCGAGACCGGGCAGGGCGAGACCGAGGCGCCCGAGATCGCCGAGTTGGAGCGTAAGGCCGTGCAGCGGTTGGCGTTCGAGATCGCGGTCGGCATCAACACAGTCACTCCGGTCACGGTCAACGCGTTGGTCACCCTCGCGCTGCTCGGCGTGCACGAGCGCGCCCTGACGCTGGGCGAGGTGCGTACCGTGCTCGCGCCGGTGCTCGGCTATATCGAGAAGCGCGATCTGCCGCACGGTGAGCTCGCCGCGCTGTGCGACGACCAGGGGCTTGCCGTTGTGCTGGAACAACTCTCGCTGGCCAAGGTGGTGACGGTGTATCGCGGCGGGCTGGAGCCGGTGTACTCGATCGAGGCGGGCGCGCACCTGGAGGCCGCGTTCTACCGCAACAGCGCGGTGCACTGGTTCGTCAACCGCGCCATCCTCGAACTGTCCATCCTGGCCGCACTCGACAGCGACGGCGCGGACCAGCTGAGCACCGGCTGGGACGAGGCATTCCGGCTGCGTGACCTGCTGAAGTTCGAGTTCTTCTTCCCCGAGCGGGCCGAGTTCGCCGAGCAGATAACCGCCGAGATGCTGCTGCTGGATCCGCAGTGGCGCAGCCACACCCGGGACAACACCCTGGGTTCGGAGGTGATGGCCAAGCTCACCGACTCCGGATTCATGATGGCGCACCGCGTGCTCCGTTCGTTCTTCGACGCACAACTGGTGGTCGCCGAACGGCTGGCCGACCGCGACCCGGCGGCCGAACTCGACCGCAAACAGTTCATCGCCGAATGCGTTTCGGTCGGCAAGCAGATGATGTTGCAGCAGCGGCTGCACAGTCCGGAATCGGTTTCCACCGAATTGTTCACCAGTGCACTGAAACTCGCCGACAACTACGGCCTGCTCGAACCGGTGTCCCACGATTCGGCCAAGCGCAGGGCGGAACTGACCGAGCGCAGAGTGGAATTCGCGAATCGGCTGCGCGCCATCGGTGCCCGTATCTCGCAGGCGGCCGCGCTCGATCCGTCCAATCGGGCGACACGGTGAGGCGGAGTCCTGAACCCCGCTACCCACAGGAGGTTCCATGACGGTGCCCAGTGCCGATCTCGAGGCCGCGATCGCCGCGATCCGTTCCGGGCCGCAAGGTCCCGGGGTCGCCGCGATCTTCGACTTCGGCGGCACCGTCGTCGACGGATTTCCGCGACGCGGCCTGTTTCGGCGCCTGTTCCGCCATCGTGACACCGAGACTGTCCTGCTCGGCGGCATCCGCAACGGCACCACCGACGGCGCGTACGGCCGGTTCCTGCACCAGCTCACCGATGTGCTTGCGGGCAAGCCGGAGGGCGAACTGGACGCGCTGGGCGTGCGTCTGTTCCGGCGTGCCGTCTACGGCCGCCTGTATCCCGAAGCGTGGCAACTGATCCGGACACACCAGGCGGCTGGACACACCGTGGCGCTGGCCAGCTCACTGACCCGGTTCCAGGTGGCGCCTATGGCATCCGCGCTGGGCATCGAGCACATGCTGTGCACGCCGATGGCGGTCCAGGACGGCATCCTCACCGGGCACGTCGATGGGAAGACGTTGTGGCGCAATGGCAAAGCCGAGGCGGTTCGCGAATTCGCCGCCGACAGCGGCGTGGATCTGGCGCGTAGTTACGCCTACGCCGACAGCGCCGCCGATCGCCCGCTGCTGTCCCTGGTCGGTCGACCGGTCGCGGTGAATCCCGATCAGCAGCTCACCGCGATCGCCGCGGAACAGCAGTGGCCGACACTGCGCTTCCACCCCCGACAGCCGCCCCGCCCGGCCGACTATGCCCGCACCACAGCGGGATTCGCCGGACTGCTCGGTGGCGCGTTCTATGGCGTCGCGGTCAAAGCGCCGACCAGGGACCGCAGGCAGATGGCCGACGCGCTGTTGGCGCACGCGGCAGGCAACACCCTGCGCATCGCGGGCGTGCGGCTTCGGGTGACCGGCGCCGAGCACGCGCGCGCACCACGGCCCGCGGTGTTCCTGTTCAACCATCAGAGCCAGTTCGACATCATCATCGTCCCCGAGGTGCTCGGCGGCGGCGTCACCGGCATCGGCAAGAAGGAGCTCACCCGCAACCCGATCTTCGGGCCGCTCATGCGCTTCGTCGGCGTGACCTTCATCGATCGGTCGAGCACCGACAAGGCCAAGGCCGCGCTCGCACCGGTGGTCGAGACGCTGCGCAACGGCTTGTCGATCGCCGTCGCCCCCGAGGGCACCCGCTCTTACACGCCGGACGTGGGCCCCTTCAAGAAGGGCGCGTTCCACATCGCCATCCAGGCGGACGTGCCGATCATCCCCATCGTCATCCGCAATGCGGGCGAAATCTGTTGGCGCAACTCGATGGTCGCGCGCAAGGGCACCGTGGATGTCGCGATCCTCGAACCCATCGATGTGCGCGATTGGGATCCGAACGACATGGGCGACAAGGTGGCCGCGGTCCGTCAGCTCTACCTGGACACGCTGCTGAATTGGCCGAAGCCCGACTGACCGACGCGAACCCCGGCGCAGCGCGCCGAATTCCATTGCCGCTGAGTGATTCAGCCCATACCACTTCGAATTGACCTCAACAATTGTTCAGGTTTAACGATGTTCTCAGTACCGAAGCACACAGCTGCTGATGAGGAGAACATCATGACCGCCATCCAGGCCACCACCCCCGCCCTGCGCATCCCCGCCGTCAACCGTCCGGTCGCGATCATCGGCAGCGTCGCTGTCGCGGTCGTCGTCAACCTCGCCGTCTGGCTGCTCGGCGAAGCCGCAGGCGGCTCGTTCGAGGTGGTCGAGAAGGGTGTCACCAACTACGTCGGGGGCGTCGGGGTGATCCTGTCCTCCGCGGTGCCGCTGTTGATCGGCATGACCCTGGCCGCGCTGATCTCCTACCGCTGGGTGGGGGTGCTGCGGGTGGCTCAGGTCGTCGGCAGCGTCCTCGCCATCGCGACCATCGGCCTCACCGTCTCGGCCGCGTTCGATACCGCGAGCACCGTCGCCTTGTCCGTCATGCACGTGGTGCTGGCGCCGGTCCTGGTGATCGGACTGGAAGCGATGCGACGTGGACTGACCGCCAACTGAAGCACCCCCGAATGCCGCAGGGCCCCACATCCATCGCGGATGCGGGGCCCTGCGGGGCGTCGGGGTTCAGACGGAGCGGCCGAAGAGCAGCTTCCACGGCATCAGCGCCGATTCCAGCTGCACCTTCAGGCTCATCTTCGAAGCACCCAGGGTGCGTTCCTCGAAGCGGATCGGCACCTCGGCGATCTCGATGCCCTTCTTGACCGTCCGGTAGTTCATCTCCACCTGGAACGAGTACCCGTTGCTGCGGATCGAGGCGACGTCGATGGCGCGCAGCGTGTCCGCCTTCCACGCCTTGAATCCGGCGGTGGCGTCCTTCACGTGCAGTCGCAGGATCAGGTTCACATAGAAGTTGGCCCACGCGGACAGCGCCTTGCGGTACCACTTCCATTCGGCGGCGGTGGAGCCGCCGGGCACATAGCGCGAGCCGAGCACGACACCGGCGTCGGTGGTCGTCAGCTTCTCCAGCATTGCCGGAATCACCTCGGCCGGATGCGACAGGTCGGCGTCCATCTGGATCACCACATCGGCGCCCTCGTCGAGCGCCCGGGTGATGCCCGCGATGTAGGCCCGTCCGAGACCGTCTTTCTCGGTCCGGTGCAGCACGCCCACCACATTCGGCAGCTCGACGGCCAGCTTGTCGGCAACGTCACCGGTTCCGTCCGGCGAGCTGTCGTCGACCACGAGCACGTGCAGGTCGGGCACCGGCAGCGCGGTCAGCCGCTCCACCGCAACCGGCAGATTCTCCCGCTCGTTGTAGGTCGGCACAACAACGGTAACCCTCAAGGGTCGCCCTCCCTGCTGATCCTGGTCCAGCCCGCAGCCACGACAGGACCCCGAGCATTCGTCTGATTTCTGAGAAACCGTACTTGATCGAACTGAAGGAGGCTCCCCCGCCTCTCCGGGCCTCAGGCCAGGCTCAGGATGCGCTCGAGCAGCGTTGGCGACCGGCGGCGGGGTAGTGGATGAGTGAGCTGGTACCCGACGAGTTACCCATGTTCGCACGAAATCAGTAGGCACGCAGGAACACTGCTAGTTGCCAATTCGGTCACTCGCCATCATCGCGCCATGATTTATCCCCTGCATCCGCCTGCGCATTGCGCGCCTTGACGATCTCCAGCGCCCGCTCCGCGGTCGCCTGATCCGGATACGGCCCCATCCGATCCTGGAACCAGCACTGCCGCCCCTTCTCGGCCCGCTTGTGCTTCAAGCAGTAATACCAGCGCTCAGCCATACCCCCAGCATCCCATCCGCGCCGCCCGCCCAGGGCACTTTCCAAGGTCAACCGCCGCACTTGCCATCCCACAAGCCGCCCACCCACGTCCGCCGCCCACCCGAGCGCCTTTGGCTGCCGCGAGCGGGACATGACAGCGGGCCTACTCGCGATTTGCCGCAGCCAGGTCCCGCTCGGGCTATGACCCTGGTTTGCCGACTACCGAGAGGCGGGGCTCGGTGGCGGGTGGGACGTCGTTTTCGCGACGTTCGGCGCGGTAGGAGCGGGCTATCAGGGCGGAGCGGAGGTACCAGAGGCCGGAGGGTTGGGCGGGGTCGAAGCCGGTCAGCTGGCCGATCCGCTTGAGCCGGTAGTCGACCGTGTTGGTGTGCACGTGCAGGAGACGCGCGGTCCGCTGGCGGTTGAGGTTGTTGCCGATGTGGATTTGCAGGGTCTCCAGCAGTTCGGGATGCTCGTCGAGGGGCGTCAGCGCCGCGCCGAGGTGTTCCCGGCCGGGACCCGGCCGGGTGAGCTGGTATTCGAGGGCGAGTTGCTCGAATCGGTACAGGCCGGGCACCGACTGCAATCTCTGAACCATGTCCAGCAGTTCGTGCGCCTGGTCTACCGCGCGCGGAATCTCGTCCGCTGTCGCCGCCACGACTGCCGCGGTGATGCCGACCTGCGCCGCGTGCGAGAGACCGTCGACGAGTTCGTCGAGTGCCGTCTCGCCGTGCGGCTCGACGGGAATGAGGATCGTGCCACCGTCGACGCTCAGCAGCGAAAGCGCCTGGCCCCCACACCGAGCCGCCAGCTCGGCCTGCGCGCGGCGCAGCTTACGGCGGGCCACCACCTTTCCGTCGACGGCCGGGTTGCGTTCGTCGCTGTGCCGCGGAATGGCCACCGCCAGCACCAGATACGACTCCGCGATGGCAATGCCGCATTCGCGGGCCATCGTCGACGTCGGATAGCCGCCGAGCAGCGCCGAGGTCAGCGTGTGCACGGCCGTATGGTGTTCGCCGACAACCGATCGCAGTTCCCGGAAGTAGGCGCGCGAGATCGCCGTGGTCAGCGTGTCCAAGATCTCGATGTTCGTCTGCGACCCCTCGACGAAGCTGTCGAAATCCTTCACCGTCAGTTTCGACACGATCAACGCCATGCCCATCTTGAACCCCTCATGGATGGCATGCAGCACCGTATCGATCGGCACCCCCTCCCGCGCCCACGCCGCGGCAGCCTCCTCCACCTGCCCCAGCTTCTCCGGGATGTTCTCCCCATCCAGCATGCTCGCCGACAGCTCCAGGCAAACCCGAGTGATCGTCGTGATATCCCCGTTGATCGCGTCCCCCGGCATCGTCCCGCACGGCACCACGTTCTCCACGAAATGCCCCACCATCTGCCGAGATAAGGCTCGAAAGTCCCGCAACGGCGCGGACATCACTGAACTGTCGACCATGACAGCCCCTTTCCTCGGAACTACCTGAACCTTCGATTCACACTAACCACCCAGTAACCGCCCCATCCCCTTACCAGCGGATTTGTGAAAAGAAAGCCCCCCAGCAACCCATCCCCTGTGACCAATCACAGTCCCAACGCTCCACCCAAGAGAGTTGACGAACCAACCCCTACCGATCGGGAGGCGCCTCGCACAGCGACGATTCGAATAGCGAAGACCGTCAACCGGACAAGAAGGGCTTCCCCACGGGCACACGACACTCAGGGCAAACGCCGCCGAAAAGCGCGCCCCGTCAGGGGTACGCGCAGCGCAAAGCACCGCCGAGCGGGTTCACAACAGGGGGAAGATTCGGCGCGCAAACCCCCAACCAGCGAGTCCACAACGGCCAGACATTCGGAAGGCGAAGCCCGCCGAACGGGCACCCGTGGGACGGAGGGGGTTCGGGGGGCGAAGCCCCGCCGAGCGGGGCGTGGGGGTTGCACCCCCACAAGAAACGAACGAAACGAGCCCCGCACGCGCATTCCGCGTGCAGGGCTCGCCTACGAGTGGAGTGGCCAGGGCCGGGATCGAACCGGCGACCTTCCGCTTTTCAGGCGGACGCTCGTACCAACTGAGCTACCTGGCCGCAGGCACCCGAGTTGAATGCCATACGCGAAACGCCGGATTGCTCCGGCGCTCACTTGCGACCCTGACGGGACTCGAACCCGCGACCTCCGCCGTGACAGGGCGGCGCGCTAACCAACTGCGCCACAGGGCCTTGCTGTGCTTCCAACGATCCGAAGACCGTACCCCCTACGGGATTCGAACCCGCGCTACCGCCTTGAAAGGGCGGCGTCCTAGGCCGCTAGACGAAGGGGGCTCGTCTCCGGATTTCTCCGGAACCGGCTTCAACGGCTGTCCGTTGGGAGCCCGGTTAGCTTATGACAGACCGGACTCGATTCCCAAACCGGCTGGTCAGAGTCCCAAACTGAGCTCCTCGAGGCGCGCGTGGGTGCGCCAGCCATCGTTGCGGAACTTCTCGGTCCACTCCGGGGTTGCCATCGATTCGATGATCACCTCGAGCGCTTCCTCGAAGCGGGCCCGCAGATCGATGCCGCTGCCGTGTGCGTCGATCATGTATCGCTGGCCGGCCAGCGCGGCGGTCAGCGTGCGGGTGAACCGGTCGGCGTCCGCGTCGGCGCGCAGTTGCCCTTGGTCGATGGCGCGGACCGTGAGCGCGCGGGTGGCGCGCCCGAGGATCCGGCCGCCGCCGGTTTGCACGTCCCGGTAGAAGTCGGGCTCGATGATCAACCGGTATTCGGCCTGCACGATGATGTCGTGCTCGAGCCGTAATGCCATCTCGTCGATCATGCCGTGCATGATGTCCAGTGGTCCGAGATCCGTTCGGCCGACCCAACGCTCGGCCGAGGCGCGATAGCGTTCGACCGCCGTCTCCAGTACGGCGCGCGCGAGATCTTCCTTGGAATCGAAATGGAAGTACATGGCGCCCTTGGTGGCACGCGACCCTTCCAATATGCGGTTGAGCGATGCAGCGGCATAGCCGCTCTTCCCGAACTCAACGGCGGCGGACCTGATAATCGCCGCACGTGTCCGGCGGGCCCGCTCTTGCTGCCGTGCCATGCTCGAAACGCCTCCGAAGCCTACTCGCCGCCAAACAGCCACCCCCAAAGGAACGGGCCCTTGACGCGAAGTTATGAGTTTTATCAATACTTCAAACCGGGTTTTCGCCCAGTTTCAAACTTTCGGTACGAAAACTTGCGAAAAACCTGAAACACACCAGCTGGTATAGTTTTCCTGCCCGGGTGCGCCGCAGGGGGTGCGCACCCGGGTATTTCTTCGTCTCGGATCTGCCTCCCGCGGCGTCGTCTCCAGGTGAGCCACGATCGGCCGGACCGGTCGCGACACGTTCGGGCACATCAACGATAAGCCGAATTCCGAATCACCGGACGAGTCGGCGATTCTTCCGGAATTCATCAAGTGGTTACCGTACCCGGAAACCCCATCCGACACGCGGCAAACCGACGAGTCAGGTAACTGACCGAGCCGGTTTACTGTTACAGCAAACATCGCGCAACCAAGCTTCCCTGTCTGCTCGAGCCCCCAAATCGACAGCGTCCCAGCGTCGTTCACCCGAGTCGACCGGCCGACCGGAACACCGGCCATCGCCCGCAGCCCGCCCGCTCACCCCACCGGCGTGCGCCCCCGAGCTCGGGCCACTCACCCCCCGCAAATCCAAAGACATTGCTAGCCAACATGTTTCGATGATATCCAAATCTTCGTTCAATGAACAAAGTTGGGTACCAAATGTTTACCCGCAAGATCGCGTCCCACGCATCCCGCGTTACTAGGCGCGACAACAAGTCTCGGCGTCAGGTTGCCACTACCCGCCGACACCCGCGATCGGCGGGACACCTATCCCGCGCCGCGCCGCACTCCCCCATTTGGGTCATCGCGCCGCGCCTACTACACTGGCCCACCGCGCCCCTATAGCTCAGTTGGTAGAGCTACGGACTTTTAATCCGCAGGTCGTAGGTTCGAGCCCTACTGGGGGCACACCCATCGGGCGCCCGGTCTCACCGGGCGCCCGCACTCGTTTCCTCGGGCTATTGCACGCGCCATCGCGACGTTCATACTGACAACGCGCCCCCGGCGCGCGAGACTCGAAAGACCACACTCCATCCGGGCATTCCCCTACTGTGAGCGCGACACGGGCGATCCCGGGTCATCCCTCGACAAGGCGGAGCTGATGACTTCCTTCGATGATTTGCTCTCCCAGGTGCCCATCGCCCAGATCGCCGCGAAGCTCGGCGTCGACGAGAACACCGCGACGACCGCGGTCCAAGCGGCGCTGCCCACGCTGCTCGGCGGGCTGCAGGCGAACGCAACGAAACCCGAAGGCGCCGCCTCGCTGGTCGGTGCGCTGGACAACCACGGCGACCTGGTCGAGGGCGAGGGTGCGGTCGACATCGACAAGGTCGACGTCGCCGACGGCTCGAAGATCGTCGAGAACGTTTTCGGTGACGAGAAGAACACGGTGATCAGCGCGCTCGGCGCGACCGATGGCACCGGCGGCAGCGACCTGATCGCCAAACTCATGCCGATTCTCGCCCCGATCGTGCTCGCCTACCTGGCCAAGCAGATGACCGGCGGCAGCGGCAATACGGCCACGCAGCCGCAGCAGCAATCCGACGGCGGCGCACTCGGCGATCTGCTCGGCGGCCTGCTCGGCGGCAGCAGCAAGAGCGGTGGCATCGGCGGAGCGATCGGCGAGGCACTGGCCAAGAACGCCGGTGGCGCACTGGGGAACGTGCTCGGCGGGCTCTTCGGCGGAAAACGCTGAGCGGGGCGGCTCATGCGTTTCACCTCGGCATGTGCGGTGCGGCACGCCGAGCTAACACTCTCCGGCCGGTCGCGATATTCCCCTCGCTGCGGGCCGAAGTCATACACTCGAGGGTGGGCGCCGAACGCCGACGAGGGCGTATGACGTGCATCACGGGGCATGAACGGGCAATCGGATGCGCTTCGCATCACACCTACGGTGCCGTAAGGTATGGCCGCACGACATCGGTCTACCTTGGGGGGATGACCTGCACGACCGGACGCACAGACTGAAGGGTTCATACATGGCAAGGGATCTGACTCAACTCGAGCTTCTTACGGAGTTGGAGCCGGTTGCCGCAGAAAACGTCAACCGGCACTTCTCTTTGGCAAAGGAATGGCATCCGCACGACTACGTCCCGTGGGATGAAGGCCGCAATTTCGCCGCACTCGGGGGCATCGATTGGGACCCGGAGCAGTCCCGGCTGGGCGAGGTCGCGAAGGCGGCCATGATCACCAACCTGCTGACCGAAGACAACCTGCCCTCGTACCACCGCGAGATCGCCGAGAACTTCTCGCAGGACGGTGCCTGGGGCACCTGGGTGGGTCGCTGGACCGCCGAAGAGAACCGGCACGGCATCGTGATGCGCGACTACCTGGTGGTCACCCGCGGCGTCGACCCGGTCGCTCTCGAAGAGGCCCGGATGATCCACATGACCAACGGCTTCGCGTCGCCGACCGAGGCCGACGCGGGCTTCCTGCACTCCGTCGCGTACGTGACCTTCCAGGAACTAGCCACCCGAGTCAGCCACCGCAACACCGGCAAGGTTTGTGACGACCCGATCGCCGATCGCATGCTGCAGCGCGTCGCCGCCGACGAGAACCTGCACATGATCTTCTACCGCAACATGTGTGGCGCGGCCCTTGACCTGGCCCCCGACCAGACCATCGAGGCCATCACGCTGATCCTGGAGAACTTCCAGATGCCCGGCGCCGGCATGCCGAACTTCCGCCGCAACGGCGTCCTGATGGCCAAGCACGGCATCTACGATCTGCGCCAGCACATGGAAGAAGTGGTGCAGCCGGTGCTGAAGAAGTGGAACATCTTCGACCGCGAGGACTTCACCGCACGCGGTGAAGCCTGCCGCGAGCGGCTCGCCGCGTACCTCGACAAGCTCGGCAAGGACGTGCTGAAGTTCGAAGAGCAGCGCGACCGGATGCTCGCCCGCGAGGCCGCCAAGGCCGAACGCCAGATGGCAGGCAGCACCGCGAGCTGAGCTCGCACCCGATACACCTAGAGCCGCCGCCCGGTTACCCGGGCGGCGGCTCGCGTATGTCCGGCTAACGCCGAGTCCAGCTATTTCCTACTTCGAAGGTTTATTGCGTCGAAGATTCGCTTCGACGCGATAAACCGGCAAAGGGCCACTCACTTCATAGGCCCGCTTACTTCAACGGACCCCGCATTCCGCGCCGTCGCGCTGTTCGAGTTGACGAACGCATTCGCCTTGTAGATGTCGCCCTGCTCGAAAATGACCTTTGCGGTGACCGGCAAGCTGCCCGATGGTATTGGACTCGACCGGGTAATGAGTGGATATCTGCTCGGCCTTCCGCTCGTCGGCCGCTCGTGCAGTTTCGTTCGGCAGAATCGCCGCGTGCCGACCCGAGAAACCCGGCCTATGCGAGAGCGCTGCGGTCATCGGATTCGGGCGGCTCGGTCCTACCCGGACGACCTTGCGGTTCCTACCGTGAATGCACGACGACGGCGTCGGATGGGAAAGGGACTGGCGACATGGCAAAGCACCGCTCACGCTGGATGGACGCGGAGATGGACGCGCTGGCCGAGCTGTCGCGCGACTTCTTCGGCAAAGAATGCGCGCCGCACGAGGAGCGGTGGGCGCAGCAGCAGCACATCGATCGCGAGGTCTGGTTGCGGGCGGGCGAACTCGGCCTGCTGTGCCCCAGCATCCCGGAGGAGTACGGCGGCGGGGGCGGCGACTTCCGGCACGACGCCGTGATCGCCATCGAGCAGGTGCGCGCGCTGGCGCCCAGCTTCGGCGGGCCGGTGCACAGCACCATCATCGCGCACTACATCGCGGGCTACGGCACCGACGAGCAGAAGAAGACCTGGCTGCCGAAGCTGGCCTCAGGGGAGATCGTCGCGGCGATCGCGATGACCGAGCCGGGCACCGGATCGGACCTGCAGGCGATCCGCACCACCGCGACCGTGCAGGGCGACGAATACGTCGTCAACGGCGCCAAGACGTTCATTTCCAATGGTTTCCTGGCCGACCTGGTGCTGGTGGTCGCCAAGACGAACGAGCAGGGCGGCGCGGGCGGGCTTTCGCTGATCGCGGTCGAGACGAGCCGCGCCGGTTTCCGGCGTGGCCGCAATCTGCACAAGATCGGCCAGCACGGGCAGGACACCTGCGAGCTGTTCTTCGACGAGGTGCGGGTGCCGCGCGCGAACCTGATCGGCGAGGCCGAGAACATGGGCTTCATCCAGTTGATGCAGCAGCTCGCGCAGGAGCGGCTGATCATCGCGGTCACCGCGATGGCGACGATGGAGAAGACGGTCGAGTTGACACTGGAGTACACCAGGGAGCGAAGCGCCTTCGGCAAGCCGCTTTTCGCGTTCCAGAACACCAAATTCACGCTCGCCGAATGCGCTACGGCGGTCACCGTGGGCTGGAGCTTTCTGGACGATTGCATCGAAAAGCACGTCACCGGCGACCTGGACATTCCCACTGCGGCCAAGGCCAAGCTGTGGCTGTCCGAGCAACAGAACATCTTGGCGGACCGCTGTTTACAGCTGTTCGGCGGCTACGGGTACATGGCCGAATATCCGATCGCGCGGATCTTCACCGATTCGCGGATCCAGAAGATCTACGGCGGCACCAACGAGATCATGAAGGAGATCATCGCGCGTGGTCTCTGATCCGGCGAGTCCCGCTCCGCCGCTTCGTGATTGCCGAATCCGCCGACGATCCGCGCGGGAACGCCGACACTGAGGACAGTGCGCCGCGCCGGTCGGGGTATTCGCCGACCGGCCGTGCTCGCTCGGATCACGCAGCGGAAAGGCCGAGAACATGACCAGTGCACCGAAGGACGAGCACCCGCTCGCGGGGAAGGTCGTCGCGATCACCGGCGGGGCCCGCGGGATCGGCCGGGCCACGGCCGAGGCATTCCTCGGGGCGGGCGCCGCGGTCGCGATCGGGGACATCGACGTGGAACTGGTGGCCAAGACCGCGGTCGAGCTCGGGGCCGACCCGGCGGCCAGGATCATCGGCCTGCCGCTGAACGTCATCGACCGCGACTCGTTCGCCGCGTTCCTCGATGAGGTCGAGCAGCAGCTCGGGCCGCTGGACGTGCTCATCAACAACGCGGGCATCATGCCGACCGGATTGTTCGCCGACGAGGACGAGGCGATGACCGACCGGATCCTCGACATCAACCTGCGCGGGGTGATCCACGGGTCGCGGCTGGCCACCAAGCGCTTCCTGGCGCGTGGCAGCGGGCACCTCATCAACATCGCGTCCCTGGCTGGCACGCAAGGCTTTCCGGGCCTGGCCACCTACTGCGCGAGCAAGCATGCGGTGGTGGGCTTCACCTCGGCGCTTCACCTGGAACTGAAGGAGCACGGCGTGCGGGTCTCGGCGGTGCTGCCCGGCATCGTGCGCACCGAGCTGTCGGCCGGTGCGAACATGCCCGGCTGGATCGAGCCGATGACCACGGTGGATCCCGAGGACGTCGCGCAGGCGATCGTGCGGACGGTGGTCCGGGGCAAGCCGATGGTGACGGTGCCGCGCCGGTTGGCCGCGATCATCAAGTCCGCGCAGCTGCTGCCGTACCGGGCGCAGCTCGGCGTCGCGCGGATCACCGGGGCGACAACGGCTTACGCGCAACCCAACCCGGAGATCAGAGAGAAGTACCACCGGCGCCTGCGCGGCGAATAGCTAAGGCGCGGAACCACGATAGGAACCCGGCGGGCTGCCGGTCCAGCGACGGAACGCGCGCCGGAACGCACTGGGTTCGGAGAAGCCGAGCCGGGCCGAGAGCGCCTCGACCGTCTCGTCGCCGCGCACCAGGCTGGCCACGGCCGCGTCGCGCAGGATGTCCTCGCGGATCTGGGTGATCGAGGTGCCCTCGTCGCCGAGCTTGCGGCGCACCGTCTGCGGGCTCATGGCCAGTCGCCTGGCCACCTCGTCGGCGGTCGGCCAGTCACCACGCAACCCGCGAGCGAGGATCTTGCGCACCTGCTCGGCGAGCGAGGTGCCGTAGTCGCGGCGGGACAGCACGTCGGTCGGCGCGTTGCGCGTCCACGCGATCAGATCTTCCTCGGTGCGGGCGATCGGCGCGGCGAGTAGATCGCTGTCGAAGGTGATGGCCGCGGTGGCGGCATCGAAGACGAGCGGGGCGCCGAAGACCAGGTCGTAGTCGTCGATATTGCGTGGCCGTGGATACGGAAACTCCACCTGACGCAGGGCGACTCGGCGGCCGATGCCCCAGGAGATCATGCGGTGCACGCCCGCCAGCAGGAAGACGGTGAGCAGCTCTTCGCCCTCGTCGAGCACGCTGGTGTCGATCGTGTATCTGGTGAGTTCGCCGGTCGTGGTCACCGCCATCGGCGGCAGGCCGGGCAGCAGTCGCCGGTATTCGATGAACCGGTGGATCGCCGAGCCCAGATCGGGGCAGCCGACCACGCCGAAGCCGACCAGCCGAATCGACCCGCGCGGCACGGGTGCCGGGCCGAGGCCGAACAGTTCGTCGTCGCTGATCCGCCAGAGTTGGCGCACGGTCGCGGCCATCTGCTCGACGGTGACGCGCGCTCGATCCTGAGCCAGCAGCTCCGGTGCGACGCCGACGCTGCCGAGTAGCTGCTCGATGTCGACGCCTTGCCGCTCGGCGGTGGCGACGGCGGAACGCACGAAGTCGATCGGCACCGTCCTCGCCGTCACCGATACCTCCTGCGTCCCTGGTCGAGGCGAACCTACCAGGCCGGATGCGGTGAGCGCGGCGGTCACCGAACCTGCGCCGCGCGGTCATCCCGGCTGCCGCCGCCGGTTTCTAGCGTTGCGGTATCGGGCAACGACGCCGACCCAGGAGGCCGGGTGAAACACCAGTGACGGACGGGACGAGCTTCGATCTGGAGCGGTTGGGCAGCTGGGGTGCGCGCGGCACGTTCGAGGTGGATCGGCGGCGCACGATCGCCTATGCCGCCGCGACCAACGATCCGATCCAACAGCATCTCGACGGCGTTTACGCGCCACCGGTTTTCGCGGTCGTACCGGCCACGGTGCTGATGGCCGATGCCGCGATGTCGGTGGTACCCGATGAGCTGATGCTGCGGATCCTGCACGGCGAGCACGACTTCCGGTTCCACCGGCCGATCGAGCCGGGCGAGACGCTGGAGGTGCGCGCCCGGCCGACCGGGATCGAGGGCAAATCATCAGGCGTGGTCGTCACCGCACACCTCGAGACGCACAGCGTGAGCAACGGCGATCTGGTCAACGAGCAGTACTTCATCGGATTCTTCCGTGGTGGCCGATTCGACGGCGCCCGAGGCGAACCGAGTCCGGCCCACTTCTTCGACGAGAACCTGCGGGCCAGGGAACCGGACTTCACCGTGTCGCAGACCTTCGACGCGGACCAGACCTTCCGGTACGCCGAAGCGGCGGGCGATCCGATGCCGATCCACCTGGTCGACGAGTTCGCCAAGGCAATGGGGCAGCCGGGGATCATCATCCACGGCCTGTGCACGATCGCGTTCATCTCCCACGCACTGATCACCCGGATCAGCCCGGACGATCCGGCTCGGCTGAAAAGGCTTGCGGTGCGGTTGAGTTCGCCCGCATTCCCGGGGCAGACCATCACCACCGCGACGTGGGCGACGGGCAACCGGGATGGCAGGGACCGCTACGTCTTCGAAACCTGGTCCGACAGCGACCAATTCGTCATCCAGGACGGGCTCGCCGAGTTCGTCCCGGCAACCTGAGCAAGGAGCACCACCGTGGCACAAGCAAAGGTATCCAAGGAGTTTCCGGCCGCACCGGAGCAGGTGTGGTCGGTGCTGTCCGATCCGAACCGCTTCGAGGAGTGGCTGACGGTGCACACCAAGTGGAAGGAGCCACCGCCCGCACGGCTGTCCATCGGGGCGAAAATGACCGAGGTGCTCACCATCCTGGGAATGGCGAACACCATCACCTTCACCGTGGACGATTACGCCGCCCCGACCACGACGAAGTTCTCCGGCACCGGCCTGGCGGGCGCGACCATCAGCTTCACGCTGACCGTGCGGCCCAGCGGCGACCGGGCCGCGCTGGTCACCATCGACGCGGAGTTCATCAGTCAGATGATGGTCGGCGCCATCGGCGGCGCGATCGAACGCGCCGCCACCAAGGAACTCGACGCCTCCCTCGCCAACCTCGCCGGTCTGCTCGACTGACCGCCCTCACCCGAATCGAAAGGAACGACATGGGTTCGCTGGACGGACGCGTCGCCATCGTCACCGGCGCCGGCCGCGGCATCGGCAGGGCGCACGCGCTGCTGCTCGCCGCCGAGGGCGCCGCCGTCGTGGTCAACGACCTCGGCGGCAACAACGAGGGTGTCGGCGCCGACGCCGGGCCCGCGCAGCAGGTGGTCGACGAGATCATCGCGGCGGGCGGGCGCGCGGTCGCCGATACGGCTGACATCGCGGCTTGGGCCGGTGCGAAAGCCCTTGTCGAGCAGGTGATCACCACCTTCGGCGGGCTGGACATCCTGGTCAACAACGCGGGCATCCTGCGCGACGCGTTCATCGCCGCGATGGACGAGGCGCAGTGGGACGCGGTGATCGCGGTGCACCTCAAGGGCCACTTCGCGGTGCTGCACCACGCCGCCGCGTATTGGAAGGAACAGTCGAAAGCGAGCAGGCAGGTCGCGGCGTCGGTGATCAATACCGCCTCGGCGTCGGGCACCTTCATGCCCAACCCGGGCCAGGCGAATTACGGCGCGGCCAAGGCGGGGATCGCCGCGCTGACCCAGGTCGCCGCGCTCGAACTGGAGCGATACGGTGTGCGCGCCAACGCCATTGCCCCGGTAGCCCGCACCCGGCTCACCCTGGCCACGCCTGGCATGGGCGCCGTGTTCGCCGCCGAGGTTCCCGAGGGTGAGTTCGATGCCTTTGCCCCCGAGAACATTTCGCCGATCGTCGGCTACCTCGCCTCGGAAGAGTGCCCGATCACCGGCAAGGTCTTCGCGGTACAGGGCGGCGCGATCTCCGCACTCGACGGCTGGACCGCCACCGCGACCATCGAAACCGACGGTCCGTGGCAGCTGGCCGATCTGGCCGAGCGCCTACCCGGCCTCGGCTGACTCGACGCACTCGCCGACACCGGCACGCCACCCGCCGACGGCGCGGCCAGGTGAGGTACGCCACATCCGCCGCCCAACGGAGCGCTTCCGCATCGCTGCGGCCTGCACGGTTGCCCGGTACCGCTGTTCTCGGTCAACGACCCGAGCAGGCCCCTTACGTGCGGAAATGAGACACTGGACGGCGTGACGATGACTTCCGAGGCGACCACCGACCTGCGGATCGGACCGTATCCGGTCGATCCGGCGGTGGTGCTCGCGCCGATGGCGGGCATCACGAATCTGGCGTTCCGCAAGCTGTGCCGCGAATTCGGTAGCCCGACCTCCATCTACGTCTGCGAGATGATCACCGCGCGGGCGGTGGTCGAGCGCAACGAGAAGACGCTGCACATGATGTCGTTCGACGCCGACGAGAGCCCGCGGTCGATGCAGCTGTACGGCGTCGACCCGGCCACCCTCGGCGAGGCGGTGCGGATCATCGTCGGCGAGGGTTGGGCCGATCACATCGACCTCAACCTCGGCTGCCCGGTACCGAAGGTCACCCGGCTCGGCGGCGGTGCCGCGCTGCCCTACAAGCGGGCGCTGTTCAGCCGGATCGTGCGCGCCATGGTGCAGGCGGCCGAGCCCGCTGGCGTCCCGGTGACGGTGAAGTTCCGGATCGGCATCGACGACGAGCACCTGACCTACCTCGATGCCGGGCGCATCGCGGAAGCCGAAGGGGCGCAAGCGGTTGCGCTGCACGCCAGGACCGCCGCGCAGCGGTACTCCGGGCAGGCCGACTGGTCGGCCATCGCGCGCCTGAAGGAAGCCGTCCGCACGATTCCGGTGCTCGGCAACGGCGACATCTTCGCCGCCGCCGACGCGGTCCGGATGATGGACGAAACCGGCTGTGACGGTGTCGTGGTCGGCCGCGGCTGCCTCGGCCGCCCGTGGCTGTTCGCCGAACTCCAGGCGGCGCTGCGTGGCGAGCCACTGCCCGAGCCGCCGAACCTCGGCCGGGTCGGCGAGGTGCTCTACCGGCACGCCACGCTGCTGTCCGAGCACCTCGGCGAGGACAAGGCCATGCGCGACCTGCGCAAGCACATGGCCTGGTACCTGATGGGCTTCCCGGTCGGCGCCGACCTGCGCCGCGCGTTCGCCACGGTGTCGAGACTCACCGAGTTGGAAGACCTTGTCGGGCAATTGGATCCGACGGCGCCGTTCCCCAGGGACGCCGAAGGCCCACGCGGCAGGCAGGGTTCGCCTGGCAAGGTCGCGCTGCCACACGGCTGGCTGGACGATCCGGAGGACCCCGCGGTGCCGCACGGTGCCGACGTGATGCACAGCGGCGGCTGAGCTTCAGGCGCTGAAACATCCAGCCGCTGGGACATCCAGCCGCTGGAATATCCAGGCGCCGCGACCGAGATCCGGGTATCCAAACGACACGGTGGCCTATTCGATTTCGCACTCAGGTGGCTCGCCGTGGCGGAATCGTTATCATTGCGGAATCGGTCAAGCCGGTCGAGTTCGGCCCGAGGCGGCGACGAAGACGAAAAGCGAGGTTCGTTGGTGGGTGACGATCGGCACGGGCATTCGCCACGGCCCGGAGGTCGCGCCCCGTGGGAGCGCTATCCCACGGAGGATTACAGCGAACGAGACGGCTCCCGGTCGTCCCGACGGTCCCGGCATACCGACGCCACCGCGGACCCCGGTGCGGCCCCACTCACCGTGCAGGATCTGGTCGAGAAGGTGGACAACGAGCGCTCCGGCCGCCGGGGACGGCGCGCCGCCGCGCCCGACGACGCCGCCGCGCCGAGCCGGGGAACCCGGCGCGGTGAACCGGCACCGCCCGCCGCGGACCCCGCGCGCACGCGCCCCGCCGAGCAGTCCGCACGCCGCCCGGCCGACCAGCCCCGCCGTCCAACGGACCAGCCGCGCCCACCGGAGCAGCCGACCCGGCGCCAAGGCGATCCGGCCGCTCGACGCCAACCCGCACCCGGCCACCCGGCCGAGCAGGCTCAGCGCCGCCCGGCCGAGCAGACTCAGCGCCACCCGGCCGAGCAGACTCAGCGGCGCTCCGCTGACGGCCCACCGCCGCGCACGGCCGGTTCACCGGTAGTCCAGGACATCGCGGGCACCCCCGCCGCGCGAACCCCGAACCGGCGCGGTCCTGCCGAGGACAACAGGCAGGCCACCCCGGCCGCCCGCGCGAAGCAGGAAACGGCCGAAGAGGTCACCGATATCCTGCCGCCGCTCGCCGAGACCAGCCGGGCCAAGCGCAAGAAGACCGACTGGCCGACCAGCGAAGCCGGTGCCGCCCAACCCAAGTCGGTCGGCGCCGCACCACTGTCCCGGCTGGCTGCCAGCAAGCAGCGCCGCAACAAGCGGCTGCGGCTCATCGGGCGTAGCGCCATGGCGGTCTTCGCGGTGCTCTGCCTGCTCATCACCGGCGGCGGCTGGAGCTATCTGCGTTCCACCGGCAACGGGTTCACCCAGATCTCGGCGATCGACAACAACAGCGAAGACGTCGTCGACTCGAACGCGCAGCTCGGTGACGAGAACTACCTGCTCGTCGGCACCGACACCCGCGCCGGGGTGAACAGTCAGGTCGGCGCGGGCACGCTCGACGATGCCGAGGGCTCCCGCGCGGACACCGTCATGCTGGTGAACATCCCGAAGAACCGCTCCCGCGTAGTTGTCGTCTCGTTCCCCCGCGACCTCGATGTCACCAGGCCGCAGTGCAACGGCTGGGACAACGAGAAGGTCCAGTACACCAACGAGGTCTTCCCCTCGGCCATCGGCGACAAGCTCAACGCCGTCTACGCGCTCGGCGGCCCCAAGTGCCTGTTCACCACCATCCAGCGGATGACCGGCAGTGCGATCAATCACTTCATCGCGGTCGACTTCGCCGGCTTCGAGGCCATGGTCGATCAGATCGGCGGCGTCGAGGTGTGCGCGCCGAAGCCGATCACCGACGAAGTGCTCGGCACCGTGCTGGAGAACCCCGGCAAGCAGCGGGTGAACGGCTCGACCGCGCTGAACTACGTGCGCGCCCGGCACGTCTACGGCGAGGAGCGCAGCGATTACGACCGGATCAACCGGCAGCAGCGCTTCATGGCCTCGCTATTGCGCGGCGCGCTATCGAGCCGAGTGCTTTTCGATCCGGGCAAGCTGAACGGCTTCATCAACGAGTTCACCAAACACACCTGGGTCGACAAGGTGCAACCCTCCGATCTGCTGACCCTCGGCCGCTCGCTGCAGAAGCTGGACGCGGGCACCGTCACCTTCCTGACCATCCCCACCGCGGGCACCACCTCGTACGGCAACGAGATCCCCCGCGAATCCGACATCAAGGCCATCTTCAAGGCAATCCGCGACGACCAGCCACTACCTGGCGAGAAGAAGGTGTCCCCGGCCCCTGGATCCATCCCGTCGGCCCCGCCGACCCCGCCCAAGCTGACCGCGGCCGATCCGAGCACGGTGTCGCTGCTGGTTTCCAATGGCTCGGGTGTCGGGGGCGCGGCTCAGCGGGCGGCGACCAAGCTGGGCAACCAGGGTTTCCAGATCTTCAACACCGGCAACTACTCCGGCGGCCAAGAGGTGACCTCCAAGGTTCGCTATGGGCCAGGGCAGGAAGCCGCCGCGGCAACGGTAGCCAGCTCGATACCCGGCGCGCTGCTGGAGTCGGCGAACGATCTCGGCGGCATCGTCGAGGTCGTCATCGGCGCCGACTTCACCGGCACGGTGCGCGCTCCGGCGCCGGTCGGCGAGCCGATCTCGAACATGCCCGCCACTGCCGCTGCGACGCCGGTCACGCTGCCCTCGGATCTGGAGCACGTCAACGCCGCGGACGACACGTGTAAGTAAGCGCACCCTCGGCTTCGCTCCGCTATTCGCGGTCCGCAGCCGGACGCCGCCCAGCTGCGCCTGTCGGGCACCCGCCGTCACCTGCGGCAACACCCGCGCTAACCTTTGGCACCGGGCATTCACCCTCCGTTCGTGACTTGGTCAGCGCTGGGAACTAATGTCTGGTTTCATGCGTGTCATCTACAACGAGCAAATGGCGGATCTCGCCCACCTCTTGGGCGAGATGGCCGGTCTGGCTGGTTCGGCCATGGATCGGGCCACCCAGTCACTGCTCCAGGCCGACCTCACCCTGGCAGAGCAGGTGATCACCGAGGCCGACCGAATCGCCGAGCTGATCCAGGACGCCGAGGAGAAGGCGTTCGCACTGCTGGCGCTGCAGGCGCCGGTCGCGGGCGACCTGCGACAGGTGGTCAGTGCGATCCAGATCGTCGCCGACGTCAATCGGATGGGCGCGCTCGCGCTGCACGTGGCCAAGGTGACCCGGCGGCGCCACCCCAACCACGCACTACCCGAGGCGGTCAACGGCTACTTCGCCGAGATGGGCCGCATCGCGGTCAACATGGGCGCCGGCGCCAAAGAGGTGCTGGAGACGCGCGACCCGGAGCGCGCCGCGCAGCTCAACGAGGACGACGAGGCGATGGACGACCTGCACCGTCACCTGTTCACCCTGCTGATGGACCGCGACTGGAAGTACGGCGTGGCCGCCGCCGTCGACGTCACCCTGCTCGGCCGCTACTACGAGCGCTTCGCCGACCACGCCGTCGAGATCGGCCGCCGCGTCATCTTTCTGGTCACTGGCGTGTTGCCGCCGGACCCCGACGTCGAATCGTGAATGCCGACTGCCTGCCATCCGATCAGGATGGCAGGCAGTTTTATCTTGTCGAGCACACGAGAAAGGCCCGCGCTGCACAGCGCGGGCCTTTGCTGCCGAGACCGATTACCCGAAGCGGCCGGAGATGTAATCCTCCGTGGCCTTCTTGCCGGGGTTGGAGAAGATCTTCTCGGTGTCGTCGATCTCGACCAACCGGCCGGGCTTGCCCTGGGCCTCCAGGTTGAAGAAGCCGGTCTGGTCGCTCACCCGGGCAGCCTGCTGCATGTTGTGGGTGACGATGACGATCGTGAATTCCTTCTTGAGCTCGGTGATCAGGTCCTCGATCGCCAGCGTCGAGATCGGGTCGAGGGCCGAACAGGGCTCGTCCATCAGCAGCACGTCCGGCGATACCGCGATCGCCCGGGCGATGCACAGTCGCTGCTGCTGACCGCCGGACAGGCCGCCGCCCGGCTTGTCGAGGCGGTCCTTCACCTCGTTCCAGAGGTTCGCACCGCGCAGCGAGCGCTCGGCGACCTCATCGAGCTCCTTCTTGTTGCGTACACCCTGCAACTTCAGTCCGGCCACCACGTTGTCGCGAATCGACATGGTGGGGAACGGGTTCGGGCGCTGGAACACCATGCCGATGGTGCGGCGCACGCCGACCGGGTCGATCTGCGAGCCGTAGATGTCCTCGCCATCGAGCAGCACCGCACCCTCGACGCGGGCGTTCGGCGTCACCTCGTGCATGCGGTTGAGTGACCGCAGCACGGTGGACTTACCGCAACCCGACGGTCCGATGAAGGCGGTGACACTGCGCGGCAGCACGGTCAAGTCCACATCGGCGACCGCGTGGAACTTGCCGTAGAAGATGTTCAGGTCTTTGACGTCGATCCGCTTGGCCATCTGAGTCTTCCTATCGATTCCGCGTGAGCAGCTTGTTGACGACCGCGGCCGCCGCGTACAGCAGCGCGATGAGCAGGATCAGCGTCAGCGCCGCGCCCCACACCCTGGCCCGTCCCTCGGGCTCCGGGTTCGCCAGCTCCTGGTAGATCAACAGCGGCAGCGAGGCCATGTTGCCGTCGAAGAGGTCGGTGTTGATGGACTTGCTGTAGCCGACGAGCACCAGCACCGGAGCGGTCTCACCCATGACCCGGGCGAGGGAGAGCAGGATGCCACTGATCATTCCGGGCAGCGCGGTCGGCACCACGATCCTGGCGATGGTCTTCCACTTCGGGACGCCGAGCGCGTAGGAGGCTTCGCGCAGTTCGTCCGGCACCAGCTTCAGCATTTCCTCGGTGCTGCGCACCACCACCGGCAGCATCAGCAGCACCAATGCCAGCGACACCGCGAAGGCGCTCTGCGGTGCGCCGAAGGTGGCGATCCACAGCGCGAAGATGAACAGCGCCGCGACGATGGACGGCACGCCCGCGAGGATGTCCACCATGAAGGTGGTGGTCTTGGCCAGCCAGCCACGGCCGTATTCGACCAGGTAGATGGCGGCCATGATGCCGAGCGGCACCGCGATGACCGCGGCGATCGCCGACTGCACGATGGTGCCGTAGATGGCGTGGTACACACCGCCACCGGACTGGTCGGGCAGGATGCCCTTCTGCGACTTCTGCCACCAGTCCACCGAGACAACGGATTCGAAGCCCTTGCTCACCACCATGATGAGCACCCAGGCCAGCGGGATCAGCGCGATGGCGAAGCACAGCCAGACCGTGCCGGTCGCGATGTTGTTGCGGATCCGCCGCCCGGTGCTGACGTGCCGGAAGGTCGGCGCCTTGATCGGCTTGTCGAGTGTGGTCGAGGTCATCACCCGTTCACCCTTCCGCCGGCGGCGAGCCGGGCCAGCGCGTTGACGACGAAGGTCAGCGCGAACAACACGAAGCCTGCCGCGATGTAGGCGCCGGTCGGCAGCGGCGAACTGAATTCCGAAGCCGCGGAGGCGATCTTGGACGCGAACGTGTAGCCGCCGTCGAATACCGACCAGTGCCCGGCCTGCGCCGAGGTCCGCAGCACGACCAGCACCGCGATCGTCTCGCCGAGCGCGCGGCCGAGACCGAGCATCGAACCGGCGATCACACCGCTGCGGCCGTAGGGCAGCACGGTCATCCGCACCATCTCCCACTTGGTGGCGCCAAGCGCGTGGGCGGCCTCGATGTGCGCGGGCGGGGTGAGATTGAAGACCTCACGGGAGACCGAGGTGATGATCGGCAGAATCATCACCGCGAGCACCACGCCCGCGGTGAAGATGGTGCCGCCACCGGCGATCGAGACGTTGCCGTCGGAGAACAGGAAGAACCAGCCGAGTTTTTCGTTCAAGAACTTCTGCGCCGGTTCCAGCTGCGGTGCGAGCACCAGGAATCCCCAGAGACCGAACACGATCGACGGCACCGCGGCGAGCAGGTCGACCAGCGTCGCGAACGGCCGCGCCAGCAGCTTCGGCGCGTAATGGGTCAGGAACAGCGCGATGCCGACGCCGATCGGCACCGCGATCACCAGCGCGAAGATCGAGCTCAGCACCGTCACCATGAACAGGTCACGGATGCCGAAGCGCAGGTTGTCGGCGTTGGAGGTGTTGAACTCGGTGCTGGTGAAGAAGTTCGCGTCGTTCGCCATGACCGAGGGCACCGCACGGATCAGCAGGAATAGCGCGATCAACGCGATGGCGGCGACGATGGTAGCGCCCGCGGCGGTGGCAAGAGACCGGAAGATGATCTCGGCCCGATTGCTGTGGGCGGGGCGAGCCTTTTTGGCCGGCTCGGTGCTCGGTTCACTCGACATGGGTGGAATGTCTCCGGCCGCCCGCCGGCCCGTCGAATCCGACGAGCCGGCGGCGGTCACCTCAGGGTGCACGGTCATGGCGGTGCGATCAGGAGATGGCGTTGATCGCGGTGGTCAGGCGGGTCTTGAACTTGTCCGGGATCGGCACGTAGCCTGCCTCGTCCAAGCCCTTCTGGCCGTTGCTGACCGCCGAGGTCAGGAATGCCTTGACCGCCTTGGCGGTGTCGGCGTCCTGGTACTTCGAGCACACGATCTCGTAGGTCGGCAGGATGATCGGGTAGGCGCCCGCCTCGGTCGGCTTGTAGAACGAGCTGGTGTCCAGCACCAGGTCGTTGCCCTCGCCCTTGATCTTCGCGCTGTCGATGGCCTTGCCCGCGGACGCGGTGTCCAACTTCACCGGGGTCTTGGAGGCCGAGGTGATGATCTGCGCGATGGACAGGTTCTGCGCCTTCGCGAACGACCACTCGTTGTAGGTGATCGAGTTCTTGGTGTTCTTCACCGCGGCCGAGGAGCCTTCGTTGCCCTTCGCGCCCTCACCGACACCGCCGGTGAACGCCTTGCCCGCGCCCTTGCCCCAGGCGCCGTCGGACGCCGCGTCCAGGTAGAGCTGGAAGTTGTCGGTGGTGCCCGACTCGTCGCTGCGGAAGATCACCGCGATCTTGTCGGAGGGGAGCTTGGCGTTCGGGTTGAGCGCCTTGATCTCCGGGGCGTCCCAGGTGGTGACGGCGCCGTTGAACACCTTGGCGGCGGTCGGGCCGTCGAGCACGAGGTCGGTGACGCCGTCGATGTTGTAGGTGATGGCGATCGGGCCGAACACGGTCGGCAGGTTCCAGGCCGGGGCGCCGCAGCGCTCCTGTGCCTTGGCCGGCTCTTCCTTCTTGGTGCTGAGCGGGGAGTCGGAGCCACCGAAATCGGTCTGGCCGCCGATGAACTCGTTGACGCCCGCGCCCGAACCGCTCGACGTGTAGTTCAGCGTGTAGCCGTCGCAGTTGGTCTCGTACGCGGCGACGAAGCGGTCCATCGCGTTCTTCTGCGCCGACGAGCCGCTGGACTTGAGCGCCTTCTTGCCACCACAGTCGATGTCCGACTTGGCGGTGTTGCCATCGCTGCTGGACGTGTTGTCGTCACTGCCACAACCCACGAGCGTCATGGCACCAACGGCCAGCACACCCACGAGGGCGCTGCTGCGCTTCAGATTCACTATTCCTCCGACAAAGGCGTCCTACTCGTCCGGTCCCTCACCGGCCCGGACGGGTGATGTGGTGCTGTTCGCGGGGAACTTGCGCACCAGGCAGCCGTGGGCTGCCCACCACTCAACGTAAAGTCACGTGGTTGACAGTTGGACCGACCTGAGTGAACGGCGAGTGAACAGCCAAGCGCGATTGGGGCGTTATGTGTGACATTAGCCGCAGTTTTACTCGCACACCCCCGGCGCGGCCCCTGCTATTCAGCTGAGGACGCGGAATAGGCCACGTCGACGTGTGCCGGAGCGAACCCCAACCGGGTGTAGGTGTGCACGGCCGCGGTGTTGTCGGCCTCGGTGTAGAGCAACACTTCGGCGAGCCCGCGATCGCGTAAATAGTGCAGGCCGACCAGGGTCAGCAAACGGCCGAGACCGCGGCCCTGCGCGGCCGGATCGATGCCGACCACGTACACCTCGCCGACGGCCGGATTCTCCTCGTAATGCACCTTGGTCCAATGGAATCCGAGGACCCGGCCGGGATCGGTGGTGTCGGTCGCGAGGAACAGGCCCGCAGGGTCGAACCACGGCTCTTCGCGGCGTACCTCGATGTCGCGTTCGGTCCACCCGCCCTGCTCCGGATGCCAGGCGAAGGCGGCATTGTTCACGCGCAGCAACTCGGCGTCGTCGGCGGGGCCCGCGTAGGTGCGAACGGTCACCCGGCCGCGGGCACCCAACTCAGGTAGCTCGGGCGTTGCTAGTGCCCGGCGCATCTGCCAGAGCTCACGGGCGGTGAACAGGCCGAGCCGGGCCGAAACGGCCTTGGCGGCGGGCAGGTCGCCGTGCGCCCAGACCCGGGTGCCCGGCCCGCCCTCGGCGAGCGCGGCGGCGACCAAGCCGGTGCCGATGCCGTGCCCGCGCGCGGCCGGATCGACCGCGACCTCGGCCATCGCCGGGTGTTCGCCATGTGCCGGAACGAGATTCGCGTAGCCGGTGATCACATCGTCGCGCACCGTGAGCAGGTGCCGAACGGTCGGGTCATCGCTCGCGCTCAGCGACAGGACCGCCTGTTCGGAGACGGGGGCGACGCCGTCGGCGGCGGTCGCGCGTTCGAGCAGTTGCCGAACGGCGGCCGCCGCGTCCGAATCCAGCCGCCCGGTCCACTGTGTTGCCGCGCCGGTCATCGGGCTCCATTCCTCGCACTACGCGGAATCCCGGGTGGGATTCCTACCCGGACAACGTCATCGGGTAGTCCGGCATTTCGCGGCGGCGCGGGGTTCGCCCGCGCGCTTCGATGACCGCCGCGGACGTTCCGAACACCGTGCCCGACGTCTTGAACACGGCGCGAACACAAAATGACGCACCGGTATTTCGGATTGGGCGACAGGCCCGCCGAGGTCACTGCACGGAGCCGTTGACCGGAGCGAGCGGCGAGTCGTCCGTACCCTCCGTCTCGTCCTCCGGAAACGGGACCGCCTCACCCTTGGTCGCGGACCTGGACGGCCGCACGGCCTTATAACCGACATTGCGCACGGTGCCGATGAGCGATTCGTATTCGCTGCCGAGCTTGGCGCGCAGCCGCCGGACGTGCACGTCGACGGTGCGGGTGCCGCCGAAGAAGTCGTAGCCCCACACCTCTTGCAGCAGCTGAGCCCTGGTGAACACCCGGCCCGCATGCTGAGCGAGGTACTTGAGCAGCTCGAATTCCTTGTAGGTGAGATCGAGCGGACGCCCGCGCAGCCGCGCCGTGTAGGTGCCCTCGTCGATCACCAACTCGCCGAGGGTGATCTTGCCGGAGTTCTCCGGGCTGGCCACGCCGCCGTTGCGGCCGACGAGCAGCCGCAGCCTGGCGTCCAGCTCGGCGGGACCGGTGCCGGGCAGCAGGATGTCGTCGAGTCCCCAGTCCGCGTTGACCGCGACCAGACCGCCTTCGGTGAGCACGGCGACCACCGGCACCGACGATCCGGTGCTGCCGAGCAGGCGGCACAGACCACGGGCGGCGGCGAGGTCGGTGCGCGCGTCGACCAGGGCGACATCCGCGGTACCCGCCTCGAGCAGCGAAGAGACCTCGGTCGGCACCGGACGCACGTTGTGCGCCAGCAGCGCCAGCGAAGGCAACACCGCCTCGGGATTGGGGTCGGAGGTCAGCAGGAGCAGCTCCACAAGCTCTCCTCCCATCTCGTAGCTCCGAGGACAACAGCCGCACTGCCGGGGGCCACGTCGCTGATCACAGGTAATTCGGATGCAAGATTAGCGCGTGAACCCCGATGACCTCGCCATCCGGGTGGTCGAGTCACGTCGAGTGATATGTCTGATACCAGAAATACACCGTCAGCCGTAGGGCCGATAAGGTTCACGAATGCGCAAGCTCATCATCGGGCTGCTGATTCTCGCGGGACTCGCAGTAGTCATTGATTTCAGCGTCGCGGCCTACTCGGAATACCGGGTGTCGCGCGCGCTACGCGAGGGCGCCGATCTGCCCGCCGATCCCGCGGTGGCCATCGGCGGGATTCAATTCCTCGGCCAGGGCATCGACGGTCGCTACGACAGCGTGCTGATCAGGGCAAGCGGAAACCAACCGCATACGCCGGGCGAATACGAGCTCGAAGCGCTGCTGACCGGCGTGCGGCTGCCGCTGAGCGACCTGGTCGACGGCAGCCTGCGCAACGTGCCGGTGGAGCGGGTGGAGAGCTCGCTGCGGATCGGGCCGACCGAGCTCGGCAGGTTGTTCAACATCCCCGACCTGCAGGTGCAGGGCAGGGTGGCGGACAAATCCGATGGCACCGGCGGCTCGGGTGGCTCGGGGTTGACCGCGGCGGACGACGAGCCGCTGTGCCTGTTCGGCAAGCTGCCGGAGTTCTCCGGCACCCAGTACGGCGGCGGAAAGGTCGCCGTGCAGGCCGATCTGCTGCTCGACGGCGACCGGCTGAACGTCGTCGCGACCGGCTTCTGCCCCAAGACCGGGAACGAGAAGACGATTCCGGCCGCGGCGATCCCGGCGACCGAGCACCCGGCGGTGCTCGCGCGGTTCACCCGTACTATCGACATCAAGGAATTGCCGTTCGGTGTCCATCCCACCAAGGTCCGCACGGACGGCGGGTGGATCGTGGTGGAGGGCAAGGGTGTGAACGTGACGATCGACCTCGACCGATTGCAGCGACCATGATCGAAATCACAATTCTGGCAGTGGTGTTGCTGGCCGCCGTGGCGGTGGGCGTCGTGCTGCGCCGCCGCGAGGGCAAGGTCCGCGCCGCGGACGTGATCGAAACCCACTCGGCGCGTGCCGGTTTGCTCGCCTCCGTCGGCGTGACCGGAACCGGCCCCGCCGTGCTGCATTTCTCCGCCGACTGGTGCGGGCCGTGTGCCGCGGTGCGCCGCGTCGTCGCCGATGTCACCGGGCAGCTGGCCGAATCGGCGCAGCCGCCGCTGGACATCGAAGTCGACATCGATGCCGAGCCCGTGCTCGCCAAGGAACTGAACGTGCTCTCGCTGCCGACCACGTTCGTCTTCGATAGTGAAGGCCGCGAACGCTTTCGGATCTCCGGCGTGCCGAAGGTGACCGATCTGCGCTCCGCGCTAGAGCCGCTGACCATAGCCGCCTAGGCGTACCTCCGCATTCGCTCCGGCCATGCGCGGGCTGATGACGGACTGACGTCCGGCTGCGCCTGTTCTGCGTACCTCCGCATTCGCTCCGGCCATGCGCGGTCTGACGACGGACTGCGTCCGGCTGCGCCTGCTTAGGCGCCTTGACAAGTTCCCCGGACACCTGTGATCAACCCGGGGTCCAATTCTCCCGCCCG
This sequence comes from Nocardia iowensis, assembly GCF_019222765.1. Lineage (NCBI taxonomy): Bacteria > Bacillati > Actinomycetota > Actinomycetes > Mycobacteriales > Nocardiaceae > Nocardia > Nocardia iowensis. The sequence continues at coordinate 768,045 of NZ_CP078145.1, read as the reverse complement.
ATTAGGTAAACTGCGTTCGTGCTTTCCAACCACGAGCTGATGCTCACCCGACGCCGCACAGTTGACCTGTGCCGCCTCGGTGGTTGTTGCTGCCTGTGCCGCTGAGCGGTCGGCTCCTTCAGATTTCCTGACGCCGACCTCTGTCCGCCGCGCGAGTGATCTCGTTGATCCCCCGGCGAACTGGCAATTTTCCAGCCAACAGACGCATCCAGCGCAGGAGTACGCACAATGCCCACCGAAATCGGTAATACTTCGCATAATCAGCCAATTCCCAACGGACAGGTCGACGTTCGCGGCCCGCGCTTCGCCGCGTGGGTGACCACCGCCGTCCTGGTCCTGGTGCTGATCGCCGCCATCTTCTCCCCCATCGCCGCCGCGGTGCTCATCGCCATTCAAGCCGTCGTCTTCGCGATCGGCGCCGCCTACGGACCGCGCAAGCATCCGTACGGCCGCCTGTACGCGAAGTTCGTCGCGCCGCGCGTGGCACCGACCACCGAGACCGAACCCGTGCCGCCGCTGAAGTTCGCGCAGCTGCTCGGCCTGGTCTTCGCGGCGGTCAGTCTGCTGGGCTTCGCGCTCGGCTCCACAGTTGTCGGCGTGGTGTTCGCCGGCTTTGCCCTGTTCGCCGCGTTCTTGAACGCGGCGTTCGGGATCTGCCTGGGTTGCCAGATCTATCCCCTGGTAGCCCGTTTCCGCCGGACTACTGCCTCCACTGGCGGTGTTCACGGGCCCTCCGTGGTTACGCAAGCTACCGCCGCCGGGCCTGACGATCACACCGCCGGGTCCCCGGCACCGAACTGATCCGCAAGTCATCTCTGAAAGGAACAACATGGCTCGCTCCGATGTCCTGGTCTCCGTGGACTGGGCCGAAGAGAACCTCAACGCCCCCGGCGTCGTCTTCGTCGAGGTAGACGAGGACACCTCCGCCTACGACGGTGGCCACATCGAGGGCGCCGTTCGGCTCGACTGGAAGAAGGACCTGCAGGATCCGGTTCGTCGTGACTTCGTGAATCAGGAGCAGTTCTCCGATCTGCTCTCGGCGCGCGGCATCGCCAACGACGACGAGGTAATCCTGTACGGCGGCAACAACAACTGGTTCGCCGCGTACGCCTACTGGTACTTCAAGCTGTACGGCCACAACAACGTCAAGCTGCTCGACGGTGGCCGCAAGAAGTGGGAGCTCGACGGCCGCCCGCTCTCCACCGAGGGCGTGAACCGCCCGGCCACCCAGTACAAGGCCGCGGCTCCCGATGTGTCGATCCGTGCCTTCCGCGACGAGGTCATCGCCGCCATCGGCAGCAAGAACCTGGTCGACGTCCGCTCGCCCGACGAGTTCTCCGGCAAGATCCTGGCCCCCGCGCACCTGCCGCAGGAACAGAGCCAGCGTCCCGGCCACATCCCCGGCGCCATCAACGTGCCGTGGAGCAAGGCCGCGAACGAGGACGGCACCTTCAAGTCCGACGCCGAACTCGCCGAGCTCTACAAGGAAGCCGGCCTGGACGGCGAGAAGGACACCATCGCCTACTGCCGGATCGGCGAGCGTTCCTCGCACACCTGGTTCGTGCTGCAGGAACTGCTCGGCCACAGCAATGTCAAGAACTACGACGGGAGCTGGACCGAATACGGCTCCCTCGTCGGTGCACCGATCGAGTTGGGAGCGTAATCAACATGTGTGCAGCACCTACCCAAGGCCAGGCCATCCCCGCGGGCGTCGATGTGGAGAAGGAGACGGTCATCACCGGCCGCGTCCTGAGCACCGACGGCCAGCCGGTCGGCGGCGCGTTCGTGCGCCTGCTCGACGGCAACGGTGACTTCACCGCCGAGGTCGTCGCCTCGGGCACCGGCGACTTCCGCTTCTTCGCGGCGCCGGGCTCGTGGACCGTGCGGGCGCTCTCCTCGGCCGGAAACGGTTCCGCGGAGGTTCGTCCCGACGGCGCGGGCATCCATCCCGTGGACGTCGCCGTCGCCAAGTAAGACGACCGTACGCAGCTAACGGCCCCGGGTTTCCCCAGTGTGGGGGGAAGCACCGGGGTCGTTTGCGTACGAAGGGCCGGATGTCGTTAGACTCCGAATGTGGTCGTCTTCTTCGAGATTCTGCTGGTGGCCGTTGCCATCCTCATCGGCTGGTTCGGCCTTTACGTCTTCTACCGGCTGTTCACCGAGTCATGAGCGAGCTCGCGAGCGAGGGTTCCGATCCAGCCGAGCGAGCGAGTGAACACATGAACGGCAACGCTCCGGCCGATTCGGCTGGTCGCCGGAGCGGCGATCAAGCCGTGTCCGAGGCCGTCGAGCGGGCGAAGGCGACCGGTGCCCGCAACATTCCGGTGCTACCCGATCTGCCGCTGCCCGAGGACACCGCCAACCTGCGGCTCGGGCCGGATCTGAGCTCCTCCATGCTGGCGCTGCTGCCGATGGTCGGTGTGTGGCGCGGCGAGGGCGAGGGCAATGACCCCGAGCGCGGTGACTACCGGTTCGGCCAGCAGGTCATCGTGGCGCACGACGGCGGCGACTACCTGTCCTGGGAGTCCCGGTCCTGGGTGCTCGACGCCGAGGGCAATTACGGCGGCCCCGACCTGCGCGAGAGCGGCTTCTGGCGGGTGGGCATCGACGGCAACGACGAGGTCATCGAACTGCTGCTCACGCACAGCACCGGCATCGTCGAACTCTTCTACGGCCAGGCGCTCACCCAGTCCTCCTGGGAACTCGCCACCGACGTGGTGATCCGCAGCCAGTCCGGCATCGTCGTCGGCGGCGCGAAGCGGCTGTACGGCATTGTCGAAGGTGGCGACCTCGCCTATGTCGAGGAACGTGTCGTCGCCGACGGGCCGTTGGAGCCGCGGCTGTCGGCTCGACTGCAGCGCTACATCGGTTAGGTCGCGGTTTACGGCACCCTGGCGTGTGCGATCGCGGAGAAGCTCATGATCGGGCGACGAGCTCCGGGCAGATGACGGGCAAGCTCCCGCGGTCCGGCGTTGTCGATGAGCCGTAGGCCACGTTCGGCCAGATGGTCGGCCAGGGTTGCCGGGTCGAGGCCGGATCGCGCTGGTTCGCCGCGTGCGGCCAGTCCGCGAAAGAATTTCTCCCCCTCGGGATATGGGCACGGTCGGTCGAAGACGTCCCGGTACCAGTAATCGAAGACCACACTGGAGCCTGTGGCGAAGCGGGCGATCGCGGACAGGGTCGCGTCGACCTCCGCCGATGTCAGGTAAGGGGTGACGCCCTCCCAGAGGAAGACCGTGGGAACAGCGCGGTCCACTCCGCCATCAGCCAATGCGTCGTCGAGGGTGCCGGTGCCGAAGTCGACCGCGACGAAACCGACGCGATCCCAGTGCGCGTCGGGCAGGTTGCGCAACCGTTCCCGCTTCCAGGCGCCGGTCGCGGGATGATCCACTTCGAAGACCTGAGCGTCACCGAGTGCATCGGACAGTCGGTATGCCCTGCTGTCCGCTCCGGCCCCGAGGATCACCACTTGTTTTGCGCCGCTTCGGGTTTCGGTGAGCAGCAGCTCATCTAGGTGTTTGGTGCGTGCCGTGACATAGGAGTACAGCCCCGGCATGCGGCGTTCGATCTGCCACAGCAGCACTGCCCGCATCGGCGGTATACGGGTGCCGAGGCGGTATCGCAGACCGATCAGGTGCTCGGCGAGATTGTCCGGGTTTCGTAGCGCTGGATCTCGCTCGCGCGCACCCGCGGCGCGCAATGCGGCCGCGCCTTCCGCCGTACGGCTCCGCTGCGAGTCCCCATCCACGCCACCGAGCTTAATCGCCGCCCGGCGAAATATGTTGCAGCGCAAGAATTACAAACACGCCTACAAAAAGGGACGACCCCCGAGCTGTAACCGGTGCGGGGTTAATCGCACGGTCCCGGTCGGACTAGACCGGGGGCTCGGGGGCCGGGTGGCTGCCTGGTATTCGCTCAGCGCTCGCGCGAACGGAAACCGTTGCAGCGGTGGCGCTAGCGGACAGCCACCTCACAAGTCCTATGAACATACATTCGTCGAACCACCTCCTTCCTTGTGTACTGACGAATCTAGCGAGGAGTCAGCGGGTCGGCAACGGAATTTCGCGGTGGGCGGAAGTGGGTATCGCCCGAGCCACGAAATCGGTCGTCACCTGCGCCGATGCGTCGACCCGGACGATTACGTCGGCGCGGTTGTCCGGCGGCAGCTGATGTGTGACGACCACCACAGTTCGATCGGGTTCGACCAGTCCGCTGTCGGCGTCGAGCAGGTCGCGCAACAGCTGTGCACCCGCCTCGGCCTCGAGATGCTCGGTCGGTTCGTCGAGCAGCAGCACCCGAGCCGGTGACACGAGTGCGCGGGCGAGCAGAATGCGGCGGCGCTGGCCGCCCGAGACGGCGGCCGCGCCACCGATCAGGTCGGTGTGCACTCCGTGCGCGAGGGTGTCCAGCCAATCGCCGAGTCCGACTGTGCGCAAAGCCTTTTCGGCCTCCTCCGCAGTGAGGTCACCGCGGGCCACCCGGAGGTTCTCCAGCACGGAGGTGCTGAACAGGTGGGCGTCCTCGGCGAAGAACGTGACGCCAGGGCGCGGGGTATCGAAGAGCCCGGCCCAGACCATGAGCAGGGTGGTTTTTCCGGCACCGCTCGGGCCGACCACCGCGATTCGGCGGCCCGGGGGTAGCTCTGGAAGTTGTTGCGCCAATGCGCTTTCCAATGCTCCAGCGTCCGTACGTGCGCCGAGATGGGGACGTACCGCATCCCCTGGTTCGACACCTTCGGTCGCGGCGCGGTCCCGGGCCGCACCGTCGAGCTGTGTCAGCCGATGCAACGCGGCGCGGGCGGTGGTCAGCGACTGAGCCGCCGCGGGCAGCGGGCCGACGGCTTCGAACGCCGACAGCGGGAGCAGAACCAGCACGGCGAGCGCCATGGGTGTCATGGCCCCAGGTGCGCCACCGGACGGGCCGTACAGGGTGATCCCGATGAGCAAGGCCCCCAGCACGCTCGCGCCGATCGAGAGCGGCGTCGCCGCGGCCGACCAGGCACTGCGTGCCGCTGCCGCGTCTTCCGCCGCGACCGCACGTTGTGCCGCCTTGGTGGCCGCGCCGAGCGCCGCGCCGAGCCGACCGGCGACGCGTAGTTCCGCCGCGTGGTCGAGCACCGTGAGTGCCTGCGCAGTGAACTCGGCACGGTCCGCGCGCACCGCCCGTTCGGCCTCCCGCGCGGCCTTCGCGGACAACCAGGGGGCCACGACACCGGACAGTGCCAGTGCCCCGGCCAGGATCGCGGCCGCGGCCACCGAAATCGTGCCGAGCAGGCCGATCGCAACCGCGGACAATATGACGGCGACCGCGACGGGGACGAACACCCGCACCACGACGGCACCGAGATCGTCGATGTCACTACCGATTCGGACGAGCAGGTCGCCGCGCCGCAGCGGCGCGGGAGCACCGCCACCCTCCGCTGCGGAAGCGGGCGACCGCCGCTCACCGGTGGGCCGACGCAGCCAGAGGTCCGAGCGGGCCAGCGTCCGATAGACCGTGGTGCGCGCCGTCGCCATCGCCCGCAGCGCGACGTCGTGGGTGGCGAGCCGCTCCAGATACCGGCACAGGCCACGCGAGATCCCCAGCGCCCGCACCGTCACCACCGCGATACTCAGGTCCAGCACCGGCGGCATCTGCCAGGCACGGGCGATCAGCCACGCGGCCAGCGCCGCCAGCCCCAGTCCGCTGCCGAGGGCAAGCACGCCCCACGCCACCGCCACGACGACCCGCCACCTGGACAGCGCGAGCAATGCCCACATCCGGCGCAGATCGCCGAGCAGGGTCGTGTTGCCCGCTGTCGTGGCCATCAGATCCCCACCTCGGTCAGATCGTCTGCTGTGGCGTGCACGGGAACAATATGATCGCCTGCGGCGAGAACCGTTGGGCGGTGGCCGATCACGATCACCGTCGCGCCGTCACGGGCACGCTGCTTCAGGGCGGTGAGCACGGCGGCTTCACTCTCGGAGTCGAGATGGGCGGTCGGCTCGTCGAGCAGCAGGACCGGACGGTCCGCGGCGAGCACCCTGGTCAGCGCGAGCCGTTGGCGCTGACCGAGCGAGAGGCCGACGCCGCCAGGACCGACCACGGTGTCCCAGCCATCGGGCAGCTCGGCCAGCACCGTATCGAATCCGGTGGCGACACAGGCGGCTTCGAGATCATCGACCACGCGGGCCGGTCCGTGCGCGGCCGGATACTCGGCCTTCGCGCCGAACAGTTCGAGGTTTTCGCGCAGCGTGCCCGGCACCAGGACGGGGCGCTGCGGCAGCCATGCCACGCGGCTCCACCATTCGTCCTGATCCACTTCGCGCACATCGATGCCGTCGACGGTCACCGATCCACGATCCGGCTCGAGCAAACCCAGAATGGCTTGCACCGCCGTCGATTTCCCGCTGCCGTTCGGACCGGAAAGCACCGTGACAGCACCGGGCCGCAACTGTGCCGTCAATGCCTCGGGCGCAAAGCCGTTGCGCGCTCGGACGGACAGGTCGCGCAGTTCGACGACCCCCGCGAATCGCGGTGCCGCTGTGCCACCGGACACTGTTGTTCCCGGTGCGGACTCGAGGACGGCAAAGGCCTTGTCGGCGGCCGCCATTCCGTCCTGTGCGGCGTGGAATCGCTCCCCCACCATCCGCAGCGGCAGATACACCTCGGGGGCCAGCACCAGGGCAACCAGGCCCGCGTACAGGCCCATCTCGCCGAACACCAACCGCAGTCCGATGGACACCGCGATCAGCGCCACGCTCAACGTCGCGAGCATTTCCAGCACCATCGAGGACAGGAACGCGATCCGCAGCGCCCGCATGGTCCGCTGCCGCAGCGCGTCGCCGAGCTCGCGCACGCGTGGTGCCATCGTGCCCGGCCGCGCGTCCGCCGAATTCGCCACGCCCGTCGCGGAACTTGCCGTGGCAGTACCGCTTCCGGTCCCCGAGTCCGTACCCTCGCGCCCAGATTCCGCCGCACCCGTCTCGCGGCCGAGGGCTCGCAGTGTCGGCATCCCCGCGAACAGGTCGAGCAACTGATCCGAAAGCCGGGTGGTGGCAGCGAGCGTGGCCTCGGCACGCCCCTGGGTCAGCAGGCCGATCAGGATCATGAAGATCGGAATCAGCGGCAACGTGACAACCACGATGAGCCCGGAAATCGGATCGTGCATCGCGATGACCGCGAGCACGATCGGCGGCACCAGCAGGGCGAGCAGCAGGGCCGGAACATAGCCGACGAGGTAGCCGCGCAGTCCGGACAGGCCGGTGCCGACCACGACCGCGAGTTCGGTTCTGCGGGTTTCGAGTTCGCGTGGCGTCAGCCGGGCGCCCGCGGTGAGCACGGCGGTTTCGAGCTCCGCCACCACGCCCGCGCCCGCCCGGTGCGCGAGCCGCGATTGCAGCCAGGTGGCGAGCACCCGGCAGCCGATGGCGAGCGCGAGCACCAGCAGTTCCGTCGTCCACGCACCGAGCGTGCGCCGGCCGGGATCGGTGACGACCCCGGCCAGCACCCGGGCCAGCATGACCGCCGCGACCACGATCGAGCCGGTGATCACCAGCGACAGTGCGACACTCAGCGCCAGGTAGCGGCGGGCCGAGTGGGCGTACCGCCACAGGCGCGGGTCGACGGGCGGGCGGGCCATGCCTCAGTCCTGCACGGGGCCAAGTGGCAACCCCACCGGGGCCGGAATCTGTTCGACCGTGATCCGCTTGCGGAACACCCAGTACGTCCAGCCCTGGTAGACCAGCACGACCGGGGTGACGAGCACCGCCGCCCAGCTCATCACCTTCAGCGTGTACGGCGTGGACGAGGCGTTGTGAATGGTCAGGTCGAACGCGGCATCGATGGTGGACGGCAGCACGTTCGGGAACAGCGACCCGAACAGCAATGCGGTCGCCGCGGCCACGGCGAGGGTGGTGCCGGTGAAGGCCCACCCGTCGCGGTCGGCGAACACCGCGACGGCAGCGGCGACGAGGCCGAACACCGCGAGCCCCAACGGAATCCACGTCCACCCGGTGCCGTAGGCCAACTGGGTCCAGAAGCCGAACACACCGACCACGACGGCGGTCGGCGCGAGCAGCAGCTTGGCGGTGCGCTGCGCGTCGTCACGCACCTCACCACCGGTCTTCAGCCCCAGGAAGATCGCCCCGTGCAGGGCGAACAACAGTCCAGTGGTCAGCCCGCCGAGCAAGGCGTACGGGCCGAGCAGATCCCACACCGACCCGGCGAACTGCTTCTTCTCGTTCAGCGGTACCCCGCGCACGATATTGGCGAAGACCCAGCCCCAGGCGAGTGCCGGTATCCAGGAACCGATGCCGATGCCGAGGTCGCACCGGGCCCGCCAGCGCGGGTCGTTGATCTTGCCGCGATATTCGATGGCACAGATGCGCAGGATCAGCGCGACGAGCAGCAACAGCAGAGCCAGGTAGAAACCGGAGAACATGCTAGCGTACCACTCGGGGAAGGCCGCGAACATGGCGCCACCCGCGGTGATCACCCACACCTCGTTGCCGTCCCACACCGGGCCGATCGTGTTGAGCACCACCCGCCTTCGGGTGTCCGAGCCCTTGCCGAGGATCGGCATCAGCATGCCGACCCCGAAGTCGAAGCCCTCCAGCACGAAGTAACCGGTGAACAGCACCCCGATAAGCACGAACCAGAACTCTTGCAAACTCATCGTCGGCTCCTAGTAGGCGAACGAAAGTTGTTCGACGGCAGGCTCTTCGGCGCGATGCCGACCCGGACCACCGGTATCGTCCTGCTCGACATCGACGGCGGCGGGCTTGGCCGGATCCGGTCCGTGGATCACGTAGCGCCGCATCAGGTAGAACCACACGACCGCGAGCGCGCCATACAGCAGCGTGAAGACGACCAGCGAAAAGAGCACCACGCCTGCCGAATGGTTCGAGACGCCCTCCTGCACGGTCAGCCGCAGCGCGAGATCTCCCGTCGGGTTCGGCGCGACAATCCAAGGCTGCCTGCCCATTTCGGTGAACACCCAGCCCGCGCTGTTGGCCAGGAACGGCGTCGGAATGGCCAGCAGGCTCAGCCAGGAGAACCAGCGCTGGTCCGGCACCCGGCCGCGCCGGGTGAACCACAGCCCGGCGAGCGCCAGCAGCATCGATCCAGCCGACAGGCCGATCATCGCCCGGAACGACCAGTAGGTGACAAAGAGATTCGGCCGGTAATCACCGACGCCGTACCGCTCGTTGTACGTCTTCTGCAGATCGACGACGCCATCCAGGGTGACTCCGCTGAATTGGCCCTTGGCCAGCCACGGCAACACGCCGGGCACGTCGATGACGTGGGTGACGCTGTCGCAGTTGTTGTGCGTGCCCACGGTCAGCACGGAGAACTCCGGGTCGGTCGCGGTGTGGCACAACGATTCCGCCGAAGCCATCTTCATCGGCTGCTGCTCGAACATCAGCTTGCCCTGGACGTCGCCGGTGTACACCAGCGCCGCCATCGACACCACACTGAGCAACATGCCCACCCGGGCCGCGGGACGCCACATGCTGCGCGCCTCGGCGAGCTTGCCCTGGTCGCCGCTGCGCGCGTTGCGGACCATCCACCAGCCCGCGATGCCTGCCACGAAAGTGCCTGCCGTCAAGAAAGATCCGGCGACGACGTGCGGAAAGGCGGCCAACAACGTGTTGTTGGTGAGCAGCGCGACGATGCTCTCGAGCTCGGCGCGTCCGGTCTCCGGGTTGAACCGCGCCCCGACCGGATGTTGCATGAACGAGTTCGCGGCGACGATGAAGTACGCCGAGGCGTTCACGCCGATGGCCACCATCCAGATCGCCGCGAGGTGCGCCAGTTTCGGCAGCCGGGACCAGCCGAAGATCCACAGTCCGAGGAAGGTCGATTCCATGAAGAAGGCCACCAGGCCTTCCAGCGCGAGCGGCGCGCCGAACACATCACCGACGAAGCGGGAGTACTCGCTCCAGTTCATCCCGAACTGGAACTCCTGCACGATGCCGGTGGCGACGCCGAGCGCGAAGTTGATCAGGAACAGCTTGCCGAAGAACTTGGTCAGCCGGAGCCAATGCTCCTTCCCGGTGATCACCCACGCCGTCTGCATGGCGGCGACCAGCGGCGCGAGGCCGATGGTCAGCGGCACCAGCAGGAAGTGGTAGACCGTCGTGATGCCGAACTGCCACCGCGAGATGTCGAGCGCGTTCAACCCGGCCTCCTAGTCGTCTACGACGTGACGTAGTAATACTACGTCGGAGGCCGGTGCCAACAATGAGTCCTACGCCACGACACACCGGGCCTTCAGGCCCTCAGCAGCGGTTTTCCGAGCTCACAACCGCCGCGCGGCCGGGCGAGTAGGACGCAGATCACGAGGCGGGGTTTCACTGCGAGGGCCATGGCAGATCAAGTCACCGCGGTCCCCTCACCACTCGTGTACGGCGCCCGCCCGCTCGATGCCGCGATCGACCAGATCGATGATCTCCTGGGCGTTGTCCGGCGCGGACATCCGCAGCCCGTCCAGCGAATTCACCCGCGCCGCCAGCGAGACGCTGGACATCATCCACACGCTGTCGCAGGTGAGCAGGTCGGCGGTGAACAGCGACTTGTAGATACACTCCCACCCGGCCTTCTCGGCCTCGATGAACAAGGCGCGCTGGGTGACTCCCGGCAGCACACCGTTCTTCGCGGGCGGCGTGATCAGCTGCTTGTCCCGCGCGATCACCACCGACGAACGCGGACCCTCCAGCACCCGGTTCTCGGTGCTGGTGAAGATCACGTCGTCGGCGCCCATCCGCGCCGCGAACCGCAGCGCCGCCATGTTGGACGCGTAGGACAACGTCTTGGCGCCGAGCAACTGCCACGGCGCCGCCTGCGCCAGGTCGATCGAGATGCCGCGCGAGAGGGTCACCACCGCAACGCCTTCGGTCCGCGCCTTCTGCACCCGAGCCGGCACCGGCAGCACCAGCACGTAGGCGGTCGGCACCGGCACGGCGGCCGCGAGATCACCGGTGGTCACCTTCTCGGCCACCCCCGAGAGCTCGGAGTCGCGCCCCCGGGTGAGCACCAGCCGCATCAACCCTTCGCGGTCGCTCCCCCATTCCTTCGCGGCCCGCTCGACCGCCTCCCGCCACCGCCCCAGTTCGGGCTCGGGTAGATCCAACGCCTGCGCCGAACGACGCAGCCTGCCTAGATGAAATTCGATCGCGCACGCGTTCCCCGCGCGCACCAGCACCGTTTCGAAAATACCGTCGCCGCGCAATACACCGATATCGTCGGCATACAACAACGGCGCGTCCGGATCCCGGACCGCGCCGTCGAGTGAGACAAGAACCCGATCTACCATGCGTCGAGAGTAGGCGGTGTTGCTGCGCCGCGCCTACGTCACGGCAGACTTCGCGGCATCTTTTACCGCCCGCTGCTCGAGGTTCACTCGGGAGTCGGTCCGACGTCTCGCACCGGACATAGCGAAGGGCTCCCCGTAGCCCCGGTTCGGACACCCGACTCCGGCCCCGCCTACAGTGGAAACGTGTCCGTGGTCGTTGCGCCCAGCCCTGTCCTCGCTGTTTCGGGAGCCGTCGCGGGAGCGCCGGAGTCACCCGACGCCGCCGTCGCGTGGCACTACGGTGATCCACTCGGTGAACAGCGCGCCGCGGTGGAACGCGCGGCGGTGGTCGATCGCTCGCACCGTTTCGTCCTGAGCATCACCGGCGCCGAGCGGCTGACCTGGTTGCACACCATCACCAGCCAGCACATCGCCGAGCTCGGCGACGGGCAGTCGGCGGAGAACCTCGACCTCGATCTCAACGGCCGGGTGCTGAACCACTTCGTGCTCACCGAACTGGCAGCCACGGTGTGGATCGACACCGAGGGCGACCGCGGCCCGGCCCTGCTGGACTTCCTGCGGAAAATGGTCTTCTGGGCCGACGCGCAGCCGACCGAGGCCGAGTACGCGGTGCTGAGCCTGCTCGGGCCGAAGGTCGCCGAAGTGCTTGCGACGCTGGGCATCGCGAGCCTGCCCGGCACCTACCAGGCGGTGGCACTGCCCGGCGGCGGGTTCGTGCGCCGGATGCCGTGGCCGACCGCGGACTCGTTCGATCTGCTCATCCCCCGCGCACAGCTCATCGAATGGTGGACCCGGTTGACCGAGGCCGGTGCCGAACCCGCGGGTATGTGGGCCTTCGAGGCACTGCGGGTCGCCGCGGTGCGGCCGCGGATCGGGCTGGACACCGACGAACGCACCATCCCGCACGAGGCACGGTGGATCGGTGGGGTGACCGAGTACGGCGCGGTTCATCTGGACAAAGGGTGCTATCGCGGCCAGGAGACCGTGGCGCGGGTGCACAATCTCGGCAAGCCGCCGCGCCATCTGGTGCTGTTGCATTTGGACGGTTCGGCCGACGAGCGTCCCGCGATCGGCGACGACATCACCGCGGGCGGCCGCACGGTCGGCCGCCTCGGCACCGTCATCGACCACTACGAACTCGGGCCGATCGCGCTCGCCCTGATCAAGCGCACCGTCCCGACGGACACCGCGCTGACCGCCGGACCCACCGCCGCCGCCATCGACCCCGATTCGGTGCCGGCCAACGACGCACCGCAGGCCGGCCGGCTCGCGGTCGATCGGCTCCGCGGCCGCTGATGCGACGCGGTGATAGCGGCCAGGTGCTGGCCGTGTGTGTGGTGCATGCCGAGCTCGAAGTGCCGACCAGGGTCGGCCGGACCGCGATCGACAAGCGGCCGCTGCCGGGCCGGGTGCCGGTGCGCACCCTCGGCCTGGACGGAGACCACGTGTGCGACGTCAAGCATCATGGCGGCGTGCACCAGCCGGTCTACGCCTACGCCGAGGAGGATGCTCGGCGCTGGGGCAGCGAACTCGATCGGGAGCTGCCCGCGGGCTGGTTCGGTGAGAACCTGCGCATCGCCGGGCTCCCGGTCAGCGACGCGGTGTTCGGTGCCCGCTTGGCCATCGGCGACACCCTGCTCGAGGTGAGCGCGCCCCGGGTGCCGTGCGCCACCTTTCAGCACTGGAGCGGAGAAGCCCAGTGGGTCAAGCGATTCGCGCGGCAAAGCGATACCGGCGCCTACCTGCGGGTGCTGACCGAGGGCACGATCGGCGCCGGCGACGAGGTGTCGGTGGTGCATGTCCCCGACCACGGCATCACCGTCCGTGACCTGTTCACCGGCAACGACCCGGAGTTGCTGGCGACCCTGCTCACGGCGGAGCCGACCATCTCCGACGACGTGCGGATGCAGATCGAACGCCATGCCCGCAGGCACGCGAAGAATCCGGCCACTCGACGTGGCGCCGAACTCGACATGGGAGCGCAACTGTGAGTGTGGAACTGGTCGAAGTAGTCCGCTCCGGCTTCCGCGAGTGCGTGCACCGCGGCTCGGCCGTCATCCTCGATTCCCAGGGCGAGCCGATGCTCGAACTCGGTGAGGTGCACCTGCCGATCTTCCCGCGCTCCACCAACAAGCCCATGCAGGCGATCACCCTGCTGCGCCACGGGTTCGAGCCGCTCGACGACGCGGAGCTGGCCATCGCGACCGCGTCGCACTACGGCGAACCGGATCACGTCGCACTGGTGCGCCGTCTCCTCGACCGCTTCGGTTTCGACGAGAAGTCGCTGGAATGCCCGCCGGATCTACCGGTCGACGACAAGGCGCGCGCGGCCGTGCTCTCGGGTTCGCAGGAACCGCGCCGGATCTACATGAACTGTTCGGGCAAGCACGCCGCGATGCTGGCGACCTGTGCGATCAACGGCTGGCCGACCGAAGGCTATCTGGACGAGGCACATCCGTTGCAGCAGGCGATCATCGCCACCGTCGCCGATCTCACCGGCGAACCGGAGACCGATCTCGGCATCGATGGTTGTGGCCTGCCGATCATTCCGGTCTCGTTGATCAACCTCGCCCGGGTGTTCGCGACCATGGCAACGGCCGCGCCCGACGCGCCGGAGCGCCGGGTCGCCGACGCCATCCGCGCCCATCCGCGAGTGATTTCCGGCACCAACGCACCCGATCTGCTGGCCATGCAGGCCACCCCGGGACTGGTCTGCAAGATCGGCGCGGACGGCGTGCACGCCGGTGCGCTGCCCGACGGAACGGCGTTCGCATACAAGATCGACGACGGGCACGACCGTGCCCGAATGCCCCTGACGCTGGCCATTTTGCACCGGATCGGAGTGGACTGGAGCGATGCGCACGCGGAGCTCGCGGCCCCCGCGGTGCTCGGCGGCGGTGCCCGGGTCGGCGTGATTCGCGCGATCCCCGGGGTGCTCTAGCCGGACCGGCCGAGGGCGACAACCGGGCAAACGGAACCTCTTCAAGAGTTCTTCACCCACTCCTGGAAGCGAGACCGCCGGACACACGCTAAAGTGTCTGTCAGGAAGAGTATTAATTCGAACGGGGCCGCCAACCAAACCCCAGGCCGCCCCGCAGTGACGCGAGGGGGTCAGCCATGGGCCGTGGCCGGGCTAAGGCAAAGCAGACCAAGGTCGCACGCGAGCTGAAATACAGCAGCCCGCCGAGCGACTTCGCGAGCCTTCAGCGCGAGCTTTCGGGAAGCCCCAACTCTCAACGGAGTGGTGTGCTGTCCGATGAGCACGACGCGGACAAGTCCTCATCCAAGTGGGAAGAGGACGACTACGACGACTGGCGCCGCTGACTCGGAGCAACGTCTGAAGGGGGAGGTCGACGTACCTCCCCCTTCAGGCGTTGCCGCGCGTTGACGGATACCGCCGAAAAGGCTTACAACGCACCAGCGTCCCGCATCTGAACGATGCGGGACGCTGGTGTTATTTGCCGCGCGGGCGCGGCGTGTTCGCAAGACTCGCGCTGTGGTGGGTGGGTTGTGCTGGACTAGAACCTCGGGTGTTCGCCGACGAGGACGGCGCGTAGGGCGTCGGCGTCCTTTGCCTTCTTGACGGTGCCGAGGGTCCAGCATTCGATGTGGCGCGCGGTCAGCACGGCCAGGGCTCGGTCGACGTCTTCGGGGGCGACGATGGCTACCATGCCGACGCCCATGTTGAAGGTTTTCTCCATCTCGACGCGTTCGACCCGACCGCGCTGGGCGATCATCTTGAAGACCGGGGCCGGGTTCCAGGTGCCGCGATCCAGTTCGGCCACCATGCCCGCGGGCAGCACTCGGCCGAGGTTGGCGGCGAGTCCGCCGCCGGTGACATGGGCGAAGGTGCGCACGTCGGTTTCGGCGATCAGGGCCAGGCAGTCCTTGGCGTAGATCCGGGTCGGCTCCAGCAGCTCCTCGCCGAGGGTGCGGCCGAACTCCTCGATATGCCCGGTGAGGGACATGCGATCGATGTCGAGCAGCACCTTGCGGGCCAGGCTGTAACCGTTGGAGTGCAGGCCGGACGAGCCCATCGCGATCACCACGTCACCGGGACGCACCCGGTCGGGACCGAGCACCGCGTCGGCCTCCACCACGCCGACACCGGTCGCGGACAGGTCGTAGTCGTCCGGGTCCATCAGGCCGGGATGCTCGGCGGTCTCGCCGCCGAGCAACGCGCAACCGGCCCGGACACAGCCCTCGGCAATGCCGGAGACGAGTTCGGCGACCTTCTCCGGCACGACCTTGCCGATGGCGATGTAGTCCTGCAGGAACAGCGGCTCGGCGCCGCACACGACGAGATCGTCGACGACCATCGCGACCAGGTCGAGTCCGACGGTGTCGTGCTTGTCCATCGCCTGCGCCACCGCGATCTTGGTGCCGACCCCGTCGGTGGAAGCGGCGAGCAGCGGTTCGCGATAGCCGCCCTTGAGCGCGAACAGTCCGGCGAACCCGCCGAGGCCACCTTGGACCTCGGGTCGGCTCGCCTTCTTCGCCAATGGCCCGAACAACTCGACTGCGCGGTCACCTGCCTCGATATCCACGCCTGCCGCGGCGTAGGAGGCACCACCACTGGGGGTCTGTTCAGTCATTTTCGGGGAAAGCTCCAAACCGAATCGGCGGATAGATGCCTGCTCACGCTACCGGAACCCGATAACGACCCTGCAGCTTGTCCCGCCTCCCCGCGCCTTTTGCCGGGCGCGAGTACCGCGAGACTTGTCAACCGGGCTGGGCGTAAGTTGCCGCTGCCCTTATCCGCTCCGTTCGGTAGCGAACAAAGCCGCGGTTTCCGCCCGGCGTCTGCGCTGCTCCACCGGATCGGGCACGGGCACCGCGGCCACCAGACGCTGCGTGTACTCCTCTTGCGGAGCGCGCAGGATGCGATCCCGATCGCCCTGCTCGACCACCGCGCCATTGCGCAGCACCACGATTCGGTCGGCCAGCTGATCGACGACCGCGAGATCGTGACTGATGAACAGGCAGGCCCAACCACATTCGCGTTGTAGCTGCCCGAACAGTTCCAGCACGGCGGCCTGCACGGAGACGTCGAGCGCACTGGTCGGCTCGTCGGCGACCAGCAGATCCGGGTCCAGGACCAGGGCCCTGGCCAGGCTGGCGCGCTGGCGCTGACCACCGGACAACTCGTGCGGATACCGCCGCTCGGTGCCCTCGGGCAGTTGCACATCGTCGAGCAGTTTGCGCACCCGCGCCTTGATCTCCGCGGTGCTGCCCATCTTGTGCACGATCAGCGGCTCCGCGACACACTCACCGACGGTGAGCCGCGGATTCAGCGAGCTGGCCGGGTCCTGGAACACGAACCCGAAGCGCCGCCGGATCGGCCGCAGCTTGCGCCCGGACAATCCGGCGATGTCTTGCCCGCGCACCTTCACCACACCCGAGGTCGGCCGTTGCAGCGCGGCGACACAGCGGCCGATGGTCGACTTGCCCGACCCGGATTCGCCGACCAGGCCCAGGGTTTCACCGGGCCCGATCCGGATGTTCACGTCGTCGACCGCGCGGAACGGCGGCCTGCCGAACGAGCCAGGGAATTCGACAACCAGGTCGCACACCTCGAGCACCGGCTCGGCGGACGGCGCGACCTCTTCGGCCGGGCCGTGCGCCAGTTGCTCGGTGCCGAGGTGCGGAACGGCCGCGAGCAGTGCCCGGGTGTAGTCCGCCTTGGGACTGGCGAACAACTCGTCCACCGGCGCCTGCTCGACCACCCTGCCGTTGCGCATCACCACGACCCGGTCGGCCAGGTCGGCCACCACGCCCATGTTGTGCGTGATCAGCACGATGGCGCTGCCGATCCGGTCGCGTAGGTCACGCAACAGCTCAAGGATCTCCGCCTGCACCGTCACGTCGAGCGCCGTGGTCGGCTCGTCGGCGATGATCACCTTCGGCTCGCAGGCGATCGCGATGGCGATCACCACGCGCTGCTTCTGGCCGCCGGAGAGCTGGTGCGGGTAGTAGTTCACCCGATGCTCGGGGTCGGGAAGGCCGACCATGCGCAGCAGTTCGATCGCGCGAGCCTTCGCGTCCTTCTTGCTCATCTCCGAATGCGCGCGCAGCGCCTCGCCGATCTGGAAGCCGACGGTGAACAGCGGGTCGAGCGCGAGCCCGGGCTCCTGGAACACCATCGAGATGGCACCGCCGCGCACCGCGGTCAGCTGCCGCTCGTTCATCGAGGTGATGGTCTCGGTGCCGAGGGTGACCAGACCGCGCACCCGCGCGGTCAGCGGCAGCAATCCCATCGCGGTGCGCGAGCTCACCGACTTGCCGGAGCCGGACTCGCCGACGATGGCGAGCACCTCACCCGGGAACACCTCGTAGGAGACGTCGGAGACCGCGTAGACGGGTCCGGCGTCGGTGGCGAAGGTGACCGACAGCGATTCGATGGACAGCGCCGGTTTGCTCCGGTCGGCCACCGCGGATGAGTTGATCATGTGGTCTCCTTCCCGGCAGTGCCGTCCTTCACCAGATCGACATCGTTTCCGGCGGGCTTCGCGCCCGCGGACTCGACATCGGCTGTGTCGGTGCCACTCTCGAGTTCGGTCGGGGCGACTTCGATGCCTGCGACGGTGATCGCGTCGCCGGGTGCCGCCGCGACCGAGCGGCGGGTACGCAGGATCGGGTTGAGCACCTCGTTCAGGCTCTCGCCGACCAGGGTCATGCCGAGCACCACGAGCACGATGGCGAAACCGGGGAAGATACCGGTCCACCAGATGCCGTTGGAGACATCGGACAGAGCCTTGTTCAGGTCGTAGCCCCACTCGGCGGCCTGGGTCGGCTCGATACCGAACCCGAGGAAGCCGAGCCCGGCCAGGGTGAGGATGGCTTCGGACCCGTTCAGGGTGACGATCACCGGCAGCGACTGGGTGACGTTGGCGAAGATGTGCCGGAACAGGATTCGCGTGGTGGACGCGCCGGTGACCCGGGCGGCATCCACGTACGGTTCGTTCTTCACCGCGATGGTGGCGTTGCGCACCACCCGGAAGTATTGCGGCACAAAGACGGCCGTGATCGCCACCGCCGCCGACAGCACGCCGCCGAAACTGGTCGACCGGCCGCCCGAGACCACGATGGACACCACGATCGCCAGCAGCAACGTCGGGAAGGCGTACATCGCGTCCATGAACAGCACCAGCACGCGGTCAAGCCAGCGGCCGATGTAGCCGGACACCAAGCCGAGCGGCACACCGATAAACAGTGAGAGCACCAGCGAGATCGCGATCACGAACAGCGCGGTGCGGGCACCGAAGATCACCCGGGAGAACACGTCCTCGCCGCGTACCGAGGTGCCGAACCAGTGGTCCGCCGACGGCGCCTGCTGTCGCGCGAAATCGACGCCGTCGGCGGCGCTTTGCGCGAAATCATAGGGCGCGATCAGCGGCGCGAAGATCGCCGCGAGCACGAAGATCGCGACCAGGGTCAGGCCGAAGATCAGGGTCACCCGTTGCAACCCGGCGGTCATCGAGAACAAGCGCAGACCGGGCACGCCCCGGCGAACCGCGGGCGGTACCGGCGGCACGATCACCGGCTCATTGAGCAATTCCGGTGCGGTCATCAGAACCTCACCCTCGGATCAATCAGTGCCACCAGGGCATCCACCAAGAAGCTCATCACAGCGACGACCAGCGCGATGAACGCGACAATGCCCTGCACGGCGATGAAGTCACGCGCCGACAGATACGTCGCGAGCTGATAGCCGAGACCCTTCCATTCGAAGGTGGTTTCGGTCAGCACCGCGCCGCCGAGCATCATGGCGATCTGCATACCCATCACGGTGACGATCGGAATCATCGCGTTGCGGAAGGCATGTCGTCCGGTGACGACCCGCTGGGAGAGGCCACGCGCCCGCGCGGCATCCACGTAATCGGCACGCAGCGTCTGGATCAGGTTGATCCGCACCAGCCGCAAGAAGATCCCGGCAGTGAGCAGACCGAGCGCGATCGCCGGTAGCACAGCGTGTTCCAGCACATCGAGCAGATATCCCGCGTCACCGTAGAGGATGCCGTCGATCAACATGATGTTGGTCTTCGGCGAAACATGTTGCAGCTGCAGCTCGACATTGGTGCTGGCCCGGCCCGCCACCGGCAGCCAGCCCAGCTTGACCGCGAAGACCAGCTTGAGCAGCAGACCGACGAAGAACACCGGCGCCGCGTAGGCCAGGATGGCGAACAACCGCAGACCGGTATCGGTCGGCGAATCACGCCGGGTCGCGGCGTATCTGCCCAGCGGTACACCGACGGCGAAGGCCACGATCAGTGCCCAGAACATCAGCTCGAGCGATGCGGCGCCATAGGTCATCACCACTTCGCTGATCTGCCGATTGTCCTGCGATTTGCCGAAATCCCCGCTCAGTAGACCGGTGATGTACTCCCAGTACTGAGACAGGATCGGCCGGTTCAGCCCCGCCGCCTCCTTGCGAATCTCGATCTGCTCCTGGGTCATTCGCCCACCCATGGCAGCGCTGATCGGATCACCGGCCACGCGCATCAGGAAGAACACGACGGTGACCAGAATCCACGCGGTCACCGGAATCAGCAGCAGCCGCACGCCCAAGTAGCGCAGCAGTGCGAGCTGGCGAGAATCGCTCCCGCCCTTCCCTTTCCGTGGCACGCCGAAGCGCCGGGCCCGGGCCGGCGCTGGCTTCGTTTCTGGAGCAGCTATCGTCCCGGGCCCGGCTTCGCCGGATGTCACTTGCTCAGCACCGTGTAACGGAACTTGAACGAAGCGTCGAGAGTGTCCTCCACTCCCTGCACGTTCTTACCCGAGACGGCGATCTGCTTGCCGGACAACAGCGGAACGATCGGCAGGTGGTTCTGCGCGAGGTCACGCTGCACCGTGGCGAGGAGCTGGAGCCGCTTGGCCTTGTCGCTTTCGGTGGCCTGGCCGATCAGCTGAGCGTTGATGCTCGGGTCCTCGAAGTGCGACTCGAGGAAGTTGTTCGGGCCGAAGAACGGGCTCAGGTAGTTGTCGGCGTCCGGGAAGTCCGGGAACCAACCGAATTGGTAGAGCGGGTACGAATCGCGCGCCCGTTCCCGCTGGTAGCTCACCCATTCGGTGGACTGCAGGTTCACCCGGAACAGCCCACTGGCTTCCAGCTGCGACTTGATCGCGGCGTATTCCTCGGAGCTGCTCGAACCGTAGTGGTCCGGGTTGTACTGCAGGTTCAGCTCGACCGGCGTCGCGACGCCGGCGTCGGCGAGGAACTTGGCGGCCTTGTCCTTGCTCGGATCAGCGCCGTAGATCTCCTTGAACGGCTCCGTCGCACCCGGAACACCCTGTGGCACCGACGAATACGCCGGCGTGTAGGTCCCCTTGTACACATTCTTGGCCAGCGCTGCCCGGTCGACCGTGGACGCGAGGGCCTTGCGCACGGCCAGCTTCTGCTCCGGGGTACCGCCCGGCATGGTGTTCATGTTGAACACGATGTACCGCAGCTCGCCGCCGGGGCCCTCGTGCACGGTGACCTTGCTGTCGCCGCGCAGCGAATCGATATCGGTGGGCGTCAACGAACGGTAGGCAACATCGAGCGACCCGTTCTGCAGGTCGAGCTTCATGTTGTCGGTGGTGGCGTAGTACTTGGTCGACACCGTCTTGGTCTTCGGTGTACCGAGGATGCCGTTGTAGTCCGGGTTCGCCCGGTATTCCACCAGCTTGTTCTTGTCGTAGCTGGCGATGGTGTACGGGCCCGAGTAGCCCTTGTTCTTGACCACTTCCTCGTCGGCCATCACCCGGTCCGGCGCGTACACCTTCTCGTCGACGATCGGACCCGCCTGGGTCGGCAGGATCGCCGGGAAGGTCTGGTCGTTGGCGACCTTCAGCGTGAAGTTGACGGTGCGGTCGTCCGGGGCATCGGTCTTCTCGAGGTTGCTGAGCAACGCCGCGGGACCGTTCGGATCGTTGATCTTGACCAACCGGTCGAAGGAGAACTTGACGCTCTTGGCGGTCAACGGGTTTCCGTTGGCGAACTTCAAGTTCGGCTTCATGGTGCAGCTGTACACCGTCGGGCTGGTGAACTCGCACTTCTCCGCGGCGTCCGGCTTCGGCGTCGCGTCGCCGGGCGCGAAGTTCAGCACGTACTGATAGAACTGCGTTTCCGCGACCAGGGAGCCGTTGTCGTAGGCGGCTGCCGGGTCGAGCGAGAAGATTTTGTCCGTGGTGCCGGCCAGCAAGCCGCCACCGTCACCACCATCACCGGTCCGGCCGGAACCGCAGCCCGCCAAGGCGGACGCCACCAGCGACGCCAGGCCGACGGCCGCGATAGTTCGCGTCCGGGTCCGGCCCCCAGGTGTCCTTGAAACCAACATCAGGGCCCCACTTCTCGAGCGCCGCACCGCGTTGTCCTGGATCGCAGGCCCGGTGCGGACACAATGAACTTCCGATCTGACGGGCACCGTACCCACGAACCATTTCCTGCACGTTGCGTTTTCACAGAAAAAATCACCGGGGTGTTAGCAGGCGTTGCAAATAGCGCACCAGGGGGGCCGGATCACCGGACGAATGTCCAGGATTGCACTAGATCATCAGCTGTAGTGTCCCGAGGACGCCATGGCACGTCACCGGACAGGAACCCGCTCGCACCGGCGACGCGCACGCTCGACCCGCCGTACGCATCCATGTTCCGGGCGTGACTCAGCGCCCTGAATCGGTGATCACCAAAGAGAAGTATTCGCCCCACGTTCGAATCGGCGGGGCATATTCTCCGGCCATGACGCGGCTACAGACCGCATCCGACTGCGCGCAAGGGATGTCGGGGTTCCCGGCATTTATGGACGGTGATGAATCATGGACGAGCCATGATCACGGACGGCTCAGCGCGCTCGCATTCGCGTTCTCGCCCAGCAGCATTGCCTCGGGCTGCCCGGTGAGCATGCCTTCCAGCAGGTTCTTGCCGATGGCCGCCTCGGTGGGCAGCGCGATCGGGTAGCTGCCGTCGAAGCAGGCGCAGCACAGCCGGGAGCGCGGTTGTTCGGTGGCGGCGATCATGCCCTCGGTGGAGATGTAGCCGAGGGTGTCGGCGCCGATCGAGCGGCGTACGCCCTCCACCATCTCGTCGAAGCTGCCTTCGGCACCTGAACCGTTGGCGATCAACTCGGCGGGCGAGGCGAAGTCGATGCCGTAGAAGCACGGCCACTTCACCGGCGGCGACGCGATCCGGACGTGGATCTCCAGCGCGCCCGCCTCGCGCAGCATGCGGATCAGCGCGCGCTGGGTGTTACCGCGAACGATCGAATCGTCCACCACGATCAGTCGCTTGCCGCGAATGACCTCGCGCAGCGGGTTGAGCTTGAGCCGGATGCCGAGCTGACGGATGGTCTGGCTCGGCTGGATGAAGGTGCGCCCGACATAGGCGTTCTTCATCAGGCCCTGGCCGTAGGGCACGCCGGAGCCCTGTGCGTAGCCGACGGCGGCCGGGGTGCCGGATTCGGGCACCGGGATCACCAGATCGGCCTCGACCGGATGCTCCTTGGCCAAACGGCGGCCGATCTCGACCCGGGTGGCGTGTACCGAGCGGCCTGCGATGGTGCTGTCCGGCCGGGCCAGGTACACGTACTCGAAGACACAGCCCTTGGGCTCGGGGTTGGCGAAGCGCATCGACCGCACACCGTCGGCATCGATCGCCAGCAGTTCGCCGGGTTCGATCTCACGGACGAACGCGGCGCCGACGATGTCCAATGCCGCGGTTTCGCTGGCAACAACCCAGCCACGGTCCAGCCTGCCGAGGCACAGCGGGCGGACACCGTGCGGGTCGCGCGCGGCGTAGAGGGTGTGCTCGTCCATGAAGGTCAGGCAGAACGCGCCACGCAGCGTCGGCAGCAGCTCCATCGCCGCCTGCTCGATGCTCGAATCCGCGGACGCGTGCGCGAGCAGCGCGGTGATCACGTCGGAGTCGGAAGTCGCGGCGATCGGCTGCGGGCGGCCGTTCGCGACGGTGGCGCCGATGAGTCCGAGTTCCCGTGCGCGACCGGCCAATTCGGCGGTATTGACCAGATTGCCGTTGTGGCCCAAGGCCAGTCCGGAACCGACCGAGGTGGTGCGGAAGATGGGCTGGGCATTTTCCCAGGTCACGCCGCCGGTGGTGGAGTAGCGGCAGTGACCGACGGCGATGTGGCCCGGCATGGCGGCCAGCGTCTGCTCGTCGAATACCTGACTGACCAAGCCGAGATCCTTGAAGACCAAGATCTGCGAACCGTCGGATACCGCGATGCCCGCCGCCTCCTGCCCGCGGTGCTGCAGCGCGTACAAGCCGTAGTACGTGAGCTTCGCCACGTCCTCGCTCGGCGCCCAGACTCCGAACACGCCACACTCTTCGCGTGGCTCGTTCTCGACCTGATCGGGGGTGGCGGTTGAGCCATTGACATCGGAGATCGGGCTGTCGACCGGCAGTTCGGCGTTGGTCACCGTTTGCTCCCTGTTCGGGCGGGCTGGGGGCACGTTTCATTCTACGGGTGAAACTTCGTTCGCGATCACCGCTACCGCATACGAGCAGCAATCGGCGCGGCGCACGGGTCGGGACGTCGGCGCGCCAGCTGTTACGGTGCGAGCCGTGACGACTACCGACAGCGCGGACACCGGCAGCGGGGCGGGATCGAACACAGGAGCAGCGGCGCCGCAGCGCCGACCATGGGCTCGCATGGTGCTGTTTCCCATCGGAGTGCTCACCCTCCTGACGGCTCTGCTCGGCATCATGTACCTGGATTACGTCGTCGATCCGGAGAAGAATCTGCACGATTTCCCCATCGCGCTGGTGAACCAAGATGTGGGCGATGTCATCGGCACGGCCGATCGGGCGCAGCAGGTGAATTCCGGTAACCAGATCACCGACGCGCTCGTCAAGGGGGTGCCGTCGGACAAGGTCGACCTGCATGTGATCAGCATCAGCGAGGCCGAGCGGCAGATGCAGTCCGGTGAGGTCTACGGCGCGATCGTCATCCCGAGCGATTTCAGCAAGCGGCTCGGCATTCTCGGCGTCGGCAGTGTGATTCCCGGCGACATGGAGCGCCCGATCATCACCCTGCAGACCAATCCGCGGACCGGCGCGTTCGGCACCCAGATCGTGCTCCGGGTTGGCAATCAGGCGCTGACCGAGGTGAACAAGCAGGTCGGCAAGCAGCTCACCGACCAGGTGACCGAGCAGCTGAAGCCGCAGCCCGGCGGGCCGCCCGCGCCCGAGCTGTCCGGTGCCAGCAGGGTCGCTCTGGCCGATCCGGTGAAAGTTGTTGTCCAGCAGTATCATCCATTGCCCGATGGCACCGGCCAAGGCCTCACCGCGTTCTTCTACGCGCTGCTGTTGCTGCTCGCCGGGGTGGTCGGCGCGATGGTCATCCACACCATGATCGACGCCCAACTCGGCTTCATCCCCACCGAATACGGGCCGTGGTTCGTGCACTACCCGCCCACACCCATCTCGCGTTTCCGCACCCTGCTGATCAAGTGGGGCGTCATGGTGGTGACCGCGAACATCGTCTCGGCGGTCTTCCTCATCGTCGGCAAGGCCCTGGACATGCCGATCGACCACCCGCTGGCACTGTTCCTCTACAGCGCGCTGGCCATCATCGCCGTCGGCATCACCGGCCTGTCCACGCTGGCCGCGATCGGCTCGGCCGGCCTGCTGGTCAACCTGATCCTGTTCATCATCCTCGGCCTGCCCTCCTCCGGCGGCACCGTCCCGATCGAGGCAACCCCCCAGTACTTCGGCTGGCTGGCCTCCTTCGAACCGATGCACCAGGTCTTCCTCGGCATCCGCGCCATCCTCTACTTCGACGCCAACTTCGAGTCCGGCCTCGCCCGCGGCGTCTGGATGGCCCTCGCAGGCCTAGCCATCGGCCTCACCTTCGGCGCCCTCATCACCCGCTTCTACGACCGCAAGGGCCTGCACCGCAGCAACCGCGTGACCACCTGACCGCAAGTGGGCCCGTGCGTGGTGCGGGATCGTCAGTCGGGGGTTGGGCGGGTTATGGGGAGCCAGTGGGCTACTTCGGGGGCGCGGCTGCCGGAGGCGGTGAGGGTGCCGGAGTCGAGGGCGGTGGTGAAGTCGAGTAGGCCGGTGGCCAGGAGGAGCCAGGTGCGGGGGTCGGTTTCTACGACGTTCGGTGGGGTGCCTCTGGTGTGGCGGGGGCCTTCGATGCATTGGACCGCGACGAACGGGGGGACGCGTACCTCTACCGAATGGCCGGGGGCTGAGGCGGCCAGGGTTCGGGCGGTGGTGCGGACGGCTGCGGCGAGTTCGGTGCGCGTGGGGGTGGGTGCCGACTCGTCCAGCAGCCAGTCACTCACCGCATCCACCGCCGACCTGAGATCGGCCGGGCTCACTGTTTGTCGCGCCACGTCGCCGAGATTACCGGGGGCCCGGCCCTATATTTCGCGGACGATCAGTTGGTGGCCTGTTTCGGGGTAGCGCGCATGCCGACGTAGCAGGCCTCGGTGCCGTCGGCGAGGGTGGCGAAGACGATGGGCATGTAGTCCTCGCTGAAGGAGGGGCCAGCGCCGGAAGCGGCGAAGACCGTCTCCGAGACGGGGGTGAGTTCCATGCTCAGCGGCGGGGACATGTCCTTCATGTCGTCGACGAATTCGTACAGCATGTGACCGGAGCCGTCGTCCTGCTTGCTGACCGTGATGACGACGCCAGCCCGCTGGTATGTGCCGACGAACGGCGCGATGTCCACGGGGACCGGCGGAACGGCGGGGCCGAACGGGTCTGGCATCCGCACCCCGGCCAGTTCGGCGAGCAGTTCCCGGAACAGCGCCGCGTAAAGTTGGCGCGCGCCACCGCCATTGGTGAGCAGTGCGACGGCGACACCGGCTTCGGGGATGGCCCGCAGGTAGCCGTACTGGCCGATCGCGGCGCCGTCGTGGCCGAAGCCCTTGATGCCGTTCCAGTCGTACAACGTCCAGCCGAGGCCCCAGCCGTCGGCGCTGACGGTCCACTTGTCCGGCACGTCGATCGCTCGATGCTGCATTGCCGCAACGGATTCGGCGGACAGCACGGTGGTGCCGTCGGCGGCGCGACCACCCTCCAGGTGCATCCGGGCGAAGCGCACCATGTCACCGGCCGTGCTGATGACCCGTGCCGCGGGCGCGACGGAGCGCGGCATGATGTCCCACTCCGGCGCGGGATCCGGGTACTGCCCCGGTGCGCCGAGATGGCTCATCGCGGTGCGGAACCGCAGCGCCTGCTCGGGCAGCGTCACCAGATGGTCGAGACCCAAGGGGACGGCGAGCAAGTCCCGCACCGCCTCGTCGAAGGTCTTGCCGGTCAGCACCTCGATGACCCGACCGAGCACCACATAGCCGAGGCTGCCGTATGACATCGCCGTGCCCGGTTTACAGTCCAGCGCGACTTCCCTTGCGGCCCGGACATATTCGGCGAGACAGTTGTCGCCGCGGCCGCCGTCGTAGTTGAAGTCGTTGGTCACGCCGCCGGTGTGGCTGAGCAACCGCCGGACCGTGATCTGCTGCGTGGCTTCCTCATCCGGCGTGGCGAACTCGGGCAGCACCTCGACGACGGGCGCGTCGAGATCGAGCTTGCCCTCGTCGACGAGCCGCATGATCAACGTCGCGGTGTAGACCTTGGCGATCGAGCCACACAGGAACACCGAGTCGGTGGTGACCGGCACGCCCGTGCCCCGATGCAGGACACCGCTAGCGATTTCGTAGACCTTGCCGTCGACCAGAATCGCCAGCGCCGCGCCGGGCACATGGTGGGCGGCCCGGAGTTCGTCCAGCCGCTGCTGCCAGCGAGCCAGCGCGAATTCCCGACCGGTCGAATCGGTGGTGCCCCAGTCGCCCTGCACCTTCCAGTCGCCGTTGGTATCCCAGTTCACGTTGTTCGACATGCTCTTTCTCCTGCTCGATCCCGTTGGGGCGTACGCCGTTCTCTCGTTGCGAACACTGTACGCAGACAGGAACGCTGTGCGCAAGTGGGCAGGTTTCAGCCACTCCGGTCCTGCAACAATGGGCGCGACCGCTACAGACAGCCGATGAGCCCGAACCTGGGCGTGACGCCGCCCCGGTCAGGCTTGCGTGCGCGGGGTTCCGAAGAGCCTGGCCAGGCGCGGCGCGATAGCACCGCCCGCATTGGTGGCGAAGTGAAGCAAGGCCGGGGCGGTGACGCTCCCGGTGCGGCGGCGCAGCCAGCCGAGCACAAAGCCACCCGCAGCGGTGGCGGCGACCGTGGCCGGGACACTCTCACCCGCCGCGCGAGCCGGGTGGATATGCCATAGGCCGAATGTCAGTGCACCGAGCAGCGATCCAGCACGGGAGCCGAAAGCGTTGTCCAGCAACGGATCCAGTGCAGCGCGGAAGACCATCTCTTCGCTGTAGACAGTGCCGATCGGGATGTGCACCGCGATCCATTCGGCGTCGGACACCTCCGGCCCGCGGTCGGCGAACTCGCGCAACCCCTCCCGCACCGGCGGAATAGCGAGGGCCACACCGTAACCGGCTGCAACAAGCGCAGCGGAAACTATGCCGTACCGAAATCCCCTCGCTGAGAACCAGTTCGGATCGTCATCGAAGACGAGCGCGTAGGCGGTGGCGAATCCCGCATTGGCGGCTGTCCTACCCCGGACACCGAGTCCAAGCCCGGGCAGCAACCAATTGCTCCATGCCAGTGGAATGCCAACGGCGACAGCAACTTCCGGAACTCTACTCACTTGGTCTTCCGCTCGAAATCCTCGGCTACTTCCAGCTCCGCCCTGACCCGGTCGGACAGGCCGGCGGTCCAGTCCGGCGGCGCGGCGATTGCCGCCCACCCGTCGAGCACGAGACTGCCGTAACGGTGCCCGTGTCCATCGGTGACCGCTTGGGCATTGGTGAGGTCGGCGGCCACCTGCCAGAAGGTGACGAACGGCCACCATCGCATCTGTGACGACACATCCGCGCCGCGCGGCTCGGACAGCCAATCCGGTTGCGAGAAAATGAGATCCGTCGACCACCAAACGATCGGGTCCGACGCGTGCTGCAGGTAGGCAATCCTCGGCGGCCGCCACTCGGTGGACGGGCGCGCGAGATCGGCACTGTCGGAGGCGAATCGCACGACCAGCCCGTCGGCGTACACCGGCTGGATCTCCCGCGAGCCGGGATCGCGCCGCGAAACGAACTGCTTCCACAGTCGATTCGAGTTCGGCGGACCGACCCACAGCGCGCCGTCCACCTTCGTCCGCAGATCGGCGAGCCCGTCGAAGGCCGCTTCGGAACCCTGCGAGCCGAGACTTTCCCCGTATACCAGCAGCTTCGGCCGCTGCTCCCGCGGCCGCGCCGCCCAGTGCCGGTGGATCGCGTCGAACATCGCCCGGCCCGCGGTCATCGCCTTGCTCCGGTCCGCGAGGAACGACAGCACGCTGGGCAGGTACGAATACTGCGAGGCGACGATCGCGCTGTCGCCGCCGTACATGTATTCGATGGCCCCGGCGGCCATGGCATTCACCCACCCGGTGCCGGTGGTGGTCATCACCACGAGCACCTTGCGATCGAACGCGCCGGTCCGCTCGAGTTCCGCGGCCGCGAGTTCCGCCGGGTCCTCGCCTGGCTCGACCGATTCCAAGCCGACGTAGGCGCGGATCGGTTCCCGAGCCGGTCGGCCGGTCACCTCACCGATCTTGCTCGCGGTCGGCCCATGCGAAACGAACCACCGGCCCTCGTAGCCGAGGGTTTCCCATTTGGCCAGCGAGGCGGGGCTGCCGGAGCGTTCGGGTTGGACGGGCTGGATCGCGTTCACCGAGGTGTGGTCGTTGCGCACGCTGAACGCCGAGTTGGCGACGGCAAAGAAGGCCCGCGAGGCGACGCCGTTGAAGATGGTCACGGCCAGCACGACGAGCACGAGGAACCCAGCGGCCGGTGCCAGCTCCCGCGGCACCCGCACCCAGTGGTTGAGCAGCCGGGCCAGAAACCGGATGGTCTCGCGCACCGTCCGGTACACCGCGACCACCGCCGCGCCCACCGCCAAGCTGAGCAACCCGGTGCGCAGGTAGGCGGGCGTCGTCGTGCCCGCCATCCCCATCAGCGCGGTGATCTCCCGCTGCCAGCGCGCCGACTGGACGAGCATCAATGCCGCACTCAACGCGGCGGTGAACAGGACCGCGGACTTCACTGCGTAGCGCACCCAGGTGGGCGGCGGCGCAATCCTGGTCAGCCGCGGCCGCACCCACAACCGGAACAGCCACTCCAGCACACAGCCGACGCCGTAGCCGAGCGCGGCGTTGATCCCGCTGATCAGCCCCTGGAACAGCCAATCGCGCGGCAGCAGCGACGGGGTCACCGACAGCGCGAAGAACACCGTCGCGACGACGAGCCCGACGTAATTCAGATCGATGATGTCTTCCACGCGCCGCACGATGACGATGCCGCGCGCACGCAGCTTCGTCAGGGTGGTGGCGGTCTCGAGCACGAGAACTCAGCGCGGGCGGGGGTCGGGCGCGGACGGCGTCGGCGGGTCCGTAGCGATCATCACCCGAACAGTATGGCGGTCCGGTACGGTCGGCGGCGCGTTGCCCGGGCCGCCGCGCGGCGCATCGCCGCGCACCGCCATCGGCGGCACCGCGGCCCGGCGGCACCGCTGAATCGGCCAGGTTTCGGCGGCGGTCGGCAATTACCCAGACCGCTCGAGTAGTTGTACGCGGTTGCGCGCGAACGCGTGTCGGCAGACTTCTTACCCATGAGCACTCCCAACGCACAGCCGAAAACCACTTCGGCGTTCATCGCGCAGGCCGCGATCGCGTTCGGCGTCAGCTTCCTCGGGGTGGGCGTCGGAATCTGTTATCTGCCACTGGATATGTGGCAGCGAGGCTTTCTCGCCATGTCCATGCTCTTCCTGGTGACCAGCACCTTCACCTTGGCGAAGGTGGTGCGTGACCAGCACGAAGCCGCGACCGTGCACGGTCGCATCGATCAGGCGCGGATGGAAAAGCTGCTCGCCGAGCACGATCCATTCAATTCCGTCGCCTGACGACGCTCCTGGGCGGGCCTTGTGCACGAGGGGTCCTGGCCCGCCCAGGTTCGCGTCCTATCCACTCACTTGAGTGAGCGTTCCCGAACGGCCGACTGTTCCAAGTAGTTTCGGATCCGGTCCGACAGTTCGGCCGACCAATCCGGCGGCTCGGCGAGGGCGGCCCAGGCATCGAGCACCAGCGTGCCATAGCGGTGGCCGTGCCCGTCGGTGACGCCCTGCGCGTTGGGCAGGTCCGCGGCGACCTGCCAGAACGTGACGATCGGATACCACGCCATGGTCGGCGACACATCCGGTCCGCGCGGCTCGCGCAACCAATCCGGTTCGTCGAACAGCAGATCCGGCGACCACCAGACCACCGGGTCGGACGCGTGCTGCAGGTAGGCGATGCGCGGCGCGAGCCAGGTGCCCGGCGGCCGCCACAGATCGCCGCGGCTGTCGGCGAACCGCACCACCAGGCCGTCGGCGTAGGTCGGCAGCACCTCGGGTGAGCCGGGGTCGCGCCGGGCGACGAATTCGCCCCACAGCCGATTCGAGTTCGGCGGACCGACCCACAGCACCCCGTCGGACTTCGTTCGCAGATCGGACAGGCCGGTGAAGGCACCCTCCGACCCCTGCGAGCCGAGACTCTCGCCGTAGACAAGCAGCTTCGGCCGCGCCTGCGCCGGCCGTGCCGACCAGTGCTCATACACCTTGTCGAACACCAGCTTTCCCATCCGCGTCGCCTTCTCCTTGTCCGAGAGGAAGGACAGCACGCTGGGCAGATACGAGTACTGGGTGGCGACGATCGCGGTATCGCCGCCGTACATCATCTCGACGGATTCGGCGCTGGTGGAGTCGACCCAGCCGGTGCCGGTGGTTGTCACCACGACCAAGGCCTTGCGGTCGAAGGCACCGGTGCGCTCCAGTTCGGCGACGGCCAGCTCGGCCTGGGCTTGCGGACCGTCCGCCGATTCCAGGCCGGTGTAGACGCGAATGGGTTCGCGCGCGGGTTTGCCGGTGACCCTGGCGATGTCGGCGGCGGTCGGCACATAGGAGACGAACCAGCGCCCTTCCGAGCCGAGCGTCTCCCACTTCGCCAGCGAGGCCGGGCTGCCTGACCGTTCCGGCAACTGCGGCTGGGTGGCATTGGGTGAGGTGTGGCTGTTGCGCACGCTGAACGCCGAATTCGCCACCGAGAAGAACGCTTTGGCCAGCACGCCGTTGAACAACGTGACGGCGACGATGGTGACGATCAGGAAGCCGATGGGCAGCGCGAGTTTGCGCGGGATGTGTACCCGCTCGATGAGTTCGTTCGCGACCCACCGCACCAGCCACCGGACAGCACGGAAGACCCCGATCACCACCGCGATCACGGCGGCGCTCAGCGCACCGGTGCGCAGAAAGCCCGTGGTCGTGATGTCGTCCATCCCCATCAGCGCGGTGATTTCGCGCTGCCACCGCGCCGACTGAATCAGCATCACTATCGCGACGATCACGCAGGCGACCACCACGAGCACCTTGATCGCGCCCGGCAACCAGGTGGGCAGCTCGGCGAATGTCTCTGTCACAGCAGCGGGCAGCCGCACCCGGGGCCGAATCCATCTGCGGTACGCCCACTCCAGCAGGCAGCCGACGCCGTAGCCGATCGCCGCGTTGATCCCGCCGACGAGCCCTTCGAACAGCCAATCCCGCGGCAGCAGCGAAGGAGTCAGCGATAGCGCGAAGAACAGCGTGGCGACTACCACCCCGAACAGCGAAAAGGACAACTGATTTCGCACGAACATGGGTAACTCGCCGGGTATCAGCTGACTCAGCCGAATCCCAGCCGCCGGACGCCGACGCTCCTCTCCCCGCACCTAGGCCTGGCCTGAATACGCGGAGAGGCGGGGGAGCTCGGCGGCGCCGACGATTCGGCCGGCGCCGCCGCGCTCAACTACTGAGACCGCTCCAGCCCCAGGCGGCATCAGACCGCACTTGCTCCGAACAACTTCGGCAGCGTGCCCTCGTGTGCGGCACGCAGCTCGTCCATGGGGACGGAGAACTGCCCTTGCACCTCAATGGAATCCGTACCCTGGTCGACCACACCGATGCGCGTCCACGGCAATTCGCGGGCGGTGCACATCTTGGTGAACCGGGTCTCCTCCGAGCGCGGCACCGCGACGAGTACCCGTCCGGCCGACTCGGAGAACAATGTCACGAACGGGTCGGCATCCTCGGGAAGCAGGATGCGGCAACCGGTTTCGCCGGCCAGCGCGGCCTCGACGACGGTCTGGACCAGCCCGCCCTCGGAAAGGTCGTGCGCCGCACTGATCATGCCGTCGCGCGAGCCAGCGGTGAGCACCTCGGCGAGCAACTGCTCGCGGGCGAAGTCGACCTTGGGCGGCACGCCGCCGAGGTGGTCGTGCGCGACCTGCGACCAGATCGAGCCACCGAATTCGTCGTGCGTCTCGCCGAGCAGGATCAGCGTCTCCCCCGGCTCCAGGCCGAGCCCGGTCGGGATGCGCCGGTGCACGTCGTCGATCACGCCGAGCACGCCGACCACCGGGGTCGGCAGGATGGCCGTCTGCCCGGTCTGGTTGTAAAAGCTGACGTTGCCGCCGGTGACCGGGATGCCAAGGGCCACACAGCCGTCCGCGAGACCGCGGACAGCCTGCTGGAACTGCCACATCACGCCGGGATCCTCGGGGGAACCGAAGTTGAGGCAGTTGGTGACGGCCTTCGGGGTGGCGCCGGTGGTGGCGACATTGCGGTAGGCCTCGGCGAGCGCGAGCTGCGCGCCGGTGTACGGGTCCAGCTTCGTGTAGCGGCCGGACGCGTCGGTGGCCAGCGCGATGCCGCGGCCGGTCTGCTCGTCGATCCGGATGACGCCCGCGTCGGCGTGCTCGGCGAGCACGGTGTTGCCGCGCACGTAGCGGTCGTACTGCTCGGTGATCCACTTGCGGCTGCACAGCTGCGGGCTGGCCAGCATTTGCAGCAGCGTCGCGCGCAGCTCGTCGCCGGTCTTCGGGCGGGTCAGCTTGTCGGTGCTGTCGGCGATCAGCGCGTCCTGCTCGTCCGGTCGCCGCACCGGCCGTTCGTACACCGGGCCCTCGTGCGCGACGGTGCGCGGCGGCACGTCGACGACGGTTTCGCCGTGCCAGGTGACGATCAGCCGGTCGCCGTCGGTGACCTCACCGATCACCGTGGCGAGCACGTCCCACTTGCGGCACACCGCCATGAACGCGTCCACGTTCTCCGGCGTCACGACCGCGCACATGCGCTCCTGCGATTCGCTGGAGAGCACCTCGGCTGGGGTCATGCCGGTGGCGCGCAGCGGTACCCGGTCCAACTCGATGTGCATGCCGCCATCGCCCGCGGCCGCCAGTTCGGAAGTGGCGCAGGACAACCCGGCGCCGCCGAGGTCCTGGATGCCGACCACCAGCTTGGCCGCGTACAGCTCGAGACAGCACTCGATGAGCACCTTCTCGGTGAACGGGTCGCCGACCTGCACACTGGGCAGCTTCTTGCGACCGGTGCCCGACTCGTCACCGGAGAAGGTGTCCGAGGCCAACACGGAGACGCCGCCGATGCCGTCGAGGCCAGTGCGCGCGCCGAACAGAATGATCTTGTTGCCGGTGCCGGAGGCGAAGGCGAGGTGCAGGTCCTCGACCCGCATCACGCCCGCGCACAGCGCGTTCACCAGCGGATTGCCTTGGTAGGACGCGTCGAACACGGTCTCGCCGCCGATGTTGGGCAGGCCGAGCGAGTTGCCGTAACCGCCGACGCCGCGCACCACACCGTCGACCACGCGCCGGGTATCGGCAGCGTCCGCCGCGCCGAAGCGCAACTGGTCCATCACCGCGATCGGCCGTGCGCCCATCGCCATGATGTCGCGCACGATGCCGCCGACACCGGTGGCCGCGCCCTGATACGGCTCGACATAGGACGGGTGGTTGTGGCTTTCCACCTTGAAGGTGACCGCCCAGCCGTCGCCGACATCGACGACGCCCGCGTTCTCCCCGATGCCCGCCAGCATCGAGGCCCGCATCTGCTCGGTGGTGGTCTGGCCGAAGTAGCGCAGGTGCACCTTCGACGACTTGTAGGAGCAGTGCTCGCTCCACATCACCGAGTACATCGCCAGTTCGGCGTCGGTCGGCCGACGGCCGAGGATTTCCTTGATGCGGGCGTACTCGTCGTCCTTCAGACCCAGCTCTTTATAGGGTTGCGGCACGTCGGGAGTTGCTGCGGCTGCGCTGACGGTGTCGACCTGCGAAGTCACGGGATACCAGGGTCCTTTCGGGCCGGGAGCGCGAAGCTGGGGATTCGCCTGGAAGTTTAGCCGTGACGGTTGGTGGGCACCGGGCCGCATAGGCGTCTCGCCCGGTTCGCCGGATTCCTGTGCGCCCGGTCACAAGCCGTGCTAGTGACCGCGCGCGCCGACGGCGGTCACATCGAGGCACACCGATACTCTGGGCCCCGTGAACGAACGATCGGGGTTTGCGGATTCCGCTGAGCCGGTTGCCTCGAAGCACCCGCGCGCCGCCGCGAGCTCCGAGCCGACCGCCCCGGCACGCATTCCGATGTCCCGTGAGCAGCTGCGCTGGCTGCTGATCGCGGTCGGCCTGTTCATCGCCTCGGCGATCCTGTCGCTGCTGGCCCACTGGTGGTCCGGGTACATCGATCTACAGGTGTATCGCAACGGCGCCCGGGTCTGGCTCGACGACGGCGAGCTGTACGGGCCGATGCCGCCGGTCGCGGGCATCGGATTACCGTTCACCTATCCCCCGCTCGCCGCGCTGTTCTTCGCGCCGCTCGCGCTGATGCCGTTGCTGCTTGCCGAGGTGCTGGTGCTGGTGACCTCGCTGGCGAGCCTGGCCGTCACGCTGTGGGTGGTGCTCGCGCGGATCCGCCCCGAGCTGTCCCGGCTGAGCACCCTGACGATCGTCATCGGCGCGGTCGCGCTGCTGCAGACGTTCGAGCCGTTGCGCCAGACCTTCGGCTTCGGCCAGATCAATCTGGTGCTGATGGCCGCGATCACGCTGGATTGCCTGGTGCGCAAGCCGTTCTGGCCGCGCGGCATGCTGATCGGCATCGCGGTGTCGGTGAAGCTGATCCCCGGCGGGTACCTGCTGTACTTCCTGCTGCGTAAGGACTGGAAGGCGGCGGGCACGCTGATCGTCTCCGCCATCGCGGCGGTCGGCCTCGGTTTTCTGCTGTTCCCCAGCGATTCGACCGAGTACTGGTTCCACACGCTCGCCGATACCGGCCGGATCGGGCCGCCGTACTTCGCGGGTAACCAGTCGATCAAGGGGATGGTTTTCCGGCTCGGCGTCGCCGACTCGGTGGCCACCCTGCTGTGGATCGCGCTGTCCCTGGTGGCGATCGCCCTGGCGGCCGTCTGGATGCGCAGGCTGATCGACGCGGGTGCCACGGTGGCCGCGCTGTTGGTGAATGCCGCGGTGGTGCTGCTGGTTTCGCCGGTGTCCTGGTCGCACCACTGGGTGTGGATCGCACCCGCGCTGGTGGTGACCGCGGACGTCATCGTGCGCGGCAGGCGCAGCCCGCTGTTTCTCGGCTGCGTCGGCGCGCTGACCCTGATGTTCCTGATCGGACCGCAGTGGTTGCTGCCGCACGCCGCGGACAAGGAGCTCGGCTGGGCCTGGTGGCAGCAGCTCATCGGCAGCAGTTACGTGCTCGCCACTCTCGCGGTGTTCGTCGTGGCGGTGGCGACCTATCGCCCGGTGACGGCGGGCGTGAGGAAGGCGGCCAGCGCCGCGGCGTAGGCCGGAACATCTGCGGCGCCCATCATTTCGCGCGCCGAGTGCATCGCCAACTGGGCCGCGCCCACATCGACCGTCGTCATGCCGGTGCCCGCGGCCGTCATCGGGCCGATGGTCGATCCGCACGGCAGATCGGCGCGATGGACGTAGCGCTGCAATGGAACTCCCGCCTGTGCGCACGCCAGCGCGAACGCCCCCGCGCCCACCGCGTCGGTGGCGTAGCGCAGATTCTGGTTGACCTTCAGTACCGGCCCGCCGTTCACCTCGATGCGGTGCGCGGGCTCGTGCCGGTCGGAGTAGTTGGGGTGCGTCGCGTGCGCCATATCGCCGGAGGCGCAGACCGAACCGGCCAGCGTGGCAAGGAATTCGGCGCGATCGCCGCCGCGGGTGAGCACGATCCGCTCCAGCACCGTCGGCAGCAGATCGGACTGGGCGCCGCGGTCGGACTGGCTGCCGACCTCTTCGTGGTCGAACGTGGCGAATACCGGAATGGCCGCGCCGGGCTCCTCGACGGCGGCGAGGAAGGCCTGCAGGCCCGCGTAACAAGTGCCCTGGTTGTCCAGCCGAGGCGCGCTGACCAGATCCTGGTCCCGGCCCACTATCCGGCTGGGCGCCAGATCGTGCGTCATCAGCTCCCAGCCGAGCACCGCGGCCGGATCGAGCTCCGCATGCTCGGCGACGAACGCGAGGAATGAGCGCGGTTCGCGGCCGACCCCCCAAATAGCGTTGACGTGGCGCTGCGGATCGAGCGTGACGCCCTTGCGGTCATCGGACAGGTGAATGGCCAGCTGCGGCACCCGCAGGATCGGCTCGTCGATGCGAACCAGCTGCTCGCGCACCGCGTCTCCGTCGAGAACGCTCAGTCGCCCGGAGATGCCGAGCTCGCGATCCAGCCAAGAATTGAGCCAGGCGCCGCCGTAGGGCTCGAGGCCGACCAGCTGCCACCCGGCCGACGCCAGATCGGGGTGCTGTTTCACCCGCAGGTTCGGGCTGTCGGTATGCGCGCCGACCACCCGGAACGGTGTGCTGCCCGCCGCGTCCGCCGTCGCCCAGGCGATCAGCGATCCACCACGCACCACGTAGTGCTTGCTCGGGCCGTCCGCCGGCCACGGCTGCGATTCGGTGAGCCGGGTGAAGCCGTTGGCCTCGAGTTCGCCCGCCACCGTGCGGCAGACGTGGAAGGGCGAGGGCGACGCATCGATGAACGCGCACAATCCGGTGGCGGTGGCGGCGGTGGCGGAAACGGGCATGATCGCGATCTTAGGGGCACCGGCAGATCAGCTGGTGCGGACTTTCAAGCCCGGGTGCTCCCGCAGCACCGTGCTGAGCGGCTGACCGAGCAGCACCGGCAGGTGCCCGCAGGCGCCGTCCAACAGCGTGGTGGTAGTGACGATGGAGCTGTTGATGCCGACCGCCTTGGTGCCCGCCATGATCGGACCGCCGCTGTCACCCTGGTGACCGCACAGGGTGGTGAGGAACATTTCCTCGAACCGGACCGGCGTATCGCCGTGGCCGGGCACGTCGTTCAGCCAGGCGGTCTGGCCGGACGCGAGCACCATGCCGCAGGAGTAGCCGGACCGGAATCCGGCCTTGCACACCACGCTGCCGTCGATCGGATCGGCGGTGCCGTCGATGCGCACGACATCACCCTGCCGTGCGGCTTCCGGCGCTGAGCCGGGGCTGCTGCCGGTATCCAGCGTGGGCGGCACGATCGACGGGGTCGGCGGCGAGAGCTGTCCGGCCGAGACCAGGTTGTTCCGGAACCGCGGCGCGGCCGCCTCGTTGATCCGCAGGATCCCGTAGTCGTGCGGGCTGAAGCTGGACGCGTCGAAGTAGCCGAGTTCGGCGCCCAGCTTCGGCTTTTCACCGGGCACGTACCGTTCGTCGGAGGTGCCACGCACGGTAAAGATGCGCTGTGGTTCGCGCGTTCGCTTCGCCTGCACGACAAGGTTGTTTGGGTCGCAGTGGCCGGCGGTGATGTTGACCGCATTGCCCTTTTCATCGGTGGCGTTGAAGCCGAACGAGCACCGGTGGGCCTCGCCGTCGACCTGGAAGGCGTAGGACTGGCCGCCGACGATGGCGCCGTCGGGCTCCTCGGCCGCAATCGACCGCACCTCGTCGGTGCTGTTGTCGGGCCGCGTTTCCGGCATCGTCGCCGTGATCGATCGAACCGGCCCCACCTCGGCGGGCAGTTGGATGTCTTTGGCGACGCGCACCGCGAAACTGTTGTGCGCCACATCGATTCCGTACCCGAAGATCGACTGGGCGACCGCGCGGGTCTGCCCGGCCAGCCAGCGCTCGAACGCGGCTCGTCGCTCCCGCAGGGTGGCCTCGCTGACGGAGACCGTTTCCACGGTGAACCCCGCCGCCTCGGCGGCCGCCCGCGCGTGCCCGGAACTCACCCCGTCGGTGAGCGAGACGACCGGGCGGGCGCCGTCCATCCGGATACCGGCGAAAGCTGCCGGGTGTGCGATCCGGGCCGACCTGGCGTAGTCGGACAATCGATGCGCCACCTCGACCCGGTGCAGGTATTCGTCGGCGTCGATGCCGAGGTCGCGCCGTAAGGCTTCGATCAAGCTCGGCGGCAGGATGGCTGCCTCGGCAGGCGGGGCGGCCGAGGCCGGGATGGTGACCGACCCCGCGGCCATTGCGACACAGCACATCACTACTGCACGTCGGCAGCAACGTAGTGCTGTGCCGCCACGTAGTGCTGTATCGCGTAGACGGGGACCGAACGCCATCGAGATGCCTCCTGACCGAACAGACAGTGGGTGCAGTCGCCGATGTTATAGTCACACCAGTCACAAAACGGACTATCCGGTCCGGTCGCGTGTCTATCGACGTTTCACTTTGCGTTCGCGCGAAGGGCGGTGCGCACCGAGACTCGGCTGCCGGTGAGCAGGATGGCGTTGCCGTAGATCCGACCGGCCAACCGGGCCACCACCGCGATGGTCAGCACCATCGCGACCAGTGCGCCCGTCATCTGCCAGCCGGGCACGTCGTAGGCCACCCGCATCGGCATCACCACCGGAGACAGCAACGGAATCATCGACAGCACCGTCGATGAGGTGCCGTGCGGATCCGCCGGAACGATGGACTGTCCGATCAGATAGGCCGCGATCACCACAACGGAGATCGGAACCGCCACCGACGCGAGATCCTCCTGCCGCGACACCAGCGACGCGGCCGCCGCGATCACCAGGGCATACAGGAAGTAGCCGAGCAGATACCACACGATCGCCCACCCGACGACGCCGCTGACCATCGCGGTCGAAAGTTCCAGCACCCCGGTGGCAAAGGCGCTGGTCATCCCGGCCACGGCGACCACCGCGACCTGGATGATGGTCACCAGCCCGATGCCGACCACCTTGCCTGCCAACAGCTCCCACGGACGGATCGTCGCGAGCAGCAGCTCGACAATGCGATTGGCCTTCTCCTCGACGACACCCTGCCCGGTCAGCTGGATACTGATCAGCAGCATCACGTAGCTGAGCACACCGATCACCGCCGCCATGCCGACGCGCGCACCACGATGCTCGTCGACCGGTTGCAGCGGTTGCACATCGACCTTCGCCTCGGCGATCGCGCGCTCCACCGTGGCCGGATCGCCACCGAGCCAGGTGATTTCCTGATGCATCGCGGCCTGGCGGACGACCAGGCCGAACGCGGTGCGCAGGCCGTCCGGCAGCGCGGATTTCACCACCACCTGCAGCTGCCCGTTTGCCGCGCCGACGAGTAACGCCGTCAGATCGCCCTGCTGGACCTGCTGCTCACCGGCGTTCCGGTCGACCACGGTGGTCTCGATCGGCTGCCCCGACGCCGCTCCTGCGGCGACGAGCAGCTGCTGGAACTGAACCGTATCCGGCGTCACCCCAACCTTTTCCGCCTCGGCGGTCGCGCCCTTGTCGAGGAAATGGAACAGCAGCACCGTGCCGACGACGGCGAGCACCAGGACGGCTGTGATGGCGGCAAAGGCCTTGGATCGGAGCCGGACCTCGATCTCCCGCGCCGCGACGATTCGCATCGCCTGCGCCGACGAGAGGCGCTCGGCGGTTCGCTCCCTCATGCCGCCGCCTCTACGGACGCGACCGTCGCGTCATCGACCGTCGAATCGACCGTCGCGTCTCGGAACAGATCGGTCAAAGTGGGTTGTACCCGGCCGAATTCACGTA
This sequence comes from Nocardia iowensis, assembly GCF_019222765.1. Classification (NCBI taxonomy): domain Bacteria; kingdom Bacillati; phylum Actinomycetota; class Actinomycetes; order Mycobacteriales; family Nocardiaceae; genus Nocardia; species Nocardia iowensis. Next base: position 727,878 of record NZ_CP078145.1, on the reverse strand, counting down.
CCGGCCCGGCCGCGAGCGCGGTGGCGAGCACCAGATGGTCGTCGACGTGATCCTCCAGGCGCAGGACCCACCGGGACTCCTCGCGTCCGTCCACGGAGACACCGGGCATTCGGGTGATCCAGTCGTCGTCCAAGCCGGGCGCATCGATGGCGATCAATGCCGGTCCGCGACCGCGCAATTCATCAACTGCCCCACAGGCCACCATGGTCCCATTACGGACGATTCCGACACGGTCGCATAACCGTTCGACCAGATCGAGTTGATGCGAGGAGAACAGCACCGGGCTGCCCTTGTCCGCACTGCGTTCGCGCAGCACCGAACTCATCACGTCGACCGCAACGGGATCCAAACCGGAGAACGGTTCGTCCAGCACCAGCACGTCCGGGTTGTGCACCAGGGCCGTCGCCAGCTGCACGCGTTGCTGATTGCCGAGACTGAGCTTCAGGACGTCGTCGTCGGCGCGCTGTTCGATACCGAGCCGCATCATCCACAGCTGTGCGGCGGCCGACGCCTCGAAATCCGAAAAGCCGTGTAGCCGAGCGAAATATTGCAGCTGCGCACCCACCTTCATCCGCGGGTACAGGCCGCGCTCCTCCGGCATGTAGCCGATGCGCCGCCGCGTCACCAGATCCACTGGACGGCCATCGAACCGGACCGAACCCGCATCGGCAGCGATCACCCCCATGATGATTCGCATCGTGGTCGTCTTGCCCGCGCCATTGGAGCCGACAAACCCGAACAACTCCCCCGGGCGCACATCGAACGTCATGTCGGACAACGCGACAACGTCACCGTAGCGCTTGGTCAATCCCGAAATTTCCAACACGTGAGATTCGTACCTTCCACTCGTCGCACGATCGTCTTCGCGTACACGAGGCAGCCCGGCCGGCCGGATCGAACTCCGGCGAACGCCGCTCAGGGCACGGCGACACCATGCCAGAAACGACGTGATCCGCCCGCTCAACACACCGAAAGGCCGGTGCGCTCGTGAATCCACTTCTTTGCCTGCGGTTTCGCGAGCACCCCGCAGACGTGCCGGATGCGCTTATGCCGCACATTCTTCCGACTAAATACAACAACCGCTCAGGCTGTCGCGGAACGCGACGGCCTACCGTACTCCGTACCGCCATTCTTTCGTCACGGTGACGTCGCCGGATCGCGCATTCGTCCCTTGCGCAAGAACTTTCGACACAATCCACGCGGTTCGTTCTCGTGATGTCGGCACTTTGTTGAGTAGCATCACCGCCGGGTCACCGACCCTGGCAGCCAGACCAACTATACGAAGGGTCACTACATGAAGATGCGTAAAACCCGATACACGATCGCCGCTCTCGCCATCGGCGCGGTTTCCGCGGGCACCGCATTGCTCGGGGCCGGCACCGCCGCCGCCAATCCGATCGATGACATGGTGGGCCTGTTGGTGACGAAATGCTCGTTCAGTCAGTTCGACACAGCACTGCACGACGTGGCACCGGAAGCAGCAGCCAAGCTCGACGCCTCGCCGATCCACAAGACAGCACTGCAAATGACGCTCTCAGCGCCTGCCGATCAGCGCGCGGCGATTTTCGGGATGCTTACCAACCACCGGGCGCAGATCGAGGCGATGACCGACACCAGTGCCGCCAATGCCGAATCGGGCGCGGTGATGAGCAAAGTCGCGGCCTCCTGCCACCGTTACTGAGCTCGACCGCACCACCCGCCGGTAATCCTTGGCACGACCGGCTTTTCGACGATGCCGGTTGAACGAATGTCCAGCGTGGAAATCGAGCGATTGAACGGTTGCTTAGAAAGGTCAGATGTCGCGAAATTTCCGACACGCCGGAACAGTTCAACGTCTGCCAGGCCACACTTGGCATGATCTCTCTTGCTAGACCACACTCAACCGACCAACGAAGGAGTACCTCGTGCTGCTTTCCGTTACTCTCCCCCTCGGCCTCGGCGTCGGCCTCACACTCGCTCTGGTTGTCTCCGCGCTGGGCTTGCTCTAACAGCAGCCGACGGGAACTCGGAATCTGGCGTACGCAGGAGGAACGCCAGACTCCGTTTTTCTCGAATTCCACGAATCCGCTGAGGCGGATTCAGGTCGTTTTTACTGGACACACCCACCCGACTAAAAAGGAGTACTACCATTATGCTGCTCTCCGTTACCCTCCCCCTCGGCATCGGCCTGGGCGCCGTCGTAGCGATCGCCGTCTCCGCGCTGGGCCTGCTGTAAACCCAGACCTAGAAAATGCGGGGCCGAGCGACTGCAGACGCTCGGCCCTGCATTTCGTTTATGCCAGGCTTTACCGGAACTATCCGGTGGCCGCACCGATCGGCCCGGCCACCGACAGATGTCGCTACGTCACGACGGGGACAACCGGAGCACACCGGCCCACGGCCGGCCCGCGGTATTGCGAGGGTCCGGCTCGAGCAGCGGAGCGAGCAACCGCATCTTGAGCGGCAGGCGACCCGCGCGGCGCGCTGTGGTGTACACGGATTCCACGTCCGTTGCCGCCCAACCCCGTTCTTCCAGATATGCGATCGGATCATCCGAGACGAATCGGAACGGCGCATTCTCGAACATGGTTCCGTAAGACTTCTCCATGCCGGTCTGCATCGTCGTATTCATGACGTCCACGATCCACCAGGCGACGTTCGCGGCGCGCAGCGCGGCGGCCAGCTCGTTCACCTGCTCGTCCTCGAGGTACTGGATGAGCCCTTCGGCAATGACCAGGGTGTGGGCGGGATCCACCACCGCGGAATCCAGGAACGAGCGCATGGTGGCCCCATCGGACAGGTCCACCTGATGCCGTTCCAACCGGCACTTGGGCGTCTCGTCGGCCAGAAGTTGCTCCTTCTCGGTGAGCAACCGGGGCAGGTCGGCTTCGATCCAGGTCAGCTCAGCGGGCAGATCGAGGCGATACGGACGGGTGTCGAGGCCGGCGGCAAGGTTCAGCACCCGAGTGCAACCCCGCGCCAATGAATCCTGGATAAGGTCGTCGATGATCTTTGTCCGGACAATGACGCCGAGTCCGCTCCGCACTTTCTTCGGAGCCGCGTTGATTATCTCGTAGCCACTGGGTCCGGCCATGCGATCGGCGAATGGATCACAGATTAGCGCGTCTTTTCGGGACGATTCTATGGCCCGATATGCTGCTGCCCATCGTGCCGTGTCGGAAACATCGTTGATCAGGGGCTCTGTAGATACCATGCAGGCAGGATATACGGCCGATCGGCCGGGTCCCTGAGCAACGCGGCGTGTCCATCGGGCGAATAACGGCGTAAATGTTACCTATTTATACTTCGCATTTTCGTGCCGCCGCGCCGATCTTCGCTGAGTCACCGAGTAGTACATTTCGGACAACCAGCGGACAAATCGCAGCTGTATCACACGTCGAAATACCGAAGCGGGGCCGACGGCTATCCGGAGATAACCATCGACCCCGCCACGAACACCGCAGACCGACCGAGGTTCGCTACTCCGACAAACCCATGCTGCGGGACAGGAACGCCCAGGACCGCTTGAACTCGTCCTGCCAGTAACCCCACGAATGCGTACCGGAGGCGTAGCGGAAAGTCGCCGGAATACCGAGCGACTCCAGCCGCTGCTGCATGTTGCGGGTACAGAAGTTGGTGACGGCCTCGATCGCGCCGCCGACCGCGATCTGATTGATCAGCGTTTCGATGCCGAGCTGATTGTCGTCCCCATCGATCTGGGTCCGGCCGCCGCCGAGCTGTTCGGCCCGTCCGTCGATCGTGTCGTATTTGCCCGGGCTGCCGTCGCCCGACGACAGGTACAGATCCACTCCGCGCAATTTCTCGGCATTGATGTATGCGTCGTTTTCCAGCCATTCGGGCGAGCCGGGTGGGCCCCACATGTTCTCTACGTCGCCGCCGCCCATGCCGACCACCGACTTGACAAAAGCCGTGCCGAGTTTGTCGCTGGTCTGCGCGCAGCCACTGTAGGCGGCCACGGCCTTGTAGAGGCCCGGCTTCGCCATGGGGATCGTGAGCACGCTGGTGCCCGCGGTGGAAATTCCCGCGATGGCATTGACGCCATTGGTGCCGAGTGCCGCATCGATCAGCGGTGGCAACTCTTCGGTCAAATATGTCTTCCATTTGTTGCGACCGAGTACCGGATCATCCTTGATCCAGTCCGCGTAGTAGCTGAACGGCCCGCCCACCGGAATTACCAGGTTGGCGTTCTTGTCCGCCATGAACTTCGGAATATCGGTCTGCGCCTGCCACGACGCCAGGCCTTCGCCACCGTCGGCGCCATTCAGCAGATAGAGCGTCGGCCGGGGCCGGGAGTTATCGGCCGGGCGGACGACGTCGACCGGAAATGTCTTGTCCATCGCCGCGGAGTGCACCTGGAGCCGGATGCTGTGGTCATCGATTTGTTCGACACCGGTAATACGCGAACCATCCGGGGACACCGCGTTCGTGGGAATCCCGGATACGCTCGGCGCCGCCGAAGCGGACACCGCGCCGAATCCGGTCATAACACCGACAAGCAGCCCTGCTACCGCGGTACCGGCCACAAATGTGCGGCGGGGCCCACGCCTTTCTACGCTCGGGGAAGTCGATTCCATGGGCACCAGCATCGACCATAGCGGTCGTCTATCGATGCAACGACACACCTTCTTATCGCACTGACCATGCATAACCGGAACCCTTCTGTTTCTACAGATTTCGCCGATTCGGCGCGCACTGGCACCACGCGTTCGGCCGGTATCTCACTGCACTCACGCATTTGTCGCACAGAAACTCGGTGGTGCGCGGTACACCTCGCACCACTGTCTGGAAACGCTAGTTCTGGCCCGTCGTGGCGGGTTCGATCCGAGCAAGAAAGGTATCGATGGCCGCGAGCATCTCCCGGTTGATCTGGAGGTGCCGGCCCGTACCGACGATCATCTTATAGTCCACTCGATTGGCGGCGAAACGGGCTGCCAATGCCGCGTGCAGCGGCGAGGGTACCGAGATGTCGGTCGCGTTGACGAGCAACAAGATCGGCGCATCGTAACCACTGGTCGGCAGGCCGAGGTACGCGGCGAGCACCTCGTGAAAGTGCCTGTTGGTCAACGGCTTCGACAGCAGCTGGCTGAGCCGGACGGCACCGACGTGGTCGATCATCCGGTCCTGGCACAGCTGGCCGACGGTATCGAGAACGTCCCGGCCGCGCGGCGTCAGGTAGCTGTCCATGTTCGCGTCCGGCCGGGCGGCCCGCAGTCCCGCGAGCACGCTGGAGACGAACACGGTGAGGGCCTGACCGACTTCGCTGGGCAGGTCGGGACCCCACGGTCCGGCCATCGGCAGCAGGTTCTCCGCGTCGGACGCGGGGTCGATCGCGATCGCGCCGCGGAAGTCGAGCTCCGGGGCATAGGTCCGTTGCAGGTGGGCGGTCCCCAACGCGGCGTGCCCGCCCTGCGAACCACCGAGGACCACCCAGGTCCGGGACAACTCGGCAAAGTGCGACCTGGCCGCCCTGACGAGATCGATGGTCGCGGTGGCCTCGGTCTTCAGTTCGAGGTAGGGATGCGGGCCGGTGTCGAACCGGCCGAGCCCGAGATAGTCCGGCGCCACCACGGCGAACCCCTTGGACAGAAAGCTCGCCACGAATTTGTCCTCGGCCACACGTAGCTCGGGCCAGGGGCCGCGGGCCGGATCCGACTGGGCGCCGCAGCCCGGACCGAGGCCGAAGCTGCCATGGTCGAAGGCGAGAATCGGCCAGCCGCCCCGCGGTGCCGGACCGGGCGGAATGAGTACCGCACCGCTGGCGGGTTTCGGGGTGCCGTCCGAACCGGTCATCCAGTATTCGACGACCGAGCCATTGCTGACGCCGCGCCAGCCCTCGGGCTGCGGCAGCACCGAGATCATCGTTCCCACGGTCGCCGCGTGCGCCGGTGCCGTGATCACGCCGGACACGAAACAGACCGCCACCCCTGCCGCCAGGGCCGCGCGTTGCGAAGAACCGAACAATCGCATCGGACACCACTTTCCGTTTCGGCGGAGACGAACGTGCGCGATGGTGCAGATCGAGATCTTGGTCCGAGCGGAACGATAGTACGCGGCAGGAGTCACGGCTTGCGACGCACCAGGCGAGCCGCGAAGCGCCTCGGACACGCGGGAGCACCTCTGCTGTCGAGCTGCGGCCACGGCGGCTACACAGACGCCACAGAGCGGCCGCGCATAGCAAAGTTCAGGATTACCAGTACTTCGGATTTACTATGACGGGCGGCCACATTAATTCCATTTGGCACCGTGCATAGATGGCCGCACGAGCGGCCGGGGAGGTACCGGACTTCGAAAATCGTCGGACGAATTCCGCCTACTCAGGGTTCGCGGAAACCAGTTCCAGTAAACGCATGAGTTCGGTATAGCGGCGCGCACCGATTCGCGTCCGCAGTTCCTGCTCCGCCCGTGCCTCCTCGGCGCGCACCGACGAGACCAGCTCCGCGCCGAGTCTGCTCAGGCCGATCAGGATCCGCCGGCGGTCGTCCTGGGCCGCGAGCCGGAAGATCAGACCGCGCTCGGCCAGGTAGTCCGCGTGCCGGGTCGCGGAGGACGGCGCAAGCTGTGACCTGGCCGCGAGCTCGCTCATGGTGATGCCGGTCTCACTGGAGAGGTTCGACAACATCGACCACTGGTCGGCCGTGAGCTGCCTGGCACACAGTGCGGCATCCAAGTGACGCAGCCAACCGCGTTCCGCGGCACGCAGCGCACCATGCAGCGTCGAATATCCGCTTACAATGGTCGTCATTGTTATTCCTGCCTGCCATGAATTTCGCTCGAACGAGAAGAAGAGTACCGAATGTCAGCGTTCGGCGAGAGCCCAGAGGGCACTATCGAGATCCTGAACATAGTTCCGATGCAGGGTCCTGGCGGCATCGTGGCTCCTTCCTGCGATGCCGCGATTTCGCTTGCCGTCGACGAAATCAACCGGGGCACAGGAATTCTCGGGCGCGAAATTCGTACTACGAATATTGATGGCGGGCGTCCGCCGCACGAGGTGGCGAGCGAGGTTTCGGCACTACTGGCGACCGGCATGGTGGACGCGATCACCGGCTGGCACACCTCCGCGGTGCGGCTGGCGGTGGCCCGTGCCACCGCGAGCCGGGTGCCCTATTTATTCGCCACCGGACACGAGGGTCTGACCAACGAACTCCCCGGTGTCCTGATGCTCGGCGAGCACCCGGCGGGCCAGACTTTGCCCGCCCTGCGCTGGCTGGAGCGCGAGCACGGCGTGCGGCGCTGGGCCATCATCGGCAACGACTACATCTGGCCGCGGGAGTCGGCCAAGGCGATCCGCAACAGCCTGACCGACCCGGATGCCATCGTGCTCGAGCGGTTCGTGCCGCTCGGCGCGCCCGACTTCGGCGACTTCCTGTCCCATCCGGCGCTGGACCGGGCCGACGGCGTGGTGATCCTGATGGTCGGCGCGGATGTGTCCCGGTTCAACCGGCAATTCGCCGCCACCGGACGGGCCGCGTCCCAGCTGCGGATCAGCCCGGCGGCCGACGAGAACGTGTTGCTGGCCGGCGGTCCCGGCGCCAACCACAACTTCTATGCGGCATCCAGCTTCTTCATCGACGAACACACGCCGGACGGCCGGGAGCGGGTGTCGCGCTATCGCAAGCTGCACGGTGAATTCGCGCCCGCACTCACCAGTTTCAGCAACATGACCTACGAGGCCATCCACACACTGGCCGGGCTCGCGCACGCGGTGGGCTCACTGCGGGTGCCCGACGTCCTCGGCGCGATCGACCACGGCGTGCTGCTCGAAACCCCCGGTGGGCAGCGCGCTTTCCAAGGCAACCAGGCCATCCAGCACGGCTACATCGCCCGCGCCAACGGCGTCGAGTTCGACATCGTCGCCAGAATTACCTGAGTTTTTGGCCGCGTGGCCGCGGCGTGTTCGCGGCCCCTGAATGTCAGCATCGCGTAGCGATTCGATGAGGGGCGGTGGTCGGGCGACGGATGGGCCTCGCGTCCGAGCGGCCGAGACTCGCGACTGCGTCGCATGCGCTTCGGCCACTCGGACGCGAGACGGGCCGCGAACGGCGCTCGAAAGACTCGCGCTGTGGTGGTTGGATGGCGAGTGATCGGCTCGATCAGGCTGTGACCAGGGTGTCCAGCACCGAGAGGAACAGGCCGAGGCCGTCGTCGCTGGGGCCGGTGAGGGGTTCGGTGGCGTGTTCGGGGTGCGGCATGAGGCCGACGATGCGGCCGTCGGCGGAGGCGATGCCGGCGATGCCGCGCTGTGAGCCGTTCGGGTTCTCGCCCGCGTAGCGGAAGACCACTCGGCCTTCGCCTTCCAGCTCGTCGAGGACCGCGGTGGTGGCTTGGAAGCGGCCCTCGCCGGACTTGAGCGGGACCAGGATCTGGGCGCCTGGCTCGTAGCGCGAGGTCCACACGGTCGAGGCCGATTCCACCCGCAGCCATTCGTCGCGGCAGATGAAGTGCAGGCCCTCGTTGCGGGTGAGTGCGCCGGGCAGCAGGCCGGCCTCGCACAGCACCTGGAAGCCGTTGCAGATGCCGAGCACCGGCAGGCCGGTCTTCGCGGCGCGCACGACCTCGCCCATCACCGGCGCGAACCGAGCGATGGCACCGGCGCGCAAATAGTCACCGTAGGAGAAACCGCCGGGCACGACGACCGCGTCGACCTGCTTCAAATCGGCGTCGGCGTGCCAGAGGCTGACCGCCTCGGCCCCCGCCAGCCGCACCGCCCGTGCCGCGTCGACATCGTCGAGCGTGCCGGGAAAAGTAATGACCCCGATACGCGCAGTCATGGCAGCCGGGTTACCTTCCACTCCTCGATCACCGTGTTGCACAGCAGCGATTCGGCGATCTGCTCGAGCTCGGCGTCCCCGACACTGTCGTCGACGTCGAGTTCGAATCGCTTGCCCTGCCGTACATCCGAGATGCCCTCGAATCCCAGGCGCGGGAGCGCACCGACGATGGCCTGTCCCTGGGGGTCCAGGATCTCGGCCTTCGGCATCACCTCGACCACGACTCGTGCCACGCGTTGCTCCTCATGTGGTGGTGGGGGGTTACCTGAGCAGCGTAGTTGTGCAGGTTGCCCGCGGCGTCTCCGGGGTCGGCCAAAATTCTGCTCCGTGCCCGAATTCCGGTCGCGCAATAACATGGCTGGATGCGCATAGCTCACTTCGGCCACTCCTGTCTGCTCGTCGAGCTACACGGCAAGAAGGTGCTGTTCGATCCGGGCACCTTCTCGCACGGCTTCGAGGGCCTCACCGGTCTGGACGCCATCGCGATCACCCACCAGCATCCCGACCACATCGACCCGAACCGGATCGAGGCACTGGTCCAGGCGAATCCCGGCGCTCGCCTGCTGGCCGACCCGCAGACCGCGCAGCAGCGCGGCGAGCCGTGGGAGGCGGTGCACGCGGGCAACGTCCTCACACTCGGCGACCTGCGGATCACCGGGGGCGGTGGCAGGCACGCGGTGATCCACCCGGAGCTGCCGGTCATCGACAACACCGTGTTCCAGCTGGGCACCCCGGACGATCCGGCGCAGCTGGTGCATCCCGGCGACTCGCTGTGGGTGCCGCCGGTCCCGGTCGGCGTGCTCGCCATTCCGGCGGCGGCGCCGTGGATGCGGATCAGCGAGACGGTGGACTACCTGCGGGCGGTCGCGCCGCGCACCGCGCTGCCGATCCACTACGGCATCATCACGCCGGAGGCACAGGGCATCTACTTCGGCAGACTGTCCGAAATGGGCCCGGCCGGTACGGAATTCACCGTCGTGGAACCGGAAGACCAGCGCGAGTTCTAGCGCGTCCGCGGCGGGAGCTACCCGGGTCGCGCGGTAGCTACCAGGGTTGTTCGGCGTAGTTCTGCAAGAACAGCGCCTCGGCGAGCGCCATGTGCTCGATTTCGGCGGGATCCACGCTCTCGTTGGGAGCGTGGATCAGGCACTTCGGTTCCTCGACACCGAGCAACATGATCTCGGCGGCCGGGTAGGTGTCGGCGAAGACGTTGCACAGCGGAATCGATCCGCCCTGGCCCTGGGTGGTGGCCGCGCGGCCGTACGAGGCCGCCAGCGCCGCCTCCATCGCCTCGCGGGCCGGACCGCCGCTGCCGGAGCGGAACGGCGCGCCGCTGCCCTCCAGTTCGACGGTGAGCTCGGCATTCCAGGGGGTGTTCGCCTCGAGGTGCGCGACCAGTGCCTTGTGCGCCTGCACCGGATCGGTGCCCGGCGGAATACGCAGATTGAGCCTGGCGCGTGCCGACGGCTGGATGGCAGCGGCCGAGCCGACCACCGGCGGTGCATCGATGCCGAGGACGGTCAACGCCGGTCGGGCCCAGAGCATGTCGGCGATGGAGCCGTCACCGGTGAACTCGACGCCGCGCAGCACACCCGCGTCGGTGCCGAACTGGTCCTCCGGGTACTGCACACCCGGCCAGCGCTGATCATTGGGCAGCCCGGCCACCGTGGTGTTGCCGTGTTCGTCGCGCAGCGTGGCGAGCAGGTGAATCAGCGCGGCGAGCGCGTCCGGTGCCGGTCCGCCGAACATGCCGGAATGCAAAGGGCCCGCGAGGGTTTGCACGGTGACGATGACATTCACGTTGCCGCGCAACGTTTCCGTCAGCGTCGGTACGCCCGCGGCGAAGTTTCCGCAGTCACCGATCAGAATGGCGTCGGCGCGCAACAACTCCGGGTTGGCCTCGACGAAGCGCTCCAGCCCGCCGGTGGACTGTTCCTCGGATCCCTCGGCGACCACCATGACGCCCAACGGCAGCTCGGGACCCAGCGCGCGCAGCGCGGTCAGGTGCATGACGATATTGCCCTTGCAGTCGGCGCTGCCGCGGCCGTACCAGCGCCCGTTCTTCTCGGTCAGCTCCCACACCGGCGTGCGCCAAGCCGCGCTGTCCAGCGGCGGCTGCACGTCGTAGTGGCAGTACAGCAGCACGGTCGGCGCGCCAGCGGGGGCGGGATTGGCGGCGATGACGGCCTTGCTGCCGTCCGGCGTCTCGTGCAGCCCGACCCTGGTCAGTCCGGCCGCGACGAACGCGTCGGCGACCCACTGCGCGGCCCGCTCGCACTCCTCCGGCGGGAACTGGCGCGGGTCGGCCACCGACTTGAACGAAACAAGCTGCGCCAGATCGGTTTTCGCCTGCGGCATGAGCGCGGCCACCTTCGCGCGTAGCTCGGCGGTGCGGGAATCGTCGGTCATTGCCAGCGCCTCACTTCTTCGTGTTGTCGCACACCTGGTCAAGGATGCCGAGACGGTCCGGACAGGGCGGCGGCAGCGCCGCTCGTCCACTGTGGCACAAACCGATCAGTACGAAGGTTGAAATGTAGTCGACCGAACGGTCCGTGTCGCCCGAGTTCGGCCAAGCGCCCGGCCTGTCGCCGCGCGCCGCCGCCCGATTACGCCATTCACGAGCGGCGACGCCGATCGGCCACGCTCGGCGGTGCCGATCACCACCCGGCCGCGGTGCCCGACCACACCACGCCGCGGCGTCCTTCAGGCCGCACGCGCGATGGCGGGCGGCTCCCAGCGGTATACCTGACCGAGCGCACCATGGAACAGAGCGAGGTCCACCGCGTCGAGCATCGCCTGGTGCGGTCCGGAGCGCTCCAACTGTGCGGCCGAAACCGCAAGGCGCAGTAGACCACCGCGCCGCGCGGTGCGCGCGGCGCCCATCACCAGGGCCCGGCACCACCACGGTTCGGCGCGAAAGCCCTCGCCGATGCCGTACACCCGGACCTTCTGCGCCACATTGTGTTCCAGGTCCAGGATGGAGGTCAGGCCGAGCGCGACCCGGAAACCGACCTCGGACAGCGCCTCGATGGCGCCCGCGGAGGCGTCCCAGCGCGGGGCGGCGAACAGCCTGGTGCGCAACTCGACCTGCTCCATCACCCGATCCGCCGCAGTGAGCCGCAACCGGGCCTCATGCCTGGGCAGTGTGGCGAATTCGGCGCGGCGACGTTTGGTCGCCGCCTGGTCGTAGCCGTGCAGCACGATCGCGTCGCCGCGGGCCCGGCGCCCGCGCAGCCACGCCTGCGTCGCGGGGTCGTCGACCAGCCGGTACTTGCCTTTCAACCGGGGCGCCACGAGCAGCGACAGTGGCACGCCGCGCTGATCCATCTCGGCGGCGAACTGGATCGCCGCGTCCCGAGTGGTGTCCCTGATCCCGGAAATCGATACGATCAGCTCAGCGTTCATGAACTCACGGTGCCAGCGGCAGATGTACTGGGCGTGCAGGTGGGATGACCGTGCGACGAACACCCTGACACACGTTCTCTCCGCATCATCACAAATGCGCTATGGCAGCGTGCCGGGGGAACTGGTGGCCGGTCAGCGCGACCGGCCACCAGTGGAGATCAGGCGTCGGCGAGGCCGACCCGGTCCAGCACCCAGGCGTACTCGAAGGCGACTTCCTTCCACTTCTCGTACCGGCCGCTGACGCCGCCGTGGCCCGCGCTCATTTCGGTCTTGAGCAGCAGCGGTGCGTCACCGGTCTTGGTCGCGCGCAATTTCGCGACCCACTTGGCCGGTTCGACATAGAGCACCCGGGTGTCGTTGAGGCTGGTGATGGCCAGGATGGCCGGGTAGTCCTTGGCTTCGACGTTCTCGTAGGGGGCGTAGGACTTCATGTAGTCGTAGACCTCCTTGTCCGCCAGCGGGTTACCCCACTCGTCCCATTCGATGACGGTCAGCGGCAGGGACGGGTCAAGAATCGAGGTGAGCGGATCCACGAACGGGACATTCGCCAGGATGCCCGCGAACAGCTCCGGGGCCAGGTTCGCCACCGCGCCCATCAGCAGGCCGCCCGCGCTGCCGCCGTCGGCGATCAGCCGGTCCGCCGAGGTGACGCCGGTGTCGATCAAATGCTTTGCGCACGAGACGAAATCGGTGAAGGTGTTCATCTTGGTGAGAGTCTTGCCGTGCTCGTACCAGAGCCGGCCCATCTCGCCACCGCCACGCACGTGCGCTACCGCGAACACCATGCCGCGATCCAGCAGCGACAGCCGCGAGACGGAGAAGGATGGGTCCATGCTGGCCTCGTAGGAGCCGTACCCGTAGAGCAGCAAGGGCTTCGGCGCGTCCACCGCGACGTTCTTCTTCCACACCAGCGAGATCGGGATCCGGGTGCCGTCCTCGGCGACCGCCCAATCCCGGTGCTGCTCATAGTCGTTCGCGTCGTACCCGCCGAGCACCGGCTGCTCCTTGCGCAGCAGCAGGTCGCCGGTGGCGGGCACGTAGTCGAACACCTGGACCGGGGTGATGAACGAGGTGAGCCCGATGCGCAAGGTGGGCTGCGCCCACTCGGGATTCGCGCCCGCACCGACCGCGAAGAGTTCCAGATCGAATTCGAGTTCGCTCCGTTCGCCGTACCCGTCCTTGGTCAACGGCCAGATCGCGACGCGGGTCAGTGCTTCCCGCCGGTAGCTCAGCACCAGGTGGTCGGCGAAGGCGTCGATGTCCTCCAGCCGCACGTCGTCGCGGTGCCCGATCAGCAGCGTCAGGTTCGACGGATCGGCGACCGGGGCGTCGGCGAGCACGAAGTTCTCCGCCTTGACGCCGTCGACGACGTCGTTGTGCAGGATCAGGAACCGGTCCTCGCCGCCGACCACAGCGTGCTCGGCCGAGTATTCGACACCTTCGCGGCGCGGCAGGATGACCCGGAATTCGCCCTCGGGGTTGTCGGATTCGAGCACCCAGCCCTCGGTGGTGATCTTGGAGCCGACCCAGATCATCAGATACCGCTCCGAGCGGGTCGAGGTGATGCTCACCCAGTAGCGCTCGTCGGGCTCGTGGAAGACCTTCACGTCGGTGTCGGTCGGTGCACCGAGGCGATGCCGCCACACGGTGTCGGGCCGCCAGGATTCGTCGACCGTCTGATAGAAGACGTGGGTGCCGTCCAGCGACCACGTCGCGCCCGGCGCGGTCTCGGTGATCTCGTCCGGCAGCATCTCCCCGGTGCGCAGGTCCTTGAAGCGCAGTACATACCGCTCGTCACCGACGGTGTCCACCGAGTAGGCGAGCAGGTTGCCGTCATGGCTCAGCGAGAAGGCACCGAGTGCGAAGAAATCGTGTCCCTCGGCGACCTCGTTGCTGTCCAGCAGCACCTGTTCACCCGGCACCGCTGTCCCGGCCTCTAGCTGCGGCGGGGTCCACGCATCGATGCCATCGGCATCGGCCGCGATCGGACACCGGCAGTGCACGCCGTACTGCTTGCCCTCGAAGCTGCGCGAGTAGTACCAGTAGTCGCCCATCCTGGTCGGCACGGACAGGTCCGTCTCCTGGGTGCGCGACTTGATCTCGTCGAAGATCGTGTCGCGCAGCTGCGCCAGGTGTGCGGTCTGTGCCTCGGTGTAGGCGTTCTCCGCCGCCAGGTGCGCGATGACCTCGGGGTTGTCCTTGTCCCGCAGCCACTCGTACTCGTCGACGAACACATCGCCGTGATGCACGCGTTCGGTGGGCACCGTCTTGGCGATCGGCGCCGCCACCCCGTCCAGGTTCGAAATCGTTCCGGTACCGCTGTCGAGAGCCATGCGCTCCACCGTAGCCGCGGGCACCGCACCCGTCCCAGCAGGACCCGGCAACGCCGCTGATCAGCTGCCGCACCGCGGGATCACGGTCCAGCCGCCCGTGGTGGCGGCCAAGCGAAAATCCGGTGCGCCCGGGCCCGCAGCATGATCATGATGGTGTTCATGAGCGTGTCTGTTGATGAGCCCGCCCGGCTCGGCACGACCGAGCTGCCCGACGGTCGGTTGCTCGGGTGGGCCGAGTGGGGGCCGCTGGACGGTGTGCCGGTACTGCTGTGCCCAGGTGCCGCGACGAGCCGGTGCCTCGGGTTCGGTACCGATGTGCTCGAACCGCTCGGGGTCCGGCTGGTTTCGGTCGACCGGCCGGGCCTCGGTGCCTCGACACCGGCGCCGGGGCGGACGTTCGTCGATTTCGCCGAGGACATGCGCGCGCTGGTGACGGCACGCGAATTGGGTCTCCCGGCGGTGGTCGGCAATTCGCAGGGAGCGCCGTTCGCGCTGGCGTGCGCGGAGGCGGGCCTGGCCGCGGCGCTGGCCATCGTCTCCGGTGCGGATGAGGTTGCCGCGCCGGAGTTCGCGACCGCGTTGCCTGCGGCACTGCGCGACATCGTCGACAAGGTCGCGCAGGATGCCGCGGCGGCGGAGCGATTCTTCGCCGGGTTCACCGCGGACGCCATGTGGGACATGGTGGTCGGTGGGAGTCCGCCGTCCGACGTGGCCGTGTATCGACTTCCGGCGTTCGAAGCCGCCTATCACCGGGCGTTGACCGAGGCGTTCGCACAGGGTTCAGCCGGGTACGCCCGCGACACCGTGCTGGCCATGAGTCGGTGGCCCTTGCGCCTCGGGGAAATCGCTGTACCGGTGGATATTTGGTACGGCGCGCTGGACACTAGCCACTCGCCCGACAACGGTGCCTGGCTGGCCACTCGCATTCCCGGCGCACACCGCCACATCGTCCCCGAGACGGGCGGCGCGCTGCTGTGGACGCATGCCGAACAGGTGCTGAGCACCCTGCTCGACCGGCTCGCGGCCGGAACCAGCGCGGTCCGACCCGCACCGAGCGATGTCGGCCGCGGGTAGCGCGGCACCCGGTTCACTCACCGAAGGCCTTCGCCTTGTTGTTGGCGCGGTCCGCGAGCACCGCGCCTACGGCCGCTATGCCGATAAGGACCGCGAGTTGGCCGGTCCAGCCGCCCGGCACCCAGTCGAGCAGGCCCCAGACCTGGGATTTGCGGTGGTCGATGAGCAGGCGGATGACGGCTTGGGCCGAAGCGACCAGCAAGACTATGCCGACGACCTGTAGTCCGACCCAAACGTTCTTGCCCATCACATTCTCCGTTTCGTGTTGCCCGGTGGGGTGTTGCCTGTCGCTTCCCATCGTTGCTCCGGCGCACGTCACGGCACATCGGCCAGCGGTCGACGGTCGGTTCATCCTTTGGTCGATCCGAATTCGCCCTGGCGGCCGATGCGCGGGTGGACAGCCGCCACCTACAGTCGCGGCATGTCCACCGCACCGCTGTCGTCGGCGCCGCCGCTGCGGCCGTGGTCGCACGCCTGGCGGCTGGCGGCCGCGGCCGCCATCGGTCTGCTCGCCTGGTCGGGCGTCAACGCGGAGATGGCGCCGCTCGACGGGGCGTTGCTGACCTGGTTCCACGTCGGCGACCCGCTGCTCGGTGTGGCCTGCATCCTGCTCACGCTGTGGCGGCGCAGGTATCCGGTGCCGATCGCGGTGATCGTCATGGTGGTGTCCACCGCGTCGGTGAGCGCCAACGGCGCCGCGGCGCTGGTGCTGTGTTCGCTGGCTACCCGGCGGCGCTATCCCGAGACGATCGCGCTGTCGATCGTCTGCATCGGCACCGGCTTGCTCACCGACAGCTTGGTCTATCCGAAACGTCCTGGTGCGCAACCGGATTGGTATGGCCCGTCAGTGCTGACGGTCAGTGTCGCGGCAATTGTCGCGATCGGCTTCGCGGTCGGTGCGCGGCGAGACCTGGTGTGGTCGTTGCGCTCTCGCGCCGAGACCGCCGAACGTGAGCAACACGCCAGGGCTGCCGAGGCGCGGCTGCTGGAACGCAATCGCATCGCGCGGGAAATGCACGACGTACTGGCGCACCGGATTTCGGTGGTGGCGATGCACGCGGGTGCGCTCGGTTTCCGCACCGACCTGACCAGGGAGCAGACCACCGCGACCGCGAAGACCATTGCCGAGAACGCCCATCTCGCGCTGCAAGAGTTGCGTGAGGTACTCGGTGTGCTGCGCACCAGCGACGACACCGCGCTCACCGACACCCCGGAACCGCCACAGCCCACGCTTGCCGATCTCACCCGGCTGGTCGACGAGGCACGCGCCGCGGGCATGGACGTGTCGATGACCGACACCACGACGGCCGACCTTCCGGCGACGAGCGCGCGCACGGCGTACCGCATCGCCCAGGAGGGGCTGACCAACGCGCGCAAGCACGCCCCCGGCGCCTCGGTCCGGGTGCGCGTCGACGGCGGGCCCGGCCACGATTTGATCGTCGACGTGGGCAACGCCGCCCCGGTGCACGCCGGTCTTTCGCTGCCGTCCTCCGGCTACGGGCTGCTCGGACTCACCGAACGCGCCGAATTGGTCGGCGGCACACTCGATTACGGTCCCGATCCGGCGGGCGGATTCCAGCTGCGCGCCACGTTGCCGTGGCCGGTTGATGTGGAGAGCGACCGGTGAATGCCCGCATCCGTGTGGTCGTCGTCGACGACGAGCCGCTGGCCCGCTCGGCGCTGACGCTGATCCTCGGCGGTGACCCGGAGTTGGAACTGGTCGGCGAGGCCGCCGACGGCGAGCAAGCGCAGGCGGTGGTCCGCGAACAATCCCCCGACGTCGTGCTGATGGATATCCGGATGCCGGTGCGTGACGGGCTCGACGCCACCCGCGAGCTGCTGAGCCGGGCCGATCCGCCGCGCGTGCTGGTGCTCACCACGTTCGACGCCGATGACATGGTGTTGCGCGCGCTGCGGATCGGAGCGCACGGATTCCTGCTCAAGGACACCCCGCCCGCCGATATCGTCGCCGCGGTCAAGCAGGTGGCGGCGGGGCGCCCGATGCTCTCGCCGAGCGTTATCGCGCAACTGATCTCGGTCGCCACCGCCGCGCCGAGCGAGGACGACCAGGCCCGCGAACACGCCCGCCGCGCCCTGAGCACGCTCACCGATCGGGAACGCGATATCGCCGAGGCCATCGGCCGCGGCTTGGCCAACTCCGAGATCGCCAAGGAACTGCATCTCAGTGTCGCGACGGTGAAATCGCATATCAGCAGGCTGCTGGCCAAGCTCGACGCCGAAAACCGGGTCCAGATCGCGATACTCGTGCTGAACGCGGGCCGCGACTGACGGAATCCGCTGTGCCCGTGCGGGGCTCGGCGCCGGTCAGGCTCCGATGGCGGGTGCGATGGTCGGCCAGGACGCGTGCAGGGTGTCCTGCCAGTAGGACCACGAGTGAGTTCCGGTGCCGCTGTAGTCGACTCGGGCCGGGATGCCGAGGCCACGTAGGCGCTGTTCGAACGCGGCCACGCAGGTGTTGACGCCGACCTCGACCGGGCCGCCGAGGAAGATGTTCTCGGCCAGTTGAGGTTTGATCTCCGTCTCGTGCGGGCCGGGAATGCCGGTGCCCGAGGACAGATAGATTGTCTTGCCGCGCAAACGTTCTGCCAGCTGTGCTGGATCGTGTTCGGCCCAGGCCGGGCTGCCGGGTGCGCCCCACATATTGAGCGGGTCGCCGCCGCGATTGGCGATGGAGAACATCACCGCGCCCATGGCAAGACCGGTGTCGGGGCAGGCACTGTAGCCTGCGACGGCTCGGTACAGCCACGGATTGCGGGCGGCCAGGATGAAGGCCGCGTTGCCGCCCATCGAGAGTCCGCCGATCGCGTTGACGCCGTTGCCGTTGAACCAGCCGTCGATCAGTGGTGGCAGTTCCTCGGTCAGGAAGGTCTCCCACCGGTAGCGGCCGAAGCGGGGGTCGTCCTGCTGCCAGTCGGTGTAGTAGCTGGCCTGGCCGCCGACGGGCAGCACGACGTTGACGTTCGAACCGGCGAAGAATCGTTCCGCGTCGGTGGCGTTGGTCCAGGTGCTTTGGCTGAGGCCCGGATCGAGCCCGTCCAGCAGGTAGTAGGCGGGGCGCGGACCGCCGCCCGCCGGGTGCAGCACCTGAACCTGAATGGTGCGGCCCATCGCCGGTGAATAGACGAACATCGCCGAACGTGTCGGGGTCAGGCGATCGAGCCGTTCGATCTGCGCGGCGGACGCCGGGGCCGGTGCGATCATCGCCGAGCCGAGCAGCGCAAGCGCAAAGGTCAGCACCGCAACAGCAACCTTGGTTCGCCGCACGTCCCCACCTCCATTACCGCATGCCAATGGGTTTCAACATAGCTCACCGAGAGTATGCGCGGAAGAGTTTTCTACGTCTCGGCGCTCGCTCAGCAAACTATCCTGAAGGCAACTCGGCTCCCACCAGCCTCAGCAGCCCCATGGCGAACCGGCTGATTCAGCGAGCGAGCGCACCCCGGATCGACCCTGCCAGATAGTCCAGATCGGCCCGCCGCGGACTGGTCGGCCGCCCCCGCAACCCGAACCCGTCGCCAACCGTCCGCGGAATGACATGCAGATGCACATGGAACACCTCCTGCCCCGCCGTCACCCCATCGGCCAGAAAGAAGTTCACCCCATCACACCCGACCTCACTGTCCCGCAACGCCGCCGCCACAAGCTGCCCCACCTGAAACAACTTCCCCCCGACCACCGGATCCAGCTCCGCCAAACTCCGCGCAACCACCTTCGGCACCACCAGCACATGCCCCGGCGTCATCGGCCGAATATCCATGAACGCCAACACATCATCGTCCTCATACACCCGACTGGCAGGCGCCCGCCCAGCAATGATGTCAGCGAAAATCGAATACGGATCCACGGCCGAAACCCTAACGGCTGCTCCCGCTAGAGGATTGGGGATGGGGTGTAGTGGGCGGCTTCGGGGTATTGGTCGACGAGTTTTTGGACTGCGGCGATGACGTCGGAGACCTGGGCTTCGGCGGCGCCGATGAAGGCGGACTTGTCGGCGAGTGCGGTGTCCAGGGCGGCTCGGTCGAGGGGCAGCCGGTCGTCGGCGGCGAGGCGGTCGAGGAGGTCGGGTTCGCGGCCCTGTTCGCGCATGGCGAGGGCTACGGCTACGGCGTGTTCCTTGATGACCTCGTGGGCGGTTTCGCGGCCTACGCCGGTGCGGACCGCGGCCATCAAAATGCGGGTGGTGGCGAGGAAGGGGAGGTAGCGGTCCAGTTCGCGGGCGATGACGGCGGGGTAGGCGCCGAATTCGGCGAGCACGGTGAGGAAGGTTTCCATCATGCCGTCGATGGCGAAGAAGGCGTCCGGCAGCGCGACGCGGCGGACCACCGAGCAGAAGACGTCGCCCTCGTTCCACTGCGCGCCGGCCAGTTCGGCGGCCATCGAGGCGTATCCGCGCAGCACCACCTGTAGACCGTTGACGCGCTCGCAGGAGCGGGTGTTCATCTTGTGCGGCATTGCCGAACTGCCCACCTGGCCGGGCTGGAAGCCCTCGGTGACCAGCTCGTGCCCGGCCATCAGCCGGATGGTGTGCGCGAACGACGACGGACCGGCACCGACCTGGACCAGGGCGGAGAGCACGTCGTGGTCGAGCGAACGCGGATACACCTGGCCGACGCTGGTGAGCACGGTCGCGAAGCCGAGATGCCTGGCGACCTGCTGTTCCAATGCCGAGAGCTTGGCCGGGTCGCCGCCGAGCAGGTCGAGCATGTCCTGGGCGGTGCCCATCGGCCCCTTGATGCCGCGCAGCGGGTACCGGTCGATCAGCTCACGCACCCTGGCGAGGGCGATCAGCAGTTCGTCGGCGGCCGAGGCGAACCGCTTGCCCAGTGTGGTGGCCTGCGCGGCGACATTGTGCGAGCGACCCGCCATCACCAGCGTTTGGTACTCGGCGGCCCGCTCGGTGAGCCGCGCCGCGATCGCGACACCGTGTGCGTGCACATGCTCGAGCGAGAGCCGGATCTGCAGCTGCTCCACGTTTTCGGTGAGGTCGCGGCTGGTCATCCCCTTGTGCACATGCTCGTGCCCGGCCAGCGCGTTGAATTCCTCGATGCGCGCCTTCACGTCGTGCCGGGTGACCCGTTCGCGCTCGGCGATGGAAGCCAGGTCGACCTGGTCGATCACCCGCTCGTAGTCGGCGAGCACGCCTGCGGGCAGGTCGATTCCGAGTTCCGACTGAGCCCGCAACACCTCCAGCCAGAGCCGCCGCTCGAGCACGATCTTGTTCTCGGGCGACCACAGCCGCACCAGTTCCGGGCTGGCGTATCGGGTGGCCAAGACATTCGGGACGATGCTCACGACTGCGCCTCGCTAACGCTCGGCTCCGTCGTGCCCATGGGCGCTGTGTCTATGGTTCCCTCGCTGCGCTCGCTCACGACTGCGCCTCGCTAACGCTCGGCTCCGTCGTGCCCATGGGCGCTGTGTCTATGGTTCCCTCGCTGCGCTCGCTCACGTTTGGTCAGTCTAATGCGCGGAAACGGTCCACTTGCTGGGGCGTCGCGGGTGCGACGATGTCGATGACCTCGAGCAGTGCGCCGCGCGCCATTCGGCGGGGTTCGGGCTCCAGTTCGGTCAGTGCCGCGACCACCGCACCGTCGACCACCGCGACCAACCTGCGTAGTTGCTCCGGTCGCACCAACCTGTCGGAGCGGCGCAGCACGTCGGCGAGCAGTTCGTCGAGCTGAGCGCGCAGTCGCAGCTGCACCTCGCGCAGCTCGGGGTGCCGCGCGGACGCCACCGACCGCTCGTACCGGGCGATCAGCTGCCCGCGCGCGCCCTCGTCGTGCCCGTCGGTGCCCACCAGCAGATCGAGGACCAGGTCGACGGTCGCCTCGGCGCCGCGGCGGCGATGGCTCACTTCGCCGACCCGGCGGCGCATCGCCTCGAGTTCCACATTGCCGCTGAACTCGACCGCCCGCGCGATCAGGTCTTCGAGCGATTCGAAGTAGTAGGTGGTCGACGCCAACGGAAGGTCGGCGCGGGTAGCGACCGACCGATGCCGCACCGCCTCGAACCCACCTTCGAGCAACAACTCGGCGGCGGCAGCTACCAGAGCTTGGCGACGCCGTTCGCCTTTCGGGGTGGTCGCGGTGATCACCGTGCCATCGTGCCAGTCGTCATCAGTTCTTCCAGGGGAAATCAGCGAGGAAAAGCAACCATCGATGTTCTACCGTATCCGCGCCGCCACGGTGCCGAACTGCGGAAAGTTGTTGCCGGACACGACGATCAAACACCCAGATAGTGCCCTAGACGAACCAGCGCCGCCTCGATGTCCGCGGTGGCCCCCGCGAAGGAGAAGCGAACTGTCCGATTTCCGTGCACGGTGTCGAAGTCGATGCCCGGCGCGAGCGCGACGCCGGTGTGGTCGAGCACGTCGGCACACCACTTGCGCGCGTCGTCGGTGAGGTGGCCGATATCCGCGTAGGCGTAGAAGGCACCGTCGGCGGGGGCGAGCTCGGTGATGCCGATCTTCGGCAGTCCGTCGAGCAATAACTGCCGGTTGACGGCATAACGGCGGACGTGGCCGTCGAGTTCGGCCTTCGCCTCGGCGCCGAACGCGTGCAGCGCCGCGTACTGCGAGATCGCGGGCGGGCACACGGTGAGATTGGAAGCCAGCCGCTGCAGCGCGGGACGCAAACCGCTCGGCGCGAGCATCCAGCCGAGCCGCCAGCCGGTCATCGAGAAGTACTTGGATACCGAGCCGATGACCACCGATTCACGGGAGGTCTCCCAGGACGAGGAGGTCCCGGTGTCCGAACTGGCGTAGGTGATGCCGTGGTAGATCTCGTCGGAGATGAGCAGGGTGCCGTGCGCATCGCACCAGCGGGCCAGCGCGGCCAGTTCGGTGGGCGCGATCATGGTGCCGGTCGGGTTGGCCGGGCTCGCGACCACCAGTCCGTCCGGCGGTTCGGGCAGCGCGTCGAGCATGGCGACCGTCGGCTGGAACCGGGTTTCGGCGCCGCAGTCCAGTTCCACCACCCGGCAGCCGAGCGCGGTGAGCGTGTTGCGGTAGGCGGGGTAGCCAGGGCGGGCCACCACCACGGTGTCGCCGGGGTCGAAGGCGGCGAGGAAGATCAGCGAGAACGCGCCGGACGATCCGGTCGTGACCACCACGTCGTCCGGCTCGACGGCGTAGCCGTAGGTTTCGGTGTGGTGCGCGGCGATCACTTC
Source organism: Nocardia iowensis (assembly GCF_019222765.1). NCBI lineage: Bacteria > Bacillati > Actinomycetota > Actinomycetes > Mycobacteriales > Nocardiaceae > Nocardia > Nocardia iowensis. The sequence continues at coordinate 705,110 of NZ_CP078145.1, read as the reverse complement.
ACGCAGCGGCAGGATGCCGAAAGTTTCGGTGTAACCGAGCAATTCGGACTCGATCGCGGTCTTGGTCGCCCGCAACACCGGGATCGGCGCCGGCGTCGAGGGCTGTCCCGCGGCGAGGACCAGCACATCCCCGTGGGTCCTTGCCCGTTGCGCGGCAGCTTTCCAGACGTCCATCACGTAGAAAGGTGGAATGGTCGACCGGCGAGATTCTCTGGACACCCGACAGACGGTAGACGGTGTCACACCCCGCCCGCCGGGGTTATGGTCGGCTTGATGCTCGAGAATGCTCGACGGGCTGGACTCGACCGAGTGCGCGGAGTGGGTGGCATCGGGGTCATTCCGCGGGATTGGCGTGCCCAGCTACCCCAACGACCGACCCACGTCCTGCTCGATCGGCTGAACGTCCAGGAGCTACTGCGACGACGCCCCGATCCGCGGGAACTGTGGCGGCGGCGCGCCGAGCTGCGCGCCAGATGGGAAAAACGACCGGACCGAGACGAACTCCTCGCACTGCTCCGCAAGCATCGCGTGCTGCTGGCCGGGCTCGCCGCGACCGCCGTCTTCGCCGCGGGTGACGCCACTTACGCGGGCGCGATCAGCTATCGCGTTCCTGACCCGGATCACGTGCAGCGCGTCGCCGTGGCCTATCCGCTGCAGGTGCAGGCCACCCCGCCGTCGGTGCGCCGGTATCTGAACGCCATCGCCAACGGCGAACGCCTGCGCGAACAGGCAGTGGTCGCGGCCGCCGCGCGCGCCACCCTGGAACGCGCCAAGGCCGAGGCCGCCGCCGCGGCCGCGGGCGAATGGCAACCGTGGATGTCCGGCGGCACGACGACGCCACCGGGCGCGGTCCTGCCGGGCCGCACCGGTTTCGCCATGCCCGCGCGCGGCATCTTCACCTCCGGGTTCGGTTCCCGCTGGGGCACTTTCCACAACGGCATCGACATCGCGGGGCCGATCGGCACGCCGATCTACGCGGTCGCCAACGGTACCGTCATCGACGCGGGCCCGGCCGAGGGTTTCGGGCTATGGGTGCGGATCCGCCACGACGACGGCAGCATCACCGTGTACGGCCACATGTACGACTTCTTCGTCTCGCGCGGCGAGCGAGTCCCGGCCGGAATGCAGATCGCCCGCATGGGCAACCGCGGCGACTCCACCGGCCCGCACCTACATTTCGAGGTCATCGTCGGCGGCCAGCACGTAGATCCACGGCAGTGGCTGGCCCTACATGGCCTCAACTTCGGCTAGACCTTGCTCGACGCAACAACTGATTTCGCCAGCACATCGGTAACTCACCGGGTACGAGCTAACTCAACCGACTACGTCGCCGTCGGCCGCCGACGCCACCGTCACGGCTCCTGAATCTGGCCTGAATTCCCGGAGAGGCGGAACCGTGATGCGATCTTCGACGGCGGCGAGGCCGATGTCGGTGCGGTAGTGGCTGCCCGGCAGTTTGATCGAGTCGATGCGCGCATAGGCGTGCGCACGGGCCTCGGCCAGGTCGGCGCCGACACCGACCACATTGAGCACGCGGCCACCCGCGGAAACCAGAGCGCCGTCCTCGCGCAACGCGGTGCCCGCGTGCAGCACCGCGGCGGAATCATCGATGGCACCTTCGCCCGCGCCGGAGATCACGTCGCCGACCCGCGGGCGGCCCGGGTAATTCTCGGCGGCGACCACCACGGTGATCGCGGAACCGTCGCGCCAGCGCGGCGGAGCCACCTGGTCGAGCGTGCCGGTGGCGGTGGCGTTGAGCAGCTCGCCGAGCGGACTTTCCAGCAGGGCGAGCACGGCCTGCGTTTCCGGATCGCCGAAGCGGCAATTGAATTCGACGACCGCGGGTCCGGCGGCGCCCATCGCGAGGCCGGCGTAGAGCAGGCCGGAGAATCCGCTGCCGCAGCGAACCAGTTCGGCCGCAACGGGTTTCACCACATCCTCGACGATGGCGGTGACCGCTTCGTCGGACAGCCAGGGCAGCGGCGTGTAAGCGCCCATGCCGCCGGTGTTCGGGCCGGTGTCGCCGTCACCGACCCGCTTGTGATCCTGCGCGGGCAGCAGCGGCACCACCGTCTCCCCGTCGACCAGGCAGAACAGCGAGACCTCCGGCCCGTCCAGGAACGATTCCAGCAGCACCGGGTGGCCCTGCTCGAGCAGTTCGGCGCCGTGATCGCGGGCGGCGGAACGGTCGGCGGTGACCACCACACCCTTGCCCGCGGCGAGACCGTCGTCCTTCACCACCCAGGTGGGGCCGAACCGGCTCAACGCGGCATCGAGGTCGGCCGGGGTGTCCACGATCTCACTGTGCGCGGTCCGCACTCCCGCCGCGGCCATCACGTCCTTGGCGAACGCCTTCGAGCCTTCGATCCGTGCGGCCGCGGCCGACGGTCCGAAACAGGCGATCCCGGCGGCCCGCACCGCGTCGGCGACGCCGAGCACCAGCGGCACCTCGGGCCCGATCACCACCAGGTCGGCCGCCGTCTCGGTGGCCAGCGCGACCACCGCCTCCGCCGAACACGGATCGACCGGCCGGGTCTGCGCGTGCTGCGCGATGCCCGCGTTGCCCGGAGCGGCCACGATGGCGCGCACCGCGGGGTCACGGCGCAGCGCAAGGACGAGGGCATGTTCACGGGCTCCGGAACCGATGACGAGTACGCGCACGGCAGACAGCTTAGGTGAAGCCGCAGGAAGACATGCCTCGGCCAGGAACCTTGGCCGACCATCGAATATCGGTCTCGCGGCATGGATGATGGAAAGGGATGGTTCGGGCATACCGCAGCCGGACCACGCCACCCACACCGCGCGAAGGATGTGCACACGATGGGTCTGATCGACGGACTGATGGGCAATGCCGGGCGGATCGATCCCGGCCAAGCGCAACAGGAATACGCGAAACTGATGGGCAACGGCGAACAGATCTACGCCGCTTATCTTTTGGTCCGCGACGCGATCCTGTTCACGAACCGGCGGCTGATCCTGGTCGACAAGCAGGGCATGACCGGCCGCAAGGTGAGCTATCACAGCGTCCCCTACCGCGCGATCACCCACTTCGCGGTGGAAACCGCGGGCACCTTCGATCTGGACGCCGAACTCAGCATCTGGATCTCGGGTAGCAACGAGCCGATCCAGAAGCGTTTCAACCGCCAGGTCGACATCTACGAGGTGCAGGGCATCCTGTCGCACTTCGCGGCGGTGTAGCCGGCGGCGGCCCGGACTAGTCTGCGAGACATGGCTTCCGTATTCAGCGCGATCATCGCAGGTCAGATTCCGGGTCGATTCGTCTGGGAGGACGACGAATTCGTCGGCTTCCTCACCATCGCACCGGTCACCCCCGGGCACACGCTGGTGGTGCCGCGCAAGGAGATCGATCAGTGGCAGGACGTGGACGCCGAGACGTTCGCGCGCCTGACCGGTGTCGCACAGAAGATCGGGCAGGCCGTGCGGGCGGCGTGGGACGCGCCGCGGGCCGGTCTGCTGATCGCCGGTCTGGAGGTGCCGCACCTGCATGTGCACGTCTTCCCGGCGTTCACCATGGGTGACTTCGACATCTCCGGCGCCGACCCGAATCCGAGTCCCGAATCGCTCGACGAGGCGCAGTCGAAGATCAAGCAGGCACTGCGTGACCTCGGCCACGGAGCGAACGTCCCCGACTGAACTCTGGTCCAGCACATAAGAAAACGGGTGGTCGGACCGATTCGGTCCGACCACCCGTGCTGACCGGAGCCCCCTGTCAGGATTGAACTGACGACCTTTCGCTTACAAGGCGAGTGCTCTACCACTGAGCTAAGGAGGCGGGTGCCTGCTGGAAAGCGGTTGCCATCATAGCCGGGCACACCGACTGCGTGACACCGGCTTTACGGCATCACGCAGTCGGCGGTCGTTCGAGTGTCCCGGCGCAGTATTCAGCTACCGCGGTTCAGGACTGGGCGCCCTGACGGGCCGCGTCGTCCGCGGCCATCGCGTCACGCAGGCTCTTCGGACGCATATCCGTCCAGTTCTTCTCGACGTATTCGACGCATGCGGCGCGGCTGTCCTCGCCGAACACGACTCGCCATCCGGCCGGGACCTCCGCGAAGGCAGGCCACAGGGAGTGCTGTTCTTCGTCGTTGACCAGGACGAAGAAGCGGCCGTCCTCATCATCGAAGGGGTTGGTGCTCAATTTCACCTCACTGGATACTGGCGCTATGTACGGGATCGCTCATGGATCGCCCGGCGCCGGTCCGACGAACCGAGGTTCCACGGACTTGCGCGCCGTTTGGAGTCCCGAGCGTTGTTTCGACCCTAGCAAGGGAGACGTTACGCCTGGGCGGTTACCTCGGGCCGGGAAACTCAGCTCGCGAAAAAATCGAGCAGAATCTTGTTCACCGTCTCGGGTCGTTCCAGGTAGCCGAAGTGGCCGGCGTCCGGAACTTCCTGGTAGCGCGCGCCGGGGATGACCTCGGCGATCTCCCTGGACAGGTAAGGCGGGATCATCCGGTCGTCGGCGAACCCTACGGCCAGGCACGGCACGGTGATCGCGCGGTAGGCCTGCACCCGTTCGAAGTCGTGGTCCATCCGCCGCTGCGCGCGAATGCCCGGCGGCACCGGGCCACCGGTGAACTCGAACAGGTCCAGCCAGTCGCGGGCCGAGTTCGGTTCGGCCATCGTCGCGGGCGAGAGGTTCATCACCGCGGTCAGCGCGGCCTCGTACTTCGCGGGCAGCTTGATTCCGCTGGCGTCGAGTTCGTGTTCGCCGAGCGAGAGCGTCTTCTGGAACTGGTCGAGGCGCCCGTGACCCGCCATGAAGACGGCTTTGCGGACCAGTTCGGGCCTGGCCAGCGCGAGTTCCTGCGCGACCCGTGCGCCCATCGAGGTGCCGACCACCAGCGCGGGACCTTCGTCCAGGAACTCGATCAGCGCCGCGGTATCGGCGACCAGCTCATCGAGGGTCATCCCGGAGGCGGCCTCGTAGGAGGGCGCGATCCCGCGATTGTCGAAGGTGCACACCCGGTATCCCGCGGCGACCAGTGCGGGCACCTGATGCAATTCCCAGACCCGCCCTGGGCTGCCGGTGCCCATGATCATGACCACAAGCGGCGCCGAACCCTTGACATCGGTACCCCGCGCGCGGTCACCTTTGACCTGGTAGTTGAGGGAAATTCCGTTCACCGTGGCCAGCGGCATATCGACCCTTTCGTGGAGTTGATGCTAAGTCCCACGGTATAGGGACGGATGGGGTCGGCACACCGGCCGGGGGCCCGTGCGACGCGGGTGCCACCCGGCCTCGGCGGCGCCAGATACCATTGACTATTCGCACGTACGAGCGTAGTGAACCGGGAGGACTTGAAGATGGCCGCGAAGGGCAGCGCGAACGACATCGCGGACGACGATCTGGAACCACTCGCCGACGAAACCGCGCGTCAGGCGCAGCGCGTTGTCGCGGCCTACGCCGAGGACGCCGACGAGTGCCGGATGCTGTTGTCGATGCTCGGCATCGGTCCGAGCTCCCGGGGCGAATAGAGCAAGCCTTTCGACGCCAACGGCGACGTCGACACCAGATTTCCTGGGGGACCCAGCGACGCGCAAAGGATGCGTGAGTGGACCAGATGACTTCGTCCGACGACTCCGAGCCCGCCCTAGACACACCGACCGACGAGAGCACGAAGACGACCACCGGCCCGGCCGAAGCCGGCTCCGGCTTCGTCGTCGTGGCCAACCGGCTGCCCGTCGACCTCGAACGCCTGCCCGACGGCACGACCCGCTGGAAACGCAGCCCCGGCGGTCTGGTCACCGCGCTGGAGCCGGTGCTGCGCAACAACAAAGGCGCCTGGGTCGGCTGGGCGGGAGTCCCCGACGCGGACGTCGATCCGATCATCGAGGACGGTCTCGAACTGCATCCGGTGCCGCTGTCCGCGGACGAGGTGGCCGACTACTACGAAGGTTTCTCCAACGGCACGCTCTGGCCGCTCTACCACGACGTGATCGTGCGCCCGGTCTACGACCGCAAGTGGTGGGCCGCCTACGTCACGGTGAACCGCCGCTTCGCCGAGGCGACCGCGAAGGTGGCCGCCGAGGGCGCCACCGTGTGGGTGCAGGACTACCAGTTGCAGCTGGTGCCGAAGATGCTCCGGATGCTGCGGCCCGATCTGACCATCGGTTTCTTCCTGCACATCCCGTTCCCGCCGGTCGAGCTGTTCATGCAGATGCCGTGGCGCACCGAGATCGTCGAGGGGCTGCTCGGCGCCGACCTGATCGGCTTCCACCTGCCCGGCGGCGCGCAGAACTTCCTGTACCTGGCCCGCAGGCTGGCCGGTCAGCCGACCTCGCGCGGCACCGTCGGGGTGCGCTCCAAGCTCGGCGTCGTGCAGGTCGGATTCCGCACGGTCCGGGTCGGCGCTTTCCCGATCTCGATCTCCTCGGCCGAACTCGACGAGCACTCGCGGCGCCGGTCGATCCGCGAACGGGCCACGAAAATCCGTGCGGAACTGGGCAATCCGAAGAACATCCTGCTCGGCGTCGACCGCCTCGACTACACCAAGGGCATCGACATCCGGCTCAACGCGCTGGAGGAGCTGCTGCTGGACGGCCGGGTCGATCCGTCCGAGACCGTCATGGTCCAGCTGGCCACCCCGAGTCGTGAGCGGGTGGAGAGCTATATCCAGATGCGCGGCGACATCGAGCGTCAGGTCGGCCGGATCAACGGCGAGTTCGCCAGGGTCGGCTACCCGGTGGTGCACTATCTGCACCGCCCGATCCCCCGCGACGAACTGATCGCCTTCTTCGTGGCCGCCGACGTGATGTTGGTGACGCCGCTGCGTGACGGCATGAACCTGGTCGCCAAGGAGTACGTCGCCTGCCACAGCGGCCTCAACGGCGCCCTGGTGCTCAGCGAATTCACCGGTGCCGCAGCCGAATTGCGCCAGTCCTACCTGTGCAACCCGCACGACCTGGACAGTGTCAAGGACGCCATCGTCTCCGCCGTGGAAGACGATCGCGACACCAAACGCCGCCGCATGCGCTCACTGCGCCGCCAGGTCCTCGCCCACGACGTTGACCGCTGGGCCCGCGCCTTCCTCGAGGCGCTGGCCCAGGGCCAGGTCGCGGGCAGCGCCCTACTCACCGACGACGACGTATACCCGGAGGACAGGCAACCGTCCCGCTGAAATCGCAGCTCTACGGCCCTGAATGACCACCACGCGCGAGTCTTACGAGCGCCGTTCGCGGCCACGCGGCAGATACACAGGAATCGCCCAGGGTTGGTCCAGCAAGTTCGCAGGCGGATGGCGGACCATGAAGCCATGAGTGGTGCGCCTGCGGAGCAGGCACCCGAGGCGCGGGTGCTGGTGGTCGACGACGAGCCGATGATCGTGGAGCTGCTCGCGGTGAGTTTGCGCTACCAGGGCTTCGCCGTGGACACCGCCGCCGATGGGGCGCAGGCGCTGGACAAGGCGCGCAGTTTCCGGCCGCAGGCGCTGATCGTCGATGTGATGATGCCGGGCATGGACGGCTTCGGCCTGCTGCGCCGTCTGCGAGCGGACGGCATCGATGCCCCCGTGCTGTTCCTGACCGCACGCGACGAGGTGCAGGACAAGATCACCGGCCTCACCCTCGGCGCCGACGACTACGTCACCAAGCCGTTCAGCCTGGAGGAGGTGGTCGCCCGGTTGCGGGTGATCCTGCGTCGCGCCGGGCACACCGCGCCGGAGCGGGAGAGTTCGCGAATCCGGTTCGAGGACATCGAACTCGACGACGACACCCATGAGGTGTGGAAGGCGGGCGAGCCGGTCGCCTTGTCCCCCACCGAGTTCACGCTGCTGCGCTACTTCATGGTCAACGCGGGCACCGTGCTGAGCAAGCCGCGCATCCTGGATCACGTGTGGCGCTACGACTTCGGCGGCGAGGTCGGCGTCGTCGAAACCTACGTCTCGTATCTGCGCAAGAAGGTCGACACCGGCGACGAGCGCCTCATCCACACCCTGCGCGGCGTCGGTTACGTCATGCGCGCACCGAGCCGCAGCCGGTCGGCCGGGAAATGAGCGGGGGGCGGGTCGCGACGATCCGCGCCAAGGCCTCCGACGTGCTGTCGGCGATCCCGTTGCGGGTGACGCTGATGGTGGTGCTGGTCCTGACCGCAGGGCTCGGGCTGCTGATCTCCGGGATGGTGGTCACCTCCAGTTTAGAGCAGTCGCTGACCGACCGCACCGACCAGCAACTGCGCGAGGGCGTGCTGGAGTGGTCGCGGCGGGCGCGGATCCAACCACCGCCGGTGCCGCCGCCGGATCCGCGGCATGCGCCGAGCCAGTTCTACGTCCGCTCGGTGGGGACGACGGACGGACCGACCTTCTTCCTCAATGCCTTCGGCGTGGATGCCCAACCCGCCCTACCGGATTCGCCCGGCCCCGTCCCGGTGACCGTCGGTTCGGTGGGTGGCGGGCCGATCGAGTGGCGAGCGTTGACACTGCGCACCCCGGACCGCATCACAACCGTGGCGCTACCGCTCAACCAGAACAATGACACGGTCAATCGGTTGATCATGCTGCAACTCGTCGTCGGACTGGTCGTGCTCGCCGCGCTCGCGGTGGTCGCCTACTTCGTTATCCGGCGCAGCCTGCGTCCGCTGCGCCGGGTGGAGAACATCGCCGCGGCCATCGCCCGCGGCGAGATGTATCGCCGAGTTCCGGTGCGCGGCAACAATACCGAGGTCGATCGCCTGTCCCAATCCTTGAACGGCATGCTGGCTCAGATCCAGCAGGCGTTCGCGAAGACCGAGGCGTCCGAGGCGGCCGCGAAGAGTTCGGAGGCGAACATGCGCCGGTTCATCGCCGACGCCAGCCACGAATTGCGCACCCCGCTCACCACCATCCGCGGCTTCGCCGAGCTCTACCGCCAGGGCGCCACCACCGATCCCGACCTCTTCATGGACCGCATCGAACGCGAGTCCCAGCGGATGGGCATCCTCGTCGAGGACCTACTGATGCTGGCCCGCCTCGACGCCCAGCGCCCGCTGGAACAGGGCCAGGTCGACCTGCTGGCGGTGGCCAGCGATGCCGTGCACAGTGCCCGCGCCATGGCGGCGGCCGCCGACCCGGACGCGCCCTGCCGCCGCATTCAACTCGAAATTCGTTCTGGTGAAGGCACGTTGGAGGTAATCGGTGACGAGACCCGACTCCGGCAGGTCCTGACGAACCTGCTCAACAACGCGCTCACGCACACTCCGGCCGACGCCTCGGTCACCGTTCGCCTCACCCCCGCCGACGATGAAGTGCTGCTCGAGGTCGCCGATACCGGCCCTGGTCTACCTCCCGAGGAGGCCGACCGCATCTTCGAACGCTTCTACCGCACCGACAGCTCACGCACTCGCGCCAGCGGCGGCACCGGCCTCGGGCTGTCCATCGTGCAAGCCCTGGTCACCGCGCACGGCGGCACGGTGAACGTGCGCAGCGTCGAAGGCGAAGGGACCACCTTCACCGTCCGACTGCCGCGCGAACACGCTGCGTGACAGCCTCTTTCGTCAGACCGGCGTGACCTGGTCGACCAGCCAGCGGTCGCCGTCCTTGTCCAGGGTGGCGCGGACGCGGCTGCCGGTGGTGGTGCCCTCGGGTGAATCCTTGCTGGTGGTCACCTGATTCAGGAACAGCAGGACCACCACATGGGACTTGTCGGCGGAGACGACACCGCCCGCCTGGGTGGTGGCCTTGACGGAGAGTTGCTTGTCCTTGGCGCCCGGGGCGATGGCCTGCTCGATCAGCTTCAGGTAGTCGTCACGGAACTTCGGCGAGAGGTTGTCGGCCGCCTTGGGCAGTTCGGTGTCCACCGTTTGGTAGTCGTAGGTGAACATGGCCGAGACCGTGCGGTCGGCGGCGGTCAGCGCGTCCTTGCGCGCCTGTTCGGCTTGTTTGTCGTCCCAGATCCGGAATCCGCTGACGCCCAACACGATCAAGGCCGCGAGGGTGACCACGCTCAGGGCCGCCAGCAGGATCTTGCCACGCGTTTTCATGCCACGAACTCCACTTTGGATACGGACAGCCCGGAGTCGCCGCGGCTCACGGTCACCCGGAAGCGATAGAACCGCGTCTGCGGTCCCTCCTGCCCGGCGTTGGTCAGCGTCTGCTTGGCGGCCACCAGCACCTTCGCGGAATCCTTGTCGTCGCTTTCCACCGCCGCCTCGACGATCTCGCCGTGGGAGACGACCTTGGCCTGCTGCACGATGTTCATGAATGGGTCGACCCGGCCGTCGAATTCGTTTTTGAACTGGCCGGAGGCCACCGCGAGGATCCGGTCGATGTCTTCCTTGGCCGAATCGGCGCGGATGGTGGTGAGATTCAGGATGGCCTGCCGGGCGGTCTGCACGTACTCGGTGCGGCGGGCGTCGCGGGTGTCGATCGAGTGCGCCTGTACCGCGGCGAGGCCCGCGCCGGCCAGCAGTGCGAGGACGAGGACCGCGGCGGCGGCCATGGCGGCGATGCGCCCGGCCCCGACCCGTTTCTTCGGATCCGTCGAGTTCTGTGCGTCGGCGTCCTGCTCGTCGGCAGCTGGCACGGTCGGTGTCTTGGCGAGGTCGACAGTCTTGTCGTCCGCCGCCACGGGTTCGACAACGTCGTCGGTCCGCGCCGCGCTCGCATCCGGTGCGGGGGCGGCCACCTTTTCAGCGTCGGTGTCCGACTGCGCGGCCGAGACCACGGCACTTTGCTCGTTGCCCGGCTGCTGCTCCGGTTCCGCGGTACTCGCCTGCCCAGCGCCCACGCTATCGGCCGGAACCGACGTCACACCGAGGCTCGCCGTCTCCTCGGCCGGTGGCCCGACCGAGCGCACCGCACGTCGTCGCGTGCGGCGGTGATCCGTGTTGCTATCACTCATGACTGCGCCTCGCTGACGCTCGGCTCCGTCATGCGCGATGCACGCTGCCACATGGCTCGCTCACTTCGTTCGCTCATGACTGCACCTCGCTGGCGCTCGGCTCCGTCATGCGCGATGCGCACTGCCACATGGCTCGCTCACTTCGTTCGCTCACTGTTGCTGCTCCTCGAGCATTGCCTGCCAGCTCGACGGTACCGTGCCCGAACCGCCCGGTCCGATATCGCCCTGTCGGTAGGTGCGGCCGTCCGGGCCGATGTACTGGCCGGTGGACGGGTCATAGGATCTCGCGGCAGCCGGCGTGCCGGTGCCGTACGCGGCGGGTGCCACCTGCGCCGGACCGGGCGCGACCGGCGCGGACGCGGGCGCAACCGGTTGCGGCGGGCCGAACGGGGGGTTGTTGCCTTCCGGGACATAGCCGGTCCGGCACAGCTCGGGCGTCGGCGCCCGCACGCCGGGGAACTCCGCGCACGGCGTATTGCGAATGCCGCGCACCTCGATCGGCGAATCCTGCGGCACCTTGCAGTACAGACCCGGCGGGGTACCGACCGAGTCCAGCTCGCTCGGCGAGCGCCGCTCGTTCGGCGGCAGGAACCCGGTCGTACACGCGGGCGGGTCGTTGACCACGACCATGAAGTCGACCATGGCGCCGTACTCCGCGGGTCCGCGGATGACCGTCTTCAGCGCCGCGATCAGCGGCGGGAAGACCACCAGGAGTTGTTCCAGCCCAGCGTGATAGGTGACGCCGACCTGTCCGACGCTGACCAGGTTCGTCAGCAGCAGCGGCAACGTCGGACGCAGCGATTCGAACTGCGCGTTCACCCGCTGCATCGCGGAAGGGCCGTCGCGCAACACGTTGCGCAGCGACGGATCGTGCGCGCGCAGCTGATCGGTCACCGTGGCCAGATCGCTGGTCCACGACCGGATGGCCGCGTCGGACCGGATCTGCGTGTCCAGCAACGGCCCGATCTGGTCCAGCAGCTTCTTCGTCGGTTCCGCGCTGTTCTGCGCCTCCTGCACCAGCAGCGCTGCCGAATCGATGAACCGCTGCAAATCCGGACCCGCGCCGTTGAACGCCTTGAACGCCTCATCGATCACCTGCCGCAGCCGCGTGTCGGCCACGCTGGACAGCAGCCGGTCGGACTGGTCGAGCAACGAGCCGACATCCTGCGGCAACTTGGTGCGTTCCACCGGGATCACCGCGCCGTCGGCCAAATTGCCGCCGGTGGGGCGGTCGGCCGGAATCAGGTCGACGTACTGCTCACCCACCGCAGAGACGCTGCGCACCCACGCCGTCACATCCGCGGGAACCTTGTAGTCGCTATCGATGGACAGCTTCGCCTCGACACCGGTCGAGGTGAGCAGAACATCCTGCACCACACCGATATTCGTGCCCCGGTAGGCGACATTGGCCGTCGGGTAGAGACCGCCCGTCGCCGCCAGCTGCACCGTGACGTCGTACCGGCCGATGCCGAACATGGCGGGCAGCTTCACATACACCCCGCCCATCACCGCCAGGCCGATCACCGTCAACACGGCGAAGATCGACAGCTGGACGCGGACGAATCGGGTGAGCGTCATCGGCCCGGACCCCCTTGTGGCGCAGTGTCTCCCGGCATCGGCACGGTCAGCCCGGGAATGGCGGGCAAGCCGGGAATCGGCGGCAGACCGGGAATGGTCGGCGTCGGCTGCGCATCGGCGGCGGGCGGTGGTTGCAGCGGGCCGGTTGCCGGGTTGCCGCTCTGCGCGGCGGTATCGGGCGCGAAACTGCCGATCACGCCCTCGACACCGCCGAACCGGCCGCCGAGTGGCGTGCCGGTCAGCCAGTTGCTGTCCAGCCGCTTGCCGGTCAGGTCGACCGTGATGAACAAGTTGAGGTAGTCGCCCTTGATCGCCTTGTCCAGGTTCTTCATCGGGAACGGGAAAGTCGGGATGATCTTCATCGCCTCGATCAAATTGACCCCGGTGTCGGCCAGCGTCTGCAGCACCGGCGCGAGACTGCGCAGGTTCGCCTTCAGGTTGTCGCCGCTGGTGGCGATGAGCCGATCCGTGACGTTGCTGAGGTCACCGAGCGCGTTGATCGCCGCGGTGATGTTCGCGGTGCGGTCGGCGAGCACGGTGAGCGCGGGATGGATCCGCTCGATGGCAGCGGCCACCACGTCGCGCTGCCGCACCAACTGGCCGCCGAGACGATCCAGCCCGCTCATCGCCGCGATGATGTCGTTGCGCTGCTTGTCCAGGTTCGTGGTCAGCTCATTGAGCTGCGGCAGCAGATCACGAATATCGTTCTCCCGGCCGACCAGCGCGGAATTCAGTTCGCGGGTAATCGTTTCCAGCTGCGAGATGCCGCCGCCGTTCAGCACCACCGACAGCGAGGACAGCACCTGCTCCGTGGTCGGGTAGGCCCCGGCCCGCTCCAGCGGGATGACATCGCCACCCTTCAGCTGTCCCTGCGGCGCGGTGTCCGTCGGCGCGGCCAGTTCGACGTGATTACTGCCGAGCAGACTGGTCTGCCCGATCTTGGCGACGGCGTTGGCGGGCAGCCGCACACTCGGGTTCAGCGTGACCGTGACCAGCGCGTGCCAGCCTTCCACCTCGATATTCGACACCGTCCCGACCGTGACGTCGTCGACCCGCACCGGTGAATTCCTGGTCAGCGTGGTCACATTCGGCATCTGGATGCGCACCCGGTACGCGCCGTCCATGGTGCCTTCGGTGCCCGGCATGGGCAGTGAGTTCAGGCCGTCCCACTCGCAGCCGGAAATTCCCAGCGCCACTGCGAGTCCCACTACCAGGGTTGCCATCCGGCGAGGTCGTGTCATCGCCCTCCTCCCGGGATAGCGAGTCCGGCAATGCCATTCGGCACCGTCACCGGCGGCGGCCCGGGCGGCGCCGCCTGCTCGGCCAGACTCGGCGGGCTGAACTTCAGCTGGTCCGGGAACGCGTGCACCCCGGTGGCCGGATTCAGCATGATCGGCGCGTAATTCATGGCCAGCGAACTGATCACCGGCGCGAGATACTGCGCGCACAGATCGGCGGAGCGATCGGAATCGTTGGTCTCCAGCGCCCGCACCGAGCCGCAGAGGAAGCTGAGCGGATCGGCCGTGTTGTTCAGCGCGACCGCGCCGCTGAGCGTGCCCTGAGCCGGCTTGTAGATCTGATAGAAGTTCACCAGCGCCGTCGGTCCCGAGTGCAGCACCCGCTCCAGTTCGGGGCGCTTGTCCACCAGCTGCTGCGTTACCTCGGCCAGCCGCTGCACACCCTCGGTGAGCTCGGCGCCGCTGCCTTCGAGGAAACGCTTCACATCACCCAGCGCGGTATCCAGATTGTCCAGTCCCGCACCGAGTTCCTCCGACGTATTGGCCAGCACCGAGGACACCGATGCGAGCCTGCCACCGAACTGCACGATCTGTTCGTTGCTCGCCGACAGCACGTCGACGAACTTCTGCAGATTGCGGATGGTGCCGAACAGATCGGTGCGCCCGTCCGACAGCGTGTTCAGGGTGGCGGACAGCTCCCGCAGCGTGTCGCGCAGTTTCTGCCCGTTGCCGTCCATATTGTCGGCGGCGGTGTTGACGAAGCGGCCGAAGGAGCCCTGCGTGTCGTCGCCGACCGGTCCCAAAGTGGTTGCCAGCTTGGACAGTTCGGCCTTGATGTCGTCCCACTCCACCGGCACGGCCGTGTGCTCGAGCGGAATCTCCGCGCCGTCGGCCATTTTCGGGCCGCCGGTGTAGGCCGGTGCCAGCTGGATGAACCGCGCCGACACCAGCGACGGCGAAATGATCACCGCGCGTGCGTCGACGGGTATGTCGATCCCGCGGTCCAGGGTCATCTTGACCTGCACCCGGTCCTTGCCCGGATCGATCGAATCGATGCGGCCGACGCTCACGCCGAGCACCCGAACCTCGTCACCCTTGTACAGGCCGGAGGTCGACGGGAAATACGCCGTGATCGTGGTTTTCCCGAGCCGGGTGACACCGCTGTACCCGGCGGCCAGCACCAGCGCGGCGACCAGCACGCCCGCGACCGCCAGCACCCAGCGCGGTAGGTTTCGAGCTCGTTCCAGCATGTTCATCGCGGTGGCTCCTGAAGGGCGGGCCCGATCGACGGCGGTGCCGGGTTGGTGAAGACGTTGCGGAGGTCTTCGGGCAGATGCTCCGGCCACACCAGCGCATCGACCAGCGGCTGCAATTCCGCGCTGCTGGCGTTGACGACGTAGGCGTTGAACCACGGGCCGTTGCCGACCTGCTCACCGAGCGCCGCCGCATAGGGGCCCAGGTTGTCGAGCGCTTCGGAGATGTTCTGCTTGTTGCGCTGCAGCAGGGCCAGCACCGAATTCAGTTTGTCCAGTGCGGGTTTGAGCAGCGGCTCGTTGTCCGATACCAGGCCGGACAGCTGCTTGGACACCTCGTTCACGTAGACGATCAGCTGGCCGATCGCGGCGCGGCGCCGGTCCAGCTCGCCGAGCAGGTTGTTGCCGTCCAGCAGCAGCGCGTTGATCTGGTTGCTCCGGTCGGCCAGGATCTTGGTGACGTTCTGCGCCCGGACCAGCAAGTCGGACAGGGCTTGGTCGCGCGCATTGATGCTGCGCGACAACGCCGTTACCCCGTCCAGCGCCGCCCGCAGCGGAGCGGGAGTGTCGGCGAAGGTCGCCGAGAGCGTATCCAGCGTCTTGTCGACCTGCGCCAGATCCAGTCCCTGCACCGTGCGGCCGAGATCACCGAGCGCTTCGTTGAGCGAATACGGAGAGGTGGTGCGGTCCAACGGAATCGTGTCGTCGCGCCGCAGCGCACCCGATCCGGTCGGCGTCACCTCCAGCGACTTGCGGCCGAGCACGGTGTTGGTCTTGATCGCGGCGGAAGTCTTCTCGCCGAGCACAATCGACTCATCCAGGGTGAAGCGGACCAGCACCCTGGCACCGTCCAGTTGGACATCGTCCACCCGGCCGGTCCGCACCCCGGCCACCTGGACCGGATCGCCCGGCACCAACCCGCCCGCGTCGGCGAAGTGCGCGGTGTAGGTCGCGCCGCCGCGGATGAACGGCAGCCGGTCGAACTGCAGGGCCGACAAGGCCACACACACCGCGAGCACCAGGCCGACGATGCCGATGGTGACGACACGTGATCGCTGCTCGTTCATTCGGGTGCGCACCTTCCGGTCGTCTGCTTACCCGGCAGGTTCACTTGCAACGGCTGCCCGTTCGGGCCGTCCACCACCAAATTGGTGCCACAGATGTAGAGCTGGAGGAACGAGCCGTAGGCGCCGATCCGGATCAGCTTCTTGTAGGTCTCCGGCAGCCGGTCGAGCACCCATTGCAAGGTGTCCGAGCCGTTGTCCAGGTTGGTGGACAATCGCCCCGTCTGCTCGATGGTGGAGCGCAGATCCGGGCGCGCCTGCGCGAGCAGGTCGGTCAGGTCGCGGGTGGCGCCCGCGATCCGCGGCAGCGCGTCGCCGATCGGATCACGGTCGGCGGCCAAACCGCTGACCAGCCGCTGTAATTCGTCGAGGGTGGTGGCGAACTGGTCACCGCGTTCATCGATGGTCTGCAACACCGTGTTCAGGTTGTTGATCACGTTGCCGATCAATTCGTCGCGGTCGGCCAGCGTCTTGGCAAAGGAGCCGCCGCTGTTGAGCAGCGACACCAGCGTGCCGCCCTGGCCCTGGAAGATCTGCAGCAGCGCACTGGTCAGGTCGTTCACCTGCGCGGGATCCAACCCGCGCAGCAGCGGGCGGAACCCGCCGAGCAGCATGTCCAGGTCGAGTGCGGGCGCCGTCTTGTCCTTGCCGATGGTGCCGCCGTCCGGCAGCACATCCGCCGAGCCCGGGCCCTCCAACAGCTCCAGATACCGGTCACCGACCAGGTTTTCGTATCTGATCGTGGCGCGGGTGCTGGTGAGCAGCCGGTACTTGCGGTCGACATCGAACTCGACGTGCGCGAGATGGTCCTTGCCCACCTTCACCGAGGAGACCGAGCCGACCGGCACGCCGGCGATGCGCACCTTCGAGCCCGGCAGCATCCCCGACGAACTGGTGAACACGGCGTGGTATCCGTACTCCCTGGCGAAGCGCATCTGGCTGAACACGATCGTCAGCCCGGCGAAGACCAGCGCCATCACCAGCGTGAAGATGGCCAGTTTGACGGTCGTCGCGGTGTTCTTCACAGCCTTCCCACCCCCGGCAGCCCGGCGAACAGCAGCTGGAACACCTTGGGCGCCTCATTGGGCTTCGTGAAACCCGTGTTCGGCACGTACGGAGCTCCCTCGTTCGTGTCGGTGACGACATAGTCGGCGTGACTGCCCGGCACCCGATCCACCACGCCAGCGCAGTGCGGGCCGCCGGTCGCGTTCACCTTGGGCAGGTCGTCCGGATAGGTGTACGGCTTCGCGCCGAACATGAAGTTGGTGTTCATCCCGATGCCAGGCAGCACCCCGCCGAACACGTCCTCGGCGAGCGGCATCATCGGGCCGAGGCCGTCGATCAAACAGCCGAGCGCGGGAGCGTACTCGAACAACAGGCTCGTCGTCGGCCGCAGCAGATCGAGCGCGGTGCTGAAATCGCCGGTGTTGTCCCGCAATACCGAGCCGGTGGTGTCGGCGAGGCCGACCACGTTGGCCAGCACGTTGTCCAGGCTCTGCTGCTCGTCGACCAGGCTGGCGCTGGTCACGGTGGCGTTGTCGACCGTGCGCAACAGATCGGGGACGGTGTCCGCGTACAGGTTGGTGACCTCGCCGGTCTGCACCAGATCCTGTTGCAGCGTCGGCAGATACGGGTTGATGTCGCGTAGGTAGGCGTCGCTGCGGGCGAGCAAATCGCCCAGCTTCTCGCCGCGGCCCTGCAGCGCCGTGCCGAGCGCGGACAGCGTCGCGTTCAGCTTCTCCGGCTCCACCTTGGCCAGCACATCGGACAAGTGCTGGAACAGCGTGTTGAACTCGACGGTCACCCGCTGCGCCGTCACCGTCGCACCCGGTTGCAGCGAGGTCGGCGAAGGTTGTTCCGGCACCGTGAAGTTCACGTACTTCGCGCCGAACACGGTGGTGGACCGGATATCGACGCCCGCGTTGGCCGGAACCAGTTTCAGCTGTTCTGGATTCACCGCCAGCTTCAGGCTCGCGCCGTCGGGTGTCTGATCGATCGCGACGACCCGGCCGATCTCCACCCCGCGCACCTTCACCTTGGCGTCGGGATCGAGCACGAGCCCGCTGCGCGGCGCGTCCACCGTGACGGTGGCCGTCGACGCGAACCCGCCGACGAACATGATCAGTGCGATGGCGACGACGGCGACCAGTGCGAGCACCATCGCGGCACCGGCCAGTTTGAGACCAAGTGCAGCGCGCAATTGCTTCGAATCCGCCATTCGCTTACCCGGAGAGATGGAAGTTGCCGGAGGTGCCGTAGATGGCCAGCGAGATCAGCAGGGTCACCGTGACCACCGCGACCAGCGAGGCCCGCACCGCGTTGCCGACCGCGACGCCGACCCCGACCGGTCCGCCCGCGGCATGGAAGCCGTAATAGGTGTGGATCAGCATGACGGCCAGCGCCATGAAGATCGCCTGCGCGAACGACCAGAGGATGTCGCTCGGGATCAGGAAGGTGGAGAAGTAATGGTCGTAGACGCCCGCCGACTGCCCGTAGATGACGACCGTCGCGAACCGGCTGGCCAGGAACGACGCGATCACCGCGAGCGCGTACAGCGGCACGATCGCGATCATCCCCGCCAGCACCCTGGTCCCGACCAGATACGGCACCGGCCGAATCGCCATCGACTCCAGCGCGTCGATCTCCTCGGCCACCCGCATGGCGCCGAGCTGCGCGGTCGAACCCGCCCCGATGGTGGCGGCCAATCCGATGCCGGAAATCACCGGCGCCGCGATGCGCACATTGATGAATGCCGCGAAGAAGCCGGTAAGCGCCTCGACGCCGATATTGCCGAGCGAGCTGTAACCCTGCACGGCGATGGTGCCGCCGGCGAACAGCGTGAGGAAGCCGACGATCACCACGGTGCCACCGATCACCGCCAAAGCACCGCTGCCCATGCTGATTTCGGCGATCAGCCGAATGGTTTCGGTTCGATAGTGCGTCATGGCGCGCGGAATGGCCCCAAGAGCCTGGGCGTAGAACACAGCATGTTTACCGACAGAATCGAGCGAGTCCGACATCCGACGCACTCGTCGCACGGTACGCGGGAAGCGGGATTCGATCACGAAGGCCATGCGGTCACCGCGCCGTGAACTTGATGCCAACCGCGGTGACCACCACGTTCACCACGAACAAGGCCATAAAGGCGAAGACAACGGTCTGATTCACCGCGTCACCGACACTCTTGGGACCGCCTTTGACATTCAGACCCAGATAACAAGCCACCAGCCCGGCGATCAGCCCGAACAATCCGGCCTTCACCTCGGAGATGACCAATTCGGGCAAATGGGTCAGCAGCGTGATGCCGTTGACGAACGCGCCCGGGTTCACGTCTTGCAGAAACACCGAGAACAGAAATCCGCCGACGATGCCGATAGTGCACACCAGGCTATTGAGCATCAGCGCGACGAACATCGAGGCGAGCACCCGCGGCACCACCAGTCGTTGCACCGGGTTGATGCCGAGCACCCGCATCGCGTCGATTTCCTCGCGAATGGTGCGAGCGCCCAGGTCAGCGCAGATCGCGGTGGCACCGGCCCCCGCGACGATCAGCACGGTGACGATCGGACCCACCTGGGTGACCGCGCCGAATGCCGCGCCCGCGCCGCTGAGGTCGGCCGCGCCGATCTCGCGCAACAGGATGTTCAGCGTGAAGCTCACCAAAACGGTGAATGGAATCGCGACCAACAGCGTCGGCACGATCGAGACTCGCGCGATGAACCACGACTGGTCGATGAACTCGCGCCATTGAAATGGCCTGCGCACGCTGGAGCGTGCGACTTCGGCGGTCAGTTCGAAGAACCCGCCAACGGCCCGCAATGGCACGGCAAGGACCTCGTTCATCAGCGAACCTCCTTGCTCAAACCTGCGTACAAGCTCACGGCACGATTCTTCACCGAGGCCGCACCGCCTCCACGATTAGAACACGTTCATTGCGTTGCCGGAAGATGTTTGCCACTTTTGAGCTGCACTTTTTCTTTGCATCGGCATATGAATTTGAAACGAGTGTCAGCGAGATTGATCCCACCTTTGTGCGGCGGCACACATCTCGACCACCAATGTCTACCAAGTGCCAGACCCGTGATCAACAGTTGGACAGTCGATCAGCAGCTCCGTGTCACCGGGCCTTGCAGTTGTCGATCCTCGCTGAGCTTGTTTCGCTCGCCCGGTCGAGCTCTTCCGGACTCAGCCCAGATCCAGCAGGGCCGAGGCCGAGAATGTCTGCCCCGCAGGGCGTTCGGCGAAATAGCCGCCGAGGGTCGCGGCTAGATCTCCGGCGGACCACTGGCCACCAGCGGCGTCGAAGCGTTGCTCGACAACCGGTGCCGCCATGAGCGCCACCATCCCGCCGTAGACCACGAACAGTTGACCGTTCACCGCGTCGGCGGCCGGCGAGGCGAGGTAGGCGACCAGCCGGGCCACATGATCGGGCGAGAGCGGGTCGACCTCGCCCTCGGGCGCCGCACTGAACACGGCCTCGGTCATCGCCGTCCGCGCGCGGGGCGCGATCGCGTTGGCGCGCACGCCATACCGGGACAGTGCGCGGGCGGCCGACAGGGTCAGGGCGGTGATGCCCGCCTTGGCGGCGCCGTAGTTGGCCTGCCCCTCCGGCCCGAGCAGTCCGGCCTCGGACGAGGTGTTGATGAGCCTGCCGTAGATCGGTGCGCCCGCCGCTTTGGACTTGCCGCGCCAATACGTCGCCGCGTTGCGGGACAACAGGAAATGTCCGCGCAGGTGGACCGCGACGACCGCGTCGAAGTCCTCGTCGGACATGTTGAACAGCATGCGGTCCCTGGTGATGCCCGCGTTGTTCACCACGATGTCGACGCCGCCGAAGGCTTCGTCGGCGGTGCGGATCAGCGCGTCCGCCGTCGTGCGTTCGGCGATGCTGCCCGCGACGAACTCGGCCTTCGCGCCGAGCGCACGGATCTCGGACAGGGTGTCGGACACCGCAGCCGATTCCGACAGGTCGTTGACCACCACCGAAGCGCCTGCTCCGGCCAGCGCGAGCGCCTCTGCCCGCCCCAGCCCGGCACCGGCTCCGGTCACGATCGCTACCCGGCCCGCCAGACTCACATCGTCATCACTCACGAGCCGACCCTAGAACGTGTTCCAATCTATGGCAAGGCCCGGTCTCACTGGAGTCGCAGGGCCGCTTTCGGGCATTGCGCCACCGCGTCCTCGACGTCCGCGAGGCGGTCGGCCCGCACGTCGGCTTCGAGGATGTGCAACTGGTCCTCATCATCGAGTTCGAACACGTCGGGGGCGATTCCGACACAGATTCCGTTCGCTTCACACTGGTCCAGATCGACGCTTACCTTCATCAGAACTCCTTTACCGCGATCCTGGTCGAAGCCTAACAAGCCGATGCCGCCTCGCGCGGCGCCATCGACCGGATTCAGCAGCAATACTGGAACATGTTTCAGTCGATATGCAATGATCGGTGCAACCCACCCCGACGAAGGCCTGAGGTATTTGCCATGCGCATTGCGTACACGCCGCAGCAGGAGGAGCTACGCGCGGAGCTGCGCGACTACTTCGCGCGACTCATCACCCCCGAGCGCAGGGCCGCGCTCAGCGCGCAGACCGGCGAGTACGGCCAAGGCAACGTCTACCGCGAGGTCGTGCGGGAGATGGGCCGCGACGGCTGGCTCACGCTGGCCTGGCCGAAGGAGTTCGGCGGCCAGGACCGGCCGACGATGGACCAGCTGATCTTCACCGACGAGGCCGCCATCGCGGGCGCCCCGGTGCCGTTCCTGACCATCAACTCGGTCGCGCCGACGATCATGCACTACGGCAGCGAGGAGCAGAAGCGCTTCTTCCTGCCCAAGATCGCGGCGGGCGAGCTGCACTTCGCCATCGGCTACTCCGAGCCGGGGGCGGGCACCGACCTGGCCAGCCTGCGCACCAGTGCGGTGCGCGACGGCGACGACTACGTGATCAACGGCCAGAAGATGTGGACCAGCCTGATCGCCTACGCGGACTATGTCTGGCTCGCGGTGCGCACCGATCCGAATGCCAAGAAGCACAAGGGCATCAGCATGCTCATCGTGCCGACCACGGCCGAGGGCTTCTCCTGGACGCCGGTGCACACCATGGCCGGGCCCGACACCAGCGCGACCTATTACCAGGACGTGCGGGTACCCGCGAGCGCACTGGTCGGCCAGGAGAACGGCGGCTGGTCGCTGATCACCAACCAGCTCAACCACGAGCGCGTCGCGCTGACATCGGCCGGGCCGCTGGGGCTTGCCGTGAGTCAGACGGTCGAGTGGGCGCGTAACACCAAGACAGGCAACGGCACCCGGGTGATCGACCAGGAGTGGGTGCAGCTCAACCTTGCTCGCGTATACGCCAAGGTCGAGTACCTGAAGCTGCTGAACTGGGAGATCGCCAGCCGTGCCGACGCGGGCGGTGACGCGGCGCCACGGCCGTGGGATGCCTCCACCTGCAAGGTGTACGGCACCGAGCTGGCCACCGAGGCTTACCGGCTGCTGATGGAGGTGCTCGGCCCACAGGCATATCTGCGGCAGGACTCCCCCGGCGCCGAGCTGCGCGGACGGCTGGAGCGGATGCACCGGGCCGCGCTGATTCTCACCTTCGGCGGCGGCACCAACGAGGTGCAGCGCGACATCATCGCCATGACCGCCCTCAAGCAGCCCGCCGCGGCGCGCTGAGTTGGAAAGCAGGTAGCAGACATGGATTTCACCCCTACCGAAGCGCAACTCGACCTGGCCCGGTTGACCGGCGAGGTGTGCGGCAAGCTCGTCACCGCCGACCGGCTGCGTGAGCTCGACACCGCGGCTGAGCGATTCGACGAAGCCCTGTGGAGTTCGCTCGCCGAGACCGGTGTGCTCGCGGCGGCGCTGCCGGAGTCCGTGGGCGGCAACGACTTCGGCGTGCTCGAGCAGACCGCCGTCCTGCGTGAGCTCGGCAAGTACGTCGCCGCGGTGCCGTACCTGTGGTCGATCGTGGTCGGCGCGGGCGCACTGGCCCGGTTCGGCGATGCGGCGCAACAGGATCGGGCCACCCAGGCCGGTGCGGGTCGGGTGATCCTGACCGCGGCGCTGTCCGAAGAGCACAATTGGGAGCCTGCCCGGCCGACCACCACCGCCGTCGAGGCGGATGGCGGCTGGCGGCTCACCGGCGCCAAGACCACCGTGCCGTTCGCCAACCGGGCCGACCGAATCCTGGTCCCGGCCACGGTGTCCGGCGCTGCCGCGGTGTTCCTGGTCGATCCGGCGGCGGCGACGGTGACCGCGCAGCAGGTGGTCGACCGCAGCCCCGAGTACGCCGTCGAATTCGCCGACACCCCAGCCGAACTGCTCGGCACCGTCGATAACGGCGCCGAGATCCTGGACTGGATCCTCACCCGTGCCTGGCTCGGCCTCAGCGCCCTGCAACTCGGCACCGTGGAGCGGGCCCTCGACCTGGTCGCCGAATACGCCCGCGAGCGTGAACAATTCGGCAAGGCCGTCGGCAGTTTCCAGGCCGTGGCCCAGCGCCTCGCCGACGCCTACATCGACGTCCAGGGCCTGCGCCTTGCCGTCACCCAGGCCGCCTGGCAACTCTCCGAAGACCTCCCCAGCGCCGCAGCCGTACACACCGCCAAGTTCTGGGCCGCCGACGCGGGCCACCGAGTCGCCCACACCGTCGTCCACATCCACGGCGGCGTCGGCATCGACCGCGACCACATCGTCCACAACTACTTCACCGCGGCCAAACACCACGAATTCGCCCTCGGCGCAGGCACCGACCACCTCCGCGCCCTCGGCGCCCTACTCGCCGCCACCCCATCCTGAACAACCCCAACCCAATCGGCCCGCCGCTCCAATCGGCGGGCCGATTGCTGTTAGGGACCTACCACGTCCGCGTTCACCATCGCGAACTGAGCTGGGCCGTTGACGACTACTGAACTAATTCAGAACTACCTGTAGAATGGGCGTATGAGCTCGAAGACCTTCCCGTTCAGTGACCTGATCCGCAAGCAGACCTCGGTGTTCCCGGCCCTCGATGACGCCGATGTGATCCTCGAGCGCCGCGACGCGGAGAACCTGGTGCTGTCGCGGTCCGAGCGATTCGAAGCCAAAGAGACGGCTATCCGGCTGCTCGCCCGGACCATCGCCATCATCGCCAAGACGAATCGGAACCTGGCGGAGGAAGTCTTCTCGGAGGAACTGCCCTGGCTGAAGTGGCTACCGGAGACCGGACGGACCGAGGCCGTCACCGAACTGCTCGATCACCTGATCGCCGGAGCCGATACGGGCCTGTTCACTCCCTTCGCCCGCGACCTGATCGCGTGGCAGCACACGGCCGAGATCTACGCTCAGCCGGAATTGGCGCGCCGCCTCGCTGGCCCGTTCGAGCCCGACGACTTCACCGAGGTGACCCGCCCCGGCGGCACGGAATGAAGCTCCGCAAAGGCGATGAGGTTCCACGCCCGCGCCCTTGGCGAGTGGTCGTGCACAACCTCAATGCGGCGCGCGGATGGGCCGAATTGCTCGCCCAAGCACCCGGCAATCTCGATCGCGCGTGGGTCGACATCACCAGCGACCCACGCAGCGTTGCGAACCCATCCCGGCAGCATCGCCTGAAGTACGAGTTGAAGTCGATCAATCTAGGCGGCTCCGAACTAGAGCAATGGCAATACGAGATCACTGGCGGTGGCCGGATCTGGTACGCGATCGATGACGCGAAACGGACCCTGTACTTGACCCTGGCAGGCACGGGGCATCCTCGACAGACCGATCGTCGACGCTGATTCGGCTGACCGGGCAGGCAAAGCCGAAGGGCAGTGGCTCTACTTCGAGCTCGCTTCGACGTGCTCGTCGGCTGGGCGGTCCTCGGTTTGCGCTTTGGCCCAGCGGTAGTCGGGCTTGCCTGCGGGGTTGCGCTTGATCTCGTCGACGTACCAGAGGCTGCGGGGGAGTTTGTAGGGGGCGATTTCCTGGGTGAGTACGGGGCGGAGTTCGTCGAGGGTGGGGCGTTTGTCGCCGCGGCATTGGACTACCGCCGCGACGCGCTGGCCCCAGCGCTCGTCGTCGACGCCGACGACCAGGGCGTCGAAGACGTCGGGGTGACACTTCAGGGCGCCCTCGACCTCCTCGGGGTAGATCTTTTCGCCGCCGCTGTTGATGCTGACCGAGCCGCGGCCGAGCATGGTGACCGTGCCGTCCTCCTCGACCCTGGCGTAGTCGCCGGGGATCGAGTAGCGAATGCCGTTGAGCACCTTGAATGTTGCGGCGGTCTTGGCCTCGTCCTTGTAGTAGCCCAGCGGGATATGACCCTTGCGGGCGATGAAGCCGACCTGACCGGAGCCGGGCACCACCGGGTTGCCGTCCTCGTCGAGCACCGCCGTAGCTGCGTCGATCTTCACCCGCGGTCCGCCGGTGTGGTTCATGCCCTTGGCAACGACGGACAGTCCGCCGAACCCGGTCTCCGAGGAACCGATGGAGTCGGTGATCATCCGGGTCGGCAGTAGTTCGAGGAACTTGTCCTTGAGCGTCGGTGAGAACAGCGCAGCACTGCTGGCGATCACGTACAGACTCGAAAGATCGTACGGCGCACCGGTTTCCGGATTGCCTTCGAGCAACGCGTCGACCATCGGCCGCGCCATGGCGTCGCCGGTGATGAAGATGAGGTTGATCTTGTGCCGATCGATGTGCTGCCACACCCCGTGCCCGGTGAACTCCGGGATCATCACGGCCTTACCGCCGTCGAACAGGCTGTGGAAGGTGGCCGTCTGCGAGCCACCGTGGATCATCGGCGGAATCGGGAACCGCACCATCTGCGGATTACCGGCACCCAGCTTGGACTGATGCCATTCGTCCTGCACGTATTCCCCGTTGAGGAAGTTGATGCCGCCGCCGAGCACCCGCCACCAATCCTCGTGCCGCCACATCACGCCCTTCGGCAGGCCGGTGGTGCCGCCGGTGTAGAGCATGAAGATGTCGTCGGGCGAACGCTCGCCGAAGTCCCGCTCACCGGACGAGGCCGCCAGCGCCGCTTCGTACTCCACCGAATCCGCTGCGGTGGGAACGGTGCCGGTCGTATCGTCGTCGATGACGATCACGGTTTTCAGCAACGGCGTATTCGGGCGGACCCCGGCCACCCGGTCGCTGTAGCGGCGCTCGTGGATCAGCGCGACCATGTCCGAATTGTCGAAGATATATTGCAACTCGTTCTCGACGTATCGGAAGTTCACGTTGATCATCACCGCGCGCGCCTTGAACACCGCGACCATCGCCTCGACGGCCTCGATCGTGTTGCGCGAGTAGATGCCCACCTTGTCACCCGGCTTGACGCCGTGTTCGAGCAGGTAGTGAGCCAACTTGTTGGCGCGCTCCTCCAGCTGTGCGTAGGTCACCTCGCGGCCGTCGTCAGCGAGCGCGACGCGGTCGGGCATCAGGTCGATGGAGTGTTCGACAAGGTCCGCTATGTTGTAGCTCACAAGGCTAAAAATAGAACGTGTTACTGTTCCTGGCAAGGCTCAGAAGTCAGGAGATTCGCCAATGCCACATTGCCTCGTCGAGAAGCGCGACCACGTCCTGATCGTCACGATGAATCGCCCCGAGGCGCGCAACGCGCTGTCGGCGGAGATGATGGCGATCATGCGCGACGCCTGGGATCAGGTGGACAGCGATCCGGACATCCGGGTGGCGATCCTGACCGGCGCGGGCGGCGCGTTCTGCGCGGGCGCGGATCTGAAGGCGATGACCGCGCAGCACCCTGGCGATTCGTTCGCGGGCGGCGGCTGGGACCTGTCGAAGATCGAGGCGCTGCTCAAGGGCCGCAGGCTCACCAAGCCGTTGATCGCGGCGGTCGAGGGCCCTGCCATCGCGGGCGGCACCGAGATTTTGCAGGGCACCGACATCCGGGTGGCCGGCGAAAGCGCGAAATTCGGTGTCTCCGAGGCTCGGTGGGGGCTGTTCCCGCTCGGTGGGTCCGCGGTGCGGCTGGTCCGCCAGATTCCCTACACCGTGGCCGCCGATATCCTGCTGACCGGCAGGCACGTCACCGCCGCGGAGGCCAAGGAGATCGGCCTGATCGGGCACGTGGTGCCCGACGGCAGCGCCCTCGACAAGGCGCTGGAACTCGCCGCGCAGATCGCCGCCAACGGCCCGCTGGCGGTCCAGGCCATCCTGCGGACCATCCGGGAAACCGAGGGCATGCACGAGGAAGAGGCGTTCCAGATCGACGCGAAACTCGGCACGGCCGTCTTCCGCTCCGCCGACGCCAAAGAGGGCCCCAAGGCCTTCGCGGAGAAGCGCAAGCCGACCTTCACCGGCAGCTGAAAACGCAACGCCCCCGGCACCTTCCGGTGCCGGGGGCGACCCCTCGTCGGGCTCAATTGCCCGCGTAGTCCATCCAGAACGGCTCCCACTGGTGGCCGTCCGGATCGAGGAAGGTGCGGCTGTACATGCCGACCTGCTCCTCCTGCGCCCGCTTGTCCTCGTTGACCTCCTCGGTGGCGCCCGCGGTCAGCGCCGCCGTCACGAGAGCGTCCACCTCCGCGACACTGGCCAGCGCCAATCCATAAGTGGCGCCGACTTTCTCGGTGGTAATGGCGACCGGCCGCTTGCTGAAGGTGGTGAAGAACTGTCTGGTCAGCAGCATGATGCAGATGTTGTCGTCGATCACGATGCAGGCCGCGTTGTCGTCGGTGAACTCCTGGTTGACCTTCCAGCCGACCGCCTCGTAGAAGTTCTTCGACCGTTTGAGGTCGGCGACGGGGAGATTGAGGAAAATCATCCGGCTGGTCATCTCGGCACCTTTTCGTAGTCCGCCTGTTTAGTTGCGCACCAATAGAGACGAATCGCGGCCGCGGAACTCATCGCCACAGCCCGCGGATGTGACCGCACCCACCGCGGCGAACCCGTCGATGATCTTGCCGCCGCAGGTAGCAGGCTTTTGGGTCTGGGATGTGTCGGTGGCCTGTGGCAGGGTGACACCCATGAACGACCCGTCCGGCCAGTCCGCCGGCCTCGCCCCCGATGTGCTCGAATCCTTCGAGAAGCACCGCAGGGAATTGTGCGCTTACGCCTACCGCATGCTCGGCTCGTCCTTCGAAGCCGAGGATGCCGTCCAGGAGACCTTCACCCGCGCGTGGAAGTCCTACGACTCGTTCGAGGGCCGCGCGAGTCTGCGCTCCTGGCTGTATCGGATCGCCACGAACGTCTGCCTCGACATGCTCGACGGCCCGCAGCGGCGGGCCAGGCCGATGGACCTGTCCGGGCCGTCGCGACCGGACTCACCACTACCCGCGCCGCAGCCGGACTACGTCTGGATCGAGCCGATCCCGAACGCCCTCGCGTTCGGCGCCGACCCGGCCGACCACGCCTCGGCCAAGGACACGCTGCGGCTCGCCTTCGTCGCGGCCTGTCAGCACCTGCCCGCCACCCAGCGCGCCATCCTGATCATGCGTGAGGTGCTGCGGTTCTCCGCCAACGAGACCGCCGAAGCCCTCACCATGTCCCCCGCGTCGGTGAACAGCGCACTGCAACGCGCCAGGGCAACCATGTCGAAGGTGCAGCCGACGACCACCGACAACTACGACGAGTCCAACGAGGACCAGCGCAAGCTGGTCGACAACTTCGTCAAGGCGTTCGAGGCCTACGACATGGACACCCTCACCACGCTGCTCAAAAAAGACGTGGCCCTGTCCATGCCGCCGATCGAACTGTGGATCTCCGGCCCCGAAAACGTGGCCGCGTTCATGCTCGGCACCGGCAGCGCCTGCCGCAACTCCCGCATGGTCCGCCTGCCCGGCGCCAACGGCCACCCCGCCTTCGGCCATTACAAGCCGAGCGGCGAACCGGGCGTGTGGATTCCGTGGTCGATCACCGTGCTGGAACTCGACGGCGACGCGGTGTCCGGGCTGAACTTCTTCCTGGATACGGAGAAGCTGTTTCCGTTGTTCGGGCTGGAGCCGGAATTGCGCGAGGCGGTCTGACCGGTCCCCGGCCCGCCTGCCGGAAAGGTTTGGCAGGCAAGGCAAGCGACGCTTGGGAGGAGAGCTCGCAGACGTCGTGTGCGGCCCACAGAGAGTGCATACGGTTCACAGGGGTCAGAGCCCCTGTGAACCGTATGCATGGTCTGTGGGTGCCGCTCGAATCCGCACCTCGCACCCCTCCTGGAGGGCTCGACGACGCCACCACAGCCAGATGACCACGCCGGAACCCGACACCGAGCACCTGACTCGAGGTGAAAGCCGGGTACGGCACCCGACGCGCCCAGCACTACTCACGAGAAAACCTGGGTAGGTCTTCAGCTCACCGGATTGATCACCTTGGGCGTCCGAACACTCAGGACGCCGGAACGTACCGCTCACGAAGTTTGCGCTTGTACAGCTTCCCATTGGGATCCCGGGGCAGTTCGGAGAGATAGTCGACCGACTTCGGCATCTTGTACTTCGCCAACTGCGTTGCGGCAAAGGCCAGCAGCTCGGCGGTGAGCTCATCGGTGCCTTCGACGCCCTCGGCAGGCTGCACGACCGCCTTGACCTCGGCGCCCCAATCCGGGTGCGGGATACCGAAGACCGCGACGTCGGCGACCTTCGGGTGGGTGATCAGCACGTTTTCGATCTCGGCCGGGTAGATGTTCACGCCGCCGGACAGGATCAGGTCGGAGCGGCGGTCGTGCAGGTACAGGTAGCCGTCCTCGTCGAGGTGCCCGATGTCGCCGACGGTGAACAGGTCGCCGACGCGGGAATCCTCGGTCTTGGCCTTGTCGTGGTGGTACTCGAAACTCGAAGCGCCCATGCGCATGTAGACCAGGCCCGGCTCACCGACGGGCACCTCGGAGCCGTCCTCTTCGCTGAGCACCTTGATCACCGACCACGGCCACGCCTTGCCGACCGAGCCGGGCTTGCGCAGCCACTCGGTTCCGTTGATCACCGTGCCGCCGCCCTCGGTGGCCGCGTAGTACTCGGTGACCGTAGGTCCCCACCATTCGAGCATCTTCCGCTTGGTCTCCTGCGGGCACGGGGCGGCCCCGTGCACCATGCTGCGCAGCGAGGACACGTCGTACTTGGCGCGCACCTCTTCGGGCAGCGCGAGCAGTCGGTGGAACTGGGTCGGCACCATGTGGCTGTGCGTCACCCGGTACTTGTCGATCAGCCGCAACATCTCCTCGGCGTCCCAACGATCCATCAGAACGAGCTTGTGCCCCAACTGGATCGAGATGGTCGCGAAGTTCAGCACCGCGGTGTGATAGAGCGGTGAGCCGCAGATGTGCACGTGATCGTCGTACGGCGCCAGCTCGAACAGACCGAAGAACGCGGTGGTGTGCGGCGGAACGACATCCGGGTCGGCCCCGGTGAGCGGGCGGCGAACGCCCTTGGGCCGCCCCGTGGTTCCGGAGGTGTAGAGCATCGGCGCCCCGGTGCTGCGGTCCGTCGGGCGCCCGGTATCGGCCGCGCCGAGCCAGGACACCGACTTGAAGCCCTCGATTTCACCGACCGAAAAGCGCGCCGTCGCAGGCAGTTTCGCCTCGTCGGCGGCGGCCTTGGCGGTGGCGGCGAAGCGATCGCTGGCCAGGAACGCCTTCGCCTCGCTGTCCTGCAGGATGTAGGCGACCTCGGGGCCGGTGAGGTGCCAGTTCACCGCGACGATGTACAGCCCGGCCTGATACGCCGCGAAGTAGGCGGCGATCGCCTCGACGCAGTTGTGCACCATGCTCACCAGCACGTCGCCGGTTTCCAGGCCGAGCCCGCGCAGGCCGGTGGCGTATCGGTCGGCCAGCGTGGCCAATTCGCGATACGTCACCTCCCGGCCCGCCGGATCGACCATGGCGATCCGATCGGGTTCGGCTTCGGCGATGTTCCACAGACCGAGAATGTTTACTGACTCCTGCGTCGTCGTCACAGTATTGAATCTAGAACGTGTTCTACATATCGACAAGGGGTGCGAGCCGACGTAATTGCGCGACATCGGGGACCGACACCAGCAGCATGGTGACACCGGCCGCCGACCAGACCCCGAGTTGCTTACGGACGTGTTCCTCGTCGCCGATGATCGCGGTGTCGAGAATCAGCTCATCCGGCACCACGGCGGCCGCCTCCGCCTTCTTGCCCGCCTGGAACAGCCTGCCGATCTCGTCGACCTCGCGCTCGTAGCCCATCCGCCGGTAGACCTGGGCGTGGAAATTCTGCTCCGGCGCACCCATACCGCCGATGTAGAGCGCCATGATCCAGCGCAACCGTTCGATCTCGCTCGCCGCATCGTCGGTGATCACCACCTGGCAGCTCGCGGCGATCTCGAAGTCCGCCCGCGACCGGCGCGCACCCGCCCTGGCAAAACCTTCGTCGAGCCAGTCGTTGTACATGTTCGCCAGTCGGGGCGCGTAGTAGATCGCGAGCCAGCCGTCCGCGATCTCCGCGGTCAGCGCCACGTTCTTCGGGCCCTCCGCGCCGAGCCAGATCGGCAAATCCGCACGTAGCGGATGCACTATCGGCTTGAGCGGCTTGCCGAGACCGGTAGACCCCGGCCCCTGATAGGGCAGCGGATAATTCGGCCCATCATTGGTGACCGGCGCCTGCCGCTCGAGAATGCGCCGGATGATCCCGACGTACTCCCGGGTGCGCTGCAACGGCTTGGCGAACGGCTGCCCGTACCAGCCCTCCACCACCTGCGG
The DNA here is from genome assembly GCF_019222765.1 of Nocardia iowensis. Taxonomy (NCBI): domain Bacteria; kingdom Bacillati; phylum Actinomycetota; class Actinomycetes; order Mycobacteriales; family Nocardiaceae; genus Nocardia; species Nocardia iowensis. The sequence goes on along the minus strand of NZ_CP078145.1, from coordinate 673,511 downwards.
CCCGGAGACGCCGAGCCCGAGGATGGCCCGGCCGCCGCTGAGATGGTCCAGCGTGAGCGCGTGCATGGCCGTCGCGGCGGGCGTGCGGGCCGACATCTGCACAACGGAAGTACCGAGCCGCACCCGCTGCGTCGACGATCCCCACCAGGTCAGCGGGCCGAAGGCATCCGATCCCCAAGATTCCGCGGCGAATACGGCGTCGAACCCCGCATCCTCGGCCGCGATCACCAGCTCGCCCGCATTCTGCGGCGGCTGCGCCATCCAGTACCCGAGTTGCAATCCGAACTTCATGCGCCACCCTTTCCGAGCCAACTGCTTGCCAGCAGAATAAGAACCTGTTCTACTCGACATTGTGACTCAGGGGAATACTGCATCCGGCGTAATCGCCGATGAGAGAGGGGCGAAATTGAACACAGCGTCGCGCAGTGACTCCATGAGGGGCGGCGGCCGGGCGGCAGATGTGCACACCGCACCCGATGTACTCAGTGCGCCCCTGCGAATGCGATTCGACTACACCCGGTCCGTCGGGCCGACCATCGGCAATTTTCTGACCAACCTGCGCGCCCGCAAGCTCGTCGGCGCGCGCGGCTCGGACGGGCGGGTGCTCGTCCCGCCGCCGGAATACGATCCGATCACCGCCGACCCGCTCACCGAGTTCGTCGACGTCGCCGACACCGGCACCGTCGAATCGTGGACCTGGGTGCGCGAACCGCTGCCCGGCCAGCCGTTCGACCGGCCGTTCGCGTGGGCGCTGATCCGGCTGGACGGCGCGGACACCACGCTGCTGCACGCCGTCGACGTCGCCACGCCGGATGCCATCCACACCGGCATGCGGGTGACCGTCCGGTGGGCCGCCGAGACCACCGGCAGCATCCACGACATCGCCTGTTTCGAACCGGGCGAAAAGTCCGGCGCACCCGCTGAATCCGCGTCCGACGGCGAACCGATCACCATGATCACCACGCCGGTCGACCTCGCCTACAAGCACACCGCGTCGCCGCAGGAAACCGTCTACCTGCGCGGACTCGCCGAAGGCAAACTGCTCGGCGGACGCACCGACGCCGCGGGCAAGGTGTACTTCCCACCGCGCGGCGCCAACCCCACCGACGGCAGGCCCACCGATGAGATCGTGGAGCTGCCCGACCGCGGCACGGTCACCACTTTCTGCATCGTGAACGTGCCGTTCCTCGGTCAGCGGATCAAGCCACCGTATGTCGCGGCGTATGTGCTGTTGGACGGAGCGGACATTCCGGCGCTGCACCTGGTACTCGGTTGCGAGGCAAGCGAAGTGCGGATGGGCATGCGGGTGCAAGCCGTGTGGAAGCCGCGCGAGGAGTGGGGCTTCGGGCTGGAGAACGTGGACCACTTCCGCCCCACCGGCGAGCCGGATGCCGACTACGAGACCTACAAGCACCACCTCTGAGAGAGGCGCACGTTGACTGACAAAGCTCCGTCTACCCGCCCCGCCGTCTCCGCGGGCTCCGACGGCTACCGTCCCCCTAGTGACATCGCGGTCGTGGGTTTCGCCCACGCGCCGCACGTGCCGGAGACCTTCGGCACCACCAATGGCGTGGAGATGCTGGTGCCCTGCTTCCAGCAGCTCTACAGCCAGCTCGGCATCACCAAGTCCGATATCGACTTCTGGTGCTCCGGATCCTCTGATTACCTTGCCGGACGCGCTTTTTCGTTCATCTCCGCAGTCGATGCGATCGGCGCGGTGCCGCCGATCAACGAATCGCATGTCGAGATGGACGCCGCATGGGCGCTGTACGAGGCATGGGTGAAACTGCGCTCCGGACAGGCGAAGACCGCACTGGTGTACGGCTTCGGCAAGTCGTCGGCGGGCACGCTGCGCCAGATTCTCACCATGCAGCTCGATCCGTACCTGGTCACGCCGCTGTGGCCGGACGCATGGTCCATCGCGGGCCTGCAAGCCAGGGCCGGACTGGACGCGGGCCGCTGGACCGAACGCGATATGGCGGCGGTGGCCGCAGGCGAGGGGGGCGACGTCGAAAGCCTGCTCGACACACCGTATGTCGCCGATCCGCTGCGGGCCCACGATATCGCGCCGATCACCGATGGCGCCGCCGCGATCGTGCTCGCGGTCGGCGACCGGGCGCGCGAACTCTGCGAACGTCCGGCGTGGATCACCGGGATGGCGCATCGGGTGGACACCCCGACGCTCGGTGCCCGCGATCTCACCGTCTCCCCGTCGACTTCGGCTGCGGCACAAGCGGTTACCGGCGGCAACACCAGCTTCGATATCGCCGAGCTGCACGCGCCGTTCAGTCATCAGCAGCTGATTCTCGCCGAGGCGATCGGCTTGACGAATGGCACCAAGGTGAATCCGTCGGGCGGCGCGCTTGCCGCGAACCCGATGTTCGCCGCCGGTCTGGAGCGCATCGGTTTCGCGGCCGAGGCCATCATGGCTGGTTCCGCGAATCGCGCACTCGCCCATGCCACCAGCGGCCCCGCGCTGCAGCAAAACCTTGTGACTGTCTTGGATTCGGAGGCGCGCCGATGAATTTCCCCGCTGCGGTGCTCGGCACCGGACAAACCCATCACGTGACGAAACGAACCGATGTGTCGATGGCAGGCATGTGCCGCGAAGCCATCGATCGCGCGCTCGTCGACGCCGGCCTCACCATCGCCGATATCGACGCGGTGGTGGTCGGTAAGGCGCCGGATCTGTTCGAGGGCGTCATGATGCCCGAGTTGTATCTGGCGGATGCGTTGGGCGCCACCGGAAAACCGCTGCTGCGGGTGCACACCGCCGGTTCGGTCGGCGGCTCTACCGGCGTGGTCGCCACGAATCTGGTGCAGGCTGGGGTGCACAAACGTGTCCTCGCGATCGCCTGGGAGAAGCAGTCGGAGTCGAATGCCATGTGGGCGTTGTCGATTCCGGTGCCGTTCACCATGCCGGTCGGCGCGGGTGCGGGCGGCTACTTCGCCCCACACGTGCGTTCCTACATCCGGCGCTCGAACGCGCCGAGCCATATCGGCGCGATGGTCGCGGTCAAGGATCGCCGCAACGGCGCCAAGAATCCGCTGGCCCACCTGAAGCAGCCCGACATCACGCTGGAATCGGTGCTGGCCTCACAAATGCTGTGGGACCCCATTCGTTTCGATGAGACCTGCCCGTCATCGGACGGCGCGTGCGCCATGGTGATCGGCGACGAAGAAGCCGCTACCGCCGTCGAAGCCACCGGCAAGAAGGTCGCCTGGGTGCACGGCACCGCGATGCGGACCGAGCCGACCACCTTCGCCGGCCGCGATCAGGTCAACCCGCAGGCCGGGCAGGACGCGGCCGCCGCGCTGTGGCGAGCGGCGGGAATCAGCGACCCGCTCAACGAAATCGACGTGGCCGAGATCTACGTGCCGTTCTCCTGGTTCGAGCCGATGTGGCTGGAAAATCTCGGCTTCGTGCCGCAGGGTGACGGCTGGAAGCTGACCGACAAGGGCGAAACCGAGATCGGCGGCATTCTGCCGGTCAACCCGTCCGGCGGCGTGCTCTCGTCCAACCCGATCGGCGCATCCGGGCTCATCCGCTTCGCCGAGGCCGCCAAGCAGGTGATGGGCCGCGCCGGTGCCTACCAGGTCGAAGGTGCCCGCAAGGCCTTCGGCCACGCCTACGGCGGCGGCTCCCAGTACTTCTCCATGTGGGTTGTGGGGTCGGAAAAGCGATGAGTCCGCTGAAGTTCACCCTCGGCATCGCGCTGAGTCCGCTGGATCAGTTGCCCGAGCTGGCCAAAACGGCTGAGGAGTGCGGTTTCTCGTCGATCGCCCTGCCGGATTCGCTGTTCTATATGAAGTCCGCGGCGGCGAAGTATCCGTATACCGCGGACGGTAGCCGGTTCTGGGGGCCGGAGACGCCCTGGGTGGACCCGCTCATCGGGACGACCGCCATGGCCATGGTGACCAGCCGGATTCGGTTCTACACCAACGTGCTCAAGCTCGGTTCGCGCAATCCGCTGCTGCTGGCCCGGCAGGTGGGTTCGGTGGCCAATCTGTCCGGTAACCGCTTCGGATTCGGTGTCGGGATCGGCTGGGCACCGGAGGAATTCGAATGGTGTGGTGTGCCGTACGCACGGCGCGGCGCTCGGGTGGACGAGATGATCGAGGTAATCAAGCTGGTGCTGGGCGGCGGCATGGTCGAATACCACGGCGAGTTCTTCGATTTCGAGCTGCTGCAGGTGAGCCCCGCGCCGACCGAGCCGGTGCCGTTCTACATCGGCGGGCACACCGAGGCGGCGCTGCGCCGGGCCGCCCGCGTCGGCGACGGCTGGACCTCGGCGATGATGACCTACGACGAGCTGTGCCGCACCATCGGCAAGCTCGACGCGCTGCGTGCCGAATTCGGCCGGGGCGATGCGCCGTTCGAGATCCAGGCGGTGTGCGTCGACCGGTTCGGCCGTTCGGGTTATCAGGAGCTGGCGGATGCGGGCGTGACCGACGCGATCGTGGTCCCCTGGCTCACCGAAGGCATCGGCTTCGACGGCGAGCTCGCCGCCAAACAGGACTCGCTGCGCCGATTCGCCGCGGCGCACATCGAGGATCCGATCGTCGCCGCCGCGCGGTGAACGCCGACTCCCCCGCAGACCACAAGGAGCGACCATGACCGCTACCACCACCGACCATCCGGCCCGCGCGGCCGGACTGGCTTCGCAGGCCGCGGTGCGGGCTCGGGACAAGCAGGCGTGGGTGGCCCTGTTCGCCGAGGACGGCATCGTCGAAGATCCCATCGGCCCTTCGGGTTTCGACCCGGAAGGCAAGGGACATCGCGGCAAGGCGGCGATCGCGGAATTCTGGGACAAGGCGATCGCGCAGACGACGGCGATCGAGTTCCTGTTCGGCGACTCGTTCGCGTGCGGGAACGAGGTGGCCTTCACCGGCACCATCCGCAGCACGCTCGGCAGCCATCAGATCGACGCCGATGGCGTATTCACCTATCGGGTGGACGAGTCGGGCAAAATCGCCGCTCTGCGGGCCTTTTGGGAGGTCGACCGCGCAATGGCCACCGCCAAGAAAATCAGCTGAACCAACGGGCGAAAGGCCCTCGAACCGGCGTGGGGACTGCCGGGACGAGGGCCTTTTCGTGGTCAGTGGGCGACAGGACAGGTCTTGTAGTCGACCGGAAACTCTTTGATCCCGTTGAGCCAGCCGGACCGGAGCCGCTTCGGCTCACCGATCTTGGTGATATCCGGCAGATGATCGGCGATGGCGTTGAAGATCAGGTCGACCTCCAGCCGGGCCAGGTTCGCACCGACACAGAAGTGCGCGCCGGTACCACCGAAGGACAAGTGCTGGTTGTCCTTTCGCATGATGTCGAACTTCTCCGGATGCTCGAATACGTCCTCGTCGAAGTTGGCCGAGCGGTAGAGCATGACCACCCGCTGCCCCTTCTTGATCTGCACGCCACCGAGTTCGGTGTCTTCCAGCGCGGTCCGCTGGAACGAGGTGACCGGAGTGGCCCACCGGATGATCTCATCGGCGGCGGTGGCCGGGCGTTCCTTCTTGAACAGCTCCCACTGGTCCGGGTTCTCCATGAAGGCGTTCATCCCGTGCGTGATGGCGTTGCGGGTCGTCTCGTTGCCCGCCACGGCCAGCATGATCACGAAGAAGCCGAACTCCTCCTCGCTGAGCTTGTCGCCGTCGACGTCCGCTTCGATCAAGGTGGTGACCAGATCGTTGGCCGGACATTCCTTGCGCGCCGCGGCCATTTGGTATGCGTAGCCGAGGATTTCGGCCGAGGCCATGACCGGATCGGCGTCGTTGTCCGGGTCGTCGTAGCCGGTCATGTCGTTCGACCAGGTGAAGACCTTCATCCGGTCTTCCTGCGGGACGCCGATCAGCTCGGCGATCGCCTGCAGCGGCAGTTCGCACGCGATTTGTGCGACGAAGTCGCCGGTCTCGGACTCGGCCGCCGCTTTGACGATCGACTCGGCCCGGGCCGAGAGTTCGGCGCGCAGACCGTTGATCGCGCGCGGGGTGAAGCCGCGGGAAATGATCTTGCGCAGCTTGGTGTGTTCGGGGGCGTCCTTGTTGATCAGGACGAACCGTTGCAGTTCGATCTGCTCGCGGGTGATGTCGTCGTTGAAGCGCGGGATGGCGGTGTTCTCGAAGGTGGAGAACACGTCGCTGCGCCGGGACACCTCTTTGACATCGGCGTGCTTACTGACCACCCAGAAGCCCTCGTCACGGAAGCCGCTGACCTCGGCGGGCTGCGGATTCCACCAGATCGGGGCGGTGCGGCGCAGCTCGGCGAACTCTTCGACCGGAACCCGCTCGGCGTAGATGTCGGGGTCTGTGACATCGAATCCGTCCGGCAGATTCGGCCGGATATTCCGAGGGTCTACCACCAGATGTCTCCTTCGACAAACTGAAACACGTTCTATAATCATTGAAGCATAGGCGGCAGTATGAGGAAAGAAACCGGACAGAACCGCCTTCGAAAATCATGGAGAACTCGTTTCAGTTTTCTGTCCCATACGAAAGGTTGGACATGGGCACACCCGTCATCGTCGAGGCCGCGCGCACTCCCATCGGCAAGCGCGGCGGCTGGCTGGCCGGACTACACGCCGCCGAACTACTCGGCTTCGCCCAGCGCGGGCTGCTCGAACGCGCCCATCTGGACCCGGCGCAGGTCGAGCAGGTCATCGGCGGCTGCGTCACCCAGGCGGGCGAGCAATCCAACAACGTGACGCGGGTCGCCTGGCTGCACGCCGGACTGCCCTGGCAGGTCGGCGCGACCACCATCGATGCGCAGTGCGGCTCGGCACAGCAGGCCAACCACCTCATCGCCGGACTCATCGCCACCGGCGCGATCGACATCGGCGTCGCCTGTGGCGTCGAGGCGATGAGCCGAGTTCCGTTGGGCGCCAATGTCGGCGAGCACGCCGGTCCGCGCAGGCCGGCGTCCTGGAACATCGACCTGCCAAATCAGTTCGAGGCGGCCGAGCGGATTGCCAAGCGGCGCGGCATCACTCGCGCGGACGTCGACGAGTTCGGCGCCCGTTCGCAGCGCCTGGCCGGGCAGGCGTGGGCGCAGGGGCACTTCGACCGCGAGGTGCTCACCGTCACCGCGCCCGCCGTCGACAAGGCGGGCAAGCCGACCGGCGAGAAGCTGGACGTGTCGCGGGACCAGGGACTGCGCGAGACCACCGTCGAGGGCCTGGCCAAGCTGAAGCCGGTACTGGAGGGTGGCGTCCACACCGCCGGGAGTTCATCGCAGATCTCCGACGGTGCCGCCGCGGTGCTGCTGATGGACGAAAAGGCCGCGCAGCGAGCAGGTTTGCGACCAAGAGCACGAATCGTCACCCAAACGTTGGTCGGCGCGGAACCGGAATTTCACCTCGACGGGCCGGTGCAGGCGTGCTCCCGCCTGCTGGAGCGGTCCGGAATGACCATCGGCGACATCGACCTGTTCGAGATCAACGAGGCCTTCGCGTCGGTGGCGCTGTCCTGGGCCGCGGTGCATCAGCCGGACCTGGACCGGGTCAACGTCAACGGCGGCGCGATCGCGCTGGGCCATCCGGTGGGCGCTACCGGATCCCGGCTGATCACAACGGCTTTGCATGAGCTGGAGCGAACCGGCCGCAGCACCGCCATGGTACTGATGTGTGCCGGTGGCGCATTGGCGACAGGGACGATCATCGAGCGGCTGTAGGGCCCTCGACTCCCGAAAACCGGATTGTTGAACGTTCATCCCCCAGGCCCCGAAACGTGTCGTACGCCACATCTTCCGGAGGACCGACAACTAGATGAGACGTCAGCTATCTTTCCGCTATCAAGCGTGTATCGTAGAAGACCTCCAGGACGGGCCAGAACCGGTCCGTACCTCGGCTTCTCGAGAGCCGTTGGGGCGACCCGCAAACGCAACGGTCCCAGTACCTTCGCCGGACTGGCACCTAGAAGCTTCAAGGAAATCCGGAATCAGGCGTAGGTTTTCAGTTACTGAGCCGCTAATATCAATGATACGTATCCGAGATAACGACTGTTAGTACAGCGAAGGGAATTGGGCGGCTCACAATGGCTGATTTCGCGGCGCGGCTGAACAAGCTGTTCGAAACCGTGCATCCCCCGGGGCGTAAGCCGCACACCAACGCGGAGGTTGCGGCTGCGCTGACGGCCTCCGGACATCCGATCTCGAAACCGTACCTGTCGCAGTTGCGGTCGGGACAACGGACGAACCCGTCCGATGAGACGGTGGCCGCCCTGGCGAAGTTCTTCAAGGTCAAGCCGGACTACTTCTTCAACGACATCTATGCCGCCAAGATCGATCACGATCTGGAGTTGCTGTCCCAGCTGCAGGGCTACGGACTGCGACGGCTGTCGAGTAGAGCGTTCGACCTGCCCGAAGAATCTCAGAACCTCCTCACGTCCATGGCGGAGAAGTTGCGGGCAAGCGAAGGCTTGCCCGAAATTCCTCCGGATGGCACCGAATAGGTTCTCTTGCACGGAAGCACAGTGCGACCCACAGGGTCGCACTGTGCTGTGTTATGTGCGCGTCCGGCCGGGCAATGCGCATAGGCGGTACAGCCGTGCCCAGGGAAATAGGGGCTTGTCCGTCAAGGGGTACTGACAACGCCCGATCACCGGCTGATGCAAGCACATTCGAGAATTTTGGAACTAGTCGACGCACAAGGGTTTTCTCGGACAACTGATTTCGTGAGTACATGGGTAACTCATGCCGGAGACCCGGAACTCAGACGCCCGCTCGCTGTCGGCCAGCAACGCACATCTCGCGGCACTCACTAGTGCGCTGAATACCCGTCAGCGGCGCAACAGCTCAATTTCGAGCGGGTTCGAGTGTTGTCGCGTCATAGGCCCTAGCGATGGCCTGGACCCAGCCGCGCGGACTAATCCCCTCCGGCGGAGCAATCCACCGTGCGTCGAGCACCACATCGCCCAAGGGATTTCGCGCCCACTGCGCCACGACGTCCGCCCGCTCCGCGATCGACGGTGGCGGCGACGCCACTGCGGCGAGCACCACACCACCGCCGGACTGGAGGTAGAGGGCGTCCATGATCTGCGCCACTTGATCGGACGCGCGCAACTGAGTCGACGTACCGGTCTGGTCATGCGCGACCACTTCAGGAAACCGACCGATCATGATGCGGTGCAACAGCCGAATCTGGCGCAGTAGCACCCGCGCTCGCACCCACAGCTCCACCACGATCCACACCGCGCCGAACGCGATCAGCAGGCTCGCCACTTCCCATGCCTGCCATGCCCAGTTCGGTTGGCCAGGAGCCACCGGCGGCGCCTCGGTGAACGCGCGCCGGATCTCCAACATCGCGAGCCCGGCGACGACCGCGGTGCCTGTGGTGTAGATCGCAATGCCCCGACCGAGCGTGGTCCAGTCGAGGTTGCGGAGACCGGTGACGATGATGAAAACCGCGCCGAGCGTGACCACCTCCCAGCCGAAGGTGAACGACCAGGCGAGGGTGGCGACCACCGTGACGACACCGAGGCTGTAGATGGCCATGGCGACCTGACGCAGGTTCTGCCGGGAGCACACCGGCCAAGCGGCGAAGGCGACCACCGAGGTGGCCGTGACGAAGGTGACCCAGGCCGAGACCACCACGCCGTCGGACAGCCAGCCGGCCCGCACGCCCTGCGGACGCAGGTTATCCAGCGCCACCGCGATCTCGGGAACCGCGACGGTGGCGGCCAGCGCGACCGCGGCGACCGCGATCACGATGGCCACCCGCGCCGTTGTCGCGGGTTTGACCAGCACGCGCCCGACCCGCGCGCCTGCCGCCATCCAGACCAGCAGAGCCGTCAACCAGAGGGTCATCCCAACGCCTCATCGAATCGAAGGACCGAGACGCCTGCGCCCCGGGAGTTGAACACGCGCAGTCGGGTCATCAGCATGGCGGCGAAGGTCTCGGCCTCCCACTCGGCGAGCTCGTCCGCGCCGTCGTCGAGGATCTGCTGGTGCGCCCGCTGGCTCAGCATGTAGGCGATCAGATCGTCACTGGCCTCGATCGTCACCTCATCCGCCGGCGCGCCCTCGTGGTTGAACACGATGTGCCCCAACTCATGTGCGAGGGTGTGCTCGCGGCTCGGCAGCGATTCGGCGAGCACGATCACGTCCCGATCGGGATAGAGCCTGCGCTGGCCGCATACGCCCGGACCCAATTGCGCACTGGCGATTTCGATTTCGCGATGCCGCTCGCTCGCGATGGCGAGCACCACCTCGTCGAGGGTGGTGGCGTCGAAGTCCGCGGCGACGGCGCACACGGCGTCGACCGCGGCGGCGACCCTCCGGTAGGACCGCGAGCTGTTCTGAGTCTTGCTCTCACTCATGCCATCACCCCTCACGGCCTCGGGAAGAACATGGCACGGGCGGCGTCGACTCTGGCCTGCGCGGCCGCGGCGCTCTGGAAGCTGACCGCGCCGGAACCGGCTCCCGCCAACCCGAGGGCGATCAGACCGCCGATCACCGACAGCAGCTTAGGTTTCGGGAGCCCGTCGTCGGCGCTGGTGGGCCGCACGTCGGGGTTCGGATTGGCGGGTGCCGCCTGCACCGAGGGTGGTGGCGGTGACGGCGGAGGTGGCGGCGGAGGTGGCGCAGCGGGAACCGCCGCCGGAACCGGCACGAGTACGGGGAGCGCCGGAATGGCCGGGACCGCCGGAGCAGACGGAACCGGAGGGATCGTGACCGGCGGAACCACGGGAGTCGGCGGCGCGGGAATGGGGATCAGGAGCAACAGCAGCGGAGCGGCCGAGCCGACGGCTGCCGAGCCCACCGCAGCGGAACCCACTGCGGCTGAACCTGTTCCGGCCGAACCGACACCGGCCGAACCGACCCCAGCGGAACCGACACCAGCGGAACCCACTCCGGCCGAACCGACGCCCGCGGAACCGACGGCCGCCGAACCCGTTGCGCCGACACCGATCCCAGCGGATCCCACCGCCGCGGAACCCGTTGCCAAGGCACCGATCCCGGCGGAACCCACCGCGGCGGAACCCGTTGCCAGGGCACCGGCTCCCGCGGAGCCGGTGAGGCCGAGCGCGGCCGAACCGGAGCCGAGGACGACGCCTAGTCCGGCCGAGCCGGTACCGAGCGTCACCCCGAGCCCGGCGGAACCGGTACCCAAGAGCGCACCGAGCCCAGCCGAACCAGCGGCGGCCGCCGAACCCGCCGCGGCGGAACCACCGGCCGCGGCGGAACCTCCCGCAGTGGATCCTGCGGCAGCGGATCCTCCGGCGGCCGCCGAGCCCGCCGCGGCGGAACCGGCCGCCGAACCCGAGCCGATAGCGGGGTTGGTCGGCACGGCGCTGACGTCTGAACGTTGCCCGGGGACGGACAGCGGATACCAGGGTTCTCCGGTGTCGTAGGGCGGCGGAGCGGGGTCCGCGGCACACTGCGGGCAGCCGCCTCCGGGCTGCGCCTCGGCCGCGACAGGACCGAGTAGCGCAAAGCCGGCCACAGTCCCAGCTACTGCAACCACACGGATTGTGCGACCAATGGCCATGCGCCGAGCCTTCCCCTCAGTTGTAAAGCGCAGATCTTGCCCGGTCGCGACTCTCACACGGGACTTTTAACGGATAAGGGCCCATGTTAACCCCCGTCCGTTATCGGCGCAGGAAGAAGGTCGGATGCCCGGTCAGGCCCCGTACACCGGCTCGGGCGGCATACCCTTGGCTACCAGGTCAGCTACCACCGGGCCGAGCTCGCCCGGCGACCACCTGGCACCGCGATCGACCGCGACGCCGTGCCGCCATCCGTCGGCCAGCGCGATCTTGCCGCCCTCGACTTCGAACATGCGTCCGGTGACCGCGGCCGATTGTGGGCTGCCGAGCCAGACGACGAGTGGGGAGATGTTCTCCGGGGCCATCGCGTCGAAGCCCTCGTCCGGCCGGGCCATGGTGTCGGCGAAGACGGTCTCGGTCATCCTGGTGCGGGCGGCGGGGGCGATGGCGTTCACCGTGACGCCGTAGCGAGCGAACTCCGCGGCCGCCGTCAGCGTAAGTCCGGCAATACCTGCCTTCGCCGCGCCGTAGTTGCCCTGGCCGACGCTGCCTTGCAGACCAGCGCCGGAACTGGTGTTGATGACGCGGCCATCGACCGGACGACCGGCCTTGGACTCGCCGCGCCAGTATTCGATCGCGTGCCGCATGGTGACGAAATGACCCTTGAGGTGCACGCGGATCACCGCGTCCCATTCCTCCTCACCGAGGTTGACCAGCATCCGGTCGCGCACGAAACCGGCATTGTTGACCAGCACGTCCAGCCCGCCGAAGGTGTCCACGGCCTGGCGGATAAGCCGTTGGCCGCCTTGCCAATCCGCGACGTCGTCGCCGTTGGCCACGGCCGTGCCGCCGAGTGCCTCGATCTCCGCGACGACCTGTGCCGCGGGGGTCTCGGCGGTCGCCGCGCCGTCGAGCGCCGAACCGAGGTCGTTGACCACCACCTTGGCCCCGGCCGCGGCGAAGGCGAGCGCGTGCGCGCGGCCGATGCCACGGCCCGCGCCGGTGACGATGACGACGCGGCCTGCGCAGATCTGCTCGGAATCCATACCTGTGTCCTCTTCGTGTGTGTCCGGTGTGTTCAGGACTGCTGCCCGGCGGCCGCGGTGGACGCGGCCAGGAAGGCGGGCCGCTCGCCACCGCCGTGCACCAGCAGCGAGGCGCCGCTGACGTAGGATGCCAGCGGGGAGGCCAGGAAGGCGGCGCAGCGGCCGATGTCGTCCGGGTGGGCCATCCTCCCGAGCGGGATCGTCTCGCCCACTGCGTCGACGCCGTCCTGGTCGCCGTAGTGCAGCTGGCTCAGCTCGGTGTCGACCGGGCCGACGACGAGGGAGTTGACCCGGACCTTGGGTGCCCATTCCACGGCCAGCGAGGCGGTCAGGCTGTCCATCCCGGCCTTGGCGGCGCCGTAGGCGGCGGTACCGGGCGACGGCCGGTGACCGCTGACGCTGGAGATGTTGACGATCGAGCCGCCGTCCGGCTGTCGCTGCATCACCGCATTGGCCGCTTGCGAAACCAGTAACGGCGCAAGCAGATTCAGCTCGACGATCTTGGCGTGAAAATTCTTGCTCGCGGTGGCCGCCAGGGCGAACGGTGCGCCGCCCGCGTTGTTGACGAGGTGGTCGAGGCGGCCGTGGCGTTCGACGACCGTTTCGATCAACGCCCGCACCGCGTCGGCGTCGCGAATATCACAGGACAGGAATTCGATGGCACGGCCGTTCACCTCGATCGGTGCGTCGGCGGGCCGCCGGGCACACGCGATCACGGTCGCCCCCGCCGCGAGGAATGCCCTGCTCACCCCGGCCCCCACCCCGCGCACGCCGCCGGTCACCAGAACGACGCGGTCGGCCAGATCGATTTCGAGTGCCACCGTGCTAACCTACCAAGCAACTGCTTGCTTTGCCAACGCTGGGCTTATGCCGAGCCGGATTGATCACGATCGGGCTGGGGCCATCACGAAGGGATAGGCGATGGGGATCAACCGTCACTCCGAATCCACCGGTATCACCGTGGTCACGGTCGACTATCCGCCGGTCAACGCCATACCGACCGACGGCTGGTTCGATATCGCGGACGCGATCCGCGCGGCGGGGCGGGACAAGGAGACGCGAGTCGTGGTGCTGCGCGCCGAGAATCGCGGTTTCAACGCGGGCGTGGACATCAAGGAGATCCAGAGCAAGCCGGGCCATCAGGCGCTGATCGACGCGAATCATGGCTGCTTCGAGGCATTCGCGGCGGTATACGACTGCCCGGTGCCGGTGATCGCGGTGGTCCAGGGGTTCTGCCTCGGCGGCGGCATCGGCCTGGTCGGCAACGCGGACGTGGTGATCGCCTCGGACGACGCCACTTTCGGCCTGCCGGAGGTCGATCGCGGCGCGCTCGGCGCGGCCACCCACCTGTCCCGGCTGGTGCCGCAGCACCTGATGCGGGCGCTGTTCTACACCGCGAGCACCATCACCGCGCAGCAGTTACAGCACTTCGGCTCGGTGTATCAGGTGGTGCCGCGGGCCGAACTCGACGCCGCCGCAATGGAAGTCGCCAAGAACATCGCCGCCAAGGACGGCCGGGTGATCCGCGCGGCGAAGCGGGCCCTCAACGGCATCGACCCGCAGGACGTGCACCGCAGCTACCGGTACGAACAGGGATTCACCTTCGAACTCAACCTCGCCGGTGTCGCCGACGAGATCCGCGCCCGGTTCGACGACGATCTGGCGGCGCGTAAGGCCGAGTAGTAACGGCGGCGTGAGCGCAGGCCCGGAGGCGGCAGCTTGCGTAACCACGGAGGGACCGGGAACGCCGCCAATTAGACAGGGATCAGAAGTCATGCGAGACAAGCGAATGTCGCTGGACGAGGTCGTCGGCGAGTTGCGCAGCGGAATGACCATCGGCATCGGCGGCTGGGGGTCGCGGCGCAAGCCGATGGCGCTGGTACGGGCCATCCTGCGGTCGGACCTCAGCGATCTGACGGTGGTCAGTTATGGCGGGCCGGACCTCGGGTTGCTGTGCTCGGCAGGCAAGGTGAGCAAGGCCTACTACGGGTTCGTATCACTGGATTCGCCGCCGTTCTACGACCCGTGGTTCGCGCACGCGCGTACCTCCGGTGCGCTGGTGGCGCGCGAGATGGACGAGGGCATGCTCAAGTGCGGGCTGGAGGCGGCCGCGGCCCGGTTACCGTTCCTGCCGATCCGGGCGGGGCTCGGCTCGGATGTGCCGAATTTCTGGGACGGCGAACTGCGCACGGTCACTTCGCCTTACCCCGATGCCGAGGGGCGGACGGAAACGCTGATCGCGATGCCCGCGTTGAAGCTCGATGCCGCGCTGGTGCATCTGAATATCGGCGACCGGCACGGCAATGCCGCTTACACCGGTGTCGACCCCTATTTCGATGACCTGTACTGCCTGGCGGCCGAGCGCCGGTACGTGTCGGTGGAGCGAATCGTCGAGACCGACGAGTTGGTGAAAACCGTTCCCCTGCAATCGCTGCTGCTCAACCGGATGATGGTGGACGGCGTTGTCGAGGCGCCCGGCGGAGCCCACTTCACGCTGGCCGGGGACAGCTACGGCCGGGACGAGAAGTTTCAGAAGCACTACGTGCAGTCGGCGAAAAGCCCGCAGACTTGGCAGGAGTTCGTGGACAAGTATCTGGCCGTTTCCGAAGACGAGTACCAGGCCGCTGTTCGCGAGTTCGCAGAGGAGGCGCAGAAATGACAGCGACGGGCGGGCACAGTACCGAAACCATTACCCGGGCCGAGGTGTGCGCCGTCGCCTGCGCGGAGATCTTCAGTGGCGCGGGCGAAATCATGGCGAGCCCGATGTCGCCGATGTCGATCATCGGTGCGCGCTTGGCCAAGCTGACCACCGAACCGGATCTGCTGCTCTCCGACGGCGAGGCGCTGTTCTTCGCCGAGACGCCCCCGCTGGGCGGCAAAGGCCCGATCGAGGGTTGGATTCCGTTCCGGCGGGTGTTCGATGTCGTGGCCTCCGGCCGGCGGCACGTGGTGATGGGCGCCAACCAGATCGACCGGTACGGCAATCAGAATCTTTCCGCGTTCGGTGCGCTACAACAGCCGACCCGGCAGATGTTCGGGGTACGTGGCGCGCCGGGTAACACGATCAATCACGCCACCAGCTATTGGGTTTCGCGGCACACCAACCGGGTGTTCACCGACCGGGTCGACATCGTCTCGGGTGTCGGCTACGACAAGGTGGATCCGGCCAACCCGGCGTTCCGGTTCCACCACCTGCACCGGGTGGTGACCAACCTGGGCGTCTTCGATTTCGAGGGCCCCGGCCACACCATGCGCGCCCGCAGCCTGCACCCCGGCGTTACCGCCGCCGAGGTGGCCGAGAACACCGCGTTCGAGATCGACGGACTCGCCGATGCGCCGGAAACCCGGCTACCCACCGCCGAGGAACTGCGACTTATTCGGGAAGTGCTCGATCCCAAGAAGATTCGGGAAACGGAGGTGCCGTCATGACCGCCCGGCTGCGCACCCCGCTGACCGATCTCGTCGGTGTCGAACACCCCATCGTGCAGACCGGAATGGGCTGGGTGGCGGGCCCGAGCCTGGTCGTCGCCACCGCAGAGGCGGGCGGGCTGGGCATTCTGGCGTCGGCCACCATGACCTACGCGGAGCTGGCAGCGGCGATCGCTAAGACCAAGGCGCACACCAGCAAACCGTTCGGTGTGAACATCCGCGCCGACGCGTCCGACGCTCCTGAACGCATCGACCTGTTGATCCGCGAGAAGGTGGCGGTCGCGTCGTTCGCGCTCGCGCCCAAGCAGGATCTCATCGCAAAGCTGAAGGATGCTGGCGTGGTGGTGATTCCATCGATCGGCGCGGCCAAGCACGCGGTGAAGGTGGCGTCCTGGGGCGCCGACGCGGTCATCGTGCAGGGCGGCGAGGGCGGCGGGCACACCGGCCCGGTGGCCACCACCCTGCTGCTGCCGTCGGTACTGGACGCGGTCGATATCCCCGTGGTCGCCGCGGGCGGCTTTTTCGACGGCCGGGGCTTAGCCGCGGCGCTGGCCTACGGGGCGGCGGGTGTCGCGATGGGCACCCGGTTTCTGCTCACCAAGGAGAGCACCGTGCCCGAGGCCGTCAAGCAGGAGTACCTGCGCAGGCAGTTGCAGGACACCGTGGTCTCCACCAAGGTCGACGGCATGCCGCATCGGGTGCTGAACACCGAACTGGTGCAGCGGCTGGAGCATTCGGGCCGGGCCCGCGGTCTCGCCGCGGCGGTGGCCAATGCCGCCAAGTTCAAGAGCATGACCGGCATGAAGTGGTCCACCCTGGTCCGCGACGGGCTGGCCATGCGAAAGACCAAGGGCCTCACGTGGTCTCAGGTCGTCATGGCGGCCAACACGCCGATGCTGTTGCGCGCCGGTCTGGTCGAGGGCAACACCCAGGCGGGGGTGCTCGCCGCGGGTCAGGTCACCGGCATCATCGAGGACCTGCCCAGCTGCCAGGAACTCATCGACCGCATCGTCACCGACGCGATAACCCGCATCGAGGAGCTGCGGAAGGTGCTCTGAACACCAAGGCTGATGCCCCGCTCCATCCAGGGAGCGGGGCATTTCGCGTTTGCGCTACTCAGCTGCCGAGACGCTCGATGATGGTGACGTTGGCCGTGCCGCCGCCCTCGCAGATGGTGAGCAGACCGTAACGGCCGTTGATCCGCTCGAGTTCGTTCAGCAGCGAGGCGAAAAGCTTTGCGCCGGTGGCGCCGAGCGGGTGGCCGAGCGCGATGGCGCCGCCGTTGACGTTGACCCGCTCCGGGTCCGCGCCGGTCTCCTTCAGCCAGGCGAGCACGACGGGGGCGAAGGCCTCATTGATTTCCACCACGTCGATGTCATCGATGGTGAGACCGGTCTTTTCGAGCGCCCACTTGGTCGCCGGGATCGGCGCGGTGAGCATGAAGATCGGATCGGCGCCACGCGCGCTCACGTGATGGATGCGCGCTCGCGGCGTCAAACCGTATGCCTCGACGGCCCATTCGGAGGCGAGCAAGGTGGCGCTCGCGCCGTCGGATATCTGACTGGCCACGGCCGCGGTCAGGGGGCTGCCCTCGGCGAGCGGGGGCAGCGACGCCATCTTCGCCAGGCTGGTCTCGCGCGGTCCCTGATCGATCCAGAAGTCACCGACCGGAACGATCTCCCGATCGAAGCGGCCGTTCTTGATGGCATCGCGCGCCCGCTCGTGGCTGCGCAATGCCCAGCGCTCCATGTCTTCCCGGCTGATCCGCCACTTCTCCGCGATCAGCTGGGCGGCGTGGAATTGGGTGACCTCGGCGGTGCCGTAGCGATGATCCCAGCCCGCGGAACCGACGAACGGTGAGTCGAATCCGTACTCCTTGCCCGCGTACATGGCGGCGGAGATCGGGATGGCGCTCATGTTCTGCAGCCCGCCCGCCACGATCACCTCGGCCGTGCCGCTCATGATGGCCTGCGCCCCGAAATTGATGGCCTGCTGGCTGGATCCACACTGCCGGTCGACGGTGACGCCGGGCACCGCTTCCGGGTATCCGGCGGCCAACCACGCGGTGCGGCCGACGTTTCCGGCCTGCGGACCGACATTGTCGACGCAGCCGATGATCACGTCATCGACATTGCCGGGATCGATCGGGCTGCGGTCCAGCAGTCCGCGCAGCGCGGCGGCGCCGAGGTCGGCGGGGTGCACGGCGGCCAGCGCGCCGCCGCGCTTGCCGACCGGGGTGCGCACCGCATCGATCACGTAGGCGTCCCGCAGCGGGGCGTACGGGCGGCGGGGTGTGGCTGGTACTGACATCGAAGAACTCCTACGTGGTGCGCTGTTCGGACACGGTGAGCCCGTCGAGCACGATGGTCAGGTACTGCTTGGCGAGGTTGTCTACGGTGATCGGGCCGCCGGGCTGGTACCAGCGCACCGCGACCCACACGGTGTCGCGCAGGAACCGGTAGGCCAGTTCGACGTCGATTTCGGGCCGGAAGCTGCCGTCGGTCACGCCGTTGGTCAGTACGCGGTGCCAGAGCTCGCGGAATTCGCGGTTGTAGTCGGCGATGTAGGTGAACCGCTCGGCGGTGCGCAGCCGTTTGGCCTCGGCCTGGTAGATGGCCACCGCCGCGTGGTGCCGATCGAACGACTGGTACGACGCGATCACCAAGGCCTCCAAGGTGTCTCGCGAGCTGAGCCCGGCGGCGACGATCTCGCGGTAGTGCCCGAACAGATCGTCGAGGAAGCCGCGCAGGATCTCGTCCACCATCGACTCCTTGGAATCGAAGTGGTGATAGAGGCTCCCCGATAGGATCCCGGCCGCGTCGGCGATATCGCGCACGGTGGTGGCGCGCAGGCCTCGCTCGGCGAAGAGTTCCGCCGCCAGCGTGAGCAGTTCATTGCGCCGTGCTGATTTCGAAGCGTCGGGTGTGGTCACATCGGCCATAATACAACCAAGCATTTGCTTGGTACAGGGCCGCAGGTGGTATGTCCTGCTTCAGCTGCTCAGCGGACCGAATATCGCAGCGGCGAGGACATGGATAGGTCGGCTAGCAGCCGGTCACAGATCACCACGGGGGCGACGCCGGCTCTGGCCATCCGCGCCACCAAGGCAAGACGTCTTTCGCAGCTGTCCCATTCGACGGTGAGCTGACCGCGGCCGGGCCCGGCATCCACCGTCGCCATCACCCGCGGCGGGCCGTAAGCCACCGGCTCTTCCTTCAGCTTGAGCACCATGCCGCGCTGCCACGCCTGGTAGGTGTCCATGTCCGCGCCGATCACCAGCTTGTCGGTGGCGGCGCACAGGCCCTGGGCGATCTCTTCGTCGAAGGCGACGCGGTCGAAGCGGAACTTCCGGCATTTCGCCACCACGTCGAGCAGGTCCGCCCGCACCTCGCACAGCAGGGCGGTCTGCCGATGTCGGCGCCGGTCCTGCTCGGTCTCCTGGCAATCCGAACCGAGCCCGATCTGCTTGGCTCGCGCCCGATCTCGCGCCATATCGGCACGTAGCGCGGCGCGTGGGTCACGCGCGACCTCGCGCTCGTCGACGGCGTACTGCTCGAGAATTTGGGCGGCGCGCATCGCGGTCGCGCATTCGGAGGTGTGCTCGATCAGTTCGGCGCCGAGCGTCAGCGCGGCGAGCACCATGCTGTCCAGTCTGCGCCGGGCCAGCACGACTTCGCGCACCAATTCGAGTTCCAGTTGTTCGCGGGCAGCTGGGCTATCCAGGCCCATAGCTATCGCCCCTTTGGAGAGTGCGGGATCCGATGTCACCCAGCATGGCACACCCCGGCGATATCTGGCGCGGCCTTTTCTACCTGATCAGCCGCCCATTTGCTCGATATATGCGGGATGCTGGATGGCGATCGCACTCTGGCGCGACGGTTCGGCGTGGTCCCGGTAAACCGAACCGCCTCAGGCGCGTTGACTGCTGACCGAGACCACCTCGCCGGTCAGATACGAGGTGTAATCACTGGCCAGCATGGCGATGGTGGCGGCGACCTCCCACGGCTCGGCGGCCCGGCCGAATGCCTCCCGCTCGGACAGCCGGTCGAGCAGTTCGGTCGAGCTGACCTTGTCCAAAAAGGCGTGCCTGGCGATGCTCGGGGCCACCGCGTTGATCCGCACGCCGAGTTCGGCGGCCTCGACGGCACTGCACCGGGTCAGCGCCATCACGCCCGCCTTGGCCGCGGCGTAGTGCGCCTGGCCGTGCTGCGCGCGCCAGCCGAGCACGCTGGCGTTGTTGACGATCACGCCACCGTGGCCCGCGTCGCGGAAGTAACCGAGGGCGGCGCGGGTGCAGCGGAAGGTGCCGTTGAGGGTGATGTCGAGAACGCGGTCCCACTGCTCGTCGGTCATGTCGACCACCGGCGTCTCGCCGCCGAGACCGGCGTTGTTGACCATGATGTCGATCCGGCCGATTGCGTCGGCCGCGCCGCGCACCAATGCGTTGACCTGTTCGGTGCTCTGCACGTCGCAGACGATCGAGCCGATCTTGCGGTCCGGGAATTCGGCCGCGAGTTCGGTCGCCGTCTCGGCCAAACGCCGCTCGTGCCAATCGGAAACGACCACGTCGGCGCCCTCGGCGAGCAGCCTGCGCGCGGTGGCCGAGCCGATGCCGGTGCCCGCGGCCGCGGTGATGACGGCGGCACGTCCGGTCAGCAGGCCGTGCCCGGGAATCGGCTGCGGCGCAACAGACAGATCGGCTCGCTCACTCATGGCCGCGCCTCCCGCGGTAGGCCGAGCACGCGTTCGGCGATGATGTTGCGCTGCACTTCGTTCGAACCTCCGTAGATGGTGTCGGCGCGGGTGAACAGATACAGCCGCTGCCATTCGTTCAAATCGTCCGCGTCGGCCACCAGACCCGACGGGCCGAGCACGGCCATCGCCAGTTCGCCGAGACCGCGATGCCAGTTGGCCCACAACAGTTTCGCGACCGAGGCCTGTCCCCCGTCGTCCACGCCCGCACCCTCCATGGTGCGGATGGCATGCGCGCGCAGCACCCGCAGTCCGACCCAGGCGCGGTCGATCCGGTCGGCGATCAGCGGGTCGTCGGCGGCGCCGGTCCGGCGGGCCAGCGCCTCGACATCGGCCAGTTCCCTGGCGAACCTGATCTGCTGGCCGAGGGTGGAGATGCCGCGCTCGAAGGTCAGCGTGCCCATGGCGATCCGCCAGCCGTCGCCCGGCGCGCCGATCACCAGATCCGCTGCGGTGCGCGCGTTGTCGAAGAAGACCTCGTTGAACTCCGAGGTCCCGGTGAGCTGGATGATCGGGCGGACGTCGATGCCCGGCTGTTTCATCGGGACCAGCAGGTAGGACAGGCCCTTGTGCCTGGTCGAGCCGCGCTCGGTGCGTGCGATGACGAAGCACCAGTCGGCGACGTGGGCCAGCGAGGTCCAGATCTTCTGGCCGTTGATCGACCATTCGTCGCCGTCGAGGTGCGCCGCGGTGGTGATCGCGGCCAGGTCCGAGCCCGCGCCCGGTTCCGAATAGCCTTGGCACCACAGCTCGCTCACCGTGCGGATGCCGGGCAAGAAGCGGTCCTTCTGCGCCTGCGTGCCGAAGGCGAGCACGGTCGGGCCGAGCAGTTCCTCACCTACGTGCGAAACTCGGGCCGGCGCGTTCGCTTTCGCGTACTCCTCATGGAAGATCACCTGCTGGCGCACGGTCGCCTCGCGGCCGCCGTACTCCGTGGGCCAGCCGAGACAGGTCCAGCCCGCGGCGGCCAAGTGCCGGTCCCAGGCAAGGCGCTCGTCGAATGCCTCGTGTTCCCGGCCAGGCCCACCGAGACCGCGCAGGTCGCGGAATTCGCCGTTCAGGTTCTCCGCCAGCCACTCGCGCACTTCGGCGGCGAATTGCGCGTCTTGCGTCGCGGAAAACCGCCCGCCGGCCGCGACGGTGTCGGATTCTGAGGTCTGGATCGCACCCACGCCGGTAGGATAACCTACCAAGCACTTGCTTTGTAGGGCGCTTGCATAAGTGCCCGCCACAGACGGTAAGGACAACCGTGACAACCCCTGCACAGACGACACCGCTGGCACTGCAGCACGCCGCGCGCACCTTCGGCGCCGCCCCCGCCCTCGCCGACGGCGCGGTCCGGCTGGACTGGACGCAACTGCTGGCGGCGGTGCAGGAGGTGGCGCGGGCGCTGATCGCCCGCGGCGTGCAAGCGGGCGATCGAGTCGCGATGTGGGCGCCGAACACCCACCACTGGGTGGTCGCGGCGCTCGCCGCGCACTATGTCGGTGCGGCGTTGGTGCCGTTGAACACCCGCTATGTCGCCGACGAGGCCGCCGACGTGCTCGGCAGGGTCGACGCGCGGGCACTGTTCATCGCCGGAACCTTCCTCGGCCGCGACCGGCTCGCCGAATTGCGCGCGGCCGCACCGGCACTCGACATCGAGACGGTGGTCGTCATCCCGGTCGAGCCGGACACCACGACCGGCGACGCGACCGCGTTCAACTGGTCCGAGCTCGCCGGAGTCGCCGAGAAGGCCACGCTCGCCGAGGCGGAAGAGCGCGCGGCGGCCGTCAGCCCGGAAGACGTTTCCGACATCCTGTTCACGTCCGGTACCACCGGGCGCAGCAAGGGCACGCTGGTGGCCCACCGGCAGGCGCTCTCGGTCGTCCGGGCTTGGGCGGAGTGCACCACGCTGAACGGCGACGACCGCTATCTGGTGGTGAGCCCGTTCTTCCACAACTTCGGCTATAAGGCGGGCATCCTCGCCTGCCTGGTCACCGGGGCGACGATCATTCCGCAGGCGGTGTTCGACGTACCGGCCACCATGCGGCTGGTGAGCGCGGAAAAGATCACCGTGCTGCCCGGGCCGCCGACGATCTACCAGACGATTCTCGACTACCCGGACCGCGACAAGTTCGACCTCAGCACGCTGCGGGTCGCGGTGACCGGAGCGGCGACTGTGCCGGTGGTGCTGGTCGAGCGGATGCGGTCGGAACTCGAATTCGATGTCGTCATCACCGGTTACGGCCTCTCCGAGGCGGCCGGTTTCGGCACCATGTGCCGTGCCGATGACGACGCCGAGACCATCGCGGGCACCTGCGGCCGTCCGATCGCCGACTTCGAACTGCGGCTGGCGGACAACGGCGAGGTGCTGCTGCGCGGGCCGAACGTGATGCTCGGCTATCTCGACGATCCCGAAAGCACCGCGGCGGCCATCGATTCCGACGGCTGGCTGCACACCGGCGATGTCGGCACGGTGGACGAGCGTGGGTACCTGAAGATCACCGACCGGCTCAAGGACATGTACATCTCCGGCGGCTTCAACGTGTACCCGGCCGAGGTCGAGCAGGCCCTGGCCCGGTTGGACGGTGTCGCCGAGTCCGCCGTGATCGGCGTGCCGGATACCCGAATGGGCGAGGTGGGCAAGGCATTCGTGGTCCGCAAGCCGGGCGCGACGCTCACCGAGGACCAAGTGCTCGCCCATGCCACCACCGTGCTGGCCAACTTCAAGGTGCCGCGGTTCATCGAGTTCCGCGACCAGTTGCCCTACAGCGCCGCCGGGAAAGTGCTCAAGCGTCAACTACGTGAGGAGATTTCGTAATGTCGGAACCGATCCCGGACGAGGGTGACGTCGTCACGTACGAGGTGCGTGGCCGCACGGCGATCGTCACGCTGAACCGGCCGGACTACCGCAACGCGCAGAACTCGGTGATGACCTACGCACTGGACGCCGCCTTCGAGCGGGCCGTCGAGGACCCCGAGGTCGGCGTGATCGTGCTGGCGGGCAACGGCAAACACTTCAGCGCCGGGCACGATATCGGCACCCCGGGCCGCGATCATCACATCCACTATCCGAACAAGGCCGCGCTGTGGTGGGACCACGTCGACAAGGTCGGTGGCGACCAGCGCTTCGCTCGTGAGCTCGAGGTCTATCTCGGCATGTGCCGCCGCTGGCGGGAAATCCCCAAGCCGACCATCGCCATGGTGCAGGGCGCCTGCATCGCAGGTGGGCTCATGCTGGCCTGGGTGTGCGATCTGATCATCGCCGCCGACGACGCGTTTTTCTCGGATCCCGTTGTGCGCATGGGCATTCCGGGCGTCGAGTACTTCGCGCACCCCTGGATGATGGGGCCGCGCGCGGCGAAGGAGTTCCTGTTCACCGGGGACCGGTTCGGTGCGGCGCAGGCCAAGGAGTGGGGCATGGTCAACCGGGTCGTGCCGCGCGCGGAGCTAGAGGCAGAGACGCTGGCATTGGCCGAAAAGATCGCCACCATGCCGCAATTCGGCCTCGCGCTGACCAAAAAGGCGGTGAACCAGGCCGAAGACCTGATGGGCATGCGCAGCGGGATGGACTCGGTGTTCGGCCTGCACCACTTCGCGCACGCACACAATGCCGAGGTCGGCGCCGACTCACTGGGCGGCATGAACGCCAAGACGATGAAGGCACAGGCGACCGGCGAGGCTACGCAGAACGGGGCGACCTAGGTGGATCTCGATATCGATCAGGCGACGCGGGAATTCCAAGCCGAAGTCCGCGAATTCCTGGCCGCCAACAAGCCCGCGCAACCGCTGCCCTCGATGGACACCACGGCCGGATTCGAGGCACATCGAGCCTGGGAGCACACCCTCGCCGACGCCCGCCTCTCGGTGGTCGCCTGGCCCGAGGAGTACGGCGGCCGCGACGCCTCGCTGCTGGAATGGGTGCTGTTCGAACAGGAATACTATGCGGCGGGCGCACCGGGACGGGTGAGCCAGAACGGCATCTTCCTGCTGGCGCCAACGCTTTTCGAGCACGGCACCGCCGAGCAGCTGGACCGGATCATGCCGCGGATGGCGCGCGGCGACGACATCTGGGCGCAGGCCTGGTCGGAACCGGAGGCAGGAAGCGACCTCGCGGGCATCCGGTCGACGGCCCGGCGTACCAACGGCGGCTGGTTGCTGAGCGGGCAGAAGACCTGGAGTTCGCGAGCGGCCTACGCGGACTGGGCCTTCGGGCTGTTCCGCAGCGATCCGGAAGCCGAGCGGCACAAGGGACTGACCTATCTGATGTTCCCACTGACCGCGGATGGCGTTTCGGTGCGCCCGATTCCGCAGTTGGACGGCGAGCCCGGCTTCGCCGAGATCTTCCTCGACGAGGTGTTCGTGCCCGATCGCGATGTGATCGGCGCGCCCGGAGAGGGCTGGCGGGTGGCGATGAGCACGTCGAGCAACGAACGCGGCCTGTCGCTGCGCAGCCCCGGCCGGTTCAGCGCCACGGCACAGCGGCTGATCGACCTCTGGCTCGACACCGGCGACCGGACCAACACCGCGCAGCGCGATGCCGTGGTGGACGCGTGGATCGGCAGCGAGGCGTACCGGCTGCACACCTTCGGCACGGTGACCCGGCTCAACGAGGGCGGCAAGCTGGGCGTGGAATCCTCGATCACCAAGGTGTTCTGGTCCGAGCTCGATATCGCGATGCACGAGACGGCACTGGAGGTGCTCGGCGCGGCCGCCGAGCGGTCCGGGCCGTGGACCGACGGCTATCTGTTCTCGCTGTCCGGCCCGATCTACGCGGGCACCAACGAGATTCAGCGCAATATCATCGCCGAGCGGCTGCTCGGACTACCTAGGGGGTCGGCAGCCGGCGAAGCCGGCGGGGTGGGTAAGCACAGAGGGAGCAGCCGATGAGATTCGCGCTCAGTCCGGAACAACTCGACTTCGGCACCAGCGTGCGCAAGCTGCTGGACGCGGGCCGCACCCCCGGCGCGGTGCGCAGCTGGGCGACCGGCGATCCCCGTCCGGGGCGCGCCCTGATCCGCCAACTGGCGGGTGCGGGCGTGCTCGGTCTGGCCATCGAGGAAGAGCACGGCGGGGTCGGTGCGGAGCCGATCGATCTGGTGGTGGCGTTCGTCGAGCTGGGCCGGGCCGCCGCGCCGGGCCCGCTGGTGGAGACCGCGGCCGCGATACCCGCGCTACTGCAAGCACTGCCGGACAAGCGCCTGGCCGCGCGCTGGCTGCCGGGCTTCGCCGAAGGTGCCGCGATGGGCACCATCGCTTTCGCGTCACCGGATCAGCACAGCGTGGCGTTGGACGCCGATTCGGCCGAAGTGGTGCTGCTCGCGGACGGCGCGCAGCTGTACACCGGACAGCGGGCCGGACTGGTGCGGTCGATCGATCCGGCTCGCCGACTGTTCGCGGTCACGGCCGACGAGCCGATTGCCGAGGGCGACGAGGTACTGGACGCCATCGCTGTCGCGTTCGACACCGGCGCACTGGCCGGTGCGGCGCAAGTACTCGGCGCGGGACGCGCGCTGCTCGACGCCACCACCGGATATGCCAAGCAGCGCAAGCAGTTCGGCAAGCCGATCGGTGAGTTCCAAGCCGTCAAGCAGAAGCTCGCCGATGTGCTGATCGCGCTGGATCTGGCCGAACCGCTGCTCTTCCGCGCCGCGCTCACCATGGATGAACCGACGCGCAGCCGGGATGTGTCGGCCGCCGTGATCGCCTGTGGCGATGCCGCTTACCGGGCGGCCAGGGCCGCTCTCCAGGTGCACGGCGCGATCGGCTATACCGCCGAATACGATTTGTCGCTGTGGTTGAGCAAGGTGACCGCGCTCCGTTCTGCTTGGGGCACAACGGATCTGCACCGCTCGCGGATCGCCCGCGCGCTCCGCGACGAAGCGGTGCTTGCCCGCCAATTGCGGGGGACGGCATGACGAGTACCGAACATCAGGAGTTCACCGCCTCGGTTCGCGCACTGCTCACCAAGCACGCCGGGTCCGCCTCGGTGCGCGCGGCAATGGACACCGACCTCGGTTACGACCCGGCGCTGTGGCGGCTGCTGTGCGAGCAGATCGGCGTGGCGGCGCTGGCCATTCCCGAGGAGTACGGCGGCTTCGGCGCGAGTCTGGTCGAATCCCTCGTGGTGGTCGGTGAACTCGGCCGGACCCTGGCCGGTGTTCCCATGCTCGGGTCCGCTGTTCTCGGTGCACAGGCCGTGCTGCTGTCCGCCGATCCGGAAGCGTGCGCCCGGATACTCCCCGAGGTCGCGGCGGGCACTCGCACGCTCGCGGTGTGCTGGGCGAGCGAAAGCGGCTGGGAAGCACCGGGTGTGCACGAGTCGAGCGGAACACTTACCGGCACAGCCCATTACGTTCTCGACGGCCACAATGCCGACACACTGATCGTGGTTACCCCGACCGGTTTCTTCGAGGTCGACCCCACCGCGACCGGAGTTGCCCGGCACGTCGTGCGGACCATGGATCCCACGCGCAAACTCACCCGGATCACCTGTACGGCTGCCGTTGCCCGCCGTCTCGGCACCGGCGATCACGCTTCCGCGATCACGCGGCTGCGCGAAATCGCCTGGGCCGCAGTCGCCGCCGAACAGGTCGGTGCCGCCGAGCGGTGCCTGGAGATGACCGTTGAATACACCAAGTCCCGAGTCCAGTTCGGCCGCCCGATCGGCAGCTTCCAGGCCCTGAAGCACCGCATGGCCGACATGTACGTGCTGCTGGAATCGGCCAAGTCCGCCTCGGCCGCCGCCACCGTCGCGGTAGCCGAGAACAGCCCCACCACCGCCGAAGACGTCTGGGTCGCCCGCCTGCACTGCTCGGACGCACTGACCACGATCGTGGCCGAAACCGTCCAGCTGCACGGCGGCATCGCCATCACCTGGGAGCACGACGCCCACCTGTTCTTCAAACGCGCCCACGGCACCGCGCACCTCTTCGGCACACCATGCCGCCCGGTGCCGCTCAACGCCTGAACACCGGTTCAAAGCCCCGGTATGCCCTGCGTACCGGGGCTTTGGCGTTCCGTGATCGAGTTCACGAGATATAGATAGTTAGCTTATGTAATAATATCTGAGTGCAGCAGGTCCCGGTGAACACAGCGGATGACATCGTCGTCGATCTACTCGTCACCGCGGGCAGGCTCACTCGGCTGGCCGGGGTGATCAGCGGCGACGATTTGCCGCGTGCGGTGTTGCGGGCACTGGCGGTGCTCGACGAACACGGCGCCGTGCGGGTCAGTGAATTCGCCAGGATCGACCGTTGTTCCCAGCCGGCGGCAACGACGCTGATCGGCAGGTTGGTCGCGGACGGTTTCGCGACCCGACGCAAGGACTCGGCGGATTCCCGGGCCGTCGTCGTCGAACTCACCCCGGCCGGACGCACCCGGCTCACTCAGGCGCGTCAGGCCTTCGCCGCCGCGCTCACCACGCGGCTGGACGGCTTCGACATCGCGCGCCTCGCGCGCCTGGACACCGATTTGAACGAACTGCTGGAGGCCCTGAAAACGGCTACCCGACAGCACAATCCGATATCGAGGGAACATCGATGAGCACTACGGCTCCGCAACGCGCCGCGGGCGCGGACACCAGCGAGACGACCCGGCAACCGAAAGCCGTGTGGGCCGTCGCGTTTGCCAGCGTCATCGCCTTCATGGGCATCGGGCTGGTAGATCCGATTCTGAAACCCATCGGTGAACAGCTGAACGCCTCGCCTTCGCAGGTTTCGCTGCTCTTCACCAGCTACATGCTCGTCACCGGCGTCGCCATGCTGATCACCGGCGTGGTGTCCAGCCGGTTCGGCGCCAAGAAGACATTGCTGGCCGGCCTGGCCATCATCATCGTGTTCGCGGCATTGGCGGGGTTGTCGGACACCGTCACTCAGATCGTCGGATTCCGGGCGGGCTGGGGTCTCGGCAACGCCCTGTTCATCGCCACCGCGTTGGCCACCATCGTCGGCGCGGCCAGCGGCGGTGTCGCCCGCGCGATCATCCTCTACGAGGCCGCGCTGGGCATCGGCATCGCCACCGGCCCGCTGCTCGGCGGCGTGCTCGGCGGAATCAGCTGGCGTGGACCATTTTTCGGTGTCTCGGTATTGATGGCTGTCGCGTTGGTCAGCATCGTCGTGCTGCTGCCCGAGGGGCCGAAGCCGACGCACCACACCTCGATCGCCGCCCCGTTCCTCGCGCTGCGCCATCGTGGGCTGCTGACCGTCAGCCTCACCGCGCTGCTGTACAACTTCGGTTTCTTCACGCTGCTCGCCTACACCCCGTTCCCGCTGGACATGGGCACCTACGCGATCGGCTTCATCTTCTGCGGCTGGGGCGTGCTGCTCGCGCTCGCGTCGGTGTTCCTGGCGCCGCGATTGCAGCGCCGGTTCGGTTCGCTGCCGATGATGGGGTTGTCGCTGGCGCTGTTCGCCGCGGACCTCGCGGTGATGGCGGCGTTCGCCGAGCACAAGCCGGTGCTGATCATCGGTACCGTGCTGGCCGGGCTGTTCCTCGGGGTGAACAACACCCTGATCACCGAGGCCGTGATGATCTCCGCGCCGGTCGAACGGTCGACCGCTTCGGCGGCCTACAGCTTCGTCCGCTTCGCCGGTGGCGCGGCCGCGCCGTACCTCGCGGGCAAGCTCGGTGAGCACAGCATCGCGCTGCCGTTCTGGGTCGGCGCCGCCTGCACCGCGGCCGCGGTACTCGTCCTGCTGACCGGTCGCACGGCGCTCGCGCACATCGACGACCACGATCCCGCGCCGCACAGCATCGACGAAGCGACAGCGATCACCGTGGGCGACTGAGCCGATGGCGGGAGTACCGTCGAGTGGTATGGGCGATGCGCAGCGCGGGCGGGTAAAGGTCGAGGCCAGCCAGAAGCGAGTACGGGTATTTCTCGGTGGCCGCGTGGTGGCCGATACGGCACGGCCGGTGCTGGTGTGGGAGAGCCCGCACTATCCGACGTACTACATACCCGCCGCGGATCTGCACGCGAAACTCGAGCCGACCGGCAACACCCGCCACTCCCCCAGTCGCGGTGATGCGACGGAATACGACGTGGTCGTCGATGGCGCCACGGCCGCCGCTGCCGCACTGCGCTACCACGATTCACCGCTGACCGAGCTGAACGAGCTGGTGCGGCTCGAATGGAACAAGATGGACGAGTGGTTCGAAGAGGACGAGCCGGTCTATGTCCACCCTCGCGACCCCTACTCCCGGGTCGACATCCTCGCCAGCTCCCGGCACGTGCGGGTGGAGATCGACGGTGTCACCGTCGCGGACTCGCACTCTCCGCACATTCTCTTCGAAACCGGGCTGCCCGCAAGGTATTACCTCCCGATGACCGACGTTCGGATGGAGCTGCTGCAGCCGTCCGACACCCACACCAGCTGTCCCTACAAGGGCACCGCCGACTATTGGGCCGTCCGCGTGGGCGACAACGAATACCGGGACTATGTGTGGGGCTACCGCACGCCGCTGCCGGAGAGCCAGAAGATCGCCGGGCTGGTCTGCTTCTACAACGAGAAGGTCGACACCTACGTCGACGGCGAACTTCAGGAACGTCCGCACAGTCCGTTCAGCTGAGTGGTTCAGCGGTAGCCGGTCAAGCCGTCCGCGAGCTCTTCGTCGTCGCCGTCGCGGTAGGCGGCGAGGGCCTGCTGGAGGGCGAAAGTGCCTTGGATAGCAGCTATTCGGGCGACGAGGTCGCCAGTTGGGCCGTCGGTGTGCGCCAGCACCCTGCGCAGTACCTCTGGGCCGTAAGCGCCGACGGCAGCGAAGTCCTCGGCCGGGTCACCGAGACAGACATCGTCCCAGTCGACGACGCCGCGCAAGGCGGGTAATCCATCGACGTTGTCCCACAACAGGTTTGCACCGCCGAGATCGCCGTGGACAACCGCGCTGCTCAGCTGCGGGAGAGCTTCGAGCGCCGTCAATTCGCGCTCGGCGCGGGTCCGCCCGCTGGCATGCATGAGTGGATACAGCTCGGCACGGACACCGTCGGCGAACTGACGCCATCGATCGGCAGGGGCGGGCGGGATCGATTCGCGTATCGCTTGGTCGCCCCCTGCCGCGAACAGCCTGGACAACAACGCATGGCATTGCCGAGCAACAACTTCCGCGACCTCGGGACCGCTGACCGTGCCTTCCACCAAGGGCGCACCCGGAACCCGGGTCAGCACCACATAAGGAACCACGTCGTCAGGCCCCGCCACCGCCAGCGGCTCAGGGACCCGCACACCGAGATCGAGCCCGGACAGCACACGCAGCACCGCCACCCGAGACGGCAGGCGCGCCGCCGCCGCATCGGTGCGCGCCAGGCGGACGACTCGCTCCGAACCGATCACCACATAGTGGAACTGTCCTTCACACACCGTGAGCTCTGTTGGCGCATCGCCGGGCAACAGGCGGCCGAGCAGTTCTCCGTGTGCCCCGAGCAGCGCGTCCGCATCCACC
Source organism: Nocardia iowensis (assembly GCF_019222765.1). Classification (NCBI taxonomy): domain Bacteria; kingdom Bacillati; phylum Actinomycetota; class Actinomycetes; order Mycobacteriales; family Nocardiaceae; genus Nocardia; species Nocardia iowensis. The sequence continues at coordinate 642,381 of NZ_CP078145.1, read as the reverse complement.
GTTTCCACATCTGTGTTTCTACCGTGCCGACCGGCAGCAGCCGGCCTCAGACCGCGACGAGTGGCGGCTTGTCTTCGGCGCGCCGGTATTGGCCTGGGGCAAGACCGTATTCGCGCTTGAAGGCTTTGGCGAACGCGAATTCGGAGGTATAGCCGACCTTTCGGGCCACCGCACCGAGGGGGCTGTCGGTTTCGCGGAGCAGCCGGGCCGCGGTGAGCATGCGCCAGCGGGTGACGTAGGCCAGCGGCGGTTCGCCGACGGTGGCCGTGAAGCGGCGTGCGAGGGTGGCCCTGGAGACGCCGGCGACCTCGCTGAGATCGGGGACGGTCCAGGTGCGCGCGGGTTCCTCGTGCACGGCCCGCAGCGCGGCGGCCACCGCCGGATCGGCGAAAGCGCCTGCCCAGCCGGTGGATCGATCGGTGGCCTGTTCGTCCAGCCAGGCGCGCAGGACGAAGAGCAGCAGCGTTTCCAGCAGGGCGGGAACGGCGGCGTCGCTGCCGGGACGGGGTTCGGCGATTTCCGCGGCGAGCAGGTCGACGGCGCCGCGCAGTGCCGGGTGCCTGCCGGGACGGGCCGGAAGATGAATGAATTCCGGCAGCTCGTCGAGCAGCGGGTGGCTGCGCTGCCTGCCGAGTTCGTAAGCGCCACAGAGCAATGCCGCGCGCACGCCGGGGCCGGTGACTTCCCTCGGTTCGCCCGGCTGCGCCAGCTCGGTGACCGGCGTGTGGAGGCTGTCGAGGAGGTCGTGATCGGCCCCACGCGGCATGAACACGACATCGCCGACACCGAGGGCCATCGGGGTGCCGCCCGGCGGCACCAGCCAGCAGGAACCCTGCAACACCACGTGGAACCCGGCACCCGGCACCACGGGGTAGCGGCGACCCCACGGCGCGTGCCGGATGAACATCCCGGAAGTCGGGCTGCCCGTGCGGATGGCTGCGATGGTCTCGCTGAGAATGTCCACCCGTTCACCATAGCGCTTGATGTTGAGCGTTTGAGACATACCGACGAGCAATACGACCATTGGTTTACTCATCGAACAGCCATAGATTTTTAGTCATGACATCGACGAGCACTACCGAATCCAGCAAGACCATCGCCATCTACGGCGCCACCGGCATCACCGGCGGCTACGCCCTCACCGAACTGCGCCGACGTGGCTTCACGCCGATTCTGGTGGGCCGCAACGCGGAACGCATCCGCGCCGCGGCGGTGGCCGCCGACCTGCCCGACGCCGCGATCCGGGTGGCCGAGCTCGGCGACCACGACGCGCTGGTGGCCGCGTTCACCGGCGCGGATGTGGTGATCAGCAGCCTGCCCGCGTACGTGGAACACGGTCCCGCGGTGCTGGCGGCGGCGATCGACGCCGGGGCGCACTACACCGACATGTCCGGCGAGCAGCTGTTCCTGAAGCGGGTGTTCGACGAATTCGGCCCGCGTGCCGAGGCCGCCGGGGTGACCCTGGTCTCCGGTGTCACCGACAGCAATCTGCCCGGCGACCTGCTCGGTTATCTGACCACCCGGCGAGTGGCCGGGCCGGCCGAGGTGGTGCTCAGTCATCTGAGCAAGAGCAGCGGCAACGGCTCCAAGGGCAGCGCGAAGACGGTGTTCGCCAGCCTCGACTGGTTCCGCAGCGGAGGCTGGAACTATGCGGACGGCGAATTCCACACCGGCGCAACGGCTAAGCACTCCTCGATGACCTTTCCCGGTGATACCGAATCGACCTCGGTCGCGAAATTCCCGCAGCCGCCGGTGCTCACGATCCCCCGTCATTCGAACGTCTCCTACGTCGAGGGGGTGCTGGCCACCTCGATTCTCGACACGCTGAGCGGTTTCACCGAGGAGATCATCGACTCGCTGCCGGACGCACCCAGTGCGGATCTGCGCTACGACCTGGTCGTCGACGCGTTCGGGGCGGACGGCCGGACGGTCCGCGGCGTGGTGAGTGGTGTGCACTCCTACCGTGATTCGGCACTGATGGCGGTCGAGGCCGCCGCACGACTGATGGACGGCACTCCGAAGCCGGGGGCGCTGGCCGCGGCCGAGGCATTCGACGCGGCCGACTTCCTCGACGCGCTCGCGCCCTTCGACATCACCTGGCGCATCGAAGAACTCTGATCGGGCCGTGCGAAAGGCGCCGCACCGGCGCCTTTTCGCTACGAATCAGGCATAGTCGAGTGATGACCGAGACCCGACCCGCGCTCGCCGCCGCCCTCGACCTGGCCCCACATCCGGAGGGTGGCTGGTTCCGCGAAACCTGGCGCAGCGCCGTAGAATTCACCCCGGACGGCTATGACGGCGCACGGTCCAGCGCAACCGCGATCCACTTCCTGCTGCTGCCCGGTGAGCAGTCCGCGCCCCATACGGTCCGCTCCGATGAACTGTGGCTCTGGCATCGCGGCGGTCCGCTGCTGCTGAACATCGGCGGCGAGGAGATCGTCCTCGGCCCCGACGTCGAAGGCGGTCAGCTGCTACAAGCCGTCGTGCCCGGTGGAGTCCGCCAGGCCGCACGGCCAGCGGGCGACGAGTACGTCCTGGTGAGCTGCCTGGTCTCCCCCGGCTTCGACTTCGCCGACTTTGAAATGAACTGACCCGCACACTCCCCGATGTATTGACCATTACTCCGGGACTTCGAGGACGCCCTCGTCCACCGCCCATTTGATGGTCTTCTCCAGCTGCGGACAGGAGTCCGGGCGGCCGGGGCCACCACCGTTCCTGCTGAGTTCGGCGAAGACGGGGCAGTGCGTTTGCGGCGGTTCGGTCCACTGCACCGAGGTCTGGTGGGAACTGCTCTTGCGCACCAGCACCTGACTCTGGCAGGCCTGACACCGCAGCGGTGTCAGGCCGTGCTCCAGATAGCGCTGCTTGTCGACCACCGTCTGGGCGCGCACTTCGGCCTGCCGCGCCGGCTGGTCGGCGAAGTCGGGTGCTTTAGCCCAGGTGACCATCAGACTCCGGCCTCCGCTTCCGCTTCCTTGGCCTCGTCGGATTCCCGCTTGCGCCGGAGGTTCTCCGCGACCTCGGCTTCCCATGCCTCGTTGGCCTTGGTGGTGTCCACCTCGAACTCGAAGCGCTGGGTCATCTTCTCGGTGACGTCGGCCGCGTCCACATAGAACTGGTCGTACCAGCGACGCAGCTGGTAGACCGGGCCGTCTTCCTCACAGAGCAGTGGATTCTCCACCTTGGACTTGTGCTTCCAGATCTCGACGTCCTGCAGGAAGCCGACGCTGATGCCCTCGGACATCTTCGCGGCCAGCTTGTCCGCCATCTCGCCCTCGACGCCCTTCGGCTTCTCCAGCGTGATGCCCCACTGCAGGACGAACGAATCCTGGGTCACCGGGTAGTGGCAGTTGATCAGGACGCTCTTGACCTCGTAACCGCTGTAGATATTGATCAGTGGATTGATCATGTAGGACGGCCCGAAGTAGGACGCCTCCGACTTCAGCAGGGTGTCGCCGCCGTATTTGGACGCCATCCCGATGTCCGGCCTGCCCTTGGTCTCCAGGAACTGAGTGGCGATGTGGCCCTCGAAGACGTTCTTGAAGTAGGTGGGGAAGGCGAAGTGGATGTAGAAGAAGTGCGCCATGTCGACCACGTTGTCGATGATCTCGCGGCAGTTGGCGCCCTCGATCAGCATCGAATTCCAGACCCATTCGGTCCAGCCGCTGTCGAGTTCTTCGGTCGGATTGCCGTCCGCGTCGGTGTAGGGACCCTCGATGTGCGGGATGGTCACCTCGGGCGGCGGCTGGCTGCCCTCGACGTCGTGCCAGACGAACAGCTGGCCATTGCGCTCGAGCGTGGTCCATTTCCTGGTACGCGCCAGCGGCGGCACCCGCCGCCCATAAGGAATCGCGGTGCACTTGCCGTTCACGCCGGACCAGCGCCAGTCGTGGAACGGGCAGGCGATGTCGTCACCCTTGACCTCGCCCATGCTCAGATCGCCACCCATGTGCCTGCAGTAGGCGTCGAGCACGCGCAGCGCGCCGGCGCTGTCGGCCCAGATGACGAGCTTGGTGCCGAACACATTGACGGCGTGTGGCTTGCCGTCGCGGAACGACTTGGCCAGACCGAGGCAATGCCATCCCCTCGCATACCGGGTGGGCACGGTACCGACATCTAGCTCCCGGACCTTCGCACCGCTCCCCTGTGGGGTAACTGCCATCGCGAATCCTCCTCCTTCTGTACTAGAACACGTTACAAAAATGTCGCGTTCCATGCCAGCGATTCCGGTCACTTCCTGCACATGTCCGTCAATGACCCGGGTTCGGCACCGGTTCTCGACAGAAATAGGAACCTGTTCTAGTCTCAGAGGCAATGAGTACCGGTTATCAATCGACCAGGCAGGAGCAGGTCCCGAGATGACGCAAGAAGTGACCGAACGGGTCGACGCGCTGTTGCCGACGCTGCGCGAGCGCGCGCAGGAGGCCGAGGACCTGCGGCGTATCCCCGACGAATCCATGAAGGCGTTGCAGGAGACCGGTTTCTTCCGGCTGCTGCAGCCCAAGCAGTGGGGCGGTCACGCGGCCGACCCGGTGGTCTTCTACGACACGGTGCGCAAGATCGCGAGCGCGTGCGGGTCCACCGGCTGGGTGGCAGGCATTGTCGGCGTACACAATTGGCATCTGGCGCTGTACTCGCAGCAGGCGCAGGAAGACGTCTGGGGCGAGGACACCGAGGTGCGGATCTCCTCGTCCTACGCGCCGATGGGCGCGGGCCTCGCCGTCGACGGTGGATACCTCGTCAACGGCGCGTGGGCCTGGTCGTCCGGCTGTGACCATGCCACCTGGGCGGTGCTCGGCGGGCCGGTGATCAAGGACGGCAAGCCGGTCGACTTCGGCAGCTTCCTCATCCCGCGCGACGACTACCGCATCGACGACGTCTGGAACGTGGTCGGCCTGCGTGGCACCGGATCCAATACCGTTGTGGTGAAGGACATTTTCGTTCCATCGCACCGGTTCCTGAGTTTCCGCGCGATGAGCGAGATGAAATCGCCCGGCCTGGAACAGAACACCGACCCGGTGTACAAGATGCCTTGGGGCACCGTTCATCCCACGACCATCTCGGCCCCCATCGTCGGCATGGCCTACGGCGCGTACGAGGCGCATGTCGAACATCAGGGCAAGCGGGTGCGCGCGGCGTACGCGGGCGAGAAGGCGAAGGACGATCCGTTCGCCAAGGTGCGGATCGCGGAGGCGTCCAGCGATATCGACGCGGCCTGGCGGCAGCTGTCCGGCAATGTCGCCGACGAGTACGCATTACTGGTCGCGGGTAAGGATGTCCCGTTCGACCTGCGGGTACGGGCCCGGCGCGACCAGGTGCGGGCCACCGGTCGTTCGATTGCCGCCATCGACAAGCTCTTCGAGAGTTCGGGTGCTACGGCGTTGGCGAACGGCACTCCGCTGCAACGCTTCTGGCGTGACGCGCACGCGGGCCGGGTGCACGCCGCCAACGATCCCGAGCGGGCCTACCTCATGTACGGCACGCACGAGTTCGGGCTGCCCGTCACCGACGGCATGGTGTAGGAGCTTGCTGTGAACGAGCGTCAGCGAGTGAACCGAAATCACAGCCGCCCAGAGGGCACGGCGGAGCCGAGCGACAGCGAGGTGGAGTCGTGACCTCTACCGTGGAACTGACCGCCGAGTCGACCTCTCGCTACGCGCAGGTGCGGCCGGACCTGCGGCTGCACTACCACGAAGCGGGCGAAGGCAACGGGCCGACGATCGTGCTGCTGCACGGCGGCGGGCCCGGCGCGTCGTCTTGGTCGAACTTCGCCCGCAACATCCCGGTGCTGGCGCAGAATTTTCATGTGCTCGCCGTGGATCAGCCCGGGTACGGTCGCTCGGACAAGCCGACCGAGCATCCGCAGTACTTCGTGCACAGCGCTTCGGCGCTGAAGGATCTGCTCGATCACCTGCAGATCACCTCGCGGGTACATCTGCTCGGCAATTCCCTCGGCGGCGGCACCGCCGTCCGGTTCGCACTGGACTACCCCGATCGGGCAGGCAAGCTGGTGCTGATGGGCCCGGGTGGGCTGAGCACCAACCTGTTCTCGCCCGATCCCACCGAAGGCGTGAAGCTGCTCGCCAAGTTCAGCTACGAGCCGACCAGGGAAAACCTGGAAGCGTTCCTGCGGATCATGGTCTTCGATCAGTCACTGATCACCGACGAGCTGATCGACGAACGGTTCGCCTCGGCCAGCACGCCGGAATCGCTCGCCGCGGCCAGGGCGATGGGAAAGTCCTTCGCCGGTGCGGATTTCGAGAAGGGCATGCTCTGGCGGGACGTCTACACGCTGCGTCAGCCGGTGCTGTTGATCTGGGGACGTGAGGATCGGGTCAACCCGCTCGACGGGGCACTCGTCGCGACCAAGTCGATCCCACGGGTGCAGCTGCACGTGTTCGGCGGCTGCGGGCACTGGGCACAGTTGGAGAAGTTCCACGAATTCAACCGGCTGGCAATTGATTTCCTCGCCGGTACCAAGGAGAAGTGATGGGGATTCGATCACTCGCTTATCTGCGCATCGAGGCGACCGATATGGCCGCCTGGCGCGAGTATGGGCTCAAAGTGCTCGGCATGGTCGAAGGCAAGGGCGGGAATCCGGACGCGCTGTACCTGCGGATGGACGAATTCCCGGCTCGGCTGGTGATCGTGCCCGGTGAACAGGACCGGCTGCAGATCTCGGGCTGGGAAACCGCCAATGCCGCAGAGCTGCAAGACATCCGGAGTCGACTGGAGGCGGCGGGCGTGCCCTACAAGGAGGGTACCGCCGCGGAACTGGCCGATCGGCGGGTGCACGAGCTGATCCGGTTCGATGATCCCTCCGGCAACACCCTCGAGGCGTTTCACGGTGCGGCGCTGGAACATCGGCGAGTGGTGAGCCCGTACGGTCACCGGTTCGTCACCGAGGAGCAGGGGCTCGGGCACGTGGTGCTCAGCACCAAGGACGACAAGGCCGCGCTGGAGTTCTATCGCGACGTACTCGGCTTCCGGCTGCGCGACTCGATGCGACTGCCACCGCAGATGGTCGGGCGTCCCGCCGACGGTGAACCCGCTTGGCTGCGCTTCTTCGGCTGCAACCCGCGGCACCACTCGCTCGCCTTCCTGCCGATGCCGACACCGAGCGGCATCGTGCACCTGATGCTCGAGGTCGAGGAAGCCGATGATGTCGGGCTTTGCCTCGATCGCGCGCTGCGCAAGAAGGTGCGCATGTCGGCGACCCTCGGCAGGCACGTCAACGACAAGATGCTCTCCTTCTACATGAAGACGCCGGGCGGCTTCGACGTCGAATTCGGCTGCGAGGGACTCGAAGTCGACGACAATGACTGGATTGCCCGCGAATCCACCGCCGTGAGTCTGTGGGGCCACGACTTCACGGTCGGGCAGCGCCAGCAGTGACTGAGAGGGCGAGCGAAACGATGACCCAATCCGCCATCGATGGCAGGCAATTCCGCAATGTGCTCGGTCAGTTCTGCACCGGCATTACCGTCATCACCACCTTCGATGATGCCGAGGCGCCGATCGGTTTCGCCTGCCAATCCTTCGCCGCCCTCTCCCTCGACCCGCCCCTGATCCTGTTCTGCCCCACTAAAACTTCCCGCTCCTGGGCGGCCATCGAACAATCCGGCCGCTTCTGCGTCAATGTCCTCGCCGAAGAGCAACGCGACCTGTGCGCCCGCTTCGGCTCCCGCGAACCCGACAAATTCGCCGGCGCCCCCTGGCACACCTCCCCCCTCGCCCTCCCCGTCCTCGACGACGCCCTCGCCACCATCGAATGCACGGTGGAAAGCGTCGTAGACGGCGGCGACCATTACATAGTCATCGGCCGAGTCCAAGCCCTCACCGAATCCACCACCTCCGGCCGCCCCCTCCTCTTCTACCGAGGCCAATACACCGCCATAGAACCCGACAAAACCACCCCCGCCCCCTGGCGCGCCGACCTCGAACACTTCCTCACCACCACCACCCTCGACACCTGGCTGTAGCCGCCGAACGGGCGCACGATGCGTCGAAACACCAGTATCGGCTCGGTGATGTCCCGCTCAGTACCTGCCCCGTTTCGGATGGGGGGATGGGGGAATGGCGAGTTGGGGGCGATTCTGAGGAGGTGGCCGTGGTTGAGGACAACGGGGCTGGTCGGGAACGGGTGGTGATTGTTGGTAGCGGGTTTGCCGGGTTCGCTTGCGCCAAGAGGTTGTGCCGGATTTTGGGGCGGACGGGGCGGGCTACCGAGGTCTTGCTGGTTACGCCCAATGACTACATGTTGTATACGCCGTTGTTGCCGGATGTGGCCGGTGGATTGATCGATCCGCGGTTTGTGGCGATTTCGCTGGCCGATGCGCTGCCGCGGGTTCGGCTGGTGATCGGTAAGGCGGAAGCGGTCGATCTGGGGAAGAAGACGATCACCGTGAGTAGTGAGCATCAGCCGGAGCGGGAATTGTCTTGGGATCGGCTGGTTCTGACGCCGGGGTCGGTGACGCGGCTGTTCGACGTGCCCGGTGTGGCCGAGCACGCGCACGGCCTGAAGACGGTGGCGGAAGCGCTGTACCTGCGCGAACAGTTGCTGCGGCAGCTGGAGCTGGCCGACTTCGAGGACGACCCGGAGGTGCGCCGGGCCCGGCGGACCGTCGTTGTGGTCGGCGCGTCCTATGCGGGGACCGAGCTCATCGCGCAATTGCGGGCGCTGGCCGACACCTACGCGGCCCGGCGCGGCTTCGACCCGGCCGAGATTCGCTTCGTGCTGCTCGACATGGCCGAACGGGTGATGCCGGAGGTGGGTGATCGGCTGAGCGACAAGGTCCTGAGCGTGCTACGCGAACGCGACATCGACATCCGGCTGAAAACCTCGCTGAAGGAACTGACGGACAGCCAGGCGGTGCTCACCGACGGCACCGTCGTCCCGACCTACACCTGCGCCTGGGTGACCGGAGTAACCGGTGCACCAATGCTCGAAACGCTCGACCTGCCGATGGAACGGGGACGCTTGGTGGTCGACGCGAAGCTCGGCGTACCCGGTCACCCAGACGTCTTCGCGGGCGGTGATGCGGCGGCGGTGCCCGACCTCACCAAACCCGGCAAGATCACCCCGCCGACGGCGCAGCACGCGTCCCGGCAGGGCAAGGCGCTCGCCAGGAATGTCGCCGCCAGTCTCGGCATCGGCGTTGCCGCACCGTACAAACACCGCGATATGGGTCTGGTCGTCGATCTGGGACCGCACTTCGCGGTGGCGAACCCGTTGGGCGTCAACCTGTCCGGCTTCCCCGCCAAGGCGGTGACGCGCGCGTACCACACCGTCGCCGTGCCCCGGCCGGTCAACCGCTGGGCGATCTCGCTGGGCTATCTGACCAACTCGGTCACCCCGCGCCCACTGTCCCTGCTGGGACTCGTCAGTCCGGAAGAGGCGAGCTTCGGCAGCAGCGAAGGCATTCCGAGCCGTCGGTGAGCAGCCACGAGAACGGGCCGCGAACAGTACTCCGTTCGCGGCCCGGCTTTTTCGCTGATCAGGCGGAGACTGCCGACTGCTCCCGCTCGAGCTCGAGGGCAATGTCGATGAGCTGGTCTTCCTGGCCGCCGACGAGCTTGCGCTTGCCAGCGCGAACCAGCATTTCGGCGGCGGAAACGCCGTAACGTTCGGCCTGCCGCTCGGCGTGCTTGAGGAAACTGGAGTAGACGCCCGCGTAACCCATCATCAGGGACGAGCGGTCCAGCAGGCATTCCTGCGGCATGGCCGGACGGACGACATCTTCGGCGGCGTCGGCGATCGCGAAGAAGTCGATGCCCGTCTTGATGTCGAGTTTGTCGCACACGCCGACCAGCGCTTCGACCGGCGTATTGCCCGCGCCCGCACCGAAACGCCGGGCACTACCGTCGATTTGGGTAGCGCCCGCGCGAATGGCGTAGATGGAGTTGGCGACCGCGAGATCCAGGTTCTCGTGACCGTGGAACCCGACCTGGGCATCGGCACCGAGTTCGGCGACCAGGGCGGCGACACGATCGGTGACCTGCTCGAGCACAAGGGCTCCGGCGGAATCGACCACGTAGACGCACTGGCAGCCCGCATCGGCCATGATGCGGGCCTGTTTGGCCAGCACCTCCGGCGGTTGACTGTGCGACATCATCAGGAAGCCAACGGTTTCCAGCCCGAGTTCGCGGGCCAGGCCGAAGTGCTGGATGGAGACATCGGCTTCGGTGCAGTGGGTGGCGATGCGGCAGATGGACGCGCCATTGTCCTGGGAGATCTTGATGTCTTCCTTGACACCGACACCGGGCAGCATCAGGACCGCGATCTTGGCCTGCTTCGCCGTCTCCGCCGCGATCTTGACCAGTTCCTGCTCAGGGGTTTTGGAGAAGCCGTAGTTGAACGACGAGCCGCCGAGGCCGTCGCCGTGGGTGACCTCGATGACCGGCACACCCGCGCCGTCCAGGGCGGCGACGATGTCCCGTACCTCGGTGGCGGTGAACTGGTGGCGCTTGTGGTGCGATCCGTCGCGCAACGAGGTATCGGTGACGCGGATGTCGAGTTCTGCTGAATAGGCCATGGTTTCGCTCCTTACACCCGTGCCGAGACGATTTGACCGGCGATAACCTCGCCGACTTGGGTGGCGGCGGCAGTCATGATGTCGAGGTTGCCCGCATACGGCGGCAGGAAGTCACCCGCGCCTTCCACCTCGACGAACACCGAAACCTTCGCCATCCCACCCGAGATCACCGACGGCGGGTCGAACTGGGGATCGTTGAGCAACCGGTAGCCCGGCACATACTGCTGGATGTCGGCCACCATGCGATGAATGGAATCGGTGATGGCGTCGGTGTCCGCGTCCTCGGGGATGGCGCAGAAGATGGTGTCGCGCATGATCATCGGCGGTTCGGCCGGGTTGAGGATGATGATCGCCTTGCCGCGCTGCGCGCCGCCGATGGTTTCGACCCCACGACTGGTGGTTTTGGTGAACTCATCGATATTGGCGCGCGTACCGGGACCCGCGGACACCGACGAGACGGAGGCGACGATTTCCGCGTAAACGACTGGCACGACGCGCGATACCGCCGCCACGATCGGGATGGTGGCCTGGCCACCGCAGGTGATCATGTTGACGTTCGGCGCATCCAGATTCGCACCGAGATTCACCGGCGGCACCACCGCGGGCCCCACGGCGGCGGGCGTGAGGTCCACCGCGCGGATACCCGCTTCGGCATACTTCGGAGCGGCGGCACGATGCACATACGCCGAGGTCGCCTCGAAAATCAGCTCGGGCAGCTCGGATCGGCCCAACAGCCAGTCCACCCCCTCGGCAGAGGTTTCCAACCCCAGCCCGCGGGCCCGCTTCAAACCCTCACTGTCCGGATCGATCCCGATCATCCACCGCGGCTCGATGGCCGTAGAACGCAACAGTTTGTAGAGCAGATCGGTACTGATATTGCCGGACCCGACGATCGCGGCGGTGACGGTCCCGTTCTCGGACACCACAAGCCTCCTAAATGAATTGCAAACGGACAGAACCGAGCCCAGCGAACTCGGCATGAAACCCATCGCCCGGCCTGGCGTCGATGGCGCGGGTGCACGAGCCGGGCAGCACGATGTCGCCCGCCTTCAGCCGGACCCCGAAGCTCGCGACCTTGCGGGCGAGCCAGGCGACCGCGATCACCGGATCACCGAGCACGGCGTCGCTGCGGCCCTCGGCCACCACCTCGCCGTTGCGGGTGAGCACCGCGTCGATCGCCTTGATGTCGATGTTCTCGGGCGCTACCCGCTCCGGGCCGAGCACGTACCCCGCGGAGGACGCGTTGTCGGAGATGGTGTCCATCAACCCGATATTCCAGTCCTTGATCCGCGAATCGATCAGCTCGATGGCGGGCGCGAAAGCCACCGTCGCGGCGAGCACGTCGGCCTCGGTGCAATCCGCGCCGGGCAGGTCGGCGCCGAGCACGAACCCGACCTCGACCTCGACGCGCGGAAACAGGTAGCGACCGGCCTCGACCGGGACGTCTTCGTAGACTTCCATTTCCGCGAGCAGATGACCGTAGTCGGGTTCATCCACACCCATCATCTGCTGCATGGCCTTGGACGAGAGCCCGACCTTGTGCCCCACCACCCTGGCGCCGGTGTCGAGCCGGCGCCGGATATTGATCAGCTGGATCTCGTAGGCATCGACCACATCGATATCCGGATACCGGCTGACCAGCGGGTCGATCGGCACTCGGTCGCGCTCGGCGCGCTCGAGTTCATCGGCCAGTTCGGTTCGTACCGCGTCGGACAGCACGCTAGTTTCCTTCCACAGTTGCTTGCTCGAGTGCGGGGACCTGTTCGCCCGCCGCGGACCGACCGGCCCGGCGGCCGGAGAAGATGCAGTCGGACAGCGAAAGCCCGCTGACATAGGATTCCGAGCAGATGCCGACCGCCGTCCGTCCGGCGGCGAAGAGACCCGGAATATCAATTCCGGCAGTCGATTTCACCGCGCCGGTGCGCTCGTCCACGACGACTCCGCCGAGGGTGAGCATCGGACATGGATTGCTCAGGCTCGGTTTGATGCCCACATCCAGCAACCAGAAGGGCCCGGTGCGCAGCGGTTTGGTGAACTCGGCCGGCTTGCCGACCGGATCCGGCGTGCCGTTCGCGATCGCGGCATTGTGCGCGTCCACCGTCGCCCGCAGCCCGGCGATATCGATGCGCGCCTTCGCCGCGACGGCTTCCAGCGTTGCACCGCGAATCGCGGTGCGCCGCATGGCCTCGAACTGACCGCGCTGGAACCAGGCGCCCTGCTTACCGATCTGGTCGATGGCGGTGCGCATCAGCTCGTCGTCGGCGAGCAGCCAGCCCTTGCCGTCGTGTTCGGCGATGAGCGCGTGACCGACCGCCGCACCGTACCGGGTTTCGTCGATGACCCGACGACCCGCCGCATCGACCAGCACCGCGCCGGTAAAAGCGCTGGGCGGCAGAAGGAACCGCCAGGCGGAGACATTGCCCATCCGGTCGGTGGCCGCGCCGACCTGTTGCGCGAGCAGGATGCCGCTCCCGTCGTCGCCGGTGGTGCCGAGTGCGAGCCCGCCGCGGTAGGCCGGGGCGTATTCGCGCAGCATCGCGCGATTGGCGATGAAGCCACCGGCGCTGAGCACCACGCCGCGCCGGGCCAGCACCCGAATTGTCCGGCCGTACTGGCGATCCAGCCGGGTCAACCGCTTCTCCAGCGCGGCACGTAGCGGCGGATAGTAGATCCCTGGCTTGGCAGCGACTTTCGCCAAGCGGGTGTAGCGATCACGGATCCGACCCGGTGCGTCGCGTAAGGTGCGGCATTCGACACCGAGCACCGTGCCCGCGTCGTCGGTGATCAATTGCGTCGCCTGGGTGAGGGTTTCGAGCCGGACGCCAAGCCGGGACGCGGCGGCGGCGAGCGGAGCGGTCAGCTGCTTGCCGGAGGTGCCACGCCCTTTGACCCGATGCCCGCGCTGCGCCGCCGGAATGTCGCGGAACGCGCCGGAGATCTCGCTGCCCGAGTAGTACAGGTAGTAGCTGTCGTTCGGGTACGACGTCTTATACGGGCACAGCGAGGCCTCGAACGGAACGCCGTGCCCCTTCAACCACTCGATCATCGCCGGGCTCTCGGCCACGAAACGGCGCAATGTCTCCGGCGACACCGCGGCACCGACCTCGCGCTCGAGATAGGCGAGCATCGCCTCGGGCGTATCGGCGACACCGGCCTCTTGCTGCACCGATGTGCCGCCGCCCGCGTAGATGATGCCGCCGGACAACGCCGAGGCCCCGCCGCCGGCGAACCGGTCCAGTGCCAGCACCTGCGCGCCGTCGGCCGCCGCCTCCAGTGCCGCGGCGGCGCCCGCCGCGCCGAATCCGACGACGACCACGTCGGTGACCAGGTCCCAATCGAACCCCATGTACTTCACTCCGGTCTGAAACTGAAACGAGTTTCTCGGTGGATGGAAAGCCGAGTAAGTCTTCTGCCACACAACATAGACCAATGGCGGGATCATTCTATAACGTGTTCTACATGATTGATCGGGAATACGACGTGGTGGTGGTCGGCAGCGGCGCCGCGGGCATGACCGCCGCCCTCACCGCCGCCCACCACGGGCTCAGCGTGGTGCTCATCGAGAAGGCCGCGCACTATGGCGGGTCGACCGCCCGCTCCGGCGGTGGCGTCTGGATCCCCGGCAACAAGGCGCTGCGCGCGTCCGGGCGACCCGACGACCGCGAGGCGGCACGCACCTATCTGCACAGCATCATCGGTGACGTGGTGCCCAAGGACCGGATCGATACCTACATCGACCGTGGCGCGGAGGCCTTCGACTTCGTGCTCGACCACACCCCGCTGAAGATGAAGTGGGTGCCGGGCTACTCCGACTACTACCCCGAGGCGCCCGGCGGGCTCGGCGAGGGCCGCTCGTGCGAGCCCGCTCCGTTCAATGCCAAGGTGCTCGGCGTGGAGCTGGCCAATCTGGAGCCGCCCTACGCCAAGGCGCCGCTGAACGTCGTCGTCATGCAGGCCGATTTCGTCCGGCTCAACCTGATCCGCAGGCACCCGAAGGGCATGATGCGCGCCATGCGGGTCGGCGCGCGTACCTACTGGGCCAAGCTCACCGGCAAACACATCCTTGGCATGGGCCAGGCCATCATCGCCGCGATGCGCAAAGGACTGCTGGACGCGAATGTGCCTGTCCTGCTGAATACCCCACTGACGGGGCTCGTGGTGGAGAACGGCGTGGTCACCGGGGTCGAAGCTAAGCATGAGGGCGAACCGGTCACCTTCACCGCGCGCTACGGCGTGGTACTCGGCAGCGGCGGTTTCGAGCGCAATGCCGAGCTGCGCACCAAGTACCAGCGTCAGCCCATCACCACCGAATGGACGACCGGTGCGGCCGCCAATACCGGCGACGGCATCATCGCGGGCATGGCGGCAGGTGGCGACGTCGGGTTCATGGAGGACGCCTGGTGGGGTCCGACCGTCTTCAAGGGCGGGCGGCCGTGGTTCGCGCTGGCCGAGCGTAATCTGCCGGGCACCATCATGGTCAACGCCGAGGGCAAGCGCTTCGGCAACGAGTCCGCGCCTTACGTCGAGGCCGTGCACACCATGTACGGCGGCAAGTACGGGCAGGGCGAGGGGCCGGGCGCGAACATCCCGGCCTGGCTGGTCTTCGATCAGCGCTACCGCAACCGCTACATTTACGCCGGGTTGCAGCCCGGCCAGCGCTTTCCGTCGCGCTGGATGGAGAACGACAACATCGTCAAGGCGGACACCCTCGACGAGCTCGCCGCGAAGATCGGCGTTCCCACGGCCAACCTCACTGCCACGGTGAACCGCTTCAACACCTTCGCCGAGACCGGCAAGGACGAGGACTTCGGCCGCGGCGACAGCCACTACGACCGGTACTACGGCGATCCGACGGTCAAGCCGAATCCATGCCTTGCCGCGCTGGTGCAGGGCCCGTTCTACGCCGCCAAGATCGTGCCCGGCGATCTGGGCACCAAGGGCGGCCTGGTCGCCGATACCGCGGGCCGGGTGCTGCGCGAGGACGGCACCCCGATCGAGGGCCTGTACGCCTCGGGCAACTGCTCGACTCCGGTAATGGGCCACACCTACGCGGGCCCTGGCGCGACCATCGGCCCCGCACTGACCTTCGGCTACCTGGCCGTGCTCGACATCGTCGAGAAGAAGTCCGCGCAGCCTGCCCAGGCCGTCCAGCCGCCGACCAACTAGGAGAATTGATGCCCATCGATCCGAAAGTCGCGCTGGGGGCCGAACTTCCGAGCCGGGAGTTCACGTGGACGCCGTCCGACGTGCAGCTGTATCAACTGGGGCTCGGCGCGGGCACGCGGTGGACCGATCCGGCCGAGTTGCGCTACCTCGACGACCGCGTGCCCCAGGTGCTGCCGACCTTCGCGACCGTCGCGCCGACCCTGCACGAGACCGAGCCGCCGCGCGTCCGCTTCCCCGGTATCGACATAGATCTGGCGAAGGTGGTGCACGGTCATCAGGAGGTGGAGGTGCATCGCCCGATCCCGGCCACCGGCACAGCGACCAGCACAGGTCGGATCACCGAACTGTGGGACAAGGGGTCCGCGGCGGTGGTGGTGCAGGAGCAGACCGTCACCGGTGCGGACGGTCAGCCGCTGTGGACCGCGCGCTCCTCGATCTTCGCGCGCGGCGAAGGCGGCTTCGGCGGCGAGCGCGGGCCGAGTACCAAGTCCGAACTGCCCGACCGCGCACCGGATTTCGACGTGACCACGCCGACGCTGCCGCAGCAGGCGCTGCTGTATCGCATGTGTGGTGATCGCAACCCGCTGCACTCGGATCCCGAATTCGCCCGCGCCGCCGGGTTTCCCGCGCCCATCCTGCACGGACTGTGCACCTACGGCATCGTCTGCAAGACGGCCACCGACACCGTGCTCGGCTCGGCGGCCGAGCGGGTCACCGGATTCCGCGCCCGCTTCGCCGGCGTGCTCTACCCGGGCGAGACGATCCGTACCCGCATCTGGCAGCAGGGCAACGAATTGACCATTGCCGCAACGGTGGTCGACCGCGAGGACGCCCCCGTCCTCGGCGACGTGACCCTGCGCTTCGCCTGAGCTGACGGCGCTGTACACCCCCTCGTCCACCGCACTCGGGTGGTTCAGGGGGCGTGCGGTGCCGTATTGACGCGGGTGCGGCGGACGGCTACGCCCTGGACGATCAACGCGTACAGCACGATCACCAGAATCGGGGCGGCGAGCGGCGCCCAGGCCAAGCGCAGCGGGAGCAGGGCGGCGCCGACCGCCACGGCGGCAAAACCGACCGCGCCCGCGACCGAGGGCACCGTGGTCGGCACCACCCCGCGCGGCGCGGTGACGGTCGCCGCGTTCAGCAGATAGGTGGTGGCGACCAGTCCCATTGCGGCGGAAGCGAGTACGCCGGGATTCGCGACGGCGAGCACGCCAACCGCCAACAGCACCGCGGCGACCGCCAACGGCCGGAACCACCAGCCGAGGGCGACCAGGACGAGGGCCGCGATGGCGGCCCATGGTTCCAGCAACGCCACCGACGTCACCAGCAGCACGCCCGACAGGACAGCGAGGAATCGGGTCATCGGCGCACCCGGACGGTCCTGCGGTGTTCCGGCAGCACGCGCATGATCTGATCGAGCCGGGTCGCCTCGGGCCAGGCCACGATGTCGACGCCGACGGTGCCCATGTCGCGATACATCGAGGCCCGCTCCAGCTGCCACATCTTGGCCAGGGTCGGGTCGAGATGCTCGCGAAACGGTGTGCCGCGCAGGACATCCACCACCACGACAACGTGTCCGCGCTTGCGCAGGTCGATCAGCGCGAGCGCGAACTGAGTGTCCAGCAGCGTGGAGAAGGCGACGACGATGGCGCCGAGCGGCACGGCCGAGTGCGGCGCCAGGGTGCCGGTGGTGGGTATGTACTCGTCGCCGACGTCCAGCACGGTATCGACGATCCGGTAGAACTGGCGGCGGCCGATATCCGGTCGCAGCCAGCGCGGTCCCTCGCCGAGGCAGACGACGGCGGTGCGGTCACCGGCTTGCAGCGTCGACTGCACTACCTGCGCCGCGCCACGCACGGACAGTTCGAGGGAATCGGTAGCGGGGCCCGGCGCCTGCTGTGAGGTATCCACCAGCACAACGACATCCGCGGAGCGGTTGGTCAGTCGCTCGGTGACGTACAACCGGCCGCGCCGCGCGCTCACCGGCCAGTTCACGATGCGCAGCTGGTCACCCGGCGCGTAGGCGCGGATGTCGGCGTACTCCACGCCGGGTCCGTGCCTGCGGGTGAGGTGGGTGCCGAGGCGCTCGGGCAGTTCGGTGCGCGGCAATCGCATGCGCTGCGGGTCGGTGATCGGGTAGACGAACAGTTGCCCCGCGGGCAGTACCGCGGTGGCGACGGCGAGGCCCGCCGGGCTGAGCGCGGAGACCCGCACCGACACCGGATAGCGACCCCACCGATCCGCGGTGAGTGCCAGCCGCAGCCCGGCGGGTGCGGCGCCGGAATCGCTGGACTTCTCGACTTCGATACCCAGTGCCGCTACCGCTTCCGGCTTCAGTCGCAGCAACGCGTGCCCGCGCTCGACGAATGCGGCGACGGTCAGCACCACCTCTTCGGATTCGAAGCACCGCAGTGTGCCGCCGCCGTCGACCTGGATCTTGGTCGAGGACTGCTGCCACGGCGCGGTGGCCAGCACGCCCAGCAGCGGCGCGGCGAAGACCACCAGCTGCCACCGGCCGAGCACGACCGCGAGTACCAGGGCCGCCCCGGCACAGATCGCGAGCATGAAGACCAACGGCGCTGGGCGCCATCGCAATTCGGCCTCGACCGCGGTGCTCGCGTCGCGATGCCTCATGACCGCGCCTCGCTGGCGCTCGGCTCCGTCATGGGCATAGCGCGCTGGCACATGATTCGCTCACTGCTCATGTCACGGTGGCGCGCGGGACCGGGAGACGGCGCAGCAGCTCGGTGATCACGTCCTCGCCGCGGATCCGGCGCACCCACATCTCGGGTCGCAGGGTGATCCGATGCGCCATGGCCGGAATCGCCAGCGCCTTAACGTCTTCCGGAATCACGTAGTCCCGGCCGAGCAGTAGCGCCCGCGCCCGCGACATCTGCACCAGGTCCAGCTCCGCGCGCGGGCTGGCACCGACCTCCACCTGCGGGTGCGCCCGGGTGGCCGCGGCGAGCGCGACCACGTAGCTCACCACATCCGGATGCACCGTGACGTACTCGACCGATTGGCGCATCTCCAGCAGGCCTTTGGCATCGACGACCTGGCCGACCTGCGGTATCGTCGCGCCCCGCTCCAGCCTGCGCCGAATCATCTGCGTCTCATCGTGTTCGGACAAATAGCCGAGCCGCAACTGGATCGCGAACCGGTCCAGCTGTGCTTCCGGCAGCGGATAGGTGCCCTCGTACTCGATCGGGTTGTCGGTCGCCAGCACGATGAAAGGCTGTGGTAGCGGGAAGGTTTCGCCGTCTATGCTGACCTGCCCCTCGGCCATCGACTCCAGCAGCGCGGCCTGCGTCTTCGGCGGCGTGCGGTTGATCTCGTCCGCGAGCAGCACATTGGTGAATACCGGCCCGCGGCGAAAGGTGAAGCGGCCGGAGGACATGTCGTAGATGGTCGACCCGAGCAGATCGGCGGGTAGCAGGTCGGGGGTGAACTGCACGCGGGTGAATTGCAGCCCGAGGGCCGCGGCGAACGATCTGGCGATCAGCGTTTTCCCCAGACCCGGTAGGTCTTCGATCAGGACGTGACCACCGGCCAGCACCGCGACCATGATCAACCGCATTTCTTCCTGCTTGCCGACCACGACCCGGGACAGCTCCCGGAGCACGGCGTCACTGCGTTGGACGGTGGCGTCCATCGGCATCGTCATGTGTGTACCCGCACTTGCCTCAACCCATTTCACATTCTTTGCAGGCGGCTCAGGATCTCGTCCAGCGCCGCCCGTCCCGGTGCCCTAGTGGTCTGATCACGCAATGCCGAGTTGGCCGGGTCCACCCAGCGCCACAGTTCCGGTCCGAACAGATGAATGCCTGCGGCCTCGGTGGCCCTGCGGTTCTTCGCGACCCGCTGCCCGCTGGACAACTCGAACTCCTTGGCCAGCAGCGGACGTAGGTGCCGGTCCCAGTCGGCGCGGGTGCCGTCGGCGCGGTCGGCGAGCATCTGCGCCCTGGCGTGCCAGCGGCGCAGCATCTCGGCGGGACCGTTCTCGATCTCATCGATCTCGTCGTAGCCGCGTGCTTCCGAGCGTTCCAGCAGCGACCAGACCAGCCAGGCCACCGCCAGCGCCACCGGGACCGCGGTGACCGCTAACATCACCCCGCGCGCCTGGTCGAAGGTGATCAGCTCGATCACCGCGATGACGATCGCGGCACTGATGACGATGGCCGTTCGGTTCAAGCTGCCGCCTCTCCCTGCAGGTCCGCGAGAACGATCCGCAAAAGCTGCTCGGCGCGCATCCGCTGCCACTCGAGCATCGCGTGCGGACTGAACCGAGCCTCCTCGAACAGCGCGACCAGCTCGCGCGCGGAGGCGTCATGCAGCGCGCCGCGTTCGAAGGCGCGGGCGAGCACCTCCATCGGGGTGTCCGAAACCAGCGGTGCGGCAGCACGATCGAAGGCGAGGCCGCGTTCCATCGCGACGTAGCAGGCGATGATGGCGGTGCGTGGCTCTTGACCGGGCACATTCATCGCGGCCAAACCCATTTCGGCCGCCCTGGCTAGCGAGTCCACCGCGGTGGGCGGCACCGCGACCGGCGGCAACGGCGGCGGAGCGGGCTTGCGGCGGGACGCGATGGCGACCACGATCAGTCCGATCATGGCCACGGCGACCAGTGCGATCGCGGCGATGACGGTGAGCAGGAAGGCGGTGCCGGTCAGCTCGGTGGGGGTGGAGCCGGGGTCGGGCGTACCGGTGGCGAACTCGTCCGGCGGCTGTCCGGTCGTTTGCGCGGGTGCTGCTGGGAGTGGCGCGCTTTCGCGGCCGACCCCGACGAAGAACACCGCGGAGACGGCCGCGAGAACCAGTGCGAGCGCCGCGAGTCCGGCCAGCACCAGCAGGCCGATCCGGCCGAGGCGCCACTGCTGCCGGTCGCTGTCGCGGTCCGGCTCTGGCATGGCCAGCGGCAGCCGGTGCTGGCTGGCGATCACGCCTGCCAGCAGGATCACCATGGACACGGTGAGCAGGACCGGCATCAACGCCACCGACAATGCCGAAGGCGCCGAACGGTTATCGCGGGATTCGGTCACTCCTGGGATGTATCCGTGCAGCGCGATCGCGGCAAACGCCAGCAGCGTGATCAGCACGATCACGCACAATATCGGCGCTCGCGCCCCGGCCACGTATTACCACCAAATCTGAGTACTGCACAAAACAGCCACATAGTTACATGCCGAGCGGTCCGCTCGGGATGGAATCGAATACTTCGGAATTCATCCTCTTTATCCGAGTACGGCGCCGCTCCGAACCGGTCGTTCCCATGTTGCCCAACTAGCCGACACGGGTAGGCACGAATTGGGAAAGTTCACAAAGGCGACTGGCGAGTCGCGAAATATCGGGCACGCCGTGGACGCCGTCGACCAACTCCGCCAACGGGACCCGGGCCAGCACGGTGAGTTCACGATCCGCGTCGTACAGCACATCGACCAGGTTGACGAAACGCATCGCCCAGTCGGCCGGGACCTCGCTCAGGGGAGGTACGTCGGCTATGGTCCAGCGCGGAAAGCGTTGAGCCAGTTCAACATAGTCGGCGGCCGAGGTGGGGGCGCCGCACAGGGCGGCGAATTCGATGGTGAACGCGTCCCCCTCGATGGACCGGGCGCGCAGTTGGCGGGCACCGATCCGGACCGGCACCGCAGCTCCGTTGTCGCGGCTGCCCATGCCGTTCGGTATGCGTTCGTCAGCGGATTCGACATGGTAGCTCCCAGCAGCGAAACCTGTGCGGCGGGTGCGTGTTCCATGATCCGCCCGGGTGCGGTAGTCGAGCGGCCCGTCCAGCGAGACCACATCCAGATTCGCGCCGATGCGGGCGATCGTCGGCAGGAAGCGGTCGTGAAACAGCGGGTTCGGCAGCAGTTCCTCGGGCGGGTAATTCGACGTCACCACCAGCGTGATGCGGCGAGCGAACAAAACGTCGAGCATTCGAGCGATGAGCATCGCGTCGCCGATGTCGTGCACGTGGAATTCGTCGAAGCAGACCAGGCGTGCATCGCCGAGCAGGGCGGCGACGGCCGTATCGATAGAACCGGACGCATGGGCAGCCGCGTGCAGCCGGACAAAGAACTGATGAAAGTGAAAGCGGCGCTTACTATCCGACGCGACTCCGGCAAAGAACCGATCCATCACCATGGTCTTGCCCCGCCCTGGCCTGCCGTGCAGATAAATCCCCCGGTGCCGCCTGATCGGCCTACCCCGCCGATCCAGCAACCCCCGCAACCGCTCCGCCACCCGCACCTGATCCGGGTCCATCAGGACCTCACCGGCCTCCATGGCAACCTCCTCGTCCTCCACGTTTGTAGAGGCACCGAAGTGCGCGAAGCCAGAAAACGTGACACGGTCGACAGCCTCGGCGACCGCCCCGAATCAGTCGGCCTTACCGTGCTCGGCTGTCAACCCTCCGCGGAGGCCGTTGGGGTAACGGCGGGCCAGCCGCGTTCGCTGTAGGGGGTGCCGGTGAAGTGGGCGCGGATGCCTGCGGCGGGGTAGGGGATTATGGCGTCAGGGAGGGCGTCTAGTGGGAACCAGCGGAGTTCGTGGCAGCGGTCGGGTTCGCGGTTGGTGGGGGTGCCGGTCCAGTGGCTGGCTTCGAAGAAGAGGCCGAGGCGGGAATCTCGGCCGGCGGCGACCACGTGGGAGGTGTGGATGTGGCGCAGGTCGGCGGGGTCGATGTGGACGCCGGTTTCCTCGTTCGCCTCGCGGACCGCCGCGGCGGTCGCGGATTCGCCTGCCTCGAGTTTGCCGGCGGGCAGGTGCCAGAGGCCGTCGAATTCATCGTCGCTGCGGCGCTTGCTGAGCAGCAGGCGGCCGTCGCGGATGAGCAGGACGTGGACGTCGACCAGGTGCCGAGCGGTCATGGAGCTCCTCAGGTACGGCGATCGTGCCGAGACAAACTTACGCCGGGCGACATAGCGAACCGAATGCCGCGCACCCGCGGCCTCAGGACCGCAGGCCGAGTTCCAGCGGGACTGCGCCGCGCACCAATTCGCGGGCCCGGGCGAGTTCGAGGGTGCCGCTGAGCCAGCGCATGCTCACACCCTCGACCAGCGCGGTGAGGCGTTCGGCGGCATCGGCGGGCGCGATTTCGGCGGGGACGGCGCCGCGCTCCTTGGCGTCGCGGATCAGTTCGCTCAGATAGCCGGTCCAGCGGGCGGTGGCACCGCGGAGCTGGTCGCGCAACTCGGGCTGGAAGACGGCGGAGGCGCAGAATTCGCCCCACGCCGCGCTGTTCTCGATGACCAGCGGCGTGTCCTGAAGTTCGAGCAACAGCAGTTGTTCGAGATGGCCGACCGGGTCGACGTCGGGGTCGATGCCGGATTCGGTGTAGCGCTCGGCCCTGGCATTGATGAAATCGAGAGTCTGCGCCAGCAGTCCGGCGCGGTCCTTGAAGTGGTAGTAGATCAGCGAAGTGGACACACCGGCCGCCTCGGCCAGCTCCTCCACGCGTAAGCCACGGACACCGCGCTGCGCGACCACGCGAGCGGCCGACTCCAGGATCGAATCACGACGAGACATGCGGTCAATGGTACCGTGAGATCCTGACTGAAATTTCAGTCAGGATTTGCCGCCAGCATCATCGACTACCGGAGCCCGTGATGGAGAACCTCATGTCTCGCCGATCCGTCTTCAGCGTCCTTGCCGGAGCAGGCTTGCTCGCCGCGGGCGCCTCGGCATGCGGATCGGCCGAGCCGCCTGCCCCTGAGCAGGCGGGGCCCGGTGGTCGATTCGGCGCCGAGTGGGAGAGCCACGCGCGCACCTACATGGCGTGGCCCGCGCAGGAGGCGGTCTGGGGTCCCTACCTCGGCGATGTTCGTGCGGACATCGCGGGGCTGGCGCGCGCGATCGCCGAGTACGAGCAGGTGGTCATGCTGGCCAGGGACGACCAGCGCGACGCGGCTCAGCGTGCGTGCGGCAACGGCGTCGAAGTGATTCCGCTCGCGGTGGACGATCTCTGGGCCCGCGACACCATCCCCGTCTTCGTCGAGCAAGCGGGCAAGGTCGTCGGCGTCGACCTGAACTTCAGCGGCTGGGGCAACAAGCAGCCCCACGACAATGACGGCCCGCTCGGCCAGAAGCTGCTGTCGCGCTACCAGATTCCCCGCTACCAAGCGCCCTTCGTCTCCGAAGGCGGTGCGCTGGAAACCGACGGCCAGGGCACCCTGCTCGTCACCGAGAGCTCGATCGTCAACGACAATCGCAATCCCGGCAAGAGCCGCGACCAGCTCGAAGCCGAGTTGAAGCAGACCCTCGGCATCGAGAAGGTGATCTGGTTCGCCGGTGTCCGCGGCGAGGACATCACCGACGCCCACATCGACTGCCTGGTCCGCTACGTGGCACCCGGAATCGTGCTGCTGGACACCGCGTTTCCGGGGTCGCCCGCCGACTCGTGGTCACGCTCGGGTGACCAGGCGAGGCAGGTGCTCGCGCAGGCCACCGACGCGCGCGGACGCAAGCTCGAGGTCATCGACCTGCCCCAGCCCGATCCGGACCGGATCACCGGCGAGGGCGATGAGTTCGTGTCCAGCTACGCGAACTTCTATATCGCCAACGGCGCGGTGTTCCTGCCCGAATTCGGTGACCGGCGGGCCGACGACCGTGCGCAGGGCATCCTGCGGGATCACTTTCCGGGCCGGGACGTCGTCCCGGTTCCGATCGACGATATCGCCGCGGGCGGTGGCGGAATCCACTGCGCCACACACGATCAGCCGGGAACGCCGATCCGCTAGCTCACTCCTCAGTTCGCGCTGAGCACCAAGCCCGATGTCGGTACGCCGGTGCCCGCGGTGACCAGGATGTTCGCCAAGTTGTCCACAGGGTTCACGGAGGTACCGCGAATCTGCCTGACCGCCTCGGCGATTCCGTTCATCCCGTGGATATACGCCTCGCCGAGCTGTCCACCGTGGGTATTCAGCGGAAGCCTGCCGCCGACTTCGATCGCACCGTCGGCGATGAAGTCCTTGGCCTCGCCGCGGCCGCAGAAACCGAGTTCTTCCAGCTGCATGAGGACGAACGGGGTGAAGTGGTCGTAGAGGATGGCGGCTTGCATATCGGCTGGGCGCAAACCACTTTGCGCCCAGAGTTGGTCACCGACCAGGCCCATCTCCGGCAGTCCGGTCATGGCATCGCGGTAATAGCTGGTCATGACGTATTGGTCGGCGCCGGAACCCTGGGCGGCGGCGGTGATGACCGCGGCACGCTGTGGCAGATCGCGGGCCCGTTCGACACTCGTGACGACGATGGCGACACCACCGTCGGACTCCTGGCAGCAGTCCAGCAGGTGCAGGGGTTCGGCGATCCACCGGGAATTCTGATGGTCCGCCAGGGTGATCGGCTTGCCGTAGAAGAAGGCGGCCGGATTCACCGCGGCATGCTTGCGGTCGGCCACCGCGACTCGGCCGAAATCCGCACTGGTGGCGCCGTATACGTGCATATAGCGCCGCGCCACCATCGCGACCTGTGCGGCGGGAGTACCCAAACCTTGGGGATAAGACCAGCCCGCGTCGATCCCCGAGGAGGTGGGCGCGGTGGCAAGCGCGGTGGAGAACTGCCCGAACCGGGACACCGAGCGTTCGTTGAAGGCGCGGTAGGCCACCACCACATCGGCGACGCCGGTGGCCACCGCCATGGCGGCCTGCTGGATGGTGGCGCAGGCCGCGCCGCCGCCATAACCGATGTGGCTGAAGAACTTCAGCTGCGGGATGCCGACCGCGCGGGCGACGGCGGCCTGGGTGTTGGTGTCCATCGTGAAGGTGGTCAGGCCGTCGACATCGGCCGGTGTCAGGCCCGCGTCGGCCAGCGCGGCGGTGACCGCTTCGGCGGCCAGGCGCAATTCGCTGCGCCCGGAATCCTTGGAGAAGTCGGTGGCGCCGATGCCGACAATGGCCGCGCGGCCCGAGATGCTCGGCTCACTCATGCGAACTCCGGTACGCGATAACGGCTTTCGCCGTGATGTGGTCGCCGAGACGGTCCTTGCCGACCACGTCGATGTGGATGTCGTCGCCCTCGATGGCGCTTACCGTGCCGGTCAGCGTAAGCGTGTCACCGGCATACAGCGGCACGCCCAGGCGCAGCGCGATCGACTTCACCCGGGCGCGCGGCCCGGCCCAATCGGTGACGAACCGCTGCACCAGGCCGGTGTCGGTGAGGATATTGACGAAGATGTCCTTGGAACCGCGGGCGACCGCCTTGTCCCTGTCGTGGTGCACGTCCTGAAAGTCCCTGGTGGCCAGGGCCGTACTGATCACAAAGGTCGGATCGGCGGTGATCACCAGGTCGGGTAGCGTGGTGCCGATCTGGATCGAGGTCGGCTCGACAATCGCCGTCATGCCGTCACCTGCCAGAACGGCAGAGTGGCCGCGTCGTCGAGTTTCTCGAAACCCACCTGGACCGGGAGCCCGACCTGTACATCGGCGGGTTCGATACCGCGCAGTTCCCCGAGCATCCGCACCCCTTCTTCCAATTCGACGAGCGCGACGACGAACGGCAGTTGCCGCCCGGGCACTTTCGGCGCATGGTGCACGACGTAGCTGAATACCGTGCCGCGTCCCGAGGCAACCACGTAGTCGGTCTGTTCCGACTTGTCCTTCCACAGGGCCGGAATCGGTGGATGCCGCAGCGAGCCGTCCGGTAACCGCTGGATCCGCAGCTCCCCCGCTTTCGTTCCCGCCCAGAAGAACTCGGTATCCAACGAGACCAGCGGCGTGACCCGTTCCCCCGCAGGCGCTTCCGGCGCGGGACCGGTGCCGGGTGCGAATTTCAGCAACCGGAACAACATTTCGGCGACGACCTCGTCACCGACTTGCCAGCTGGTCTGGAAGGTGATGAACCAGCCCTCCCCCAGCGCGGTCCGCTTCGGACCGCGGATGTCGGACAACCGGCTGGTCACCGACACCTGCTCGCCGACGTTGAGGTACCGGTGATAGGTCTGCTGACAATCGGTCGCGACGACCGAGGTGTACCCGGCGGCATCGAGCAGCTCGGTCGCCTTGCCCATCGGATCGTCGTCCGGGCGGAAACCGTTGAGCCCGAACATGGTCCATACCTGCGCCATCGCGGGCGGCGCCACGATGCCGGGGTGCCCGGCATCCCTGGCGGCCGCCTCGTCGACGTAGATCGGATTGGTATCGCCCAGCGCCTCCACCCAGTTGTTGATCATCGGCTGGTTCACCGGGTCGCGCCCGAGACGCGGCGCGCAATCACCGGCCGCCTTGATCCGTTCGGCCTCGGCGACTATCGCTTCCGGACTGATGGTTTCCGGCACGCGCGGCTCCTTCTCGACTTGCACTGCCTGTAGCTATCTAGGTACTCGCGGCAACCGCAGCCCGGCCGTGGCGACCAGTTCGCGCATCACCTCGTTGACGCCGCCGCCGAAGGTCACCACCAGGTTCTGTTTGGTCCGCCGATCCAGCCAGGTGAGCAGCTCGGCGGTGCCCGGTTCGGCGGGATCGCCGTAGCGCCCGACGATCTCCTCGGCGAGCCGACCGGCTTCCTGCAGCGATTCGGTGGAGAACACCTTGGTGGCCGACGCGTCGGCGATCACGCTGGACTGATCGCCGTCTACGGTCGCGGCCACCTGCCAGTTCAGCAGCTCGTTCAACCGGACCATGGCGTGGATGCGGCCGAGTGAGCGGCGCACATCGGTTTCGCCGAGCACGCCGCGCGGCTGCGCCCAGTCGCGCACCCGATCGTAGAGCTGCTCGATCTTGCCGGACGGGCCGAGGCTGACCCGCTCGTGGTTGAGCTGGGTGGTGATCAGCCGCCAGCCCGCGTTCTCCGCACCGACCAGCATGTCCGCGGGCACCCGGACGTCGTCGAAGTAGGTCGCGTTGGTGTGATGCGCACCGTCGCAGGTGATGATCGGCGTCCACGAGTAGCCGGGATCGGTGGTGTCGACGATCAGGATGGTGATGCCACGGTGCCGGGACTCGACCGATCCGGTGCGGCAGGCCAGCCAGATGTAATCGGCCTCGTGCGCGCCGGTGGTGAAGATCTTCTGCCCGTTGACAACCCAGTCACCGGAGTCGTCACGCACGGCCGAGGTCCGCAGCGAGGCGAGGTCGGTGCCCGCCTCCGGTTCGGAGTAGCCGATCGCGAAATGGATATCGCCGGACAGGATTCCGGGGAGAAACTTGTCCTTCTGCACGTCGGTGCCGAACTGCTGCAGGGTCGGGCCGACCGTCAACAGGGTGACCAGCGGCAGCGGCACATCCGCCCGCACCGCCTCGTTGAAGAAGATCTGCTGTTCGACGGGGCCGAAACCCTGTCCACCGTACTGCTTGGGCCAGCCGACGCCGAGCCAGCCGTCGCGACCCATCCGGCGCACCACCTCGCGGTAGGCGTCGCCGTGCCGGTTCACCGCCATCGCGGCTTCCTCGTCGGGTGTGACGAGATCGGCGAAGTAGGAGCGCAATTCGTCGCGTAGCCGACGCTGCTCGGTGGTCAGGTCGATGAACATCTGGCCCCCAATCGATCTAGTCGGAACGATGCGCCGCCGAGCCAGCGAGCGATGTCCTTGGCTTGTGAGTAGTAGCGGTGCATCGGGTGGGTGATGTCCACGCCGAGACCGCCGTGCAGGTGATGACACTTCTGCATGGCGGCGGGTAGGTCCGCGGCCACGCTGTAGGCGAGGACGTCGAGATCGTCATCGATCCGGGCCTGGTGCTCCGGGCTGGAATCCTGCTGTGCCAGCGCCCAATTCGCCGACACGGCGGCGACATGCAGGGTGCGCGAGACGACGTAGAGGTCGGCGATCTGCTGGGCGACGGCCTGGAATTCGGCAAGCGGCCTGCCGAATTGGCGCCGCGTTCGCAGATGCTCGGCGGTCAGCACGAGCGCGCCCTTCAACAGACCGTCCGCGACGGCGCCGATCGATGCCAGTGCCAACCGGTGTAGCTCCGCGAGCCCACCGGGCAGCAGCTGATCGGCCGGGATTCGCACCCGATCGAGTCGCACGGTGCATTCGGGAATACCGCCGGACACCGGGGACGGTACCCGGATCAACCCCTTGGCATCCGAATCGATCAGCGCGATACCGGAATTGGTCGGGATCAGCAGCCAACGGGCCTCCTCCGCGTAGGGCACCGCGACCTTGTGACCGGTGATCCGCACCGAATCGCCGTCCGCGACGGCCGCTGTCTCCGGCTTGACCGCGAACGGCGCGGCCGGTTCGCTCAATGCCGCGGTGAGCACCGCGCCCTTGGCCACCTCGGGGAACACCCGCTCGGCGACGCTGTCCGGCAGCAGCGACAACAGCGGCAGCAGCCCGAAGCCCAGCGTCGGCAGGGCGGGCACCGCGACGGCGTCGGTCGCCAGCTCGGTCAGCAGCACCGACACCTCGGGCAAGCCCATGCCGTCGCCGCCGAAGCGTTCCGGCAGTGCGACCGACAGCAGCCCGCTCTCGACCAGGCTCGGCCACAACGCGATATCGCGTGCCGGTTCCCGCTCCAATAAACTCACGACGACCTCGGCCACCGCGTCCTGGCCCTCGTCCCTGGTGAAGTCCACGCTTACTCCAATTGACTCAGTATCGCTCCGCGATTCGATGGGGGGTGGCGGTCGGGCGGCGGGGGGGCTTGGTCGACTAGCTGTTGGTGTCGCGTGGTAGCCCGAGAATCCGCTCGCCTGCCACGGTCAGCAAGATCTGTTCGGTACCGCCTGCAATCGATAAACAGCGTGTGAGCAGGAATTCTTTTACCACCTCGGAGTCCTGTGCACCGGCGGGACCTGCCGTCTCCACGGCGAATTCCGCAACCGCCTGACGATGCCGGACGCCGACGAGTTTGCGCACGCTGCTCTGTGCGCCGGGGTCGCCGCCCGCCAGCATCTTGACGGCGGCGCGCTGCTCGAGCAGCAGACCGGCGATGGCTTCGGCGACGAACCCGCCGAGCCGGTCGTTCAGCAGTTCCGCACCCGGTCCGGTGGCGGGCGACTTCGCGATCAGTTCCTCCAGCACCGGCCCGATGCCGTTGCCGCCCATGGCCACTCGCTCGGTCGACAGCGTGGAGCGCGCGATCTTCCAGCCATTGTTCAGCGCACCGACCAGGCAGTCGTCCGCGACGAAGACATCGTCGAGGAACACCTCGCTGAATCGCGCCTCGCCGGTGATCTGTACCAGCGGACGCACTTGCAGGCCCGCACTGCGCATGTCGACCAGGAAATAGCTGATGCCACGATGTTTCGGCACGTCGGGGTCGGTGCGTGCCAGGCAGATCGCCCAATTCGCCCGGTCGCCCAGCGAGGTCCATACCTTCTGACCGCGAAGCAACCAGCCGCCGTCCACCTTCTTGGCGGTGGTGCGCAACGCGGCGAGATCGGACCCGGCTTCCGGTTCGCTGAACAGCTGACACCACACGACCTCACCGCGCAGCGTCGGCCAGGCGAAGCGGTCGATCTGTTCCTGCGTGCCGTGCTGTAGCAGCGTCGGCACGGCCCAGCCGCCGATCGCCAAGTCGGGCGCGGTCAGCCCGGCGCGCCGCAGTTCTTCCGAAATCAGCAGGCCGGTCATCGGATCAGCGCCGCGACCGTACGGCGGCGGCCAGTGCGGAGTCGCGAGACCCGCTTCGACCAGCGCTGTCCGCTGCTGGTCGGCGGGCAGCGCGGCGATCCGCGCGACCTCCGTCGCCAACTCGTCGACACTGCTACCGTCCACGGCCGCAACACCTTCGGCGGCGAAGACCCGATCGGCGCCGGTGGTGCGCCGCTGACCCGCGCGGGTCAGTTCGGTCACCCTGGCGCGCCAGCGCGCGGACCCACCGAGCAACTGCCGCAACGCCACCGCCCGGCGCAGGTACAGGTGCGCGTCGTGCTCCCAGGTGAAGCCGATGCCGCCGAGCACCTGAATGCAGTCCTTCGCGGTATCGACCGCGGCATCCAGCGCGATCGCCGCGGCGATCGCCGCAGCGACCGGCAGTTCCGCGCCACCCTCGTCCACGGCGGCCGCGGCGTCGGCCGCGACGGCACGGATCAGCTCGGCCCGGCAGAGCATCGTGGCGCAGAGATGCTTGACCGCCTGGAACGCGCCGATCTTGCGCCCGAATTGCTCACGCACCTTGGCGTATTCGACCGCGGTGTCCAGGCACCAGCCGGCCAGCCCCGCCAGCTCGGCGGCGGCCAGCACCACGACCAGATCCTCGACCGCGTGCGGTGCCGTGAATATCTGATCGGCGGATACGCGGACGTCGGCGCAGTGCACCCGAGCTATCGGCGTACTCAGGTCGAGCGGCGAAAGGGGTTCCACCCGAAGCCCTTCGGCGTCCGGCGCGACCACCACCCATCGCTGACCCTGCGGTAAGGAAACCGGAAGCAGCACGGCTGTTTCCGGTGCCGCGCCGAGCACGGAATCCCAGGTACCCGTGAGCAACAACTCGTCGGCTGCGGCGGGTACGCTGACCTCCGCTCCGACAACGAAGTCGAGCGCGACGCCGCACGGTAGTTGCTCGTCGAGCCGTCCCGCGGTGATCAGATTGGCCAATGCCGTGGTCAGCACGGGCCCGCCGACCAGGTCGTGCGCGGCCTGCTCGACCAGCACGGCGAGATCGGCCACCGACCCGCCCGCGCCACCGGCGTCCTCGGCGACGGCGACGCGGAAGATGCCGAGCTCGGCGAGGCCGGGCCAGTACGCGCGCCAGAAGGAACTCGGATCGGTTCGCATTGTTGCAATTGGACGCACCGAACCGGCCCATCCGCGCATCGACTCCTGGACGGCTTTATGCTCGTCAGTGGTGGCGATGGTCACACTCCGTACCGCCTTCCCGGCGTGACTCCCACACCTAGAACATGTTCTAATATCCTAGCTGTGCGGAAGTCAAGAGACGACCGCCGAGCCGAACCGATACTCGGGCCAGTACACGAACGACGTTTCCGGAAAGGACTCTCATCAATGGCCAGTCCCTCCCGATCGCAGCCGGCCGACTCGACCGCTCCGGCTACCGCGACGGTCACGACGCTCAGCGAAGACGAGTTGAGCTCTGCCGCGCAGCGGGAACGGCGTAAGCGCATCCTCGATGCGACGCTGGCGCTGGCCTCGAAGGGCGGCTACGACGCGGTGCAAATGCGCGCGGTGGCCGAACGTGCCGATGTCGCAGTCGGGACGCTGTACCGGTATTTCCCCTCGAAAGTGCACCTGCTGGTCTCCGCGCTGTCCCGGGAATTCGAGCAGATCGAAGGCAAGCGCAAGCCGCTTGCCGGCCAGTCGCCGCAGGAGCGGATGCATCTGCTGCTCACCCAGATCACCCGGATGATGCAGCGCGACCCGCTACTCACCGAGGCGATGACGCGGGCGTTCATGTTCGCCGACGCATCGGCGGCGGCCGAGGTGGATCGGGTCGGCAAGGTAATGGATCGGGTCTTCGCCCGCGCCATGAACGACGGCGAACCCACCGAACGTCAGCTGGCCATTGCCAGGGTGATCAGCGATGTCTGGCTGTCGAACCTGGTCGCCTGGCTGACCCGACGCGCCTCCGCGACCGACGTGACCGAGCGCCTTGAACTGACCGTCGACCTTCTGCTCGGCGACCGCGCTTAGTATTCGGACACCCAGCGCATACCCGGCAAATTCGGGTCGCCTGTCGCCGCGGTGCCGAAAATCACAATCGCACCGGCAGCACGGCAGTCCCGCTGAATTCATGGCCGCACCGGACGCGCGCCGAGACCGGGTAACACGAGTTTTGCACGCTGCCCGCGACCCGGCCCGCGTCGGCGTGCGCGCAGCGCAGCCACCGAACTGACCAGTCCTGGCCGCTCGGACGCGCGATCGGTGCGCCAACGCGCGCGCCGACGGGAAGTCACGAAGAATTGGACGCAACGCACGCACAGCGGCGGGCGTCGGTGCGGCGAATTCAACCCAGTATTGTTCTGCCCGCCCCTGAAAAAACTCCTCCGATCACTAGGTTGGATGCGTGAGCGCACAGGATCTGCCACTGGAACTTCGTCGTGCACTGTCGACGGTCGCGCGCGTGCCACGACTCTTGGTCGCATCGGACTACGACGGGACGCTTGCGCCCATCGTGTCCGACCCGGCGAAGGCCTTTCCGCACCGGGAATCGGTGAGCGCGTTACGCGCGCTCGCCGGTCTCACCGGCACGACCGCCGCGGTCATTTCCGGCCGCGCGCTGCGGGACCTGGCCGCGTTGTCGCGACTGCCGGTCGAGGTGCAGCTGATCGGTAGCCATGGCTCGGAATTCGACGTCGGTTTCGTGCACGCCATCGACAACGACGCCAAACACCTGCTGCAAGAGGTGCAAACCGCGCTGACCCAGGTCGCCGCGGACAACCCCGGCGTCACCGTCGAGATCAAACCGGCCAGCGTCGCGCTGCACGTGCGCAACGCCAGCCCGGAGATCGGGCACCGGGCGTTGACCCAGGTCCGGCAGGGTCCGGCGTGCTGGTTCGGCGTGCAGGTGACCGAGGGCAAGGCCGTCATCGAACTGGCCGTGGTGCAGACCGACAAGGGGACCGCCCTCGACACCATCCGGCATCAGGCCGGCGCGTCGGCCGCGGTGTTCTTCGGTGACGACGTGACCGACGAGAAGGCCTTTCGTGTGCTGTCCGGTCCCGACCTCGGCATCAAGGTCGGCGACGGCGACAGCCTGGCCAAGTTCCGGGTGGAGAGCACCGAGGCGGTGTCCTGCGCACTGGCGTTCCTGCTGGAGGAGCGGCGCACCTGGCTGGCCGGTGCGAGCGCGCCCCGGATCGAGCGACTGACCATGCTGGCCAGCCCGCGCTCGGTGGCGCTGCTCACCCCCGACGCGACGGTCACCTGGTTCTGTCACCCGGAGCCGGATTCGGCCGCGGTGTTCGCGCACCTGCTCGGCGGACCGCAGGCCGGGCACTTCACCATCGAGCCGGAACGGCCGGGCCTGCCGCTCTCGCAGCGCTACATCGACAGCACCATGACCGTCGAAACCCGTTGGGCCAAGCTGCAAGTGGTCGACTACCTGCCGCACGATGTGTCGCCGACCCGCACCGACCTGACCCGGGTGATCACCGGTGACGCCAAGGCCGTCGTAACCTTCGCGCCGCGACCGGAATTCGGTCAGGTGCCGGTGAGCATCGAGGCAACGGAGAACGGCCTGCGGGTGCTCGGCACCAACGATCCGACGGTGCTGCGCTCCCCCGGACTGTCCTGGGAGATCATCAGCGACGGCACCCACGATTCCGCGCGCGCTGTGGTCGACCCGTCGAAGGGCCCGATCGTGCTGGAAATGCGGTGCGGCACCGCCGATCTCAAGCCCGCGAAAACCAGTGAGCTGGAGCGTCGGCGGCAGGCGGAGAGTTACTGGTCGCAGTGGGCGAGCACGTTGCAGCTGCCGCCGCTGAAGCCGGATCTGATGAAGCGCTCGGCGCTCACTCTGCGCGGCCTGGTGCACGCCCCCTCCGGTTCCATCCTGGCCGCTGCCACCACATCGCTGCCGGAAGACATCGGCGGCGTGCGCAACTGGGACTACCGGTACTGCTGGCTGCGCGACGCGTCGCTGACCGCGCAGGCACTGGTGTCGCTCGGCTCGCTCGACGAGGCCGAGCAATTCCTGGACTGGGTGCACACGGTGCTGGAAACGCTGCCCGGCCCGGAGCGGCTGCACCCGCTGTACACGCTGTACGGCGAGACGCTGCCGCCGGAGGCCGTGATCGACCAGCTGCCTGGGTACGCGGGTTCGCGCCCGGTGCGCGTCGGCAACGCGGCCAACATGCAGGTGCAGCTGGACGTGTTCGGTCCGATCGTGGATCTCATCGCCAGCCTGTCGCACGCCCGCGAGCTCCAGGGCGTCACCGATCCGGCCGCGGCGCTGCCGGACGCGGACTGGGAACTGGTGCGCGCCATGGTCGCCGCGGTGCAGCGGCGCTGGCAGGAACCCGACCACGGCATCTGGGAGATCCGCGGCAACCCGCGCCACCACGTGTACTCGAAGGTGATGGGCTGGCTGACCGTCGACCGGGCGATCACGCTGGCGCAGAAGTTCGCCCGCGAGGTCGACCCGGCCTGGACGGTGCTGCGCGACACCATCGCCGACGAGGTGAAGTCCAAGGGTTGGAACGACGAGGTCCAGTCGTTCACCGCCGCCTACGACGGCACCGACCTGGACGCGGCGACCCTGCACATCGGGCTGAGCGGACTGATCGATCCGTCCGATCCGCGCTTCGCCGCGACCGTCGTCGCGACCGAGGCCGAATTGCGCAGTGGCTCAACGGTGTACCGGTACCACCACGACGACGGCCTGCCCGGCGGCGAGGGCGGCTTCCACCTCTGCGCGGCCTGGCTGGTCGAGGCGTACCTGCTGATCGGCAAGCGCTCGGACGCCGAGGCGCTGTTCGCCCAGCTGGTCGATGTCGCGGGGCCGACCGGTCTGCTCAGCGAGGAGTACGACCCGGTTGCCGAACGTTCGCTCGGCAATCACCCGCAGGCCTACAGCCACCTCGGTCTGCTGCGCTGCGCCCAGCTGCTGAGCCATCCGGTGGAGGCGCTGGTCTAGAAGGTTCCATAACTTGTCCCGGGCCCGTCGACGGCCGCGCGCACGCGCGTCCCGGTCGGCGGGCCCGGGCTCGTCTCCGCTGCGTGCGCTTGCTAAAGTAAAACAGAAACCATTTCCATTAAGCTGCGTTGTGTCACCCGCTCGAGTGCGTCACCAGCTGTTGAGCGCCACAGGAGTACCCCGCGTGAAGACAAGCCTTGCCATTCGGTTAGCCGGCGTCGCCGTGGGGGCCGTTGCCACACTCTCGCTCACCGCCTGCGGCAGCAGCTCCGGTGATTCGGGGAAACCCTCCGTCGTCGCCTCCACCGACGTCTGGGGCAATATCGCCGCCACCATCGCGGGACCGGACGCCGAGGTCGAGTCCATCATCACCGACCCGTCCGCCGACCCGCACTCGCACGAGACCTCGGCGGTAGAGTCCGCCAAGCTGCGCGACGCGGATCTGGTCGTCTACAACGGCGGCGGCTACGACGAGTTCGCCGAGAAGGCCGTGGCCGGTCGCGACAAGCGCACCGTCGATGCCTTCGAATCCCGTCCGAACAAGGACGACGAGAACGAGCACGTCTTCTACGACATCAACACCGTCGCCGCGGTCGCCGATCGGATCGCCACCAGCCTCGGCGAGCTCGCCCCCGATTCCGCCGCCGCCTTCACCGAGCGCGCCACGACCTTCAAGACCCAACTGGCCGGGATCACCGCCATTGCGGGCAAGCTCGCCGCCGAGCACCCGAAGACGCCGGTGCTGCAGACCGAGCCGCTGGCGCACTACCTGCTGCTCGCCGCCGGTGTCGAGGATCGGACGCCGCACGAGTTCCAGGAGGCGGTCGAGCAGGAGACCGATCCGGCCCCCGCCGCGGTCGCCGCGACCCGGGAGTTGCTGACCGGCAAACAGGTTCGCGCCCTCGTCTACAACGTGCAGACGCAGGACAAGATGACCAAGGAGCTGCGCTCGGTCGCCCAGTCCAGCGGCCTTCCCATTGTCGAGGTGACCGAAACCATGCCCATCGGGGTCGATTACATTCAGTGGCAGACCAAGAACGCCGAGGCGCTCGCCGCGGCGTTGCGTTGACCAGTACCGCAACGAACCAGGGAGCCGCGCTGACCGAACACACCGAACGGGCGCGGCAGGCACTCGCGTACGGCACTTCGGCGGTCCGGCTCGACGGAGGCCGGTTGTCGTTCGGCGACCGCACGCTCTGGCAGGACTTGGACCTCGACGTGGCGCCGGGCGAATTCGTCGCGATCCTCGGGCCCAATGGCTCCGGCAAGACCTCGCTGTTGAAGGTGCTGCTCGGTCAGCTCGGACTCAGCGCGGGCACCGCCGAGATCGCGGGAGCGCCCGCGCGGACCGGCAACCCCGATATCGGCTATGTGCCGCAACAGAAGACGATCGACGCCGGGGTGCAGTTGCGCGGCGTCGATCTCGTCGGCTTGGGCTTCGACGGCCACCGCTGGGGTCTCGGGCTCCGGGCACGGGCCGAGCGCAGGCGCCGGGTCGCCGCCGCCATCGCCGATGTCGGCGCGGAGCAGTTCGCCGATGCTCCGTTGGAGACCATGTCCGGCGGCGAGCAGCAGCGGCTGCGGGTGGCCCAGGCGCTTGTCGGTGATCCGAAGGTGCTGCTCTGTGACGAACCCCTGCTCAGCCTGGACCTGGCGAACCAGCGGCTGGTCGCCGAGCTGATCGACCAGCGCCGGCGAAGCCATGGCACCGCCGTGCTTTTCGTGACACACGAGATCAATCCCATTCTGCCGCTGGTGGATCGGGTGCTGTACCTGGTGGACGGCAAGTTCCGGATCGGCACTCCCGAGGAAGTGATGACCTCGGCGGTGCTGTCGGAGCTGTATCAGACCGAGGTCGATGTGCTGCGGGTACGCGGGCGGCTGGTGGTCGTCGGGACCGGGGACACGATGGACGCCCTCGGTACCGCGGGGGCGCACTGCCACGGTGACGCGGGCGACGGGTATCGCGCCGAAGCCCCGGTGGTCACCGGCGTCGAATCGGATCCGCGTGGGGTTCGCCAGTGATCGACAAACTGTCCGGCGTCGTCGAGAAGATGTTCGATTTCACTACCACCGCGAACCTGTTGTCCTACGACTTCGTGCAGCAGGCCGTGCTCGCCGCCGCGCTACTCGGGTTGCTGTCCGGGGTGATCGGGCCGCTGATCATCAGCAGGCAGATGTCGTTCGCGGTGCACGGCACCAGCGAGCTGTCGCTGACCGGCGCCGCCGCGGCCCTGCTCGCGGGAATCGGCGTCGGCGTCGGCGCCATCGCCGGGTCCGTGGTGGCGGCCGTGCTCTTCGGATTGCTGGGGACGCGTGCCAGAGAACGCGATTCGGTGATCGCGGTAGTGCTGTCGTTCGGGCTCGGACTGTCCGTGCTTTTTCTGTGGCTCGGCCCGGACCGGGCCGGGTCGAAGTTCTCGCTGCTGACCGGACAGGTGGTCAGCGTCGGCAACAGCGGCATCACGCTGCTCGCGGTGTGCACCGTCGGCGTGCTCGCGGTGCTCGCGATCGTGTACCGGCCCTTGCTGTTCGCCAGTTCCGATCCGGAAGTTGCGGTGGCACGCGGCGTTCCGGTGCGCGCCCTCTCGATCGTCTTCGCGGTGTTGCTCGGTATCACGGCGGCGTTCGGGGTGCAGATCGTCGGCGCGTTGCTGGTGCTCGCCCTGTTGATCACGCCTGCCGCCGCGGCCGCGCAGCTGACCGCGAATCCGGTGCGGGCCACCATGCTCGCGGTGGTCTTCGCCGAAATCGCCGCGGTCGGCGGCATTCTGCTGTCGCTGGCACCGGGCGTTCCGGTGTCGACCTTCGTCACCACGATCTCGTTCCTGATCTATCTGGTCTGCCGAGTCGTCGGTACGCGGCGTCGCCAGGTGGCCCGCGCGCGTTGACAATTCAGCAGGCCCGGTGTCCGTGGGGACACCGGGCCCGTTCGAATCAACCTGCGAGTAGTGCGATCAGGACCAGCAGCGAGCCGCCGAAAACAACTGCGTGCCTGGCGTTCTGCAGGTAAGGCATGACCCAGCGCGGGAAGGCGCCTTCGGCCGCCGCGAGCAGGGCGCGGGCGTCGACACGGCGCAGTTCGGGGTCGTTCTTGCGCTGGAAGGCGGCCTGCACCGACTTCGCCGCGGTCACGTTGGTGTACAGGATCACGACGTTGCCGAGCAGCACGATCGACTGGAAGACCCAGGACAGGGTTGCGCCCCACTGGTTTCCGGCCAGGTTCAGCGCCGCCAGGACGGTCATGACCAGGGCGACGGCGACCGGAACGGCGGTCTCGTGGCCGCCAGCGTCGAACCGCATGTTGTGCTCCGCCAGCACCGTGGTGCGCACGCCCTGGCGAGACAGTTCGGCCTCGGCGGCGGCCTTCGCGGCGGCGCCGTACCGGTGGCGCACCATCGGGATGCTGACGAAGGCGAGGGCGATCAGCAGCTGGGCGAAGGCGGCGGCGGTCATCATTGCGGTTCTCCTCATCGGGTGGTTCGGCGAGGTCCGGTAGGTCCCTCGTTCGCGTTGACCCAACGATGTCGCGCGCCGCTGACACGGGGCTGATACGTGCTTCGCCGCAGGCGACCCGCGACTGACAGGTTGCTGAGGGCGGGTGCCGTCAGTCAGGTGGCGGCGGTTTCGTATGCTCGACGCACGCACCCCCGAACGATTGGTGACCACCGATGATCGACTTCTCGATTCCCGCCGAGCTCGCCGCCGAACGCGATCGAGTACGCCAGTTCGTCGTCGACAAGATCGTCCCGTACGAGCGGGATCCGCGACTCACCGCACACGGGCCGACCGATGAGCTGCGGCAGGAACTGGTCGAGCTCGCGCGGGCGGAGAAGCTGCTGACCGTGCAGGCGCCGGAGTCGCTCGGCGGGCGCGGGCTGACCCACCTAGAGCAGGCGGTGATCTACGAGGCAGCGGGCTGGTCCACCCTCGGCCCGATCGCGATGAACTGCGCGGCGCCCGACGAGGGCAATATGTTCCTGCTGTCCAAGGTCGCGAACCCGGAACAGGTCGAACGCCACCTCGCTCCGGTGGTCGCCGGGCATCATCGCTCGGTCTTCGCCATGACCGAGCCGGACGGGGCCGGCTCCGACCCGGCCCAACTGGCCACCGCCGCCACCTTCGACGGCGAGAACTTCACCATCAACGGCCGCAAGTGGTTGATCACCGGAGCCAATGGCGCCAAGACCTGGATCATCATGGCGCGGCTCGCGGAGAACCCGCATCTGCCCGCGGGACCGACGCTGTTCCTCACCGACGGCGATCAGCCGGGCATCGTCATCGAACGCACCATGAACACGATGGACCGCAACTACGTGGCCGGGCACGGCGTCGTCCGGTTCGACAACCTCACGCTGCCGAAGTCGGCGCTGCTCGGCGAAGCGGGTCAGGCATTGCGCTACGCCCAACTGCGACTGGCCCCGGCCCGGCTGACGCACTGCATGCGCTGGCTCGGCGCGGCCGAGCGCGCACAGCGCATCGCGGTCGAGCACGCGCGCACCCGCACCGCGTTCGGCAAGCCGATCGGCGAGCACGAGGGTGTGTCGTTCATGTTGGCCGACAACGAGATCGCGCTGCACCAGTGCCGCCTGACCATCTGGCACGCCTGCTGGCTGATGGACAAGGGCGAGAAGGCGCGGCACGAGAGCTCGATCGCGAAGTCGTTCGTCTCCGAGGAGTTGTTCAAAGTGGCCGACCGCTGCGTGCAGGTGCTCGGCGGCATCGGCATCAGCGACGAGACGGTCGTCGAAATGATCTTCCGCGATATCCGGGCTTTCCGCCTCTACGACGGCCCGACCGAAGTGCACAAGTACGCCATCGGCCGCAAGGTACTACGTGGTTGAGCGAGGTTTTTCGGCCCGGAGTCAGGGCGGCTCCGGTGCACTAACATCGCTGGCATGAGTTCGGAATTGCACGTCGATGTCGCCTCGGGCATCGCCGTGCTCACGCTCAATCGGCCCGCTCAGCAGAACGCCTTCACCCCGACGATGGCCGCCGAACTGAGTGCCGCGCTGCAGCGTTGCGATGTGGAAGACACCGTCCGGGTTGTCGTGGTGACCGGCACGCCGCCCGCGTTCTGCGCGGGCGCGGATCTGTCCAGCCGGGTCGGCGATGTGAGTGCGACCATCGAACCCGCGCCATGGCGGGTGCGCAAGCCGGTGATCGCCGCGGTGAACGGGCACGCGGTTGGCATCGGGCTCGCGCTCGCCCTGCAGTGCGACCTGCGGTACATGGCGCGGGATGCGGTCTACGGGCTCAATCAGGTTCGGCGCGGGGTGCTCGCGGACGGCTACGCGCACTGGACGCTGCCCCGGCTGGTCGGCATGGCCAATGCCGCGGACATCATGCTGACCGGCCGCACCTTCGACGGCGACGAGGCCAAGGCGATGGGCCTGGCCAACAACTGCCTGCCCGGCGGCGAGGTGCTGCCGATGGCGCTGGCCGTCGCGCACGACATCGCCAACGGGTCCGCCCCGCTGCCGGTGGCGATGTCCAAGCGGCTGCTGTGGGAAGGGCTCGGGATGAGCCCGGCCGTGGTCGGGCAGCTGGAGACCGACCTGAACGAGCATGTCAGCAAGAGCATCGACGGCGGCGAGGCGATGGCGGCGTTCAAGGAACGCAGACAACCCCAGTGGACCGGCAGCGTCAGCGAGGAATGGCCGGCCTGGGACGACCAGGGTGACCCGCAACGACCCAGCCTCGATTGACTGGTAGCGCGCGAGCCGACGGCGGACCGCGTCAGGCGTTGCCGCCGAGCAGGATCATCAGGTAGAGCAGCGCGAAGACGATCATCAAGATGGTGCCGATGATGCCGAGGATGTACCCGACCACCACCTGCACCCG
The DNA here is from genome assembly GCF_019222765.1 of Nocardia iowensis. NCBI lineage: Bacteria > Bacillati > Actinomycetota > Actinomycetes > Mycobacteriales > Nocardiaceae > Nocardia > Nocardia iowensis. The sequence goes on along the minus strand of NZ_CP078145.1, from coordinate 601,361 downwards.
CCCGCCGTAACCACCGTTGGATTCCTCGATCTGATCCAGCGCGCGCTTGCCCATCGCCCACGCCACCGGTCCGAGCACGCCGCAGCAGAGCACGCTCGCCGCGCCGAGAAACAGCACCGCCGTCGCCCTCGGATGCTCGACCGGCTGACCGATGGGCTGGTTGGGTATGACCACGAGCCGAATTCTACGGGGCTTGCCCGCCACTGCGCGGCTATCGCCATGCGGCAAGGGGCGTTTCATGCCCGACAGCCGCACACCCGCAGATCATCGGGTGCGGCTGGGCTAGCTCAAACCCTGCGCTGGCGGGCGATTTCGGCGAGGACGACGCCCGCGGCGACCGAGGCGTTGAGGGATTCGACCGGTCCCGCCATCGGGATGCCGAGGATCGAGTCGCAGTTCTCGCGGACCAGGCGGGACAGGCCCTTGCCTTCCGAACCGACCACGATGACGGTCGGTTCGCGGCCGTCGAAGTCGTCGAGGGTGGTGTCGCCGCCCGCGTCGAGGCCGACGATCTGGATGCCCTGGGCGGCCCAATCCTTCAGTGTGCGAGTCAGATTCGTCGCGCGGGCGACGGAAAGCCGAGCAGCCGCCCCTGCGCTGGTCCGCCACGCGACCGCGGTGACGCTCGCGCTGCGACGCTGCGGGATCAGCACACCCTGACCGCCGAAGGCGGCGACCGAGCGGATCACGGCGCCGAGGTTGCGCGGGTCGGAGATGTTGTCCAGCGCGACGAGCAGGGCGGGTTCCGCCGAATTGCGGACCTCGGCGAGCAGGTCGTCCGGGTGGGCGTAGCGGTACGGCGGCACCTGCAGGGCGACACCCTGGTGCAAACCGTTGGCGCTCAACCGGTCCAGGTCGGTACGCGGCACCTCGAGAATCGAGATGCCCGCATCGGCGGCCATCTTCACGCTTTCGGTGAGCCGCTCGTCGTTCTCGGTGCCGACGGCGACATACAGGGCGGAGGCGGGCACGCCCGCGCGCAGGCATTCGACCACCGGGTTGCGGCCGAGCACCATCTCGGGGCCGTCGTCGTTCTTGCGTCCGGCCGTCCGGCCGCCACCGCGCTGACCCGCCGTCGCGGCCTTGGCCTTGGCGGCGGCAGCGGCCCGCTTGGCCGCGGGATGCTTGGTGCGCGCCTCGGCGGGCGGGGTCGCGCCGCGACCCTCTAGCCCGCGCCTGCGCTTACCGCCGGAGCCGACCACGGCGCCCTTTTTGGTTCCGCCCTTACGGATCGCACCACGACGCTGCGAATTGCCTGCCATTACTTGGCCTTTCCAGGTTGTGGCGCGTCCGGCGCAGAGCTCTGCGCAGCGCCAAGGGCCCATTCCGGCCCATTTTGCGTGTCGGTGACCTCGATTCCGGCTGCCTGCAATCGATCGCGGGCGGCATCGGCGCTCGCCCAATCCTTGTCTGCTCGCGCCTGTTGACGGCGGTCGAGCTCGGCGCGCACCAGCACGTCGAGCGCACCAAGTGCCGCCGATGAGTCGCGTGGGGTGAACCAGTGCGGATCCAGCGGGTCGACACCGAGGATACCGAGCATGGCTCGGACCTGTCCGGCCAGGCCCCGTGCGCTGTCGAGCGCGCCCGCCTCGAGCGCCTTGTTGCCCTCGTGCACGACATGGTGGATCTCGGCCAGCGCCTTCGGCACGGCGAGGTCGTCGTCGATGGCCGCGGCGAACCCGTCGGTCCACTTGCCCACCGGGATCTCGCCCGCGCGGTCGACGGTCCGATACACGAAAGCTTCGATGCGCTGGTAGGACTGGGCGGCATCGTGCAGTGCCTTGTCCGAGTACTCCAGCTTCGAGCGGTAGTGCGCGCTGCCGAGATAGAACCGGAGTTCCACGGCGCGAACCTGTTTGAGCACGTTCGGCACCGAGAGCACATTGCCGAGCGACTTGGACATCTTCTCCCCGCCCATCGTCACCCAGCCGTTGTGCAGCCAGTAGCGGGCGAAACCGTCGCCAGCCGCCTTGGACTGGGCGATCTCGTTCTCGTGGTGCGGGAACACCAGATCCATACCGCCGCAATGGATGTCGAACTCGGGGCCGAGGTAGAACTCGGCCATCGCGGAGCATTCCAGATGCCAGCCCGGCCGACCGGGGCCCCAGGGCGACGGCCAGGTCGGCTCGCCGGGTTTGGCGGCCTTCCACATGGTGAAGTCGCGTGGGTCGCGCTTGCCTTCGCCCGCGCTCTCACCCTGGTGCACGTCATCGAGCCGGTGGCCGGACAGGCTGCCGTACTCGGGGTAGCTGAGCACGTCGAAGTAGACATTGCCTTCGGAGGCGTACGCGTGCCCGCGTTCGATCAACCGCTGCATCATGTCGATCATCTGGGTGATGTGGCCGGTGGCGCGGGGCTGCACGGACGGCGGTAGCACGCCGAGGGTTTCGTAGGCGTTGTCGAAGGCGCGCTCGTAGGTGGCTGCCCACTCCCACCACGGCCGGCCCGCCTCGGCGGCCTTGGTCAGGATCTTGTCCTCGATGTCGGTGACATTGCGGATGAACCACACGTCGTAGTCGTGCGCGAGCAGCCAGCGGCGCAGCACGTCGAAGGCGACGCCGCTGCGCACATGGCCGATGTGCGGTGCGCCCTGCACAGTGGCGCCACACAGGTACACCGAGGCACGGCCGGGGACCAGGGGCGCGAAGTCGCGCATGGTCCGCGTGTCGGTGTCAAAGAGGCGCAATGTCACGGCGTTCGATCCTAGTCGGTAGATAAGCCTGTACCCGGACCGGCTCAGGTCCGTCGGAGCGGGGTCAGCGACAGGCTTGTAGCAGGGCGGTCGCTATCGCGGCGACGCCCTCGCCGCGGCCGGTGAGGCCGAGGCCGTCGGTGGTGGTGCCGGAAACCGAGACCGGGGCGTCGAGCAGTTCGCCGAGCACCTGCTGGGCTTCACCGCGGCGCGGTCCGATCTTGGGTCGATTGCCGATCACCTGGACCGCCGCGTTGACGATCTCGAAGCCGGCCTCGCCGAGCAACCTGCGCACTTCCTTGAGCATGGCGGCGCCGGAGACGCCTGCCCATTCCGGGCGTCCGGTGCCGAATACCGCGCCGACGTCGCCGAGCCCGGCCGCCGAGAGCAGCGCGTCGCAGAGGGCATGGGCGGCGACGTCGCCGTCGGAGTGTCCGGCACAGCCGTCGTCGCCGTCGAAGTGCAGTCCCGCCATCCAGCAGGGGCGGCCCGGTTCGATGGGGTGTACGTCGCTGCCGATGCCGACGCGCATGGTCACTGCGCCACCGCCCGGCGGAAGTCCGCGCCGTCCAGCACCGCGTGCGCGAGCAGCAGGTCGAGCGGGGTGGTGATCTTGAAAGCCAATGGGTCGCCCTGGATGGTGTGCACCTGGGTGCCGAGCAGTTCGACCAGCCCGGCGTCGTCGGTGGCTTGGACGCCCTCGGACAGATAGGCGGCGCGCAGTAGTTCGGCCGCGAAGCCCTGCGGGGTTTGGATGGCGCGCAGTTGCGCGCGGTCCGGCGTGCCGGTCACCGCACCCGCCGCGTCGACGGTCTTGATGGTGTCGGCAACCGGGAGCGCGGGGACCACGGCGAGATGTCCGGCGCGCAACTCGGCGGCGACCCTGGCGATGAGCCCGGGTGGCGTGAGGGCGCGCGCGGCATCGTGCACGAGGAAGTAGGCGGCCTCGGGTGCGGCGGCGATGCCTGCCCGCACCGAGTCGATGCGTTCGGCGCCGCCGACGACCACGTGTACCGAATCCGAGGGCGGCAGCAGGGCAACGGCGCTCTCGACGAATTCGGCGGGAACCATAACGATGATCCGGTCGACCGCGCCGGAGGCGATCAAACCTTCGACAGCGAGCCGGACCATAGCGCTGCCGCCGACCGGGACGAACGCCTTGGGCGTGGTTTCACCCAGGCGGACGCCGCGACCGGCGGCAGGCACCAAAGCAACGACGGTTCCGTCGGTGAGACGAGCACCGTTGTCGAGTTTGTTCACGGTCAGGAAGCCGCGGCGAGGACCTCGTCCAGCAGCGTCTCGGCCTTGCCGTCATCGGTGCCCTCGGCGAGCGCGAGTTCACCGACGAGAATCTGACGGGCTTTGGCCAGCATCCGCTTCTCACCGGCGGACAGGCCGCGATCCTGCTCCCGACGCCACAGGTCGCGGACGACCTCGGCCACCTTGTTCACATCGCCGGAGGCGAGCTTCTCCAGGTTGGCCTTGTAACGGCGGGACCAGTTGGTCGGCTCCTCCGTGTGCGGCGCGCGCAGAACCTGGAAGACTCGATCGAGACCCTCCTGGCCGACGACGTCACGAACGCCGACGTATTCGGCGTTCTCAGCGGGAACCCGAACAGTCAGATCGCCTTGGGCGACCTTCAGGACCAGATACTCTTTTTGCTCACCCTTGATGGTGCGAGTCTCGATAGCTTCGATCAGCGCCGCTCCGTGGTGGGGGTAAACGACGGTGTCTCCGACCTTAAAAATCATGTGTCCCGTGCCCCTTTCGATGTTCACAGTTTAACATGCGACTCGGTAACGGCGCGATCAACTGTGCAGGTCAGGGCCACAACGAGGCAGCGGTGGGGCTTGACAGAACCCGCCCGGTGTGCATTACGTTGTGCCAGAACGGGTTACCTCCCCGCACTTCCCCCGTACCAGCCCCCGGCCCCGACCGGGCGGGACGCCCGCGATCTGTCGGCACTCGACCGATCTGTTATCTACGACCCGCGAGTCGCGAGCCCGGACTCTCGGTCTGTAATGGGAACTACTACGCTGCCTAGTTACTACTCTCCCTAGCGGAGTGAGCCCGGTCGACATGGAGGGACAACCCGTGACTGCCCTGAAAGCTGTGACCGCCTTGAAGAGGGCGCGCCGTCGCATGGTGCCGGTTGCCGCACTCGCCGCCGGAGCGGCGATCGCACTGACCGGCTGTAGCTCGGGCCAGATCTCGCAGACCGCGGACCAGGTGGCCGCGATCAACGGCAATCACGCCGATGTCGGCAAGATCGCGCTACGCAATGTGCACATCGTCTACCCGCACCAGGGCAGCGAATACAACAACACCAAGGGTGGCAAGGCGCTGATCGCGCTGTCGATCATCAACAACAGCCCGTCGCTCCCCGACGAGCTGAACAGCATCACCACCGACCTGGGCACCGTGAAGATCATCCCGGCGGCCGGTAAGTCCGCCGTGCAGCTGGCACCACAGCAGACCGTGGTCGCCGCGGCCAAGCCGGTCAAGCACGACGCGTCCGCGGATGATTCGCACGGCGCGGCTCCGACCTCGGCAGCAGCCCCGACCTCCGCAGCAGCTCCGACCTCGGCGGCATCGCCGACCTCCGTCAAGCCGTCCCCGTCCGCGGCCCCCGACGCACACGGCACCGGCGATCACGCCGCCGAGCCCGCACCCTCCGACGACCCGGCGGCCAATCCGATCCTGATCGAGATCACCGACCTGGCCAAGGACATCACCCCCGGTCTCACCTACACCGTGGCATTCAACTTCAAGCAGAACGGCACCGTTCAGGTTCAGGTGCCGGTCGACGCGGGCCTCGCCGCCGAGCGGCACGAGTCCGACAAGTCCGGCGCGGCCGAGGTCGAGCACAAGGGCGGACACTGATCGTCTAGCCCCCTTACGAAAACGGCTGCCGCACCCGACGGTGCGGCAGCCGTTCGCGTTGGCGGCGGTGTTTGTCGGATGCGGTACGTAAGGTGCGCGTGTGGCAAAGACCAGGTCGATCTTCCGGTGCTCCGCCTGCACGCACGAGGTCGCCAAGTGGGTAGGCAAGTGCCCCGACTGCGGGGCGTGGGGCACCGTCGACGAGGTGGCCGTCGCCGCGACGGGTGCGGGCGCTCCCGCCCGGCGCGCGATGCTGCCGAGCACCGCCGCCGCCCCCATCTCCACCATCGATTCCCAGATCACCAGGGCGCAGCCGACCGGGGTCAGTGAACTGGACCGGGTGCTCGGCGGCGGTGTGGTCCCCGGCTCGGTGGTGCTGCTGTCCGGCGAGCCCGGTGTCGGCAAGTCGACCCTGCTGCTCGAGGTCGCCCACCGGTGGGCCCGGCAAAACGCGGCGAAATCGCTGTATGTCACGGCGGAGGAATCGGCCGGACAGGTGCGGCTGCGCGCCGACCGCACCGGCGCGGTGCACGAGCGGGTGTATCTCGCCGCCGAATCCGATCTCTCGATCGTGCTCGGGCATGTCGAGCAGGTGCGGCCGACGCTACTGGTGGTCGACTCCGTACAGACCATGCTCGCGCCCGAGGTGGACGGCGTGATCGGCGGCGTCACCCAGGTGCGCGCGGTGACCTCCGCGCTGACCTCGCTGGCCAAGGCGAGCGGCATCGCCGTGCTGCTGGTCGGGCACGTCACCAAGGACGGCAATGTGGCGGGCCCGCGCACGCTGGAACATCTCGTCGACGTGGTGTTGCAGTTCGAGGGCGACAAGAACTCGGCGCTGCGCATGGTGCGCGGCATCAAGAACCGGTTCGGCAGCGCCGACGAGGTCGGCTGTTTCGAGCTGCACGAGGACGGCATCGCCTGCGTCGACGACCCGTCCGGGCTGTTCCTGCACCACCGCACCGATTCGGTGCCAGGCACGGCGGTCACCGTGGCGATGGACGGCAAACGGCCGCTCGTCGCCGAGGTGCAGGGCCTGACGGTGGAAACCGAGATTCCGAACCCGCGCCGCGCGGTCAGCGGCCTCGACTACAACCGGGTGGCAATGGTGCTCGCCGTGCTGCAGAGCCGAGGCAAGGTGTTCCTCGGCAAGTCCGACGTGTACGCCGCGACGGTCGGCGGCATGCGGCTGCTGGAGCCCGCCGCCGACCTGGCCATCACCCTCGCCATCGCCAGCGCCAACTCCGAGGTGGCGATTCCGGCGGGCTGGGTGATCCTCGGCGAGGTCGGCTTGGCCGGTGAGGTACGCAAGGTCACCGGACTCGAACGCAGGCTGGCGGAGGCCGAACGCCTCGGCTTCACCACCGCGTTGGTGCCGCCCGGTTACGCACCGCTCAAACGTGGCGGCATGAAGATCCACGAGGTCGCCGACGTCCGGTCGGCCATCCGGATCTCCGGCACGAGAAAACGCCGGGTGCCGAAGGAGGCGAAGGAAGTGGCACCGGATTTCTAGCTCAGGCGGGTGTCAGGTTGAACGGTTCGGGCGAGCTGTGCAGGGAGCCGAACTGAGCCGTGACCTGATAGGCGCCAGCGGGAACGGGCACCCGCTCGCCGACACAGCCCTGCTGCGAGGTCGTGCCCGACCAGCGCACCGTGAACAACGCCTGCTCACCGGGTTTCAGGTTGCGCGCGTTCGACTCGTCGACGGGCGAGCAATCCGAACTCGTCCAGAACTTGCGCTGGCCGTCCAACGACAACACCGAGGCCTGGATCTGCGCCAGGTTCATATCCCGCTGGCACTGCACGCTGGAGATATTGGTGATGACGATCCGGAAGTTCGGCTGTTCGCCGACCCGATAGGTCGGCTGGTCCACACTGATCTTGATAGCCAGCGACTGATCGGGACACTGCCCCGCCGCCGCGACCGGTTCGGCCGAGGTCGATGTGGCGCTGCTCGACGGGGCCTGCGTGCTGGATTCGCTGGTACCCGCGGCCTTCGCCGTCGAGACCTCGGCGGCCTTGCTCGTCGTCGTGGACGACGCACCGGCCGCGACGGGCTTGGAGTCACCGGGCGAGTCACCGCCGCGGGAGACCGTCAGCACCAGCCAGACGACCAGCGCCAGCGCCACGACCAGGGCGCCGAACGCCAATGCGCGACGACGCCAATAGATCTCCGGTGGCAGCGGTCCATTCGGTTCCAGCACGCCTCAACGGTAAGGGCACGATCGGGCGCAACGACTCATGCTCCCGGCGTGTCGGACCGGAATACGCGATTGTGGCGAGTAAATTCCGGCCCGCACGCTGGGGAAACTCCGACGACCCCGGTTCAGGCCAGCTCGCCGATGTTGCCGACGACACGCTGCAACTTCACCCTGCCATCGGCGAGCTTGTATGTGACACAGGCGATCGCGCAATCACCGGTCGCGACGCGCTGCGAGATGATCATCGACCGCTGCATGAGCAGCCTGCTCGTCTCCACCACGTGCCTGGCCTCCAAATCGTCCACGGTGGACAGACCCTCCCTGCGGCCGATCAGAATGGACGGCGTGACCCGCTCGACCACGCTGCGAATGAAGCCGCCGGGCACTTCCCCGCCGTCCAGCGCGTCGATGGTGGCCTTCACCGCGCCGCAGCTGTCGTGCCCGAGCACCACGATGAGCGGGACGTCGAGCACCTGCACGCCGTACTCGATCGAACCGAGTACCGAGCTGTCGACCACGTGGCCGGCGGTGCGTACCACGAACATGTCGCCGAGACCTTGGTCGAAAATCAACTCGGCGGCGACCCGAGAGTCACCGCAGCCGAACAGGATCGCGGACGGTTCCTGGCCACCGACAAGCTTGGCTCGGTCGACGGCGCCCTGGCTAGGATGCAGCAGCGTGCCGTTGACGAAGCGCTCGTTGCCTTCCCGCAAAGATTTCCAGGCACTGATCGGGTTGGAAGCTCGCATACCGACCATTGTGCACAACGCCTGCGTTACCAGCGAGTTCGCATGGTTACAGCTCGGCAAATCTCAACCGGCAGCAGTAGGACAGGAACAGTGAGGAAAGCACCGAACAGCGTCGACGCCGACGTGTTGCTCGACTGGTATCAGGAGACCGCGCGCGACCTGCCGTGGCGCCGCCCCGGAGTCAGCGCGTGGCAGATCCTGATGAGCGAGATCATGCTGCAGCAGACGCCGGTGGTCCGGGTCGAGCCGATCTGGCGGGAGTGGGTGGCGCGCTGGCCGGTGCCGTCGGCGATGGCGGCGTCGTCGCAGGCCGAGGTGTTGCGCGCGTGGGGCAAGCTCGGCTATCCGCGTCGCGCGCTGCGGTTGCACGAGTGCGCGCGGGTGCTCGCCGCCGAGCACGGCGATGAGGTGCCCACCGATGTCGATGTGCTGCTGAGTCTGCCCGGCATCGGGGCGTACACGGCGCGGGCGGTGGCGTGTTTCGCCTACGGGCAACGGGTTCCGGTGGTCGACACCAATGTTCGCCGCGTGGTCGCCCGCGCCGTGCACGGGCGGGCGGAGGCGGGCAACCCGTCGGCACGCGATCTGCCGGAGACGGAAGCTCTACTGCCGCAACAGATCGACCGGGCCGCGGTGTTTTCCGCCGCGCTGATGGAACTGGGTGCGACGGTATGCACCGCCCGTACGCCGGACTGTTCCCGCTGCCCGCTGCCGAGCTGCGCGTGGGTCACCGCGGGCCGCCCGGTCTCCGAGGTGGTGCGCCGCACGCAGAAATACGAGGGCACCGACCGCCAAGCTCGCGGCCGCCTGCTCGACGTCCTGCGCGGCGCGACCGGTCCCGTCGAGCGAGTTCGCCTCGACCTCGCCTGGCCGCGCGACCCCGGCCAGCGCGCCCGCGCCCTCGACTCGCTACTCGTCGACGGCCTGATCGAGCAGACCGTCGACGGACTCTTCGCCCTCGCAGGCGAGGGCGGCACCGCGCTCTGACCCGAAGAGCCGCAAAGCTTTTCGGCTTTCCGCGGACGGGATCATCTGAGATCTGGTGCGCGCGAGGGCAAAAGCGGCTAGGGGTTGAGCACGCGGCGGAGGAAGCGCTCGACCTCGGCGCGGTAGCGCTCGGGTTGGTCGTCGTGCACGAGATGTGCTGCGCCCGAGACGAGTACGTGCTCGGCGTCGGGATGCGTTTCGGCCATCCGGCGCATCTGACCGGGCGGGGTGATGGTGTGTTCACCTTCGAGCAGCAGCGCGGGTACCCGGACGGCATGCCACTGTGGCCAGAAGTCGCGACTCCCCCACTCCTCCGAGATGTCGCGGAACGTCGCGACCGAGCCGTGTAGCCGGTAACCATCCGGACCGTGCTCGAACGAGTTGAGGAAGTACCGACCGGCGACCGGACCGAAAAAGTCGAGCACGGCGTCCGCGTCCGGAAACGGTTGCGGCCACGCCTCGATCATCGCCGCCCAGTTCGCCGCCGTGCGGCCGGTGAAATCCGGGGCGATGTCCTCGACCACCAGCGCGCGCACCCGATCGGGATGGGTCGCGGCGAACACCCAGCCGTGCAGCGCGCCCATCGAATGCCCGATCACCACCATGGGTTCGGTGATGCCCGCGGTCGCGGCGGCCAGGTCGGCAACAAATGCCTCGGTGGTCAACTCGTCCGGCGCCGGTCTGCCGTGCCCGGCGGCGTCGAACGTGTAGATGTGGCCGTACCCACGCAGCCAGGCCAGCTGATCGTGCCAGGTCCGGGCACTGCCCATCAGTCCGTGCAGCAGCAGGATCGGCACTCCCGCTCCGCCTTCGTCGTGCAACACCGTGTTGATTGTGCCGCGCCGCCGCGCGCCGTGTTCGCGGCCCCCTCGATCTCGCACGGTGCTCGACGGCCTCGCGCTCCGCGGTCGCCCGAGCGCCGTATTGTCGAGCCCATGGCTGTTGTGAAGATCAACGCGATCGAGGTTCCCGAGGGCGCTGGCCCCGAATTGGAAAAGCGGTTCGCCCACAGTGCGCACGCTGTCGAGGGTTCGCCGGGGTTCCTCGGCTTCCAGTTGCTCCGGCCGGTCGCCGGTGAGAAGCGGTACTTCGTTGTCACCCAGTGGGATTCGGAAGAAGCGTTCGCCGCGTGGCGGGACGGGCCCGCGCGCGAGGCACACGCGGGTGAGCGGCAGAAGCCGGTCTCGACGGGCGCGTCGCTGCTGGAATTCGAGGTCGTCCTCGACGTGACCGCGAAGTCTGCGGACTGACGAAACCGACGCCAGCCAGGAAGTTCATCCGCGTCGGCGACTCGCCCGACGCCGGGACGCGATACCCGCTGGTCATGTTGACGGCAGGTGCCTCCAGGTGTCACAGTTCGAAGGACAAAACGCGAGGGTGATGCGGTAATCCGGTGTGATTCCGGAGCGGTCGCGCCACTGTGTTCCATGCATCGAGTTCGTGGGTGCCGGACAGCCAGACACCGGCACCTTCGCGCCCACCATTCGACGGGGACGCGCATCCCCTCAGGAGGACTCGCATGGCTATCGCGCATTCGCCGAGCCGGGCAACCGATTCACTCGCCACTGTGCTGGTCACGGTAGGTGTCGTTCTTCTCGCACTGCTCACGCTGTACCTGGTCGGCTTCGATCAGGGCGCCATCTCGCGCAGCGGGATGTACATGCACGAGCTGATGCACGACGGACGCCACCTGCTGGGGCTCCCGTGCCACTGATCGGTTCACTGAAAACCCTCCTACTCCGCGGACTCCTGGCAGGCCTCATAGCGGGTCTGCTCGCCGCGACAGTCGGCTACTTCATCGGCGAACCGAAGGTCGATGCCGCCATCGCCATCGAGGAAGCCGGTTCCGCTCCCGCGGATCATCCGCACGGCGCGGAACCGGAGGCGACAGGCGGACATTCGCACGGCGACGAGGAAGAACCACTGGTCAGCAGGACCGGCCAGAAGGCGGGCCAGTTCCTCGCGCTCGGTCTCGCTGGCCTTGCGCTCGGCGCGATCTACGCCTCAATCGCGCACTTCGCGCGGCGCTACACCACGCTGTCCGGGCCGAAGCTCGCGCTGGCCCTCGGAATCGGCGGCTGGGCGGCGATCGTCGCGGTGCCGTTCTTCAAATATCCAGCTAACCCGCCCGCGGTCGGTGATCCGGACACGATCAATGAACGCACCCTGCTGTGGGTCGCGGCGGTGCTGCTCGGCCTCGCGGCCGTCGGTGCGGGCGTGTACGTCTACAAGCTGTTGCGCGCTCAGCTGAGCATGCTGCGACTGATCGCCGGGATCGCCGCGTTCGTCCTCGTCACCACGGTGGGCTACATCCTGTTGCCCGGCGTGAACGAGGTGAAGGCGGACTTCCCCGCCAGTCTGCTGTGGGAGTTCCGGGTGTCGTCGCTGGCCGAGACCGCGACGCTGTGGGCCTGCCTGGCCCTCGGCTTCGCCGCGCTCACCGAATTCGCCACGCGCACTGATACTCCGGTACGAGAGTCGATCGCTACCGCGGGCTGATCCGCGTCCGGAAGACGAAGGGCAGTGTCGGTGGCATGACCGACACTGCCTTTTCCGTCTGGCCCGCACCGCTTCGTTCCGGCGCTGCGCGTACGCCGCCGCGCGCCGTCCACGTCGCCTTCGTCGGCCTCGTCGTCGCGCTGCTCGCCGGGGTCGGCGAGGCAATCGTGCGGGCGGCCGCGATGCTGGAACGCGCGGAGGCCGACATCGCCGGGCTGAGCACCGGGCTCGCCATGCGGCTCGGCATCTACCTGGTTGTGCTCTTCGTCGCCATCCGGATGACGCACGGCGCGCGCTGGGCCCGCATCCTGCTCACCTTCGGCATCGGCGTGCTCGGCCTGCTGTCTCTGATCATCGAACCGTTGGCGGCACTGCTGTCCGCCGACAAGTTCGGCGACCTCTTCACCGGCCTCACCGCCGAATCCGCGGTGATCGGACTGTTCCGGACGATCCACATCGTCGCGGTGCTGATCGCCATCCCGGCGATGTACCACCCCGCTGCCCGCCGCTACTTTCGCCAGCGGTAATGCCCGGCCCCTCGCGCGCTGAACGAGAGACCGGGCATCAAAGATCCAGCCGAGAACTGGACGGTTCCGGCGCTACGCGAGAGCCGCGTCGAGGGTGATCTGGTCGACTCCGGCGAGGGCCTTGCTGACCGGGCAGCCCGCCTTGGCGGCCTCGGCCGCGGCGGCGAAGGCGTCGGCGTCGACGCCGGGGACCCGGCCGCGCACGGTCAGCTTGATGTCGGTGATCCGGAAGCCGCCCGCCGGGTCGGGGCCGAGGGTCACGTCGGCGGTGACGTCCAGGCTCTCCGGGGTGCCGCCGGCGTTGCCGAGCTGCGCCGAGAGGGCCATCGCGTAGCAGGACGAGTGCGCCGCCGCGATGAGCTCCTCCGGGCTGGTGGTGCCGTTGGCCTCCTCGGCGGAACGCTTCGGAAACGACACGTCGTACTTGCCGACGCCGGAACTGGCCAGCTCGACCTGTCCCGAGCCCTCCTGCAGAGTGCCGGTCCAAGCAGTACGCGCGGTACGAGTAGGCATTACGGTCCTTTCGCTGATGAGCAATGTCACGATGCAGCACCGAGCCTAGCCAGTCGGGCAGCGCGCGTCTTCGGGTCGGACTCGAGTGCCGTCATAGCAACCTTGGCGGCCGGGCGGGCAACCCCCAAATGGGTTGCCGGTGCCCCGCGCGTCACCCAGGTGGGCTCGAAATAGGCTGTTGCCTTTGCGCATTGGGCAATGACGTCATTCCGGATTGGTGACCCGGGCCCTCACGATGCCGCCGACGATCAGTGCTAGCGCGAGCACCCGCCCGCGCTGAGCGGGTCCTTGTTGACCACGATGCCGAGGCCGATGGCACCGACCGCACCGATCCCGGTGAATACCGCGTACGCCGTGCCGACCGGCAGCGTCTGCATAGTCTCGATTGAGACGCCCCTTCATCGAACACCGCGAAAGCCGTTGGCAGGTTGCCCGCCAACGGCTTTCGCGTTCACAACTCAGATCAGATCACGCCTGCGCATCAACCACGCCGTGCCAACCACGAAGAGCACGATGTAGGTCCCGAGCACGATCAGCGCCTCGGTGCGCGACAGGATATCGAGCACGCCGGGCGCCCCGGCCCCGACCGTCCGCATCGCCCCGGCCATCGACCCGGCGGCCGTGCCGGGCAGATGATCGGTGATGACCGTGATCGGCGAAAAGATCGCCGCGACGCCACGCAGCAGATTTTCCACCACCAGCACCCACACCAGGCCGAGGCCGACGGCGAGCGCCGGACCGCGTGCGACCGCGCCGATCAGCGCACCCGCCAGCGTCCACATGCCCAGAATTACCGTGCCGGTGAGGATCCCGAGCACCGACTGACGCAGCGACGGCAGCGCGAGCGATTGCGACTGCGTCGCCCCGATCAGCGATGCCACGCCGATATCCACCACGAACGCGGCAAGAACCAGCGCGACCACCACGACAACCAAGCTCACCACCACCCCACCGACCGCACTGATCCGTGACGGACCTTGCGTGAACACGGCTTTCCAAGTGCCCCAGCCGTAGCCGCTGCCGGTGGTCAGCGCGCCGAGCACCAGCATCAGCGCGCCACCGAACATGGCCATGCCCTGGGTGAACACCTCCGGCACCGCCGCGGGCAGCATCTGCTGCAGCAGCGTGTCTTTCGGCAGGCCGTTCGACATCCGACCCGACTCGCCCGAGGTGTAGGCGAGATAGTTGAACAGGTAGGAGAACGTGAGATTCAGCAGAATCCAGGTTCCCAGGATTATCCAGAAGGCGGGCCACTTACGCAGCCGAAGCGCCTCCGCTTTCGTGCTCGCCACCATGTCTTTCACGGTCATTTCGCCACTTCCAGCTGAGTCATTTCGAAAAACACTTCTTCCAGGGACTTTTCGTCGATCCGCAGTTCGAGCAGAGCTGCCCCCGCCTCGACGACCGCCCGCGCGACAGCGGGTGCGGTGCCGGTACCGGCCTCGATCCGGATGCCGCTGGAGGTCAGCATCGCGGCACGCTCACCGACCACTCCCCGCACCGCCGGGAACGCCACCTCCAACGGTTCGGCGCGCAGCAAAATCGAAGAGCCGCCGCGCAATTCCGCGACGGTCGACTCGACCAGCAGCTTGCCCTGCGAGATCACCCCGACCCGATCGCAGATCTCCTGCACCTCGCTGAGCATGTGGCTGGACAGCAGCACCGTGTGCCCGTCCGCGGCGAGAGTGGTGATCAGCTCCCGCATTTCGGCCATGCCCTGCGGGTCGAGGCCGTTCGTCGGCTCGTCCAGGATCAGCAGGTCGGGCCGGCCGAGCAGGGCGGCGCCGACCCCGAGCCGCTGCTTCATGCCGAGCGAGTAGGTGCGGAACTTGTCGTCGGCCCGGTTGGCCAGCCCGACCCGGTCCAACGCGTCCTCCACGTCGGTGCGGCCGATGCCGCGATATTTCGCGAGCACCCGCAGGTTGTCCCGGCCGGAGAGGTATGGATAGAACCCCGGTCCCTCGATGAGAACCCCGATCCGGCGCACCACCACCGGGTCGCCCGGCGCGTGCCCGGCCACCAACGCCATGCCCTCGCTCGGCCGGATGAGCCCGACCAGCATGCGTAGCGTGGTCGTCTTACCCGCCCCGTTCGGACCGAGGAACCCGTAGATCTCCCCGGCGGCGACACTCATGCTCACGCGGTCGACGGCGGTGTGTTCGCCGTAGCGTTTGGTCAACCCTCGGGTGACCACGATCAAATCTGTCATGCATCGAGAATCCGCTGCGGACCACATCGGCCACATCCGTCGCGCAGCGACGTTCGGTGTACGTACTCCGGCATACGCGAGTGGGTTACCTGAGTAATACGTAGCGAGGCGGACGCGGATCTGCGGTGAAGCCGAATAGGCTGCTGTGGGTGAGGGCAGCAATGACGAGTCGGGGCTCGCTGGGATGGGACTGGGGCGTGGCGCTTGTCGTGGCCGCGCTCCAGATCGTCGGTGGCACGTTCGCGAACATGAGGACGGGTGAGAATTCGCTCGACGTCCTCGGTTACCTGCTACTACTCGCCGGTCCGGTTGCCCTGATCTGGCGGCGGGCCAAGCCGGTGCCGGTGCTGCTTGTCGCGCTCGGTGCCTGTGCCGCGTATCTGGCGCTCGGCTACGGATACGGGCCGATCTTCTTCTCGCTGATCATCGCCTTCCTTACCGCCGCAAGCACCGGATCGCGCTGGTGGACTTACCCACTTGTGCCGCTCGGTTATTCGGCGCTGGTCTGGCCGCTGCCCGAACTACTCGGACGCGGCGCCGATGTGTGGAAGATCTTCGCGCTGATGGCCTGGCTCGTCGTGCTGCTGTGCGTGGCGGAGGGCATTCGGCAGCGCAAGGCCGTGCTGGTGGCGCGTAGGCAGCGGGCCGAGGCCGCGCGCCGCGACGAGGAGGCGCAGCGGGAGCGGCGGGCCAGCGAGGAGCGCCTCGCCATCGCCCGCGAGCTGCACGATGTACTGGCGCACAGCCTTTCGCTGATCAATGTGCAATCGTCGGTGGCGCTCGAACTGTTCGACCGGAAGCCGGAGCAGGCCGCCACCGCGCTGGACGCGATCAAGACGGCCAGCCGGGACGCGCTCGCGGAGGTGCACACGCTGCTGCACTCGATCCGCACCGGAGGCACCGTCGCAGGCGAATCCGACGCCTCGGCAGCAGAATTCACCGACGAGCCGAGCGCGCCGAGTCGCCGTCGTCCGCGCGGCTGGGGTACTCGCAATTCAGCAGGCACCGAGCGTGTTTCCGCGGAAGACGAGCAATCTGCCAGTGCCGGCGCCGAATCCGCCGAGGCCGTCCCGCGTCCGGCGGCACCGCGGACTCCCGCGCCGAGCATCGCGGATCTGGACAACCTCCTCCAGCGGGCCCGCGCGGCCGGATTGACGGTGCAGACCAAGGTAATCGGCGAACCCGAGCAGCTGCCCAGCGTGATCGACGTGGCCGCCGCGCGGATCATCCAGGAAGCACTGACCAACGTCGTGCGGCACGCACCGGGCGCGGAAGCCTCGGTGACCGTGCGATACACGGCGCAATCAGTGGATCTCACCGTTGACAACGCCCGCCCGACCGCGCAGGCGGCGCGGTCGGGGACGAGCGGGGGCAATGGGATCATCGGTATGCGGGAGCGGACACATGCCCTCGGCGGCGCACTCACCGCTGGTCCCCGCCCGAGCGGCGGGTTCCGGGTCGCGGCCCGACTGCCATTGCGCCCGATGGCGCCGAGCGAACGAAAGCCGTTGCCGCCGACTCGTTCCGACGATGCGGTCCGGCCGGACAACGTGCGGCCGATCCGGCCGGACGACAAGGCGGCGCACCAGTCCAGCGCGCCCGGCCCGGTAACGCAGTAGGAGATGCCGTGAGCGACCGTCAGGGAGTGAACCGAAAACACCGCACGCCGATGCGCACGACGGAGCCGAGCGTCAGCGGGGTGGAGTCGTGAGTATCCGAGTCCTGGTGGCCGACGATCAGGCGCTGGTGCGCGCCGGTTTCGTCGCGCTGCTGGCGGCGCAGGACGGCATCGAGGTGGTCGGCGAGGCGGACAATGGCGAGCAGGCCGTGCGGATGACCCGCAGCCTCGTCCCGGACGTGGTGCTGATGGACATCAGGATGCCGATCCTGGACGGGCTCGCCGCCACCAGGATGATCGCCGAGGATGCCAAGCTCGCCGAGGTGAAGGTGGTCGTGCTGACCACCTTCGAGCTCGACGAGTACGTCTTCGAGGCAATGCGTTCCGGCGCGACGGGCTTCCTGGTGAAGCACACCGAACCGGCCGATCTGGTGCGGGCCGTCCGGGTGGTCGCGGCCGGTGACGCGCTGCTGTCCCCCAGCGTCACCCGCAGGCTGATCGCGGAATTCTCCGCCCACGCCAAAACTCCGCCGCCCGCGACACTTTCCGAACTCACCGAACGCGAGCGCGAGGTGATGGTGCTGGTCGCCGAGGGGCTGACGAACGCCGAAATCGGCGAGCGGTTGTTCATGAGCCCAGCCACCGCCCGCACCCATGTCAGTCGCATTCTGATGAAACTCGGCGCCCGCGACCGCACCCAATTGGTCGTGATGGCCTATGAATCCGGCTTGGTGCGGCCGGGCTGGCAGTGATTACGCGCTACCGGGATTCGACTGTTCGCGTTCCGCATCGGTGAATCCGCTGCGCGCCGACCCCGGCGGTGCGGCTTGCAGCCGGGCCGAGCTCGCCGAGGCGGCCCGGAATACGCCCGAAACACCCTGCGGCGCAGCGGCATACGTGATCGAGTTGCGCGGGTCGAAGCCCATTTCGGTGCCGATCGCGACCGCGTCCATGTTGGCGCCGAGGAACAGGAAGTTCCAGCTGTAGACGTCCTGCTGCTGGGTGATCAGCGATTTCACCGCGGTATGCGACCATTCCTTGCTGGAATTCTCGTGACCGTCGGTGAGCACGACGACGATGACCGTGCTCGGCCGTTCGTGTTCGGGCCGTTTCGCCAGTTCCGCGCCGACGTCGGTGACCAGCCTGCCCACGGCGTCGTATAGCGCGGTCATGCCGCGCGGCTGCAGGTCGAGCGGCGGTACCTGTGCGATCGGCCGGTTCGAGTAGAGGCATTCGTATTCGGTATCGAACTGCGCCAGCGTCACCTCGATCATCTTCGGCACTTTGCGCTGCTCTTCGATGAAGGCGCTGAACCCGCCCTCGGTGTCGGATTTGATCGACTGCATCGACCCGGATCGGTCGAGTAGTACCGCGATCAGGGTCAGGTCCGGATTCGTCATGCGCACCCCCGGGTCGGCTCGGTGAACCCCATCCAACGTACCCCCGTGCGGGGCGTACCGCGCGAACTGCCCATGCGCTGAACAACGAGAAAGGCCCGCCCCCAAAGGGAGCGGGCCTTCCACGTGTTGCTCTTACTCGCCGGACGCTTCCGCGGTGCCTTCAGCGGCACCGGTCAGCACGACCTCGGGCTTGTCCTCGGTCGAGTCCGCCTTGGTCAGCTTCGTCTTACCGGTGAAGGTGAACTTGGCGTCCTCGCCGGAGCCCTCGCCGTCCCAGCCTTCGACATCGACGAAGACGGTCTGACCGGGGCCGATCTCGCCGAAGAGGATCTTCTCCGACAGCTGGTCCTCGATCTCGCGCTGGATGGTCCTGCGCAGCGGCCTGGCCCCGAGCACGGGGTCGAAGCCACGCTTGGCCAGCAGTGCCTTGCCCTGCTCGGACAGCTCCATCGACATGTCCTTGTTCTTCAACTGGACACCGACGCGGCCGATCATCAGGTCCACCATCTGCACGATCTGATCGGTCGTGAGCTGGTGGAAGACGATGACGTCGTCGATACGGTTGAGGAACTCGGGCCGGAAGTGCTTCTTCAGCTCGTCGTTGACCTTGAGCTTCATCCGCTCGTAGTTCGAGCCCTGGATGTTGGACTGGGTGAAGCCCAGGCCGACCGCCTTGGAGATGTCCGACGTACCGAGGTTCGAGGTGAAGATCAGCACCGTGTTCTTGAAGTCCACGGTCCGACCCTGGCCGTCGGTGAGCCGACCGTCCTCCAGCACCTGCAACAGGGTGTTGTAGATCTCCTGGTGGGCCTTCTCGATCTCGTCGAACAGCACCACGGAGAACGGCTTGCGGCGCACCTTCTCGGTGAGCTGACCGCCCTCTTCGTAGCCGACGTACCCGGGAGGGGCACCGAACAGCCGCGATGCGGTGAAGCGGTCGTGGAACTCGCCCATGTCGATCTGGATGAGCGCGTCGTCGTCGCCGAACAGGAAGTTCGCCAGCGACTTGGCCAGCTCGGTCTTACCGACGCCGGACGGACCGGCGAAGATGAACGAACCGGACGGACGCTTCGGATCCTTCAGGCCGGCCCGAGTGCGGCGGATCGCCTTGGAGACGGCCTTGACGGCATCCTCCTGGCCGATGATCCGCTTGTGCAGCTCGTCCTCCATGCGGAGCAGACGGGTGGTCTCCTCCTCGGTGAGCTTGAAGACGGGGATGCCGGTCCAGTTGGCCAGCACCTCCGCGATCTGCTCGTCGTCGACCTCGGCAACCACGTCGAGATCACCGGAGCGCCACTGCTTCTCCCGCTCGGCGCGCTTGGCGACCAGCTGCTTTTCCTTGTCGCGCAGCCGTGCGGCCTTCTCGAAGTCCTGCGCGTCGATCGCGCTTTCCTTCTCCCGGCGCGCATCGGCGATCTTGTCGTCGAATTCGCGCAGGTCCGGCGGGGCGGTCATGCGACGGATGCGCATCCGCGCACCGGCCTCGTCGATCAGGTCGATCGCCTTGTCCGGCAGGAACCGGTCGTTGATGTAGCGGTCGGCCAGGGTCGCCGCGGCCACCAGCGCGCCATCGGTGATGGAAACCCGGTGGTGTGCCTCGTAGCGGTCACGCAGACCCTTGAGGATGTTGATGGTGTGCTCGACCGTCGGCTCGCCGACCTGCACCGGCTGGAACCGGCGCTCCAGCGCGGCGTCCTTCTCGATGTACTTGCGGTACTCGTCGAGTGTGGTCGCGCCGATGGTCTGCAGCTCGCCACGGGCCAGCTTCGGCTTCAGGATGGACGCGGCGTCGATCGCGCCCTCGGCGGCACCCGCCCCGACGAGCGTGTGCAGCTCGTCGATGAACAGGATGATGTCGCCGCGGGTGTTGATCTCCTTGAGCACCTTCTTCAGGCGCTCTTCGAAGTCACCGCGGTAGCGGCTGCCCGCGACCAGGGAACCCAGGTCGAGGGTGTACAGCTGCTTGTCCTTCAGCGTCTCGGGGACCTCGCCGTTGACGATGGCCTGCGCCAGGCCCTCCACGACCGCGGTCTTACCGACACCGGGCTCGCCGATCAGCACCGGATTGTTCTTGGTACGGCGGCTCAGCACCTGCATGACCCGCTCGATTTCCTTCGAGCGGCCGATGACCGGGTCGAGCTTGCCCTCGAGCGCGGCCTGGGTCAGATTGCGGCCGAACTGGTCGAGCACCAGCGAAGTGGACGGCGTGCCCGCCTCACCGCGCGAGCCGGACTCGACCGGCTCCTTGCCCTGATACCCGGACAACAGCTGGATAACCTGCTGGCGCACCCGGTTGAGGTCGGCGCCCAGCTTGACGAGCACCTGCGCGGCGACACCCTCACCCTCGCGGATGAGACCGAGCAGAATGTGCTCGGTGCCGATGTAATTGTGGCCGAGTTGCAACGCTTCGCGCAGACTCAGCTCCAAGACTTTTTTGGCCCGCGGGGTGAACGGGATGTGACCGGACGGAGCCTGCTGGCCCTGACCGATGATCTCCTCCACCTGGCTGCGCACGCCCTCCAGCGAAATGCCGAGCGATTCCAGCGACTTGGCCGCGACACCCTCACCCTCATGGATCAGCCCCAGCAGGATGTGCTCGGTGCCGATGTAGTTGTGGTTGAGCATCCGGGCCTCTTCCTGGGCCAGGACAACGACACGCCTCGCGCGGTCGGTGAACCTCTCGAACATCGCTCCCTCACTCTCCTGCTTCCGACATTCTGGCAACAGACGCCGCAGTGTGCTGTGTTACAACCGTGGGCGTCAGCCTGCCATGAAGCCCGGGGGTCGTGGCCCCCGCCTCCACTCTAGTTGGCGGGGGATACTGCCGCCGCCAGTCCACCCTATTGGCGACCAGCGTCAGCACGGTCATTCACTCATAACGTGAGCGTTGCAGGATTCGTTTCCGAATACCGTTTAGCCCTGAGCTGAATTTTTTGCCGCGCGGGCGCGGCGGGTTCGCGGCCCCTGGAAGTCTCGCTTCCGAGCGGCCGAGACTCGCGCCTGCGGCGCATGCGCTTCGGCCACTCGGAAGCGAGACGGGCCGCGAACGGCGCTCGTAAGACTCGCGCGTGGTGGTCGGTTGGTCAGTAGCTCTCGGACAGGGGTCCTACCCGGTGAAGGGGGCGACAAACACGCATGGGGCTTCGCGTGGGTGGGTTGGGTCGAGGGCGTTGAGGACGTAGGCGGCGGCGCGGGGGCTGCCTGCGATGCCTGCGTGCTCGGAGAAGTCCTGGGCGCATGTGTCTTGGACCACGATGTTCGTGACGTTCGGGCCTGGGACCAGGCCTGCGGTGTAGGGGACGACGAGCTCGTCGAGGCGGGTGGCGATGTTGGTGTAGGTGACGGACGGGTGATAGACGCCGTCGGCGTTCAGTGCCCGCAGGAAGTCGGAGCCCTCGACGACCTGGCGGCAGGCTTGGCACAGGGAGCCGACCAGGGCGTCGAAGGCGGGGCCAGCGCCGAGGCGCTGACTGAAGGCCGCTATCTGGGCTGCGCCCGCGACGTTCGAACCGAGCCAGGGTGGGGCGATGGCGACGAGTTTGTCCACTTTGTCCGCGCCGCCGAGCCGCTTGACGAAATAGTTGCCGATGAAGTTGCCCTGGGAGTGACCGACGATGTCGACCCGCCGCGCGCCGGTCGCGGCGAGCGCCCGGTCCACGAACGCGGCGAACTGGGGTGCGCTCTGCTCCATCGGCAGCATGCCGCCGATGGCGGAGATCGGCCATGGCAGGTCGTAGGCGCCGTAGGTCATCGAGTACACGCAGTAGCCCTGATTGGCCAGCAGCGGCGCGTATACGCCCCAATTCGTCTGTGCTCCACCGCCGGTGCCGTGCGCGAGCACCACCGGGTTGGGATGGGCGTCGCTCGGACGGCACGACCAATCGTTGGCGCCGGGCAGCGAGCCGCCCGGATTCGTCAGCTCGTTGGGGATGCCCGCGAAGAAGTTGTAGTCGACCGGGTACTGCTGCGCTTGCGCCGGACCTGCCGCGGCGGTCCATAGCGCGGCCAGTACGAGGACGAGAAACGAAAAGCCTGGAACACGCCGCACGGTAGCCTCCAAATCTGGAACGTGTTCCAGAAACTACCGCAGGGGTGTCCCAGGCGGGGGCGAGTCGCGAAATCGCTTGTGGCGGTTGGTGCCAGCGCTAGCGGTAGACCGCGACACCCGGCTGACCGGGGAACTGTCCCGGATGGCCCTGCGCCACATACTGATCGGGGGTGGCCGCACCGGCGGCATTCGCCTTGCCGTGCTGCGTACCGGCGACGAACAGCGCGCCGCACAGCACCAGGAAGGCCAGCGTGTGCAGCACCGCCCGGACGATGTTCCAGCGCACCCAGACGGCTTCGAAATCGGCGCGCACGGCAGCAAGGTCGGCGATCCGCGACGGATCACCCGCGGCCGCCAGCTGATTGTTCAACGGCACGTTCAGGCCGGAGGTGACCGCGAACGCGATCACATTGATCGCCAAGGCAATGCCGATCCAGATCAGCGTGCTGCGCTGGTCCTTGCCCAGGTGCAAAGCCGCCGCGAGGATGGAAAAGCCGACGGTGCCGAGGAATCCGATCATGAACACCGGGTTGATGATGACCACGTTGATCTTCTGCATCACGTCGATCATGGTGCGGTCGTCGGTGCGATTCAGCGCCGGCATCACCGAGTTCGCGTAGCCGTAGAACAGGCCCGCGATCAGCCCGGTGGCCAGCGTGGCCAGGACCAGGGCGATGAGACGTGCGGCGGTCATATTTCCTCCTGAGGGAAACCCGACCGGAGCCCTCATCGCTCCGGTTCGTGGATATCAGTCAAGCCGGTTTCGGCACGGCTCTCCATGGCCGAGACACTCGGCCGGCTAAGCGATCGTCTACCGGAGCGTCACAAATCCCGGTCGGAGATGAGTCCGCTTTGAATCGCCAGGAAGGCGAGCCGGACCCGCTTCGCGTTCTGCGGCAGGTCCTCCACCCCGAACTTGGCGAACAGCGCACGCAGGTGCGTCTTGATCGCATCGACGCTCAGGAACAGTTCCTCGGCGATCTGCTGATTGGAGGCGGGCGTGGCGAAGGCCGCACCGTTCTTGTACGGGCGGCACAGCGCGATCAGCACCGAGCGCTGAGTTTCGGTGAGCTGCCGCAATGTTGGGATCGAACCGGTGGAGGTGCGGGTGATGTCGTCGGCGACACCGCCGAAATCGTGGAAGGACACCCGCGAGGTGCCGACCCGGATGACGTCACCCGCGATCAGCCTGCGCCTGCCGACCAAGCGGTCGCCGTTGACGAAAGTGCCGTTGCGCGAAAGCCCGTCGTCCACGATGGTCCACTGCGCACCGAGATACTCGATCGCCGCGTGCAGCCGGGACACCTCCGCGTCCCATGGCAGGGCGAGGTCGGCCTGCGGCGAGCGCCCGATCGTCACCCGTTCGCGCTCGGCGGTGAGCATGAACTCCTGCTGACGACCCGTGTCATCCTGGAAACGCAAGAAAGATCCGACGAATCCAGTCACTGCGCCGATACCTCGTCTCTCCATACCGCCAGTGACCATCGCACGTTTCCATGGTGCCGCGTCCTGGAACCACGAGCAAGATCGATCCGCGCGCCACATCGGGCAGCGTGTCATCGTGCCGAACAGTTATATCCAGCGCCTATGGGCCCCCGGAGAAAGACAAAACCGCCGCCCCTGCGTCGCACGATTCGCGGGGGCGGCGGGCGAAAAATATGAAACTAACCCTTCGCGGCCTTGTTGTACGCGTCGGTGATGTCGGCGGAGATACGACCCCGCGCGGACACCTTGTGTCCATTCCGACGTGCCCACTCGCGAATTGCTGCACTTTGTTCCCGGTCGATCGAGACCCGACTCTTCGGGGCACCCGTCGCGGTCGCGGCGGCCTTGACCCGGCGCCGGCCACTCACCCGACGCGCGCTCGAAACCCACTCTTCCAGCCCGTCGCGCAGCTTCGCCGCATTTGCCGACGACAGGTCGATCTCGTACGACACACCGTCGATCGCAAACTCGATGGTCTCGTCCGCGATGGACTCCCCATCGACATCGTCGATCAGGCTAACGGTGACCTTCTTTGCCATGAGATGAACGTCCTCTCGAAATCGTGCGACCCGCATACTAGGCCGATTACCCGAGGCAAGAATACCTCGAATTCCAAAATTTCCAAGACGGGGCGGAGATTTAGCAATCAACCAGTCAGCGAGTGACCGGTCGCACAATTGGGAACAGTATTGTTTCCCGGATTCCGAGACCCGTCAACGCCATCAACAGACGATCGATTCCCATACCGGTACCGGTGGTCGGCGGCATACCGTGCTCCATCGCGGCAAGGAAGTCCTCGTCCAGCGCCATCGCCTCGTCGTCACCTTGCGCGGCCAGTCGCGCTTGATCCACGAACCGCTCGCGCTGGATCACCGGATCGATCAACTCCGAATAGCCAGTAGCCAACTCGAAGCCACGGACATAGAGGTCCCACTTCTCGGTGACCCCCGCCTTGCTCCGATGCTGCCGGGTGAGCGGTGAGGTCTCCACCGGGAAGTCACGAACAAAAGTCGGTGCGTAGAGCTTGTCGCCGTACTGGTGTTCCCACAGTTCCTCGACGAGTTTGCCGTGGCCATAGCCCTTGTCCTCGGGAATTTCCAGACCGACCCGATCGGCGAGCTCGCGCAATTCGGCGATCGAAGTTTCCGGTGTCACGGAGACGCCGAGGGCGTCGGAGAGCGACGGGTACATCTCGACGGTCGCCCACTCGCCGCGCAGGTCGTATTCTGTGCCGTCGGCGAGCGTCACCACCTGGGTTCCGAACACCTCCTGGGCTACTTCCTGCACCAATTCCCGGGTCATCCGCGCTGAGTCGTCGTAGGTGCCGTACGCCTCATACGTTTCGAGCATCGCGAACTCGGGCGAATGGGTGGAGTCCGAGCCCTCGTTGCGGAAGTTGCGGTTGATCTCGAAGACCTGCTCCAGCCCGCCGACCACGCAGCGCTTCAGGAACAGCTCGGGCGCGATACGCAGGTAGAGATCCATATCGAGCGCATTGGAATGGGTGACGAACGGCCGGGCCGCCGCGCCGCCGTGCAGAGTCTGCAGCATCGGCGTCTCCACCTCGAGGAAACCGCGGCGTTCCAGCGCATTGCGCAGCGCGCGCACCACCGCGATCCTGGTCCGTGCCATTTCCCTGGCTTCAGGGCGCACGATCAGATCGACATAGCGCTGCCGGACCCGCGACTCCTCGTTCATCTCCTTGTGCGCCACCGGCAGCGGTCGCAGCGACTTGGCCGCCATGAACCAGGAATCGGCCATGACGCTCAATTCGCCGGTCCGCGACGAGATCACCTCGCCGTGCACGAAAACGAAGTCACCGAGGTCGACATCGGCCTTCCAGGCCGCGAGCGCGTCGGCGCCCACGCCGTTCAGGCTGATCATCGCCTGCAGCTTGGTGCCGTCACCCTCCTGCAGCGTCGCGAAACACAGCTTGCCGGTATTACGCATGAATATGACGCGACCAGCGACACCCGCCTGCAGCCCGGTCTGGGTGTCGGCTGCGAGATCGGGATATGCGGCGCGAATTTCGGCAAGGGTATGCGTGCGCGGCACGACCACGGGATACGCGTCACCGCCGTCGGCGAGCAACCGCTCCCGCTTCTCCTTACGAATCCGTATCTGCTCCGGGGCGTCGTCGGCGTCGGACGCCACGGCAGGCCGCGAATCCGATGCAGGATCGCTGGACGAGGGAGTGTTGCTGGTGCTCACATCCAACAACCCTAGCGTGCACCGGAAATCGTTTTGCGGGCCGCCCGGGCTAGTTCACGGAGTAACGAATCGGTCTCGGTTCCCGGCGCTGCCAGGTGCCGGATTTGCGCGGTGCGGTATCCCCGGAAATAGCGGGCACCGGCCGACCCGCACACGAAACCGCTTGTGCGACCTTATGTTTCGAGATGGAAGCGATACCGGAAATTACAGCGAGGCGAGCGCGTCGACCTCGCGGGCGAAGTGCGGCGCCCGGATTCCGATGTGCAGTAGACCCGCCGCCTTCAATGCGTGGAAGCCCCCGACGAGATCGGTCGCCCGGTGCAGCCCGAGTTGCTGCAACGCGGCTGCCGCCAGGCTGGAGGTATAGCCCTCGGAGCAGGCGACGATCCATTCCACGTCGTGATCGGTGGCCAGTGCCAAGCGCGCGGAACTGGTCGGGTCGAGCCGCCATTCCAGCACATTCCGCTCGATCACCAGGGCACCCGGCAACGCGCCTTCCCGCACGCGCTGCGCCTGCGGCCGAATGTCCACCAGAATCGCGCCCCTGGCGAGCGCCTCCGGCAATTCGAAGGCATAGATCCGCTTCAGCTGGGCGCGCGCGTTCTCGAGCATCTGATCGATGGTCAAACGTTCGCTCATTACATATCACCTTCGGGCTGGTCGGTGAGAACGGTTCGGGTGCGCCGCAGGGTGCCGTGGCCGGTGACCTCGTAATAGGACATGGCGGTGAGCGGCGGGGAATAGGCATGCACGCTGAGCGTGGGTTCGAGCAGTGCGGGATCGAAGGCCGGTTCGGTACTCGCCACGGACTGGGCCGGGGCCCGCATCACGTCGTGCACCCAGCCGATCGGGAACGACGCCTGATCACCCGCGGCGAGCGTGCGGCGGCGCAGTTCGCTTCCGTTCCAACGGAATTCCGAGAGGGCGCCGCTGAGCACGGTCAATGCGCCGAGCGAGCCGGCGTGGTCGTGCAGTTCGGTGGATTTCCCCGGTGTCCAACTGATCAGCCAGACATCGACTTCGTCATCGGTGAGCAGCCGCGCCGCCCAGCGTTCGTCGGCGGGCCAGACGCCATTCGAGGGAAGGAGGTGGTCATACCGCCCGGCCAGTACGTCTTCGGCGCCCTCGTCGGTCAATCGCAGTAAATCGGCGGGACGCAGGCGGGTCGGCAATGCGGAAGCCACGGCGCGTTCCAGCGGCGGGGTTGCCGAAAAAGCGTCACGTGCGGAAGAGAGGGAAAGAACGGAAGAACGCATGAGCGAATCTCCAGGAGTATGTGAACGGTCGAGGGCGGTGGTCAGCCTCGATCGGTCGAGGCCAGGTCAGCCTCGACAACACTCCTGGGTGCGCACGCGAGAATTCACAGCGGTGAGTGTATCAGCGCCGACGCACAGTGCAAATGGCATACCTCACGCGCCCACTCCCTTGCGGCGTTGGTTTCGCTCGTATACGAGGCGCAAACCGGTCAAGGTGAGGTACGGGTCGTGGTCGTCGATGGTCTCCGATTCCGGGACGATCAGCGCCGCGCTCGGTCCGGTGGCGACCACCGCGACATCGTCGCCGGCAAACGCCTCGAACTCGTCGCGAATCCGGTCGATCAGCCCGTCCACCATCCCGGCGAAACCGAAAACCGCGCCGGACTGCATGCATTCCATGCTGTTCTTCCCGAGCACCGAGCGTGGCCTGGTCAGTTCGGCTCGGCGCAGCGCACTGCGCTCCACCAGGGCTTCCATCGAAATTTCCACGCCGGGCGCGATGACTCCGCCGAGGAACTCACCTTTCGCCGAGACCAGGTCGACGCAGATCGCGGTGGCGAAATCGACAACGATCGCCGCGGACGAATAATGCTGATAGGCGGCCAGGCAGTTCACGATCCGGTCGGCGCCCACCTCTTTCGGGTTATCCACCAGCAGCGGAATGCCGGTGCGGACCCCGGGCTCCACCAGTACATGCGGCACGTGACCCCAATACTGGTTCAACATCGTCCGCAGTTCACGCAGCACCGGCGGCACCGTGGACAGTGCGGAAACTCCGATCACTTGGTCGAGCTGCGTGCCGACCAGGCCGCGCACCTGGCTGGCGAATTCGTCGGCGGTGAGCAGCGGATTGGTGTGTATCCGCCAGTGCCGCACCAGTTTCGAATGCGCGCCGCTGCCCGAGAAAAGACCGATCACGATATTGGTATTGCGGACGTCGATTGTCAGCAGCATGTCCGGCTCGGTGCTCAGGCGAACGACAGCGAGCGCGGTGAGGTGAGGCCGGAGCCTTCCGGCGCGTGCGCGGGATCGGAGCCGAGTTCCACCGGGCGATTGCGCTCGTCCACGAAAACGACCTTCGGGTCGTATTCCGCGATTTCCTGCTCGTTCAGCTGGCCATAGGCGATCAGGATGACCAGATCGCCGGGGTGCACCAGGTGGGCGGCGGCACCGTTGATGCCGATCACGCCGGACCCGCGTTCACCCGCGATGACATAGGTCTCCAGGCGGGCGCCGTTGTCGATGTCGACGATGCAGACCTGCTCGCCTTCCAGCAGATCGGCGGCATCGAGCAGATCCTGGTCGACCGTCACCGAGCCGACGTAGTGCAGGTCGGCGTGGGTCACCGTGGCGCGGTGGATCTTCGACTTCATCATGGTGCGCAACATTGCGTCGCCCTTTCGTTGGTTCGTGGCCTAGGCAGGCTGGGAGGTCCGCGCGGCGGAGACGTTGGGGTGGCCGTCGATCGGTGCGCCGAGGGTGACGGCGACATTGTCGATCAGCCGGGTCGGGCCGACCCTGGCGGCCACGAGCAGCCGGGCATTGCCGGTGGCCGGGGCGGGGTCGAGATTGGCGGAGCGCAGTTCGAGGTAGTCGACGTCGATGCCGGGCACCGCGTCGAGCACCTGCCGGGCGGCGGCGAGTACCGCGTCCGGACCGAGGCCGCCCGCATGCTTGCCCGCGGCCAGCGCTGCGGACAGGCCGAGCGCCGATTCCCGTTGTGCCGCATCGAGAAACCGGTTCCGCGAGGACATGGCGAGCCCGTCGTGTTCCCGCACGGTGGCGACCGGCTTGATCTTGACGTCGAAGTTGAGGTCTCGAACCATTTGCCGGATCAACGTGAGCTGCTGGTAGTCCTTCTCGCCGAAGTACGCCTCGGTCGGCCGCACGATCTGCAGCAGCTTGGCGACCACGGTCAGCATGCCCGCGAAATGCGTTGGCCGGCTGGCGCCTTCGAGCTCGGCACCGATCGGGCCCGGGTGCACGGTGGTGCGCGGGCCGTCCGGGTACATGTCGGACACGCTCGGCGCGAACACCAGACCGACGCCCTCCTCGCGCAACAGGGCGACATCGGCGTCCAAGGTGCGCGGGTATTTGTCGAGGTCCTCGTTGGCACCGAACTGCAACGGATTCACGAAGATCGAGACGACCACGACCTGGTTGTTCCGTTTGGCCAGGCGCACGATTTCCAGGTGGCCTTCGTGCAGCGCGCCCATGGTCGGCACCAACGCGACGGTGCGACCGACGCTACGCAGCGCGTTGCACACCTGGGTGACCACCGCCGGGTCGTGATGCACGGTCAACCCACCGGGTGAATAGGCGCCACGCAATTTCGGATCGAACATCAGCGCCCCTTCAGCAGCTCGATGACAGCGGGATTGGTACCCGCTCGTTCGGCGGTCCGCAGCGACAGCGCGCGATAGCCCTCGGCCAAGCGGGTGTCGACGGATTCCAGTGCGGCCAGGTGCGCGGCCACCGCATCCGCGTCGCCGCGCGCCACCGGACCGGTCAGCGCGGACTGCCCGCGCCGCAACGCGTTGTCCAGCGCGGCCGACGCGAGCGGGGCGAGCAGCCGCTCGGCCAGCCCGTTCGGCTGATCGTCGACGATCTGCTGCCCGAGCAGGCCTGGGCCGTCGAGCGCGACGCGTAGTGCGGCAAGGGCATCCACGATCACCGTGACCAGGTGATTGCTGCCGTGCGCGAGAGCGGCGTGGTAGAGCGCGCGATTGTGCTCCTGCACGCGGACCGGCTCACCGCCCATCTCGATCACCAGCGCCTGCCCGATGGCGTAGCCGATCTCGTCGGCGGCGGTGATGCCGAAGCACGCGTTGCTCAGTCGGGTGATGTCCTCGTCGTGGCCGGTGAAGGTCATCGCGGGATGAATGGCCAATGGCAGGACGCCGCTTTCGGCGAGCGGGGCGAGCACGCCGACCCCGTTGGCTCCGGAGGTGTGCGCCACGATGGTGCCCGGCCGGACCACCTTCGCGCTCGCCAGGCCGCGCGCCAAACCGGCCAGCTCGGTATCGGGCACGGCGAGCAGCAGCAGCTCACTGCGGGCCGCTACCTCCTCGACCGGCAGGATCTCGGAGTCGGGCAACCGGGTGCGCGCGCGCCGCACCGAGGCATCGGAAATAGCGGCGACGCCGAACACCACGTGTCCGGCACGCTCCAGTGCCGCGCCAAGTGCCGAGCCGACACGTCCCGCCGAGACGATGCCCACCGTCAGGCGTGCGGGTGCGGGGTCACCGCTGTGCTGGTCGCTCGATATGGGGTAGCCCGAAGTCGCGTCGTCAGGATTCACGCTTCTCGAGGTCAACAGTGTCCTCTCGATGTCGTTCCAGTCCCGCCTTGCGGGTACCGGACGTTTCGTCATCGAGGATATCGGCCCGATGTTTGCCAGTGCCACGGACCCGGGCAGTGATTTACACCGCAATGCCCGATTTGCCGTTTACCAGGCCCGATAGCGATCACCGCCGGTCGCGGCTCTTCTCCTCGGACTGCAGGTTGGCCATGATCTCGGCGACCGACAGCCTGCGCTCGGGCACCTCGGAGTCGGCATCGGCTTCGGCGCGGCGTCGCCTGCGCGAGCTCGCGGTACCGATCGTCGGCGACTCCGTCGTCGGCCAGGCCGAGGGGCGGGTCGACGGGTAGGACGAGGCGGGCTTGGGCTTGGGCTTCGGTGCGGGAGCCGGCGTCGGCTCGGGCGCGGGTTGAATGACCGGCCCCTCGGTGAACGCGTCGGACCAACCCGACGAGGACTGCGTTCGATCGTCGCGGTCGCTGAGGTCGACATCGGTGACTTCGAATTCGTCTTCGTCGTGTTCGACGGGAACCGCTGAGGTCTCGGCGGTGACCGGGTCGTCGAAGGGGCTGGCGAAGGCGGGCGGCTCGGGATGATCGGGGACGAACACCGGGGTCACGCTGCTGCGCGGTTGCTGGTTCGGCGGGACGGCCCAGGGTCCGGCATTCGCGGAGCTATTATTCGCCGGGTCGGCTACCGCGCTGGTCAGCTCTTGAATCCGGGTCGCGTCGGCGCGCAACGCGGGCCGATCCATCGGCAGATCGCCGTCGAAGAGCCGCTGCAGACTCTGCCGGAGCACGGTGAGTTCGGCGCGCAACGCGGCCAGCTCGGTGGCATCGGCGCCCACTTCCTCGCGCACCCGGGCCTCGATCCCGAGCTCGAATTCGCGCCGGGCGGTGACCTCGCGCTCCAGCTGCAACTCGTAGACCGTCTGCAGATCGCGAACCTTGGCCTTGTCGATCGTCGCTTCCTTGCGATATCTCGTCGCAGCTAACGCGCCGATGACCGCCGCCCACAGGGCAGCGACCAGACCGATCCGTACGAACTGCAAGCTGTTGCTGAATACCAGGAAAACGCTGGCAACCAGCCCGAGCAGAATCAATACGCCGATGAACAATTTTCCCGCGTCGTCCCGCCGTCGACGGGAAGTGCTGGTACGGGAGGGTGAAACCATGCAAGCCAGGGTAGCTTGATCGACTCGCCACGCCCACAACTCGGTGCGACAATTCCGGACGGCTTATTTGCTATGTGGTTGCCGGATCGTCGGTGGGGTCGTCGGGAGCCCGGCAGCAATACTCGAGCCATAGGGCCGCAGCAACCAAAGCCACCCCCGCCAGCATCCCGACAATGGCACCCGGACTGTCGGCGGCGGCCGCACCGAGCGTGCCCCGCTGCGGGAAGACCCAAAACAGGAAACCCAGCCACACACCCGCCGCGATCGAACCGACTTGCAGCGACGCCTTGGCCAACGCGACCGCGCGGGCCGCAGTGATCGGATGCAGTTGATGCCTGCCATCGCCGAGCTGGTTGTCGTTGACCTTCGCCCGGATCACGAACGCCAGCACCGCCTCGATGGCCGCGACCGGATACAGCGAGGCACCCGCGTAGGTGGAGATCGGCGGAAAGCTGTTGTAGGCCATCCGGGTTGCGACCCACGCGACGACCGCGGCGATCACCACATTCGCCACCAGGTCCAGGATTCGAGTGGGTTTCAGCTGCACGGGGCCGATCCTTCGGCGGATGGCAGGGACAGCTCGGTCCGTTGCACGCCGGTGCGTTCGGCGACCGGGAGTTCATCGAGCAGGTCCGTGATCGCCTGCGCGCGGCCGTCGACCTCGAGCACCGCGTCCGGTTCCAGGTCCAGCCACGGGATCAGGACGAACGCGCGCCGATGCGCCTGCGGGTGCGGCAGGGTCAGCTCCGGGTCCTCGCTGCGGCAGGCCACCAGCTCGCCGTCCGCGCGCTCCGCGCACCAGATCACGTCGACATCGAGGGTCCTGGCGCCCCAGCGCACCTCGCGGACCCGATCCGCGGCTTGCTCGAGCCGCTGGCCCTCGCGCAGCCAATCGGCGCAGTCGAACGCCGGCTCTTCCACCACGACAATGGCATTGAGGTAGTCGTCCTGTTCGACCCCGCCCCACGGCGCGGTCGAATACACCGGCGACACCGCGATGACCCGAGTACCGAAGCCGTCGACCACACTGCGCAGATGCGCCAGCCGGTCACCCAGATTCGAACCGATGGACAGCACGGCACGAGTCACGACGCCACCTCGCTGACGCTCGGCTCCATCGTGCCTCGGGGAGCGGTGCCGATGGTCCGCTCGCTGATCGGGCTCACAGCGGCTCCCCGCGATGGCGCGAGGTGACGACTCGGACGTCGGCGAAGGTGTGCGGAATCGGGGCGGCGGGCTTGTGCACGACCACCTCGACCGAGCTGATGCGCGGGTCGGTCATTACGTCGTCGGCGATCTCGGAGACGACGGTCTCGATGAGGTTGCGCGGCGGGCCTTGGATGATTCGCACGGCGTTCTCGGCGAGTTGGCCGTAGTCGACGGTGGCGACCAGATCGTCGGAGGCCGCGGCGACGGAGAAGTCCACCCACACGGTCAGATCGACGACGAACTCCTGGCCGTCCCGGCGTTCGTGATCGAACACGCCGTGATGGCCGAACGCTCGCAGGCCGCGCAGCTCGATGCGGTCGGCACCGCGCCGGATCGACGAATTCTCCTGCGACGCAACATGCTCAGCGTCGGCCGGGGTCGGACTCATCGGTGTGCTCCTCGCGAGCTCGGCGTGGCGGTGTGCGGCCGGGCAGCGGCCTGCCAGGCATCGGTAACGGTGATGGCGTCCAACGAGGCGCGCACGTCGTGCACGCGCACGCCCCAGGCACCGTGCAGAGCGGCCAGCGCCGAAACGGTCGCGGTGGCGGTCTCGCGACCGTCGGGCGGTCGAGGGCCCGAGTCGTCAGCCAGCAGCGCGCCGAGGAAGCGTTTGCGGGAGGCGCCGATGAGAATCGGTAGTCCGTTGGCCACGAGTTCGGGCAGCGCGCCGAGCAACGCCCAGTTGTGCTCGGCGTTCTTGGCGAAGCCTAGACCGGGATCGAGAATCAGCCGGGACGGGTCGACACCCGCGGCCACGGCCAGGTCCACCTGGGCGGTCAGTTCGGCGAGCACCTCGGCGACCACGTCGTCGTAGTGGTCGGCCGGGCCGGTGTGCCGGTAGTCCGCGCCCGCGCGCCAGTGCATGAGGATCCACGGGACATCAGCGGCGGCAACGACTTTCACCATGTCGGGATCGGCGCGGCCGCCGGAGACGTCGTTCACCACCGAAACACCCGCTGCGAGGGCCGCCTCGGCCACCGCGGCGCGCATGGTGTCGACGCTGGTCGGTACGCCCGCCGCGACCAATCCGCGGATCACCGGGACCACCCGGGCCGCCTCGGTCTCGGGATCGATCCGCACCGCTCCCGGCCTGGTCGACTCGCCGCCGACGTCGACGATGTCGGCGCCCGCCGCGTACAACTCGACGCCGTGCGCGACCGCGAGGTCGGGGTCGAGGTAGCGCCCGCCGTCGGAGAAGGAGTCACTGGTGACGTTGACAACGCCCATCACCACACAGGAGCGCCCGCCGCGCGCGAAGCTGCTCCTCTCTGCGCTCATCGGATCCTCGTTCACTTCCGCAGAATGAGATCGAGGGCCTCGGAGCGCGAGGACGGACTGGACTGCAGCAGGCCGCGCACCGCCGAGGTGGTGGTACTCGCGCCCGGCTTGCGGATGCCGCGCATCGCCATGCACAGGTGTTCGGCCTCGACCACCACGATGGCGCCGCGCGGATCCAGCTTGCGCATCACCGCGTCGGCGACCTGGCTGGTCAGGCGCTCCTGCACCTGTGGGCGCTTGGCGTACAGATCGACCAGGCGGGCCAGCTTGGACAGTCCGGTCACCCGGCCGTGCTTGCCGGGGATATAGCCGACGTGCGCGACACCGTGGAACGACACCAGGTGGTGTTCGCAGGTGGAGTACAGGGGGATGTCGCGGACCAGCACCAGTTCCTGGTGACCCTCGTCGAAGGTGGTGTTCAGCACGTCTTCCGGCTCGACATAGAGCCCCGCGAACATCTCCCGATAGGCGCGGGCGACCCGGGCGGGCGTATCGATCAAACCGGGCCGGTCGGGATTTTCACCGACAGCGAGCAGCAACTCCCGAACCGCGGCTTCGGCCCGGTCTTGGTCGAACGCTCGTCCAGTTTCAAGAGCGATGAGCTCCGGCCTGGTCATGCCATTGCCGGAACCGTTCTCCGCGGTACCGTCCGAATCGGCGAGCGCGTGGCCGCCGACGTGATTGTTGGCCGACAATCGAGGACACCTCCAAAATCTCGGATGCCGGCAATTACTCGGCACCCCGATGGTCGAGCCTAATCGTCACCGGCGCGGTGCGAGCGACAGGCCCGGAGGCGGCAGCCCGCGTCACCGCGACGGGCCCGTGCGCGCCGCCGATCGAACAGCGCGGCACGGGCGATAGACCCGGAGCCGATGCTCACGTGCCACTACGGACACGAGAGCACCGGCCTGGTTCAGCGTCGACCGTTCGGTCCATCCCACTCGCGATTGTCGGTGTCGCCCTCGCCGTTCGGGTTCGCCCGGCCTGGCTCTTCGTAGCCGGGCTGGTCGCCGTAGTTGCCGCGGTCGTAACCGCCGTCCTGCGCGCCCGGCTGCGGACCCCACGGCTGGTAGCCGTGGCGCTGTTGCGGCTCGGTCCAGCCACTGGGCTGGCTCGGCTGCTGCTGCTCGTCGCGCGGCGGCCAACCCGGGGCCGACCAACCGGCGGGAGCACCGTAGTCCGGACGTGAGCCGTGCGTGCCACCGCGCTGCGGGTAGCCCTGAGCGGGCGGCTGCGCCGGGTACCCGGACGCGGGCGGTGCGGGATAGCCGTACTGCGGTGCGGCGGTGTAACCACCCTCCTCCGGATAACCGTTGGCGGGCTGGTTCTCCCTGGCCGCACCCGCGGGCAACGGCGCCGGGATCTGCTCCGGCGGCGGCCACGGCTCACCGCGCTCGAGCGCCAGCTCGCCCGGCGTCTTCACCGGCGGCTTGGTCGAGGGAACGCGGTCACCGAAGTCGTTGAACGCGGTGATCCTCGGCCGCTTCTCCACCGAGGCGAGCAGTCCTTCGAGCTCCTTGCGGTGCAAGGTCTCCCGCTCGAGCAGCGCCGTCGCCAGCACGTCGAGCACGTCGCGGTACTCGTTGAGAATGGCCCACGCCTCGGTGTGCGCGGCCTCGATCAGGTTGCGCACCTCCTCGTCGATGGCGCCCGCGACCTCGTGCGAGTAATCCGACGCCTGGCCCATCGAGCGGCCGAGGAACGGGTCGCCCGCCTCCTGGCCGTAGCGCACCGCGCCGAGGCGCGAGCTCATGCCGTATTCGGTCACCATCGCGCGAGCGATCTTGGTGGCCTGGTCGATATCCGAGGACGCGCCGGTGGTCGGCTCGTGGAACACCAGTTCCTCGGCCGCGCGGCCGCCCATCGCCATCACCAGGCGGGCGATCATCTCCGAGCGGGTCATCAGGCCCTTGTCGTCCTCGGGCACCGTCATGGCGTGGCCACCGGTGCGGCCGCGGGCCAGGATGGTGACCTTGTAGACGGGCTCGATGTCGGGCATCGCCCAAGCGGCCAGCGTGTGGCCACCCTCGTGGTAAGCGGTGATCTTCTTCTCGTGCTCGCTGATGATCCGGCTCTTGCGGCGCGGACCGCCGACGACGCGGTCCACCGACTCCTCGAGCGCGTCGCCGGTGATGACGGCGCCGTTCTCCCTGGCGGTGAGCAGCGCGGCCTCGTTGATCACATTGGCCAGGTCGGCGCCGGACATGCCGACGGTGCGCTTGGCCAGACCGTCGAGGTCGGCCTCGGGTGCGATCGGCTTGCCCTGCGAATGCACCCGCAGGATGGCACGCCGACCCGCCAGGTCGGGGTTGCCGACCGGGATCTGCCGGTCGAACCGGCCGGGGCGCAGCAGCGCGGGGTCAAGGATGTCGGGGCGGTTGGTCGCGGCGATCAGGATGACGCCGGTGCGATCGCCGAAGCCGTCCATCTCGACCAGCAGCTGGTTCAGCGTCTGCTCACGTTCGTCGTGGCCACCGCCGAGGCCCGCGCCGCGCTGGCGGCCGACCGCGTCGATCTCGTCGACGAAGATGATGCACGGGCTGTTCTGCTTGGCCTGCTCGAACAGGTCGCGCACCCGGGAGGCGCCGACACCGACGAACATCTCGACGAAGTCCGAACCGGAGATCGTGAAGAACGGCACGCCCGCCTCGCCGGCCACGGCGCGCGCGAGCAGCGTCTTACCGGTACCGGGCGGGCCGTACAGCAGCACGCCCTTCGGGATCTTGGCGCCGAGGGCCTGGTAGCGGACCGGGTTCTGCAGGAAGTCCTTGATCTCGTAGAGCTCTTCGACCGCCTCGTCGGCGCCGGCCACATCGGCGAACGTGGTCTTCGGCATGTCCTTGGACAGCTGTTTGGCCTTGGACTTGCCGAAGCCCATCATCCCGCCGCGACCACCGCCCTGCATGCGGGCCATGACAAAGACGAACAGCCCCAACAGGATCACCATCGGCAGCACGAACAGCAGGATCTGGGTGAGCCAGCTCTCCTGCTTGACCACGGTGTTGTAGGGAGCGCCGGAATTCTTGACAGCGTCGAAGACCTGTCCGGACGTCTCGCTGCCACCGGGATACTTCGCGATGATCTTGCTCTGGCCACCGGTCGCATCGTTGCCGTTCTTCAGCTCGATGCGTAGTTGCTGTTCACGATCATCGATCTGAACGTTCTTGACGTTGCTCTTATCGTTCAGCTGGGTCAATGCGACGGACGTATCGACGCTCTTCCAGCCGCGCGTGTCATTGCCGAAGTAGCTGAACGCATAGATCACGAGCAAGATGCCCGAGACTATGGCCAGGGTGCGAAACACTGTCTTGCGGTTCATAGAGCGTCGGCCGGCCGGCCAGTCCTTTCCGGTGTCTCCGGGTTCTTGCAAGCGATGCGTCGGGCGCGTCCGGCTCCGGGAGGGTTCGGATGCGGACATGCCACGTTACCGCGTACGGTCTAGTCGATACATCGCGCAGTTCGGCTGCAGGTGCAGTTAAAGAGGTAAACGGCCAAGGGACCTCGGTGGTTCCCGAAGTCCCCGGTCCGGGTTACTCCAAGTGGTCACAATCATGGCATGTTCGGCCTATCGTGAGCGACGACACAACACCGCGGCGCGAGCGACAGGCCCGGAGGCGGTAGCTTGCGTAACCACGTAAGGCCCCCTGAGCACCGCAAACAGACACCGCGGTGCGAGCGACGGGCCCGGAGGAGGCAGCGAAGCGTAACCACGGAGGGCACCGCGAACACCGCAAATCAAGCAGAGCGCAGGGGGTATGGACATAGTTGAGCTACGGACACCCACAGCGATAGTGCGTCACGGCCGCGGGCGGTTGATCGTCCTGCGTCCTGGCTCCGATGGCGAGCGGGTGCTCGACGTACCGGTTACCGACCTGTTGAAGGTTCGGTTGAATCGGCGCGCCGACGACGCCGTTGTCATCGAGATATACCTGAGATACCCGACCCCGGTGCTGACCGGCGTACCCGCGGACCGTACCCCGCTGCCGGTGCTGATCGCCGAGCACGACGTGCCCGCCGCTACCGAGATCGTGGACCGGATCAACAGCCAGATCCTGGCGACCCAGCGCATCGACGTGGCCGCCCCCGATCTGCATCCGCCCGCCCCCACCTGGGGCAAGTCCGGCCCGACCCGCGCCGACGTTGACCGCGCCGTGCGCCGGATGGCCCCGCACCGCGAAGCGAAGTCGGCGATCGCCGCGCTGCACCGATACGTCACACCGGACGAGTACGTGCTGGAGACCGCGATCGCGCACGCGCACCCGCCCGCGGGCAACGGCCCCGGCCTGCTCGCCGCGACGACCGGGCGGCTGCTGTTCATCTCGATCGGCACCGGCACCCGCTACGCGCACGAGCTACCCATCCCCGCGGTGCTGTGGGCCCGCAACACCGACGGCACGCCCGTGGTGGCAGGCGAGATCGGCGCGGTCCGCGGCGAGGCGAGCATGGAAGTGCACGACG
Organism: Nocardia iowensis; assembly: GCF_019222765.1. Classification (NCBI taxonomy): domain Bacteria; kingdom Bacillati; phylum Actinomycetota; class Actinomycetes; order Mycobacteriales; family Nocardiaceae; genus Nocardia; species Nocardia iowensis. The sequence goes on along the minus strand of NZ_CP078145.1, from coordinate 562,663 downwards.
GCAACATCACCTTGCGTTTCACCGGCACCGATCGAGCCGACACCGAGCGCGTCACCTGCGCGGTGAACTTCGCGGTGCGCCGCGACTCCGCCGACGGCGCTGCCGGCCCGGCCGATCCAGGTGTGTCGCAGCTGTATTCGGAATGGGAACTGCTCGTCGAGCGCCATTCCCTCGGCATGGTCGACGACGCGCAGTTCCAGCGCTACGGCCGCGGCATTCTTCGCTCCCTGCCCGACGGCGGATAGTTCACGACGTCAGGGCTGCACCACCGGCGGCACGGTCAGGCTGATCCGCCGCCACGGACTGGTCGGGCGCATCCACAGGCGCAGCAGTTCCATCCGCCGGTCGACGCCGCCGTTCTTCAGTTCGGCGAGGTCTTCGCAGGCCTGCCAGTAGGTCCAGCCGGTGAGATAGGCGTCGCCGAACTGCCGCCAGTTGCGGTACTTGGCCTGCGCGATGGGCAGCGCGCGGGCCAGATAGTCCCAGGCCAGATCCGCGTCGAGATATCCAGCGGTGAAGGCCATCCGCGCGACGGCGACCACGCGGGCCAGATCCCAGGCGTGGATGTCGCTGGGCAGCGGGCGCGCGAGATGATCGGTGAAGCCGATCTTGATGGCCTGTGACCAGATGTCGTAGTCGCGGACCAGCGCCTCCGGATTGTCCATCCCGCGGAACGAGCCGACCTGGCGCAGGAACGCCCGGTGCCGGTCGGCGCGCTCGCCGAACCTGTCCCGTTCACTGGCATTGACCGAGGCCATCACCAGCGGATGGACCAGCGCGTACAGCGGCGCGTGCATACCGTCCAGCAACTGCTCCATCGACGCCTGCGCCTCGGTCCCGTCGGTGATGCCCCAGGCGCCGGTGAGCGTGTCGATGGCGAGCTCGCGCCGGTCGCCGAGCGGATGCTCGCGCTCAGGGCCGAGCAGCAGCGCGTCGTGGAAGGCATCCCAGCGGGCGGAGTAGAAAGCGCCGAGCGCGAGCGCGCGCAATTCGTCATCGGCTACGGCTGCGCCGGACCAGTGGTCCTCTTCGCGCTGATCCAGCTCCTCGTACGGGAAGGTCGTCAACGTGGGTACACCGCGGGCAGGCATGAGCTGAGTCTATTGGCCGCGCCTGCGGCGCGGCGTGGTTCGCGGCCCCTTGGTCTCGTGTCCGAGCCGTCGCGACTGGCGACTGCGTCGCATGCGCTGCGACGACTCGGACACGAGACGGCCGCGAACCGGCGCTCGAAAGCCTCGCGCGTGGGGGTCCAGTGTGCTCGAAAAGTCGGCGCCGATCGCTGAACGCCACCCGCTTGCCGGGCATGGCGAACAGCGATTTTCGCATCAGGACTTTCTTGCCCTGCCGCATGGCGTGCTCGAGAGCTACTGTGCTCGCATGAGTAGCAACATCACCCTCCTTCGTGGCCTGGAGCCTGCCGCTACCGAGCAGGAAATCTATGCTGCCGCACTGCAGTACGTGCGCACGGTCGGTGGTGTGTCCGGCCTGAGCTCCACCACCAAAGTGGCGGTCGACAAGGCCGTCGCGGCCATCGCCGCGGCCACCACACAGCTGCTGGCGGACCTACCTGACCGACCGGCCGCCCCGCCGACCGAACCGCCGTTGCGGGTCGCCGCACGCGAAGCGTCGGCCGACTGACCGCGGATAACGCACAGCTCAAGCACTGATTCCGGGCAGCGCGTCTACACCGTAGACAGCGACGCAGGCGAGGGCGAGCTCCAACGGCAAGCTGCGCTGCTCGATCGGATAACCCAGCAGTTCCTCGATCCGCTGGATGCGGTAGCGGACCGTGTTCTTGTGCACCCCAAGCAGTTTCGCCGTCGCCTCGGGGCTGCGATGACTTTTCAGGTAGGCGTGCAGCGTCTCGCGCAGCCGCGCCGCGTTCGGGTCCGAGCCGGACAGCGCCCGCAATTCCCGCCCGATCAGGCCACGCATCGCCGTGTCGTCGGCGCCGGCCAAATAGGCGATCTCCACCTCGCGATAACCGATGACGCGGGCCGCACCCGCCGGTCCGCGCTCGGCGACATGCCTGGCGGCCACCGCTTCGCGATGACTCTGTCGGAACCCCGCGACGTGCCCGGCGGGCACCCCGAAGGCGATCCGGACCGGCGGTTCGACCAGACCGGCCGCGACTCGCTCGACCGCGCCGGGTTCGCCCGCACCCTGATCGGCCCGGCCGTTCTGGCTCGCATCGGCACCCGGTAGGTCATCCAGTCCGGCCCACGCCCACATGCCGCTCGACCCGGACGCGACGGTGAGCACCCTGCCGTTGCCGATTTCGGTCGCGACCCGGGTTGCGACCCGTTCGAGCAGGCCGATGACTTCGCCGTCGCCACTGCCGGATTCGCCCTCGTCGGTCCACAGCACGAAGGCGACGTGTCGTTGACCGAGCCGATAACCGAGCCGGGCCGAGGCCTGGTCGGTGTCCAGCTCGTCACCGGCCAGCAGCGCGCGGATGGTCTCGGTGCGCCGATTGAGCGCGGCCCGCAGCACTCGCTCGCGTTCCTCCATGTAGGTGTCGGTCAACATCTCGACCGACATGCTGACCCACTTCGTCGCCCGCTCGAACAGCCGCAGCATCACCGCGCGCTCGATCTCCTGCGGGGCCTGCCGTTGATCGATGGCCTCGGTCATGTAATCGAGCACCGCTTCCATGCCGACGTGATAGGTCCGCAGCAGCATTCGCAGCTCGAAGCCGCGGCGGGCGATCGTCCGCGCGAAGGCGTGTGCCTCTTCGGGCAGCGTGTATTCGAAGGTGTCGCTGGTGATTCCGCTCAGCATCACCCTGGCATGGGCGCGCGTGCTCGCGGCGAGGTCACGGCGCAGGTCGCGGTCGGCGAGTTCTGGGATGCGCGCGATGATCGCGCTGTCGAGGCGGTCGACGACCTGCTCGAGCGTCTCGGTCCGCATCGTCTCGTAGACGTACTCCGCCAGCCAGTCGCGGACCACTTCGGAGTTGGGGCCGATCCGGTCGGGTGATGCGGTGGTCACAGCGCCTCCGATTGTTCTCTGAGCACAAATTCTCGCGGCTCGGTTGACAAACTGAGCCAAGAATCTCCCCCGGCATTGTGCCACGATCATAGTTCAGTGGCCTGATTCACACTCAGCCCACGCGGCTCACAGCACAACGTCAGTGGGAGAACAGCAGTGACCAACACCGAACCAGCGCCCGGCGCGGCAAAGAAGGCACCGGCGCGCAAGACAACCGCGCGGAAGACAACGGCAGCGGACAACGCCCCCGCCGTCATCGAGGTGCGCAATCCCGGCACCGGTGCGGTCGTCGGGACGGTGCCGGCGGTGACCGCGGACGAGGTCGCGGCCAAGGTCCGCGAGCTACGGCTGTACCAGCCGGAGTGGGAGGCCATCGGCCCGAACGGCCGCAAGGAATGGCTGCTGAAATTCCAGGACTGGCTGATCGACAACACCGAAACGATCGCCGACGTGGTGCAGTCCGAAACGGGCAAGCCGCGCGTCGACTCGCTCATTGATCCCGCCTTCGCGACCGACCTGGTCGGCTACTACGCCCGGCGCGCGGCCAAGTTCCTCGCCGACGACCACCCGTCCCCGCACAGTCCACTGGCCAGGGTGAAGAAGCTGACCACCGCGTACAAGCCGTACCCGGTGGTCGGCGTCATCACGCCGTGGAACTTCCCGGTGGCCATGCCCGCGCTGGATGTGTTCCCCGCGCTCGCCGCGGGTGCCGCCGTCATCCTGAAGCCGTCCGAGGTGACGCCGCTGTCCGCCCTCGAAATGGCAAGGGGCTGGGCCGAAATCGGCGCTCCCCCGATCTTCGCCGTGGTCACCGGCGCGGGCGCGACCGGCGGCGCCGTCGTCGAGAACGCCGACTACATCCAGTTCACCGGTTCGACCGCGACCGGTCGCAAGATCGCCGTGGCGTGTGCGGAGCGGATGGTCCCGTACAGCCTGGAGCTGGGCGGTAAGGACCCGGCCATCGTGCTGGCCGACGCCGATCTGGATCGCGCCGCGCACGGCATCGCGTTCGGCGGAATGTTCAACTCGGGTCAGGTGTGTATCTCGGTGGAGCGGGTGTACGTCGAGGCGCCGGTCTACGACGAGTTCGTCGCCAAGCTGACCGCGAACGTCAAGGCGCTGCGCCAGGGCATCGACGGCCGCGAGTCCAAGCACGATGTCGGCGCGCTGGCCAACGAGAACCAGACCAGCATCGTGCAACGCCACGTCGACGAGGCCGTCGCGGCCGGCGCGAAGGTGCTCACCGGCGGCAAGCGGGCCGGGTTCGGCACCGCGTTCGAGCCGACCGTGCTGGTCGATGTCGACCACACCATGTCGTGCATCACCGAAGAGACCTTCGGCCCGACCCTGCCGGTGATGAAGGTGGCCGACGAGGCGGAAGCCATTCGGCTGGCCAATGATTCGATCTACGGGCTCTCGGCGACGGTGTGGACCGGCGACAAGGACCATGGCGACCGAGTGGCCAGGCAGCTGAACGCGGGCGCGGTCAATATCAACGATGTCTTCAGCAATCTGTTCAGCTTCGCCCTGCCGATGGGCGGCTGGGGCATGTCCGGCACCGGCGCTCGCTGGGGCGGCGCCAACGGCGTCCGCAAGTACTGCCGTCAGCAGGCGATCACCACGCCGATCCTGCCGACCCAGCAGAAGGAACTGTTCTGGTACCCGTACTCGATGCCGAAGCTGCTCTTCGCACTCGGCGCCATGCGGGCCGCGGGAGCCCGCGGCCTGCGCAGGCTCGATATTCCGGCCGTTCTGAAACTCAAGGGAGACAACAAGTGAGTGACGTTTCGAAGATTCGCGGCAAGGTCGTCGTCATTACCGGCGGCGCCCGCGGCATCGGACTGGCCACCGCGACCGCGCTACAGGCGCTCGGCGCCAAGGTCGCGATCGGCGATATCGATGAGGCCACCGTCAAGGCGTCCGGCACCGCCCGCGGTTTCGAGCTGTACGGCAAGCTCGACGTCACCGATCCCGTCTCGTTCGAGAGCTTCCTCGACGAGGTGGAGCGCACCGTCGGCCCGATCGATGTGCTGGTCAACAACGCGGGCATCATGCCGACCGGCAAGCTGGTCGACGAGCCGGACCAGATCACCCGCCGGATCCTCGACATCAATGTCTACGGCGTAATCCTGGGCTCCAAGCTGGGCCTGGCCCGGATGCTGCCGCGCAGCAGCGGGCACGTCATCAATATCGCCTCGCTGGCCGGTGAGACGCACATCCCCGGCCTGGCCACCTACAACGCGAGCAAGCACGCGGTGCTCGGCTTCACCGACACGCTGCGCGAGGAGTACCGGGATTCCGGCGTGCGCTTCTCCTCGGTGCTGCCCACGTTGACCAACACCGAGCTCGGCGCGGGCGTCACCGCGCCGAAGCTGCTGCGCCCGGCCGAGCCGGAGGAGATCGCCGACGCCATCGTCGGGCTGATCACCGCACCGAAGTCCAAGGTCCGGGTGACCGCGGTGGCGGGCATCATCTCGCAGCTGGTCGGGCTGCTGCCGGAGGCGGTCGGTGACGGCATCGCCAGGGCGCTCGGCGCGGGGCACGCGTTCCTGGACGACGTCGACGCCGACAAGCGCAAGGCGTACGAGGAGCGGGCGCGCAGCGTGTAGCTCGTTCGCTCACCAGGCGCTGCGGTCGTGGATTCGTCCCGGCCGCAGCGCTTTTGCGCGTCCGGCGAAGACTCGACAGCCGATCCAATCGGCAATACAAAACCATATTGTGATGAAAATCACTATAGAGGGTGCAAATGACCGCAGGTCGGCCATAAGCGGGCCCCCAGCGGACGATCGGCAATCACACAGACCGCCAGTTCTCCGCCCGTCGTGACGCCATAGATGATCATCACTGCTGGTCACACGCCCAGATGTACTTCATTGGAAAGATCGACCCCCGCATGCCGAAGATTCGCGGAGTCGATGGTGCGTCCCACCATGACAAGCAATATGCTGTCCCTAACAAACCTGTCGAATGTTTTGGTACCCGTATCCAGACTTTCCGGCCTGATAAGGCTGGAAATTCAGGACTGATTCTGATAGCAAGGGGCTATGGACCCGCATTTGCGCGACCTGCGGTATTTCGTCGCCGTCGCTGAGGAACTGCACTTCACCAACGCCGCTCAGCGGCTGCACATCGCTCAACCCACCCTCTCGCGTCAGATCCGTCAGCTGGAACGCCAGCTCGACGTGGTCCTGTTCGACCGCAACCAGCGCAGCGTCGCCCTGACCGTCGCCGGTAAGGAACTGCTCGAGGGCGCCCGCAAGATCCTGGAGCTGTGGGAGGTCACCAACGTCTCGCTGCAGGAGGCGGGCGAGGTGCTGCGCGTCGGTATCCAGTCCGCGCTCGGGCGCGGCCTGTTGAACGACCTGGAGAGCGCGAGCGGCCATCGGCTCGCACTGCACGCGGCCTCCTGGACCGACCCGTCCAGCGGCCTGGCCGGTCGGCAGGCGGATCTGTCCCTGGTGTGGCTGCCGCTGCCCGATCCGAACCGCTACCGCTGGCAGGTGCTGCGCACGGAGCCGCGCTGGGTGCTGCTCCCGGAGAACCACCCGCTGGCCGACCGGGAAACCATCGACTTCACCGACCTGCTCGACGAGCCGTTCATCGCGCTGCCCACCGAAGCCGGTGCGGTGCGCGACTTCTGGCTCGGCAACGACGCGCGCAACGGACGCCAGCCGAAGATCGGCGCCGAGGCGGCGACGCCGGAGGACAAGCTGGAGGCCGTGAGCCTCGGCCTCGGCGTCTGTTTGCTCGCCGAGAACAACGTGCCGATGTACCGGTGGCCGGGCCTCACCGCGCGACCGGTGGCCGGTCTCGCGCCGTGCGAGCTTGCCGTCGCGTGGCGGGCCGATGACACTCGACCCACCATCCTCGAATTCGCGGGACGCGCGGTCGACGGCGGGTTCTCGGTCCAGCAGCAGCAACCCGCCGTCAGCGCGTAATCCTGGTCAGTTGATAGTGCGCCGCCACGGGTGCAGCGATTCCACTTGCGCGGCCAGCCGTAGCAGGGTGGATTCGCTGCCCGGCGGGCCGGCCAGCTGAGCGGCCACCGGCGTTCCGACATCGGGGTGCATGCCCATCGGGATGGAGGCGGCGGGCCAGCCGACCAGATTCCACAGCGGGGTGAAGGGCGAAAACCGGGCGCTGGCAAGCACATTGGCCAGCCAACCGCGGCTGTGCCAGGCCCGCGCCTTTGGCGGCGGGCCGGCGAGCGTGGGCGTGATCACCACGTCGTAGCGTTCGAAGTATTCGAGCAGTCGCGCCTCGACCCGATCGACCTGGGACGGGCGGACGAGCCGTAGTCGGGCCACCTTGCGGCCGAGTGCAAGATGGCGGCGGGTGCGCGGTTGCAGGAGCTCGGGGTGGGGTAGCGCGGCGGCGTCGCGGCAACCAACGGCCAACCAGCGCAAGAAGATCGACAGCATCGCGTCGCCATAGGGCAACGTGGTCGGCTCGACCAGATGGCCGGCCGCCGCGGCGACCGAGGCCGCTGTGCGCGCGGCGTTGGTCCAGTGCCGATCGACCGGAAAGAAGCGAGACGGCGGAGCCACGGCTAGACCGATGCGTAGTCGGCCTGGCGGCTCCACCTCGGCTAGGTCCGGCCGGGCGGCCAGCACCGATAGCGCGAGCGCCGCATCGCCGACTGTCGTTGCCAGCACGCCGTTTTCGGCCATGCCGGACCAGGCGTCGAGGCCGATCTCCGCGGGCACCGTGTGCCTGCCCGGCTTGATGCCGAAGACCCCGCAGCAGGCGGCGGGGATGCGGATCGAACCGAGCCCGTCGTTGCCGTGCGCGATCGGCACCAGTCCGGCCGCGACCGCCGCCGCCGAACCGCCGGACGAGCCGCCCGCGCTGCGCGCGACATTCCATGGGTTGCCGGTGATCCGGTCCGGGGTGTCGGTGGTGCCCCACAGTCCGAGTTCCGGCACGGTGGTGAGCCCGACGACCACCGCGCCCGCGGCGCGCAGCCTGCGCACCACCGGATGATCGTCGGCGACCGGACGGGTGTCCGTCGCCGCGGAGCCGCACCGCATGGTCTCGCCCGCGACCGCGAGGTTGTGTTTGATCGCGATCGGCACACCGGCCAGCGGCAGCACGTCGAGGTCGGCGCGCTGCTCGAGCAACGCTGCCTCCGACCGTGCCTTGTCGGTGCGGATAACGCTGAAGGCATTCGTATTCCGGTGCTCGGCGACGATTCTGGCGAGGGTGGTCTCGACCACCTCCGTCGCGGTCAGCGAACCGTCCCGGACGCCCGCCGCGATCGCCGCGGCCGGGCCCCGTGAATTGTCCTGGCCGGCGGCGATTTGGTCGTTCGCGTCCACCGGACTATCTTGAGCGGGCGCCGCCGCCGCGACGGCCGATCGGGTAGGCGGTGACTGCGCGACGTCGGCCTGCACGACCGTCGCCTGCGTTAGTGATTTCGAAGTAGCCGGAGCCTGCGGGACCGCCGTGTGCTTGGTCGGCGGCTGCGCTGCTGCTTCCGTGACGGTGGTTTCGGTTTTTGCCGAACCGTCCGCCACAGCTGTGGACTTGTTGTGCATGTGCTGGTCGTCCCCCGTCGCATCGTTGTCGAATTCGGGTGATCGCTGTTGAGCCGCAAGTTATCATTCCGAATACTGCTCGGGGGACGATGACGTCGGGTGTGGCGGGAATTTCTCCGGCACATCCATCGACCGACCAGTGCGGATTCTCTGACGTCCGCCGAGCCACTAGGTCCTGGAATGAGTGCCGACTCCGATAGAAGTTCCGATTTCGCCCCGGGTTTCGATGCCGTGGCCGGTTATGGCGGGCCTCCCATGCGCACCGAATTCAGCGCCGTGGCAGCCTTCTCCGCGGCATGGGAAGACACTGCTTTTCAATCCGCGCGCCGCCCACCCGAGATCGCCGAGTATCTGCCCGACGCGCAGACGCTGCGGACCGAGGCGCTGATCGAGCTGATCCGGGTCGACCTGCGACATCGCTGGCTGCGCCGGACCGTGCTCGGCGCGACCGAGCAGGCGCGGCCTGGACCGGAGACGCGCAAACGGCTCGCCGAATACTGCGCCGAATTCCCCGAACTCGAATCCGGAAGTATCCCGGCCGGTCTGGTGTACGAAGAGTTCGTCATCCGCAGGCACAGCGGCGAACGGGTGGATCCACGCGAATGCCTGCGCGAATATCCGCACCAGGCGAGTGAACTGCGTGCCATGCTGAACGCGGATGATCTCGATCAGAGCACCCGGCGGGCGGCGCTGGAGGATTTCACACTGACCGCGCTCGCGCGCACCAGAGCCGCCTTCGTCGATAGCGAATTGAACCGGACCGCCGAGTCCACTCGTAGTTCAGAAGTGACCCGAGCGACCACTGATCTGACGGGAACGGCGACCGCCGTGCCCACCACGATCGGCACCGGGCCGGACCGCTTCGACGCGCTCGACCGCATCGAAATCGGCCAGCGAATCGATGATTTCGACCTGCTGACCGGCTTGGGCAGCGGCGCGTTCGCCCGCGTCTTCCTGGCCAGGCAGCGCTCATTGCAGCGGCTGGTCGCGGTGAAGATCTCCGCCGACCACGGCACCGAGCCGCAGACCCTGGCCCAGCTCGACCACGACTACATCGTGCGCGTCTTCGACCAGCGGCTGCTCGACGCGGACGCCGGTCGCTCGCGCCGGTTGCGATTGCTCTACATGCAGTTCCTGCCCGGCGGCACGCTGCTCAGCGTGCTGCGCTGGGTGCGCGCCACCCCGCCCGCCGAACGCAGCGGTCGGCTGCTGCTCGACGCGGTCGACGCGGCCATGGAGGAGAAGGGCGAGATCCGGCCGACGGATTCGAGCGTGCGCGCCGAGATCGCCACGCTCAGTTGGCCGGAGACGGTCGCGTGGCTCGGCCGCAGACTGGCCGAGGCGCTCGACTACGCCTCGGCACACGGCGTGCTGCACCGCGATGTGAAACCGGCGAATGTGCTGCTCACCGCCGAGGCGGTGCCCAAGCTCGCCGACTTCAACATCAGCTTCAGCCGCAATGTCGATGGCACGAGTCCGGTCGCCTATTTCGGCGGCTCGCTGGCGTACATGTCGCCGGAGCAGCTGGAGGCCTGTCATCCCGGCTTCGGGCGCAGCGCGGCGGATCTGGACACCCGCGCGGACATCTACTCACTCGGGGTGGTGCTGTGGGAATTGCTCACCGGCGCCAAACCCTTCGACGACAGCACCGCGGGCGCGGGCGAGCACAGTGACGACACGACACTGGAGGCGATGCTGGAGCGCCGCAGCGCGGGGGTGGACGCGGCCGCGCTGGAGCGGGTGCCGCCCGATTGCCCGGCGGCGCTGCGGCGAGTGCTGCTGAGCTGTCTTTCGCCGGAGCGGACGATGCGCTGGGCGAACGGGTCGGTGCTGGCCAGGCAGTTGGAGCTGTGCCTGGACGCGCGGGCGAGGGAACTGGTCGATCCGGCGCCGCACAGCTGGCGCCTGCGGCTGCGGCCGTGGCTGGTGCTGGTCACGCTGCTGTCGGTCGGGCTGCCGAATGTCCTTGCCTCGCTGTACAACATCCAGCACAACCAGCACCTGATCATCAGCAGGCTGACCGAGGAGGCCCAGCACAGCTTCGTGATCGTCACGGGCGTGGTGAACGCGGTGTTCTTCCCTGTCGGCATCGCGCTGGTGGTGTACATGTCCCGGTCGCTGTTGACGGTGCCGCGCGGGCTCCGCAAGGGAAAACGCTACGACCTGGACACGTTGTGTCATGCCAGACGCGATGCTCTGCTGCTCGGCGATCGCGCGGTGGCCGTGGCGTTTTCGCTGTGGGTGCTGTCCGGCTTCACCTTCCCGCTCACGCTGCAATTGGTGACCGGCGACCTGCCCGCACGGGCGATCGTGCACTTCCTCGCGTCGTTGGTGGTGTGCGGCGCCATCGCGGTGGCGTATCCGTTCTTCCTGCTGACGTTCTACATGGTGCGCTGCATCTATCCGCTGTTCCTCCGGCACGGTGACATCAGTCCGGAGGATGCGATCTGGTTGCGCGGGTTGGACCGTCGCTGCAACGGATACCTGGCGGTCGCGGCATCGGTGCCGTTGCTCGCCGTGGCCGGGGTGACTTTTCTGCCGCCGTCCGATATTCCGATGGTGATCTTCGCGGTCCGGGTGTTGTGTGTGGGCGGCATCATCGCGTTCGTGGTCTCCTATCTGCTGTTCCGCGCGCTGGAGGCCGACCTGCGCGCGCTGGAGCGGGTCGTCGCGCCGGCCTCGGCGGGCGCGAATACCGTTGCGGCAGCAGCCGAACCCCAGGAGAGCGAACCTAGCGTGACGGAGACGCGCAGGTGAGGTCCGTGCGCGCCGACGTCGTCGCCCGGTTCGCCGCCGATTGGCAACGCAACCTGCGCAGTGACCAGTTCACGCCGCCGCGCATCGCGGACTACGTGCCCGACGGCACCCAGGTGCGCCTGGCCGTGCTGACCGATCTGCTGCGCATCGACCTGCGCGAGCGCTGGGCCAGGGCCGCCGACCTCGGCAAGCGGGTTGCCGAGTACCGCAAGGAGTTTCCGGAGGTCGAGCACAGCCCGGAGCTGGCGGACCTGATCTGCGCGGAGTTCCTGGCCCGGCGGCGCCATGCCCCACTGGCGGTCGCCGAATTCCTCACCGAGTACCCGGAGTTCGCCGACGAGATCCGAGAACGGCTCGACGCCTTCGATATCGATGACAGCACCGATGACTTCGGCACGGCCGAGTCGAGCGAAGCCGTTGCCGCACTGGCCGAACTGGCTCCCGGCCGGCGAATCGACGACTTCGACCTGATCACCGATCTCGGCAGCGGCGTACTCGGCCGGGTCTTTCTCGCCAGTCAGCGCTCCATGCAACGGCTTGTCGCGGTGCGGCTTTCGGCGGGCCGCGCCGGTGCGCCCCACACCATGGCGCAACTCGATCACGCTCATATCGTTCGAGTCTTCGACCAGCGGCTGTTGAGTACCGACACCGCCGAGGACGTGTTCGGTGCCGCCGCACCCCGACTCGTCTACATGCAGTACCTGCCTGGTGGTACCGCGGTCGGCGTGCTCGATCAGCGGCGGCGCGGGGCGGAGTCCGATGGTGGCGCGCTGCTGCTGCGCGCGGTCGACGCGTCGATGGAGACGAAAGGCGAGATCCGGCCGTCGGATTCGAGTGTGCGGGCCGAGATCGCGACGCTCAGCTGGCCGGAGACGGTGGCCTGGGTCGGCAGGCGGCTGGCCGACGCGCTGGATTACGCGGAGCACCACGGCGTGCTGCATCACGGCATCAAACCCGCGAACGTACTGTTCACCGCCGAGGGTATTCCGAAGCTCGCCGATTTCGCGCTGAGTGAGTCGGGTGCGCGCCGGGCCGTGGTAAATCCCGATGAGCTCACCGATGATTCGTTGCCGTACCGGTCACCGGAGCAGCTTGCCCGATTCCTCGATCCGGCCGCGCCCGCACCTGGAACGCGCAGCGACCTCTACTCACTCGGCGTATTGCTGTGGGAAATGCTCACGGGCGCAAGCCCGTTCGATGAGACCGCGCCGACAAACGAAGCACCTGCCGCGGTCTACGCGCGCATGCTCGCCATACGTCGTGCGGGTATCTCCGCAACCGCGCTGTCCCGGCTGCCCGCAGATACCCCGGCGGCGCTGCGCCGGGTGCTGCTCGATTGCCTGCACGCCGACCCGAAACGGCGCTGGCGCAACGGCGCCGAGTTGGCCGGTCAACTCGAGCTGTGCCTCGACGCACGCGCTCGCGACCTGGTCGATCCGCCGCCGACCAGCCTGGCCTATCGAGCCCGTGGCTGGCTGATCCCGGTCGCGGCGCTGTGCATCGGCGTGCCGAACGCGCTGGCGAGCTGGTACAACATCCAGCTGAACCAGTCGCTGATCATCGATCGGATGTCGGCGGCCGATCAGCACAAGTTCGCCACCGTCGGCTTGGTCAACAACCTGATCGCCTTCCCGGTCGCGGCGCTGCTGCTGATCTTTCTGACGCGCCGACCGCTGACCATCGGATTCCGGCTGGCCCGCGGCCGCGAGTATTCCGCGCGCACGCTGGCCAAGGCGCGCCGCGACACGTTGTCGATGGGTGATTGGGCGGTGTTGGTGCCGTTCGGTTTCTGGCTCGTGGCAGGCGTCATCTGGCCGTTGGGCCTGGCGTTCACCGGTGTCGATCTGCCGCCGGGGACCTTCCTGCATTTCTTTGCGGCACAGGTCGTTTGCGCCGCCATCGCGCTGGCCTATCCGTTCTTCCCGATCATGGTGTACGCGGTGCGCTCGGTGTATCCACAGTTGTTGGTGCGCGGCGGAATCGGGCCGGGCGATGAGCGCCAGCTGCGAAATCTGGCTCGGCGGGGCAACTTCTACCTCGGTGTCGCCGCGTCGGTTCCGCTGCTCGGCGTGGCGGGGGCGACCTTTGTCGACCCAGCGGATCTGGAGTTGGTGATCGTTCCGGTGCGCGTGCTCAGTGTGGGTGGCATTCTGGCTTTCGTGGTTACCTACCGGTTGTTTCGCTGGCTAGAGGCGGACCTGCTCGCGCTCGCGCGGGCCATCCCGCAGCGGACGCGATGATCTCGCCCCGGCCGTTCCAACGGCTGGTCAGCCTGTCGCATGTGCACGATCCGGCCACCACCCCCTTGTTTCCCGGGGACCCGGAGTTCCACACCGACATCGTCGCGACGGTCGCCAACGACGGCTACTACCTGCGCTACATCCAGCAGGGTGAGCACACCGGAACCCATTGGGGCGCACCGATTCATTTCCACTCCGACGGCCTCGCCGCCGATGAACTCGACCTGGATGATCTGCTGCTGCCCGCGGTAAAAGTCGATGTGCGTGAGCAGTGTGCCGGTGACCGTGACTACGCGGTCACCGTGGCCGATCTGAAACAGTGGGAGGGACGGCACGGTCGCATCCCGGATGGCGCCGCGGTGATCGCCTGGACCGGGTGGGACGCCAAGTGGGGCACACCGGAATTCATCGGTACCGGCGAATCCGCGGGCCATCAGCCGGGTTTCGCGGTCGAGACCGTCGAGTGGTTGCTGCGCACCGGACGGCTCGGCCGCCGTGGCGCGCTCGGCATCGACACCTTCGGCCCCGATCTGGGCACGGACGACACCTACGCGGTATCGAAACTGCTCTACCGGGACCACCGGATCAGCCTGGAATGCCTGGCCAACCTCGTCACTGTCCCCGCGACGGGTGCCTGGATCCTGGTCGGCGGGCCGTTGTACAGCGGCGGCTCCGGCTCCCCCGCAACGATTTTCGGCATTCTGCCCGATCGTTGACGAACGGGTGGCGAGCCGCGAGGGTCAGGAGTAGACCTTGGGGTCGAGGGTGCCGATGTAGGGCAGGTCGCGGTACCGCTCGGCGTAGTCGAGGCCGTAGCCGACGACGAATTCGTTGGGGATGTCGAAGCCGACGTGCGCGACGTCGACGTGGGTGCGCAGCGCGTCCGGCTTGCGGAGCAAGGTGACCACCTCGAGCGAGGCCGGATTGCGCGTGGATAGGTTGCGCTTCAGCCAGGACAGTGTGAGGCCCGAGTCGATGATGTCCTCGACGATCAGCACATTGCGCCCGGCAATGTCCTTGTCCAGGTCCTTCATGATGCGGACCACGCCGGACGACGAGGTGGACGACCCGTACGACGAGACGGCCATGAACTCCATCTGGGTCGGGATCGGCAACGCCTTGGCCAGGTCGGTCATGAAGAAGATCGCGCCTTTGAGCACACCAACCAGCAGCAGGTCGCCCTCGGGAGCATCAGCGGGATAGCGCTTGGCGATGAGCTCGGCCAGCTCTTTGGTCTTGGTGGCGATCTCTTCCTCGGTGATCAGCACCGACGCGATGTCGTCCCCGTACACGTCAGCTGTTCCCTTCTGGTTTTCGCTCCCGGACGGCCGACCCATTATGTGTCATCAGCCGCTGCGCAGACGCAGTGTCAGCCTGCCATGTTCGCGCGCCGCGACCAACCTGCTACCCGACCGTCCGCCGCCGACCGCGACCCCGCCCTGCCCACGCCACGCGGTGATCAACTCGTCCACCGCGTGTAAATGCTTGCCGGTCAGCGCTTTCGCACCGCCCGCGAGCAGCCAGGCCCGGATCGCCCGTCTGCGCAGTGCGGCGGGCGCAGTGGCGAGCGTCTCGATCGAGAGTGTCTCGCCATCACTCGCGGTGTGCAGCAGCTCACCCGCGAGGGCGTCGAGCACCGCGCCGTCGGCACGCAACTGCTCGGCCGTACGCGCGAGCGCGGCGGCCACGCCACCCCCGAGCACGTCCTCCAGCAGCGGCAGCACTTCGGTACGCAGTCGCACCCGAGTGAACTCGGGCGCAGCGTTGTGCGGATCCTCGTGCGGGGTGAGGTCCAGATCTGTACAAAGCTGTCGGGTAACCACCCGCCGTACCCCGAGCAGCGGCCGACCCCACGGCTCGGCCCATGGCGCCATCCCCTGAATAGAGCGCCCGCCGGATCCGCGCGCCAGCCCGAGCAGCACCGTTTCCGCCTGATCGTCAAGGGTGTGCCCGAGCAACACCGGAAGCCCGGCCCGCGCCTCATCCAGCGCCGCGTACCGAGCGCGTCGCGCCGCCGCCTCCATTCCCCCCTCGCCCGCCACATCGACCGCAACCACCCGAGCCGACCGGCACCCGAGCGCCAGTGCGGTCGCCGCGGCATCAGCCGCAACCACATCCGATCCGGCCTGCAATTGATGGTCGACCACGAGCGCATCGACCGCGCCCACCTCGACAACGGCCGCGGCAGTGAGAGCCAGCGAATCCGCCCCGCCCGACAACGCGACCGCAACCCCCGTCGCAGCATCCGACACGTACTCCCCAACCCAGTCCCGAACGGCCCGCCGCACCTCCAGCACCGCCACCGTCTCAGGCAACCGACGCGGCGATACCTTCCCACCATCCGACCCCGCGCGCCTCATATCCGCAGCGTACCGACCCCACCCCCACCAGCATCCGCACCCGCAGATGCCCCCGCTCTCGCCATCCGCGACCGATCTCACAGTCCGTCCACACCCTTCACCGGGTCTGCCACCCCTGTGAGACGTACGAAGGCTCTGTGAGATCAGCCCGAAGCGGCCCAGAAGGTTCGGCAGGCGGGAACGCGCTAGCCGAGGACGCGGGTTACCCAGCGGTCGGGGTGCTCGATTTCGTGTGTGCGAGGGAGGGTTTCGGCTTCGGTCCAGATGGTGTTGAAACGGTCCATGCCTACTCGGCCTACGACGTCGTCGACGAATGCTTTGCCGCGGACGTACTGTGCGACCTTCGCGTCCACGCCGAGCAGGGCGCGCATGATGCGCTGGACCGGGTTGGTCGGGCGCTTGCGGCGCTGGTCGAAGGCGGAGCGGATCTGTTCGACCGAGGGGACGACGGCGGGGCCGACGGCGTCCATGACGTGGTCGGCGTGGCCTTCGAGGAGGGTGCCCAGCATGAGCAGGCGGTCGAGGGCTTCGCGTTGCGGCGGGGCCTGGGTGGCGCGCAGCAGACCGACGACGCCGCGGGCGGCGGGGTCTTCGGAGGCGGTGCCGCGGCGGCGGTCACGTACCTCCTCGATCAGTCGGGAGAGCATCTCGTTGACCGGTTCGTCACCGACCTCGCCGAGCACCTCGACATTGGCACGCATGTAGTCGGCCAGCCATGGCGCCGAAGAGAATTGCACCCGGTGGGTCACCTCGTGCAGGCAGACCCAGAGCCGGAAATCGCTCGGCGAGACGCCGAGTGCGCGCTCCACCGCCATGATGTTCGGCGCGACCAGCAGCAGCGTGCCGTCCGGGCCGGTGAACGGGTCGTACTGACCGAGGATCGCGGTGGACAGGAACGCGAGCATCGCGCCCGCCTGCACGCCGGCGGGCTTGCCTTGTAGTAGTCCGCGCTCGCCGGTGTCGCGTTCGGTGCCGGTCAACTGGGCCATGGAGTCGGCGGCCGCCCCGATCCACCCTGGCCGGTCGACGATCCTGGCGGCGGGCACCGGCTGGTCGTCGAGCAGCCCGCTCACCTCCCGGACCGGGCCCTCGGATCGCACCGAGGCGGTGGCCAATTCGGCGACGACCTGCTCGGCCGAATAGCGCGAGGTGCGCGGGCCGGACGGCACCAGCGCGGCGCCGGTCTTCGCGGCCAGCCGCCAGTCGACAGCACCGGAGAACCCGGAACGGCCCTTGGACCGCTCCACGACACCCTCGGCCGCTGAACCCACCGCGCGGGAATCAGCTGGGTCGGAACTTTCTCGGTGCATTGTCAACCACCCGTCAGGAGCATCCACAGTTGCGCAGCGTGCCTGCGATCGCGTCCAACGCGGGCCTGCTCACCTCCGGCGGTCGATCGTTCGACATCAACGCGAAAGTCAGCACCCGCCCGTCGGCATCGAGCACATACCCAACCAACGCGCTGGACACCGACAGAGTTCCGGTCTTGGCCCGCACCCACCCGGCGGCGGCCCGGTCCCTGAGGACATATCGGCTGCTCAGCGAGCCGGTCGCGCCCGCGACCGGCAGGTCGTCGAGCAGCGGCGCCAATGTGGTGGCGAGCCGGTCGTTTTCCGGCCTTGCCTTGGTGCCGGTCGGTTGCACGGCGGTCGCCCCGTTCGGCTTGGCCGCCGTCGCGACGATCCGATCCAGCAGCCGCGGCGGGATCCGGTCGTCGACCGAGAGCCCGCTGTTGTCGTGCATGCTCACCCCGGCCACGTCGAAACCGGCCTTGGCCAGCGCGGCGTTCACCGCCGCGACCGCGCCGTCGAACGAGGCCGGGCCGCCGGTCGCCACCGAGATCTCGCGGCCGACCGTTTCGGCGAGCACATTGTCGGAATAGACCATCAGGTCACGCAGTCGGTCGCGCAGCGGCGCCGAGCGCACGCTCGCGACTTCGGCGGCGCCGGGTGCGGCGGTCGCGATCCGGACCCGGGCGGGATCGAGGCCCAGCTCGATGGCCAGCCTGCGCCCGGCATCCAGCGCAGGTGTCGTGGTGCGCGGCGAGTATTCGACCAGCGGCTGCAGCCGCCCGCCGTCGATCATGACCGGTTCGATCGGGGCGATCGAACCGTCCCGGATGTCCACCGGGTCCCAGCCCTTGGCGAAGTTGGGGCCGGTGTAGGCGGAGGTGTCCACCAGGATCGTGTCGACCGCGCGACCCGAGTTCTTGATCTGCGTCACCAGATCCGACAGCCGGGGGCCGTTGGGGTAATACCCCTTGCCCTCGGGTTCCGCGGTCAGCGTCGGGTCACCGCCGCCGACGAGCACCAGCTCATTGGGCGCGTTCCCGGCCACCACCTTGGTGCTCACCCGGTGGTCCGCGGGCAGCGTGAGCAGCGCGGCGGCGGTGAGCAGGATCTTCGCGGTGGACGACGGGATCATCGCCTTGTTCGCGTCACCGCTCCACAGCACCGTCGCGCTGTCGGCGTCGGTGACCTGTCCGGCGAAGGCACCGAGATCGGGATTGCCGATCACCGGCGCGAGCGCGGCGGCCACCCCGGCCGGGCTCGGCGCGGGGGCGTTCGAGGGCGCGGGGGCGACCTGCGGGAACGGCCGGACCGGCGCGGGCGGGGCGGCCGTGGTCAGCCCGCCGTGCCGGAATTCGTCGGTCCACGGCTTGACCGTGAACAGCACGCCCGCTCCCGCCGCGAGCAATACGGCGAGCGTGGTGCCGAGTCCGATCCAGAGATTGCGGCGCCGCCGGGCAGCCAAGCCACCGATGTTCTTACCAACCACTGCCCGCAGCTCTCCTCGACTGATTCCCGCAGCAGCCGCCTGCCGCACCCATGTCCCCGCCGACCACACTATCCTCGTTGCGCAACCGTTCCCCCGAACAACCTGGCGAGTCGGCAGTCCTGACTGCTCATGCTCATAGATGCACCGAAGGAGATGGCGTGGAGTTCGACGTCACCATCGAGATCCCCAAGGGTTCTCGGAACAAGTACGAGGTCGATCACGAGACCGGCCGAGTCCGGCTCGACCGGTTCCTCTACACCTCCATGGTCTACCCGGCCGACTACGGCTACATCGAGAACACCCTCGGCGAGGACGGTGACCCGCTCGACGCGCTGGTCCTGCTGCCCGAGTCGGTGTTCCCCGGCTGCCTCATCGAGGTGCGTCCGGTGGCGATGTACAAGATGGTCGACGAGGCGGGCGGCGACGACAAGGTGCTGTGTGTGCCCGCGGGCGACCAGCGCTGGGATCACATCCAGGACCTGAAGGATGTGCCCGAGTTCGAGCTGGCCGCGATCAAGCACTTCTTCGAGCGCTACAAGGATCTCGAGCCCGGCAAGTACGTCAAGGGCTCGGAGTGGGTCGGCCGCGCCGAGGCCGAGGCCGAGGTCGAGGCCTCGCTGCAGCGACTGAAGGACAACGGCGGGCACTGATCCGGCCGCACGGTCAGGAAAAGCGGGAAGTCCGGCGAAACCGGCTTCCCGCTTTTTGCGGCTATGCGCCGCCGGCGGCGCGGTCGCGCCGCTGATTGCGTTCGGCGATCACCTCGTCCAGGTGCTCGGCCAGCAGCGCCAGGATCGGCGCCTCCACCTCGTGATCGAGCCGTTCGTGGGTGAAGTGCGCGTCCTCCATCGGCGCGAAAGCTTCTGCCGCGCAACGGTAGACGCAGTACGCCTGATGGGTGCGGCCGAGCGCCTGCAGGATCAGTCCGTGCATCACCAGCACCCGCGCCCTGGTCAGCGGGCCGATCTGGCGGTTGAGCAGCCGGACGGCCGCGTCGGCGATGGGTTCCGCCTCTGCCAACTGCCCCGCCATCATGTGCACATGCGCCAACCGCGCCAGCGCCCAGCCTTCGCGCAGTTCCACCCCGCTGAGCCGGGCCAGCTGGACCGCCTCACCGCACAGCTCGATCGCTTGCGCATGGTCGCCCTGAAATCCGAGACTCACCCCGAGTTCGTGGGTCGCCATCGCTTCCAGTGCGGCATTGCCGATCTTGGCGGCGAGCGTCTTCGCCTCGGTCGCCCGGTCCTGTGCCGCTTCGAATTGCCCGCCGTCCGAGAGGGTTTTGGACATGTGCACCAGGCTGGCGCATTCCACCGCCGGGTCCTCGACCTGGCGCGCCAGGCGGATCGCGCGTTCGGCGTGCGCGACCGAGGCCGCCGTCTCGGTGCCCATTCTGGTCGAGGAGGAGAGCAACTGCGACGCGAAAGCGACCAGTCGCACGTCACTCGGCGAGGTCGGCGGCAGCGACAGCGCGATGCGCTGATGATCCCGGCCTTGCCGCAGGGTGCCGAGCGAGTAACTGAAGATCGCGCCGAGGGTGACCCGAATCCGGCATTCGGCGCCGCGGTCACCGGCCCGCACCGCCGCGTCGAGCAACTTGCTCAGCGCCCGCGACAACTCCTGGCAATGCGGCCCGCCGTCGATCAATTCCGCTGTGGCCCAGGCGATATCGGCCGCCCGTGCGAGCGCGGGACCACCCACTCGCGCGGTCTGTTCGTACAACGAGATCAAGTTCGGACGTTCCACGTCCAGCCAGTACTGCGCGGCGATGCTGTCCATGAACGACAAACCGTTCGCGGCGGTGGAACCGAGATGTTCCGGCAGCCGCGATCCCGGATTGCACACCGCCATCAGGTTTTTCATGGTGGCCAGGTAGAAGTCGAGCAGGCGGAGCAGCGCACCGGACACCGGCTCGGCGACATCGGACCCGAGGTGTAGCTCGCGTGCGAACAAGCGCGGCAGATCGTGATAGGTGTAGCGCCCGGACGCGCTGGTCTCCATCAGGTTCAGGTCGACGAGGGACTCACACAGTTCCTCGACGAGCATCCGATCCGCGCCGAGGATCGCGGCCGCCGCGTCCAGCGAGATCTCGGCGACCTCCGGCACGGCCAGCATCCGGAAGGCCCTGGCCTGAGCGCAATCGAGCTGGTCGTAGCTGAGCCGGAACGCCGCCTCGACCGCGAGGTCGCCACTGCGCAGCGTGCCGAGCCGCTGCTTCTCGTCGTCCAACCGCTCGGCCAGGCTGCTGATGCTCCAGTTCGGCCGGGCCGCCAGCCGCGCCCCGACGATCCGGACGGCCAGCGGCAGCCCACCGCACGCGGTGAGCACGCTGTCCACCGCGGCGGGCTCGGCGGCGACCCGCCGCAAGCCCGCGATCCCGGCGAGCAGGGTGCGCGCCTCCACCCGGGCGAGCACGTCGAGCCGCACGCCGAGAACGCCTACCACGCAGGGTAATTCGGGCATGGACGAGCGGCTGGTGATCAGCACCGCCGAGCCGGGCGTGCCGGGAATCAGCGGGGCCACCTGGTCGACGTCTCGCGCGTTGTCCAGCACGACGAGCACCCGTTTGCCGTCGAGGAAGCTGCGGAACTGGGCCGAGCGCTCGGCGAGCGTCGGCGCGATCTCGCCCTCCGGAATGCCGAGGGCACGCAGGAAGTCGCCCAGTGTGTCGGCGGCCGGGGTGCCGGACCGGTCGGCCAGGTTGCGGCCGCGGGCCTGCGCGAAGCCGTGCAGATCGACGTGTAACTGTCCGTCCGGGAAGTGTTCCCGGATGCGATGACCGACGTGCACCGCGAGCGCGCTCTTGCCGATGCCGCCCATGCCGCCGATCACACACACCGGCACCGCGAAACCATCTGTGCGGGTGAGCCATTCGCTGATCCGGCGGACCGTCTCAGTACGACCGGTGAAGTCGACGACATCGGCGGGCAACTGCGCGACCCTGGCGACGGCACGACGCGGCGGGCGAACGATAACCGGTTGTTTATCGGTATCCCGTTGTGGCGCGGGCAGATCCGCACGCAGAATGCGCTGGTGCAGTTCGGCCAGCTGCTGTCCGGGTTCGATGCCGAGCCGCTCGATGAGCACCTTGCGGGTGTCGGCGTACACCGCGAGCGCTTCGGCTTGGCGGCCCGCGTGATACAACGCGGTCATCAACAGGCCGCGGATCTGTTCCCGCATCGGGTGCTCGGCGCACAGCGGCGTCAGCTCGGCGATCACCTCCGGGTAGCGGCCGAGGCGCAGGTCGAGTTCGATCCGCTGTTCCAGCAGCGCCACCCGTCGTTCGATCAGCTGGGTGCGCTGGCGATCCGCGTAGGGTCCTGGCAGTCCCGCCAGCGGCGTGCCCGACCATAACCGCAGCGCGGCGTCGAGGCGTTCGCGGACCAGCTCGACCGCGTGCGACGGCTCCGCGCCGATCCGGTCCGGCTGGACCTCGAGCAGCATGTCCTCGACCATCTCCACATCCACCGCGCCGGGCGCGAGCCGCAGCGCGTAGCCGCCGCCGAACCCGACCAGCACGGTGGCGGGCGCGCCGGACGGGCGCTCCGGCTCGAGCGCGCGGCGCAGATGCAGGATGTGGTTGCGCAGCGCGCCGATCGCACTCGGCGTCGGATGCTCGCCCCAGACACCGTCGATGAGTTCCGGCACCGTCGCCGAACGTCCGCTGCGCAACAACAATGCTGCCAGCAAGGCTCGGCGCTGCTTGGAGCCAAGATCGAGCTCCAGCTCATCGCGCCACGCACGCACCTCACCGAGCACAGCGAACTTCAGCATTCGGTCCCCTCTCTGACCGTCGGACCTTCGGCTACGAACGTAGACAATCGTCAGGCCGAGTCGGCACACTCGCCCTTCGACGTCACCGATGAGCCACTGATGATCTGACGTCATCGATACCGGCCGTGGTGCTAGCACCACCATGCCACTCCAGCAGGCGGTACCGGGCATTCGGGTGCGCGCGGCATGGGCTGGGCAGCGCCGGATTCCTAGGCTCGAATCGTCGGGGACGCACCCATGCCGACCGGCTCGAACAGGAGGAATCGACTGCTCATGAACCCATTTCGGCGCAATTCCGGAAAGGCCGCCCTTTCGGCCGTCGTGGTCGGCGCGGTGCTCGCGGCGGCCGCGTGTGGCGGTGAGACGTCGGTGGCAAGGCCGGACGACTCGCCCAAAACCGCTCCGCCCGCCATTGCCGCCGCGATGGATCAGGTGGTGCGGAACGGGTTTCCCGGTGTCCAGGTGGTCATCGACGGGCCAGGCGGGCATCGCACCTTCACCGCGGGTGTCGGCGATGTAAGCACCCGCGCTCCGTTCCCCGACGACGCGCGGGTCCGGATCGGCAGCAACACAAAGACGTTCGTCGCGACGGTGGTTTTGCAGCTGGTGTCCGAGGGCAAGGCCGACCTGGATGCCCCGATCGAGCGCTACCTGCCCGGCGTGGTGCAGGGCAATGGCAACGACGGCAACCGGATCACGGTGCGCCAGCTGTTGCAGCACACCAGCGGCCTGCCGGATTACCTGGGGCGTGGCAATGGCAACGGCATCGACCGAGAGCATGCCGAGCAGTTGAATCCGGAGGAGGAAGCGCTGCGCTGGCAGCACTTCGAGATGGCCGATCTGGTCCGCAATGCGATGACGATGCCGCCGAACTTCGAACCCGGCGCGAAATCGGTCTACACCAATACCAACTATCTGCTGCTCGGCCTGTTGATCGAGCGGGTGACCGGTCACTCGGCCGCCGACGAGATCCAACGCCGGATCATCGAGCCGCTCGGCCTGCGGGACACCTACGTGCCCGCCGCCCGCGAATCGACCATCCGTGGCCCGCATGTCCGTGGCTATCACGTAAGAGACGGCAAGCCGGTCGATTTCACCGACTTCGACCCGTCGTGGGCGGGCACCGCGGGCGATATGGTCGCCACCGGCGCCGATCTGAACCGGTTCTTCGCCGCGCTGCTGGCCGGAAAGCTCTTGCCGTCCGCGCAATTGGCCGAAATGAAGCGCACCGTGCCGTTCGACCGTGGGCCGGGCGCGGGTTACGGGCTCGGCCTCATCCACCAGCCCGTGCCGTGCGACAAAGAGGTGTGGGGGCATGGCGGCAGCATCCCCGGCTTCGAGACACGCAACGGCGTGACGGCCGATGGCACCGCGGTGACCGTCACGGTGAACCAGCTGCCGACTTCCGAGCAAGCCTCCGACGTGGTCGAAGGTCTGCTCGACGCCGCCCTGTGCACCCCGTGATCGGCCGGCGCGCGGCTATCCAGTACCGCTCCGATTTCGGGTGCGGCCGAACCACATCGGAGGGATGACAGTGAAACGCACAAGAGGGCTCACGGCGGCGTTGGCCGGCATCACCGGCCTGGTGGCCTGTGCCGGTCTGGTTGGCTGTGCCGGGCCCGAGGCCAACGCGAACACGGAAACACCTGCGCTGGAGCGCTTCTACAGCCAGCAGCTGGACTGGAAGGCGTGCGGAGAGCCCAAGCTCGACGAGGCAGGCGCGCAGTGCGCCGATGTCACCGTGCCACTCGACTACGCCGAGCCGCAGGGACCAACACTCACGGTGGCGATCTCGCGGATAGCCGCCGATCCCGCGCGGAAGCACGGCGTCATGCTGTCCAACTCCGGCGGGCCGGGCGGTGCGGGTCTCGACTTCATGGTCGATGTCGGCAAGGCGATGACGCCCGACGTGCGCGCTCGCTATGACCTGATCGGCATGGATCCGCGCGGCGTCGGGCGCTCCTCCCCCGTCGACTGCCACTGGCCGCGCGGCATCGGGCTGCACTCGGCGGGCGTCGACGCGACGAGCTTCGCGGAATCCGTTGCGATGCAAGGCGACCTGGCCGCCCGCTGCGCGACGACCGAAGCGGCCCGGCTGCCGTACATCACGACCCGCAACACCGCGCGGGACATGGATGTGATCCGCGGCATTTTCGGCGTGGACCGGATCAGTTACTACGGCACCTCATACGGCACCTATCTGGGTGCGGTGTACACCCAGATGTTCCCCGAGCGCAGCGATCGGTTCGTACTGGACAGCGCCGCGGATCCGGACCAGTACGGCGTGGTGGGGATGATGCAGGCGATGGGACCGGCCAATGAGGCCGCCCTCGACCTGTGGGCGGATTGGGTGGCGGCTCGCGACGGCGAGTACCACTTCGGCTCCACCCGCGCCCAGGTCCGCGACACCGTCCATGGCCTGATCCGCCGGGCCGCGGACAAGCCGATCCGGTTGGGCGAGTATGAGATCGACGATCACTGGCTGCCCATGGTGCTGTTCGTCGGGTTGGACTCCCCGGACCAGTACGAGATGCTCGCCGGTCAGGTGCGCAAGATCGCCGACGCCGCCGATGGGAAACCCGTCGAGGTCGACGAGACGTTGGATGCCACGCTCGGCTTCGCGTTGCGGGCACGACCGAGGGACAATTCGTCACAGATGGCCATCATGTGCGGCGATGTCGCCGCGCCGCGGGATCCCCAATTCTATTGGCGCAACATCGAAGCGGCCCGTGCCGACCAACCGGTGTTCGGCGCGTTGGCCAACAACATCACGCCGTGCGCGTTCTGGGCGCCGCCCGCCGAACCCCTTACGGTAGTGCGCAATTCGGTGCCCGCCCTGATCGTGCAGTCCACCGGTGACACCCGCACCGCCTACCAGGGTGCGGTCGCCATGCACAACGACCTGAGCGCGTCCCGAATGGTCACCCTTGAGGATGTGGCCATCCACTGGATATTCGGGCGCTACCAGAACAGCTGCGTGTACTCGGCGGTGAACACCTACTTCCGCGACGGCACCCTGCCCGCCACGGATATCACCTGCCAGGCAGACTGACCCGGAACCGCGTGTGCAGGCCTGAGCCCCAACGGGTTCAGGCCTTCACGCGTTCAGATAGGCGAGCACCGCGAGTACCCGGCGGTGCCCGACATCCTCGGTGGACAGGCCGAGCTTGGCGAAGATGCTCCGAATGTGTTTGTGCACAGCGCCTTCGCTGACCACCAGCCGCTCGGCGATGGTCGCGTTGTTGTGGCCCTCGGCCATCAGCGCGAGCACCTCACGCTCGCGGGCGGTCAGCGCGGCCATCGGATCATCGGCCTTGCGTCGCACCAGCAGTTGCGAGATCACCTCGGGGTCCATCGCGGTGCCACCCGCGGCGACCCGGCGCAGCGAATCCAGGAAACGGTCCACCTTGCCGACCCGTTCCTTGAGCAGATAGCCGACACCGCCCGCGCCGTCGCCGAGCAGTTCGGCGGCGTAGCTGTCCTCCACCCACGACGACAACACCAGCACCGGCAGGCCGGGATGCAGCTTGCGGGCGCTGACAGCCGCGCGCAACCCGTCGTCGGTGAAGGTCGGCGGCAGCCGGACATCAACGACGATCGCGTCGGGCCGGTCGGCGGCCACCGCCGCGAGGAAGTCGTCCGCGTTGTCCACGGCGGCGACCACCTCGATACCCGCGGTGCTCAGCAACAGCACCAGCCCCTCCCGCAGGAGGGCGTCGTCCTCGGCGATCATGACCCGCACGGCAACTCCACCCGCAATACAGTAGGGCCACCAGGCGGGCTGGTCAGCATCATCCTGCCGTCCAGCGCCTCGGCCCGGCGGCGGATACCGGCCAGGCCGCCGCCGTAGGTCTCCACGGCGCCGCCGACGCCGTCGTCGCGGATCTCGATCGTCAACAGCTCGGGCGCCCCGCCGAGCACCAGCGAGATGCCCTCGGCGCGGGAATGCTTGGTGGCGTTGGTGAGTGCCTCGGTGATGACGAAGTAGGCCGCCGCCTCCACCGCGGCGGGTCGCCTGCCCACCTCGCTGAGGTCGAGCACACACGGGATCGGATTACGGGCGGCGACCGCCGTGATCGCGCTCGCCAGGCCGCGATCGGAGAGCACCGGCGGATACACGTTGCGCACCACATCGCGCAGTTCGGCCAGTGCGTCGGTCGCGGTGTCCTGGGCCTTGCGCACCAGCCGCTGCGCCGTTTCCGGATCCTGGTCGTGCAGTTGGTCGGCCAGCCCGAGTTGCATGATCACCGCCGCCAGCCGCGCCTGCGCGCCATCGTGCAGGTCACGCTCGATCCGGCGCAGCTCCGCACCGTGTGCGTCCAATGCGGCGGCCCTGGTCGCGGTGAGCGCCGCGACCCGGTCGGCTAGCCGGACTCCCTTGGGCGGCTGGAGCAAAGCCCGGGCCGCCAGCGCCTGCCAGCGCGCGGCCACCGGAATTTGCAGCGACACCAGCGCGACGGGGAACGCGATGACGAAGCTGAGCGCCGCCATGGGCCACGAGTCGACCGTGAACCCGTAACTGCTGAACTCCTGCCCCGGCGGCAGATACTGCCAAAATGCGGGGAGCGTCAGCTGAACGAGTGCGCTCACCGGCAGCGCGACGGCGAAGATCGCGATATAGATCCCGGTCAGAGCGTGTGCGACCAGCCAGCCGAAGTCGCGGCGGTTCGCCGGATCGGTGAACACCGTCGCGACCCGCTGCCGCAGCCCACCAGTGAACGGTTGATAGGCCTCCTCGATCGGTTCACCGAGTAACCGTGCGGCCCTGCGCCGATCGAACGACACCAACGGCCGGACCAATCGGACCGCCTCGGGCAGCGCGGGTATCCCCACCCCGATCAGACAGAACGCGCCGACGAGCAGCAGCACGACCACCGCGAACAGCGCGAGCACCGAGGTCACGCCGCCGACCACCAGGTAGCCGAGCGCACCCGGTAGGCGCCACAACTTGTCGCGCGCGGATCGCAAAGCCACCATCACCCTGGTCATGGTGTCAGAACAGCATGCGTCCGCAGCGTGCGGTGCCCACCGGGCCCGAAGCGGTCGTCGCCCCGGGCCCGGCCGGACCGAATTCGCTCACGCCGAACCGGAGCCGTCCGTCGATCTACCGGACGCACGGTCGCCGGGATCACTGCCGTTCCGTGGGCTCACCGCCTCACCACCGCCGAGCAGCAAACCGGTCTGGTCCAGCACGTGCGCTCCGGATTTCGGCTCGTCGGACGCTTCGGCCGCTTCGGCGTTGGCCGCCTCGATGCCGCCGGTCAACCGCAGCGGCACCTCGCGCCAGAACAGCACCAGGATCAGCGCGAGCAGCGCGACACCGGTGGCCGACAGGAACACGGTGGACATGGAGTCCGCGAAGCCGACCTTGAACGGGCGGGCCAGGTCCGGGCTCAGCTGCTGGATGATCGAGCTGTCCTTCAGCACCTGTCCGGCAGCCGAAGTGTCCTGCGCGAGCAGGCCTTTCGCCAAGGCGGCGTCGGTGGGGTTGCTGCTGCGCGCGCCCTCGACCACCGCGTGCTGGAACTGCGGATCGGTTGCGGCGCTGCGCATCTCCTCGGAGATGTTCGGGGTGAGTTGCGCGAACAGGATCGAGAGGAACACCGCGACACCGAGCGTGCCGCCGATCTGCCGGAAGAAGGTGGCGGCCGCGGTGGACACGCCCATGTCCTTGGGCGGCAACGCGTTCTGCAGCGCCAGCGTGAGCGGCTGCATCAGGTTGCCGAGCCCGAAACCGGTGCACGCCATGAAGATCATCGCGAGCCACAGCGGGCTGTCGGCGTTGAGAAAGTGCAGCAGGAACAAGCCGAGCGTCAGCATGCTCGCGCCGATGATCGTGAAGGTGCGATAGCGGCCGGTCCGCGCGATCAGCTGGCCGGACACCACCGAACCGGTCATCAGCCCGAGCACCATCGGCAGCATCTGCAAGCCCGCCAGCGTGGGGCTCGCCCCACGCACCACCTGCAGGTACTGCGGCAGCAGCGAGATGCCGCCGAACATTCCGGCACCGACAACGAACGAGATCACCACGCCGAGCGCGAAGGTCCGGTTCTTGAAGATGCGCAGCGGGATCAGCGCGGCATCCCGCAGCGCCTTCTCGACGAAGACGAATCCGATGATGCCCGCCACCCCGATCACATAGCAGGCAATGGAACGCCCACTGGCCCAGCCCCATTCGCGTCCCTGCTCGGCGACAATGAGCAGCGGGACGAGTCCGATCGCCAACACGAGCACACCCCACCAGTCGACCCGGTCGGTGGAATGCGGCCGCTTCGGCAGCTTCAGCACCCGGTACACCACCGCGAGCGCGATCAGGCCGATCGGCACGTTCACCAGGAACACCCAGCGCCAGCCGCTGACACCGAGAATCGTCTCCTGCCCGGCGAGCACGCCGCCGAGCACCGGGCCGATCACACTGGAGGTGCCGAACACGGCGAGGAAGTAACCCTGGTACTTCGCGCGCTCTCGCGGCCCGACGATATCGCCGAGAATGGTCAGCGCCAGCGACATCAGTCCGCCCGCGCCGATGCCCTGGACGGCCCGGAACGCCGCCAGCTGATACATCGATTGGGCCAGCGTGCACAGCAGCGAGCCGACGATGAAGATCGCGATCGCCAGCATGAAGAACTGCTTGCGGCCGAACATGTCGGACAACTTGCCGTACAGCGGCGTCGCCAGCGTGGCGGTGATCAGGTAGGCGGTGGTCGCCCACGCCTGCATCGAGTAGCCGTTGAGATCGTCGGCGATGGTGCGGATCGCGGTGGACACGATGGTCTGGTCGAGCGCGGCGAGCAGCATGCCGAGCATCAATCCGCTCAGGATCACCAGGATCTGGCGGTGGCTGAACGCGGGGGGCGCTGCGACGGTCTCCGATGTCGTCACGACCGCGCCTCGTCGCCGGTCGTGGTGCCGATGGTTCGCTCGCTGCGTTCAGTCACGTGTCGTTCTCCGTCCCAGTAAAGGTCTCATCCCAGTTGCGGCGCATCGCGGCGATCATCTCCGGCCTGGTGCGCTCGAAGTCGTCGACGAACCGCCGGAGCAGCTCGGCGAAGTCGGCCCTGGACTGTGGCGCCCAGTCGGCCATCACCCGGGTCAGGTTCTCGTTGCGGCGCCTGCGGATCTGTTCGGCGATGGCCCGGCCGCGGTCGGTGACGACGAGTACGGTGGCCCGGCCGTCCGCCGGGTCGGCCTGTCGCTCGACCAATTGCCGGCCGACCAACTGCGCCACCTGGCGGCTGACCGTCGACGCGTCCGCGTGCAATGCGCCCGCGAGCGCGCCCGATCGCATCGGTCCGTCGCAGCACAGCCGCAACAGTGCGCCGAATGCGGCGGGATCGAGGCCGTCCTTGGTCCAGGTGCCGATCTGGGCCGCCGTGCGGTCGCGAATCCGCTGCAATCGAGTGAGCTGCACCGCGATCGTGTCGATCGTTTCGTCGTCCACACCCTCATCCTTGCTTGCATCAATCAATTAGTTGTGCGATGCAAGTATGCGGACGAGCCTGGTACTGGGGCAAGCGGTAAACGACGCTTTACTCGCCCTTGAACTCCGGGGCGCGCTTCTCGAACACCGCTTTGAGCGCCTCGGTGAGGTCCTCCGACGGCAGGAACGCGGCATTCCAGGCGGACACATAGCGCAGTCCGGCGGCCACCTCGTCCTTGCGCCGTTGATCGAGCACGTCCTTTACACCCTGCACCACCAGCGGCGGGTTCGCGGCGATCTCGCGTGCCGTGGCGTGTGCGGCATCGAGCGCCGCGTCCTGGTCCTCGAACACGTCGTTGACCAGGCCGATCTTCTCGGCTCGCACGGCGTCGATGTCCTTGGCGGTGTAGGCGAGCTCGCGCAACTGGCCCTCGCCGATGATGCCGGGCAGCCGGTGCAGCGACCCGATGTCGGCGACGATGGCGACCTTCGCCTCGCGCAGACTGAACTTGGCGTCGGCGCTCGCGTAGCGGATGTCCGCGGCGGCGATCAGGTCGAGCCCGCCACCGATGCACCAGCCGGAAATCGCGGCGATCACCGGCTTGCGGCTGTCCGCCACCGCGGTCACCGCCGCCTGCATCTTGCGGACCTCGGTCAGGAACTCGGTGCGCGGCGCGGCCAGCGCCCGGTCTCCCATCAGCGGACCGAACGTGCCGCTCATCGCGGGCAGATCGAGGCCGTAGGAGAAGTGCTTGCCCGAGCCGGTCAGCACGATCGCGCGCACCTCGGGGTCGGCGTCCAGCGCCTGGAAGATCTCCGGCAGCTCGCGCCAGAAATCGGGGCCCATCGCGTTGCCCTTGCCGGGACCCGTCAGGGTCACCTGCGCGACGTAGTCCTTGGTTTCGACGGTAAAAGCCTGCCAATCAGTCATCTGACCAGCGTAGAGGTGTCTACTTCGCGGCGCTCACAAGGCTGCCGGGAGGCCGCCGACCGATGGTGACCCGGCATGTAAATCCTTCGCAAAATTGATGCGGCGCACTGGTTCCGGCCGAGCTGTCGAGCGGATCATTAATCGAGTCAGCAAACCTCAATTCATCGGCTCGGAGGCCATCATGCTGATGCATCAGGGAATCGGCCTTGATCGGTTCAACCAAATCTCGCGCGCCCGTGCGATACACGCGCTCTTCGACTGCTGCTGCAATGTCACCTGGGCCGCCAAGCTCGCCGACGCCCGACCCTATCCGGATCGGGACGCGCTGCTGGCCAAGGCCGATGTCGAACTGCTCGCGTTGTCCCAGGCGGATCTCGATCGAGCACTCGAAGTAGTTGTGCACGAACCGGTCTCGGGGAGCAGGGTGACCGAGCTGGCACACGTCACACGCGCCAGGATCGCACGAATGCTCGGGCCGAGCGAGGGGTATCCGGAATACTGACGCATTCGCCGAGTAGCCGGGCGCACCACCCGCAATCGCTCTACTCTGGTGACATGCGCAGGTCGACATTGCCACCGATCGCCTGCCGAGTCGCGGACACCCTCATCGCCCGAGGGCATCACGGTGTCATCGTGACCCAGCCGGCACCGACGCCCACTGTCGCGGATGCCGCGCGAACGCTCGGGGTCGACGTGGGTGCCATCACCACCTCGCTGGTGTTCCTGTTGGACGAGGATCCGGTGCTGCTGCTGGTTTCCGGCGCGCACGAGGTGGACCTCGAGTCCACCGGAAAGCGGCTGGAAGGGACGCTGACCATGGCCCCCGCCGACCTGGTTCGCGAGGTGACCGGGCAGCCGATCAACGGTGTCGCACCGGTCGGTCACCCCACCAACCTGCCCACCTGGGTGGACACCGCGCTGTCCCGTCATCGCGAGGTGTGGGCCGCAGGTGGGCACCCGAACACGGTGTTCCGCACCTCTTTTCAAGAACTGGTGCGGATCACCGCCGGTCTGCCGATCGACGTCGACTGAATCACGCGAGCCCGCCGCTCCGCGTATTCAGGCCAGACCTAGGTGTCGCAACAGTGACGTCGGCGACCGGCGGAATCAATTTTCCGCAGGCGACGCGATCACCCGTCGCAGCCGACCACGGCGTAGTTTCGGACGTGTGACCGAAGCACAACGGCCCGCCACGGATTTCCAGATCCCCGACGATCTGAGCGGCATCACCGCCGAGCAGTTCCGCGCCTCGATGCGCCACTATCCCGCCGGTGTCACCGTCGTCACGCTGGACTCACCGCAGGGCCCGATCGGTTTCACCGCGACCTCGTTCGCGTCCCTGTCGCTGGCGCCCCCGCTCGTCTCCTTCAACATCTCGCACACCTCGTCCAGTCTGGCGGCGCTGGTCGATGCCGACTCCGTGGTCATCCACTTCCTCGGCGAACACCAGCACGACCTGGCCCAGCGCTTCGCCCGCACCGCCGAGAACCGCTTCACCGACCGCTCGCTGTGGACCACCCTCGACACCGGCGAACCAGTTCTGCACGGCACCCCCATCTGGGTCCGCGCCACCATCCACCAACTCATCCCCATCGGCGACCACACCCTGGTCGTAGGCCTGGTGACCCGAGTCCACGACAACACCAACGAAACCCCCACCGCCGCCCCCCTCCTCTACTACAACGGCCAATACCACCGCCCCACCAAACTCGGCGACTAAACCCCCTGCGAGCCCCGACTCAGCCGACAAGGCAGGGCGCGGCGCCGGTCGGGGCTTGGGAAGTGAACGGCCGGGTCTCGGGGGTGGGGTTCCAGAGGCCGTTGGTGCTGGCGTAGTTCCAGGTGGGGCCGGTGTGGACGAGGGTGGCTACGGCCTGGACGAGGCGGTCGATGTCGGCCGAGGTGGTGCCGAGGCCGATGCTGGCGCGCAGGGCACCGTCGAGCTCGAGGCGGGCGAGCAAGGGGTGGGCGCAGAAACGGCCGTCGCGGACGCCGATGCCGTGTTCAGCGGACAGGTAGGCGGCGACGTGGCCGGGGACGAAACCGTCCAGGGTGAAAGCGACGATGCCGACGGTGTCGGGGGCGTCGGTCCAGATGCGGAGCAACCGCACGCCGGGGATGGCGGCGAGACCGGCGCGGAGCCGGTCGGCGAGGTGATGTTCGTGAGTGGCGAGGGTGTCGGCGTCGATCTCACAGAGCGCGTCACAGGCGGCGGCGAGTGCGGCGGCCCCGAGCACGTTCGGCGAACCGCCCTCGTGCCGCTGCGGTGCGGGCGCCCACTCCGCGCCGGAGGTGGTGACCTCGCGGACCGCGCCGCCACCGGCGAGGTACGGCTCCGCGTTGTCCAGCCAATCCCGGCGACCGACGAGCACGCCGGCACCGAACGGCGCGTACAACTTGTGCCCGGAAAATGCGACATAGTCGATACCCGTGTCGCGCAAGCTGATTCGCCGATGCGGCGCGAGCTGCGCGGCATCGACCAGGATGCGTGCCCCGCACTGGTGGGCGATGGTAGCGAGGCGCTCCAACGGCAACACCTCGCCGGTGACATTGGACGCGCCGGTCACCGCCAGCAGCGCGGCGGGCTTGCTGCACAACTCGGCGACCAAGCGGCCGATGGTCTCCTCGACGGTGGCACCGGCCTGGACCACCCGGCGGCCGTGCCTGGTCCATGGCAGGAAGTTGGCGTGATGTTCGATGTCGAGCACCACGGTGTCGCCCGGCACGCAGGAGGCGAGCAGGTTCAGCGAATCGGTGGTGTTGCGAGTGAACACCACCACCTGGTCGTCGGCCGCGTCGAGGAAGCGGCTCACCGAACCACGGGCAGCCTCGTAGCACTCGGTGGAGATCCGCGAGGCATAGCCGGCGCCGCGGTGCACGCTCGCGTAGAACGGCAACAACTGCTGCACCCGGTCGGTGACCTGGGCCAATGCGGGTGCGCTCGCGGCGTAGTCGAAGTTTGCGTAGGTGGTCGTCCCGCCCTGGACGAGCGGCACCTGAAGGTCATCGCCGGACACCCGAGCAAGAGCGGCACAGTTACGATCCACAACAACAGTCATCAGATAAATCCCATCGGCTCTGGGACCCGCAATCAGATGATTCGTCGAGTCCGCGCTTGCCGCACCCGGTCGGGCGTCGGCCTGGTCGTCACCCGGAGCACCCCACCGCGGAGGAGGGTTGCCGACCAGCAAGCCGGGGCTGAACGCTGGTACTCATGACCTGACCCGAGATTGGCAGAAACAGCCCGACCCTGTCAACTGTGTCGTCGGCGTGGCCGCGGCGCGTAGTGGTCGGGTTGGGCGGGCGGGGCGGAAATGCGTTGCTTATTCGGGGGTTCTGGGATCACATTGCGGGGTGTCGGTTTCCCTGCTGCTCAGCTTTATCGGGGTGTGCGTCCTGCTGTCGATCACGCCTGGGCCGGATTCGTTCCTGGTGCTGCGATTCTCGCTGGTGGACGCGCGACCGGGGATCGCCGCCGCGATCGGGTCGGCACTGGGCGGCATTCTGTGGGCGGTGGTGGTCGCGGCCGGTGTCGCGGCGCTGCTGGAGCAGTCGGCGACGGCTTACCGCGTGCTCAAGGTGGTGGGTGGAATCTACTTGGTGTACTTGGGTGTTCGCGCGCTGCTCGACCAACGGCGGCAGCGGCGGGCTGCGCGGGAAGCCGGCGACTCCGACGGCCTGGCGCACACCGGCACGGGCACCCGTACCTCGGTTCGCTCGGCGTTCACCGCGGGGATCGTCTCGTGCATGTTCAACCCGAAGGTCGGCCTGTTCTATCTCGCCGTGCTACCCCAGTTCCTCACCGAGGTCACCTTCGTCAACACCCTCGCGCTCGGCGCCATCGAATCGCTCATCGCCGCGGTAGAGATGGTGATCCTGGCCTTGGTCGCCTCCCGCGCGGTCGCGCTGCTGCGCCGCCCGAAGATCCGGGAACGGCTGGAACAGGCCAGCGCCGCCATCCTGGCCACCCTCGGCATCGGCACCGCCGCCTCAGCGGCCTGAATCCCACCGCCGCGGCGGTGCTCGAAACGCCCTGAGCTGCAATATCACCGGGGCGATGAGCGGAATCACAACAGGGCGAACCCACCGACCCAGCGACTATCTGGCGAACCTGCCGCGGAACCCGCCCACCAGGCCTTGCTTCGGCGCGCCCGCAAGAAATCGCCACGACCTGCAACGACTCGGCCCGCGTTCGGGAGCCCCGCAACCGCGCCGGTGAACAACAAACGTCGACAACCCCGAGTACCGTGGACAACTGGTCACCAGGGTGTTTGCCCACTGGTAACCCAGCTATGACACAACAACACCAGGGAAGTGCGAGGCAGGTCGAATGGGAGGTGGGCAGGGCGTCATGCTCCAGCCACAGGTTGACGCGACGGTGGATCCGCTCCTACGGACCCCGCACACGCCACCGGCCCGGACTCTCGTCGACATCCTGACCGCCACCGCGCTGACCCACCCCGATGCACCCGCCATCGATGACGGCGACACGGTGCTCACCTACCTCGAACTCGTTGCCGAGATCGAGCAGACCGTGGCCCGGCTGGCCAAGGCGGGTGTGCGGCCGGGTGACCGGGTCGGCGTGCGCATGCCGTCGGGCTCCCGAGACCTCTACCTCACCATCCTTGCCGTGCTCTACGCGGGCGCCGCCTATGTGCCGGTCGACGCCGATGACCCGGACGAACGGGCCCAGCTGGTCTTCGGCGAGGCTCAGGTCACCGCGATCGTGACCGCGGCGGGCATCGAGACGACACCGGTGGGAATCCGTGCCGCAGCGGACAACTCACCCGACGCGAGCACAAGTTCCGCGCCGACCCCGGCCGACGACGCCTGGATCATCTTCACCTCCGGCTCCACCGGGACGCCGAAAGGTGTTGCGGTGACCCATCGCAACGCCGCCGCCTTTGTCGACGCCGAGGCCAGGCTCTTCCTGCCGGACGCCCCGATCGGCCCCGGCGACCGGGTGCTCGCCGGACTCTCGGTCGCCTTCGACGCCTCCTGTGAAGAGATGTGGCTGGCTTGGCGCAACGGCGCCTGCCTCGTCCCCGCCCCGCGCGACCTGGTCCGCACCGGCGCCGACCTCGGCCCATGGCTGGTACGCCGGGAGATCAGCATCGTCTCCACGGTGCCTACGCTGGCCGCCACCTGGCCCGCCGAGGCGCTGGACGCGGTCCGGCTGTTGATCTTCGGCGGCGAGGCGGTGCCGCCGGAACTCGCCGAACGTCTTGCCGGGAATGGAGATACGGAGCGCGAGGTCTGGAATACCTACGGCCCCACCGAGGCAACGGTGGTCGCCTGCGCCGCGCTGCTCGACGACACGTGGCCGATCCGGATCGGGCTCCCGCTCGACGGCTGGGACCTGGTGGTGGTCGACGCGGCCGGAAACCCGGTGGGCGAGGGCGAATCCGGCGAGCTGGTGATCGGCGGCGTCGGCCTGGCCCGCTATCTCGATCCCGCCAAAGACGCGGAAAAGTACGCGCCGCTGCCCTCGCTCGGCTGGGAACGCGCCTACCGCAGCGGCGATCTGGTGCGTAACGACCGCGCGGGGCTGGTCTTCCTCGGCCGCGCCGACGATCAGATCAAGCTCGGCGGCCGCCGCATCGAACTCGGCGAGATCGACAACGCGCTGCAACACCTGCCCGGCATCACCGGCGCCGCCGCCGCGATACGAACCACCAAGGCGGGCAACAAGATTCTGGTCGGCTACCTCACCGGACCCGGCCCCGATTTCGACGCCAAGGCCGCGCGGGCCCAACTCGCCGAACAACTTCCGGCGCCACTGGTCCCCCGGCTCGCGGTGGTCAACGAACTGCCCACCCGCACCTCCGGCAAGGTGGACCGCAACGCCCTGCCATGGCCGTTACCGAACAACACCGACGACGATACCGAAAGCGAACTCACCGGCACCGCGCAATGGGTTGCGCGACTGTGGGATTCGGTCCTCGGCGGCGAGGCCACCGACCTCGATGCGGACTTCTTCGAGCTGGGCGGTGGTTCGCTGGCGGCGGCCCAGTTGGTCACCGCGCTGCGCGAGCGCTACCCGCAGGTCACCGTCGCCGACCTCTACGACCATCCGCGCCTCGGCGCGCTGGTCGAACTGCTGGAGCAGAGCACACCGGCCGTCGCCGTCGAGGAGCGCGTCGTGCGCCCGACACCGCGGCTCGCGCAGTGGACGCAGGTGCTCGCCACCATCCCGCTCACCACGCTCACCGGCCTGCAATGGCTCACCTGGCTGGCGATCGTCGGCAATATCGCGGGCTGGTCCGGCTCGCTGCCGTGGCTACCGCACCTGTCCTGGTGGTGGACGCTGGCCGCGTTCCTGCTCTTCATCTCGCCGCCCGGCCGGATGGCGATCTGCGTCGCGGGCGCTCGACTACTGCTGCGCGGGGTTACGCCCGGCCGGTATCCGCGCGGCGGTTCGGTGCATCTGCGGCTCTGGGCGGCAGTCCGGCTATCCGAGGCCAGCGGCGCCGAAAACCTCTCGGGCGCACCGTGGATGGTCCCATTCGCCAGGGCGCTCGGCGCGAAGATCGGCAAGGGCGTCGATCTGCACACCCTCCCGCCGGTGACCGGCATGCTCGAACTGGGCGACGGGTGCAGCGTGGAACCCGAGGTCGACCTGTCCGGCTACTGGATCGACGGCGACGTCGTGCACCTCGGCCCGGTCACCGTCGGCGCGGGTGCGGTGATCGGCGCCCGCTCTATCCTGCTGCCCGGCACCAGGATCGGCAAGAACGCCGAGATCGCTCCCGGCTCCGCGGTATCCGGCAAGGTCAAAGCCGAGCAGGAGTGGGCGGGCTCGCCCGCCTCGAAAGTCGGTAAGGCACACCATCGCTGGCCCGGCCACACACCCGCTCGGGCGGCGCACTGGGTGGCGATCTTCGGCGTCACCTCGATGGCGTTGGCCGCCGTGCCCATCCTCGGGCTCGGCTCGGGCGGCATCTTCATCGCCTGGTTCATCCGCGATACCCGCACCCTCGCTGGCGGTTTGGGCCGCGCCTTCGCGATCCTGCCGGTCGCGACGCTGCTCAGTTTGGCGGTGTACGCGGTGGTCACCATCCTGGCGGTGCGGCTGCTCAGCATCGGACTGACCGAGGGCTACCACCCGGTGCGCAGCCGGGTCGGCTGGCAGGTGTGGTCCACCGAGCGCCTGCTGGACGCGGCACGCACCTTCCTGTTCCCGCTCTACGCCAGCCTGCTCACGCCGGTCTGGCTTCGCCTGCTCGGCGCGAAGATCGGCAAGAGCGTCGAGGCGTCGACGGTGTTGCTGCTGCCCAAATTCACCACGGTCGCGGACGGCGCGTTCCTGGCCGACGACACCATGATCGCCAGCTACGAACTCGGCGGCGGCTGGCTGCGGATCGGTGAGGCGAAGGTCGGCAAGCGAGCCTTCCTCGGCAACTCCGGGATGACCGCGCCCGGTCGGCGGGTTCCGAAAAATGGCCTGGTAGCGGTTCTTTCGGCCGCGCCGTCCAAGTCGAAGGCTGGCTCGTCCTGGCTGGGCAGCCCGCCGGTCCGGTTGCGCCGCGCGCCGGAAAGCTCCGACACCGCACGCACTTTCGACCCACCGCCGAAGCTGCGGCTGGCGCGCGGCATCGTCGAAACCTGCCGCCTGGTCCCGGTGCTGGTCACCTTCAGCATCGGACTCGGTGTGCTGTTCACCCTGGCCTGGCTCGCGCGGAGCATCGGCCATCTGCCCACCGCGCTGCTCAGCGGCCTGGTGCTGCTGGCCGCCGGTGCGGTCGCCGGCGCGAGTTCGGTGGCCGCGAAGTGGTTGCTGGTCGGCCGGATCCGGGCCGAGGAGCATCCGCTGTGGAGCTCGTTCGTGTGGCGCAACGAGGTCTCCGATACCTTCGTGGAAACCGTTGCCGCGCCGTGGTTCGCGCGCGCCGCGACGGGTACGCCGGTGCTGAATCTGTGGCTGCGCGGACTCGGTGCCGAGATCGGCCGCGGGGTATGGTGCGAATCCTATTGGCTACCTGAGGCGGACCTGGTGACACTCGGTGACGGCGCGACCGTGGAACGCGGCTGCGTCGTGCAGACCCACCTGTTCCACGATCGAATCATGGCCATGGACACCGTCACCCTCGGCGCGGGCGCCACCCTCGGCCCGCACTGCGTCGCGCTGCCCGCCTCGACCATCGGCGAGGGCGCGACGATCGGTCCCGCCTCACTGGTCATGCGTGGTGACACCGTGCCCCCGTCCACTCGCTGGTGGGGCAACCCGATCGCGCCGTGGTTCGGAGGCGACCCGGGGGCGGCCCGCTGATGCCGGGCAAGTTCTACGAGGCGCCGATCGATGAGTACCTGCCGCAGAACGGGAATCGGGGCTACCGGGTATCGCGGTACGAACTCGACCTGATCTACAAGGTGGCAAGCAACCGGTTGGCGGGCCGCGCCGAGATCACCGCGGTGACCACCGCCGTGCAGCCGCGGTTCTCGCTGGATCTGGCCCAGGCACTCACCGTGTCCAAGGTCTTCGTCAACGGTGCCAAGGCCGCGAAATACGTGCACCAGCGTGGCAAGTTGATGATCACGCCGCAGCAGCGGATTCCGGCGGGCGGCGTGCTGTCGATCGTCGTCCAATACGGTGGCGTCCCGCGGCCGGTGCGTGGGCCGTGGGGCGCGGTCGGCTGGGAGGAGCTCACCGAGGGTGCGCTGGTGGCCAGCCAGCCGAACGGCGCCGCGTCCTGGTTCCCGTGCGACGACCATCCGAGTTCCAAAGCCAGCTACCGGATTTCGATCACCACCGACAGCCCGTACTACGCGCTGGCCAACGGCACGCTGCTGCGCAAGCAGGTCAAGGCCAGCCAGACCACCTGGGTGTACGAGCAGGCCGAACCCATGTCCACCTATCTGGCAACCGTCCAGATCGGGCCGTATCACAAGCACCGCATCGTTTCGCCGCCCAGCGCGGTGCCGATGCATGCCATCGCCCCACCCCGGCTGCGCGCCAACTTCGAGCACGACTTCGCCCGCCAGCCGCAGATGATGGAGATCTTCACCGAGCGCTTCGGTCCGTACCCGTTCGACGCGTACACCGTGGTGGTCACGGACGACGATCTGGAGATTCCGATCGAGGCGCAGGGCATCTCCATCTTCGGCGCGAACCACTGCGACGGCAGGCGTGGCGCCGAGCGGCTGGTCGCGCACGAGTTGGCGCACCAGTGGTTCGGCAACAGCCTGACCATCGCCCAGTGGCGCGATATCTGGCTACACGAGGGTTTCGCCTGTTACGCCGAATGGATCTGGTCCGAGTCGGCGGGCGGGCCAACCGCCGACCAGCTCGCCCGCGCGGCCAGGCACAACCTGTCCAGGCAGCCGCAGGACATCGCCGTCGGCGACCCTGGCCCGCTGCACATGTTCGACGATCGGGTCTACAAACGCGGTGCGCTCACCCTGCACGCCTTGCGGCTGGAACTGGGCGACCTGGCGTTCTTCGATCTGTTGCGGGAGTGGACGATTCGCTATCGCCACGGCTCGGTCAGCACCGAGGAGTTCACCGATCTGGCCGGGCATTACAGCCGGTTCCCGCTCCGGCCGCTATGGGACGGCTGGTTGGTCGAGAAGTCGCTCCCCCAGCTTCCGCCGTCGACGGTGTAGCTCCGTCAGAACACCAGATATCGCGCGGCCAGCTCTTCGATGAGGGGGTCGTCGTCGGGGACGCTGTTGAGTGCCTCGAGGTCGGATTCCACCGAGATCTGGCGCGGATCGTCGTGCTCGGCGTCCGGTGCACCGTCCTCTTGCAGCTGGCGCAGTAGCTTCATCCGGATACGGTCCTTCAATGAATCACTCATGCTTGCAGCTTGCCCGGTCTGCGGCGGGCGAACCGCGCGTGGCGCGCCGGATCCGGGCTAGACCGGGGCGAGCCAGGTGCCCCATGGGGTATTGCGCAGCACGGTGTAGATCGTCAGTAGCGCGAAGAAGGTCCACATCGTCGGCCCGTTGATCGAGGGCAGGCGCATACGCCGGCCACGCCAGGCGCGCAGCGTCCAGTCACTCACCCACAGGACGAAGGCCAGCACCAGCGGGATCGCAAGCAGGTTGCTGTGCAACGAATCCAGGATGTTTCCGTCGGTCAGGTTGTGGATCGCCCGCATTCCGCCGCAGCCGGGACACCACCATCCGGTCAGCGCGTACACCGGGCACACGCCATAGGAGCCCTCGACATGTGGATCGCGCACGTGCAACAGCACACCCACGCCGATGCCGACACCCGCCACCAGCAGCGGGACTCCTACGCCGCGCCAACCGGACCGGGTAGGGGGCGCCGGTTCCTGATGCGCCGCCGGTTCCGGGGCAACGTGCGTGCTCTCCACAGCATCAACCGTAACCGTGGCCGACAGGTCGTCGCCACAGGATGACCGTGCCCGTCACTCGTCCTGGTCGGGCTGAGCGAAACGCAGGGTGTTGCCGGAAGGATCCACCAGTTCGAAACCGGGGCCGCCCGGACCGTCCTCTGGGCAGCCGGGCTTGGCATAGCGGTAGTCCTTACCCGCCAGCTCGGCGTGCCAGGCCTGAATGTCGTCCACCGCTATCCACACGACGGTGCCGGGGGTGCCGTCACCGTGGTGTTCGCTGAGATGGAGGGTCGCCGAGCCGCGGGAGAGCTGCGCGTACAGCGGGAAGTCGTCGCCGAACCGGTGTTCCCAGTCGACGGTGAAACCCAGGTAGTCGCGGTAGAACTCGTACGCCCTGGCGACGTCGAACATGCGAAGTACGGGGATGGGTGCTGCGAAGCCGATCTCATCGGAAGCCACACCACCGATCATGGCACTGGGGACCGACATGATCGAAGGGTGTCCGCGATCGCCGCGCCTTCCTCCGGTGCGGACGTTCGCGGAAACCGTTACTGGATCGCCACTTTCGCGGGCTAACGCGGCCGTGCACGCCGCGATGAACTCAGCAGAACGGCTATCTCGATCGCGTTTCTTTGTGAAGAGAGACAGTGTCACTGCACCGAAATCAGGGTACCCACACCGATGAGCCAGGAAGATCCGCTACGACGCGCTTGCACTAGCAAGCACCCAGCTTGCACTGTACTGTGGCGGAAGACACAAAGGAGTGCTCGATGCTGGTGAAGTCGATGAAGACGCTGGCGGACGCGCGTAATGGCGCCCTGACCGCCGCTTATCGTGCCGGGTTGCGATCACGCACCTTCCGGACCGCGTCGTTGAACGCCCCCACCGCCCCCCATGAGGTCATCCCGGTCACCACCGTGGACGGCGCCCGGCTCCGGGTGCACGCCTACGGTCCCGCCGACGGCGCGGTCATCGTGCTGATCCATGGCTGGAGCTGCAGCATCGAATACTGGAACCCGCAGATCAACGCCTTCGCCGATCGGTACCGGGTGGTCTGTTATGACCAGCGCGGCCACGGCGCCAGCCAACTCGGCACCCGGATGCCGAGCCGGGAAACCCTCGCCGACGACCTGTCCGCCGTGCTCGACGCCACCCTGCGCCCCGGCCAGCGCGCCGTGCTCGCCGGGCACAGCATGGGCGGCATCACGGTGCAGGCATGGGCGGCTCGCTATCCCGAGCAGGTCCGCACCCGTGCCGCCGCGGCCATCCTGTTGAACACCACCTCGGGCAACATCCGCTACGACACCGACCTGCTTCCGTTGCTGAACAAGCAGCTCACGGTGCAGAACAAGCCGGTCACCGTGCTCGGCGCGCCGGTCCGGCTGCCCACGTTCGTCTCCGAGACGGTGCTGACCACGCCCGTGCCGCTGCCCGGCGGCTGGCTGATCGGCACGGTGTTCAAGAGTCGGGTGATGGGCAGGGCGGCCACCGCCGACGAGGTGAACTTCTCCCTCGGCATCGTCCGCTCCTGCCGTCCGCTGACCCGCGGGCGGCACGCTGCGGCGCTGGCCGATCTCGATGTCAGCGATGGCGCCGCCCATCTCACCGTTCCGACCACCGTCATCGCGGGCAGCCATGACCGGCTCCTGCCGGAGCGGATGTCCCGCCGGATCGCCGACGTGCTCGCCCGCACCGGCCACCTCGCCGCCTATCACAGCTGGCCCACCGGCCATCTCGGCAATATCGAGGCCGCCGACCGCTTCAACGCGGAACTAGAGCTGGTCGCCCAGCAGGCCGATCTCCGCACGGCCGCCGCGGGCTGACCCCTACTGTTCTCCTGGGCTGGTCAACGGCGCCCGGCCCAGGAGCAACATCTAGCCGATCAATTCACCGGCCCCGCCCACCCTTCGGCTGAGTACGCCGACAGTGGCGGTCAGTACTCCAAATCAGACCACGAGATCTGGATTCGGGGAGGTCCGGCCGCGATGCTCGGGACAGACCTGCCGCCATGGTGGTTCCGAGCCGTCCACGGTAGCCCCGGAGCAGCGAGCGGGCGAAACGAATTCGCCCCCCACCAGAAATGTGGTCATGTCGCTGACCGGAAAGGCTGTTAGCGTCGCGAAGGGTCGAGATGGCTTGGGGGACAACCGGATGAGAGATATCCAGTGATGCACGAGGTAGCGGGCTCGGGTTCGCCGTTGCGGCGGGTCGTGGCGGTGTTGGCGATGGTGGTTGCGCTGCCGATGTTTTCATTCGCCGCGGAAGCGGCGGCAGAGGCTGATACCGCCCTGCTGTTTCCGACCGAAGATCCGTTCTACCGAGCCGAGGGTTCGCTGGCCGATATTGCACCCGGCGCCGTGCTGAAGACGCGGACCGTCGGGCTCGCCCCCACGGGCGCGCGGCTGCCGGTCGAGGCCACTCAGGTGCTGTACCGGACAACCGGCCAGCTCGGTGAGCCCGCCGCGACGGTGACCACCATCATTCGACCGCCCACGACCTCAGGGCCGCTTCGAATCGTGTCGTACCAGGGCGCCTACGATGCGCTCGGCGCGCGCTGCGATCCGTCCTACACGCTGCGCGGCGGCGGGTCGCTCGCGGTGGCGGACACCCCGCTCTTCGCCGCCTACCTTGCGGCCGGATTCACCGTCGTCACCAGCGATTACGAGGGCACCGAGCTGGCGTACGGGGCCGGCCGCAAATCGGGATACGCCACGCTGGACAGCATCCGCGCGGCGTTGCACATCCTCGACGCGCCGTCCTCGACTCCGGTCGGCATGTCCGGTTTCTCCGGCGGTTCCATCGCCACCGAGTACGCAGCCGAGCTGGCGCCGACCTACGCGCCCGAACTCGACATCGTCGGGGCCGCATTGGGCGGCTATCCGGTCGATCTCGTCAACACCGTCTCCTATATCAACGGCAAGCAGGAGTGGGCGACGCTCATACCCTACGTACTGTTGGGTTCGGCCCGCGGATTCGGCATCGATTTGACCCCCTACCTGTCGGATTACGGCAAGCAGGTGGTCGCTCAGGTCGCCGACCAGTGCGCGGCCGACGGCCCCAAATTCCCCGGCCTCCGGATCGAACAGCTCCTGCAACCGCAGTATCAGGATTACCGCTCCATCCCGGCGTTCGCGCCGATGATCGAACAGGGCCGGATGGGCAATTCGGGCACCCCGAAGGGCCCGCTGTTCCTCGGTGGCGGCAACTCCGACGGGATCG
This sequence comes from Nocardia iowensis, assembly GCF_019222765.1. Classification (NCBI taxonomy): domain Bacteria; kingdom Bacillati; phylum Actinomycetota; class Actinomycetes; order Mycobacteriales; family Nocardiaceae; genus Nocardia; species Nocardia iowensis. The sequence continues at coordinate 518,355 of NZ_CP078145.1, read as the reverse complement.
GTGACGGTGTCATCGTGGCCGCGGACGAGCGCGCACTGGCCGCCGAATACTGCCGCCGCGGCGTCCCGGTCCGCTACCAGGAATACCCGGGCGCCGATCATTTCCTGAGCGGCATCCTCTTCACCCCCGCGACAGTGCCCTTCCTACAGGCCCGGTTCGACGGCCTGCCGTTCGACAACGGTTGCCCCTCCCTCACCCAGTAAATACCGCGCCTCTCCACTGAATACCGCAGGGTCCGAACACGATCCGGTTCGGTCCCTGCGGCCGAAACGCACCTGACGACGTGACCGCGCACCGGTTTCCGTGGGGCATAGCGACGATCCTGGACAACGCGGGCCTGTCGGCGCGCGTGACAGCGGATGTGCTCGGGCACGTTGATCCTGCGATGACCCAGCGGTGGTCTATGGCACGTAGTCGGGTGCATCACGCGACGACGGATACCTTGACCCGGGCGGTGAGCAATCCCGGCCGGTCAGAGGGCGAGTGCGGCGACTTTGTTGGGACTTAGTCGGGAGTTCAGCCAGAAAGGTTGAACTCCGGTGAGGCCGAAATCGGCCCTCAACTGGGAGTATGGAGCCGCCTGCGAGAATCGAACTCGCGACCTTTTCATTACGAGTGAAGCGCTCTACCGACTGAGCTAAGGCGGCGTGCCTTTCGGCGTGGCGAGTCTATCGTCTCGGGGGGTGGATCGCGAAAACGGGTGGTCACGGGGGCACGAGGCGGCGGGCGCTGCGGCGGGGGCGACTGGGCGGGGGCGCCGGTACTAACCGGATTGCGCGGCCATCAAGGCGGCGGCCAGGGCGGCTAGGGCGAAGCGGGGTTTGACGTTGACGTCGAGTGCTTCGCGGCAGGCGAGGACGGCGTCGATGGATTTGAGTAGGCCCTCGGGGGGGACGCGCTTCGCCAGGTCGTGGATCTGGTCGGACATGTCGGGGTGGGTGAGGGCTACGCCGGAACCGTTGCGGGCGGCGCCGAAGCGGACGGCGAGGGCGTCACGGTAGACACCGGCGACGTCGATGAGGGCGCGGTCGAGGGAGTCGCGGCCGGTGCGGGTTGCGCGCGACTTCTGCCGTCGTTCCAGGTCTTTCAGCACGCCGGCGGAACCACGGGTGGCGCCCGCGGCGCCCTTGCCGGTGCCACCGGCGCCCATCGCGGTGGCCAGTTCTTCGCGCTCGCGGTCGTCGCGGGTGGCGCTCATCTGTTTGGCTTCGTCGTCGGCGGCCTTGACCAGTTCGTCGGCCGCGGCGTAGGCGGCGCCGGGTTTCGCGGCCGCGGCGACCAGGGCCAGCGCCCGCTGGCGGCGGGCCCGCGCCTCCTCGTCGGTGGCCAGGCGGCGGGCGCGGCCGACGTGTCCGCCGCTGATCGAGGCGGCCCAGTTCGCGGTTTTCTCGTCGAGCTTGTCGCGCTCGCGCAGCACCTGTGCGATGGCGGGCACCGAGGGGGTCACCAGGTGCACGTGCCTGCAGCGGGAGCGCAGGGTCACCGAGATGTCCTCCGGGTCGACCGACGGCGCGCACAGCAGGAACACCGTCCGCTCCGGCGGCTCCTCGACCACCTTCAACAGCACGTTGCCCGCGGCCTCGGTCAACCGGTCGGCGTCCTCGATGACCACCACCTGCCAGCGTCCGGTGCTCGGGCGGCGCGAGGCGATCTGCACGATCTCGCGCATTTCCTTGGTGCTGATGCTCAGCCCCTCCGGGATCACCCGGCGCACGTCACCGTGCGTGCCCGCCATGGTGGTCGTACAGGCATGGCAGTGCCCGCATCCCGGCGTACCGGGATCGGTGCACTGTAGTGCGGCCGCAAAGCACAGTGCCGCAATGGATCTCCCCGATCCGGGCGGCCCGGTGAACAGCCACGAGTGCGTCATCGCGCCCTGGACCACCTCCGCACGCGCCGCGACCGAGGCAGCCGTCAGCGCGGACTCGACCGCATCCTGGCCGACCAACCGATCGAAGACACCCGCCACGCCGTACACCATAGCCGTCCGCACCGACACGGATCGCCGGGTCGCGTGGGCCCGACGCACCCGCCGCTATTGACCGCGCCGACGGCCCGGCGGATCCTCGAGGAGGAGGTGGAATCACCGTGAAAATTCTGTTGATCACCGGCGATGCGGCCGAAGACCTCGAGGTCATGTACCCGTATCAGCGCCTACTCGAAGAGGGCCACGAGGTGGACATCGCGGCCCCGGCCGTCAAGCAGCTCCAGTTCGTGGTGCACGACTTCGTCGACGGCTTCGACACATACACCGAGCAGCCAGGGCACAGCTGGCCTGCCGACATCGCGTTCGCCGATGTCGATCCGGCGTCCTACGACGCACTGGTCGTGCCGGGCGGTCGCGCGCCGGAGTATCTGCGCAACAACCCGGACTGTCAGCGCCTGGCGCGGCACTTCGCGGAGGCGGGCAAGCCCATCGCCGCGCTCTGTCACGGACCGCTGATCCTCGCTGCCGCAGGCGTTCTGGTCGGCCGTTCGTGCAGCGCGTACCCCGCGTTGGCCCCGGACATCGAGGCGGCCGGGGCCAAGTTCGTGGACAGCGAGGCCTACGTCGACGAGAACATCGTCACCGGCCGCGCTTGGCCCGATCACCCGGCCTGGATGCGTGAATTCCTCAGGGTGCTCAGCAAATAGCGCGAATCACGAGATCCGTGAGTACGTGCTGTTCGCGCCGTCGAGTTCCTCGCGGATGATGTCGGCGTGCCCGGAGTGGTGCGAGATCTCGCGCAGGATGTGCAGCAGCGTGTAGCGCACCGTCCACCAGATCCGTTCCGGCGACCAGGGTGTGGTCGGGGTCGGGACCGAGGTGTCCAGGCTGTCCACCGTGCGGATCAGATCGGCGGTCGCCGCGGCGACCTTGTCCCACTCGGCGAGCAATCCCTCGACGGTCTCGCCTTCGGCCATCACGTATTCACCCTCGAAGCGCGACGCGTCCAGCTCCGCGGTTTCGTCCCGCTCGGCGAGGACGGTGACCCAGTGGCGTTCGCAGCTGACCAGATGATGCAGCAGACCGCCGAGGGTCAGTTCGCTCGCGGTGGTGCGCTGCCGCGCCTGCTGGTCGTCGATGCCGCGCACCGTGATCCGGAACAGTTCTCGCTGATCGGCGAGAACCTTGATCAGCTCTTCGCGTTCCTGGTCGGCCATGGGAAATCCTTTCGCGGGTCGTGCACTTCGGACCGTAGGCTACGGCCATCCGCTCGACCCGCGAACTCAGGATTTCCCGACGCCCGTTTTCTTGGCCGCCGCCTTCTTCGCGGCGGTCTTCTTGGCGACCGTCTTGGTGGTCGTGGATTTGGTGGCCGTCGCCTTCTTGGCGGCGGTCTTCTTGGCAGCGGTCTTCTTCGCGGGAGCCTTCTTGGCGGCGGCCTTCTTCTTCACCGGCCCGCGTGCCCGCCGGTCCGCGAGCAGTTCCATCGCCCGCTCCGGGGTGATGGACTCGATCTCGTCACCCTTGCGCAGCGTGGCATTGGTCTCGCCGTCGGTGACGTACGGACCGAAGCGACCGTCCTTGATCACCATCGGCTGACCGGAGGCCGAGTCGTTGCCCAACTCACGCAACGGCGCCGCGGCGGACGCCTGCCGCCCGCGCCGCTTCGGCTCCGCGTAGATCTTGAGCGCCTCTTCGAGCGTCACGTCGAAGATCTGGTCCTCGCTGGTGAGCGACCGAGAATCGGTGCCCTTCTTCAGGTATGGGCCGTATCGCCCGTTCTGCGCGGTGATCTCCTCGCCGGAAGCCGGGTCGGCGCCGACCACCCGCGGCAACGACAGCAGCTTGAGCGCGTCGTCGAGGGTGACGGTCGCCAGGTCCATCGACTTGAACAGCGACCCGGTGCGCGGTTTGGGCGCGGTCGCCTTCTTCGCGGTCTTCTTGGCCGGTGCCGACGTTTCCTCGGCGGCGGGCTCGGGCAGCACCTCGGTGACGTAGGGGCCGAAACGTCCTTCCTTGGCGACGATTTCGTGCCCGGTTGCCGGGTCGATGCCCAGCGAACGTCCCTCCTGCGGGGTGGAGAACAGCTTCTCGGCGACCTCGGGGGTCAGCTCGTCCGGCGGCAGATCGTCGGGTAGGTTGGCCCGCTGCGACACCGAATTGCCTTCGGGGTCATCAGGATTCGAGACCATCCGCTCCAGGTACGGCCCGTACCGGCCGACCCGGACGACGACGTCGCGTCCCTCCTCGTCGGCAAAGAGCTTGATGGAGTTGATTTCTCGCGCGTCGATGTCGTCGAGCCGCTCGCCGACCATCTTCTTCAGTCCGCCGGACCGGGCAACCGAACCCTCGGCGCCCTTGTCGCCGCCGAAATAGAAGCTGGACAACCAGCTTCCGCGCTGCTCGCGCCCGCCCGCGATGGCGTCGAGGTCGTCCTCCATGCCCGCGGTGAAGTCGAAGTCGACCAATCGGCCGAAATGCTCTTCCAGCAAACCGATTACGGCGAACGCCACCCACGACGGCACCAGCGCGCTGCCGCGCTTGTACACGTAGCCGCGGTCGAGAATCGTCTTGATGATCGACGAGTACGTCGAAGGACGGCCGATGCCGAGCTCTTCGAGCGTCTTGATGAGCGAGGCTTCGGTGTATCTGGCGGGCGGATTCGTGCTGTGCCCATCGGGATTCAGCTCGACCGCGGTGACGCCCTGGCCCTCGTCGAGGGCGGGCAGCCGGGATTCGGCGTCGTCGGATTGGCCGCCCGCCTCCTCGTCCACGCTCTCCACGTAGGCCTTGAGGAAGCCGGCGAAAGTAATGGTGCGGCCCGAGGCGGAGAACACGCATTCCTCGCCGGTGGCCGCGACGCCGGTGATCCGCAGGGTCAGCGTGGTGCCCCTGGCGTCGGCCATCTGCGAGGCGACCGTGCGCTGCCAGATCATTTCGTAGAGGCGGAACTCGTCGTTGTCCAGCCGCGCGTGCAACTGGCCGGGGGTGGCGAAGGTGTCGCCCGCCGGGCGGATCGCCTCGTGTGCCTCCTGCGCGTTCTTCACCTTGCGGGTGTATTGGCGCGGGCTGGGGTGCACGTATTCGGCGCCGTACAGCTGGGTCGCCTGCGACCGGGCCGCGGCGATCGCCGACTCCGACAGCGTGGTCGAGTCGGTACGCATGTAGGTGATGTAGCCGTTTTCGTACAGCCGCTGCGCGACCCGCATCGTGCGCTCGGAGTTGAAGCGCAGCTTGCGCCCCGCTTCCTGCTGCAGCGTCGAGGTCATGAACGGCGGGTACGGCTTGCGGGTGTACGGCTTGGCCTCCGCGGAGGAGACCACCAGGTCGGCTCCGTCCAGGGCCTGGGCCAAGCGGTGCGCGTAGGCCTCGTCCAGCACGACCACACCGGAGGCGGTCTTGAGCTGACCGTCCGAGCCGAAGTCACGACCGGTCGCGACGCGCGCACCGGCGACGTTCACCAACCGCGCTCCGAAGGTCCGCGGGTTGCTGGTGTCGCCGTCTTCACCCGGTCCCGCGTCGAGTTTCGCGGCGATGTCCCAGTATTCGGCGGACCGGAACGCCATCCGCTCGCGCTCGCGCTGGACGATCACCCGGGTGGCGACCGACTGCACCCGGCCCGCCGACAAACGCGGCATGACCTTCTTCCACAAGACCGGACTGACCTCGTAGCCGTACAGCCGGTCCAGAATGCGGCGGGTCTCCTGCGCATCGACCAGGTCGTTGTCGAGATCCCGTGTGTCGGCGGCGGCCGCCTGGATGGCGGGCTCGGTGATCTCGTGGAACACCATCCGCCGGACCGGGACCTTGGGCTTGAGCGTCTCCAGCAAGTGCCAGGCGATGGCCTCGCCCTCGCGGTCGGGGTCGGTGGCGAGATAGAGCTCGTCGGCGTCCTTCAGCAAGCTCTTGAGCTCGGCGACCTTGGCCTTTTTATCTGGGCTCACCACATAGATGGCCTCGAAGTCGTGGTCCACGTCGACGCCGAGGCGCGCCCAGGACTCACCCTTGTATTTGGCGGGAACATCCGCCGCACCACGCGGCAGGTCCCGGATATGCCCCACCGAGGCCTCGACCGTGTAGTCATGGCCGAGATAAGGGGCTATCTTGCGGGCCTTGGTTGGGGACTCGACGATCACGAGACGACGCAGGGGACGGCCCTGGTCGGCTGCACCGCGGTCTCGTGTTGCCACCGGCGAATACACCTTTCCTGTCGACCCGCGCGGGCGCTTTTCGGCGCTGTGCGCGGCTGGGGCAAGCGGGGACGACGGCTGGGCGTCGCCACCAGACACGTTTATACCTTGACGCTACGTGTGGCCGAGTGCTTGCGACTTGAACCACAGAGCGTACGCGCGTCACTGCGACTCAGTATGCCTTGTCTTTTACCCGCCGCTGCGCCACCGGCGTGTTCGCAGCGGGTTCGGCCTGATCCGCGCGGGTTGTGCCTTGCCCCGGATATAGCTCGTCCCTCACCTCCGGTAACCCGGCGGTGAGGGACGAGTGGTGGATTGCGACGCTCAGCTGAGCGCGCGAACTCCGGTGGCCTGCGGGCCCTTGGTGCCCTGGCCGACCTCGAACTCGACCTTCTGGTTCTCTTCGAGGGTACGGAAGCCCGACCCCTGAATTTCGGAGTAGTGGACGAAGACGTCAGCGGAGCCGTCCTCGGGCGCGATGAAGCCGAACCCCTTCTCCGCGTTGAACCACTTCACAGTTCCCTGTGCCATTCTGTTCCTTCTCTTTTCTTACCGGAACGGCGGACAACTGGGTTCGTCCACCGGGTCCGTTCCGACCGCTGTACTGTTGGTTCCCCCTGCAGGAAAGCACCAAGCACACCGTTCGCAACATCGATCCTGCTGACGGTTTGGACTTTGGATCCGTCCCTCGAACACAGAAGCTTGCGACCAGGAACCAGTGAACCATGTCTTCGAGCAATTCAACAGTCGAGTTACCGACAATTTGCAAAAAAGTTGATCTTGCGAATGCGCAGGTGAGGGACACAATGCCAGAATCCAGACTTGAGGTTCGTTTGCCTCCCGATAACCGAGTGGGCGTATGGCAAACAGCCTGTGACCCAGGTCGCTATTGGGTATCGAAATGGCAGGTAGGCCTTCCTAACCGCACACGTTTCACACTTTCTCAGCGTGTCGCGGTGCGCGTCGCATGAATCCGACGACCTCGACCGCCCGGACAGCGCTTCCCACCGGCCTCGGCTATGGGACATCGTTGCTGAATCGTGTCCTAGTCGGCGCGCCCTCCGACGACCCCCGACTAACCCATGTCGTCGAGCTCCCCGCGCGGGCCGCCGAGGTCACCACCTGGCCTGATTGGACATCGCCTGAAGTGGTCGCCGCATTACAGGAGACCGGAGTCAACGCGCCGTGGAGTCATCAGACCCGCACCGCCGACCTCGCCTTCGGCGGAGCGCACGTGGTCGTCAGCACCGGCACGGCATCCGGCAAGTCGATGGGATATCAGCTGCCGGTATTGACCGCGCTGCGCGAAGACCCGAGGGCCACTGCCATTTATCTGGCACCCACCAAGGCGCTGGGCGCGGATCAACTGCGTGCCGTCGGTGCGCTGACCCATGAGGGACCGCTGCGCGATATCCATCCGGCAACCTATGACGGCGATACGCCTGCCGAGATCAGGCAGTGGGTGCGAGCCAACGCACGCTGGGTTTTCACCAACCCCGACATGCTGCATCTTGGCATCCTGCGCTCGCATCAGCGCTGGGCGCGGGTGCTGCGCAGGCTGCGCTACGTGGTGGTCGACGAATGCCACGCCTACCGTGGCGTTTTCGGTTCGCACGTGGCGCTGGTGCTGCGCAGGCTGCGGCGGATCGCCGCGCGCTACGGCGCCGACCCGGTGTTCGTGCTGTGCTCGGCGACCACGGCGGAGCCCGCGGCCGCCGCGTCCCGGTTGATCGGAGCGCCGTGCGTCGCGGTCACCGAGGACGGGTCACCGCAGGGTCCGCGCACCGTCGCGCTGTGGGAACCACCTCTGCTCACCACGGTGACCGGCGAAAACGGCGCACCGGTCCGGCGGGCGGCCACCACGGAAGCCGCCAGGATCATGGCGGACCTGGTGGTCGAGGGCGCGCGGACGCTGACCTTCGTCCGCTCGCGCCGGGCCGCCGAGCTCACGGCGATGGACACGCGGCGGCTGCTGAGCGAGGTCGATCCGAGCCTTGCCGAGCGCGTTGCCGCCTATCGGGCGGGTTACCTCGCGGAGGATCGGCGCGATCTGGAGACCGCGCTGTCGGACGGTTCGCTGCTCGGCGCGGCCACCACCAATGCGCTCGAACTCGGGGTCGATATCGCGGGGCTCGATGCCGTGGTGATCTGCGGTTTTCCCGGCACCGTCGCCTCGTTCTGGCAGCAGGCGGGCCGGGCGGGACGGCGCACGCAGGGGTCGTTGGTGCTGCTCGTGGCCAGGGACGATCCGCTGGACACCTACCTCGTGCACCATCCGGAAGCGCTGCTGGACAAGCCGGTCGAGGCCACGATCACCGATCCGCGCAACCCTTATGTCCTTGGTCCGCAATTGCTCTGCGCCGCATTGGAACTACCCCTCACCGACGCCGAGGTGGACGAGCTCGGTGCGCGCCAGGTGTTGACCGACCTCGCGGAGAAAGGCCTGATCAGACGCCGCGCCGTCCCGGGCGCCGAGGAGCGCGGGCGCTGGTACGTCACCGCGGAGACGCAGCCGCACGACGCCGTTGACGTGCGCGGCGGCATCGGCACGCCAGTGGCCATCGTCGATGGCGAGACCGGCCGGTTGCTCGGCACGGCCGACGCCGGACGAGCGCCGGCGACACTGCATCAGGGCGCCGTTCACCTGCATCAAGGCGATACCTACGTGGTCGACGAGCTGGATCTCGAGGGGGGCGTCGCGTTCGTGCACGCCGCCGAGCCGGGCTGGACCACCAGTGCCCGCTCGGTCACCTCGATCGCCATCGACACGATGACCGACCACCGCCGCCACGGCCGCGTGACGACGGCGTTGGCGCAGGTGCGGGTGACCAGCCAGGTGGTCGGGTATCTGCGCACCCTGGTCACCGGCGAGGTCCTGGACCTGGTCGAACTCGATATGCCCGAGCACACGCTGCCCACCAGGGCGGTGCTGTACACGGTGCGCCCGGAGTTGTTGGCGCTGGCGGGAATCGACGTGGCGGATGTGCCCGGTGCGCTGCATGCCGCCGAGCACGCGGCGATCGGGCTGTTGCCGCTGGTGGCGACCTGCGATCGGTGGGATATCGGTGGCGTCTCCACCGCCGAACACCCGGACACGGGGCTGCCGACGGTCTTCGTCTACGACGGTCAGCCCGGCGGGGCGGGCTTCGCCGAGCGTGGGTTCGCCCAGCTGCACCGCTGGCTCTCGGCGACCCTGGCCGTGATCGAGTCCTGCGCCTGCGCCGCGGGCTGTCCGTCCTGCGTTCAGTCACCCAAGTGCGGGAACGGAAACCACCCGCTCGACAAGGCCGGCGCGGCCAGGCTGCTCACGGTGGTGCTGGCCGAGCTGTCGGTCGGGTGACGACGCCGAGCTCGGTTCGTGACGGACCCGCGCCCGGCGCGTGACCGAACATCCACCTGACCTGCGCGTTCACCGGGAACGCTGAGGCGCGCCCGGCAGCCCGGCGGCGGGTTCCGGGCGGCCGAATAAAGAGGAATGTATTCAGGTTAACTGCGCTATTGCCACAGCGACGCCTGCGTACATGCGCATTCATTCGTTTCTTTATCCGCGCCAATGCGGACAATTGTCCAGTTGGAATTATTTGGCCTGGGGAATTACCGATTTCCGCTACTCGCAAGAACGGCTGGAGTGCGAGTGCGCGCACCAGTCACACTCACTCATCAACGGGTCCGGCGCGGGCGACCGCACTCACCATCCGCACGCCTAACAGACCTATTGGTACATTCCTTTCCACAATCACCGTTGCATCCCACTCAACGACTTCGCACCCCTGCAGCCGCGTCCCCATCCGACGCGCAACCACCCCCGCCTCGGCACATCCGGACTCCGCGCCCTCGACCAAAGTTCCCGCGGCCGCGAGCGCCGCCAAGTCGGCTGCGGCCTGCGCACGGTGCCGAGTGACAACCACCACACCGACCTGTCCGATCAGCAGCGTTGCGGCGATCAGTCCGGTCAGTGCGAGACACGCGAAGACCGTCGCCGCTCCCGCCTCCGTCCTCAGCCCCGTCACCAGCTGGTGGTTCCCCTCGCTCACGGTGCCGTCCCCGGCTCGAGCGCGGCGATGGCATCGGCGCGGAGGGTCAGCAGGGGTAGGAGTGGGGCGCGGGAGCTGACGCGGGCGATCACGCGGTCACCTTCGGTGCGCACCGAGATGTCCGCAGCCGGAGGTGCGACGCGGCGGGCCGCCGAGATCGCGTTCGCCTCGTCGCCGCGGGCGGACAGCCGGGCCGCCTCGCGGGCGGCATCGACACAGCGCACCTGCGTCGACGCCGCCAGCAAGGCTCCGATACACAGCACGACCGCGACGACGAGGGTGGCGAGTGCGATCGCCGCCTCGACCGTCACCGAACCCCGGTCAGCACCGAGAACTGTTGCAGCCCAGTTCTTTATCGAATTCGGCCAGGCAGCTACACGGCGGTGTTGAGGGCCCGATCGATGATCTTCGTCAGCGCGTTCACGATGCTGTCGCCGGTCACCACCCCGTACAGCACGGCACCGAACGCCGCGGCGGCGATCGTCCCGATCGCGTACTCGGCCGTGCTCATCCCGTCGTCGGCGGTCACCGCGTGCAGGATTCGCGAACGCAGCTCCGTATATACAGCCCTCAGTTCGTGGATTGCGTGGCTCGCCACTCGCTCGACTCGCACCTGATTCCCCTCTCACTCCGGTCCGCGCGGCGGATCCGCGCGGGCACGTTCCGTTGGGTGGGGCGGACACGGCGGTAGTGCCAACGACTCGCTCGCTCACAGCAGTCCACCGCCGAGCACCCGGCCTGCCAGGCCGACCACCACCGGCACGATGCCGAGGCAGACGAACGCGGGAAGGAAGCAGAGCCCGAGCGGACCGCCGATCAACACCCCGGCCCGCTCGGCCCGCGCCGCGGCCGCATCCTCGACCGCACCCCGGCGTTGTTCGGCCAGTTCCGCTACCGCGACCGCCAGCGAGGCACCTGACCGCGCGGATCTGCGTGCCATCCGCGCCAACGACTCGACGTCCTCGGCGCCCGGCCGTCCGGCGCCACCTTCCGCCGCCCGCTCCCATGCGGTGGCGGCATCGGCGCCGAGAGCGAGCAGATCCGCCGCCCGACTCAGTGCCTCGCCCAACAGTTCCGGCGCGCTTGGCGCCACCGCCCGCGCGGCACCCGCCATCGGCAGTCCGGCCCGCAGACACGCTGCCAACAGGTCGAACACCGAAGCGGATGCCAGCGGGTCGAGCTGCTGCCGCGATGCGGGCTCGGCGGTGCGTGCCGCCCCCGGCTGCCGAAGAGTTCGCAGCCGTCGGCGCACCGCCACCCGGCCGGGCAACAGGAGCAGCGCGACCGCGAGCAACAAGGTCGGCAGCGACGGATAAGTCACGGCCAGTTCCATCCTGAGCCTCCTCACCCGGGTCAGTGCACGAATGCGTCGCGCATGGAGTGCAGTCCGCACCTCCCGAACCGACATCCCCTGCACACACCGCATCCACTGGCCGCGGTCCACAGCAGTGTCGAACAAGCGAGCCAACCGCGAATCCCGCATCCGACCAGGTGTGGCCGACACGGTCCAACTCCAACTCCGGCACCGACTTCGACACCCACTCAGACCTGCGTACGGACCCTGGAGGTAACAGCACCGGAGCCGAAACCGCTTGGCGCGCAGAGGATCGGCCGCATATGAGGCAGCGAGTTTGTTTCATACGAGCACCTTTCGCGTGATGGCATCGGTCCATAGCAGGCCCGCGCAGGCCAGGGCGGCGCCGAGTGGCAGCAGCACCGTGCCCGCCGAGGAGGCGAAGAGGACGTGCAGCGGGGCGGCGCCCATCATGTGGCCGAGGCCGATGCCGAGGAGGGGCAGGCAAGCCAGGACGGCGGCGGTGGCCCGGGCACCGGCGAGGGCGGCGGTGGTGCGGCCGTGGAACCGGATGCGGCCCACCAGGTCCGTGCGTGCTGCGGACAGGAGTTCGGCGAGCGCGAGTCCGTGCTGCTCGGCGACCTGCCACGCATCGGCGATCCGCGCGAGTTCCCCGGCGACAATGGAATCCGGCTGCCGCAACCCGGCCGCCGCGGAACCACCCAGCCTGCTGCGACCGGCACTGACCGCGAACGCCAAGGCGGATTCACCCCGCGCCTCGCCCGCCGCGACCTCGGCGGCCGCACTCGGATGCGCACCGACCCGCAACTCCCCGATCACCGCTTCCAAGGCATCCAGCAGGTAGGCGCATTCGACGTGTCTGCGACGATCCCGACCGGCCCGGCGCATCCGGAACCACACCGTCCCCACCACCATCGCCGCAGCAAGGAACGGACCCGGCCCGAACATCAGCGCCGCTAGCACGCCGACTACACCCGCGAGTCGAATCAAGTTGTCCTTACGCATTTTTCGAACAGTGGCCGGTTCTGCGAACAGGTCGGAGAATCGACGACGTGACGAAGCGGCCGGTGCCGCGAGCAGCGCAAGTGCGAGACACATCAATGCCGCGGTCATCGGCTGCCTCGGTCGGCTGGCGGCGCGAAATGCCCACCGCACCGGCTTCTCGGCAGCTGCCCCCACCCGGCAAGCATTGGCCCGGATCGCTGTACAGCCTGCGAGTCCCAGCGCAGCGCCGCACCGGTGATGCTCATCGGTCGAGCCTTTCGCTGAGTAGGCGGGCCAGGTCGGCGGCGGCAGGTGCCGGGGCGGACGCGTGCCAGGCGGGGGCGATGTGGACGCGACCGTTGTCGTTTCGGTGAACAAGGCCGATTTCGCGGAGTCCACGGGAGCCGTCCGCACGACGATGAACATGCAGGACGACTTGCACAGCCGCGGCCAGTTGGCTGTGCAGTGCGGCGCGGTCCATGCCACCAAGGGCGGCAAGGGCTTCCAGCCGAGCGGGTACTTCCTGCGGCGAGTTCGCGTGGACTGTTCCCGCGCCGCCGTCGTGGCCGGTGTTGAGTGCCGTCAGCAGGTCGACGACCTCGGCGCCTCTGACCTCGCCGACCACGATTCGGTCCGGTCGCATGCGCAGGGCCTGGCGAACCAGGTCGCGGACGGTCACCTCGCCGACACCCTCGACATTCGCGGTGCGTGCGACGAGCCGCACCACATGCGGGTGTGGTGGCGCGAGTTCGGCGGCATCTTCCACACAGACGATCCGTTCGCTCGGACCGATCTTGGCGAGCAGGCCGGACAGCAGCGTCGTCTTACCCGCCCCGGTGCCACCCACCACCAGAAAGGCGAGGCGCGCCTGAATAATTCGCTCCAGCAGGTGCTTTGCGTCGCCGGGTACCGCGCCGGCAGCCGCCAGTGCGTCCAAGCCCTGCGTGGCGGGCCGCAGCACTCGCAGCGATAAACAGGTGCCACCGTGCGCGACCGGTGCGAGCACGGCATGCAGTCGCACACCGAACGAATCACCCAGCGCCGCTCCAGTTCCGGACAGTCGGCCGTCCACCCACGGTTGGGCATCGTCGAGTCGGCGTCCGGCCGAGAGGGCGAGCCGCTGCGCGAGTCTGCGGACCGCCGCCTCGTCCGGAAAGGTGATCGAGGTTTTCTCCAGACCGTGCCCACGATCGATCCACACCGCATCCGCACCGGTCACCAGCACATCGGCGACCTGTGGATCGTGCAGCAGCGGCTCCAGTACACCGGCCCCGGTCATCTCGGTCTGCAACAACCGCAGTGCCCGTAGCAGATCCGTGTCGCCGAGCACCCCGCCTGCCTCCGCCCTAATGGCGGCGGCAACCTGAGCCGGATCCGGATCCCCCGCTGCACCGGACAGCCGCTCTCGCACCCGATCGAGCAGCTCGGACGTCACCAGCGCACTCATCGCCGTCCCCGCCCCGCCGCGCGTCGGCGCCAGACCTCCGCCGTCTGGGTCCCGCGGACCAGGCACCCGCGCTCTTCCATGCTCGGGCGGCAATTCGTTGCGCTGCCCGGCCGGTCGTTGTGACCACCCGCGCCCCGTTGCCTCATCGCCGCTGTCCCGCCGGTGCGCTGAGCACATCGAGCACCGCATCGGCCGCGTCCCGCAACGGGCCGCGGCGCTGTACGGTCAACCCGCCGCGTTCCAGTCGAGCGGCCAGGCCGGATTGGGCGCGGACGGCCGCGAGCAGCGGGAGGTCGAGCACCTCGGCGACCTCGGGGCCGCGCAGCCCGCCTGGTGCGGGGCCGCGGACTATCAAGCCCTGGTTGGGGTTTCGGCGGGCGATGTGGGCGGCAACCGCTTCGGCGGCGGCGACCGCGCGCAATCGCGCGGGAACGACCAGGACGACGAGGTCGGCGGAGTCGAGCATCTGGTCGGCGTGCGGGCCACGCTCGCCGGATATGTCGCAAATCACCAAATCGCCTGCGGCACGGCCTGCTTCGATCACCGCACGGACGGCGGCGGGACCGATCTCGCGTGGCAACCGGCCCGCACCGCAGCGCCCACAGGCCAGCACGGCCACCCCGGGGGCGGCGGTTGGCAGCGCGGAGTGCAGCGCGGCCGCCGCCACCCTTCCGTCCTCGACGACCAGGTCCTGCCAGCGCAGTCCGGCGCTGTTTTCGATGCCGAGCAGCAGGTCGAGACCGCCGCCGAGGGGTGCGCCGTCAACCAGAATGGTGTCGCGCCGGAACCCTTCGGCGGCGGATCGCAGCGCCACCGCAGCGGCCAGAGTCGACGCTCCCGCTCCCCCGGCAGCACCCGCCACCGCGACGACAACCCCGTCTCCTTGGCGCTGTTCACCGTACTCAGCAAACATCTCGATAAGTCCTACGGCGGCCCCGGGCAGCGCGGTCACCCGCTCGGCGCCGATTGCCGCAGCTGCTTGCCAATCGAGCAATCCGGGTTCGCCATCGGTGACCAGAACGACGCCGAGACGGCGCAGATAGCCCGCTTCGGCGGCCTCGCCGGCCGTGACTGTGTCCAGGATCACCAGCGGGGCACCCGTCCACGCGTGTCTGCCGATGGGCAGCTGCCGTTCATCGAGACCGCGTTCGGCCGCGGCGGCGACGCGGCGCACTTCGTCGCGCAGCCGGGGGTCGCGGATGAGCACGAGTGCCGGTGGCGGGCTGCTGTTGTCCGGCGCCACTTCAAGATTCATGCGGCTGAGCGTGGCCGAAACCGGGCGACGGCAGAAGAGGCGATGCGCCGAATGTGGATAACTCGGGGGTGTGCAGAACTTTTCAGTTCCGAGAAGGGGCCGCGAGCCGTCCCCGAAATAGAGGACGGCCCCAGCCGGGGGGGGAGGAGGCTGGGGCCGTCGGGTTCAGCCCCGGGGGGTCGGGCTGAACGCGCCTGGACTATGTCCAGGTGCCAGCAATACTACACCCAAGCACCGCCCACAACGCAAGTCTGTCGTCGGAGAACTTTGTGGCTGTGACGGGCTCCGCGGCGGCACGGCAAACTCCCCGCTCGCGGCGGCGGTTCCGGCCCGGAAACCGCCGTCATCGACACCAACGCCATCCCCAGTCCACCCCCCAGTTCGACAGCGGTCGAGCACGGCTGCGGCCGGTGCCGGGACGCGGTCCGCCGCCGGGCCGGAGCGGGCCGGGAGACAGCGCCTAAGCTGGTCGGGTGGACGCACCCCCCGCGGACGGCCGCGTCGCCGCCTTCTTCGACCTCGACAAGACCGTGATCGCGAAATCGAGCACGTTCGTCTTCAGCAAGCCCTTCTACGCGCAAGGCCTGTTGAATCGCCGCGACGTGCTCGAAAGTAGTTATGCCCACTTCCTGTTCATGCTGTCCGGCGCCGATCACGACCAAATGGAGCGGATGCGCGCCCATCTGACGAACATGTGCGCGGGCTGGGACGTGGAGCAGGTGAAAACCATTGTGGCCGAGACACTTCACGAGCTGGTCGATCCGCTGATCTACGCCGAGGCGGCCGATCTCATTGCCGACCACAAGATCCGGGGCCACGACGTGGTGATCGTGTCGGCTTCGGGTGAGGAGATCGTCGGCCCGATCGCGGCGGCGCTGGGCGCCTCGCACACCGCGGCGACCCGCATGGTCGTGGCGGACGGCAAGTACACCGGCGAGGTCGACTTCTACTGCTACGGCGAGGGGAAGGTCGCGGCGATCGAAAAGCTCGCCGCTACTGAGGGTTACGATCTTTCTCGCTGTTACGCGTATTCCGATTCGGTGACCGATCTGCCGTTGCTGAACGCGGTAGGCCATCCGACAGTGGTCAATCCGGATCGCACTCTGCGCCGCGAGGCGGCGGCCAAGGGCTGGCCGATCTTGACCTTCTCCAGCCCGGTCTCGCTGTGGGCCCGCTTCCAAGCGCCCTCGTCCACCACCCTTGCCGCGACCGCTGCGGTCGGTTTGAGCGCGGTGCTCGCCGGCGCGATCAGTTATCGATTGCTGCGCCGACGCAGCTGAGCCTTAGCCAACACCGGCGCCGGACCGGCCCGCGCTGTTGGAGAGGAAGCCGGGTGCTTGCCGAAGGGTTTGCTGGACGTCAGCTCGAGAAGCCGCGACGAAGCATTGAACCACGAAACGCCGATCGACACGCCGAATATGGAATGTCTTCCCAGGTCTTGATGTGAGCGCCGTCACGGGGTAAAAAGGTAACTACGGAAGGTCGGAAGGCCAAGGCAGGACCAGAAGAGAAGGTTCCGTCTCCCATCCAGCCTTCCCAGCACGGACACCAGGCACCCACGCGGAGCGCGCCGCGACAAGGGCAGAAGCGTTGTGGGCCTGCGAAATCCGGGTCTTCGTCGGCGAGGGCCTCGCACAGGTTGCGGGGATGAACCGTCGGAGTTCGGACTATCGCCGAGGCCGTAGAACACAACCCACCCAGCACGCTTGGTAACCGGGTAGTCCGTGCTACGCGGGCGGTGAGGTCGACAACGGCAACGCCGCCCGCTCTGACGTGTACGGGTCTGACGTGTACGGGTCTGACGTGTACGGGTCTGACGTGTACAGCGCCGTTATCCCGACGCCGAATCGGCGATCGACGTGGCTTCCCGCGCACCATCCTCGAATGCGCCGCAGCACAGCAGCACCCAGCTGCCGACGGCGTCCGCGTCTCCTCCCCCGAACGCGGCGGCGGCATCGAAATACGCCTGCTTACGCCGCAGCCAGAAAACCTCGGGCACTCCCAAACTGTGTGGGTCCAGACCGCTGGACACCGCGACCAGCCGCGATGCGGCCCGCGCCACCACGCCGTCGGCAGACCCGAACGGCCGCAACGCGAGCAGCTCTCCATGGACCACCGCCGCGAGCACCGGCGCGGGTGCACTCGACCCGAGCACCGTCTGGACCAGCAGGTCCAGCCGCTCCGCCACACCCGCGTCGCCGCGCGGCCGGCCGAGCAGCTCGGCATCGGCCACGAGGTCAGCCGCGGCTAGCAGATGCAGCCTGGCCAGCGCCTGCAACGGCGCCCGCTGCCAGGTGCCGACCAGATTGCGTAGCGCGTCCCCGTCCAACGCCTGGCCGACCCGTAGCGATCCGGCCAGAATCGGATCGCCGACCTCCCCGTCAGCCGGCAGCTCGGTACTGCCGCCGTCGATGGCGGCCGACGACCGCGCCGCGCGCACCGCCGCCTCGGCGGCCGTGGTCGGCCAGCCGCGCCGGTTCGCCCGGTGCCGATGCACCTCGGCGAGCGCGTCGCGGGCACGGTCGGCCGCGGCACGCACACCGGGCAGATCGACGAGGGGCTGTAGCGGATCGGTCACGGCTTACGAGGCTACTTGCGGCCGCCCGGCCCACCCCATTCAGGAGCGCGCCGAGCGGTGCGGCCGCCTCAGCCGGCCAGCAGGTCTCAGCCCGCCGCCAGCAGGTCTCGGCCGGGGATGGCGTCCAGCAGCCGCCGGGTGTACTCCTCTCGCGGATTGCCGAAGACCTCTTCGGTGGACGCCGCCTCGACCACCTTGCCGGTCTGCATGACCAGCACGTCGTCGGCGATCTGGCGGACAACGGCCAGGTCGTGGGTGATGAACACATACGACAGGCCCAGTTCGGCCTGCAGATCGTTCAGCAGCCGCAGGATCTGGGCCTGCACCAGCACGTCGAGCGCGGAAACCGCCTCGTCACAGACCACGACCTCAGGCGAAAGCGCGAGGGCGCGGGCCACGGCGACGCGCTGACGCTGGCCACCCGACAACTCGTTCGGGTACCGGCGCATCACGGTGGATGGCAACGACACCTTGTCGAGCAGCTCCCGCACCGTGGCCTCGCGCTCCTTCGGGGTGCCGATGTTGTGCGTGCGCAACGGCTCCTCGATGGTGCGGTAGATCGAGTACATCGGGTCCAGCGAGCCGTACGGGTCCTGGAAGATCGGCTGCACCCGGCGCCGGAACGCGAAGGCGCCCTTGCGATCCAGCTTCGCCACCTCTTGTCCGTCGAAGGTGACCTTGCCCGAGGTCGGCTCGAGCAGACCGAGGATCATCTGCGCGACCGTCGACTTACCCGAACCGGATTCGCCGACGATGGCGGTCGTGGTGCCGCGCCGGAGCCGGAACGAAACATCCTGCACCGCAAGGAAGTCGGTCGACTTCCACGGGACGCTGCCGCGGATCTTGAACGCCTTGGTGAGATTATCGACCACCACCACGTCGTCGGGCACCACGGCCAGCTCGGTGTCGGCCGCCGCGATCTGCTCGGCCACCTGCACCGCTTGCTCGCGAATCTCGATGCGCTGCTTCACCGAAGACAACCGCTGCGACGCCAGCGAGGGCGCCGAGTTCACCAGCCGCTTGGTGTACAAGTGCTGCGGTTCGCGCAGAATCTGCAGGGCCGGACCGGATTCCACGACTCGGCCGCGATACATCACCACCAGATGCTCCGCGCGCTCGGCGGCGAGGCCGAGGTCGTGGGTGATCAGCAGTACCGCGGTGCCGAGCTCGTTGGTGAGGCCGTCGAGGTGATCGAGGATCTGCCGCTGCACGGTGACGTCGAGCGCCGAGGTCGGCTCGTCCGCGATCAACAGCTTGGGCCGGCACGCCAGGCCGATGGCGATGAGCGCACGCTGACGCATACCGCCGGAGAACTCGTGCGGATACTGGTTCACCCGGCGCTCGCCGTCGGACATGCCCGCTTCGTGCAGCAGTTCGATGGCCCGCTGCTTGGCCGCCTTACCCTTGGCGATGCCGTTGGCCTCCAACGTCTCCCGGATCTGGAAGCCGATCTTCCACACCGGGTTCAGGTTCGACATCGGATCCTGCGGGACCAGCCCGATCCCGCTGCCGCGAACCGTGATGACGTCCTTCTTCGACGCCTTCGCGAGGTCCTTGCCGTCGAACAGGATCGAGCCGGAGGTCACCTGCCCGGTGCCGGGCAGCAGATCGATGATCGCGTGCGCGGTGGTGGACTTGCCCGAGCCGGATTCGCCGACGATCGCGACGGTCTGGCCCGGGTACACCGACAGGTTCACATCACGGACGGCGGGTATTTTCTTGCCTTCGGAGGTGAAACAGACGTTCAGGTCCTTGATTTCGAGCAGGGGCGACTGTGCGCTGCGGAACTCACTCATCGCTTCCTAGCCTTCGGGTCGAGGGCGTCGCGCACCGCGTCGCCCAGCATGATGAAGCTCAGCACCGTGAGCGCGAGTGCCGTGGCCGGATAGAACAAGATCGCGGAGGTGCGAATCTCTTTCTGCCCCGACGAGATATCGGCGCCCCACGATACGATCGTGCGCGACAGCCCGACACCGAGGTAGGACAACGTCGCCTCGGTGACGATGAAGACGCCGAGCCAGATCGTGGTGACCACGATCAGCGGACCCGCCGCGTTCGGCAGCACATGACGTAGCAGTGTGCGTATTCGGGAGACGCCCAAAGCCTTTGCCGCCGTGACGTAATCGCTGTTCTTGGCCTGGATCACCGCGCTGCGCGCGATCCGCGCCGCCTGCGGCCAGGTGAACGAAGCGAGAATGAGGATCACGGTCCAGATGGTCCGCGAATCGAGCAGCTGCATGATCACGATCGCGGCCAGCATCAGCGGGATCGCGTAGAAGATCTCGGCGATGCGCGACACGATCGAGTCGAGAAGCCCGCCGTAGAAACCGGACAGGGAACCGAGGATGCCGCCGATCAGCACGAACAAGACGGTCGAGCCGACGCCCGCCATCACCGACGCCCGCGCGCCGTACACCGTTCGGGCGTAGATGTCACAGCCCTGTTTGTCGAAGCCGAACGGATGACCAGGACCGCGCGGATCCATGCTGAAGTCGCCGTTGCAGTAGCGCGGATCCTGGCTGGTGAACAGTCCCGGCCAGATGACGACAATGAGCACGAACGCGATCATCAGCACGGCGACGATGAAGATCGGGTTGCGCCGCAGCTGTCGCCAGGCGTCCTGCCAGACGCTGGTCGGCGAGCCCGCGTCGACGACCATGTCGGTGGCGAGCACCTCGACCTCGTCGGGCGGTGCGACGAAGTAGACCTGCCTGCCGCGGGCCGCGCTTTCCGCGAGGTCGATTCCTTTTCCTTTGTCGAGGTCAGGCATAGCGAATCCTCGGATCGAGTGCGGCGTAGAGGAGGTCTACGACCAGGTTGGAGACCAGGAAGATGATGATCAGCACCGTCACGAACGACACGACGGTGGGCGGTTCGCCACGGGTGATCGCCTGGAACAACGTGCCGCCGACGCCGGGAATGTTGAAGATGCCCTCGGTGACGATGGCGCCGCCCATCAGCGAGCCGAGTTCGGCGCCGAGGAAGGTGATCACCGGGATCATCGAGTTACGCAGGATGTGCACCGTCACCACCCGGGGCCTGCTCAGCCCCTTGGCAGTCGCGGTCCGGACGAAGTCGGCGGACATGTTCTCCGCCACCGAGTTCCGGGTCAACCGCAGCACGTAGGCGAACGACAACGAGCCGAGCACGAAAGCGGGAACCAGCAATTCGGTGTAACTCGCCTTACCGGTGACGGTCACCGGTGCGATCCCCCACTTCACCCCGAGCAGGAACTGCGCGAGGAAGCCGACGACGAAGATCGGGACCGCGATCACGATCAGGCTGACGACCAGCATCGTCGAGTCGAACAGCTTGCCCTTGCGCAGCCCGGCCACCAGGCCGAAGATGACGCCGAACACGGCCTCGATGCACACCGCCATGGCGGCGAGTTTGATGGTGATCGGGAAGGCTCGCGCCAGCTCGTCGCGCACCGGCCTGCCGGAGAAGGCGGTGCCGAAGTCGAACGTGACAATGCCCTTCAGATACAGCAGATACTGCATGATGAAGGGCTGGTCGAGGTGATACCGCGCGCGGAGTTGCGCCTCCACCGCGGGGGTCATCGGTTTGTCGCCGGCGAGGGCCTGAATCGGATCGCCGGGAATGAGGAATACCAAGGCATAGATGAGCAGCGTCGCCCCGAGGAACACGGGGATCATCTGAAGCAGACGCCGCACGACATACCAGGCCATTTCGCCTCCTGGGTCAGTGATGAGCCGCGCCGCCTTCGCGACGCGGCTGATCAGCGGCTACTTCTCGATGTTTTCGAAGTCGAACAGACCGTTCCAGGCGAGTTCGGCCTTCTTCACCTTGTCCGAGCGGCCCGCGGCGGCGACGTAGTCGAACACCGGAATGTCGGCCATCGACTGCAGCATCAACGACTGCGCCTGACCGACTAGCTTGTGGGACTCCTCCAGCGTCGGCGCGGCCAGTGCGGCGTTGAGGAGCCGATCGAACTCGGGGTTGTTCCAGTCGACGTTGTTGGTCTCGGAGTGGCTGTAGTAGTTGGACGTGAGGAACTGCAGCATGGTCGGGTAGTCACCCTGCCAGCCGTAGCGGAACGCCTTGCCGATGGTCTTGGCGTTCACCAAGTCCCGGATGTTCTTGAAGGTGGGGTACGGGGTGGCGATGGCTTCGATGCCGAGGGTGTTCTTGATGCTGTTCGCGGCGGCTTCGATCCAGGCCTGGTGGCCACCGTCGGAGTTGTAGGCGATCTCGAATCGGCCCGACCAGGGGGAGATGGCATCGGCCTGGGCCCACAGCTTCTTGGCCTCTGCCGGGTTGTGATTCAGGAACTCCGAGCCGGGCAGGTTGCCGTTGAACCCGGGAAGGGTGGAGGCGGTGAAATCGCGGGCCGGGTTCCTGGTGCCGTGGAAGATGTTCTGGCAGATCTGTTCTCGATTGATCGCCATCGAGATGGCCTTGCGGCGCAACGCACCTTCCTCGCCCGCGAAGTGCGGGACGTTGGCCTGGATGCCGAACTTCTGGTTCTGCGCGGTCGGCTTGGTGATCGCGCGGTCACCCAGATCCTGCTTGTAGGAGCTCAGCGCGCTGTCCGGGATGGTGTCGAGGGCGTCCAGGTTGCCCGCCTGCAGGTCTGCGTAGGCCGTGTCGAAGGACTGGTACATGACGAAGCGCAGGCCCTTGTTCTTGGCCGGGCGGCCACCCTTGTACTCCGGGTTCGGCACCAGATCGATCTGCGTGTTGTGCTGCCACGCACCGTTGCTCGCGAACTTGTACGGGCCGTTACCGATCGGGTTCTCACCGAACGCCTTGATGTCCTTGAACGCCGCCTCGGGCAGCGGGTAGAACGGCGCGTAGCCGAGCGCGGTCTCGAAGTCGATCGACGGCTGTACCAGTTCCACCGTAAAGGTCCGGTCGTCGACTACCTTCAGACCCGACATGGTCTGGGCCTTCGGCGGAGCCTCGGACACGTCCTTGAAACCGACGATTTCGGTGAACACATAGCTCTGCAACTGAGCGTTCGTGCCGAGCGCGCCGTAGTTCCAGGCATCGACGAACGACTTCGCAGTCACCGGTGTGCCGTCGCTGAACTTCCAATCCGGCTTGATGGTGATCCGGTAGTTCTTGCGATCGGTGGTCTCGATCGACTCCGCCACCTCGTCGTGCGCCTTGCCGTTGGCGTCGTAGTACTTCAACCCCGCGAACAACCGGTCGACGACGCGACCGCCCCAGAACTCGTTGGTGTTGGTTGGCACCAACGGGTTCTGCGGTTCACCACTGTTCGTGGTGACGATGCTGGCGTCAGCACTGTCCTCTGATGAACACGCGGCCAGTCCCAGGCTGGTAGCCAGCAGTACTGCCGCGGTCAGCGCCATTGCTCTGTTGAATCTCAACGCGTTCTCCCGATTTCGAGAAGGGCGGAATCTGTGGCACGCGCGTGAGGTCACCAGGCGCATGCCGGCACAAACCGCCTTGGGTGCCTCGGAGATTAACCACTCTGGTGAGCTCTGTCATCGGATTGACCAAGGTTCGTTCCACTTGTTACCAGTACGGCAACATGGCCGAAACACGAAAAACATCGCGCGAAAACGACCTATCCACCGGAACATTGCCTCCGAAGAGTCCATCCGGCGTCTCCCGGTATCGGCCACTCCGTTGCGGATTACGCGACGGCGCGCCGGTACCGAAACCCGGTGGACACACCGGACGCGGCGTAGGTCACAGTTGATTACTGTCGAACTGGCTGCGTTTGAATCGTGGGCTCAGGCTACGTGGAAAGAAGAAGCGAGATGACCGAAACCGCCGACCACAGGGATTCGTATCCGCCGACCGCGGAGTTCGCCGCCGCGGCGAACGCCGATGCCTCGCTCTATGCGCGGGCGTCGGCCGATCGCGACGCGTTCTGGGCCGAACAGGCCGGTCGGTTGCACTGGCACCAGCAGTGGCGCCAGGTGCTGGACTGGAGCGACGCGCCGGTGGCGAAATGGTTCGTCGACGGCAAGCTCAATGTCGCGTACAACTGCGTCGACCGGCACGTGCTTGACGGGCACGGCGAGCAGGTCGCCATCCACTGGGAGGGCGAGCCTGGCGACTCGCGCGACGTCACCTACCGCGAGCTACTCACCGAAGTCAGCCGTGCCGCAAACTATTTCACCGAACTCGGCCTCGTGGCGGGCGATCGCGTCGCCATCTACATGCCGATGGTGCCCGAGGCGATCGTCGCGATGCTGGCCTGTGCCCGGCTCGGGCTCACCCACTCGGTGGTTTTCGCCGGGTTCTCCCCCACCGCGCTGCGTCAGCGGGTCGATGACGCGAGTGCCAGGCTGATCGTCACCACCGACGGGCAGTGGCGACGCGGTAAGGCCGCCCCGCTCAAGGAGGCGGTGGACGAGGCGCTGTACGCGAACGGCGACGTGCCGCACAGCGTTGAGCATGTCTTGGTGGTGCGACGCACCGAGATCGAGGTGCCGTGGACCGAAGGTCGCGACCTGTGGTGGCACGAGACTGTCGCGCAAGCTTCACCGGAACACGAGGCGCAACCGTTCGATGCCGAGCACCCGCTGTTCATCCTCTACACCTCCGGTACCACCGGGAAGCCGAAGGGCATCCTGCACACCTCCGGCGGTTACCTCACTCAGGCGGCCTACACCCATCACAACGTCTTCGATCACAAAGCGGGACGGGACGTCTACTGGTGCACCGCCGACATCGGCTGGGTCACCGGGCACAGCTACATCGTCTACGGCCCGCTCGCCAACCGCGCCACCCAGGTGGTCTACGAGGGCACCCCGAACTTCCCGGACGAGCACCGGCACTGGCAGATCGTCGAAAAGTACGGCGTCAGCATCTATTACACGGCGCCGACGCTGGTGCGCACGTTCATGAAGTGGGGCCGCGAGATCCCGGCCGCGCACGACCTGTCCAGCATCCGGCTGCTCGGCTCGGTGGGTGAGCCGATCAATCCGGAAGCCTGGCGCTGGTACCGCGAGGTGATCGGCGCGGGCACGGCGCCCGTGGTGGACACCTGGTGGCAGACCGAGACCGGCGCGATCATGATCTCGCCGCTGCCCGGCGTCACCGCGACCAAGCCCGGTGCGGCGATGGCACCGCTGCCCGGCATTTCGGCGCTCGTCGTGGACGAGGAGGGCAAGCCGGTCCAGCGCGGCGAGACCGAGGCCAACGGCTATCTCGTGCTGGACCAGCCGTGGCCGTCGATGCTGCGCGGCATCTGGGGCGACATGGAGCGGTACCGGGCCACCTACTGGGAGCGCTACGCGGCGCAGGGCTGGTACTTCGCCGGTGACGGCGCCAAGCTCGACGCCGACGGCGACCTGTGGGTGCTCGGCCGGGTCGATGACGTGATGAACGTGTCCGGGCACCGGATCTCCACCGCCGAGGTGGAGTCGGCGCTGGTCGGGCATGCCGGGGTCGCCGAGGCCGCGGTGGTCGGGGCCACCGACGCGACCACCGGTCAGGGCATCGTCGCCTTCGTCATCCTCACCGCCGAAGCCAAGGACACCGGCTCGGCGCTGGTGGACGAGCTGAAGGCGGAGGTGTCGAAGGAGATCAGCCCGATCGCCCGGCCGCGGGAGATCCACGTGGTGCCGGAGCTGCCCAAGACGCGCAGCGGCAAGATCATGCGCAGACTGCTGCGCGACGTGGCCGAGGGGCGGGAACTCGGCGACACCTCGACGCTGGTCGACCCCAACGTCTTCGAGGCGATTCGGGCGAGCAAGGCGTAACTCCGCAGCCAGGCGCATGGCCGGTGGCGTGCTTCGCCAGCGGCCATGCGCGGTATGCGGACGGACTTCGTCCGGCTGCGCCCGTTAGGATTGCGTAAGGTGTGCCGGGAAGTCTGGTCGGCGTGCGGTCGTGTACCTGACAGCCGAATCGTTGGGATGGTGCGGTCGCAGCCTTGACCACCCGGCCGAAAGGTTCCCCGTGATCACGCAGGTGCGCTCGGAACTATCCCGCTTTCTACGGACCGAAACCGTCGGCGGCACCATCCTGCTTATCGCGGCAGCTGTGGCGTTGCTGTGGGTGAACTCGCCATGGGGCGAGAGCTATGTGACGATGACCGAGACGGTGCTCGCCATCCCACCGCTGCACCTGGACCTCACCCTGGCGGACTGGACCAAGGACGGCCTGCTCGCCATCTTCTTCTTCGTTGCCGGGCTCGAGCTCAAACGCGAGCTGGTCGTCGGCGAGCTCGCCGACCCGAAACGCGCTGCGCTGCCGATCATCGCCGCGATCGGCGGCGTGGTCACCCCGGCGCTGATCGCGCTCGCCATCGGTTTCGGCGCGCCAGGGATGGACCGCGGCTGGGCCATTCCGGTGGCCACCGATATCGCGTTCGCGCTGGCCGTGCTCGCCATGACGGGATCGCGCATTCCGGCGAGTGCGCGGGTGTTCCTGCTCAGTCTCGCGGTAGTCGACGATCTGGTGGCCATCATTCTGATCGCCGTCCTGTTCACCACCACGTTGTCGCTGCTGTGGCTGCTGGCCGCCGTGGCCTGCTTCGCGGGTTGGGCACTGGCGCAGCACAAACGGATCAGCACGCCGTTGGTCTATCTGCCGCTGGCGCTGGTGTCCTGGTACGCACTGCACGAGGCGGGCATCCATCCGACCCTGGCCGGTGTAGCGCTCGGCCTGCTCACCAGGGTGCGGCCGGACCCGGGTGAGGCGGAGGCACCCGCCACCCGGTTGGAGCACCTGATCCAGCCGATCTCGGCCGGGTTGTGTGTGCCGCTGTTCGCCCTGTTCGCCTCCGGAGTTCCGTTGGACGGCAAGGTGTTCGGCGAATTGTTCAGCGACCGGCTGGCGCTGGCCGTGATTCTCGGATTGCTGCTCGGCAAAACCATCGGAATCTTCGGGATCAGCTGGCTCGCAATCCGGTTCGGCGTGGCGAAGCGTCCGGCCGAACTCGGCTACCGCGACGTGTTCGCCCTGTCGGTGCTCGGCGCGATCGGCTTCACCGTTAGCCTTCTGGTGGCAGAACTCGCACTGGCAGACGTCGGCGACGGCTCCGCCGTCGAATTGGCGAAGGCCGCCGTGTTGGTCACATCAATGGCGGCGTCGCTCGCCGGTTCGGCGCTACTGTTGCGGCGTGGGCGTGTCCACCAGGCGCGGCAGGACGCCCGTGCGTTACAACGAGAAGAGTGAGGCCGAAGCAGTGCCGGGACAGGGAGAAGGGTCGACCAAGTGAGTTTCACAAACGGCGGTAACGGGAGCGACGCACAGCGCGGTCGTACGGTGACCTCCATTCCCTTGTCCGACGCCAATCCCGCGGGCAGCGCGAGCTTCGGCAGCCTGGTGCGCGACGCCACCGAACAGATGTCGACCCTGGTCCGCGCCGAAGTCGCGCTGGCCAAGGCCGAGGTGACCGGCGAGATCAAGAAGGGCCTGCAGGGCAGCGTCTACTTCATCCTCGCGCTGACCGTCCTGCTGTTCAGCACCTTCTTCTTTTTCTTCTTCCTCGGTGAACTGCTCGACGTGTGGCTGGCCCGCTGGGCCGCGTTCCTGATCGTGTTCGCGCTGATGATCGTCGCGACCGCGCTGCTGGCCTTCCTCGGCTATCTGCGGGTGAAGAAGCTGCGCGCGCCGGAGAAGACGATCGACTCGCTCAAGCAGGCCCGCGCCGTGCTGCCGCACGGACTCGGGGCAGCCGCGCACGAGGACCACCTCTCGCTGGAAAAACCCGCTTCGTAACCGCTCGCTCGCGCGCGGATACCCCGAACTATTAGGCTGCATCGGCGTGTCGTCGCACATCATTCCGGATCCGTCCAGCGTCCGTTACGACGGCCCATGGGCGCATCGGGACGTTCATGCCAACGGCATCCGATTCCACGTCGTGGACGCGGCACCCGACCGCACCGACGCACCGCTGGTCGTGCTGTTGCACGGCTTCGCCGACTTCTGGTGGTCCTGGCGGCACCAGCTGACCGGGCTGGCCGAACTCGGCTACCGCGCGGTGGCGGTCGACCTGCGCGGCTACGGCGACAGCGACAAACCACCGCGCGGCTACGACGGCTGGACCCTGGCGGGCGATATCGCCGGGCTCATCCGCGCGCTCGGCTACACCGACGCGACGCTGGTCGGGCATGCCGACGGCGGGCTGGTGTGCTGGGCGACCGCGGTGCTGCATCCGCGCCTGGTCCGTTCCATCGCGGTGGTGAGTTCACCGCATCCGGCGGCGCTCAAGAGCGCGGTGCTGCGCAACCGCAGGCAGCGCGCGACCTGGCTGCCGAATTTCCTGCGCTACCAGCTGCCCCGCTACGGCGAGCGGCTGCTGACCACCGGTGACGGGTTCGAGGTCGAGCGGATCCTGCGCCAGCGGGTGAGCGGGTCCTGGTCCGGCACCACCGAATTCGTCGACACGGCACGGCGCATGCGCTCGGCCATCCAGATTCCGGGCGCCGCGCACTGTGCGCTGGAATATCAGCGCTGGGCCTTCCGCAGCCAGTGGCGCCCGGACGGCCGCCGCTTCATGGCCACCATGCGCGAACCGATCCACATCCCGGTCCTCGCCATCCGCGGCGACCTGGACCCCTACGTGCTCAGCGGCACCTTCCGTCGCGGCAGGCACCTTTCGCCCAACCGCCGCCTGGCCACCATTCCCGCCGCGGGCCACTTCGCCCACCAGGAGAACCCGGACGTGGTGACCGCCGAGCTGGGAAAACTGCTCAGCTGAGGACGCAGGCCCCGGTGCCGACCGGGGCGGCGGAGCCGGACGCGGCGTCGAGCTGAGCGCGGACCTCGGACAAGGTGAGGACATAGCCCGTGTCGTCGTCGGTGACGGCCGCCCCGAAGACGACACCGAGCACCTCGCCGTCGGTATCCACCAGTGGTCCGCCGGAATTGCCCGCGCGGACCTGACCGCGGACGGTGTAGACCTCACGTTCCACCGTGCCGTTGCGGTAGATGGTCGGGCCGGTGAGATCGAGGGTCTCGCGCACGCGGGCCGCGCTCGCCGTGTACGGACCACCGCCGGGGTAGCCGAGCACGATGGCGCTGTCGCCCGATCGGGCGGGCGCGGGCGCCTGCGGCACCACCGGTGCGGTCAGTCCGGGCACCGCGAGCACCGCGATGTCCTTGGACGGGTCGAACAGCACCACGTTCGCGTCCAGCGGACCACGCACGGTGTCCACCTGCACGCTGGTGGTGCCCGCGACCACGTGGGCGTTGGTCATGATCCGCTCGGGGGCGATCACGAAACCCGACCCCTCCAGCGCCCGCTGGCAACTCGGTGCGACGCCGCGGATGCGCAGCACGCTCTGCTGCAGCGAGGCGGCGACCGGGCTGGCCAGCACGCTCGCGTCCGGCGGCTCGACGGCCGCGATCGGGGCGCGGCCGAAGGGGCCGATCACGTCCGGCAGGCCGGAGGTGTTGAGCAGCTTGGAGAATTCGTTGGGCAGGCGGCGCAGCCAGTTCGGCGCGACCTCGTTCACGTCGGTGAGCACGCGCGAGCCGTTGATCGCGGTGGCGATGGCCGGCTGCGACGAGGTGGCCAGCGGCAGCGCCAGCAACCACGCGGTGACCAGCACGGCGACCGCCTGCAGCACCGCGCCGACCACGCTGTCCACGCTGCGGGTGAACGGATGTCGCATGCCGCTGCGCGCGGCGCGACCGAGCACCATGCCCGCCACTTCCCCGATGATCACCAGCAGCACGATCAGCAGCACGCCGGTGAGCACCCTGGTACGGCCCTCGTCGACATGGACCAGGATGTGCGGCGCGATCAGGATGCCCGCGACGGCGCCGAGCACAACGCCGAGGAACGCGAGCGCGGACGCGACCGCGCCCTGCCGCCACCCCGATGAGGCGGCAAGCAGCGCGAGCAGTACGACCGCGATATCGAGCCAGGCCGACGAGCTCATAATGTCGTTCCGACATCGGCCAGCGCGGATTCCAGATCGCGAACGTCCTCGCGATCCCAATCCTGTTCCCAGCCCGCGGTAGTGAAGATTCCGGCGAGGATGCCGCCGGTCAGACCCCACACCAGCATGCCGTCCACCAGGAAGGCTGGGCTCTGGTAGCCGAGGCTGCCGCGGACCAGGAAGCGGTTCGCCGGATCGAGCAGCGTGGCCAGCGGCACCCGCACCACCCGTTCGGTCTCGCTCTGGTCGACCACCCGAACCTCGCTCGGCGTGCGCCAGTAGGCGACCACCGGCGTCACATCGAAACGCGACGGCGGCACGAACAACTTCGGCAGCACCGCAAGGGGTTCCACGCCGGAACGGTCCAGCCCGGTCTCCTCGCAAGCCTCGCGCAACGCGGTGTCGATCGGGCCGGTGTCACCGGGATCCACCGCACCGCCGGGGAACGCGATCTGACCGCGGTGCTGCCGCATGGTGGCGGCACGCTGAGTGAGCAGCACCTCCGCGTCGGCGGGCAGGCCGCCCGGCGCGTCCGGATCGGCCTCGGGCGAGCCACCGAACAACACCAGCACCGCCGCCTGCCGCGGGGTCGACGTGATGGACATGGCGCGGCGCAACGTACGCGCCAGCGTGAGCGTGTCCGAGGTGTCCGCCGCAGGCTCGGTCGCTCGGCTCAACCATTTCGGAATGTCTTGGGGCACAGGGATGGTCATGCCGCGACTCCTGGATAACTCATGCGGCCACGCCCAGCTCCCGCGCGACCGTGTTCGCGATGTCGTCCACCCCGCTGAACGCCCGCACCAGCACCTGCGCCACCGAACCGTCCGCCCGCAGCAGCACCGAAATCGGCAGCACCGCGGGAGCGCCGACGGCGGTGCGCACCCGCGCGTCGGCGTCGAGCACACCAGGAAGTTTCACGTCCAGTCCAGTCAGCCGTGAAATCGCCTTGGCCTCGTCGGGGTCGCTGTGCACGGTCAGCACGGTAATCGCGTTTCCGGCGCGTTGGGCGAACTGCTGCAAATACGGCAATTCTTGCGCACACGGTCCACACCAGTAGGCCCAGAGGTTCAGCAGCGCAGGCTTACCCGCGAGCGCGGCGGACAACTCGACGGTCTTGCCATCGGCCAAACAGCCGACGGTGATGCCCGCCAGCGGACTCGGCCCGACAGCCCCCGGGACAGGCAGCGGGCACGCCGCGAGGTCCGCCGCGACGCGTTGCTGTTCGGATACCCCGGCACTACGTGCCTGTTCCCCGTTGTCCGCGGTGGTGTCGGTGTCGCGGCCGCGCGGCCACAGGGCAACCGCCAACGCCACCACAGCGATCAATCCCGCCAGTGCCCATCGCCAGGCGACCGGGAGTTGTCTCACCGGCCCACCAGCTCGAGCAGATGCTCCTTTTCCGGGCCCTTCACCAGCGCGGCGGCGATGTCCGGGTCGGTGGGCCCGGCCCCGAACGACGGGCAGTCCTTGGCGAGCACGCACACGCCGCAGGCCGGTTTGCGGGCATGGCACACCCGGCGCCCGTGGAAGATCACCCGGTGCGACAGCATCGTCCAGTCTTTGCGCTCGATGAGCTCGCCGATGGCGTGTTCGACCTTCACCGGATCTTCTTCGGTGGTCCACTGCCAGCGGCGCACCAGGCGGCCGAAATGCGTGTCGACCGTGATGCCCGGCACGCCGAACGCATTGCCGAGAATGACGTTGGCGGTCTTGCGGCCGATGCCGGGCAATTGCACGAGTTCGGCCATGGTGTGAGGCAATTCACCATCATGGCGCTCCAGCAGCGCCTGGCCGAGGCCGATCAGCGAACTGGCCTTGTTCCGATAGAAACCGGTCGAGCGGATGTATTCCTCCAGCTCGGCACGGTTGGCCTCGGCGTAGGCGCGCGCGTCCGGGTACTTGGCGAACAGGGCGGGCGTGGTGAGATTCACTCGCACGTCGGTGGACTGCGCGGAAAGTATTG
The DNA here is from genome assembly GCF_019222765.1 of Nocardia iowensis. Lineage (NCBI taxonomy): Bacteria > Bacillati > Actinomycetota > Actinomycetes > Mycobacteriales > Nocardiaceae > Nocardia > Nocardia iowensis. The sequence continues at coordinate 486,825 of NZ_CP078145.1, read as the reverse complement.
TCGCGACCGCCAATTCGAGCGGTGTGGTGAAGTCCAGTTCGCAGTGCGCGTCCGGGAAAGCAGCCTCGAGCGCGCGGTTCATCCGGCGTGCTCGGCGGACAAGTCCGAGCTGGGTTTCCGCCTGTCGCGCGCGGGATTTCCGTTTCGGAGCGGCGGCCGCCGCGGGTTGCGCGTCGGTCGCCTCGGGGGCAGACGCACGCCCGTTTCCGGCGGCTGTAGAGGGGGTGACACGCACCTGTCCACCATACGGAACCGTCGGGCAACGTTGCCCGGCCAGTTCGGTTGCCGTGTTCCATCTGAGACCTAGACCGTGTTTACTCCTCCGTATGCAAGGACTCGCTGTGGTGCTCTTCCCAGTGCTGTTGATGCTGTTCGCACTGGGTATGGAGCGGGTCGAGAACCGGCTCCGCAAACTTCTCGAACCCGACGAAGAGGTTCAGCAGTACCTGGACAAGGCAAGCAACGCAGAAGTGAAAGAGCTGACGAGGCTCGGCCTGCCCGCGGCCGTGGCCCGGATGCGCAGGCGCCGTGCTCGCGGCGAGGAGCTGGATGTGGCTCGGGCGAGTTAGCGCTCGACCGGGGTAGGGACCGGCGAACACCGCCATCAGAGACTGGTACGGTTCTTCGCTGCGCCACGCAATCCACTCGTTACGTGGTGTCTGTCACTACGCTGTCATCATGCCGCGTAGACTGCGCTGTTGGCCGAGTCGCTTTCGGTCCAGTTCGGAGCCATTTCCCATAAGGAGCACATAAGTGGACGAGGCCCTCGCCAGAGCAGGCATCTTCCAGGGCGTCGAGCCCACTGCGGTGGCCGCCCTCGCCAAGCAACTGCAGCCGGTGGATTTTCCGCGCGGCCATGTCATCTTCAACGAGGGTGAGCCGGGAGACCGGCTCTACATCATCACCTCGGGCAAGGTGAAGATCGGTCGCCGATCGCCGGACGGCCGGGAGAACCTGCTGACCATCATGGGCCCGTCGGACATGTTCGGCGAGCTGTCGATCTTCGACCCCGGCCCGCGTACCTCCACCGCGACCACGGTGACCGAGGTCCGCGCCGTCACGATGGACCGCGACGCGCTGAAGTCCTGGATCGATCAGCGGCCCGAGATCGCCGAGCAGCTGCTCCGCGTGCTCGCCCGTCGCCTGCGCCGCACCAACAACAACCTGGCCGACCTGATCTTCACCGACGTCCCCGGCCGGGTCGCCAAGGCGCTGCTGCAGCTCGCACAGCGGTTCGGCACCCAGGAGGCCGGTGCGCTGCGGGTCACCCACGACCTGACCCAGGAGGAGATCGCCCAGCTGGTCGGCGCCTCCCGCGAAACCGTGAACAAGGCGCTCGCCGACTTCGCGCACCGCGGTTGGCTGCGGCTGGAGGGCAAGAGCGTGCTCATCTCCGACTCGGAGCGACTGGCGCGCCGCGCGCGCTGACGCTCGACTGAGCAGACCGAACAACACGCTGGGCTCGGAGCTCCACAGCCCAGCGTGTTGTCGTGTCCGGGACTACCCTTCGGCGCGCAGGTACTCCAACTGCGCCTGCACCGAGCTGCGCGCGGCGAGCCACAGTCGCTTGTCGACATCGGCGTAGACCCGCCGGACCACCGCCATCGCGCCCGCGTCCGGCCCGAGCACCCGCAACGCTTCGCGCACTTGGTCGAGGCGCTCCTGCCGGTGTGCGATGTAGTAGCGGGCAACCGGTTCCAGATCGGGATGATCCGGGCCGTGCGCGGGCAACAGCGCCTTCCCCGCCCCGATCTCCACCAGTCGGTCCAACGACGCCAGATAATCGGCCAGGGCCCCGTCGCTCGAATCGAGCACGGTGGTTCCGCTGCCGAGGATCGTGTCGCCGGTCAGCACCGCGTCATCGAGCACGAAACTCATCGAATCACCGGTGTGGCCGGGAGTGGCCAAAACGGTGAGCCGCAGGCCAGCGGCCTCGATCACCTCGCCGTCGACCAGCGGCGCGCCCGAACCGCGCAAGAACTCGGATTCCTTGGCACGCACCGGAGTTCCGGTCAGCTTCACCAGGTGATCGATGCCGCCGGTGTGATCGTGATGCCGGTGCGTGATCAGGGTGAGCGCGATATCGCCCCCGGTGACCTCGGCGATCTTCGCGCCGTGCGCCTTGTCCTTCGGACCGGGATCGATCACCACACAATCCGAGCGCCCCGGCGCGCGCAGGATCCAGGTATTGGTTCCCTCCAGCGTCATCTGGCCCGGATTGTCCGCCAGCAGCACCGCTGCCGTCGGCGTGACCTGCCGTAATTGCCCGTACGCGGGATGAGTCAGCGTCATCGATGTACCCCAGTCGATCGAATCCCAGTCCGGGACCTTGTGTTCTAACGCACCTCGGCGATGATCTCGACCTCGACCGGGGTGTTCTTCGGCAATTCCGACACGCCTACCGCGGAGCGCGCGTGCACACCCGCGTCACCGAAAACCTCGGCGAGGAACTCCGACGCGCCATTGATCACGATCGGCTGATCGTTGTATCCCGGTGCGGACGCGACGAAACCGACCACCTTCACGATGCGCACCACCGCGTCCAGCCCGACCAGCGCGTGCACGGCCGCCAACGCGTTGAGCGCGCACAATCGCGCGGCATCCTTCGCCTGCTCGGTGCTCACCTCGGCGCCGACCTTGCCGACCGCCGACAACGCACCGTCCACGAACGGCAACTGGCCGGAGGTGTAGACCAGCGAACCGGTCCGGATCGCCGGAATGTAGGCCGCAACGGGCGCCGCGACCGGCGGCAGCGTCAGGCCGAGCCGGGCAAGATTGCTCTCCCACTGGGTCACTGCGGTCATCGGCTTCTCCTCTACTTCGGACGCTTCAGGTACGCGACATGCTGCTCGCCGGTCGGCCCGGGCAGCACGGTCACCAGCTCCCACCCATCGGCGCCCCACTGATCGAGAATCTGCTTGGTCGCGTGCGTCAACAACGGCACGGTCGCGTACTCCCACAAGCTCGCTTCACTCATGTGGCAGAGCGTAGCTGTGTTGGATTTGCGTCGCCTGCGGCGCCGCGTGTTCGCGGCCCCGGGAAGTCTCGCGTCCGAGCGGCCGAGACTTGCGACTTCGTCGCGTGCGCTTCGGCCGCTCGGACGCGAGACGGGCCGCGAACGGCGCTCGTAAGACTCGCGCTGTGGTGGGTAGGTGAGGGGGTGAGTGGGCCTGCGGGGTGTGCTTCGGACGGGGGGCGCGCGAAGGCGGTCTCGGTTCGCTCGAAATTTGGGGTTGGGCCGAGGGGTGCTGTGTGGGGTTTGGGGGCAGGATGTGGCTGAACTGTTGATCTTTGCTCGGCGTGGGATGATCGGCTGTCTGGTACAGACACGCGCCCTGGACCAGGGGGTTGGCATATCCCTCGGGCACGATCTCAGAACGGGTTATAGGCTCGCGAGCGTGGGAGTACCAACAGCAGTGCCGCTTTCGGCGGAGCCGGGACTGGAAACAGGGTGGCCGAAGCGCGCGGAGAAGGCTCGCCTGCACTATGTGTCCGGGAAGGGCGGGACCGGCAAGTCCACGGTGGCGGCGGCGCTCGCGCTGGCGTTGGCGGCAGGTGGGCGCCGGGTGTTGCTGGTGGAGGTGGAGAGCAGGCAGTCCATTGCCCAGCTGTTCGATCTGCCGCCGCTGCCGCCGACGGAGACCAGGATCGCGACGGCCGATGGTGGTGGCGAGGTGGTGGCGCTCGCGCTGGACATCGAGCACGCGTTCCTCGAATACCTGGACATGTTCTACAACCTCGGTTTCGCGGGCCGGGCGATGCGGCGGATGGGCGCCATCGAGTTCGTCACCACGATCGCGCCCGGTCTGCGGGACGTCATCCTGACCGGCAAGATCAAGGAGACCGCGGTTCGCGTCGACAAGGCCGGTAAGCGGGTTTACGACGAGATCGTGGTGGACGCGCCGCCGACCGGCCGGATCGCCAGCTTCCTCGACGTCACCCAGGCCATGCTGGAGGTGGCCAAGGGCGGGCCGATCGCCTCGCAGGCCGAGGGCGTCTCGAAGCTGCTGCATTCGGATCAGACGATGATCCACCTGGTCACCCTGCTCGAGGCACTGCCGGTGCAGGAGACCGCCGACGCCATCGCGGAATTGAAGGCGGCGGATCTGCGCATCGGCACGGTGATCGTGAACCGCGCCACCGAAGGCCAACTGCCCGCCGAACTGCGCGCCAAGGCCGCGCAGGGCGATGTCGACACCGACGCCGTCCGCGCCGGACTCGAAACGGCGGGGATCACCCTGCCGGACAACGACTTCCAGGGCTTGATCACCGAAACCATCGAGCACGCGGCCACTTTGCAGGCACAGGACGACAGCGCGGCCGAGCTCGCCAAGGTCGACGTCTCCCGCCTGTACCTGCCCGCCCTGCCGGAAGGCATGGACCTCGGTGGTCTGTACGAACTAGCCGAACACCTCAGCAAGCAAGGGGTCCGATGACTACACCGAATGTGGCTGTGCCACTGAATGTTTCGGACATCATCGAGGATCGGACGGCCCGGGTGGTGGTCTGCTGCGGTTCCGGCGGGGTCGGCAAGACGACCACCGCGGCCGCGATCGCGTTACGCGCGGCCGAGAAGGGGCGCAAGGTCGTGGTACTCACCATCGACCCGGCGCGCAGGCTGGCCCAGTCACTGGGTGTCGCCGATCTGGGCAACTCACCGCAGCGGGTGCCGCTCGGCCCGGAGGCCAAGGGCGAACTGCACGCGATGATGCTGAACATGCGGCGCACCTTCGACGACATGGTGCTCGAGCACACCAGCCCGGACAAGGCCGAGCAGATCTTCGCCAACCCCTTCTATCAGACCGTTGCCTCCTCGTTCGGCGGAACGCAGGAGTACATGGCGATGGAGAAGCTCGGTCAGCTGGCCGCGCGTAAGGAGTGGGACCTGATCGTGGTCGACACGCCCCCGTCGCGCAACGCGCTGGACTTCCTGGACGCGCCGAAGCGGCTCGGAAACTTCTTGAACGGCAGGATGATCCGGGTCATCATGGCGCCGGGTCGCGGCGTCACCCGGCTGGTCACCGGCGCGATGAGCCTGGCAGTGCGCGGGGTGTCCACCATCGTCGGCGGCCAGATGCTCAAGGACGCGTCGAACTTTCTGCAGTCGCTGGACTCGCTGTTCGGCGGCTTCCAGGATCGGGCCGACCGCACCTACGCCATGCTCTCCAAGCCGGGCACCCATTTCCTGGTGGTCGCGGCCGCGGAGCCGGATGCGTTGCGCGAGGCGTCGTTCTTCGTCGACCGGCTCTCCACCGAGCGGATGCCGCTGGCGGGCCTGGTGCTGAATCGGACGCACCCGGCGCTGAGCTCGCTGTCGGCCGATCACGCGTTGACCGTGGCGCAGCAGGTGGCGGACGCCGATCCGCTCACCTCGGCCGTGTTGCGCATCCACGCGCGACGGGTCGCCACCGACAAGCGCGAACAGCATCTGCTGCACCGGTTTACCGGCGCGCACCCGCGGGTACCGATCGTGGCGGTGACCGCGTTGCCGTTCGAGGTGTCGGATCTAGAGGCGCTGCGCGCCGTTGGTGATCAACTCACCGGCACCCGAGCATCTGCTTGATACATAGACGCATCGGCTATAGGTCCAGACGGAAGTAATTGTCCCCAAACGGGACTGAGCCCGCTTTCGCAGGCTCAGTTCCGAATGTGTGCGGGGGCTACATTGCCACCTGATGCTGGCGTTGGGCCTGGAAGAAGTCGGCCCAGGAGGTCACCTCCGGGTGCTGCTTGAGCAGCGCGCGACGCTGCCGCTCGGTCATACCGCCCCACACGCCGAACTCCACGCGATTGTCGAGGGCGTCGGCACCACACTGCATCAACACCGGGCAGTGCCTGCAGATCGTCGCGGCTTTGCGCTGCGCAGCGCCGCGGACGAACAACTGATCGGGATCCACTTCCTTGCATCGGGCCTGGGCTACCCAGGCGATCCTTGCTTCGGCCTGCTCCACGTCCAATCGAGCGATGGGGGTTGTCATGTGCATTTGGTGTGCCCCTTTGCAGTCCGAACACCGGGTCAACGGCGCTCCAGAATCGCGTGTCAGCGTCGCAGCAACCCAAACCCCGCTGCGAACTGCACCACATTCCACTTTGAGTGTTAGCTCTATCACACTGGGTTCTCAATCTAGGTAAAGGTATGGGCCTAGCGCAAGACCGTCCCGTGATTTTTTGGTACGTCCGTCCCTGCAAAATGGCGGGAGCGGCGGCGGGTCCGGCACATTCGCGGCGCGCCGTCCCGCGACACGCCAGACTCGCCCTCGCGACACGCCCAATCGCACATCCGAATCGCCTTCGGGTAAACGCACGGAAGAGCGCGCGGACCCCACCCCGTAGGCTGGGGATCGTGCCGATCACACATACGCTCGCGAGGCTGGCCGGCAGTTGCGCGCTGGCCGCCGTGCTCGTCGCCGGGTTGATGTTCCCGCTCGCAGGTGGCTTCGGATTCATCTCGAACCGCGCCGCCGACGCCGTCGACAACGTGTCCTCGGAACTGGTGGAGGGCACCGCGCCCGCCGTCTCGACGATGGTCGACGCGAGTGGAACACCGATCGCCTGGCTCTACGAGCAGCGCCGCTTCGAAGTTCCCAGCGACAAGATCTCCAACGACATGAAGCTGGCGATCGTCTCCATCGAGGACCGGCGCTTCGCCGAGCACGAGGGTGTGGACTGGCAGGGCACGTTGCGCGCGTTCCTCACCAACACCACCAGCGGTGAAGTCCAGCAGGGCGCATCGACGCTCGACCAGCAGTACGTGAAGAACTTCCAGCTGCTCGTCGTGGCCAAGACCGACGCCGAGCGCAGGGCCGCCATCGAGACCACCCCCGCGCGCAAGATCCGCGAGATCCGGATGGCGCTCACCCTGGACCGGGAGCTGACCAAGGACGAGATCCTCACCAGGTACCTGAACCTGGTCCCGTTCGGTAACTCCTCCTACGGCATCCAGGACGCGGCGCAGACCTACTTCGGCATCGACGCCGCCGAGCTGAACGTGTCGCAGGCGGCGATGCTGGCCGGCATGGTGCAGAGCTCGTCGAAGCTGAACCCGTACACCAATGCCGATGGCGTGCTGGCTCGACGCAACACGGTGCTGGACACGATGATCCAGAACATCCCCAGCCGCGCCGACGAATTCCGCGAGGCCAAGACCAAGCCGCTCGGTGTGCTGCCGGAGCCGAAGGGCCTGCCGCGCGGCTGCATCGCCGCCAACGATCGCGGCTTCTTCTGCGATTACGCCATTCAGTACCTGGCCAACGCGGGCATCAGCAGGGAGCAGATCGACAAGGGCGGCTACCTGATCAAGACGAACCTCGACCCCGCCGTGCAGGATTCGGTGAAACGCTCGGTGACCGAGGCGGCCAACCCGAATCTCGACAACATCGCCCAGGTGATGTCCGTCGTGGCCCCGGGCCAGGATTCGCATCCGCTGCTCGCGATGGCCTCCAGCCGCACCTACGGCCTGAACCGCGACGCGAACGAGACCGTGCAGCCGCAGCCGTATTCGATGGTCGGCGACGGCGCGGGCTCGATCTTCAAGGTCTTCACCGCCGCCGCGGCCATGGAGAAGGGCCTCGGCATCAACGCCCAGCTCGACGTGCCGGGCCGGTTCGAGGCCAGGGGCATGGGTAACGGTGGCGCCCGCGGCTGCCCGCCCGCCACCTACTGCGTCGAGAACGCGGGCAAGTACAAGTCACCGATGTCGGTGACCGAAGCGCTGGCCACCTCGCCGAACACCGCGTTCGTCAAGCTGATCCAGGCCGTCGGGGTGACGCCGACCGTCGACATGGCGGTCCGGCTCGGCATGCGCTCCTACACCGAGCCGGGCAGCTCGGGGCACGGCAACCAGAGCCTCGCCGACATGATCAAGGAACAGAACCTCGGTTCGTTCACCCTCGGACCGGTCGCGATCAACCCGCTGGAGCTGTCGAACGTCGCCGCGACGCTCGCCTCCGGCGGCAAGTGGTGCCCGCCGAACCCGATCAAGGAGGTCGTCGACCGCCAGGGCAAGCAGGTGCCGCTCACCCAGCAGGCCTGCGAGCAGGTCGTCGAGCCGGGCCTGGCCAATACGCTGGCCAACGCGATGAGCAAGGACGACATCAGCGGCACCGCGGCGGGCGCGGCCCAGTCGACCGGCTGGAACGCTCCGCTGTCCGGCAAGACCGGAACCACCGAGAGCCACCGCTCGTCGGCCTTCGTCGGTTTCACCAACTCGCTGGCCGCTGCCACCTACGTCTACGGCGACAGCCCGACGCCCGGCGAGATCTGCTCGTTCCCGCTGCGCAACTGTGGCGACGGAAACCTGTTCGGCGGTAACGAACCCGCGCGGACCTGGTTCAACTCCATCAAGCCCGTGCTCAACCACTTCCCGCCGCCCGCGCTGCCGCCGCTGGACGACAAGTACGTGCGTGGGTCGAACAATGCCCAGGTGCCCGACGTGGTCGGGATGACACAGGGCGCGGCGACGGCGGCACTGGTCGGCGCCGGCTTCCAGGTGACACCGGTGACCGGCCCGGGCGCTCAGGCGAAGGGCACGGTAATGGGGACCGCACCCAATGGGTCGGCGATTCCCGGCTCGGTGATCACGCTCTACATCAGTGACGGCACGCAACGCGCGGCCCCGCCGCCCGGACCGCCACCGGCGCTGCCGGGGATCCCCGGGCTGCCACCACCACCGCTGTTGCCGCCCATCCCGATCCCGATCCCCATCCCACGCTGACAAAAAGGGGCCGCGAACCTGAATGGTTCGCGGCCCCTCTTCGTAGCTCGGCTGGTGCCGTCAGAGTCTGGCTTTGACCGCTGCCGAGATCCGGGAGCCGTCGGCCTTGCCCGCCGCCAGCTCGGAGGCGATCTTCATGACCTGGCCCATCTGGCGCATGCCGGGCCGCTCGCCGATTTCCTCGGCGACCTGCGCGATGGCGGTGTCGGCGAGGTCGGCGATCTCGGCCTCATTCAGCTGGGTGGGCAGGTACTCGTCGATGATCCGCGCCTCGGCGTGCTCGTTGGCGGCCAGCTCGCCGCGACCGTTCTGGGTGTAGATCTCGGCCGACTCGCTGCGCTTCTTCGCCTCTTTCTGCAGCACGGCGATCACCTCGGCATCGGAGAGTTCACGCGCCTCGGAGCCTGCGGTCTCGGCCGTCTGGATGGCGGCGAGCAGCATCCGCAACGTGGCAAGGCGCAGCGTGTCCTTGGCTTTCATCGCGGCGGTCATGTCCGTCCGCAGTTGCGCTTTGAGTTCCGACATGAGGCTCACGGTAGCCGGTCCTTCGCAACCCGCCCACCACATTTGCGCCGCCACGGCGAATCGCGGCGCTGTTTTGCGGGGCGGTCAGCGGCGGGTGCGCAAGCGTTTGTGCGTAAACACACTCGGCGTTCCGCAACGGGGTCACCTATGCTGGGCAAATGCCCGTAATCTCGACCTCTGCTGTCCGCACGACCGCGTTGGGAGCCGCCGGGGCGGCGGTGGCCGGAATCGGCTACGCCTCGCTGGTCGAACGCAACGCCTTCGTTCTGCGGGAGACCACCATGCCGGTCCTCGCGCCGGGGTCGTCGTCGCTGCGGGTGCTACACATCAGCGATCTGCACATGACGCCCGGCCAGCAGCGAAAGCAGCAGTGGCTGCGCGAACTGGATCGGCTGGAGCCGGATCTGGTCATCAACACCGGCGACAACCTCTCGCATCAGAAGTCGGTACCCGCGGTAGTCCAGGCCCTCGGCGGATTGCTTTCCCGCCCGGGGCTTTTCGTTTTCGGGAGCAACGACTACTTCGCGCCGGTGCCGAAGAACCCGATGAAGTACTTCAAGAAGGATCACCGCCGCGTCTACGGCGCCCCGCTGCCGTGGAAAGACCTGCGCGCGGCCTTCACCGAGCGTGGCTGGCTGGATCTGACGCACATCCGCCGCGACCTCGAGGTGGCCGGCATCCGGATCGCCACCGCGGGCGTCGACGACCCGCACCTGCACCGCGACCGCTACGACACCGTGGCGGGCGCCCCGAACCCGCTGGCGGACTTGCGCATCGGCCTGACCCACTCGCCCGAGCCGCGCGTGCTGGACCGCTTCGCCGAGGACGGCTACGACCTCGTCATGGCCGGACACACGCACGGCGGCCAGCTGTGCCTGCCCGGATACGGCGCGCTCGTCACCAATTGCGGCATCGACCGGTCCCGGGTGAAGGGCTCGTCCAAGTGGGGCGCGCACACCCAACTCCATGTCTCCGCTGGCGTCGGCACGTCGCCGTGGGCGCCGTACCGCTTCTGCTGCCGCCCGGAGGCCACGCTGTTGACGCTGGTCGCCGCGCCCCCGAAGCGACCGTCGGCCGACACGGGCCAGGGCGTGTCCACATCGGAGGCCGTCGCCCGCTAAGGTCGCGTGCCGAGACGTGTGTCAGGCAGGGGACAACTGTGAGTGGATTCGACGACCGGCGCAACGACCCGACGGTTCTGGGGCGGCCCGGTGCGGCGCACCCATACCAGCAACAGTCATCCGGCGCGGCGCAATTCGGCCCCGCCGGGTCCGATGACGAGACCGCCGAGCAGGCGGTCCCCGCCCGGCCGTGGAAGCGGGATTCCGGCTTTCATGAGCAGGTCGCGTGGCCGTCGCCGACAGCAGGACCGGGACAACCCGATCCCACCGTCCAATGGCAGCCAGGAGCGAGCGCACCTCGAGCGGCCGGGTCGGCGGTCCAACCGGAACAGGCGCAACCCGCCCCTAACTACCAATGGCAGCCGAGTCCGACCGGGTCGGGGCAACCTGACCCGACCTTGCAGTGGCAGCCGAGCAGTCCCGCTCCCACCCCGCAGGGGCAGCCCGGCAGCAGTGGTCAGGCGCCGCCCACCCCGCAGTGGCAGGCACCGACAGCCGGGCGGGCAGACCCAACGCTGTTGGCGCAGCCCCTATCCGGCGCACCGGCTCAGCCCGCGCCGTGGCAGCCACCCCCGGCAGCACCGGGTCAGGCGGACCCAACTCTGTTGGCGCAGCCGCACTCCGGCGAGCCGGCCGGGCTCTGGCAGCCGAGCCTCGGAACGCCCGAACCGAGCCAGCACGGGCCGGGCGAGGCGGCGCCGACACTGCTCGGCTATCCCAACGCCACCCGACTAGGCCAGCCCGATCCCACGCCGCAATGGCAACCCGCGCCGGCTCAGTACGGCGAGGTACCGCCGATCGAGCAGTACCGGGCGCCCACCCAGGCCGCACCGCAGTATGGACAGCCGGTAGCCGGGTTGTACGCGCCACAGAGCGGCTTCGGCGGCCCGCCGCACCAGGTGCCGCCGAACCACGGCGCGAGCGGCCCACCGCCCAGTGGGCGCGGCAAGACCCTGCTGCTGATCGGACTGGTGGTGTTGCTGGTGGCCGCGGGCGCGGTGACCGCGGTGACGCTCGCGCAGCGCGGTTCGGACAACGCCGACGCGCAAGGCAGTTCGCCTTCCATGGTGAGCGCACTGACCACCAGTGCGAACGCGGAACCGACACCGTCGAAAACGACTTCGGCGCAACCGACCCCGAACGGCCATGGCCGCAACGAAACCCCCGTCATCCCCGGCTACCAGGTGGTGGTCGCCCCCGACCGCGGTGCCGCCTACGACGTGCCCGCAGGCTGGACCATCGCACCGGAGACCGCCATCGGCGGCTTCGGTGAACCACCGAACGCGGTCGCGGGCAAGGGCTATGCCAGCCACGGCAAGGGCTACTGCCCGGGATCGACCCGCACCGTCTCCTTCCTCACCGGCTCGAAGGACCCCGATACGGCAGCCGCCGCAACCGAACTCGGCACCAGAACGGCCAAGCTCGCCTACACGGCGTCGTCCGACGGCCACCCGGCCCCGCCCGTCCCGCTCGAATCACTGGACGGATCGCAGCGCGGCATGTTCGTCGAAACCAAGGGCACCGTGACCAAAGCCAAGCCCGGCTGTGCCACGGAGTACTCCGTCTACACCGTCGCGTTCCCCACCGAGAACGGCAGCTTCGTCATGGTGATCGCGGCCGACACCGGCGTCCCCGAGGCCATCGACACCGAAACCGCCAAGCGCATCTTCACCAGCATCCGTCCGCACGACAACTGACCGACCCGCCCGGGTTACCCCCTCTGAACTGGTGGTTTAACGTCTAGACCGTCCCTGTTGTAAGCTACTCCAGGTTCGATTCACGGGGTGTGGCGCAGCTTGGTAGCGCGCTTCGTTCGGGACGAAGAGGTCGCAGGTTCAAATCCTGTCACCCCGACTCGTGGTTGAGACGAACGCTCCGCCCCCGGCCTGCCAAGGCCGGGGGCGGAGTTGTTTTCCGGCAGTCGGCGATCTGTCTACTCCTCTTCACGAACTATCGAACTCGGATCGGCAAGCCAGTTGTCCAGCCGTCGATCCACTCGAAGTGGTTGCGCCGATATCGCTGTGGACCGGCAGAATGAAGGTCATGACCAAGACCGGCCCGCTGACCGGAAAGACGGCGCTGATCACCGGCGCCGACACCGGAATCGGCAAGTCCATCGCCAAAGCCCTTGCCGGACAAGGGGCTCAGGTGGTGATCCAGCATCCACACAGCCCGGAATCGGCCGCCGATGTGGTGAAGGAGATCACCGGGGCCGATGGTTCGGCATCGGCACTCGCGGCCGACCTCGGTGATCGTGCCGAATACGAGGAACTGGTGCAGGCCCTCCTCGACGAGTTCGGGCACTGGGACGTGCTGGTCAACAACGCCGCGGCAATCGCGACACCACTGCCGGACATCACCGGTGAAGAGTTCGATTCCGGCTTCGCGGCCCAGGCCAAGGCCGTCTTCCACGGCATGCAGCTCGCTTGGCACCACCTGGCCGACGGCGGCCGCATCATCACGGTCGCGGGCGCAACCACGCCATCGCCGGGCAGCGCCGTCGCCGACGCCACAGCGGGCGCCATCGCGGAATTCACCCGCGCGCTTGCCGCGGACTTCGCACCGCGGCGCATCGCTGTCACCGCCGTCAGCCCCGGCACGGCCGAACCGAACGGCCGAGGTCAAGCCAACAGCGGGCAGGGGACGAGCTACGAAACGGGCACGAGCGGGCTCGATCGACTCGACGAGGCGACCGAGATCACCGATGTGGTGGCGTTCCTGGCGAGCGACGAAGCCGACGAACTCACGGCCCGGCACATCCGGTTCCGTGCTCCTACCGACTGAAAAGATCTCGCTACCGACGCAAACTGGTCGCAAATCCGAAGCAACGGCATCAGCGGGGTCGATTCGGGGTAGAACGGACACCGGGAGGACGCGATTTCCGCCGGGCAGTGCGGCTCGGCTCGCTTAAACTACCTCGATCCGGACGGCGCACGCCTGGTGCGCCTCGACCGACCGAGCTAACGCCTACGCTTTGGGGTTATGACCCGCGTCACCGCGCAAGGGAGCACATTGGACATCGCGACGACGTCACCGACGCCCGTGTACCGGATTGCCGCGCTTTCCGATCTCGAGGACGTCGCGGCGATCGAGACGGAGCGCTTCGGCGATCAGTCGTACCCCTACTTCGCGTTGCGCCAGCTCTTCGACCTGCACGGCGACAACTGGCTGATCGCGGAGGCCGACGGCATGGTCCTCGGCCACGTGCTGGTGGCCCTCACCCCCGATCGGCGGGCATGGCTGCTCAGCCTCGCGGTGACCGCGGACCGCTGCGGCCGCGGCTACGGCTCGACCCTGCTCGAAGAAGCGATCGACCTGTGCAGGCAGCACGCGATCCGCAGCGTGCTCATCACCGTGCGTCCGACCAACCAGTCGGCATACAACCTCTACAAGCGGCTCGGCTTCGAATGGACGGCCTACGAAGAGTGCTACTTCGGCATCGGTGAACCCCGCGACGTGCTGGAATACAAGCTCGACCAGTGAAACGGCCGAGTCCGCTCGCCGCTGGTTCCGGCCATAACCCTGTGCCGCAAGCGACTTCGCTCAACATTCGGTAGTGCCTACGCGAATACCGCGGGACAAATTCCACTGCGCGACCCGCAGTCGGTCACGCACCTGCCCGGTTCGCGCGGTCCACTGTCTACTGAACCCCGGATCGCGTTGCAGATCCTTCCACAGGCCGCGCAGCTCGGGCGGGGTGTGCGCGCCCGGCATCCACAGGTGCGCAAGGCATTCCAAAACCGCGGCCAGGATCTCCAGCTGCTCGCGACTGGCCGGTGGAAAACGATCGGCCTCCTCGATGGCCGCGTCGCCGACCGTCAGCAACCAGTCGTGCGCCGCGAGATCCTCACAGAACCGTTGCGCCGCAACAAGGTCCGCCTCGGTGCGCACGGTGAGCCGGGCCGACCGCAGGAAATCGTCGTCCAGCCGCAGGTGCAGCTTCGGGCCCGCGGTGCCGCCGATCTTCGCCGCCCAGCGCAGCCGGGTGGTGCCCGCCCGCAGCGGTGCTTGCTGGTCGAGCCTCGGGTCGGCGCGCAGCCGCGCGAGCAGCCGCTCACTGATCGAGGCCAAGTCCAGGGTCTCCGGTGCGGGCCGACCGTTCAGGTAGCCGTTGACCAGCGCGTCACATGCTTGGGCGCGGTCGCCGATCCGGTCGATCAGCTCGGTCACGCCGACCCTGCCCATGTAGTGCGACCAGGTCTGCCGCCGCCGCTCGGCTGCCCGGACCACCTGGGTGCGCACCGAACTCTGCAATATTCGACCACCCGTCACCACCGCCCGGCCTGCGACCGTACCGACCACACGCACCGGCGCGGCGCCATCCATCACCATTTCGCAGTCGACGCCGACCGGCGTCACCGGCGAAACAGCGAGGGTCTCCGGGCGTTGCCGCCACAGCACGCGCCGACCCGGCACCAGCGCGAGCAGTTCGCTCGCTTCGGCGCGGTGCAGGGTGACGGACGCGGGGACCAGGCAGGTACGCACCTCGCCGAGGGCGATCAACGGTGTGCTGGACGGCCCCATCACTCAGGATCCGTCGAGCAATAGGTGGGAAAGGCGCTCGGTGACCTTGCGCGACACCTTGACCGGCACCTCGTCGCGGATGCCGCGGGTGATGATCTGGTCGACCACATCGCCGTCGAGGTCGACGTGATCCAGGATCAGTCGCACCGAATGTTCGATGCTCAGATAGCGTTTGGGCAGCATCGACAGCGTCTTGTACGCCGCGAACGGCGCCGCGTCCGGATTCAGCTGCACCACAGCGGGAATCTCGCGCCACCGGCTCGGCCAGCCGTCGCCTGCGTGCCACGGCTGCGGTACCACGACCGCCGCACCGTCGTAGCGCAGCATGCCGAGCCGCAGCAGATGCCAGACCGAGGCGAGAAAAGCGCACGACCACTTGGTGTGGACTTCGGTGTGTCCGTTGACGATCTCGGTGCGCTTACTCCACAACTGCACGTCGAGGAAGATCGAATGCTCGCGCCTGCCGAACTCCTCCGGCGGCCGATACGGCTGCACCCGCATGGCCTGGGCCGGCTCGTCCAGCGACGAACGCCGCCCGTTGCACAGCCATCCGGACTCCGCCGTCGGCGGACGGCGCCCGGTCGACGACGAAATCTCCGGCTCGGCAACGATTCTGGCGGCCACCATCTCGGCGAGTCGGATCGTCTCGTCCGACGGGGCCCCGTCGACGAACGGCTCCGCCTCCCAGCACCCCGATTCGCGGGCCAAATAGTCGATGCGCAAACCGGTTTCGTCCGCGGCGGTGAGCAGCTTGCCGAGAATTTCGCGCGGATCGGTATCGGGCTGGAAATAGTCGTCGATCAGATAGCAGGTGCTCACCCGCGCCCGCGGGCCGAATTGCACCCGGGTGGCGGCGATGAAGGCCTCGACCAGCGGCGCGATCCGGCGGAACTCGCGGACCACCCGACCCACGTCGTCGGCGATCTCGTTCAGGCAGAAATGCCCGGTCTCGATCGACAGGTGCGACAGCGGCACCTGGTCGATCCGCGCCCGTTCGGCCTCCTCGCAGTAGCCCACTACGTCCCCTCACCGCAGATCAGAACCTCGCCCAGGTCGCGGCGTCGAGCAGGCGCCTGGCCAGCTCGGTGTACGCCACGGTGGTAGCCGGTTGCACACTGACAGCTAAAGTGTGCGCCCGTTCCGGGGTTTTACCAAGGGTGTTGGCCGACAACGCGATCGGCGGACCAGGCTAGACGGGGACGCCCAGTTCGGTGAGCAGGTGGGCTACCCGGGTACGGATATCGTCGCGGATGGGGCGGATCTGCTCGACGGGCAGGCCCGCGGGGTCGTCGATGAACCATTCTTCGTAGCGGGGGCCGGGAACCAGCGGGCAGGTGTCGCCGCAGCCCATGGTGACGATGACGTCCGCGGCGCGGATGATTTCGTCGGTCCAGGGTTTGGGGTACTCGTTCGCGATGTCGACGCCGATTTCGGCCATGGCGGCCACCGCGGCGGGGTTGAGGGCATTGCTCGGGTCGGAGCCGCCGGACCAGGCGACGGCGCGGCCCTTGGCGAGCTGGGCGAAGAAGCCGAGGGCGATCTGCGAGCGGCCCGCGTTGTGGGTGCAGAGGAACAGCACGGTGGGGCGGGGGCGGGCGACCTTGCCCTGGAGTTTGGCCAGCGCCTGCAGCCGCTGGCGGCCGAAGCGTTCGGCGAGCAGCGGGAGATAGAGCGTTACCGTTGCGCGAGAGGCGAATCGGTCGTACGACGAATGCAGATAGCGGTGGATGACTTCGAGGTCGAAGGTGGTGGCGAACTCCTCGCGCAGGCGCGCCTCGGCGCCGTCGAGTGCCGCCTCGTGATCGAGGGAAACCAGACGAAGTTCGGGTGTCGCGGAGCTTTCGGTCGTACCCGACTGTTCAGGCTGAGACACTCCTCCAGGGTCTCAGTTGCCGCTGACCTGGGCAAACGAACACCCTGTGAACCAAGCCACACCGGGCAGGTGAACAGGGTGCCGCGCGAGCGATTCGGCAGGCGGCGCCGGGTGCCAAGGTAGAACCTGGAACCGCACCGGCAGTGAGGAGTCGACTCGATGACCACCGGCGACCTTGGCACCAGCGCACTACCCACCGAACGGGTGGCCGCCGCGTATCGGCGGATCGCCGAGGTGGATCGACCCGAGGTGTGGATCACGCTGCGCCCGGAGAGCGAGGTCACCGCCGACGCGGCGGTGGTCGAACAGCGGCTCGCCGACGGTGCGTCCCTGCCGCTGGCCGGTGTGCTGGTCGCGGTCAAGGACAACATTGATGTGGCCGGACTGCCGACGACGGCGGGCTGCCCCGAATTCGCCTACACCGCCACGGCGACCGCAGCCGCGATCGAGCGGTTGCTGGCGGCGGGCGCGATCGTGCTCGGCAAGACCAACCTCGACCAGTTCGCTACCGGCCTGGTCGGCACCCGCAGCCCATACGGTGCGGTGCGTAACGCGCACGATCCCGCGCTGATTTCCGGTGGTTCCAGTTCGGGCTCGGCCGTTGCGGTCGCGCTCGGCCTCGCCGATATCGGAATCGGCACCGACACAGCGGGTTCGGGTCGCGTCCCGGCGGCGCTGCACGGAATCGTCGGCATCAAACCGACTTTGGGCATCATTCCGGTGCACGGTGTCGTGCCTGCCTGCGCGGACTACGACGCGGTCACCGTATTCGCCGCCGACCTCGAACGAGCCGTAGCGGCGGCGGCGGTGATGTCCGGACCCGAGCCGCGTGATCCGCGCAGCCGCACCTGGCCCGCCGATGTCCGACTTGCCGCACCGCTCACGCCACGTATCGCGGTCCCGCGCGCCGCGGACCGCACCGCGCTGAGCGAGCCGTACCGGGATGCGTTCGCCAGAACCATCACTGCCGTCGCGGATTCCGGCGCGAAGATCGAGGAGATCGACATCTCCGGCCTGCTCGAGGCCGCCCGATTGCTCTACGACGGCGCGATCGTCGCCGAGCGCTACGCCGCGGTCGGCGCGTTCCTGGACACGGGACCCGCCGGTGCCGACCCCACGGTCGCCGCGATCATCGAATCCGCGCGTGCCACAACGGGTCCCGCGTTCGCTGCCGACCTGGACACACTGACCCGTGCCCGCGCGTCCGCCACCGAATTGCTCAATGGCTTCGACGCGCTACTGCTGCCGACGACCACCGAACACCCGAGTATCGCTGCGGTACAAGCGGACCCGCTCGGCATCAACCGCCGACTCGGTACCTACACCAACTTCTGCAATCTGCTCGACATGGCGGCGCTCGCGATTCCCGGCGAACCCACCGCCGACGGCGCACCCTTCGGGGTCATGTTGGTGACGCCGCGCTTCGCCGATCAGGTCGCCATCGACCTCGCCGCCCGCGTCCTCGGCACCGAAACCGCCCCGTTACTGGTCGAGCGCGGCGTCGAACTGGCCGTCTTCGGCGCGCACCTGCGCGGACAACCGCTGCACTGGCAGCTCGAACAGCTCGGCGCCCGCTTCAGCGGCGTCATCCACACCACCGACGCCTACCGGCTGACCGCATTGAACACCATTCCCCCGAAGCCGGGACTCGTTCGCCACGGCGACGGACTCGGCGCTCGCATCGTCGGTGAACTGTTCCGCATCGCCGAGGCCGGACTCGGTGGCTTCCTCGCCGACTTGCCCGCGCCCATGGCGCTGACCAGCATCGAATTGTCCGACGGCCGTTCGGTGATCGGCTTCGCCTGCACCTATGACGCCGCTGTCGCGGCCACCGACATCACCTCCTTCGGCGGCTGGCAGGCCTACCTCGACCGCTCGTAGCCGCCCAGCACGACCGTCTTACACATTTGTTCTAGACAAATGTGTAAGCCTTGTGTAGACATATGTCTAAGACATTCGAGTCAAGCAAGGGACCCAGATCATGAGCACCAACCATTCCGCCGCCCAGCCGAGCGTCCTGATCGCCGGCGGCGGCATCGGCGGCAATGCGGTTGCGCTGCAACTACTTCGGGCAGGTATCCGGACCACCGTGGTGGAGCGCGCCGCGGCACCGCGGCCGGGCGGGCAGGCGGTCGATCTGCGTGGCCCGAGCCGCGAAGTGGCGGAGCGGATGGGCCTGATGCCCGGCATCCGGAAGTATCAACTCGACGAGCGCGGCATGAAATTCGTCGACGCCGAGGGCCGGGACATTGTGCGCATGCCCACCGAAATGTTCGAGGGCAAGGGTGCCGTCGCCGAAATCGAGCTCAGCCGCGGCGACCTCAACCAGGTGCTGCTCGACGCATTGGCCGAGGCGGGCGGGGTGGACTACCGCTACGGCGAGTGGATCAGCGAGATCCAGCAGGACGAGACGGGCGTGGACGTCACCTTCGCCGGTGGCTCGACGCAGCGTTTCGACCTTGTGATCGGCGCGGACGGCCTGCATTCGGGGACCCGCCACATGGTGTTCGGCCCGGAGGAGCAGTTCTCGACGTACCTCGGCGGCTACATGTCCTTCTTCACCCTGCCATCGCCGGACGGCGTGGAGGACAACTGGCTCGCGATGCACTCACTGGTCGGCGCGACCAGCATCGGACTGCGTCCCGATGCCGACCCGGCGACATCGAAGGCCTTGATCATCATGCGCTCCGCCGCCGATCCGGCACTGCGTCGCGAGATCTCCGCCCAGCAGGACATGATCCGGCGGCGGCTGGCCGGGGGCGGCTGGGAATCGGCCGCGATCGTCGCGGCCATGCCCGGGGCAACCGACTTCTACTTCGACGAACTGGCCAGGATCGACATGCCGAACTGGTCGAAGAGGCGCGTAGTGCTGCTCGGCGACGCGGCGTACTGCGGCTCACCGCTCACCGGCCAGGGCACCGCGATGGCGCTGATCGGCGCGTATGTGCTCGCCGGTGAAATCGCAGCGCACGCAAGTGATCCCGAGCCCGCACTGGCGCGCTACGAAGAAGTGCTCCGCCCGTTCATCGCCAAGGCGCAGAGCCTTCCGCCCGGCGGGCTGAGGGCCATGACGCCCAAGTCCCGCTTCGGTATTCGCGCCGGCCAGACCGTCAGCAAGCTGATGGCATCGAAGGCGATGAAGCCGCTGATGATGAAGATGCTCAGCAAGACCGAGTCCTACGAGTTGCCCGACTACGCCGTCCAGACCGTCAGTCAGTAGCCACAACGACCGGACCGTCCAGCACGGCCCGGTCGTTGTCGTCCGACACCGATCCGATCACTCGATCGTGATCCGTTGATCGAGGAGAAACGGAAGCGCGAAATTCCGGAGCATCGCCCGCTCTTCCGCCTCGTCCGCGCCGGGCAAAGTCAGCAAAGACACCATCACCCGCACGAACCACTGCCCCAGCCGTTGCGCCGCGCGGGTGGCCAGGTCGGGGCGGAAACCGCTGACGAAGTTCGTCGCGAGCGCATCGACCACCTCTGACGAATTCGATAGTTGTGCAACGATTCCCGCGTTGTCCGGGGCGAACCACACAGCCAGGTACGGAGTCTTACGCACCTCCGCGAGCAAGGCGGTGAGTCCGTCCAGCAGTTGCTCGCCCGGTTCGGTGGCCGCGCCGACCGCCCCGTCCCGCCACACTCGTTCGACCACCTTGCGCGCCTCGCGCCCGGCGAACGCGACATACAGGGCCTGGCGATTGTCGAAGTAGCGGTACAGCGTCGCCCTGGAACAGCCCGCGGCTTCGGCGACTTCGGCCATGCCGACCCCGCTCACACCCTTGTCGATGAACAGCGCGCGGACCGCGTCCAGGATGCGCTCGCTCGCCAGTTCGGCGCGGCCGTCGGCCAGCCAGTCGCCGGTCACGCGGCACACCGGAACGGAACGGTAGTTGGCCGCCGAACATAGGGCCCCGGTGCGTATTCGACCGCGTCGATGTCCACCACGTAGTTCGGGAATCGGTCGAGCAGTTCCTCCAGCGCGACCCTGGCCTGCATCCTGGCCGCGGCGGCGCCGAGGCAGTGATGCGGGCCGTGTCCGAAGGTGAGGATGCGCTGCGGGTTCCGATCGATATCGAGTTCTGCCGCGTCGGCGCCGAAGGCGCGTTCGTCACGATTGGCGGATCCGAACACCAGCAACACCTTGCGCCCCGCCGGAATCGTTGTGCCGCCCAACTCGACGGCGCGCGTCGCCGTGCGCGCGAGACACTGCACCGGCGCAGTCAGCCTGGCGAATTCCTCTACGGCCGTGCGGATTCGGTCCTTGTCGGCGACAAGTGCCGCTCGTTGGTCCGGATGTTGTTGCAGCAGTTGCACGGCACCGCCGAGCAGACCCGTGGTGGTGTCGTTGCCACCGGCGACCATCGTCCAGGTGTAGGCCAGAATCTGTACCAGGCCACGCACATCCGCGTCGTCCGCCGCCAGGCCCGCCCGGACGAGCAGCGACACGGTGTCCTCCCCCGGGTCGGTCCTACGCCGCTTGATGAGTTCGGCGAAGTAGCCCATCATCGCCATCGAGGCGGGCATGGCTTGGGTTCGGGCGCGGTCGGTGCTGCCCGCGACCACCGCCTCGGTCCAGCCGTCGAACCGATCCCGGTCCTCGTCGGGCACCCCGAGGTAGTAGGCGACCACCATGCTCGGCAGCGGTTTGAACACCTGCTCGACAATGTCCCCGCCACCCGCCGCGGCGATCCGGTCCAGCCGTTCGCGGACGAATCGGCGCACCACCGGCTCCACCTCGGTGACCTGGCGTGGCGTGAACCCGCGGGCGACGAGCTTGCGAAAGTCGGTGTGCTCCGGCGGATCCTGCATCACCAGCGGCGGATTGTCGGTGAGCCCGATCTGGGCCAGCTCGCCGTACTCGACGGTCAACCCGTCGCGGGAGGAATAGGTTTCGGTGTCGCGGGCCGCCGCATACACATCCTCGTGCCTGGTCAATACCCAGTAGTCGTTGCCAGGCCGAGCCGGCGGCACCACGTGGTGCACCGGATCTTGTTCGCGCAGAGCGGCATACATCTCCCACGGCGATGTCCAGGTCGGGCCGGAGCGGAGCTCGAACACGGGAGCGGCGCGATACGCATCGATCGACATGTAGTGACGGTAAGACAATTTAACGATTGTGTCTAGAACAGGTTCTCATTCGATCCGCCGGACCGATCACCCTCCGAAACCGGTCCGGCCGCCTTGCCGAGTCGGGACCGTCGTCGCGCACCCGTGGTTACCTTCGGCAGTGGCAACACGATGATCGTTGCCGGTCAGCTCCCGGAAGAGCCAGCGAAGTGTGTCCGGTGTCCCGAGTGACTTGCCAGGCCGGTCACCCCTCGAAGACCGGCCCGGCAAGCACCCCTCCCCCGAGGCCGACCTGTCAACCCCTCGAAGACAGGTCGCGCCCCGTTCCCACCCCCGGTGGTGGCTTAACCCCGTCAACCGGAGCGCCCGGTGTGTTCGGTGTTGACACAAACAATGCACGCGCGGGCTTAGCGCGCCCTTAAGAACACCTTGTAGGCGCGAAATCGCTGGTCATCACGCCTCGAGGGCGGCGAATGTGCCGAGTTTGTACCACCCGGACCCGAATAGCGGATGATGGAGACAAGTGCGCCAAGGAGAGTGGGAGCGACGATGGAAACCGTGGTGGTCTGGGTACTGGCCTGCCTGCTTTATTGGTGGGGCCTGCTGTAGCCGTGCCGGAAACCTGGCCGGAATCGGCCAGGTCTACTACACTCGGTCGTAGATTGGTTGCGTAGCCGCAACCACCGCTCGCCCGATGGGGGTCACCATGGCTCACCCGACCGGTTCCGTCGAATTACGCTGGACCGCCGCCGTGTTCGCGGTCGCGTTGCTCACCCATGGCGCCGATCATCTCCGGCGTGGCATGGATACCGTGTCCAGCACCGTAATGGTGCTCGGCACAGTGCAATTCGTTCTCGCGGTGGTGACGATCGCACTGGTGTTCACCGGACACCGATGGGCCGCGCTCGCCGCCGTTCTCATCGGCTTCGCCAGTGCGGCCGGGTTCGTCCTGGTGCATCTATTCCCTGATTGGTTCGGCCCCTTCAGCGACAGTTTCATCAACCCGCCCGCCGCCGCGAAGGTCACCGGATTCTCCTGGTTCGCAGCGATTTTCGAGATCATCGCGGATCTTCTCATCGGCGTCGCCGGACTCCGGGCCCGGCGCACCACGGCCTAGAGGCGAGTTGTTCATCCGGCAACTGGAGCTGATCCTCGACGGCTTGGATCGCGCCGTATTCATCTGCGGCAAAGCATCGAGGCAGGTGCACACCCGGACGGGCACGCACCTGCCTCGGTGTCGAACTATCAGCCCTGCGAAGGCGGCGGTGTCGGCGCGCCCTCGAGGCCGGACCGGACGCCTTCCTCGACCCGCTTGCCGAGATCGGGGTCCACGTTGGTCCAGTACTCGAAGACCCGGCTCAGCACCGGTTCTCGCACCCCGCCGAGCACGTGCCCGACGATGTTGTTCACCAGGCGGTCCCGCTGCTCGTCGTTCAGCACCTCGCGCACCATGGTGCCCGCCTGGGTGAAGTCGCCGTCCTCGGGATGCTGGATGTAGCCGGCCCGCACCATGGTCGGATCGAACTCCCACAGGCCGCCGTCGGGCGCCTGCGACGCGTCCGCGTGCGGACCGCCGAAGGAGTTCGGCGCATACACCGGAACGCTGGCGTCGTTGTAGAAGTACCGCATGGCGCCCTCCTTGGAGTAGGAGTTCACCTCAGCGGCCCGCGGCAGGTTCGGCGGCAGCTGCGCGTAGTTGGTGCCGATCCGGTAGCGGTGCGCGTCCGCGTAGGCGAACACCCGGCCGAGCAGCATCTTGTCCGGCGAGAAACCGATGCCTGGAACGACATTCGACGGCTCGAAGGCGGCCTGCTCGATGTCGACGAAGTAGTTGCCCGGGTTGCGGTTCAGCGTCCACTTGCCGACCTCGATCAGCGGGTAGTCCTTGTGCGACCACACCTTGGTCAGGTCGAACGGGTTGAACCGGTAGCTCTCCGCCTCGGCGACCGGCATCACCTGCACGTGCAACGTCCAACTCGGGAAGTCGCCGCGCTCGATCGCGTCCCACAGGTCCTTGCGGTGGTAGTCGGCGTTCTCGCCTGCGATGCGGTCAGCGTCGGCCTGGGTCAGGTAGTCGATGCCCTGGTCGGTCTTGAAGTGGTACTTCACCCAGAAGCGCTCGCCCGCCGCATTGATCCACTGGTAGGTGTGCGAGCCGTAGCCGTTCATGTGCCGATAGGTCTTCGGGATGCCGCGGTCACCCATCAGCCAGGTCACCTGGTGCGCCGTCTCCGGGCGCAGCGTCCAGAAGTCCCACTGCATGTTGTGGTCGCGAAGTCCGTTGCCGGGCAGGCGCTTCTGCGACCGGATGAAGTCGGGGAACTTGATCGGATCCTTGATGAAGAAGATCGGGGTGTTGTTGCCGACGAGGTCGTAGTTGCCGTCTTCGGTGTAGAACTTCACCGCGAAACCCCGTGGGTCGCGCCAGGTATCGGGGCTGCCCTGCTCACCGGCGACGGTGGAGAACCGGACCAGCGACTCGGTCCGCGCACCCGGCTGGAACAGCTTGGCCTTGGTGTAGCGGCTGACATCGTTGGTCACAACCAGCTCACCGTACGCACCCGCGCCCTTGGCGTGCACGATCCGTTCCGGCACCCGTTCCCGGTTGAACTGGGCGAGCTTCTCGATCAGGTAGTGATCGTGCAGCAGGATCGGGCCTTGGGTACCGGCGGTGAGCGATTCGTTGTCGCTCTCCACCGGGGTTCCGGTGTTCGTGGTTGTCGGCTTGGTCATATCGAAGCCTCCTCGGCTGATGAACAACTTCCCCGGGTGGGCTGACCCGGGCTGTCAGGATGTCTGCCGGCGCGAACGGCAGGTCGGGCACAGACCCCAGAAGACGACCTCTGCCTCGTCGACCGCGAACCCGTGGTCGTCATCGGGTTCCAGGCAAGGGGCTCTGCCCACGACACAGTCGACGTCGACGACCGTGCCGCAGCTGCGGCACACCAGGTGGTGATGGTTGTCCCCGGCGCGGGTCTCGTACAGCGCGGCCGAACCGGCAGGCTCGATCCGCCGCAGGATTCCGGCGTTCACGCAGGCCCGCAATACGTCGTAGACGGCCTGCGTGGACACCGAGCCGAGGGTTTCCCGAACGGTGGCGGCCACCCGGTCCGCATCGACATGCGGGGCGGCCGCGACCGCGTCCAGCACCGCGACCCGCGGGGCGGTGACCCGCAGGCCGGCCGCGCGCAACTGCGCTCGCGGATCGGTGTGGTTAGTGTGCATGACACCGATCCTCCACCTTTTCTGGAATTAGTCAAGAAAAGGAATCGATCGGGTCATGCGTTGCGCACATCACATCCGGCCGCGCGGAATACTTCCGGACGGATGGTCGTTGATGCTCACTGTCGGCGTCCGGACAGCCCCGGGCCTCACCCCTTTGTCGCTACGAGCGACCACCCGCCGAGAGGCGCTTGTGGGACGTCGACTCGACTCAGCGCCGCCAGTTTTAGCGACCTGGCGGCGTTTGTGTTTTCCGGGCCGAGTCGCGGCGGTCGAAGTGGTCACGCAGGATGCGGGGGTGACGACAGACAGCGACGCGCTGCGACGGCGACTCGGACTGACCGATGCGGTGGTCATCGGCTTGGGATCGATGATCGGGGCGGGGATCTTCGCCGCGCTCGCGCCCGCGGCAGGCGCGGCCGGTAGTTGGCTGTTGCTCGCGTTGGCGGTGGCCGCGCTGCTCGCCTACTGCAACGCGACCTCCTCGGCGCGACTCGCCGCGTTGTATCCGGTTTCGGGTGGCACCTATGTGTACGGCCGCGAACGTCTCGGGGCTTTCTGGGGCTATCTCGCGGGGTGGGGTTTCGTCGTGGGGAAGTCGGCGTCGTGCGCGGCGATGGCGTTGACGGTCGGCAGTTACGCGTGGCCGGAGCACGCACGGGTGGTCGCGGTTGGCACCGTTGTCGCGATCACCGCGATCAATTACACGGGCGTGCAGAAGTCGGCGACGGCCACCAGGATCATCGTTACCGGGGTGCTCGTCGTGCTGGCGACCGTCGTGATCGTCGGGTTCTTCGGAAAGCATTCGGCGGCAACGGCTTTACCGGACAAGGTCGGGGTGCGCGGTGTGCTGGAGGCGGCCGGGCTGCTGTTCTTCGCCTTCGCCGGGTATGCGCGGATCGCGACACTCGGCGAGGAGGTGCGGGAGCCGCGGCGCACCATCCCTCGGGCGATCATGATCGCGCTGGGCGTGGCGCTCGCGGTTTACGCGCTGGTGGCGATCAGCGCGTTGACCGTGCTCGGCTCGGCGGGGTTGACCGCCGGGAGCGACCCGCTGGCCCGGCTGGTCTCAGCCGCGGGCGCACCGGGATGGGCGCCGGTGGTCCGGGCGGGTGCGGTACTCGCCGCGGCCGGGTCGCTGCTCGCGCTGATCCTCGGCGTCTCCCGGACGGTGCTCGCCATGGCGCGCGACCGCTATCTGCCCGGCGCGCTGGCGGCGGTGCATCCGCGGTTCGGTGTGCCGCATCGCGCGGAGCTGGTGGTCAGTGCCTGCGTCGCGGTGATCGCCGGAGTGTTCGATCTGCGTGCGGCGATCGGGTTCTCGTCGTTCACGGTGTTGTTCTACTACCTGATCGCCAATGTCTCGGCGGCGACGCTCGGCGCGGCGGAGGGTCGACCGGCGCGGTGGGTGCCGATCGTCGGTGCGGTCGGCTGCGTGATCGTGGGGTTGTCGCTGCCGTTGGGTTCGGTGGCGGCCGGACTCGCGGTGCTTGCGGTGGGCGTCGCGGTGTTCTGGGCAGTGCAGGCTCGCCATCGGCGCGACTGAACTCGCCCACAGATTGCCCGCGCCACGCTCCGCCTGTTGCCACGGCCATCGCGACCTCCCGCGATAGCCTCTGAACATGGGGCGTTTCGGTGGGTTCCTGGCTGGGTTCGCTGCGTTATCGCTGCTGGCGGGGAATGTTTTCGCCGGGAACGCGCAAGCGGCACCGGGCCGCGCGGCCGAGGAAGTGCGGTGCACGCCGCAGTCCGGCCGCGAGTTCGCGCGGGCGAAGCCGGAGCAGGTCGGGCTGGATAGCAAGCGGCTCGCGGACGCATTGACCTTCGCCGCCACCCGAAACCGATTGAATGTGCAGGTGTTCCGGCGCAACTGCTTGATCGGCGAGGGCCCGTCGAACGACATCACCGGGAATGTGGCGTGGAATATCTGGAGCTCCACCAAGAGCGTTGTTTCGGTGCTCGCCGGAATGGCATGGGATCGGGGCAAGCTCGATATCTCCGCGCCGATCGGCCGGTACCTGCCGCCAGGACTCGGCGACGCCGAACATCGCGCGATCACCGTCGAGCACCTGCTCACCGAAACATCGGGTATGAAGGTCGGCGCGCTCACCGAGGGCATCACGGGAGTAGTCCCGATCGACCCGAACAGTGCCGTGCAAGCGTTGGGCATGCCGCTGGAAAACCCGCCGGGCACCATATTCAGTTACAGCCAGCGCAATGTCGACCTACTCACCTACGTCCTCGAACTGGCTGTCGGCGAACCACTCCAGCAATTCGCCCAACGTGAACTCTTCGACCCGCTCGGCATCAAGCGCAGCGACTACTACTGGGCCCGCGACCGAGCCGGACACACCTACGGCTACGCGCACCTGCTGATCCCGCCGAACGACTTCGCCAAACTCGGTCTACTGGTGAGCAACGACGGACGCTGGGGCACACAGCAACTCGTCTCCGAACGTTATCTTCGGAAAGCACGCCAGCCCACGAAAGCCAATGAATGCTACGGGTACCTGTTCTGGCTCGGGCCCGAGTGCGCGGCACCGCTCTACGGCGTGCCCAACGACCTCTACATGATGGATGGCCTCGGGATGCAGAACATCTTCGTCATCCCGAGCCTCGACCTCACGGTGGTCTGGACCGGATTCTTCGGCAATCGGAGCAGTCACGGCCTGACCGGCACCCTGCAGAACCAGGCGGAACTGCCGTACGAGTTCTTCCGCAAGGTATTCGCCGCGTTCCACGACCGGCCAATGCCGGACCCGGGCCCGTGGGTCGAGCCGCCGGTGCGCCTCGATCCGCGAAAATACGTCGACCCGAGCATCCTGCTCGCCGTGTTCGGCATCGGCCCGGGCGCCTATCCGGGCTGCAATGTCTTCTCCTGTCTGGACTATCCGCTGGCCCCGCCCTTTTGGGACACCCCGCCTGGCTGCGCGATCCTGGTGTGCCTCGGCCCCGGCGCCCCGGGTATCCGATGAATCTCGGGCGCGCCATAACGCCGCATTCGTCCATCGTCGGCGACCTTGCGCGATAGCCTCTGAACATGGGGCGATTCGGTGGGTTCCTGGCTGGGTTCGCTGCGTTATCGCTGGTGGCGGGGAACGTATTCACCGGGGTCGCGCAGGCGGCACCGAGCCGCGTGGCCGAGGAGGCGCGGTGTGCGGTGAATTCCGGCCGCGAGTTCGCTCGGGCGACACCGGAACAGGTCGGCCTCGACAGCGACCGTCTCGCGGACGCATTGACCTTCGCCGCCACCCGAAACCGGTTGAACGTCCAGATCTTCCGGCACAATTGCCTCATCGGCGAGGGACCGACCAATAAGCACACCGGAAACGTGGCATGGAATATCTGGAGCGCCACCAAAAGCGTTGTTTCGGTGCTCGCCGGAATGGCATGGGATCAGGGAAAACTCGATATCTACGCGCCGATCGATCGCTACCTGCCGCCTGGACTCGGTGACGCGCAGCATCGTTCCATCACGGTGGAGAACCTGCTCACCGAGACATCGGGCATGAAGGTCGGTGTGCTGACCGAGGGAGTTACCGGCGTCATCCCGATCGACCCGAACAGCGCGGTACAGGCGCTCGGTGTGCCCCTGGACAACCCGCCCGGCACCGTATTCAGCTACAGCCAACGCAATGTCGACCTGCTCAGCTATGTCATCGAATTGGCGATCGGCGAGCCGTTCCAGCAGTTCGCCCAGCGTGAACTGTTCGACCCACTCGGCATCCACCGTGGCGACTACTACTGGGCCCGCGATCGCGCCGGGCACACCTACGGCTACGCGCACCTGCTGATCCCGCCCAATGACTTCGCCAAACTCGGTCTGCTGGTGAGCAACGACGGACGCTGGGGTGAACAGCAACTCGTCTCGACGCAATACTTGCGACAAGCACGCCAGCCTTCGCGGGCGAACAAATGCTACGGCTATCTGTTCTGGCTCGGCCCCGGATGCGCGGAGTCCGCGAGCATATTGCCGACCGACGTCTACATGATGGCCGGACTCGGCATGCAGAATGTCTTCGTCATGCCGAGCCTGGACCTCACGGTGGTGTGGACCGGTTTCTACGGCAATATCAGCAGGCACGGACTGACCGGCACCATCCAGAACACGGCCGAACTGCCCTACCAGTTCTTCCGCAAGGTATTCGCGGCATTCCAGGAACCGCCCTTTCCCGATCCGGGGCCGTACGTCGAGCCACCGGTGCGGCTGAACCCGGGCCAGTTCGTCGATGTCAACTTCGTGCGCGCGGTGTTCGGCGACGGACCGTTCGCGTATCCCGGCTGCAACGTCCTCACCTGCCTCAATTACCCGCTGGCAGCACCCTTCGCCGACACAGCGCCGGGTTGCGCGATCCTGGCCTGCCTCGGCCCCGACCCACGCACCCCCGGCATCCGCTGAATCACACGCCGAAGAACGGCAGCTCACCCTCCTTCGCGCCGTGTGCGAAGAAGTGGTCCGGGGAGACGACGACGAACAGCGCGTTCGCCTCGGCGACGAGTTCGCCGTCGAGCTCGAGCCGCGCGTGGATGTGCAGCTTGCGCTCCCCCTCGCGGCGATCGAGGATCGCGGACACGATCATCGGCCGATGCAGCGGCGCGGGCTTGGCGTAGTTCACCTCGAGTTTGGCGGTGACCGCGGGGACGCACATGGTGGTCGGCACGGTGCCCGACGCCTCGTCCAGCACGGCCGCGACCACCCCGCCGTGCGCCAGACCCGGTGCGCCCTTGTGCCTTTCATCGAAGGTGAAGCGACCGACAATACGATCGCCGATCAGCTCGAGGGTCATCCCGACACCCGCGTAATTGTGCTGCCCGCAGCCGAAGCAGCCGTCGACGTGCGACGGCAACGGGCCCTGCGGCATCGGACTGTTCAACGGCACCGGTTGCCGCACCTGCTCGGCGCCGCGATCGGATGCTTCGGCAAGTCCGGTCATGCGCACCCCTAAATCAGGAATCAGTTGTCTCCCGAATGAAGCTAGATTTAGGAAACATCCGTGTCAAGATTGCGGGGTGGCCAAGCAAGCACGAACCTACGGCGGTGTACCCGCCGATCAGCGCCGCGCCACCCGGCGCGAGCAGCTGCTGGAGGCGGCGTTCGAGGTGATGGCGCTGGACGGACCCGGCGGGCTGACGATCCGGACCGTCGCCAAGCAAGCGGGCCTGTCCACCCGGTTCGTCTACGAGAGCTTCACCGATCTCGACGACCTGGTGGTCGCGGCGTTCGAACTGGCCTTCCGGCAGATGGCGGCGGCCGTCGACGGTGCGGTCGCGGCGGCCGGACCGGACCGCCGCGACCAGGTGACCGCCCTGGTCGAGGCGCTGGTCGATTTCTTCCTGCAGGCACCGGCCAAGGGAAAGCTCTTGTCCACCAAGGCTTATGGTCACCCCGCCGTAGCGACGCGCCGACTCGCGCGGGCCGAGGACGTCTCGCGGACCTACGGCGCACTGCTGCACGGGCTGCTGACCGACCGCGCTCCGGACGATCCGGCCATCGATCTGACCGCCCGATTCCTGGTCGGCGGCTTCGGGGAGACGACCACCGCGTGGATCCAGCAGTCGCTCCCCTATCCGCGGGACAAATTCGTGCACGACAATGTCGAGTTGTTCCTCGGCACCATCGCCGCGCTCGAACGCCTCTGAGCCGCGCTCGAACGCCGCTGAGCGATGCGGCGTCAGGCCAGCGTAGTGAGCCAGCCGTGCAGGGTGTCGGTACGCAGTGCGGCGCTGTGGCGTTTGCGCAGCGCCTGCGAGACAGGGCCGGGTCGGCCGTCGGCGACCACCCGCCCGTCCACCTCGATGACCGGAGCGGCACCCGCGGACGTGCCGGTGACGAAGACCTCGTCGGCGATGTACAGCTCGGTCAGGTCGACGGTGCGTTCGACGACCGGGATGCCGTCCTCGGCCGCCAAGGTGAGGATGGTGCGGCGATTGATGCCGTCGAGGATGTCGCAGGAGACATCGGGGGTGATCAGGGTGTCGTTGCGGACGAGGAAGATGTTGGCGGCGCTGAGCTCGCAGACGTGGCCATTGCCGTCGAGGAACACGCAGTCGTCGTAGCCGCTGTCGATGGCGTCCTGTTTGGCCAGCACCGAATTGACGTACGCGCCATTGACTTTGGCACGCGACGGAATAGCGTTGTCCGGAATGCGCCGCCACGGGCTGGATTTCAGGCGCATGCCGTCCTGCGGGACGATCGGTACCGCGTCGTAGACGAACATGCTCAGCCGAATCGCGCAGCCCCGCACCTTGGTACCGGGGATCGACTCGACGACGTGCACGGTGGCGCGGACGAATACATCGGTCGTCGGCATGTTCCGGCCGATCAGCTCGACCACCGCGGCGTAGAACCGGTCGAAGTCCCATTCCGTGGCGAACCGATCGATGCCGATGATCTTGCAGGACTCCTCGATCCGCCGGAAGTGATCGTCCAGCCGGAACGCGGTGTGCGCTGCCCCTGCCACATGTACGGGGAAAACGGTGTAGACGCTGAGTCCGTACAACACCGCCGACGATGCGACGCTGACCGTGGCCTCCTCGGCCGCAACGATCCGGTCACCTAGGTACACATGGGGATAGGGGTTCGCCATCGGCGGAGGCTAACAGCCGCGACGGCGACGGAGCGAACGTATTTTCCGCCGCGCTCCGCTCGGTGCGCGACGATGCCGACCCGCTGCGCCGCGACGACAGCCCGGACACCGGAGCGCATTACGCTCGACCGGGTGACTCAGGAACAGCGAGGTGGACGGGCGGCGCAGGCCGCCGAACGCCGCGCGGCCATCCTCGAGGCCGCCAGAGAGGTGATCGCCGAGCGCGGCTATCGCGGCACCTCGCTCGCCGCTGTCGCGGAGCGCGTCGGGCTCACCCAACCCGGACTGCTGCACTACTTCCCGAGCAAAGAACATCTGCTGGTCGCGGTGCTCGAGGCGCGGGACCGCTGGGATACAGCGGCGTTTCTGGCCGGACCGTCGGACAGTTGGCGGCTGTCACATCTCGAGCAGCTGGTCGAGTACAACGCGATGCGGCCCGGTGTTGTGCAGACGTTCACGGCGCTGGTCGGCGAAAGTGTGACCGGCGGGCACCCCGCGCGGGAGTATTTCGTCGAGCGCTACGCCCACGCCAGGGCGAGACTAGCCGACCTGCTGCGGGCGGAGTTCGGTGATCGGCTGGCCGGGGGTCGGACACCTGAGCAAGTGGCACCGCTGTTGATCGCCGTGCTGGACGGCTTGCAGACGCAATGGTTGCTCGACCCGGCCGTCGACATGAGTGCCGCGTTCCGGGACTTCGTCGCTTTGCTCGGACCGGCTGACGACACCGCGGCAAGTCCTCGCTCATAGATAACGAGATGATAACAACACCTACCATTGATTAGGTGAGTTCAGCGGAATCAGCGGACGCCCGCCGCCTGCCCTCCGGGGCTTTTGCGGGCACCCGCCCACCGTGTCCGCAACTACATTGGTAGACAAAGGAGTTCATCATGAGTCAAGCCGACGTGGTCCGCGAGGAAGCCGTGACGGCGGCCCTCGGGAAGCTCGACCTCCCGACCAAGGCCAGGCTGCTGATGGGGCAGGACATGTGGTCGCTGCCCGCGCTGCCGGAGATCGGGTTGCGGTCGCTGGTGATGTCCGACGGCCCGATCGGGGTGCGCGGGGTGCGTTTTTCCGCCGACGATCCGTCCATCGCGCTGCCATCGCCCACCGCG
Organism: Nocardia iowensis; assembly: GCF_019222765.1. Classification (NCBI taxonomy): domain Bacteria; kingdom Bacillati; phylum Actinomycetota; class Actinomycetes; order Mycobacteriales; family Nocardiaceae; genus Nocardia; species Nocardia iowensis. Next base: position 454,078 of record NZ_CP078145.1, on the reverse strand, counting down.
CTCGCCGCGACCTGGGATCCGGAACTGGCCAGGCGCGCAGGCCTGCTGCTCGCGCAAGAAGCACGCCGCAAAGGTGTGCAGGTGCTGCTCGCGCCGACCGTCAACCTGCATCGGTCGCCGCTCGGCGGCAGGCATTTCGAGGCCTACTCGGAGGATCCGTACCTCACGGGACGCATCGGGACCGGCTATGTGCGCGGCGTGCAGGACGGCGGGGTCGGCACCACGGTCAAGCATTTCGTCGCCAATGATGCCGAGACCGAACGCTTCACCGTGAACAATGTCGTCTCCCCCCGCGCGCTGCGCGAGTTGTACCTCGCGCCTTTCGAAGCGATCGTCCGCGAGGCGGGCCCCTGGGGCATCATGGCCGCCTACAACCAGGTCAACGGCACCACCATGACCGAGCACGCCGCCCTGCTGAACGGGGTGCTGCGCGACGAATGGGGGTACGACGGCGTGGTCGTCTCCGACTGGATCGCCGCGCGGTCGACAGTCGGCGCGATCACCGGCGGGCTCGACATCGCGATGCCGGGACCGCGCGGCGTCTACGGCGACGCGCTCGTCGCCGCGGTGCGCAACGGCGAGGTCGAGGAGTCCGTGGTCGACGCAGCCGTGCGACGGGTGCTGCGCCTCGCCGCCCGGGTGGGCCTGCTCGACGGCGCGGAGCCCGCGGTGACCACGCCGCCCGCGAACATCGACGGCATCGCGCTGGCCCGTGAAATCGCCGGTCGCTCTTTCGTTCTGGTGCGAAACGCCGCGGTCGCGGACCGTACGGCGCTCCCCATCGACGCCGCCGACAAGGTCGCGCTCATCGGTCTCGCCGCCAGGGACGCCCGTATTCTCGGCGGCGGTTCGGCCACCGTGTTTCCCGAGTCCGTCGTCTCCCCGCTCGACGGCCTGACCGCCGCGCTGCCGGAAGATGCGTTGACCTTCGCGGTAGGCGCCACGCCGAGTGACGCTTTGGGCGCAGCCGACCAGGGATTCGAGTTGCAGGTCCGCGTGCTCGATGCCGATGGCGAGGTGCTCGGAATCAGCTCGCTGCCCAATGGAATGGTCGAGTGGATCGGCGAAATGCCCGACGGCATCAGCTACGACGCGCTGCACACCGTCGAGATCCATGGCACCTTCACCCCACGGGAAAGCGGTGCGCATGTCTTCGGCACCAAGGGTTTCGGCGAGTTCCGCCTCGTCGTGGCGGATACCGTGCTCTTCGATGGCAGCGAAACACCCTCCGGCGCGGACCTTTTCGAGGCATTCTTCGGCACCCCCGTCGAGCGCGGCACGGTCGAGCTGACGGCTGGGCAGCCGGTCGAGGTGCGCATGACGCATAGCCCGATGAAGTTCGCGGACGCACCCATCCAAGCGGTCAACGTCACCCTCGCGCACGGGGACCCGCGACGCGACCCCGACGAGCTGATCGCGGAGGCGGTCGAGGCGGCGCGAGCGGCCGATGTCGCCGTGGTCGTCGTCGCCACCACCGAGCAGGTCGAGTCGGAGGGCTTCGACCGCAAGACGCTGAAACTGCCCGGCCGCCAAGACGAATTGGTCAGCCGGGTCGCCGCCGTCAATCCGAATACGGTGGTGGTCGTCAATGCGGGATCGCCGGTGGAGTTGCCGTGGCGCGAGGAGGTCGCGGCGATCCTGTTGAGCTGGTTCCCCGGCCAGCAAGGCGGGGCCGCACTCGCTGACGTGCTACTCGGCCACACCGAGCCGGGCGGGCGGCTGCCGACCACTTGGCCCATCGCACTGGCCGATTGCCCGGTCACCGAGGTCGTCCCGACCGATGGTGAACTCGTCTACCGGGAGGACGTGTTCATCGGCTATCGCGCGTGGGAGCGGGCGGGCACGACTCCGGCGTACCCGTTCGGACACGGATCCGGTTACACCACATGGGATTACGAGTCGATCGAGCGCGATGCGACGACCGTGACCGTCCAGCTGCGCAATACCGGTGCCCGCCGCGGTGCCGAGGTGGTGCAGATTTACATTGCGCCGGTAGCGGATTCGGCGATCCGCCCGTCCCGCTGGCTGGCCGGTTTCACCCGAGTCGAAGCCGACCCAGGTGAGCAGGTCGCGGCGCGCATCCGAATTCCACAGCGCGCGTTCGAGATCTGGGACGAAGAGCGCAACACCTGGCGATCAGTACCCGGAACCTACGAAATTCAAGCAGGCCATTCCTCCGCCGATCGCCGCCTGGCAACCCGCTACGAAACGAAGTGAGCGACCGAGGCCGTGGTTCCGACCGCGGACCCGCGGCCTCGCCGCTCTGCTAACGGCCCCGCCTAGCCACGAGTCATTCGTAGTGCTTGCCACCCTTGGCAATCCACAGCGCATCCTCGACGACCTTGTAGACGATGCGGTGCTCCTGGGTAATCCGGCGGGACCAATAGCCAGCCAGGTCATGCTTCAGCGGCTCCGGCTTGCCGATCCCCTCGAACGGATCGCACATGATCGCCTTGATCAGCACGTTCACCTTCTTCAACACGGTGCGGTCGCGCTGTAACCAAGCGGTGTATTCCTCCCAAGCGGATTCGGAGAAAATGAGCCTCATTCGATGAGCTCGCGGCCGGTGCCGCCACCGCCCTCGAGCTCCTGGATCGACCGACGTAGGCGTGCACCATCAGGCCCACTGAGCAGTTGGACCGTCGTCATCAGCGAGTCATAGTCTTCTTTGGACATCAGCACGGCATTGCCCCCCTTCGACACGATCTCGATCGTGTCATGATCCTCATTCACCTGCTTGACCAGAGGAAATAGGTGCTTGCGCGCCTCACTTGCCGTAATTGCCGCAGCCATGAGCCCTCCTGAAACCGGTACGACATATGGTACCAGTTTCGGGAAGCGGATTCGACCGGATGGGTCACTCCGACCCACAGGCAAATCGGCACGGCTAGTCCGCCGGGGACGGTGTCAGCGGTTCGCGAGCAGGACCTCGGCGATCTGAATGGTGTTGAGCGCGGCGCCCTTGCGCAGGTTGTCACCGGAGATGAACAGCGCGAGACCGCGGCCGTCGGGTACCCCGGGATCCTGCCGGATGCGGCCGACGAGCGAGTCGTCGGCACCGGCCGCCTGTAGCGGCGTCGGCACGTCGACGAGCTTGACGCCGGGCGCCTTGGCCAGGATCTCCTTGGCCTGCTCAACCGAAAGCGGCTCGTCGAACTCGGCATTCACCGACAGCGAGTGCCCGGTGAACACCGGGACGCGCACGCAGGTGCCGCTCACCAGCAGATCGGGCAGGCCGAGAATCTTGCGGCTCTCGTTGCGCAGCTTCTGATCCTCATCGGTCTCGCCGGAGCCGTCGTCGACCAGCGAACCGGCCAGCGGCAGCACATTGAACGCGATCGGCGCGACGTACTTGTTCGGGGCGGGGAAGTCGACGGCGCGGCCGTCGTGGGTCAGCTTCTCGGCATCGTCGATCACCGCACGCGCCTGCGTCGCCAGCTCTTCCACACCGGCCAGGCCGCTACCGGACACGGCCTGGTAGCTGGACACGATGAGGCGGCGCAGCCCGGCCAGGTCGTGCAGCGGCTTCAGCACCGGCATGGCGGCCATGGTGGTGCAGTTCGGGTTGGCGATGATGCCCTTGACCAGGTTGCGGGTCTGCTCGGGGTTGACCTCGCTGACCACCAGCGGGACGTCGGGGTCCTTGCGCCAGGCGGACGAGTTGTCGATCACGGTGACGCCCGCCGCGGCGAAGCGCGGAGCCTGCACGCGCGACATGGTGGCACCGGCCGAGAACAGCGCGATGTCCAGTCCGGACGGGTCGGCCAGCTCGGTGTCCTCGACGACGATCTCGCCGCCACGCCACGGCAGCTTCGTGCCCGCCGAGCGAGCCGACGCGAAGAAGCGCACCTCGTCGGCCGGGAAGTTACGCTCCGCCAGCAGTTTTCGCATGACCGCGCCGACCTGTCCGGTCGCGCCGACAACGCCTACTCGAATTCCCATGGCTTAACGTCCTGTTCCCGCGTGCACCACGGCGACCTCGTCGCCGCCGAGCTCGAAGGCCCGGTGCAGCACCTTGACGGCCTCGTCCAGTTCGGTGTCCTTGACCAGCACCGAGATCCGGATCTCGGAGGTGGAGATCAGATCGATGTTCACGCCCGCGTCGGCCAGCGCCTCACAGAACTTGGCGGTGACGCCGGGGTGGCTCTTCATGCCCGCGCCGACCAGCGACACCTTGCCGATGTGATCGTCGTAGAGCACCTGCGAGAAGCCGATCTCGTCCTGCTGCTTGGTCAGCATCTCGACGGCGCGCGCGCCGTCGGTCTTGGGCAGGGTGAAGGTGATGTCGGTCTTGCCGGTATCGATCTTGGAGATGTTCTGCAGCACCATGTCGATATTGATCTCGGCGTCGGCGACCGCCCGGAACACCTTGGCGGCGTAGCCGGGCACGTCGGGTAGTCCGACCACGGTCACCTTGGCCTCGCTGCGGTCGTGCGCGACGCCCGTGAGGATTGCTTGCTCCAAGGGGATGTCCTCCATCGATCCGTAAACGTAGGTGCCCGGCTTGTCGGTATAGGACGAGCGCACATGCACAGGCACGTTGTATCGGCGCGCGTATTCGACGCAGCGCAGCATCAGCACCTTCGCGCCGCAGGCCGCGAGTTCCAGCATCTCCTCGTAGGAGACCTGCTCGAGCCGCTGCGCGTCCGGCACGATCCGCGGGTCGGCGGTGAAGACGCCGTCCACGTCGGTGTAGATCTCGCAGACGTCGGCCTCCAGCGCCGCGGCCAGTGCGACCGCGGTGGTGTCGGAGCCGCCACGGCCGAGCGTGGTGACGTCCTTGCTGTCCTGGCTGACGCCCTGGAAGCCGGCGACGAGCACGATCTGCCCGTCGTCCAGCGCCTGCCGGAGCCGGCCCGGGGTGACGTCGATGATCTTGGCGTTGCCGTGTGCGCCGGTGGTGATCACCCCGGCCTGCGAGCCGGTGAACGACCGGGCCTCAGCGCCGAGCGAGTGGATGGCCATGGCGACCAGCGCATTCGAGATGCGCTCACCGGAGGTGAGCAGCATGTCCATTTCCCGGGCCGGCGGCGCGGGCGCCACCTGCTGGGCCAGGTCGAGCAGCTCGTCGGTGGTGTCACCCATGGCCGAGCAGACGACCACCACGTCGTGGCCCTGCTTCTTGGTCTCGACGATCCGTTCAGCGACGCGCCGGATGCGCTCGGCGGTAGCCACCGAGGATCCTCCGTACTTCTGAACAACGAGAGCCACGACAGGGTCCTCCAAGATCGACTACCAGCTGCTAACAGCCACTCAGCGTACCGGCCGTGGTCCAGCGGATTACCCCTGCCTCCTCAGCCGACGGCCGCGGCGGCCTCGACGCGCTGGTCAGCCTTGGCCGCGAACCTGGCGAGCAGCCAGTGGTATTTGGTGTTCTGGAAGGCCGCGATCCGCCATCCGTCGTTAGTGCGCACCACCACTGTCGTCTGCACTTTGGTGTTGCGGCGATTGCGCCGCCGCCTGCCTTTCAGCACAGCGCCCAGGCCGTGGACCAGCGCGACGTCGGGGCCGAGGAAGCGGAAGCCGGTGATCTCCCCGTCCAGCCGAGTGTTCTTCAGGTATTTCTCGAAGACCGGGACGTGCGACTCGTAGATCGCCTGCCGACCCCTGCTGTGCGTGCCGAACCAGGTGATGTAGTCGGCGTCCTCGGCGAACTCCGCGGCGAAGGCGGCGGCATCGCCGTCGTTCCATGCCTTGGCCTGACGTTCGAACAACGCGTGGATGGCGGCCTCGTCGGCGTGCTGGTCGATGGTCATGACTTACCCCTCGATACAATCTGATCAGCTCATCAACTGAGTCAGTAAATAGTTGAGTGAGTAAGATATTGTCCGAGTCAGACGAAGGTGTCAAGCATGCCGAAGAATGCCGAGCCGAAGCGGGTGGAGTTGGGTGCCGCGCTGACCCTCGCCGCACAGCGCAGCGCCACCGACGCGGTGATGATGCACCAGGCCGTCGCGGACCGACTTGGCCTGCACGTGACGGATCTGCGCTGCCTGAACATGCTGCGACTCGGTGGCCCCGCCACCGCAGGGGAACTGGCCGCCGCCGCTGGACTGACCACCGGCGCCATCACCCGGATGATCGACCGGCTACTAAAGGCTGGTTACGTGCGGCGTGAACACGACGGACAGGACCGGCGGCGGGTGATCATCACGGCCGTCCAGGAGCGGATCGACGAGATCGCCCCGCACTATGAGCTGCTGGCGCGGGAATTCGGCACGGTGGCCGCCGACTACACCGACGACCAGCTGGCGCTGATCCTGGAACTGTTCAACCGGCTGCACGAGACATCACTTCGGGTAACCAAGGCATTGCGCGCCGACGAAACCGAGTGAATGACGCACGATGGAGTCATGAAGAGCACGGTATTCACGGTGACCACGGGACAGACCGAAGTCGTGCAGGACATCACCGGGCAGTGCACGTCGTTCGTGCGCGAAGCGTCCGGTGGCGGCGACGGACTACTGAATGTGTTCGTGCCGCATGCGACGGCCGGCATCGCGGTAATGGAGTTGGGGGCGCGCAGTGACGACGATCTGCTCGCCGCCCTGCGCGACCTGTTGCCCGCCGACGATCGGTGGCGACATGCGCACGGCTCGCGCGGGCATGGTCGCTCGCACGTCATGCCCGCGATGATCGCGCCCTACGCCACCATTCCGGTGATCGACGGGACGATGGCCTTGGGCACCTGGCAGTCCGTCGCGTTCGTCGACCTCAATGTCGACAATCCGGATCGCCAGGTGCGCTTGTCCTTCCTTTCGGACGGGTGAGCGACGAGCAGTCAGGCTCGGGTGAACCAGGTGACCTGACTGCCGTTGCCGAATTCCTTGCGCTCGGTCGGCGTGAACAGCGTCGGCTGGAACTCCCCCGCGAAGGCGGGCGTGCCTGCGCCCGCGACGACCGGGTAGCTCTTGATGACCAGCTCATCGATCTCGCCGAGCAACGCGGCCGCGAGCTTGCCGCCGCCCAGCCAAATATCCATGCCCTCTTCTTGTTTGAGTGCACGCACCAGGCCGACCGGATCGCGCTCGACCAGTTCGACAGCCGGGTCATCGATCCGGCCGAGGGTGCTCGACACCACGTACTGCCGCATGTGCCCGAACGGGCTGGTCACGCCGATCGCCAGGGCCGGGTCGTAGGTACCCCGCCCCATCACGAACGTGTCGAACTTCTGATTGGGCGCGTCGACGGCGAGCCCGAAGTGCGGCCGCGCGTGGGTCGGCAGCGTCTCCGGGTATTCCCGCGCGATCCACGCGCCCATCTCGTCGGACACGGGATAGAAGTCGATCGTGCCGCCGGGTCCGGCGATGTAGCCGTCCAGGGACATGCCGACGAAGTAGACAAGTTTTCGCATAGCAGAACTTCTTTCGTGCGGAGTTGTCAGGCGCGGGTGAACCAAGTGACCTGGGTGCCGTTGCCGAATTCTTTGCGTTGTGCGGGCGAGAACAGGGTCGGTCGGAACTCCCCCGCGAACGCGGGGATGCCGCCGCCCGCGACGACCGGGTAGCTCTTGATGATCATCTCGTCGATCTCGCCGAGCAGCTGGGCGGCGAGGTTGCCGCCGCCGCAGAGCCAGATATCCAGCCCCTCTTCCTTTTTCAGCCGCCGCACCAGGTCGACCGGGTCGCCCTCGACCAATTCCACCGCCGGGTCATCGATCCGGCCGAGCGTGCGGGAAACCACGTACTGCTTCATATGCGCGTACGGACTGGTCACGCCGACGGACAGGGCGGGCTCGTAGGTGCCGCGGCCGCTGATCACGGTGTCGCACCGCGTGTTCGGCTCATCCAGCGGCACACCCACGTGGGGCCGAATATGCGTCGGGACGAAGTCCGGGTACTGGCCGGTGATCCAGGCGGCCATCTCGTCGTCGGTCGGATAGAAGTCGAACTCCCCGCCCGGACCTGCGATGTAACCGTCGAGGGACACGGCGACGTAGTAGACAAGCTTTCGCATTCCGGTACCGCCCAATCTGTTGTACTGTGCTTGTAGTGGTGGAAATGTAGTACTACGGATGGAGTGGTGTCAAGTGCGAACGAATCCCGAGCGTCGGCAAGCGCTGCTCGACGCGGCAATCGAGGTCCTGGCCAGGGACGGCGCTCGCGGCCTCACCTTCCGCGCGGTGGACAAGGAGGCGGCCGTGCCCGCGGGTACGGCGTCGAACTACTTCGCCAACCGGGACGACCTGCTCACCCAAGCGGGCAGCCGCTTCTACGAGCGGTTGCAGCCGACCGAGGAAACCATGGCCAAGCTGGCCGAGGGGCCGAAGAGCCTGGCGCACATCGTCGAGCTGATGAAGGAGACGGTCGGGCGCATCGAGTCGTTCCGCACCGGCTACCTCGCCCTGCTCGAACTCCGCCTGGAGGCGACCCGGCGACCGGAACTGCGGGCCGTGCTGACCGAGCGGGTGCGCGCGGACATCGACTTCAATGTGCGCAACCACCTCGACGCGGGCCTGCCCGGCGACGAGAAGTCCGTACTACTGCTCTATTTGGCGCTCAACTGGCTGATCGTGGATCGGCTCACGCTGCCGGACGTGTTCACCGAAGAGCAGGGCCAGGAACTGATCGAGGCCGCGGTCGATCGCGCCATCGGCGAATAAAGACCGCACGGTCTCAATCCCCGAACCCTTGTGACCCGCATCACTCGCATTCGATAATGAAGTGATGATGGCGAATGTCGGAGACCGACTCCACGTGCACGGACACGTTGTGGGCCAAGGTGATCGCCACGGGCAGATCATCGAGGTCCGCGGACCCGACGGGTCACCGCCCTACCTGGTGCGGTACCCCGACGGACACGAGTCGCTGGTATATCCCGGGCCCGACGCAACAGTCGAACCGGCCCACTGACGCCGAACGCTGCCGCACCCGGCGACGGGGCAGCGTTCGGGAGACCCGATCACCGTGCCCGCACGGCCCGAGAGCAGTGCCCGCACGGCACGCACTGCGCAGTGGCTTTTCTGTGACAGTCCCGCGGGATGCTACTTCCGAGATGTCCCAAACCTTCCACTCGGAAGTTGTTCGCGCAGTTCCCGCTCACTCTTTCGAGTACATCGGTCCACGTCGACCACGCCCGCGGACTATGGACCGGGGGCCAAAGGTTGACGGACGGATAACCGCTGGAGAGAATCGGCCGAGTTGTCCATCGGGGGTCGGAAGGTTTTACATGCGCACGAGAACCGATATTCGATTCGTCGTCGACGCCGATTCCGCGCAGGTGATGGATGCGCTGGCCGCGGTCGAAATGCTCCCGGAATGGTCGCCGGGATATACCGATGCCCGAGTCGCCTCGCGTGACGAAGCAGGAAGGCCGCGTCGAGTTTTCGTCAAGACCGAACTGTTGGGTAGCACGGATCTGCAAGTGCTGGAATACGATTGGACAGAAGTCCGGTCGTCCTGGCAGGTCACCGACAGCACGCGGGGCGTCAAGGGCGGCGGCTGGTTCGAAGTTTCCGACGGCACGGACGGCACCGACGTCTGGTTCCACACCGAGCTCTACATGCCCATCCCCGTTCCCGGACTTCTGCTCAAGCGAACCGTACGGAAGACGAACGAGATCGCCGTGCAGAATTTCATCGAGTTCGCCGAGCGATTTCCGGAACCGGAAACTATGAAGCCGTATAGCTATAACGAATAACAACCGGTCGACGTACGCTCGCCGCGAAATCGCGCGACGCGCAACGCAGCAGCCACGCGCCGAGCCGATCGGGGTGCGACGATGTGCACCATGATCGGTTCCAAACGGGTTCGGCTCCAACCGGTGGCCGAAGGTGCGTCGGTGACGCAGCTCGAGCTGTTCTTCGATTTGGTGCTCGTCTTCGCCTTCACCATGGTCACCGACCTGGCGGCGGAGGAGACCAGCGCCAAGAACATGCTGCGCGCATTGCTCGTGCTCGCGGTGATGTGGTGGCTGTGGATCGCCTACTCCTGGCTCGGCAACGTGATCCGCGCCGACGAGGGCTTTGCCAGGGTCGCGATGTTCACCGCGATGGGCGGCGCCTTCCTCGCCGCGCTCACCATTCCCGAGGCGTTCCACGATCTGCCCGGCGGCTGGTACGGCCCGCTGGTCTTCGCCATCGCCTATCTCGTCGTGCGGGTGGTGCACGTCGTGATGTTCTGGCTGGCCAGCGCCGAGGACGCGCAGTTGCGCAACCAGGTGCTGCGCTGGTCGATCGGCTCGATCACCATCGGCACCACGCTGCTGGTGATCGCCGCGATGACGTCCGGGGCGCTGCAGATCGGGCTGTGGATCGCGGCGATCGCGGGCGACTATCTGTGGACATTGCTGGCCGGCACCGACTGGCGATTGAATTCGGCGACCCATTTCGCCGAACGGTACGGACTGATCATCATCGTGGCGCTCGGCGAATCGATCGTCTCGATCGGTATCGGGGTGGCGGGGCTGCCGATCTCGTGGCCGATCGCGGTCGGCGCGCTGCTCGGACTCGCGGTATCCGGGCTGCTGTGGTGGACCTATTTCGATGTCGCCGCGTTGTCGATCGAACACCAGCTGAAACATGCCGACGGCGCGCGACAGATCAAGATCGCGCGGGGCGCCTACACCTTTTGGCATTTTCCGATGATCGTCGGGATCATCGGGCTCTCACTGGGATTGAAGAAAGTCCTCTACTATGTCGGCGACTCTTCCCAGCACACGCTGAAAGACGCGCTGTACGGAATTCCGTTGTTCGCCTTGTACGGCGGGGTCGTGCTCTATCTGATCGCGCTGGTCGGCGCGAAACACTATGCGACAGGGGCGGTCAGCATACCGAGGGTGGTCACCATCGTGCTGCTGCTCGCGCTGATCCCGCTGGCGGCCGCACTGCCCGCGCTCGCCTCACTCGCCATCCTGTGCGCCATGCTCGGTGCGCTGATCGTGTGGGAGACAATCCGATTCGCACAGCCCCGCGAGGAGATCAGGCACGGGGCACCCGCGTGAGGTGATGCCGGACGCTGTGTTCAGTAGGCGTCGGACCGTACGCGGACGGCGGCACCCGGACGTCGTTCTGCACCGCGTGCCGGATCTGATCGATGTTCTCGCGCAACACATCCGAGACCAGTTCGTCGGTCCGCGGATCATCCAATACCTGGAACAGGATGCGGAATGTGGTGTCGGCGATCAGCCGGATGATGTCGTCGTGGAACGGGATATAGCGCACCCGGCCCGCCTGCGGATCCTTCTTGATCAGCTCCAGGATCATCTCGTCCAGCTCGGCGCGGTTCTCCTGCAGCGCCGCCGCGATATTGCGGGTGTAGTGGCCGGACCGCATCACGTGAGCGACCTCGTCCATCACCGCGATGGTCATCGGGCGCTTGATCGTCTCGACGATGGTCAGTACGAACCGGTTGACCAGCGCGGCGGTGACGCGGTCGCCGAACACGCGGTCGGCAACGCGACCGAGCCTGACCACGATCACCACGATCCGCAGCAGCCGGAATCCGCGGAAGAACGGACTGGTCACCGGGATCATGCCGAGGACCTCGTACCAGTAGACGAACGGGAACGTCCACGGCCAGCCCGCCCGGCGCCAGCGCCACAGGAATTCGACGGCGAACACCGCGCACACCGTCCAGTCGACGATCACGATCGCGCGATAGGTCTGCTCGGACACCGTGAAGAAGGTGATCCAGGCGACCAGCGCCACCGATACGACGGCCAGCGCCAGCATCACGAAGTCGGTCCACAACGCGGGCGGCTTACGCGGGTAATCGCCTTCCGGGAGTTCCTCGCCGACCGGAGTGGCGCTCGCAGCTGTCACCTGGGGTATCCCTTCAACGCTGAACGGTCAGGCCGACAGTAGTACGCGGTTCGGTCGGTGGCACGGACTCCAGCGCAGGGCTCGAATCCGGCCTACCTACCGGCCCGGATGATCGCCTCGATATTGCGCTCGGCGAGCGCGGCGATGGTCAGCGACGGGTTCACCGTGCCGGTACTGCCCGGAATGGCCGCACCGTCCATCACGTACAGACCCGGGTGCCCGTGCACTCGCCCGTAACTGTCGGTGGCCTTGCCGAGCACCGCTCCGCCCAGTGGGTGCGCGGTGAACAGGGCGTTCGCGTCGTAGCCGAGGGCGCCGTATTCGAGGACGGCGTCGGCCCGTTCGGCGATCCGATGGTCGACCGCGCGGGCGGCGGCCACCATGTCGTCCCGGTTCCTGGTCGGCCAGGACAGACCGACCCGGTTCGAGGCCGCGTCGTAGCCGAACCGGGTGCGGGCCGGGTCGAGGACCATGCCCAGCGAGGCGAGCGCACCCGTCTCGAACGGAATGCCGGGGATGTACCAGCTTTCCAAGCTGAGCGGCAGGCCCGACTCGTCGAAGATCCGGCTCGCGCTGGGGACGCCCTGGCCCAAACCGGCCAGCGCACTCGCGCCACGGCCGAGCACCACGTCGCCATTGGTGCCCCAGCCGTCGCCGATGTGCTCGTTGAGGTTGGGCAGCGTGCCGGTGGCCTGGGCCCGGACCAGCAGCTCCGAGGTGCCCACCGAGCCGGCGCCGAGGAAGAGCTGGTCGCAGGTGAGGGTCCTGGTGCCGAGCACCTCGCCGGTCGGCGCCAGCTTGGTCACCCGGACCGAGAAGCGGCCGCCGGGCTCCTGGGCGATGGACTCCACCTGGTGGCCCGGGAAGATCGCGGACCGGCCGGTGCCCTCCGCGTACTTCAGATAGTTCTGATTCAGATCGAACTTGGCGCCGTTGGAATTGCCGAGGTTACTGCGCGCGGCAGTGGCCGACGGCCGGGTGGTGCCCGCCAGCTCGCCGCGCAGGATGTCCCAGTTGAAGACCGAGTCGTTGGGCATCGGCTGGTAGCCCGCCATGCGCACCTGGTCGTCCCACGCCCTGGAGTGCGCGAACGGCTTGGCGGCGTAGATGTCCGGCGGCATCGAACTCAGCCGCAGCATTTCCCGCACCCGCGGGTAGTAGACGCGGTCCAGCTCGCCGTACTCGACCGTGCCGCCGAAGAGGTGGTCGAAGAAGCGCCGCTCCGGGGCGACCATCGCGCCGGTGAAGATCACCGAGCCGCCGCCGACCGCGGCCGCCCGCCACACGTCGATGCCGGGGTAGTTGGTGCAGTCGAGCACGCCACCGAAGCTCGCGAACTGCATCGGCACCTTGCTGACGCCGGTGAATGTGGTGCGATGCCAGAAGCCGCGGCCGTCGGGCAGGTCGTCGCCGGTGAAGATCTCCCGCCATGGATCGTTGGGCCAGCGCGAACCGCGCTCCAGCACCGTGTTCGCGATGCCCGCCTCGGCGAGGCGCAGCGCGGTGACCGCGGCGCCGAAGCCGGAGCCGATGACGATCGCGGGCGTGTGCTCGGGCGGATCAGGCAGTGGCGCAAAGATTTCCGGCACCCACGCCTGGAAAAGCAGGTTCCAGACCGGGTCCGCGGACGCCGGTCCGGTAACCGACGACGAACCAGCGACAGCGCCGAACAGCGCGGCCGCACCCGCCGCCTTGAAGAAGGCGCGTCTACGCACCAAGCCACCTCCCTCATCACGCATGGCCGAGCGAAGATTACCGGTATTCCCACTCGCTGAACAGTCGTTGCCGCGTCGTCATCCGTTGTCCCCCTTCCGTTGTCCCAGCGGACCGTCCCTCGGGTGGTCCCGATGGCGGGAAAGCGGGGATGACGAACAGGCCACGGGACGGGGTCGCCGATGGACAACAGGGGCGCGGCACCGCAGTCCGCGGCTCAGTCGGCGAAGGGTGCTCGATCGGGTTTGCAGGTCGCGCCGGGCGCCGGAAGTTGCTGGTCGATGAGGTAACGCTCCTGTAGACGCCGGGTGCAGTCGACGGTGGTGTCGTGCCCGTAGCCGGCGTCGACGACGACCAGGCGCGCGTTGACCAGGGCCTGCTGCGCCTTACGAGCGGCGGGCAGCGGTGTCACCGGGTCGAACCGGTTGTTGAACAGCAGCGCGGGCACGTCCGAGCGCAGGATCCACGGGCCCGGGTGGCGCTGCGGATAGCCGCCCTGCGGGGACGGCCACGAGGCGCACGGCTGGCGCAGGTACAGCCAGAACGCGCTGTAGGGGGATCCGTCCGCACCCAATTCCTTGGCCAGCGTGGGCCATTGCTCCGGCTCCCGCGGAAAAGTGTTGTCCGCGCACGAGATTGCGGTGAACGAGTCGAGGAAGTCGGGGCGCATCGCACCCGCATCGAGAATCTCGCGCACGACTTCCGGATTGCCTGCCGGGCCGCGCTCCAGTTGGGTGAGCAGTTGCGCGAGGGCGGGCCAGCCTTCCTCGGGGTCGTACAGCATCAGCGTGTGCGACGCGACGACCTCGGCGTAGGTGACCTGGTGAGCGCGCTCCCCCTCGCCGACCACCACCGGCCCCTGCCGCAGCCGCTCCAGTAATGCCGTGTCGCGGGCACGCAGATCCTCACCGCCGCTGGGCTTTTGATCACTGCGGATCTGCCCGACGGGGTCGGCGGCCTGCTTGCCCGCACCGGCGAAAGCGCAGCGCGGCTGCCCGGCCTGGGCGCACAACCGGAAGAACTCCGACAGCACCTCCTCGGTGCCCGCCGCCGCGGTGGAGACCTCGGTGCGGGTGTCGGCGGTGTAGGCGTCCGGGTCGATCATCGAGCTGAGACTCAGCGCGCGGACCCGGTCGCCGAAGACGGCGCCGTACACCTCGCCGAGGTAGCTGGCGTACGAACCGCCCTCGTAGGTCAGCTGCTTGTCACCGACGGCGCGGCGCAGCAGATCCAGGTCGCGAGCGGTGTCGACGGTGGTGAGATGGGGCAGCAGGGCGGGATTGTGCGCGGCACATCCGGCGGACAGCTCGCGGCTGAAGCGTGCCTGCTCTTCCTCCTGCTGGGCGTTCACCGGCGGAATCCATACCCCGGACCAAAATCGTTTCTGCTCTTCGGGATTCGCGAAACAGCGCACCTGCGAGCTGCGACCGATACCGCGCTGGTCGAAGGTCACCACGTCGAACCGGCGGGCGATCTCGCCCGGAAACATCACGTCATCGCCCGCCCACCGGATGCCCGAAGCGCCGGGTCCCCCGGCCGCGGTGAAGAGGGTGCCGATGCGGCGGGATGGGTCGGTCGCGGGCTGGCGGACCACCGCCAGCGCGAGCGTGGCACCGTCGGGCCGCGCGTAGTCCACCGGAACCGTCGCGGTCGCGCATTGCAGCCGACTCAGGGTCTTCTCCTGGCACGGCGCCCAGTCCAGCCGCGGCGTCGGCACCGCGTCGGCCTGGGCGACCAAGTCGGCCACGGCCTGCTCATGCTTGCCCGGCGTGCCGCAGCCGGTCAGCGGCAACAGCGACGCGGCCAGCGCGGCAACAACGACGATCCTCCACCCACGCATACCGATTATCTTGTGCCGCAACGGCGCAGCCGTCGTCCCCCGGAGGGATGAATTGCACCCTGAGATCGCCTCGTCAACGCCACCCGCCACCTCCTACGTCATCAACAGCCGGACCACCGCGATGGTGCCGACCACGACGATGACCACCCGCAACGCGGTCGGCGGCAACCGCCTGCCCATCTTCGCACCGAGCTGGCCGCCGATGATCGAGCCGAGCGCGATCAACAGCACCGCCCGCCAATCCACGTCGGCGACCACGATGAAGATCACCGCGGCGACCGCGTTCACGATCAGCGCGAGCACGTTCTTGATGCCGTTGAGGCGCTGGATGTCCTCGTGCACGAACACGCCGAGCAGCCCGAGCAGCAGCACGCCCTGCGCGGCGCCGAAGTAGCCGCCGTAGATGCCGGTCGCGAAGACCGCGACGAAGAGGATCGGGCCACCGTGTTTCGGCGCCGGGCTGTCGCCGTTCGCGCGCTGCTCCTTCACCCAGCGCGCCAGTCGCGGCTGCACCACGACGAGCACCAGCGCCGCGATGATCAGCACCGGCACGATCGCCTTGAACGCCTGCGCGGGCATGACGAGCAGCAGCACCGCACCGGTGATGCCGCCGAGCAGCGACGCGGTGCCAAGGCGCAGCAGCCGTTCGCGCTGCCCGGCCAGTTCGCGCCGATAGCCGTGCACGCCACTCATCGCGCCGGGGACCAGGCCGATCGTGTTCGACACGTTCGCGGTCACCGGCGGCAGCCCGAAGGCGAGCAGTACCGGGAAAGTGATCAGGGTTCCCGAACCCACGATCGTGTTGATGCCGCCCGCCGCGATGCCCGCACCGAAGACGGCCAGCTGTTCCAGCCAGGTCATATGTGAATCCGTTCGACGTCCCGTCGGACCAGTGGTCCGTACAAGCGTTTGCTTCTGATCGGAACGCTAGCCGCAACGTCGGATGACCCGACGACGGGACCGGGCTTTCGGCGGTGTAATGCCACACGGTAAACTCGCCGGCATCATGCAGCGGGCACTTCTTCTCAGCCGCCGCGACGGGGTCTGATCGGACCGGCTCCCGTCGCGGGGTATTGCCGCGCCGGTCGACCCACCCTTTGGGAAACACCACACCCTCGGAGAAATCGCCATGTCCCCTGCTGACGCCTTCATATCCGGCTCGCGCACCATCACGCCGCCGTCCAAACCGGCCCCGGCCGACCAACCCGCCTGGAACGCGCAGAAGAACTCTTCGATGCCGACCTTCCGGTACCGGCCGTTCGCCGAGGAGGTCGAGCCGATCTCGGTGCCCGACCGCACCTGGCCGGACAAGATCATCGACGTCGCACCCGGCTGGTGTGCCGTCGACCTGCGCGACGGCAACCAGGCCCTGATCGACCCGATGAGCCCGGCCCGCAAGCGCCGCATGTTCGACCTGCTGGTGCGGATGGGCTACAAGGAGATCGAGGTCGGCTTCCCGTCGGCCAGCCAGACCGACTTCGACTTCGTCCGCGAGATCATCGAAGACGGCGCGATCCCCGACGACGTCACCATCCAGGTGCTCACCCAGTGTCGCGCCGAGCTGATCGAGCGCACCTTCGAGGCCTGCGCGGGCGCGCAGAACGTGATCGTGCACTTCTACAACTCCACCTCGATCCTGCAGCGGAAAGTGGTGTTCCGCGCCGATCGGGCCGCGGTGCGGAAGATCGCCACCGACGCGGCGACCCTGTGCCTGGAGATCGAGAAGCGTTACCCCGACACCAACTGGCGCTATGAGTACAGCCCAGAGTCCTACACCGGCACCGAACTGGAATACGCCAAAGAGGTGTGCGACGCGGTCTCGGAGATCATCGCGCCGACCCCGGCGAAGCCGCTGATCATCAATCTGCCCGCGACCGTCGAGATGGCGACGCCGAACGTCTACGCCGACTCGATCGAGTGGATGAGCCGCAACCTGGCCCGTCGCGACTCGATCGTGCTGTCGCTGCACCCGCACAACGACCGTGGCACCGCGGTCGCCGCCGCGGAACTGGGCTACCAGGCGGGTGCGGACCGGATCGAGGGCTGCTTGTTCGGCAACGGTGAACGCACCGGCAACGTCTGCCTGGTCACCCTGGGCATGAACCTGTTTTCCCGAGGCATCGACCCGCAGATCAACTTCTCCGACATCGACGAGATCCGCCGCACGGTCGAGTACTGCAACCAGCTGCCGGTGGCCGAGCGCCACCCGTACGGCGGCGACCTGGTGTACACCGCTTTCTCCGGCAGCCACCAGGACGCCATCAACAAGGGCCTGGACGCGATGAAGGTCGCGGCCGACAATGCGGACGCCGACGTGGACGACATCGTCTGGGCCGTGCCGTATCTGCCGATCGACCCGAAGGATGTCGGCCGCACCTACGAGGCGGTCATCCGGGTCAACTCGCAGTCCGGCAAGGGCGGCGTCGCCTACATCATGAAGACCGACCACGGCTTGGTGCTGCCGCGCCGGCTGCAGATCGAGTTCTCCCAGGCGGTCCAGCGGATCACCGACGGCGAGGGCGGCGAGGTCACCCCGAAGGAGATGTGGGACGTCTTCGCCGACGAGTACCTGAGCCCGATCCGGCCGCTGGAGCGGATCCGGCAGAAGGTCACCGCGTCGGAGACCGACGGCGGGACCGACACCATCTCGGTGGTGGTGAAGGTCGACGGCGTCGAGCAGGAGATCACCGGCACCGGCAACGGCCCGCTCGCCGCGTTCGTCGACGCGATCGCCACCGTCGGCTTCGACGTCCGGGTGCTGGACTACTCCGAGCACGCCATGTCCGCGGGCGACGACGCACAGGCCGCCGCCTATGTGGAGTGCGCGATCGGCGACAAGGTGGTGTGGGGTGTCGGCATCGCGACGTCCATCACCACCGCGTCATTGCGTGCGGTGGTCTCCGCGGTGAACCGGGCGCACTGATCACAACCGCGTCATTGCGTGCTGTGGCCCGCTCGGGTAACCGCACGCAATGACCGGCGGGGCTCCGACTTCGGTCCGGCCGTACGCAATTGCGGAGGATTGTCGTCCGGCCCCACGTGGGTTGCAGGTCGAGTACGGTGAGAGCCGGGCGTGCGGTTGTTGTTCGCCCCAGCGTCCGGCTCTCGATCTTGCTGTCGGAGACCACATATCGGCGGCGTGTCATCGGGGCACTTCCGGCGTACATACGGTGACGCGAGCTGGCGAACCCCGTGCTAGCGTTGGTTTCGCACTCAAGCGCCGAGCTCTCTGCTCGAAGTCCCGAGCAGATGGGGGAACTGTGACAACAAACGACCACAACCCGACCTCACCGCCCTGGCTGCAGAGTCAAACGGTGGACACGGCCGATGCCACCGAGTCGGAGCAAGCCGCCGACCAGCCGGCGGAGCAGACCGGTGACGTGGAAGTGACGGACTCCGAGGCAGCGGAAGCGCCGGACCAGCCGGATCAAGACCCGGCCGAGCCCGAATTCGGCGGCTCGACGGACCAGACCGTGTCCTACCCGCAGGCAACGATGCCGCCGCAGTCCTACGGCCCGCCCGAAGGTTTCCCGCCGCCCGGTCCCGCCGAGCAATACGGCGGGTACGCCCCGCCGAACGCGAGCGCGTTCGCCCCGACCGGCGCATATGAGCCGTATCAGACCGGCACGTACCAGTCGGCGTCCGGTCACAGTGGTAGCCACCAGATCGCAGGCATGCAGGAACAGCAGGGTTACGGCGACTACCGGCAGGAGATCGGCCCCGACGGGCTGGTCCGGCGGGTGCCGCAAGAACATTCCGAAGCCGGTGCGCCACAAGCCGATCAGCCGAGCGGGCCGATCTACAGCTGGGCGCCGCCGCCACCGCCGGTGACCCACCAGCCGCCGCCACCGCCCGCGTACCAGCCGCCCGCACCGATGGGGCAACCGCCCGCGTCGCCGATGGGCCAGCCGCCCGCGCCGAGCTGGCAGGGCGGGCCGAACCCGCACCAGCCCGCGCAGCCGTTCCAGCCGCAGCACGTGCCCGCGCCCGGCCAGCCCGGCCACTCGGTCAACGACCTGAACCTGCTCAAGCGGGCCCGGCGGGCGCCGCGTAGCGGGTGGCGCCGTGCGGTGCACAAGGCCACCGGTGGCGTGCTCAACCCGGGCGAGTCCGCGGCCGACATCGTCTACCGCGACCTCGTCGACCGGGTGAATCAGCCGGTGCGCGGCGACTATCGGATCGCCATCCTGTCGCTCAAGGGTGGCGTCGGCAAGACCACGACCACGGTCGGCCTCGGTTCGACGTTCGCGTCACTGCGCGGTGACCGCGTCATCGCGATCGACGCCAACCCCGACCTCGGCACGCTCGCGCACCGGGTGCCGCGGCAGACCCGCTCCACCGTGCGCAACCTGCTCGAGGACCAGCACATCAGCAGGTACTCCGACGTGCGGGCACACACTTCACAGGCGCCAAGCCGCCTGGAAGTGCTTGCCAGCGAACAGGATCCGGCGGTCTCCGAGGCCTTCAGCGAGGCCGACTACCGCAAGGCCATCGGCATCCTGCAGTCGTTCTACAACATCATCCTGACCGACTGCGGCACCGGCCTGATGCATTCGGCCATGGCAGGCGTCCTGGACATGGCCAGCTCGCTCGTGCTGGTCACCTCGCCCGCCATCGACGGCGCCCGCAGCGCCTCGGCCACCCTGGACTGGCTGGACCACCACGGCTACAACAAGCTCGTCGAGCGCACCGTCGTCGTCGTGAACGCCTCCCGCCGTGGCGCATCCACGGTCGACCTGGACCAGCTCCGCAAGCTCTTCCTCGACCGCACCCGCGCGGTCCAGGTGGTGCCCTTCGACGATCACCTCGCCGAAGGCGCGGAAATCGATCTGGAACTGGTGAGCAAGCCGACCCGTCGCGCGCTGCTGGAACTGGCCGCGATGGTCGCCGACGACTTCGGGTACGTGGGCGCCCAGCAGTACCACCACCCCGGACCGCTCGGTCACTAGAATTCGAAAGCCGTTGCGGCCCCGGTGCTTACGCGCCGGGGCCGCGCTGTTTTCCGCTGGCCGCACGGCTGCCTCGACCGCGCGTGGCAGATCCGGTTGGTGGCGGTTCGGCAGTGACATTCTCCGCGGCCGCACGGAATGCCTCGAGTACCGCCGCGATGGCGGGACGATGTTCGGCGCGCGGGCGGGTGGCGAGTTCGTAGCTGCGGGCGGCGCGGACGCCGGTGAGGCGTAGGACGGACAGGTCGGGGTGGGCTACCGAGTAGCGCGGCATGAGGGCGACGCCGTAGCCGGTGACGACAAGCGTTTCGATAAGGCGGAACTCGTTGAGCCGCTGCACTATTCGGGGTTGGACGCCGGTCAGGGTGGCGATCGAGCGCAGCACGTCGTCGACCGGGAAACCGCCGCGCACGCTCAGCCAGGTTTCGTCGGCCAGTTCCGCCGGGGTCACCGCGGCGTGGCCCGCGAGCCGATGGGTCGGTGCGACAACAACATCGATGGGTTCGCGCATCAGGACACGCACGGTGACCCGAGGGTCGGCGATCGGTGCGGCGCGCTCGTCGCGATGGGTGAGCACCACGTCGTAGTCGGCGAGCAGCCGGGACACCTCGGACGGCGGCAGGTCCACGTCGCTGGCGACGATGTCGACGCCGCTGTCCTGCATCGCGGGCAGCACCAGTGGCAGCAGTAGCGCGCCGCCGGAGGGGAACACCGCGACGCGAACGCGGCCGCGCGGCGAACCCCGGTAGTGCGCCATCTCGGCGACGGCCCGATCCATCGCGGCCAGCACTTCGTCGGCCCGCACGACCAGCGCGTGGCCAGCGTCGGTGAGGCGGACGCGGCGGCCGTCGGGTTCGAGGAGGGCGACGCCCGCTTCCCTGGCCAGCACCTTGAGCTGCTGCGAGACGGCCGACGGCGTCATCGAGAGGGCGGCGGCGACAGCGGCGATGGTGCCGCGATCGGCGAATTCGCGCAGTACGCGTAGCCGTTCGACCGACATCGGCGGCCCTATCGACTGGTCAACCACGGGTTCGCCCGTCAGCGAGGACACCGTAATCCGGCGTGCGACGGGTTCGGATCATGAAGCAAAACTACATCAATAGTGCACATTAATTCGATTGTTCTGATGGTTCGCTGACCTCACGATTGGAGGCGTGACCACTCGTGACCGCCTGCTCGGACTGACCGTCGTCCTGCTCTGGGGACTGAACTTCCTCGCCATCCGCATCGGGCTCGACCACTTCCCGCCCTTCTTCTTCGCGGCGTTGCGCTTCGCGGTCATCGCGGTCCCCGTGCTGCTGTTCATTCCGCGCCCGCAGGTGCGGATGCGCTGGATCCTGTTGTACGGCATCGGGTTCGGCATCCTGCAGTTCGCGTTCCTGTTCACCGCCATGCGGGTGGGCATGCCGACCGGCCTTGCCTCGCTGGTGCTGCAATCCTCCGCACCGTTCACCGTGCTGCTCGGCACGCTGTTCCTGCGCGAACGCATCCGGCCGCTCCAGGTCGCTGGCATCGCCGTCGCGATGGCCGGTATGACGGTGATCGGCTGGGACCGGCTCGAACACGCCACGCTGGCGCCCGTGCTGCTCACGCTGGCGGGCGGGCTCGGCTGGGCATTCGGCAATATCGGTGCCCGGCAAGCCACTACCGAATCCCCCGGCATCAATCCGCTGCATCTGATGCTGTGGACGACGGCCATCCCGCCACTGCCGATGTTCGCGCTGTCCGCCTTCGCCGAAGGCCCGACCACCGGGGTACACGCTCTGGTCGAGTCGTTCTCCTCGACCGGCTGGCCTGCCCTGGCGGCCCTCGCTTACATCGTGGTGCTCGCGACAATCGCGGGCACCGGTCTGTGGACCTACCTGATGAGCCGCTACCCCGCTGGCATCGTCGCGCCGTTTTCCCTGCTCGTTCCGGTCGTCGGCATCGCCGCCGCCTGGGCGTTCCTCGACGAAACCCCCACTCCGCTATCGCTTGTCGGCGGGGTCGTCGTCATCGCGGGCGCCTTCGCCGCCACCTCGGGCAAACGCCGAACTGTCGCTCCCGACCAGGCCATCGAGTTGGACGCGGCGGCAGGGCAGCCAAAGCAACTGGCCAAAGCCTGAACGAGCCCGTCAAAGAATCCACAGACCCGCCACTCGGT
This sequence comes from Nocardia iowensis, assembly GCF_019222765.1. NCBI lineage: Bacteria > Bacillati > Actinomycetota > Actinomycetes > Mycobacteriales > Nocardiaceae > Nocardia > Nocardia iowensis. The sequence continues at coordinate 431,672 of NZ_CP078145.1, read as the reverse complement.
TCACAGACGCTACATGCCCTGTGAACCGTATGGCAGGTCTGTGATCACGTGCGGTGGCTAGCTTGGGGGTGGCGAGTGAAGCGGGGTGGACCTGGCGCTTTACAGTAGTGACAGCGTGTAACAAAGGTTTCCGAGGCTAGGCACAGAGCGGCGCATGGCAGAAAATCGGTGGGCCGTTTCGCGGAGGGCAGTACTTCGCGGAACGGCTGCGGCGGGGGTAGTGGCATCGGGGGCACTGATCGGTGGTGCGCTGAGACCTGGGCCTGCCGCGGGCAGTGCGGGCGGCAGACGGGTCGCGGTGCTCGGCGGTGGTGTCGCGGGCTTGACCGCGGCGCACGAACTGGCCGAACGCGGTTTCCAGGTAACGATTTTCGAGCGACGCGCCTGGGGCGGCAAGGCACGCAGCGTGCCGGTGCCCGGCACCGGATCCGCGGGACGGCCGGACCTACCCGGTGAACACGGTTTTCGCTTCTTCCCCGGCTTCTATCAACATGTGCCGGACACCATGCGGCGAATCCCCTTCGCGGGCAACCCGAATGGCGTATGGAACAACCTGATCGCGGTGCCGGAGGCGCGCTTCGCCCGGCGCGACGGCGACGACTTCCGGCTGCCACTCGGCCCGCGTTCCCGAATGGCGTTCTCGCCGGACACCTTTCGCGAAACCCTCGGTGCCACGCTCGCGACCGCGTTGAAAATGCCCGCCAACGAAGGCCTCTATTTCGCCGACCGCCTGCTGGTGTTCAACACCAGTTGCGACGCCCGCCGGTTCGGCCAGTGGGAGCACACCTCCTGGCGTGCGTACGTCGGCGGCCACGCGCGTTCCCACGAATTCCGCGCGCTGCTGTCCCGCACGCTGACCAGCATCATGGTCGCGGCGAAGGAGGACGTCGCCAGCGTCCGCACCATCGGCAACATGGGTGAACAGTTCCTCGGCAACCCGGCCGAGGTCGGCAACGACGGCGGCCTGGACCGCGTCCTGAACGGGCCGACCAACGCCGTCTGGATCGAGCCGTGGCTCCAGCGGATGCGCGAGCTAGGCGTGCGATTCGTGCTCGGCGCCGAGGTGCGCGAGCTCGAGCTGCGTGATCGCCGGATCATTGCGGCCCGCATCGTGGACCAGACCGGCGCGCAGCGCAGCATCGACGCCGACTATTTCGTGGTCGCCATGCCCGCCGAGCAGGCACGTGCCCTGTGGTCGTCCGACGTGCTCGCCGTGCGCCCCGAATTGGCCGGTATGGACCAACTCGTCACCGACTGGATGAACGGCATCCAGTTCTATCTGCGCAGGCCCGCCGATATCTCCAAGGGCCACACCGCCTACATCGACGCACCGTGGGCGCTCACCTCGATCACCCAGAACCAGTTGTGGACAACCAAATTCAGCGAGTTCGGCGACGGCACCGTGCAGGATTGCCTGTCGGTCGACATCTCCGACTGGAACACGCCGGGCATCCTGTTCGGCAAGCCCGCCAAGGAATGCACCCATGAGGAGATCGCCCGCGAGGTATGGGCCCAGATCACGGCACATCTCGACGACCGCGGCGAGCTGCTGCACGACGCCGACCTGCACTCGTGGTTCCTCGACCCCGGCATCACCTGGCAGCCTGGCCAACGCCGCAACGCCAACGCCGACCCGCTGCTGATCAACACCGCGGGCTCGTGGGACTTCCGGCCGGAACCGCACGGCGCCCTCGAAAACCTGTTCCTGGCAGGCGATTACGTCCGCACCAACGTTGACCTCGCCACTATGGAGGGCGCCAACGAGTCCGCACGGGCGGCGGTGAACGCACTGCTCGACGTGGCGGGCTCGAACGCCGAACGCTGCCGGATGTTCACGCTGTACCGCGCGACCGAGCTGGAACCGCTGCGCCGGATCGACGCGGATCGCTACGCCGCGGGCCAGCCCAACCTGTTCGACGTCCCGATCTGAGGTGCTCGATCTCCCGGCGGCGGAACGGGTTCCGGGTGACGATGCTTGAATCGGGTATGCGTGCGAGCAGCGATCAGATCACCGACCCGGCCGAACTGCGGCGACTACTCGGCGAGGTGCCACCCCGCGCCGTGAGCAAGGAACGCGTCACGCTGCACCCGAGGGATCGCGAGTGGATCGCCGCGACCCCGTTCCTCGTCATGAGCACCAGCGACGCCGAGGGTAATTGCGACGCGTCACCGAAGGGCGACCCGGCGGGTTTCGTCCGCGTGCTGGACGACCGGACCATCGCGATCCCCGAACGCCCGGGCAACCGGCGCGCCGACGGCTACCTGAACATCCTCGCCAATCCCCACGTCGGCCTGCTGTTCGTCATTCCGGGCCGCAGCCAGACGCTACGGATCAACGGCCGCGCCCGGCTCGTCCGCGACGCTCCGTATTTCGACGACATGGTGGTGCGCGGCCACCGCCCGATCCTCGCCGTCGAGGTCGACATCGAGCAGATCTTCTTCCACTGCGCCAAGGCATTCCTGCGCAGCCACCTGTGGGAGCCCGACCAGTGGCCCACCGACAACCTCCCCAGCTGGGCCCGGCTGGTCAAGGAGGTTCAGTCGGACGTGACCGAAACCATCGAAGAACTGGAACATCACTACACCCCCGCCAACTACAACGCCAAGCTCTACCAGGGCTGACCGCCCCCTCGGCGGTCCGGGTGGGCTACACCACCGGGCCGGGGCGCGCCGGGCGGCCCGGTCGAACATAGACTCGCGGCGTGGCAGACATTTCGGTGCGCGGGCGTATCGCACTGCGGGCCGCGGCGGCAGCGTCGTGGGCCTCGCAGAAGGCGGGACGAGGCAAGGGATCGATGATCGGCGGGCTCATCGCCCTGCAGATCGATAAGACGATCATGGACCAGCTCGGCCGCGGCAGGCGCACGGTGCTGGTGACCGGCACCAACGGCAAATCCACCACGACGCGGATGACCACCGCGGCGCTCAGCACCCTCGGCGAAGTGGCCACCCAGGCCGACGGCGCCAACATGGACGCGGGCATCGTGGCCGCGCTCAGTGCCCATCGTGGCGCGCCGCTCGCCGCGATCGAGGTGGACGAACTGCATCTGCCGCACGTCACCGACGCGCTGAACCCGGCCGCGGTGGTGCTGCTGAACCTGAGCCGCGACCAGCTGGACCGCGTCGGCGAGATCAACATGATCGAGCGCAAGCTGCGCGCCGGTCTGGCCCGCCACCCCGACACCGTCGTGATCGCCAACTGCGACGACGTGCTGGTGACCTCGATCGCCTACGACCACCCGAATGTGGTGTGGGTGGCGGCGGGCAGCGGCTGGTCGATGGACGCCACCAGCTGCCCGCGCAGCGGTGAGCCGATCGTTTGGGAGGGTGAACACTCGGGGACGGCAGCCGGCGGAGCCGGCGGGGTGGGTGAACACTGGCGCAGCACCGGCGCGGATTTCGAACGGCCCGAACCGAATTGGTGGCTCGACGGCGAAGACCTCGTCGGCCCCGACGGACTGCGACTGCCGCTGAAGCTGGCCTTGCCCGGCCGGGCCAACCGGGGCAACGCCGCGCAGGCGGTCGCCGCGGCGGTCGCGCTCGGTGCGGACCCCGCCGAGGCAGTCGCGGCGACCGGCACGGTGCGCGAGATCGCGGGCCGCTATCGAACGGTGCAGGTCGGCGAGCATGCCGCGCGACTGCTGCTGGCGAAGAACCCGGCGGGCTGGCAGGAAGCGTTGTCGATGATCGAACCCTCCTCGGCCGGACTCGTGATCGCGGTGAACGGACAGGTTCCCGACGGCGAGGACCTGTCCTGGCTGTGGGATGTGCGGTTCGAACATTTCGAAGGCGTCCAGGTGGTCGCAGCAGGCGAGCGGGCCACCGATCTCGCGGTGCGCCTGACCTACGCGGGCGTCGAACACACCACCGTGCCGAACCCGTTGCGCGCCATCGCCTCCTGCCCGGCCGGGCACGTCGAGGTGCTGGCCAACTACACCGCGTTCCGGGACCTCAACCGCGACCTCGAGGCCAAGTCATGAGTGAATCGACCGTGCGCATCGGACTGGTGCTGCCCGACGTGATGGGTACCTACGGCGACGGCGGCAACGCGCTGGTGCTGCGGCAGCGGTTGCGGCTGCGCGGCTACGACGCCGAGGTCGTCGAAATCACCCTGGCCGACCCGGTTCCCGAGTCGCTGGACATCTATACCCTTGGCGGCGCCGAAGATTCGGCGCAGCGACTGGCTACCCGGCATCTGCAGCGCTACCCGGGCCTGCAGCAGGCCGCCGCGAAAGGCGCTCCGGTGCTGGCCATCTGCGCCGCCATCCAGGTGCTCGGCCAGTGGTACGAAACATCGTCGGGCGAGCGCGTCGACGGCGTCGGGATGATCGACGTCACCACCGCCCCGCGCACCGAGCGCGCGATCGGCGAGGTGACCACCACGCCCATGCTCGCCGAGCTCACCGCGGCCCTGACCGGCTTCGAAAACCACCGTGGCGGCACGAAACTCGGTGGCGCAGCGACCGGGCTTGCGCGGATCACCCGCGGCGTCGGCAACGGTGTCGGGGACGGTCTCGAAGGCGTGGTGCAGGGTTCGGTGATCGGCACCTACATGCACGGCCCCGCGCTGGCCCGCAATCCCGAACTCGCCGACCTGCTGCTTGCGCGCGCGCTCGGTGTGGCGGAGCTGGCCCCGCTCGCCATGCCGGAAGTCGAGCAACTTCGGCGCGAACGCCTGCGGGCGTAGCAACTCCGCCGCAGCGCGATACGCGGCCGGTGTCGGCATAATTGACCCGCCTGCCTTTTCAGGTGGAACTGTGTCGATCGTGTGCGATTGTTGTCCCCACTGTTCGGCAACAATGTCGATCCGACGCGACTCGACCCGATCGGCTCCGGCGCGTAGAGCTATTCGCACGCTACGCTCGCCGCTATGACGACGATCACGCCGGGCTTATCTGCCGAATCAATGGAGCAGCCGGTATTGCCACGCCGTCCTCTGGTTTGGACGCGCTGGCGCAGCATCCTACGACCGCGCCCGTTATACCTGTCGCTGATCGTTTCGTCGGTGGTGGCGTTCAAGGCGTTCGAGATGTCTTTTGCCGCACTACACCACCTGGCCGTGCGCAACCTGGTCGAAGCCGAGCTGGCGGCGAATGTGCCGATCGCCATCGACGGCCTGGTGGTCGGCGCCATTGTCGCTACCGCCTCATTCCCGAAACGCAGTGCCGGCTGGTGGTATGCGACGGCGCTTTTCGTCATTTCGACAATGGTGTCGGTGGCCGGAAATATCGAGTACGCGCGGGAGATCGGCGGTGGGCCGGTGTCTTTGATCATCTACGCCGGGATGCCGCTGACCCTGCTGTTCGCCGTCCACCTCACCCTGATCCTGCTGGCCCGCAGCACCGGGTCACGATCGATCTTCGCTCCCGCGGCAGTGGCGCAGCCCGCGGCGGAGGAGGTACCGGAGATGGTGACGTCGCCGCAGCTCAATGGGCACGATCACGCCAAGCCGACCCCGCAGGCCGCGGCGCCCTTCAGTACCGGACCGAATACACCGATGCGCTTCAACACTTTCGACGCCGCCGACGGACGCAAGCTCGTCCCGCTCAATCACCGTTAGTCCGGCGGCGGCACCCACGTAACTCATCCGCGCTCGACTACTTCGATGGAGAAAACGCATGTCTCTCACAGTCTGGCAGGACCAGGACGTCGATCAGTTTCGGGAAGTAGCGAGCAGGCTAGCCTCGGTGATCCAAAGCAGTGTCGACCGGTCGGGCGCGCTGAGCCAACTCACCGAGGCGGTGGAAAGCGGCGACGCGTTCACCGATCTGCTGATCGAATTCGCCGGTCGCTGGTTCCACGAGACCGGCGGGCAATCGGTGTTGATCGGGCCGGAATTGTTCTGGTTGTTGTCCGAGCCGAACCTGCGTAAAGGCATCTCCAGCGCGTTGCGCGGTCCGGAGGCCGCGCCCGATCTCGAGTACTCGGTCAGCAGGCGCAGCCGTAAGTTGCTGCTGATCTGTGTTTTCGAGACCTTGGCGCAGAACCAGTGGCTGGCGGGGAACATCGGGGAGCACGTCGGCATGAACGGCAGCGTCAACGGAATAGGTTGATCGGGCCGCCGTGCGCCGCGGCGGCGAATTAAGTTCACGGCGTTCTTAACTCTCCTTCGATCCAGTCGGCACCGATAGCGTCGAGGTTTGCCGAATTACGAGGAGAGTGCCGTGCCCGACGTGGGCCTTCACCGGAGCGCCGGATGACCGCTGTTACCACGCCGGAAACGCCGACAGTCGGTGTAGACACGCCTGCCGAGGCACCGCGGCGTCCGAGGAACTATCGTCGCCTGCTGGTTCCGGCACTGACCCGTGTCGCGGCGCTGTTGCTAGTGCTCGGCCTGTGGGCGGTGATCACCGCGGCCCACCTGGTCGATCCGCTCTATCTGCCGTCGCCGCATGCGGTGTGGGACGCGTTCGTACGGGCCAACTCCCGGCATCGGATCGCGGCGGGTGTGGATCGCACGGTGATCGGTGAGCAGAACTATTACCTGTGGGAGCATCTGCTGGCCAGCCTGCAGCGGATCGGCGCCGGGGTCGGCATCGCGATCGTGGTGGGCCCGTTGGTCGGGTTCGTGATGGGCATGCTCACGCCGGTGCGGCTGGTCACCGAGCCGATTTTGAACTTTCTGCGGTCACTGCCGCCGCTCGGCTATATCGGTCTGCTGATCGTCTGGTTCGGCATCGGCGATCTGTCGAAGATCTGGCTGCTCTTCCTCGCCGCGTTCCCACCCATCGCCGTCGCCACGCTGAGCGGCGTTACCGGGGTGAAGCAGGACTACCTGAATGCCGCCCGCTCGCTGGGCGCCGGTCGGGCCCAGGTCATTTCGCGCGTTGTGCTGCCCGCGACGCTGCCGGAGGTGATCGGCGGCATCCGGATCGCCACCGCGTTCGCCTGGACCACCGTGGTGGCCGCCGAGCTCAACAACGGCATCCCCGGCATCGGCGGCCTCGCGTATATCGCGGGCACGCAGCTGAATACGCCGCTGACCATCGCCTGCATCATCGTGATCGGCTGCGCCGCACTGGTGCTCGACTCGGTCATCAAGTTCGTCGGCGCCAAGGCGGTTCCGTGGAAAGGCAAGGTATGAAATCCGCAGTCCGCCGGGTCGTCACGACCGCCCTCGCCATTGCGGCCGTTGCCGCGACGATCACCGGGTGCGTGGAATCCGGCCGCGGCGACACCGGAGCCACGGGGACACCGGCGACCTGCCCGTTCGCCCCCGACCCGAGCGTCACCACGGCGGCCAGACTCGGCTTCCAGGCGATCCCCAATGCCGATCTGTTCGTGAAGGATCGCGGCCTGCTCGCCGCCTGCCTGCCGAACGCGAAAATCACCTGGAGCCAGTTCTCCTCGGGTGCGGACGTGGTCCAGGCGTTCGGCGCGGGCAGTCTCGACATCGGCACCATGGGGTCGAGCCCGGCGACCAAGGCGCTGTCCGCGCCGTTGCACCTGCCGGTGCGGGTGCTGTGGATCCACGATGTCATCGGCACGTCGGAATCGCTGGTCGCCAAGGACAAGTCGGTCACCGCAGTGCCAGCGCTGCGGGGCAAGCGCATCGCGACACCGTTCGGCAGCACCGCGCATTACAGCCTGCTCGCCGCGCTCGGCAAGGCGGGGCTGGCCGATGATGTGCAGCTGATCAACATGAAGCCGGATGCGATCCCCGGTGCCTGGAACGGCGATCAGATCGACGCGGCTTGGGTGTGGGATCCGACCCTGTCGAAGCTCATCGAATCCGGCGGGCACATCGTCACTTCCAGTGCCGACACCGCCGCCGCGGGCGCGCCCACCTTCGATCTGGCGGTCGCGCGTACCGAGTTCCTCGATGACAACCCGCGATTCGCGGTGGTCTGGGCGCAGTTGCAGGACTACGCGGTACATCAGCTGCGAACCGAGCCGGAGGCCGCGGCGGTCTCGCTCGGCGCGCAGCTCGGCATCGAGCCGACCTTGGTCGGACCGCAGCTGGCCGGATACACCTACCTCCGCGCGGCTGAGCAGGCCGACGTGAAGTATCTGGGTGGCGGGTTCGGCGGCGATCTGCGCAAGACGGCCGAATTCCTGTTGAGCCAGGGCGGCATCGACGCGGTCGGTGACGAATCCGCCTACCGGAACGGTATTTACGCCGACGCGGCCGAAGGGGCGACCTCGTGACGGCGGGCGACGAGCTCGTCCGGCAGCGCGTCGTCCTTGCCGGGGTGAGCAAGACCTACCGCGGCGATGCCGGTCCGACGCCGGTGCTCGCGCCGACCGATCTGACCATCGAGGGCGGCGAATTCGTTTGTGTCGTAGGCCCTTCCGGCTGCGGAAAGTCGACGCTGCTGAACATACTCGCCGGGTTTCTCGAGCCGAGCGAAGGCACGGTGCGGGTCGGCGGTCGCCAGGTCACCGGACCCGACCCGGACCGCGGCGTCGTCTTCCAGCAGTCCAATCTCTATCCCTGGCTGTCGGTCCGGCAGAACGTCGAGTTCGGCCCGAAAGTCCGTGGCGTGCCGCGTGATCGGCGCACCGCCGAGGCCGAACGCATGCTCGCCCTGGTCGGCCTCGACCACCTCGGCGGCCGCCGACCCTACGAACTGTCCGGCGGCCAGCAACAACGCGCCCAGATCGCCCGCGTTCTCGTCAACGATCCCCAGATCATCCTGATGGACGAACCTTTCGGCGCCCTGGACGCACTCACCCGCGAAAAACTGCAAGGCGAACTGCTCACCCTGTGGCGCGACCGCCGAAAAACAGTCCTCTTCGTCACCCACAGCATCGACGAAGCCCTACTCCTCGGCACCCGCGTCCTGGTCATGGGCACCCGCCCCGGCCGCATCATCTACGACAAACCGACCTCCTTCAAAGCCGACCTCCCCACCCCCTCCTTCGCCACAACCCGCGCCCACCCCGCCTTCACCACCATGCGCGACGAAGTCTCAGCCCACATCTACGCCGCCCATGGCTGAGGGATCCAGCACTCACACGGCGAGGACAGCGACCTCATACTTCTGACACCACGCATCATGCGTCACCAGCGTGAGACTCTCGCATTGCGCCTGTGCCACTAGGATTCGGTCGAACGGATCGCGGTGGATCAGCGGCAGCCGGGCGGCGACGATGGCGTGCTCGTAGTCGATAGGCAGCGGAGCAAACCCGCTGCCCCTGATGTGCTCGGGCAGATCGACCGGCCCGACCAACTTGCCGAGGGCTTGTTTGATGGCGGCTTCCCAGACCGTCGCCGCACTCACGTAGATGTCCGGGTCGTGATCGAGCCGCTCCTTCAGTTCGTCGGACAACGCTGGGTCGTCGGTCAGCCACCACAGCACCACGTGGGTGTCCAGCAGCAAGCTCACGACGTGGTACCGAAGTCGTCAGCGATCTGGGCATTTGTCTCATCCGAGTCCCAGTCCGGAGCCAGCACGAGCCTGCCACGAAGGGAGCCTCGTCCGCCACGGTTCACCTTGCGGATCAGCGGGACCACCTTCGCGACGGGGTGACCAGCACGACTGATGACAATCTCCTCGCCACGCTCGACGCGCTCGATGATTCGTGACAGGTTCGTTTTCGCATCGTGGATGTTGTACTGCTCGGCCGCGCCTCCGGACATGGCCACCTCCTTAGCTAAGAGGTTAGTCCACTTAGCTCGACGTAGCCAGTACGTTCCCCCGCCCGACTACCGGTGACTCGGACAAGCGGAAACCCGCACGGGCTATTGCGCCTGCACCGGGGAGACGTCGACCGAGACGGTGATGGTGCTGTCCTTGGCGTCTGTGTAGATGATGCCGCGTAGTGGGGCGACGTCGGCGTAGTCGCGGCCCCAGGCGACGGTGACGTAGCGCTCGTCGGCGAATTGGTCGTTGGTGGGATCGAAGTCGATCCAGTGACCGGTTCGGTCGTGCTGGTCGCTGCCAGGCACCCAGACGGCGGCCCAGGCGTGGGTGGCGTCGGCGCCGACCATGCGCTCCCGGCCCGGCGGAGGATCGGTGGCCAGGTAGCCGGAGACGTAGCGGCCGGCCAGGCCGTGTGAGCGCAGGCAGGCCACCGCGATGCGCGCGAAGTCCTGGCAGACGCCGTTGCGGGCCGCGAACACGTCGGCGACCCGGGTGGAGACGGTGGTGGAGCCGGACCGGTAGGTGAAGTCACGGTAGATGCGGCTGTTGAGTTCGGCCACCGCCGCCAGCAGCGGGCGGCCGGGCGTCAACGATTCCGCCGCGTACGCCGTGACCTCGGGGGTGATCTCGGGCGGGTACAGGTCGAGGGTGAACTCCACGGCCAGCGGGCCCGTCGCGCCGGTCGGGCGCGCGTTCTCCCACGGCTGGGCCGCCGGGCAGACGGCGGTGTGGTCCGGACGATCCACCTCGACAATGGATTCGCCCGCGACAACCAGGGCCCGGTGCTCGTCGGTGACATGGAAGTAGGAGGTGGTGTTGCCGTACACATCCGAGCCGATGGACTGATCCGAGGGCGCGGGCTCGATCGAGATGTCGTGCGCGAGCAGCCGCTGGCCGGGGAATTCGCGCGGCGTCAGGTAGGCGCGCCCGTAGGAACTGTGCACGTCGTCGGAGTAGCAGTAGGTGGTGCGGTGTGCCACCCGATAACGCCGGGCGCGACCGTCCTGGCCGCTCATCCGACCACCCGCGTGCTACCCCACAGCGGTTGAAAACCTTCGGGCAGCGACAGTTTCGAGGTTTCGAAGGAGTCGGACAGCTTGCGCAGCCGCAGGTGCACACCCTCGAGCAGGTCGGCGAGTTCGGTGCGGACACCCGCGTCGTCGGTCACCTCGAGATCGTCCGAATCGAGCCGGCGCAGCATGCGTTGGGCGTCGGCGAGCAAGCGTTGCGGCCGCGTCGATCCCGACGCACCGGGCAGCGCCTGGAAGTCGGCATCGATGCACTCCAGCTGGTAGGCCAGCGAGCGCGGGTTGGCGGTATCGAACAGCAGCAGCCCGGCGACCGCGGCGACCCGCACCGAATCCCGGTGCCTGCGACGGTAACTCACCTGGGACTCGGCCGCCCGCAGCACCGACTCGGTGACCACCCGTTCGGCCTCCTCCGGGAATTCCTGAGTCAGCGCCGCCGACAGCAACGCCGTCAACGCCAATCCCCGCTCGATCCGCTTACCGATATCCATGACGTACCAACCGGAATCGCGAACCAGCGACTCGGCGCCGATGCCGGACAAAGCGAGCAGCGCCGCCAGGGTCAGCGAGTGCACCGCGGCCAGCTCACTCTCCCGGTCGCCCTCGCCACCACGGAACTCCGCGAGCGCTCGATCCACCGCACTCAGGATCATCCAGGTATCGCCGGACAACTGGTCACGCACCGCACGCGCGGCGTTCTCGTACCGATCGATCGCGAAAGCCAGGGACCCGGGCAGTTCTCGGTCGATCGTCAACGCCACCAGGTAGTCGTGCCCCGCGCGCGACACCGCCGCTCCGGTAGCCGGACCGAGTCCCTGGTCTGCGATCGAATCACCCTGCTCTACAACGGCTTCCGCGTCCGCCGCGGCGCTGACATCGGTCAGCTCGGCAGCCGGGGCGACGGTCGAGGTCGTCCGCGCCAGCGCCCGCATCAGGACCGGCAGCGCCTCGGCACCGTCGAGCCAGGGCCGGTAGCGGTAGTCCCGGTAGCGGTCATGGGTGGCGATGAGCAGGCGAGCGGCGGCTTCGGCGCGTTCGCCGTACCGGCCCATCCAGTACAGGTCGTTCAGCACACGCGGCGAAGTGACGGCAGCCGCGCCCGCGACGGTGCGCTGTTCACGTTCCTCGCGCGGCGCCTCGGTGCCCATCGCTGGAACGGCACTCGGTGCTGCCCTGACCCAGATGTCCTTCGCGGCCACCTTGACGATCGAGTCGTCCGGCTCGATGCGCTGACCCAGTTGACCGAGACCACCGGTCATCGCCGTGTAACCGCCGCGCCGGGCCAGCGAGAACAACCGCATGCCGACCGGTGCCGGGGTGAGTCCGCCGTACCCTTCGACGGCCGGTGCCACGGAGAACTGCGCGGGTTCCTGTCCGACCCACTGCCAGCCGGTAACCTCGATCCTGGCCCGCAATTCCGCGCACTGCGCGGCCGACAATTCGGGGCCGAACACGGTGGCGCCGTCCACCACCGACCGAATGATCAGCCGGTCCAGGTTGCGCACCAGATGCGCCCGCTCGGTGTCGTCACCGCCCCAGTACGACGGCGCGCTGTCGAGCAGCAGCTCCTCGCCGAGCAACGTCCTGGACAGTTCGGGCAGGAACCGTGCCAACGCGGGGTTCTCCAGCAATCCGCTGCCGAGGGTGTTCACCACGGTCACCGCGCCACGGCGCAGCACCTCGACCAAGCCGACCACCCCGAGCCGCGAATCCGGCCGCAGGTCAAGCGGATCGGCGAATTCCGCGTCCACGCGACGCAGCACCACATCGACCCGTTTCAGGGTGCCGAGCGACCGCATCCACAGCGCGCCGTCGCGCACCACCAGGTCCGCGCTCTCCACCAGCGGGAACCCGAGCATCGACGCCAAATAGGCCTGATCGAAGGCGGTCTCGGAATGCACGCCGGGGCTCAGCACCACCACGACCGGATCATCGTCCTCGACCGCCTGCGCGGATTCGATGAGCATCAGGCGCATCGCCCGGACGAACGGCGTGAGCGGCTTCGGATTGGAATGTTCGAACGCCTCCGGGATGGCCGTCGACACCACCCTGCGGTCGGCGAGGGCGTACCCGGCGCCCGATGGTGCCTGCGCCCAATCGGCGACCACCCGGAACTGGCCGTCGCTCCAGCGGCTGACGTCGCAGGCATGCAGAAACAGCTGGTGCCGCCCCGGCACCGTGATGCCGTGCGCGGCACGCACATAACCGTTACTGCCGAAGATCACTTCGGGTGGCAGCAGCCCCGATGTGAGCATCCGGCGCGGCCCGTAGATATCGGTGAGCACTTCGTCGAGCACCCGCGAGCGCTGCACCAGCCCCGCCTCCAGCCGGCTCCAGTCGTCGACGGAGACGAGCAGCGGAATGGGGTCGAGCCGCCACGGCGCGTTCTGTGTTTCCCCCGACTCGCCGAATTCGGTGTAGGTGATGCCGTCGTCCTCGACCAGCCTGCGCACCCGGCTGTGCAACCTGCCCAGCCCGGCGGTGCCGATCTCGACGAAATCCGCGGACAGCTCCGACCACATCCGGCGCACGGTGCCGTCGGGGGCCACCAGCTCGTCGTAGTAGCCCTCGGTGGGCCTGCCGCATTCGTCGCGGGCGCCGGACGCGGCGCTCTCGGCGCGGTAGCGGGCGAACTGCTCGATCACCTGCTCGCGGACGTCTGCCCCGGCAGTAGATTCGGGTCGCGCGTCCTCGCGGATCGTCACCGCCCCGCCCGCGCTTCCAGCGGGCGCACTCGCCGCCGATCGACGGCGTGGCGGGTCCGGTGGTCGAGCGACACCTCGATGCCCATGCAGCAAGTTCACCACACCAGCGCAGACATGGCCCGGCAGCCTGCGCACCGAGACCGCGACGCGACACACATCGCCGATCTCCCGCAGCGCGGAGCGCGGGAGTGGTAGACAAAAGATAACGAACCGATCTCGTCGGGAGGTCACATGCGTGCGCCGGATTGTTCATCCTGCGAATCCGCCGTCGACCACTGTCACGGCACCCTCATCGTCCATGCGGGCAGGCTCACCGAGTGCACCGAGGGCGACTGCGTAGATCTCGATTACGTCCGGCACACCTTCGTCGTCGACTGCGCCGACGTGGCGGGCGGCTGCGCCTGCGCCGAGCCGGACACGGCCCGTCGCCTGGCCTGAACCGGACCGTACGTACCCTGTCCGGGTGAGCTATGACCACGTCTTGCTGCCGTCCGGTGTCGCGTCGTCGATCCCCGAGGTCGATGCTTACCTGAGCACTCAGCAGGGAGTTCCCGAGACGGGCATGGTTACCCGGATCGCGGCCGAACTGAACACCGCCAACGCGGAACTGCCCGAAGACGACAGCTTCCTCAGCGCCGCCCCGGTGGGCGGTGGCGCGACCGGCGCTGCGCTGCGGGTGTCGTGCCCGTACGACGCGATCGGCTTCGTCCGGCAGCTGCTGTTCTCGATCGCGACGCCGCTGGACTACGCGGTCTACGACCCGCAGCTGGCGTGGCTGATCGACCCGGCGGGGCACGTGCCAGCCACGGTCACCCACGGTGGCGCGGGTGAGTTCCCCTACTTGACCAAACCCCTTGCCGATCAGTGGGTTTCCGAGCTGGCCCCGCCGAACCCATACCTGGTGGTGGAACGCGACGACCAGGTCTACATGCAGACCTACCGGGAAAAGACCGGCGCGTTCACCCTCGAATACCGAGATGGCTCGCCGGACAAGCACTTCGGCACCACGGTGCTGGACGCGCCGACGGTGTCCGCGGTCATCTGGGACTGGGCCACCGACGACCGCAGCCGCATGCACACGCTGCCGTGGTCCCGCGTCGAACTCTGATTGCCTTGCCGCCTACTGGTTTTGCACGGCGAGGCGACCGGCCAGCGCGATGAAGGAGGCGCCGAACACCCGGCGCATCCAGGTCACCACGGCGGGCCGGGAGATGACATGGCTGCGGACCGCCGCCGCGCACGCACCGTAGATCGCGAACACGACGAACGTGGCGAGCATGAAGATGGCGCTGAGTTCGAGCATGCGCGCCAACGCATTCGGTGACCCGTTCGGCACGAACTGCGGCAGGAACGCGAAGAAGAAGATGGTCAGCTTGGGGTTGAGAATATTGAGCAGCACCGCCGAGATGATCACCTTGCGGGCCGACTGGGTGGTCTGCTCGCTCTCCTCGGGCACGGTGAGCACACCCTTGTCGCGGAAAATGCTCCACGCCATGTAGATCAGGTAGGCGACGCCGAGATACTTCAACGTCTGGAACGCGACGGCGCTCGCATTGAGCAGCGCCGCGAGGCCGGTGATCGCCGCGATCATGTGCGGGACGGTGCCGAGAGTGCAACCGAATGCAGCGATCATGCTTGCCTTCGTGCCCCTGGAAAGACCTGCCGCCAGCGTGAACAGCGCGCCGGTGCCGGGGGTGGCAACGATGACGAGCGTGGTCAGCATGAATTCGATGCTCATCTCCGACACAGTAACTCGTACCCGGCGTACCGCAACCCCCGCGGATTCGGGGCTGGACCTGGCGCGGAACTAGAGCGCGCGCCGTCCGGAGAGCGCGCGGCCCAACGTCAGTTCGTCCGCGAATTCCAGATCGCCGCCCATCGGCAGTCCCGATGCCAGCCTGGTCACGCTGAGTCCGGGGAAGTCGCGCAGCATCCGCACCAGATAGGTGGCCGTCGCCTCGCCCTCGGTGTTCGGGTCGGTCGCGATGATCACCTCGCTGACATCGATGCCGTCCTCCTGGTTACCGATGCGCGCCAACAGCTCCCGGATCCGCAGCTGGTCCGGCCCGATGCCGCTGAGCGGGTCGAGCGCACCGCCGAGCACGTGGTAGCGACCACGGAACTCACGGGTGCGCTCGATCGCCTGCACGTCCTTTGGCTCCTCGACCACACAGATCATGGTGCGGTCGCGGCGCGGGTCGGCACAGATGCGGCACATCTCGCCGTCGGAGACGGTGCCGCAGACCACGCAGAACTGCACGCCGTCGCGCACCTTCTGCAAAGCGGCCTGCAGCCGGTCGATCTCCGGCGGCTCCACCTGCAGGAGGTGAAAAGCGATGCGCTGCGCGCTCTTCGGACCGACGCCGGGCAGCTTGCCCAGCTCGTCGATCAGATCCTGAACCGGACCCTCGTACAACTGCTATGTCCTCGTGGCTATCAGAAGTTCGGCAGACCGGGCAGCGCGCCGCCGCCGAGTCCACCCGAGAGTGGGCCGAGGCGCTCGGCCGCCAGCTGCTGCGCGTTGGTCATCGCGTCGTTGACCGCGCCGATCACCAAGTCCTGCAGCGTCTCCACGTCCTCCGGGTCGACCGCCTTGGGGTCGATGGTCAGCGAAACGACCTCACCGGACGCCTTGATGGTGACCTTGACCAGCCCACCGCCTGCCTGGCCTTCCACCTCGGCCGCGGCGAGCTCGGCTTGAGCTTCCATCACCGCCTGCTGCATCTGCTGGGCTTGGGCGAGTAACTGCTGCATGTCGAACTGACCACCGGGCTGCACGGCATATTCCTCTCTGCGGAAAGTGTCACTGATCAGCCTAGTCCTGAGGCGCGGGCGGGCCGGAGCCGCCTGGACCGATCGGACTGCCGTCGGCACCGAGATCTACCCGCCGACATACGTCCCGACCGGTCGTTATGTCTTCGATGCATGGCCGGTAACAGGTTGGGTAGTTCTGCAGGCAGAGCCGCAAGATCGACTTACCATCGGAAGTGAGTCGGGAGACCGGTGCGGCAGTTCGGGAGATAGCTATGCACGCGATCCGAGTACGTTTCCTGAGCACTCTGGTGCTTTCCGTGGGAATCCCCAGTCTTTTCCTCGGCGTGACCGGTCCGACGGCCGCCGCCGATTCCGGTATCACCGAGGCAGCCGCGGACTACGGCGGCGGCTGCGTCCTCTACCCGGACAACAAAGCCGCCACGATCGACTCACTGCGATTCCGATGTTCGGCCGAGCAGCAGGACGCCGTCTTCCGGGACGCACCCCGCGGTGATGTCCCGATGGGTGTGAAGAACGGCTGGGTGACCAGGCCACCGACGATCCAAGGCATCGCCTCCGGCTTGTGGATCGGCAAGACCTTCTACACCGGCCCCGATGGCGGCCACCTGATGAACCGCGTCACCGGCGCCGGTGTCGAAGCCTGGCCCGCGCACGTCTACACCGCCCCCGCACTCCTGGACGGCAGACCGACATGGGCCCTGAACTACGCCCCATCCCCCACACCCCCGGTCTACGACGAAATCCGAGAAGTCACACCCGGCGTCTGGTTCGGCTACTCCTGGTGGCGCGGCGCCTTCCAACACACCATCCTGCTGACTTTCGTGCTGGCCTGAGTCTTCTCACCGAAAAGTTGACTCTCCCCCCGCTGGAGGGTGTTCGCTGGGAGGCATGACAGCGACCGTCTCCATCGGGGAGTTCGCCAGGCTGACCTACCTGAGCGTGAAAACGCTCAGGTACTACCACGACATCGAATTGCTCGAGCCCGTCGCGATCGATACGGGGTCGGGGTACCGGCGGTACTCGACAGACCAAGTGGCGCAGGCGCATCTGATCCGGCGCCTGCGCCAGCTCGATATGCCGCTGCCGGAGATCAAGGCCGTGCTCGGCGCGCCCGATGACGACACCCGCAACGCGGCACTGCGCGCCCACCTGGAACGTATGGAAGCCGAGTTGGCCCGGACCCGTTCGGTGGTCGCCTCGCTGCGGTCGCTGCTCACGCCCGGCGCGCCGATCGCCGTCGAATATCGTTCGATCCCCGCCTTTTCCGCGCTCGCGGTCACCGACCTGGTCAGCCGGGAAGAGATCGGTCCATGGTGCCAAGCGTCGTACCCCCTGCTGCACCAGACGCTGATCGCGGCGGGCATCGCGCCCGCCGGCGTCGACGGCGCCACCTATTCCATGGAGTTCTTCGAGAACGACCTCGGCGAGGTGGTGGCCTACGTTCCGATCCCGGCCGACGCCAAGGTCGAACCGTTCGACCGGGTATCGATGATCGAGTTACCGGCGCGGCGCTTCGCGATCGCACTGCACCAGGGGTCTTTCGACGACTTCGACCGCACCTACGGCGCGCTGGGCAGCCACGTCGCCGAGCACGGCACCGCGCTCGCCGAACCGGTCCGGGAACGGTACCTGCGCGGCCCCGGCGACACCGACGACCCGAGCGCCTACCGCACCGAAGTCTGCTGGCCGATCGGCCCGCTCTGAGAAAGTGGAGACAATATGACCCTGTCGCTCGCGCACGTCACCGTCGACTGCACCGATGCCGCCGCCCTCGCCGGATTCTGGTCCGAGCTGCTGGACCTGCCCGTCGACCAGGGGGCGTCCAAACAATTCGCCACCATCGGCCGCGAGGCGGGGGCGTCGCCGGTGCTGATGTTCATCAGGGTGCCGGACAAGACACCGGGCAAGAACGTGATCCACCTCGACCTGATCGCCGAGGACTGGCATCAGCACATCGAGCGCGCGGTCAGCTTGGGCGCCAAGCGCATCGGCGACTTCGACGAGTACGGCGCGAAGTGGACCACGCTGGCCGACCCCGAAGGAAATCTCTTCGACATCGGCGCGAAGTAGCCGAGACGAGCGCAGCCCGGCACTCAGGTGCCGGGCGGCGCTAATGCGTCAAGCGCTGGTGCGCGTGCGTCAAGCGCTGGTGCGCGCGCGTCAAGCGCTGGTGCGCGCGCGTCAAGCGCCGGTGCGCGCGCGTCAAGCGCCGGTGCGCGCGCGACAGACGCTGGTCCTCGTGCCTCAGGCGAGTTCGCGCTGCAGGTTGCCGAGCACCTCGGCCTGGATCTTCTTCAGTCCGAGCGGCGCGAAGATCCCTTCGAAGATGCCCGCGATGCCGCCCGCACCCTGCCAGGTGGTGCGTAGCGTGACCTGCGAGCCGGCGCCGTCCGGCGTCACGGTCCAGGTGTTCACCATGGTGGAATTCGAATCACGTTCGGTGACAATGGAATCCGAGACGGTGACGACGGCGTGCACGTTGCGCGTGCGCTTCTCGGTTGCCTGCAGCGTCCACTCCGCCACGGTGCCCGCGCCCTTGCCACCCTCGACGACCTTGTAGTCGCGGTAATGCGAGGAAAGAATGCGCGGCCGCACCGTCTCGTAGTCCGAAATGGCCTCGAGGGTGCGCTGCGGATCCGCCGCCACGGCGATCGAACTACTGGCGCTGACCTGTCCCACAATGAGCTCCTTGTCCGGGTACGGTATCTCGACCGGTGTCCATCCTGCCCTGTAGCGGCCGCCGCGCGGCACAGCGGTCGAGTCGTGTGGCGAACTTCTCCGGTCGGGCCGATATTCCGCCTTGCAACATATGCGTGACATTTCTCCCGAGACGGTGCCCTCGTGGTGGTCTCACACAACGGTGCGTACTAGCGTCGAGGGGTGGCAGTGAGTCTGTTGGGGAAGGCCGGACGCGCACCGGCCGCACGCGAATCCGGGTTTGCCGCGCATCGGGCTGGGGTGGATCGACTCCTGGCCAGTTATCGCGCTATTCCCGGCGACGCCAATGTGCGGCTGGCGAAGAAAACGTCGAACCTGTTCCGGGCCAGGGCCAAGAACCCCGCGCCCGGCCTCGACGTATCCGGGCTGGCCGAGGTGATCGCGGTGGACCCGGTGGCGAAGACCGCCGACGTGGCCGGGATGACCACCTACGAGAACCTGGTCGCCGCCACCCTCCCGTACGGCCTCGCACCCCTGGTGGTGCCGCAGCTCAAGACGATCACCCTCGGCGGCGCGGTCACCGGCCTCGGCATCGAGTCGACCTCGTTCCGCAACGGCCTGCCGCACGAGTCGGTGCTGGAGATGGACATCCTGACCGGCGCGGGCGAGATCATCACCGCCACCCCGGACAACGAGCACGCCGACCTGTTCCGCGGCTTCCCGAACTCCTACGGCACCCTCGGCTATTCGGTCCGGCTGAAGATCGAGCTGGAAGCCGTGCAGCCCTATGTGGCCATGCGGCACCTGCGCTTCCACGACCTGCGCGAGCTGGAGCGGACCCTCGCCACGATCGTCGACGAGAAGTCCTACGACGGTGAACGGGTGGACTACCTCGACGGCGTGGTGTTCACCGCCGACGAGAGCTACCTGACCCTCGGCCGCCAGACCGACGAGCCGGGCCCGGTCAGCGACTACACCGGAATGGACATCTTCTACCGCTCCATCCAGCACGATTCCGCCGAACCGAAACGCGACCGGCTGACCATCCACGACTACCTGTGGCGCTGGGACACCGACTGGTTCTGGTGCTCGCGCGCCTTCGGCACGCAGAACCCGAAGATCCGCCGGTTCTGGCCGAAGCGCTACCGGCGCAGCAGTTTCTACTGGAAACTGATCGCGCTCGACCACAAGTACCACATCGCCGACAAGCTGGAGGCCCGGCAGGGCAACCCGCCGCGCGAGCGGGTGGTGCAGGACATCGAGGTGCCGGTCGAACGCACCGCCGACTTCGTCGAATGGTTCCTGCGCGAGATTCCGATCGAGCCGATCTGGCTGTGCCCGCTACGGCTGCGCGACACCGGCGCGCCCGAGACGTCCGAGCGCACCTGGCCGCTGTATCCGCTCGAGCCGAACCGCACGTATGTCAACGTCGGTTTCTGGTCTGCCGTCCCCACCGTGCCCGGACAGCGGGAAGGAGCGGCCAACCGGGCGATCGAGCGCACCGTGACCGACTTCGACGGACATAAGTCGCTGTACTCGGATTCCTATTACGACAAGGATGAGTTCGCGGCACTGTACGGCGGCAATATCTACACCGAACTGAAGAAACGCTACGACCCAGACCAGCGGCTGCTGGATTTGTATTCGAAGGCGGTGCAACGCAAATGACGACATTCAAGGACCGTTCCGACGTCTTAGCGGATCTAGGAACCAAACTCAGCATTGCCGAGATATTCGAGACCCTGATCGACGGCGAGGTGCCGATCCGGCTGACCGCGTACGACGGCAGCACGACCGGCCCGGCGGACTCGAAGTACGGGCTGGAGATCAAGACGCCGCGTGGCATCAACTACCTGGCCACCGCGCCGGGCGACCTCGGCATGGCCCGCGCGTACATCGCGGGCGATATGACCGCCAGCGGTGTCCATCCCGGCGACCCCTACGACATCCTCCGGGCGATGGACGGGCTGAAGTTCCACCGCCCGTCCGCGTTCGCGCTGGTCACCATCGCCCGCTCGCTGGGCTGGGAGCGGCTCAAGCCGGTGGCGCCGCCGCCGCAGGAGACGCTGCCACGCTGGCGCCGGATCGCGCTGGAGGGCCTGCGGCACTCCAAGACTCGCGACGCCGAGGCCATCCACCACCATTACGACGTCTCCAACAAGTTCTACGAATACGTGCTCGGCCCGTCGATGACCTACACCTGCGCGTGTTACGGCGACGAGGACTGGACGCTGGAGCAGGCACAGGAGAACAAGTACCGCCTGGTCTTCGAGAAGCTGCGGCTGAAGGAAGGCGACCGGCTGCTCGACATCGGCTGCGGCTGGGGCGGCATGGTCCGCTACGCGGCCAAGCGCGGCGTCAAGGTGATCGGCGCGACGCTGTCGGCCGAGCAGGCCGAATGGGCGCAGCAGAAGATCGCCGAGCAGGGCTTGGCCGATCTCGCCGAGGTGCGGCACTCCGATTACCGGGACATCCCGGAGAGCGGCTTCGACGCCGTGTCCTCGATCGGGCTGACCGAGCACATCGGGGTGCACAACTACCCGTATTACTTCGACTACATCAAGGGCAAGCTGCGCGATGGCGGCCTGTTCCTGAATCACTGCATCACCCGTCCGGACAACACCCGGACCACCAAGGCCGGTGACTTCATCGACCGCTACGTGTTCCCGGACGGCGAACTGATCGGCTCCGGCCGGATCATCTCCGAGATCCAGAACATCGGGCTTGAGGTGCTGCACGAGGAGAACCTGCGCGAGCACTACGCGCTCACCCTGCACGAATGGTGCAAGAACCTGGTGCGGAACTGGGACGCGTGCGTCGCCGAGGTCGGCGAGGGCACCGCGAAGGTGTGGGGCCTGTACATGGCGGGTTGCCGACTCGGCTTCCAGCGCAACGTGGTTCAGCTACACCAAGTGCTCGGCGTGAAGCTGCCCGAAGACGGCGACTGGACGGTGCCGTTGCGCCCATGGTGGCAGCCCTAGTTATCGCTTGACTGCCCGCTCTAGTCCAGGAGTTCATCCAGGAATAGGGCGGGCAGTTCGATGTCTCCGGTATGGGCTGCGGCGCTGGGCATTTCGGCGCGCAGCACGCGCAGGATGGAGACGACGCCGGGGCCCGCGTCGAGCAATGGTCTGGTCCAACCCAGTTCGGCGCAGGTGGCGGCCGCTGGCAGCAGCAGGCCGGTCGCTTCGCCGACCCAGCCGGATGCGGCGAGGCATTCGGCGAGCAGCAGGGCCGCGTCCAATTGTGCTCGAGGGCGGTGCTTTTCGAGCATTCGCCCGTGCAGTGCGCGGGAGCGGCGGACGGCGCGATCGTCCGAGCCGAGCCTGCCCTGGGCCAGCAGCGCGCGGATCGCGGCGACCTCCTCGGCCTCCGCGGCGAGCACGGCGGCACCGGTCATCCGATGGCCAGCGTGCAGCGGCGCGGACGGCGATTCGGGGCCGGTGAACTGGGTGTCGGTGGTGTCCAGCGGCAAGCCGAGGCGCAGCCGTTCGGCGCGAATATGCGCGGCCAGCCGGATCAGCCGCTTGTCGTTCGCGATCCGGGCGCCCTCGTCGAGCCGGGTAGCGGCGGTGAACAGGTCACCGCGCACCGCCTTGACCCGGGCGCCGATGACGAACGTCGAGATCAGAAAGTCGACCGGGCCGACCCTGGCGGCCAACTGATGGCTCTCGTCGAGCAGGTGGTCGGCGGTGACCAGATCACCACGGCGGTAGTTCAATTCGCCGAGCATGGCGGCGGCCACCCGCACCGCGTGCGAGCGCGGACCCGACCGCGACTTCGCGACCTCCCACGCCTGCTGGAAACATTCCGTCGCCGTGCGGATGTCGAGCTGCTCGTAGGCGGCGGCGCCGCGCCCGCACAGCCCGAAGACCTCGCCGAGCGGATCCTTCGACCGGGCATGGTATTCCGCCGCCCAGTCCTGGATCTCGCGGGCGCCGTCGAAGTCGAACTCGCACAGCCGCACGAACGAGGTCAGATTCGCCGCGGTCGACACCGTCCAGGCGGGCAGCTCGTCCGGCTTCTCCAGGCAATCCGCGACCCGGTCCAGCACGCCCTCGGTGTGGTCGCGGGCGATCTGATCGGCGGCACCGAGCACGGCGGCCTGGCAGCGTTGCTGGTTCACATCCTCATCAGTCGACGAGCCGCGCGCGAGAATGTTCGACAGCCTGCCGAGCGCCGTGCGCGCCGCACCGGACTGTTGCAGGTTCACATTGGCCCGCGCCACCGCCATCAACAGCTTCGATCGCGAAGCCACCTGCTGCATCGGCAGTTTCGATACCGTGCCGAGCAGCGTCGCCAGCCGGGACCGGTCGATCAGGTCCATGCCGCCGGTCTCCAGCAGGTCCAGCGCCATCTTGAAGTCGGTGGCCGCCAGCGCGTGGTCGACCGACTTGCGCAGCAGCTGGTGTTCGGCGTACCAGCGCGCCGCCTTGCGGTGCAACGACTTCAACCGGCCTGGTTGGGCACGTTCCAACCGGGCGCGCAGATGCTCGGCGAACAGCGGCTGGATCCGGAACCACTCCGGGTCGTGCTCGATCCGCCGGACGAACAACTCGCGCTGCTCGGCCTGCTCCAGCAGTTGTTCGGCGTCCTCGTCCTCCGACAGTGCCGCGGCCAGCGAACCGCACACCCGCTCGGTCACCGCGATCGACGTCAGGAATTCGAGCATCCTGGGTTCCAAGGTGGCCAGCACGTTTTCGGCGAGGTACTCGCGAATACCGTGGTTTCCCTCGGACAGATTGGCGATCAGCTGGGCCGGGTCGGCATTGCCCCGCAGCGAAAGGCTGACCAGCTGGATGGCGGCGGGCCAGCCGTCGGTGGCGGCGTGGATCTGCTCCAGTTGGGTGTCGGTGAGCGGAAAACCGTGCCGCTGCACCAGGATCTCCCTGGTCTCCTCGGTGGTCAGGCGCAGCGCGGCCGAGCCGATCTCGACCAGCTCGTCGTGCACCCGCATCCGGCTGGTCGGCAGGCCGGACTGTTCCCGGCTCGTCACCACGAAGCGCAGATGGTGACATCCGTTGTCCAGCAACGCGTCCATCGCCCGGTGCGCACCCGCGTCGGTGACCCGATGCCAGTCGTCCACGACAACCACCAGGGTGCTGCCGCTGGAATGAATCTCGTCGATCAGCGTCGAGATCACGAAAGCGGCTGCGTCGGCGGGCCTTTCCTCGAGCACCTGGTCCAAGCCGGTGCCCACGTCCGGGCGGACCCGGCGGATCGCCTGGATGAGGTGGGCGAGAAACCAGATCTCGTTGTCGTCATCGTGATCCACGCCGATCCAGGCGACGGGGATGCCGCGCTCGGTCAGATCGGCCCGCCACTGGGCGGCCACGGTGCTCTTACCGAAACCGGCAGGTGCGTGGATCACGGCGAGCCTGCGTCGGCCGCCCGCGCGCAGGATGTCCAGCAGGCGCGGGCGCGGCACCGGCTCGCGAGCCGGGGTCGGCGGCCGGAACTTGGTCGCCGCGGTCGGCGGCAAGGTCGCCGATCCGCCCGCGCCGGTGTGCTGGGACACCGCGGGCCGCAGCGTCAGCGGCCAGCTGCGCCGAGCGGTGACGGCGGGGCGGGAACGAGTCGATGCCGAAGATTCGGCGGGATGCTCGATCGGTTCGGGCGCGGAGACGGTTTCCAGCAGCGCCATCTCGTCGGGCATCTGGCCGTGGTCGCGTTGCACGTTGCGCAGCAGTTGGCCGAAATCGTAGGCCGACGGCGGGCGGTCTTCGGGGTCGGTGGCCATGGCGCGCTGGATCGCGTCGGCCACGTCCGGCGGGATGTCGTGCTCGCGCAGGTCGGGCACCGGCTGGGTGGTGATCCGCAGGAACTGCGCGACCACCTTCTCCCCCGCCTGCCGCTCGAACGCCGCGTGCCCGGTGAGCAGCGCGAACAGCGTCGCGCCGAGGCCGTAGACGTCCGAGCGGATGGTCGGCTCCTCGCCCTTGAGTACCTCCGGCGCGGTGAACGCGGGCGAACCGGTGATCATGCTGCTGGAGGTTTGGAAACCACCGGGAATCCTGGCGATGCCGAAGTCGGTCAGCTGCGGCTCGCCGTAGCCGCTGAGCAGGACGTTCGCCGGTTTCACGTCCCGGTGCAGGATCTGGGCCCGATGCGCGCTCTCGATCGCGCCCGCGAGCTTCACCCCGGCGCGCAGCGAATCCGACCAGGTGAGCGGCCCCTGATCGCGGATCACCTGTTCCAGCGAGCCTCGCGTGCAGTACGGCATCACGATGAACGGCAACCCGCTCAAGGTGACATCGACCTGCAGGATATCGACGATATTCGGATGCCCGGACAGCCTGCCCATGGCTTGTTCCTCGCGCAGGAAACGCTCGCGGCTTTCCAGCTCGATTTCCGAGGAGAGCACCTTCACCGCGACGACTCGATCCAACGTTCGCTGGACGCAGCGATAGACCACCCCGAAGCCGCCTCGGCCGATCTCCTTCGCCTCCGCCAGGCCCATCGCCTCCAGCTCGTCGGCGATCCCGATGAGCGGGTGGCGCTGGGTGTCCGAGTCGGCCGGAGACGGCTCGGGACCGACCTTGCCCGAACGCGTCCGTGGATTCATGTGACCACCTCGAACTCACATCGAATCGGCGCAAACGGCAACCAATAAGCGCGCTGGCGCACGAACATCACCTGAACCCCGCGCGATGTCCGATATGTCTGCGCATACTCCAACGTAGCGCGGCTGGGCATCCGGTGGGCGGAGTTTCGAAACAGGATGATTTCCACATCGACCTCCGGATGTTTGTGGCCGCTCAGGAACGAGATCCGCCCCATCACATTCTCGCGCTTGGTGCGGTGGAAGGCGGCGATTTGCCAGCGACCGTCCTTGGGACCGGGGTGTCGCCTCGGCTGGTCGCCAGCGCGGTGTCCGGCCGTGGCAGCCTGTGCGGGACCACCGCTCGCGCGGTCGCCGAACCTAGCGGACGGCGAGGGCGATGAACTGGGTGAGCTGGGTATCGGCGAAGTTGTTATCGCTCACCAGGGCCAGGGTGCGCTCGCCGGAGGGCAGGCGAGGACCCCAGGTCATGCCCTCGACATTGTCGATGTGCGGCAGGCCGACGTCGGCGAGGTCGACCAGCAGCCGCTTGGCGACCGGGCGGGCGTTGCCGAGCGGGGCGTCGAGCACATTGGTCGCGGCGCCGAGGTCGGCCTCGTAGATCCGGATCTTGTTGCCCATGCCGACGACGAAGGAGCGTTCCAGGACGAGGAGCTTCGTCGGGTCGAGTGGGTCGGCGGCGAGGATCGAGGCGATGCCGTTCATGCCGAGGCCGGGCTGCGGGCGGGACTCGGCGAAGACCGGATCCATCGGGTAGGCGTACTGCGTGAGCAGTTGGCCGGACCGCGCCCGCACGGTGAGCCGCGCGGTCGCGCCTGCCATCGTGGTCGCCAGCGGGCCGTCCTGCAGCAGCGGCCCTTCCATCGATGTCACGTACAGCGACCCACCGGCGGCGAACGTCGCTCCTTCCAGCGCCATGTTCTGCCGCGGGCCGGAATCCGGCCGCATTCGTTCGTTGTCCGGGATCGGCAGCTCACCCGCGAAAATGCCGTCGGGACGGCTGATCCGGACCGACGGATCGGTGAGCGCCGAATCGGTGCGCTCACCCTCTTGCGTCCAGTAGTAGTCACCGGTCCACGGGTCGACCCGAATCTCCTCCGGGTCTACCGACTTCGGGCCGTAAACGGAACCATCGACGGTCAGCAGCGGATGAGTTCCGGTGAATTCCACTGGGCCCACGCCGTTTTCGCCCACCGGAAATCGGGCGGTATAGAACCGCGCGGGATCGCGCTCCGAGCGGTCGTCACTGATCAGCACGTAATCGCCGGTGCGCGAATCGAAGTCGATCCCGGACAGGCCGCCCACCGTCGTGCCCTGGTAGTCCATGTTGTACGGCACGACCTGCTCGCCGAGCAATCGAACCGCGGAACCCGGCTCGGCGCTCGCCGTCGGTGCCACCCCGAGCGCCACCGCGATGCTCGCGACCACCAGTGTTCGCCAACGCCTTACCTGTCCACGCACGCGCCTCACGTTATCCACAGTGCGGTACCAGCAGGTGAACAGCACCCGAATCGACCGTACCGACAACCCGGGAAACGGCGAAAGCCCGCCACCGCGAAACACGGTGGCGGGCTTTGCCGTTGATGACTACTTGCGCAGCGAGGCGGGAACCTCGAAGCGATCGCCGTAGGTCTTGGCGAGGTAGTCGGCGCGCTCGACGAACGCGGCCTGCCCACCCGGGTAGCCGACAATGAACTGGTGCACACCACCGGTCCAGGCCGGGAAACCGATGCCGAAGATCGAACCGATGTTGGCGTCGGCGGTGGTCTCCAGCACGCCCTCGTCGAAGCACTTCTGGGTCTCGATCGCCTCCGCGAACAGCATGCGGTCGATCAGATCCTGCAGCGGCACGGTGAAGTCCGCCGTGGTCTTGAAGTGCTCACGCAGGCCCGGCCACAGGCCGGTGCGCTTGCCGTTCTCGTCGTACTCGTAGAAGCCCGCCTTCTCGAGGCGACCCGGACGACCCTCGCCGACCATGTAGTCGATGACGTCCTGCGCCGGGTGGCGCTTCTTGCCCATCGTGGTATCGCCCTGCTGGGCGGCCTCGATGGTCTCCTTGGCGATCTTCTGCATGAGCTTCATGTTCAGCTCATCCGACAGCTGCAGCGGCGCGGCCGGGTAACCCGCCTGCAGACCGGCCTGCTCGATGGTCGCGGGCTCGATGCCCTCGGTGAGCATGGCGATCGCCTCGTTGACGAAGGTGCCGATCACCCGCGAGGTGAAGAAGCCACGGCTGTCGTTGACGACGATCGGGGTCTTCTTGATCGCGAGGGTGTAGTCGAACACCCGGGCCAGCGCCTCGGGCGAGGTCTTCTCACCCTTGATGATCTCCACCAGCGGCATCTTGTCGACCGGCGAGAAGAAGTGGATGCCGATGAAGTCTTCCTGGCGCTTCACACCGGCCGCGAGACCGGTGATCGGCAGGGTGGAGGTGTTCGAGCCGAGCAGCGCGTCCGGAGTGACGATGTCCTCGATCTCCTGGAACACCTTGTGCTTGAGCTCGGTGTTCTCGAAGACGGCCTCGATCACGAAGTCGACGCCGTCGAAGTCCTTGGCGTCGGCGGACGGCTTGATCCGATCGAGCAGCGCCTTGGACTTCTCCTCGGTGGTCTTGCCCCGGGACAGCGCCTTGGCCTCGATCTTCTCCGAGTAGTTCTTGCCGCGCTCGGCTGCCTCGATGGTGACGTCCTTGAGCACGACGTCGTAGCCGGCCTTAGCGGAGACGTAGGCGATGCCAGCGCCCATCATGCCCGCGCCGAGCACGCCGATCTTCTTGATGTCCTTCTTCGGCACGTCCTTCGGCCGCGAGCCACCGTTGTTGATGGCCTGCAGGTCGAAGAAGAACGCCTGGATCATGTTCTTCGCGACCGGGCCGGTGAGCAGGTGCACGAAATAGCGCGACTCGATGAGCGAGGCGTTGTCGATGTCGACCTGCGAGCCCTCGACCGCGGCGGCCATGATCGCCCGCGGGGCAGGCATGTTCGCGCCCTTGAGCTGCTTGCGCAGGTTGGCCGGGAAGGCGGGGAGGTTGGCCGCGAACGCCGGGCTGGACGGGGTGCCGCCGGGGATCTTGAAGCCCTTGACGTCCCAGGGCTGCACGCCCTTGTCCGGGTTGGCCTTGATCCACGCCTTGGCGGCCGGGACCAGCTCGTCGACCGAGCCGACCAGCTCGTTGACCAGGCCGATCTCCTTGGCCTTGGCCGGCTTGTTGCGCTGGCCCTGCAGCAGCACCTGCATCAGGGCGTTCTGCAGGCCGAGCATGCGCACGGTGCGGATGACACCGCCGCCCGCGGGCAGCAGGCCGAGGGTGACCTCGGGCAGACCGATCTGCGAACCGGGCACGTCGGCCGCGATCCGGTAGTGACAGGCCAGCGCGATCTCCAGGCCACCGCCGAGCGCGGCGCCGTTGATGGCGGCGACGACCGGCTTGCCGAGGGTCTCCAGGCGACGCAGCGCACCCTTGATGGTGGCCAGCTCGTCCATGAGGGCCTGGCCGTCTTCCGGGCCGACCTTCATCATGTTCTTCAGGTCGCCGCCGGCGAAGAAGGTCTTCTTCGCGGAGGTGACGACAACACCGGTGATGTTGTCCTTCTCCGCCTCGAGCCGCTCGACGGTCGCGGTCATCGACGTCTTGTACAGCTCGTTCATCGTGTTGGCGCCCTGGTTCGGGTCGTCCATCGTCAATACGACGATGCCGTCCGAATCCTGCTCCCAACCGATCATGTTGGTTTCGGTGCTGGTCACAGCTATGTGTCTCCCTTGAATTCTCAGCTGTCGGTTGGGATTAGACGCGCTCGATGATGGTGGCAACGCCCATGCCGCCGCCGATGCAGAGGGTGATCAGCGCGTAGCGGCCGTTGCGGCGCTCCAGCTCGTCGACCATGGTGCCGGTGATCATCGCGCCGGTGGCACCCAGCGGGTGGCCCATGGCGATCGCGCCGCCGTTGACGTTCAGCTTCTCGTCCGGGACGTTGAGGTCCTTCTGGAACTTCAGCACCACGGAGGCGAACGCCTCGTTGATCTCGACCAGATCCATGTCTTCGATGGTCAGGCCCGCCTTGGCCAGCGCCTTCTTGGCGGCCGGGGTGGGACCGGTCAGCATGATGGTCGAGTCGGCGCCGCTGGTCGCGGTCGCGACGACGCGCGCACGCGGGGTCAGGCCCGAGGCCTTGCCCGCCTCTTCGGTACCGACGAGCACCAGCGCGGCACCGTCGACGATGCCGGAGCTGTTGCCGCCGTGGTGCACGTGGTTGATCTTCTCGACGAAGTAGAACTTCTGCAGTGCGACGGCGTCGAAGCCACCCATCTCACCGATTACGGCGAACGACGGGTTGAGCTTGGCCAGGTCCTCGGCGGTGGTGCCCGGACGCATGTGCTCGTCCTTGTCCAGCACGACGATGCCGTTCTGGTCCTTGACCGGGACCAGCGACTTGGCGAAGTAACCGCCGGTGGTGGCCTTGGCGGCCAGCTCCTGCGAGCGCACCGCGTAAGCGTCGACATCGTCGCGGCTGAAGCCCTCGATGGTGGCGATCAGGTCGGCCGAAACACCCTGCGGGACGAAGTAGGTGTCGTAGTTGGTGGCGGGGTCCAGTGCCCACGCGCCGCCGTCGGAGCCCATTGCCACGCGCGACATCGACTCGACGCCACCGGCGATGACCAGGTCGTCGAAGCCGGAGCGCACCTTCTGCGCGGCCAGGTTGACGGCCTCGAGGCCGGAGGCACAGAACCGGTTGAGCTGGAAGCCGCCGACGGTGTCGGGCAGGCCGGCCACGGTCACCGCGGTGCGGGCGATATCCATGCCCTGGTCGCCGACGGGGCTGACGACACCGAGGATCAGATCCGAGATCCGGTCTTCGTCGAGGTTCGGAAAGCGGCCGCGCAGCTCCTGGATCAGACCAACAGTCAAGTCGATCGGCTTGACCGAATGCAGCGAGCCGTTCTTCTTGCCGCGGCCGCGCGGAGTGCGGATGGCCTCGTAAATGTAGGCCTCTGTGGTCATATCGGAGTGTTCCTTCCTTAAAGGTGCGGCGGCCGGACGTCGTCCGTCCGAGCGCTCTGTGCGGCTACTCCGCGCGATGCGGGGTAGCTGCGGGTAACCTCGCCGACCGGCCCTGCGACCGACCGTCCTGACGCTGTACAAAACGCGGCATGCGACGGCGGACGCAGGTTCCGATCGCCCATACGCCTGGGCATACCATAGAACCTCGTCGTACCGGAGCTCACGGCCACCCGTTCATACTACCGTGGTGTGCGAACTCCGGTTAACTTAACGTCTTGGCGGCGGTGGTTGTCAACCATTCAGCTGTGTGGCCCCGAGCTCACTCTTCAGCAATTCGAGGGCGACCTCGTCGGGGTCGCGCCGATCTTCCGGCGCCACCGGAACCGCCGCGGCCCGGATCATCTCCTCTTCGTCCTCGGCGGTGGACGGTGGTACCACTCCGTCGGCAGCCCAGCCGCCGTTGCTACCTGGCTCATTGCCGACCGGGGGCTGCGCCGACTCGGGCGGCGCAGAATCAAAAGGGCCGGGATCATCCGGTAGATCGGGAAAATCGGGCGGGGGAATGTCGTCATAGCCGCCGAACGAGCGCGGCTTGTTCGCACTGGCGGCCTTATCCGCCGCCGCGTTCTTGGCCTGGCTCGGCCGCGAGAAGCGCGGTGCGGCGGGCGCATCGGTGCCGCGCCCGGCCACGTTGCCGGATTCACGCCCCGCCGGTTGCCCGGCGCCGCGCTGAGGTTTGCCCTGCCCACCGGCCCGAGGCGTCGCCGCGGGTCGTTGCGCGGCGCCCCCCGCTTCCCAGCGCACGTCGTGGTCGCGCCCGAGCACGGCACGGACCGCCGAACGCACGGCATCCAGGTTGCGCGGGTCGGACAACCGCTGCGCCAATGGCGCGTGCTGATGCGCGAACACGATGACGTCACCTTCGATCCGCGCCACCGAGGCACCGGCGAGCATCGCCTGCACGGCGGCACCGAACTCGCGCACCTTGGTGCGGATGTCCGCCCAGGCAGCCTCGACCTCGCGCAGCAGATCAGCGTTCGGCTGGGCCGGGGTTGCCGACTGCTCCGCCCCACCGGCCGCGTCAGGCTGGGCGTTCGTACCAGCTTGAGCGGCCGGACCCGGCTGAGCGGCCGAGCCTGGCTGGGGGGCCGGACCCGACTGCACGGCCGAACCCGACTGAGCGGCCGAACCCGACTCAGCGGCCGAACCCGACTGAGCGGCGGAGCCTGGCTGAGCGGTCGGATTTGACCGGGTGGCCGAACCCGATTGCACGGCCGGGCCAGCTTGGGCGGCCGAACCTGACTGCACGGCCGAGCCCGACTGCACGGCCGAACCCGACTCAGCGGCCGAACCCGACTGCACGGCCGAACCCGACTCAGCGGCCGAACCTGGCTGAGCGGCCGGATTTGGCTGGGTGGCCGAACCCGATTGCACGGCCGGGCCAGCTTGGGCGGCCGAGCCTGGCTGGGCGGAAGATGATCGTGGTGCGGCTGCCTGCCCTGCGCCAGCGGCGGTCGATGCGGCAGCTGGTGCTTGCGGCGCGGCGGACTGCTCGGCGGAGGCAGCGGTATGTGACGGTTGCGGTGCGGCAGCTTGTCCGGCGGTACTCGACGCGGGCGCGGCGGCTTGCCCCGAGGGGCCGGACAGCTGCTCGGCAACCTCTTCGCCAACTTCGGCTGCGGGAACCTGGTGCGGTGCTTGGGGTTCCGGCACGGCCGTCGTCGAATCCTGGTCGGCCGAACCCGCCGGACCGTGGCCCGCAGCGGGAACGGACGATGCCGACTCGGGCGGCAGCGCGGAACCAACAGATCCGGCCGCCGAAGTAGAACGGTCGACAGCGGCACCCGAACCGACGGCCGACGCGACGGTTCCGGCTGCCGCCATATCCGCATCCGCGCCGACATCAGCGCGACCCGTGGTGTTGCCCGGTGACCCGGCTCCGGCGGCGTCCGCAGAACCGCGTGCGGCGGGTGCGATGCTGTCGGCCGCAGCAGCATTCGCCGATCCGGCACCCCCGGCCTGGTCCTGACCGCGTCCCGCCGAGGTATCGCCCGGAGCTGCAGCCGATCCGGAAGCTCCCCCGCGAGCTCCCGGCACAGCGCTCGCACCGGTGCCGGACACGGCGGCACCGCCCGAGCCCGACGTCTCGCGGCGGATCGCGGCCAGCGCCTCCGCACCACGTCGGCGAGTCGATTCGGCAGACGTTCCACTGGCGGCAGCGGGCCTGAGTGGTGCGGCCGCGGCAGGCGCCGAACCCGAAGCGGCGGGTGCGATTGTGCCGCTGGCGAATCCACGTTCGAGTCGTTCCAACCGCTGCAATGTGGCGGATTCGGCGTCGGACACCGACGGCAACAGCATGCGGGCGCAGACGACCTCCAGCAGCAGCCGTGGTGACGTAGCGCCGCGCATTTCACCGAGCGCCTCGTGCAGCAGCTCGGCATAGCGCGCCAAGGTGGCCGGGCCGAGCCGCCCGGCTTGTTCGCGCATCCGATCGAGCACGTCGCCGGGGCCGGAGACCAAGCCGCGGTCCACCGCGTCGGGGACGGCGCGCATCAGGATCAGGTCGCGCAATCGCTCCAACAGGTCGACGGCGAAGCGGCGCGGATCGTGACCCGCCTCCATCACCCGGTCGACAGTGCCGAACAATTCGGCGCCGTCATTGTCGGCCAGCGCCCCGATCGCGTCATCGATCAGCGCGACATCGGTAACACCGAGCAGCGAGACGGCCCTGGAGTAGGTGACGCCGTCCGGACCCGCACCGGCAAGCAGCTGGTCGAGCACGCTGAGGCTGTCGCGCGGCGAACCACCACCCGCGCGAATCACCAAGGGGTACACCGCTTCTTCGACGGCGACCTGCTCCTGTTCGCAGATCTTGCCGAGCAGTCCGCGCATGGTGTTGGGCGGCAGCAACCGGAACGGGTAGTGGTGGGTGCGCGAGCGGATGGTCGGCAGCACCTTGTCCGGCTCGGTGGTGGCGAAGATGAAGATCAGGTGGGCCGGCGGCTCTTCGACGATCTTCAGCAGCGCGTTGAAGCCCGCCGTGGTGACCATGTGCGCCTCGTCGACGATGAACACCCGATACCGGGATTCCGCGGGCGCGTAGAAGGCGCGGTCGCGCAGTTCGCGGGTGTCGTCGACGCCGCCGTGGCTCGCGGCGTCGAGTTCGATCACGTCGAGGTTTCCCGGCCCGCCCGGTCCGAGCGCGATACAGGACGGGCACACACCGCACGGCGTAGAGGTCGGGCCATGCACGCAGTTCAGCGAACGCGCGAGGATGCGCGCCGACGAGGTCTTGCCGCAACCACGCGGGCCGGAGAACAGGTAGGCATGACTGACCCGGCCGGTGTCGAGGGCGATGCTCAGTGGGTCGGTGACGTGCTCCTGACCCACTACCTCAGCGAACGTTGCCGGTCGGTACTTCCGGTACAGAGCCACGGCCAGAGGTTACCGGCGTGCACCGACAAAGAACATTCCCGCTCGTCGCCGGGCCCGGCGCGGCGGAACCCCAGCAGCAGCGTCGCCACAAATGTGATCCAAATCACAAGATTCTATTGACCTTCTTAACACCCATTGAGCGGCAACAACAGCGGCAACGCATGAGCTATCACTGACGCGGGACCGGTCGAATGCGGGAAATTACCGCCCAATTCCCCCATGTAGACCGAAAAATAGGTACTCACGCCCCGATTTGCCGCAGGTTTGTGGAGATAACGAAAGTGTCAACGAGGGTGACACCGACGCAAGCAGCTGGCTACCGTGGCAATCGGCAACTTCGGTAGCCAAACCTTCATCAGGTTGGTTGCCCCGGCCGGTCCCTCATCCCGACCGGGGCACAACCAAAAGTTCCCGCGCAGTTTCCCGCACCGCGCACGTTCCCGCACAGCGCTTTCGAGTTCCACTTCCATCGGAGGAACTTCTCACCGTGCCGTCGCCTGATGACATCGCCGCCGCGTTGCTGTCCAGCACCGACTTCGCCGGCGACCGCTCCGCTGTCGACCTGCTGAGCCGCGCGATCAGCCCGCAGGACTTCGCGATCAAACGCGATTCGCTCCCGGTGGCCGCCGCCGCCGATCCCGCCACCTCCGCCGCCATCCTGGAACTCCTCGAACGCGGCCAAGTCCCCACCATGGCGGCGATCCGCACCCTCACCGCGCAGAACGAGATGCGCCGCGAGGCCGAACGCATCGAGCGCCTCGGCCGCCGCGCCCAGCGCAGCATCGATGACTTCGGTCGCGCCCTCGCCACGTTGGCGCATGCCCACTGGACCGCACACGGCATCGGACCGACCCGCCGCGACGTGCTGTCCTCCGAAGAGGTCATGTCACTGATCCGCACCCGCATCGGCGACATCGCCCCCTCGTCGGTGAAACACCTCTGGCTGATCGAGCGCGCCCAGCGCGCCGGCTGGATCGCCTCCAACGCCAATGCCGGATCCCTGTGCGCCGGAAGGCGTTTCCACTCCGATCAATACGGCAACCGGGTCTCGCTGCGCCCGGTCAACACGATCGGCACCGCTGTGGCGGCCTATCTCGCTGACTACCTGGCCGAGCACGGCCGCGCACCGCGCTGGTCCACCGCCGCGCAGGACTTGCGCGACGATCGGGGCCGCCGAATCTTCCACAACACCGCCGACGCGCGAGCCCAAGAACTCTGGCTCACCACCGCCGAATGGGTCGCGTTGCAGGACGACCTCCCGGTGCCGGGCAAACGTGGTCAACGCGCGATCGCGCGCAAGTCTCGCGTCTCGTAGGCACTCCCGAGCCCGGCCCCTATGCTGCCCGCCCACGGGGGCGGCGTTAGCCCATCACACCCACAACATCGGCAAACATCCCATGTCCGAACCCGCGCCCAACTCGTGTACCAGCGCAAATCCGACAATGAGGGTTCGGTAATTTCCTTGCGACGCATCCCGCGTGGAAGGAGTTACCCCGTGTCCACACCCCTGGATCCCGCGGCCACCGCCTGGCTGCTCATCAGCACAGCCATGGTGCTGCTGATGACCCCGGCGCTCGCGCTGTTCTACGGCGGGATGGTGCGCTCGACCGGCGTGCTCAACATGCTGATGATGAACTTCATCGCGATCCCGCTGGTGACCGTCGCCTGGCTGCTGGTCGGCTACAGCCTGGCCTTCAGCGACGACGCGGGCGGCGGCCTGATCGGCAATCTCGACCATTTCGCCATGGCCGACATCGATCCGGGCAGCGTGCGCGGCGCGGTGCCCGAGCTGCTGTTCGCCACCTTCCAGCTGACCTTCGCCATCCTGACCGCGGCGCTGGTCAGCGGTGCGATCGCGGATCGCGCAAAATTCGCCGCATGGATGATCTTCGTGCCGGTGTGGGCACTGGCGGTCTACTCGCCCATCGCGCATTGGGTGTGGGGTCCGGACGGCTGGCTGGCTTCGTTCGGCGTGCTGGACTACGCGGGTGGCCTGGTCGTCGAAATCGCTTCCGGCGCTTCGGCACTGGCGCTCGCCCTGGTGCTCGGCCCGCGCATCGGCTTCAAAACCGACGCCATGCGACCACACAATCTGCCCTTCGTGTTGCTCGGTGCGGGCTTGCTGTGGTTCGGCTGGTTCGGCTTCAATGCCGGGTCGGCGCTGGCCGCGAATGGTGTTGCGGCGGCGGTATTCCTGAACACGTTGGTGGCGGGCTGCCTCGGCATGCTTGGCTGGCTCGCGGTCGAGCAGATCCGCGACGGGCGGCCGACCACCTTCGGTGCGGCGTCCGGCGTGGTGGCCGGTCTGGTCGCGATCACGCCGTCCTGCGGGTCGGTGAACACGTTCGGTGCGTTGATCGTCGGACTCGCCGCCGGTGTGGTGTGTTCGTTCGCGGTCGGCTGGAAATTCAAGGCGGGCTACGACGATTCGCTCGACGTGGTCGGCGTGCACTTCGTCGGCGGCATTGTCGGCACAGTGCTGATCGGCCTGCTCGCTACCCAGGTGATGACCGGCGGCGTCGAAGGACTGTTCTTCGGCGGCGGGCTCGCCCAGCTCGGCAAGCAGCTTGTCGGCGTGCTCGTCGTCGCGGCGTACGCGTTCGCGGTGACCTTCGTGCTCGGCAAGCTGATCGACCGGGCCATCGGCTTCCGGGTGAGCCAGGAAGACGAGACGGCCGGCATCGACTTCGCGCTGCACGCCGAAACCGCCTACGCGGAAGGGGTGCACGGCCACTCCCCCCGGCGGTTCGGCGAGGGACATTTCGGCCACGGCGGGAGTGACCGGGATCACTGAGCGGGCGGCGGCTCCCTCTATCGGCATAGCGTTAACAACGTTACGCTAACCGCGTTAACCTACTGCGTCGAGCAAGGGAGCCGCGCATGCTGGTCCGGATCGCCCAGATTGCCACCCGATACCCGCGCGCGATCCTGCTCGCCGCAGCCGCACTGGCGATCCTCTGTGGAGTGTTCGGCGCAACGGCGGCGTCCCACCTGAAGTCCGCGGGATTCACCTCACCCGACGCCGAATCGTCGCAGGTCTCGCAGTTGCTCGCGGACAATTTCGACGGTGCCGCACCGAACTATGTGCTGCTGGTCAGCTCGGCTGCGGGCGCCGACGCACCGGCCACCCGCGCCGTCGGACTCGACCTGGTGGACAAGCTGCGCGCCCGCTCCGACATCAAGGGCGTGCAGTCCTACTGGACCGCGCCGCCCGCGATCGGGTCCGCACTGCGCAGCACCAACGGCAAGGACGCGCTCGTCCTCGCCTACCTCACCGGCGACGAGACCAAAGCCCAGCAGACGGCGGGCGAGCTCACCGAACAGCTCACCGGAACCAAGGACGGCGTCACCGTCCGGCAGAGCGGCCTGGCCGCCGTCTTCCACGATGTGAACAAGCAGATCACACACGACCTCGCCCTCGCGGAGGGCGTCGCGATACCCATCTCGCTGATCGTGCTCATCCTGGTGTTCGGCAGTCTGGTCGCCGCCGCGCTGCCGCTGGCAGTCGGCATCTTCGCGATCCTCACCACCCTGGCCATCCTGCGGTTGTTCACGCTGATCACCGACGTCTCCATCTACGCGCTGAACATGACGACGGCGATGGGCCTCGCGCTGGCGGTCGACTACAGCCTGTTCATCGTCAGCCGGTACCGCGAAGAGCTCGCCAACGGCCTCGATCCGATACCCGCCACCATTCGCGCCGTACAGACCGCTGGCCGCACCGTGCTGTACTCCGCGCTGACCGTGGCGCTTTCGCTGTCCGTGCTGAGCATCTTCGACATCTACTTCCTGCGGTCGTTCGCCTACG
The DNA here is from genome assembly GCF_019222765.1 of Nocardia iowensis. Classification (NCBI taxonomy): domain Bacteria; kingdom Bacillati; phylum Actinomycetota; class Actinomycetes; order Mycobacteriales; family Nocardiaceae; genus Nocardia; species Nocardia iowensis. The sequence goes on along the minus strand of NZ_CP078145.1, from coordinate 394,115 downwards.
CCGGTGTCGCGGTGGTCGCCGCGGCCGCGGCGGCGGCCATCGTGATCCTGCCCGCCGCGCTCACCCTGCTCGGGCATCGGGTGAATGCGCTCGACATCCGAATTCCATTGCGGCGCATGTTCGGCCGTCCCGCTCCGGACCCGATGGCGCCGCTGGTGCCGGAGCGGAGCTGGTGGTACCGGACGGTGACGTGGGTGATGCGGCATTCGGTGCCGGTGGCGGTGCTGCTCGTTGCCCTATTCCTAGCCCTCGGATCGCCGTTCCTCTCGGTGAAATTCGGCTACCCGGACGACCGCGTACTGCCGACCACCGCAGCCAGCCGTCAGGTCGGTGACGTGCTGCGCACCGAGTTCCCCGCGGCCAACGCGGGCAACAACACCACCGTCGTGCTGGACGGATATCACGGCGGACCGGGGCCGATCGGCGAGTACGCCACGGAACTGTCCAGGGTGGACGGCGTTTCGGCCGTACTGTCCAGCGCCGGGATCTACATCAAAGGCGCGCGGATGGCCGCAGGGCCGCCCGGAATGGCCAATGGCACAGGCGAATACGTGAATGTCGCGACCCGCGTCGACCCATTCTCACCGGCGGGCAAGGCCCAGTTGCTCGACCTGCGTGACGTGCCCGCCCCCGCGCCGACGCTGTTCGGTGGGGCGGCCGCGGTCAATTCCGATGCGCTCGATTCGCTCGGCGCCCGGCTGCCACTGGCCATCGCGCTGATCGCACTCGCCACCTTCGTGGTGTTGTTCCTGTTCACCGGCAGCCTGCTGTTGCCGCTGAAAGCTATTGTGCTCAACACGCTTTCGCTGGCGGCGGCGTTCGGCGCGATGGTCTGGATCTTCCAGGACGGCCATCTGTCCGATCTGCTCGGCTTCACCGCGGTGGGATATATGACACCGACGATGCCGATCCTGATGTTCTGCCTCGCGTTTGGCATGTCGATGGACTACGAGGTCTTCCTGCTCTCCCGCGTCCGTGAGGAATGGCTGGCCTCGGGCCGCGTCGTCGACGGCGTCATCGTGCGCACCGCGGCGGACAACGAGCACGCACTCGCCGTCGGTGTCGCCAGGACCGGCCGGATCTACACCGCCGCAGCCCTGCTCATGGCCATCGTGATGGGCGCGATGGTCACCTCGAAGGTGTCGTTCATCCAGTTGATGGGCCTCGGGTTGACCCTGACCGTGCTCGCCGACGCCACCCTCATCCGCACCATGCTCGCCCCGTCGCTGATGAAGTTGATGGGCACCGCGAACTGGTGGGCGCCGAAGCCACTGGCCCGGCTGCATGCCCGGGTCGGACTGCGCGAGCACGACGCCGATCCCGATCGGCCCGAACGCGTACTGGCCGGTCGCGAATGATCGGTGCCGGTCGATCCAGGTCGGCCCGCGGCGCCGGAGCGCAGTTGCGGACCGAAATCCTCGATGCCGCACGGGAATTGCTGGCCCGCACCGGGCACGCCGACGCGGTGTCGATCCGTGATATCAGCAAGCGGGTCGGCGTCAGCGCGCCCTCGATCTACCGGCACTTCGCCGACAAGGACGCGCTCATCGATGCCGTGGTCGCACAGGTCTTCGAGGACTTGGACGCCGCGATGCGTGCCGCGACGGATCCCACCGCGTCCCCGACCACCCGGCTGCAACAGCAGGGGCTCGCCTACGTCCGGTTCGCCCGGGAGCATCCCGAGCAGTATCGGCTGGCGACCACGCCGACCATCGTCGGCGGCGCAGTAGACCAAGTGCTGAGTAGCGGTGCGTTCCAACATTTTTCGCAGACCGTGCAGGAATGCATGGACGCGGGCGTGATGACACCGGGCGACCCGTTGCCGATCGTGCTCGACCTCTGGGCGGCCGCGCACGGCATCGCATCGCTGCTGATCGCGAAACCGTATATCCCATGGGGCGATACCGATGCGGCGGCGAACCGCGTGCTGCGCGCCGCGTGCATCGGCCACGTTGTCGTGGACATGATCGGCAGCGACCCGGCGCCGGATGAGGCTGCGGACTGGCTGAGCGAGTTGCGTCACCGGCTCTGACGCGGCGCGTCGAAACGGGCCGCTCGCCGGTCGCGTATTGGAATCTGCCTGCGTTTTTCCCTCGTTCTCCTCGGCCAGCTGCTCGATGCTTTGCCTCGACAGCAGCACCTAGATCGACAGCAGCACCTAGATGAGGGATCGCAGTAGATGAGGATGAGGAAGCTTGCCGTGGTCGCGGCACTGGTGACCATGGCGACCGGGGTCGCCGCAGGCACTTCCGTCGCCGCACCGCAGCCGCCCGAAGGCCCGATCAACTTTTCCGCGCACGCCACCGATAAGCAGTCCATCGTCTCGATCGACTCCGGTTCGCTCGTCGTCGAAGACGACGCTTTCGAAATCAAGGCCGCCAACGGCACCGTCGTCGCGGCGACCCCGTTGAAATTCCGGCTCGACGACTTCGAATTCCCCATCGCCGCCGACATCGTGGGCCGCACCGCGACCCTGACCCCTGAATTCGACATCTCGAAGGCTGTGTACAAGCCAATTGCCCTGCCGTTCGAGGACAAAGCGCCGTGGAAGTCCGAGTACGACCGTGAGCAGGCCGCCTGGAGCCGACTGACCAGCACGATCAGTCTCGGTGCCAGCATCGGCACCCTGGTGGGCGGTCTCGGCGGCGCGGCAGTCGGCTGTGTCCTCGGTGGCGCGCTCGGCGGCCTGGTCGTCGGCGGCACCATCGTCGGCCTGTTCGGCCCGTTCGTCGGTGGCATCATCGCGGGCTGCCTCGGCGGCGCTGCCGCCGTCGGTGCGCTCGGCACGATCGCGGGCCAGATCTTCGTCACGGCTCCGGTCGCGATCGGCGCGGCCATCCAGTACTTCACCACGATCAACCAGCCGTTCGTGCCGCCGGCCAAGTAGTCCACAGTCGATACTGCGAGAAAGCCCGCCCAGCACTCCTCGCGCTGGGCGGGCTTTCGTACGCGCCGCGCCTGCACTCGGACGGAGGTACCGAGCCGGGAAACTGTGTGTGCGAGAACACAGCGGCGGATTGAGGCTTGGTGAGTCGTGGTGGACGGTGTTAATTTCATACCATGTCTGCCGGTCGATCGAACGCTCTGCGGGTCACCTATGTGACCGCCGCGCTCGGCCTTCGGCTGCCGTTGACTCGCGAACTGTGTAGTCGCCCTTGCCGCAGCTGAACGGCCCTTTCGGCTCGTTTGCTGCCTAGTCGCCCCTGTAGGCACGTCCCGCCGGTCGCGGGACCTCGGCAAGGAACCTCACATATGTCCCTCCCTACCCTTGAACGATCCGTCGCCAGGGTCGCGGGCGGTCGCGTCCGCGTCCAGCGTCCCGTGGTCGCCCCGGAACTGCGCATCGCCGACAACCCGGCGGCCGCGGTCCTCCGTGCCGCGACGGGTGGCCCCGTCTCGCGCGACAATGCCGCGCGCACAACGGGTTTGAGCATCGCCACGGTCAACCGCCAGGTGTCCGCGCTGCTCAATGCCGGCCTGCTTCGCGAACGGCCCGACCTGACGGCGTCGGGTGCGGTCGGACGACCCCGGGTGCCCTTCGAGATCGACCACGAGGCGTACCTGACCCTCGGCATCCACATCGGCGCCGCGGTCACCAAGATCGTGGCGGCCGATCTGCGCGGCCGCATCCTCGGCGGACTGGCCATTGCCACGCCGCTGACCGGCCAGGAATTCGCCACCACCACCGTCGCGCGCAGCGCCAAGGCGTTCCTGCAGCGGTGGCATCGGCGCAAGCCGCTCTGGGCGGGCGTCGCCATCGGCGGCCGGGTCGATCCGCTCACCGGCGTGGTCGACCATCCCAAGCTGGACTGGCACGGCGCGCAGATCGGTGCCGTCCTCGGCGAGGTGCTCGAGCTACCGGTATCGGTGGCGCCGCATGTCGAGGCGATGGCGGCCTCGGAGTTGTTGCTGCCCACCATCGAATCGCGGGACGCGGCCAGCGGACGCGTCGCCGGACCGGAACGCGGCAGCAGCCTGTACTTCTATGTACGCGAAACCGCCGGTGTGGCAGTTACTTTGGATGGTCGCGTGCACACGCCGAGCAACGGACCCGGCTCCATCGCGCACTTGCCGACCGGCTCGGATGTCGAATGCGCCTGCGGCAGGCGCGGTTGCCTCGAGGTGACCGTCGGCGACCGTTCGCTGCACTCGCGGGCCGTCGGACGCGGAATCATCCCCGCGCACAATGGAACCGCGGGCTCGACCATCGCCGACCTCTACCGCGCGGCCGAGGCGGGCTCGGAACCGGCGCGCGAACTGCTCGCCGAACGCGCCACCATCCTCGGCCACACCGTGGCCATGGTGCGCGACATGCTCAACCCCGACCGGGTGATCCTCGGCGGCCAAGCCTTCACCGGCTACCGCCCCGCCGTCACCCACGTGGCGCGCGCCTTCGCCCAGGGTTCCACCTTGCCCCCCACCGACATTCGGATCAGCGGATTCGGCGGCAAGGTCCAGGAATTCGCCGCCGTGGTCACCTCCCTGAGCGTGCTCTACGCGGACCCGCTCGCCGCTATCCGCCGCACTACCCTCGCCGACTGACCGTTACCTCCTACCAGGAGAAGGCCGCCGCCCTCGTGCCCACTGGGTGCAGCGGATTGGCGGACACAAACACACCACCCGACCTGCCGCATACCGAATCGCATGCGATTTCGGATGCAGTGGGGTCGGGTGGTGTGCGGGGCTATCGCGGGGCGAGCGCACAGTTTGTTGGTACAGGCCGAGTGATGCTCGCGCACAGGCCAGCTCGGCGACGCGGTCTAGCGGTGGGGATCGCCCGCGGTGGCGAAGAGTCCTTCCAGCGCGGTAATGAAGAACGGGAAGTGGGCTGCGAACCGTTGCAGGTTGCGGTCCCGATCAAAGCCGCCGAACCAGTAGAGGCCCGGCTGGGAGTCGGCGGACGGGTTCAGGTCACGGAAAGCGCGAATCCAGTTGTCGGCACGGCCGCCGATCACCATGAACGGCAGCGCGCGGGAGAACACGGTCTCCTGGTCGAGCGGCGGGACCTGTTCGCGCCGTGTCGATTCCAGGCCGCGCTGGAGGGCGCGGAGCTGCCCGGTCAAGGCGAGACCGTGGGTGGTTCGGACGGGCAGGTACTTCGGCAGCAGCACGGTAGCGAGACCCGCGAGTGCGATGGCGACGCCGACCAGCGCGTGACCCGAGGTGAGGGCGAGTGCGATCGTCGCGGCGACACCGGCGACGATCAACGCGCCACCCAGCCAGATCGCCAGGCCGGGACGGCGGCGATTGTGGAAAGTGCCGCGGGCGACCGCGTCGGCGACCAGCGCGGTCCGCACCGGCCCGGACTGCACCCGTCCCGGTGCGCGCAGTTCGGTGATGGTGACCGCGTCGGTGCCGTCGGGCAATAGTGCCTGATAGATGGCCTTTTCGTAGTCACGTAGCTGGTCGTCGGGGGCATTGACCCGGGTGATCCGCCAGTCGGTATCGCCGAGCGGCGTCACCCAGAGGTACCGGCGCACGGCGAGATCCACCACCGTGGCGGCGATGTCGACCGGGTCCACATATCCGTCGAGCAGCAGGCCTGCCTCGCCGGGCAGCACGCCGTCCGGCGAGGTGAACTGCACTCGCTCACCGTCGCGCACCAGTGGGTCGATCGTCGCCGATCCGGTTCCGGCAGCGGCATTCTGGCGGCGTGCGCGCAGCACGAAGGCGACCAGACCGGCGAGCGCGAGCAGCAGCACGCCGAACGCGATGAGGACCGGCGTGGTGATCGCGAACGGCCCGGAATCGCTGCCATCGCGCACATCGGCATTGCTCGGCACAGTGCCCGGCGGCAGTTGCAAAGTGAGATCGATGGCGTCGCCCTTGCGCAGATCGGTCTGCTCCAGATGGAGCACACCATCGACCTCGGTCTTCACGTCGGCGCATGGCCTGGTGTTGCCGGGTGGGCCGAGTTTGCAGTCCACGATGCCCATTTCGAAGCTCGGGCTGATCAAGGTGGCGCTGATCGACGCGATGTCGGCGCCCATCACGCCCAGCCAGTTGAACACCTGGCTGCCCGGTGCGTCGCTGACCAGGTTGTGCACCGAATAGGTGAACGTCGACTCGCCGGGGTTGGCCTCGATGGTGAATTGATCGTTCGCCACCGTCGCGGTGCCCGCGCCCTTGGTATCGACATCGGTGACCTTGAAGAACCGCTCGGCGTCGTCACCCACTTTGAGCCGCAACGGCAGTGACATCCGGAACGTGCCGTCGGCGGGCACCGCGATCTGTTCGACGACCTCGAGCACCCCCTCGCGACTCAGCTTCAGATCGGCGGTGATGGTCACGCCGCTCGGTGCGGGCTGGGGATGGGCGATCGGGGCGGTCGCGAGCAATCCCGCGGTGGCGAGCAGCAGCGCGCCTACGGCGCCCCCCCGAAAAGTCAGCATGGCTGCCTACTTTAGACAGCTTGCTATTCTGCGTCATCGGCTGTCGGCGATCATTGAAGCGAGGGGGTACGGGGGCGTGACACAACCACCGTACGGATACGGACCGGTTCCGCCTGGTGGGCGACCGGTCGCGCCCTCGCCCGGGTACGGTCAGCCTGCTGCTCCGCCGCCGGGGTACCGCCAGCCGCCAGGGCACGGTCAACCGCCGGGCTATGGGCCGCCACCGGGCTACGGTCCGCCACCGGGATACGGTCCGCCGCCCGGCTACGCCCCGCCAGGTAATCGTCCGCCGCCGGGATATGGTCCGCCACCCGGTTATTCGCCGCCCGGATACGGTCCCCCGCCCGGACATCGCGCGCCGGTTCCGCCACCGATGCCGTATGGCCCGCCCGGCCGTCCGCCGTACCCGCCGCGCCGCCGGTCCGGTGGTGGCGGTGCGTGGATCGCGGTGCTGGTCGTAGTGGTCTTCCTGGTCGCGGGTGGCTTGGTGCGCAACGCGATATCGACCGGCAACGACGACAGCGACGCATCCGGCCCGGCGCCGAGTCTCACCTTCGCCCCCGATGGTTCATCCGGCCCGGCCGAGACCGCGGCCAACCCGCTGCTGGTCGACCCGAACGCCACCCTCGTCCCCGCGCGCTGCGCGTACTCCCCGTGGGGTACCCAGGTGGACGCCGCGCGCAAGTTCTTCGAAAGTGCGGCGGGCTGCCTGGAGGCGGCGTGGAAACCAGTGATGCAGAAGGCGAAGCTGCCGTTCCAGCCACCCGCGTTGAACGTCAGCGCGACCACCACCGGCATCACTACGCCCTGCACCGGTTCCACCAGCAACTTCGCCGCCTTCTACTGCCCGGCGAACAAAACCATCTACATGCCGATCAGCCAGTTGCAAACCGACTTCTTCAGAGACAACTGGGTCGTCTACCTGTCCGTCTTCGCGCACGAATACGGCCACCACATCCAAGCCATGTCCGGCATCCTGCGCAAAGCCAACAGCGAGCGCGCCGACGCGGGCCCGCGCAGCAGTCGCGGCCTCGAACTCTCCCGCCGAGTCGAGTTGCAGGCCAACTGCTTCGACGGTATGTACCTGGCCTCGTCGTCCGGCGGCGGCTCGCTCACCGACGCCCAGCTCAACCTGGCCCGCAAAGACGCCTACGGCCGCGGTGACCAAGCGGGCGACATGCGCGACCACGGCACCTCCGAAAACGGCGGTCTGTGGTTCGAGACCGGTCTCGACAAAAACCGTGCCGCCCACTGCAACACCTTCACCGCCGCACCCGGCGCCGTGAGTTAACCCGCAAGGCGTCTTCGCACGCCTATGCCGCGCTTCAGCCACCGGTCAACCAGTTGTCCGATATGCGTAGTCCTGACCAAGTCCGCGAACTCCAAATCGGGCAGGGGCCTTACGCCCCGTCGGCAAAAGGGGAACTCGACCGCCTCGCGTACGTGTTCTCCGGTGCCACGGTGATCACGTCGCACACCTGCACCAGTTCGTCGGGAACGTCTCCCTCGAAATGTGCTGTGCTGGGGACGATCACCGCATCCGTCTCCAGTCGCTGCGCCACACTCAACAACCTGCCGACGACGTCCTCGGTCTCCGCACCGAACACCACAGTCTTGGCAAGGTCATATCCGAACCGCTGCGCCAAACTCCGAATCAACACCTCATCCCACTGCTGCCGAGCACCGGAGATATCCCGGCGCAGATAGCCAACCGCCGCTGGACGTCGCCTCATCAGACCACTCCCTTCCGCCCCCGACGATCCCGGTAAACAGCGGTCCGCAACAACGCCCGACCGCTGCCAGTAACCCGCCACTGCACCGGCTGCCGGTGCGAGCCTCGCGCAAGTCAGATCGCCGAGCAGGTCAGCATTACCCCTGTTTGGCCGCCGCCTTCGCCTGCTTCTTGAATTCCCTGACCTGTGCCAGCGATTCGGCATCGGTTACGTCGGCGACTGAACGGCGGGAGCCTTCGTCACCGTAGGCGCCCGCGGCTTCCCGCCAACCCACCGGTTGTACGCCGCGCTGTTTACCGAGCAGCGAAAGGAAGATTTTTGCCTTCTGCTCGCCGAATCCTGGCAGGGCCTTCAAGCGGCGGAGCACCTCTTTGCCGTCGGGCTTGTCTTTCTTCCACAGGTTCTCGGTTTTGCCGTCGTAGTTCTCGATGATGTAGCGCGCGAGTTCCTGGGCGCGTCGCGCCATCGATCGACCGTAGCGGTGGATGGCGGGTGGTGTGGCGCAGAGGTCTTCGAATTCTTGGGGGTCGGCCTCGGCTATGCGGTGGATGTCGAAACCACCCATGCGGTCGGCGATCTTTTTCGGGCCGCGGAAGGCGTGTTCCATCGGATACTGCTGGTCGAGCAGCATGCCGAGCAGAGTGGCGAAGTGGTCCTCGGTTAACAGCTCGTCTGCCTCGACGTCCTGCGCCAGGCAAAGCTTGCGACTCATCGCCATTCCTTCCCACCGTGACAAACTGCTCGGACGGATTCGATCATCTCATCTGTCCAGACGCAGTGAAGGCGTCCTCCGCGCGACGGGTGGGCGTAGCGCACGTCCCGTGGTTGGATAGCGGCATGCAAGGGGGGTCTACGGTCCGTTCCGCCGTCGATCGCGTTTTCGCGATAGCGACGAAAAGCGAGTGACCGAACTGTTGAATGCGCTGAGCCGGAAGCCGAACAGCGGAAGGCAACGAGAGGTAATGGCGTGACGGAGACAGCGTTGGTGCGGGCACGGGCCGCGCGGGTGCTCACCGAACTCGGCGCACCGTGGATGATCAACATCGTCACCTCGGTGATCGCCGGGTTCCTGGTGGACGCGCCGAGGTGGGGGCTGTTCATCGCGACGATCTCCGGGGTGCTTCCGATGATCGTCATCCTGCTCGGTGTGCGGCGCGGCATCGCGAGCGATCACCACGTGACGGAAATCCGCGACCGCCATTGGGTGATACCGGCGATCCTGGCCATCGTGTGCGTCGGCCTCGCCATCGAGATCGCCCGAGGCGCGCCACGCGAACTGATCGCCTGGACCATCGCCGCCCTGGTTGTGCTGGTCGGGATCGGCATCGTGACCGTAGTAGGCGGCTGGAAGGTCAGCGTCCACACCGCGGTCGGCGCGGGCACGACGGTCCTGCTGGCAATGATCTCGTCCCTCTGGTTCCTGCTCGCGCTACCGCTGACCGCACTGGTCGGCTGGTCTCGGGTATGGCTGGGCGACCACACCCGTGCCCAGGTGATCGTCGGCGCTTTCCTCGGCGCGGCACTCGCCGCAGCCGCGTACCAACTCGCCGCCTAGCCGACTTCATGATCAACGGCACATGACGGTGACCTCTTCTCCCGAATTACCGCAGCCATGTGCCGTTGATCATGAATTGCGTGCGGGTATGCGGCGTTAGATGTTGTGGTGACAGGGCTCACAGGGCTGGCGTGCGTCGGTATGGGCCCGCGCGTAGGCTCCTGCGCATGCCACAGCAGACGGCAGTACCTACATCGGCTCCCCACACGATGGGCACGGCTAGGGATGGGAACGGGCCCGTGAACACCTATACATTGCGCCCGGATCGGTTCGACCGAGCAGGCCAGGATCAACTCGTCGACGTTCGCGACCTACAGGCCGCGTTGCCCGGCATCCGCCGGTTGCGCGAATGGGCGCACGCCGCGCTCGCACTGCAGCCGGGCGAACGCGCGGTGGACATCGGCTCCGGCACCGGCACGGAGGTGATGGCCTTCGCGGACGCGGTCGGCCCGGACGGAGTGGCGGTGGGCGTCGAACCCGACCCGAACCTGCTCGCCTCCGCGGAACGCCGTGCCGCGCAGACCGGTTCGACCGCCAAGTTCCATTCCGGCGACGCCTACGGCCTGCCGTTCGGCGCGAACAGTTTCGATGCCGCGTTGTGCGAGCGAGTGTTCCAGCATCTGACCGCGCCCGCCCGCGCCGCCAACGAGATCGCGCGCGTGCTGCGCCCCGGCGGCCGCGTCGTGGTGATGGACAGCGACTGGGGCACGGCCATCGTGCACCCCGGCGAGCGGCAGGTGGTTCGCGAGGTGGTCGACACGCTGATCTCCGCGACCACCAACCCGTTCTCCGGCCGCAAGCTGCCCGGCCAACTGACCAAGGCGGGCTTGGTGATCGATGAGATCGGCTCACACGCGCTGGTGCAGGATCGCACCGTCGGCGTCGGCTCGCTGGTCACCCGCATTTCGGCGATGGCGGTGGCGCGCGGCGTGATCACCGAGGAGCAGCGCGCTCAGCTGGTCGAGGACCTGGAAGCAGGCGCGGCCAGCGGCGATATCCACCTCTCGGTGACGATGTTCGCCGTGTTGGCGCACAAACCGAACTGACCTCGAACAGCACAGTGGGCGCGTACCTCGGTACGCGCCCACTGTCGTCGAGCTACTTGTCGAGCAGCTTCTCGGTGGCCGCGAGCAGCACGCAGGTGGCCAGGCCGTCCATCGCCTTCTCCAGTTCGGGCAGCTTCGGGAAGCTGGGCGCGATCCGAATGTTCTTGTCCTCCGGGTCATTCCGGTACGGGAACGCCGAGCCAGCTGCGGTGAGCGCGATTCCCGCGTCCTTGGCCAGCGCGATCACCCGTCCCGCCGTGCCCTCCAGGACATCCAGGCTGATGAAGTAGCCGCCCTTGGGCTCCGTCCAGGACGCGACCTTGGACGCGCCAAGCCGGTCCTCCAGGATGCGCAGCACCAGTGCGAATTTCGGTTCCAGGATGGCGCGGTGCTTCTGCATGTGCGCGCGCACGCCGTCGGCGTTCTTGAAGAAGCGCAGATGGCGCAGCTGGTTGATTTTGTCCGGGCCGATGCTCTTCTTCGACGCGTGCCCGAGGTACCAGTCCAGGTTCGCGGTGGAGCCGCCGAGGAAGCTGACGCCCGAGCCCGCGAAGGTAATCTTCGAGGTGGAGGCGAACACCAAGGGGCGGTTGGGGTTTCCGGCCGCGGCGGCCAGGCCGAGCACGTCGATAACGGGGGCCGCCGTGTCGGTCAGGGGATGAACGGCGTAGGCGTTGTCCCAGATCAGGCGGAAGTCCGGTGCCGCGGCGGGCATAGAAACCAGTTCCCGGACAACATCTTCGGAGAACGTGACGCCGGACGGGTTGGAATAGTTCGGTACCGCCCACAGACCCTTGATCTGCGGATCGTTCGCGATCAACGCGGCGATGGCGCGCGTGTCCGGGCCGTCGTGGTGCATCGGGACCGGAATCATCTCGAAGCCGAGCACCTCGGTGATCGAGAAATGCCGGTCGTAGCCGGGGCTCGGGCACAGGAACTTCAGCTTGTCCTCGGCGGCCCACCGGCGCTCGGAGTCGTTGGTGCCGTACAGCATCGCGAAGGCGAGCACGTCGTGCATGAGTTCGAGGCTGGCATTGTTACCCGCCAGCAGGTTGTCCACCGGGATGCCGAGCAGCTCACCGAAGATCGCCCGCAGTTCCGGAAGTCCGTGCAGGCCGCCGTAATTGCGGCAATCGGTGCCGGTGCCGTCCCGGTAGTCACCGTCGCCGGGCAGCGAAAGCAGTTCGGCGGACAGGTCGAGTTGTTCCGGAGAGGGTTTCCCTCGCGTCAGGTCCAGCGTGAGCTTCTCGGTCTTGAGCGTCGCGTAGTTCGCGTTCTGAGTCTCGTGCTCGGACACGAGTTCCTCGTGGCTCATCAAACCGATCTGCGTTTGCCGGGGCATCCTGGGCAGCCTTTCGAAGCAGCGGGACGTGGGGTGTGGCCGGACCGATGTGCGGCGGCCGGACATTCAGCCCGCCGAGCGCATCGTGCACCGACGGACCGTGTTCACGTTACCCGTGTGTTGCTCTGATTTGGAGGCGATATTCGACAGCCGGACCGCGGTCCCTGCGGGCCCCCGAAATTAAGGGGACCCCGCGCACCCGGCAGAGCCCATTGACCCTTGCTGCCTTCCGGCCCTGGGGGAGTTCACAGGATGCGCGCCGCGCGGGATCCGTCGGCCAGTGTAGCCGCTCCCCCGCCCACCGCCATCCTCCGGGTGCCCATAATCGGGTCAAAAGTGGACCGAACAGGGACTTCTCTGGCCCGAACAGACCCGTTTGGCGTCCACCCGCCCCGTACCGGTATGCTGCTCCACGGAGGATTCGCCTAGTGGCCTATGGCGCTCGCCTGGAACGCGGGTTGGGTTAACGCCCTCAGGGGTTCAAATCCCCTATCCTCCGCAGAGAAGACGCAGGTCGGGGGCTATTTTCGGATAGCCCCCGGGTTGCGGTCAACATGCGGTCAACACGACCGTGGCATCTGAGGCTCGATTCGGCGCACCGACACATTCCTGTAGGCGCGAACCCGAAGGTGACCCGATGCCCAGCATCCGCGAACGCACGACCAAGCGCGGCCCCTCGTATTTCCAAGTCCTGTTCCGGCACAACAAACGTCAGTGCTCCGAACGCTTCGACACTCTCGACGAGGCCGAGCGCTGGCAGGCGGTCCTCAATCTCTACGGTCCGGCCGAAGCGCTGAACTTCCTCTACGCCGAAGCCGAGAAGGCCGACGACGCGGCGGCGGTGCCGACCATCCACGACGCCTTCACCGAGATCATCGACAGCATGACCGGGGTGGAGCCGGGTACCCGGCACCGCTATCGGCGGGTGCTGGTCAACGACATCGAGCCGTTCTTCGGAGCCAAGTCCCCGGTGACGGTGTTCTGCGAGACGGTGATCGGCCGGTGGATCAACCACCTTGCCGAGAACATCGGCAACGCCGCGAAAACCATTGCGAACAAACACGGTGTGCTGTTCGGCATCCTCAAGAAACTCGCCCGCCGGGGAGTGATCACGTCCAACCCGTGCGAGCAAACCGAGCTGCCGCGCGTGGTGCGCGCGGAGATGGACCACCTCGAACCCGAGGAGTTCGCCGCACTACTGCGCGCGCTACCCGAGCGGTGGCGACTACTCGTGGAGTTCCTGGTGGCCTCGGGCGCGCGCTGGGGCGAGGTGACCGCCCTGCGCGTGCGCGACATCAACCGCGCGGCACTGACCGCGCGAATTCACAAGGCGTGGAAGTACACCGGCGGCAAACGCCGTCTGGGCGCGCCGAAGACCCGCAAGTCCACCCGCACGATCAATCTGCCCGGCGGTCTGGTCGCCAAGCTCCCGCTCGACGGGCGCGACCTCGACGAGTGGCTGTTCTGCACCATCGACGGTGAGCCGTTGAGCATCTCGCACTTCTACAAGGACGTGTGGGTACCCACCCGCGACGCGCTCTCCCTCGCGGCGAACGACCCGCTGGGTGGCAAGCGGCCTCGCATCCATGACATGCGCCACACCTGCGCGGCGTGGATGCTCTCGGCCGGAGTGCCGATCCACGTGGTGCAGGCCCATCTCGGGCACGAGTCGATCAAGACCACCGTGGACACCTACGGTCACCTCGACCGCCGGGCCGCCGCCGACGCGGCGGCGGTGATCGGCGCGAAACTCGCACCGCAACCCAACCAGCCCGCACCGCTGCCGCCCGAGCTCACACCGCTGCCGCCCACCCTGGCGAAGGTGATCTCGCTGCCCGCTCCGGTCTATGACACCCCGGCGTTCGCGAAGGCGGCGTGATTCACCATGGAGCACAACGACATCGGCGGCGGCACCGGTGCCGCCCGCCGCTCGCGGATGCGGCCACCGACGCCGCTGCAGCGCGCGCAGTACGCCGCGATCATCGAGCGGATGCCCGCGCACCAATGGCGGCTGTTGACCGACTATCTGGCCTTCTCCGGCGAGCGCCTGGCCGAGGCGTTCGCCCATGCCGATACCGACATCGACCCCGGCACCGGCGCGTGTGAAGTCCGCCGTTATTGGCGGCGTCGGGGCAATCGGTGGGAGCTGGTGGATTCACCCGCGCCGCGCCGGATCTATCTGCCCGAGGCGTTGGTGGCGCGGCTGGAGTTGGGCGGGACGGGTGAGGAGTTGTTCCGCATCGGCGGGGCGAGCGGGCCGGGGCTGCTCACACGCTACGTGCGCCGGGTCTGGACTCCGGCGGTCGCGGCGGTCTCCGACGAGATGCTCGGCGGGGCGCGTCCCGGCGTGGACGTGCTGCGGGTGACGTGTGCCCAGTGGATGGCCGAAGCGGGCGTGCCCTGGCCGCTGATCGCGGCACACCTGGGCTTCCCCGACAACGGAAAGTTCCTCCGGGCACATCCGGAGGTGCTGGCCACGGCCGTCGGGGAACAATAGGCACCGGCCGCAGGCAATCCAGCGGGGCGACTCGGCAAGATCCGGGTCGCCCCGCTGCCGTGGCCGACACCGTTGCCCCACCCCGATCGATCAGGAGATGGACGAGAATGATGATCATGACCGAGGAGCGGGTGCAGGTGCGGTGCATCTTGGTGTACGGCGAGGGCGCCGACGCGGTGGCGCAGCTGGCGACGCCGTGGCATGAAGGCCGTGCGCCGTTGCTGGTGGCGGCGTCGGTGATCGCCGAGCAGGCGGGTCTGCCCGCGGGCGAGCTGCCCGGCCGGCACTTCTGGGCCACCGGCGACGCGGCGGGACTCGACGGGTTCGAGTTGGTGGACGACCCACGCCAATAGCGTTGTAATCACTACTCTTCCGCTGTAATGTTGGTGCCGTTGGGCGGGGTCGGACCCGCCCGGCAGGCAAATCACCAATAACCCGGAAGGGGCTCACATGAGCGACGAACACGACGACCTGCTGGCCGCGCTCAGCGAGGTCACAGACCGCAACCACGCCCGCATCGCCAAGGTCCTGCTACTACTCGACATCCCGATCAAGATCGAGGTACCCGAGGACGCGCAGGATTCCGCAGCTATCGACGCCCTGCTCAACGCCCGCCAGCTCATACGTGAGCTGCCAACGCACCCGGTACACGAGGGCGTGCTGAATACGGTGATACTCGATTTCCTGGGCGGGCTGACCTTGACCAACACCGCCTTCGACAACCCCGGTGACGCGGAGTGGCTACTGCGCGCGGCGCTGCTGAGCATGTACCGGGTCAGCGAGCAGGTGAGCATCGCCTACGGCCTGCTCACCGGACAGATCTCGACCGAGGAGCTCGACGGCTTGCAGGACTGAACAACAGCGGATGCCCGGCGCGCTGCGCGCCGGGCATCCGCCCGTTGACGGTTTGGCGGCCAGCGGGGCGAGGCGAACCTCTGAGTCGGAACCCCGCTGGCCAGACAAATCGACCAACCCAGAAAGGGGGTCAACACACGATGGTAAGCCCAGACGGTCCCGCCGCGCCACGGTGGATCGCGCCCGAAATCGCCCAGCGCTACGGTCGCGCCCTGGCCACGGTGCAGAAGGTGTGGATGGTCAAGCCCGGCTGGCCCGCGCCGGTCGGGCGACGCGGTCACTGGAACGAGTACCTCGCCAGCGACGTCGAAGCCGCGATCGGCCCACCACCGGCCCCCGCCCAGACACCCGGCGACCCGGACGAGCTGCTGACCATCGCCCAGATCGCCGCCTACACCGGCAAGGCCCGAGGCACGATCGCCGCCTACGTCTCACGGGGCCAGTACCCCGCCCCGGACGAGGACGAGAACGGGGTCAAGCGCTGGCGTCGCGCCACCGTCGACGCCGACCTCGCCGCACGCCGGAAGTATCTACGGCCGAAGTCATGAAAACCTGTTCAGGACAACATATTTCACCTTGGGCATCGTTGTAGTTACTACTCTTCCACCGACGCAACGCAGCCGGATCTGGTGCAGACTCCGGCCGACGATCTACGCCCCGGCGACACCATCGTGGCCGTCACCCCGAACCCCGGCACGAATGACCTGTCCTTCACTGTGCGCCGGATCGGCATGCCCGAGCCCTCGGCCGACACCTGAGCACCTCTTGCCCTGGGCGGATCGCCGATTCGCCCAGGGCGATGTGTGTTGTGAAAACTGTTGCGGTAGAAGAGTTTTCATCGTCTATGTTGTT
Organism: Nocardia iowensis; assembly: GCF_019222765.1. NCBI lineage: Bacteria > Bacillati > Actinomycetota > Actinomycetes > Mycobacteriales > Nocardiaceae > Nocardia > Nocardia iowensis. Next base: position 377,843 of record NZ_CP078145.1, on the reverse strand, counting down.
GTAAGCACTACCCTGTCGTTGTAATGTGGGTGTCGTTGGGCGGGGTCGGAACTCGCCCGGCGCGACAGATCACCACACGACGAAAGGGATCGAGATGAACCTCGACCAGTACGACAACAACGCCGAGAAGATCGGCGCGCTCGCCATGCAGACCTACGACGAGATCGCCGGATTCCTGGACACGCTCCCGGAGCCGATCCCGATGCCGACGATGATGCAGGTGAGCATCGACGACGCGCTCACCGCGATGATCGAGGCCCGCCGAAAGCTCAGTAGCGAGAAGGTGTCCGAGGACGCCCGCAGCGCCGCCCTCATGGCGATCTTGACCTGGGTCAGCGGGGTGAACCTGGTGATGATCCAGCGCGCACCCGACGGCAGCGACAACTACCTGCTCGAGGCGGCGGCGTTCCAGCTGCTGGAAACCGCGCACCACGCGCAGAAAGTCCACCGGCTACTGACCGCACACTGATCACGTATTGCCCTGGGCGACAAGCACACTCGCCCAGGGCAATGTCCGTTTCGGCCCCAGGCCGCCCCTCCGCGAGATTCCCCCGCCGATCCCGGACGGCACCGCTACACGAACCCGGCGACGACGCCCCCCCCCCCCCCCCCCCCCCCGGTCGGCACGGGATGCCGTGCCCGTCGAGTCCACATTTCTCCTCGGCGGCAGCGACCCGCCCGATGCCGAGCGAGCCGCGCGTACGCCCAGTAAAACGAAAGATGTTGCAGCACAACAGTTTTGCTCGCCAGATCGTTGTAATAACTACTCCGCCGTTGTAATATTGGACTCGTTGGAGCGGGGTCGGACCCGCCCGACAGGACAGATCACCGACACAAGGGAGCCCACGATGGACACCATCAACTTCGACGCCACCATCACCTTCCCCGCGCCCAGCGCAGACGCCGACGCGGTGCAAGCCGCCGTGAACCTGCTGACCGAGTACTACTGGATGGTGGAGACCGAGCCCGGCGACGACCTGGTCAGCGCCATCGCCGAGAACCTGGCCAGGGAGTTCGAATGCTTCGACGATCCCGAGATCAAGCGCAACGACGACGGGAGTGTGACCATTCACCTCACCGGACAGCGCGACGCCTCGGAAGCCGGTGACGCCTTCGACTACCTGGAACAGGCCGGAGCCACGGGCACCATCACCTATGCCAGCGACGACGGCACGGTCGGGACTTGGACCTTCCCGGAGGCTTCCTAGCCGAACGGTTCGAGGTGGCGGCCCTGCGCCGCCACCTCTTCGGCGTCGTCGGCGCGTGAACGCCCCTCCGGCGCACCGCGTGCGCGCTCTTCTTCTCTGTCCCACCTGGTGAAATCGTCCGCGTCAGCGGAGATCACAGGTCGTGAAAGTCCATGTCATAGTCCTCGTCGGTGTCATCGGTGTAGTTGGCAATGCCCTCGTGCCGGGTACAAGCCCGGTCGCAACTCTGACCGATGTAGCTGTGGGCTTGGGTGAGCGCGTCGCCGAGCTCGGCGACGCAGCGGCGGGCGTCGAGGAACCGGTGCGCGGCGGTGAACGCCTGCGAGGCGTCCAGCTCGTCGTATTCGTGACTCTGTTTGGCCCATCGCGCCAGACCCCAGTACAAGCGACGCTGCTCGTAGGCCATATCGGTCAGCGCGCACGTCAGCTCGAAGCGGTGCGCCGGGTCGGGTGCGCCATGCCAGCCCGGCGTTGCGATCGCGTTGCTGAGATAGCGGTTCAGCACCGACATCAGCTCGATCGCCTGTTTGAGCTGGGCAGGCGCATACGAGGCGCCCAGGTCGTCGTCGCGGAAGAACTTCGCGGTCAGCGCCTGGACGGCGGCGGCGCAGTCGTGGTCACGGGCACTGCGGGACTGCCACAGCGCGGTATCGGAAGTCATGCACGCACAGTAGAAGTGCGGCCGTGGCGCCGGGCGGATACGCGCCGCGATTCTGCTCGATCGCGGCACTCTGTCGCGGCCGGCGAGCGAGTGCCCGGCGGTCGTTGCGCGGCCCGGCGCGGCGACGATCCCGGAACTTCGCCTCAGCGTTGAGATCAGCCGCGGACGTTCGACTTCGGCGGGCGCCCTGGCCGGGGTTCGGGCTTGCCCCACGTCTGTCCGGTGTCGGGGTTGAGACGGACAACGCTGATCGGGTGGATGGATCGACGACCAGCACGCTAATGTCGAACCACGGCCGACCGCCCGCTCCCGCACCAGGGAGGGACGGTCGGTTCTTTCGTTCATCGAGGTCCCGCCGAAGGCCGGAGTCCGGTAAGCGCCACAGCACGTATCGCCGCGAATCTACGTAATGTCCTGTAGACCAGTTGATTACGCGTCGCAACGGTCGACTTTCTCGCCCGGCAGAGGAGTTCATGGTGTGGACGAAACAACCACAACGAGAAGGACGAGGCGATGGCCAACAACCTCTACATCGTGCAGGAGTACGACAACAACGGGATGCCCTTCGACGAGACCCTCTCCGACACCGAGTATTCGATGACGCGGATTTCGGCGGCCGACGCCGAGCCCGCGGCCGTCGCCGCCTGGGAGGCCGCCGCTGCGCGCGGTGGGTTCTGGAAGCTGCACAAGGCCGGGTAGCCCGAGAAGCCGCGATGCCGCCCGGTACGCCGGGCGGCATCGCTCGTCGGGGGTCAGCCCCATTCACCGGCCAGCGCCAGCGCGGCGGTCTCGGCGGTGTCGAAGAACGGGCCGCGCGTGCGGCCAGTGCTGTCGCTGACCTTGCGCCAGCCGGTGGGTACGCGGGCGACGTGCCCGCACGGCCAATCGTTGACCCGGACCTCACACCGCAGGGGCCCATCGGAGTCGGCCTCGACAACGGTGAGCACGACCCGGATCTCGCTTCGCCCGCTCATTCCCGTAGCCCCTTGTCCTGCAAAGCCTCCAGATATCTCACCAGGGCGGAGGCGGCAGCAATGCTGGGTTCGGCTTGTCCGGTGTGTGGCCAATCATCGCGATGGAGAGCGAGGTCATCGAGGAGCTTGTGCGCTTCGCTGACGAGGGTTTTCGGGTCGATTGCGGTGACGCCGCAGACCCATCGATACAGCTCGCGGCAGTAGAACTGGCCGACCCATCCGGCGGCGACGACTTTTGCTTCATCCTCGGTGAGCACGAGGCCCGCCCCCTCGTGACTATAGGCGCGGCGGGCGACGTAGCCGTAGGTCGGCCTAGCCATCCTGACCTGCCCCTGCGTGCAGGAACTCGGCCAATGCGGCGACGGCCAGGGCGGCGGTGTGCGGGTCGCCTGCCGGATCCCAGGTGTGCCATCGCGTCGCGATAGCCGGATGCTGGACTTCGGCCAACAGTCGCTCGGCTTCGGCGGCCAGCTGGCTCCGGGCGATCTGCTCGGCGTGTGGTCCGCCGTCGCACCAGTGGGCGAGGCTGAAGAATTCCTCGCCGTTCCAGGGCGTGCCGCCGTAGTAGTCGGTGAACCATCGCCATGCGATGGTCCGGGCCTCGGCGTGGGTGATCCGCGCGCCGGGGTCGGCGGCGAGCCGGGCGACGACCTCTCCATAGGTCTGATATCGGATATCGGTGTCGGGCATGGGTTTTGCGCCCCTTTCGATGTGGGTTCCAACGGCCAGCCAGGTGCACCGGCCGGTCGGCCGGTGCCCGAGGCTGGGCGTTGGATCCGCTACGCGTCGGCGGCGAGGGTGTAGCGCTTGGGCGCGTCGCAGGTCCGGATGGCGATCCCGTCGGCGACCAGCTTTTCCAGGGCGTTGTGGATGGCCCCGGCGGAGCGCTCCAGGTCCTTGGCGATATCGCCAGGGGTGAATTCCCTACCCTGGCAATCGGTCAGGAGTTCCTTGACCATCCCCCGCAGCACCCCCTTGCCCAGTCGCTTCGGCTTGACCGACACCTCGGCGTCCGAAGCCTCGGCGGCGTCGGTCTCGGCCGGTTCGGCGCTCTCGGTGGCGGGCTCGCCGCTGTCGGCGATGACCTCGTCGAGGTCTGTGGCTTCGTCGAGATCCGTTGTGGGGAAGTCGATTCCGGCGTCCGGAGTGTGGGCCTCGTCCTCGCCCGCTGTCGCGTCGTCATCGCCGGTGGTAGGCGTGGCCGGGTCTTGCGCCGTTGCGGCGGTGTCGGCCGATTCAGCGGGCACTTCGGCGGTCTCGTCGGCAGGGGTCTCGCTCTCGCCGTCGGCGTCGCCGGAGTCGGTGTTGGGCCACCAGCGGTCGGCGGGGCGGCGGGCGCTGCCGTCGGATTCGCCTTCGGTGCGGTACGCGCCGGTGGTGCGCTCCAGGGCGACCAGGAGCTTGCGGGCGGTGGAGCCGCCGATTCCGGCGCGCTCGGCGAGTTCGGCGGAGGTGGCACCAGGTGCTTCGTGCAGCGCGGCCCAGAGCTTGTCGGCGGTGGTGGGTTCGGTGGTCGTTGTGGTGTCGGACATGACAGCTCCTCGAAAGGTGTTGGTGGGTGGTCATGCCCCGGTCGGGGCGGTAGCCCCCGGTGTGCTGCCGGTGTGTTCGGGCTACGACACCATGAACGCTCTCGCGGCCACCGAAGTCAAGCCGGTTGTTGATGAAACATGTTGTGTAACAACCGATTTAGATCAACACGGCGCTTGACTCGCTGGGGGATGCAGAGCGTTCATGGTGTCGCAGCAATCAACCAGCACGAAAGGATTCGCGATGACCAGCGACACCAACCCGACCGCACTGCCCGACTTCTTGACCGGCATGGCTCTGGCCGACTTCGCCGAGCGCCTGGCTGAGCATTGGGGGCCCGGCTGGACGCTGTATCCGTACATGAACGGCGCGTGCGAGGCGTATCTCGACGGTCCGCAGCGCCAGAAGATTCGGGTCTCCCCCGTCGGCAAGCACCGAGTGGAGGTGGTCGGGCTCACCTACGACCTGCCGGACCTCTTCTACGACGAGAACGCCGAGAACTGGCACGAACGCATCAAGGTCAGCACCAAGCGACCCATCGACAAGATCGCCGCCAAGGTCCGCACCGAGTTCCTCGAAGGCGGGAACGGATATCTGGCCCACCACAAGTGCTTGCGTGACCTGCGTGACCGCTTGCGCGCCGAGGAGAAGTGGCCCGGTGTCGACCCTGAGACCTTCCCCAGCCCCCGCTACGGAACCCGCGTCCGCTAACCGGGAATCGGCACGGCGGGTAGAAATGGCTCCTCTACCCGCCGACCTCGTTTGACCAGGTCGTGAACTCGGTCCGGTTCGAGTGTGTTAGGCATGGCGGATGGATCATGCGGCTGCGTGGCTGGTGGCGGTGCTGCAGGTTATCGAGGACGAGGTCGAGGAGCTCGCCGACGCCGGGCAGGGCAGCATGACCAAACCCATCACGGCGCTCGATGTTTTTCGCGTGGTACGCCGCTTGGTCGATCCACCACCGAACGTGAATGAGGTCGCCGCCGTGCTCGACTTTTTGGCGTCACCACTGTTGGGCGGCCTGACCAAGGCCGAGGACGGCTACCTGCCCGGCGTGGATGCCAGTGCGGTCGCGCAGCGACTGCTCGACCTGGCTGAGCCGCTCGTCGAAGTCCACGAGCAGACGGCCGAGTCCAACGCTTACTTCAAGCGCTATTCAGCCGATGAAGACGATGACCGCTATTGAGGCTCCACCCGCGCGGAGTCTGGCCCGGTCGTCCGCGCCGGACGACCGGGCCGTACCGATTCACCAGCTCACAATTGGTGCTCGGATTCGTCACCGCCAAAGGTGGCGCCGCGAAGCTCTGCGAATACTTGCTGGCGCGCGAAGGCGACGATCGCGTTGTAGATCACGATCACCGTGACCGTGTAGGTCAGCGTCGCGATGCTCTTGTACAAAAGGCCCATGATGTTCTCCTTGCGATCCTATCGGGAAGCTTTGTTGGGCAGAGGAATTCGGATCCGCTGCCGGAGATCAGGTATCTGCTTGTCGGCTGAGTGGGGGTGGCGCGCGAGCTTGCACTGTCGGTGAACGGCCAGGACTACCGCTAGGTCGGTTCGCTGAGGCTAGGTCGGTGTTCGGACAGCCGCATTGCCACCCGGAGCCGGGCTGACATCACAGCGCCCCAGCTCTGGTCGGTCATCTCCTCGCTGGCAGCTGGCACCGAGCCGTACTCGGCTTTGAGTGTCGCTTCGGCCCTTCGCAGCGGCAGGCACTGGCGCGAGCAGTCGTGGTGGAGGCTCATCGCAGTGATGGCGTCGTCGCGAGTGAGTTCACCGGGATCGCCCAGGCAGTCACCGAAACTCGTTGTGGCACCGATCTGGTCGAGGCTCGCCGGGTTCATGACAACGCCTTCTCGGCCGCGACACTGTCGTCGACGATGCGCCACCGGCCCCACGCACACGGACGGTTGTCCCACGTCCGGTGCGCCTGAATTACGTTGTCGGCCACCGACACCGACCCGCACCACACGGCAGGGCAGGCGACCCGGATCAGCTGGTGCTCGGCGTCGAATTCGGCTCTGCCGCAATCAGCGTGCAGCCTGACGTATCCTTCTCGGCCTACCGCGACACCGATCGGAATCGTGTCACGTCGCATGTCGGCGGCTGCCGGAGTGCGGCGAGAGTTGGTCCGCGGGTGGGCATGTAGCCATGATCGCCACCTCACCGGTATGCCCCCGCTAGGAGGGTTTCGTGGAACCAATCGATAAAGCCCGGGTAGTCGACCGCGCACGATACCTCCATCACGCGACCGTCGAGGTCTCGGCAGATCCGGGCGTCTTTCTCGATCCGGATCCACTCACCGCGCATGGTCACGAACGGAAGCTGCAGGGGCAGGGTGAGTGTGAGCGGGTCGTGCATCCAACTTCCGCCGCGCCGCGCGAACCACAGCTCGAAGTTGGTCGCCAGCAACTGTGCCGCCGGGTTGGGCGAGGACCGCAGGCTGCGTATCACCGCCCAGTCCGGGGTGATTCGGATTTCTCGCACGTTGGTGAAATCCGACAGCATCAGCCGTGGCTTGTGAGCGATCCGCAACCCCAACCCGGCGGCGACAGTGTCGATGCGCAGGTTATGGCTGGCCACCCGCTTGTCCCGATAGCGATCGAGCCAACCGCCCATTTGATAGAGCACGAACCGCTCGGCCAGCTCCGGTGCAGCGGTCACGACAGCGGTGTAGTTGGTCATCGGCCCCATACCGACCCAGTCGATCGGACCGGTCGTCATGGCACAGACCCGAGCTACCGCATCGACCAGATCGTCGGGCTGTGGCTCCAGGCCATCGAGGTAGTCGTCCATCAGGAACCGCTGCTCGCCACCGAGATCGAGGCCGGCGATCACCGGCACATCGGTACGACCCAGCTGATCGAGTGCGTATCGGGCCAGGCGAGCGCGCCGACCACGGGTCTCATCAGCGGTGATCACAACGAGATTCGGTACCGTCTCGGCGGCAATGAGCAACGCCGCAAGGTCGTCGGGGTCATAGAACAGGTCGGTATCCAGGATCATCAGCCTGTCCAGCCAGCCGGACATCGTGCGGGTGAACGCCGCTTTCAACGGCTGACCGTTCAGCGGTGGCGGGTCGTCGAACATCTTCGATGCACTCCTTCATGGTGATGTTGGGATTCGGAGGGAAGCTCGGTGCCCAAGCTGCACAAGGCCAGGCGCACACAGCCGCCGCCATCGCAGCTATCGATGCCGTTCCGGCGGGTCTGATCAACGGCACTCACCGCCCACAGGAAGCCGCCGTGCCCTATTGCCCACCTCGGTGCACAGGTCGGTGTAACCGTCGGCGAGCTCGGCGACCCGATACCAGGCCGCATGGACCTTGACGTCGGCGGGATCGAGAGTCATCAGCAGGTGATAGGCGCCCACGACAGCGCACGCGAACCGGTCAATCACTTGGCCCAAGGTCTCGGTGTGCAGGGTCGCACTCGGGTGCGGGACCGGCAGCCGCTCCGAGACCCACAAGTCGATCTCGTAAATCAGTTCCGCACGCTCACAGCAGCTTTCGGCACACACGGGCTTACCGAGCAGCTTTCGCCAGTGCAGCCGCCCCAGTTCGTTGGCGAGCTCGCATAGCCGGTGGGTGCCGTCGAACTGCCCTCGGATCGCCAGAAACAGCTCGTCATCAGAAGGCAGCGACACCCCGATCACCGCCGGGTTGTCCGCACCGACGCCGGGTCACGCACCGCAATCGCTCTGTTGTGCAACGGATCCGGTGCCGCCTCGGCATGGTCGATCACGACCAGCGCCGAGTGCAACATCTCGGTACGGGCAGGAAGCAGTGCGCCGCGACGCGGTGGCGAGTGCCATGTCCACCCGAGTCCGGCATCGGTCATCGGTAGCCACACGGGCGACCGTGGCGGCAGGATCGCCCCGTTGTAGCGGGTCAACGCAGGCACCGCCCGGTTACGCAGATGCCCACGCCGCCTGCCGACGAGGAAGACCCAGAAACCGCCCCGTTGACCGTGACGGATGATCGGGATCGAAACGTCCTCGCGGAAACTGTTTTTCACCTGTCGGCCGAGCCATGGTGGCATCAAGATCGCGCCCACCGTGTCGTCGGTCAGCACGAATGCCCGCTGATAGGACAGCTCCGCCGCCAGCCCGTACCGGTTGCGGTAGAACTGCGCCACGTCCTTCGGCGTGTGACAGCCTTCGAACATCACCGCACCACCCTCAAATGAGGCGCGCCCTGATCACCTGGGTCTTCCAGCGGTGCAGGCGACTCGATCGGCTCCCACACGCACTCAGCGGCGTCACGCCGCCCCTCCGCCGCTCCGGTCATAAAGCCCTGAATCCGCTTGCCACGCACCTGGACCCGCTTGCCATGCAGCAACACCCAGTCGTGCGTCATCGAACGGCTCGCATCTCACGGCGAGCACTCGGTCGGACAGGCACAACGAGTTGACGGTCTTGCCATATGCACGGCTCTGTCGCCATGCCAACCACTTCCAGCGTCGTCAGGCCAAGGATCTGCGCACACGCTCCCAACGCCGAAAGTTCTTCGGCTGCCCTCAAGGCAAGAACAGCTTGATCCGCGGTGAGAGTCATCCCGGGCAAGAAGCTGACCTCCCACCCGCCGCCTTCCACACACCGCGCCTGGTGGTCGATCTGGTCACTTCTCATCGAGTGGCCGACTACGTGCACCGCCATCGCTCCCCGATCCCGATCGGCGTTAACCGAAGGATTTGTCGGTCGTTTCTCGGATCGACCGCATTCGGATCTGAACGATGTCCTTGCAGGCCGCGCCCATTGGCAATCCGCCTGTGCTGGTGCAGTTCATGTTCCGATAGCGATCGGTTGTATCCAGCACAAACGATGTCGGCGGCCGTGGCTACCGATCGCGATGCCGCACATCGCCGAACGTTGGCAGGCAGGTGTAGTATTTTGCCGAATTTCGGGTTCTAGCAGCACATTCGCTTCCACTTGCACGAAGTTTCAGTACGATTCAAGGAATGGGTGGGCTGAATTCCAACGCGGAACTGCGACGGCTGCTGGAGGAAATCGGGTGGTCGCCGTACGAATTGGCGCGAGCGGTAAATCGACTCGTCAGTCCAGATCGCCGCATTCATGCCAAGACTCCCTTTGCGTGGCGTGACCGTGGGACCGTGCCACGGGATCCGTTGCCTGCCGTGGTCGCAGGGATCCTCACTGAAGCGCGTGGCGAGATAGTCACGGTCGACCAGCTGTGGCCTGGACAGGCCCACAAGACCGAGGTATGGCTGCCCGCTGTAGCCCAGATTGCCCCGGATAGGTGGCTACCGCACGACACCCTGGCACTGCTGAAGGAGTTCCGGGCATCTGGGAAAGCAAAGACCCACTTCGCAGTCTCCGGTAACGAGCTCACCTCACTCGCCGAGTCCTGGGCCTTCGGCAACCACGCGTTGATGTCGAACCGTATGACTGCTGGACAAGGGCGGATCACCCCCGACTACATCGACTACCTCGAAAAGGACCTAGCCGAACTGCGGCGTCTCGACGACGGGCACGGTGGTGAGCTCGTCTTGCGCGCGGTCGTCAACCGGCTCGCAGAGGCGATCGACCTTCTCAGTGATTCGTCGTATCCAGCGGATCTAGGACGTCGTCTGCTCTCACTGGCTGGTCAGATGGCCCAGTTGGCAGGATGGCTCGGATTCGACCTGGGACGACACGGATTTGCCCAGCGCATGTACCTTCTCGGGCTTCGCGCCGCAGTAGCGGCAGGCGACAAACAACTTGGCGCCCTCGTGCTCAGTTGTATCGCGTTCCAGCAGACATGGCGCAACCGACCTCACGACGCAGTCTCCATCATGGGCACAGTTCAACAGGGGCTCCGCTCAGCCACGACACCTCGTGTGCAAGCGCTAATCGCGATGCGTGAGGCGCGTGCATTCGCTACCTCTGGAATGCACTCCGAGACCTCTGCCGCGCTCGAACGCGCGCACCAAGCCCTTGCGCGCGGCCAGCATGACCACGATCCTGCCTGGGTCTATTGGATGGGCCCGACCGTCCTTACCAGCGAGGCTGGCCGCTGCTATCTTCACCTCGGAGACACCCTTCAAGCCGAGCAACAGCTCGCGGAGGGTCTCGCAAACCTGAACCAGGATGCGACGCGCGACCGAGTCCTCTACGGACTTTCCCTCGCTCTTGCCCACGCCCGAGGAACAGGCGGGCGACAGGATCTTGAGCTCGCCTGCTACGAAGCTGGGCAAGTGCTGCCGATGCTGCCGGAAGTCGGCTCGGCACGCTGCCGCAATCTCATCGACACAATCAACGCAGAACTGCGCCCGCACCGCGCCACCTCAACCGTGCGCACCTTCATCGACAAGTTCGAAACGATGAAGAAGGCAAAAATCTGCTAATTCTGGATGTATGACTTCGTCGGTAACCGCTCAGGCAGTCGTACTGCGCTTCGAGCGATACGATTCTCCGGCCGCCACCGCGATGATCGCGAAAGCGCACGCTGTCAACGCGGAACTCTACGGACACCCGGACCAGACGCCGGTCTCACCTGGAGAGTTCACCCCACAACACGGCGGGGCGTTCGTCGTGGCCTACTTCGACGGTGTACCGATCGGCTGCGGCGGATACCGACGCCACGTCGAGGACAAGACAGGCGCCACAGCAGAGATCAAACGAATGTACGTCGAACCTCGCCTGCGTCGACACGGTGTCGCCCAGCAGCTACTTGCCCGCTTGGAGGAAGACGCCCGTGCTGCCGGTTATCGGGCAGCGATCCTCGACACCGGCAGCAAGCAAACCGCTTCACACGCGCTGTATGAAAAGTGCGGTTACGAGCGAACAGCCGGGTTCTCGATTTATAGGGACAAACCGGGGAACCGCGCCTACTGGAAGGCCCTCCTACCCAAGCGATAGCTGCTCGCTCATCTCGTGTGCAGCGATGGGACACCAAGCCCGACAAGCGCTTCAGGTGGACCTTTGCCCGTCACACCGCGGCGCATAACGTCTTTCTATGCCTGTGGGTTCGGCGAACGTCCGCATCTGCTGATTGCGGGGGATTAGCCATGCCACCGCCACGGTTTCGGCATCACCAGGCGGGAGTGATCGGACGCGGCACAGAATCGGGCGAATATGACGAAGTGCCCGTAGTATCCGCCGATGTGAGGAAAGTGTTTGCCGCTGCGGCGGTGCTGTTTTCGGTTGTAGTCGCCACAACGTCGTGTTCGTCGACACAGGCTAAACCAACGCCCACTTCACCGCCTGACCGGCCTGCGTATCCAGGGTTGCTATCGGCGCAGGACCAACAGACGATTGCCTACCGCGATACCCTCCGCCCACTGGATCCATGCGGCTACCTCGACGACGCAGCGGTACATCGAATCGGGACACCGGCCTACATCGGTGCCCTGTTCGATTTCAACGCGTGTTCGGCGTCGTTCAAGTCCCCGGACGGTGATCTCCTCGGCTCGATCCAAGTCAGCATGTTCCGGGCAGTGCCGGGGAGCGGCACCCAGCCCGAGGTCGGCGAGATCGAGGTCTCGGCCGGGCCGTCCGAAGGCAGCTGCGCAGCGAATGTGCCGATCGATGACCGTGTGAGCATCATGGTGCTCGCTGCCGGCAAGTTCGATTCGTGCGCGGTGGTGCGCGATGTCGGTCGAGCGGCTGTTACGCACCGGCTCGAACGCCCGCTGCGAGCGACTTCGCAACGCGCACACATGAACTCCCGGCTCGCCACTCTCGACCCGTGCGCCGTGCTCGGCAAGATCGGGCAAGGACACCACCCCGCGCTGGTGGCGAACGACGCGTCCCGGCTGGCGCTGAGACCGCACGGCGCTGACTACGACAACAGCGCGAACCCGTGGGAATGTGCCTTCCTACTGGACCGCGGCGCCGACTCGACCTTCCAGGACATCCGATACAAGTTCGCCAATGACTCCTTGAAAGCAGACGCGGGCAGCGATCAGAAGGAACTCAGGATCGGCGGACTCCGGGCCCTCGAGAATCCCAAGCCCGAAACGTCTTCTGTTGGTTCCTGCTTGATCGAGGTCTCGACCTCGCCGCAGCCAGCCGAGCCCGGACCCGACCGCTACAACCCGATCAGCGATGCCTGGAGCTCTGAGATCATCTCGATCGAGGCCGCCAACGGTTGCGACGCCGCCCGCGCCAGCGCCGAAGAACTCATACGTCTCTACAACCAACTCCCACGGTGACCGACAGCCACCGCCTTCGGCCAGTGACCCACTCACGTGCAAGGACCTTCGTCGCCAGCCGCCACCGAGTTCGTGGGTCCGGAGTTAGCGGATGTGTTCGCGCTGGTCGATGTCATCATCTCCCGCAGCGGCGCAGGAACGATCGCAGAGATCACTGCCCTCGGCAAAGCTTCGGTCCTCATGCCGCTGGCCTCGGCCGCGGGCAACGAGCAGGCCCACAACGCACGCACTCTTGCCGGACGCGGCGCGACAGTCGCTCTACTCGACGAGATGTCCGGGCCGTCGCTGCAAGAGGCGATCGCACCCCTGCTCACAGATCCCGGCCGCCGAACCACCATCGCAGCTCAAGCTCGTCGACTCGGTCGCCGCGACGCCGCTGAACAGCTTGCACATCAGGTGCGCTCTGTCGCGGATCAGTCGATGTCGCCCTAGTCCCACCAGAATCCCCAGTTATGGCAGCCGATCAATTTTGCCGCGTAGTCGTCGAAGGTGCCGAAGTCGAAGTTGTCCGGGCAGAAGGTGAGATGTTCGGCAGCCACCTGTAACGCGTGGTCCTGGGTTGTCGGCGGCGCGGCCACCGACAGGTACAGGGTGTCGAAGCCGAGCATGACTACTCGGACGTCGAATCGGTCTTCCCATGATCGAACGATCGCGGAAAGTTCCTCGGTGTCGTTGGTGAGATTCACTGCCCCTTCCCACCCGCTCAGGGCGATCGCGTCGGCACCGCGCGTCGCTGGGACCAGCCCGATCAGGCGATCTCTCTTACGCGCCAAGTCGTGAGCCAGCTTCCGAGCGGCTACGCCTGGGTCGCCGCCACCGGTGCCTGGAGCCGCCACGCCAGGCCAGCTGCTCGGTGCGCCGAGATCGGACGCGTAGGCATCGTCAGTCATTGGCCACATGCCCCGCAGGAGCTGCTCCGCGTCGAGTGCGTCGATCTTCTCGACTGGCACGAAACCCAACTCGCCGCTATGCCAGGGACGGTTCTGCAGATTTCCGGCGGGAGGGAAGGGATCCAGGACATCGAGCAACAGCGGATACAAACCCGTGTCGGCCCGCTGGTCATAGAGTCGGCCCCAGAGCACGTCAGCTCTAGGTTGCCGTTCGTCGGACACCCACAGGACCTCGCGCTCTTCTGCTGCAGTGTTGGTCGCCTTGACCATTCTTCCTGGCGGCAACCCGTTGTCGGGCAATGCGGGGAAGGCGAAGGAATCAGTCACGATCGCTACCTATCCGCCAACGTTGCGGCTGGCACCCTCAACGAATCGCAGCAGCGGCACGTCGTAAAGGTTGGGTTCGCGGATCCTCAGCATGTTTGGTTCCGCGACTTCGATGATGAGCATTTCGGTGAGGAACTGCACCTTTGCACTGAGTAGGTGACTTGTGTACCCGGTGGCTGAGTGCTCTTTGATGCCGACGGCCACGTGGATGTGCGGTAGTACCGTGCCGGTGTCGGGGTCATAGGCGAGGGTGCCTCCGCCGAAAGCTTCAACGTTGGAAAGGTGGACCTTCGACCAAACTGGCGCCTGGGGATCGTCGAGCCGATCACAGGTACCGACGATGTCGACTTCGCTGAATCCCGCGATGAAGGAGGGGATGAACCCTTGGCGGAGGTTGTTGGCGTGACAAAATTCAGCGAGCGTCGGATAGAAGTCGTCGCCGTGGTCGAATGCGACGCCGAATGACCGGCCGAGGGTGAGTTCGTGGCTGCGCATGGTTAGTTGCCCTCACTGAGATCAGTTGGCCACGGCCATGTTTCGGGGTCTCGGTAGCCGCCTGCTGCACCGAACGCCGCCGCGATTGCCTGATTGTCGCAGTCGGTTGCGAGCAGTGTGTGTAGCAGGATGCGCGCTTTGATCGGGTCGAGGTATCCGGCGGAGATGAGTCCGCGGGAGAGTAGGTCGCGCTCGGAACCGGGGAACCCGTAGGTGGATTCGAGGACTGATCCTGCGCCGGTGCGGCAAGCGAGCACGACCGGGATCCTGCTCGCGAGGTTTTCGAGGATCGGGACCAGATCAGCGGGCACGTGTCCGGCGCCAAGACCTGCGATGACAAGTCCGTCGACGTGCTCGCTTACTGCCCGCAGGGTGGTGCCGTCGTCACCCAGAACGATGGTCATGATCGCTACGCGTGTGTCATCGACGGGTTTGGCTGGCACGTTCGTGCGGTGAGTGAGGTGGTTGAGTAGCCGCGGATGTCCTTCGACGATGTAACCGAGGGGGCCGCCATTGGCTGACTGGAAGGTTGCGGTGCTGGTGGTGTGGGTCTTTCGGACGCGGCGCGCGGCGTGGATCTCGTCACCAAACACCACGAGGCACCCTTGGTGGCGAGCTTGCGGGTCGGCAGCGGTTTGGATGGCCGCCAGCAGGTTTGCGGGTCCGTCGGCTCCGGCCAGGGTCGGGTTGCGCATCGCTCCGGTCACCACAACTGGTTGGGCCGCTGTATGGAGTAGGTCGAGCAGGTAGGCCGTTTCTTCGATGGTGTCGGTGCCTTGGGTGACGACAGCGCCGTCCGCGTTGGCGAGCCGATCGTCGATCGCGTCGGCGAGTGCGGTGACGTCGGAGACTTTCAGTGAGGCTCCTGGCAGCTGCCGGAAGTCCACGACCTCTACTTCGATTTCCGTATCGCCGAGTCCGGGGATAGCTGCGATGAGTTGGTCGGCAGACAGTGCGGGTGCGACGCCGCCGGTGGAGGTTCTCGACATGGCTATGGTGCCGCCGAGAGCGAAAACGATCACCCTGGGACGGATTTCGGCACTGGACACTCCGGCAGCCTAGCGATCTTCGCGGGCAAGGTCGGCGAGAAAGCGGAGGCTGTTGTCGAGGCCGGCGAGAGAGAGCGCTTTCAGCTGCCTCCCACCGGATATGGACAAGAGCACGTCATACCGGGACTCGGATGACACCTACTGACAAGATCAGTCTCGCCCGGTGGGATGACCTGTTCACCGGTGGTTCAAGTCAAATCCGACGACGAATTCCTCGGACGTTAGCTGGTCACCCATCCAAGATGTCGTGCTGCGGCCATCGCCGCTTGATCTCCACGAGGCAGATGCTAGGCCGAGCGTGACCCGAACCCCGGGTGGGGACGGGTCGTCAGGTGTCGCGCAAAGTTCCTGTGGTTTGCGCCCGCGCAATCCACGACCAAGCGTATTCAGCAGCCGTTAGCGTTGGACGATGATCGACTACGAATCGTCTTGGGCGTGGCGTCTGGCTGGGAAGGAGTTGGAGACGTCACTGCCTCGGCGTTGGGCGCACTCGAAGGGAGTAGCCGAAGCCGCGGTCGAGCTTGCGGCGCGGCTTGGTTGCGATCGGGTATTACTCGAAGCGTCCGCCATCTTGCATGACGTAGGTTATGCACCCAGGCTTGTGGTGACCGGGTTTCATCCGCTGGATGGTGCCCGTTTCCTGCGGGAAGAGCAGCACGCCGACGAGCGGCTGGTCCGCCTGGTTGCCAATCACACGTTCGCCCTGCTGGAGGCAGAGGAGCGCAGCCTGCGTGAGCAGTTGGAATCAGAGTTTCCGATCCTGGAAGATCCTTTGTTGGTGGATGCCTTGACCTACTGCGACATAACGACTACACCGGACGGCACTCGGACCACGGCTGCCAACCGGATAGCAGAGATTCTGAGCCGCTACGGCCCGGATACCGTGGTGGGGCGGTTCATTCAGCGTGCTGCGCCGGATATCTTTGCGACGGTGGCGCGGGTCGAGCAAGCGTTATTGGCTCATCCGAGGTAGGGGTAGTTGTTGGATAGATAGTCGCCGATCTGTTGGCGCATACTCGGGTGGATGTCGTACTGGCCCAAGTCTTCGGGGAGCACGAAGGTCACGCCGTCGGCTTCCTCGTTGATGGTGGGCTTCCCGCCGATGGGTCGGCCGATGTAGGTGTTCTCGTACTGTTGGCGAATTTCGCCATCGGTGTAGGCGACGATGTGATTCGGGTTGCTGTATACGCCCAGGAACCCAGTGATTTCGGCGGTGATGCCGGTTTCTTCCTGACACTCGCGGATGGCGCACTCCGCGGGCGTCTCGCCCATGTCCATCGCGCCACCGGGCAACGCCCACTGGCCCGTGTCACGACGGCGTTGCAACAGAATCGCCCCCGACTCGTCGGTGACCAGAAGGTTGCATGCCACCACAAGTGAATTGGGCTTGGGTGCCTTCGGGTCGTAGTAGTACTCGATCCTGCCCATGCGATCGGCCTTTCGTCAGGGTGCCCAGGGCTTCGCCTCAGCCCAGATGGCATCGAAGCTTTCGGTGTAGTTGTCGAACCATCCAGTGTCGTCGACGCGGCGCAGTTGGAAGACCGGGTTCGCGCTGGCGGGTTGACCCCAGATGTGCGGGTTGACCATGAGGTTGTCGTCGTAGCGGAACATCGAGTTGTACAGCGTTGTGTCGTGTAACCGGACCTCGCATCCTTCTTCGGATAGCAGTGGCCGGTAGTAGGTGAGTGAGGCTCGAACCTTTGCAGCCAAGGTGTCGCCGATGCCCTCCTCATGGCCGCGAGCGGCTACAGCTTCCCCGCCTGGGTCACCGAAGCACAGGCGAATCCGCGTGCCCTGCAGGGCCCGCTCCGCGAGCATCTTCACGACCTGCGGGTTCGACTGTACGAAGAACGTTCCAGAGAAGACGAGGACGTCTATCTGCTCGGTTGCTTCGCGCAGGAGTGACAACCACACTTCGCGTGGAACCTCAGCGCGGTTGGGGTAGGTAGCCACCAATTCGACGTTTTTCGTGGCAGGCACAGTCTCCGGTGTAGGTGGCCACAGGAATCCTTCCTCGACGCGGAGGTGGTGAGCGACGCGGTGGCGGTGTTTCGGGTGCGGCACCCGTCCACCGAGCCATCGGCCGACCGTCTTCGGGTCCACCTCACACATTTCGGCCAACGCCTCGGGCCTGATTCCTCGCTGGAGGAGCACGGACTGAAGCCGGAGGTTCACAAGCTCTATGGAAGCCGACGTGCCGTGTCATAGGCAAGGACCACGGCCGTGCGGCTACCGAAACGTCCCAGGACGTCTATTGCCCTGTCCCATACGCGGTTACGCGGTCCCGGACCCCGCGGACACGATGGGTTTCCGCTCACAAACCCGAAGGGGGCCATCGTGATTGAGGAAGTCACCGGCATTCGCAAGATTCGGATGCTCTACCTACAGCTGCTGTACCGGTGCAATTTCAGCTGCGGTCACTGTTTCCACGGTGAGCGACTCAAGCACGCCGACGCCTACACGGTTGAGCAGGCGTGCAACCTGATGCGGCTCATGCAGCAACATCACAATGTTGAGGCTGTGACGTTGCTCGGCGGTGAGCCGTTCGTCTACAAGGACTTGGCGCGAGTGGTCCGCTATGCCAAACACACCCTTGGGCTGACCGTGGAGATATGCAGCAATGGCTACCACATCGGTCGCCGTCTGCGTGACATTGCGCCGTGCGTTGATCTGCTCCGTATCTCCTTGGAAGGGATCGGCAACACCAACGACCTCATTCGCCGGGCTGGAAGCTACACGGCTGCGCTCGAATCCCTCACCCTCGCTCGGGATCTGAGGGTTCCGACGGGTGTGACTCTGGTGGTTAATCGTTACAACATCGGCGAAGTGGTGGATCTGGCGTACACGCTGGAAGCGTTGGGGGTGTCGGAACTCAAACTGCACCAGCTACGCCCCGTCGGAAATGCAGCCCTGCACCCCGAGATGATGGTTACCGACGCGGCCGAATACTCGGTGCTACGGGACCAGCTACAGCGCGCATCGCTGAAAATCGACGTAATTCTGGACGAAGACCTGTCCGAAGACGACGCGCCGACTTGCGCCGTTCCCAGTAAGCGACACGAAATCGACCGAATCGAGTCGGACCCACGCGGCGCACTCACGATGTCATGCAAAGCTGTGGGCAAGGACTCGCACGCCTTCTGGTACGACAAGGACAATGACCGCATCCTGCATCGGCCATCGGCGAACGATGAACTGACCCTTTTGATTCCGGATGTGGTGTATAGCCGTGCGTGAACGACACCTTTTCGAGAGCATCGAGGGCCTACCTGGAACCGGGAAGTCGACGGTTGCGCCCTTGCTGGCCCAGGCCCGCCAGGCGGTACTTGTGCCCACAATTCCGGCGTTCTACCAACCACTTCGGCGAGAGCTCGATGTATACGAGAACGTGGATGCGCGGATGTGCTTCTACTTGTCCGCGTTGTTCACAGCCGTCGATCAGATACGCCGCTACCTCGACGCCGGAATACCGGTGGTGGTCGAGAGCTACTTTGCTCGCTGCCTGACTACTCATCGGGTCTTCGGGGCAGAGGTCGATGTCATCCTTCCGCGCAACCTTCCCCAACCCGTCATGTACCAATTGGTGTGTGAGCCGGAAGAACGCCGTAACCGGTTGGCCCAGCGGGAGAAACCGACCACGCGATGGGACGCCATCAGCGAACAGAACGCCGACCGCCTCACCGACGCATACCTTCAGTACCCCGTCCACCAGATCGACACCTCCGGAAGACAACCCGAACAGGTCGTACGAACCATCCTGTCCATGAATGCGATTGAGGCGAATCATGCCGACCGCTAGCCTCTGGGAACGAACCTTGACCTTCTTCCCCCAGTTTCTCCGCGCTCTGGCCGAGGAGTGTCGACCGGGCGCAATCGTCGCCGTGGTCGGTGCCAGTGACGGCAAGTTCGTGTTGCCGCTGGCGCAAGCCGGGTACGGTGTCATCGCAATCGAGAACGATCCGATAGCGCTGAACGGCGGTGAGGTGCTGCTCCCGGTATCCGGCACTGCGTACGCCCCCGGACTGGTGGAGCGCCTGAAGGAGGCCGACCTTCACGACCGGGTTCGTATCGTGTGCAGGGACTTCCTCGAATCCGATCCCGCCGATATGACCGCAGACGCGGTCTGGACAAGTTGCTCTTGGCACTACAGCGCCAACCACAGACGCCCTCTTGGCGAATTCGTATCCAGGATGCAACACCTCGTTCGACCAGGAGGATTGTTCGGCGCAGAGTTCATGATGCCGATCGGATACCGTCACGAGCTCATCGAGCACTACACCACACCCGACAGGCTCGCCCGCTACTTCGGCGACGAGTGGAACGTGCTGCTGACATTGCAGACTGACGCGTTCATCGAACGCGCCCACGTGGGACAACTACGCGACCACACACACCGAATGGGTTTACTCATCGGCACACGACGAATCCAGAGCGAAAGGCGAAAACTGCAACGATGAAAAACGAGTACGAGGCAAAATTCTTGTCGGTGGATGTCAACGACCTGCGGACGAAACTGGCGAGTCTCGGTGCTACGCAGTCCTTTCCGCGAACACTCTTGACCCGCAAGATATTCGAGAATGATTCACTGGCCCAGGGCGCCTGGGTTCGACTGCGCAACGAGGGATCTCGTTCGACCCTGACACTCAAGCAGGTCACCGACGCCACCACCATCGACGGCACCACCGAAATCGAAACCACTGTCGGGGACCTGCCCGCCATGGCCGAAATCCTGATCAAACTCGGCCTGCACGAGGTCCGGTACCAAGAGAACTACCGCGAGGAATGGCAACTCGGCGACGTGGTGTTCGATCTTGACACATGGCCAGGGTTGCCGACGTTCCTCGAAATCGAAGGTCCCGACGAAACCGCCGTGCGGCGTGCGGCGTCGAGCTTGGGATTGGACTACGCAGAAGCCAGGTTCGGCAGCGTGGACGAGATCTACAAGAGCGAGACCGGGCGGGAGATTCTCACTGAACCGACGCTCTTGTTCAAGGACGCGACCGGGCAATAATTACCAGCGGCGACCGCACACGACGGAAGAATGGTGGCCAGGCGAAGCAACGCCGTGGTTTGCCTACTGGTTTATGTCGCCGGACGAATTGGCGCATGTGTTGGACGGCAGCGGGTTGCGGATCGACGAGCTACAGCAGACGCTGCGAGCTATATGGCAGTTCTCGCCAAGTGCTAATGACGATCGACGTGAACCGAAGCGACGTTCATTCACCAGGAAAGCGTGAATACCGCGAGTGCGACCGACACCAAATCCTGATGTGTCGGCACTGCACGTGGGCCGTTTGCCGAACGAGCAACGCACTCCATTCCGACTACGCAACCCATTGCGCGCGCCCTTGTGTTTTAGCTGCCGAAAAGACTCGATATCCGCGTTCCAGTTTCTATCGACTAGAGCTACGTTCCGTATATACATTTCACGTATTGCGAAAGGAACGAGCGATGGCCGATGCCGCCTTGCCGACGGTGACCGCAACCCTCGACAACAGCTATGCCCCAGCGGGTTCAAATGTCATGGTCCATCTCGTCGACAAGGTCGAAATCCCGATCGCGTCCAGCACCGAGGCGTGTGGGCACGAATTCACCATCTGCTCGGAGTGCACCGAGAGTTGGGCGATTGATTACACGATCACCGGGCGGCTGCCGTGGGATACCACGGTGGCAGTGTGTGATCTGCTTCCGTTCGATCGGTGGCACGAGGGCGATCGCCGGGTCACGCGAGTGGTGCAGGATTCGCCGCGACCGGGGCGGGTGATGGTGTTGTTCACCGACCACACCTGGGTGGAGGTGGCGGCGGATCTACGGATCGACCGCACCACAGCGGCAGCCGCTGCGACACCTGGGTTCGAGTTGGTGCCCTCGCCGGAGGTGATCGTGGCGGCGATGGCGATCGTGGATGAACGAGGACTGGACGGGTTGGGCGAATCCAAACGGGAGGATTGGCTGGAGGCGCGGCGACGGGCGACTGGCGGGAGCCGGGTTTCATCCTGACCCCCGGATATGCGAAAAAGGGCCCCGGCTGTGAGGCCGGGGCTCGATCGCGTGCGGGGGTTTTGTCAGGTGGTGGGTGCATCGCCGAGTTGGTAGCCCAGCAGGCCGAGTGCCATGGTGTAGCAGCCTTCGAGGTAGTCGCCGGTGTCCGGATCGCTGTGCAGGACAAAGCTTCCGGGTTGGCGAAGCATCGACCAGGTGGCGCACGCGCCGGTGGCGGACGCGGCGACGACACCGACTTCGGCCTGCTGGTGCGGTAGGCGTGGTTGGACCCACACGGTGACGTATTCGTGGTCGGTGTCGCCGAGGCGGACGGGTGGGTCGAGTTTGTAGCAGCGGGCGGGTCCGATGTACCCGCCGAGGTTGTCGACGTGGAGTACGGCGTGCGCCATGAGTTACCTCTCCTCGGGTGTCGCGTCCTGAAATAGGCAGGTACGCAGGGGTTTGAGTCAGGGCGTGGTCGGCGGCGATTCGAAGAGGTATTCGATGAGGGTCAGCAGCCCTGCCGCACCGTGTGCGCCCGCACCGCCGCCACCCGCAGGAAAGCCACCCGGTTGCCCGTCGTTGCCACCGCCGCCGGATTGCCCGGCCTCCCACAGCACCGGGCGACTGATGCCCGCGGGCACGAGTCCAGAGGCGCCGCCGGTCGATCCGGATCCCGCGCCACCGCCGCCTCCGGCGAGCAGGGCGACAACACCGGACGTGACGGATTCGCCGGGTTGTCCTGGGCCGCCGCCGTTTCCGCCGCGCATGTTGGACGGTCCACCGGTACCGCCGTAGTCGGCACCGAGTCCTGGTGGGGCGGCGATGAGCTCACCGAACGCGGTGGGACCACCATCGTTGCCGAGGTCGCCGCCGGGGCCGACGAGGATGGCGATGGTCTCGGGTAATTGGCTGGCGCGGATGCGGCGGGGATGCACGGCAGCACCGCCTCCTCCACCGTGGGTGGCGTTGCCGCCGCCGCCCCCCGCACGGCCGACGATTTCGATCGATTCCAGCGCGGACGGTTTGTGCCAGGTGTCGTTCGTTGTATATAGGCGAAGGACGGTGCGCATCAGGTGAATCGCTCAACGACGTAGAGCACCCCGGATCCACCGTTGCCACCGTTGCCTCGGGGTGGGGTTATTCCGGCACCGCCGCCACCACCGCCGCCGGAGGGGGCTGCACCGTGGCCGCCGCTGGTGGTGGTGTTGGGTGCGCCTCCCCCGCCACCGCCGCCGGTGGTGACCACACTCGAGGGAGCTTGGCCGTCTTGGCCGGGCAGTCCGCCGAGGGAGATTCCTCCTTGGCCGCCTGGCATTCCTGGCCCGCCGAGCCCGCCGCCGCCTCCACCGCCCCCTCCGCCTCCGTTGAGTGAGTACGGCGAGTAGGAGTTGCCGCCCGCGGTGGCGAGTGCAGTGCTGCTGGAGGACGAGCCCTTGCCCCCGTCCCCACCTCGTATCATGCCGACGCCGCCCGCTCCGCCCGTGCCGCCGATTTCGGTGTCGGCTTGGCCGCCGACGCCGCCGCCTGCGGCGAGGAAGTCACCGAATTTGGTGTCGCCGCCGCCGTTTCCGGGTTCGGCGTCACCGACGCCGCCACCTCCACCACGTCCGATGACGATGGCGATGGGCAAGAAGTTGCCGCCGCGGTCGACCGGGAGCAGGGAGGCGGGGATGCTGTAGTGAACTTCCCCGCCGCCTCCCCCGCCGCCCCCGGTTTTTCGATACGCGCCGAGGACATCCCAGCGGCCGGCCGCGCCTCCGGCTCCGCCACCGAGCAGGATGACCTCGACGGAGACGATGCCCTTGGTGGGCGTGTAGGTGCCGTTGCCGGGGAACACGATCGTACGGCCGTGCAGCGTGAGTTGTTCGTAGGCTTGGCGCAGCTCGGTGATCGACTGGGAGTGGTCGTTGATGACGTTGACGACCTGGTTGTGCAGCCGCTGCTGGTAGCGGGTGAACACCGCCAGCGTCGCCTCTTTGAGCACCGCCTTAGCGGAGTCTTCGTTGATGTTCTGCCCGAACTGCGAGCCCAGAACGAACGAGCCATCGGGAGCGGACTGTCCGGGAGTGGTCATCTCACCTCCTGGCGCGAAGTAGGCAGCGGGCTATGCGAGACCGGCCGCGATGCGGCGAGCAGGGCAAGAAGGCATGAGCCGAAGGGCAGTCGAATCGGCGAACGAGGCTCGACGAACAGCCGTGGCCCGGGTTGTCGGTCTGCGGCACGCGATGTCCGCGGGCTTGGCGGGGCCGTGACAGCCCGCTAAGGAGTGGCGGTCTCCGCTCGGACTCAGACGGGGTTGGGTGCTGGCTTATAGTGCGTAGGCGATCTGGTCGACGGCTCTATGAGGGGAGACGGCATGTCCGAGCTGCAGGTCGAAGTAGATCGACTTCGAGAGACCGCGCGGTTCATCTCCCATAAAGCCCAGGTCATCAAGGATGGGATCGGGAAGCTCGACGGCACCGTCGGTCGAGAGCTGCTGGTGGATGGCTGGCAGGGCGGTGCCGCTTCGGCCTATGACGAGTCCTGGGTCGAGTGGAAGCAGGGTGCCGATGAGATCGTCGCCGCGCTCGAGTCCTCAGCCGCCAGCCTCCTTGTTGCCGCCGATCAATACATGATGCGTGACTTCGCCAATCGCGACGCGATCAACCAAGCTGGCGAGCAGGTGTAGGCAATGGCCGATGACAACAGCTACCGGGTAAACCTCGCGCAGCTCGATGAAGCGATCGCGACCATGGCAGCCTTCGGTGCCGATGTCGAGGGATGGCTACGGGAAGTCGATGCCAAGGTCGCTGAACTGCATCTGTCGTGGTCGAGCCGAGCGGCGCAGGCGCAGCGCGACGCGCACGACCGGTGGATGGCCGGTGCCGCGGAGATGCGGGAGAACCTCGACGAGTTGCGTGAGGTAGCCCGCCGAGCGCACACGAGCTACACGACCGCGGTCAACACCAATGTCGGGATGTGGCCGCAGTGACACCGACACCGACGGTGCCACTCATTGTTTACCGGGCCGGTGAATACAGCTCTGCTGGCGAGGTTTTCGGCCAGATGTCGGCCGACTCAGTGACCACCCATTCCGCGTTGGTCACGGTACTGACCGCGTACAGAGGAATGGCTGGCAGCGACAGCGTCGGCGCGCAGTGGGCGGCAGGCTATGACGAGGCAGCCCAGCTCGCGATATCGGCCTCATCCAGACTGGCGACCGCGTGCGGCCAGACCAGGGACATGATCGTTGTCGGCGCTTACAACCACCAAGTAGCTGAAGCTGCCGCCAACCTGCGGCAG
Source organism: Nocardia iowensis (assembly GCF_019222765.1). NCBI lineage: Bacteria > Bacillati > Actinomycetota > Actinomycetes > Mycobacteriales > Nocardiaceae > Nocardia > Nocardia iowensis. The sequence goes on along the minus strand of NZ_CP078145.1, from coordinate 353,289 downwards.
CTGCCGGAGCCGCCAGCACCATCACTGTCGTCGGATCCGTGCCTGCCCGAAACTGCTCCGTCTGCCGCCGGAGACGGGATACCGGAGCCGTTCGGATGGTCGTTCATCGAAGACGTTGTCGGGTGGGCTTGGCCCAACGGGCATCAGGACCAGTTGAACGCCGCCAAAACGGCCTGGCATACCGCGTCATCGGATTTCCGCACCGTTGCTGGTGCGGTTCCGCGCGCGGTCGATCTGCTCACCAATCAGCAGTCACCCGAGATTGAGATCGGGGTGCAAACCTGTCAGACCCGCCAAGCCGACCTCAATGCGTTGGCCGACGCCTGCCAGTCACTCGGTGACGCCTGCGGGGAGTATGCCCACCACCTCGATGAGGCGCACAGCAAGATCCTCGACGAGCTCAAAGACATGGCCATCGAAACCGTCGCCGCCGAAGCAGCTTTCGCGGTCCTGGCACCGTTTACCGCGACCCTGTCGGAATGGGTGGGCAACGCGGCCCTAGCGGCCCGGCTCACCGCCAAGGCCCGACGTATCGCCACGATCATCGCCGAGCTCGCGGCGCGGGCGGCGAAAATCGTCGCCGACGTCATCAGGCCACTCACCGAACGATTGAAACCGCTGGTCGAAAAGGTTCGCACGTGGGTGCAAGCTGCCCGGACGAAGTTCCTTGGCCGTAGTGGACCCACCGCCCTCTACTCGCGCGGTGGCGCCCTGACCAATCGGGAAGTCTTGGAAGGCAATATCGGACTGCCCAGGGACATGGACACCATCGAGCACTACGCCCAGCTCGCTGGCATAGACCTCCGAGGCGCCAAGCTCGAAATCCTCGACGATGCCGACACGATTTCCTACCTGGACTTCCAAGGCGCCATCGCCAGAACCGACGCCCTCGGAGTCCAACTCGGACCCGCGGCGTTCCAGGACGCGGAAACACTCGTACGGACGCTGGCGCATGAAAATGTGCACGTCCGCCAATACACGGAAGGCAAGATCAATTCGATGACACGGGCACTTGAGGACGAAGCCTACGCAGCCGAGGACAGCTTCGTCGATACCTGGCGGAGGAACACGCAATGACCGACGGAACCTCACAACTGATCGTCGAGCGAGTCGACTTCCTCCCGAGCCGACCGGATTGGATCTTCGTCACCGGCACCCTCTCCGGCGATCCGGTCAGCGTCGGCGACAAGGTGTCTATCCACAACGGCGACCAAGCAACGAGCACGATCATCAAATCGATCGAAATACACAGTCGGCCGGGGAAAACTACGATCCTGTTGGATGCTGATCTCCGGCCTATCGTCACCGCCGGAACCGTCATTCGCCGCGAGCAATGACATGGTCGGCCAGGTCCGCGTGGAAGATATCTTTCCGGTGAGCTTCAGACGGAATCTGGAGGAAGGTGCCCAGCCGCGATGACGACCGATATCCAGGAGTGGGAGCAGCAGCTGCAGCGCGACCTCGCCGAGATTCGCCGCAGCGGTGAGAAGCTCGCCGGTGCCCTTGGTGCGGTGCGGGGTCGCGGCGAAACACGTGGTGTCCTCGTCGAGGTCGACGCCGAAGGCGAGATCACCAACCTGCAGATCGCCCCCGGCGCGATGCGCTGGAGCAGCAGCCAACTCACCGCAACCCTGCTCGACTGCCACCGCACGGCACGGGCCGATGCGAAAACCAAAGTCACAAGTCTGCTCAGCAAAGCCGACTCACGCATCCACAACCAGTTCGGACGTCTACGCGGTGAATCAGCCCCCGGTAATCAGCGCCGACAGCCCTCGGACGAAGAGATCCAAGCCGCCGACGATGAATACTTCGAACGCAGGAACCGCGACGGTTGGACCAATACCTAGGTGTGACCTGCGGGTCGGAGTGTGAGCGGAGCCGCCGACCGTTATCCACTCTGCACCCTCTACCAGGGGAGATCAAACCTCTGCTGGAGATAGTTCAACAGCCGGAGGCCACGCATCTTGTGCTGGCCGAACGCCCGCACAACGGCATACGGACGTTGACGAACGCGCGCCATGCGGCATCTTCGTGTGTCGGTGCCAGGTGCTCTTACGGCCGGTACGGGGCGGGACGGTGCAGCTCGTTGATTGCTGTTCGATAACCAGATGACGCTGTCGTTGGTTTCGGCCGTTGTTGATCACCTACCGTCGAAGGGTCAGGCGTTATCCAGGTCAACAAGAGCTGAGGTAACTGAGATGGCTGCGAAGTTCGAGATGTACAAGGACAAGGCTGGCAAGTACCGGTTCCGACTCAAGGCCACCAACGGCGAGATCATTGCTGTCGGCGAAGCGTATGAGTCTGAGACTGCGTGCGAGAACGGCATCGAGTCGGTCAAAAAGAACGCTCCAACCGCAGAAATCGTCAACCAGATAGGAGCAGGGGTCTAGCGAGTTCGATCCGCGGACTCGGCCCGAGGGCGCAGCATCGCCGAGTCGAGCCGGACCGTCCGGCCTCGCCCCGGCGATGCCGCCGTATCCGAGCTGGCGCACGTGCTCGCTGTTGGCAAAGCGGCAAATCGTGCGCCACATGGTATTCGGAGCGAGCCGTCATGAGGATGGCCCAGCCAGGCGTCACTGAGCATGTCGGGCGGCGCGGGCCGGTCAGAACTCGCAGGTTCATGCGTTGATTTCGCACGCCCAGCGGCATGAGCGCTCACTACTTCCGTATGCAGTCAGCTCCTAGTCGTTCGACTACACACGGGTAAGCTGCGGCCACTCGTGCCAGCATTGACAGTCGGTCACGCAGCAATGCATCCAGCCCTTGCACACCTCGTCCGGCGTCCAGAGCGCGTGTTCGGAGATCGGGTGCGGGCACTGATCACAGACTTCGGGTGGAGTCCACTGGCGGCTGGGCTTGCTCACGAGCAGCAATCATCAACGATCGATGCAGACGTAGGCATGTCGGGGCCGAGCAGCGGAGTCTGTGCCTATGCCCGCCCGGCGCGTCTATAAGTCGCTGGTGACGTCCGTCGCCATTTGACCGCGCGGGTCGCGGCATGAGGGTGTGTCCGCGTCGGATAGACGCGCGTCTGAAATCAGCGAGTAGCGCCAGGCCGGGCACCGCGATCGCGGTGGGCCAATTGGCGAAGTCTCCGAAGGTACTGACCGCGGAATCGACGCTGAGCAGTCTCCCGTCGAACATAGCTGGGATCCGCGAAGGCTTCGTAATAGGAGTTCTCTGCCTCATCACGCCCACCGTCAGCGTCGATGAGGCGCGCTAGTGAATCCTTCGATGGCGGATAGCTCGGGAATTCGTCGATCCAAGAGATCTTCGGTGCGCCTTCCTCTGTCACCGAATCAGTATGACGTGGCGGCCACGGCGGGCGGTTCTAAGAACATCGGCTCATCAGCCGTGGCGGACGTTCCAGACGTCATCGGCACGAGATCCCCTCGGGCCGTCGGTCTTGGTCCGTGCTGTCTGACCGCTGTGAACCGCGCGGGTCGCGGCAGAAGCGGACGTTCAGTCAGCACACCACACGCCACCGTTGCCTCCCGGTTGTCGCCGATCCAGAGGCCTGCGTTCGACGTCGGCTGACAGCCTGCTCCAGGGGTGTGTCTAGGATCGAGAATCGACCGAAGTCCGCTCGGAGGTGGCGCCATCATCGGCATCGTGCTCTTTATCGTGATCCTTATCCTGATCGTCGGCGTTGTCCTCGCGGTCTGCTGGCTGATTCTGCGATCGGTGCGCTTAGGAGCAATCCAGATCGACGTCGTGCCCCTGAACCCGCCACGAATTTCGACCGAGCACACCGAGGGCGAGCCCCGCTGATATCGGCAGGTCGCCGCGGCTGGCTGGTTCAGGCTGGGCGGTACGCGCGATAAGTGGTTGTTCTGCGCGGCGGCGCTCTCACCTTCGACCGGCCGCGCGCCCAGCGGCAGATGCGGACGTTCGCCAGCACACGGAATCGGCGTTGGCGAGAAGGTGACCTCCTCGGCTGCTCGTATCCGAGCCGGTACACCGTGATCGCGTTCCTAGCCCGCACCCTCGGCATCCACACCGACGTCGCCGTCGCATGGCAACCCCTGTCCGCCGGAGACTGGACTACCTACGCCGCCGAGATCAGCGGCCGAAACACCAACAAGGAGCGTTACTTTCATGACTGCTCGGACCTATGACGCCGTGCTCTGCGACCTCGACGGCGTGATTCGTCACTATGACCATGGTGAGGTGCATCGCCTGGAGGCGATCGCCGGTATCACGCGCGGCACGACCATGGAGCTGGCGTTCGCGCCAGAACGTGACCTTCCGCTGCTTCTCGGACAGGTCAGCCGGGCGCAGTGGGCCGCGTCCATCGCCAACGCACTCACCACGCTGACAACCCGTGCGCAGGCGGAGCAGTTAGCCCAGGAGTTCGCGCACGCACCATCCTGCACGGATCAAGCAACCGTGGAACTGATCCGCGATCTCCGGAAACGAGTGCCCGTCGTCCTGGTCACGAACGCCACCGTTTGGCTTGACGACGATCTGGCAGCCCTCGGTCTAACCGACCTGGCCGATGACGTGGTCAACAGCTCAATAGTCCAGATTGCCAAGCCCGACCCCCGGATCTATGCAATTGCCGCGGATCGGGCCAGAGTGCCAGTCGAACGTTGCTTGTTCATCGACGACAGCCAGATCAACGTTGACTCCGCCCGTGTGATTGGGATGGCAGCCGTTCACTACCGCTGCTTCGAGAACCTCTACGAGGCCGTCACGCCGCTTCTCACCGGACTGACACAGGAGTCCTGATTCGACAGGCGCCGACCTCTCGCTCATCGGCAGATTTGGACGTTCCAGAGACGTTGGCGGGCCGACCGTCCGAGGCCGGGCTACTGCCCGCTCGAAACGCGCGCTCCGCGCGGGCGGGATTCACAGGGCTTGCAGGGTGTAGAGCGCGTCCGTGGTCACGACGGTCGCGCCGAGGGTATAGCGCAGTGTCGGCGTCCATCTCGGGCATCGGCTCCGGATCCGACTGGCGAGCCCGACATATGCAGAAGTCAGGACTTACTGCGTGCGAAAAGAATCGCTTGCTGAGCTTCCGCCTCCGGGTCGAGCAGCATCTGAGCCTCGACCACGAATCCGGCATCGCGCAGCCAGGATGCCACCTGGTCAGGCTGACGGCGGTGGACATGGACCTTCATCGGGTGACCGCCATAGCCGTCGGTCTTCAACCGCGACTCGTCGCCGACGTGAAACAGCAGCTGCAGCGGTCCGCCGGGACGCAATGCTCGGTGGAAGTGCCCGAACACGGTCGGCACCTCGTCGTCAGGGATGTGGATCAACGACTGCCAGGCGAGCAGGCCGGCCACCGAAGCGACGGGCAGGTCCAGGTCCGTCATCGAGCCCACCTCGAACCGCAGGCCGGGGTGGTCGCGCCGGGCCACGTCGACCATCGCCGGGGAGAGGTCGACACCGAAGGCGTCGACACCGAGCTCATGCAGGTGGGCGGTGACTTCACCGGGGCCGCAGCCGACGTCCGCGACCGGCCCGCCGCCAGCGACCCGCACGCTGTCGGCGAACAACGCCAGAGCCGCGCGGAGGTACTGGTGTCCGGCGAGGGCGCCGCGCACTTGGTCGGCATAGCTGACCGCGACCGTGTCATAGGAGGTTCGGGTGTCGGCCAACCATTCATTCGTGGTCATGACCGGCACGATATTCCATGATCACGACCTCGTGGACGGCCGACGCAGAGAGAGATGATCTGGGCAAAGGGGGACACGAGCTCTCTTCGACCACCGGCAACTCCGGGGAACGCCTCGCTGGCGGTGTCATTACCCTAGAGCAGGATTAGCAGCCAACCCTGCGGCTCACGGCCCGGCTCAAGTACCTGAGCCGGGCCGTGAGCCTCTGCAATGCCTGTCGTATGCCAAGGCGTCGCATACTGCGCGTCGAACGGTGCTACAAAGCGTCAGCACAGCCAGGTCGGCGGCTGGCAAAATGTCCTCAATTCGGGACCACCGGATGTTCTGCGCGGCAGTCGATCTCGCCGTGTAGAACGCGCGCCATGCGGCATTATCGGATGTTCACTGCGAAGCGCGGAGGTCACACGCTTCGGCGACGCTCGCATCCGAACTGGCGAATCGGGCAGCTCGTCCGTCGATGTACCAGAAGGGAATTCGGAGCCGCCGTGTGCTCGATGCCCGACACCCCGGCGACACGATGTGCCGATAGGCACCCCGTCCGATCGTGCGTGTCACCCAAGACCCGCCCTGAGGCAGACGCCGACGTTCACGAACGCACGGGTCGCGGCAATACAAGATTGTTGGCCACGCGGCATCCGGTCGACGTGACTGGCTGCCCGGCCAATGTCGTTACAAGGACCTATGTCTAATAAACGATCAATCTATCAACGCTCACGTGGCGTCGGTGGGCGTTGCTGGCGGGGACGCTTCGTCGGGCCGCCCAGGAGCCGAACCTGCTCACCCTTCAAGGACATGAACCGCTCGCGGGTGTACTCACGCAGCAAGCCGCCCGGAAAAGGGATGAGTGACAGGTGCTCCTCATACTTACCCTGAGCCCAGCCCGCCGCGGTGATCTCGTAGCCGGAGACATGTGCGCAGAGATCGAGCAACACCTGCGGCATCTCCTGCTCGATGAGCAGGTCAGCTTTGGTTACCACTACATCGCGCATGGCCTGAATGTTCGGGATGAAGACCGCTAGAGCCCAGGTGCGCCATTCGGCAAGCTCATCCTCGGTAGGCGGGACATCGTGGCGAAAGGGGTCGCGGCCGTCGGGTCGAGCGAATCTCGCCGAGAAAGTGTCGTAGACGCGACTGTTGGCTTCAATCAAGGCGAATAGAGGGCCGTAGAAGTCGCTCAACTGGAGGTTGATCCTCGCCAACCGTGCCTGTCGCTGGGCCAACCGTAGGCCGTTGAAGTAGGTCGCCAGGTAGCCGACGAACGCTAAACTGACCGTCGTAATTACAGCCACCATGACAACGATCGTAGGCTGAATCGCTCATTTGGGCCCCGGTTTCGTTGGCAGTCAACATGTTTCGTTGGGCGTACGCGGGCTCAGCGGCACCGATGCACTGCGCAGGTCTTCACGGGCTATCACCGACTCAGTGAAGTTCATCAAGAGGCGGACGGAGACGTGGCTTCGTTGTGAGGGCCGGTGGCTCGTGCGGATCAAGGCCGCAGGACCTTGCCGGTCTGTACGTGCGAATTGTCCATCTCGACGAACTCCCAGCTGACGCTCATGTCAGGCACTCCTGACACGAGCGAATAGACGCTCCTGAATCGGTGCCCGGTCGGGGTCGTCCATGCCACGCCTGGCAGCCCATGATGAGTACTCACCATCGTTGGATCGACGGCGATGGCCTTGTAGACGTAGTCGGCACCGTCTTCGAGCACGGTTCCGTCAGTGTCGGAGTCGTCCAACTCGAACCAAACGTGTTGCGCTATAACGCCTTCGCCCTTCGGGGTCCTGACCGCGATCCGACTGGGCGCGATCCGATATATGGCGTCTTTCGAACGGTTCTCGATGGTGATCAACCAATGCGGTGGTTCGGCATCGCTGCGGTTCTCACAGCGGATGCGCACTCCGTTCGCGCGCAGCTGCGCGGCGGTCAGCTCGCTGGCTGCAGCCTGGGTGTGTGTCATCCACGTCAGCCCGATGAGCACCGCGGTCGACGCTATCGAACTCGCCCACGTCGCGACGTTCCCCCATCCCATTTGAAGACCAACATGCAGGTTCAGGCTGAGCAAAAGCGCGAGCGCAAGAATCGCGACCACTGCGACACGCACAGCTATCGGTGCAGGAGAAATCCACTCTGACAAGGCATTCCTCGGGCGCTTCAGCGAGTTCGGCATCGCCATGAAGATAGCGGCCACAACCGCCGTCACAGCCCCCACGAGGGCGCGACACGCGGCGACACGGACGCAGCGTGCGTGTGGTCCGGCCCGTGCCGAGGGTCGGCGGCTGCCTCAGAACAACCTTGTAAGCGGCATTTGCGTGCGTTTCAGGAGATCGCATGGCCGACACCTGCCGAGCATTCTCGCTTGTCTGCGCCCGTGCACGAATGCATAGGATAGGCAGCTCGCGAAAGGGTGGAGATGTCAGTCGATCAGGCCGATGGCTTGGGAATGTGTGCCTTGACAGGTGATGAGGACGACGAACACTGGGGGGACGTGCACGATGTCCGAGGACTTTTCGCAGCACGGGCCGAGGAAGACCTGCTCGCGGTCGAGCTTCTGGGCTGTGACCCACAGGGAAAGCTACGCAAGTGCCTGGACTCCTTACCTGCTGACGGAGTCCAGGTAGGCGGCGCTTCTCTCGACGTCCTCGACTCCAACAAAGTCTCTATGGGCTCCTACTACGTGTCCGAGATGACGGTCACCGCAGCTCGTCCGTCAAGCGTTGTGCCAGGTTCGTTCGATCTCAGTGTGACGCTGTACTGCGATAACGCGCATTTCGGTGGCGAGTGGGTGTGGAACCTGATCCGTGACGGCCGGTTGAACCGTCGCGACATCTGGCATCGGCTCGGTACCGAAGACAGGACCGCTTGGTTGGCGGTGGCTCTCTGGACGAGTGCCTACCAGCGCAGAGCCCGGCCGGATTCTGCCCCAGGACACGTCTTCACCCTGGATGGACAGGCTGTCACCGACATCGTCAGCTTCTACTGTGCGCTCGGGGAAGCGATCAACGGCCCCGGGGGCTATTTCGGCTGGAACCTCGATGCTCTGTCGGACTGCCTGTGCGGAGGATGGGGCGCCTCCAGTCCGTTCACGCTGGAATGGCTGCATTCCGATGTGGCGCGGCAGCATCTGCTGGCCCACCCGGCCGTGGCTGCCGGGCAAACCTTGTTCGATCTGCTCTCGGAGATCTTCGATGCGAAAGGCATCGAGGTGATCCTGAGATAGCGCCCTGTTCGATGCACTCAACTCGGCATTTGCGCGCGTTGAGGAGATTTCTGAGCAACGAATCTGGACGACCGACCAATGCACGCTCCTCGGCATTACAGCGCGTTGGGACCGGGCCGACACCGAGGGGTTGGCGCTACAGAATAAGTACCCTGCGCCGGGATGACCGCAACGTCCTCGTAGGCAAAGCGCGATTTGCTCGACGCTGATCTACTTGTCCGTATCTGGGCCAGTGGCGTTCGGGTGGTCAGAGGTTGTCATCTTCGGGATAACCGCAGCCCGGATGAGTAGTCCAGCGACCACTGGTGCGAGCAGGGTGTAGAGCGTCAGGGCGGGCTCGATCCAGTCGCTGTCGATTTCGCGGTTGAGTGCGTAGGCGGCGATGGCGGTTAACGTGATCAGCGCTGAGCGCACTAGTGCGGGCTCGGGAAGCCTCGGCGGGCGCGGGGTCACGGCTTGTACTCCCGTAGTGCGGCAGTGATCTTGGCGGGCAGGTCGTCGATGCTCTGCTGCAGCCGTTCGAGTGTGGCGGGCAGGTCGATGGAGGACTCGTGGACGCGGCCGTCGATGTTGAGCAGATATCCGGCCATGGTGTCCACCGGTTCGTCGGTGTCGCGGTAGTGCGAGCGTGATGGGTAGAGCTGGGTGAGTTCGCGGTGGAGCTCGTCGAGCTTGCGAGCCTGGTCGGGGGTCATATCGGTGTCCTTTCCGAAGAGTGCCGCGAGGGCGGGTTCGCCCCCGCGTACGGCGTTGACGTCGATGAGTTGTCCGGCGACGCGGGCGGTGGAGGAGAACTGGAGGATCTCGACGTTCTTGCCGCCCATTGGTTCCCATCCGGGATGGTTGTCGCCTGGGTAGAGGTCGCTGGCGTAACCGTCGCCGGTCACGTAGTGGCTGTTCCAGATCCCCACGGGTAGATCAGCAAGAGAGGGCGAGCCCATGCGGGAGGACCAGTACCAGCGCGGTAGGTAGATCGGCAGCAATTGGAAGCCGCGGTCGGTGAGTGCGGTGACCCGCGCCATCAGGTCTTCGATGCTGCCGTCGGCGTCGAGGTCCTCGTAGTCGATCTGCAGGCGGCAGGCGCCACCGGAGTGTGCCAGCGCGGTGTCGGCTTCGCGGTCGGGGTCGGTGCCGACCTTGCAGAACACGTAGCCGCCCCAGGCGTCGGGGAATTGGATGGCCATTTCGTCTCGGGCCAGGGGCCAGCACGGATCGGTCCAGGTGCCTTCGGAAATCTTGTGCGTGGCGAAGCTGAACCCTTCGCGCCGGGCTGCGTCGAAATCGAAGTCCCGTTGATGGTTGGAGACATCGATACCGAAGATTGTTTCCATGGTGGGCCTTTCGTTCGGATAGGTGGCTGCACCGAGCCACAGCAGCGGTTCGAGTCGGCCCGGTCCTGGTGGCACCCAGACGGATTCGTGGATCTCGACGTGGACGTGCGGGGCGACGCCGCCGTTGGTGGCGGGATCGGGATCGACGTGGGCGATGCGTTGACCGGCCTCGACGCGCTCACCGATAGCGACTTCGGGTACGACGTGCCCGTACACGGTGTAACCGCCACCATCAGCGGTGTCGTGGTCCAGGCACACCCAGCGCCCGAACCCGCTCGCGGGTCCAGCGCGATCGACTCGCCCGCCCGCCATGGCATAGACCGCGCGTCCGGCGCTGCCGCCGGGCCAGCCGAAATCGACCCCCCAGTGCCAGCCACCCTCGCGGGGCCCGAAGTAGGAGGTGACGTGGTGACCGCGTTCCATCGGCCAGTATCTGTTCATCCGAACCTCCGAAGGATTCCTTTGCGAGCCCGGTTGTTTCGTTCGACGTGGATGACTCGGCGATGTTCGATCGGATCATCGAGGCCGCGTAGATAGGCGTTGACCTCGGTGACCGAGTGCGCGGTCGGGTCGAAGCGGGGCGGGGAGTCGAGGGTGTCGATGATCTGGGCGGTCGGTGCCGCGGGCTCGGGCTCGTTGATCCGGTAGCCGAGATAGCGCAGCCGCTCGACCTGTGCCTCGCGCTCGCGCACGGTCATCGTCGCCGGGTCCTGGATGACGACCGGCTCGGGATCGGCGATATCGATGTCGACCCATTGCCCAGCCCCGTTGAGCGAGTGCTGCTCCCCCCGGTACGGGCGCTGAAACTTTTTGGTCGCCAACGCCGGATCCATCGGCGGGCACCCGGCTTCGGTGAGATGTTTGGAGATGGCGCGGGCCAGGGGCTCGACGAACACGATCGGAGTGCGCCCGATGATCGGAATGCATTGCAGTGCAGGAAGAAAGCGCTGCTCCGGGTCATCGGGATCGATATCTTCGATGCGCCAGAGCGTGTTCATAGCACTCCCAGGTCTCGTGCGAGGCCGGCGATCTCATCGAGCATTTCCAAGCCTTTCAGTAGTGGGTCGTCGGGTCCTCGCGCGCCGACGGTGATGTCCCAGGTCGGGGTGGTGGTGCGGTCCCAGGCCAGGACGATTTCGGTGATCCGGTCGACATAGACCCGCCCTGGCGTGCCCCAGTCGCGCACCGTGGTGCCGATGCGGGTGCCCAGCCAGGCGTTTCCGTGTCCGTGTTGGCCGACGCGCAGGTTCTCGTAGCCATCGACGACCTTGACCGAATGCGTGGTCTGCTCGCGGGTCCGCCACCGGCCGGTGCGCAGGGCAATCAGGGCATTGAGGGTGTAGGCGCGATCGCCTGCAGCGCACCAGGTTTCGTGATAATGCGACCAGCCGAGCGTGCGTTCGCGGACCGGGTCACCGCGCTTCTGGAAGGCTCCGAAAACGTCAGTGAACAGCGGTTTCAGGATTTCTGAGGCCACACCTCCCAGTGGCGGGATCGCCAAGGAAAGCGACACCAGATCGCCTAGGAGGTTGACCGCTGCCCCGAGCATTTCGTTGATTCCAGGTGCGCTGTGGCCTCCGGTGACGAAGCCGACGTCGGTGGCTGGGCGCCAGTGAAAGTTGTTGGATACCACTCCGGTTCGGTCGCCGTCGCGCAGGATGATCCCTGGCGCTCGCGGGATGGTGCCCTTCCAGCCGGGGCGGGAGTATTCCTGGGGGAAGGTCGGATCCCTGATCTCCTCGATGGTTTCGACCATGCCGTCGGCCGCGATGCGGGTGACCGCACGCACCAGGCCGTCGAAAAGGTTTCCCGCGAAGGAGGTTTCGGTGTCCCAGCCCGAGGAATCGACGAGGTCCCACACGAGTGCGCCGTGGCGTACTCGTGCTCCGGGCCAAGGTTCGGGGTCGCCGGTGAGCCAGCGGCGCGGCTCCCAAGTCAGTTGCGCGTCGGCAACGATGCGCTGACTGACCTCGTACATGGTCTTGAAGCGGGAGTGGACCACGGCGAACTGGGAATGGTCATCGAGGATCGATAGCGGCTTGACCACTTGTGACCAGGTCGAGGTATCCAAGTTCAGCCACGAACGTGGATCCAGCGGATCCCCTACCGGGAGGGTCCACAGTCGCCCTTCGAGGCGAAGGAGATTCAAGAACAGGGTCAGCAGCAGACTCCACCGGGCGGGCCCGAAGCAGTTGTGCACAGTGATTCCGTTGGCGACGAAGCGGTGCACGTCAGCGACCGCGATGTCAAAAACCTCGGTCTCGCCGATGGATTCGAACGCAGTGACCTGTTCGGGGACCTGGTGGTCGGCCATGACCCAGCCGCCGACACCGATGTCTTGGGCGGGTATGAATCCGTCCGGGGTGAGGACCTTGTGGTCTCCGGTGAGCTCGATGTGCTTGCCGGTGGCGGTGGTGAGCCGGTAGACCGGCTTGATGCCGTTGCTCCACGACCCGGTCGGCGAGTGGTGGATGCGCCCGTCGACCACGACCTCGCACGGGCGCCCGGCCAGCTCCCGGATCGGGCGAGCAACGATCTGATCGCCCTCGCAGACCTGCACGAGGGTCTCCCCCGACACGCACGCCCAGGTCTTCGGGAACTGAAATTCCGGCGGCGTGAACGGGTTACAGTAGGCGATTATGTGGCGCAGATGCTCCGTGTCGTGCTTGAACGTCGCCCGGATGATGCGCTGACCGCGCTCGTCGCGGTCCTGCTCGAGGTCGTCGAGCATCCCGGACCATCTCGCCCCGTCACGGTCGACCGTGATGAAAATGTTCTTGGTCGTTCGGGCGTCGTGATTGGTCATCCACCGCGCGAGGTAGTAGGTCGCGGGCAGCTCGACAGTGCCTATGCCGGTGTCGTTTTCGATCGCGGAGAACTTCGCCGAGATCTCGTTGTGGATCTCCCCGCGTAGCACCCAGTTGCCGTCCCAGAGCCGCATCAGCGGCGGCAGGATCCGGCGATCGGTGTCGCGCTTGAGGCGCGCGACGATGTCGTCGAAAACCCGATCGAAATCGATGGTTTCGACGCTCGTGCTCACTCCAACCCGCCCCAAGGGCGCGGCCACGGCCGCGGGCAGCGCACTTGAATTCCGGCACCGATCGGCGCACCGGTCACGGACACCGGAATCCGCGTCTCGGGAGTGCGCCCGGGCAGCGGGTACACAAACCGCTTGCCGCCCATACGCGCGTAAAACTCGGTGTCCAGGCTCGAGTTGGCTTGGCCGTTACGCGCCATCCGGTCGGTGTCGATGACGATATGCTCACCAGCCAGCAAAGGCGGCATGACGATCTTGCGGTCGGCGTCGATCTCGGCGCGGTCGAATTCGTCGCTGCCCCAAGAGAAGTCTGGGATCGTCCAGACGATTCCGGCGGTGCCCTGAAAGACCCAGCGCGGCCAGATCTCATAGTCGATCGGTAGCGGGTTGGCGACGGTGACAAACCCGGTCTCGACACCGCCACCGGTCGTGTCAGTCGTGGTGACGAAGGTGGAGGTGGCGTCGTCTTCGAGCCAGCGCGGATACGCACCGATCAGCGGCACGACGACCAGGCCGTAGTCGTGGACGTTCGGGTCGCCGACGATCTTGACGCGCGGTTTGGCGCCCAGGCGCACCGGCAGTCGGCGCGCGGTGTCGCCGATCTGGACCCGGACCAGCGAGTCGCGTCGGAACGAAAAGGCTTGCCGGAAAGCCGAATCAGCGTTGCGCCACGGCAGCTGTGGTGTGCCGAGAACATGGAAGGCGAGCGAGAAGTCGAACTTCTCTTCTCGCAGCCCTCCGAAGTCCGCGCCGATCTGATAGGCCGTGGCGTTCCAGATCGTGGTGGTCGCGGTCTCATACATCGCGTCAAAGTCGGTGCCGGAATCGATGTCGGCGAGCACGACTCCGTGATCGCCCATGCCCGGCCCGGCGACAGTGAACCGTTCCGCGGAGGGTCCTTCGATGACGATGCGGGTGTCTTCGGGTGGGGTGATCATCGGCCCTGCCAGGTCTTGGCGCGCTGACGCTGGTCCAGAGTCATCAGCGCCCATTCACGCCGGAACTCCGAAGCGCTCATCCCGGTGGTGAGGTTCTCGATGCGGACGCTGGCATCCAGTGCGGGCTCGGCGGCGAACCCACCCATGAACGCCCGCATCTGCCCCGGACTCGACAGCACCGGCTCTGGACGGCGCGACAGGTTGATCGCGGTCTCACCGGGCATCAACCAGCCACCACGGTCGAAAACCTTGGGCCGCAGCTTGTCCCACCATTCCGGCGGCGGCTGACCCGCCACCGGGGTGTAGCCGAGTTGCGCGGCGATCGACTCTGAGGAGAACGACGGCAGCGGCCCGATCGCCTCGCTCGCTTTCTGCGCAGCGCTCTGCCCGGCAGCGATCAGCGGCGAGTAGTCGATGGTCCACCAGCGGGTTTCGCCGAGCCCGAACGGCAGCTGTTCGAGCAGCGCGTCGAACGCAATCCCGGCGGCGTCGGTGACGAAGTCCCGGACGCGGCCCTGGATCTTGCTGCCGGAATTACGCAGCTCGTCGAGCTTGGCCTGCGCCCGCGAGAGCTCGGCATCGGCTTTGAGCCGATCGTTGGCGCTGGCCTCGGGATCGGCGTAGACCTCGTTGCGGCGAGTATTGGCCGAGTCTACGGAGGCTTGAGCGTCGATGCGGGCCAGCTCGTCGTCGCTGAACTTGCGCTCCAGCGCCGGAGCTTGCGGTGCGGGACCATCTGCTTTCCCAGACGCGGCGTCGTCCTTGCGCTGTTGCAGCCCGAGGACCTTCTGTTCGGCCTTCTCTACGGCGAGGTCGGCTTGGCGGCGATCAGCGTCGGACTTGCCCTCATCGGCGTAGACCTTGTCGCGGCGCTGCTTGGCCTGCTCGACGGAGACCTGCGCCGACTCCAGGTTGGTCTGGTCAGCGTCGGTCCACTCCTTTTTTCCCTTGCCCGTGTTGCCCGCAGCACTGGCTCCTTCTGCCCAGCCCGCGATCAGCTCGTTGGGCAGGTGAAAGGCGCGGGTGAATTGGGCGTCGGTCGCGCCGACGGCTGGTGATCCCAGGCGTGAAGTGCCGTGGGAGCCACCGGACTCGGCGGGTTGGCCGTTGATCGTGGCGGCCATGTGCTCGGCGTTCGCGCCGACTTGGAATAAAGTGCCGGCCGGACCGAGTCCGACTTGCAGGCCCGCGAGCCGCCCAGCGAGCAGGTCCAGGGTGGTGTAGAGGCGCACGGCCGGATTCGCCATGCCCATCGCCACGCGCTGGAGGAAGGAGATGAACCCGCTGCAGTCGAAACGGTCCGGGCCGACCCCGCCCCAGGCGTAGGGGTTGCCGGTCACTGTTCGCGCGGCGGCCAGGGCGTCGCGGATGCCGCGCGGGACCGCGCCTCCGGCGGCGAAACGTAGTGCGCCCGAACGCATCGCCGCACGCAGCCGGTACATCGCACCCTGGCCTCCCACGGAGGCGACCTCGCGGGCGGTGACGACGTGCTCGCCCGCGGACAGCCGGGCTACGACGCTGTCGGAGGTCGGGCCGCCGGGTCCGGCGATGGCTCCGCCGTCGGCGTGGCCGGGCAGGATACTGAGAACGCTGGAGCCGATCCGGCCCGCGACGTCGGTGACGGTGCCGATGATGCCTTTGACCCGGTCCCAGTATTCGAGGATCTTCTCGATGGCGGAGACCACCACATCGCGCAGCGAGGTGAACCAGCCCTTGCCGGTCTCGATCGCGGCTCCGATGATCGCCCAACCGGCGCGCAGGCCGTCAGCGAACCACGACACCTTGTCTCCGGCCTCACCGATCCCGGCTTTCCACGCCGCGAGATAAACCTGCACCCCGGACCACCAGCCGCTGATCAGGTCCGATACGAACCCGAACACCGGTTGGACCACGCTGGTCCACCACCAGGACACGATGTCTCCGGCTTCGCCGAGCGCGGTCTTCCAGGCAGCGAAGTAGACCTGCACTCCGGACCACCAGGTCGAGATCAGTGAGCCGATGAACCCGAAGACCGGTTGCGCCACCGATAGCAGCCAGAGCAGTTTGTCTCCGACCCAGCCCAGCGCGTCGAGCAAACCCGCCCAGATCGGTTGGATGTAGGACCAGGTAGCGGCGATCGCGGATTGGATTGCGCCCCAGACGGTTTGCCAGATGTGACGCCCGGTGTCGGTCTGGGTGAAGAACCAGACGAGCCCGGCGACCAGTGCCGCGATCGCGGCGATCACGATGCCAATGGGGTTCGCGGTGAGCGCGGCGTTCCACAACCACGTCGCTGCGGCGGCGACGCGAGAGGCTGCCGCCGTGGCGAGCGCTGCGACCTTGGCCCGCAGGGTGGTGGCGGTCTGGGTGTTCTGTACGCCGGTATTCACACCGGTCGCGACGGTGTTGGCGGTCAGTGCGGC
This sequence comes from Nocardia iowensis, assembly GCF_019222765.1. Classification (NCBI taxonomy): domain Bacteria; kingdom Bacillati; phylum Actinomycetota; class Actinomycetes; order Mycobacteriales; family Nocardiaceae; genus Nocardia; species Nocardia iowensis. Next base: position 336,737 of record NZ_CP078145.1, on the reverse strand, counting down.
CGTGTGGGCGATCATCGCGGCGGTGAGCTGGCGCTGCACAACCAGCTGCGCGAACATCGCCGGGGTCTGCACGATCCGGGCGATCTGATAGCCGGTCTGCGCGGCCTGGCCGGTCGCATAGGCTGCGGCCAACCCGAGCAGCAGCGGGGTGACGAGTCCGGTGTGCTCGGCCAGGACGCCGAGGATGTCGCTCATCGAGGCGAGGGCGGCGGTGAGCACGGTGATGGTGTCGACGCCGAGGTTGCCCAGCGCGCCGCCAAGGCCGGCCAGCCCGGCGGTGAGGCTGGACAGGAACCCGCTGCCCTCGCCATCATCGGCTTCACCGATCTCGGACAGCGAGTCGGTGACCGTGCTGAATCCGGCGGTGAGCTTCGAAAAGTCGAACTCGCCAAGGGAACTGGTGACCCGCTCGATCGTGGCGGGCAGGTTGGTCATCCAGCCGGTAAATGTCTCGACCGCTTGGGAGTCGGCCAACCGCTGGGAGAACGCTTGAATCTTCGGAGTGAGGGTGTCCAGCCCACCCGCGAGACCGGTCAAAGTGGTGGTGGCTATCGGCAGCCACGGCGCGAGGATCCCCGCACCGAAGCGCGCCATCGCCGCCTGGAAACCACCGGAAGCGCCAGAGAGGGTTTGGCGCAGTCCGGCCATGGTGCCCGCGTAGGCTTTGGTCGCTCCGGCGGCCCCGTCGGAGCCTTCCATGATCCCCTTGGCGAGGATGTCCATCGCCTTGTCGGCGGGCACCGCGCCCTTGGAGATCATCTTCTGCATCTCGGCGGTGGTGACACCGAACCCGTTGGCGAGGATGGCCAGCGCGGGGACACCGGCTTCGGCGACCGACCACACCTGATCCAGCGACACCTTGCCGGTAGCGGCCATTTTCCCGAATGCCGCCGAAACCTGTTCCACGCCTTCTGCGCCCTTGCCGGACGCGGCAGCGGCCTCACCGATCGCGGTGAGATAGCCAGGGACTTTCGCCGCGGGCACGTTCATCGCGACCAAGTTCTTGCCGACGTCGGCGAACTGATCCAAGTTGAACGGGGTGCCGTTGACGGTCTTTTTGATCTCGTCCATCAGGCGACCGGCCTCGGTGGCCGAGCCCATGATCGTCGTCAGCGACGTGGTGGCATTCTGGATCGTGGTCAGCCGATCCAACCCCGACTTCAGTGCAGTGCCACCGAACAGGGCCGCACCGATCCCCCCAGCGGTGACCGCAGTCTTGAACACCGCGCCAAATCCCGAGGCGAACCGCGACCCCAGCGAACGTCCGGCCTTGTCGGCACTGCCCTGCGCCTGGACGAATGCGCCCTCGACACCGGGGGCGACCTTGGAAGTCTCCGGGACCAGCGACACGTAGCCGGTGGCCAGGTTCACTCCGCCGCTAGTCATCACCTGATCACCGACCCTGGTTCTGAGTTCGCAAGGCCCGCAACCGGTCTCGGACCTCATTCATCGGGACCGCGTGCCCGCTGACACGGCGAGAGCCCGGGTCTTCGACGCCGGGGCGCGGGTAGGGGCGCGGCCTGTTGCGGTTCTTCGCGCCGTCTTTGGTCTTGGCCCACAGCAGCAGGCTCGCGAGGTCGATCAGCTCGGCCAGCAGGAACTCGCCTTGTCCCCACCGGGTCACATCGGGGTGCATGACGGCCATGAGCGCGGACTCGCGGGGCGACTGGCGGACCAGGACGAGCAGGTCGTGCCAGTTGAAGGACTCCGAGCCGACGTCGCGCAACCGGACACCAGCGCGGATGAGGTCGGCTTCCACGGCGTCGCGATGCGCATCGACCAAGCTCAGGAGTCCGAGGATTCCCCCAGCTCGATACCGGAATCCTTCTGCCAGGCGTTCATCAGCTCGCGCACCTCGGCTTGGGTCATCGCATCGATCACCGCGAGATCCTTTGCTGCGGCGACACCTTCGATTAGAGCGAAGAACTGCTCAGTGTCGTTCTCCTTGCGCAGTTTGCGGATGATCCCGAACGGGATGTTCTCCATCTTCGGTAGCGAGATCGCCTTGCCACCCGTGCTTGTGTACGTGAACTTCTCCATCACCTTCGGCCGGACCTTCCTCTGGGTTTCATTGGCGGACTGGGCCTTTCGGTGCCCGCCCGGCGAGGGCAGGCCCGGTCCAAGGGATGAATGAACCTCGCCGGACGGGATCGAGGGGCCACATGACGACGGGTGCGTCACAATCGCTTGTGCGCCGGTGCGAAGCGAGTTCCGTTGCTGTGACCGCGTTTTGGGTACGGAGGTCGCTGATCTCAGAGTCGGCCGTATTCGCCGAGGCGTCGGGCGCCGCCCCAGCTCTGGAGTACCTCGGTCTGCCACAGCGGTTTCTCCGGCGAGAACGGGTCCTGATCGATGGGTACGAAGTCCGCGTGCTTGCCGGACGCGCACGACTCGTGCCCTGCCCGCCACCGGCGCTTCGGCACCGGCGACCCGTGCGCGGGCTCGAACTGTCGATCAGGCGGGGGTGACGGTGAGCTTGGTGCCGGTGCCGCCGGTGAGTCCGGTGCCGTTGCCGGTCAAGGTGCCGCCGCTTGAGAGGGTGATCTGGTAGGGGCCACCGGCCGGGCCGGTTACGGTGACACCGTCGGTGCCGACCCCGGCCAGCGCCGCGAGTGCCGAGCGCACCGCCGCGTTGGTGGCGTCGAAAGCGAGTGCGGTGGTGGGTTTTCCGTCGACCGAGAGCAGGAAGGTGCCAGCGGTCGCCGACAGCGCGACGGTCCACTGGCTCGGCGGGCGGCCCTTGTGCACCCACTCATACAGTGGGGTGCCGTCGGCGTCTTCGAAGCATTCGACGGTGACGGTGTAGGCGATGGTTTCGGTGTGCACGATCTGCACGTCGTCGACGGTGCTGATCTGTCCGTCGGGGATCCAGATCCGGCGCAGCGCGACATCGGAGTCGAGGGTGTCGATGATCCAGCTCGAATGCGGAAGCTGGCGCTTGTTGTGCCGCACTGCGATCGAGTTACCCGTCACCGTGACGTTGTCGTCGCCGTACACAGCTCGCAGGACGAGCGCGTTGGTGGACTCGAGGAACGCGAACTGGGCGGTGAGGGTGTAGTCGGTCTGCAGGATCTTGACCGTCGAGCCGCCGAAGGCTTTCTTCTTGTCGACGTCACGCGACTCGGCGAGGGTGTAGCCGTCCTCACCGATGTAGCCGTGATCGAGGAACGCGGGGGCCAGATCGCTGGTGGCGCTGCTCGGACCGGTGGTGCCCAGCGGTGCGCGCAGCAACGAGCCGGTGGCGCGCGGCATTGCCGCGTAGATGTTGGCGACCGTGCTTGCCATGGTCGGTAGCCCCTTTCAGGCGCAAGGCGGACCGGGCCTGCTCGAAAGGGATGTGCAGCGATAGGGATAGAGGCGCGGGGTGTCAGCGCAGTGGCTGCCAGGTGGTGGTGCCGTCGCGACGGCGACGGACTCGGCCGAATGGCACGTCGGCGAAATGGATTCCGGCGGCCAGGTCTCCGGAAGCGGCGAGTTCGTCAATGAGTCGTTGCCGGTGCAGCACGGCTTGCGCGGGGGCGAGGTCTGCGGCGCAGCGCCACTGCGGATGCTGGACCTGCAGCGGTGAGTGCATCGCGTCGCTGAAGATGAGCATCCGGTGCTGGCCGCTGGTGAGTCCGAACGCGGTGTGCCCAGCGGTGTGCCCTGCCATCGCAACCGAGATGATGCTCGGCGCGATCTGCTGGTCCGCGGCGAAGGTTTCCACGCGCGGTACCAGGGCGGCGAGCAGCTCGGGCAGGTGCAGCTGTCCCTTGGCCCAGGGCGCCATGCGTTCGAGCATCGCTTCGAACTGTTGCGGGGTCAGGGTGTTCCACCATGCCCATTCCGCGTCGGCGATCAGCAACCGGGTGCGGGCAAACTCCGGACGGAAGGCCCAGCCGAGGTGGTCGATGTGCATGTGGGTGATGGCCACCGCGTCGAGCTGGGCAGGGGTGCAGCGCAGGCGGGTGAGGTTGTCAAGCAGTGCACCGCCGTGCAGGGCTGCGGTCAGCGGGTTGGCGGGGCCGTCGGGTACCGAGATGGGTCCGACGCCCGCGTCGATCAACAGTCGGTGCTCGCGGTGCTCGACGAGAAGCGCGCCGATGCCTGCGACCAGGTTGCCGTGCTGGTCGAGATGGTCGGCGTGGGTTGCCCAGTCGGCGTCGGTGGTCTCGGGCAGCCAGCCGCGCGGGCGCAGCCGAACCGCGCCGTCGGGGACGTAGGTGACTCGCATGTCGCCAAGCCGGACCGAACGCAGTCGAGGAGGGCGACGCAGCCGCTTGGTGCGGCATCGATTGAGTGCGGAACAGGACAGCATCGTGTAACTCCTTGGTCGGCACCGCGTGGCCGCGTCGAGCCGGGTCGTCGCGGCGGGAGTCGTCAGGTGAGTAGACCGCGCACGTCGAGGGAGACGGTGGCCTGATAGCGCGGGTGACGAGTGTCGGGATCGGGATGGTTGACCGGGGCCCCGGCCGTGACGGCAGCGCGGATCCGTGGTTCTTGGGGATCACGGGGCGCGCCCAGTAGCAGTGCGTGGCATAGCTCGGCCAGTTGTGCGGCTTCGGGTTCGCGCAGGTCCCAGCATTCGATGATCACCATGCGGGAGGCGAGGATCCGCCGGTCGTTACCGCCACCAGCGGCGCTCACGCGCACCAGCCGGTCCGGGCGGGGGTTGGGGACTTTCGTCGCGACCACGGCCCGATCGCCCCGTGCGGCCAGCCGCGCGCTCAGATAGGCGACGACGAGAGCCTCGATCGCCGGGTAGACAACGAGTTCGGTCACCGGCTGCGTCCAGCGTTGAGCGCTTTGACCAGGGTGTTGTCTTTGGCGTTGCGGCGGGCCGCTTTGATCGTGCGGGGGAAGATGGTGACCCGCCAGCGACCTTGCGGGTTGCGTGCGCCTTGGCGGGAGGTCATCTCGAAGCCCTCGCCCGCGGCTGCTTTCACGCGTCGGCCGCGAGCTTCGACGTCGCGGACCACGCCGGTCGCGCGGCGCAGGTTGTAGAAGGCGTCGGGCTTCCATTGGATCTTCGGCTTGGGCATTATCCGTCCACCTTTCGCAGCGTGATGACGTTGCCCGGCGTCCAGTCGAACGGGCCGTGGTTGGCGTCAGCGGCGACGCCGATTACCTCGAAACGACCAGCGGGACCTGACGGCAGGTCGATGAGATCTGCTGGGGAGGGATGGAATTGGGCGGGTGCATACACCTCGACCTCGGTGATCACCCGCGTGTGTCCGTCGAGGTCGGGTTCGCTGGAGCGGGCAGGTCCCCACCCGTACACGCGCACCGCGATACCGGTTTCGTCCAGGGGCGGGGTGTAGAGCGAGACGGGGTTGCCGTGGGAGTCGGTGCCGCCGTCGCGGTGGCGGTGGTGGCTCAGGGTGTGGCGTAGCGGCAGGTTCATGCGACCGGGACGATGCGATAGGCGGCGAGCAGGTCGCGTTCGACCTGGGTCAGCGACACCCCGCCGATTGAGCCGTCCGCGCTGACGGTGAGTTGTTCGCTGAACGGTCCTGCGGCGCGGGCGCGCACCGCCGAGGCTGGAGTGTCCTTGGTGCGCTTGGCGATTCCGAACACGACGCCGACGAGCAGCGGTGGGGGCGCGGGCCATCCGTGGGTGATCTCTATCCGGACGCCGCGCTCGCGGGTCGTCCACGCGACCGTGCGGCGCAGGTGTCCGGTCTGTGACCACCGGACCTTGGCGAGGTCGACCGGGCGGTCGTTCTCGGTGACCGAGTGCAGATCGAGCAGGCGCAGCGTCGGCACCACCTGCACCCGATCACCGGACCCGTCCAGGATCAGGGTCTCGGTGAGGATCGGGGCGATGTGCCAGCCGCACCAGTCACGCACCAGAGCGTTGGCGATCGCCAACGCCAGTGCGGGACTCCCATTTTCGTAATCGGCGAGCGCTGTCTCATCGGCCAGCGGCGGGATCGGTGCAGCTAGGGCCGCAGCCGGGGTAGGCGAGCCCGCGTCGGTCATCTCAATCGTGGACGGTCGTCTCGGGAGCCGGTGCTGGAGTTGCCTTCGCCTTCGGAGCCCGAGGCCGGCGAGGCACCGCAGTGGAGTCGGCTCCGGTATCAGGCTGCGAGGACTTCGCATCCACTTCGTGGTCGAACCGGCTGCGCAGCACCTGCGCGATCCGCGTCGCTTCCCCGGTCCTGCCCGCGTGGCGGGCGCGGGTGTACTGCTCGAGGTACGCGTGGAAGTAGTCGTCCTCGACGTCTCGGCTACTCACGATGTTGTCCTCCTCATAGGGATGAGTCAGTAGCAGTGGGCCTTTCGCTGCGGCCCTAGGCGTCGGGCCGCAGCGAAAGGAACCGCCGTGTGTCAGGCGGGCTCGCCGGTACCAGGCTCTTCCTCGTCCGGCTCACCGGGGTTCGGCTTGTCGGGGACGATGGCGTCGAGGTCGCCTGCGAGGGTTTCCAGCGCGGTGAAGTCCAGGACGCCGGTGCCGGTGTCGAGCTGGTCCTTGAGCCGCTGAATTTCGGTGACGATCTCGGTCTTGACCTTGGTCAGCTGTGCTGCCAGGGCGTCGATCTTGTCCTGATTGGCCATGACTACCTTCCTGATATCGGTGAACGGATCACCGTCGACGGTGATCGTGATGTGCCACATCGGCACTCCTCCCTTTCGGTAGGGGGGCTTGAAGGCCCTGATGAGGGCTGTGGCGCGCAAACCTGTTGTCCCCGAGCGGCGTGCCGCCGCTCGGAGACCAGGTCCCCGCGATAGATGTCAGCCGCCGAAGTCGGGCGGGGTGAGCCCGCCGATCTCGACGATCGACTGCGGGTAGCGCGCGGCTGTGAAGGCCAGGTATCCGTAGACCTGCAGTCGGGTGGTCAGCGTCGCCGAGCGCGGTGACGGGAAAACCCTTGTGCGGATACCGGATTCGTAGAGGCGCAGGTCCGAGGCGCGCATCACGAGGATGACGTCTTCGTTGTTGGCCGTGCCGAGGGTGATGGGCAGGTTCGGGTCGGTGATGACCGGTAGCCCGTGCAGGTTGCCGACGATCTGTTCGGCGGCGACCGCCCCCAGGGTGGCGAGCGCGTTCTGCGGCGAGTTCTGTTGCGGCAGAACCAGAGGGCGCTGGGTGTCGTCGAGCTGTGCGAGCAGCCAGCCCCAGCGGCGCGGGTGCATGGCGATCACCGTCGGCGGCTGGAGCCGCTTGGTGTGCACGCGTTGGACCGCGTCGGCGATCGCCCCGTAGACCGAGCGCACTGTCGGGGTAGCGGTGATGGTCGCGATACCTGCCGTGCGCCGGACGCCCAGCACCTGTCCGGCGGTGCCGGACCCGCCGATGACTTGGATATCGAGCTTGGCCGCGTAATCGGCGATCAGGTCGGAGAAGATCACCTGGTCGAAGTTGATCGGGCTCTGGTCCAGGAGCTGGACGGCAATGTCCTGTTGACCGGCTACGGTGCGCACCGGGGCGGAGACGTAGGTGTCGGTCAGGTCGGTGTCGGCGATCTGGGTGTTGTCGGCGGTCTGGGGTTCGGTCGCGGTGCCGGTGGCGACCTTGGGGATGTTGATCGAGTCCGTGCCCGGCGGCAGCACATCGGACTCGGCGAGGTTGGCGACCGCGCGTCCGGCACGAGCGAGTTCGATGAACTGGTTCATCAACCAGATCGGCGGCACGAAGAACCCACCGGTGCCGTCGACGCGATCGAGGTCGCGGTACTCCGGAGACCGGGTGACGTCCTCGCCGTGGTTACGCAGGCGTTCCTCGGCGGTGCCGTCGGCATCCATCCGAAACGAGAACCGGATCAGGTCCTGCAGGTAGGAGTGGCCGTTGCCGCGGACGTAAGTCGCTGGCTGCTCGGTGACCTGAACGCGCGCCTGGGCGCGACGCAGCGCGACCGCGCCTTCATCGATCGCGCGGGCGCGTTCGATCTCCTCGTTCAGCTCGCTGATGCGTTCGTCGCAACCGGTGATCTCGGCGTCAGCGGTGCGGATCTGGTCAGTGAGTTCGCGGAAGGTGCGGTCTTCGTCCTCGGTGAGGTCTTCGCGGCCGTTGTCGGCGGCCGTGGCAAGGATCGTCGTGCGCGCTCCGAGCAGCGTCGTACGGGTTTCGGTGGCTTGCTCACGCAGCGCGATGAGCCTGTTGAGCCGCTCATCCATGATGAGGTGTCCTTTGCTGGATTCAGGAATGGGTGAATGGCGGCCAGTGCCAGGCCATTTCCGCCCAGTGCCAGGGCTGTAGAAGCCCCCGATCCAGTGCCAGGACTCGGGAAACATGGTGTGGTAGTTGGGGATAAAGCTGTGAGTGGGTGGGGACTACTTCAGGTCGGTGCCCTCACCGAGTGCGATGAGCTGCGCGACGCGCAGCGTGTCGGAACGCTTCGGGCGTAGTGCGCCGTGCAGGCGGCCCAGCAGTTCGTGAGCGGAGCCGAGGCGGTCCGCGCCGACGGATCGGGCCTCGGCCAGCAGGGTGTCATCGACCTCGACGTCGGCCAGCGCGTCGAGCAGCCCACGCAAGCTGGCCGAGGTGGCGGGGTTCGCGCCGAAGTTCACGACGCTGACATCGCCTTTGTGCAGGCTGATCTCGGTGATGCGGCGGGTGGTCTGTTCACGGTTCCAGGCGTCGTCTTTGACGCGGAACGCGAAGCTCATCTCGTCCATGTCGCCTCGGCTCATCTTCGTTTCCAGGCGCACGACATCGGGGTCGCGGCGGTCGAGGTCGGCTTCGACAGCCAGGCCCTGCCGGTCGGCCGAGAGCCGCAGCGTGCCGGATTTCGTTCTGGCCAGCGGCATTCCGTCGTGGTTGATGAGCAGGTGCAGGTCGGGGCGTTCGCGCAGGGTGATGTCGAAGGCGCCGGGGTCGACGGTCTCGGTCCATCCGCCGGCCTCGGGTCCGCCGTACATCTCATACGGGGCATCGAAGATCGAGGCGTAGCCTCGCAAGGTCAGTTCGTCGTCGCGGCTGCGTAGCTGCACGTGATGAGCTGCGTAGGAACGGATCTCGCGTGAATCACGCAACTTCGTCGAGCGGTCCACTCGGGTCCTCCTGGGATGTCGGCTCATCAGAGCTGGTGGGGTCCGCGCCGAGCGGGCCATAGTTGAGGGGCTGGATGTAGGAGTCGCCGCCAGGGATCGGCGGCAGGTCCTCCAGCGCGCGGATCTCGTTGACGCTCATCCATCCGGCGTTGCGCGCGGAGGCGTAGGCGTCATAGCGGGCACGCTGGTCTCCGCGCAGCAAGCCACCGACGTTGAACTTGGCGAACTGCCCGCGGGGCAGCAGGTCCGAGAGGGCGTCCTCGATGCAGGCCAGCCACGGGCGCAGAGTGAAGGTGGTGAACCCGATGCCTTGGGCTTCGATGCCCGCACCCCAGCTGGTCGACTTCTGGGTGTCGCCGATCATGTGCGGCGGGATGCCGTAGAGCATCGCGATCTCGGCGCGCTGGAATTCGCGGGTGGCCAGGAATTGCGACTCTTCCGGGGTGATGGAGATCGGGCGCCACTTCACCCCGCCAGAGAGCACCGCTGGGTGGCGGCGTCCGCCGTGGGAGGAGATCCATTGCTTCTGCAGGTGAGTCACGGCCTCGGCCGAGAGTGGCTGGTCGGTCTCCAGCACGCTGGACGGGTTCGCCGATTGGCCGAACCAGCGTGCCCCGAACCGTTCGGCGGCCAGCCCGAGTCCGATGCTCTGGCGGGCCTGCGTGATGGGGCTCAACCCGATCAAGCTGCCGGGCAGTACGAAGCGACGCAGGTGCACGATGTCGGCAGCCGGAACCGGCTGGCCGAGCACGGAGTAGAAGATCTTGCCGCCGGTGGGGACACCCCGGGAGTCGACCCCGTGCAGGATCACCTCATCGGGGTGCAGCGGTTCGAGAACAGTCGGGAACTGGCTCAAGTCACGTGCGGTCACGTGCAGGTAGGCGTTGCCCCGCAACGCCAGCGAGCACACCACCTGGAACAGCCACTCGAAGCGGGTCCAGCGAGGATCCGGACGCCGCACCCACAACGGTGCGGGCGATATCTCCTCACGGACCTCCCCGCGTCGACGGTAAGCGTCCACCGGCAACGACGCGACCGCATCGGCCAGCAGGCGCACGCAGGCGTAGACGGTCACGTGCTGCAACGCAGTGCGTTCGGAAACCGCGATCCCGGATTCGGAGATGCCCGACCAATTCGAAGGGATCGAGGACAGCTCGGTGAGTGCCCGCGCCTCGCCGCCAGTGCCGAGCAGCCGCCACAACCAGCTCACGAGCGATCGACCCGCCGGTCGATCAGCGCCGCCGCGATGAGACAGATCGCGCCAGCGCCGATGAGAACGAACGCTGGCCCCAACAGCCACAGCCCGCCCAATATCGCCGCTGTGCCCGAAATATCGAGCAACAGCACAGTTTTCGCTCTCATACGCCGGTTTCCTCCCACAATTCCTCGGGCCAGTCATGGATCTGCGGGGCCGGGACATCCGGTGACAGCAGCGCCCACAAGGCCGCGATCGCGGCCACCAGCGGCGCGGCGTCACTCGGTGAGCGCTTGCGGTCGATCACCCACGCATCCCCGACCGGACGCACCGCCGCCGTGGTCGCTGCCAGGTCGAGTCCGGGGTGCGGGAGATGGCGTAGGCGTTTGTTGTCGACCAGGTCGAACGCTTGCCCGGTCGCGCGTCCGAGATCGGGACCAGCCCAGGCCAGCACCGGAAGCCCGGCAGCGGTCAGTGCGTCGAGCAAGCTCGATACCGGTGCGCCGTTGGCCTGCAGCACCACCGCCTCGATCCGGTCGCGGCGCTCCAGCAGCCAGTCGATGACCCAGTCGGTGCCAGCCCGGTCGGCGGTGATCTCCACATGCGCGCGCCCGTCGGCACGGAATCCGGCCAGCGCGATATAGGTGCTCGATCTGTTCCAGGAGACGTCCACGCCCACGACCCGGCGCGATCCCTCGGCGATGCGCGAGCCAGCGTCCAGGCTTGCCGCCCACGTGCCGTCGCCGAACGGTCCGGCGGTGGCTGATTCGAGCCATCGGCACAGCACCTCGACGGAGAACACCGCTGGTGGGTCGGTGCGCAGGGCGGCAGCGATCGCGCGTTCGGTGATCGTGAAGCCCAGGCTGGGGTTAGCCTGGGCCCACGCATCGCGGTCGCGGCGATCCGCGCTCGGCGGCGCGGACCACTCGAACAATGCCAGCGAATCGTCCTCGTCGGGCTCATCGACGACGTCATCGCCGACGAGTTCGAGCGCGGTGGCATCGGCGTCTCCGTCGGGCCAGCCCAGTACCTGGTGGGCCAGCGCCCGCAGGTAGCGCAGCACCACCGACAGCGAGTCACCCGCGTTGGAGAACCCCCACACCTGGGCGTGCGGCCGGGCCAGGGTGGTCTTGGTCGAGGCACCCCATGCGTCCCAGGACTGATGCTCACGCAGCTCGTCGAGCAGCACGAGGTCACCGGAGAAGCCGCGGGCGCCTCTGCGTGACGCGGCGGCGACCCGGTATTGCTCTCCGGCTTGCAGTTTCAGCGACTTCTTGCCGTTGACCTTGACCACATGCCGGATTCCGACCGCGAGATCCGGTACGGCTTCGGCGATTTCGACCGCCTCGCCCCACGCCTTCTCCGCGTTGGCGAGATCTTGAGCGGTGCCGATCACGGTGCGTGAGCCACGCACGTAGATGTGCCACAGCGCCAGGATCAGCATGCACAGCGTCTTGCCGTTCTGACGGGCTATGAGGACTAGCACCGTGCGGAATCGGTAGAGCCCGTCTTCACGCAGTTCGAGTGCGTGGATGAACAGCCACTTCTGCCACGGCAGCAGCTGGATCCCCAGCGTTGCCTCGGCGAAGTCGATCACCGAGAAGCCGTGGGTCGTCTCGCGTGTCAGTTCCCGCAGCGGCGGGGTGAAGATGCGTGGCTGTTCACAGCCTCTACGCGGGGTGTCCAAACTCGCGCCGCAACCTGATCAGCGTCGACTCGACTCCGTCGCCGACGCCGTCACCGAACGCTCGCCGGCCTCCTGGAGTGCCACCCAGCTCGGCGAGCGCCCGCAGTAGGTGCGGACCGAGGTACAGGGCCTTGGTCGCATCCTGACCGCCGCGACTGATCCCGGCTTCGATCTGCACCGCGTAGCGCAGTGCCAGATCTACCGCCGCCTGATCAGCGGGAGTCAGCCACGTCATCTCCTCGACCGCTGCGGCGACCGACTCCGGTAGCGAGCGCGCCATCAGGACTCCACCGCCCGCAACCGCGTTACGGCGCTCTGTTTATTCTCTCGCGCAGCGGCTTTCACCGATTCCAAGTAGTCGCCGACCTCGCTGCCGTCGCCGGATGCGGCGCGGTCGGCGAGCATGTCGGCGCGCATCCGCATCACCTCCAGGCCCTGTTCGACTGCTTTCGGATCGCCCTGGCCGATGTGCTTCCACAGACCGAGCAGCATCGCGTCCAGACGTTCGAGGTCCAGGCGGGTACGGGTCTCGGGCGCTTCCTCGTGCACCTGCAGCGCGGCGGTCACCATGTCGTAGGCGTCGGCTTCGGTGATATCGAGCTGTTCGGCGATCTTCGCGTAGGGAACTCCGGCTTTGCGGAGCTGCAGCGCATGTTGTGGCGCACCGGATTTCGATCGATTCATGTCGGCTCACCCCTTTCGAAGTTGCGCGTACATCGCGTCGAGATTCAAGTCCGCTAATGCGTTGTGCCACAACGTATTGACTCGAGCCGAACAGCGGTTTCGGCGGATGATCAGCGAGCGGCGGGCCGCGCTCCCCTGCCCTTTCGGTTCGGAGCTACCGTCGGGTCCAGGCCGGGCAGCGCAGGCCGCCGCCAGCTCCGGCGAGGCGTGCGTCCTCACCGGGGTCGGGGTCCGTAGCGAGCGGATGCCCCGTCCGTGTGGAGTCCGAGACTCGAACTCGGCGCCCCTGCCACTGGCAGGCTCCAACCCTGGCCCCACCCCGCCGCCCGTCGGCGGCGGGTCCATCTTCCGGTCGCGATCCGGAAGCGATCACACGATAGCTCCGACTTTTGTTGTGCAGCAACCTATTACGGCATCTGATGTCGCTTGACTTCGTTCCTGGTCAGAGCGTTCATGGTGCTGTACCTAGACCAGGAGGGGAGCACCACGATGACCAAGGACCGACGCAAAGAGGAGCTGGAGGTCGAGTGGAACGACGAGCCAGATCCCGACGCTGGCGACTGGATGGACTGGGAGGGCGTGACGGTGGACGACTGGGGCCACGCCCTGGTCGACGTCCGGGGTGGCACCGTACGGATCGCGGTCTATGACGCCATCAACGGCAACGACGTGATCTTGACGCTGCCGCCTGAGCAGGCGACAGAGTTCGCCGAGTGGGTCGACACGGCCGTCGCGTCGGCCATCATGAATCAGAGGCGGACATGATTCCCGGCACGCTGGCCTACTGGCTCGGTGCGACCGGCGTCGACACAACGGTCGGCAAGGTCATCGCCTGCCCGGCGATCGACCCGGACGGCGTCGCCCATCATGGCCTCGCCGAGGTGCAATGGGCGGACGGCAATCTCGACATCTGCACCCTGGACGAGATCGAGGCGATTCCGAATCCGACACACGAACAGGTCGCTGCGGTAGCCGGGTTCTGACCCGCCGCCGAGACCTCCTGCGAGGCCGTGACCTCCACGGTCTCGCGCTCGTTAACCGGTACCCGGCCACAGCGCACATGCGTGCGTGTTCCTGTATCTGGTTGTGCCACTATATATTTCGAGTACTTGCACCGCTTGACTCGTCACTTCTCCAGAGCGTTCATGGTTGTGAAAACCGAGACGACCGCACGCGCAAGGAGCTACCGCCATGAACTTCGACACGATTGGCACCCCCCGTGACCGAGACCTCGTCCTGGCGCGGCGCGCCGTCATCAACCGCGCGATCGGCCACCTGCGTACAGATCATGCCTGCTCTTCGCTCGGGAGATGCGGGCTGGGGATGTGTTCTTCCAGCGCAATCTTTCTTTCCATGGTGACCTCCGATGAAAGTTACGACTCCGAGGCAGCAGAGCGCTGGACTGTAATGTCAAAACTGTTATGTGCCAGCAATTTTCAACATATAGCGTGCGGGTTCTTGGCTTCACTTCCGATAGATCGAGAGCTATCGTTTCATCACCAAGCGTGCGAAACCTGTAGGGAGACCAAGTAAATGAGTGTCGAAGCAACCGACGTAGCCGACTCCGACTACGTGTATATCGCCGTACTCACCGACCTCTTCATCGACGGCGAGCGGAACGAAATCGACAACGCGGAATTCGACACGCCTGCCGAGGCCGAACGGTGGGCCGAGCAACAGCTGCGCAGCGCGGTCGCGACCGGCGACGGAACCTACCGCCGCGCCGACCTCGCCTTCGCCTACCGAGACGACTGGGAGTCTTATAAGGACGGAGGCTTCTTCGATGACACCGTCATCGCGCGCATCGAGGACGACAACATCATCAGCCGGGCCGAGTGGGACGGCACCGCCGGAACCGTTACCTGGCAGACCGACCGCGAGTTCACCTGGGACGGATACAACTTCTGACCGGCTACCGATCGAGCATCAGACGTGCTGGGCTGTGAAGTCCACGGCCTCGCCGTCGTTTCGGACCGGGACGACCCCGGTGTGCTCCTGGAATCGGCGGCAGATGACATCGGCGTAGCGCGGGTCGAGCTCAGCCAGCCGTGCGTTCGACCCGTGCTGGTGGGCAGCGATGAGGGTGGACCCGCTGCCGCCGAACAGATCGAGGACCAGGCCGCCGGGGCGCAGGGAGTTGGCCAGCATCGCCTCGATCAACGCCACCGGCTTCATCGTCGGGTGGTCACGGTTGGCCGAGGGTTTGTCGAACTCGAACGTTGTGGACTGGGCGTTGTCTCCGTGCCAGCGGTCCCCGCCTCGGCCGAGCCGCCCTTGTCCGCCGGGGACGAACCCGTACAGGATCGGCTCGTGCTTGTAGTGGTAGTCGCTGCGGCCCATGACGATCGTGTTCTTCACCCATACCAGGTTCTGCCGGACCAGCACCCCGGCTTCACGTAGCGTCGTCTCGAACCGCAGGCGTTCGGAGTCGGCATGTGCGACATAGACCGGGGCGCCGGGCCGGGCGACCGCGACCATCGAGGCGAACGCCCCGGCAAGGAGTTCGTCAAGATCGGCCACGGCGTCACCCTGGATCCGCAGGGCGTCCTTGGTCTTGCCGACGTAGTCGACGCCGTAGGGCGGGTCGGTCCACACGCAGTCGGCCTGCTCGCCGTCCATCAGCGCTTCGACCACCGCGTAGTCGGTGGCGTCACCGACCACGAGCCGGTGCGGCCCCAGCTGCCAGATATCTCCCGGCGCACTGGTCGGGTCGTCAGGTAGGTCGGGGGCGTCATCGGGGTCGGTGTGGGTTTCGCGCGGGATGATCTCGGCGACGAGCTTGTCGAAATCCTCGGTGCTGTAGCCGGTTCCAGCGAGGTCGTCGAGGCCGTCGAGGAGTCCGAACAGCGCGGTGTGGTCGTAGTCGCCGAGGTCGGCGGTGCGGTTGTCGGCGGCGACGATGCGCCGCGCAGTCTGCTCATCAACATCGATGATCCCGACGGCCAACTCCTCCCAGCCGAGCTGGCGCGCTGCGAGCAGGGTGTGGTTGCCCGCCAACACTTCCAGTGTCCGGCCGGTGAGAGTGCCTTCGTTGACCACGACGGGCCGGTACTGGCCGGTGACCTCTAGCGACTGCGCGATCGCGTCGACGTTGCCTCGGCGTGGGTTGCCCTCGAAGGTGCGCAGTCGATCCACCGCGAGGGTGTCGAATCGGATCGAGGCGACCGGGCGACTCACGCGCACACCTCGCCAGCCGCCGGACGTTCTGCCCGCCTCGCGCGATGGGGGTATGCCCGCGGGGGGAGATTGCCCACTGCCCGGGGAATCGAGGAGCCGATCGCCGTCAACTTTCCACCCGCCCCTCCCCACCAGTGTCGGTCGTCAGCTACTCTCACAGCGCCTTTCAACTCAACTCCAGCCCCTCGCGCGCGGGGGCTGGAGATGAGATGGGAGGTGATGTTGATGTCGAAGTCGGACAAGCGCGCTCGTAGCCAGCGGGCGCAATGGGCAGACCGAGTTGCAAAATGGGGACCACTGGTCCTTGCGGTCTACCGAACAATCCGTGACATCTGCGATCGACTGCACGGCTAGTCACCGGACATCCGATCTACCTGCCGGGTCTGACTAACCCGACCTGTACCTCACCCATTGCGGGACTATCTTCATGGGGGCCAGGACCGGAGCGCTCGAATGGCACGGACTGGGAGGCAGTTGGTAAGACTGGGCGTCTGAACGATTGAGGGCGCCACAGTATTTCGCCATCTCATAGGCCAATTCGTCTAGCACGAACCGCATTCGGACCCTCAGAAGTCCGACCGCACCCACTCCCCGACCGCCGACGCGGTGTTGCCGCGAGAGCGATTGCAGCGCAGGTGACTTGCACGCGCATTCGCCGGATCCAGAGCCAGGTGTGGGTGGGTGCTGACCGGATAGAAGTGATCGGCTTCGAAGCTGTCCGGCGCGAACCGCGCGGCGTCGTAGTCGATCGGCTGCCCGCAGCGCCAGCACGGCAGCCTCCGGGCACGAAGGTCCGCGACGATGGCCCGCCACCGGTGAGTCTGGCGCGGGTCCGTCGTCACCGGTGTTGCTGTCTAGCTGCCGGTCGGGATGCCAGCCGAGGCGCTGGATGAGCCACTGCCGAGCTGGGTCAGCGAGATCAGGAACAGGATCCACTGAATGAACAAAGGCATGTCGAGCCCTCTCAGAATGTGATGGGTGAGTCGCCTACCCTGGGCGAACGGTGCCAACGATGTTGTGGCACGGTGAGATTGCGAGCTTGTCCTCGGCACGGCATCGCCGTGCTCAAATGAGTCGGGCCTCGATCCAACTCACGGATCGAGGCCCAATGGGTACACGTGTACCACTCGCCCTTCGAGCGTCCCTGAGACGTGTGGTGGATGTCAAGGAGCCGCGGAAGGTCCTGCATGGCGCAGGCGGATCGGAGCCGAAGTGTAGGACGCGAACGTACTCGGCCGCCGACAGCGCCCGAGTACCGTTATTCGCCTTGCTGTTCTACGAGGTAGCCCCAGACCTTAGCGAGAATCGGGAACGGACTCGTGGTGCGCCCGTCGGCGTCCTCACCTCGGATCTCAAAGTTGCGCCGTAGCTTTACCATTCGTCCGCTTGGCGACTGAACCCTGCGCGGCACATTGCGGTCGCCACGACAAATGATCGCCGTGCGGATCGAATTGCCAACAAAGTTCAGCGTCCACTCGCCATCAGAGTGGCAAACGAAGTCGCAGCCGACCTTTCGTCCGCCGACCCCGAATAGCATGAATTCATTCGTTGTGTCGGAAGCATCAAGATCGACGGTAACTCCCGCCAATCTTGGCAACCACTCGGTAAGCCAGCCACGAGCAGCAGCTGGCGCGTTGAACCAGCGCGGCTCCGCTTCTGCACGAGCTTCGCCCGCGACGGTGACTCCACTGACCACGCCGTCCAAAACCTCCGCGACGAGCGGCACCGTAACGACCGCATTCTCGTTGGTACCCTGCCAAGACCGCACAGCCCCATCGTCGCCGACCTCCCGCCTACTCAGATCAAGGTCACCGAAGAGAATTGCTTCGAATTCAATTGCCGCATCGACAGTTCCGTTACTGAAGACTTTGAGATTTGCCATCCCAACCAACAGCGGTTCAGGGAGGATCTGGACATCTATTGCATCGAGCCCCTCGCCTCCTTCACCTCCGAATGATGCATAGTCAACGGCGATGTCGTCTACTTTGAGCCAGGCTCCGGCGACCAACCGCAAACCTCTACTCACTTCCCGGTGGCGAAGCTCAAGTAGATGTTGTGCAACTAAGGCGGTCATATGTTCGGATGCATTGGCAACCGCCACAATCGAATCGAGCAGCCGATGTTCGGGCCGGACATAGATCTCCTCCGTGGAGATCCCCATCCGTTGCATCGTGGCGTAGACGTCCTTGCCGTTCTTGGTGAGAAAGACAATCCGGCTAGGGTCGTTACCGGCAGCAATCAGAGCATCTCGCACCCACGATGAATCTGCCGCACCGGTACGAACCCCTTGCCGTACGGTCCCGGCCCCAGTCCGAAGGATCTGATCTCGAATGCCAGCAATGGCTGCCGTCCCGCTCATCGGCAACACCGTGACGTTGTCGACGGCGTTCACAGCCTCCAACAGCTGGTCAAGCATGACTGAAACTTCCTGCGTCAGAGGAAATCTGTCAGCGACCAGCCCCGCCCTCCGCAGGCTCGTCCACGAGGGAATGATCAGTTCGACGTCGTCGACAGCATGTCTTGCCCACTCCATGACGACTTGTGTTGGGATCCAGACCTTTACGCGCAACTTCGCAAGCCTTCTGGCGAGATCCCGTAGACGGGTGATATCAAGGGTGCCTCGGCCCCAGAGGTTCGTGTCGATGACGACCGCCGTCGGCACCCACCTCATCGGGTTCGGTAGCTCGTCGGATCCCACGCTGTCAGATTTTGCCTTGTAAGGGCGCCAGCCGTCCTCTGCTTTATCGACCGGTCAGAACGAAGGCTCTCCACAGGCACTCCGCCGACGATCCGAATCATCGACGCTGAGCCACCTGCGAAAATGACAGTTCCCCCCGATGATTGAGCCAAGGAGCCAGCGCATGTCCAAGCGACCCGATGAGACCTGGCACCGGCTGCGCGAATGGACCTACGGACAAGCCCTCTCAGAGCGCCTCGCTGCGCAGGTTCTGCTCGCCGACGGCTACAAGAATCTCGACCCCTCGCATCCGCTCGGCGGGCCGGATGGCCGACGAGACGCTGTCGCCGATCGCGACGGCAAGAAGTGGATCATGGCCGTGCACTTTCCCCGCGGGCAGCAGCGCATCAGCGCGATCAAGAAGAAGTTCCGTGCGGATTTGGCCGGCGTCGAAGCGAACGGCGCCGATGGCATCGCTTTCGTCACCAACCAGGAGCTGACGGTCACTGAGCGGAACGAATTAGCTGGGATGACCGACAAGGCGGCCGAGCTGTATCACCTGGAGCGCTGCGTCGCGGTGCTCGACCAGCCGCGCATGGGTCCAGTACGACGGCAGTTCCACCTGGAGGACGAGAACGCCGAGGCACGGCAGCGCGCGACGATCACAGGCGGTGACACCTACGCGCACGTCATGCTGTACCACTTCGACCTCGTCGCAGCGGTAGCCCAGCAGTTCACCGTCATCAAGGACGGGGAGTACCCGCTCTACAACGTCACCATCCGGATCGTCGACATGGACACCGGCCAACAGCTGTACACCCAGGAATGGGGCGACCTCGACGCACCCGCCTATTACGGGTCAGTGAAATGGCGGCTGAAAGACGAGAACTACCTTCGGGCGTTCTTCACCGCCAGGAACGGTCAATGGCATCAAGACCTCCTACTGATGCGTTCCGATCAGGACAGATGCTGGCTAGCAGCAACGAGGGTGTTCGGCCTCCAGCAAGCACCTGATCTCCAGCACATCGACAACAAATACCGGGAACGGTTCGGCGAGCCGGTCTGGCGGTCCTGACGGCTATCGTCTCGACCTGGGCCCACCGAACGTTTCGACAACGTTCCGCGTGTTCAACAACCGAGAGACGTAGGACGGGTACCACTTCGGGCGCCCTGCAGGAGTGGGGATCCCATCGGCGTTGAGCGATCGACAGATGTCGCGGTACCCCACCCCGTTCTGGTGCATTTCAACGATCCGGCGCACGACGTCGTCTGGGCACGTCCTGGGCCGTCCCCTGCGCTGCGGCGCGGTCACCGCCGGAACCTGTTTCGAGGCTGACGGTTGCGCTGTGGTTCTTGTCTCCGGTGGACGCGGAGTACAGCGCCCATCAGCCACAGGAGTGCTTCGAGGGTCGATTCAAACACTCGGATTGCGCGGTCGCCGCACTTCTTTGAGCTGATGACTGCGACGAGCGCGGTTAAGGCGGTCAGGACGGTCAGCGTGATCACAGGCGTCAGGACGATGACCGCGAGAAGCTGGGTGGTGTTTCCCCAGTCGGGGTGGGAAAGGTCCGGCAAGGTGCACTCCTGTGGGAACACGGGGAGCGCTCCGTCGGTCAGTGTTGGATGCGCAAGCCCCGCAGGTGATTTGGAATCGAAGGAGTACCTGCGGTGTTAGGGCCTCGGCTTACATGCGGTGAGGCAGCAACGGTCCGGCCAGGGCACGCATGCGTGGCGCGTCGCTCGGCACGGACCCGGATGATGGCAGAGGCCGCTCGTGTTGCTTCGGCAGAAAGAAGGCGTTGAGGTACGCCGAGCGCTTCGGTCAGTCCGACGATCTTGCTAGCGGTCCACAGCTGGGCCCGAATACGGTGGTAAGTAGTCCCAGCTGCGCTCAGCATGACTTCAAGCGCGCGGCGGAAAACGTCGCGTGATACTCCCGACGTCGATGCCGCCCCCGCTCGATGCGCCCTACCTTGACGTTGCAGTAGCTCTACGAGTAGGCGGTCGGCGCGCCGCGGATAGCCGCCTTCAGGTGCCACTGGCGGCGGGACAGCATTGCCACTGGCCAGCGCTTCACAGGCGAGTCGTGATGCTTGGTGGACGTTGAAATCGAGAAAGACAGCATCCTCGGTGAACTCAAACTCGCGTCCTGCCCTGCCGAGCGCTCGACGTTCGACGTCTGCGTGCGCGAATCGGAGAGTGGCGGTCCGGAACGAACCCGAGCGGTGGAGCCACTTGATTACAGGTAGCGATTCGTTCAGATCCTCGGCATGGCGGTGGGACCGATGCCGGGTAAGGCGGTGGCTCTGGACGGTTCCGCGCCGGGTCATCTCATGGAAGGAGACGCGCACGATGTCGAGGAACACCGTGTTGTCGAGCTGGGTCGCGCCTGTGGCTTTCATGAATCGCACGTCGAACTTCTGGAGGTCGTGGAGTGCCGTGCGCATCCTGAGCTCGTCGACCCCACCGTCGAAAAGCAACGTGCGCATCCGCAACAGCTCGATCTCACGATCGAGCGATACCTTGGAAGCGGTCGGGCTCATGTCGTCAGCGTAAAGGCCGTTGACCTCTGTCCTGCTAATTTTTGGTCGAGATCAGCGTCTATCACGGCGTTTCGGTTGGCGTGATTGCTGCGATAGAACATCTCGCACGCGGTAGATCGTGGTACGGCGCGGGCCGAGGCGACCAGTGATGAGGCCGCGGTGCGCCCACGTTCGAATGGTTGACGCGGGGATGCGCCAGAAGTGCTCAATGTCGGTGGCGGATAGTTCTGCATCGAGTGCATGCTCGGCCAAATACGCTGGTAGTTCGACCGGCGCGACCCAGCCTTGGCCGAGCTCAGTTGCGCGTCGGTCAAGCTCGGCACACCGTTGAGGGTCGACCGCGTGGAGGGCGGCGCGGTAGGAGCCTGCGATCTTGCGGGCGCGTTGCAGCGAGGTGTCCCTGGGGAAGGGCCATGGGTCGGTTGTCACGATGCTCGTTCCGGATCGAGGACGCCAACGCCATTGAGGCGGGCGAATTCTTCCTTGGCCCAGACAGTCCGGCAGGACTGGCAGGTGACCGTCTCTTGGTCCGGGGACGAGGTCAGTGCTTTGACGCCGCACACGTGGCAAGGATCCGGTAGCCAGATGCGGGTTTCGTTGAGGCCAAGCACTTCTCGCGCTCGATGGTGCAGTGCGGCTAGCTTGAGGACCGCGTCTACGCCGTCGAGGTCGACGCTCTGTGGCTCGTCGCCGCCATCGGCCAGTGGTGTCATGCGCCAACGCTGTCGACGTGGGAGATCGACCAGGGTGCCGAGGTTCGCAGACAAGGTGGACACGCACCGGCGTACGCACAGGGTGCGGGAGGTCGGCAGAGGCTCCCCGCGGGTGAGGGTGATGGTCCAGGTGAGGGTTTCGTCCTCGATGGCGGATTGGACGGTGTCGATGTCGAGGCGGATCGGTACCGAGTACAACGCTGTGTGGGTGACTTTTGGAGCTCGGTCTTTCGGCGGCGGTTGAAGTTTCGCGGCTTCGAGCAGTAGCCAGTCGTCGTAGAGCTGGCGGATCGCCTCGAAGGCGGCCTGCTCGCAGCCTCGGCAGAGGCTGTCGGGGCGTTCGACGCCTCCGCCGTGCCAGTGCCCATTGTCGTCACGGACTCGGGACTTACAATGCGCGGCTTGGCGGCATTGGTGAATCGGCTCGTCGTGTGTCACGAGGCGGCCCCGAGGTCGAGCACGCCCTGTCGCAGTCGGGTACGCAGGGACAGGTCGAGGTAAGCGCTGTTGAGATCGATGCCGATGTAGGCGCGGCCATAACGGTGGGCGGCGAGACCGCTGGTGCCGCTGCCGGAGAACGGATCCAGTACCACACCGCGCCGAAAGTCGCTGTGCCCGCAGGTGCTCCACTCCCCGGTCAGTTCGGAGTTCTCTTCATGCTTGGAGGGCCGTCGTTTCGATGCGTGGCTGCAGGTGCGGCAGCGATAGGGCGGGCAGCCTGCTCGGATGCAGCGTTCAGCGATGGCGGTGGCCATGACAGCGAAGTGCGCTTCAGCGAATGGCTGGTTGGCCTGCTCCCAGAGATCGCCGGGGTTTCCGCCGGCCGGATGTGCGGCTGTGTGGCGGGTTCCGTCGGCGGAGAGGTTGGTCTGGGCGTTCCACGGCGAGGCGATGGAGGTGGGTTTGCTGGTGCACCCGCTGCGGGAGCGTCGGGATGCGGATCGGTCGCCGGTGTAGGGCTTGCGGATCGCGTCGAGGTCGAACCAGTACCGCTTGGAGCGGGTAAGTAGAAAGACCAGCTCGTACCGTGACGATAGGCGATCAGTCGCGCTGGAGGGCATGGCGTTGGTCTTGAACCAGACCACGGCGTTGCGGCGGATCCAGCCGTCGCGGCCCAGCGCGAAGGCCACCAGCCACGGCACGCCGACGAGGCTCTTGTCGAGGTAGGTGTCGCCGAGGTTGAGCCAGCAGGTGCCGTCGATGGTGAGGACGCGGCGGATCTCTGCGAACACCGCCCGCAGTCTCTCGACGTACTGCTCGGGTGTCATCTCCTGCCCGTACTGGCCGGGCACGCCGTAGTCGCGTAACCCCCAGTACGGGGGCGAGGTCACCACGCAGTCGACACTGCTGTCGGGCATCTCGCGCAGCACGTCGAGTGCGTCACCGAGGTGCAAGGTGGTCACCTCGTCGCGGTGGTAGAGGCTCACGATGCTCCCGATTCGGGCTGTGCGTTGCAAGTGACCTCCGCGATGAGTGCGGCGACGGCACGGGCGCGGTCGGTAGATAGCGCGACGATGTCGCCGGTTGTGGTGCGCCAGGTGCAGGTTTCGACGGAGAAGAGCGACAGTTCGTCGGTCCACTGCGCGAATTGTTCGGGCGGGTCTATGGTTTCGGTTTCGTGGTCCCAGCGAACCCGCCACCACAGGATTTGCTCGGGCGCGGTCTGGGTGATCGCCCATTCCTCGATGCTGGCCTGGTCGTTTTCGGGGCGCGCGTTGTGGCCGACGAGGAATACCCCGGCCTCGGCGGGGTCGGTGAAGATGCGCACGATCTGGTAGTCGGCCCCGGTTCCGCTGGTAATCACGTGCACGGTCGGCCCGTTATGGGTGAGGGCCAGAAGGGGTCGGCGGGAGTTTGGTGTCATCAGGATGCCTCCTCGTCGAGATCGAACAGTCGAAGCTGGCAGTCGCTGCACAGTGGTCCGGCGGCGCGGGATCGGCGGCCGGAACCGTGGCCCCACCGGTTGTGGGGCGGGCGGTGTCCGGCGGCGGTGACCTCGGCGGCGATTGAGTCGATCTCGGCGTCGGTGTCGGGGTACCAGGCGCGGATCTGTTCGAGCTCACCGGGTTTGGCGAAGCTGCCGCACAGGCATTCACCGGACATGTGCAGCAGTTGGCTCACGGGATTGACCGGGACGTCACCGGCGAGCTGGCGGTAGGTGTTCAGGTCGAGCACGGTCCAGTTCGCGATCGGTGAGATCCAGATGACCGAGCCGTCGCGCTCGTGCAGCGGAACACGGGCTCGGCGGCGCGACTCCTGGCGCCTGCGTCCGGCCAGGAACACCACGCGCTCGCGGCGGGTGTCGGCGACCAGCTTGCGGCGGGCTTGGCGCAGGCCGCGTTCCTTGAGCCGGGAGTACATCTTCGGATGCATCGGCGGTCCAGGGAAGCCGCGCTCGACCACCAACTGGCGGAATGGTTTTGGTGCAATCTCTTCCAGCAGCGGCAGATCCCATTCGAGGCAGGTCGCGCGGACGAACTCCCGGGTGGCCTCGATGCCGATCGTGGTGTTGCAGTGGATCGCATGCGTGGCGCGGTGCCGGAACAGATGCGCGAGGCTGGTGGAGTCGCTGCCGCCGGAGAACAGCACGCACACGGCGGCGACGCGGTGTCGGCCCAGATGCGTGGCGAGGGCGTCGCTGAAGATCTGCTCGGCTTGGTGCCGCAGCCGCAGGACGCGCTCTCTGCGACCGGAGGCGGCGAGTCGAGCGACGTCCTGGATCGGTGTCGGGGCGTCGAGTCCGGGGCGTAGCGGATCGACGGCTCCGAAGAGGGTGTGCTCAGCCACGGCGGTCCTCGCTGGTGTGCCAGTGGTCGAGGCTGGTCGGGGTGCGGTGGTCGCATCGGACCACCGGCGGGTCCGGGTGGAGTGCCAGCAGCTCAGGTGGTGGATTGCGCCAGCGACCATCGCACATCCCGCACCTGTGGCCAGCGTCGCGGTCGGCGCGTATTGCGACGCGAATCGTGTTGGCGTGGACCCGTTCCCACGCATCGCGGGCCTTCCGTGTCTCGCCGCAGGCGCGGCACGGCGGTGGTGAGGGTTCGTCGCGGTGCCGGAGGCACCTGCGTGGTGGCGGCTCGCCGTCCGCGGGTGAGCCCACGTGAGCTTCCGTAGTTACGTCACCACCACCAGAGGGTGCAGGGTGTGGGGTGTAGGTGCTGGGGATCAGTGCCGAATTCGATTGGTGTTCCGATTGGTATTCGGCGCTCGGGTCGGCAACGGTATCGGTCATTGTTTCGGATACGGTGTCGTGGACCGGCTCGGTATTGGTATTCGGGACCGGTCCGGTATCGGTGTCGGGGATCTGAATTGTGTTGGTGTAGCCGACCGTGTCGAGGTTGGGCATCGTCAGCAGTTGGTTGAGCCGCTCGGCGGAATCTTTGTGGCTCCACGACGAGTACTCGGGGTGTTCGCGGCGAACCCGTTGGATCTCGGTGATGATGGCCGCACGCAGGGTGCGGGAGGCGGCGGCGTAGTAGGCCGTGGTGACCGCAGCGGCCATCTTCGGGTTGCGCAGTAGATGGTCGCGGCGGATGAGCGAGCGGACGAGCACTTCCTCGGTCGCGATGTCGACGAGGATGTAGCGGCGGCGTTCGAGTTCGGATGCGGCGACGAGGATTCTGGGCAGGGTCAGGTCGCTGGCTCTGCCCACGAGCCGGTTCGGGCGCCAGTCGGCGATACCGCAGTAGGACAGGGTCGGTTCGGGCAACAGCACTCGGGTGTAGAACATTTGCGCGTCGGCGGTCAATGATTCGAAGTCGACGTCGCCGTTGATGCTCAGATAGAGCTTCGCGAACTCGCGAGCCACGGTTCCTCCTTCCGGTGCTCGACAGGAAGGAACGGTGCGGCGTTCATGCCGCGTTCCTGTCATGGTGATTTCGTCGCTTCTCTGCGGCGGCGTGGTAGTCGATCCACCGGCGGGCGGAGGAGAATCCGAATGCGCGCGCAATCGATTCGAGGTCGCTGTCGGACACGATGGTTCCGTCGGCGTAGTGCAGGACGCTCATGCGACGTCCTCCAGCGGCTGGCGGGCGCGCAGTTGCCTGTATGCCTCGACTGCGCAGGGGACGACGACGCTGTTGCCGATGATGCGCAACTGCTGGACACGCGACAGACCGATCTCGGGATCGGTGACCCACCGACGGGGCATCATCATCATCCATTCCGCGAACGCTGGTGACAGGCGAGGGTTTCCGTCGCGATTGGGCTCATTCGGTGGCGGGGGCGGGCGGGTCAGCGCTTCCTGGCGGGCGATCGCGTTCGCGTAGATCCCCCATCTGCTGGGGTCGGATCCGAGTGCAGGGGCGCTGTCGATGCTGTCGCGTTCGTGCCCGCGGTGGGGGCCGTGTGTGAGCGCGTAGATCGCCGAGGGGAGCATGAGGTCGCCGCCTGAGCCATGTTGGCGCGGTGAGCCTTTGGCTCCGTCACTGGCGCGGGGTGTGGGCAGGAGTGTGCCCTCGGCGTGGGCGCGTGCGATGCCGCCGAGGAGGAGCTCGCCGATGCGGGCGCCGGAGCGAGAGATATGCCCGCCGGTACCGTCGGCGACCGATGGTGTCGGCAGTAGCCTCAGATCCTGTCCACTGCGTCGGGCAGCGTGTCGTCGCCTCGGGTGCGTGGCCTGCCTTTGCGTGTCCGTCCGGGCGGGTTGGCCTTGCCTTTGTGATCTCGGGACATGGGAGTGGGCAGAAGCGTTGGCGAGGAGGAAGATTCGGCGTCGTCGGTGGCATGCTCCGACGTCGCACGCACGTAAGCTCGTCCACTCTGCATCGAACCCGAGCGTGGCCAGCGCGCCGAGAACGGCACCGGCAGCCCGGACACTAGGTCGATCTCGGTGGCTTCCCACAGCATCCGGCGTGGGTTCCATTGCGCGTACGGCGTAGGCACTTAGTAGTCCTTCGACATTCTCGATGAGCACATGCCGAGGTTCGAGTGCCACGATTGCCTCGGCCATGTATAACCAGAGCCCGGAGCGTGTTTCCTTGCCGAGGCCGGCGAGATGACCGGCGAGGGAAACGTCCTGGCAAGGGAACCCGCCGACGAGGATGTCGACGGGTTCCACGTCGCGCCAGCGGATTTGGGTGATGTCGCCAAGGTTGGGTACCTGCGGCCAGTGGTGCGCGAGTACCCGGCTGGCGGCGGGGTCGTTGTCGCAGTGCCATACCAATCGTGATCCTGGAAAGACCTGCAGCGCGGCGAGATCGAGTGTTCCAGTGCCGGAAAAGAGGGATCCGATCCGGATCTCATTCATCACTGTCGACGCCTTCGTCTATCTCGCGTGGTACCGGTTCGGCGGTGTCAGCGCCGGAGGGTCCTGGGGTTGGCTGTTGGGAGCTGGGCTGTAGGGCGGCTTTGCCTCGGGTCGGCTCCTTCGGGCTGATGAGCTGCCGCCCGAGCTGGCGGGCCCGGCAGGCGTGCCTGTGGGTGAAGCTGGTGAGCGTTTGGTTTGTTGCCGAGGTGGCAGCGCATTTCTGCCGATGTACGTGGATGGGTCGGGTTGGTGAGCGCGTTGGTGTCGCTGGGGCTCGGCTGGTACGTGTGGGTGGCGGTGATGGGCATAGCGGTCTCCGGTCGAGTCGGGTTGTCGCGGCGAGGCTGGGAGAAGTTCTCGCGGATCCAGCTCCTTTGGGGGCGTTGGAGTTCGGAAACGGCGCACGGTCTCTGCGGTGCTCATCGCCTCGCTCCCTGCCGGTCCGGGTGCGAGTGGGCTCTGCCGGTCTCGGGGCCGGTCATCGAGGCAACCGCAGGCTCGTCGACCACCTCGAGCAACCTGGTGCGCGCGTCGCGGGCTTCGAGGTCGATGCCCGCATAGACTCCGTGCTTCCAGCCACGCTTAACAGTGGCCAGGCCGAGACGGGCGCAGCTGAGTCGCACCGGACAGCGCTCACAGATGCGTCGCGGGGTTTCTCGGTCGGCAGGTATGGGTCGAACGCCCGGTTTGGTGTGAGAGATGGGAAAGAAGACCTCTGGATGTACGCTGCGGCACGCGGCCCGCTCTCGCCAGTCGTAGCAGCTCATCGGCTCTCCTCGGCAATGGCGGCCAGATCTCGGCCGAGCTGGTGCAGATCGCTTCCGACGGGACTCGACAGCAATCTCCGCGCGATGTCGCCGACTTGCTCCACCATCGAAGGGCTATCGGCGCGGTCGCCATCGGAGTTCGCGGCGAGTGTGACGAGCGCGAGTTTGGCGGCCTCGGATTCATAGATCTTGTGCGCCAAGGTGATCGCCATCGTCGCTTCCTGCAGGTGCCGGTGCCGATCGAGCACTCCGGCCGCGGCATCAAGGTTTTCCGGCAGGCTCCGATTCCGTTGTGGCCCCTGCGGAGACTGCGCCAAGGCAAGTCGCACCGAGCCGATCGTCGCCGCTTCCAACAAATCGGCGACTTGCAGAAGATCCTCGTTGGCTTTCATGCCGCAGACCCCCCGCCGTCGTAGTCGTGGTCGTTACCCTCGGGGGGTTCGAGCGATGGCTCTAGATCTGCGGCGTGATTCTCGCGGCGCAGCCGTGCCTGCAGGTCGGTCACCGGCACCGCGTGTGGACGGTCGCTGTGATGGCGACCGCCCCGTTCATTGTTCGACATCTGTTCTCCCACAATGTTGTTCGATTTAATGTGCGTCTTGGGAGCACGAGCTCTGAGGGACTCGCGTGGCCTCCCCCAAGACGCACGCCCCCGGCACGAGTCGGCGCACCCGAGCCGAGGGAGCCTGTTCGGGCGCTCACGCGCGCCGAGGGGGTCGCTTTCGGCGAGGACGAACTGGCAAGAATCCGGCTGGTAGCAGGGTGGGCGCACCGGCGGGCCGGGCGGTCAGCAACTGCGCCTGCTTGACGTCGGATTCGGTCAGATACCACTGACGTCCAGCCTTGTGACCAGGCAGCTCACCGCTACGTAGGCGCGTCAGATACCAGCCCGCGGTCTGCTTGAGGATTGCCGCGCCCTCGGCGACGGTAAATGTCGGCTCAACCTGAACCACGGCGCGGCCCTCGTCGTCGGTGTCGCTGTCGTTGTCGGCGAGCACACTCACATCGCACCGCTCACACTGCGTGTATAAATGTCGCTGTCTGCGTGCTCTCTGGACACGAAAAGAAGATCCGACGGCACCGCGAGAGCCTCCGCGATACGTGCGGCCAACTCGGGGGTGCAGCTTCGCTTAGCTTCCTTGCAGAGCTGTCCAATGAAGCTGCGCGAACATCCAGCTTTCCTGGCCAACGAGTCCATGGTGTCGCCTCTTTGACGCATCAGCGCCCGGAGTGTCTCCCCTGATGTCAATCGCATCGCGATCCTTCCCGCCCGGCGGACCTATGTTCGAATACGGCCGATCGTGCCAGGTAGATGCGTTGATTTCAAAGAATACGCGAGCTTTCCGCGCGCAGTAGGTGGACGGAAGCCTATGCTTGCTGTTGGCATAAACCTCACAGCCTGCGTATTCTTCCGCCTCGGCGCTGTGTCGAATGGTGGATAAAAAGTTGGCTTTCCGGCCGACCGAAATGGTGTGCAGGCCAGTGGAAGCGGGCGTCGCGCAAGCGGCGACGCCGGAACGGAGAGCGATCATGAGCGAGTTGTTACGCCTCGTGCAGAACCACATCGACCGCTGGGGTGTGAAAAAGGCGGAGTTCGCTCGGCGAGTAGGCAGCGCCCCGCAAACCCTCTACACCTGGGCGGCGCGACCCCTCCGGCAACTGCCCGACAAGCGCATCCTTGAAGGTATCGCCCGAGAGGCGCAGTACCCGTACTGGCTCGTCGTGGATGCCGCGTTGATCGACTCCGGCTATCGCCGCTCGTATCCCGATGTAGTCGAGATTTGCGAGAGGCTTCGCATGCTGCCACCGGAAGATTGCCGTGAGATTGCACGCGTAGCAGTCGATTTGGCCGCCAACGCTGAATCCAAACAGCAGCGAACCCCCGGCAACCCAGGCCATGCTACTGGAGGTGCAACGCTACAGCCCACTCAATCCCACACAGCTGCCTCCGACGCCTACTGGCCCAGCCCCTGGATCGAAGACCTCCTGGATGGCGGTCGCCAGCAGGTGATCGAGCAAGGAGCGAAGGAGAGGGCACATGCGACTGGCAGGTCATTGCGGCCCCGACGAAAGGTGGGAGAGTAAAGCTTCGCGGTCGAAGCTCGATTGGAAATACAACCAACAGCAGCTGTCTGCGCAGACCCAGGCTGCGTCCGTGCGGCACACCGTTGCCGAGGGCTGGTCGCGTGCCGAGCTCGGTCGCACGTTGCCCGGCGCTATACCATCCTGCGTGACGAGTAAGGTTGCTGCTCAGCGTTTCTCATCAGAGCGGAGCGTGATCCCGAGGAACTCTGCGGCGACGCTGGCCGCAGACAGGGTGCTAGGCGATATCCCAAAGAGCCACGGCCACACATGCCGGTGTCCTGGGATCTGGTGGCCGCCGCCCACGATGCTGTAGAGACGCACCGACGGGCAGCCGATTTGCCGGTACTCGGTGCGGCTGACGCTGCCGAGCTCGGTGGGTGCAGGTTTGCCAGGTAGCCATTCAATGCTGGGTTCGACGTTGATTCCGTTTCGGGCGGCAAAGTATTCGGCGGTCTGCAGTGCCGACAAGTGCTCCCCCTTGGGGAAGTGCCCGCGCCAACTGATCACACCGCCGTCGTAGGGAGCCCACGGATCGGCAGTGCCGTGGATCAGCACCATCGGCAGCGGCGTTGCTGACCTACCCGCGCTTTCGAGGTTGCCGGGTGCGGGTTGGTTGGTACCGATCAGCATCGCCCCGACCAACAGTTCGGGGGCGTCGTGGACGAGACGGATCGCCATGTGGCCGCCGAGTGAGTAACCAATGACGAGCACCCGCTCGGCGTCGACGGGGCAGCGTGCAGTGATTTCGCTGATCAGCGAACTCAGGAAGCCGACATCGTCGATGGTTTTCACTGCTGGCGAGAGCATGACCGCCTTGCGGGCACCGTTCCACTCGCGTCGCACCGCGCTCGGGTAGGCGATGACGGCGTTGCCTGTGCGCGCGAGCTCATCGAAGATCAGGCCGCTGTGGCGCTCGTGTACCGACTCACCGCTTTGCGCAGTCCCGTGCAGCACCATGATCAGTGCAGCTCCCGGTGTCGTTCCGGCTGCTCGACGCACGAGGGTGTACCTGCGGCGACGGTGCTCGTGATCGAGGAAGTGTTGATCGGCACGAACGGCGTTGTTGTGCTGCGCTTTTGGCTCCACGTATGACAGTGTGTCGAATTTTGGCGATACAGTACAGGGTTCTGAACGCCACTTCGCCGATGCATGAGGCCCGCGGTGGCGCCTCGGTGCGGATCGGCCGCAGCTGGCGGTTGTGGCGAGCAGTGGACGCCAATATGGGACGGGAGGCTAGCATGTGGTTCCTGGTTGATGCTGCGGACCCGGATAGAGCGTTGTCGTCCACGCTGGACGAGGGGATCGCTCGGGAGCGTTCGCTGATCCGCGCGATTCGCCCCAACTCCCTTGCTGCGGCCGCGAATAGCGCTATCGCCCAGGTGCTTTCGAGCAACCGACCGGCCAGCCGCGACTTGCGGGTCCGCGGAGGAGATCGTGAGATATTGGCAATACCGGTTCCCGGCCCCGACGACGAGACCCTCGCGGTGCAGTTGTGGGCAGGCCCCAGGCGGCGACCCGGGCGCGATGAGCCACCACCGATCGATGCTTTCGTGTGGGACGGCGGGGAATGGACATTGATGAGCGGTGGCCGAGGCGGGGCGGTTCTCCCGGCGCGGCACCGGCTGCTGCACGGCGCGTGGTTCCTGTCGCGGATCATCGAGTGCGAGGAGCGCGACCAGTTGATGACCGCCGTGCTGGATCCGAATCCCGATACGGTGTGGGAGGGACCGATGCGGGTACTCACCCCAGACGATGCCCACACCACTCGCATCTTCGGCACATTTCGATACCATGCGCGGAATCGACTGCGGGCGTTGCTGTTACAAATCGAGGAGGACCGGAAGCCGGGAATCGTGCTGCCGACCTACCACAACGATGCGGCGGCGGCCCTGCTCGGTGGTACCACCGCGCTGATGGACCTTCTGACGATGCAGATCCTGGAATGGCTGACCCCGCCACTGCCAGAGATCGCATGGCGCCATCATCCACAGTCCCACGACACAGATCCGACCGATCGCCGGTCGACTTTTAACCTTACCAACACCCACCTCGTACACCCCGACGATCGAGCATCCAATCGCCAGACCTACCTAGACCTGGCGGAGGGGCGCATCGAAACTGCGGAGAGAACTTTCCGACTGCTGACGGTGAGCGGCGGCTGGCAAGCAGTGCAGATCTCCTGGGTGCCAATCCCGCACGCGCTTCCGCGTTTTCGCGCGATGTTGTTCAGACCAGTCGGCAATCCTGTTCCCTGAGATGGGCCCGCGCGATACCTGGCGCGCAGTGACGCAGTTCGGCTATTGTTCGGGTTGCACTCCCTCCAGGGGGTTACGCGGAACGTGTCGATATCCGTTCCTGCGTCGCTACTTAGCCTTTCGTGGGCGGTCGACTGCGCTGCTCACGTCAGCTGCCACTGGAGTTTGTCGTGTGCATCAAATCATTCAGGGTGCAATCTATCGCCTTCGACGGGGTCGACCCGTCCCTGTCCGTGAGCGGTGCTGCCCCTGACTGGCGTGTCGTGGTGGACACGAGAAGTTCAGCTACGGAAGGCATCCCACGCCAGATGGTTCCCACCTGCCGTCACGCCCGGCCGCCGAGGGTCACAACAAATGACCTGGAGGAGCGCGTCCGCCAGGTTCTGCCCCTGCTACGCAAGGAGAATCACCAGTGATCACGTTTGTTCTCGTACACGGCGCCTGGCATGGCCCATGGGCATGGGATCGGGTCATCCCGTTATTGCGCGCCGGTGGTGTGCACACCCTCACTCCAAATCTCAGCGCTGATGGCGACCACGGGTTGCACGACCACGCCGCCGCAGTGGTCGCGGCCATCGACACCGTTCCCGAGGAGGACAAGGTTGTGTTAGTCGGGCACAGCTACTCGGGACTGGTGGTCCGGGAAGCCGCCGACGCGCGAGCCGACGCAGTCGACCACGTCATCCTCGTGGACGGCTGGGCAGGGGCCGACGGTGTCAGCTTGCTCGACCTTGGCGGCGACCCCGTCGCCGCAGCGATCAGCACCGCGGTCGAGACGCCCGGTGGCGGATGGCAGATCCCAGCACCGCCGCCGGATACGTTCGGCATCGTCGACAACGACCCCGCGGTCTGGCTGACCTCACGTCTGATCCCCCAGACGATGCGCACGTTCACCGAACCGACGCGACTGACCGGCGCTATCGACCGTATTCCTGGAACTGCCATCTACTGCCTGCCACAGATATACCCCTTCGCCCGGTTCGGGGAGGCCGTGGGATACCAGACTCTCGCATTGGACGGCCCACATGACGTAATGCTGACCGACCCGGAGGCGCTCGCCGAAATGCTCCTGACATCGCACTCTGTTCAAGTTTCGAGAAACGGAAGGTCTGGACAGTGGTGATGTTGATATCGAGAATTTCGGCGGGGCGGTAGGTGGTGTGTTAGCGGCTGGTAACGCCGCTCTGGTCGAAGCCATCTCGGGGAACGCTTCACGCAGTTGCAGCCAATCGGGCCGGGACTCCAGGACTTCGGAGTTCGACAGATACCGATTTAAGCGCATCAATCGAAACGCATTCGAAGTCTATCGCTCCGCACTGTTCCAGGTCGTTTACCTGGTGCAGGCAGACGCGCCCGGTTGACGGAACGACGACAAGGGGGACAACATGGGGTTACCGGACTGGACTGCCGAGGGGCTACTTCCATTCGGGTGCTGGCCGGCAACTATGGCTGAGGTTCACGAGCGGCTCGTGATCGACGCGAAGCACTCCGATACCCGCCAGGTGGTCTATTACGGGTTGCAAGCCTACCTGGGCCAGTTGCGGGAATTCATGACCAGGGGACACATTTGGCTTGATGGATGCTTCGTCACCCGCGACGGCCAACCCGGTGTTGGGCGGGGTCCGGCGTTGACGCTGGCCGTGTTTCCCGCAAACCTGGCCGAGTTGGAGTTGCTGACAGGGGAAAGGCGCAGCCGGTTGAGAAAGCTGTTCACGATGCGCGATGTGGTCGTCGGTGGAGACGCACGCACGAGCTCTTACCTCGACGCCGTTCATCCTGTCGGCTTTCACATCGCCGCGTACCTGGGCACCGACACCGACAAGCAGGAGTGGCTACGCGGGTGGGCTACCGGACATGGCGCGGAGGAGGCCGCGCTCGCCGACCGAGGGTTCGTGGAGGTGCCGTGGTAGACAACACCCCTTTTCGACAAGCCATGGCGCGCCACCAAAGCGGCAGCATGGTCGACGAATTGCTCAGATCCTCACTCTGGGCCGCTGAGGCGCAATACTTCCCAGAGACTCACCCGCGGCTGATCGTGGACTCCGATGACAGCGTCTCCCCCCGCGATGCGACGAAGATCGTCCTCGCACTGACCAGCGCGACCGCGCTGTTCGTCCACCACAGCATCGCCCCGCACACCGCCTGCACGATCCACGATCTCGACCAGTCGCTCGTGCCCGAGGTCACCCGGCTCGTGATGACGCGCCACATGATGGTTTTCGGACTCCCGCCGGAACCCTGGACAGCGGACCACCGTCCCGAGGCCAGTCACGCGTCGAGCGTGCGCGCGGCGTTGGAGTTGTGCCAGACGCTTCCTTCGAAAGCCGACGACTGGCTGACAGTGGAAACGTTGCAGTCGCTGCCGAGCACCTTGCGATCAGCCGTCGGGTTAGTGATCTCGGTGATAGCCGAGACGAACAGATCGCTGGGGATCGAGATCCAGTCCTCCGTGGGCGAGGACCGTTCGTTGGTGTCCCGCGAGCACGCACTCGCCCTGCTCAACTCCCCCCTGCTGGACGAGCCTCTGGCTAAAGAAACCACCACGAGCACCGGCATTCTCGACGCCAGCAGGACGGGCCGCCGAATGTTCTATCTCGTCAGTTCTGACGACCCAGGAGACAGCGACATCTACGGATCGGTAGTCGAGTCCGCCCTTCCGTGCCTTCCTCCATTGCTCGGGCGAAAGGTCAAGGCACTCATCGGCTCGTCGATGTATCGCACCGCCGAGGGACAGATACAGGTGAGCTACCGCCTCCTGTCCATCGCCGCCGAGGATGGGCACCAGGGCTGTATGCCATGTTGAGGACGGGGCAGACTTCACCGTGGTCGGTTAATCACGTACGTCACCAAGAACATCGGGACAATGCTCTGGAAAGTGACGGACGCAGTGGCGATCGAATTACATCAGCAGGGCTACATTGCCGCGACTAGAGACAACGACGATCTTGGGGCGCAGATCCGCAGGTAGCTGAGGGATGGTCGCGCATCACGGGGTCGTTGGGCATCCATCGGAGATGATCACTCGCTTGACGGTAAATATTCACGGGCGCCTTTCGAACTTGCGGCCCGGGCACCGCATCCCGGCCGGGGAGGACCCTCATGGAGCGAACCGGTGGCGTGAGGGGCGAACGCGCGGTATTGCCGTTGCGCGGGCATCCGCGCGCCGTCATGGACAGCACCGACTGGTGTTGGTCGGCCGGTCAGGAGGAGCTAAGTCTGACATCCAGCGACAGAGACGCCAGTGACATCAGTCCCCCTGATCGTTTGTCCAGCATTGTATTTCGGGGGTTGCGATCCAAACGTACGCTCGTGCTGATGAGCGGGTGACGTGCATTGGTCGTAGGCAGGCTGTCAGCGGGTGTGTGGGTTGTGCGAATGCATGTGGAATTGGGGTGTCATCTCTACGATTGAGCCAGTATCTGACCTGCGCTGGCTTCGGTGAGTTTGTTTGTGTCAAGGCTGGTGCGGAACGAGATCCCGTGTGCTGCTGGAAAGGGGAGGCTGTGGTGGCGGATGATTCGATGGTGCGACGGGTCGCAGCTCCGACGGCGATGACAGCGGTGGTCTCGACAGCGCTGGCGGTGGTGGTGAATCTCGCCACCAGCAGCGTCGAGTCACGGTGGTTGTGGGTTGCTGTCGCGGTGTTGACCGTGGTCGGTTTCGTGGCCTCGCTATGGCTGTACCGCCGCAGCGATCATTCACCACAGCCGGATCGTCCCCCGGTAGGGGTGGATTTGGGCACGGTCAAGGCGCGGGGGTTCCGGATTCAGGGTGTCCGATCCACCGGCGATGGAGTGCGGCTGGGTAAGGGCCGGTTCCGTCGAGATGTCGATATCACCGATGTGGCTGCCGGAGCAGGTGAGGGACCGGACCCTTCCTGAGCGCGGCGACAGCTCTTGGTCCCGCGCCGCCAGAAGGTCTCGCCTCCCACCACGTGGAACGCATCCGCGCTGGACGGGATGTGGTGCTAGTCAACCAAATCCATCCACCGCAGGCGCAGGGACGGGTGATAGTAGGTGAAATACCGCAGTTGCCAACCCATTTCATCACCCGGGTCGAGTTGGATCAGTTGCGGGAGACACTGGAGCAGTCACAAGTGGCGGTCGTGGTCACTGGCATGCGGGGAGTAGGGAAGACGCAGTTGGCTGCTGCCGTTGCCCGTGACGAAGTCGAGCGTGGTGCTGGTTTCGTGGGATGGATCAATGCCGAATCCCTTGACACGACACGCGCTGGACTGGCCGAGATAGCTGAGCGATTCGGCGTTGCCGATCGTGAGGGCGATTCCGCGGTTTCAGCTCAGCGCCTGCGTGATTATCTGTCGGGTCGTACCGAGGTTGGGTTGCTGGTGTATGACAATGCCGTCGATCCGGACAGCCTGCGGCCGCTGTTTCCTGTCACCGGCGGGGTCCAGGTCATCGTGACCACGACGGATCGTTCGTTCACCAGTTTCGGTAAGGCTATCGAGCTTCGAGGATTCACCCGTAGCGAAGCACGCTCCTATCTCGGTAGTGCCACCGGGCTGCCCGATGACGCCGAAGCCGATCGAGTCGCCGACGTGCTGGGCGATCTGCCTTTGGCGTTGTCGAGCGCGGCTGCGACCATCGACGGCCGACGCCTGGACTACCCGCACTATCTGCATTTACTGAGTGAGCGGCTGCTGCCGGATGTGTTGGCGCGCAAGACAGGCCACGACTATCCGCGGTCGGTAGTTCAAGCGATCCTGCTGTCCATCGACACTGTCGAATCGGCCACAGAAGCCCCCGCAGTGGACGCGATCGTGTCGTGGTTGTTGACAGTGATGGCGATGCTCTCGCCTGCGGGGGTAACCAGAACACTGCTGCCAGATCCGCACGGCCACCTGGATGAAGCCATCGAGCGCTGCGTGACCGCCTCATTGCTGTCCTGGTCGACCACCGGCGATTCGGTAATAATGCACCGCCTCGTCGCCCGGATAATCCGCGAACGCGCTCAATCCGCCGATGCCACAGATGTTCTCGTCCAAAACGCGCTAGACGTCATTGCCCCGGCACAGTTCGGCAGCGAAGAGGCATGGGCACGGCGTGAGCAGGGATCACATCTAGCCGAGCAGATCGAGGCGATCTGGGACACCGGCCTACCCGAAATCGCAAAGCGCCAACTACTCGAACCAGTACTCGCCACTCGAACCTGGGCCGTCCGCCAACTGACCGCCTCCACCGACACCTCACGATCACTAACACTCGCCGAACGAACCCACACCGACTGTCGACGTCTTCTCGGCGGTGACCACCCCCACACACTCGCCTCCCGCAACAACCTCGCTTACGCCTACCAGTCGGCAGGGCAACTGGACACGGCCATCCCCCTCTACGAAGCCACCCTCACCGACTGCGAGCGTGTCCTAGGCTCCGACCACCCCGATACCCTCACGTCCCGCAACAACCTCGCTGGTACCTACGAGTCGGCGGGTCAGCTGGGCAAAGCCATCCCGCTCCTCGAAGCCACCCTCACCGACCGCCAACGCGTCCTCGGCCCCGACCACCCCGATACCCTCACCTCGCGCAACAACCTCGCTGCTGCCTACGAGTCGGCAGGGCAACTGGACACAGCCATCCCCCTCTACGAAGCCACCCTCACCGACCGCCAACGCGTCCTCGGCCCCGACCACCCCGACACCCTCACCTCCCGCAACAACCTCGCTTACGCCTACCAGTCGGCAGGGCAACTGGACACAGCCATCCCCCTCTACGAAGCCACCCTCACCGACCGCCAACGCGTCCTCGGCCCCGACCACCCCCATACCCTCACCTCCCGCAACAACCTCGCTTACGCCTACAGTTCGGCGGGTCAGCTGGGCAAAGCCATCCCGCTCTACGAAGCCACCCTCACCGACCGCCAACGCGTCCTCGGCCCCGACCACCCCGATACCCTCACCTCCCGCAACAACCTCGCTGGTGCCTACAGGTCGGCGGGTCAGCTGGGCAAAGCCATCCCGCTCCTCAAAGCCACCCTCACCGACCGCCAACGCGTCCTCGGCCCCGACCACCCCGATACCCTCTCCTCCCGCAACAACCTCGCTGCTGCCTACGAGTCGGCGGGTCAGCTGGGCAAAGCCATCCCGCTCTACGAAGCCACCCTCACCGACCGCCAACGCGTCCTCGGCCCCGACCACCCTGGCACACTCACCGCCCGCAACAACCTCGCTTACGCCTACGAGTCGGCAGGGCAACTGGACACAGCCATCCCGCTCTACGAAGCCACCCTCACCGACCGCCAACGCGTCCTCGGCCCCGACCACCCCGACACGCTCTCCTCCCGCAACAACCTCGCTGCTGCCTACGAGTCGGCGGGTCAGCTGGGCAAAGCCATCCCGCTCCTCGAAGCCACCCTCACCGACCGCCAACGCGTCCTCGGCCCCGACCACCCCGATACCCTCACCTCCCGCAACAACCTCGCTTACGCCTACAGCTCGGCGGGGCAACCGGATAAAGCCATCCCCCTCTACGAAGCCACCCTCACCGGCTGCGAGCGTGTCCTCGGCTCCGACCACCCCGATACCCTTATCTCCCGCAACAACCTCGCTTACGCCTACCAGTCGGCAGGGCAACTGGACACAGCCATCCCCCTCTACGAAGCCGCCCTCACCGACCGCCAACGCGTCCTCGGCCCCGACCACCCCCATACCCTCACCTCCCGCAACAACCTCGCTTACGCCTACAGCTCGGCGGGGCAACCGGATAAAGCGGTTCCATTGCTGGAAGCCTTATTGCGAGATTGTCAGCAGTTCCTTGGTGCCGATCATCCGATCACCGGCGGAGTACAAGCCAATCTCACCGCCACGCAAGCAAAATCAGCCACCGAGCACTGACTTTGCCCGAACGAATGGACCACCACCCCGCTCCCCAGAAGTCCAATGCCCTGAACGAAAGCCGGAACGCTGACCAACCACGACCGGACGAGGCTTATCACGCCGAACCTGACTCCGAGGACAATGCCACCAGCACTGAGTAGCCCGCTCCAGTACTTGGTCATCGCAGACTCTGTGTACATCGTGGTAAGAGCTGGTCAATCGAAACCCTCGTGAGTGCCATCCCTCCGAACCTGCTAAGTATTCGAAAGTCTGGGTTCGACCGCCGAGATAGGGCACCAACCCGCGATCATGCGCTACAGCCACCGTACTGGGATCCAATCGGTGACATGCGTTCAGGCATCACATGCCGGTGAGGGAACTTCGCGGCCAGAACGCACCCGATTGTGGGCGGCGCACCTCCGATCAACTTGTCCTTCGCCGAAGCGGAATGACTCACGATAGGCGTTGACCGCGTCAACACCTGAGCCTAACGTTTGCGTTGTCAGTAGCGCTGAATCAGGCTGAACTGCACCGAGTTTCGCTGGTCGCACGACTTTCCTGTGGAAATGGATGGGTTCAAATCCCCTATCCTCCGCCACGGCAAACGCCTCTGACCACGCCGCACCGGCTGGTCAGGGGCGTTTCGCGTTGCATCCCACTCCCACTGGCGAATAATCAGCTTTGTTGACCGTCGGGCCTGGTCAGAGCCCTTTGCGGAGTCGCTAGCAACTGTTTCCGCAGGTGGACGGCGTGTTGACCGCGTCAACAAGCCTCGGGGCAGAGGATCTACCCCCTACGTGGGCCGGTTGAGGAACTGTTTCGAGCCGCTGTGGTGTCGAGCACGATGAATGCCGACGTCACAAGGCGGCGAGCAGCATCGGCAGGGATCGGTCGAGTTCGCGTCGCCAGTAGGGTGGGCTGTGG
Organism: Nocardia iowensis; assembly: GCF_019222765.1. Taxonomy (NCBI): domain Bacteria; kingdom Bacillati; phylum Actinomycetota; class Actinomycetes; order Mycobacteriales; family Nocardiaceae; genus Nocardia; species Nocardia iowensis. Next base: position 296,980 of record NZ_CP078145.1, on the reverse strand, counting down.
GTGCCGCGAGTGAGATGGACGACCGGTTGTGCTCCCAGTTGGCGAAGTCGGTCGGCGACCGCACGGGTGCTTTCATGCATCACGGCCTCGGTGAGATCGACCGCATCTGGGAATTCGGCTGCGTGCCGGTCGATTTCGTCGAACAGTGGTGCGCGCTGGAGGTCCGGCGGGTCGAATTCACCCGGAGCGCCGTCACCGCTGGACAGGAAAATCGGTATGGCGGTGAGCTTGTCGGACAGGTGGTAAGGATCGTGGGCTGCCCAGGTGGCGCGGTCACGGATCGGGTCACCCCAGATGCGGGTGCCGTCGTCGATATCGACGAACCGCGCTGCGCCGAGGACGATGTCGGCCCGCTGTAGCGGATGGAGCCAGCCGCTGTAACTGGCGGCGGCGCGGAACAGTCCGGGTCGGCGTGCAGCGTAGGCAAGTGCGCCGTAGCCACCTTGGGAGACACCGGCGATGACGCGGTGATCGCTTGCGCCGTAGTCACGTTCGAGTAGCGGCAGCAGTTCGTCGAGGTGGAACGACTCCACGGCAGGTGTGCCGTCGTGCCAGTCGGTGTAGAACCCGAACATCGGCATCCCCGGAACCACGACCAGCACGTCGCGCAGTTGTGGCAGGTTGGCGACGTTGGTGTCGGTGGTCCAACCGGTGTGGTCGCCGTCCCCGCCGGGCAGCAGATACAGCACCGGCCATCTCCGATGCGGTGCTCGGTCGGTCCAGCCCTGCGGCGTGATCAATCGGACGGCCACTTCCGCACCGAGACTCGGCGAGTGCAGCATCAGATCGACAATGCGGTCGTCGACCCGCTGCTCGGAAACGACGCGAACCGGTGCGGTCGAGCGTTCGCTGTCGGGGCGCGCGGGTGCAGCGCAAGCCATCGCGGCGACCGCACTGACGACGAGAGTTAACGCTGTGCACAGCCGCCGAAACCGTGTCGAATGCTGCATGGCCCGACGCTATGCCGCAACCGGCGACCATCGCATCGGGGACCACCCCGGAGTTTCGGCGTCGAAAGTCAGGGTCGCGCGCCCGGGATGCCGTAGGCCCGGGGACCGCGGAGTGTCGTCGAGATAGAGGATTCCGCTCCGAGCGTGGTGCGGCAGGCGGGAACGGCGACACCGACAACGTCGTACCATTCGCGTACGCCCATCAGCCCCGGATTTGGCGTTGACCGCGTCAACACCTGAGCCCAACGTCTGCCTTGCCACTAGCGCTGAATCAGTCTGAACTGCAACATATTTCGCTTGCCGCATGACTTCTGCGGACCTCTATGGCGCACCGGAACCGACTGCTGACGGAGGGCGTCACGACGTTACATGGATGGTTCACCGGAGGCATGCTGCGCTGGAGCTGACGGCCAAGTGTGGCGACACAGGGGCCGGTCCGGATTTTGGGCGCTCCCGAGGTCATAGGCTGAATTCTCGGGGTCCATACTGTGCGGCGTGACACCATTCCGGGCCGGGGTACTCACCTTTGGAGCGGTCCTCGTCACGGCCATCATCGCCTTTGCTATCGCCGCGGTCGTCGGTAGTGAAGTCGTCAAAGGAGTCGGTGTGCTCGGTGCTTCGGCGGGCGTTATCGGTCTGGCGACCATGACGTATCAGCACTTCACGCGAAAAGCTGGCGTGCCCCCGGCGCAGGAGCGCAACCCGCCCGCCGAGGAAACCAGTGCGGCAGCGCCGGACTCCGGGACGATGCCTACGGCACAGGTGAGCCACGGCCCCGGCTGGTTCAACCGCATCACCATCAATCAGAGCTCACTCGTCGCCCAGCCGAACTCGAATCGGGCATCGCTAGCCCGCTGGCTCCCGGTCGTCATCGCGCTGGCCTGTCTGGCCGTGCTGATCCTCGCCCTCGACAAGTTCTCCGGCAGTTCGGAATCGAATGCTCAAAACAATTACCCACCCGCCGATTTGACACCGCCGAACGTGAACCTCACTGCCCCGACAGGCAATTGGACACCGAATCCGCAAAATAACAACGGCATCAGCGGACTTCCCTGTGTTCAGCTGTGTCAGCAGGCCCAGATGCAGATCGGCACGGCAATAGATGTCGACCCGCCCGCAGGCGACGACCGCCCCGATTTCGTCGCTCTACCGGGAAACCAACTGAAACCCATCAATGGCGCCGGAATCAAGCCAGCACCTGAAGGCCCGGTCGACGCGGGCCGCTGCTTTCCGGAAATGAGCCTCGATACCACCGGCCCAACCACCGCCGGTCCACCCATGTGCTTGCTGACCACTGCGGGGAACCAGGTCATGCTCGTCAGTCGTCAGCACAACGGCTCCGACTACCTGACCCTCGTCTACGCCGTGCTGCCGCGATAGCCGACCCCCCAGGCGCAGGAACCGCAAGCAGTATCGCGCAACACGACTATGGGTACTACTCGATCAACTGTCGCGCCCACCGGCATTCCAGTGCGACACGCAGGGCGCAGAGTCGCACGTGCGGATGGTCGCCAGCACATTTCGTACCGACCGGGTTGTCATGTCGCGCCCGGCTGTAACAGCCCGAGGACAGACAGCGACGGAAAGAGTGTGCGCACCTCAACCGCATACGCCATGTCCTCGAATTAACCATATTGGGGCCATCGCACCAGTGCGCCCGCGCACACCTACCGGTAGAAAAGATCACGTCCATGTCCAGCACCCTTGACCGGATCAACGCCATCGCCAGCAAGCTGCGATCAGCGCAGGCGACCATCGTCACCGAAGAGGCGACGAAGAATGCCCTGGTGATGCCGTTCATCTCGCAGGTTCTCGGCTATGACGTGTTCGACCCCGCCGAGGTCGTGCCCGAGTTCATCGCAGACGTGGGCACCAAAAAGGGTGAGAAGATCGACTACGCAATCCTCAGGGATGGCGCTATTCAAATATTGGTCGAGTGCAAGAAGATATCGGAACCGCTCGATATCAACCACGCCTCCCAGCTCTTCCGTTATTTCTCGGTCACGTCGGCTCGGATCGCAATCCTCACCAATGGACGTGAGTACCAGGTATTCACCGATGGTGACCGTGCGAACCTCATGGACTCGACGCCTTTTTTGGTGTTCGACATTCTCGGCATGGACAGGCTGCTCGTCCCCGAGGTCGCGAAGCTGTCGAAGGAATCGTTCGATCTCGATTCGATCGTAAGTGCTGCGGAAGAGCTCAAGTACATCGGGCAGATCAAGCGCCTGATCGCCGGTGAGATCAAGAATCCATCCGACGCTTGGGTGAGGTTCTTCACGACTCGCGTCTACGAGAGGAACGCTACACAGCGGGTTGTCGAGCAGTTCCGCGTCTTGGTGGCCAAGGCCTTCGCGCAGTACATCGCAGATCAGGTGAGCGACCGCCTGAATACCGCCCTGAGTGACAATGACGGCTCTGTCACCGCCGCTCCCGCAGAAGCGACGCCAGCGGCACCGACGACGGTGCAAAATTCGGTCGGCCCAAACAAGGACGACGGCATAGACACCACTGAGGAGGAATTGGACGGATTCAACATTGTCCGCGCCATCTTAGCCAGAGCGGTGGACCCGGCCAGAGTGTCCTACCGCGACGGGAAAGTCTATTTCGCCATTCTGCTCCACGACAACAACCGCAAGCCGATCGTTCGCCTCTACTTGAGTGGAAGGAGAGTCAAGTTCATCACGACGTTCGAGAACGGCAAGTACGGAGAACGTCACGAAATCGGCAGCGTGATCGACTTGTACCAGCACATCGACAGGCTCCTCGCCACGATAGACAACTACGCGTGATGGTTCCGCGGGCGCGGCTCGCCCCGACCGGATACCGCTGTCTGTAATCATTTCGGTGAGTGGCTCAGGCCAGTTGTGGGCTTCAGTCGTCACGTTGGGCAGAGATCGGTTGCCGGAGCACCTTGGCGGGTCGGGTCGTCTAATTGGGGGTGGGCTTGCCCGTTGACCAGGAGGATGTGCCCATGTTCGAACTGGAGGGTACCGGTCATCGACTTATCAAGGGCGTTCAACGGGCGCCCGAAGGCGCGTAGGCCACCGAGCTCCTGGTATTTCCTCCAGACCGGATGGGGTAGCCATACGAATCGATTCTGTGGGGTGGTCACCATCGCGCCCGGGGTGTATTCGCCCCGGTCCAAGGGGACTATCCGCGCGTTGTCGCAATCGATGGGGTCGGAGGTGGGGTAGCCCTGCAATCTCGCCGCGTGTATGCCGTGGGGATAGGTGTAGTCGTACCAGTAATCCCCGGACATCACGATCACCCGGTCGGGCTGCAACGCCATCAGGCGCGACTGGCGGCTCTTCTCGTCGGCAAGATCCTGACTCCACCCCTGGTCCCAGCGATGGACGAGACCCTGTTCGCGCCGGGGCACCGGGCAGCCGAGGACGGCGCGCCCGCCCGCGGCATTGTAGGCGTCCACCCAGGTCTGACGGTTCCAGCGGAAATCATCGATACCCTCGACGAATTTGCCGATGTCCTGGCATCCGGGCAGACCGTGGTCATCGGAACGTTGCCTGTCGATCAACGCGACTACGCCCGCGACGATCAGACCGATCACCATCGCCGCGCCGCCGAAGGCGAGTCGGCGGTGCGGTGTCCGTCTAGTTGCGGAATTACCTGAGCTGAGGGGCAATTCAGGTGCGGATCCGGCGAGTTGGTGAAAGTCAGCGGCGGGTGGATCTTCGACGATCGCACCGGAAGCCGCTGAGCTCACCGGCAATTCGGACGCCGGTTCCGTATCGGCCCTGACCGGAGGCGCTTCCGACCGCATTCGGAGGATCGCCTGCTCGACGCGCTCCGGGCGAAACCTGTCGGGCAGATTCTGCGCTTTGCGGAGTTTGCCTACGACTTCGCCAGGAAGGTCGCAGACATAGGCCAAGTCGTCGAACCATCGCGTCTGGAAGCTACGGGCATCGCCGGAAACCACCCGGTTCACCTGTGTTTTCAATACTTCTCGGCGCTTGGACACCACGTCGCTGTCGAGCAAACGCTGTAGCGTGCCGAGTTCTTCCCGGCGTTCTCCGGCCAGGATCAGTACCGCGACGGCGCCACCGGTCGGGACCTGGAGGCCGGCGACCGTTTGCGGCGGTTGGTCGGATGCTCGCGGGCGGCAGATGCCGCGTCGAACGAGTTCGCTGATCTGCGGCTGCGCGTAAACGGTCAGCGTAGCGAAGAGCTCGTCGGCGAAAGAGGGCGGACCGAGCGCTGTGACGGACACGTCATCACGATGGCACAGTGGACTATTCGGGCCAGGTGTCGATCCGGCTGGACACCGTGGTCGCTGCTGCGGCCTCGGTTCCGGCCGCTCCGAAATGGTCAGTGGCTCAGCCGGGACACAGGTCGTTTGCCGAACGGTTTGCCGGGCCGACGATGAGATGCGGTATAGCGGCGTGGTCGTCGACCATCTCGATCGAGCCGCCGTGTTCGAACGCGATATGGCCCCGTATCTCCTTGGCCAGACTGTTGACTGGCCGCCCGAGGACAGGCGCACCGCCGTACTGCTGGAAAATCCGCCACACCGGCCCCGGCAGCCAGGCGTAGCGGTTGGCCGGTGTGCTCACCATCGCGCCGGGAGCTAGTCGCCCTTCGTCCAGCGGCACGATTTTGGCATTGCCGCACGGGACGGGATCCGAGGTGGGATACCCCTGGAGTTCGGCCGCGTCGGCGAGATGGGGGCGGGTGTAGTCGAACCAGTATTCGCGGGTCATTGCCACCACGTGTGCCGGGTTCAGCGCCATCAGCCGCGTCTCTAGACCGTCCGCACCGCGGATGTCTTGGCTCATGCCGCGGCCCCATCGGTGTACATAGCCCTGCTCGGGCCGCTGGACCGGGCAGCCTATGGCGTCCTTGCCGCCCGCCCTGTTGTAGGCGTCCCACCACGGCTGCCGGTTGCCCCAGTAGCTGTCGATTCCGGCCATGAGGACGCCGATGTCGTCGCAGCCCGGAGTGTCTGCTGCAGTATCGTCTCGACGACTGATCGCGACGATGATGCTTGCGCTGGCGAGTATGGTCACCAGACCGGACACGCTCAGAGTGAGCAGCGGGCGTCGTTTCCAGAAACGCACGGGTAAATCAGGGGCGGATTCCGGCCTTGACCGAGCGGAAGGCGCTTGGGCGGGAACGGGTTTGCTCACCAGCAGATGCAGAATCTCCTGCTCGACACGTTTCGGGTCGAACTCCCCCGGCAGGTTCTGGGCTTCGCGCAGTCTGTCAACGACCTCGGTCGGAAGAGCGCAAACGTAGGCCAAGTCGTCGAACCATCGTGATTGGAAGCTGCGGGCATCACCCCCGGCCACCCGGTTCATCTGGGTACGCAGCACTTCTCGTCGTCTGGTTACCTCCTTGCTGTCCAGCAGTGGCGTCAAGGTGGCGAAGTTTTCTCGACGTTCTCCGGCGAGGATCAGCACCGCGACCGTCCCGCCGGTGGGTACCTGAAGCCCGGCCACCGTTTGCGGAGGTTTGACTGAAGTCCGCGGACGGCAGATACCACTGTGCACGAGTTCGCTGATTTGCGGCTGCGCATGCACGGTCAAGGTGGCAAAGAGTACGTCGGCGAACGAAGGTCGACCGCTGGACACGGAATCACGATGCCACAGCAGATTGTTCGGGACCTGCTGTTTCGTATACGGAACAGCTGCGCAGGGGTGCGTAACGGGTCCTTGCGGTCTCCTTGTCGGCGTGCCGCTTATCGAGTCCGACTCGCTGACGTCGAAGCGGCCAATTACGAAAGGAGCCGCCGCATGAGGCAACTCGTGGTGCCCGCGTCGGTGACGGCGAACGGAGCGACAGTCCTAGGTCTGGCGGTTGTGGGCGAGCCACTGTGGGTCGTGTCGTTTGTGGCCGCACCCGTTGCTGTTTGGCTGGGACTGGTGGTGGTGTTGGCCGCCGCTTCAGTGTTCGCCGAGAAGCGTGCGCGGCGCGATGCCGCGTATCGAACGTTAAAGCTGATTACGTCGTTACAGGTCGTGCAGCCCGCGAACACCGGCGGTCCCCCGACACGAGTCGGCGGCAACTGAGGACGCGTGATTCGGGTCAGGCGTCGACCATGTCGACACCTGGGCTAGCGTTTGCCTCGTCGGCAGACCGAAAGTGCCTGAAACGCAACGAAATTGGTTGGCTGCAGAGTGCTCCTGCGGAAGCGGATAGGTTCAGATCCCATATCCTCCGCCAAAACGGCAGGTCAGGGCCACTTTCAGGGTCCTGACCTGCCGTTGTTTTTCTGCGCGAGTCATGATCGAGCGGGCATCGGTCACTGCCACTACCCACTCGGCATCTGCGCTTTAGACCTTGTCGAGGCGCACGGAAAGTGCTTCCACGCCTGCAGGGGCGTTCCAGAACAGGTCGACTTGGGCGACTTCATTGCCGCTACCGCACGCGGCATCGCTGTACAGGAAGGCGGAGTCGGAGGTGCCGTTCTCGAAGCGCACCGCGCCGGCCTGGAGTTGGAGGCAGGTGCCGCTCGGCGCGCGGTCGACGTGGATGAGCTGTCCGTCTGTGGTGATGTAGGAGAATCTGCCGTCGGCCGCGTGCGCACTGCCGGGCGTCAACGCCAGCGACGCAAGGGCCGCCGCTCCCGCAAAGACCGCTTTCCTGAGCCCACCTTGCAATTCCATGATCTTCCTCTCCCCGGCCGTCTCCGGCCGAAGTCGACACTTTTTAGCTGCCAAGAGAGTCTTCCATCACGCGGCGTTTCAGGTCAGCCTTTTCGCCGCTGAAGACGCCGAAACAGTGTGAAGTGCAACATCTTTCACTGCTGAAAGCGTGCTCCCGCAGCAGCGGCGGCCGAAAAGTTAGAACCGATCCGCGTGCTCGCGGGCCCATTGTTCGAAGGTGCGGGCGGGTCGCCCGGTCACCTTCTCGACGGTGTCGACGACCGTCGTCGCTTCCGTGTTCGGTGCGGCGTACCAGCCGACGACATACTCGGCGTCGGCGCGGGAAACGCCGGTGGCGGTGAGTCGTTCGATGGCCTGCTCGTGGGTGATCGCGGCGAACGCGATGTCCCGGCTGAGCACTCGGGACAGGATCGCGATCCGCTCGCGCGGGGTGAGCGATTCCGGACCGGTCAGGTTGTACGCGCGCCCGGCGTGACCGTCCTCGAGGAGCGCGGCGGCGGCCACGGCGGCAATGTCGGCCTCATGCACGATCGCGCTGGGAGAGTCGTACGGCTCGCGCACGACCCCCTCGGCGCGGATCGAATCGATCCAGGTCAGCGTGTTGGACATGAACTCCTGCGGCTCGAGACGGGTCCACTCCACACCGGAGGCGGCGACAGCCTGCTCGACCGGGCCGATCCCGCCACCCCACACGATGGTCATCCGCCGGACCCCGGCGTCGACGGCCCGCCGCACCAACTCGGCGCCGACATCGGCGAGTCCCGCTGTCACGGTGATGTGCAGTCCGCTGACACCCGCGAGCGCGGTATCCAATGTGCCTGGCACGGTGTGCGTTCCGGTGACCAGTTCCACGCCCGGTGGGAGCTTCGCCGCAGCGGCAGCTGGATCCCGGGTCAGCGCCCGCACCCGCTGCCCACGCCGCACCAGCTCTGCCACCACATGGTGACCGGTGTTTCCGGTTGCGCCTGTTACCAAGATCGTCACGATTGCTTCCTTTCGTCTCCCCAGACGCTAGAAGCTCAACATGACTTAAGGTCAATACGGACGATCGCGGCGAGACACGTTCCGCCCTAAGCGATCTGACAAACCCGCTCGGCCAGCGCGCTGCGACCGCAAAACATATCGATCGGTGCTGCGGTAATGGCCTTGCCTTTAGACGATCGTGAGATCGGTTGTGGTGGTGGGAATTCGGTAGCGCACACCAGTGAGCTCTTCGGACAGCTCCCACAGCCGAGCGGCAGTCACGGTGTCGCGCATGGCGCGTTCGCCGGTGCGCGGCACGGGTTCGCCGCGCAGTTGCAACAGACCGTCGGGCACCACATAGCTGCCGCCGGGCAGGTCGGCGGCGGTCGCGGCGTACAGGGAGGTCTTGGCGCCCTCGGGCGTCGGTCGAAACAGCCAGCGCACCAGCAAACGCGTCGACGTCGCGTACAGCCGACCGCGGTCGACATTGGCGCCGCCGGTGAGCACATTGGTTCGGGTGAGACCTGGCGCGACGGCCATGCTCCGCAGGGGCAGCCCCGCGGCGTCGGCCCGCCGCTGTAGCTCCATCGCGAAGTAGAGATTCGCGCGTTTGGACTGCACGTAGGCGAACGCCGTGCGATACCGGCGTTCGGCGTTGAGATTCTTTAGGTCGAAGGGTGCGAACCGCTGGCCTTCACTGCTGACGGTGACCACCCGCGGTTCCGGCGCGGCGGCCAAGTACCGGAGCATCAGGCCGGTAAGGGCGAACGTGCCCAAATGATTGACGCCGAACTGGGTTTCGAAGCCATCCCGGGTCCGCGCGAACGGAACCATCGCGATACCCGCGTTGTTGACCAGCAGGTCGAGTCTGTCGTGCGCCCAATCCGCGGCGAACGCGCGAATCGAGGCCGAATCCGCCAGATCGAGGGGACGCAATTCCAGCTGCGCGCCGGGCACTTCGGCACGAAGACTGTCCACCGCGGCGCGCCCGCGCGCCGGATTCCGGCAGGCCAGCACCACGTGCGCGCCCGAACGGGCGAGCTCACGGGCGGTGACGTAGCCGATGCCGCTATTCGCGCCGGTCACCACCGCCAGCCGACCGTGTTGATCCACGGTCGGGTAATCGGATCGAGGTCTGGGAGGTCGAGACATGTCATTCCTTAATCGCGAAGCGAACGGCTGAGGAGGGGCACCCGCGATCGCAACTTCGAGTTGCGATACGCTGCAGTCTGCCACGATTCACGCAGTATCGCAACTAGGAGTTGCAATGGAGAGTAAGAGCCCCGCGCGCCCCCGCACGGTCGGCCGCGGACCGAAGGTCCGCGCGGCGGTACACGCGGCGACCCTGGCCGAACTCCTCGACAAGGGATACGCCGGGCTGACCGTCGAAGCTGTCGCCCAACGCGCCGGGGTGCACAAAACCACCGTCTACCGGCGGTGGCAGGATCGCGAAGCGCTGGTCGTCGACGCGCTGTCCGAACATTTCGCCGCCGACATCCCCACCCCCGACACCGGATCGATCGAGTCCGATCTCCGACTCCTCACACAGGGGCTGGTCGACAGCATGACCGGACCGATAGGCCAGGCGGTCCAGGTGGCGATGTACTCCGACGCCGGACGCCTGCCCGAAATCGCGGCGGCCCGTCGCCGGGTCTTCGCCGACCGTTTCCGGCGCGCCGAACCCGTGGTGTCCCGCGCCATCGAACGCGGTGAGTTGCCGCACGGAACCGATCCGACCCAGGTGTTCACCACCTTGGCCGCGCCCATCCATTTCCGCTTGCTCGTCACCGGCGAACCGGTCGACGAGGCAACCGCCGATCAAGCGATTCGGGTTACCCTGGCCGCCGCCCGCGCGGGCGCGTTGGCCGTTGTGCACGGCGCCGAACCGGCTGAGCCGCAACGGAATCCGCTAGAGTGACGGGTGGCTCAGCCCTGCGGACGACCCACATTCTGCGCGAACTGCCCGATAACGTTGCCGGGCGGCGTGAAGCGGGCCACCACGAGCGTGCTCGGCTGAGCGAAGATGGTGCCTGCGGGGCACGAAGCGATACCCACCGCGATCCGGGTGCTGCTCTTCCAGACAACCTGAGTGAAGTGTCCGGTCTCGGGGGAAAACTCCGGCCGGTCGTAGTCGTACAACTCCGCCTCGGCCATCCAGGCCCGCATGGCGTCCTCGAAACCGACGTTCCCTGTTCCGGCATAAAGGTTTTCGCCGTATCGGCCTTGCGAATTCGAATGCTCGAACCTGCAGGCTTCCGCGTACTGCTTCGTGCTGGGGTACAAGTCGGCGTTCCAGGTTAGCGGTGATGCACCGTACTGTGCCCGCGCCGGGTTGACCACGGCGAGCACTTCGTCACTGGACGTATCCGCTTGGGCCGGAACGGCACACGCGACCGACCCGACCAGGGCCAGCAGGGCGACGGCGATGGCTGTACACGATATTTTCATCCAATTTCCTTGTGGGATAGGAGATTCATCGGTTCCAGCAAGGTTAGGGCGGTGTATTTCAGATCACAAGAGAACGATGTCAACCACCTCGTGCACACGAGGTGAACGCCAGTTGTCCGATCGCCGCGAGATCACACTTGACTCTCACATAAATGTGAGACTTTAGCGTAGCCGACATGACCGATCGAGAATCAATGCACGACACCCGGATACAGCCCGGGTCCGCCGGTCCACGCCAATGGATCGGTCTCGCCGTCCTCGCCCTGCCCACCTTGCTGCTGGCCATGGACGTCACCGTGCTCTATCTGGCCCTGCCGCAACTGACCGCGGATCTGCGGCCGACCGGCGTCGAGCAGCTGTGGATCGCCGACATCTACGGCTTCATGATCGCTGGATTCCTGATCACGATGGGCACTGTCGGTGACCGCATCGGGCGGCGCAAGTTGCTGATGCTGGGAGCGACCGCGTTCGGCGCTGCCTCGGTACTCGCCGCCTTCGCGACCAGTCCCCTACTGCTGATTGCCGCCCGCGCGGTGCTCGGCATCGCGGGTGCCACCCTGATGCCGTCGACACTGGCCTTGATCAGCAACATGTTTCGGGACGCCAGGCAGCGCGGGCTGGCCATCGGGGTGTGGGCCACCTGCATGTCGGCGGGGATAGCGGTCGGGCCGATCGTCGGCGGGGTGATGCTCGAATCATTCTGGTGGGGTTCGGTTTTCCTGCTCGGCGTGCCGGTCATGGTGCTGCTGTTGGTAACCGCGCCGGTGCTGCTGCCGGAATATCGGGACAGCGCGGCGGGCAGTGTCGACCTGTTGAGCGTCGCGCTGTCGCTCGGCGCCATCCTGCCGGTCATCTACGGCATCAAGAAGTTTGCCGAAACCGGTCTGTCGGCGGGGTCGGTGGCGGCGATCGTGGTCGGCGGCGGACTCGGCTGGATATTCGTCCGCAGGCAACGAGAACTCGCCGACCCGCTCCTGGACCTGCGCATGTTCGGCAGCCGGTCGTTCTGTGCGGCACTGCTGATTCTGCTGCTGAGCCTGGGCCTGGTCGGCGGGATCTACCTGTTCATCACCCAATACCTGCAACTGGTCCACGGGTTGTCCGCATTGGCGGCCGGATTGTGGCTGCTGCCTTCGGCATTCGCGTTGATCGTCGCTTCCGTGCTGACGCCGGTCATTGCCCGCAAGGTCGAGCCCGGATACCTCGTCGGGGCCGCGCTGGCCGTCACCACGGTCGGCTACCTGGTGCTCGCCTTCACTTCGGCGCTACCGACGCTGGTGGCGGGTTTCATTCTGGTCTATATCGGTACGAGCCCGCTGATGGTGCTCGGCACCGACCTGGTCATCGGGACGGCACCGCCGGAGAAGGCGGGCTCCGCGGCGGCAATGTCGGAGGCGAGCATGGAGTTCGGCGTTGCCGCGGGCGTCGCCATCCTCGGCGTCATCGGCACCACGGTTTACCGCACCGATGTCGCGCGTACCGGTCCGGCCGGGATTCCGGACGCGGCGACCGACTCACTCGCCGGTGCCCACGCCGCGGTCCTACCTGGGCAACTCGGTGACGCGCTGCTGGTGTCGGCCCGCGAAGCGTTCACACACGGCCTCAACACCGTTGCTCTCAGCTGCGCCGCGGTCGCCGCTCTGCTCACGATCGCGGCCGTCGGCTTGCTGCGGCACGTACGCACCGATGACGACATCTCCGAACCCGCGCTGCCCCGCTCCGGCGAATGAGTCGGAACAACCGCCACGGCCTTGTCGATCCGGAAGCTTTTCGTTCGACGTCTGGAGTGAGAGGGTCGAATCGCGACCCGCCACCGAAGGAGCGAACCGATGAAATACATGCTGATCATGCGGGACACCGACGAAGCTGTCGAAGCCGCGAAGGAAATCCCGTTCGAGCAGGTCATCGAGGCCATGGGCAAGTACAACGAGGAACTGATGAAGGCGGGCGTCCTGCTCGCCGGGGAAGGGCTGACCGAGCCGGACCAGGGTTTCGTCGTCGATTTCGCCGCGGCACCGCCGCTGGTCACCGACGGCCCATACGGCGAGACGAAGGAGCTGTTCGGCGGCTTCTGGATCATCGAGGTCGCCTCGAAGGAGGAAGCGGTCGAGTGGGCGAAGCGGGTTCCCCTCGGACCGGGTTCGAAGATCGAGGTCCGCCGGGTGGCCGAGATGGCAGATTTCCCGCAGGACAACGAATGGATCCAGAAGGAAGCCGGCTGGCGCGAGGAGCTCGAACGGCGGAATGCCTGACCGAATGACTGATGCCGCGGCAGTGCGTCGCCCGGACCCGGTGGAGTCGGTGCGTCGTTCTGTCGCGGCGGTCTGGCGGATCGAGTCGGCCCGCCTCATCGCGACGCTGACTCGCGCGGTGGGCGACTTCGGGATCGCCGAGGACCTCGCGCAGGAAGCACTTGTCGACGCGCTCGCGCAGTGGCCGGAGACGGGAATCCCGCGGAATCCGGGAGCTTGGCTCACCACGGTCGCGAAACGCAAAGCGATCGACAGCTGGCGACGGCGGGAACGCTTCGATGAGCGGCTCGCGGCGATCGTCCGCGACCTCGCCGCCGAGGAGGCGGCCGCGATCGGCGCCGCGGCCGAGCCGCCGTGGGACCCCGACCGGATCGACGACGATGTGCTCCGGCTGGTGTTCATCTCGTGCCATCCGGTGCTCTCCCGCGAGGCGCAGGTCGCGCTGACGCTGCGGGTGGTCGGCGGGCTGTCGAGCGAGGAAATCGCGCGGGCCTGCCTCGTGTCCACCGCCACCGTGCAGCAACGCATTGTCCGCGCGAAGAAGACGCTCGCCGCGGCCAAAGTGCCCTTCGAGGTGCCGGAACGTCCGGACTTCTGCGAACGGCTCGCCGCCGTGCTCGGGGTGGTGTACCTGATCTTCAACGAGGGCTACGCGGCCAGCAGCGGCGAGCAGTGGATGCGGCCGGAACTCACCCGGGAATCGCTGCGGCTCGGCCGCATCCTCGCCGAGCTCATGCCGCACGAGCCCGAAGTACACGGCCTGGTCGGTCTCATGGAGCTCACGGCGGCGAGATTTCCGGCGCGGCTCGACGAGAACGGCGATCCCGTGCTACTCGCCGACCAGGATCGTCGACGCTGGGATCGCGGCCGCATCGCGCGCGGGCGTGCCGCACTCGAACGTGGCGACGCACTCGGGCGAGGACGGGCCGCCTACGGGCTACAGGCGGCGATCGCCGAATGCCACGCGGTCGCGGCATCGGTCGACGACACCGACTGGGAACGCATAGTGCTGCTCTACGAAGCGCTCGGCCGCCTCACCCCCTCGCCGGTCGTCGAGCTCAACCGGGCCGCGGCGGTGGCCATGGCAACGGGACCGGCCAAGGCGCTACGCATCGTCGACGATCTCGTCGCAGGCGGCCAACTCGCGAAATACCATCTCCTGCAAGCGACACGCGGCGAACTACTCACGCAACTCGGCAAGCACGAGCAGGCACGGGCGGCCTTCGAAGCAGCCATCGAGCTCACCGCGAACGCCCGAGAACGAACACTCTTGCTGCGGAAGATGGCGGCCCTACCGCCACCGGCTAGCTGACCTTGTAGATCCAGATTCCCGGGTTCGCCAATTCGCCGGTGGCCGACCACCGGTACGTGCGCGCGAGGCCGTTGCCTTCATATTTGCGCAGGTAATCCAGTAGGTCCGCGCGGGTGCGGTGACCGGATGCGATGCCGTTCAGCGCGATCGTGGTGAGGTCGTAGGCTTCCACCGAGTTCCAGCCTGCGCCTTGGCCGTTCAGGGCTTGGAAGTCGAGGTAGAACTTTCCGGCGACCGGCCCGCATCGGCACGACAGAAGTGCACCTTGGGCCGAATTCCCCGACTGGGTAAAGAAATCCACGTTGAGGGCGCCTTCGGTGGTGACGAAGGGAGCGGTGACGCCCGCTTGTTTCAATTGCTGGGTGAATACGGCTGCTTCGGCGCTGTAGCCGGAATAGAAAATCGCATCCGGCGCGGCGGCGGCAATCTTGCTCACTACTGCGCTGAAGTCACGGTCGCCCTGCTTGACCTCCGCCCGGCAGGCCGGGTCGGCCACGGTGCCGAGGACTGCGACGATGTCGTGCGCCATCCCCTTGCCGAAGCCGGAGTCATCGCGGACGACGCAGATCTTGTCGAAGCCCGCGGTCTCGACCAGGTACTTCGCCACGGCACGGCGATAGACATCGTCGGTGGCCAGGCCGCGGAACAAGCCGCTCCAGCCACCGCTGGTCAGATCCGCGGGCGTGCTGCCCGGCGACAGGAACGGCAGCCCGGCTTCGCTGAAAAACCCGCCACTGGCCCGGATTTCGGGGGAATGCACTGGGCCGATCAGTGCCACGATCGACGGATCGCTCACGATCTGGCGAGCCACCTCGGCGGCTGTCTGCGGAAACCCGCCGACGTCGAACTCCTTCACGGTGACCCGGCAACCAGGGTTCGCCTTGGTGAACTGGTCGACGGCCAGCCGCACGGCACCGGGAGCGCTGCGGCCGGACCCCGCATTCGGTCCGGTGAGCAGTGCGGTCGTGGCGATGGTCATCGGCTCGCACGTGGCTTTGCCATCCCCTGCCGGACTGGCCGCGGTGCTCGGCCTGGCCACCTCTTTGCCGTCGGCGTCGATCTGCACCAGCGGTTGGAACAGCGCGGGCCAGCCCGTGGTCGCCGGCGCGACGGCACCGGACCAATCGATCGGCTGCTGCGCGATGGGCCCGGATCGGGAGTCGCTTTTCCCTGGAGATGCGGGATCGGAGGTCGCCCACAGGACTCCTGCCACGATCGCCAGCACGACGACCAGCGCCGATCCGCCGATCGCGGCGAAGCGCACAGACCGGTTCGGCGGGCGTCGGACCAACTGCTGCGGCCCCGATGCGAGCTCGGGCTGTTGCGTCGGCGCGACCCAGGATTGCGGAGACGGCACCGCCAACGCCTGCCACGCCGCAGCGGCAAGTTCCGTACACGACCCGAACCGGTCGTCGGGTCGCTTGGCCAGCGCCTTCGCCAGCACCGAGTCCATGGCGGCCGGCAACTCGGGTCTGCGGGCGCTCGCCGGCGGCGGCGGATGCTGCAGGTGGCCCGCGATCATCGCGGCCGGATTGTCCGCCGCGAACGGCGACGAACCCGTCAGCAGCCAGAACAGGCTGCAGGCCAGCGAGTACTGGTCGGATCGCTGGTCGAGCGGCGCGACGGACAGTTGTTCCGGCGACGCGTACGCCAGGGTGGCGGTGAACGAACCGGTTTGCGTGAGGTGTAGTGAGTCGTCGCGCAATCGGGCAATTCCGAAGTCCGTCAACAGAACCCGTTCGCCCTGTCCGGTGGCGGCCCGGGCCAGCATGATGTTGGCCGGTTTCACGTCACGGTGCAGCGTGCCGGCGGCGTGCGCGTAGTCGAGCGCTTTCGCCGTCTCGGTGACGATCTCTACCGCCCGCTCCGGCGGCAAGGTCCGCGGGTCGACATGCGCGGCGTCGATGCCGTCGACGTACTGCATCGAGATCCACAGCACGCCCTCTTCGACACCGCGGTCGTACACCGTCACGATGTTCGGGTGGTCCAGCCGCGCGACCAGATCCGCCTCGCGCTCGAACCGGGCCCGAATCTCGCTGTCGGAATACAACTCCGGGTCGAGCAGCTTCAAGGCGGTCAGCCGGGGCAACCGCGGATGCCGTGCCAGGTACACCGCCCCCATACCGCCGCGACCCAGCTGACGCTTGATCACATATCCGGCGAATACCTCACCAGCGCGCAGCATCCAGTCCCCTCAGACTTCGAGTCCCGGAACCGGACACCGATCGTCAGCTGAGGCCAATACTAGCTTCGAGATCTCCGGCCACACAGCCGATTCGGCTGCCGCCTCACCGGCCGCGCGCCTCCGGTGCGTCGAGAACGACGAGTTGGGCGCCCGCGCCGAGCAGTCCGCTCGGGGTGAGTCCACACATGGCGTGGAAGGTGTCGCTGAAATGCGAAGGGCTGGCGAAACCGGCGTCCGCGGCCGCCGTCGTAAAATTCGCGCCCTCGGCGACGGCTCGACCGACGCTGAGCATGCGAGCCCACATCCGGTATCGGCGGAAGCTGGTACCGGCCTGGCGGGCGAACAGGTGCAGGAACCGTGAGGTCGACAGATGTGCTTCGGCGGCCAGCTCGGCAGCCGTGTTGGGTCTGGCCGGGTGGGCTCGCAGCGTCGCCGCCGCGGCCGCGATCCTGCCGTCGATGGTCGGCACGCCGGAACCACAGGCCAAGCCGACCGCGGCGACGGGATCGAATTCCGCCTGCCCGGCCAGGGTTATCAGGTCATTTTCGGCGCAGTGTGTCAGTCCGAATCCGCCGGATCGATCGGTCATCCGGTCCCAGCAGGTTTTCGCCCGCGGCGAGCTGGGATCGATATAGCAGAACAGCATCTGCGCACCGTGGGCGACCACGCGATGGATCGTGCGCGGCGGAATCAACGCGGTACGAACCGTTTCCGCCAACCCGTCGGCACGCAGCGTGAACGGTGCATCCAGTCCGACCGCCAGACAATGCACCGAACCGCGGTGCGCGTCGAGCCGCAAAGAGGGCCCCCGATAAACGGCGTGGCCCGGCCACAGCCAGACGGTCGCGAGACAGCGCGTTTCTGGAAGTGCCCTACTGCCCATACTCGCCATGCTTGCACGACCAATGAAAGGCAGACGAGTATGCGATTCGAATATCTCGCGCAAGCGGCACTGGTGCTGATCGGGGTGATCCACCTGCTCCCCGGCGTCGTCGCCTTCGCACCCGGCCGTGCGGCCGCGGCCTACGGCACCGAACTCGGCAACCGCGACCTCGAGCTGCTGCTGCGACATCGCGCGCTGGTGCTTGGGCTGATCGGTGCGTGGGTCATCGTGGGCGCCTTCCTCACCACGATCCGCGCGGCCGCCATCGGCGCGGCCGTGCTGAGCCTGAGCACCTTTGTCGCTCTCGCGTTCATCATCGATTTCCGCGAGTTGAACGAGCAGACCAAACGCGTTGCCCGCCTGGATATTTGCCTGCTCGTCGCCCTCGCGAGCGTTGTCGCGGTCTTGACCGTCAGCGAATAGAGCTCACCTACTTTGCCTACTGGAGGAACACCGGCAGCTGCCGGTGGCCGTTGGAGACGAAGCTGCCAACGGGGGCCAGTTCGGCCGGATCCACGGCCAGCCTGATGTTCGGGAAGCGTGCGAAGAGGGCGGGCAGGGCGATCGCCGCCTCGAGCCGGGCGAGCGGGGCGCCGATGCAGAAGTGCGCGCCGTGGCCGAAGGACAGGTGTTCTTTGTTGGTGCGGTGTATGTCGAATTGGTCGGCCGTCGTGCCGTGCACCTTCGGGTCGCGTCCGGCACCGGCGTAGGAGGCAAGGATGGCGTCCCCCTTCGGAATTCGGATGTCACCGATTTCGATGTCTTCGACGGCGTAGCGCAACGGCAGATGCGCGATCGGCGCCTCGTAACGCAGCGTTTCCTCCACCACGTCGGACCACGGCACTCGGCCCTCGACGACATCGGCGCGCTGCTCGGGATGGGTCAGTAGCGCGTAGATCGCCTGATCGAGCAGGTTGACCGTGGTCTCGTGCCCGGCATTGATCACCAGCATCAGGGTGTCGACGAGCTCCTTCTCGACCAGCTGCGAACCGTCGTCCTCGTCGCGGGTGGCGATCAACACGCTGGTGACGTCGTCGCCGGGGGTCTCTCGGCGGTAGGCGACGAGTTCGCAGACCAGCCCGTACATCTCGATGTAATTGGCCTGGGACTGTTCGGGGGTGAACGAGGTGTCGAAGAACCCGTCGACACATTTGTGCAGACCCGGACCGAGGTGTTCCGGCACCCCCATCATCTCGGTGAACACCTTGATCGGCACCGGATACGCGAATCGTTCACGCAGGTCGACTGATTCGTCCGGCGGCGTGCTGGCCAGCGCCGTCAGCAGCTCTTCGGTGATCGTCGCGATGCGCGGGCGCAGCGCCGCGGTGCGGCGGTGGGTGAACGCGGGCGAGACCAGTTTCCGCAGTCGGCGATGGTCCGAGCCATAGGCGGTGAACATGTTGTCCACCGCGACCCAGGGGTGCAACGGCCAAGCTTCGGTGATCTCGCCGTTGATGAACGAAGCCCAGTGCTGCCGAGCGTCTTTCGAGACGCGCGGGTCGGCAAGCAGGCTCTTGAGCACGGCGGCGTCGGTCACCGACCAGGCAGGCACACCGGCGGGCAATTCCACCAGCGCGACGGGCCCGCGCGCACGGATCCGCGCGGACTCGCCTTGGATGTCGGCACCGGTCGGGTCAAGAACTATCGCTTCATGCTCCATCGGACGCTCCTTACATCATGTTCAACGGAGGGGACTTGGGGAAGACGACCGGCAGTGACGCGACGGCGCGGTGGAAAGGACCTGGCCGCCAGACCAATTCGTCGGCGGGCACGGCAAGTTCCAACTCCGGGATGGCGTCGAGCAACTGGTCGATGGCGTCCTGCACGATCAGGTAGGCAACGGACTTGGCCGGGCAGGCATGCGGCCCGGCCGCCCAGGCCAGGTGCGAGCGGTTCCCGGCGCGGTCCCCGCCGCGGATCTCAGGGTCGTTGTTGCAACCCGCGAGACTGATCAGGACCGGCTGGTGGGCCGGCAGCCAGTTGTTGTCGATCAGAATCGGCTGCCGCGGGTAGGACGTGCAGAAGTTCGCCATCGGCGGGTCGTTGAACAGCACCTCGTCGAGTGCGTCCCGGGTCGACAGACTGCCGCCGAGGACATCGCCGCCGAACCGATCGTCGGTCACCATCAGCAACAGGGTGTTGATGATCAGGTTCTGCTGCGGTTCGAGTCCCGCGCCGTAGAAACTGATCAGCTGGCAGAGCATCTCCGTGTCGTCGAGACCGGCGGGATGATGCGCCAGCCGCGAGGTGACGTCGTCACCTGGCTCCGCGCGCCGGAGGTGGATCAGCTCCATCAGCGCCGCACTGAGCATTTGCATGCCTTCGGCGGCGTTGACCGTATCGAACAGCGCGGCCATACCGGTCGCCACGCGCTGGCCCAGTTCCGGTGGGCAGCCGACCATTTGGTTGAGGACATCGAAGATGAGCGGAAACGCGTACTGGGTCACCAGATCCGCCGAGCCCGCCTCGCTGAAGGTGTTGATCAGCGGGACGGCGATCTTTTCAACGGTGGAATGCAGGGCGTGCAAGTCGATTCCGTCGATGGCGGCGGTGTAGGCCTGGCGATAGCGCGCATGGGCCGCGCCGCTATTGCGCAGTGCGTTCGGATACCACTCCATCATCGGCTTGATGGGAGAGTCATCCGGAATGCTCTGCTGCCAGGTGCGCGGATCGGCCGGAAAGTGCTCAGGATCGTTGAGGATTCGCAACGCGGCCTGATATCCCACCACCAGCGTGGCCGGCACGCCGGGGGCCACCTCGATCGGCACCAACGAGCCGTACTGACGGCGCATCTCGGCGTAGGCGCGATGCGGATCGGCGGCGAACTCCGGAGTGTGCAGGAGCACCCGGGGGCCATCGGTATCGATGGGCGATCCGTGCTGCACGGGGCAGACCCCGGGCGCGGTGGTGTCGGATGCGGCGAATTGTGGCGTGGTCAAAGACTTGACTCCAGACGGTGCGGGCACGTTGCTCGGTCACGTGCGTCAGGAAAGGTCGGAGGTGTAGCAAACTCCAATCGACCATAGGTGATCACAGTCGCGAGGTATCCGTCGAGTGTCGGAACACTTTGTGGCAGCCGCAGATTCACCGTCTCCACCTCATAGTTCCTGCAAGACCCCCTATTTCGGCCGCTGAGCACCGGCCGAACCCGGCGAGCCTGCCAGGCGCCTGGAACTTGGCAGCTAACTCACGTTAGCAGCATTGCCACACGGTCCAAGGCAATGTGACAAGAGGTTGTCGTTCGCCGAAACGACTCGGAAATATGTTGAGCTGTCAGGTAATAAACAGTTGTATCGTGCCGTTCACCCAGGGCGAAATGGTTCGCCGACTCGCCTCAGTGGTCAGCGGCTTATCGAGGCCGCGCCTCGGCTGCCACGACGCGATACGGAACCGGCGTCAACCGAAATAGTTGAGCCGTAGGGGTATCCGTTGTTAAATAAAGTTCACCCTCGGATAGCGGCGTCGGCCCACCGTGGATTGCGACCGGTGACAGCGACGATCCGTTCGATCAGTCCGGCATCATCGGATGTTTCGACCGCGGAACCCCACAGTTCCGGGACGGGTGCGTTCGGGATGAATTCGATGACATGGGCGAGGCAGGCACGCAATGTCGCGGCGGGCAGGGTGCAGGATCGGTCCGTGGCCACGGCGAGATCCCAGCCGTGCACCACCATCTCGGTCAGGGCGATTTTGCCCCACGTCTCGTTTGTTAGCACCACGTCCGCGGTCAGCGCGGTGTCGCCATGCCAGGCGGCCTGGTCGTCCCAGGCCTGGCCGAGGGTCCGCACGCGAGCGGCGATCAAGCGACGCCCCTCGGCACTGTGTTCCGGGGTGGCTTCGGCGACGGTGCCGTCCGGCTCGCCGGTGTCCTTGCGCGCGATCGCCGCAAATCCTTGGGCCACCTCGTCGATGTGGTCGATGAGGTCGGCAACCGTGTACTCGGCGCAGGGCGTCGGACGGGTGAGCTGGTCGTCGGAGGTGCCGGTCAGCAGGTAGATCATGGTCTCGCAGGCGGGCTTCAAGTCGATCATGGCGATCCCTCTTCGGTCGGGCACGCTTGCAGGCGTTGCACACGTCTCTCGATGGTGCAGACGATCGGGACAGCCGAAACTCATCGGCTTTCGGCCTTAGGGGATGGAAGCAGTGGCACGTCGCGCCCGGCTCCGACGCTCGCGAAATTGCGTTGACCAGGCCGTACATGGTCCGGGAGGCTCGGTGTTGTGCAAAGGAATACAGAGCCGATCGGGCTCGAGCCGCTTACGGAGCACAATCTCGAGCTGCTGCTCGAGGCGGCCGTTTCCGACGCGGATCCGCTGGAGGTGATGCCACCGGTGGCTGGTGAGGCAGGGTGGAATGCGAAGCGGCGGCAAGCGTTTCTCGACTTTCATCGCGGACGCGGGCTGCGGCCGGGACAGCCGGTGGAATACACGTATGTGATCGCGGTGGCCGGGCACGTTGTCGGAGCGGCCCGGTTGCAGCCGGGCGATGACGGGTTCGAGGCGGGGGTCTGGATCGGGCGCTCGTATCGCGGGCGTGGTGTCGGCCGGGTTGTTGCCGAGCAGCTGCGGATAGTCGCCGCCGAGATCGGTGCGCGGCGGGTCGTTGCGGTCACCACGGTCGGTAATTCGGCTGCGCGCAGGTTGCTCGGTGCGGCGGCGACGGTCAGCGGCGACACTGTCACGGCGACTCTCGAGCTCGACTAGTCCGGGCTCGATCATCGCCCGATGGTCCGAAAAGCTGTGGCAGAGTGGGTTCTTGATGGGCGTATTCGACTGGAACCACAACAGCTTCTACCACCGCTTTCTCGTGCGTCAGCTGCCGAGTCCGTGCTCGCGGGTACTCGACGTGGGATGCGGGGCTGGTGCGTTCGCGGTCGAACTGGCGCGGCATGCCGGACAGGTCGACGCCATCGATCGGTCTCCGGCGATGATCGATGCGGCGAAGCAGGGAACGCCCGGCAATGTCACCTGCATGCTGGGGGACGTGCTGGAAGAGCCGCTGCCCGCAGGGGCCTATGACGCGATCGTGTCGATCAGCACGCTGCACCATATGCCGCTCGACGAGGTGTTGCCGGTGTTGGCCGAGGCCTTGCGGCCTGGCGGTGTCCTCGCTGCCGTCGCACTACCGCGGGCTGATCTCGGCCGGGAACTCCCGGTGGAGCTTTTGGCGGCGATCGGCCACCGGGTTCTCGGGGTGGTGTTCGCTGTTCTGCGGAAGGTCGGTCGGGGAAGCTGGTTTGCCCACGAGGCGAGCCATCAAGCGATGCCGGTCGTCCTCGATCCGCCGCTGACAACGCGCCAGGTGCGGCAGCAGGCAGCCGCGATACTGCCGGGGGTACGGGTGCGACGGCTGGTGTACTGGCGCTACTCACTGGTGTGGCGCAAACCCGCCGACAGCTAGTCTGCTTGCCGCGCAGGGCTCGAGTTCGCCAGTAGAGCAATCACTTCAAGTCCCCCACCGCTTCGTCCAACGCGGTGCGCAACAGGCGGGCGTAGACATCGATGTCCGGGACTGTGGCGCTGTCGGCGTGCAGGGAGATCGTGACGGTCTCACCGAGTCCGTGGACGCCATGGGTCAACTGCATGACCGACCCGATCGCCGGGAAACCGCCGGTGAAGCGGACCTGCCCACCGCCGAAGGTGAGGTCCGCGGGGCCCCGGTGCACGCTGGAGACAACGGTGTGACCGGCAATGGAATCAGGGACGATGTCGAGTGGATAGCGGGCGATGTCGCGCCGGAGTAGTGGAGCGGGTACGACGGCGGTGACGCGGTCCTGTGCCACCAACAAGGGGTGCTGTGCGCGCAGGCGACGGTCGGTCAAGGCTCCGGTGATCTTGTCGGCGCGGCGACGAAGATCGGGCTCATCGATGAAGAGGTCGACGCTGAGGCTGCGATAGTTGTTGCGGGCGTTGGCCATCGCGGTGCCGGACAGCGCCATGGGCACCTGGGCGCCGAGCCGCTCGACCGGATCACCGCGAGTTTCGAGGTAGCGCGCGAGCGCGACCGACACGGCGGTCAACACGATGACGGTTACCGTGCAACCGGGGACACGCAGTGTTGCCGCGTCGCACACGATCATTCGCACCTGATGTGCCGCAACGGCTTCCGTCGCTGCCCTAGCAGCCTGGCCAGGCGGAAGATTGCCCGCAGGGGACGGCTGACGTCCTGGCGGAGCGGATCGGACGGGCTCCTGGTGGGCCGAAGCGTTTTCTACGGCAACTGGATCGTCAACGCCGCGCGGAAGAGTAGGCAGCGGACGCGCCGCAGCGGATCCGGCGAGCTCCTGCGAAGCCGAGGCGTTCTCGTCACGAACGTGATTGATAAGGCTGGGCGGAAAGTCAGGTCCAGGTGGCGGCAGCTGTCCCGTCGCGGTGAGTTCGGCGAGCCGCTGTTGCGCCCGGAAGGCTTGATAGCCGCGAACTACCGTACGGGCCAGCTGGATCGGCATTCGCGGCACAGCCAGCGCGGCATCTACCGGTGCTGCCTTCACCAAGCCGACCGGAGCGCGCAGTACGCGGCTCACCGAATCTGCCAGCGCGGCAGTCGGTGCTGACTCCTTCACCACGCCGACCGGAACACGCAACACGCGGCTCACCGAATCCACCAGCGCGGCAGTCGGTCTCCGTACGACCGCCGCAGTGACCGATCGCGCCGTCGTCACCAGTGAGGAGACGAGCGCAGCAGGGGTGGCCTCCGTATCGGCAGGCACGCGCACCACAGCCCAATTGCTGAGTTCGTCCTGCTGAACGTCCGTACTGAACAGCGCGCGTGCGATCTCGGCGGCTCGGCGTCCATCGGCGAGTGCGTGCGACATCTGCAGAACTACTACGAGCGCAGGATCATCTAGTCCGGGTGCACCGATGACGCCTCGGAACACATGCACCCGCCACGGCCGCACCGCCGCATCCACCCCGGTACCAACCACCGCGCCGACCGCCGCCTCCAGATGCGCCCAATCCGGTTCCGGCAGTATATGTTCGACGAACTGGTCGGCCGTGAATTCGCACGGCACCCACGATGGATAGTCGAGGTCACCCGGCACGCTGCGCAGCCGGACCCGCAGGTCGGGGATACACGCGCTGCGTTCGGCGACAAAGGCGCGCAGTTCCGCCGACGGGCGACCGGTGTCGGCGAAGCAATACAGCAGGAACAGATCGTTGCGGGTGCGCGCCGACAACCAGTACATCGTCGCGTCCTGCGCCGCCATCGACCTCACCACTCGACAGTATCGAACGCGCCCGAACCCGACCCGCCACCACTGCACACCGCGCCAGGCACCGGCGAGACTCCCCCATCAGCCCAACTCGACACCTCCCATGGCTCGCCAACAGCAGACACCGTCGAATGGGACCACACAGCGACAAACGCCGAGACGCCCCGCCGTCATGCCTCACTCGAGGCACAGAACCCGGTGGGTTCGGTGGCGAGCGGGGCATGGTTGCGCCAAACAGCGAGACGGTCCACCGTCACGTTCCGTTCGGTGCCTGGAGGTAGTGGGCTGGTCGGCGGGGCTGAATGATCTTGATTCGCAGGGTGATCGGACGAAACCTATCGATTCCGGCCGTGCCTCCTGCTACCGTCTGTAGTAGAACGCATTCCACTCTCCAGGGGCGGGTGTCGACCATGGCAGCAACTCAACTCGGTCGTAAGGTCAGCGCGCAGGCGAACGCCGCCGATGAGCGATATCAGGCCGCCAACTTTCTCAAGCGGTCGATCAACAAGGTCTTTCCGACGCACTGGTCGTTCCTGCTCGGCGAGATCGCGCTGTACAGCTTCATCATCCTGCTGCTGTCCGGTGTGTATCTGACCTTGTACTTCGACCCATCGATGGCCGAGGTGGTCTACAACGGCTCCTACCAGCCGTTGCGCGGCGTGACGATGTCGCGGGCCTACGAGTCGTCGTTGAACATCTCGTTCGAGGTGCGCGGCGGGCTGTTCGTGCGGCAGGTACACCACTGGGCGGCACTGCTTTTCGCGGCGTCGATCATCGTGCACCTGTTCCGCGTCTTCTTCACCGGCGCGTTCCGCAAGCCGCGCGAGGCGAACTGGGTGATCGGCGCGATCCTGCTGATCCTGGCCATGTTCGAGGGCTACTTCGGCTACTCGCTGCCCGACGATCTGCTCTCCGGCACCGGGCTTCGGGCGGCGTTCTCGTCCATCACGCTCGGCATGCCGATCATCGGCACCTGGCTGCACTGGCTGATGTTCGGCGGCGACTATCCGGGCACCATCATCATTCCGCGGCTTTTCATCGCGCATGTGCTGCTGTTCCCCGGCATCATGCTGGCGCTGATCGCCGCCCACGTTGCCCTGGTCTGGTATCAGAAGCACACGCAATTCCCTGGACCGGGCCGCACCGAGAAGAACGTGGTCGGCGCCCGCATCGTGCCGGTGTTCTCGCTGGATCAGGGCGCGTTCTTCGCGTTCACGCTGGGGATCGTCGCGATCATGAGCGGACTGCTGCAGATCAACCCGATCTGGAATATGGGTCCGTACAACCCCTCGCAGATCTCCGCGGGTTCGCAGCCGGACTTCTACATGATGTGGACCGACGGCATGATGCGCCTCATCCCGCCCTGGGAGCTGTATCTGGGCCGATATACAGTGCCTGCCCCGGTGTGGGGCGCGCTGATCATGGGCTTGGTGTTCGCGCTGCTGATCACGTATCCGTGGATCGAGAAACGTCTGACCGGCGACGTCGCACACCACAATCTGCTGCAGCGACCGCGCGACGTGCCGGTGCGCACCGCGATCGGCGCGATGGCGATCTCCTTCTACGTCGTGCTCACCCTGTCCTGCGTGAACGACATCGTCGCCTACAAGTTCGACATCTCGTTGAACGCGACTACCTGGATCGGGCGGATCGGCATCCTGATCGTCCCGCCGCTGGCCTACTTCACCGCCTACCGGATCTGTCTCGGCTTGCAGCGCAGCGACCGGGCGGTGCTGGAGCACGGCGTCGAGACCGGCGTGGTCAAGCGGCTGCCGCACGGCGAGTACATCGAGATCCACCAGCCGCTCGGCCCGGTCGACGAGCACGGCCACCCGATCCCGCTGGAGTACCAGGGCGCGCCGGTGCCGAAGAAGATGAGCACGCTCGGCGCGGCGGGCAAGCCGGGGACCGGCAGCTTCTTCCGGCCGGATCCGTGGCAGGAGTCCGAGCGTAATCACGCGATGGACCACGAGGAGGAGCGCCGACAGCTCGCGGTGCTGCGGGATTACCAGGAACGCGGCAACGGTACCGGCAACGGCTCACACGGTAACGGATCCACTCGATAGCTGAGCGACGCCAAGAGCCGGTCGTGGGCCGATAGCCGTCCGGCGGGCAATATCCCCGCAGGCAAGTATTCGGACGCCGGAACCAGCGGCCGGTGTCCGAATATTGCGAAGGCCCCGAGTCCGTGCCGACTCGGGGCCCGTACTGCCTGTTCAGGTGACCCGCGGTATCAGGCGCGCCCGAACTCCCCCTGCGCAACTCCGCTTAGGAATGCGTCCCACTGACCCGGGGCAAACGCCAGCACCGGACCATATCCGTTGTCCTTGGTGTCACGGACCGCGATTTTGCCGTCGACTAGAAAGGCGACTTCCACACAGTTCCCATCGGGGCCGCTGTATGTGCTCTTGCGCCACACAGCATCCGTCAAATCAACCTCCACGGCACTAGCTCCTTTGCTGCGTCGAGAACGAGATTTCTTCTGACATCGTTCTAACTAGCACCGGCACCCGGCCAGGAACGCCGAATCCCCTGCGCGCCAAACGGAAGCGCGCAACTCCACGGTGCGTCGTTATCGCACTGTACGTCGGGGTGAATACACCCCACGAGGTTGCCCCCGCGCGATAAAGACTAGCAGGTCTATCGAAAGTTTGCCCGGCTCTTGCTTATTCAATCATCAGAACTGCCAAGTTTGCGAAGATGAAAAGTTGCGGAAACATTGCCAGCCGGTAGAGACCATTCCTCTGATCGGGCTGCCGCAAACTTTACGGCCGATGTGATTGCTCCGTGATCCGTCATTATTTCTTTCTTCGGACACTGTCCCATGGACGACACCACCGGGGCCGTGCATCATGGAGATCATGGTTGACCGCGATCGCGACGACGCAGGTCGCGCCCATAACTCTCGTCCGCGTGACAGATTGGGGCGGCCACTGCCGCCCGGCAGTGTCGGAGTTGCCCGAATTCCCGACGATCTGGACCTGCCACCACAGCAAACCCTCACCTTCGCTCAGCAACTGCTGGACGACGGCTTGGCATTCAACGCGCACGAGGTATTAGAGGCGGCGTGGAAGAACGGACCGTTCGCCGAACGGATGCTGTGGCAAGCGCTCGCTCAACTCGCTGTCGGCGTCACACACATCCAGCGAGGTAATAGCAAGGGCGCGCGCACCCTGCTGACCCGGGCGGTGACCCGGCTGACGGACTATCGATACGACGACGCGGACGCGCCCTACGGCATCGACCGCACGGGGCTGATCGCACACGCAAACGCACTCATCGACGCCCTGGACGCGCAGACGCCGATCCCGCAGGCCGCCCTGGCGCCGCGGTTGTGCGGCTGACACCTACCATGGCCACCGTGCACAGACCATCCCGCACGAGCCGGGCCCATGCCTGATCCGGGTGCCGGCCGGTACGCGCCGAGCCCATCCGGGGATCTGCACCTGGGAAATCTGCGCACGGCGCTGCTCGCGTGGGCGTTCGCCCGACACACCGGCCGGCGCTTCCTGCTCCGGATCGAGGATCTCGACCGGGTACGCCCGGGCGCCGAGCAACGACAGCTGGCCGATCTGGCCGCGATCGGACTCGACTGGGACGGCCCGGTGGTCCGGCAATCCGAGCGACTGCCGTATTACCAGGCCGCCATCGAGCGCCTTACCGCCGCCGGGCTCACCTACGAATGTTTTTGCACCCGAAGGGAAATCCAGCAAGCGGCGACGGCGCCACACGGTCCGATGGGCGCCTACCCCGGCACCTGTCGCGCCCTGACCGATCAGGCGCGCACCGCGTTTCGGGCGGAAGGACGTCCGGCCGCGTTGCGCTTACGTTCGGCGGCAACCGAATTCGACATCATCGACGATCTACACGGCCGCTATCGCGCCCCGGTGGACGATGTGGTGCTGCGCCGCGGCGACGGCATCCCGGCCTACAACCTCGCGGTGGTGGTGGACGACGCGGCGCAGGGCGTCGACCAGGTGGTCCGTGGCGACGACCTGCTGCCGTCCACTCCACGCCAGGCGTATCTCGCGACGCTGCTCGGCCTTCCGGTACCGCACTACGCCCACGTTCCGCTGGTGCTGAACAGCGAAGGCAAACGCCTCGCCAAGCGGGACGGCGCGGTGACGCTCGCCGATCAACGCGCGCTCGGCAACACGCCCGAGCAAGTCGTGGCGGCGCTCGCCCACTCGCTCGGCTACGACGCGAGCTCGTCGGCGGAGCTCCTCGACGGTTTCGACCCGGCACATCTGCCTCGCGAACCGTGGATACTCGACGGGAATGGGTTGTTGCAACGCAGTCGATGTCCGTAACGTACGCATTCGTCCAACTACTGATCACTCGACGAGGACAAACAACTATGACAAGCGGTGGGTACGACCCCAACCAATATCCGCAGGGCGGGCAGCCGTATGGGCAGCCGTACCCGCAAGGCGGCCAGCAACATCCGCAAGGCGGTCAGCAGTTTCCGCAGGGCGGCCAACAGTTCCCGCAGGGCGGCCAGCCCTACGGCCAGCAGCCCCAGTACGGCCAGCAGCCGCCGCAGTACGGCCAGCAGCCGCAGTACGGTCAGCAGCCCCAGTACGGCCAGCAGCCGCAGGATCCGTACGGCCAGTACCCGCAGCAGCCGGGCGGCTTCAACAACTACGGTGGGCAGCCGGGTGACCTCGGCACCCGCATCGGTGCGCGCGTCATCGACGCACTCATCCTGATGATCCCCTATTTCATCCTGTACATGCTGGTCAAGAACAGCATCGGCCTGACCATCGGCCTCGGCCTGGTCTGGACCCTGGTGCAGCTCGGCTACTTCGTCGGCATGGAGACCTCGCAGGGCACCACGCTCGGCAAGAAGGTGCTCGGCCTGAAGGTGCTCGCCCCCGGTGGCGCGGCCAAGATCGACCCGGTCACCTCGCTCAAGCGCAATCTGTTCGTCGCGGCCAACATCATCCCGTGTATCGGCGGACTGGTCTCGCTGGTCCTCGCCATCTACATCATGGTCACCATCTCGCAGGACCCGAACAAGCAAGGCTGGCACGACAAGTTCGCCGGCGGCACCCAGGTCGTAAAGTCCTGACGCCGATCGGCTGAAGACACGAGCAGGGGCGCACCCGTTGTCGGGTGCGCCCCTGACGTTTTCGTGCGCTGGGCCGGTTACGCGCCGCTGACTCCGGCGATGATCACGACCAGGAACCACAGCACGGCGAGCACGATCGCGCCGACGCCGATCCAGATGCCGGCCAGGGCCATGCCCTTGCCCTCCTGGCCGGACTGTTTGACCTGGTTCAAGGCGATGACGCCGAGGACTATCCCGACGATCGACCCGAGGCCACAGGTGACGAACCCGGCCAGCGAGGAGATCAGCGCGCCGATGGCCATGCCGTTGGTGCCCTGCTGCTGCGGCATCCCGTACGGCTGATAGCTGGGCTGGTAGCCATACGGCTGCCCATACGGTTGCGGTGGCTGCTGGTAGCCCTGGTACTGCTGCTGCGGCGGGGGCGTCATGGGCTGGGCGGGCTGCTGCGGGTACTGCGGCGCCGACGGGTACCCCGATGGCTGGTCAGCGTTCGGGTATTGCGGAACCGAGCTCTGCGCACCGGATTCCGGCGATACGCCTTGGCCGCCGTACTGCTTCCACCATTCGTCGGAATCGCCGGGATTCGTCATTGCTACAGCGTATTCCACAACCTGGTTGGATGAAGCGCGTGAGTGAGCCGAATACACCCGAAGCCCCCGAACCTGGGCACCCCGCGCCGGAACATGCGGCATTCGCCCAGGTGGCGCGGGGGTACTACACACCGATCGTGGCATTGTTCACGGCGACGCTGATTATTTCCAATATCTGCGCGACCAAGGGCGTGCAGTTCTTCACCGACCACTCGGTGCAGCTCGGACCCTTGGAGATACTGCCGATCAGCACGGACGGCGCCTGGTTCCTTTTCCCGCTCGCCTACATCCTCGGCGATGTGCTGAGCGAGATCTACGGCTTCCGGTCCGCGCGCCGGGCCATCTACTACGGGTTCGGCGTGCTGCTGCTGACCGTGGTGTGCTTCAAGATCGCGATCGAGCTACCCGCCGCGACGTTCTACGAGAACCAGGACGCGTTCCGCACCGTTATCGGCACGACGCCCCAGCTGGTCGCCGCCGGTCTGGCCGGTTACTTCGTCGGCGAGATGCTGAACTCCGCGACGCTGGTGCTGATCAAGGAACGGACCAAGGAAAAGCACCTGTGGGCGCGACTGATCGGTTCCACCGTGGTCGGCGAATTCGGTGACACGCTGATCTTCTGCTCGATCGCGGCCACCGCCATCGGCATCGATTCCTGGAGCCAGTTCGTGAACTACGTGATCGTCGGCTTCCTGTGGAAGACCCTCGCCGAGATCATCGTGCTACCGATCACCTACCGGGTCATCGGCTGGCTCAAGAAGAACGAGCCCACCTACGCTCCCACTGAAGTGCCAGCGCTCCAAAGCTGAACAGCCCTGCTTGGTCGACGGGACATGGCAGTGCCCGCTCTCGGACGATGCCGCCGCCATGTCCCGTTGATCAGGGCGCCTTGACCCGGCCCTTCCAGCGGCCGAGCGTTTCGGCTTTGTGCTCGTCGAAGTAGCCGCCCTCGATGCTGGCGCGGATGCGGTCGACGAGGCGAATCGTGTAGCGCTCGTTGTGGATGGTGCACAGGGTGGCCGCGAGGATTTCCTTGGCCTTGAACAGATGGTGCAGGTAGGCGCGGGTGTAATTGGCGCAGGTGTAGCAGTCGCAGGTGTCGTCGATCGGGGTGAAGTCGCGCCGGAAACGGCTGGTGTTGATGTTGAATCGGCCCTCGGCGACGTAGATGGCGGCATTGCGGGCGACCCGGGACGGGTTCACGCAGTCGAAGGTGTCGGCGCCGTTCTCCACGGCGGTGAAGATGTCCTCCGGCTCGCTGATGCCGAGCATGTGCCTCGGCTTGTCCTCGGGCAGTTCGTCGCAGCACCAGCCGACGATGGTGCCGAGGTTGTGCTTCTCCAGCGCGCCGCCGATGCCGTAACCGTCGAAACCTGTTCCGGCACTGCCGCGGATCGATTCCAGCTCGCGACATGCCTTGCGGCGCAGGTCTTCGTACTGCGCGCCCTGAATCACCGCGAACAGCGCCTGATACGGGCGGTGTGTACGGGTCGCGGTCAGTCGCTCGTGCTCGTCGATGCAGCGTTGCGCCCACTCGTGCGTGCGCTGCAGCGACTTCTCTTGGTAGCCACGGGTATTGAGCAGGGTGGTGAGCTCGTCGAAGGCGAACATGATGTCGGCGCCGAGCTGGTGCTGGATGCCCATCGACACCTCGGGGGTGAACCGGTGCTTCGAGCCGTCCAGGTGCGAGCGGAAAGTGACGCCGTCGTCGTCGACGGTGGCCAGCCGCTCCTTGCCCTTCGCGATCACGTCGTCGCTGCGGACGTCCACCGCCTCCATCGCGAGCACCTTCTTGAAGCCGACACCTAGCGACATCACCTGGAAGCCGCCGCTGTCGGTGAAGGTGGGTCCCGGCCAGTTCATGAACTTGCCCAGCCCGCCCGCCTCGTCCACGATGTCGGAACCCGGCTGCAGGTAGAGGTGGTAGGCGTTGGCGAGCAGCGCCTGCGCGCCGATCTCCCGCATCGTCTCCGGCAGCACCGCCTTCACCGTCGCCTTGGTGCCCACCGGGATGAACGCGGGAGTGGCGATCGGGCCGTGCGGCGTGCTGATCACGCCCGACCGGCCGTGCCGCCCATCGAGGCGGGTACCAACGGTGAAGGAGAAGGATTCGGGGTCAGACACGGTGCCCATCCTCTCAGGCGGCGCCGATGACCTCCGCCGTGTGGTCATCCTGGGCTCACCGGCCGTCCTCGCGACCGTCATCGCCCGGTCACCCGAATGGCCCCTGCCTTGCGCCTCGGGTACCAGCGGGCGGACTCGAGCGACCGGCTACACGTCGACGGCAGCCGCCGCCGCGAATTGCGCGTTGTAGAGGCGGTAGTAGGCGCCGCGTTCTTCGAGCAGGCGTTCGTGGGTGCCGTGTTCGACGATGCGGCCCTGCTCCATGACGACGATCAGGTCGGCGTCGCGGATGGTGGACAGGCGGTGTGCGATGACGAAGCTGGTGCGGTCGCGACGCAGGGCCGCGGTCGCGTGCTGCACCAGCAGTTCGGTGCGGGTGTCCACCGAGCTGGTCGCCTCGTCCAGGATCAGGATGGACGGCTTCGCCAGGAACGCCCGGGCGATGGTGATCAGCTGCTTCTCGCCCGCGCTGACCCCGGAACCCTCCTCATCGATGACCGTGTCGTAGCCCTCGGGCAGCGCGTGCACGAAGCGGTCCACATAGGCGGCCTTGGCGGCGGCGAGGACGTCCTCTTCGCTCGCGTTCGGGTTGCCGTAGGCGATGTTCTCCCGAATGGTCCCCTTGAACAGCCAGGTGTCCTGCAACACCATGCCGATGCGGGAACGCAGGTGGTCGCGGGTGATTCGAGTGATGTCCACACCGTCGATGGTGATGGTGCCGGAATCCAGTTCGTAGAACCGCATCAGCAGATTCACCAGCGTGGTCTTGCCCGCACCGGTCGGGCCGACAATGGCGACCACGTGACCCGGCTCGGCGATCAGCGACAACCGCTCGATCACCGGCTGCTCCGGCTCGTAGCGGAAGGAGATGCCTTCGAACTCGACCTTCCCTCGGTCGACCGGGCGGGTGTCGGCCATGATCGGGTCAGGGCGCTGTTCCTCGGCGTCGAGGATCTCGAAGATCCGCTCGGCCGAGGCGACACCGGACTGCAGCAGGTTGGCCATCGCGCCGATTTGGGTGAGCGGCTGACTGAACTGGCGCGAGTACTGGATGAAAGCCTGCACCTCGCCGAGCGAGAGCTGACCGGTCGCCACCCGAAGACCACCGACCAGCGCCACCAGCACGAAGTTCACGTTCCCGAGGAACATGATCGCGGGCATGATCAGGCCGGAGATGAATTGCGCCTTGAAGCTCGACTGGTACAGCTGCTCGTTGCGCTTGTCGAACTCCTGGCCGACCTCGCGGTTGCGGCCGAACGCGGTGACGATCTCGTGCCCGGTGTATGCCTCCTCGACCTGCGCGTTCACCACACCGGTGTATTTCCACTGGTCCACGAAATGCGGCTTGGAACGCTTGGCGATCAGCGCGGTCACCCCGATGGCCGCGGGCACTGTAAGCAGGGCGATCAGCGCGAGCAGGGGCGAGATCCAGAACATCATCACCAGGATGCCGAGCACCGAGAACACCGAGACGATCAGCTGGCTCATGGTCTGCTGCAGGCTCTGCGACACATTGTCGACATCGTTGGTGACCCGGCTCAGCACGTCACCGCGCGGCTGGGAATCGAAGTAGCGCAACGGAAGTCGATGGATCTTGTCCTCGATGTCGCTGCGCAGCCGCTTGACCGTCCGGTTGATCACCAGGTTGAGCAGGAAGCCCTGCAGCCAGCCGAACAGCGAGGCGCCGATGTACAGCGCGAGCACCAGCAGCAGCACCCGGCCGACGGCGCCGAAGTCGACGCCGACACCGGGCACGACATTCATCGCGCTGAGCATGTCGGCAAAGGTGTTGTCGCCCTTGGACCGCAGGTACTCGACCGCCTGTTCCTTGGTGGTCCCCGACGGAAAGTTCAGCTGCTTGCCCACCACACCGTCGAACACGAGGTTGGTCGCCTTGCCGAGCAGGTACGGACCGAGCGTGTTCAGCACAACCGAGCCGATGGCCAGCAGCACCACGAGCCAGACGAACTTCCGCTCCGGTGCGAGCCTGCGCAGCAGTCGCTTCAGCGACGGGCCGAACGACTTCGGCTTGGCGTCCGGCGCACCGGGAGCCGGCATTCCGGGCCTCATCGCACTTCCTCCGCGCTCAGCTGGGACGAGACGATCTCTTGGTATTCCTTGCAGTCGCGCATCAGCTGCTCATGGGTGCCTACGCCCGCCATCTCGCCGTCTTCCAGCACCACGATCTGATCCGCGTCACGGATGGTCGTGATCCGTTGCGCCACAATGATGACGGCGGCATCCCTGGTCACCGGGCGCAGTGCGTCCCGCAGTCTGGCATCGGTCGCCACGTCGAGCGCGGAGAACGAGTCGTCGAACAGGTAGACCCGCGGCTGCTTCACCAGCGCCCGCGCGATGGCGAGCCGCTGGCGCTGGCCGCCGGAGACGGTGGTGCCGCCCTGGGCGACCGGGGTTTCCAAGCCCTGCGGCATCTCGCGCACGAAGTCGGCGGCCTGCGCGACCTCCAGCCAGCGCCACAGTTCCTCGTCGGTGGCGTCCGGGTTGCCGTAGCGCAGGTTGCTGGCCACCGTTCCGGAGAACAGGTACGCCTTCTGCGGGATCAGGCCGATCTGCGCGCGCAGCAGTTCGAGGTCGACGTGCCGGATATCGGTGCCGCCGAGGTAGACCGCGCCGTCGGTGACGTCCATCAGCCGCGGAACCAGGTTGAGCAGCGTGGTCTTGCCCGCACCGGTGGAGCCGACGATCGCGGTGGTCGTGCCCGGTTTCACCTGGAACCTGATGGCTTTCAGCACCGGCTTCTCGGCGCCGGGGAAAGCGAACTCGGCGAACTGGAAGTCCACCTCGGCCGGGTCGCTTTTGAACGGCTGCGGCAGCTTCGGCGGCACGACCGACGACTCGGTCTCCAGTACCTCCCCGATCCGGTCGGCGGAGACCGCGGCGCGCGGGGCCATCATCGCCAGGAACGAGGCCATCATCACGGCCATCAGGATCTGCATGATGTAGGACAACATCGCGGTCAGCGAACCGATCTGCATGGTGCCCGCGTCGACCGCGTGCCCGCCGAACCAGATCACCGCGACCGCGGTGACATTGCTGATCAGCATGACCAGCGGGAACATCAGCGCCATCAACCGGCCGACGCGCAGCGCGGTATCGGTCAGCTCCGAGTTGGCGACGCCGAAGCGCCAGGTCTCCTGGCGTTCCCGGACGAACGCCCGCACGACTCGGATGCCGGTGATCTGCTCGCGCAGCACCCGGTTCACCTCGTCGATCCTGGTCTGCATGTCCCGGAACCCGGGCACCATCTTGCTGATGATGAAACCCATCGACAGCCCGAGCGCGGGCACCGCGATCAGCAGCAGCCAGGACAGGCCGAGGTCCTCGCGCAATGCCATGATGATGCCGCCGACGCACATGATCGGCGCCATCACCAGGATCGTCGCGGACATCACGATCAGCAGCTGCACCTGCTGGATGTCGTTGGTGTTGCGGGTGATCAGCGACGGCGCGCCGAACATGCCGACCTCGCGCGCGGAGAAGGTGCCGACCCGATGCAGCAGCGCGCCACGCAAATCGCGGCCCGCGCCCATCGCCGCCTGCGCGCCGAGATAGACCGAGCAGGCCGAGGCGACGATCTGCACGCCGGTGACCACGAGCATCCGCAAACCGGTGCTCCAGATATAGCCGATATCGCCCTTGGTGACGCCGTTGTCGATGAGATCGGCGTTGAGGCTCGGCAGATAGAGCATGGCGATCACCGAGATCAACTGCAGCACAACAACCCCTGCCAACTGGGCGCGGTAGGGGATTAGATAGGTGCGCAGAAGTCGAATCAGCATGATGAATCGCAGGCTACCGGCAAACAGTGACATACGTCGCGCAGATTCCTGACCTGCATCAACGGCCTCCCGGCCCGGCGCTTATCCGCTCGCCAACCATCAATTCAGCGCCCCGATGACCGGTTCAGCGGGCGCTTTGTCCGTTTCCGCGGGCGGCGTTGTCTAATTCGACGGACGCTCTCTCCGCGCCCACGCGCCCGGATCATTCGTGAGCGCGTCGACGAACTCGGGCAGCCGATTGTCGGCGACGTCGTCGATCGACACGTTCTCCAGTACCGCACGAATATTCACCCGTAAGGCGATCCACACACGCTGCAGGGATTCGGCCGCACCGGGATAGGTCACGTCCTCGGGCCGCTCGCCGCGCACCGACGCCAGCGGGCCTTCGATCGCCCTGATCACATCGGCGATGGAGATCTCGGCGGCCGGGCGGGCCAGCCAGTACCCGCCGTCGGGACCGCGCCTGCTGATCACCAGATCGGCGCGGCGCAGGTCGCCGAGCACCGTCTCCAGCACCTTGGGCGGGATGCGCTGTGCGGTTGCGATCGCGTCCGCCTTGACCACGGGCGCCGCCTGGGCAACGGGGCCGAGGCCGATCGGGGCCTGATTCAGCCGCGGTGCGCGGGCGATCTCGAGCAGCGTCCGCACCGCGTAGTCGACCTTCGCGGTGATGTGCACAGCGTCTCCTGGCGTTTCCGATTGGTCCGTCGAGTAGCTGCAATCTACGCGGTGCCGCCCGCAGTTAGCACGCAGGTCGCCGCATCGAGCAGCGTGGATTCGACCAGCGCGTCATCGGCGCCCGGCGCGAACTCTTTGGACATCAGGGCGACGCCGAGCATCGCAAGCGCCGCGCTCGCCCGGAGTTTGGCCTCATCGGTCGCGTCCGGCCCGGCCAGCCATTCGCGCAGGGTCTGATCGTCGTCGACGAGATCGGGATGCCGATCGGCCATCGCGTTGACGATCGCCACCGTGTCGCGCAGCACCAGCGCGCCCGCGTCCCGGTGGTGCACCATGCCGCGGAGATAGCTGCGCAGCACGTCTCGAATGCCGTCCGCGTCGCGCGGCACCTGGTCGAGATCGCCGACCACCGAACGCATGTGATCGATGATCGGATCGATGATGGCGTGCAGCAGGTCGATCTTCGACGCGTAGTGATAGTAGAGCGATGCCTTTGTGATTCCTACCGCATCTGCGACCTCGCGCAGACTCGTCTGCTCGAATCCCTTGGCGCCGAATAGCTTCACCGCGGCGTCGCGGATCGCGAGTTTTGTCCCCCGACCAGCGGCAACGGTGTCTGGGGCAGTACGGACGGCCATCGGACGATCCTCTCACCATTCGTGCGCCGAGCTAACGGTGCCAGCAATATTGAGGTTGTACCTCCACTTAGACCTCGGATAGTCTACCTACCGCACGGTAGGCAGAAAGCGTCATGTGGAGGCGGGGACGGCAGGGCACCCCGCGAGTGCTGTCTACGGCCTGAATCAGCACGCCCCAGCACCGCTAGGAGAACTTTCGTGTCCGTTTATCTGTACAGATGGGGGAAGTTCGCTTTCCGCAGAAAATGGCTGGTGCTCCCCGTCTGGCTAGTCCTGTTCCTGATCCTCGGCGGTCTCGGTGCGCAGCTCAGCAAGCCGATGACCAACGACTTCAGCATGCCGGATCTGCCATCCGCACGCGCCAACGACATTCTGGACAAGCACTTTCCGGGCGCTTCCGAAGCGTTCAAGTTCGACGCCGTCACCGGCACCTATGTGATCGGTGCGCCGGACGGCCAGAAACTCACCGACCCGGCGAACCGGACCGCGCTCGACGCGTTCATCGCCAAGCTCGGTGAACTCGACATCGTCGATCACAGCAAGCCGATCATGAACCCGGTCGAGGCGGCCGAGAAGATGGGCTGTCTGACCAACCCCGATCCCACCCAGTGCAGTGGCGCACCGCTGAACGTGCTCAGCAAGACCGTGCCCGACTCGGTGGCGGTGATGAACGTGCCGTTCACCATCAAGAAGTTCACCGACGTCACCGACGAGCAACGCGACGCGGCCTACGCGGTAGCCGCCGACGCGCGCAATGCGGGCCTGACCGTCGAGATGAGCGGCTCGATCGCGATGGAGCAGCAGGCGCCGAGCGGCAAGTCCGAGATGATCGGCATGGGCGTCGCACTGATCGTGATGATCGTGGCGTTCGGCGCGATCGTCGCCGCCTTCGTCCCGATCGTCACCGCGATCGTCGGCCTCGGCGCGGCGACCTCGCTGATCATGTTGGGTACCTCGGTGATCGAGGTGCCGAGCTTCACCACGTTCCTCGCCTCGATGATCGGCATCGCGCTGTCCATCGACTACGCGCTGTTCATCGTCTCGCGCTACAAACACGAACTGGCGGTCCAGGATTCACCGGAGGAAGCGGCCGGGTCCGCGCTCGGTACGGCCGGGTCCGCAGTGGTGTTCGCCGGGTTGACCGTGATCATCGCCCTTGCCGGGCTCAGCATCGTCGGCGTGCAGTTCATGACCTTCATGGGTCTGGGCGGTGCGATCGCCGCCGGGTTCGCGGTGCTCACCGCGATCACGCTGATGCCAGCGCTGCTCGGCGCGTTCGGGCGGTTCCTGTTCAAGCCGAAGCTGCCGGTTGTCGCCCAGCACGATCCCGAGGACGACAACTCGGTCACCAACGGCATGCGCTTCGGCCGGTTGATCGGCAAGGCACCCTGGGTTGCCTTGGTGCTCAGCGTCGCGGTGCTCGGTGCGCTCGCCGCCCCCGCGGCCGGGCTGAACCTCGGCCTGCCCGGTGACGACAGTCAGCCCAAGACCTCCACCATCCGCAAGGCCTACGAGCTGCGCACCGAGGGCTTCGGTGAGGGCAGCAACGGCGTGCTGAACGTGGCGGCCGACCTGTCCGAGGTGCCGGTGGAGATCCGGGACAACGCGGTCAAGGCGTTGCGCGACAAGCTCTCCGCCTACCCGGGCATGGACTACGTGACCGAGCCGCAGTGGAGCGAGGACAAGCAGGGCGTGCTGCTCGACGGCGTGCCGAAGTCGGGCCCGAACAACCAGGCCACCAAGGACCTGGTCAGCGATGCCCGCGACGCGGAAGGCCAGCTGAACGCCGAGTTCGGCATGAAGTACGGCATCACCGGAACCACCGCGATCTATGCCGACGTCGACAACGTGCTGCTCGGCAAGATCGTGCCGTATCTGGCGATCGTCGCCGGTGCCGCGTTCTTGCTGCTGATCCTGGTGTTCCGCTCGATCCTGGTACCGCTGACGGCGGCGCTCGGCTTCCTGCTCTCGATGGCGGCGACGTTCGGTGCGACGGTGCTGATCTTCCAAGAGGGCAAGTTCGGCCTGATCGAGGACCCGCATCCGCTGGTCAGCTTCATGCCGATCATGTTGATCGGCCTGGTGTTCGGCCTCGCGATGGATTACCAGGTGTTCCTGGTGACCCGGATGCGCGAGGAGTTCGTCAAGGGCAAGTCGCCGAAGGAAGCGGTGGTGGCCGGTTATCACCACGGCGCCCGAGTGGTGACGTCGGCGGCGGTCATCATGATCTCTGTCTTCGGCTCGTTCCTGCTGGAGACCGACGTGACCGCGAAGTCGTTCGGCTTCGCGCTGGCGGCCGGTGTGCTGTTCGACGCGTTCCTGGTCCGGATGATCCTGATCCCGTCGCTGCTGGTGCTGATGGGCAAGTGGTCCTGGTGGATTCCGCAGTGGCTGGACCGGATCCTGCCCGACATCGATGTCGAAGGCGCGAAGCTGCGTGAGCTGCAGCAGCGGTCGGCGGAGACGGTGAAGGAGCCGGTCGGCGTCAGCTGATCGCCTGAAGTACTCGGCGCGGCCCCGCACTCGATTTTCGGGTGCGGGGCCGAGTCGTATCCGCAACCGGTTCTTGATCTTGTCGGCCGTCCACAGCAGACTCAGAAGAAGTTCGGCCTCTCCAGCTAGGTAGTTCCCCGGCGGGCGCAGTCGGCCCGCGCGCGTTTGTCGCTCGATCCGATCCGGCACGACCCCGATCACCGCGAGGAGAACCCTGTGTCCGTGTATCTATACCGGTGGGGAAAGTTCGCCTTCCGCCACAAGTGGCTAGTGCTGCCCATCTGGATTGTCCTGTTCCTGGTGCTGGGCGGTTTGGGAACCCAGCTGAAGGAGCCGATGAGCGACGACTTCAGCATGCCCAACCTGCCGTCGGAGCGCGCGACGCAGATCCTCGACCAGCACTTCCCCGGCATGTCCGAGGCGTTCAAATTCGACGCCGTCACCGGGACCTATGTGGTCGGCGCGCCCGCTGGACAGAAGCTCACCGACCCGGTCAACCGGCAGGCGATCGACGCGCTGATCGGGCGACTCGGCCAGTTGGACATCGTCGACCACGCCAAGCCGATCGCCAACCCGGTCACGGCGACCGAGGAGATGGGCTGCCTCGTCCCCGACCCGGACGCTTCCAAGTGCAGCGGCGCACCGCTGAACGTGCTCAACAAGACCGAGCCGGACACGGTCGCGTTCTTCAGCGTGCCGTTCACCATCAAGGAATTCACCGCTGTCACCGCCGATGACCGCAAGGCCGCCTATGACGTGGCCGACCAGGCGCGGGGCGCGGGTTTGACGGTGGAGCTGAGCGGCACGATCGCGATGGAACAGCAGGCGCCGAGCGGCAAATCCGAGATGATCGGCATGGGCGTCGCGCTGGTGGTGATGATCGTGGCGTTCGGCGCTATCGTCGCCGCGTTCGTCCCGATCGTCACCGCGATCATCGGGCTCAGCGCGGCCACCTCGCTGATCTTCCTCGGTACGTCGTTCCTTTCTATCCCCAGCTTCACCACGTTCCTCGCCTCGATGATCGGCATCGCGCTGTCCATCGACTACGCGCTGTTCATCGTCTCGCGCTACAAACACGAACTGGCGGTACAGGATTCGCCGGATGAGGCGGCGGGTACCGCGCTCGGCACCGCGGGATCGGCGGTGGTGTTCGCCGGACTGACGGTGATCATCGCGCTGGTCGGGCTGAGCATCGTCGGCGTGCGCTTCCTGACCTTCATGGGTCTCGGTGGCGCGGTTGCCGCGGCGTTCGCGGTGCTCACCGCGATCACGCTGATGCCAGCGCTGCTCGGCGCGTTCGGGCGGTTCCTGTTCAAGCCGAAGCTGCCGGTCATCGCCCAGCACGATCCCGAGGACGACAACTCGGTCACCAATGGCATGCGGGTGGCCCAGGTGATCGGCAAGGCGCCCGCCGTCGCGCTGATCCTCAGCGTGGTCGTGCTAGGCCTGCTCGCCCTACCCGCGACCAAGATGAATCTCGGCCTGCCCGGCGAGGACAGCATGCCCAAGACCTCTACCGTCCGGAAGGCCTATGAGCTGCGCACGGCCGGATTCGGCGAAGGCAGCAACGGCGTCCTCCAGGTGGCCGTCGATCTCAGCGCGGTGGCGGCCGACCAGCGCACCCCTGCGCTGAATTCGCTGCGTGACGAGCTCGCGTCCTACCCGGATATGGACTACGTGACCCAGCCGCGGCTGAGCCAGGACGGCCTCGGCGCCGTCATCAACGGCGTGCCGAAGTCGGGCCCGAACGATCAGTCCACCAAGGACCTGGTGCGCGACGCCCGCGATGCCGAGGGTCGGCTCGACGCGCAATACGGGATGAAATACGGCATCACCGGCACCACGGCGATCTACGCCGACATCGACCATGTGCTGCTCAGCAAGATCGTGCCGTATATGGCCATTGTGGCGGGCGCCGCGTTCGTGCTGCTCATCCTGGTCTTCCGATCCATCCTGGTGCCGCTCACCGGCGCACTCGGCTTCCTGCTCTCGATGGCGGCCACCTTCGGTGCGACGGTGCTGATCTTCCAGGAGGGCAAGCTCGGGCTGATCCAGGATCCGCGGGCGATCGTCAGCTTCCTGCCGATCATGTTGATCGGGTTGGTGTTCGGACTTGCGATGGATTACCAGGTGTTCCTGGTGACCCGCATGCGCGAGGAATACGTGCACGGCAAGCCGCCGAAGGAGGCGATGATCAGCGGTTATCACCATGGCGCCCGGGTCGTCACCTCGGCGGCGATCATCATGATCTCGGTGTTCGGCTCGTTCTTGCTGGAGTCGGACGTGACCGCGAAGATGATGGGTTTCGCGCTGGCGGCCGGCGTGCTGTTCGACGCCTTCCTGGTGCGGATGCTGCTGATCCCGTCGCTGCTCGCGCTGATGGGTAAGTGGGCGTGGTGGATGCCGAAGTGGCTGGACAAGATCGTGCCGGATATCGATGTGGAGGGCGCCAAGCTGTTCGCGTTGCGCGGGCAGCCGACACCCGGCGGCGCGAAACAACCCGCCGACGTCGGCTGATTACGGAGCACTCGCCCCCGCCCGGTTTGCCGGGTTGGGGCGAGTGCTCGGTTATTACTGACTCGGCTGCGGCAACGTGCAGTCGTCGACCTTCGGGTTCACACCCATGTAGTTGAGCGGACCGGCAATCGCCGTGACGGCGATCGTGCCCCAGCCCGCGCAGTTCGTCGGGCTGCTGTCGAAATAGTGGCGCTGACCCGCGGCGAGCATGCCGATGGCCAGCCAGGCAAGCAGCAGCAAACTGACCAGGCGGGTACCTGTATGGCGCACTGCTCGTCCGCGAACATCGCGGTCGCGAATTTCGTGGTCGCGCATGTCATCGCTCCCTTCCGTGCTCCTTACCTGGGAATACCCGTCTGAACACGAGTTATCCCCTAGGGGCTCGGCTGCGGCACGTTGCAGTCGGGGACCTTGGGATTGGCACCCAGATAATTGAGCGGGCCGGCGAGGATGGTCAGCGCTATATTTCCGAAGTTCGCGCAATTGATCGGTCCACTGTCGAAATAGTCCCGCTGGCCAGCGGCGATCAGGCCGACAACCAGCCAGATCACGACAATCAGGCTTCCAAGTCTCATATTGCTGCCTCGTTCGTCGGCGTCCGTTGAGCAACCTCATTATCTGGTGCCCGACGCGACGCGCCGAACGCGACGATGCTGCCTGCGCGCCGACAGGCGACGGACCTCGCACCCGTCGCCAGGTGCGAGGTCATCGAATGGGCTGCGCCGGTTCGCAGTCCGCGCTCACCGGTGCTGTCGATTACGGACTTGGTTGCGGCACATTACAATCCGCGACCTTGGGATTCACGCCCATGTAGTTGAGCGGGCCCGCGATCACGGTGACCGCGATGGTGCCGAACCCGGCACAGTTCACCGGGCCGCTATCGAAGTAGTCGCGCTGTGCCGCGGCGACAACGCCGATCAGCAACCACACCAGGACAATAATGCTTCCGATTCTCATGTTTCTCTCGCTCATCGGTCTCGAGCGGACTGTTCGACGGCGCATGGGCACATCACGTCCTTCCCGCACTTAGCTATCGGGCGTATACCCTGGTTTCTCCGAAATATCCGCTCCAGCCGAACTATTGCTCGTCGGCGTGGATCGGCTGCGGGGTGGCGCGACCTACGCGCCACCGACCAGGCACGGAACCGCCTCGGCAATGTCCGAGTCGGGACGCGACGACGGCCTGTCTGTGACGCAGGGAACACCGGGGCGCGTCCGATCCGTTCGAGTGACATGGCGGCGGTACTGCAATGGTGGATCCCCGGCTGGATCATCCTGCTGGTGTTGGTCGCGACCTACGAG
This sequence comes from Nocardia iowensis, assembly GCF_019222765.1. Classification (NCBI taxonomy): domain Bacteria; kingdom Bacillati; phylum Actinomycetota; class Actinomycetes; order Mycobacteriales; family Nocardiaceae; genus Nocardia; species Nocardia iowensis. Next base: position 252,938 of record NZ_CP078145.1, on the reverse strand, counting down.
CTGACGGTGGGCAAGCGGCGCAGGCGGCGCCGAACTCCGGTGTCGGGCACCTTTACCGACGAGTTCACGGCGATGTTCTACGGAACCAAGCGGATGGAACTGGACCACCGCGAGTCGGTGTCGATGCTGCGCGACGAGGACGCGGAGGGCGCGCCGCCGTTGGTCGGCATCGACCTGGAACGGCGCACCGTCGTGCTGCGGCCCGAAGGTCGGGAGCCCGAATAAGGCTGGCCTCCTTACTCTTCCGATAGCGCGCGGCGGAGACCTCGATCAGCGACAATGGGTCGATGGGACGGCAGTCGATGAACGAGAAATGGCAGGCGTTCGGCGAGCATGTCGAGTCCGCGCCAGGGCAGTTGCCCACCGAGGTGCGGCGGCAGATCCGTAGGCAGACAGCCGATTCCGCGGGCGATGACGGCATCCCCGCTGAGCTGGCCGCCTTCACCGATCTGGTCGCGGAGCGTTCGTACCGGGTCACCGAGGAGACCATCGCCGCGTTGTCGGCGGCGGGCCACAGCGACGACCAGATCTTCGAGGCGGCCGTTGTCGCGGCTTACGGCGCGGCCGACCGGCGCCTGCGCGCCGCCCGCCGCGCGTGGGAAGGACACTGAAATGTGGATCGGCGCAATCGAATCCGGCCATGACCGGCCGACCCGAGTGGTGCTCCGCACGATGGAGCTGTTCAGCCGGATGGAGGTTCCCGCGGTACTGAAGGTGCTGTTCTATCGGCACCGCTTCTTCGGGTCACCGCTGTCCGAACTCATCCAGCAGGCCATGCGTGGGCCCTCGTTCTGGACGGTGGCCGAACGCGAGATCTTCGCTACCGCCACCTCGCAGGCGAACGAATGCCCCTTCTGCGCGTCGGCCCATCATGCGATCGCGGGCGTGTATACGGATATCAATGTCGTGCGGCTGGCATTGGCGGACGGGGATGTTTCGCCACTGCGCCCCGAGGCGCAGGCGATGCTCGACTTCCTCCGGAAGATGACCCGCGACCCCGACGGTCTCACCACCGGCGACGCCGACAAGGTCCGGCACGCGGGCGTTTCCGCCGAGGCGTTCGACGAGGCCGTCTGGGTGGGCACCACGTTCAACGTGATCAATCGGCTGATGAACACCGTCGGCGCCGACCCGCTGGAGAGTAGGGACGCGCGGGTCAGCGCACGATTCATCAAGACCGCCGGTTACAAGGTTCCGCCACCGGTCCGGCTTTTCTCCCGCGGCGTTTGACGACCAGCTGACAGTTGTCGTCAGCGAAAGTCCGCAGCGTGGTCGGCTGCCCACTCGGCGTAACCGCGGGCGGGTGACCCGGTGACATCCCGCACCGTCGACGTCGGCTGGCCAGGCGCGTCGACCATCGCCGCGAGTCCGGCGAGCACGAAGTCCGCGTACTCCGGCGGGACCCACCGCATGTACTGCTTGGCCTGCTCCGGCGTGATCTCCTTCCATTCCAGCGGACGACCCAGTGCCCGGCCGATGGCCGCTACCTGGTCGACTCGGCTCAGCGACGCCGACCCGGTCAGCTCATATCGCGCCCCGGCGTGCCCCTCGGTCGTCAACGCGCGCACAGCGACCGCGGCGATGTCGGCCTCGTGCAGCAGGGTCATCGACGCCGCTCCGTACGCGCCGCGCACCACATTGCCCGCGCGGATCTGCGGCGCCCATTCCAGCGTGTTGGTCGCAAAACCATGCGGTCGCAGGAAGGTCCATTCCAGTCCGGATTCCACGATCGGCCGTTCGATGATCGCGTGCGCCCGGCCGATCGGATTGTCCTGCTCGTCGACGTCGTCACGGACCGCGCCGGAGGACAGCAGGACGATGCGACCCGCTTGTCCGGCAATCGCTTTCACCACGGAGCTCGCGATGTCGGCGGACAACATCGGCCAGGTCAGATATACCGCGTCCACTCCGTCGAGCGCCCGGGTCGGGGTGTCCGGCACGGATAGATCGCCGGGCACGACCTCCACCTCGGCGGGCAGCGATGCCGCATCGGGCTTGCGGACGAGTGCGCGGACCGCGATCCCGGTAGTCGCGAGCTGCGAAACCACTTGTCCGCCAACGTGACCGGTCGCACCGATCACCAGAATCCTGTTTGGTTGAACCATGGGCTCACCATACGAATGGAGCTAACTTCAGGTAAGGGCCTACCTAGAAGTAAGCTCATAGCGTGGAAGTAGGTTTCCAGGACAATGGGTCGTCGACCGCACACGGACGTGACGTATTCGACAGCGATTGCCCGGCCCGCACCGTCCTCGACAAGCTGACCAGTCGTTGGGGAGTCCTGATCCTGGCGTCCCTGCGCGATGGCCCGATGCGATTCCATGTGCTGCGTGACCGGATCGGTGGCATCAGCGAGAAGATGCTGTCGCAGAATCTCCGCACCTTCACCGGCTACGGCCTCACCGAGCGCACCGTGGAGCCGACCACCCCGCCGAAGGTCTCCTACGCGCTCACCCCCATGGGTAAGGAAGTGGCGGAACAATTGCACGGGCTGTTGGAATGGGTCAGTGTGAATACCGAGGACATCGTGAAATTCCAATCAAGGAGGTAGCACGATGAGCAGGTCCCTCTCCCGCGCCGTGGTCAGCGCCGCGGCCTTCGCGGCCATGACCGTCACAGTCGCCGTATCCGGCGCCCCGGCGTACGCCGACGTGACCGCTGTCAGCGTCGCCGTCGGCCCCGACGGCCTCCTGACCGGCTGCCGCTACCAGGTGACCGCGACGGTCACCGATTCCGAGATCCCGCCTGGCTCGGTGTTCTTCATGCTCGCGGGCGGCGTCATCCCCGGCAATGGCGAACGGATCCCCGGCGAGGCCGTCCACCACCCGGAGAACAACACCGTCACCACCACCTGGACCCCCACCCGCATCGGCCCGCAAAACCTCATCGCCATCCAGAGCATCCCCGGCCAGTACACCTCGCAGGCCTACATCCCCGTCGAAGTCGTAGGCACCGGATTCGACACCGGCAGCTCCTGCCCGCGCCTGGGATAGGGACCGGTCAGCGACGCCGTCGTAGTCCGCACGGCACAGCGGGAGCGCGGAGCTCTGAGACATCCGGAGGCGGGTCGTTAACAAACGAACCCGTACAGCCTCAGCGCGGTGAGCACCAGCGAGCGATCACCCGCCGCTTCGGACAAACCGAAGGACTTCCGCGCCATGTCGACATCAACCATCAATTAATGTGTGATTGATATAACGCCTGGGATGTGCCGCGCGATAAACCAGTATGTCGAACGATCATGAACCGAAGAACTCAGGTGACAAGGCCGCACCGGACCGTAAGCCACCGCCGAAACCGCCACCGACGGACAAAGGGTGGCTCAAGGTCGAGAACGTCCGCGGAAAGCGCGCCCATCCTCAGGAGAAGCGCCGTGACTGAGCAGGGCCAAACCTACGCGGCGTTCATCGAAACCGAACTGAAGACCGAGCGTGAGCGGCGAGCGACCTTCGATGCGCGTGGCCAAGCATTGGTCACCACCTCAGGGGCGCTGTTCACCCTCTTAGCTGGCGTAGCTGCGCTGGTCAAGACACCCGCCACTACACGCTTGCCCTCGGCGGTGTTACCGATGGGCACTGTGACGTTGCTGTTGTTCGTTGGGGCCGCTATTTGCGGCGCCATCGCGGGATGGAATCGCTGGTATGCCGTTGCGGCGGCGGACACTCTTGCCGTCATGGTGTCGGCAGACCACTGGATAGATGATGAGGTGGACGCCCGGAACTACCTGTCCACCCTTGCGGTGGAGACGTTGCGTACCCTGCGAACATCCACCGATCTCAAAGCCAAATGGGTGGGGATCGGACTGGTGATCCAGGTACTTGCGCTGGTTGCGCTCGGAGTAACGGTGTTCATAACGGTCTTGCACGGTTGAGCTACGCTGCGACCCCGGGACCCGTACAACGGTGCTTCCGCTATACGGAACGGTGACACATAACGCCAGGCAGGGGACCCCCCTTGGGTGCGGCTGTTCCAGCTCGTCCTCTTCAGCCGGATCGAATGTTAACCGATCGGTAGCACTCGTATACCTTGTCTCCCTTCGCCTCTGCGCGGCATACACCAAGGAGCCCGTCATGCTGAATGAGGGATGGGGCGACCAGTACGAACGCATGCGCCGGGCGCACCAACGTCTTGTAATCGCATGCAGCCCAATCGAAGATGCTGGCTCAGACGACGCCCGCGACTCGCTCTACGCGTTCTTCGAAGAGGCCTACAAGCTAAAGGACTGGATCAAGTTCGATACGGCGACAAGCCATCTCGAACGCGCCGCGAGAGGACGGTTAGTCGCTCGGTCGCGCTGGCCGCGTGCGCCGACATCGCCAACGGGGCCAAGCATTTGAATCTGAAAAGCTCGCCGCGCACCGCTGGCGGTCGGCACGCGGAAGTTTCAACGCAGAATGTCACCTGCGAAGGCAACGGTGCAGTCCGACGGCACCGTTACCCATGATGAGAGCGAAGGCGGTCGGACGCAGCACACCTGGACGATAACCGCAGACCACGGCAATGTTCACGACGCATTGGCTCTCGCAAACGCCGCCGTAGCGGACTGGGATGCTTGGCTGACAACCAAGAACCTTCTCTGATTTTGTTGCCTGACGGAAATCCGGAGCCGGTAACGTTGCTGCATGCCGGATCGCAAAACGACCCGAGCGTGATGCCCTGCGCATAGCGAAATAGCCCCTCACCTGTTGAACAGGTGAGGGGCTTTGGCGGTGGCGGAGGGATTTGAACCCTCGGAGGGGGGTTACCCCTCACACGCTTTCGAGGCGTGCTCCTTAGGCCGCTCGGACACGCCACCGCCGACAACCATACCGGAACGCTGCCTGATCGCTAAATCCCCAGGGGAGCTGCGGGTGTGGTGTGACTTGGCGCACGACGCGGGGTGCGGAGTGCGTCGGGAGGTCAGCGCTGGGTGCGGAAGAAGGTGTCGAGCAGGGCGGCGCAGTCGGGTTCCAGGATGCCGCCGCGGACTTGGGGGCGGTGGTTGAGGCGGCGGTCGCGGACTACGTCCCAGAGGGAGCCGACGGCGCCGGTTTTGGGCTCCCAGGCGCCGAAGACCAGCCGTGATACGCGGGCCAGAACCAGGGCGCCCGCACACATAGTGCAGGGTTCCAGAGTTACCGCCAGGGTGGCCCCTTCCAGCCGCCAGCCGTCGCCGTTGACCTCGGCGGCGCGGCGAAGAGCGAGCACCTCGGCGTGCGCGGTGGGATCGCCGAGGGCTTCTCGCGCGTTCGCGGCGCGCGCGAGTTCCCTACCGGCGGCGTCGAATACGACGGCGCCGACGGGAACGTCGCGTGGATCCGCCGCGGCGGCCGCGGCGATCGCGGCGCGCACCATGTCGGTGTCCGACGGGAGGGACGGGCCGTCCACGTCAGCGGGGCAGCTTGTCCAGCACCGCCGATAGTTCGTCGGCGAAGCCGAGGCGCTGGGCGATCATGCCGAGCTGCTCGTCCGGGTAGAGGTCGGTCTCGGCGAGGATGACGCTCAGCACCGGCTCGGGCAGACCGAGGTCGGCGAGTACACCGAGGTCGCCCTCCTCCCACGGCTCGACGTCGTCGAGCTCGTCCGGGTCGATGTCCGGGATTTCCACATTCAGGGCGTCGAGTACGTCCGCGGCGATGTCGTAATCAATGGCGGCCGTCGCGTCCGATACCAGCATCCGGGTGCCGCTCGGCGCGGGCCGGACCACGATGAAGAACTCGTCGTCGATGTCCAGCAGCCCGAACACGGCGCCCGAGCTGCGCAAAGCCTTCAGTTCGTTTTCCGCTGCGGACAAATCCGTGAGCGCGGCCTGGCTCAGTGGGCTGCACCGCCATTTGCCCTCTTCGCGGACAACCGCCACTGCGAACCCTTCTACGTCGTCGTAATCATCCGACGCCGCCCTATTCGTGCCCGAGCGCTGTGCTGCCATGGCCGCAACGGTAGTCTGTGCGAGCGGAAATGTTGAAGTCGTATGCGAATCTGTTCGAGTGACTTCTGCTGCGAAAGCGCCCGTGTGCGTCCTCGGAACAGGCTTGATCGGCGGTTCCCTGCTGCGCGCCGCCGTCGCCGCCGGCTATGCCGCCTGGGGTTTCAACCGCTCAGCCGCCGGGGCGGAAGCCGCGAGAAGCGACGGCTTCGATGTCACCGAAGACCTGCCTGCCGCACTGGCGCGGGCCGCCGACGCCGACGCGCTGATCGTCCTCGCGGTACCGATGCCCGCGGTCGAGCACCTGCTCGCGTCCATTGCCACGTTCGCCCCTGACTGCGTGCTGACCGATGTGGTCAGTGTGAAAGCACCGGTCGCCGCCGCGGTGCGTGCGCAAGGTCTGTCGGCCCGCTACGTCGGCGGGCATCCGATGGCGGGCACCGCCGAATCCGGATGGGCCGCCACCGATTCCGGCTTGTTCCGGGACGCGGTGTGGGCGGTCGGCGTGGACGAGGGCACCCACGTCGACCCGTGGACCAGGGTGGTGCGGCTGGCCCTTGACTGCGGCTCGGTGGTCGTCCCGGTGGTCGCGGACGAGCACGATCGCGCGGTGGCCCGGATCTCGCACCTGCCGCACGTGCTGGCCGAGGCGCTGGCGGCGGCGGGTGCGACGGGCGGCGAGCTGGCGCTCGGACTGGCGGCGGGTTCGTTCCGCGACGGCACCCGCGTCGCCGCCACCGCGCCGGATCTGGTCCGCGCCATTTGTGAACCGAATTCCGCCGCGCTGTTGGCGGTCCTCGAGGAAACGCTCACCGTGCTCGGCGCCGCCCGCGACAGCCTGCGCGCGGACAATTCCCTCGCCGATCTCGTCGAAGCCGGACACGATGCCCGTGAACGCTATGAAACCGCGCAACGATGGGAAATCACCGATATCCGCCCCGGCGACCACAATTGGCTGGTGAACTTGCGGGACGCGGGTAGGCGCGGCGGGGTTATCACCAGCTTGAACTGATTACCACGCCCGACTGGTCATCCCGGCGAACGCCGGGTTCCAGTCGGGACGTGGCAGCTCGATTCCACATTCGCCGGAATGCCAAGGGTCAGCCAACCGGAATGGCGGCACCCGTATACCGAATGTCAAATACGTTCGGCGAGGCCCGGGTAGTCGAGCAGGAAACCGTCCGCGTCGACCGTGACGGTGGCGCTGGAGACCGGAGACAGCACGCTGATGCCGTCGGCGGCGCTGCTGTAGGTCAGGCTCGCCTCCTGGACCAGCAGGTCGGGCAGGCGCACGTAGACGACCGGGACCTGGACGTCGTGCACCGCGTGCTGCAGATCGAACCGACGGATCGGCAGCGTGTTGAAGAACGGGCTGAGCACCACGTCGACATCGAGCGCACCGGCGAAGGTGGAGCGCACGTGGCTGCCGCCGGCGTCGACGAGCCAGTAGTTCTCCTCGTCCCTGGCGATGGACGCGTGCCGCTCACCGGCGGCCGTTGTGGTGCGCAGGGAGAGGCGCTTGGTGGCGCCGCTCTCGTCGGTGACCAGGTCGTAGGACGCGCTGAACGCCGGATGGTCGTCGCACGCGCCGCCGATCATCCGACCGGCGGCGCGGATGCGGTTGCCGTTGAGGGTCACGCGCACCGACTCCATCCGCGACGCGTTGTGCGCGCGCCAGGTGAGAATCGCCGGCCAACGGGAGGCCGGTGGCGTCTCGGGGCCAGAGGCTTGGCTCTCGGGGGCTGGGGTCGTCACGTATCTACCGTAAGCGACACCGAGCTGTTGGCCGCACCACACCAGCCCGCATCACACCAGGGACTCCCGCCACGCCGCATGCAGAGTGGCGAACCGGCCGGTGCCCGCGATCAGCTCGGCCGGGGTGCCGTCCTCCACGACGCGCCCGGATTCCAGCACCAGCACCCGGTCGGCGATGGCCACGGTGGACAGCCGGTGCGCGATGATCACGGCGGTACGGCCGCGCAGCACTGTTTCCAGTGCCTGCTGGATCAGCCGTTCGCTCGGGATGTCCAGGCTGGAGGTGGCCTCGTCCAGCACGATCACCGCCGGGTCCGCCAGGAAGACCCGGGCGAACGCGACCAGCTGCCGCTGGCCGGCGGACAACCGGCCGCCGCGCTTGCGCACGTCGGTGTCGAAGCCCTCCGGCAACGCCTGCACGAAGTCGTACAGTCCGACCGCACGGGCCGCCGCGAAGACCTCCGCGTCGGTCGCGTCCGGCCTGCCGAGCCGAATGTTGTCGGCCACGGATCCGGAGAACAGGTAGGCCTCCTGGGTGACCATCACGACATTGCGGCGCAGGTCGGCATCGGAGATGCGGCGCAGGTCGATGCCGTCCAGGGTGACCGCACCGTTTGACGGGTCGTAGAACCGCGTCAGCAGCTTGGCCAGCGTCGACTTGCCCGCACCGGTGGCGCCGACCAGTGCGACCACCTGTCCGGCCGGGATCTCCAGGGAGAACTCCGGCAGCACCTCGCGGTCGGGGCCGTAGCCGAACGAGACCCGATCCAGCAGGACCGCACCGCTCGCCTTCGCCAGCGGCGTCGGGTCGGTCGGTTCCCGCACCGTCGGCTCTTCCTCGAGCACGCCGGAGATCTTCTCCAGCGCCGCGGCCGCGGACTGGTACGAGTTGAACACCTGGGCGAGTTCGTCGAGCGGGCCGTAGAACTCGTTGAGGTACAACAGGTATGCCGCGAGCACACCCACCGCGAGATGGCCCTCGATCACCTGCCACGCGCCGACCAGGATGATGATCACCGTGGTCAGGTTGCCGAGCAGCCTGGTCAGGCCCGCGTAGTCGCCCATGCCGCGCATGGCCGTCGTGGTCGCCTGCTGGTATTCGGTGTCCTCGTAGGCCAGCACCGACTCGTTGCGCTGCTCCCGGCGGAAGGTCTGCACCGCACGCATGCCGCCCATCGACTCGACGAACTGCACGACCACCTTCGCGATGGCGCCACGGGTCCGGCGGTAACCCGCCCGCTGCCTGCGCTGCGCCCATCGGGTGACGAACACCAGCGGCACGAAGCCGACCAGCACGATCGCGGCCAGCGTCAGATCGAGGTAGACCAGCAGCACCGCGATGGTGAGCACCGAAAGGATCGCGCTCAGCGCCTGATTCAGCGCGCTCTCCAGCAGCTCCTGCAGCGTCTCGATATCGCCGGTGAGCCGCGAAACGACCTTGCCCGAGGTGTACTTCTCGTGGAAGGCGACATCGAGCCGCTGCATGTGCGTGAACGATCGCACCCGCAGGTCGAACAGCACGCTCTGACTCAGCTTGCCCGACACCCGCAGGAACAGGAACGTGGTCGCAACGCCGAGCAGCACCGCGGCGAGATATCCACCGGCGGTCCAGGCCAGCGGGGCCCAGTTGCCTTTGCCGCCTTCGCGGATGCCGGTGTCGAGGCCGTGCGCGACGAACAGCGGCGCGGAGACCATCGCGGCGTTGTCCACCACGATGAGCACCAGTGCGAGCGCCGCCAGCTTGCGGTACGGCCGGACCAGGTCGAGCAGCAGTCGCCGGGATCGTTCGGCCAGCACCAGGTTTCCGGCCTGAGTGACCTCTTTGTCCTCGCTGGCGATGCCGCGCCAATCGGCGGCCTCGTCGCCCTGTTTTTCCAGTACGACCGAATCGTCGTTCACTGCCGCATCTTTCGACGTGACCGTTTCCGTGCTCACTGCTCCTCACCTCCCATCAGTTCTCGGTATCGGCTGCTGGTACGCAGCAGTTGGTCATGTGTGCCCTCGGCGACGATCCGGCCTTCGGCCAGTACCACGACCCGATCGGCCAGCGCCGCCGTCGACGGCCGGTGTGCGACAAGCAGCGTCGTCGCGCCGGCCAGCACGGTGCGCAACCGTTCCTGCACCCGCTCCTCGGTTTCCACATCGAGCGCGGACAGTGGGTCGTCGAGCACCATGATCCGGCTGCGGCTCCCCCGCCCCGCCCCGCTCAGCACGGCGCGGGCCAGCGCGAGCCGCTGCCGCTGACCGCCGGACAGGCTGAGTCCCTGTTCGCCGATCCTGGTGTCCAGTCCCCACGGCAGGTTGTCGACGAACTCTGTGGCCTGCGCGACATCCAGCGCGCGACGCACATCGGCGTCGGTGGCGGCCGGGTCGCCGAGCGCGACGTTCTCCCGCACGCTCGCCGAGAACAGCACCGGCTCCTCGAACGCGACCGAGACGAGGGACCGCAGATCGTTGAGCCGCATGGACGCGATGTCGATGCCGTCGATGGTGATCACGCCGCCGGACAGGTCGTAGAGCCGGGGAATCAGGTTGAGCAGCGCGGTCTTTCCGCTACCGGTCGCGCCGACCAGGGCGACGGTCTCGCCGGGCCGAACCTTGAGCGAAACATCGTGCAGCACCTCCCCTTTCGCATCCGGGAACGCGAACTTCACGCCTTCCAAGCGCAACTCGCCGACGATCACTTCCGGCAGCTGCACCGGATCGGCCGGGTCGGTGATGTCGACCGGGGTATCGATGATCTCCCAGTACCGATCACCTGCCGTGCGAGCGTCGTTCAGCTCGGCGAGCAGGAAGCCGGTCCAGATGATCGGCCACTGCAGGAAGTTCGCCAGCGTGATGGCCGCGACCAGGGTGCCGAGCGTCATCGACCCGTGCACCACCGCGTAGCCGCCGTAACCGAGCGCGAACGCGATCGCCAGCTGCGGCAGACCGGTCATCGCCGACCAGAGCCGCGCGTCCAGCCGCACCTTGAGCAGTTCGGTCTGCTGGAGTTCGCGCGACTGCGCGGTGAACCGTCCGCCGAAGAACACGCCACGACCGAATGCCTTCAGCACCCGCACGCCCTGCGCCGACTCTTCGGCGATGGTGGCCAGGTCGCCGGACTGGTCCTGGGACCGCCGCGACGCCTTCGAGTACTCCCGCTCGAAGCGAATGCAGATGTAGGTCAATGGAATCGCGATGATCGCGAAGATCAGGCCGATCTGCCAGCTCAACCAGACCAGTGCAAGCAGGCCGATCGGAATCAGGAAGATGTGGATGATCAGGAACGGCCCGGCGAACGCGACGAAGCGGCGCATGGTGGCCATATCGTCGACCGCACGCGAGAGCAGCTGACCCGATTCCCAGGAGTCGTGCCGTCCGATGGACAGCGACTGCAGCTTGCGGAAGATTTTGGCGCGCATGGTGATCTCGAACTCGGTCGCCGGTTTGGAGACCAGCCAGCGGCGCCCCCACACACCGAACGCTTCCAGCAGGCCGAGCAACAGCACCAGCAGCACCGGCCCGACGACGCCCGCGAAATCGCGCCGGGCAATCGGCCCGTCGATGATCCGTGCGAGCACCAGCGGAATGGCGATCGCCGTCAGCGAGGCGAGGATCGCGAGCGTGGTCGCGCCGAGCAGGGCACGACGATGCGGGCGCACGTACGGCCAGAAACGCCGCAGCGATTGCAGGCGGCCGGGCGCGGACGCCGCGGGCCGCTCCGGTCTGTCGGCCTCCGGATCGGCCGTTGCGACGTCCAGTGCAACTGACATAGCTCCCCCTCGAGGTCTGTGGATTGCGGTGTCGTGAAGCGGGACACTCGGTGATGTTCGCATCGAGGTCCGACATTTCAGGGTGGCAGCATCGCCCGGATCAGCCAACCGATTTTCCGGCTGCACCGATACCCCCGCGTCCGCGTTCGTGCTGGACATCACCGTTGGCTCGCAGGTCCCGACAACCTTCATGACGACAGCAAACAACCTCGAGTAACCTCGAGGTCAAGGGTGGCGCCACGCCAAAAACGTCCCGGGCCGCAGTGGAAAAGTTCCGCGGCACCGGGACGTCCGGTGACCTCGACGCCCAGATCGTGGGCGCCGACGTCGGTGAATTCGAATGTTCGAACGAGGTCCGGCTCTAGCGAACGCCCGCGCTCTCGGATTCCCGCTCCACCGGAACGTCCGGGAATGCCTGCTGCTGATATCCGCCGCGCAGCGTGCCGTCCAGATAGGCGGCCCGGCAGGCCCGGCGGGCAATCTTGCCGCTCGAGGTCCGCGGAATCGAACCCGCGGGTACCAGCAGCACATCACGCACCGTCACACCGTGCCGCTGGGAAACGGCCGCGCGCACGGTGTCGGCGACCGGCCCGGTTTCCAGCTTCCCCGCCCCGGTGTTGCGTTCAGCGACGATCACCAGTTGCTCGGAGTTGTCCTCGGCATCGAAATTCAGGCCGGAGTGGCTGCCCTTTTCGAAGACCAGCGCTGGAAGTTCGTTGGCGGGCACCGAGAACGCCGCGACGAAACCGGGCCGCAGCGCCGTGCTGGATTCCTGCGCCGAGAACTCCAGATCCTGCGGGTAGTGGTTGCGGCCGTCGACGATCACCAGATCCTTCACCCGGCCGGTGATGTAGAGCTCGCCGTCGAGGTAGGCGCCGTAGTCGCCGGTGCGCATCCAGTTGGCGTCCTCCGGCGTCCCCTCCGCGTGACTGCCTTGCGCCTGCCGGGCGATCAGTTTGGCCTGGAAGGTGGCCACGGTTTCGTCGGGCTTGCCCCAGTAGCCGATGCCCATGTTCTCGCCGTGCAACCAGATCTCGCCGACCTCACCGTCCGGGCGCTCGACGCCGGTCTCCGGATCAACGATGGTCGCCCACTGCGACAACGCGACATAGCCACAGGACACCTGGGCGATCGCATTGTCGGTACCCGGCTCGACCTCGACCATCCGGCCCGAATTCAATTGGGCGCGATCGACATACACCACCCGCGCCTCGTCCTCGGCCTTGGTCGCCGAGACGAACAGCGTCGCCTCCGCCATGCCGTAGCAGGGCTTGATCGCCGTTTTCGGCAGTCCGTACGGGGCGAATGCCTCGTTGAACTTCTTCATCGACGACACCGACACCGGCTCGCTGCCGTTGATCAGGCCGATCACATTCGACAGATCGAGCTCTTCGCCCGCTTTCGGCCTGCCCCGCGCCGCGGCGTGCTCGAACGCGAAATTCGGTGCGGCGGCAAAGGTTCCGGCACCGTCGGAGGCAGCGGCCAATTCTTTGATCCAGCGGTACGGACGGCGAACGAACGCGCTCGGCGACATGATGGTGATGAATCCGCCGCCGACGGTCGGCAGGATCACACACAGCAAACCCATGTCGTGGAACAGCGGCAGCCAGGTGACGCCGCGCGAATTCTCGGTCACCCCAATGGCATCGATCATCTGCAATAGATTCGTGCCGACCGCGCGATGGGTGATCTCCACGCCCGCAGGCGTTCTGGTGGAGCCCGAGGTGTATTGCAGGTAAGCGACGCTGTCGATATTGATATCCGGCCGCACCCAGGTCGCGCCGACGCTGTCCGGAATCGCTTCCACCGCAATAATCCGCGGGCGCTGCGCCGCGGGCAGATGCCGGAAGAAGTTCCGCACACCGCCCGCCGCGGAACCGACAGTGAGGATCGCCGCGGGCGTGCAGTCGCTGAGCACCGCGGTGAGCCGGTCGGTGTGCCCCTGCTCTTCCGGGTCGAACAGCGGAACCGCGATATTGCCCGCGTAGACGGCGGCGAAAATGGAGACGACATAGTCGAGCCCTTGCGGGGCCAGAATCGCTACTCGATCGCCTGGTCGGGTCACCTGCTGCAGCCGGGCCGCAACGGCCCGTAGCCGGACGCCGAACTGCCGCCAGGTCAGCTCGTGGTACTCGCCGTCGCGTTCCCGCGAATAGTCGATATAGCGGTAGGCGAGGTCGTCGCCGTTCTCCGCGCTGTGCTTGTCGACGAAGTCGATCAGGGTCTTGTCACCGCGGATCTTGATATTGCCCTGGTCGTCCAAATAGTCGTCGAAGGTCTCGTCGATCATCGCCTTATCCTTTTGCCAAAGCACGCATACAGCCGTGCAGTTACACCGAACACAGGTCGATAACGAAGCGTCGGGAAGGCTAGCAGGTGCGTAGCCTTCCGACGCTCAGTACCGCCCGAAGGCGATCGCCACGTTGTGTCCGCCGAAACCGAACGAGTTGTTCACGGCGTAATCGATACGGCCCTGCCTGCTCTGGCCCTTGACGATGTCGAGGTCGATTGCCGGATCCTGATTGTCCAAATTCAGGGTCGGCGGGACGACGCCGTCGCGCACGGACAGCACGGTGATCACGGACTCCAGCGCGCCGACCGCGCCGATCGAGTGCCCGAGCGCCGATTTCGGCGCGTAGACCGAGGCGTGATTACCTACCGCCGCCGTAATCGCTTGCGCCTCAGCGGTATCGCCGATCGGCGTGGCGGTGGCGTGCGCGTTCACATGGGTGACATCGCGCTTGGTCAGCCCGGCCTTCTCGATCGCCCTGGTCATCGCGCGCGCGGCGCCCTTGCCCTCGAGATCGGGCGCGACCAGGTGGAAGGCGTCGGAGGTGATGCCTGCCCCCATGATTCGCGCGTGGATGGTCGCGCCGCGCGCCTTGGCGTGCTCCTCGGTCTCGATGATCATCATCGCGCCCGCCTCACCGAACACGAAGCCGTCCCGGTCCTTGTCGAACGGCCGCGACGCGCTCTTGGGGTCGTCGTTGCGGGTGCTCATCGCGCGCATCATGGTGAACGCCGCGATCGGCACCGCTTGGATGGAACCCTCGACACCGCCGGTGACCACCATGTCCGCGTCACCCATCACGATCATCTGCCACGCGTTCGCGATCGCCTCCGAGCCCGACGAGCAGGCCGACACCGGCGTGACCACGCCCGCCCCGGCGCCGAGCTCGATGCCGACACAGGCGGCCGACCCGTTCGGCATGATCCGTTGCACGGTCAGCGGTGAAATCTTGCGGTAGCCACCGTTTTTGATCCGGTCCCTGGCGTCGACGATGTACTCGCCGCCGCCGAGGCCGGTGCCGATGGCGACGCCGAGCCGGGTTTTGTCCACCTCCGGGCTGCCCGCGTTGCGCCACACTTCGCGGCTGAGCACCGTGGCCATCTGCTCCACATAGGACAGGGTGCGCGCTTCGACGCGGGTGAGGCTCTCGGTGGGCGAGACCTTCAGATGTCCGCCGATGCGGACCGGCAGCTCGAACTGCTCGATGAAACTGTCCTCTAGGACGTCGATGCCGCTTTCGCCGTTGAGCAGGCCCTTCCACGTCGAATCGACGTCACCGGCGATCGAGGTGGTCGCCGCCAGGCTGGTGACGACAACGTTGGGAAAGCTCCTGTTTTTCGAAGGTATCTGCATGTTCGCTCACTTTCCCTAGCGTGACTACTAAGAAATTTGTCGAGCCCGAAACCTGGTGGAGCAAGCACCTTGTGGAGCAATGGCATTTCGCATGCGGACGGGCCGCCGTGGAACATGGGCATCCGCGCGTATCGCGCTGGAGCGCAGGCAGATCAGTCCGCCGAGCCTGTCATCAGGGCCGCACACATGATCGGCCGATGAGCATTATCGAGGAGCAGCAGACCGATCATGTTGCTGACACGCGGACGGTACCAGGCGTTCCCCGGCCTTCGCTCCGGCCATCCGCAATCCGGCGCCGAAGTTCGTCCGCCGGGGTCCGTTCGGGGTACCGCGGCCCTTACGCTACGCCGCTGGATTTCCGTTCGGTCGCCGCCGTTCTGAGCGCCGTCATGGCGTCGTTCGCGGACGGCCACCGGCAACTCGAGTAACCTCTCCCCGGCACGGGCGCGACGGCGGGTGGCCCGAGGACGCGAGGAAGGGACGGTCGGTGACGGGCGCGCGGATGGTCGGGCTGTTCGCCGGGATCGGCGGGCTCGAGCTCGGCCTCGGGCAGAACGGCTGGCAGACCGAACTGCTCTGCGAGATCGATCCTGGCGCGCAGGGAGTACTCGCCGCCCGCTTTCCCGACGTGCCACTGCATTCCGACATCACCAGGTTGCGCGCGATACCTGCCGGGACCGAATTGGTCGCGGCCGGGTTCCCCTGCCAGGACCTGTCCCAGGCCGGTCGCACCGCGGGCATCACCGGTACCAGGTCGGGGCTGGTCGACGAGGTGTTCCGGCTGGTCCGCCGCAAGCGTGGACCGCGCTGGCTGTTGATCGAGAATGTGCCCTTCATGCTGCAACTGGGGCGCGGCGCCGCTATGCGGCACATCACCGCCGCCCTGGAGGAGCTCGGCTACACCTGGGCTTATCGGGTGGTGGACGCGCGCGCGTTCGGCCTGCCACAGCGCCGTCAGCGGGTGCTGATGCTGGCCTCGCGGACCGAGGACCCGCGCGGCGTGCTGTTCGGTGACGACGCCGGGCCGCGGATAGTCGGCGACGCCGACCGCGACCCGTGCGGGTTCTACTGGACCGAAGGGGTACGCGGGCTGGGCTGGGCGGTGAACGCCGTGCCGACGGTGAAGGGCGGGTCCGCGCTGGGTATCGCCAGTCCGCCAGCGGTGCGGCTGCCGTCCGGCGAGATCGTCACACCCGGTCTGGTGGACGTGGAACGGTTGCAAGGTTTCGCCCCCGGTTGGACCGCGCCCGCGGGTGAGGTGCCGGGCATCCGGCAGGGACATCGGTGGAAGCTGGTCGGTAACGCGGTGAGTGTGCGAATGGCGGGCTGGGTGGGATCGCGGTTGGCCGCGCCACTGGATCCGATTCCCGGTGACCAGCCGCTATCGCCGGGAACGCCGTGGCCGGTGGCTGCCTGGGGACGCGACGGGACGGCCTATCGGGTGCCGGTATCGACCTGGCCGGTGCACGAACCGTACGAGGATCTGCGGAACTTTCTCACCGATTCGCGGCTGCTTTCGGCGCGGGCTACCGCCGGATTCCTGCGCCGGGCGGGCATGGGCAGCCTGCGGTTTCCGCCAGGATTCCTCGATGATGTGGAGAGTCATCTCGATCGGATGGGCGGCTGGGCGGCATGAGCGAGCGGACGGGCGCGGGACGATCGGGCGACCCACCCGACCATGCGCGGCGACTCCCGCCTTCGGCGGGAAAGCCGGAATCGAGTCGCGGCGGTGGAACCCGACGACCGAGCACCGACGCGGCGACCAGCGCGCGAATGGCGCGGCAGCGGCGGACCGGGACGAAGCCCGAACTCGCGCTGCGGCGGGAACTACATCGGCGGGGAGTTCGCTATTTCGTCGATCGGGCGCCGATCCGCGGCCAGCGGCGGCGGGCCGACCTGGTGTTTCCGCGGCTACGGGTCGCGGTCTATGTGGACGGTTGCTTCTGGCATCGGTGCCCGCAGCACGCGACCGATCCGCGAAACAACGCCGAATGGTGGGCCGTCAAGCTGGCCGGGAATGTGGCGCGGGACCGGGCCACCGACGCGGCGCTGATCGCGGCAGGTTGGCAGGTGATCCGTGTGTGGGAACACGAAGACACCGTGGCCGCGGCCGAGCGGGTGCTTGCCGCGCTCGGGCGATGAACTATCGGGACCGGACCCGAACCAATGTGCGCGGCGCGTGGGCGGCGAGATAGCTCGACGCCACCATCACCGCCATCACGGCGACTCCGGCGGCGGCTGTGGCATAGCCGATCATGGGGACCTCCTTGGGAACGCTTCCCTGACAGCCTGTCCGCCGAACCTGACAGGAGCCTGTGCGCTGGTTGACAAACCCGTGTGTTTGATCCCATCGGCCGCCGACTCCGAGACACTCCGAACGCGCTGACCTACCGTTTGATCATCAGTCCGGCGGCAGGTAGGAGAATGAGTCCGTGACAGGTAGCCGGAAGATCGCCGAACGGCGCGTGCGGGTGGCGTCCTTGGTGATCGCGGCGGCGATCCTGATCGCGGGGGTCTGCTATTCGTCCTGGGTGCTCGAGTTCGTCCTGAAGATCGATGTCGACCCGGTCAACTCGTTCCTCAGCGAGCTCGATGCGGAAGGCAAGCCCTACCGTGCGGTTTTCGCGACCGCAGACAAGATCGTCGGCGCCTTGCTCATCCCCGCCGCGATCGGCGGGCTGCTGGTGTTCCCGCGACGGCGCTTCACGACGATCGGCTGGGTCGCGCTGCTCTGCTTCGGCGCGGCAACCATCGCTGACGTGTTGCTGCCATTGCAGGATTGCACCGCGAGCGACGCGGGGTGCGGCGGCGGCAGCGAGCTGTTCCCGCAACTGCACCAGCCGCACGCGCTGTCGAGCACCATCGCGGTCACCTCGATCGCCGTCGCCACGTTCGCGTTCAGCCTGGCCGCGTTCCGCTATCACCGCTGGCGGATCCTGCGCGAGTTCGGGCTGGTCGTGCTCGTGGTCGGATCGGTGGCGACGGTGTGGATGCTGGTCGCCGACAACCTGACCGGGAACTACGCGCTCGGCATCGCCCAGCGGATCCAGGTCGGTTCGATGTCGCTGTGGCTGATCACGCTGGCCGCCGCGGTGATCCTGGAGGGCCGGGAATGGACCGACCCCGACGAATAGCTACTCGACGTTCAGCTTGATCGTGTGGCTGTCGGTCTTGGCTGGCAGCTTGCTGGTATCGACGAAGAGGATTTCGCCGCTGTCCTGCACGCCATTGGGCAGCGTCTTGGGCTTCAGGTCGAACGGCGGCTGCTCACCCGTGCTGCCGGCGAGGCCGAAGTCGCTGTCGTTGGCGATGTAGAGCGTCTTGCCGCCGTCCAGGGTGGCGACGCCCTCGATCTTGTCGTGGCCGAAAAACTT
Source organism: Nocardia iowensis (assembly GCF_019222765.1). Lineage (NCBI taxonomy): Bacteria > Bacillati > Actinomycetota > Actinomycetes > Mycobacteriales > Nocardiaceae > Nocardia > Nocardia iowensis. The sequence goes on along the minus strand of NZ_CP078145.1, from coordinate 234,506 downwards.
TCCGTTCGCGTCTAGTTCCTTGACGAGGGCGGCGAGGTCGAGGTGCTCGGTCTTGGCGGCCGGGGTGACGCCCGCTTTGGTCAGTGCGGCGATGCCGTCCGCGGTCGAGACCGGGCCGACCAACGTCTCCAGCGGTTTGCCGTCGACCTGGAGGCCGCCGCGTTCCGGATCGTATTGTGCGCCGGGCACCTTCGCGTCGGGGCCGACGTCGGTGGCGTTGGCGATGTCGACGGCCCACAGCTTCTTGTCCGACTTCGGCGCCAGCGCGCCGTCGCGTTCGTCGATCAGGAAGGTGGTCGCGCTCAGCGCGGTGATCTCGGAGTCGGCGACCTTGGTGTTCTTCGGATTCTCCAGCTGGACAATGAATTCCTTCAGCGCCTTCGTCTTCAGATCGACGGTGACGATGCGGGTCAGCGGCACTTCCTTGGCGGAGCCGTTGAGACCCGGGGTGTTCAGCCCGCTCTGCAGCACACCGACGAGCGTGCTGCCATCAGGGGTGATGGTCAGGCCCTCCATGCCCTGGTTCGGTGTGCGCAGCGAAAGTTCCTTCGGCAGGCCGGAACCGGGAGCGAGGCGCTCGATCTCGCCACCCTTGGCGTCGAAATGCACTAGGAACGGGCCGTATTCATCGGATACCCAGAAGGTGCCGTCAGGCAGTGCGACCAGGCCTTCGGGGTCTAGACCGTGATCGGTGGGCGGCAGTACGTTTCCCGCGAGGTCCTTGATGGTTTCGCCGGTGTTCGCGGCGACATCGACCTGGCCGTTGAACGGGACACCCGCGGCCGTGTGCAGATCGATGCTGGATTGCAGCACCGCTCGGCTGCCGACCAGCTTGAAGCGGGCGATCTTCGGCACGAAACTCGGTGTCGGCGAAAGCTTCTCGTTCTTGCCGGGGCCATCCACATTCGGGCCGCGGTCGGTGAGCCCGTAGAACTCGTCCGTGCTGCCCGGCACCGGCGTCCACGCCGAGCCGAAACCGCTGCCCTGCACCGTCGTTCCACCGAACTCGCCGAGCACCGGAAAGTCGGTGGTGTACAGGCGGACCGCGTCGGTGGTGGTCACCTCGAAGCTGTCCGATCCCAGGTACCCGGCGTCGGGTGTGTAGACGAGCGCACCGTCGACGCGGCGGCTCAGCTTGCCGTGCGCCGGGTCGGCGATGCGAACGGCGGCGCTGCCACCGGTCTTGGCGAGCAGGTCATCCAGGGAGATCACCAGCGGCTGGTCTTCGGTCGCGGTGAAGTCCGCGGCCGAATCCTTCGATGAGCAGCCTGCGGCCAGTACGCCGACGCAGAGCGCGGCGACGGCGGTGATGCGGGGACGAGAATGAGCTTTCACTGCGCCTGCCTACCCTGTCGATCCGACGTGTGGACGACGCAAGGATGACAACTCGGTGTCGCTGCCCGCCGCCTCGCCCCCCCGTTCGCGACCGCTGGCTCCAAGATCAGCGCCATGCGATGCTGTCGCCATGACTGCTCGCGTGAACATTTCCTCCGGCTCCGAGTTCGAAGCCATCGTCGGCTACAGCCGGGCCGTCCGGGTCGGCAACACCATCGCGGTCAGCGGCACCACCGCCTCGATTCCCGGCCACGCCGCGGTCGGCGGCGACGATATCGGCGAGCAGACCCGGGAAGTCCTGCGCCGCATTGCCACCGCCCTCACCGATGCGGGCGCGAGCCTCGCCGACGTCGTCCGCACCCGCATCTTCGTCACCGACATCACCCGCTGGGCCGAGGTCGCCAAGGCGCACGCCGAGGTATTCGGCGACATCCGCCCCGCCACTGCCATGTACCAGGTCAGCGCCCTCATCACCCCCGCCCTGCTGGTCGAAATCGAGGCAGACGCCATCGTCACCGAGTGATCCCGGGTGGTACGCACAGAGCTTTCCTACGCCGCACAGGGAGTACTGGCCCGGTGCGGCGCGTGGAGACTCTGTGAGCTCGGGGAGTCCGTCGGGTTGGCCCATTGGGGCGGCGGGTGGTGGTCGGGGTCGCTAGGGTCGCAGGGGTGACCAGTGCAGCTCCGGACGGCCCTGTCTCGCTCGACACTCTCGGCGAGGCGACCGATCGTTTTCTCGACACCATTCGCAAGCTGAGCAATGACGATGTGATCGCGGCATCGCTGTTGCCCGGTTGGACTCGCGGGCACGTGCTCGCACATATGGCCCGTAATGCCGACAGCTTGCTCAATCTGCTGTTGTGGGCGCACACCGGCGTCGAGATACCGCAGTACGCGAGCATGTTCCTGCGCGACTTCGACATCGAAGCCGGTGCGCCCCGGCCCATCGCCGAACAGCTCGTCGACAACGAAGCCGCCGCCAAGCGCCTTCTCGCACTGGCGAATTCGCTGACCGATGACATATGGCACGCGGAAGTCCGCACCCGCCAAGGGCGCCCGATTCCGGCGCTCGAAGTTCGCTGGATGCGCCTGCAGGAGGTGGAAATCCACCACGTGGACCTGAACGCGGGTTACCAGCCCGCCGACTGGCCCGCACCTTTCCTCGCCCGCATCCTCCGTCAGGCGACCGTCGACATGAACCGAATCACCACCGCGGCAACCGAACCGACGGCAGCCTTCGAACTGCACGCCACCGACACCGACTTCACCGGCATCGTCGGCACGGAGACTCCGACCGCCACCATCGCCGGCCCCGCTGCCGCCCTCGCCGCCTGGCTTCTCGGCCGCTCCGACGGCTCCGACCTCACCGGCAACCTCCCCACTCTCCCGGCCTGGAAATAGGCCCCCGCGGTTCTGGCTCTGTCAGCCGCACACCGGGTGTGCGGCTGACAGAAACGGTGCACGGTACCGCCGACCAGCTACGCCGAAAATGGTTCGCTCGCGGGAGCTGGCTCGGCCTAACGTGGTAGCCGTGTTAGGTCAGGAGGAATTACGCACCTTCGCTGAGCAGGGCTTCCTCGTATTGCCTCAGGTCGTTTCCCATGAGCTGGTGGCCAGGGCGGCAGCGGCCGTGGACGGTTCGATCGCGGCCGAGCCGCCGGGGTCCGGTGTTCGCGGTCCATACTTCTACTTCCCAGCGTCGCAACAGGTTCCCGATCTCCTGTCATTGTTGATGGACAGCCCCGCCTTCGAGCTGGCCGAATGCCTCACCGGGTCGAACACTTTGACGCCGCCGGAGCAGGTACAGATCGCCTTGAACATCCCGCCGTTCTCCCATCGCCCAGGCGGACCCCACATCGACGGCTTTCCCCCTGAGCCGGACGGGCGACCGGGAACATTCACATTGCTCGCCGGTGTCCTGCTCTCCGATCAACTCGACGAAGACGCCGGAAACCTGTGGGCCTGGCCAGGAACACATCTGACCCATGCGGAGTACTTTCGCCGATACGGCCCCGACGCGTTCTTCAAGGCAGCCGGTTATCCACACATCTCACTGCCGGAACCAGTACAGATCCGTGGGCGAGCGGGTGACCTACTCCTGGCGCACTACTTGCTCGGTCACAATATCGGCGGCAACACGGCGAAGCAGACCCGACGAGCGATCTACTTCCGAGTCAAGCGATCCGGGCACAATCCACGCTGGCGTGAGTTCCTGCAGGACCCATGGTTGGAGTACGACCCGATCCGCAGCCTCGCCACCTGACGCCACAAAGCCCCACCCCTCGATTTGGTCGAGGTGGCGGGGCTTCGGCGGTGATCGGGGACGCTTGCTGTTCGACCGCAACGGTTTCCGCACTCAGGCCGCAGCTCCCAGCCCCGCGGCAACGATCACCGGCACCATGTACATCAACGGGAACGGAATGTGCGCATACGCCCCCGCCCGAATATTCGTGACAACCGCCCCGGCGAAGTACAGCACCACCCCGATCGCAGCCAGCACACCGATCACCGGCACGAACAACCCGACCACAAGCCCAACCGCCCCCGCTGCTTTAGCCACCCCCAGCCAGGTCCACCACGACTGCGGCACACCATATTCGGTCAACGGATCCACCACCCAGCTGGCCCGAAAGAAGATCGACCCCGCCGAAAACCCCACCCAAGCGGCAGCCAAAACAGTGACAACAACATATGCGATGTACATCGGAACGAGCTCCTTGCGAGTGATGTTCGGGACCAACACCCGGTAGACGAAGCTCCCCCGCAGAGTGTGACAATCGCAGCCCTCCTCCCCGAGCCGCCGGAAAAGGCGAGTTTCGACAACAACTCGTGGAAGTGCGCGGCACCCGCGAGAATTGGCGACATGACCGGCTTCGGGCTGACGGATGAACGGCGGAACGAACTGGCGGCGCTGCTGGCGGACGAGCAGCGGCTTCGTGCGGAGTATCCGAGGGTGGCGGAGTATCTGGATACGGCACCGCGGTTGTCCGGTACCGGTGATCCGGGCGCCGACTCGGCGTTCGATCTTCGGCTCGTGCACTACATGGCCGGTGGGAAGTCGCCTACAGGTAACCCGTACTGGGACATCGTCGCACCGTCGGTTGGCGACGACGGTGGACGTCGAGTCGTGAACGGCGGCAGGCCAAGCGGCAGTGCACGACTCGCCTTCGCTCAAACGATCCTGCAAGCGGCGTACGCGTATGCGGTGCCCTCGCCGGAGACGATCGAGTGGCTGGCACGGTTCAGCGAAGGGCGTCGGGTGCTCGAACTGGGCGCTGGGCGCGGGTACTGGGCTGGGCAACTCGCCGCCCATGGCGTCGACGTCGCCGCGTTCGACGTGGAGCCGCCGAACAGCACCGCCAACGTGTCGTTCCCTGGGGCAGCGGGCCAGCTGGACGTGTGGCACCCGGTTGGCGGGCTGGCGGAGTTCGACGCCGACCTCGATAACGACTGCGTGCTGTTCCTCTGCTGGCCGCCCGGATGGGGCGACCCGATGGCATCTGAAGCACTGCGAAAATTCGAAGCCGGCGGCGGTAGTCGGCTGGTCTACATCGGCGAACCCAAAGGCGGCAAGACCGGCGACGACGCCTTCTTCGACCGCCTCACAGAGCACTGGGCTCTGGAATCACAAGATGCGCACCATGTTTCGTGGTGGAACCTCGCCGACGCAGCACAAGCCTGGGTGCGCAAGACTTAGGGGCTTCTGGAGCGAAACAACTGAACCGCCCCCACAATGCAAACAAACCGCGAACAACGACCTCGTTCGCGGTTTGCCCATCCAGCGTTTCCGCTGTCCAAAGTGCGGCTGAAGGGATTCGAACCCCTAACCTTCTGATCCGTAGTCAGATGCTCTATCCGTTGAGCTACAGCCGCATGGGTTATTCAGTTGTGTACCGGTTGCCCGGGTGTGGCGGAGGCGAGAGGATTTGAACCTCCGGTCCCCGTGAAGGGACAACTCATTAGCAGTGAGTCCCATTCGGCCGCTCTGGCACGCCTCCTGGAGCCTTCTCTTCGAGGGCACCGGTCCTTTCGAACCGCCGAGCATGAAGGTTACAGGAGCCGTTGTCCAGATCGCAAAACGGCTGGTTATCAGCGTAAGTTGCTGTCGAACCAGTCGAAGATCCGGGTTTGTGAGTCGACCAGACCGTAGTCGTCGTCGGTGGCGGGATGGTGGTCGGCCCGGTGGCGTAGGCCGGGGTAGCTGACGACGAGGCTTGCCACGGCGGCGCGGCCGGTCGCGTCGCGCAAGCGCTCGACCTCCGAGGGCGGGGTGGCCGGGTCGTCGGTGCCGAACAGTCCGAGCCACGGCGCCTGCAGGTTGGGGGCGGCGCGGACCAGGGCGTCGGCCTGCTCGGTGAGCGGTTCGACGATGCCGGGTGCGGCGACGCTGACGGCCGCGCCGACCGGACGGTTGGTGGCGACCAGGAACGCGGCGGTGCCCGCGGAGTCGAAGCCGAGCACGCCGATGGTGTCAGGAAAGACGCCGCGGCGGGTGAGCCAGTCGAAGCAGGCGTCGAAGTCGTCGAAGAGTTCCTCGCCGAAAACCTCGGCCGCCGGTTCGCCGTTGGAGCGATGGAACAGGTTGGGCGCGACCACCGTCCAGCCTTCGGAGGCCAGCGCGCTCATCAGATCGAGCACGGCGGGGGTGAACTCGCGGGACTCGTGCAGCATCACGATGCCGCCCCTGGCATTGCCCTCGGGTTCGACCACGATGATGGGCACCTCGGTATCGGCGGCCCGCCGTTTCGCTTCGGTCTCGGATTCGGGCGCCAGGTCGTCGCAGCGCAAGGGGGCAAGGTCGTTGTAAGTGCCCGACATCATTCCAGCGTAGGGCGACTTGTTGATCTTCGGTAGAAATTGCTGCTGAGGGCCCATTGCCCACAGAATTTTCGGTACGCGGGCCAGGCTTTGCGCTTCTCGACATATGGTTGGGGTGTGACAGCGTCAACCCGGCCGGACCTCGATTCGATTCCGGCGTACGTCCCTGGCCGCAACCACCCCGGCGCGGTCAAGCTCGCCAGCAATGAGACCACCTTCGGCCCGCTACCCGCCGCGGCCAAGGCCATCGCCGAGGCGGCCGAGCTGGCCAACCGATATCCGGACAATCAGGCCCTGGAATTGCGCGCCGCCTTGGCCGATTTCCTCGGCGTCACCGAGGCGAACGTCACGGTGGGCTGCGGCAGCGTGGCGCTGTGCCAGGAACTGGTGCAGATCACCTGCGACGCCCCGACCGACGAGGTGGTGTTCACCTGGCGCTCGTTCGAGGCGTATCCGATCGTCACCAAGGTGGGTAATGCGACAGCCGTTCAGGTGCCGCTCACCCCGGATATGGTGCACGACCTGGACGCGCTCGCCGCGGCGGTCACCGAGCGGACCAAGTTGATCTTCGTCTGCAACCCGAACAACCCGACCGGCACTGCGGTCGGCAAGGCCGAGCTGACCCGTTTCCTCGACTCGGTGCCCGAGCGCGTGCTGATCGTGCTGGACGAGGCGTACTTCGAGTACCTGCGGCTGGCGCCGGAGGACTTCCCGAACGGCGTCGAGCTGGGCCGCACCCGACCCAATGTCATTGTGCTGCGCACCTTCTCGAAGGCATACGGCCTGGCCGGGTTGCGTGCGGGCTACGCGGTGGGCGATCCGGCGGTGATCACGGCGCTGATGAAGGTGCACATCCCGTTCAGCGTGAACCGGGTCGCGCAGGCCGCGGCGATCGCCTCGCTGGAGGCGCGCCACGAATTGCTGGACCGCACCGACACCCTGGTCGTCGAGCGCGACCGCGTGCGCGACGCCCTGCTGGCCGCCGGCTACCGGGTGCCGCCGAGCGAATCCAACTTCCTCTGGCTGCCGCTGGGCGAGCGCAGCGCCGAGTTCGGTGAGGCGAGCGCGGAGGCGGGCGTACTGGTGCGGCCCTACGGTACCGACGGGGTGCGGGTCACCGCCGGCGATCCGCACGAGAACGACCTGTTCCTGAGCTTCGCCACCGATTCGGCGGTGTTGCGGCGCTTCCTCGGCTAGCCGCCGAGCGCACCCGCCACGACCGGCCACGACCGGACCAGCTCGTCAGCCCAATATGGCCACGAGTGGGTTCCGGTCGGCCGGAAGTGCGCGGTCACCGGGATGCCGAGCACGCGGAGCCGATCAGCGAGCCGCTGCGTGCAGATATTGGTGGCAGCCTCGAGCGGCCCGCCGAAGCTGACGGCGGTGGCCACGTCGACGTCCTTGTTGCCTGGCACGTCGTGGATGCCGGGCACACCGCTACCGACGGACATGTAGATCGTCTTGCCGCGCAACGCTTCCGCGTGCAACGTCACGTCGTGGTCGAGCCAGGCGGGGTCATCCTGCGGGCCGAACATGTTGTCCGGCTCGCCCTGGTAGGTGGCAATCACGGCCCGTGCTTGCGCCTGACCGATATCGGTGCCCATGGAGAAGCATCCGCTGTGCGCGGCGATCGCCGTGTACAGCCGCGGCTGCCGGATCGCCAGCATCATCGCGGCCTCGGCGCCCATGGAAACACCCATCACGGCATTGCGGCCGTTGCCCTGGAATTTCGCGTCGATCAACGGCGGCAGCTCGCGCGCTAGGAAGGTTTCCCACATGTTCGTGCCGAGCACCGGATCGGGCTTCTGCCAATCGGTGTAGAAGCTGGCCGGACCGCCGACGGTCAGCACCACGTTGACGTCTTTGTCCTCGAAGAACCGGTCGGCGTGACCGAGTTCGGTCCAGTTGTTGCTGGTCGGGTTCGCGCTGCGGCCGTCGAGCATGTATACGGTCGGGCGCGGCCGTGCGGTGTCCCGCGGCAGCAGCACCTGCACCTCGACGGTGCGGCTCATGGCGGGTGAATCGACGAAGACCCGCAGCCACCGATCGTTGATAGGTTCGATGCGGTCGATCGCCGCTTTCGCCGGTCGCTCGGTGGTCGGCTCGGCCGGAGCCGGGCCGTCCGAGGAGCCGGTACTCGGTTTGGGTGCGTCCGAGGGTGCCGCCGACAACTGGGGAGCGCCGAACCCCACAGCACCGGAAACCAGTGCCGCGCTGACCAAGACGCCGGATACCCAGCGCCGCACCCCACGCCGAGACAGCATGCGACCATCCTGCCAGAAATGCCGGGATCGATCGTCTGGTCATAGCGTGCCGCAATAATGTGTGACCAGGGCCACTTTCGAGGCTGTTCAGCTGGCCGCGAGGCGCTCCTGCCAGCGTCGTTCCACTCCGGCGAACCGCCACACCGCGACGGCGACCGCCCAGGTCAGCACGAACAGTCCGACGATGATGTAGCCGAGATCACCCAGGTCCAAGTTCCCGATCCAGGCCAGGACGCCGGTCTGCACGCCGAGCTTCTCGGTGAGGATCGACACGATCTCCTGTCCGCCGATCAGCAGCGCGACAGCCACCGAAAGGCCGGTGATCACCAGGTTGTAGTAGATCTTGCGCACCGGTTTGGCGAAGGCCCAGTCATAGGCGTAGCTCATGAACGACCCGTCGAGCGAGTCGAACAACGTCATCCCCGCCGAAAACAACACGGGCAGAACCACAATCGCGTACCACGGCAATCCGGTCGCGGCCGCGCCTCCGGCGATCACCAGCAACCCGACCTCGGTGACGGTGTCGAAACCCAGGCCGAACAGCAACCCGACCGGGTACATGTGGCGCGGCTTGCGCACCAGCCGGACCACCGGCACCAGCAGCCGGTTCAGCAGCCCACGATTGTCCAGGTGACGTTCGAGCTGCGCCTCATCGAACTCACCGTCGCGCATCCGGCGGAACACACCCCAGATCCCGATCAGCGCCGATAGATTCAGCAAACCGATCAGGATCAGGAAGGTCCCCGAGACGCTGGTGCCCCACACCCCGGTCCAACGCTGCAGCGACGAATCCTCGTCTTCCAGACTGGACGCGAGCGCACGCACACCGAACGCCAGCAGCGCGACGAGCACGAACACCACCGTCGAGTGACCGAGGGCGAACCAGAACCCGACGGTCTGAACCTTCGCTTTACCGTTCTCCGCGACCAGCTTTCGCGTGGTGTTGTCGATCGCGGCAATGTGATCGGCATCGAACGCGTGCCGCATCCCCAGGGTGTAGGCGGTGACCCCGAGCCCCACCCCGAACACCGAACCCTGCACCAGGTAATGACCGGGCACCACGACCAGCATCAGCAATCCCCAGCCGATGACATGAAGAGCGACAACGGTAGCCGCCATCCCCAGAACACTACGCACGAGCAAACCCTCACTACTGAACTCCAGGCGGTGTCAACGCTACTCGACGCCACCTATTTCTCATCGCCACATGCGGCTATCCAGCAAATCCAGCAAATCCGGGCACACCGCCAGCACACCCGCCGTACGCTACTCTCCGGGCCTTTTCCGGGCATGAACAAGGACGAGCATGATCGTGGATCCGCACTATCGGCACCGAGGTCACCTGGCTGCGCATAGGTGCAGCAAGCGGACAGGGCGCTCGGTACGGAGTCGCGACAGACCCCGCTCACTTGCACTACCCCTCGAGCCGAAGCTATTTCGCGGCATCACTGTCATGACGCAGCCTCGCGGTCCGCCGCCGAGGGCGGTATCGGCTGCGCGCCCGCGCGAATTCTCCCGCTCGAACTTGTCTGTTTCACCGCAGCACCTATGCCCGACCGGAGAAAACCGTGAATCCTGCATTACCCGTACCACCGATCGAAAACCCGCCTGACACAAAACCTTTCAGCAGCGAACTGGAGCGCCGGCTCCGCGAATGCGATGAATTCTTCCGGATGCCCGAACTGGCGCATCTCACCGCGCAGCGCCGCCGCACCGCGCTGGAGCAACTCGAACAAACCGGCGGCTATCTGCAGACCGCCGAGGAAATCTTGATCGGCGCCAAGCTCGCGTGGCGTAATCACGCCCGCTGCGTCGGCCGCAAGCATTGGCGCTCATTGAAATTGCTCGACGCGCGGCGGGTGCGGTCCGCCCGCGACCTGGCAGAGGTCTGCTGGCAGCACCTGGAGCTGGCCACCAATGGCGGCGCCATTCAATCGATGGTCACCGTCGGCCCGCCGCGTCAGCCCGACGGGCGGGAATTCCGGATCGTCAGCCCGCAGCTCATCCGGTACGCGGGCTACCGCAATGGCGACGGCACGGTCACCGGCGACGCGGCGAACGTCACACTCACCGAGTTCGCCATGAAGCTCGGATGGCGCGGCGCCAGAACACCATTCGACCTGCTGCCGCTGCTGATCAGCACCCCGGACGAGCCGATCCGCTGGTTCGACGTCCCGCCCGAACTGGCCCGCGAGGTGGAGCTGGAGCATCCTGAGTTCGAGTGGTTCGCCGGCCTCGGGCTGCGGTGGCACGCACTGCCCGCGGTCTCCAACATGAACCTCGAAGTCGGCGGTGTCACTTACCCTTTCGCGCCATTCAACGGCTGGTACCTGGGCGCGGAGATCGGCGCACGCAACCTCAGCGACCCCAACCGCTACAACATGCTGCCGCTGATCGCCGAAATGATGTGCCTGGATACGCGATCCGAGCGCAATCTATGGCGCGATCTCGCCCTCGTCGAGCTCAATCGCGCGGTGCTGCACAGCTTCCGCAAATCGGGTGTGTACATCGTCGATCACCACACGGTGGCCAAGCAGTTCTGCGATCACGTCAAGCGGGAAGAGGCGGCGGGCCGTACCTGCCCGACCGACTGGAGCTGGATCAACCCGCCGATCTCCTCGGGCCTGACCCCGACCTTCCACCGGTACTACGACCCGCCGGACCTCGATATCCGCCCGAACTTCGTCCGCCGGGACTTCAGTGCGGACACCGACAGGTAATCCGTGGTCGTCGTCCTAAGGGAAGGTTAGGAATCTCTTCGGTACCCGCCAGAGGGCGCATGCTGGAGTCGAACGTTATGCATTTGGGAGGTGGATGATCGTGTCCGACAACCCGACCTGTACCGCGAGAGCGCTGCCGACCGACCTGGATCTCGAGCACGCGCACCGCATGATGCAAGTCCATCGGTCCTGTCCACGATCCTGCCCGACTCGGCAGGCGGCCTTGGAAATGCTGGTCGCCACCGGCCATTACCGCCTGTCCAGCAGATTCGGTTGACGGAACAGCCCCACCACTCGGTGGGGCCGCTCACGTTTCAGGTCGCTGCTATTCCGGCCAGGTGCCGGTCAACGATTTGTAGCCGGTCGCGCCCGCCCGGTCGATGGCGGCCTTCACCAGTCCGAAGATCGCACCTTGCAGGGCCGCGGCGACCAGGACTTCACTCCAGGTGTAGTTCCGGGCCGTGGCGCTCGGGGCTTGGTCTTCGCCGCTGACGGTGCGCCATACCCGGGTGAACGCGGCGTTGGCGGCGAGCCCGCCGATAACGCTGACCAGCATGCCGAGCGGCTTGTAGAGCGTCTTCATGCGCGCCGCCGCCGCAGGATCCACCAGACCACCAGCGCTGCTAAGGCCGCGACGCCCGCGACGGCGACCGGCTGCCTACGGGCCACGTCGGTGACCTGCCTGCCTCGCTCGACGACCGGTTCCGGCGTTGCCGCCTCGGCCTTCTCGACCAGTTCCCGGGCCTGCGCCTTGGCCTGCTGAGCCTTCTCCTCGGCGGCCTGCTTGGCCTTAGCCGCCTTCTGGCTCGCCGCTTCCTTGGCTTCCGCCGTCTTGCGGCTCGCGGCCTCCTTGGCCTCGGTCGCCTTCCGGCTCGCGGCCTCCTTGGCCTGCGCCGTCTTCTCGGCGGCCGCTTCGGCGGTCTCGGCGGCCTTCGCCCGCGCGGTGTCCGCGGTCTCGTGCAACTTGTCCTGCGCCCGGCCCTTGACGTCCAGCTTGGCGGTCAATTCCGAAACCGTTTGCCCGAGTTCTTCTCTGGTCAGGTCGCGGTCCGCGCGCAGGGCCTCCTCTTCGATCGGCCCGCTGAGGATCGGCTTGTCGGATTCGGTTGCGGCGTCGGCGGATCGGCGTTTGTCGCTCATCGGTTTCTCCCGTCCTTGATGGTTTCGATGTCGCGTTTGACGCCCTCGGCCGCTTCCTGCGGCACCGGCGGGACAGCCTCCTGGACATCCTTCTTACCCAGGAGCGCGAACACCGCGCCGACGACCAACAGCACAGCGCCGACGATCAGCGCCGCGGCCCATTCCGGCAGCGGAATCGCCAGCGCGAATATCGCCGCCGCGATCAAGGCCGCTCCGCCGTAGAACCCCAGTAGCGCACCCACCCCGGCGAGCCCGGCTCCGCGGCCGATCAGCTTGCCCTTTTTCTGAACCTCGAGCCTGGCGAGCTGAATTTCGTCCCGAATCAGCCTGCTCATCTGCTCGGTCGCGTCGTTGACCAATTCCGCCACCGACCGTGTCTCCGTCGGTGGGCCGCTCCGCGTTTCCGTCATGGTGGCACCTCCCAGTCGACGGCCGGTTACCCGGCGGCGAGGGAGACAAACTCGCTCCGGCCTACTTGGTAGGCCTTTTCGGTGGGCCGGAGCCGAGCTCCGCGAGCCACCCGACCGGCACCGGCGAGCGGCGCAGGGCTGCGGCGAACACCGCGCCTGCACCACTCACCGTGGCGGCTAGCCCCCGAAGCTACCGGTTGCGGGCTTGTTGGCAGGGACGGTGACGAGGACTGTCTCGCTCAGCTCGTACCCGCCCGCGGGAGTGGTGTCCACGCAGCCGCCCCGTGCGGTGATCGTGGATCCGGGCTCGAGGCCGGTCAACGAGGTCTTGATCGTCTGACCTGGGTTGGCCACCGACTCCGGCGTGCCGTCGCCGAAGAAGGCGTGGTTGTTGTCGGGCCCGATGCCGGCCTCGGCCCAGCACTGGCCGCGGTCGTTCGGATTGTGCAGCGTCGCCGTCACCGTGCCCGGTCCGGTGCCTTCGAAGGTGACCACCGGAGCCTTGAGCGGTGCCACCGCACTCGCTGGCGCGGCGGTAAGGGGCGCGAGCGTCACGGCCGCGGCGGACACGGCCAGCAGGATCGCTGCATTGATTCGTCTGTTCATCACACGACCGGATACTGCCCGGTAAACGGTTCGAGCACAACAGAATCCGCCGCCCGCAAAGTTGAGGGCTCCCTACCGCATTCGTCGGCGGGGAGCCCTGTGCACGCAGGTACATAAGCGGAGACGGAGGGATTTGAACCCCCGGTCGCTCTCGCGACGCTCGCTTTCAAGGCGAGTGCATTCGGCCGCTCTGCCACGTCTCCAGGAACCACGATGGTAGCGGACGGGTCAGCGGGGCCGCGTTCCGATTTCCGCATCGATGCGGGCGAACACTTCTCCGATGACCGCTAGCTGGTCGGGCGAGAGCAGGTCGACGAAGTTGCGGCGAACGGCCTCGACGTGGCCGGGGGCGGCGGCTTCGAGGCGGCGCATCCCTTCGTCGGTGAGTTCGGCGAGGACGCCGCGGCCGTCTTCGAGGCAGGTGTTGCGGCGCACGATGCCCTCGGCTTCCAGACGCCGGATCTGGTGGGTGAGTCGGCTTCTGGAGGAGAGCACGCCGTCGGCCAGTTCGCTCATGCGCAGGGCGCGACCAGGCGCTTCGGACAGCAGGACCAGGATGCGGTATTCGGCGACGCTCAGGTCACTGTCCCGCTGTAGCTGCCGGTTCAGCTCGGTCATCAGGCGCTGGTGCCCGTCCATATAGGCCCGCCAGGCCCGTTGCTGCGCCGGAGTGAGCCATCTCGGTTCGGCCGCCACGGGACTGCTCGGTTCGGGATGCACACTGCTCATTCTATGTTGCCTCAACTGCGCAAACTCGCTGTGGGGAAAGCGGTATCGCTCAGCGGACGGTGGCGATCAGCGAGCGATCCACCTCGGCGAGGTTCGCGCAACCGGTCAAACCCATGGCGGTATCGAAGTCCGCGAGCAGCAGCCGCAGCGCGTGCCGGACGCCCGCGTGGCCCGCGATGCCGAGCCCGTAGACCCACGGCCGCCCGTACAGCACCGCCTTCGCGCCGAGGGCGAGAGCGGTCAGCATGTCCGAGCCGGTCCGGATGCCCGAGTCGAACAGCACGTCGGCGCGGTCGCCGACGGTGGCCACGATGGTGGGCAGCGCGTCGAGCGCGGCGATGGCGCCGTCTACCTGGCGGCCGCCGTGGTTGCTCACCACCACCGCGTCGGCGCCGGCGTCCACCACCTGGCGGGCATCGTCGGGGTGCAAAATGCCCTTCACCACGATCGGCAGTTCGGTCCACTCCCGTAGGCGCGCGAGATCGGCGGGGCGCAGCGAGTGGTTGCCGAACAGGCTGATCCAGACGAGGATCGCGGCGCGCATGGCATCCTCGCCCTCCTCCGGCGGTGTCGCCAGTTTCGATCGAAAGACCGGGTCCGACAGGTAGTTCGCGATGCCCTTGCCGTGCAGGAAGGGCAGGTGCGCCAGCTCGAGGTCGCGCGGACGCCAGCCGAGGGTCGGCGTGTCCACGGTGACGACGATCGCCTTGGCGCCTGCCCGCTCGGCACGGCGGACGAACGATCTGGCGAGTTCGTCGTCCGCGGGCCAGTACAGCTGAAACCACCACTCGCCCGCGGCCGCGCCGACCTCCTCGATGGTCGAGGACGCCGCGGTGGACAACACCGTGCCGATGCCGAGTTCCTTCGTCGCCGCGGCGGCGATCACCTCGCCGCCTTTGTGCAGCAGCTCCAGCACGCCGATCGGCGCGGTCAGCACCGGCGCGGCCAGCCGGGTGCCGAGTACCTCCACCGAAAGATCGCGGGCGGCCGGGTCGGTGGCGCCGCGCAGCATGCGGGGCAGCAGCCGTTGCCGGTCGAAGGCGCTTCGATTGGCCGCGGCGGTGCGCTCCGCCGACGCGCTGCCCGCCACGTACGCGTACGCCGCCGGGTCGAGCAGTTCCTCGGCTCTGTGCGCCAAACCCGCTGCCGTCATAGGTAATTCGGGGACTGTGCCACCCAGACCGCCGAGGTAGATCTCGTGCTGGAAACCGGCGAAACTGCTGCTCACGACCGGAACGGTAGTCCTAGAGCGCGATGTACGTGGCCGCTCGCGAAAATACGGTGCGAGGTGCCTTAGCTGATCGGTAGCGGGCTCGGCGGCTGGCGGTGCAGCGCACTGGCGCGGGGTCGGGACGGCGGGGGTTCGCGCGGGAATGGTGCGGAGGGGGCTCGGGACGGCCGGGCCCGCGAACAACGAAGATGCGGCCGGGAGCCCAGGACGGTGCGGCCCCACGTATGACGACGGGGCGGAACGCCGGGGCCGCACACGACGATGACGCTGACGCAGGCTCAGGACGGCAGGGCCCGCGAACAGTGATGCGGCGGGCGGGGGCAGTATGGGACACGTGCGTGCGATCAAGCTGAATGGTTTCGGCGGGCCCGAGGTGATGGCGTGGGCGGATGCGCCGGATCCGGTGCCAGGGCATGGCGAGGTGCTGATCGAGGTGGCGGCGGCGGGGGTGAATCGGGCCGACCTGCTGCAGCGCCAGGGGAACTATCCGCCGCCGAAGGGGGCCAGCGAGGTTATCGGTCTGGAATGCTCCGGCATCATCGCCGAACTCGGCGACGGCGTGCGCGACTGGCAGGTCGGTGATCGGGTCTGCGCGCTGCTGTCCGGCGGCGGGTACGCCGAAAAGGTGGTCGCCCCCGCCAGCCAACTGCTGCCGGTGCCGGATGGCTTGGATCTCGGCGCGGCCGCCGGGCTGCCCGAGGTGGCGGCGACGGTGTGGTCGAATTTGGTGATGACGGCCGGGCTGCGCGCGGGCCAACTGGTGTTGATCCACGGGGGCGGCAGTGGCATCGGCACGCACGCCATCCAGGTGGCGCGCAGCCTCGGCGCGCGGGTAGCGGTCACCGCCGGGTCGACCGAAAAGCTGCGGCGATGCGCGGAACTCGGCGCGCAGGTGCTGATCAACTACCGGGACGACGATTTCGTCGCCGCGGTGCACGCCGAGGACTCGGGCGCCGACGTCATCCTGGACAACATGGGCGCGGCCTACCTGGCCCGCAATATCGACGCCCTGGCGAATTTCGGGCACCTGGTCGTGATCGGCATGCAGGGCGGCGCCACCGGCGAACTGAATCTCGGTGCGCTGCTACGGAAATGGGGCACCGTGCACGCCACCAACGTGCGCAACAGGCCCGCCACCGGACACGGAAGCAAGGCCGCCATCATCGCCGAAGTGCACCGCCACCTATGGCCATTGGTAGCCGACGGCACCATCGCACCGGTCATCCACGCGGAACTACCGATCACCGAGGCGGGCGAAGCCCACCGCCTGCTCGAATCCGGTGACACCTTCGGCAAGGTCGTCCTACAGGTGCGGGACTCCTAACCAAAACTGTTGCAGCAGTTGCGCTCCCGAACTTCGGCGCATGCAGCTACTCGCACCTGCGGACGAATCCTCTTGGCGCGCACTAAATAGCTAGCTGCTTCGAGGGCGGGACGCAAACTGGTGCGCGGCAGGCAGACTGAGCACGCCGTGCACGGCACCGGCGTGAACCTCGCTGAGGCCGCCGGTCGACCGAGCTCCGCACCGCTGTTGGCGCGCATGGGTTGTCGTGGCGCGCATGAAATCGCTAGCAATTCCGAGCGCGCGGCGCCGATTCGTGCGTGGCGGGCTGTTCTGTGCGCGACAGGCTGAATTCGTGTGGGGGCTGCTCCGTGCGGCAGGCTCTCCGCGTGCGGCGGGCGGGTTCGTGCGCGGCGGGCGGGTTCGTGCGCGGCGGGCGGGTTCGTGCGCGGCGGGCGGATTCATGCGCGGCAGCCGGATTCATGCGCGGCAGGCGGATTCATGCGCGGCAGGCGGATTCGCTCGCGGCGGACAGGGTGACGCAAATGGGCGTCTACTCCATGGCGGCGAGGGCACGGCCGAGTTGGTCGATTTCGAACTTGGTGGTGTAGGGGGCCAGGCCGATGGTTACCGCGCCGCCTTCGTCGTTGACGCCGAGGGCGTCCAGCAGTCGGCTGCCGCCGTGCACTCCGCTGAGGGTGCCGATGCGGTTGTCGGCGAGTTTGGCGGCGACCTTTTCGGCTTGCATGCCCGCGAGAGTGAAACTGACGGTGGGGATTCGGGTGGAGGCGCGGCCGATGACGGTCAGGTGCGGGATCTTGTCCAGCACGTCCATCAGGTGCTCGAACAGTTGATCGTGATAGTCCTGCAGCGAGGTGATCGACATTTCCAGCCGCTGCCGCCTGCTGCCGCGGGCCCGCTCGTCGAGTCCGGCGAGGAAATCGATCGAGGTGGTCAGCCCGGCGAGCAGGGCGTATTGGTGTCCACCCACCTCGAGCCGCTCGGCGCCCTTGGCATAGGGATTCAACGACATCGAGGGAATGCGGTCCAGGAAGGCCGGATCGCGGAATACCAGCGCTCCGATCTGCGGCCCGCCCCAGGCCGGCGCGCTGAGCGCGACGACGTCGGCATTGAGTTCATCGATGTCGATGAGCGCGTAGGGCGCCGCGCCGAACGCGTCGGCGACGAGCAGACCGCCCACATCGTGCACCCGGTCCGCGGCCACCCGGACCGCGGGTGCGGAGCCGACGATCGGCGAGGCCGCGGTGAGCGCGACCAATCGCGCGGTGGGCCCGATCAATTCCTCGAACTGCCAGGACGGCATCTCGCAGGTTTCGATCTCCACCTCGGCCCAGCGCACATGCGCGCCGTAGCGATTGGCGATCCGCAACCACGGCGCGACATTCGCCTCATCGTCCAGCCGGGACAACACGATGCCGGTGCCGAGCCCGAGCCGCGAGCTCAACGACTCGGCCAGCCAGGCGAGCAGCACCGCCCGGTCCGGGCCAAGGACAACGCCCGCCGGATCGCCGCCGACCAGATCCGCCACCGCCTCGCGAGCCGCGTCCAGAATGGCGGCGCTACGCACTGCCGCACCATTGCGGCCGATATGCGAAAAAGAGGAAGTTCGGAATCCCGTTGACACGGCGCGAGATACCGCATCGGGCACCAGCATGCCCGCTTGCGGGTCGAGATGGATCCAGCCGTCGCCGAGGGACGGTATCAGGCCCCGAACCCTCGCGACGTCGTAAGTCATGTTGGCCACTCTAAGGGCAGCGGGCGAGCCTGTGTAACCGTGTTCCCCTCCACGTCATAGCGGGGGCACAGCGACCTGGGACTCAGCATGGCAACCGACTTTCAGCAAATCCGAACCACACGACCCGAACAGAATAGAACGCCGCCGGGTCGCTTTGTCAGGGACCGGGCGAGACGGTCGGCGCCACCCCGTGGCAACCCGTTGAGCTGGTGTCCGTCCGTGGTTTGCCGACGGGTTTCAAATACCGGCTTAGCGCGTTCTGGAACGACGCGACATGATAGGGACCATGACGCAATCGGATGACGCACCGGACCACATCGTCGTAGTCGGACCGGATGGCCGCCCGTTGGTCGTCCCGGCGGACGCGCCCGTCACCGCACAGGTGGTGACCGACGAGGACAAGAAGGACGAGTCGGACGACCGGGACGATTCTGGCGAATCGCTCGCCGACATGGTCGAGCAGCCCGCGAAGGTGATGCGCATCGGCACCATGATCAAGCAGCTGCTCGAAGAGGTGCGCGCGGCTCCGCTCGACGACGCCAGCCGGAGCAGGCTGAAGGAGATCCACAAGTCGTCGGTGCGTGAACTGGAACAGGGCCTCGCCCCGGAACTGCGCGCCGAGCTGGAGCGGCTGACACTGCCCTTCACCGACGACGCCATTCCGTCCGACGCCGAGCTGCGGATCGCTCAAGCCCAGCTGGTCGGCTGGCTCGAAGGCCTGTTCCACGGCATCCAGACCGCGCTGTTCGCCCAGCAGATGGCGGCGCGGGCGCAACTCGAGCAGATGCGCCAGGGTGCGCTGCCGCCCGGCATCCACGCGGCCGACCCGCGCGGCGGCCAAACCAATCACGTCACGGGCGGTTCCGGGCAGTATCTGTGAGGCGTTGACCCGCGTGTGCCACGCGGGTCGGTAGGAATGTACAAGGGTAGTGTCGAGCACCGTGCCCGCCGCTGCCGCTCGCCCCGACTCGGAACTGAGTTCGGGGCGTCCTGAAGAGAGCTCAGTGCGTTCAGATGACAGCCAAGTTCGTTCAGATGACTCTGTGCGTCCGGAGGAAGAATCCTTCGGCGACAGTTCTGCGCGTTCCGATGACGGCTCGGCGGAAGAGGATCCGATGAGTCCTGGGGAGACGCCTGCCGCGCAGGAGAAGCTCGCCGAGGACACCGCCGGGTCGGCCGAGGTCGAGCCGATCGCGTCGGATTCGCAGACCTTCCAGCGGGCCTTCAAGGACTTCCGCGTCGGCTTCGGACAACGGGAACTGTGGTTGTCGCTCGGCTGGCAGGACATCAAGCAGCGGTATCGCCGGTCGGTACTCGGACCGTTCTGGATCACCATTGCCACCGGCGTACAGGCGGCCGCGATCGGCCTGCTGTACGCCGCGCTGCTCAACCAGCCGATCAAGGACTACCTGCCCTATGTGGCGGTCGGCATCATCGTCTGGAATGTCATCAACGCGAGCATCCTCGAGGGCTCCGATGTATTCATTGCGAACGAGGGGCTGATCAAACAGCTGCCGTCCGCGCTGAGCGTGCATGTCTATCGCCTGGTATGGCGACAACTGCTGTTCTTCGCGCACAACATGCTGATCTATCTCGTGGTGCTCATCGCGTTCGGTGTCTGGGAAAAACTGCACTGGACCGCGATATTCGCCATCCCCGCACTCGGTCTGCTTTTCCTCAACGCGATGTGGGTGTCGATCGTGTTCGGCATCTTCAGCACCCGCTACCGCGATATCGCGCCGATCCTCGGCAGCCTCACCCTGATGCTGTTCGTGCTGACCCCGGTGATGTGGAATACGAAAAGCCTGGAGTCGCAGGGCGGCCAGGTGAGTGAACGAGCGAAACTGGCCGAGATCATCCCGACGTTCCACTACCTGGAGATCATTCGCGCACCGTTGCTCGGCGACGATCAGCATCTGTATCACTGGGCCATCGTCGGCGCCATCACCGTGGTCGGCTGGCTCGTGGCGATCTTCGCGATGAAGCAGTTCCGTTCGCGCGTGCCGTACTGGGTCTAGGAGGGGCTCGATGACCGACCATGTGAGTATCGAAACCCACAACGCCTGGGTCGAATTCCCGATCTTCGACGCCAAATCGCGGTCGCTGAAAAAGGCATTCCTCGGCAAGGCGGGCGGCGCGATCGGGCGCAACCAGTCCGACGTGGTGGTGGTCGAGGCGCTGCGCGACATCACGCTGTCGCTGAAGGAAGGCGACAAGGTCGGCCTGGTCGGCCACAACGGCGCGGGCAAATCGACCCTGCTGCGGCTGCTTTCGGGCATCTACGAACCGTCAAGGGGCAGCGCGCGCATCCGCGGCCGGGTGGCGCCGGTGTTCGATCTCGGTGTCGGCATGGATCCGGAAATCTCCGGCTACGAGAACATCATCATTCGCGGCCTTTTTCTCGGGCAGACGCGCAAGCAGATGCTGGCCAAGATCGACGAGATCGCCGATTTCACCGAGCTCGGCGAATATCTGTCCATGCCGCTGCGGACCTACTCCACCGGCATGCGGGTGCGCCTCGCCATGGGCGTGGTGACCTCGATCGACCCGGAGATCCTGCTGCTGGACGAGGGCATCGGCGCGGTGGACGCCGAATTCATGAAGAAGGCCCGGCTGCGCCTGCAGAAATTGGTGGCCCGATCGGGCATCCTGGTATTCGCCAGCCATTCCAACGAATTCCTCGCGCAACTCTGCGATTCGGCGCTGTGGATCGATCACGGTCAGATCCGTTTGCGTGGCGGTATCGAAGAAGTGGTGCGAGCCTATGAAGGTCCGGACGCGGGCAACCACGTCGCGACCGTGCTGCGGGAAATGGAAGCCGAACGGACCATGGGAACCGAACGAGAACTGGAGCGGAATCAGGCATGAGTGAGCCGACCGGGCAGGACACCCCGATCGAGACCGGGGCGGATGCCCGGGTCGACTCCGCGCCCGAGCAGCCCGGCGCTGCGGTGTCCGCGAGCGTCGGCGAATCCGCGGCAGACTCGAAACCCGAAGTGGCCCAAGCGGCTAGCGCCCCCGCACACTCCGACGACGCGACACCACCGGCGGCCGAAGCCGCGACACAGAGCTCCGGCGGCACCGGTCCGGATGCGCGGATCGTCGCGGTCGTGGTCACCCACAAGCGCCGCGAACTGCTCGCCGAGTCGCTGAAAGTCATTGCGTCCCAGTCTCGTCCGGTCGATCACCTGATCGTTGTCGACAATGCCAACGAGTCCGAGGTCGCCGACCTGGTCCGGGACCAGCCGATCGAAGCCACCTATCTCGGTTCGGCGCACAACCTCGGCGGCGCGGGCGGTTTCGCGCTCGGCATGCTGCACGCGCTGAGCATGGGCGCGGACTGGGTGTGGCTGGCCGATGACGACGGCAGGCCCGAAGGACCGGAAGTCCTTGCCACCCTGCTGGATTGCGCACGGCGACACGGACTCGTCGAGGTGTCGCCGGTGGTCTGCGACATCGATGAACCGGACCAGCTCGCCTTCCCGCTGCGTCGCGGTGTGGTCTGGCGGCGGTTGCGTTCCGAACTCGGCGACGAGGATTTCCTACCCGGCATCGCCTCACTGTTCAACGGCGCCCTCATCTCCGCCAAGGCGGTCGACGTGATCGGCGTGCCCGACCTGCGGCTGTTCGTGCGCGGCGACGAGGTCGAGGTGCATCGCAGGCTGGTGCGTTCCGGCCTGCCGTTCGGTACCTGTCTGCAGACCGCGTACCTGCACCCCAACGGCGCCGCCGAATTCAAGCCGATCCTCGGCGGCCGGATGCACACCCAATACCCCGACGACCCGGTGAAGCGCTACTTCACCTACCGCAACCGTGGCTACCTGATGTCGCAGCCCGGCATGCGCAAACTCCTCCCCCAGGAATGGATCCGCTTCTCCTGGTTCTTCCTCGTCACCCGCCGCGACCCCGCGGGCCTGCGCGAATGGTTCCATCTGCGCTCCCTCGGGCGGCACGAGCAATTCGGCAAACCCGACCAGCGGCCCTAGCCGTCCGTCGGTACCCGCGCCGGACGTTAATTCGGTTGCGCGGGTGAACGGGGCATGTCAGGGTGGGGAGCAACTGCGAGAGAGGCAAGGAGGTGTGGACCGTGACCAGGAACGTTCGGATTGTCGTGTGCGGTCGAGCTGTGCTTGTGCACGCCGCCACACGGAACTCCACCTCAATCTCCAGTCGCTGAGTCCCGATCGGGCTCAGTGCCCGACGAAGGATTCCTTCCATCATGGTCGAGTACGACCTTCTTGTTCCTTACGGCTGGACTGAAGCCGTAGCCGATGAATACGCCTCGATGATCGAGGAAGGCTGTGTGCCCGCCCGGGTTATCCGGATGGATCGCAGCGAATGTGATGTCGCCACGCCGACCGGGGTTACCCGGGCCCGGTGCCCTCGGGCGGATTCCGAGGTCAGCGGGCTGTGCACCGGTGACTGGGTGACCATCGACGCCGAACCGGCTGTGCGGCAGTTGCTTCCACGGCGGTCGGCGATCATGCGGTCGTCGGTGTCCGGCCGGTCGCAAGGGCAGGTGCTCGCCGCCAATGTCGACACGGTGCTGTTGTGCACGGCCGCCGACGCGGATGTCGATCTGGGGCGGATCGAGCGGATGCTCGCGCTGGCCTGGGAGAGCAATGCGCAACCCTTGGTGGTGCTCACCAAAGCGGATGCGGCAGACGATATTCCGATCGAGGAAGTGCGGGCTGTCGCGCCCGGCGCCGCGGTGCTCACGGTGAGTGCCAGCAACGGGGTCGGGCTGGACGTACTCGGCGCCATGCTCGACGGGACGGTGGCGCTGATCGGTCCGTCAGGCGCGGGCAAGTCCACCCTCGCCAATGCCCTGCTCGGGCAAGAAGTGTTCGCCACCAACGCCGTTCGCGCGGCGGACAAGAAGGGGCGGCACACCACGGTGCATCGGGAGCTGCGGCCGCTGCCCAACGGCGGCACCCTCATCGATACCCCTGGCCTACGCGGAATCGGGCTATGGGACGCCGCCGAAGGGATCGAGAAGACCTTCAGCGACGTCGAATCCCTCGCCGCCCGCTGCCGTTTCAGCGACTGCGCGCACAACGGCGAACCCGGCTGCGCCGTCCGGGAAGCCATCGACAACGGCGAGCTCACCCAGCGCCGCTTCGACAGCTACCGCAAACTCGCCAAGGAAAACGCCTGGATGGCAGCGCGCACCGACAAGCGCCTGCAAGCCGAACGCGACCGCAACTGGCGAAGCATCATCAAACAGCAGCGCCAGGCCTACCGAGAACGAGGCCCCCGCCGCTGACCCACCCCAGAACGCGAGGCGGGCGGCACGCAGTCGGCGATCAGCGCCCGCCCGCCCCGCATCCGGCCCGGCCATGATCAACGGGACATGGCCGCGCCATAGTGCGGGTAACCGCTCAGACACGTCCCGTCGAGCACCAACCACCCTGGTGGACCGTGGCCACGGACGGGACACAGCTGCGGCATGGGCGCGTGGGCGCTCAGCCATGTCCCGTTGATCACATCCGCACCCGGTGGGCCGTGGCCCAACGGGACATGGCCGTGCCATAGTGCGAGTAGCCGCTCAGGCACGGCCCGTTGATCATGAACCCCGCCCTATGCAACTGGTTGCATAGGGCGGGGGTTTACGCTTAGTGTGCAAAGGGCGGAAGGCTGCGGGGGTGCTCGCGGCGCAGACGACAGGAGCAGGTTAATGACGGAACCGGGATCTAAGCCGCTCACAGGCCGGACGATGATCATGTCGGGTGGCAGCCGGGGTATCGGGCTGGAGATCGCTAAGCGGGCAGCGGCGGACGGCGCGAACATCACCTTGATCGCCAAGACGGATCAGCCGCACCCCAAGCTTCCCGGCACCATCCATACCGCGGCCGCGGAACTCGAGGCGGCGGGCGGTCAGGTGCTGCCGTTCGTCGGCGATGTGCGCATCGATGAGTCGGTGGCCGAGGCTGTGCGGCAGACGGTCGAGCGGTTCGGCGGGATCGACATCGTGGTGAACAACGCCTCCGCGATCGACCTGTCCCCCACCGACGCGCTGTCGATGAAGAAATACGACCTGATGCAGGACATCAACTGCCGAGGCAGCTTCCTGCTGTCCAAGCTGAGCATCCCGCACCTGCGCGCATCCGCTGCGGCCGAACGCAATCCGCACATCCTCACCCTGTCCCCGCCGCTGAACCTCGACCCCAAGTGGGCGGGCACGGCACTGGGCTACACCATCGCCAAGTACGGAATGTCGCTCACCACATTGGGTTTGGCGGAGGAGCTGAAAAACGACGGCGTCGGCGTGAACTCGCTGTGGCCGCGCACCACCATCGCCACCGCCGCGGTGAAGAACCTGCTCGGCGGCGAGGAGATGATCGCCACCTCACGCACCCCCGACATCTACGCCGACGCCGCCTACCTGGTGCTCACGTCCCCAGCCAAGGACACGACCGGCAACTTCTTCATCGATGAGGACGTCCTCGCCACCCACGGCATCACCGATCTCGACAAGTACCGCGTGGTCCCCGGCGACGGCGAACTCACCACCGACTTGTTCCTCTGAGCACTACTCCGGCCGACGTCGGGACTCAGTGCGATCGGCCGCGGATTCATCTCGAATGACGAGCAGCCCTGAAGTACGTCGAGCCGCCCCAGACCTGGGGCGGCTCGACGCATCTCTCAGAGTTCTTGTGCGGCGACCTATTCCGGCTTGATGCCGTACAACCGCTCCCAGTTCGCGCGGCTGGTCAGTTCGGGTACGGCGGCGCGGTACTGCTGCTGCAGCGTGGGTAGTTCGCGGCGTAGGCGGCGCAGCACGCGGATGGTGCGGCGGAGCAGTTGCCGGGCCCGCGCCTTGTCCCGTTGGCGGACTCGGACACCGGACTGCGAGGCGTCGGTGACTACCACGTGGTCGAACAGCGAAACATGCCACCAGTGCGCGTCTTCGCGGGTGACGCCGATGATGCCGTGTTGGGTGCGGCCGAACCACTGGTTGATGGCTCGCTTGATCAGCACGAGCATCGGCCTGCTCGGTTCGCCGGTGGCGCGGCGCAATTGGATGTCACCGGAACGCACCGGCGGTGTCGAGGCGGGGTGCTTGATCGTCTCCGGATAGTCCGCCCGGCTACCGCGCGCGGCGGCCAGCGCGGCGATGCCGCCGTCCTGCAACACCTTCGGGCCTTGCAGGAAGTCCTCGATACCTTGCAGCGTGGTGTGCACCAAGCCGTACTGCATGGCGACCAGCTGTTCGGCCAGTTCACGGAACAGCTTGCGGGTGATCGCCTTTCCGTCCAGATCGGTGTGCAGCGAGCCGACGATCAACGAATTGCGCGTGCTGAAGTAACGCGCCCAGTCGTCGTAGTCCTTCCAGTAGAAGTCCGCGTGCCACACCGCCGCATTCGGCAGGGTGACCGTGACGAAACCGTTCTCGCGCGCCCGGATGCCGTATTCGACGTCGTCCCACTGGAAGAAGATCGGGACGGGCAGTCCGATCTTGGCGACCACCTCGGCCGGAATCAGGCAGGTCCACCAAGCGTTGTAGCCCGCGTCGACGCGACGTTCCTGGTTGCGCTTGAGCATGCTGGTGTTGCGCAACGCCTTCGGCACCTTCTGCCCGTGCCGCAGCTCCTGCAGGTGCACCTCTTCGGCGCCGACATTGAGGTAATCGGGATTGAGCAGGAACAGCATCTGGGCGCCGACCAGGGTCGGCTCCACCGTCATGTTGGCGAAGGCGTTGAGCCGCAACACCGTTTCCGGCTCGCACAGGATGTCGTCGTCCATCAGGATGACGTCGGCGTGCTCGTTGGCCGCGGACACCTCGTAGAGCCCGCGCGTGAAGCCGCCCGCCCCACCGAGATTCGGCTGCCGGATGTAGCGCAGCTTGTCGCCGAAGACCGGGACGACCTCCTGGTAGCGCGGCCGGTTCGCCACCAGGTCGGTGCCCTGGTCCACCACGTACACCGCGTCGATCGCGTCGAGCACGACGTCGTCGGAGGCCAGCGCCGCGACCGTGTGCGCGCAGTCCTCGGCCCGGTTGAACGTGCAGATGGCGATCGCGACGGGACGGATGCGGTCCGGCGCCGCCGTGGTCCAGCTGACCTCGGTGATGCCGAGGTCGCCGCCGATGGCGTCGAATTCGAGCCAGATCGCGCCGCCGTCGACGTACTGGTCCAGCGGCGCGGTCAGCGTAAGCGGGCCGCTCGCGGTGACCTGCGCGGTGTCGATGATCCGGCGGTGCCCCGCGATATCGGAGGCGACGAGACGGACCCGCGCCTTCTTGGTCACGTCGAGCACCATGGCCGCCCGCACCTCGGTGACGGTGGTCCAGCGCTGCCAATAACTGGCCGCGAACCGGCCGAAGTAGGTGTTGGTGTGCGCGGCCGCACCCTTCTCCAGCCGCAGCACCTGCCGTTCCCGATGCGCGCGACCCTTGACCACGGCATACAGCTCGTCGCTCACCTTCGCCGACGGACCGGAGAAGATGCCGCGCTGCAACACCAGCCGATCCGGCGCCCGGTGGTCGGAGCGCAGCGAGGCCGGGGCGTCAACGGCCGGCGCTCGATCGTTCGTTTCGGTAACGGCCTGGGTAGCCGACTGATCCATGAAGTCCTCGAAATCGTTATCGTGCCGGACGGGACAAACACGCCCCTGGATGCCGTTCGCGGCGGGGGTGAGGATATCAACCAGCCTCGGTACCTGCCGGTTCAGGCGCGATGCCGCCGTGTCCTAGCGCAGTTGCTGACCATTCGCTGACGCGTCGGTCGCGACTTCGTCGTCGCGTTCGCGCGCCCCGGTGAAGACGAACTTGTCGTAGGCCCAGTAGCGGAAGATGACCGCCACCATCTGGCCAATGAGCGTTCCAGAGATGTTGTCCGACAGCGGTGAGGACAGGTCGAGGACGTAGCGGGAGAAGCCGAGACACCCCAGTTGCAGGCCGATCGCGACAACATTGAAGACGGCATAGAGAAGATATTCGCGCCCTGGATTATCCGTCTTCTTGTGCGCGAAGGTCCACCACTTGTTACCGAAATAGGTGACCACCGTCGCCACCGCGATCGCGATGATCTTGGCTGGCAACGGGTAGTGATAAAGCACGCCCTCGCCACCCCAGAAGACCAGGAGGTTGTAGGTGCCCGCGTCGACGAGGAAGCCGATGGCTCCGACCACCAGGAACGCACTGCCCTGCCGTAGCGCGGTGAGCACCTTCCGAACTAACGAACCATCGGCGGGAGGTACGGTCGCGCCCGCCTGCGCGGTCGACTCACTGGTTGGCACGGCCCGACGGTACCGCAGCCCCGACACGACGTGCCCCGGGCGGAAATTCCGCCCGCTGCGCGGTGAGGTCGGCCACGCGTCAGCGGTGAGTTCCCTGTACCCTCCCGGTGTTCCCACATTCACCACCGATCGCGAGGATTGACCCGGGTGGACTCCACCGAGCTTCGTATTGCCGCCGTGGTGCCGTGCCACAACGAAGAGGCTGCCGTCGCCAAGGTCGTGGCCGACCTGCAGGCCGCCGTGCCGGGAATCGTCGTCTATGTCTACGACAACCTGAGTACGGACGCCACCGCCGAACGCGCCCGCGAGGCCGGTGCGATCGTGCGCCACGAGCACACCAAGGGCAAGGGCAACGTGGTGCGCCGCGCCTTCGCCGACATCGAGGCCGATGTCTATCTGATGATCGATGGCGACGACACCTACGAGGCGTCGGCCGCGCCGCTGATGATCAAGACGCTGCTCGACGGCCCCTACGACCACGTGCTCGGCGTCCGCAGGCAGGACGAGAGCGGCTCGGCGTACCGGACCGGCCACGAGACCGGCAACAAGGTGCTCAACGGCGTGGTCGGCAAGGTGTTCGGCGAGAACGTCGAAGACATGCTCAGTGGCTTCCGGGTGTTCTCCCGCCGGTTCGTGAAGAGCTTCCCCGCCGTCTCCCGCGAGTTCGAGATCGAAACCGAGCTGACCGTGCACTCGCTGCATCTTCGGGTGCCGCGGACCGCGGTGCCGGTCGGTTTCCGCGACCGCCCCGCGGGCAGCGAGAGCAAGCTTCGCACCTACCACGACGGGTTCAAGATCCTGGCGCTGATCATCGGCCTGGCCAGGCACGAGCGGCCGGTCGCTTTCTACGGCCTGTTCGGCACGCTGAGCTGGCTGGTTTCGATCATCCTGAGCATCCCGATCGTCATCGAGTTCTACAACACCGGCGAGGTGCCGCGTTTCCCGACCCTGTTCCTCGGCTTCACGTTGCTGCTGCTCGGCAGCCTGGCCTGGACCGCGGGCCTGATCCTCGACGGCATCCGGCGCTCGCGGCACGAGGCCGCGCGCCTGGTGTATCTGCGCTACTCCGCGGTGAGCGCGGACGACTTCCATCCGAACGGCAACGGCGGTGACGCCCGCACCGGCGGAGCAGGCCGGTGACCACCTCCGCGGACAAAGCCACGGCGGAGGAATTGGTTCCGGAACAGGCGCTGAACGAGACGTCCCCCGGATCGGCGCAGGCCAACGGCGCGACCAAATCGGCCGGCAGCGCTGACAGCTCGACCTCGTCGAACGCCGCCCGCGATTTCGCAGCCAGGATCGTGACGCGCCTCGGTGCGGCGACGGTGGCCTTCACCGTCCTCGTCGCGATCTTCGGCGGACTGTTCACGGTCCTCACCCCGCCCTTCTGGGGCCATGACGAGATCACCCAGTTCGGCCGCGCCTACCAGGTCGCGCACGGCGGGTTGCTGCCGCAGCAGATCAAGGACACCCGCGGCGTCGCCTACGGCGGCGACGTCCCGGCCAGCATCACCGCCCTGATGGGCTACGCGCTGCGGGACTACACGACCAACCCCGAAGAACCCGGCTCGATGGTCGAGGACCCCGGCGCGTACGACCGGCTCGGCGGGGCCGCGGTGTCCGACGACACCGAACCGGTCTGGTTCACCAACACCGCCGCCTACTCGCCGGTGCCGTATATCCCTGCCGCCGTTGGCATTCGGCTCGCCGAGTTGTTCGGTCTCGACGTCGGCGGGACGATCGCGCTGACCAGGCTCGCCGGGCTGCTCGCCTACTTGTCGGTGGTCGGCTTCGGCCTGTACGCGCTGCGCAGGCATCGGGTGCAGTGGCTGGCGTTCACCGTCGCGGTGTTGCCGATCGCGGTGTTCCAAGCGGGCACCGTCACCGCGGACACGATGACCAACGCGCTGGCCATCATGGTTTCGGCGTTGCTGGTCAAGGCGCTGTTCCTCGGCGACCGGCTCGGCCGGGTGGAAACCGGTGCGCTGCTTGCCGCGACGATCCTGTTGCCGGTGAGCAAGCCGACCTACGTACTGCTGGCGATGCTCGTCGTGCTGGTGCCCGCGGACCGGTTCGGGTTCACCGGCTGGCGGCGCGCAATTCCGTTGGCCTTCGCGGTGGCCGGTGGTCTCGTCTTCGCGGTCTGGATGAAGATCGCGGCGCCGACCGGCGACGGCATGGGCCTGATGCGGCCCGAGCACCAATGGCATTCGGTGAAGCCGGGTGAGCAGTTGCGCGGAATCCTCAGCGACCCCGGTCATTTCATCAGCGTGTTCGGCGAGAGCATCGCGCTGCGCGACGAGCGGTGGTTCAGCCAGTTCTTCGGCGAGCTCGGCTTCGCCTACATCGACGTCCCCGCCCTGACGATGCTGGCCTGCCTGTTCGCCTTCGCGGTGAGCATCGGCGTCGCGGATCGGATGACCGCGGCCACCTTCCGGCGCACCCTACTGGTCGCGCTCACCGTGGCGGCCAGCGTGGCGATGATCTACGTGACGCTGTACATGTCGTTCACGCCGGTCGGCTACTACATCATCGACGGCGTACAGGGCCGCTACTTCGTGCCGCTGGCGATCGTCGCATTCGCGGTGCTGCTGCGCTGGATGCCATTGCGGCTCACCGACATCGCGGGCAAGACGCCCACCGTCGGCCCGGCGGTCACGGTCATCGTCGCGACTGTCGTCGCGCTGACCGCGGCGGCGTGGAAGTACTACGACATCGTCTGGGGCTGAACCCCCCGGCGGCTATTCCGTTGCGCCGCTGAGGGTCTGTTCGCCCGCTGCCACGTAGGCCCGCTCGGTGATGGCTTTATATGGGCGCCACCAGGATTCGTTGTCACGGTACCACTGGACGGTCGCGGCGAGTCCGGCGCGGAAGTCGGCGTAGCGGGGGGTCCAGCCGAGTTCGGTGCGCAGTAGCGTCGCGTCGATCGCGTAGCGCTGGTCGTGGCCCGGCCGGTCGGTGACGTGGTCGAAATCGTCCGGGTCACGATCGAAGGCTTCCAGGATCATCCGCACCACGGTCTTGTTGTCGAGCTCGCCCTTGGCGCCGATCAGGTAGGTCTGCCCGATTCGGCCGCGCTCCAAGATGTCCCACACCGCGCGGTTGTGGTCGTCGACGTGGATCCAGTCGCGCACCTGATGGCCCGCGCCGTAGAGCCGGGGCCGGACGCCGTCGATCAGGTTGGTGATCTGGCGTGGAATGAACTTCTCCACATGCTGATAGGGCCCGTAGTTGTTGCTGCAGTTGGACAGGGTGGCGCGGACACCGAACGAGCGGGTCCAGGCGCGCACCAGCAGGTCACTGGATGCCTTGGTGGCCGAGTACGGGCTCGACGGGTTGTACGGGGTCTGCTCGGTGAACGCGGGCTCGTCCGGCGTGAGATCGCCGTAGACCTCGTCGGTGGACACGTGGTGATAACGCACGTCGTAGCGGCGCACGGCCTGCAGCAGCGAATAGGTGCCGACGATATTGGTCTGCACGAATGGCCACGGATCGGCCAGGGAGTTGTCATTGTGTGATTCGGCGGCGAAATGCACCACCGCGTCTACCCCACTGACGAGCTCATCGACCAGATCCAGGTCCGCGATATCGCCGTGCACGAAATCGATGCGGTCGGCTACCGGGTCGAGTGATGCCCGATTCCCCGCATAAGTCAACGCATCGAGAACGGTTACCGTGGTGTCGGGATGGTCGACAATGGTCTGCTTGACGAAGTTGGCTCCGATGAATCCGGCTCCGCCGGTGACAAGCAATCGCACCCCATGACTCTACTTCGCCCGGCGGGCGGAAGCGGGATCGATGCCGGGCCAGGCAATCTCGGGGCCGATCCGCCAGAGTTGCGCTCTGTGACCTTGGTCTCATACTCTCCGGTAGATATAGGACGCCCAGTTCGCTTTGTTGCCCAAAACCCCGGTCGGCGTGCACATTTCCGCGACCCCACCATGCCATGGGTCTCTTTGGTGAACAAAATTTGAATAAAGGGTCACAACGGGTTCACCACTCGTTAGCTGGTCTAGATTTCCATCGTCTAGTCCCCTCCGAACGCTTCACATCGAGGTTCCGAACAAAATGCTGATGAGGAAATTCGCCGCTACCTCGGCGCTGCTGATCGCCGCTCTCGGCGTGACCGCGGGCACCGTCAACGCGGCTCCGGCCGCTGACGCGCCGATCAATTTCACCGCACAAGGCACCGACACCCAGTCCATCATCTCCGTCGATGCCGGCTCCATCGTCGTCGAGGACGACGCGCTGAAGATCAAGGCCACCGACGGCACCGTCGTCGCGGGCACCCCACTGAAGTTCCGGCTCGATGACTTCGAATTCCCCATCGCCGCCGACATCGCGGGCCGCACCGCGACCCTGACCCCCCAGCTCGAAATGGACAAGGCCGTCTACAAGCCGGTCGCCCTCCCCTTCGAGGACAAGGCACCGTGGAAGAGCGAGTACGACCGTGAGGTCGCGGCGTTCAACCGCATGAAGGACACCATCGCCATGGGTGCCACCATCGCCACCCTGGTCGGTGGCCTCGGCGGCGCGGCTGTCGGCTGCGTCCTCGGTGGCGCGCTCGGCGGCCTGGTCGTCGGTGGCACCATCGTCGGCCTGTTCGGCCCGTTCGTCGGTGGCATCATCGCGGGCTGCCTCGGCGGCGCTGCGGCCATGGGTGCGCTGGGCACGATCGCGGGTCAGCTCTTCATCACCGCTCCGGTGGCGATCGGCGCGGCGATTCAGTACTTCACCACCATCAACCAGCCGTTCGTCGCGCCTGCCAAGTAAGACGAACTGCTCTGCCCACAAGTGAACTCGCATAACTGAAAGCGAGCCAGGAGCCCCGCCCGGCTACTGCCAGGCGGGGCTCTTTCAACACCGACCGAAATGCTGGAAATTAGCGAGCTCGGTCAATGGTCACTACCGCCTGTTGAACGCTACTGATTGAGGACTACAGACATGCTTATCAAGAAGTTTGCTGCTACTTCGGCGTTACTGATCGCCGCGCTCGGTGTCACCGCAGGCACCGTCAACGCGGCCCCCGCCGCTGACGCGCCGATCAATTTCACCGCCCAGGCCACCGACACGCAGTCCATCGTTTCCATCGATGCCGGTTCCATCGTCGTCGAGGACGACGCGCTGAAGATCAAGGCCGCCGACGGCACCGTCGTCGCCGGTACCCCGCTGAAGTTCCGGCTCGATGACTTCGAATTCCCCATCGCCGCCGATATCGCGGGCCGCACCGCCACCTTGACTCCACAGCTCGAGATGGACAAGGCCGTCTACAAGCCGGTCGCCCTGCCGTTCGAGGACAAGGCGCCCTGGAAGAACGAATACGACCGTGAGCAGGCCGCCTGGAGCCGGATGACCGCCACGATCAGCCTGGGCGCCAGCATCGGCACCCTGGTCGGTGGCCTCGGCGGCGCGGCTGTCGGCTGTGTCCTCGGTGGCGCGCTCGGCGGCCTGGTCGTCGGCGGCACCATCGTCGGCCTGTTCGGCCCGTTCGTCGGCGGCATCATCGCCGGCTGCCTCGGCGGCGCGGCCGCAATGGGCGCCCTCGGCACCATCGCGGGCCAGATCTTCATCACCGCCCCTGTCGCGATCGGTGCGGCGATTCAGTACTTCACCACCATCAACCAGCCGTTCGTCGCGCCTGCCAAGTAAGCGACAGCGGAACCGTACGCGCACAACCGAATACGGCACGAACCCCGCCCGGCACCGCTGGGCGGGGTTCGCCTGTCTCCGCCCCTGCCCGCCAAGCGGATTCCGTCTTCACGCACTGAAATACCGCACGGCCGAACTGGTTCCGGCAGGCGCGAGCCCCGTCCCGGCCACAGCGGAACGGGGCTCGCCTGGATAGGCCGGACTGCTCACGCAGTCCGCGCCTGCTGGCCCTCCTCGATCCGAGCACGGACGAAGCGCGACACCCGCGCCAGCGCCGCCCGGCTCTCCGGCAGGCTCGGGGCGATGCTCATGAACGCGTGCACCTGACCACGCCAGAGCTCCACCGCGTTCGGCACGCCCGCGGCAGTGAGCCGCTGCGCCATGAGCTCACAGTCGTACCGGAGCACTTCGTCTTCCGCGGCGATCAGCAGGACCGGCGGCAGGCCCGCCAGGATTCCGTTGACCGGTGACAGCAACGGATCGAGCTTGCCATCGATCTCCGCGCCGATCCGGACCACCGCTTCCAGCGCCAGCAGCGGAATATAGGGATCACGCCGGACATTGACGTGGCTTCGCTTGGCCGCGTAGTCCAGATCGAGCAGCGGGCTCAACCCGACCAGCCCGGCGGGCGCGGGCAGCCCCACCTCGATCGCGCGCAGTGCGGTGGCGAAGGCGAGGTAGCCACCGGCCGAATCACCGGCGAAGACGATCCGGCTCGGGTCCGCGCCGCGGCGCAGTAGCCAGCGGTAGGCGGTGAGGCAGTCGTCCACGGAGTTCGTGATGCGCCGGTTCGGCAGCTGCCGATAGTCGACGTTCACCACGGGCAGGCCCGTACGCCGCGCCAGGCTGGCCGCGACCGGCCGATGGGTGCGGAGCCCGCAGATGGCGAATCCGCCGCCGTGCATGTACAGCAGGGCACCGTGCCGCAGCGCCCGGGCCGCGCCCGCGGGACGAACGATCTCCATCCGGAAACCGTTGAGCGACACCTGCTCCCGGTCCACCCCGCGCGGTTCCGGCCGCAGCCTGGCCAGCGTGTCGATTGCCATCGCGCCGATCGGGATGGTCGCGCGGGTGATCGGTGCGGCGCGCAGGGCGGGGCGGACGACGCCGAGGCAGGCCGCAAGCACCAGGCGCGCGGGTGCGCTCAAATTTTCCGGATTCATCACATTGCCGGACTCGCCGACTCTGGTCGCTGACATCGCGCACCTACCTCACCAACTGGCGCGCCGAGCCACGACCGAGCGGTCCCAGGCGAGCTGTCGGCGCTGACATCTCACACAGTGTTGTTTCAGAACACTATGCGTTGTGTGACCTACGCAACAGAATCGCTCGAGCAGCGGCTCTGGAAACCGTGAACGCCATTTCCGTAATCAATTCGACGATCACTCGGAACCTCGCCGACGCCGAGCGCGGGCCGAACTGGCAGACTCCTGGTCATGCGGGGAATTATCTTGGCGGGTGGCACCGGCTCCCGGTTGCATCCGATCACACGCGGGGTGAGCAAGCAGCTCGTCCCTGTCTACGACAAGCCGATGGTGTACTACCCGCTGTGCACACTGATGCTCGCGGGCATCCGCGACATCCTGGTCATCACCACACCCGAGGACGCCGACGCGTTCGGGCGGTTGCTCGGCGACGGCACACAGTTCGGCGTCTCGATCAGTTACGTGGTGCAGCCCGAGCCGGACGGCCTGGCCCGCGCCTTCGTACTCGGCGCCGACCACATCGGCACCGACAACGCGGCACTGGTGCTCGGCGACAACATCTTTCACGGCCCCGGCCTCGGCGCGAGCCTGAATCGCTTCGCCGATATCGACGGCGGCGCGGTGTTCGCCTATCGGGTGTCGGACCCGACCGCCTACGGCGTGGTCGAGTTCACCGACGGCCGCGCGGTCTCCATCGAGGAGAAGCCGAAGCAGCCGAGGTCGAACTACGCCATCCCCGGGCTGTACTTCTACGACAACGATGTCGTCGAGATCGCCCGCACGCTGCGGCCGTCCGCGCGTGGCGAATACGAGATCACCGACATCAATCGGGCCTACCTGGAACAGGATCGGCTCAGCGTGGATGTGCTCGCCCGCGGCACGGCGTGGCTCGACACGGGCACCTTCGATTCGCTGCTCGACGCCGCGAACTACGTGCGCACCATAGAAGAACGGCAGGGCCTCAAGATCGGCGTGCCCGAGGAGGTCGCCTGGCGACTTGGCTTCATCGATGACGAACAGCTGTGCAAGCTGGCCGAACCGCTCGTCCGCTCCGGCTACGGGAGTTACCTGCTCGACATCCTCGAACGCGGCCGGGATTGGTGAGCATGGAATTTCGCGAGCTCGCGGTCCCCGGCGCCTGGGTGATCACCCCGCAGCAACTCGGTGACGGCCGCGGCATGTTTCTCGAGGGCTTCAAGGCCTCGGAGTTCGAGAAGGCCACGGGCAGGCCGTTCGATCTGCGGCAGATGAACTGCTCGGTCTCGGCCGCGGGCGTGCTGCGCGGCATCCACTACACCGAGGATCCGCCGGGACAGGCGAAGTACGTGACCTGCGTGCGCGGCGCGTTTCTCGACGTGGTCGTCGACCTGCGCCCCGGCTCGCCCACCTACGGGCGATGGGACAGCGTGCTGCTCGACGATGTGGACCGGCGTTCGATGTTCCTGTCCGAGGGGCTCGGGCACGCGATCCTGTCGCTGGAGGACAACTCCACCGTCACCTACCTGTGCTCACTCGAGTACACGCCCGAATTCGACAGGGACATCGACGCTTTCGATCCACAGCTCGGCATCGAGTGGCCGACTGTCGGTCGCGACGGCAGCCCACTGACTTTCGTCCGATCCGCCAAAGACACTGCCGCACCGCCCTTTTCCTGAGCAAAACGCAAGCCGACCGGCACCACCCCACAGTGGTGCCGGTCGGCTCAGTAGTCGGCCACAGCGGGTCAGCCGACGAGTTCGAGCTCCGGTTCCGGAGCAACGTCCGCCTGCTTGGTGCGCCTGCCGAAGAAGGCCGAAAGGGCAACCAGCGCACCGA
Source organism: Nocardia iowensis (assembly GCF_019222765.1). Lineage (NCBI taxonomy): Bacteria > Bacillati > Actinomycetota > Actinomycetes > Mycobacteriales > Nocardiaceae > Nocardia > Nocardia iowensis. The sequence goes on along the minus strand of NZ_CP078145.1, from coordinate 198,306 downwards.
CGATGGAGATACCCGCGGCAAAGATCAGGCCGGGGCGGTAGGTGTCGAGCATCGCGGTGGGCGAGGTTTCGCCGTGCGTGCCCGAGGCGATGATCGCGGTGGTCACCGCGAGCACGATGGCCGCACCCACCTGCATGGACGTTTGCAGCACACCGGCCGCCAGACCCTGCTCGTCGTCATCGATCCCGTTGGTCGCCTGAATGTTGATGGCGGGGAAGCCGACCCAGCCGATGCCGATCAGCATGATCGCGGGCAGCAGCATCGTCCAGTACGACGGTGCGGTGTCCAGCCGCAGGAACAGCAGGTAGCCGACGGCCATCACGGCCATGGTGACGCCGACGATCGGGCCGGTGCCGAACCGGTCGACCAGCTTGTCGGAGAACACCGCGGACAACGCGACCATCAGACCCACCGGCAGCAGGGCCATCGACAGCTTCAGCGGCGACCAGCCGAGGGTGTCCTGCATGTACAGGGTCACGATGAACTGCCAGCTGAAGTACGAGCCGGCCACCGCGACGATCGCCAGACTGGCGCGAACCAGCGACACCTTGCGCAGGATGCCGAGCCGGACCAGCGGGTGCTTGACCCGCTTCTCGACCGCGACGAACGCGCCGAACAACACCAGCACCGCGATGAACGAGCCGATGGTGCGTGCCGATGCCCAGCCCGCCTCCGGGGCGGTGACGACGGTGTAGACGAGCAGCAGCATGGCGGAGGTGGACAGCAGCGCGCCGAAGATGTCGTGGCCACCCTCCTCGGCGGGCTTGTCCTTCGGCACCAGCACCCACGCGGCGGCCAGTGCGGCCAGTGCGATCGGGACCGGCAGCAGGAAGGTCCAGCGCCAGCCGACGCCGGTCATCAGACCACCGAACAGCAGGCCGGACGAGTAGCCGCCCGCACCGAACACGGTGTAGATGGACAGCGCCTTGTTACGGGCCGGTCCCTCCGCGAAGTTCGTGGTGATGATCGACAGACCGGTCGGCGCGGTGAATGCGGCGGCCAGGCCCTTGATGAAACGGGTGAGGATCAGCAGCGGACCTGAGCTCACCAGACCGCCCGCGAGCGAGGCGATCGCGAAGACCGCCAGCGCGATCAGGAAGACCTTGCGGCGCCCGAAGAGATCGGCGGTGCGGCCGCCGAGCAGCAGCAGGCCGCCGTAACCGAGGATGTAGCCGCTGACCAGCCACTGCAGGGTGGAGGTCGAGAGATCGAGTTCATTGCCGATGGACGGCAGTGCGACACCGATCATCGAAACGTCGAGGCCGTCCAGGAACAGCACGATGCACAGCGTGATCAGCATGCCCCAAAGCCGGGTAGTCCATCTGGTCGGATCGGTCGCCGAGGCGGCCGCCAGGGTTGCTGGTGAAGTCATGCGGGGTACGTTACATGCGTGCGCATTAAATGCCAACACATCTAATGCAGTTGCATAGATCTTCGGGGACCACTAAGATGGGGCCATGTCGAACCCGTCGACAATCGAGACAGCCCGGCGCACCGTCGCGCCGACCGGGCTGGTCGGCGAGTGGCGCGAGCTGCTCGACCGCCACGCGACGGTGAGTTGCGCACTGGAAAAAGCGCTACAGGGACAGCATCAGATCGGGCTCAGCGAGTTCGAGACGCTGGACCGGCTGATCGACGCCAACTGCGGCGATTACCGCATGAGCGATCTGGCCAATGACATCTACTTGAGCCAAAGTGCGCTGTCGCGTGCGGTAGCGCGGCTCGAGCGCGATGGACTGGTCTCACGCACCATGTGCCCGGAGGATCGCCGGGCGGTGTTCGTCTGCCTCACCGAGAAGGGCCGCGAGGTCTATCGGCAGGCGCTGCCGACCCATCGCGCGGTCCTGCAGGACAGCTGGGGCGTGCCCGGCCAAAAGTGCTGACGGCGACTCAGACGCTGCAGCTCTCCCGCGCCACGTCGATACCGTCGCGCGCGTCCACCGCTACCGCACCCATGCCCGCGAAAGCCTTTCGATACCGGTCTATTTCGGGTTCTTTGTCGAGGTAGACCGGCCCGGTGAAGGCCTCGACGTAGACGACCGGCGGCTCCGGCAGCTCGCCCGCCCGCAGCTCGGGGAACTCGAGCATGACGAACCGGCCCGAGTCCATGCCGTCGTGGTAGCCGGAATCCTGCGGTATCAACCGGATTCGCACGTTGGGCAGGTCAGCCATGTGCCGCAGATGAGCCAGCTGCCCGGCGAGCACCTCGGCGCTGCCGATGCGACGCCACAGCACCCCTTCGCCGATCACCACGTCGAGTTGCAAGGGCGCATCGGCGCGGGTGATCAACGCCTGCCGTGCCATGCGCAGCTGTACCCGGCGATCTAGCTCGTTCGTCGGCATTTCCGGTCGCGCGGCGGCCAGTAGCGCGCGCGTGTACGCCTCGGTCTGCAATAGTCCGGGCACCAGCTCGTTCTCGTAGGTGGACAGGCGGGAAGCCGCTTCCTCCAAGCCTATGTAGACCTCGAAACCCTCGGCGATCACATCGCCGTACGCGGTCCACCACCCCCGCGCCTTGGTCTCCCGCGCCAAGGCCGTGAGCGGGCCGACGAGATCGGACGGCGCGCCGTAGACCTTGCACATCGCTTCGACGTCGAGGCTGCGCAGCGAGGTCTGGCCCGTCTCGATCCGCCAGATCTTGGCCTCCGACCATTCCAGCTGCTGGGCGGCCGTCCTGGTGGTCATCCGCGCGCGGTTGCGCAGATCGCGCAGATGACGGCCGAGTTGGCGCCGGGGCATTGTCGAACCAGTGGTCCCCTGCGGTAAAGCCATGCGTGTTCCCCCCTTGTTGCCGTGCACCGGCCGCGCCACCGAACTCTGCTGCGACCATCTCGATCAGATACCCGTAACCGATATCCGAGCATCCGAACAGCATTGTTTCACAACGAATCTGCGCCAGGTCACGATCGGTGGCGCAGCTAGGCCGGTGGCATCACGACGCCAAACACCGTCTGCCGGACCCGATTCGGTCGCGCTACCTGCGCGAGCCGCCCCGGCGGAAGCGCCAGAATTGCACCGCGCGCACATCTTCGGACAGCTGGTTGACCGGCTCGGCAACATCGGACAACGCCTGGAACAGATCGTCGGCCAGGTCGCTGATGTGCTCCACCCTGGTCGCCAGGCGGGACGCGTTCACCAGGAATTCCAGCATGAGGCGCACTGCGGCCGCGATGGTCAACCCGAGCGGCACCCCGATCAGCGCGGCCAGCACCCCGAGCACCGCCGAGAACCGCCACATGAGCACCGTCAGCGCGATCGGCACGGCGAAGGCGAACACCAAGCCGAGGATGTAGGCCAGCGGCAGCAGCGTGCGGGTGGCCGGGCGACGGAACTGCACATCGAGCAGTCCGCGCGCCGCCTCGATGCTCCACTGCCGGAAGGCGCGCGGGCTCTCGAACGGTTCCGGCTGTTGCTCCTCCTGAACCGCGGCGCCGCGGGAGAACCTGCGCGACGCCGCTTCTTTCCAAGTGATCCACCGCGATTCGGCTTCGTACTCCTCCGGGTCCGGCGGCTCACTCCCCTTGGCCGGGCCGGTGGCGGTGGATTCATCACTCATGGTGAAATCCTCCCCGCAATCACACATCCGAGCCAGCCGGGACGTAGTGCAGACCACACAAGTCCCATCATCCTCAGCAGTCTCGCAGGAACGACACAGCATAAGAACAGGTCAGCGGTCGAAAGTAGCGGCGGGACAACAAATCCGAACCGGTTCGAGCAAAGTCATAGCAATTTGCTTTCATGCCGTCCGGAAGAGACGTAGCCAACAGTCTCGAAGAAGTTTCGAAGATCGCGTAACGCTGCGGATGTCCACCACCGATACGACCCATGAATGCAGGACCCAGATCTACCGGGGAATGGAGAGAACAGTGCGCACCACGTTTCCGACTTCCGTCTCGGCGGCCACCATGACCGCCGCTGCGCAGGACTACACCCAGCGCGGATGGACGGTCGCAGAAACGGCCAACGGTCTCTGCCTGATCACCGATGACGACCTTTCGGCCATCGAGGTCAGCGGCGAGCTGGCCGGTGAGGTCCGCCGCTTCCTGCGGGCGAACAACCTGTCCGGTCCGGTCATCGAGCTGCCCGGCGCCGAGCGCCGCGAGATCCACCTGGTCACCGGCGTCCGCAAGGCCGCAATGGCGCTAGAGGCGCTTACCTCCGCGGGCGCGATCGTGCACACCGACGGCGCGGGCATCCCGCTGCCGCCCACCCAGCTCTCGGTCGGCTCGGCCTGCTGGGGCGTCGCACCGGCCGAGGCCCGCTGGGTTCCGCCGGTGGTCGCGATCAGCGCCGCCGTTCGCGCCGCCACCGCCAACAAGCGGACACAGCTCACCAGCGTCGCCTGCTGAAGTAAGGACTGAACTACGGCCGGGTCCACCATCCGGCCCCCACGACCGATATCCGAGTAGCGCCGACCGGGCGCACGGGTGTCGGTCGTTTCGTGTGCGCGGGTTTCGGACGATGTAGCCGCCGCGTCCACCGCATATCTCGCGTTCTCTTTTCAGACCGGCGATAGCGCGGGAGGATGAGGCATGGCCTCAGTCACGGATTCTCGCAACTTGTTGCGTACCTGCCCGCTCTGTGAGGCGGTCTGCGGACTCGAAATCACGCTCGATCCGGATGATCATGTGACCTCCGTTCGCGGGGATAAAGCGGATCCGTTCAGCAAAGGATTCATCTGCCCCAAGGGAGCCAGTTTCGGGCAACTGGACGAGGATCCCGATCGGGTGACCGAGCCGATGATTCGCGACCGGGCGACCGATACCTGGCGGAGCGCGTCGTGGAACGAGGCGTTCGATCTCGTCGCGGAGCGTTTCCCCGCGATCCTCGCCGAGCACGGCAAACAATCGGCGGGGGTATATCTGGGCAACCCGAACGCGCACACCGTGGCGGGAGCGCTGTATGTACCGGTGCTGCTGCGCGCGCTGAGCACCAAGAATTTCTTCTCGGCGAGCACCGCCGACCAGATGCCCAAACAGGTGGCGAGCGGACTGATGTTCGGCGACCCGCTGACAGTGCCCGTGCCCGATCTGGATCGCACCGACTATCTGCTGATGCTCGGCGCGAACCCGCTGGAGTCGAACGGGTCGCTGTGCACCGCACCCGATTTCCCCGGGCGGTTGAAGGCGTTGCAGCGCAGGGGCGGCCGGTTCGTGGTGGTGGACCCCCGGGTCACCCGGACCGCGAAGCTGGCCGACGAACACCTGTTCATCCGGCCGGGTAGTGACGCGTACCTGTTGTTCGGGATAGTGCACACGCTGTTCGCGGAGCAGCTCACCGACATTCGGGTCGATGTCGCCGGGCTCGACGAACTGCGTACGGCCGCCGCGGCCTTCAGCCCGGACTCGGTGGCGCTGCGCACCGGTGTGCCCGCGGCAACGGTCATTCGACTCGCGCGCGAGCTGGCCGCGGCGCCGACGGCGGCGGTGTATGCCAGGATCGGCACCTGCACAGCGGAATTCGGCACCATCACCCAGTGGCTCGTCGACGCGATCAACGTGCTCACCGGCAACCTGGACGCTCCCGGCGGCGCGATGTTCGCCACCGCGGCGGCCGGCGGGATCACCCGCAGCAGGCCGTTCCGGCTCGGGCGCTGGACCAGCCGGGTCCGTGAATTGCCCGAGGCGATGGGCGAATTGCCGGTCGCCACGTTGGCCGACGAGATCCTTACGCCAGGCGAGGGGCAGATCCGCGCGCTGGTAACGGTCGCGGGCAATCCGGTGCTCTCCGCGCCGAGCGGTGCCCGCCTGGACGCCGCCTTCGCCCAACTCGACTTCATGGTGAGCGTGGACCGGTATCTGAACGAAACCACCAGGCACGCCGACGTGATTCTGCCGCCGCCACGGCCGGTGCAGTCGCCGCACTACGACTTCGCGTTGCTGCAGTTCGCTGTGCACAACTACGCCCGCTACTCGCGTCCGCTGGTGCCACTTGGCGATCGGCCATCGGAATCCGCGGTGCTCGCGCGCCTGGCCGCGGCGGTCTCCGGCATGCCGCACGAGGGCGCGGACGGTGTCGATCCGCTCACCGGGGTGGATGAACTGATCATCGCGGGCGCCCTGCACAAGGCCGGAATGGCGGATCGGCGTGACGAATTGATCGGCGCGGATACCACCGAGCAGCGCCTCGACATGATGCTGCGCCTCGGCCCGTACGGCGAGTGGACTGGCGGAACACTGAATCTTCAAGTGCTGCTGGACAATCCGCACGGCGTCGACCTCGGCCCTTTACAGCCGAAACTGCCCGGCGCGCTGCGGACCGCGTCGAAGAAGGTGGAACTGGCCCCGCAGCCGCTGCTCGACGACGTGGCCAGGATGCGGGCTCGACTGGCCGACGCCGCGCCGGACGTGGTGTTGATCGGACGACGCCAGCTGCGGTCCAACAACAGCTGGATGCACAACATCGGCCAGCTGGTGAGCGGATCGAATCGCTGTACGCTGCATATCCATCCGGCCGACGTGGTGCGCTTCGGGCTCGGCGAGCACGCGGTGGTGAAGTCGGCCGCGGGGACGCTGACGGTGCCGCTGGAGCCGACCGAGGCGATCATGCCCGGGGTGGTGAGCCTGCCGCACGGGTGGGGTCATGCCGACAGCACGCAGACGGTCGCCCGCGCACACGCCGGGGTCAATGCGAATGTGCTGACCGACGATTCGGTGGTCGATGTGCCGTCCGGCAACGCGGTCTTCAACGGTGTCCCGGTGACGCTGAACCCGGCTTGACGCAGGCCCCCGCCGTGTCCGGCGGACGGGATAACCATCCCGGCCGGTCGGCTTGTAGCTAACGTACGGAATCCCTTGCGCTAATTAAGCATTCAGTGCATTCTCAACATGGATTTCGTAGTTTTGCCAGGCCGAAACGGACTAAAATGTACAGGATTTCGGTTTAGTCGCGGGCTCAACGTCGACCCCTCGAAGATCCGGACTCCGGCGACCAGAGGGTGGCGAAGATGCCCGGTGCACAGTGTGGCAGCGACGGCGAGCACGAGCTACAGGATCGGTACGGTACGCAGGACAGAGCCGCTCGCTTCTACAGCGACCAAGTACTGGACCGACTGAATTCGATGATGATCGAATTCATCGGCCGGATGGACATGGCGTTCATCGCCACATCGGACAAACACGGCGAATGCGACGCCAGCTTCCGGGCTGGCGTCCCCGGTTTTTTACACGTCATCGATGAGCGCACGATTGCGTACCCCGAGTACCGAGGCAACGGCGTGCTGGCCAGCCTCGGCAACATCCTGGAGAATCCCCACGTAGGCATCCTGCTAATCGATTTCGTCCGCGATCTGATCGGCCTGCACATCAACGGCTCGGCCCGGATCATCCCCGACGCCACCCTGCGCAACGCCACCCCCGGCCTGCCGGCGAACCTGCCGGGCCGGGCCGCCGAACGCTGGGTCGTGGTCGACATCGAAGAGGCATACATCCACTGCCGCAAGCACATCCCACACCTGGTCCCCGCCGACCGCGAGCAACGCGAATGGGGCACCGACAACGTCCGCGCCAAAGGTGGCGACTACTTCGGCGCCAAGGCGCAAACCGCTGCCAGGCTCGGATCAGCCCTCGCCACCCACTGACACACCCGGTCTCCCCGCTGGGCGCACACCCCTCGCGTCAGCCGAACACCCCGAATGGCGGGGTGTGCGCCCGACGGCTAGTGGATTTTGAAGATGACCACGCGTTGGACGATGAAGTTGATGACGGTGGCGGTGCCCTGGGCGATGACGAAGGCCAGGAGTTGGCGCCAGGGGGCGTCGGGGAGGGTTTCGAACATCAGCGCGTTGAGGCCGACCTGGACGGCGAAGGTGACGGCGTAGAGGATCACCACGGCGGCGAACCTGGCGCGGCTCGGCGGGGCCTGGAAGGTCCAGCGGCGGTTGATCAGGTACGCCGTCGTCGTGCCGACGATGAAGCTGATCGACTTGGCGGCCTCGCGTGGCAGACCGAGCAGGTTGAAGAGCAGGCTGTACAGCCCGAAGTCGACGACCGCCGACAGACCACCGGTCAGCGTGAACCGGACGATCTGGGTCTTCAGGTCGACATCGGTACCGCCCGGCTCGTCGACCAGCGGCAGCTCGGCCGGGAGCGGCAGGTGGGGTTCGGCATGCACGCGACGAGCGTAGCGGGAGCCGAACCGATAGGTAGATCACTACTCCGGAGTAAGAGACCTCGACCGGATGTCCGGTCATACCTGTAGCCTCTATGCCGATGTCCACGAAAGCTCCGACCGCCACCACGACAACCGGTAACGAGAGCGGCTCCACCGTCACAAACGATGGGGCCGACGCCGGGACCGCGTTCGCATTGCCGACGCAGACCCGCACGTTGACCGGGTGGGGTCGCACCGCACCAACCTCTTCCGAAGTGCTCTCGACCAGCGATCCCGAACTGATCGCCAAGGCCGTCGCCATGGTCGCCGAGGACAACGACGCCAAGCCACCGCACCTGCGCCGCGGCGTCATCGCGCGCGGGCTCGGTCGCTCCTACGGCGACCATGCCCAGAACGCGGGCGGCCTGGTCATCGACATGACGGCGCTGAACAACATCCACCGGATCGACCGCGATACGCGGATCGTCGACGTGGACGGCGGCGTCAGCCTGGACCAGCTCATGAAGGCGGCACTGCCGTTCGGGCTGTGGGTCCCGGTGCTGCCGGGTACTCGTCAGGTGACGATCGGCGGCGCCATCGCCTCCGACATCCACGGCAAGAATCATCACAGCGAGGGCAGCTTCGGCAACCACGTGCGCTCGATCGAGTTGCTCACCGCCGATGGGCAGGTGCAGCACATCACCCCGAAGCGCAACGCCAAGCTGTTCTGGGCGACCGTCGGCGGCAACGGACTCACCGGCATCATCCTGCGCGCGACCATCGAGATGACGCCGACCGAGACTGCGTACTTCCTCAACGACGGCGTGAAGACCACCACGCTCGACGAGACGATCGCGGCGCACAGCGATGGCAGTGAGGCGAACTACACGTACTCGAGCGCCTGGTTCGACGTGATCAGCCCGCTGCCGAAGCTCGGCCGGGCCACGATCACCCGCGGCCGCCTCGCCAAGGTCGACGAATTGCCCAAACGCCTGCGTAAGAAGCCGCTGAAATTCGATGCGCCGCAGCTGATGACGGTGCCCGACATCTTCCCGAACTGGACGATGAACAAGCTGACGCTGCGCTCCATCGGCGAGGCGTATTACGCGATGGGCGGCAACTACACCGGCAAGGTGCAGAACCTGACGCAGTTCTATCACCCGCTCGACATGATCGCGGAATGGAACCGGGGCTACGGCTCCAATGGATTCCTGCAGTACCAGTTCGTGGTGCCGACCGAGGCGGTCGAGGAGTTCAAGCGGATCATCATCGACATCCAGGGGTCCGGGCACTACTCGGCGCTCAACGTGTTCAAGCTGTTCGGCGCGGGCAATCCGGCGCCGCTGAGCTTCCCGATGCCGGGCTGGAACATCTGCGTCGACTTCCCGATCAAGCCGGGCCTGAACGAACTGGTCAGCGAGTTGGACCGGCGCGTGCTGGAGTTCGGCGGCCGGCTGTACACAGCAAAGGACTCCCGGACCACCGCGGAGACGTTCCACCAGATGTACCCGCGGATCGACGAGTGGATCAAGGTCCGCCGAAGTGTCGATCCCACAGGCGTTTTCATGTCCGATATGGCGAGAAGGCTGGAGCTGCAGTGATCAATGCCGTCGGTAACCCGCAGGCCATCCTGCTGCTCGGCGGGACCTCGGAAATCGGTTTGGCGATCTGCGCGGAGTACCTGAAGAAGGGTCCCGCGCGCATCGTGCTCGCCGCGCTGCCGAACGACCCGCTACGCGATGACGCGGTCGCCCAGATGACGGCGGCGGGTGCGAGCCAGGTCGATGTGATCGACTTCGACGCGCTCGATACCGATAGCCACCCGAAGGTGATCGACGCGGCGTGGGACGGCGGCGACGTCGATGTCGCTATCGTCGCGTTCGGCCTGCTCGGCAATGCCGAGGAGCTGTGGCAGGACCAGCGCAAGGCCGTGCAGATCGCCGGAATCAACTACACCGCAGCGGTTTCCGTCGGCGTGCTGGTCGGCGAGAAGATGAAGGCGCAGGGCTACGGGCGGATCATCGCCATGTCGTCGGCGGCCGGTGAGCGAGTGCGTCGCTCGAACTTCGTCTACGGCTCGACCAAGGCGGGCCTGGACGGGTTCTACCTCGGTCTCGGCGAGGCGCTGCGGCCGTTCGGCCCGCGCGTGCTGGTCATCCGGCCCGGTCAGGTGCGCACCAAGACCACCATCGATGCCTGGGCGTCCGCGGGCGTCAAGGAGGCTCCGCTCACCGTCGACAAGGAAGACGTTGCGGCACTGGCGGTTTCCGCCTCGCAGAAGGGCAAGGACCTCATCTGGGCCCCCGGCGCCTTCCGCTACGTGATGATGATCCTGCGCCACATCCCGCGCCCGATCTTCCGCAAGCTCCCCATCTGAGTTTTGCCCGAAGCCGCACCTCAGCCCGAATCCCGCACCGCGGGTCGGGCGGGTGCGGCTTTTTCGTTTCGCCACGACCGGCACGTGTTGCCACATCCGCAGCCGAACCTGGCAGCATGATCGCCGATCGTCCGACGCGAATGCCGACCCGAGTGAACCCGGAGATGCCATGCGAGTAGTCCGAGAATGCCGCACCGGCCGTGGGGCGCCGCCGCGCGCCGAGGTCACCGCCAGGAGTGCGGGTGCGGCAGGTCGCGGCAGCGGGACGGTTCGATGACAACCACGGTCACCGAGCGCGGTGCGGTACCGGCCCCGATGCGCGGACGAGGCTCCATGCTGGCCAGGTACATCGGCTCCGGCGTCGGTGAGGCGGTACTCGCGGCGCTGGTCGCGGTCGTGGTGGCTGCGGTTGGGCTGGTCGCGTTTTCGCTGGTGCAGTGGCCTGCGTTCAACTCTTCCAATGTGACTCGTGCATTGACCACGGTGGGACAGGTCGTCGCCGCGGTCATGCTGGTGGTGGCGATCGCGCTGGTGCGGACGGGGCAGCGCGGCGACCGGACCGGTAAGTGGTTCGTTCGGCCGTGGGTGGCGAAACTGCTTTCCTGGGTTGGTGTTTCGACGTTCGTCACGTTCACCCTCGGAATGCCGCTGGCGGCGACGAAGCTGTACCTGTTCGGCGTCTCGGTGGACCAGGAGTTCCGTACGGAGTACCTGACTCGGCTCACCGACTCGGCTGCGCTGCGCGATATGACCTATGCGGACCTGCCGCCGTTCTATCCGGCGGGCTGGTTCTGGATCGGCGGACGCGTCGCCAATGTGCTCGGGATGGCCGGGTGGGAAGCCTACAAGCCATATGCGATCGGATCGATCGCGGTGGCCGCGGTGATCTCACTCGTACTGTGGACCAAGCTGATTCGCGCGGACTGGGCGATCGCGGTCACCGCGGCGGTCACCGCCGTCGCGGTGGCGTACTCGTCGCCGGAGGCCTACAGCTCGGTGATCGTGATCCTCCTCCCGCCCGCCCTCGTCCTGGCCTGGGGCGCGCTGTACCGGCCGGAGGAGCGGGGTACCGCGCGCACCGCGGGCGGCTGGGGTGCGGTGATCGGCACCGGGTTGTTCCTCGGGCTGGCGGCCACCTTCTACACCCTGTACTTCCTGCTCGCCGCGTTCGCGATCGCGCTGATGGGACTCATCGCGGCCGGGTTCGCGGTGCGGGAACGGTACTCCGAGGACCATCCCCGGCGGGCCCGGACAACGGATGACGCTGCCCGCCCGGCGTGGCGGGCCGCGGTCCCGCCACTGGTGCGGCTGGTGGCGATCGCGTTGATCGCAGGGCTGCTCGCGCTGATCGTGTGGCTGCCATACCTGTGGAAGGCGCTGCGCGGGCCGACCGCCGGTTCCGGGACCGCGCAGCACTACCTGCCGGAGTCCGGTGCCGAGCTGTTCTTCCCGATGGCCGAGTTCTCCTTGCGCGGCGCGCTGTGCCTGGTCGGACTCATCTGGCTGGTGGTGCGTGCGGCCTCCTCGCGACGGGCGCAGGCGCTCGGCATCGGCGTGCTGGCGATCTATCTGTGGACGCTGCTGTCGATGGCGGCGACCGCGGCCGGGACCACCCTGCTGTCGTTCCGGCTGGAGCCGGTCCTGCTGGTGCTGCTCGCCGCGGCGGGAGCGTTCGGATTCGTGGAGGGCGCGAGGGCGATCTATCAGGCATTGAACGAGCCGGGTCAGTTCCGGCTCGCGGCGGTGGCGGTGGCGATTGTCGGCGCGCTCGCGTTCACGCAGCACATCCCGCACATCCTCGCGCCGGAGATCACCACCGCGTACACCGATACCGACGGCAACGGAGACCGCGCGGACAAGCGCAACCCATCGGCCGTCTCGCACTATCGCGCGGTGGACGCCGCCCTCACCGCGCAGACCGGACGGCCCCGCTCGGACACGGTGGTCCTCACCGCCGACACCAGCTTCCTGTCCTTCTACCCGTACTTCGGCTTCCAGGCGCTCACCTCGCATTACGCGAACCCGCTCGCGGACTTTGCAGGCCGGGCTGCGACCATCGAGGGATGGAGCAAGCTGAAGACCGCCGACGCGCTGTTGGACGCCCTCGCGACGTGCCCGTGGCGCGCCCCCGACGCCTTCCTGTTCCGCAGTAGCGGCGACAACTACACCCTGCGCCTGGCCAAGGACGTCTACCCCAACGATCCCAACGTGCAGCGCTACACGGTCGCCTTCCCCAAAGCCCTCTTCGCCGACCCGCACTTCACCACCACCGAAATCGGACCCTTCACGCTCGTCACCGTCCGCCGGTAGCGCCGCAACGAATGGGACATGACAGAGCCGTGCTGACTGTTCCGGTTGCCAGGCACAGCACAGAGTGGTTCGGTACCGTGGGCGGCTGAGTTCTGGCTATTCGAGGAGAAGTTTGCAGGTGGGACGGGCAGTACAGGTCGATCTGGGTACGCGCGACGGGTCGGCGGTAGCGGTCGCGGACAAGGAAACGACGTCGACCGGAGTGCTCGGCACGGCGTCACCGACCCCGGTTCGCAAGCGAAGACTCCCCCGAATTCAGCTGAACCGGGTCGACCTGATCGCCGCGTTCGGCTACCTGGCGCTGGCCACCCTCGTGCTGTCCGGACAGTGGCGCAATACCCAGAGCGGGTACCTGATCAAGAGCGGTCAGGACCAGACGATGTGGGAGTGGTTCTTCGCCGTCACCGCGCATTCGGTAGCGAATCTGCAGAACCCGCTCGGCACGAACCTGCAGAACTTCCCGGCCGGGGTGAACATGATGGCCAACACGGCCATGTTCGGCGTCGGGGTGCCGTTCACGCCGATCACCCTGTTGTTCGGGCCGACCGTCACCTTCGTGCTCGTTCTCACACTCGGGCTCGCCAGCACCGCGTTCGGCTGGTACTGGCTGTTCTCCCGGGAACTCGTCGAGTCCAGACTCGCGGCCGTAATCGGCGGACTGTTCTGCGGTTTCGCGCCCGCGATGATCTCGCATGCCAACGCGCACCCGAACTTCGTTGTGCTGGTGCTGCTTCCGATCATCGCGGGGCAGTTGATCCGGATGGCACGGCACGCCGGTGTCACCGGTCCGGAGCGGCCGCGCAGGCGGGTCCGCGACGCGGTCGCGCTTGGTTTGCTTGTCGCACTGCAGATCGCGCTCGGCGAGGAGCCGCTGCTGATCTTCGCGCTGGCGTTCGGGCTGTTCGCGGTCGTGTACTTCCTGCACGCGCCACGGCTCGGTCTGCGCGTACTGCGCGGGATCACGCCGACGGTGCTGCTCGCGGCGGTGATCACCATCATGCTCACCGAAATACCGCTGTGGTGGCAATTTTTCGGGCCGCAGAGCTACCGCTCGATCGACCACGGGCCGATGGGCAACGACCTGAAGGCGATCGTGCAGTTCCCGTCCGAATCGCTGGGCGGCATGTTCTCACCGGGCCAGTACGTGGCGATCAACGAGACCGAGCAGAACGCCTACTTCGGCTGGCCGCTCCTGCTGCTGGTGGTGGCGACGGTCGCGCTGCTGTGGCGAGACCGGGTGGTTCGCGCGGCGGGCGTGGTGATCACGGTGTTCGGCGTGCTGTCACTCGGTGCGGTCGCGATGTTCGGCAAGCAGCGCACTGGCATCGAATTGCCTTGGCGCTGGGCCGAACACGTTCCGTTGCTGAGTACCGTGCTGGAAACCCGGCTCACCATGGCGGCGATTCCGGCCATCGCGGTGATCCTCGCGCTGGCGACCGATCGGGCGGTCCGCTGGTGGCGCGAGTCGCCGATGGACTGGCGGCCGCTGGCCTGGTTCGGCACGCTCGCGTTCGCGCTGCTGCCACTGGTTCCGACGATCCTGCCGGTGACCGAACGCGCGCCGACACCGGAATTCTTCGCGGACGGGACGGTGCGCGACTACGTCAGCGGTGGATCGGTGGTGCTGGTGCCGCCACCGCGGCCTGCCGACGCGCGAGCGTTGCGCTGGCAGGCCGACGCGGGCTTCGAGTTCCCGCTCGCGGGCGGTTACTTCGTCGGCCCGACCGGGACGCAGAAGAAGGGCATCTACGGCCCGGAAACCCGCCCGACCACCGCGTTGCTGGTGCAAGCGCAAGACACCGGGACCGTGCCGCCGATCGGCGACGAGGCCCGCGCGCGGGCGCTGACCGATCTGCGCTTCTGGCAAGCCGACGTGCTGGTGCTGCCCGCCACCAAGAACAGCGACACCTTGCGCACCACGGTGACGCAGCTGCTCGGCTTCGCGCCGACCAGAGTCGACGACGTGTGGGTTTGGGATGTTCGTGCGCTGATCGTGCGGTGATCACCGGCCCCGGTCGGCAGGGTGGCTAGCATCAACCCCCGTGCGACCGGACCGATCAACTCGAGCGTTCACCCGTTACCGCCTGATCGCCCTCGTCTCCGGGCTCCTCGGATTCGTGCTGGCGCTGCTGACACCGCTGTTGCCGGTGCGGCAGGACCAGGCCACGCTGGACTGGCCCCAGGCCGGCGTCAGCAGCGTCGAGGCGCCACTGGTGTCGTATCAGCCGCAGCGGCTCAGTACGACGCTGCCGTGCTCCCTCGCGCAGGCGGTGGGGTCGGGCACGGTGGTGTCCACCGTGCCGGTCGCCTCGGGCCAGGCGGCGACCAAGGGACTGGTCGTCTCGGTCGCCGACGGCGTGCTCTCGGTGGTGCTGCGCGACGTTCCGCTGCTGTCGGCGCCGGTCGCCGAGATCACCGCGGCGGGCTGCACCGCGCTCACCGTCGACTCGACGGCCGCCGCGACGACCACCGAGATCACCGGTGCGTCCCGGCAGGATGGCACGCCGTTCCGCAACGTCGTGACGCGGGACATCCGTCCGCAGGTGGTCGGCGTGTTCACCGATCTCGACGCGGGGCGGCTGGACGGTGCCCGGTTGCACGCCGACCTCGACTCGCGCTTCTCCTCGTCACCGACGGTGCTGAAGCTGGCGGCGATCGTCGCGGCCGTGCTGTTCACCATCATCGCGCTGATCGCACTGCACCTGCTGGACACCAGCGACGGACGCCGGGCCCGCCGCTTCCTGCCCGCGCACTGGTGGCGGTTCACGGCGACCGACGCGGTTGTCCTCGGGACGCTCGGACTGTGGCACTTCATCGGCGCCAACACCTCCGACGACGGCTACATCCTGAACATGGCGCGCGCCTCCGGGGACGCCGGGTACATGGCGAACTACTACCGCTGGTTCGGCGTGCCCGAGGCGCCGTTCGGCTGGTCGTACGAAGTGCTCGCGTGGATGACCCGGATCTCCGATGCAAGCCCCTGGATGCGGCTGCCCGCAGTCGCCGCAGGGGTGGTGTGCTGGCTGGTGATCAGCCGGGAGGTGTTGCCGCGCTTGGGTGCGCGGGTGCGGCGGAACAAGGTCGCTTTGTGGACCGCCGGGCTGGTGTTCCTCGCCTTCTGGTTGCCCTATGACAACGGCCTGCGGCCCGAGCCGCTGATCGCCGCGGGCGCGCTGCTCACTTGGTGCTCGATCGAACGCGCCATCGCCACCGGGCGGCTGCTGCCCGCCGCGATCGCGGTGTTGATCGCCGGTTTCTCGCTGGCCGCCGGGCCGACCGGACTCATCTGCATCGCGGCGCTGATCGCGGGGTCGCGGCCGGTGCTGCAGATCATCATCAAGCGGGCGCGCGGAGTTATTCCGGCAGCAGGCGGTGGGGTGGCCGAAAGCTCGTCCGGCGCAATGGGGCTCGATGCGGAAGCAGAAGCCTCGTCAGCCACTGCTGACGAGAACAGTGGTGTTGCAACGAAGTCCGGCGCGCACGCCACCCGGCGGCCCTCTTGGACGACGACGTTCTTCCGCTACCTGGCACTGCTCGCACCTGGCCTGTCCGCTGGAACACTGGTGCTGGTCGTGGTTTTCGCCGATCAGACGCTGTCGACCGTCCTGGAAGCGACTCGGGTCCGCACGATCGTCGGGCCGAACGTGGCCTGGTTCGATGAACGCACGCGGTGGGATTCGCTGTTGATGCTCTCGCCGGACGGGTCGCTGGCGCGGCGGTTCGGTGTGCTGGTCATGCTGCTGTGCCTGCTGGTCTGCGTGCTGCAGGTGCTGCGCAAGGGACGCATCCCCGGCACGTCACGCGGGCCGTCGGTGCGGATTCTCGGCATCGTGTTCGCGTCGCTGCTGCTGATGATGTTCACGCCGACCAAGTGGACACACCACTTCGGCGTGTACGCCGGACTGGCCGGATCGCTTGCCGCACTTGCCGCGGTGGCGGTGGGCAGCGCGGGAATTCGCTCGCCGCGCAACCGGGCGTTGTTCGCGGCGGCGGTGTTGTTCCTGCTCGCGGTGACCTTCACCGGGTCGAACGGCTGGTGGTATGTGTCCAGCTACGGCGTGCCGTGGTGGGACAAGGCGCCGCTGTTCGCGGGCAAGGGTTTCTCCACGATGTTCCTCGGGCTCAGCGGGGTCGCGCTGATAGTGGCGGTGTGGCTGCACTATCGGGAGCCGTATCAACGGGCTCGCACGCCGAAGCGCTTCGATCGGTTCGCCACCGCCCCACTGACTATCGCCGCCGCGATCCTGGTGTTGTTCGAGGTCGCCTCGCTGGCGAAGGCGGCGGTCGCCCAGTACCCCGCGTACTCGGTCGCCAAGTCGAATCTCCAGTCGCTGAAGGGTGATTCGTGCGCGCTCGCGAACGAGGTACTGGTGGAGACGAACACCACCAACTCGCTGCTGCTCCCCTACTCGGGATCACCCGCTGACGGATTGGCCGCGGAATCAAAGGGATTCACGCCGAATGGGGTGGCGAGCGATCTCACCGCCGATGCCGACGAAACCGTGTCGGGCGGCGCCAACTCGGTCAACTCCGATTCGAAGAACAAGACCACCAAGACCACCGGTGCTGGCACCGGTGGCGGCACCACCGAGCAGACCGGAATCAACGGCAGCACAGTCGCTTTGCCGTTCGGACTCGACCCGGCGAGCACGCCGGTCATGGGCAGTTACCAGGAGGGTGAGCAGCAGCAGGCGGCGCTGACCTCCCAGTGGTACCGCCTCGACCTGACCGACAGTATGCGCCACGACCCGGCCTACCAGGTGCTCGCGATCACCGCGGCCGGGCGGATCAGGCACGTCGACGCCGACGGTGTCGTCACCTACGGGCAGGAGCTGCACCTGGAATACGGCGTGCGGGACACGGATGGCGCGGTGCGCAAGCTCGGCACGGTCGATCCGATCGACATCGGCCCGGCACCGTCCTGGCGCAACCTGCGGGTGCCGCTGGACCAGCTGCCGGTCGAGGTGAACGCGGTGCGGCTGGTCGCGGTGGACAACGACATCACTGCGAAGCAGTGGCTGGCCGTCACGCCGCCCCGGCTGCCCAAGCTGGCCACACTGAATTCCGTTGTCGGCTCGACGGATCCGGTGCTGCTCGACTGGCATGTCGGGCTCGCCTTCCCCTGCCAGCGACCGTTCCACCACCATGACGGCGTCGCCGAAGTGCCCAACTGGCGCATCCTGCCCGACCGCGTCGGTTCCGACGCCTCCAATGCCTGGCAGGACGACATCGGCGGCGGTCCGCTCGGCTGGACCGGATTGCTGCTGAAGTCGGAGACCATCCCCAGTTATCTCGACCATGATTGGTCGCGCGACTGGGGTTCCTTGGAGAAATTCACCCCCTACGACCCGAAGGCCGAACCGGCTGAGATCGGCGTCACCGTCGAAAACCGCAGCGGGTTGGCCAAGGACGATCCGATCCGAGTCCGTTAGCAGCACCACGGTTTCCGCAACACCGAACCATTCGGTTCGGTGTTGCGGCGGCGCAAAGATGTCGTAAACAGACCGGTTGGACGCCAAATTCGCCGCACGATCGCGGGACGAAACCCACAAAAAACCGTAATCTGTGCACTATGACGTCGGCCTTCGACCACATGGACCTGCGCGATCTCGTGGGTCTGCTCACCGCAGAAGAACAACGCGAACTGCGCCCCGCAATCCTGCGCGTACTGGACCGCCTCCCAGCCCAGGAAGTCCTCCGCCGCGAACTCGGCCTGCGCATGACAAAGGTCTGAATCGATTCGCGTCCTGGTGCGCCAGCGAGTGGCGCAGCGCGAAACCCGGACCACCTAGCCCGACGTCAACTCACTGAACATGGCGTCGATGGCGACTGGTGAATCCAATGTCAGGCGGCGCGTGTGTAGGCAGACGAGGTGGTATCGCCCTTCGGAGAGGCGGTACTCCTCGATCAGTTCGATACCGTCGCCTGCCTCGGTCGGAAACACTATGAGGTACACCGGGATACCCGCGGCCGCGTATGCCGCCTTCTTTTCCACCGTGTCTGTGTGGAAGGAACTATCCGGTGAAACGATCTCGACAACCAGCACCGCGTCACCGGCGTAGAGCTTCGCGTCGTCGTCGAGACAGCGATACACCGTCACATCGGGCCTGCGCAGACTCAATGGGACATCGCTGATGCGTACGTCGACATCGGTCTCCACCATGAGGCAGGGCTCGGGCTTACGGCCGGCCTCCAGCTGCGTGGCCACGCGGCGGGCAACTCGGTCGTGCAAGCGCGACGTGCTCTCGCACTTCACGATATGGCCATCGACCACTTCGATCGTGCGGCAAAAGTCCTCTGGCAACAGCTCATAGTCCCGCGCGGTGATCTGCGCCGGAATCCACCGGTACCAGTCGCTGGGCGCGCCGCTCGTCATGCCGTGAGCCTACCGATCGCCGATCGGCCCGTCGGAGAACTTTCCGCTCGCGGCAGGCACCGACGATGACATGCCGCAGGCCCGTTGAGGCGGCTGGAATGCCTACTCAACGGGCCTGCGGGGGGCGTGGTGCGGTTAGAAGACGCGGAGGTTGCCCGGGGACCAGAGGCCCGAGCGGGTTGCGGTACCGGTGTCGAGCTTGGCCGGGGTGGCGCTGCGGTCGTACTGGTCGTAGCGCTCGAGGGAGCCCCAGTCGCGGGCCCAGTCGTCCTTCAGGTAGGTCGGGACGGTTACCGACTTGGCGAGCATCTGGGAGAAGCCGAGGAGGCCGCCGAATTCTTGCGCCTGCCAGGTGTTGGTGGAGGTGATGGCGGCCTGGCGGTCGGGCAGGATGCGGTAACCGGGGACCTCGGCGACGCCGTTCTTGTGCTCGAGCGGCCGCTGGCAGGGGAACTGGAGACCGACGGCCCAGTCCTCGAGCACCGGCTGCTTGTCACCGATGAAGGTGTTGAGCGACTGCAACTTCGGCATCCGCGGCGGCGTGAACGCCAGCCACTGGTCACCGATCAGGATCGGGTCGTTGGCGACGATGCGCACCGCGTCGGCGTCGGGCGCGATCTCGGCGAGCGGCACCCGCAGGTTGCGCCAGGACGGGAACGGGCCGATGTCACGCGGCAGGTAGGTGCCGAGCTTCTCGACGCTGCCGTCCGGCAGCCGCCTGCCGTAGTCGACGGTGAGCGACTGGCCGTAACTGGTGTCGCCGGTGTCGTCCACCGAGAGGATGCGACCGGCCGCGGAAATCACCACCAGCGGGCTGTCCGCCGAGCGCGGCGACAGTCCGTACCAGCTGGACGTGAGATGCGCGGGCTGCTGCACACCGTTCTGGTAGCTGCCCAGGACCGGCGTGGTCGCCGGATCGAGCCCGAAGGGCAGGGCGACGGTGCTGCCGTTGACACCGCGAGCTCCCTGACCGCCGCCGGTGCCCGCGCTCTCGCCCTCGGCGAACGCGGCGCCGATGGACTGGGTGGACGTGTTACCGGTGCCCGGCTTCACCTCGACGGTGTCGGCGGACAGGTCGTTGGGCACCCCGTTGGGATCGAAGCCGACCGGGTCGGCACCGGCGAGCGGATCATTCGGATCCGTCAGCGGGTGCGCCGGATCGGCGATCGGCTGCAATGCGCCGCCGTTCGGGTCCGGTTCCACCAGAACGTCATTGGCGAGGCCGCAGCTGTTGCCGCCCAGCGCGTCGAAGTTGGAACGGGCCAGCGAGTACGCCGGGTACTGCGAGACAGCGCCCTTGACCAGCGACATCATCTCGAGCAAGACCATCAGCGCGGCGACGACGGTCAGCGGGATCGCGGCGAACTTGCGAATCCGCTTGCCCCGCGCCGACTTCGGCGAGGCCTCCGGTTTGGCATAACCCTCGCGCAACGAGTGCCAGGCGACCAGGGCCAGCGCCACGCCGAACAGGCCGAGCATCAAGGTGTTCGACTGGTAGCCGTGCAGCGAGATCCGCTTGTCGAACCACGGCACCCCGAAGCTGGAGACGTACCAGTAGCCGTTGATGCCGGAGAACGCGAGCGCCAGCACGAACAACAAGCCGGCCAGGAAGATCGCCCGGTTCTTCCGTGCGCGCAACGCCGACGCCGAGACGGCGACCGCGGTCACCGCGGCCAGCGAACCGGCGATGCCCGCGTACGCGCCGAAGTGGTGCGTCCACTTGGTCGGGTTGAACATCATGAAGAAGATGGTGCCGAAGACGACACCCATCAACCGCCAGGTCGGACCGCTCGCGATGCCGGGAACCTGCCTGCGCCGCAACAACACCAGCATGGTGGTGAACAGGCACAGCAGCATCACCAGGAACGCGAACCGGCGCGCCAGCGAACCGTCGACGGACTCCACGAACAGGTAGTAGTAGCGCAGGTAGTCCTCGTACCAGGCCAGGTTCGGCCCGGTCACCTGACGCACCCGGTTGGCCTCCTGAATACCGGCGAAGGTCTGATCGCTGTAGACCACGATCAGCACCAGCAGCCCGGCCGCGGCGATCGGGGCGAGCAGCGGCAGCGTCGACCACCACTTCGCCCCCGCGGAGCCGAACTGCCGACGCCTGCGCACCACGATCCGCACCAGTGGCCGAACACCGGCGAGCAGCGCGGCGACACACATCAGTCCGGTGGGCGCGGCCGCGAGCGTGAACGCCGCGACCAAGACCGCGACACCGGCGGGCAGCAGACGTCCGGTCGCGATGGCCCGTTCGATCGACACCCAGGTCAGCAGTGCGCCGAGCGCGACGATCGGCTCCGAGCGCAGGCCGTTGTCGAACGGCATCCAGAAGGCGAGGAACACCAGGCCGCCGGTCCACAACGCCACCCGGCTCGTGCGCACACCGCGCCCGAGCCGGGGCACCACCTCGCGGCTGATCACCATCCAGCAGAGGATGGCGCAGGCCAGCGCGGGCAAGCGCACCCATGGGCTCGCGGTGGAGATCTCCGAGAAGACCTGGATGACGTAGTAGTACCAGCCGAACGGCGCCTCCGGCACGCCGTACCAGCGGAAGTAGTTGGCCATATAACCGGCGTGCGGCGCGACCCGCACCATGCTCAGGATGTAGCCGTCGTCGGAGGTATTGGCACCGACGAAATGCCAGACCAGCAGCGAGCCGATGACCGCGCCGTCCGGCAGGGTCGGCTTCAGCCAGTTCGACGGCAGGAACCGGCGGTGCCCGCGCCCGTCGCTGCCGTCGAGCCGGGCCAGCGCGGCGAGCGCGATGAGGGTGCACAGCACCGCGGCAATCATCGCGATCAGCTTGATCGCGGTCGGGCTGGAGGAGAACCGGGTGTCCACCGTCATGTGGAAGTCGAGTCCGGCGGGGGCCGCGCCCTTCAGATCGGAGAAGACGCCGACCACCTGCGGCCGCAGGTCACCGTTCAGTGTGCCCTCGACCGGCACCTCGACCTGCTGCTCGGTCCCGGGCGCCGCGCCCTCGACCGGCTTGGTGACCGTTGTGGTCAGGCCGTTGAACACCGCGTGCGTGCGGTCGTGGTCGGAGGTCAGTACGAGCGCCGAACACCGGTCCATGTCCGACCGCGGCGCCGACACGACTACGGCGTTGCGGTCGATCACATCCACGGTGCTATCCGAGACCCGAATGAACATGGCCTCCAACGCGGCCCGGTCGCCCTGCGGCGGCGCGGTGGCCAGCAGCATGCCGCCCCGCTCGGGCAGCTGCGCGACCGTGCTGCACGGGATGGTGGCGCTCAGGTCGATCGGCATCTGGGACATCAACGGGGACTGCACGTTGCCGAGCGTCCCGCTCTGCGGCCAGTTGAGCTCCGCGGTGGTTTGCGTCACCGGCAGGAATGGGGTCGCCAAGGCGAACAGCGCGCCGAGCACACCGGCGACAAGCGCGATTATTCGCGCGGTCCGGAAATCGGCCTGCGAGGCCGCGGGCGCGGCGGGCGGTTTCGTCAAGACAGCAGTAGCGGCGTCGGGCACGGTTGGCAATGCTATAGGGCCGGTCCACCTCTCCGTGTTCCTTGCCGGTCGAGAAGTGCCGCAAATGTGCCGATGCAGGTGCGAACGGGCGTCAAGGGGCCCGACCGTTCACCTCGATGAAACTCGGCAACTGGTTTCGTGAGCACATGGGTAACTCGCCGGGTACGCCCAGAACCGGACTCCACTCCCGACCGCCGGCCCGCGACGACACTGCCGCGAGTACGACGACCGGCAAAAGGCGCGGAGAGGCGGGCTGGCAAGGTGGGGGGTATGACAAAGGTGAATCTGACGACGAATTATGGGCCCATCGTCCTGGAGCTGGACGACCAGAAGGCGCCGAACACGGTGCAGAACTTCGTGGATTACGTGAATGCGGGCCATTACAACGGCACCATCTTCCACCGTGTCATTCCCGGCTTCATGATCCAGGGCGGCGGTTTCGAGCGGGGCATGCGGCAGAAGGGCACCCAGGCGCCGATCCAGAACGAGGCCAACAATGGCCTGAAGAACGACAAGTACACCGTGGCGATGGCGCGCACCAACGACCCGCACTCGGCCACCGCGCAGTTCTTCGTCAACGTCTCCGACAACGAGTTCCTGAACCACTCCGCGCCGACTCCGTCCGGCTGGGGTTACACGGTGTTCGGCAAGGTGACCGAGGGCACCGAGGTGGTCGACAAGATCGCCGGTGTCGCGACGGGCAGCGCGGGCGGGCACCAAGACGTGCCGGTCGACGACGTGGTCATCGAATCCGCCAGCCTCGGCTGAGGTCGTAGTCGGGTGAATCGGGCCGCCCCGCAATGGGATGCGGCCCGATTCCGAGCAGTCGGCGCGCTCAGAGCGGCAGCAGGTGGTGCTTGCGCGGATTGCGCGCCAGTGACTTGTCGCGCAGCAATTGCAACGCTTTACGCAGCTCCAGCCGGGTATTCGCGGGCTCGATGACCGCGTCGATGTATCCGCGCTCGGCCGCAACCCACGGCGTCGCCATGGTGGCGTTGTAGAAGTCGATCATCTGCTGGCGCATGGCCGCCCGCTGTTCCTCCGGCGCGGCCTCGATCTGCTTGCCGCCGATGAGGCTGACCGCGCTTTCGGCGCCCATCACCGCGATGCGCGCGGTGGGCCAGGCCAGGTTCACGTCGGCGCCGAGCTGCTTGGAGCCCATCACCGCGTAGCCGCCGCCGTACGACTTGCGAATCACCACAGTCACTTTCGGCACGGTCGCCTCCACGAAGGAGAACAGGAACCGGCCGCCGCGCTTGATGACGCCGATCTTCTCCTGCTCGACGCCTGGCAGGAAGCCGGGCGTATCGACGATGAAGACCAGCGGGATCTCGAACGCGTCGCACAGGCGCACGAAATGCGCCGCCTTGTCCGACGCCCGCGCGTCCAGCGCGCCCGCGTAGACCATCGGCTGGTTCGCCACCACGCCGACGGGCCGCCCGTCGACGCGGGCGAAGCCGGTGATGATATTGCGTCCGGCGGTGGCGCCGATCTCGTGGAAGTTGCCGTCGTCGAAAATCCGCAGCAGGACGTCGTGCATGTCGTACGCGGCGTTATCCGAGTCCGGCACAAGGGAATTCAGTTCCCGGTCACTGTCGGTGAGCTCCGGCTCCAGGCCGGGATTCACGATCGGCGGCAACTCCTGACAGCTGGTCGGGAGGAAGCTCAGGTAATCGCGCACCCAGTCGAACGCGGACTTCTCGTCCGGGGCGACGTGGTGGATGTTGCCGTACTCGGCCTGGC
Organism: Nocardia iowensis; assembly: GCF_019222765.1. NCBI lineage: Bacteria > Bacillati > Actinomycetota > Actinomycetes > Mycobacteriales > Nocardiaceae > Nocardia > Nocardia iowensis. Next base: position 173,911 of record NZ_CP078145.1, on the reverse strand, counting down.
TCTGCGCGCCGCCGAGCTCTTCCAGGCTCACGTCCTCGCCGGTGACCTCGCGGATCACCTTGGGGCCGGTGACGAACATGTACGCCTCTTCGGTCGCCACCACCACATCGGTGTTGATCGGGGCGTACACGGCGCCACCGGCACACTTGCCGAGGATCATCGAAATCTGCGGCACCAGCCCGGACAACGGTTCCTGGCGACGGCCCAGCTCGGCGTACCAGGCGAGCGAGGTCACCGCCTCCTGGACCCGCGCGCCACCGGAGTCGTTGATGCCGACCACCGGGCAGCCGACCTTGGCCGCGTACTCCATGATCCCGGCGACCTTGCGGCCGAACATCTCGCCGACCGAACCGCCGTAGACGGTCTGGTCGTGCGAGAACACCGCCACCGGCCGTCCCTCGACCAGGCCGTGCCCGGTCACCACGCCGTCGCCGTACAGCGCCGTCGGGTCACCCGGCTTGCGCACCAGCGCACCGATTTCGACGAAGGTGCCCGGATCGAGCAGCATATTGATCCGGTCGCGGGCGCTGGGAATCCCCTTCTTCGCCCGCTTCGCCACCCCCGCTTCACCCGCCGGTTCCTGCGCGAGATCCATCCGTTTACGCAGGTCGGCAAGCTTTTCGGCAGTAGTGCTCACTTGGCCCCTTTCGTAAGGTGCACCCCCTAGGGGGCGATCGCCGCAAGCTTCGCGGCGAGATCGGCTCCGATCTTTCCGATCCGCGGTTCGTCGATGATCTGCAGGTGGTCGCCCGGGATGTGGATGACCTCCAGATTCGGAATGTATTCGTCCCAACCACCATTGGGACGCCGATTCGCGTAACGCGGCTCGAGCTCGATCATGCCGTCCTGGTAGCGGTCGGCGAGGTAGAGCACGACATCACCGTCGTAGTGGCTCGGCGTCGTCTTGGCCAGATGCCGTCCCTCGATCCACGAGGTGCGCTGATGCTCCAGCACACCGCCGGGGATCTTGGTGCCGCTCATCTTGACCAGATCGCTGATCATCTTGAACTGCTCTTCATCGGTAGCCGCCGCCAGCGTCTCCAACTGCTCGCGATCCAGCTCACCCTCGACGCCGTAGGTCTTCTTCGCGAAGACCTGGTAGCGCTCGATGCGGCGTACCCGTTCCTCGGGGCTGTTGTCCTCGTCCTCGACCGGCATGGCCAGGTCGATCAGACCGACGATGCGGACGTCGGCGCCCTCGGCCCGCAGCAGCTGGGCCACCTGCAGCGCGAACACCGCACCGAGTGACCAGCCGTACAGGACATACGGACCGTCACCTTGGATCTTGCGGAGCTCGGTCACATACTGGCGCGACCGCTCCAAGATGTCACCCTCGACGCGCTCGAAGCCGTACATCGGAGTGTTGGCCGGAAGCCGCTTCAGCAGCGGTTCGTAGACCAGCGTGTTGCCACCCGACGGGTGGAATACGAAGACCGGCAGGTCATTCGAGCCCTCTGGCCGAGGTCGCAGCGGCCGGATGAACCCGTCCACATCGGCACCGCTGTCCTGGAGGTTGCGCACGATGTCGGCCAACTGCTCGATGGTCTCGCAGTCGAGCACGTCGTCCACGGTGACCTCGGCCTTGACCCGCTCGGTGAGCCGGGCCGCCAGCTTCTCGGCGACCTCTTCCTCGAGGATCGGCAGGGTGTTGAAGATGCCTCCGGCGGACTTGCCGGTGACGACCGCCCAGGTGGCGAAGGTCAAGCGCTCGGCGGCATCACGGGGCGGCACATCGTCTTCGTCCGCGGACTGCTGACCGCCGAAGACCGGAGCGGCCGCAGGCGGCGAAACAGGTTCGGCCACAACAGCTTCGGTCGGCGCGGCAGCGACGGGGGATTCCGCCGCCGCAGGTGTGGCATCGGCCGGTGCGGACTCGGTCACTGCGTCAACCTCGGCGGTCGGCGAACCAGCCTCGGCGGCAGTGGTATTCGCGGCTGCGGCGGCAGCGATCGCGGCCGGGTCCTCGCCAGCCGCAACAGCGGCACGAGCCGCCTCGATGAACCCGGCGTCGATCGTGGTCTCTTCGCCCGCAGCCTGCTTGGCGGCGACCGCCGCCAACTCCTCGCGGTGCTCGATGGCGTAGCGCAGTACCTTGCCGACCTCGTTGAGGTTGGCGTCGCGCACCGCCTGGATCTGCAGCTGCGGGATGTCGAATTCGTACTCGACGCGGTTCTTGATGCGCATCGCCATCAGCGAGTCGAGGCCGAGCTCCATCAGCGGGATCTCCATCGGGAGGTCCTCGACGGCGTAGCCCATGGACTCGGCGACGATCAGCGCGAGCCGATCCTCGAGCTTCTGGGTGCCGTTGGGATCCCACCGCTCACCGAAGGTCTCCACGACCTCGATGTCGGCATCGCTGGTCGGCGCGACCGCGGCGGCCGGAACAGACTCGGCCACAACAGGTTCCGGTAGCTGCGCACCGGAGGTGACCACCGCGTCGAACAGCAGCCGGAAGGCGTTGCCCTCCTTGGCGTGCACCTGCACCGAGGCGCCGCCGGGGTGCGGGGTCAGTGTGGTGGTCAGCGTGCCGGTGGCCGGAACGGTGGCATGCGCGATCGAAGCGCCCAGCGATACGTCGCTGAGTACCTGTGCCGCAGCGGCATTCACCAGTGCGGCGAGATCGGTGACCGAGGACGCCTGGACTTCCCATGCGTGCCTACCATCCGGCATGGCCACGTGCGCGCCGGGCACCCGGCCGTTGCCACTGCCGCCGGCCAGCGAAACCTTCGGCCAGAACTCCTTGCGCACGAACGCGGTTCGCGGAACATCGGCGTACTCGCCCGCGGGCAGCAGCGACGGCAGGTCCACCTTGTGCCCGTGCACGTACAACTGGGCGAGGGCTCCGATCACGCCCCCCGCCTCGTCTTCCTTGCGCTTGAGCGTCGGGATGAGCTGTGCGTCGTGCAAGCCCGCCGCGAAGGTAGTGCCAAGCACCTGCATCAGCGCAACGGAATTCGGCGCGAGCTCCAGGAAGGTGGTGTGCCCGGCGTCGACCGCGAGCTTCACCGCGTTGGTGAAGTACACGCTGCCGCGCATGTTCTTGACCCAGTAGTCCTCGGTGTGAATCGGGTCGTTGCCCGGGCGGTAGAACTCGCCTTTGTGCACCGTCGAGTAGAGGCCGGTCTTCAGCTTGGTCGGTTCGATACCGGCCAGCTCCGCGGCCAGTTCACCGAGCAGCGGGTCCATCTGCGAGGTGTGGCCCGCGCCGCGGGTCTGCAGGATGCGGGCGAACTTGCCCTCCGTCTCGACCCGCGCCACGATCGCCTCGACCTGCTCCCGCGGGCCGCCGATCACCGTGTTGGTGGGCGCGGCGTATACGCCGACCTCGACGTCGGGGTACTCGGTGAGCAGCTTCTCGATGTCCTCGGCGCTGTACTCGACGAGCGCCATATTGCGCACGTCGTCGTCGGTGATCATCTGCTCGCCCTCGTGCATCAAGCGCGAGCGGGCGCAGATCACTCGGACCGCGTCCTCGAGCGGCAGGCCACCGGCGATGTAGGCCTCGGCGACCTCACCCATCGAATGGCCGACCACCGCGTCGGGTTGCGCGCCGTGCGCGCGCAGCAGCGCGGCAAGGCCGATCTGGATGGTGAAGATGCCGACCTGCGAGGTGCCGACGTTGTAGTCCTGGCTGTCGTCCAGGAACATGTCCCGGATCGAGTACCCGGCCTCGTCCTGCACCAGTTCGTCGACCTCGTCGACGGCCTTGGCGAAGATCGAGTTCTCCAGGTAGAGCGCCTTGCCCATCTTCCGGTGCTGCGCACCGAAACCGGAGAGCACCCAGACCGCACCCATGGTGGCGGGCGCGTCGGCGGTGAACACACCGTTGCCCGGCTTACCCGTCGCGATGGCACGCAGACCGGCGACGGCCTCCTCGTGTGTCTTGGCGAGCACGACACCGCGCGAACGCCAGTGGCTGCGCTTGGCCAGCGACCGCGCCACGTCCTCCAGCGAAGCATCGCGCCCCGCTTCGGATTCCAGCCAATCGGCCAGCTCGGCGGCGGCACGGCGGCGGCGCGAGGGCAGATAGCCGGAGACCGGCAGGATCACCGGCAGCGGCTCGGTGCGCTCGGCGGTCCACTCCGCTACTGGCGCCATGGATTCCGCGACCGGCTGGGCGTCCGCGACTGGTGCGGGAGCCTCGGCGGGCTCGTCGGCGGCCACCGCGTCCGCTTCCGTGATCACATCGGCCGTCTCGTCGTCGAGGTCGGCATCGAGTGCCGAGGCGGCGACCTGCGCGGCGGGCTCGGGCGCGACCTCGGCCGAGGCCGGAACGTATTCCTGCACAACGACATGCGCATTGGTGCCACCGAAGCCGAAGCCGGAGACGCCGATCGTCGCCTTGCCGCTGTAGCGGGGGAATTCGGTCGGCTGGTCGACAACCTTCAACCGGGCCTGGTCGAACGGGATGTACGGGTTCGGACCCGCGAAGTTGATGTTCGGCGGAATAACGTTGTGCTGCAACGCCATCACGATCTTGGCGAAGCTCGCCGCGCCGGCGGCGGACTCCAGGTGGCCGAAATTGGACTTCGCCGATCCGAGCAGCGCGGGCTTGTCGTCGTCACGACCACGACCGACCACCCGGCCGAGCGCGTCCGCCTCGATCGGGTCACCGAGCAGCGTTCCCGTGCCATGCGCCTCGATGTAGTCGACAGTGGACGGCACGATGCCGGCGTCCCGATATGCCCGGCGCAGTACCTCGGCCTGAGCATCAGGGTTCGGCGCGACAAGACCGTTGGATCGTCCGTCGGAGTTGATCGCGGAGCCCTTGATGACGGCCATGATTCGATCACCGTCGCGTTCCGCATCGGCGAGCCGCTTGAGCACGATGAGCCCGGCACCCTCGGAACGGACCATGCCATCGGCATCGGCGGAGAACGCCTTGATACGACCGTCCTTCGCGACCGCGCCGACCGAGTCGTAGCCCAGTGTGACCATCGGTGCGAGCAGCATGTTCACACCACCGGCCAGGGCCAGGTCAGCGTCGCCCTCACGGAGCGCGCGCACCGCCTGGTGTACCGCCACCAGCGTGGACGAGCACGCGGTGTCGACGGCGACCGAGGGGCCGCGGAAGTCGTAGAAGTAGGAAACGCGGTTAGAGATGATGCCGGACGACGCACCCGTGATCCCGTAGGCGGCGGCCGAAGCGGGCCGGTTCGGGTCCTGGTCGCCAACCCCGAGCGCAGCGACAAGCATGAAGTCGCTGGTGGAAGTGCCGATGAAGACGCCGACCGGCGCGCCTTTGAGGTCGCTCGCGGGAATCCTGGCGTGCTCCAACGCCTCCCAGGTCAGCTCCATCATCAGGCGCTGCTGCGGATCGACACTCTCAACCTCGATCGGCGACATCGCGAAGAACTCCGCGTCGAAGCCCTTGACCACGTCTTGGTCCAGATATCCGCCGAGGGTGTTGGCGGCGGCGATGGCCGCGGCCGCATTCGGGTCCGTGGCGAACTCGCCCCAACGACCCTCGGGCAGTTCGCGAATCGCGTCGCCGCGATTGATCAGGAACTCCCAGGTCGACTCCGGCGTATCGCCCGCACCGGGCAGCCGGGTCGACAGGCCGACGATGGCGATGTCGTGCGCGTCGTTCGGCTGGTAGCCCGCCGTATAGAAGGAGTCGCCGGAAGCGTCTTCCACGCTTTCCGGCTCTCCGTTGATGACCACCTCGGCCAGCGAGGCGATCGTCGGATGCTGGTAAACGACGGTCGCCGTCAGCACCACACCGGTCAGTTCCTCGATGTCACCGCCGAGAGCGATCGCGTCGCGCGACGCGAGCCCGAACTCCTCCATCGGCCGATCGACCGTGATCTGCTCGATCGGCTGCCCGGTCGCCTCGGCAACCCAGTTACGCAGCCAGTCCCGCAGCTCGGCGACCGTCATATCGGTCTGCGCGCCGGAAGCCTCGCTGGAGGCGGCGGTCACCTGCGCCGGAGCCCGGTCGGCGTCCGCGTCGGCGGGCAGAGTATCGGTCGTCGTGCTGGACGTGCCCTCGTTGTCAGCCATCAATTCCTCAAGCTACCTGTCTGCGTACCGGGCGCGCCGCGAATGTCGGCTGTCCGAGGGCACCCCTGGGCAATTACTCTTCCGGTGCATCGGGGAATGCCTGCTGGATGTAACCACCCCGCAGCGTTCCCTCCAGATAGGCGGCCTTGCAGGCCCGCCGGGCGATCTTGCCGCTGGAGGTCCGCGGAATCGAACCCGCGGGAACCAGCAATACGTCTCGAACGGTGACACCGTGGCGCGAGGCCACGGCGGCGCGGACCTCGTCCGCGATGGGTAGCGGATCGGCTTTGCCCGCACCCGGCCCACGCTCGGCCACGATCACCAGCTGCTCGGAGGCGTCGTCGGCGTCGAACTTCAGTCCCGAATGGCTGCCCTGTTCGAACACCAGCGCGGGTAGCTGATTGGCGGGCACCGAGAACGCGGCGACGAAGCCGGGGCGTAGCGCCTTCGAGGCTTCCTGCGCGGAGAACTCCAGATCCTGCGGGTAATGGTTGCGGCCGTCGACGATGACCAGGTCCTTCACCCGCCCGGTGATGTACAGCTCGCCGTCGAGGTACACGCCGTAGTCGCCGGTGCGCATCCAGTTGGCGTCGTGGTCGGCGCCTTCGGCGTGGCTGCCCTCGGGCAGCCGGTGCGGCACCTTGTTCTGGAAGGTCGCGGCGGTTTCGTCCGGCCTGCCCCAGTAGCCGATGCCCATGTTGTTGCCGTGCAGCCAGATCTCACCGACCCGGCCGTCGGGTAGCTCGCGGCCCCCGTCGGCCTCGACGGTCTCCGGATCGACGATCACGGCCCACTGCGACAGCGCGACGTAACCGCAGGAGACCTGCGCGATGGCGTTCTCCGAGCCGGGCTCGACCTTGACCATCCGGCCCGCGTTCAGCTCGTGCCGGTCGACGTAGGTGACCTTGGCTTCGTCCTCGGCCTTGGTCGCGGACACGAACAGCGTCGCCTCGGCCATGCCGTAGCACGGCTTGATCGCGGTCTTGGGTAGGCCGTAGGGCGCGAACGCCTCGTTGAACTTCTTCATCGAGGAAGTGGTGACCGGCTCGCTGCCGTTGATCAGGCCGATCACGTTCGACAGATCGAGCGACTCGCCGTTCTTCGGCAGGCCGCGCGCCGCGGCGTGCTCGAACGCGAAATTCGGTGCTGCGGCGAAGGTTCCGGCGCCGTCGGACTGCGCGGCGAGTTCCTTGATCCAACGGTACGGACGGCGGACGAACGCACTCGGCGACATGATGGTGATGTACTTGCCGCCGACCGCGGGCAGGATCACCGTCAGCAGGCCCATGTCGTGGAACAGCGGCAGCCACGTGACGCCGCGCGAGTTCCAGTCCAGGTTGATCGCGTCCACCATCTGCAGCAGGTTGGTGCCGACCGCGCGGTGGGTGATCTCCACACCGGCCGGGGTACGGGTCGAGCCCGAGGTGTACTGCAGGTAGGCGATGTCATCGATCGCGATGTCCGGGCGCACCCAGCCTTCGCCGACGCTGTCCGGGATGGCGTCGACCGCGATGATGCGCGGTCGCTGCGCGGCGGGCAGCGCACGGAAGAACTGACGCACACCGGCCGCCGAGGAGCTGGCGGTCAGGATGGCGGCGGGCTCGCAGTCGCCGAGCACGGCGTGCAGGCGATCGGTGTGGCCTGGCTCGTCCGGGTCGAACAGCGGCACCGAGATGGTGCCGGCGTAGATCGCGGCGAAGAAGGAGATCACGTAATCCAGACCCTGGGGGGCCAGGATCGCGACCCGGTCGCCCGGGTTTGTCACCTGCTGCAGTCGAGCGGCCACCGCGCGCAGCCGAATGCCGAACTCACGCCACGTCAGTTCCTGCGCCTCGCCATCACGCTCACGCGAGTAATCGATGTAGCGGTACGCCAGGGTGTTCGCGTCGTTCCGGGTGTGCTTCTCGACGTGATCGACCAGGGTGTGATCCTCGGGAATTCGGATGTTCCCGGTCTCGTCCAGGTAGTCGTCGAAAGTCTCTTCCATTCCTTCTTCTCCTCCGAGGCACGCACAGCAAGACGGCGACAACGCCGCTGTTATCTGTGGGGCCCCGACTCGCTTTCGCCCGCGGGTGGCTCCAAGTGCCCGAGTCAGCCTGCAGTTATTGGGCGGTCTGCGCGGTGACCGCTATCGGCTAGATGTACTCAAACCAGAGTCATGTTACAGAGAAGACCGGCTCACTCGTCTCGCAGCAGGGGAATAACGGGGGCGAATGCGTCCATCTGGGTGGGAAAGACCCCGACATACGACATCGAGGTGAGTTGGCGCACACGACGGATCTGCTCGGCGATTTCCTCGAAGCTGCCGATGGCCACATACGGCGAGTTGAGGATGTCCTCGACCGAAAGCTTCACGTCCACCTCGAGATCCGGGTGCAGGCCCCGCTCGATCGCGGAAAGCGCCATCTCAGCGGTCTTCTCGCGATCGTCGGTGATCACGATGGCGGTGATGGCCCAGTTCAGCTCGATGTCGGCGAACCGGTCACCGGCGGCTTCCCGGATCAGGTTCACCTTCTCGATCGTCTTCTCGAGCGTGATGCCCGACAAGAGGCCTTTACCGTTCTTGGTGGTCACCGGCACGACGGAGATGATGTCGGCGTGCTTGGCCGCCAGCCGCAGCATCTTCGGGCCGCCACCGCCGGTGCAGATCGGCGGACGCGGACCCTGCCGCGGCCGAGGCGTGCCCTTGACCCCGCGCACCTGGTAGTACTTGCCCTCGAAGGTGCATTCCTGACCGCGCAGCAGCACGTCCAGGATGGTCAGCGCCTCGTCGAGCTTCGCCAGCCGAACGCCGGGCGTCTCGTAGGGCAGGCCCGCGGCGACGAACTCGTCCTGCTTCCAGCCCGCGCCGAGGCCGACCTCGAGCCTGCCTTTGGACAGCACGTCGATGGTGGCCAGATCCTTGGCCAGCACCACGGGGTGCCGGAAACCGTTGGCCAGCACCGATGTTCCGAGGCGGATCTTCTCGGTGGCCTGGGTCAGCGCGCCGAGGGCCGCGATCGGGCCGATCTGGTCACCCAGGTGATCGGGCACGACGAAGGTGTCGAAGCCGTACTCCTCGGCCTGTTGCGCCGTCTGGATGAACTTGCGGGCGCCACCTTCTTGCTTATTTCCCTCGCCGGCTGCCGCGAAGCGGAAGCTGCGCAACGGCGTACCAAGCGCGGTCGACTCACCGGCTGGTGCGGCGGCTTCTGTCATGAACTCATGCTCCTGGCTGTAAGGAAATTCGGGCGCGATGGTGCAGGCCGGTCATGCCCCGAGCGCGGAGTCGGGGTTGCCTGCGTCGCGATCACCAGCGCACTTTACAGCGTGCCGGCCAACCGGAGTCGCGCTTGTCACGGCAGTACTGGGTGTACTGCGTGCCGACCCGGGTATTGCCTGTGACTTCTCACGACACCACCTCGCTAACGCTCGGCTCCGTCGTGCGAAGAACGCGCTGCATCTTCGGTTCGCTCGCTGACGCTCGCTCACGAATGTGGTGGATGCGGCGCGGATTCGACGAGACCGTTCGCCCAGTTGACGGTCCACTGGGTGGAGGTGGTCCCGTTCTCGTCGACGACGAAACCGTTGTACAGCGCGTGCACCGGATTGCCCGCCGCGCGCACCAGTGCGCCGACGCTGCCCATGATGTTCCACGGGCTCAACGCTTCTCGCGGTGCGTCGCAGATCAGGTCGCCCTGCGCGCAGATGGTGTAGGTGCGATCGGCCAGTTCACCGAAGCCGCCGGGTCGCGGCCCGGTCATGGTGATGCCCGGCACGTTGAGGCCCTTCAGCGCGACCTCGGCACCGACCCCCGGTGGCACCGCACCGATCTGGATGGGCTGGCCCGGACCCGTATCCCCGGTGCGCCGACCATCCGAAATGAGCGTCACGCCGAGCACCTTGTTGGCCGGGACCGGACCCTTGCCCGCGCCGATCTGCGAGGCCACATCGCCCGCGATCACCGCGCCCTGGGAGAACCCGGCGATCACGTAGGTGGTCAGCGGACATTCGCGGTATCGCGCCTGCATCGCGTCGACCATCCGCTGTGTGCCCTCGGACCGGCTGTTGTTGTAGGACTGCTGACCGTCCGGCGGGATCGCGATCGGATTGGAGAACTGCGCGACGTACGGGACGGTGTACACGTCCAGCCGTTCCTTCGGGAACCGCTGCTCGACCGGGTTGGAGATGTTGAGCATCAGCGATACCGGGTTCGCGGTCGGATTGTGCGGGTCGTCGTTGCTGTTGGACTCCCAGGTGCCGGGCACCGAGATCATCTGCACATCCGGACAGGTCGCCGACTGTGAGGTCGGCTCCTTCGGCGGCTTCGGCCCCGGCTTCGGCTGGCGCAGCAGCCCGGCGAGCAGGTACCACAGCAGCAGCACCACGACGATGATCAGGATGGGGATCCCGATCAGCAGGAGACATCCCACCGGCCGCGACCGGCGGGATGTCGAACCGCGGCGCGCACTCACTGGCAGTACGTCTGCTTCGCGGCGCTGATGTAGATCTGCCCGGCCTTCTCCACCGGCATCTTCGCCGGATCGAAGGACGGATCGGAACCGGCCATCGCGCTCACGAAGGTCATCAGGTCCTGATCGGACGCACCGGACGCGCTGCCCTGGCAGACGTAGTTCGCCACGCTCAGCGCGATATCAGGGGTGGACGGGGTGACGCCCTGCTGCTTCAGCGCGTCGAGGTACTTCTTGTCCTTGTCGCTGAGCTTCGAGGTGTCGGCGGGCGGCGCCGCTTCGGCGGGCACCGGCTGGGGCCGCTCGGGTGCCACCGTGGCTTCCGGCGTCTGCTCGGGTTCGGGGGCCGGCGCCTGCTGTCCGGTGTCCGCGCTGGTGGTGGACGAGGCGGGCGGCTGCGTCGCCGCCGTGGTGCGGGTCAGCGTCGGCGTGCTCGACGCGGTCGAGTCGTTGCCGCCACAGGCGGCAAGCAGGCCGGTAGCGGCGATCGCCACAACAACGCCGAATACCTTTCCACGGGTCCTCTGCATGAATTCTGTCCTCGATCTGTTCGCAAACGGGGGAGGTCGCCCACCAGGCTAGCGGCAAGACCTGAGCAACCGGGGGCAGACAACAAACAGACCGGTCCGATTTAAAGGCCGTGAACCTCCGGTTTGCCATCTCGCACAATGATGAACCCGGTTTGGAAGTTCTGCTGCACACCCCCGGGGACGGGGAACTCGTCGCTGATCGGATACCCGAGCTTGCCATTCTCATAGCCGAGCACCTGCCAGGCCTCCATGATCGGGCCGTTGCGCACGGCCCACGCACCCGACAGCGGGCTCCAATAGATATTGCCGCCCTCGAAACGGCTGTACCGGCCGAGGTCCTTCAGCGGCTGCTCCTCGGCGGCGGGGAAGCCGAGCCAGCTGTTCTCGTAACCCATTTCGGCGTACTTGCCCAGGATCATGCCCTGCACCCGGTGCACACCGGTCTTGGCACTGTAGTAGAACGGGCCGTTCTCGAAGGCCTGCACGGCGCCGTCCCGGTTCGGCGTCGTGACCTCGGGTGCGATGGGATAGCCCGCGGGCCCGCCCTCGTAGCCCTGCTTGCCCCACTCGTCGAGGATGGCGCCGCGCACCACCTGGGCGCCGGTCTGCGGCGTCCAGTAGAGCGAGCCGTTCTGGAAGGTCTGCATTCTGCCCTTGCCGTCGGGCAGTCCGCGTTCGTCGCCGGTCGGCAGCCCGAGCGGCCCGCCGGGGCCGAGTGCGGCCTGATACCCGCCGCCGATCATGCCGCCGACCGGGTGCGCGCCGCCGCCCTGTGCGAAAAAGACCCGGCCGGACCGGAAGTCTTGCGCCACCCCGCCGGCCACCGGGTACTCGCCGGTCAGACAGTCACCGAGCCAGCCGTTGGCGCCGGCCACCGTGGCGATCTGGCCCGAGGCGGTGCACGCGGGCTTGCCCGGGTCGGTGCCGAGCGCGGACGCGGCCTGGGTCCAGGACTGACGCATCTCGAAGTCCCAGTACGGCCAGGAGTGCGTACCGGACGGGCGGTAATTCACCTGGGCCGGGATCGCCAGCTTGCCGAGTTTGGTGACGAAGTTCTGCGAGGTGAGCCGGGACAGGATCTCCAGCCCCATGCCCGCGTAGTTGGTGCTGACCCCGGGGATGCTCGACGCCTGGTCGAACGGACCGCTCGCGCCGCTGCCACTGGAGACGTAGAGGGCGACACCCTTCAGCTTCTCGGCCAGCGTGTACGGATCGTGCGCGGCCCATTCCGGGCTGGTCGGCGGGCCCCACATGGCGCCGACGTCGAAACCGCCCGCTTCGCGCATGGCGAACTCGATGGCCTGCGGCATGCCGATGGTGGTGGTGGTGAGAAAGCCCGAGTAGGACGCGGCGTATTTGGCGAAGCCGGGGTTGCGCGCGGCCAGGAACATGGCCGCCGTGCCACCCATCGAAAGTCCTTCCATGCCACGGACATCCGTTGCCCGCCAGGCACCCTCGAGCAGCGGGGGCAACTCCTTGGTCAGGAAGGTTTCCCACTTGTAGTTCTTGCCGTTGTCCGGTTGTAGCCAGTCGGAGTAGAAGCTGGACTGACCGCCGATCGGCAGCACGACGGTGACGTTCTTGTCGGCGAAGAAATCGACGGCACCGGCGTCCTTGGTCCAGCCGCTCTCCTCATCGGTGGCCCGCAGGCCGTCGAGCAGGTACAGCACCGGGAAGCGCGCGTCGGGGCGGGTGTTCCAGTCCCTGGCCAGCAGCAACTGCACCTGGATCGGCGTGGCCATCGACGGCGAGTTGATCCACAGCGCGACCCGGCGATCGGTCAGCCAGATCACCTTCTGCACAGTCGCCGGGGCGGCGGCTTCCGGGGTAGCGGCGGGCTGCGCGACCGCGGGCGAAACGCCCGCCGCCAATGGAATCACCAGGGCGGTCGCGAGCACCGCTAACCGCCCGCGAGCCGGCCGCGCGCCGCGACGCTCGCGTCTCCCCCATCTGCCGCGCCGAATCCCTGCCACAAGAGCTTTCTACCCCGCTGTTCGGCATGTTTCGGGGAGGACACGCACGAAAACGACTCGGGCCGTACCCCGATGGGGGTACGGCCCGAGTCGTCAGTCAGATATCACCAGGCGCCGGTGGCGTCCAGGATCTGGTTGCGGGAGGCGAACAGCTGGCCCTCCCAGTACTTCCAGGAGTGGGTGCCGACGGCCGGGAAATCGAACCGGGCCGGGATACCCAGCGAGGCCAGGCGAGCCTGGAACGCGCGGGTGTTGACCAGCGAGAGCGCCTCGAGCGCCATCGCGTTGCCGGTGTTGAAGACGCCGATCGCCGAGTTCGGGGCGTCGTACTGACCCGGCAGGCCGCTGGCCGCCGAGATGTACATCGGCAGGCCCTTGAGCTGCGGGGCGAACACGAAGGGGTCCATCCGCAGCCACGCCGGGCTCCACGGCGCCGCCATCGAGTCGACGTTGAACTTGCCCGCGTCCAGCATGGCGATGCGGATGGCCTCACGCATGCCCGGCGCGGAGATGTTCAGGTAGCCCGAGTAGGAGGCGGCGAACTTGAACTGGTCGCGGTGGTAGGCGGCCAGCGCCAGCGCGCCACTGCCGCCCATGGACAGACCGGCCACCGCGTTGTTGGTGCGCGAGACGCCGTAGCCCTCGAGGAAGGCCGGGAGCTCCTTGGTCAGGAAGGTTTCCCACTTGTAAGTGGTCTTCTGGCCATTGGTGTTGCTCGGTGCGTACCAGTCCGTGTAGAAGCTGGACTGACCGCCGACCGGCATGACCAGGGTGATGTTGTCGTTCGCGAACTGCTGCAGTGCGTTCGTCTCGAACGACCACGCATTGCGGTCGTCGCGCGCCCGCAGTCCGTCGAGCAGGTAGAGCGCCGCGTTGCCGCCGCGCGATGCCCACTGCACCTGAACCTTGATCGGGCCCATGCTGGACGGGACCATCAGATCTTCGAATCCGCCTGCGGGAGCACGCAATACCGGTGCGTGCACCGGCGCCGCGGTGGCGATCGGGGCCGCCATACCCGCGGCGATCGGTAGCGCCATCACGGCGGCACCGACTGCCAGAATTCGATTACGCCAACTACGAGGTGCGCCTCGCCGTCCCGACTTCGTTCTCATCGGCGCGGCCGCCCTGCCGAAACGCATGAATCCTGCTCTCTTTCTGCTTTTCTGCCTGTTGTGGTGCCGTCCGCGACCCCGAGGGGTCGAACCGCACCAGTGCTGCCAACGAGACGCACGCCACGTCGCACCGGACCCCGACATTCCGGCACACGCGGCAGCGCTACAACGATCTGGTCACACTTGCGCTCGCTGGACGATATTCGACGCCTGAAGCCTTAGCAAGGCCGAGGCAACCAGGTGGCCGAAATCCGCCCGTACGCAATCTGTGATGGTGCGGTGACCCTATCGCGTTCCGCTGGTTATTGTCGTGCCGGAGCACCAAATTTTTACCTGATGGCGGGAAGTGTCAGCTCAACCCAAATTGGCGCTGAGATCGGGCAGCATCTGGAAGACCTGGTCCTGCCAGTAGTTCCAGCTGTGCACACCTACCGGGGTGTAGACGAACACGGCGTTGCTCGGGCCGAGACTGTTCATCCGCGCTTCGAACGCACGGGTATTGGCGAGCGCGATCGTTTCCAGCGCCATCGCGTTGCCGAGGTGGTAGACGTCGATCGGCGCGTTGATCACATCGCGCGGTCCGTTCACGCCGTTGCCGGTGGCGATCCACAGTCGAGTTCCGTTGTCGCGCAACAGTGGCGCGAACATGAACGGGTCGTTACGCAACCAGCGCGGATCCCATGGCGGGCCCCACATCGCGTCGATGTTGTAGCCGCCCGCGTCGAGCATGGCCAATCGCAGCCCCTCCTTCATGCCGGGCGCGGAAACGTTCAGGTAGCCCGAATACGAACCGGCATAACGGAACTGGTCGGGATGGTATGCGGCCAGCGCGAGCGCGGCGCTGCCACCCATGGACAGTCCGAACACGCCATTGCCGTGCGGGTTGAAGCCGAGGCGGTCGTGCAGCGCCCAGCGCAGATTGTCGGTGAGGAAGGTCTCCCACGCGTATGGCCGCTGTTGGCCATTGGTATTGCTGGCCGCAATCCAATCCGAATAGAAGCTGGATTGACCGCCGACCGGCATCACCAGGTTGATGTTCCACTGCGGCAGCACGCGGGAGATCTCGGTGTCGACTTCCCAGCCGCTCAGATCGTTGCGGGCACGCAGCCCGTCCAGGGCGTAGACCACGCGGTGGGTGTTGCCGTCCGCGGCCGGGAAGATTCGCGACTTGATCGGGCCCATGCTGGAGTCGACCCAGAAGTCGAAGCCAGCGGGATTGTGGGCGGCCTGTGCGTCCGGGCCGAAGCCGCCGAGTGCGGCGCCGAACGGCAGCGCCAATGCGAGCACGAGACCTGCGACGCCGTGGCGAAGCCGGCGGCGGCCGGCCATATCGGGCGTACTGGCTACCATTCCGCGTACTTCGGCTGATCGCATCGATTCGACCTTTCGCCCGCGCGGTCGTCGTTGACCGCAACTGTGGTGCATGGAGATCGATACACGCCACCGAGGGCTTCCAGCGCGAAGTTCTCGGCCTTATCGCTCTTCATAGGGCACTTATTCGCTCGCTGCCCTTCGGAAAACGCGCAGCGATGCGGGATCGTGATGAAAACCAGAGATTTGCCGCGGTTGCGGGTATGCCTGAACGACTCGGCCCGCATAGACCCGGAATGCCTTCCCAGCGATCAATCAGCCAATCGTTGCCCGGTGTGGGCAAGCCAGGCGAAACGACAGACCACCCGGCGCTCAGTAGCGCCGGGCGGTCTGTTCACCAGGAATTCGTCAGCCGATATTGGCGGACATGTCCGGAATCATTCGGTAGGCCTCGTCGGTCCAGTTGTTCCAGGCGTGGATGCCAAAGGCGGGATAGGAGTAGACGGTGTTGCCGCCGCCCAGTGTCGCCATGCGGACTTGGAACGCGCGAGTGTTCGCCAGTGCCAATGCCTCCAGGCCCATGCCGTTGAGGGTGTTGAAACTCGGCGGGTCGTTGGCCGCGGGCAAGCCGCTCGCCGCGGCGATCCACAAGCGGGTGCCGTTGCGCACGAGGTTGGGCGCGAAGACGAACGGATCCATGTGCAGCCACTGCGGACCCCACGGCGGCGCCATCGAGTCGACGTTGTAGCCGCCCGCGTCCAGCATCGCGACCCGGATGGCCTCACGCATGCCCGGCGCGGAGATATTCAGATAGCCGGAGTACGAGCCGGCGAAGCTGAACTGGTCCGGGTGGTAGGCAGCCAGGGTCAGCGCCGCGCTGCCGCCCATGGACAGGCCGAACACGCCGTTGCGGTTCGGGTTGAAGCCGAGCCGGTCGCGCAGTGCGTCGCGCAGTTCGTGGGTCAGGAAGGTCTCCCACTGGTACCGGTAGCTCTTGCCGGGACCCGCGGCCAAGATGTTCAGTGCGCCGGAGCCGGAGGACGAGCCGCTGCCCGCCGGGATGCCGAGCAGCTCACTCGGCGCGTTCCAGTCGGCGTAGAAGCTGGACATGCCGCCGACCGGCATGACGACATTGATGTTCCAGTCCGCCAGCACCTGGGGGACGTTGGTTTCGATCTCCCAGCCATTGAGGTTCTCGGGGGCGCGCATGCCGTCCAGCACGTAGGCGACCCGGTTGGTGTTGCCGTCCCTGGCGCGCAGGATCCGAGATTTGATCGGCCCCATACCGGAGTCGACCCAGAAGTCGAATGCCGCCGGGTCGAATGCCGCCGATGCGGTGGCGCCGCTGCCTGCTGCCGCGATTCCGAAGGGCAGCAAAAGGGCCACGGCAATCCCCAGTGCGGATCGCTTCACCCACGAACCAGTCACTCCGGACCTACCGGGTCTACCTTTCCAGCGGGCTGTTCGCATCAAACTCGACCTTTCGTTCGGGCGACCGGGGGGCAAACAACTGGCGATCTCCACCGGCCCCCTCTTCGGACACCGAGAGCCGCCGTCCACCGAATCCGGACGAATCGACCTCTGTGCATGTTCTCTGTGTATCAATCGGTACCGGATGCTTATATGTTGCTGGAAAGTGACTCTTGCCACAACTCACCTGCCGCTACCCCTCCACATTCGTTACCAAACCCGAGTTGGACGACTGGCAAACGAAAGGACCGCCCGGTGCACTCGGCACCGGGCGGTCCAGTCGGACAGACTTACCCGAAAATCACCCGATATTGGCGGACATATCCGGGATCATCCGGTAGACCTCATCGGCCCAGTAGGTCCAGTTGTGCACACCGACGGCCGGGAAGTCGTAGGTGGCGTTGTTGGCGCCCAAGGTGAGCATCCGGACCTGGAACGCGCGGGTGTTGGCGAGTGCCAGCGCCTCGAGTCCCATCGCGTTGACGGTATTGAAGCTCAGACCGTCGGCCGCGCTCGGCAGACCGCTACCCGCGGAAATCCACAGCCGGGTGTTGTTGGCCTTCAGGCGCGGGGCGAACACGAACGGATCCATCCGCAGCCACTGCGGGCCCCACGGCGGCGCCATCGCGTCGATATTGAAGCCACCGGCGTCGAGCATGGCCACCCGCAGCGCCTCGCGCATACCCGGCGCCGAGATGTTCAGGTAGCCGGAATACGAACCGGCGTAACGGAACTGGTCCGGGTGGTAGGCCGCCAGGGTCAGCGCGGCGCTGCCGCCCATGGACAAGCCGAACACGGCGTTACCGTTCGGACTGAAGCCGAGACGGTCCCGCAGCGCGTAACGCAGGTTCTGGGTGAGGAAGGTTTCCCACTTGTAGGTGTTCGTCTTGCCCATGCCCGCGGAGCCCGACAGCAGGCCGGAGCCGGAGTTGGCGGAGCCGGTGGACGAGGACCCGGCGCTGCCGAGACCGAAGAAGTTGCTCGGCCCGGTCCAGTCCGCGTAGAAGCTGGACGGACCGCCCACCGGCATGACGACGTTCATGTTCCACTTGGTCAGCTCGCGCACGACCTCGGTGTCGACTTCCCAGCCGCTCAAGTCCGGTCGCGCCCGCATGCCGTCCAGCGCGTAGACCACGCGACTGGTGTTGCCGTCGGCGGCACGGAATACCCGGTTCTTGATCGGACCCATCTCGGAGTCGACCCAGAAATCGAAGCCGTCCGGGTTGAATGCCGCGGACGCCGGTCCGGCCGGGCCTGCCACCGACACCCCGAGCGGTAGCAGAATCGCCATCGATACCAGCACCGAACGTTTCAGCCAGGATCCGGCTCTTCGAGTATTCAGACGCCCGATCACGCCTCGCATCAGTTTCGACCTCTCGTTCACGCAACGGCATCGGCCGTCGTCTATCACGATGACCCGCCGATGCCCACAACTAGTCGACGTCATGGCGGGCGTACTTTCGCAGCCTAGCGTGTCATCGATACATGGGCGTTATCGAACCGAGACAGAGCGGCGCAGGCCACGTTGTGGAGGGTTACCAATGCGACCACTGGGCCCCCTGTGAAAGGAGGGCCCAGTGGGGCTTGGTCAGTCCGCTTGACTAGCGCGGTGCCTGCGGGGCCTTGGGGAACGGATCGACCAGACCGCAGCGCTGGATCTCGTACTTGGGCACCCGATCGATCCGGTACTTGGCGAACCGCAGCGCGTTGCGCAGGTTGTGCCGGAAGCGCTCGAAGGTGAACGGGTCGCGATAGGAGACAAGCAGCGCCTCGGTGTCCGGGCAGGACATCGCGGTGCGCGCCTGGGTCACCCACTTCTCGTCCAGGTACCACGGCATCCACGGCTTCTTGTCCACCATGCCGGTGTCCACGATGACCCAGTCCGGGTACAGGCTCTTGTCATGCCCGATCCGGCCGTCGGTGAGCCGCTCGGTGTGCGCTGCGAGCGGATAGGCCAGGCCCATCTGGTCGATGACGCGCACGTTCAGCGGAACGTTCATGCTGGTCATGCCGAGATTGAGGAAGTAGACCGTGTGCCCGGCGCCGCCGGCCGGGATCGGCTGCGGCGGCGGGGCGATGTACCAGAACATGAACGACGGCGAGTTCAGCAGCAGGCCGCCGTTCGGTGTCTCGGCGATGTTGTCGACCATGGCGCGAATGCGCGGATAGTCCAGGTAGTCCTCGGCCAGGATCGGGTGGTCGTGGCCGGTGTTGAGGACGTAGTAGACGCGCTCGTCCACGATGCCGGTCGAGCTGATCTTGGTGCCGGTCTTGATCGCGGTCGTGTTCGCGGCGAACAGCGCCCAGCCCGCGGCACCGAGCAACGCGAAAAGCACCACCGCGAAGGACCAGTCGGTGGCCGTCGACGACCGCAGTCCGCCCGCGGGCAGCCGGATCGGCACCACCGCGACCGGCAGCAGCAGCAGGAACAACTGCGCCAACAACATTCGGCCGTGCATGAAATCGCCGCCGACGCGCAGTGCGTACACCGTGAGCAGGAATCCGCTCACCAGCACCAGGGTGACCACCGCACCGGGCGAGCGCAGCCACAGCCGAATTCGCTGCACGTTCCACCGGGGCTGTTCGTCCGGTGCGGCATGCCGACCGCCCGGATCCGCGGGCGCGCCGGGCTTTCCGCGCGCCGCGACAACTCCCGCGACGAGCAACACCAGCAGCGGAACCCACAGGTAGTACGGGCCGACGAGATCCCACAGGTAGGTGAAGCCCTGTCCCCACTTGGCACCGCCCGCGTCCTTGGCGACCGCGGTGTTCGGGTAGGGCAGGCCGTAGTAGCCCATCCGCCAGATCTGGTAGCCGAGCGGCACCAGTCCGGCGACGGCAACGATCAAGGCGCGCAACGCGATCGGGCCGAACCGGAATTCCGGCATCGGCGCGATCACGATCATCAGCAGCGCGAGCCCGCCGACCAGCGTCATCTCCGGCCGGATCAGCGGGGCCAGCCCCGCGAGGAACACCAGGCCGAGCAGACCCGGGATCCGGACGCGCTCCGCTTGGCTCCAGCGGATCAGCTGCCACCACAGCAGGCCAAGCCAGCAGATCACCAGGCCGCTCTCCAGGCCCGAGGTGACGTAGTCGCGGGCGGGCGGGATGGCGATGTAGACCAGCATTCCGGCGGGCAGCAGCAGCGCCGACTTGGTGCCGCCCCACAGCCGCGCCGCACCGAGCATGGCGAACACCACGGCCGCCATCGACGCAGTGAACGCGACACCGAGCACGACGTACTCCAGCCGCGCCTCGGTCAGCCAGCTGAAGAACCAGACGATGTAGGTCCACGCGGTGCTGGTGTTGGTCTCGACGCGCTCGCCCTCGTTGAAGACGGGCCCGTTGCCTGCCAGCAGGTTGCGCACCGTGCGCAGCACGATCAGGCCGTCGTCGGCGATCCAGCGGCGCTGCCAGCCGCCGACGGCGAAAAGGAGGACGGTGAGCGCGATCCCACCGACGAATGTGGCGAGGGATAGCCGGGCGAACCGCGACGCCGAGCGGGCCGGCTGTTCAGCCGGCCCCTCGTTCGCGTATTCCGTTCGCTCCACTTCCGCTACCAACATCTCGTCAGGTGAGATAGACAGCGACACCTACCGCTCCGATCCAGGCAATTGCGAGGAACTGGAGGACGCGATCCCCCAGCGCGATCTCTTCGGGTTCACCGGCCTCGCCGCCATCGACGTCGACCGCGTAACGCAGGATAGCGATGGTAAACGGAATCATAGAGATAGAGAACCAGTTGGTGTCTTTCAGACCGTCCTGCTGGAACGCCCACAGACCGTAGAACACCACCACGGCCGTTGCCGCGAGGGTCCAGATGAACCGCAGGTAAGTCGGCGTGTAGTACTCCAGCGACTTACGGATCTTGGCGCCGGTGCCCAGCGCGATCTGCAGTTCGGCATAGCGCTTGCCCGCCGCCATGAACAGCGAACCGAACGCCATGATCAACAGGAACCACTGCGACAGAATGATATTCGCGGCCGCGCCACCGGCGACGGCACGCAGCAGGAAGCCCGAGGACACAATGCAGATGTCCAGCACCGCCTGGTGCTTGAGCCCGAGGCAGTAGGCCAGCTGGATGCCGATGTAGACCGCCATCACCACGGCCAGATGCCAAGAGGCGAGGAACGATCCGGCGATCGAGCCGACGAGCAGCACCACCGAGAGCAGGTATGCCAGTTTGATCGGGACGACGCCCGCGGCGATCGGCCGGTACCGCTTGGTCGGGTGCGCCCGGTCGGCATCCACGTCGAGCGCGTCGTTGATCAGGTAGATGCCCGAGGCCGCCATGCAGAACACCACGAAGGCGATCCCGATGGGCCTGAGCACGTCGAGCTCGTTGGCCGTGCCCGCGGCCAGCGGGGCCGCGAGCACCAGGACGTTCTTGACCCACTGCCGTGGCCGGACAGCCTTGAACAGCCCACCGGCCAATGTCTTCGGCGGACCCTTGACGACCGCTTCGGCTAGGTCGGTTCCGGTTGGCTCTTCACTCATGACTCCACCTCGCTGGCGCTCGGCTCCGTCATGCGCGAAGCACACTGTTTCATGATTCGCTCGCTGCGCTCCCTCATGTCAACCAAGGCTCTTTCTGTGGCGGTCATCGAGTCTCTTTTCGGCGGCAAGCACTACGGCGGCGGACGCGGCACCGAGCGCGGAACCGGCGAGCACATCGGAGGGATAGTGCACGCCGAGCACAACCCGGGACAGCAGCATCGGCGGGACGAGCACCGCAGGAAAGGGTAGCCCGGTCAATCGGCCGAGCAACACCGCCGCCGCGGTCGTCGAGGTGGCGTGCGAGGACGGGAAGCTGAGCTTGCTCGGTGTCGACACATTGACCTGCACCGACGGATCGTTGGGGCGAGGCCGCCGGACGATCCGCTTGATGACGATCGAGGCGGCGTGCGCGCCGACCGCGCCGACCGCGACCCCGGCCCACTGCCTGCGCCGCGGCTTGTCGACGACCCAGCCCGCCGCGGCGATGCCGACCCAGCCGAGCGCGTGCTCACCGAAGTGCGACATGCCGCGCGCGGCCTTGATCACCTCGGGTGTGCCGATCCTGGCCTGCACCGCGTTGAGGATCTTCACCTCGGCGGGCACCGGCTGCGCCGACGGCACCGCGGACACCGGTCCGCCATGGCCGTTGGTGCTCTGCAGCGGCTGGTTCACCGCGGTGTTGTCCGCGACACTCACTGCTCGTCACCCTTCGTCTCGGCACCGATGCCGAAGGCATTTTCCCAGGCCGCGGTGCTGGTCAGCTGCGGGTGGGCGGCGCGGTAGCGCTGCTGCATCTCCGGGAAGCGTGCGGCCAATTCCTTGCGCAGACGCATGGCTTCCTTGAACAAGCCGAGGGCCTGGCGCGGATCGCGCTTGCGGTAGACGACGCCGCGGCCGTCGGCGGTGGTGACGGTAACGCCGTCGACCTGCGACAGCAAGAACCAGCGCGCGTCCAGCGTCGGGACGTTCAGCTGCGGGGTCTGGTGGTGCTGGGTGTGCGCCGGGCGCAGGTTGTGCACCAGGCCCTTCGCCAGCCGGACCACCTTGGCGATCGGGTTCGCCGGCTCGCCGACCGCACCGACCTCGACGTGGCTGGCCAGCGGCAGCTCGGTGGACGAGGGCAGGATGACCGCGTCCGGGAACTGCTTGCGCAATTCGTGCACCGCGCCGAGCGCGCTTGGCAGCAGCTGGAACAGCCGCTCCGGACCCGCCAGGAAGTCGCGGATCGCCAGGTTCTGGATGGCGACCGTCGAATACTCCAGGCACAGCAGGTGTTTCAGGGTCGCCTTGATCGTGTTCACGACCATGGCCCGGCCATTGCCCGGCAGGTGCAGCGAGGCGACGACCAAGCGGTTGCGCAGGTGGAAGTACGCCTGCCAGTCGATGGCGTCGTCCTTGTCGCTCCACGCCATGTGCCAGACCGCCGCGCCGGGCAGGGTGACCGTGGAGTAGCCGTGCACCCGGGCGCGCAGCCCGTATTCGACGTCGTCCCACTTCAGGAACAGCGGCAGCGGCTGCCCGATCTCCTCGGCGACCCGACGCGGGATCACGCAGGTCCACCAGCCGTTGAAGTCGACGTCAATGCGCCGGTGCAGCAGCTTGGAGTTGTCGCGGTCCTTGAGCGGGTACTTGGCGAAGTCGTGGTCGTACTCGACGTTCGGCGCGGAGGTCCACATGAAGATGCCGCGGTCGACGACCTCACCCATGCTGTGCAGGTGCGAGCGCTCCTGCAGGTTGAGCATCTGGCCGCCGACCAGCATGGGCGACTTGGCGAACCTGGCGAAGGCCAGCGCGCGCAGGATCGAGTCCGGCTCGATCTCGATGTCGTCGTCCATGTAGACGATGTATTGGGCATCGGTGGTCTTCAGCGCCTCGTACATCACCCGGCTGTAGCCGCCGGAGCCGCCGAGGTTGGGCTGGTTGTAGATGGCGAGCCGGTCGCCGAGCACGGCGGCGGCCTCGGTGAAGCCGGGCTCGTCGACCACCTTGCGGTTGCCCTGATCGGCGACGATCACCGCGGCGATCTTCGCCAGCACCAGCGGGTCCGAGCCGAGCGCGGCAAGGGTTTTCACCAGATCCGTCGGCCGGTTGAAGGTCGGCATGCCGACCGCGATGGTGCCCTCGTCGGGCGCTTCGACCGGCGCGTGCCAGCCGCCGGACAGCAGGGTGACCGCGGTGTCGGTGGTGATGTCGAACCAGATCCAGCCGCCGTCTTCGAACGGCCCCAGATCGGTCTCGAACTCGACATGCACCGACTCGGCGCCGCGCGCGACGGCGAATTCCTTGCCCTGCACGTGGATTCGCGAACCGTCCGCCTTCGACCGGTACACGTCGACGCGGCCGTGACCGGCCAGCTCCAGGCGGAGCACCACCGATCCCAGAATGCTCCAGCGGCGCCAGTAGCTCGCGGGCAGCGCGTTGAAGTAGGTGCAGAACGACACCTCGGACTCCGCGCCGATCGACAGCGAGGTGCGGGTGGCGGCGTGCGCGCGCCTGGCGTTGGTCGCCGACTCCTCGACATAGAGGGTGCGTACGTCCAGCGGCTCACCCGGCCTCGGCAGGATGATGCGCTGCAGCAACGATTTCGCGCGGGTCTCGGTGGTCATGTCTTCCACAATGGATTGGGAGGTCATTCTGCACTTTCGTCAGCGAGCGGCGCACCGGTCTCCAGATGCGGCCGCAGCACATTGTCGAACATGCTCAGCGCGCTACCGATCGCCATGTGCATGTCCAGGTACTGGTAGGTGCCGAGGCGGCCGCCGAAAAGGACCTTCTCCGTTGCGGTTTCCTTCTTGGCCAGGGCGCGGTAGGCGGCCAGCTTGGCCCGGTCCTCCGGCGTGTTGATCGGGTAGTACGGCTCGTCGCCGGTCTGCGCGAAGCGGGAGAACTCGCGCATGATCACGGTCTTGTCGTTCGGGTAGTCGCGCTCTGGGTGGAAGTGGCGCGGCTCGATGATGCGGGTGAACGGCACGTCCGCGTCGTTGTAGTTCATCACCGAGGTGCCCTGGTAGTCGCCGGTCTCGAGCACCTCGGTCTCGAAATCGATGGTGCGCCAGCCGAGTTCGCCTTCTTGGTAGTCGAAATAGCGGTCCAGCGGGCCGGTGTAGACGACCGGGGCGTCCGGGTTCGCGGCGCGCAGCTCCTCGCGCACCTCGAACCAGTCGGTGTTCACCCTGACCTCGATGAGGTCGGAGGCGGCCATGTTCTCCAGCCACTTGGTGTAGCCCTCTTTGGGCAGGCCCTCGTAGGTGTCGTTGAAGTACCGGTTGTCGAAGGTGTAGCGCACCGGAAGCCGGGTGATGTTGCCCGCGGGCAGTTCCTTCGGGTCGGTCTGCCACTGTTTGGCGGTGTAGTCACGCATGAACGCCTCGTACAGCGGGCGGCCGATCAGCGAGATCGCCTTTTCCTCGAAGTTCTGCGCATCCTTGGAGTCGACCTCCGCGGCCTGCTCG
Source organism: Nocardia iowensis (assembly GCF_019222765.1). Classification (NCBI taxonomy): domain Bacteria; kingdom Bacillati; phylum Actinomycetota; class Actinomycetes; order Mycobacteriales; family Nocardiaceae; genus Nocardia; species Nocardia iowensis. The sequence goes on along the minus strand of NZ_CP078145.1, from coordinate 149,112 downwards.
GCGATCAGCTTGCGCGCCTCTTCCGGCGTGAAGTAGCGGCCGAAGAACTGCGAGATCAGGCCGAGGCCCATCGGGAACTGGTAGGCCTGCCCCTTGTGCATCGCGAAGACCCGGTGCTGGTACCCGGTGAACTCGGTGAACTGGGTGACATAGTCCCAGACCCGCTTGTTCGAGGTGTGGAACAGGTGCGCTCCATATTTGTGGATCTCGATCCCGGTGTCCGGATCCGGCTCCGAATAGGCGTTGCCGCCGAGGTGGTAGCGACGATCGATCACCAGCACGCGTTTGCCGAGCTCGTTGGCGGCGCGTTCGGCGACGGTCAGCCCGAAGAATCCGGAACCGACGACGATCAGATCGAACTGTGAGGTGGAGTTGGCGGAGTTACCCGGGGACGATGCGACGGTCACGGGAGCCCAGAGTATCGGAAGTCCGCGCCGGGCCCCGGCGGAGTCGCGAGGCGCACAGACCCACACCGCGCCGGCCCCCGATTTCGTACCCGAGCCACCCGAATTTCCCCGCCCGTTTCCCGAAAACAGACCTACTGGCCACGGTCCCTCCGTTGAATGTCCGCCCGCACCCCTCAGCCGGACATTTCCCGCCAGCCATCCACTCCCGAACCTGCTTCGACCCAGGCTTCGGTGTAGTGGGAGGAAGTGAGCAGGTATACGGCCAGCGGGAGGGCCAGGCCCGCGAGGCTGGCCAGCCAGTCGCGGTGGACGAAGGCGGTCAGAATCCCGACGAGGCCACCGAAGGCGCTGGTGAGCGGATCGGCTATCGGGCCTTCCTCGGGAAACCAGTCGATGGCGTAGTCGGGTTGATAGCCGGTGAGCGAACAGACAAGGCCGACAAGGGCGATCGCCGACAGCACGCCCGAGGCGAGGAGCACGGTGTATCGACCAGCCTGATCATGGCGGAACATCAGGGCGGTGCCGTAGACGAGGGCGAACGCGGCCAGCAACCCGCCGAGCCCGCCGAAGATCGCCAGTGAGTTGTCGAGATCCGCCGGGCCGTGCCCGAATGGTTCCAGCAGAGTTCGTCCACCCCACACGTTGCACAGTCCGACGAGCAATGCCAGCACGCCCGCGGTCTTCGGCACGAGCCCGCTCGGGGCCGCCGGTGCGGCCACGGCCGGATTTCGGTAGGTCATGTCGAACATCCTCCCCATCGGTGGTGGCCGAACCGGCGACGGCCGGCACGCGTCAAGTATGCGTACCGGCCGTCTGTCGGTGTGATCTACAGGTTGGCTTCGGCGTAGACCTTCATGGCGTCGCGAACGAACTCCACGGTGCCCTTGCCGTGCACGTCGTAGTTGCCCCCGAACCGGGGGTCCGCGACGTACATCTCGCCGAGACCGATGAAGGCCTCCTTGAGCACGGCCTTGCCCTGCCAGCCGTCGCCGATCCAGGCGCGGTGCCGGGCGACGATCGCCTGGACCTCGGCGCTGTCGGGCGCGAGCCCGGCGGCATGCGCCCTGCCGTAGTCGGCGGCGATGTCCAGGTGGGTCTGGAAGTGCGCCTGCTTCTGCTCCTCGCTCAGCGAGCGCCACCACTTGTCACCGCTGTCGTAGGCGTCCTTGCCCCAGCGTTCGATCACCTCATCCTTGTACTGAGTGTGGTCGAAGCCGTCGAAAACCTCTGCGGCCATGAGTTGTTCACCTCTTTCCGTCTTGTGCAGCGTGGTTTGCACCGACTCGATCTGGCGCCGGATCCGATCCTGTTCCTGCCGAAGCAGTTCCAGGTGCGTGCGCAATGCGGCGGCGGGGTCCTGTTCCCCGGCAAGGACTTCGGCGATGACCGGTAGGCCGAGGCCGAGTTCTCGCAGCAACAGGATGCGTTGCAACCGCACCAGGGAGTTCTGGTCGTAGTAGCGGTACCCGTTGGTGCCGATCCGGCTGGGCGGCAACAGCCCGAGCTGGCCGTAGTGGCGCAGCGTGCGGCTGGTGGTACCGGCCGCCTTGGCCAGATCCTGGATGGACCATTCGGTGCTCACGATCTCTTCTCCCTTCTCATCTCGTCGGCGTGACCAGCATGCAAGTTGACGTTACGTCAAGGTCAACCCTCTTTACCGACAGCTCAGCGGGCCGCCACCAAGACGGGCACGACCGGCTTCGGCACGGTGACGGTCGCCGCCTTCGGCTTGCCTGCCAGCTGACCGAGCACGGTGCCGACCAGTGCGATGACCAAGCCGAGCATCTGCAACGGGCTGAGCGCCTGCCCGAGCGCGATCCACCCGATCACGGCGGCGGACACCGGACTCAGCAGGCCGAGGAAGGCGACCGAGGTGGCGGGCACCTTGGAGATGCCACGGAACCAGAGCCAGTAGGCCGCCGCGGTTCCGACGATGCCGATGTACAGGTAACCACCGACCGCCTGACCGTTCAGCGCGGGCGGCGCACCCTCGATCAACAGCGCCAGCGGCAGGATGAACAGCCCACCGGCGGTGAGCTGCCAGCCGGTCAGCGCGAGCGGGCCGACCCCGTCCGGACGTCCCCACCGCTGGGTGAGCACGGTGCCCGCCGCCATGGACGCGGCCCCGGCCAGTCCGGCGACGACGCCGATGGTATCGAGTTGCGCATTGGCGCGCAGCACCACGAGCGCAACGCCGAAGACGCCGATCAGACCGGCAATCACCTTGCGCCCGTTGGGCTTCTCGGCGAGTACGACGGTGGCCAGACCGAGCGCGAACATCGGCGCGACCGCACCGAGCACGCCGGCGACGCCGCCGGGCAGCCGGTACGCGGCGAGGAACAGCAGTGGGAAGAAGGCACCGATATTGAGCAGGCCGAGCGCGGCGGCGCGCCCGACCCAAACGCCGCGCGGGAGGATCCTGGTGATGGCGAGCAGCGCGAGACCGGCGGGCAGCGCGCGGACCAGCGCGGTGAACAGCGGGCGGTCCGGCGGCAGGAATTCGGTGGTGACGGCGTAGGTGGAGCCCCAGACGATGGGGGTGAGGGCGGTGAGCGCCAGGGTGCCCGCGTACGAATTTCCGGTGCGCGCGGTGGTGCTTATTGTCATGATGTTCGCTCCTCATTGATAATCTCAACGTTGAAATATCTACCCGCTCAGACGTCTCAGCGTCAAGTAGATCAATGTTAAGATTCTTACAGTCGAGAGGAGAAGCCTTATGGCGGACGCGGTGGATCTGTTCACCCAGCACTGGAACCGGGAGCGCCCGGAGGTCGACGTCTCGCCGATGGCGGTGCTCGGCCGCATCCAACGGCTGTCGCGGTTGATCGAGCAGGACCTGAAGCGGTTTTTCAGCGAGTTCGGGATGGAGTTCTGGGAATTCGACGTGCTCGCCACGCTGCGCCGCTCCGGCGGCGACGAGGGGCTCACCGCGGGCGCGCTGATCAAGGTGGCCATGGTGACCTCGGGCGCGATCACCAACCGGATCGACCGACTGGTGACCAAGGACTGGGTCGAGCGCGTGCCGTGCCCCGAGGACCGCAGAGTGATCCGGGTCCGACTGACCCCGGCAGGTCGCAAGATGATCGACGACCTGCTCCCGAAGCACATGGAGAACGAGCAGCGGCTACTCGCGGCGCTGGATCTGGAATCGCGGCAGCAGCTCGCGGGGTTGTTGCGGACGCTGGCCGAATCGCTCGGGGATGGGGCGCCGGACTGAGTGCCGAGAGTCGGTCGCTACGCCGTATCCCGCTGCGACGCTTCGGGCCACGGCGCACCGCTCGACGGAATCGGGACTCCCGGCGTGGGAGGCGGGGTCGGAGTGGAGGCCGTCGTCGGTGCTGCTGTGCTGCCGGGCGGAACCGAAGTCGAGGGTGACAAGGTGAGGCCCGAGGGCACCGACTGGTGCGGTGGCGGCACGGCCGGTCCGGAGTCGTACACCGGCGGCACAGCGGCACCCGGTGGGGCGGACTCGTGGACGGGCGGCACAGCAGCACCGGACTGGTGCACCGGCGGCACAACCGCACCCGACGAGGTGGACTCGTGGGCAGGCGGGACGACCGGAGCGGGCGGATGTGCCGGGGGCACAACAGAATCGGACGAGCCGGTTTTCTGCGCGGCCTGGTCCGGCACCAATTGCAGAAGAGTGGTGAAGTCGACGACCTGTGCGCCGAGGGTGTCCGTCGAGATGATGACGCCATTGGTGAACAAGCGATACGTCCCGGCGTTTTCCGGCAATACCATCTCCGGGCCGAGTGGCCGACCGACCGAGCTGGCCGCGCCGCCGATCCGCCGGTATTCCACGTCGATCGCCGATTCGCCGACGGCTGCCCGTTTCCGCGGATCCATCGGAGCGCTTGGCGCGGTCGGGACCAGATCGCTCACCGCCGGTCCGACGTCGAAGGCGTAGATGTCGGCGGGCTCTCCCCCGCCCGGTGCGGAGGAATACTCCGACCGCAAGATCCGCCCGTCGCGCAGCAGCACGGTCCCCGCGGTGGCGGCGACGGCGGCTGCCGCCCGCGGATCTTCCTTGACGGTGCCGGGATACACCTGACAATCGCTGCTGTCACAACTCTGCGCGTACGAATAGCGTTGCTCGGCAAGCACATACGAGCGTGCGGCGATCGCCTGCGCCCGCAGCGCCTCCCCGGCGCCCTTGTCCGCCCAGTTGGCCTGCACTTCGGCTGGAACGACACCGAGCAGATAGTCCTCCACATCGACGCGATTCACGGTGCGCGCCGCTCCGTTCTCGGTGGCCACACCGAGCGCGCCGCGATACGCCGTGCCACCGCAGAGCGTCAGGTGTTCCGCGGCGGGACGGCTCGGTCCCGGTGCGACCGGGTAGACCCACGGATCGTCGGTCGCCGCCTGCCACAGCACTTCACCGTCGCAGCCGCGGGTCACCACCACGTTCGCGCCCCCATCGGGCAGCGGGGTGAGATGAGCCGCCTGCCCGGCCTGAACCACCTGACCGGCGACCCGAAGACCGGCGGGCGCGTAGGTGTCGAGGGTCGAGTCGTCTTGTGCGGTGAGCCGGATTCCGACGTTGGTTGCTGGAACGGTGCCGAGAGCGGCACCGGGGTAGTAGTGCTCAAGGATTCGCTCGGCCATCCACCCCTGCTTGGCATTCTCGAACGCCCCGAGTTGACTCATCCCGCGCCCGTGCCCCGGCCCCGCCACCGTTCGATACGGCGCTTCCCCCGGCCAAGCCCACAGCACGAGCACGGTGCCCGCGGCCAGCGCTGCCCCGCCGGTGACCAGCACTGGACGCAGCGATAGCGCAGGTCGTGGGCGTCTGCCCCGCCCGCGACGAAATGCCCGTTTGCCGCTGCGCGCAGATTTCACCCGCATTTGTGCTCCCCCCGTGCGCTTTCGTTCCGGTGCTGTGTGACGTCGCATCCGTTCACTCCCACGGTTTTCCAGGGCCGGGCGGATTCGATACCTATCGGCATGTCGTTCCATCCGACCGCAATCCGAGAGCTACATTCGAGCAATCACATAATCCTCAACAACAGGTTTAGATATGTGACAGTTGTGACTATTGTGATCGTTGATACATCAGGAAGCAACCCTGGTTTTGCACACGATCACTGGTTCGACCTGAATGGAGACGCTCGTGCCCTACCGCAAACCGAAACGTTCCTACGTCCTCCCGGTTGTCACCACGCTTGCGGTAGCGGCCCCGCTCGCGACGCTCACGATGAGCGACTCGCCCGACTATCGGTCGACCACCGGCACCGAGCTTGCCGCCGTACCGGCGCAACTCGCCGAGGTCGTCTTGAATTCGGCCCCCGACATCGTGCTTCCGCTACGCGAACTAACCGGATTGGAGCTACCGGATCTGCGTCTGTCGGATCTACGAATGCTGCCGCTACCAGCGTCCATTCCGATTCCCGAAGGCCTACCACTGCCACCGGGTGTGCAACTACCCAAAGAAATTCCGCTCCCCAAGCTAAACGCTCCACACCCCGCCGCCCCCGGCCAGCAGAGCGCGCCAGGTCAGAGCACCACACCTGGACAGAACGCCACTCCCGGGCAGAGCCGCACACCGGGGCAGACTCCACTTCCTGGACAAGCCGCCGCGCCGAGCCAGAACACGATTCCTGGACAAAACCCCAACCTCGGGCAAACCGCACCGGCGCCCACCCCGTCGATTCCCGGCGGCACCCGATTCATCGCAGACCCGGCGCGACTCGAACCGGGCACCACGCCCGACACGCCCGCGCTGGCCCCCGGCGCTGTCCCGCCCGACCTGGCCGATCAGGTCGGTGCGCAGGTCAAAGAACTTTCTCGGGAAACCCCGTTCAGCGTGGTCGCACTCACCGCCGCCGATCTGACCAACACGAAGGCGTTGGTCCGCGCCCGCCAATCCGATGGCAGCTGGGGCCCATGGTTCGACACCGAACCCGTCGACACCCGCCGCACCGATCGCAGCACGCCGGGCGGCAAGACCGGTACCGAACCGCTCTACGTCGGCAATACCAACGCCGTGCAGATGCTGGTGACCCGCAAGCCCGCCGCGGCGACCACACCGGACGCCACCGGCGCACCGGACGCCGCCACACCACGCTCGGACGATCCCGCCCAGCTGTCGGGCGTCGACCTGACCGCCGTGCTCATCGACCCGGGCCGCGGCGCCATCGACGGTGCGCTGCACAAGGTCGCCGCACCGGTGGCCGCAGGCGGGCCGGCCGTGATCACCCGCGCGCAGTGGGGCGCCGATCCGGACATCCTCTGCCAAGAGCCCGAGTACGACGACGAACCCGGTGAGGACGGCCTCGGCGGCATCACCGTGCACCACACCGCGGGACGCAACGACTACAGCAAGGAAGAGTCCGCGGGCATCGTCCGCGCGATCTACGCCTATCACGCAAAGACGTTGGGCTGGTGCGACATCGGCTACAACGCGCTGGTCGACAAGTACGGCCAGATCTTCGAGGGCCGCGCGGGCGGACTCGACCGCGCCGTGCAAGGCGCGCACGCCGGTGGCTTCAACGAGAACACCGCGGGCGTCGCGTTGATGGGCAACTACGAATCCGAGGAGCCCAGCGCGGAGTCGATCGACGCCATCGGCAACTTCATCGGCTGGCGTGCCCAGGTCGCGCACCTCGATCCCAAGGGCAAGACCGTCATGTACTCCGAGGGCACGGAGTTCACCTCCTATGCCCTCGGCCAGGCGGTGAATCTGCCGATCGTGTTCGCCCACCGCGACGTCGGCAACACCAGCTGCCCCGGCGACGCCGCCTATGACCTGATGGATCGGATCCGCGATATCGCCGCGAGTGTCGCGGGCGGTGGCGGTCTCGCCGCCGGTGGAAACAGCGGAAACAGCAGCGACGTCTACGCCAGCAACGACACCGGGAACGACAGCACCGGGACCAGCCCGGCCCCGCGGACCACCCCGCGCGCCAAACCCGACCTCGCCACGCTTGCCGCACTGACCGAAAAGCTGCTCGGCATGGTGGACGAAAACCCCATCGCCAAGCACTGGGCCAACAAGGGTGGTCCGCGTGGACCGCTCGGGCCCGCGCAGACCGAACCACTGCCCGCCGCACAGGGCCAGCAGTACGCGAAGTTCGCCAACGGCTACGTCTACACCGCGCCGGACGGCAAGGTCATCGAGGTGATCGGGGCGATCCTCGATCGCTTCCTGCAGCTCGGCGGCGACGCCGGCGTGCTCGGCCTCCCGCTGAGCGACTCCTATGTCGTCCCGAACGGCCTGCGGTCGGACTTCCAGAAGGGCTCGCTGATCCTCAATCAGGTGACCGGGATCGTCACCACGATCTGGAAGACCTACAACGACACGTACCAGCAGGAAGCGAGTCGTCCGGTGCCCGGCCAGAGTGCTCCGGCTCCGGCTGCCGTCCCGGCTCCGGCGCCAGCACCTGCTCCGACTCCGGCTCCGGCTCCGGCCCCAGCCCCAGCCGAGGTCCCGGCCCCGGCTGAGGTCACGGAACCGGAACCCGGTGTCCTCCAGTTCCCCGCCCCCGAAGACTTCCTTCCCACACCTGCCCCCGAGCCAGCAGGCTGACCCGGATCACGCACAACTCGGAGCTCGCCGCCGCAACCTCGTCGTCGGCCGCGAGCTCCGAGCGCGTTCACGGCACCATGCCGCACCTTCTGACGTCCCGCGCGCGACAGCGGGCAAAGCCTCGCGCAGCACGCGAATCCATGTGCGCGACAGCAGATCAGCTCGAGTCAGCACGATCGCGGCGAGAGACTTCGGGGCTGCGACAACAGCGTCTGTCGCCGATCCGGCGGCATTGCGGTCGGATGCGCGCGGCGGATGCGGATGAACCGCTCAGATCCACCAACGTTCGAGTACGCGGGCGACGCCGTCGTCAGCGTTGGATTCGGCGACCTCGTCGGCAGCCTCGATGGCTTCGGCGTGGGCGTTGGCCATGGCGACTCCGTGCCCGGCCATGGTGAGCATCGGGACGTCGTTGGGCATGTCGCCGAAGGCGATGATGTTCGCGGACTCGACGCCGAGCCGCTGGGCGACGATCGACAGACCCGACGCCTTGGTGACGCCGGGCGCGGACAGTTCGATCAGCCCGTGTTCGGTGGAGTAGGTGATGTCCGCACGTTCGCCGATCAGCGGGGCGAGCACCGTGCGCATGTCGGTACTGCGAGCGCCGGGCAGGCGGATCAGCATCTTGATCGCCGGTGCGTCGATGACCTCGTGGCGGGCGACCGACGTGTCGTCCGGGTTCAACCAGGCGTGCTCGTACAGCGGGGAGCTGACGAACTGCGGAGTGACCGCGTCGTGCGCGCTTTCGCCGACCCGTTCGGCCGCGAGCCCGCACCCGGGCAGGGCGTCCTCGGCCAAGTCCGCGATCCAGGACAGGGTTTCCACATCCAACGTCCTGCTGGCGAGCACTCGATCGGTGGCGCTGTCGTAGATGACGGCCCCGTTCCCGCATACACACAGCGGCGCGTACCCGAGTCCGTCGACAACCGGGTCGATCCAGCGCGGCGGGCGACCGGTGGCGAGCACGAACGGCACACCGTCGCCGATCAGCGCGTCGACCGCGGCCTTGGTGCGCGCGGTGACCCGCTCGTCGTGATCGATGAGGGTGCCGTCGACATCGGTGGCCACCATCTTCGGCTTGGGCAGGTGCAGGAGGGTCACCCATTCCATCCTGCCGGACAACCGTCTCGAAGTGGCGGGCGTATCACCAGCAGGCCGTCCGACACCCCGCATCCGCCGCCCGACACCGCCACGGTTCATGATCAATGGCACATAACTGCGCGATCCGAAAGCCGGACCGATACCACCGCCGAGCAATTGCCCGGCACTGCCCGACACACGCCAGCACCCGCGGTAATGGCCGTGGCCCCGATCGGGCCGACACTCCGGATACGGTATACCACCTGGGAATTGCAAATATCCCATGATCCTTCCATTGCGGCGTCGACCGACTAGCAACGCGGGTGTCGCAATAAAGGACATGCCCGAGCCCCCGCGTGCCGCACACGGCGGGGTCTTCGTCCTTATGATCAGGGGCTAATACTCGACGCTGGTCCAGCCAGCCGAAAGACCACGAGGACTGATGACCGGCTTCCTGCTACGACGCGCGCTTCACTATGTCGTGCTGTTGCTGCTGGCGTCGTTCCTGACCTTCAGCTTGGCGTCGCTGACGTTTCGCCCGCTGGACAGTCTGGAACAACGCAACCCGCGCCCACCTCAGGCGGTGATCGATGCCAAGGCCGAGGAGCTGCACCTCAACGACCCGATCCCGCAGCGCTATCTCACCTGGCTGAAGGGCATACCGGAAGGGGATTTCGGCAAGACCCTGGCGGGCCAGCCGGTGAGTGAGGAGCTGCCGCGCCGGGTCGCGGTGAGTTTGCGGCTGCTGATCATCGGTTCGCTGGTCGGCACCGTGCTCGGCGTCTTGATCGGTGCGGCGGGCGCGATCCGACAATACAAATTCAGTGACTACTTCACCACGGTCATCTCGCTACTCGTGCTCAGCACCCCGGTGTTCCTCCTCGCGACATTGTTGAAATACGGTGCGCTGGAAATAAATTCGCTCACCGGATCACAGATATTCCTCTACACCGGGGAGACCTCGGCGAACCGGATCGACGGATTCTGGCCACAACTGCTCGACCGCCTCCAGCATCTGGTGCTGCCGACGGCCGGCCTCGCCCTCGGCGCCATGGCGGGCTATAGCCGCTACCAGCGCAACGCCATGCTCGACGTGCTGCAAAGCGATTTCATTCGCACCGCCCGCGCCAAAGGCCTGACGCGAAGCAAGGCGCTGTACAAGCACGGCCTGCGCACCGCCCTGATTCCGATGGCGACATTGTTCGCCTACAGCCTGCTCGGCTTGATCACCGGCGCGACGTTCACCGAGAAGATCTTCGGCTGGCACGGCGTCGGCGAGTGGCTGGTCGATTCGATCAATGCCCAGGACCTGTACGTGGTGGTTACGGTGACCGCGTTCGCCGGATTGGTGGTGCTGGTGTCCGGCCTGCTCTCCGACATCGTGTTGGCGATTCTCGATCCACGGGTGCGTGTGCGATGACCGAAGCCGAAATCATCGTCCAAGGCGCTCCCGAGCCCGCCGCGGCAGGCCGGAGCAAGCTGGTGCTGCGCCGCTTCCTGCGCAACAAGCCCGCGGTGATCGGCGCGGTGATCCTGATCCTGCTCTTCGTCGCCAGCTTCGCGTTGCCGCCCCTGCTCGAGTACGACTACCAGCAGCTCGACTACACCGCGCTGTTGAAGCCGCCCAGCGCCGAGCATCCGTTCGGCACCACGCAGATCGGGCAGGATGTACTCGCCCAAACCCTGCGCGGCATGCAGAAGTCGCTGCTGATCGGCCTGTGCGTAGCCATCATCTCCACCACCATCGCCGCGACCGCTGGCGCGACCGCCGGACTGCTCGGCGGCTGGACCGACCGCGCGATCATGTGGCTGGTCGACCTGCTGCTCGTGGTGCCCAGCTTCATCATCGTCGCGCTGTTCGCGCCGCGGACGAAGGGCAGTGGCTCGATTCTGCTGCTGATCCTGCTGCTCAGCGTGTTCGGCTGGATGATAAGCGCCCGCATCGTGCGCGGCCTGACGCTCAGCCTGCGCGACCGCGAATTCGTGCGGGCCGCACGGTATATGGGCGCGCCGACGCGCACCGTCATCGTCAGCCACATCCTGCCGAACATCGCCTCGATCCTGATCATCGACACCACCCTCGCGGTCGGCGCGGCGATTATGGCCGAAACCGGGCTCAGCTTCCTCGGTTTCGGTGTGCAGCCACCGGACGTCTCGCTCGGCTCACTGATCGCGTCCGGCACCAAGTCGGCGCTGACCTATCCGTGGCTGTTCCTGTTCGCCGGTGGCCTGCTGATCACCATCGTGTTGTGCGCCAACCTGGTCGGTGACGGACTGCGCGACGCATTCGATCCCGGTGCCAAGCGGGCGCGCTCGAAGAAGAAGGCGAAAGTATGACCGGCACTGACCTCACCGCACCGCTACTGGAGGTCACCGACCTGCGCGTCTCCTTCCCCAGCGAAGAGGGACGCATCGAGGCGGTGCGCGGCGTCAACTACACCGTCTCCGACGGTGAAGTGCTCGCCATCGTCGGTGAATCCGGTTCCGGCAAGTCGGTGTCGTCGCTGGCGGTGATCGGCCTGCTGCCGGAGCAGGCGCGGATCAATGGCTCGATCCGGTTGCGCGGCCGCGAACTGCTCGGCCTCGGCGATCGCGAATTGTCCAGGCTGCGTGGCAGTTCCATCAGCATGGTGTTCCAGGACCCGCTCTCGGCGCTGACCCCGGTGTACCGGGTCGGTGAGCAGATCGCCGAAGCCCTGCTGGCGCACGGCAAGATGACCAAGAACGAAGCGGCGGCCAAGGCGATCGAACTACTCGGACTGGTCGGCATCGATGAACCCGAGGTGCGCGCCAAGGCGTTTCCGCACGAGTTCTCCGGCGGCATGCGCCAGCGCGTGGTCATCGCCATGGCGATCGCCAACGATCCCGCCCTGATCATCTGCGACGAGCCGACCACCGCGCTCGACGTCACCGTGCAGAAGCAGATCCTGAACCTGCTGCGCAAGGCGCGCGACATCACCGGCGCCGGCGTCATCATGATCACCCATGACATGGGCATCGCTGCCACCCTGGCCGACCGGGTCGCGGTGATGTACGCCGGGAAGATCGTCGAAACCGCCACCACCACAGAGCTTTTCACTGCACCGCGGATGCCGTACACGGTGGGCCTGCTCGGCTCCATCCCGCGGATGGACCGCCCGGCCCGGCAGCCGCTCATCCCGATCGTCGGCGCACCACCGGCCATGCACGCGCTGCCGCCCGGCTGCTCGTTCGCGCCGCGCTGCCCGATCTCGATCGATGAATGCCGGGTCGCCGAACCACCGTTGGAGAAGACCAATCCCGGGCATTCGGCCGCCTGCATCCGCACCGCGGAGGTCGGCACCGACGACCTGTTCGAGGCCTACCGCCAGGAAGTGACCGAGCCCCAGGTCGAGGCCGAGATCAGCGATCAAGTGGTGCTGCGGGTTTCGGAGCTGGTGAAAACCTTCCCGATCACCTCCGGCATCCTGTTCAAGCGCCGCAGGGGTGAGATCCGCGCGGTCGACGGCATCAGCTTCGAGGTGCGGGCGGGTCGCACGCTGGCCTTGGTCGGCGAATCCGGTTCCGGAAAATCGACAACGCTCAGCCAGATTCTCGACCTGGTCGAGCCGGAATCGGGCACCATCGAAATCATGGGCAGCGATGTCGCGACCCTGACCAAGGCGCGGAAGCGGGAGATCCGCCGGAAGATGCAGATCGTCTTCCAGGACCCCACCGCGTCCCTCGATCCGCGACTGCCGATCTTCGACGCGCTGGCCGAGCCGATGCGCATCGACGGACGCTCGCGCGACGAGATCGGGCGCCGGGTGCCGGAACTGCTCGAGCAGGTCGGCATGCGCCGAGATCACGCCGAGCGCTATCCCGCCGACTTCTCCGGCGGCCAGAAGCAGCGCATCAGCATCGCCCGCGCGCTCGCGCTGGACCCGGAGATCCTGGTGCTGGACGAGCCGGTGTCCTCGCTGGACGTGTCCATCCAGGCCGGTGTGCTGAACCTGTTGCGCGACTTGCAGGTCGAGCGCGGATTGTCCTACCTGTTCGTCTCACACGACCTGTCGGTGGTCCGCAACCTGGCTCACGACATCGCGGTGATGTACCGCGGCAAGATCGTCGAATCCGGTCCGGCGGAACAGATTTTCGCCGGCCCGCGGCACGAGTACACGCGTGAGCTGATCGACGCGGTGCCCGTCCCCGCAGTCAGTCGATAGAAGGAGAGCGCGATGCCGATCCGAGCGAGCCGAATACCGGCCCTGCGCTGGGCGATACCGGTGATCGCGCTAGGCCTGGTCGCGACAGGCTGCGGCTCGGGCGACAACGAGTCGGCCAGTGGTGTGTCCGCCGCGATCGGCAGCACCAGCGATATCAACCCGAAAAGCGTGGACGAGCTGCGCGACGGGGGCAACCTACGGCTGGCCACCACCGCTTACCCGGCGAATTGGAACACCCTGTCCAGCGACGGAAACGATGGCGAGATCGCCGATATCGAGCGGCCGTTGCTGCCGCGCGCGTTCGATACCGACGCGGCGGGCGAGCTCAGTGTCAACAAGGACTACTTCACCGATGTCGCGTTGACCAACACCAACCCACAGCAGGTCACCTACACGATCAATCCGAAAGCCGTATGGTCCGACGGCAATTCGATCACCTGGGAAGACATTCGCTCGCAAGCCAAGGCACTCGACGGCACCGACAAGCGTTTCCTGATCGCCATCACCGTCGGCTTCGACCGGGTGGAGAAGGTGGAGCGCGGTGTCGACGACCGGCAGGCCGTCATCACGTTCAAGCAGCCCTTCACCGAATGGCGCGGACAGTTCGCGGGCAACATGGCGCTGTTTCCCAAATCGGTGACCGCCGATCCGGAAGCGTTCAACAAGGGCCTTGTCGACAACATGGGGCCGACCGCGGGCCCGTTCCTGGTGCAATCCACCGATCGCGGACAGGGCCGAATCGTGCTGGGCCGCAATCCGAACTGGTGGGGCGCCAAGCCGAAGCTCGACACCATCACCTACAGCGTGCTCGACCGCAACGCCTGGGTGGGCGGCCTGCAGAACAATGAACTCGACGCCGTGCTGCTGAGCAACCTCGACGACGTGACGACCGTACGGAATTCCTCGGGCGTCGTCATCCGCCGCGCACCCGGTAATCGCTGGCGGCACCTCACCTTCAACGGCGCACCGGGCTCCATTCTCGCCGATCCCGCACTGCGCGTGGCGATCTCGAAGGCGATCGATCGGCAGGGTATCTCGACCGCGGTGCAGAACGGCCTCGTCGAGCAGCCGAAGCCGCTGAACAACCACGTCTTCCTGGCGGGCCAGGCGGGCTACCAGGACAACAGCTTGCCGTTCGATCCGGCCGCCGCCGCAAAGGAACTCGACGCGCTCGGCTGGCGGCTCAATGGCGACACCCGCGAGAAGGACGGCCGCAAGCTGGTCATCCGCGACGTGATGTACAAGGACGACACCTGGGTGCAGATCGCCCAGATCATCCAGCAGAACCTCGCGCAGATCGGCGTGAAACTGGTCATCGACACCAAGCCGAGCGCGGGCTTCTTCACCGATGTCATCATCCCCGGCGATTTCGACGTCGCCCAATTCGTCTACGTCGGCGATGCGTTCCCGCTCAGCAGCATTCCGCAGACCTACGGCTACTACCCCGGCAACTGGCAGAACAATTTCGGCCAGATCGGCTCCCCGGAACTCAACGCCCTCATCGATCGCACCCTCTCGGAACTGGACCCGAAGAAGGCGATCGAGCTGGCCAACGAGGTGGACCGAAAAGTCTTCGAAATGGGCCATTCCCTGCCGCTGACGCAATCGGAGGGCAACTGGGGCGTGCGCGCCGACATCGCCAACTTCGGGTCCCCCGGGCTCGCTTCTTATGACTACACCAAGATCGGATTTGTGAAGTGAACGTCAGATTCTTTTCCGTCGAGCGGCCGTTGCCGCGGCGCCGAATGGCCGGAACTCGGTTAGCTGTCCCCGTCGTTGCTCTCGGCCTGATCCTGGCGGGCTGCGAAAGCTCGGGCGACGACGGTCACGCCCAGGGTGCGACCGGATCGTTGAGCACGACAAACGACATCAATCCGAAGGACCGCAGCGAGTTACGCGACGGTGGCAACCTACGGCTGGCGATCACGTCACTGCCGGAGAACTGGAACACACTGTCCGTCGACGGTAACGATGGCCAGATCGCGAGCATCGTCCGTCCGACGCTGCCGCGTGCCTTCAAAACCGACGCCGCGGGCAAGCTTTCGATCGACACCAACTACTTCACCGATATCCAGCTGACCGGCACCAACCCGCAGCAGGTCACCTACACGATCAATCCGAAGGCCGTGTGGTCCGACGGCTCCCCCATCACCTGGGAGGATCTGCGGTCGCAGGCGGCGGCCATGAGCAATGCCGACAAGGAATTCCTGATCGCGCAGACGTTCGGCTTCGACCGCGTAGAGAAGGTCGAACGCGGAGTCGACGACCGGCAGGCGGTCATCACGTTCCGGCAGCCGTATGCGGAATGGCAAGGTCAGTTCGCCGGTGAGGCCTTCCTGTACCCGAAGTCGGTCACCGCGAATCCGGAGGCTTTCAATAAGAGTCTCGTCGACGGCATCACCCTTACCGCAGGGCCATTCGTGGTGCAGTCGCTCGATCGCACCCAGCGACGTATCGTTCTCGGCCGCAACCCGAAGTGGTGGGGCGACACCCCGAAGCTCGACTCCATCACATTCAGCGTGCTCGACAGTTCCGCTTTCCTGCCCGCGTTGCAGAACAACGAGATCGACGCGGTCGGGATCGGCACCATCGATGACGTACGGACGGCGCGCAACACACCCGGTATCGCCATACGCAGGGCGACAAGCAACTTCTGGGGTCATTTGCGATTCAACGGTGCGCCCGGGTCCATCCTCGAGGATCCCAAGCTGCGGGTCGCCATCTCGAAGGCTATCGATCGGCAGGGCATCGTCACCGCCATCCACAACGGCATGGTCGAGAACCCGAAGCCGTTGAACAACCATGTTTTCCTCGAAGGCCAAGAGGGCTATCAGGACAACTCGGCTCCGATCGCGTACGACCCGGCCGCCGCCGCCCGAATGCTCGACGAACTCGGCTGGAAACTCAACGGCGACGTCCGCGAGAAGGACGGCCGGAAACTCGAGATCCGCGACGTCATGTACAACAGCCAGGGCTGGATCCAAATGGCCCAGATCATCCAGCAGAATCTCGCCCAGGTCGGCGTCAAACTGATCATTGAGCCCAGGCCGGGCCAGGGCCTGTTCACCGACGTCATCCGCCCCGGCAACTTCGATGTCGCGCAATACTCCCTCTCCGGTGACGCCTTCGCCATCGGCGATCTCGCCCAGCAGTTCGCGTACAACCCCGACGATATGCAGGGCAACTACGGCCGCATAGGCTCACCGGAGCTCAATGCCCTCATCGAACGCACCGTCTCCGAACTCGACCCGAAGAAGGTCATTGAACTGGCCAACGAGGTAGACCGCAAGGTCTTCGAATTAGGGCACTCGCTGCCGTTGTATCAGACCCCCGGCAACGTGGGGGTGCGTGCGGAGCTCGCCAACTATGGCGCCGCCGGGCTCGCCTCCTACGACTACACCAAAATCGGTTTCGTGAAGTAGGCGTTCCCGGTTGTCTATTGAACAGGAAGGTCCCCGTATGAGGATTCGCTCGCTAGGCGCGCGATTCGCTATCCCGTGCGTCGCCATCGGGCTGATCGTGGCTGGTTGCTCCGACAACGGCAGCGTCACGCCGGGCACGAGTGACATCGGCAGCACCAACGACATCAACCCGAAGGATCCGAGCGAACTGCGCGACGGCGGCAATCTACGGCTGTCGCTGACCGCAATGCCGGAAACGTTCAACTATCTGCACGTCGACGGTGGCACCGAGAACACCTCCGCCATTGCCGCGCCGACCATGCCCTCGCCGTTCACCAGTAACGCCGCGGGTGAGCTCTCCGTGGATCACAACTTCTTCACCGATGTGAAGCTGACAAGTACCAGCCCGCAGCAGGTCACCTACACGATCAATCCGAAGGCCGTGTGGTCCGACGGTTTACCGATCACCTGGGAGGATCTGCGCTCGCAGGCCGCCGCGCTGAGTGGCCGGGACAACCGGTTCCTCGTGTCGTCCACCAGCGGTTTCGAACGTGTCGAGAAGGTCGAGCGCGGGGTCGACGATCGGCAGGCGGTCGTCACCTTCAACAAGCCCTATTCCGAATGGAAGGGCCAGTTCAGCTACCTGTACCCGAAGGAAACCACGGCGACCCCTGAGGCGTTCAACGACCGCGACCGGAACGCCCTGATGCTCAGCGCGGGTCCTTTCACGATCACCGAAATAGACCGTAGCCAGAACCGGATCGTCTTGGGCCGGAACCCGAAGTGGTGGGGACCGACGCCGAAGCTGGACTCGATCACGTTCAGCGTGCTCGACAGCACGGCGTGGCTGCCCGCGATTCAGAACAACGAGCTCGACTACGCCTACATGTCGGGCATCGAGAATGTGACCGGCGCACGCAATTCCAAGAATATCGTCATCCGCCGCACCCCTGAGCCGAGCTGGTCGCACCTGACCTTCAACGGCGCACCCGGCGCGCTGCTCGAGGACCCCCAGCTGCGCATCGCGATCTCGAAGGCGATCGATCGGCAGGGTTTGGTCACCGCGGCACAGAACGGGGTGGTCGACGATCCGAAGCCGCTGAACAATCACATCTTCATGGCGGGTCAGAAGGGCTATCAAGACAATTCGGCGCCCATCGCCTACGATCCGGACGCGGCCGCGCGGATGCTGGATGAGCTGGGCTGGAAGCTCAACGGTGACGTGCGCGAGAAGGACGGGCGCAAGCTCGAGCTCCGCGATGTGATGTACCAGCAGGACCAGTGGGTGCAGACCGCGCAGATCGTGCAGCAGAACCTGGCGCGGGTCGGGGTGAAGTTGAATATCCAAACCGTGCCCGGTGCTGGGTTGTTCAAGAACGTCATCGATCCAGGCAATTTCGATATCGCCCAGTTCACTTGGGGCGGTAGTGTTCTCCCGCTCAGCGCGCTGCCGCAGATCTACGCCTATGACCCGAACAACCTGATGGGCAACAAGGCACGCATCGGTTCACCGGAGCTGAACGCGCTGATCGAACGCACGATCTCGGAGCTCGATCCGGACAAGGCCATCGAGCTGGCCAACCAGTGTGATCAAATGATCTGGGCCTCGGGTTATTCCGTCCCGCTGCAGCAGGCGTCCGGTACCTACGCCGTCCGCGACAATCTCGCCAATTACGGCGCGTTCGGCCTCGCTACCCCTGACTACACCAAAGTGGGCTTCCTGAAGTGAGTTTCGGGTCAGGCCAGCCCCTGGCCTATCCGATCAGCGTGACGATCGGCGCCCTGGCGGTATGCCTCGCCTGGGCGCCGTTCGGCGATCTGGACCAGGTGGCGGGGTTGGCTACGGTGGGGTTGGGGATTGTCGGGTACTCGGGGTATCGGATGGCTGTTGCGGTGGGGGTGTTCGCGTTCTGGCCTTCGGGAAGTGCACGTAGCGTGGGTGTTTCCCGAATTCGGCAACAGCATCGGCTGCTCAGTCGGTCCTGGCTCGAGATCAGCGGATCAGGTCGGCCGCGGTGGCTGCCGGTCTATTTCGATTCGGCTTTGCTGACGCTCACCGAGACCAGGGGGGAGGTCACTGACCGGACCGTCCACGTCGCTGGGCACCGTCTCTATCCGGCCGGTCGCATCCGCACCACGGAGCCGCCGGGGCGGCTGATCGATAATCCGTCCCGTCCCGATCCGGAAGCCCCTGCCCTCGCCACGACCGCGACCCGCCTGCGTCGACGCCTGCTGCTCGATGCCCAGTCCACCGTTGCCGCCCCTTTCGCGGCGCTCATGTGGATATATGTCGATGACGGCGACTTCACCACCTTCCTCGCCGCCACGTCGGTCGCCGCCGCCACCGCACTCTGGCTTTCCGCGATTCGCGGTTCCGACCCCAGCTGACCTCGTAGCCAGTCCGCCGGTGGCTTCGCTGGATGCCACGCACCAAGGGGTCCGTCACCAAATTGGTCTGACCACTTGACCTCCTTACCTATCCTGGCGCAAAGTGTGAGCATGGCGTTGCAACCTGTGGTCAAGCGGTCGGTGTCGGGCGATGTTTTCGAGCAGATCGCGGCGGATGTGCTGAGTGGGGAATTGGCGCCGGGGGTGGCATTGCCGAGTGAGCGGCAGTTGGCGGAGGCGCTGGGGGTATCGCGGCCCGCGGTACGGGAGGCGTTGCAGCGGCTGGCGGCGGCGGGGCTGGTTGCGGTGCGGCAGGGGGATGCGACGACCGTGCTGGATTATCGGCGGGGGGCGGGGCTGGAGGTTTTGCCACGACTACTGGTGCAGGCCGGAGAGTTGGATCCGGGTGTGGCGCGCAGCATTCTGGAGGCGCGGCTGCACAACGGCCCCAAGGTGGCCGAACTGGCTGCCATCCGGCTCGGCGCGACGGATTCGGCGACCGTCGGCGCGACATTGGCCGCAAGCGTCGAAGCGCTTGCCGCAGAAGACGATCCGGTGGCGCAACAACGGCATGCGATGGAGTTCTGGGATCACGTCGTCGACGCGGCCGACTCGATCGTCTTCCGGCTGATGTTCAACATGCTGCGCGCCGCTTATGAGCCCGCGCTCGCTGCGCTGGCCCCGATCATGTCCGCCGAGGTGGGCAATGTCGATGCCTACCGGGAACTGGCCGCCGCCATTGTGGCGGGCCGGCCGCAAGAGGCCGCCGATACCGCTCGGGCCTTGCTCGAGCCGGCGACCACCGCTCTGATCGACGTCCTCGACGGACACTGATCACGCTTCAGCTAGGAAACACCATGACGAAACCCCGGTCCCCTCAGCAGGATTCAGCGAGCGCCCGGGTGCGCAGGGACGAACGGTCACTGCGCCGTGGGCTCACCCTCGACGCGGCCTTGCGCGAGTTCCTCCGCCATCCCTCGCCCTGGCTCATCGGCGTCACCTTGGTCGCGGCCCTGATCGGCCGAATCCTGGTCGGCGACTGGCAACCGACCGACGCGCTGGTGCCAGCGGTGATGCTCGCGGCGTTCCCGGTCTTCGAGTGGATCGTGCATGTCACCGTATTGCATTGGCGGCCACGCCGACTCGGCCCGATTCCGATCGACAGCGAGCTGGCCCGCAAACACCGGGAACACCACGTGGATCCGCGAAACATCCCGCTGATCTTCATCCCGACCAAGACCCTGTCGGCACTCGTGGTCCTCCTGGTCGCCTTGGCCGCCTTCGCTTTCCCGCGCACCGGCCTAGGCCTGACCTTCCTCATCACCATCACCGTCCTCGGCCTCACCTACGAGTGGACCCACTACCTGATCCACACCGACTACAAGCCGAAGCACTCGCTCTACCGCGCGATCTGGCGCAACCACCGCCACCACCACTACAAGAACGAGCACTACTGGTTCACCGTCACCACCTCGGGCACCGCCGACCGCCTCTTCGGCACCCACCCCGACCCCGCAACAACGGACACCTCCCCCACCGCCCGCAACCTCCACCCTGCCTGACCGCCCGGAAGACCCAGGACGCCGTTCGAACGGGACCTGACTGTGCGGCCACTCGGACTTCGCCGCACCCAGGTCCCGCTGGACGGAACAGAGTCAGTCGGCGTCGCGGCGGAGGGCGACGATTCGACGGAACGTGCTCTTGAAGTCCTCGTAAACATCCGCACCGACCGCGTCGGCGAGCCGACGCTCCATGTCCACGAAGAGGGCGTCGGAGCGCTTCATCTGATCCAAGCCGAGTTCGGTCGGGACGATGAGCTTTGCGCGGCGGTCGTCCGGGTCGGGTTCGCGGCGGACGTAACCGAGTTCGATGAGCTCGTCCACGAGCGTGCTGATCACCTGCTTGTGCTGGCCGGACCGCTTGGCGAGATCGGCCGCCCGGCTGCCCTCCTCGTCGAGGTAGGCCAGCACCGCTCCATGCTTGGGCCGGAACCGCTCGTGGCCTTGGCCCGCCAGCGTGTCGTACACCTCCTGCTGCAACGACACCAGCAGTCTCCCGGAGAGAATCCCCAGGTCCGGGTCGCTTTCCTTGCGCTCATGACGTCTCACCCAAGCACACCTCATTTAGTCACTAATCTTGACGGTCACTAATATTGACTATATGTTCGCACCTTGTCCGAGCCAACACCCTTGCCAAGCGGGAGCGAACATGTCCGTGAACCTCACCATCGTCTACTACTCCGCGACCGGAACGATCGCCGAACTCGCCGCCGTCATGGCCGACATCGCCGAGCAGGCGGGCAATCAGGTGCGGGTGCGCCGGGTCGCCGAGCTGGCACCGCAGTCGGCGATCGATGCCAACCCGGCGTGGGTGGCCAATATCGCGGCGACCGCACATCTACCCCTGGCCACCCACGAGGATCTCATCTGGGCCGATGCGGTGATCATGGGATCGCCGACCCGATTCGGCAATATCGCCGCGCAGCTCAAGCAGTTCCTCGACACCTTGAGCGGGCCATGGAGTCAGGGCCTGCTCGCGGACAAGGTCTACAGCGGATTCACCTCGGCAGGCACCGCACACGGTGGACACGAGTCGACCTTGCTCGCGCTGACCAACACCTTCATCCACCTCGGCGGCGTCATCGTCCCACCCGGTTACACCCATCCCGATAAGTTCACAGACGGAAACCCTTACGGCACTTCGCATTGCACGCGAAACGGGACCTACGCCGTCGACGAGGTCGCACGCGCCGCGGCCAAGGTGCAGGTCGAGCGGGTGCTGCGATTCGCACACGCCAACCAGAACGCACCCACCCCCGTCTGACCCGTCGGCCCCAGTGGTGAATGAGGCTGGGCGGTGCTGCTGGTCGGCTCGGTAATCGCGGGCGCCGCAGGCAATGTCGGCGTCGAGCTCGCGGGCCGGGCGATTCAGGGCGGCGGCGCGGCGCTGATCGCGCCGTCGGCACTCACCCTGCTCAGGCTGCTGTTCGGTTCCTCGCCACAGGAATTGACGAAAGGCGCTCGCGGTATACGAAGCGGCGGCACCCGCCGGCGGCACCGCGGGCGTCTTCCTCGGCGGCGTCATCACCGAGTAATCAGCTGGCCGTGGGTCTTCGATATCTGCGGCGGGTGGCATGGCACTGGCGTTCATACCCTCGCTGGGTACCGCTATCTCGGCAGCCCGACCGGAAGAGGGCGGGCTCGCCGCAGGCATCGTCAACGTCGGATATCAGGTCGGTTCGGCCATCGGTCTGGCCGCGATGACCGCCGTTGCCGCCGCGTTCGGTGCCGATCGGGTAGGCGATGCATCCGAGCTGACCAGCGGTTTCTCCGCAGCCTTCCTTGGTGCGGCGACCATCGCACTCGTCGGTGCCGGGTTCACGGCGGTCACCATGCGCGTACCGGCAACGGATTCCGCGGCCGGTATGGATTGACAAAGTACCCTAGGGGGGTATGGTAAGAACAAGTTCAGCAAAAGGAGAGACCAGATGAGCACCGCAGCCACCACCACCGCCACTGTCACGGTCACCGGAATGACCTGCGGATGCTGCGCCAACTCGGTCCGCGACGAGATCGGCCGTGTACCCGGCGTCACGGCCGTCGCCGTCGATCTCACCGACGGCACGGTCACCGTCGACAGCGCGGCCCAACTCCAGCCCGACGTGATCGCCACCGCGGTCGTCCGAGCCGGTTACGCGGTCGCCGACTGACGCACAGCAACTCGGAAACGGAGCATCCGATGCACGCAACCACGAAATTCGCCGGGTTCGCCCTCGGTCTGGCCGCCGTCTTCGGGATCGCTCTCGCGACCGGAGCGGTGCTCGGCCCGGAACCCGCCGCGCCCACCGCACACGATTCGAACGCACACGAGGACGGGCCCCGCCCCGCAGAGGTACTTGGAGGAATGATGGCCACCGATGGCGGATACACCCTGCGGCTCGATACCGCGCTCACCACCGCGGCGCCGAACGTCCCGCTGCGCTTCCGCATCCTGGGTTCCGATGGCGCGCCGCTCACCCGCTACCAGCGCAACCACGACAAGGACCTGCACCTGATCGTGGTCCGTCGCGACATGGTCGCCTTCCAGCACGTCCACCCCACCCTCGACGGCGACGGAACCTGGAGCGTCCCACTGGATCTCACCCGGGCGGGCGACTATCGAGTGTTCGCGGACTTCAGCCCCGAGGGTGGCGACAACCTGACCCTCGGCGCGGACCTGCGGGTCGCGGGCAACTATGACCCGCAGCCGCTGCCGGTCGCGGCGACCACCAGCACGGTCGGCGGTTACACCGTCACCCTCGACGGCACCGTCACCCCTGGTCAAGCCTCGAAGGTCATCTTGTCTGTGAGCCGGGACGGCAAGCCGGTCACCGACCTCCAGCCGTACCTGGCGGCCTACGGTCACCTCGTCGCGCTCCGCACCGCCGACCTCGCCTACCTGCACGTCCACCCGGACGGCCACCCCGGCGACGGCATTACCCCGGCAGGGCCGGGCATCACCTTCTATGTGACCGCGCCGAGCGCGGGCGACTACCGGCTGTTCCTCGACTTCCAGCACGAAGGAGTGGTCCGCACAGCCGAATTCACGCTGACCGTCGGCCCGGGAGCAGCGGCTGCCGAGCCAGCGGCGACGCACGACGGCGCAGCCACGCCCGAACCCGCACACAACGGACACGGCGGCGCCACACCCGCACCGGCACACGGCCACTGAGCGCCGGAGCGGGCCACCGCCATCGAGCCCGCGGCTACCCGATCTACCGTGCCGCACAGAACGGAGCACACGATGACCACCAGGACACAACCACCCGGCACCGGGCAGGTCGAATTGGTGATCGGCGGCATGACCTGCGCGTCCTGCGCCAATCGCATCGAGAAGAAGCTGAACAAGCTCGACGGTGTCACCGCAACTGTGAACTACGCGACCGAGAAGGCGCGCGTGGATATCACCGGTGACGTCTCGCCGGAGGCTTTGATCGCCACAGTCGAGCAGGCTGGATACCGCGCGACACTGCCCGCGCCGACGGCGGCGGCCCCGGAAAGCACTGTCGCCGAATCGGATCCGACGGCCGCACTGCGGACGCGGCTGCTGGTCTCGCTGGTGCTGACCGTGCCGGTGATCGCGATGGCGATGATCCCCGCGCTGCAGTTCACCAACTGGCAGTGGCTGTCGCTGACGCTGGCGGCGCCGGTCGTGGTGTGGGGCGCGCTGCCGTTCCACCGAGCGGCGTGGACCAACCTGCGCCACGGCACGGCGACCATGGACACCCTGGTGTCGATGGGAACCCTTGCGGCACTGGGCTGGTCGCTGTACGCGCTGTTCTGGGGCACCGCCGGGACGCCTGGCATGACGCACCCGTTCGAGTTCACCATCTCCCGGATGGACGGCGCGGGCAGCATCTACCTGGAGGCCGCGGCGGGCGTCACCACGTTCATCCTGGCCGGGCGCTTCTTCGAGGCGCGGTCCAAGCGGCGAGCCGGTGCGGCGCTGCGGGCGCTGCTCGAGCTCGGCGCCAAGGAGGTCTCGGTGCTGCGCGACGGCACCGAGCAGCGGATACCGGTGGAGCAGTTGGCCGTCGGCGATCGGTTCGTGGTTCGTCCCGGTGAGAAGATCGCCACCGACGGTGTCGTGGCGGAAGGGTCGTCGGCGGTCGACGCCTCGATGTTGACCGGCGAATCCGTGCCGGTCGAGGTCGGGCCCGACGATGCGGTGGTCGGCGCCACCGTGAATGTCGGCGGACGGATAGTGGTGCGCGCCAATCGGATCGGCTCTGACACGCAGCTGGCGCAGATGGCGAAGCTGGTCGAGGACGCGCAAGCCGGTAAGGCGCAGGCGCAGCGGCTGGCCGACCAGATCTCCGGCTTCTTCGTGCCGATCGTGATCGCGCTGTCGGTCGCGACGCTCGGATTCTGGCTCGGCACCGGTGGTTCCGTCGCGGCGGCCTTCACCGCGGCGGTCGCGGTGCTGATCATCGCCTGCCCGTGCGCCCTCGGCCTGGCGACGCCGACCGCGCTCATGGTTGGCACCGGTCGAGGTGCGCAGCTCGGCATCCTGATCAAGGGGCCAGAAGTATTGGAATCGACCAGGCGGGTGGACACCGTGGTGCTCGACAAGACGGGCACCGTCACCACCGGCCGGATGACGCTGCTGGATGTCGTTGCGGCCGAGGGCGAAGACGCTGGCCAGGTGCTCGCTCTTGCTGGGGCGCTGGAGGATTCGTCCGAACACCCGATCGCACAGGCGATCGCCAAGGGTGCCAAGGAGGTCGGTGCGCTGCGAACCGTGGAGGGGTTCGCGAATATCGAGGGCCTCGGTGTGCAGGGCGTGGTGGATGGGCACGCGGTGATCGTCGGACGGGCCAGTCTGCTCGCGGACTGGGCGCAGCAGCTGGATGCCGATCTGGAGCGGGCCATGCAGGCCGCCGAGGCCGCGGGTAAGACCGCGGTGGCGGTGGGTTGGGACGGCAAGGCGCGCGGCGTGCTCGTGGTCGCGGATACGGTGAAACCGACCTCCGCCGAGGCGATTTCGCAACTGCGGGCACTCGGGCTGACGCCGATCATGCTGACCGGCGACAATCGGGCTGCCGCCGAGGCCATCGCCGCACAGGTCGGCATCGACGCGGTGATCGCGGAGGTGCTGCCGCAGGACAA
The DNA here is from genome assembly GCF_019222765.1 of Nocardia iowensis. Classification (NCBI taxonomy): domain Bacteria; kingdom Bacillati; phylum Actinomycetota; class Actinomycetes; order Mycobacteriales; family Nocardiaceae; genus Nocardia; species Nocardia iowensis. Next base: position 123,477 of record NZ_CP078145.1, on the reverse strand, counting down.
GGTCGACACCGTCAAGCGGCTGCAAGCCGAGGGCAAGGTCGTCGCGATGGTCGGTGACGGCGTCAACGACGCCGCGGCCTTGGCCCAGGCCGACCTCGGCTTGGCCATGGGCACCGGCACCGACGTCGCCATCGAGGCAAGCGACCTCACCCTCGTCCGCGGCGACCTACGCGCCGCCGTCGACGCAATCCGCTTGTCCCGCAAGACCTTGAGCACCATCAAGGGCAACCTGTTCTGGGCCTTCGCCTACAACGTGGCCGCGATCCCTCTGGCCATGGCAGGCCTGCTGAACCCGATGCTCGCAGGCGCCGCCATGGCCTTCTCCTCGGTCTTCGTCGTCAGCAACAGCCTGCGCCTACGCACCTTCCGCTCCACCGCCCAGTAGTCACCGGAGCACCCGAACGGGACGGCACCCCACGGTGCCGTCCCGTTCGTCGTTCCGAGTTCAACGCCGGATGCCCACTGGTCCCACCGCAATATCGAGGCGACACCGCCCGGATCGCACGGCCGCGATTCAGGTGCGGCCGATTCAGGCGCGCGGCCGATTGAACTACGCCAGAGTTATTCGACCGTGTGATGCCGTGCTCGGCGCTTCGAGGAAGGCGGATGCGTGGTCGGTGGCCCATTCGGCGTAGGTGTGGGATGGGCGGGCGAGGATTTGGGAGAGGTCGTCGGTGATGATGGCGTTGCCGCCTGCTCGGACGTAGGCCTGGCCGTCCAGGGCGCCGTCGATGAAATCGGGGGACATGCCTGCGGCGCGCATATGTTCTCGGGCAGCGTGGTCCGGCACGTCGATTACGTCCACCGTACGGTTGAGCACGATGGACAGGGTGGCGGCTTGGTCGGCGCTGGTGAGCAGTTCGGGGCCGGTGAGGGTGTAGATGCGGCCTGCGTGGGTGGGCGAGAGCAGTGATTCGACGGCGGCCGCGGCGACGTCGCGCGGGTCGACTACGCCCTGTTTACCGGTGCCGGTCATGCTGGGCACGGGCTGACCGGCGCGGATCGCCTCGGCCCAGCTCAGCGTGTTGGAGGCGAAGGAGCTCGGGCGCAGGATGGTCCATTCGACGCCGCTCTCCCGAGCCGCCTGTTCGCCGGGCAGGTGCCAGGTGCCGACGCGGCCGAGGGCGGTGTCGCCGGTACCGATGGCCGAAAGTTTCACGATGCGGCGGACTCCGGCGTCGCGGGCGGCGGTGATCAGTGCCCGGTCGGCGTCGATGTATTCCGGGCCTAGGACGCCGACGATGAACGCGGCTTCGGCACCGGCTAGCGCGGCTGCCATCGATGCGGTGTCCAGGAAGTCGCCGCGGACCACCTCGACGCCGGCGGGCAGCTGCGCCGTCGCCGTGTCTCGCGTGACGGCGCGGATCTGCTCGCCGCGCGCCGCCAACTGGCGGACGATTTCGCTGCCGATGGTGCCCGTGGCACCGGTGATCAGAATCATGAGCACCACGCTGCCGTCCGGACGGCCGGGTTCTCTAGGAAATTTCGGCACACCTATCGGCACGCGAAATGCTTACTGTGGATCCGGTGACCACCATGCTGCGTCCGGCGCCAGTCGTGACCGCCGATCTCGTCGAAGCGACGGTACCCGCGCCGGAATCGTTGCGGCCCTGGCTCACCGAATTCGGGTGGGTGCCGACCGTGCGTGATCTGTCCGAATCATTCACCCACCTCCCCCAGGCCGAAATCACGATCGTGCTGCGCGCCGATGTACCGGGCGCACGCGACGCGCTCGTCATCGGTCCGCAGACCAAGGCGTTCTACGCCCATCCGAGCAAACCCGCGGGTTGCACCCGGTTGCGTCTGGCCCCCGGTTCCGCCCGGCCACTGCTCGGTGTTCCCGCGTCCGTGCTCACCGATCGCGTGGTCCGCCTCGCCGAACTACCCGGCGCGGTGGCCGATCTCGCCGATGAGCTGGCGGACCTGGACGCCGACGAGGTTTTTCCGTTCCTGGAAAACGTTCTGCCGCAGCGTATTTCCGAGGACGCGACGCAACGTGCCCAACGTGACCTGCTCCGCTCGGCGGTGCTCACGATTTCGTCGGACCCGGCCGGCCGCTCGGTGCAAAGCCTGGCCGCCGACCTCGCCGTCAGCGAACGGCAACTCCGTAACCTGTTCACAGCGGGAGTCGGCGTCTCCCCCAAGCACTTTGCGCGGATCGATCGCGTGCGGCGAGTCCTGGCCCAAGCCGAAACCATCGCGTGGGGCCAACCCGACAGCCCAAAGCATCACGCCCGCACGGAAACTCCACCACTTTCACTTGCCCAACTCGCCGCCGACAACGGCTATTTCGACCAATCCCACATGACCGCCGACTTTCGCACCCTCATGGGCGTCCCGCCGACTTCCTTCCTGCGTGGCACCCTCCCCACCCCAACCCCTTGCCGCCCGCTAGACCGCATCTAGCTCGCGAGTGGCGGCCCACCTCGGCCGATGCCGCACTCGCGGCCGAGTAACGGTGACCGCCTACGGGTTCTGGCGTTTGGCTCGGCGGCGGGCCAGTTCTTCCTGTTCCAGGATGGCGGCTTCGGCGAGAGTGGGGGCGGTGCCGCCGAGTCGGGCAGGGACCCAGCGGGCGCCGGGCTCCATGGGGTAGTCCCGTTGGGCCTGGGTGAGGAGGTCGCTCATGTGCGTGCGCAGGGTGGTGGTGAGGGCGTCGGGGGCTTCGGCCGGTGGGATGGGTTCGCCGATGCGGATGTTGATCGGAAACTTATGGCGGCCGAGCTTTTTCGGGATGTCCTTGGTCCAGACGCGGTGGGCGCCCCAGATGACCACGGGAATGATCGGAACTCCGGCCTCGATCGCCATGCGGGCGGCGCCGGACTTGAATTCCTTCAGCTCGAAGCTGCGGCTGATGGTCGCTTCGGGATAGACAACGACGAGTTCGCCGTCGCGCAGCGCTTGCACCGCGCGACTGTAGGATTCGGCGCCCGCGGTGCGGTCCACTCCGATTGCCTTGCAGTGCTTCATCAGAAAGCCGACGATGCCGTGCTCGAGCTCGGCCTTCATCATGTATCGGACATTGCGGCCGGACTTGCGCCCGACCAGTCCGACCTCCATGAAGTCCAGGTACGCGGTGTGATTCACGGCCAGCACAGCGCCGCCGGAGCGCGGGATCCGGTGCTGGCCCGCGATATCGATCCGCAGCCCCTGCACCAGGAAAATGGTGCGGACCAAGCCGGTGAGAATGTCGTAAACCGGTTCCCGCGCCATTCGAACTCTCCGCTACTACGTGGCCGTCTTCTTTCGCGCGGCCTTTTCCGCGGCCTCGGCGGCGTCGAGCGCGTCGGCCTCCTCCAGGGTAGGAGCGCTGCCGCCGAGCCGGGCCGGTACCCAGTACGCGCCTGGTTCGTGCACGTAGTCCTGCTGCAGGTCCAGCAACATCTTCTGCATGGTCGAGCGCAGCTTGGCAGTCAACTCCGACGGTGGTTCGAACGGCTGGATCGGTTCGCCGACCGCGATGGAGATCGGAGTGTTGGTGCGACCCAGACGCTTCGGGAAACCCTTGGTCCACACCCGCTGCGCGCCCCAGATGACGATCGGGATGATCGGCACGTCCGCCTCTATTGCCATGCGCGCCGCGCCGGATTTGAATTCCTTGATCTCGAAGCTGCGGCTGATGGTCGCCTCGGGGTACACGCCGACGAGCTCACCGCGCCGCAGGTACTCGACCGCCGCCTGGTAGGAGTCGGCGCCCGCACCCCGGTCGACCGGAATGTGCTTGAGCGCGCGCATGATCGGGCCGGAAATCTTGTCGTCGAAGACTTCCTTCTTGGCCATGAACCGGATGTTGCGCTTGGGAGTGCGCACCGGTAGACCCGCATAGGTGAAATCCATATATCCGGTGTGGTTCACCGCGAGCACGGCACCACCCCGCGCGGGGATATGTTCATCGCCCTTGACGGTGAACTTCAGACCTTCGACGAAGAAGACGGCTCGGGCCAGGCCGATGATCGTCCGGTAGACGGGTTCCACAATTCCGCTAGCGTAGTCGCTGACTGTCCCATCCGGCAGTGCGCCGCCTGTTTGTGCGCCACACCGGGCGCGGGACGGCCCGATCGGACCGCCCAACGCTGTAGAGAAGAGGATCGTCGAAGTGGAACGCCCCCGTCCGAAACCGCGTGGCCGCGACCGGAAAACGCCGCGGGATCGCCATCGGGCAGCACAGCTCGGCCGGACAACACCAGACTCGGACGAACAGACGATGCGTGGTGCGCGATCGGCCCGGCGCGCATTGATCGGCGGCGTTGCCGTGATCGGCGCGTTCGCCCTCGCCGGTTGTGACTCCGCGGTCGGCATCCCGAACGACGAACCGGTGCGGGCCACGGCGGCGACCAAGACCCCACCCGCCGCTGTCCCGACCACTCAGGACAGCGCGACGCCGTCGGCCGCCGTACCCCCGGTCGGCGTCGTCGCAGAGTTGCCCGCCGCCGTACAGCGCTGGGCCGACGACCTGAAGACCAGCACCATCACTCAACTGCAGGCCAAATGCTGGACCATCGCGCCGAGGAACGTGGCCGAGATGTACAGCGACGAGGAAGCCATTCTGGCCGCCCTCGCCCAGCCGGGCACCGCCACGCAGGACAGCGTCACCTGGAAGAACCGGACCACCACGGTTGCCGTCGAGCGCACCGCCATGGACAGCGGCTACGCGTGCCCCCGGGTAGCGTCGGCGGGCGCCGATATCGAGTACAACGAGGCCGACGCCAGGCACACCGTGCGCCGCTACCTGGCCAGGTTCGTCGGCAGGCCACTCGATGCGGCCGACAAGGAAGGCGCTTATCCCCTGGTCTGCAAGCCGTCACCGGCGACCTGGGATCCCACCGGCACCGGCAAGGTGATCCCCGCCCCGCTGGCCAACAATCCGGGCAAGCTGACCGGCGCCACCTCGTTCGCCGATCAGGAAATCCGTTCCGAGCGGTTGCGCGAGGACTACGTCGCGGTCAAGGTCCCGGTGACCAACTCGTCGGGAGTGACCCAGACCCGCACCTTCACCCTGACCGCCGGGGCACAGGGCTACTGCATCGGCGACGTTTCCGCCTAACAACTACCCTGGATGGCTGGTAACGGTCAGGAGGAGCAGCTCGTGCAGATCACCAGCGTCGGACACGCCGGATTCCACATCCGCACCGCGGCCGGGACGATCCTTTGCGATCCCTGGGTGAACCCCGCGTACTTCGGTTCGTGGTTCCCGTTCCCCGACAACTCCCAGCTGGACTGGGACGAGCTGGGCAATTGCGACTTCCTGTACGTCTCGCACCTGCACCGTGACCACTTCGACGCGGTGAACCTGGCTGCGCACGTCAACAAGGACGCGACGGTGCTGCTGCCGGACTACCCGGTGCCGGATCTCAAGCGAGAGCTGGAGAAGCTCGGCTTCCACAAGTTCTTCGAGACCGAGGACTCGGTCAAGCACACCATCACCGGTCGGGGCGCCGAGCTCGACATCATGATCATCGCGTTGCGCGCGCCCGCCGACGGTCCGATCGGCGACTCCGGGCTGGTCGTCTCCGACGGGGAGACCACCTGTTTCAACATGAATGACGCCCGGCCGGTGGACATGGATGTGCTGCACGACGCGTTCGGCCACATCGACATCCATCTGCTGCAGTACTCGGGCGCGATCTGGTACCCGATGGTCTACGACATCCCGAGCCGGACCAAGTCGAACTTCGGTAAGCAGAAGCGGCAGCGCGGAATGGACCGGTGCCGTAGTTATATCGAGCAGGTCGGGGCCACCTGGGTGGTGCCGTCGGCGGGACCGCCGGTGTTCCTCGACGACGAGCTGCGCTACCTCAACGACGACCACGGCGACGAGGGCAACATCTTCCCGGACCAGATGGTGTTCCTGGAACAGATGAAGATCCACGGCAACGAGGGCGGGATCCTGATGATCCCCGGCTCGGTCGCCGACCTGCGTGGTGGCGAACTGACGCTGAGCCATCCGTTCGAGCCGGGGTTGATCTACGACAACAAGGCCGAATACATCGAGCTGATGGCGCAGCGGATGGCACCGGTGTTGGCGGCCGAAAAGGCTTCCTGGGCAACCGGTGACGAGCCACTGCTGGAACCGTTGAAGGCGCTGTTCGAGCCGATCATGGCGCAGAGCGATCTGATCTGCGACGGCATCGGCTACCCGGTCGGCCTGGTACTCGGCGACGAGACCGTGGTGCTCGACTTCCCCAAGCGGGTGGTGCGCGGGCCCATCGAGGGAGAAGGCAAGTACCGCTACGGTTTCCGCATCGCCCCCGAATTGGTGCGCACCGTGTTGCGGGACAACGAGCCCGACTGGGTGAACACGATCTTCCTGTCCACCCGTTTCCAGGCGTGGCGGATCGGCGGTTACAACGAATTCCTCTACACGTTCTTCAAATGCCTCACCGATGAGCGGATCGCGTACGCCGACGGATGGTTCGCCGAGGCGCACGACGATTCCGCCTCGACCGAATTGTCCGGATGGGAAGTGCAGCGCCGCTGCCCGCACCTCAAGGCGGACTTGTCGAAATTCGGTGTGGTGGAGGGAAACACCCTCACCTGCAACCTGCACGGTTGGCAGTGGGATCTGGAATCCGGCCGCTGCAAAACGTCCAAGGGGCATGAACTGCGCGCCCGCAAGCTGACCTGAGCCATCGGACCCGCCCGGAGGCGGGTTCGTCGACGGGGAGGCTTGCTCGACGGCAAGTGCCACGCGGGCTACCGCAGTGCGGTGGGCTTGCGCAGCTCGGCATCCCCGATCCCACCCGTGCCGCGGCACGATGGGTTGCGGACGGCAGCGCTGGTCAGGGGCGTGAACGAGTGGCTATCGCGACGGCGGCGAGGGTCAGGATGCTGCCTGCTACCGCAGGGGCGGACAAGCCCGCGCTGGTGGGGGTGGCGATGTCCAGGGCGATGGACATCAGGAGTTGGCCGGCTACTGAGGTGAGGCCGAGTAGGAGTACGCCGATCCAGCGGACGGTGATGGCGGCGAGGGCGATGAAGGCGACGCCGATGAGGCCGCCGAGGTAGAGCCAAGGCTGGGTGGGGAATTCGGCGGGCCAGCCGGTGCCGATCAGTACGGCAGCCTCCACCAGGAGCAGTGCGACGAGGCCGACGCAGAAGTTCACCAAGGTGGCGGACAGCGAGCCGCCGACCGCACCGACGCGGCCGTTGACCGCCTGCTGCCAGGCCAGGCCGATGCCTGCCAGAGCGGGCAGGACGATGAGCAGCGCGGTCGGTGCGCCGCGCAGCGCGTCGGGCACCGAGAGGGCGCCGGCCGGTGCGTCCGAACGTCCCGCTCCGGCGAGCAGCACCGCGAGCACGGCGAGAGCGGCACCGCCCAATCGCAATGCGGTAACCGGCGTACGGCCGTTGGGGGCCAAGCCGAGTCGATCGACCACCAGGCTGCTCAGCAGTTGACCCGCGACCGTGGCGACGGTGAAGGCGGTGACGCCGATCGCGACAACGGTCAGACCTTGACAGGCGACGAAGAAGGCGCCACACAGCCCACCGAGCAGCTGCCACGGGCGGAGCGTGCCCGCAGCCAACGCGCTGCGCACCCGCACCACACCATCCCGAAGACGGCTGCTCAGCAAGAACGCGATAACGAGGATCAGCAGACCGGAGCCGAAACTGATGGTGGCGGCGGCGATTCCATCATGCAGCCGGGCCCCCAGCGCGCCGTTGATCCGGCCCTGCACCGCCACCCCGGCACCGATGCCGAACCCGAACACCAGCCCCCACCGCACCCGCACGTCCACACCCGGCACGGTACCGTCGCGATCTCGTACCACCGCTCGCGCGCCGCGTCCGACGCGAGTCTCGCAGGCAGAGTGCCCTCGGCTGGGGTAGGTCAGCCTGCGCGGAGGGCGGGGCGGGTGGCGTAGGTGTCGTGGCGGGCGTAGGTGCGGTCGCCACCGTTGCGGGCGATGGAGCCGCGGACCAGGCGGGTGCGGATGCGGGCACCGAGGTTCTCGTGGAAGCGGGTGGCGCCGGGGAGGATTCGGCGCGGTAGCTCGAGGGCGCCGTTGACCACGGCGGTGGCCATGACCGCGCTCTGGAAGAACCGGCTGTCGGGGAGACCGAGGAAGTCGGCGTTGCTCGGACCGAGAATGATTCGGCTGTACGCGACCATGTAGCTGGTGATCACCCGGCGAACCGCGCGCTGCGGCGCGGTGTCGTCGCCGACGAACAGGCCACCCGCGGCGGGGATGAGGGCCTGAGCCAGGCGCTGGGAGTCCGCGTCGGGGATGAATTCGGTGTCGGCGAGAATCCAGAAGGCGCGCCAAGTGTCGGTCTCACAGGTCGGCAGGATCTCCGGGTCGACGCCGAGCAGGAAGCCGACGTAGCGCCAGAGCTGGAACACCGCGTCCTTCTCCTTGGCCGAGAATTGCAGGCCGAGCGCTTGCGCGCCGACGAGATTCGCCATGGAGAACAGGCCGAGGGTGCCGACGGTGAGCACCTGGTTGACCGGATGGTCCCAGGCCTCGTAGTCCCAGTCGGGGCGCCGGTTCATGCCCGCCCGCACCAGCGCGTGCATCAACCGCACCCGCAGCACACTCTTGTAGCCGACGGCATTGCGGTCCAGGCCGCCGGGTGTCGTCACGTCCAACCACCACTGGGTGGTTTCGGCGAGCCTGCGCGGTGCCATCGCGTCGAGGTCGCCGGTGCCGACCAGGGTCTTGTCCGCGCGGGAAGCGAGATAGCCGCCCATCAGGGCGAACATGCCCATCGCGATGCCACCCCAGACGCTGGTGCGGCCGACGACGCGGGCGCCACGGTCGATCTTGGCGCGGTCCAGCCAGTACGGGTCCGCCTCCACCTGTGCGAAGAACGCGGTCAACTCCGGCGGTGCGTCGGGCACGGCGTCGATGCCGCGTTCGACCGCGACCTCGAACATGCGGCGGCCCTCGCCGACGGGCAGTCGCTTGAACATCGCGACCATCTCGTCCGCGAGCGGATCACCCACCTGGGTGAACCGGCGGAACGAATCGCGCTGCGCGGCGGTGCAGCTCAGGTCGCCCGGCGCCATCACCGGCACGGCGTACTTGAAGGGAAACTCCGTGAACAACTGCGGAGTGGGGAGTTTCTGGTTGTCATGCGCCATTGCACTTCGCCCATCGGATCGAGGTTCGCGGTCGGCTCGACGTCGAGCACATTCTGACAAGACCGTCCCACAAAATCAGATATCTGGCAAGGATGTATGCCAGAATGACTCGGATGGCTACCACCTCGCGGTCCTACGGCGGCGTACCGATCGAGCAGCGCAGGGCGCGCCGTCGCGCCGCACTCCTCGACGCCGCGCAGGAAATCATCGGCACCTCGGGTTTCGCCAAGCTGACCGTCTCAAGACTGTGCACCGAGGCCAAGCTGTCCGAGCGGTACTACTACGAGAGCTTCGGCGATCTCGACACAGTGTTCAGCGAAGTGTTCGATCGGATCGTCGACGAGATCGGCCAGGCGGCGGTCACCGCGTTCGTCACGACACCCACCGACATCCGCGCCAAGACCAGGGCCGCCATCGCCGCCGCCATCGACCTGATCGCCGACGACCCGCGCAAGGCACGCATCGCCACCGTCGAAGCGCAACTGAACCCGGCGCTGCTGATGCGCCGAGCCGAAGTGATGCGCTCCTTCGCGGGCATCATGATGGCGGTATGCGCCGACGAGGTGGGCGCCGACATCGTCGAAAGTGCCGGCGACCAAGCCGAATTCGCCGCAACCCACCTCCTCGGCGGCCTCTGGGAAACCACCAACAGCTGGCTGACCGGCACCCTCCCCATCACCCGCGCCACCCTCATCGACCGCTCCACCGACCAATTCCTCCTCACCGCAAGCCATCTCATCGGCGTCCCCCTCGCCTAGCTCCGCCTTGGCCACCGACATCACTGCGGCGTTGACCGAGAAACGGCTCCGTGGTGTCCCGCTCGGCCGGTCGGACGGCTGGGGTGGTTTGGGCGGCGGTAGGCAGGGGCGTTGTTACTTCTGGTCCGCCGACTCGGCGGCTCTCGGGGGTAGCCAGGAGGGGGTCAACAGGGCGATCGGGAGCATGGTGGCGCCTAGTAGGGCGAGGATGGTGGGCATCGACCACCAGAGGGTGGCCAGGGCGGCGAAGGCGAATACGGCGAGGGAGACGACCTCGCCGAGTAGGCCGGATACCGAGGTGACGGTGGCTCGGGCCTGGCCCTCGATCGCGTCCTGGAGGCGGGCTCCGGCGACTACACCGGCGTTGTAGACGATGCCGTAGGAGATGCCGATCGCGGTGAATCCGAGGGTGGTGAGCACATAGACGGCGCTGGAACGGTGGGCGGCCAGACCTGCGATCATGGCACCACCGAGGAACAGGATCGCGCCGATGCCGACGGCGATCGCCATGGTGCGAGCGGACATGCGCTCGGTGCGACCGGCCAGCACCGAGCCCACCAGGGAGCCGAGCACGGTCAGGCCGACGAGCAGCGGCACCACCGCCGTCGCCACCCCTACCGACTCGGCGAGCAGCGCGAAGTACTCGTCGAAGGCCGTGATGCCGAACAGCAACGCACCGAGGAACACACCATTGCGCACCGCTCGCACTCGAATCGCTTCCGCAACACCGGTTTTCAACATGCTGAGGTATCGATCGAACGGGCCGGACCCGGTCACCGGGCCGGAGGGGCCGCTCAACTGGCCATGGAAACCGGTGGATAGTGCGTGGTCGCACGCCGAGACGGCTTCTCGCGACATGGCCGAGGAGCCGACTCCGGCAGCTCCGTGCCCCGTCGACAGGAACGAATCGCCCTCCCCTGCAACCTCTTCCAACTCATCGACGTCCACGGCGGATACCGCCTTCGGCGCACTGGGCAACGACATCGCGATCACCGTGTGCAACGCGGCGAAACCCACACTGCTCCAACCGATCAGCGCGTACCCGCCCCAGAGGTACAGCGGCGTACCGGCAACGATGCCGACGACGATGGCGGTTTCCGAGGCAGCCCGGGTGTAGCCGAGGATGCGGGCGTAGGCGCCCTGCTCGCCGCGGGCGACGAGGTCGTCGTAGAGGAGTGCCTCGAAGGTGCCGGACACCAAAGCGCCTGCCGTGCCCCACAGTACGAATCCGAGGGCGAAGCCGAGATAGGTCGGGGCAAGCGTCCACAGGGCGAATCCGCCCGTCAGCAGGACACCACTGAGGATCAGCAGAGCGCGCCGCGATACCGTGTCCGCCCAGGCACCGGAGGGCACCTCGAGCAGGAACGCGGTGGTCGACCAGATTGCGAACAGCGAGGAAATCTGCCCGGTGCTCAGCCCGTGATCGGCGAACAGCAGGGAGTAGAGCCCGTAGAACGGAATCAGGTCGCCGATGCTCTTAAAGAGCACCGCGCGAACCGTGAGGGAACGCAGCGAGTGAACTGTGCCGGTGTTACCCGTCAGCCGGGTGAACAGCCGTCTGACAGATCAATAGGCGTAGATGAGCAAGCGCATGTGGATCAGCATGCGCAGCCGCGCGGGCGGCGTCAAGCGTTTATCCGAGCGGCAGCCAGCCATTTGCGGCGTGCCTGGAATCGCCGTCGTCGAGCTCCCGGTCCGCGGCGCCTGGGCCGACCCGGCCGTGGTTCTCGTTGAGGTCGCTGATCAGGTCCGCGACCGGGTGCGAGTCGCTGTAGTGATAGCCCTGGGCGAGGGCGAAGCCGAGCTCGGTGAGCACCGCGGCCTGGTATTCGGTTTCCACGCCCTCGGCGATCACTTGGAGGTCGAGTGCGCTGCTCAACGCCGCGATCACGCCGAGCAGCGGCGGTGCCGGGGAGTCGGAGCGGATCGCGGCGACGAAGGACTGGTCGACCTTGAGGATGTCGCTCGGCAGCGTGGCCAGCCTGCTGAGCGAGGAGTATCCGGTGCCGAAGTCGTCGATGGCGATGCGCACGCCTCGGTCGCGCAGCGTGTGCAGGTTCGCGATGGCGGTGTGCGATTCGGCGGCCAGTTCGCTCTCGGTCACCTCGAGTACCAGTTGTTCGGCCGGCCAGCCGGTGCTGGCGAGGATGTTCGCGACCCGGTCGGCATAGCCCGCTTCGGCCAGTTCCAAGCCGCTGACGTTGACGTTCAGCGTCAGATCGAGCTGGGCGAAGGTCTCCTGCAGCCGGGCCGCGTCGGCACAGGCCCGGCGCAACACCAGCTCGTCCAGATCGGAGATGAGATCGTATTCCTCGGCGACCCGGATCAGTCCCTCGGTGGTGACATCCGGCTGCGCACTCGACGACCAGCGCAGCAGCGCCTCCACCCCGACCGCCTTGCCGCCGCCCTCGCTGAGGCTGACGATCGGCTGGTAGTGCACGTCGAGCAGGCCGCGGTCGATGGCTTCGCGCAACTCCACCGCAAGCGGGAGTTGCCGCGACGACTCGAGCACCGTCCGGTTGCGTCCGGCCTGCTTGGCCCGGTACAGCCCGACGTCCGCGCGACTCACCAGCAGCGAGCCGGATTCGCCTGGCTGCCATGAGGTCACGCCCGCGGAACAGCCGGTGGTGACCGCGGCGCGTAGTTGCTCGGTCAGCAAAATGGCGGCCTGCTCGGTGGTGTTCGGCAACAGCATCGCGAACGCGTCACCGCCGTAGCGGGCCAGCCGCTGGTCCGGCGCAAGCAGTTTCGACCAGGTGTCGGCGACCCGCTGCAACACGGCGTCGCCCGCGCGGTGGCCGAGGTGATCGTTGATCTTCTGGAAGCGGTCGAGATCGACCAGCACCAGTGCGAGTCCCTGGCCGGTGCGGGTCGCCTGCTCGATCGCCGAGTTGAGCGCGCGATCGAAGCCGCGCCGGTTCAAAAGCCCGGTCAGCACGTCGATGTCGGCTTCGGACGCCATCCTGGTCAGGATGCCGACGACCACGCCGACGCCGAAGGTCACGCCGGCCGGGATCAACCCGGACCACCACGGCAAGGCGGGATGCACGGGTCGCGCGGGGAGCACCCACATGCACAACGCCATGGCGAAGGTGATGTGCGCGGCGGCCTGCGACCAGGCGAAGAACAGTGCGGCGTCACAGGCGACGAACACATAGAACGCCGCGAGGCTGATGGCGCCGACGGTGTTCGGGAAGGCGTAGACCGCGATCGTCACCAGCACCGTCGCGACGGCGACGTACCCGTGGTGCACAGAGTGCGGCAGTCTGGGCCCCCAGGCGAGCAGGGTGAGCCCGAGCGCCAGCGCAATCGCCGCAGCCGTGCCGACCAGTGGCCGATTACCTTCGTCGCCCGGGGCGATCGCAGTAATCAGCAGACCCAGCACACCACCCATGACGTAGAACGCCCCGGTGGTCCGAGCCATGACCATAGCTGTCGCCAGCGCCGATGCCGCCCGCACCCGGGTTCGGGTATCGCCGCGCGCCCCGATTCCTCGCACGGGGAATAGCCTAGACACAACAAATCCCGGCGGTTGCCACATCCCGTGAATCCGGCATGGCGAACCGTTAGCTATTCACCAGCGCGAAACATTCGGGTTGCCAACGCGACTTGGCCACGGGTGCCCACATTCGACATTCGCGGGCAGCACCGCACCTTGTCCACAGGCGAAGCGCGGGTGCTTCGGACGCGCGGATGTCCGCCCACCGCCGGATGCGGTGCCGGAGGAAAACGCGGCCGAAGCGAAGGCCTACCGCGGCGGTGTCAGGACCTCGGTACCGACGAACGGCACCAGCGCGGCGGGCACGCGCACGGACCCGTCGGCCTGCTGATGGTTCTCCAGAATCGCCACGATCCAGCGGGTGGTCGCCAGCGTGCCGTTCAAAGTGGCTGCGATCTGGGGCTTTCCGTTCTCGTCGCGGTAGCGCACGGCGAGGCGACGGGCCTGGAAGGTGGTGCAGTTCGAGGTCGAGGTGAGTTCCCGGTAGGTCTGCTGGGTCGGCACCCATGCCTCGCAGTCGAACTTGCGCGCGGCCGAGCTGCCGAGATCGCCTGCGGCGACGTCGATGACCCGATACGGCACCTCGATGGCCGCGAGCATGTCCTGCTCCCAGCCCAGCAGCCGCTTGTGCTCGGCGTCGGCCTGCTCGGGGGTGGTGAAGACGAACATCTCGACCTTGTCGAACTGGTGCACCCGGATGATGCCGCGGGTGTCCTTGCCGTAGCTGCCCGCCTCGCGCCGGAAGCACGATGACCAGCCCGCGTACCGCTTCGGGCCGTTGCTCAGGTCGAGGATCTCGTCCGAGTGGTAACCGGCCAGCGGCACCTCCGAGGTGCCGACCAGGTACAGGTCTTCCTCGGCGAGGCGGTAGACCTCCGCGGCGTGCTGGCCGAGGAACCCGGTGCCCGCCATGATCTCCGGGCGCACCAGCACCGGCGGAATCATCATGGTGAAGCCGTTGGCCACCGCTTTCTGCGCCGCCAGCTGCAGCAGACCGAGCTGCAGCAGTGCGCCGTAGCCGGTCATGAAGTAGAAACGGGCGCCGGAGACCTTCGCACCGCGTTCCATGTCGATCAGGCCGAGCGATTCACCGAGTTCCAGGTGATCCTTCGGCTCGAAGTCGAATTCCGGTGGCGTGCCGATGGTTTCCAGCACGACATAGTCGGCCTCGCCGCCCGCGGGCGCGCCGTCCTGCACCACGTTCGAGATGGCGCGGTGCGCGGCATCCAGGTCAGCGTCGGCGGCGCTCTGCGCGGCCTCGGCCTCCTTGACCTTGACCGACATCTCCTGCGCCTGCGCGAGCAGCGCGGAGCGCTCGTCTTTGCTCGCCTTACCGATCAGCTTGCCCATCGCCTTGTGCTCGGCGCGCAGGTTGTCGGCGGTGGCCACCGCCGCGCGGCGGGCCGCGTCCGCCTCTAGCAGGGCGTCGACGAGGGCGGGGTCTTCGCCACGGGCGCGCTGCGAGGCGCGGACCGCGTCGGGGTTGTCCCGCAGGAATCGGAGGTCGATCATGGGCACTCAGCCTAATGGTCCGGGTATTGCCGTTTCACGCCGATATCCCAGGATGCGGGCCACGCGGCCGTCGGCGCGCGCATAGTTGGCTTGTGGGTACGACTTTCGACGAATCAGCTATCGACGACGCACTGGCCGAGCTGACCGCGGGCGAGAAGGTGTGGGCCCAGACCCCGCTGCGCCGCCGCCGTGAGCTGCTCGACGACATCCACACCCGAACCGGGCGCTTCGCCGGCGACTGGGTGCGGGCCGCGCAGACCATCAAGGGACTGGACGAGGACTCGCCGCTGGTCGGCGAGGAATGGATGTCCGGGCCACTGGCCGTGCTGCAGGCCACGACCGCGCTCGCCGCGACGTTGACCGCGTTGGAGAACGGGCGCAGCCCACTCGACGGTGTCGCGGTGCAGGAGGCGCCCGGCAATCGCGTCGCGGTGCCGATTCTGCCGGTGGATACCTATGACCGGCTGCTGCTCAACGGTTTTCACGGCGAGGTGTGGTTGCGTCCCGGTGTCGACGCCGATACCGCGCGGCGGCGGGCCGGGCTCGCTCAGCTCGATCCGAGCGCGACCGGCGGGATCGGCGTGGTGCTCGGGGCAGGCAATATCACCTCGATTCCACCGCTGGACCTGCTCTACGAGCTGTATGCGCACAACCGGGTTGTAGTGCTGAAGCTGAACCCGATCACCGATCCGCTCTTCACGGTGTTCGAGATGGTGTTCGCGCCGCTGTGCCGGCTCGGTGTGCTGCGGATCGTGACCGGTGGCGCGGACACGGGCCGCTACCTGGTGCACCACCCCGACGTCGCACACGTGCACATGACCGGCAGCGCGCACACCCACGACACGATCGTCTGGGGACCGGGCCCGGAAGGGCTGGAACGGAAGAAGGACAAGCGCCCGCTGCTGAGCAAGCCGATCACCAGCGAGCTCGGCGGGGTGTCGCCGACCATCGTTGTGCCCGGCGACTGGTCCGACGCGGACCTGCGCTACCAGGCCGAACACGTGGCGACCCAGCGGCTGCACAACGGCGGATACAACTGCATCGCCGCGCAGGCGGTGGTGGTGAGCAAGGAATGGGATCGCAAGGACAGGTTCCTTGCCGAGCTGCGCACGGCGCTCACGAACGCGCCGCGGCGGGCCGCGTATTACCCGGGCAGCGAAGCGCGGGTCGCGGATGCGCTGGCGGCCTATCCCGATGCCGACCAGGTCGGTGCGGGTCGGGTGCTGATCGAGCAGCTGCCGCTCACCGACACACCGCTGTTGCGTACCGAATACTTCTCGCCGGTGCTCGGCGTGGTCGAACTGCCCTACGAAGGGGGCGAATTCCTGCAGCGGGCGGTCGATTTCGCGAATGCCGAACTCACCGGAACGCTCGGCGCCAATGTGCTCGCCCATCCGAGAACCATCCGCAGGCTCGGCATCGCCTTCGACCGCGCCATCGAGCGGCTGCGCTACGGCGCGATCGCGGTGAACGCGTGGACCGGGCTCGCCTTCCTCGCCCCGCGCGCCGCGTGGGGTGCGTTCCCCGGCCACACCCTCGACGACGTGCAGAGCGGAATCGGTGTGGTGCACAACGCTTTCCTGCTCGCCGATGTGGAGCGCACGGTGGTGCACGGACCGTTCCGGCCCGCGCCGCGCTCGGTGCTGCACGGCGAGCCGGCATTGTCACCGAAGCCGCCATGGTTCGTCGGCAATGCCGCCGCGGCGACGACCGCACGCAAGCTGACCGAGTTCTACGCCAGCCGCAATCCGGCCCGGATCCCCGGCATCTTCCTCTCGGCGCTCCGCGGTTAACCGCACGGCTCCGGCGAAAACCGCAGGTCGGAACGGGTCGTGGCACCGCGGCTCGGAGACTGCCATGATGGATCGCGATGTCCCCCTCCGATCGTGCACCCGAGCCCGAGCCGTCGAGCCGGCTACCCAAACGCGGTATGCCGTCGCGCACCGGTTCGGTGCGGCGTGTGTACGACACGGTTCGGGGCGTATTCACCGGCGACACGGCCCTGCCCGCGCCGACCCTGCGCTGGGGGCTGCTGCTGGTGGCCGCGGGTGCGGTGATCGCCGCCTTGGTGACGCTGTTCGTGACCGGGTTCGAAACCGACAAGAAACTCGAGGCGCACAATCCCGGCTCGCCGAGCGCGCCGGTGGTCGACCGGGAGTTCGGCACCGCGGTCAAGGGTGACTGTCTGAGCTGGTCCAAGCCGGACCACTCGGATCTGGTCAAGGTGCGCTGCGAAAGCAAGCACATGTTCGAGGTCGCGGCGGACGTCGACATGAGCAAGTACCCGGGCAAGGAATTCGGGCCCGGGTCCCGGTTCCCCGACTCGCTGCGGCTCACCGAGCTGAAGGAAGAGCACTGCGTCCCCGCGGTGCAGCAGTACCTGGGCGGGAAGTTCGATCCGCGCGGGCGCTACATCGTCGGGTTGATGTACCCGAGCCCCGACGGCTGGCAGCACGGCGACCGCACCCTGCGCTGCGGGTTGCAGTACGCGGCGAGCGCGGGCACGCCGCCCTCGGTGGGCAGCGCCGCCGAACATGATCAGTCGAAGGTGTACGGGCCCGGCGTGTGCCTCGGCATCAACCAGAACCTGCCCACCGACCCGGTGGATTGCGCGCAGGCGCACGCGGTCGAGATCGTTTCCACCATCGACCTGAGCCAGCGGTTCCAGGGCGGGCCGCCCGCCAAGGAGGAGCAGGACAAGTTCGTCGAGGAAGAGTGCGCGCGGACCGCGGCGGATTACCTCGGCGGGCCGGATGTGGTGCGTAACAAGACGCTGACGCTGTTCTTCGACTATCTGGACGCGCGAAGCTGGCTGGCGGGCAGTCGCAAACTGGACTGCATGATCGGAAAGGGGGCGGACCGGGAAGGGTTCGCGCCGATCACCGGTTCCGCGCGGGGAGACATCCTGATCGACGGCCAAGCGCCGGTGCCGCCGCCGAACACCGGTCGTTCGACACCGACTCCGCTGCCCGGTGCGGCGCCGCTGCCGCCGCAGCCCCAGCCGAGGTAGACCGCGACGATGTCGGTCTCCATGTCCGAGGACCGGTTCGAGGAATTGGTCGGTGATGCGCTCGATCAGATTCCGCCGGAGCTGGCGCAGGCCATCGATAATGTCGTGGTGCTGATCGAACCGAGCAATCCGAAGGATCCACATTTGCTCGGGCTGTATCAAGGAATCGCACTTACCGAACGCGACAGCCACTACGGCGGGGCGCTGCCGGACACCGTGACGATCTATCGCGATGCCATCCTCGCCATCTGCGCTGACGAGAGCGAAGTGGTGGAAGAGGTGGCAATCACCGTGATCCATGAGATCGCACACTATTTCGGGATTGACGAAGACCGTCTACATCAGCTGGGATGGGGCTAGTCTTTACTCCAGCTGTATGAGTGCGGTTGCAGTTGGGGTGAGATCGGAAGAAACTTGGGGATTCGATGGAACCGATGGCCTGGCTGTCGCGTCCTATCACTCGAAGGGGGAATTCTCGTGGTTCCGCCCCATAGCCGCCACTAGAAGGAGTCGAGTCATGGTTGGCCACGTCCTAGTACAACCCGAAGTCGTCCTTGCTGCTGCCGCCGAGCTGGATCTACTCGCCGAACGGCTCGCCGCTGCCGCCGCGGTGACCGCGCCCGCGACGCACGTCGTCCCGTCCGGCATCGATGAGGTTTCGTTGCATGCCGCGAACCACCTCAACAGGGCCGCGATGACGCACGACCAGGCAGTCGCTCAGGGGATCCTGGAACTGCACCACGCCGCCGCAACGCTGCGCAGCCAGCTCATCACCCATGTCGGGGAGGATGTCGTCCGGGCTACCGGCATCAACGCCGTCGGCTCGACAATCGTTTAACGCCTGCGGGCATAGCAAAAACAAGCAAGGGGAGAAAGCATGACCGCAGGAATCACCGGGGTGTTCTGGCTGCCCCGTATGGCAGAGGGAAATTCCATCGCGCTGAACTCGGGCGCGCACGCCGTGCCCATCTCGGCCGCCGCCACCGCGTGGGGCGGGCTGACCGCGGCCTGGGTCGACGCCACCGCGACCGTCGCCCGCGTCATGGCGGAGCTGGGTGTCGGCATGCAGGGCATCAACGGCATCTCGGCACTGTCCAAGCTCACCGGCTTCATCGGCTGGGCCGAGCAGCAGGGTGTAATGGCGGCCACCATGGGCTCCAAGGCGGCGTCCAACGCGATCGCGTACACCGTTGCCTCGCTGGCCATGCCGAGCCTCCCGGAGATCGCGGCCGTCAACGCGGCGCGGGTCGCGGCGCACTCGACCGGCGGCGTGCTGAACGGCACCTCGGAAATCGCCGAGGCGGCCAAGGCCGCGCTCGACCTGCGCGCCGCGCTGACCATGGAGACCTACGAGGCGGCAACCAGCGCGATGGTGGTGACGCCCGGCGAGTTCGTCAACCCGCCCACGATCGCCAAAGGTGCGGGCACCGCTGATGCGGGTCAGGCCGATCAGACGTTCCAGAGTGCCAACGCCGATCCGGTGCAGTCCGCGATCGCGGCGGCAGGTGCGTTCGTGAACAACCCCGCCGTGGTCGGCGCCGCGACGCAGGCGGCGAATATCGCGGGTTCGGTGGCGACCACCGGTGTGTCCACGGTGGGCACCATCGGTTCGCAGGCGGTCGCGGCCGTCACCTCCGCGGCGGCACCCGGAATCACCAGTGCGGCACCGGCTGCCATGGTCGGCGGTGCCGGCCTCGCGTCCGCGGCCGCATCGGCGGCAACGCGGTCCGCGTCGTTCGGCCCCGGTGCCTCGGTGTCGGTCGGCAACGGCTCGCTCAAGCTTCCCGACGGCTGGGGCGCCGGGACGCCGGGCGGCGCGCCCGCCGCCGCTCCGGTCGTGGAGAACGTCTCGGTCAACCAGTCCAGTGCGGCGCCCGTGCGCGGCACCAGCACGCCGGGTAGTCCGTTGCTGGGCAACCAGGTTCGCGACGAGGACGACGAGTCCGAGCACAAGAGCCAGGACTACCTGCGCTCGACCGAGTACTTCAACGACGGCCGCTACGCCGCCGACGGTGTGATCGGCGCGGACCCCATCGGGACGGCTAAGTGACGGTGCTGGGTGCGGGCCGCGGCCCGTCGATGCTCGCGTCGGTTGTGCTGTCGCTCGACGAGATGCAGTTTCTCCTGGAGAAGCTGGAGATCGACGAGGTGCCCGTCGTGCTGGACGCACGCGGGCAATATGACAACGTGACCGATCACGATGCGGCGATGGCCGTGGCCGCTCAGTCACTCACCGATCGGGAACTCCTGATCGGTGACATGGTCCACCAGGAACTCGAAGACCGCCTGCGCGCGCTGTACCGACCACACTGGGTGGTCGCACTACGGCTGTTCGTAGAAGGTCACGCGAGCCGCATGTGTCTCGCGAAGGGCGACGATCTTGTCACCGTCGCTCTGCGCGGGCCGCAGTCCTACGTGATCGACGAGGCCGAGGACGACCTGCCCGGCCCGTTGATCGCGGCACTCGGCCCAGCCGAGCCACTCGATCTGACCGGCATGAACGCGCCGACCGAGCAACTGGTCCCGATCTTCGACGACACCGGCGACGCGGCCGCGACCGCCACCCGGCTGGCCAAGGTCGGCACCCCGCCGCGCGACGCGCAAACCCTTGCCTCGGCCATGGTGCAGATCCACTCGCACGCCGAGATAGTCGGCGTGGTGTACGGCGACGGCACCCGCGACGTCACCGACAACCACATCGCCGTGTTCAACACGCGTGCGGGACGCTTCATCGCCACCGCGAGCAAGTCCGACGACGGCGTGAAGTGGACGTCACTCAGCACCGGAACGACGGCACGGTTGCGAACGGCGTTGCAGGATCTGATCAGTGGGTTGCCGGAGCGGGAAGAGTTTCCGCGCAAGCCTGAACAGGTTTAGTACCGGCCTCGGCGCCCGCCTTCTCCGAAGAGCTCTTGCAAGGCAACCACAGCCAGTCGAGGACGCTGGAACTCTCACATCGGCTACCAAGCTGCGGAAGAGAAAATCGGGTACGGCACCCGACGTGCCCAGCATTATCAGGGAACACCTTCGGTAGCTACACCTTTCAGGGTTGGCCGTGGTAGGTGAACGATGGTGAGTGGAGACTTTCGGGACGGGCTCGAGTGGTCGCGCGGAGGCTGAGACCTTGGCTGGCGGGGCCTTTCGATCTCACAGAGTCTTTGTAAGGCACACAGAGGGCCTACGCCCTGTGAGGGGTCGGCACGCTCTGTGAGATCAACTGCGCGAAGCAGATAGAGGGCTGGCTGGGCCACCGGCGGTGCACTCGCGCGCTGAGGGTCGCTTGGGGTGGGGCGGGATGGGTTGGTGCTAGCCCATGGGGTCGTCGGAGGTGGGGGCTACGTCGTAGCCGAAGGGTGGGGTGAAGCGGCCCCAGCGGGTGCAGTCCCAGGTGCCGTCGGGGAGGGGGACCAGTTCGATGGTTTCGGTGTTGTCCAGGTGGTTGTTGGTGGTGAAGGGCGGGAGCACGTCGGCGAGGAAGCGGGAGACGAGGCGCATGGCGGCGCCGTGGTTGACCAGTAGGACGTCGCCGGTGCTCGACTCGGGAGCGAGGTAGGTGTCGCGGAGTTCTTCGATGACGGGTAGGAAACGGTCGAGCACGTCTTGGCCGGATTCGCCGCCGGGGATCCGCTGGTCCAGGTCGCCGTTGTGCCAGGCCCGGTAGACCCGCTGGAAGTAGCCGTGTGCCTCTTCGCTGTGCTGCCCTTCCAGGTCGCCGACCTGCACCTCGTGCAGGTTGTCGAGCACGGTGGCGGGCACGCCGGTTGCGGCCTCGATGTAGGAGGCGGTCTGCCGGGCCCGCAGCGCGGCGGAGCAGAACAGGACCCGCGGCGGGTTGAGCAGCGTTTCGCCGAACGTCTTCGCCTGTGCCGCACCACGTTCGGTGAGCGGCAAGCCAGGAACCTGGGTGTCGAGGAGTTTCGCGACGTTGCCTTCGGTCTCCCCGTGCCGGACGAGAACCAACTTGCCCGGGCCGATTTTTCCCTCGGTCACAGGTCCGCTACCCCCTTTCGAAGCTGGGTCAGCCACTCCACGGCGGCTTCGTCCGATGGCGGCGGCGTGCCGGTCGCCGAGGTCGCGGGCCACGAGCCGAGGAAGCGGATCCGTGCGGTGCGATGCAATGCCTTGAGCGCCTCGGCGACCGCTGTGTCGTCGATGTGCCCCACGCAGTCGAGATAAAAGCGATAGGTGCCCATGCCCGTACGGGTGGGCCGGGATTCGATCCTGGTCAAATCGATGCCGCGGGTAGCGAACTCGGCGAACGCGCGCATCAGGGAGCCGGGCTCGTTCGGCAGCTCCAGCACGATCGAGGTGCGATCCGCACCGGTCGCCGATGGCGCCACGCGCGGTCGGGTGACCAGCACGAAACGGGTGATCGCCTGCTCGTGGTCGGCCACACCGGACGCTAACGCCGCCAGCCCGAGCCGCGCACCGGCCAACGCGGTGGAGACCGCGGCATCGGCCTTGCCCGCCACCACATCCTCGGCCGCGGCGGCATTCGACGCCGAGGTGTAGGGCTGTGCGTGCGGCAGCTCCCGCGACACCCATTCCCGCACCTGGGCGGCGGCCACCGGGTACGCGGCCAGCGAGCGCACATCGGCCAGGCTGGTGCCAGGGCGACCCAGAATCGTGAAGGTCACCTCCAGCTCGGTTTCCGCCACGATCTGCAGCCGCGGGCCGATGGCAAGGGAATCGAGGGTCGCGGAGATCGAGCCCTCGACCGAACTCTCGATCGGCACCACCGCCCCCTCGACGTCCCCGGACCGGATCAATTCGAGCGCGGCCCCTTGACTGGGCGCGGCAACGCGCTCGACGGCCCCTTCGAAGGCCCCCGAGGATTCGAGTTCGGCAAGGGCCATCTCGGTGAAGGTTCCGGAAGGCCCGAAGTACGCGATTCGCGGCACGGTTACGACCTTACTTGCGTCCGCGACCGGCGCCCCCGGTATTAACCCGCCTCCCCCGCTCCACCCCACATTTCAGCGCCCGCCGTTTGCTTCGGCCCGCTGACGAACCAATCCTCGCGGGGCGGCATTGCCTAGCCGACTGCCGCTTTGGCGCGGGCCGGAGTCCACGTAGCCATCCCGTCTCGGAGGCACCACCCCACTCCGCCGACCCGAGGCAGCCGCGTCCCCTCTGCTGCGCGGCAATCAGGTGACTCCACGCCACGAGGGCACACCTCGGCTCAAATTAGCTGTGGGCTAGGGGGTTCAAACCACAGGTCAGTTCGTCCACGTTGTCGGTTTCGATGGCGAGGAGGACGGTGCGGAGGGCTTCTATCGCAGGCGGTTTCAGGGAGTTCAGGAAGGCGATGTCGGGGGTGGTCAGGGCGGTGTGGATGTCTTCGCCGCAGAGGGCGGCGGCGGTGGCGGCGACGATGGCCAGGGCGCGCTCGCCTGAGGAGGTGCGGGCGATGAAGCCGGTGTCGGCGTGGACGATGCCTGCGAGGAAGTCCGCGATGTGTTGGTCCGGCGCGTCGGCGTCGAGGATGGGCGCGGAATTGCTGGGGTTCGGGGGGCGCAGGAGGCCGTCGACGATGCTGCGCCGGGCGGGGGTCGTCAACGCTATGAGTACCGGTTCTCCGGCTGGTTCCGCTGCGTGCGCCACCGATCCACCGTAACAAGCGGGGGCGCTGTGGGGTTCAGCCGTGCAATGGGTGGCGAATTCTCAGGATCAAGGTGGTGTGAACGCTTGCGCTTGTTCTTCTCGTCACTTAGCTTAGGGTAACCTAATCGAGCGCCGAGCGAGGCGAACAGGGCCCGACCACGGAGGTTTGTATGCCGCGTCCGACACCCACCGTCGCACCGTCCACCGCTGAGCGGGTGCGCAGTGCGTGCGCGCACGCGGAACAGGCGGTGCTCGCGCTGCCGGGCATCGATCCGACGCCCGTCTCGGTGCATCACGTGCGTCAGTGCGGTGACGCGGTGATCGCGGTGCCGACCACGTCGGTGGCTGCGATCGTGACGGGGAACTCCCCGGACGCGGGCGCACCGGCGGTCCTGGAGCTCACCGATCACGCGCCGCTGCCGTTGCGCGAGCCGGTCCGCGCGCTGGTGTGGCTGCGCGGCTGGGTGCGGGCGGTACCGGCACAGGCGCAGCGCGCGCTGGCCGGCGAGGTCGCCAAGGAAAACCCGGATCCCGCCCTGCTCGACGTGGGACACACGGCGACCCTGCTCCGGCTGGTGATCAACTCCGCGGTGGTCGCCGACTCGACCGGCGCCGAATCGGTGAGCATCGACGAACTGCGATCGGCCCAGCCGGATCCGTTCTGCACCTTGGAATCCGCCTGGTTGCAGCACATGGACGCCGACCACGCGGACGTCGTCGCGCAACTGGCCCGCCACCTGCCGCCGCGCCTCCAGCACGGCATCGTGCACCCGCTCGCCATCGACCGCTACGGCCTCACCCTGCGCATCGAAGGCCGCGACGGCGACCACGACTTCCGCCTCCCGTTCAACGCCCCCGCCGACGACATCGAATCCCTCAGCCGCGCAGTGCGCCTGCTGGCCGGATGTCCCTTCCTCAACGGCCTGCGCCGCATCTGACACGCTCCAGAACTTGTGGTTCCCGCTCTGGCGATGATGTCACCGCAGATGAACGGCTTGCGCCACACCTGAGCACGCCGAACTTGTGGGCACCACCGGTGTGGGCAGCTCGGCTCAACGGCCCCACCAGCGTCCGCCATCCCATTCGTCCGACCGGCCGTCCGCCATCCCGTCCGCCTCGACCGGCCCGGCGTGCACCCGTCGCGCGCGACCGCAGCGGTCGGCCAGCACCGTTCAACTGCCTGCGGCCGGCGCGGTGCGCCAGCGGCCCTGGCGTTGCTGCGCCCAGCGGGGCACGGCGGATTTCAGCACTCCGCGGGTGGTGCGCGTGGTGGGGGCGAGCAGGGGCAATAGATTCGAGCTCATGCGTGGTGAGTCCGGGGCCGAGCGGGGCGAGGCCGAGGTGACGGAGCGGGAGCGGTTCGGGATCAAGCTCGAGATCGCGGTCGTGCTGGCGGTCACGTTCGGGTTGAGTGGGCTCAATGCGGCGCTGTCGTTGGTGGAGAGTGCGCTGGCGCCGGGTGGGGTCGGCGGGCGCACCGTCGCGCTGAATCCGTCTCGGTCGACGCAGTCCACCATCGATCTGCTGTTCCAGTTGCTGAGTGTGGCGCGGCTGGTCGGGTGGGCGGCGCTCGGTCTGTACCTGTTGTGGCGCAGTGGAATCGGGCCGCGGTTGATCGGCCTCGCGGCGCGACTCAGGTGGCGCGCGGATGTGCTGCCCGGACTGATTCTCGCGGCCATCATCGGGCTGCCCGGTCTCGGTCTGTACCTGGTCGCACACGCGATGGGGGTGAGCGTGACGATCGTGCCCGCGTCGCTCGGTGACCACTGGTGGCGATTGCCCGCGTTGATCCTGTCCGCCTGCGCGAACGCGGTGGCCGAGGAAATCATCGTGGTCGCGTACCTGATCACCCGGCTGCGCAAGCTCGGCTGGTCGGAGAACTCGTCGCTGGTCGCGTCGGCCCTGCTGCGCGGCAGCTACCACCTGTATCAGGGGCTCGGGGGCGGCCTCGGAAACCTGGTGATGGGCTTGATCTTCGGGCGCTACTGGCAGCGGACGAACAAACTGTGGCCACTGATTCTCGCCCACGCCACCATCGACACGGTCGCTTACCTCGGCTATACCGCCCTGCGCGGACACGTATCCTGGCTGCCGTAACTCCTGCAGGGGTACACCGCCTCACCTGCACTGATACCCGTCGGCCGCCGCCGACAAATCCCCGTGACACAACTGTTCCCCGCCGCGCGATAACAGCGGCGCAGCACAGGCGAATTCATAGCGAGTGCTCCGACGGATCGGCACCACGACCGGCGTACACGGCATTCGACGTACGCATGGCAAATGGGGATGACGGGTAGAGGCAGATCCGCCGCACGAGCACCCCGAACGACGACTGATAAGTAGAGTCTCAGTGATGAATGGCGACGACCCCCAGTACCGCGCGCGAATGCGCCGGGTGCCGCCGCCCGGCCCGCCGCCGGTGCAGCGTCCCGGGCCGCACCGGGCCGGTCCGCCCGGTGACCCGCAGTCGCCGTACATCGAGCCGACCCAGGTGCTGCGCCGCCGCGGTCCACAGCCACCGCTCGCGTACTCGCAGGTTCCGCCGGAAAACGTCGCCGCCCGCAGGCCGCCGCCACTCGACAAACCACGGCAGACCCATGCGCCGACGCAACAGCCGGTCCCCTACCGCGAAGGTCCGCCACCGCAGCAGCGGCGACCGTCGCGAGGTGCCCCACCTCCGCCGCCGCCCGGTCCCCCGCGCGGCGAACGTCCGGCCCGTGCCCCTCGGCCGCGCCGCAAGCGCCACTACTTCCGCTGGTTCCTGGTCTTGCTGCTGGTACTCGTGCTGGCCGCGGTCGGTGCGGTCATCCAACTCGATCGCTCGCTGACCCGCATCCCCGCTCTAGCCGATTACGCCGAACGCGTTGGCGATACGCCGGGCACCAACTGGCTGCTCGTCGGTTCGGACGGCCGCGCGGGACTGACTCCGGAGCAGGAACAGGAACTCGCCACCGGCGGCGAGGTCGGTCCGGAACGCACCGACACGATCATGCTGGTGCACGTCCCCAAATCGGGTAAGACCACGCTGGTCAGCCTGCCGCGCGACTCGTACGTCAGCATTCCCGGCAACGGCAGGGACAAGCTCAACGCCGCCTTCGCCATCGGCGGGCCGCAACTGCTGGTGCAGACCGTCGAGATCGCAACCGGCGTGCACATCGACCACTACGCGCAGATCGGCTTCAGCGGTTTCGCCGGTGTCGTCGACGCGCTCGGCGGCATCGATGTCTGCCTGCCTGCTCCCATCGACGATCCGCTGGCCGGGATCAACCTACCCGCGGGCTGCCAGAAGCTGAGCGGACCCGAGGCGCTCGGCTTCGTCCGCACCCGCGCGACCGCGCTCGCCGACCTGGACCGGGTGAACAATCAGCGCATCTTCATGGCCGCCCTGGTGAAGAAGGCGACCAGCACCGCGACTTTGGTGAACCCGTTCAAGCTGTGGCCGCTGGCCACCGGAACGGTGAAATCGCTGAAGGTCGACAAGGGCGACCACATCTGGCATCTCGCGCAGCTCGGCTGGGCGCTGCGCGGTGACACGGTGGCGACAACGGTGCCGATCGGCGGGTTCGACGATACCGCCAGCGGCAACGTGCTGGTGTGGGACAAGAACAAGGCGAGCCAGTTCTTCGACGCACTCGCTTCGGACCGACCGATTCCGGAGGACCTGCTGACGAGGTAGCGTCGGTCACATGCCGGACACCGATGCTCAGCCGTTCCCCCGTCTGCTGCGCGCACAGATTCGTCACGGATTCACCGCCGCCCAGCAGTATCTGGCGGCCGCCGTGTACTTCGACTCGAATCGGTTGCCGCAGTTGGCGAAACACTGCTACGACAAGTCGGGCGAGCAGCGCGGACACGCCTTGCGGATGGTCCAGTATCTACTCGACCGCGACCTCGACGTGCAGATCGCCGGGCTGGACGAGATCCAGTCGACCTTCGAATCCCCCGGTGCCGCAATAGCTTTCCTGCTGGAGACCGAGCAGAACCGCAGTAAGCAGATCTCCGGGCTCGCGCGCGCGGCCCGCGAATCGAACGACTATCTCGGCGAGCGCTTCATCCAATGGTTCCTGAAGGAACAGGTCGAAGACGTCGCCAGGATGACCACCGTGCTGGCCGTGATCGAGCGCTCGGCGGGCAACCTGTTCGACGTCGAGGACTTCCTCGCGCGGGAACTTCGCGCCCCGCGGCGCATCGACAACGCGACCCCGAGAATGGCTGGGGCGGCGAAGAATTAATTAGGCAATACTAGCCTCAATAAGGTTGCACTTGGATGACAGGCGCCTTGACCAGGGCTAATGTCACCTTTATGTCCAGCCATCCGGAGTCCCCACGCAGCAAATTCCACAGCCTGCTCCACGATCAGATCAGGCATGAATTCAATGCCGAGCATCAATACATCGCCATCGCGGTGTGGTTCGACAATGCGGACCTGCCCCAGTTGGCCAAGCGTTTCTATGCGCAGGCGGTCGAAGAACGTAACCACGCGATGATGATCGTGCAGTACTTCCTCGACCGGGATATCAGTGTCGAGCTTTCCGGCATCGACGCGGCCAAATCCAAGTTCGAGAATGTGCGCGAGCCGATCGCGCTCGCCCTCTCCCAGGAGAAGACGGTCACCGACCAGATCATCCAGCTGGCGAGCACCGCCCGCGAAGAGGGCGACTACCTGGGCGAACAGTTCATGCAGTGGTTCCTGAAGGAGCAGGTCGAGGAGGTCGCCAACATGACCACCCTGCTCACCATCGCCGATCGCGCCGGTTCCAACCTGTTCGATCTGGAAGAGTTCATCGCCCGGGAAATGAGTGGTCCCAGCGATGCTTCCGGTGCCCCGTCGACAGCGGGCGGATCCATCTGATCGGCATTGCCGATGGCAACAAACAGGCCCAGCTCTCTGATGAGCTGGGCCTGCTGCCGTTTATAAGAGTGCTTACTTAGCACTCATCGAACTGAACAGTGATGTAAGCATCGCGATCAGATCGGTCACGGTTTCCTCTTCCCTCGACGGTCGGTGAGACTGCCCTCACCGGCACCAGCTGTGGTGTCGCAGAGAACCTAGCCGAGCCGGGATTCGAGAGAAGTATTTTTCGCGAAATCCATCCGAGGAATTCTGCGCTCAGCGCAGGGTCACCTGACGCGACCGAAGGCCGTCCCGCGAGCGACGCTCGTCGGCGGTCAGCGGCGCGTCCGTAGCCAGTGCCTCGACCAGCCGGACGCCGAACTCCTTGGCGGGCTTGGTCCATTCCTCGGCGTGCTGTTCCGGATCCAGGTCGAAGACCGGAACCAGCACACCGTGCGTGCGGAACGAGCCCGCGAACCGGGAACCCTCGCCGAGGTGCAGACCACCGGCGGCGTGCAGGCGGGCCAGTGCCAGCATCAGGTCGTCCTCGTTTTCCGGACGGACCCAACGGATGTGTGCCTTCTCGCCGGCGTCCACCCACCACGCCGCGCCGACCGAATCCGGGCCGAGCGCGAGCCGCGCCGAGGGCATGATCGCCTGCTTGGCCTGCTCGATGGTCGCGGCGACCTGCGGGTCGGGCTGCACGCCCTCGGGCACCCACCAGTCGAAGTCCTGGTGCACCGTGAGATCCAGCTGCGCGCCCGCGTCGATCACGTCGGCCAGCCGCGGGCCGCCCGCCACGCTCTCCACCGACGACAGCGAGTCGCCCGGTTCGGCGGACTGCGTCCACAGGATGGCGGCGGCGAGGTCGGCACCCGGATCGGCGCCATGGAACTGCATCTGCGCGCCGACGAAGCCACTCGGCTGATCGCCCGCCCGCACCAGCGCGGCCACCGCACCAGGAAGCACCGTCGCGAGCACGACCTGGCGCTCGGCCGCGACGCCGGGTGCCAGCTTCAGCTCGGCGGTGGCCGACGGCACGAACTCGCGCAGCGCGACCAGATCGCACTCCGCGGCCAGCCCCTCGAAGGGACGCGAAACGGACTGGGCCGCCTGCTCCAGCGCCGCCTTCCGCTCGGCGAGACGCTGTGCCCGGTTCCCTCCGGGCTTAGGACTATTGCGCTTGCTCTTACCCACGGGGGGTCAACCTACATGGTGTGCTCGGCGGCACACCGCGCGCCACGGCGCCGAACCCGGCCGAAGGGTACTGCGGGGCAAGGTGACCGGGCGCGAACTCAGGCGGCGGCGAGCAGCGCCTTGGTGCGGCCCGGGTGATTCGTGGCGACCCAGCTGACGCCGAGGTCGGCGCACAGGCGTACGTCGTCGGGATCGTCCACGGTCCAGCAGTAGGTCGCGCGGCCCGCGGCGGCGGCCTTGTCGACCAGTTCGGGGTGGTCGCGCAGGGTCTTCACCGACGGACCGACGGCGGTGGCGCCGACCGTTGTCGCGGCGCCGCCACCGAGGTATCGCGATGATTCACCGAGCAGCACCGTCGGCAGCAACGGCGCGGCGCGGCGGATCCGCCAGACCGCGGTGGCCGCGAAAGACATGACCACCGCACGGGAGTGGTCGGCCGAGGCGGGGGTGGCGATGCCGAACCGTTGCAGTTCGGCGAGCAGCTTGTTCTCCACCAGCGCGCCGTACCGGACCGGATGCTTGGTCTCGATGAACAGCTTGGTCGGCCTGCTGCGCCAGTCGAGCACCAGGCTGATCAGTTCGCTGAGGGTGAGCACTTTGGCGTGCTCGCCGTCCGCGCCGAAGTCGAGGTCCTCGAGTTCGTCCAGGGTCATCTCGCTGACCAGCCCGGTGCCCGAGGAGGTCCGGTCGACGGTGCGGTCGTGCACGCACACCAGGTGCCCGTCCCTGGTCAGCCGGACGTCGCACTCGACGCCGTCCGCGCCCTCCTGTAGCGCCAATTCGTATGCGGCGAGCGTGTGTTCGGGGCGCGCCGCCGAAGCACCTCGGTGCGCCACGACGAACGGTGCGCGACTGCCCTGGCTCACTTGGCCATAACCTCCTCGTGCTCACGGTCCACTGCACCGTTGGAATCATCCGCGGCCCGCGCCTGCTCGCTGTCCGCGCGCGCCGCCCGGCCACCGGGCTGCACCGGCTCGATCACCGGCACGGCCGGGTCGACGGCGATCAACCAGCGCCGCGCGATCCTGCTGCGGCCGAGCACGTCTCGTTCCTCGATCGCGCGCATCATGGCGAGGGTGAGCAGCGCGACCGCGGCGGCGACCAGGTCGGTGAACGCGGTGAACAGCACCCCGTCCGCCTTGACCTGCAAGGACTCCGCGGTCCGCCACAGCAGCGCGGCCACCGCGACCACGCCGCCGAACACCCAGGCGGCCCACCAGATCCGGATCGCCCGCAGCGCGCGCGGATCACTGCGCTCGGCGACGATCTCGGTCAGGAACACCCCGGGCCACACCAGATTGACCACCGGAACCAGACAACCGAGCACCAGTGCCCGCACCGATCGGGGATCATCGCGACCGATCTTCCGGAAGGCGACCCGGCGCGTCTCGATCAACCAGCCGACCACCGCCAGCGCGGTCACCACTGCCAGCACCAGGGCGACCAGCGCGGCACCGATGACCAGCGCGTCGGAGCCGATCAGCACGGCGGGATGGATCAGCCGCGTGCGGTTGCGCAGCAGGAGCAGATAGCGCAGTAGTTCGGCGACGGCCGCGACCGCGAATACCGCGGCGGTGGCGATCAGCAACCGGGATGTCCACTGGGTCAGCCTGCCGAGCGGACGAGGAGCCTCGGCGGCGGGTCTGGGCGGCGGGTCGAGCAGCCCCCAGCGCGGAATCTGGGTGTAGCGCGGAGTTTCGCTGCCGACGACAGGCGGGGTGCTGACCGGGGACCTGCGCGCGCGATGGTCGGGCCTGCGCGCCACCCAGCGGTAGTTGCGCCGTTCGGCGGGTGCGTCGATGGGCGCGGGCGACAGCAATACGCCGCGGCAGCGCGGGCACCAGTGCATCGGGCTCGACTGCACGGCCCAGCGCGCGCCACAACGCGCACAAGGTTGTACGACCGTGCTCACCGTGCCTCCTTTGCGGCGTTCGCTAGTAGATCTTCGCCTGCTGGTCGCCGTCCGCGATCAGCGGGCGTCCCGCCTGCTGCCACGCAACCATGCCACCGTGGACCTGGATCGCGTCGAAGCCGATGTGCGTGAGGTATTCGACCACCTGGAGGGAACGACCGCCTTGCCGGCAGATGACGTACAGATCGACGTCGTAGTCCAACTCGTCCACCCGGGCGGGCACGTCGACCATCGGGATGTGCATCGCGCCCGGCGCGTGCCCGAGCTGCCATTCGTCGTCCTCGCGCACATCGAGCAGGATCGCCCGCGCGGCGTCGGCCGTGGTCGGCTCGCTGCTGTCGAATTCGCTCGGCACCGCGTCCACCGAGACCGAGGGAACATGGGGGCTCGTCACAGTTTCGATCCTGCCATGGGTGCCAGGGTGGGGTGCAGTTCCGGCCCGTGCTGCGGGCTTCGGCAGCTCGACATCGAGCCGGTACTTCAGGTATGTTCTGCGTCCCGGAACCCTGATCGGCGCCCCGCTCAGGGTCGGGATGTGCATATCTCCGACAGAGTTATCCACATAATCCACAACTTCATCCACAGGCTGCAGCTATCGGACAGCGCACCATTTTCAGGGTTTGACTATCAAAGTTACCCATCGGCTAACGGCATCCCGTGCCCCGCACCCGTTTTAAGGGTAGCTAACAGGCCGCAGGCAGATTTTCGGCGTGATCATGCGGCGCGAACGACCGATCCGAGACTCCCCTCCATCCATCCCGGAGCGGTCATTCGCCGCCGACCTCGAAACTCGCGGTGGTAGCGGGTTCCGATACCTACTTGGACGGCGCTGGGTCCCAATCGGTTCCATATAAAACGAGAACACTAGCGAAAAACTGAAATACTGGGCTCCACCGGTAGCTGTCGGTAGCCTGTGGCCATGAACGTGAGCAGGGGGCTACTCGACGGAATGGATACGGCCGGCCTCAATGTCGCTCTGTCCGAGGCCACGTGCCTCGGGCTGGAGGTCGACGCGGCGGCCGGGCAACTACGACTCGACCTAGAGGTGCTGACGCTTCCGGAGAACGGAACGCCCACCGAGGACCGCAGGGTCCAGGTCACCTTCACCGGGGTCGGCCGCGTTGCGGCGTCCCTGCGCATGCAGAACTGGGACGATATCGATCCGCAGGTCCTGCCCCTGCAACTGGACGGCCTGGACGAGGCGATCCGCAGCTTCGGCGGCGGCCGGCTGCACGGCTGGGAGTTCGTCGATATCGATGACAGCGGCTGGGCACTGTGGAGCGAGCTGCTCAGCTTCGACACCAAATTCGACGAGCACATCTGCGCGCACGTACTGGAGTTCTCCCAGGAGGAGGGCATCGACCCGCGCGAGCTCGACGTTCGCGTCTGGTTCGACAACGTGCTCATCCACGACTCGAAGGGGCGGGAGATCTCGCTGGCGGAGTTCATCGCGGGCGGGGCGCGCTGGTGGGCGGCGCACGACGCCGGCGACCCGCGGGCTACTCGACCGGGCGTCGCACCACCACTCTGAGCACGGACACCGATACCGCACAGCCGGGCCGACCGGATGTGCGGTATTTCTGTGTGTCAGGCGCCAAGGCCCGCCGGGCAGCTAACCCCGGTCGCGTGCACCGGACAGTAGCCACCGGGGTTCTTGGCCAGGTACTGCTGGTGATAACCCTCGGCGTAGTAGAACGCCGAAAGATCGGGCTGGCCGAGCGGTACTGGGTCCCCCGGTCGTTGCCCTGCCGCATGCCCTGGGTCGGGTCGTGGTTCTCCCAGAAGTGCCGCAGCACGCCCGGGTAGTCGATCACCGCGGGATCGAAGACGATCAGCACGGATTCGGTGTGGCCGGTCTGCCCGCTACACACCTCTTCGTAGGTGGGGTTCGGCGTGTAGCCGCCGACGTACCCGACCGCGGTCGTGTACACGCCGTCGAGCTGCCAGAATTCCTGCTCCGCGCCCCAGAAACAGCCCATCGCCAGCACGGCGACCCGCATGCTTTCGGGGAAAGGGGGATGGATCGAATGGCCGTTGACGTAGTGGGTATCCGGAACCAGGATCGGTTCTGCCCGGCCGGGTAGCGCTCGATCCCGCGCAACCATGACGGGCTTGGGGAGACGCAACCGCCCCACTAGTTCGTCGTACCACGACATGGTTCGATGCTACGCGTGAGGTTCGCGCCGGTGCCGAGGAAAGTTGGTGCGACGGCGCACCACCCACCAGGGTGAGCGCCCGCGCCGGAATGCGGGGGCATCAGGCCCGGTTGGAACCGAGCGGGTGTACGAATGATGGTTGGGTGTGCTCGAGACGGGCGCACACAGCCCGACATAGGAAGGGACATCGTGGCTGAGTACACGCTGCCAGATCTGGATTACGACTACAGCGCCCTGGAGCCCCACATCTCCGGGCAGATCAACGAGCTGCATCATTCCAAGCACCACGCCGCTTACGTCGCAGGCGCGAACACCGCGCTCGAGAAGCTGGAAGCCGCCCGCGAGAGCGGCGACCACGGCGCCATTTTCCTGTACGAGAAGAACCTGGCCTTCCACCTCGGTGGGCACGTCAACCACTCCATCTGGTGGAAGAACCTGTCCCCCAACGGTGGCGACAAGCCGGTCGGCGACCTCGCCGCCGCGATCGACGACCAGTTCGGTTCGTTCGACAAGTTCCGTGCCCAGTTCACCGCCGCGGCCAACGGCCTGCAGGGCTCCGGCTGGGCGGTGCTCGGCTACGACACCCTCGGCCAGAAGCTGCTGACCTTCCAGCTGTACGACCAGCAGGCCAACGTCCCGCTTGGCATCATCCCGCTGCTGCAGGTCGACATGTGGGAGCACGCCTTCTACCTGCAGTACAAGAACGTCAAGGCGGATTACGTCACGGCATTCTGGAACGTCGTCAACTGGGAAGACGTGCAGGATCGCTTCCAGCGCGCCGTCGGCCAGGGCAAGGGCCTGATCTTCGGCTGATCGCCCCGGGGCCGAACGGGCCCGCGCTCCCCGCCGCGATTCGGCGGTTCGGGGGCGCGGGCCCGTCGCATATCTACCGATCGTGCTCGACATCCCGACTCGGTCGGGACACGCCCGGGCCGCAAACCGGTCTCGGACCGTCCGCCCGACGATCCGCTGCGGGCCTGTGGGCAGGAACAACCGATAATCAGCCCATTTCCGCCGACCGACTGGCACTCTTTGGTACTTGTGTGCCAGGTGATTCGTGGTTCATCCTCGGAATCCACAGCGCGAGGACGGGCAATACCGCCCCCGGTTAGCCCACGGGAGGCACGATGCGGACGAATGGACCGATCGGCATCACGCCGTTCCATGCCCGCGGCTCGCTGCGCGGCTTCGTCGTCTCCGGCCGCTGGCCGGACACCACCAAGGAATGGGCGCAGGTACTGGTGCTCGCCGTCCGGGTGGCCACGCTGCCGGGACTGCTGTCCACCTCGACGGTGTTCGGAGTGCGCGAAGAGCTGCCGGACGATCCCGAACCCGGCACGGTCGGCTTGGTGCTGGCCGAAGGAACCGTGCTCGGTGACGAGGCGCTCGCGCCAGGGCGGTTTGCCGACCATGTGCCCGCCGCCCTGCTGATGCTGCATCCACCCTCGGAAACCCGGCCGTCGCTGCCGGAATGCGCGGGCGCCGCATCCGGGTGCGTGCTGCTGCCCGGTGTGCCCCATCTCGGCCTCGAGCACCGGGCCGCGTGGGCCGAGGCCGAATCCGACGGCACGGTCACCTCGCTGGTCAGCCGGGTGGGCCTGGACCCGATCAGCGATCCCGACACCGCGGTTCTGGCCATGCTGCTGGCCGCGTGAGGGTACCCGAAACTCTCGGCGCGGATCGCCAAACTTATTGTGCGCATTGCGATTTCGACAACACTCGGTTGGCACACCGAGCGCGGGCCGGGTAGAGTCGGTCGCAGCGAAGGGGAGTAGCCCCCAATTGCGCAGTCGACATACTGATCCGCCCTACCAGGGCTCGGGTCCGGCTGTGTGAACCGGAGCGATCCGGTGGGCGAGACCTTCGGCCGAGACAACTATTTCGTTGTCGGCCGGAGGCATACCCAGACTCCGACCGGCAGGCCGGAGACCCGGGAGAGCCGCGCACGTCATGATCGCCACCGTTTTGCTGAGTATCGGCATCGTCTTCCTCGCCGAGCTGGGCGACAAATCCCAGCTGATGGCGTTGACGTTCGCGCTGCGCTACCGGTGGTGGGTGGTGCTCGGCGGCATCGCGACCGCCACCGCCGCGGTGCATCTGATCTCGGTCGGCGTCGGCTATTTTCTCGGCTCCGCTCTCCCGACCCGAGCCATCTCGCTGGTCGCCGCACTTACCTTCCTGGCCGTCGGCCTCTGGACGCTGCGCGAACACTTCGGCGCGGACGACGAAGACCCCGCACCGAAAACGTTGCGCGCGAGCACCGCGCCGTTCTTCGTGGTGCTGTCCGCCTTCCTGCTCGCCGAACTCGGCGACCGGACCATGTTCGCGACCGCCGCGCTGGCCACCGACTACAGCTGGGTCGGCGTGTGGGTCGGCTCGACCATCGGCATGGTGGCCGCCGACGCGCTGGCCATCGGCATCGGCATCTTGGTCGGCAAGCACCTGCCGGAACGGGCCATCGGCATCGGGTCGGGCCTGCTGTTCCTCTACTTCGGCGCCGCGACGCTGCTGTCCACCGCCGCGCCGACGCTGAGCGGGCCGGTTGTGGCCGCGCTCGCCACCGTCGCACCAGCCCTGGGTGGGGCGGCACTGCTGCTCATCCGCGCACTCCGGGCGGGGCGTCCGGAAGTACAGACCGTCGGGGCACCGGACCGGCCGTCGTCGGTCGCGGCTGCTGGTTCGGAGCCTGGAGCTCGGCAGTAGTCCGCGCGACGGCGTCGTTGGGCACGGCTCCGCGACGACGTCCTTACGGGCTCCGATGAATTCGACCAGCAGCACGCGCTCGTCGCGCGGCCGACAACTGATCCACGGACGGCCTCTGTGAGCTTCGATCAGGTGAGCGGGTTCCCCTGTACCAACACGATCAGGCCGGGTCGGTCAGCGCATCCCCGTACAGTTCTCCGCCCCGGCGCACCAGATTCAGCAGCGGCGCCCGCAGCGCGAGCAGACCCTCCAGATCATCGGCCGCGATCCGGCCGGTCACCATGGCGCTGATCGCGGCGGCCAGGGTCTGGCAGGCGAAGCGCTGCTCGTCCGACTTCGCGCCGAGCACGTCGGCGATCAGGCCGACGAACAGTTCTTGCAGTTGCGCCCTGCGCGAGATGGCCGCCGACCCCACCGCGTACACCTCGACCAGGAACAGCCGCGCGCTGGCCGGATCGTCGACGAGGTGCTGGAGATAGGCCTGGAAGATCCGGTCCATCCTGGCCATACTGTCCAGCTCGGAACCCTCGGCGTGCCGCGCCGCGTCACTGGAGGCATCCGCGATGCGGCCGAGCAGGTTCTGCACGGCCCGCTCGTAGGCAGCCTCGAAACAGGCCTCCTTGGAACGGAATTGCTCGTAGAAGGTCTCCCTCGACACCCCGGCGCGTTTCAGGATCGCCGCGACCGACGTTCCGACATAACCGTTCTCGACCATCGCATCGGCCATCGCGATCAGGATGCGCTCGCGCTGCGAGGCGACCACTTGCTCGCGCGGCAGGCCGTGCCTACCGCGCGGGAGTTGGCGTGCGCTGGTGGCCGATTCAGTCATTCGTAGCTCCGCCTTCGCTAAGCTGGCCGCTCCATTTTGCGGGGTCGAGTCGGTTGGTCTGTTGTAAAGGGTGCCTCTTCACTCCGCGCGATCTCCAAGGCGCGCCGTACACCTCGGCGCAACGCGAAGCCGATCACCCGCTGAGCGATCGGCCGGAACGGCAGCACGACGGCCACCCACCAGGGCGAAACGACCTGGCGGCGGCGCCGGGCAATGGCCTTTTCCACCGAGTCGATGGCCGGTCCGAGCGGCGCGACGCCAGATACAGTGGCGCGGCCGATGATCGCGCGGGCCGCGGCGGTACCGAACCCGCGTGAGGTCATGTCGGTGTCGAGTTCGGCGAAGTACGCGACGCCGACCTTGGCGCCGGTGTGTTTCAGCTCGATGCGCAACGTGTGGCCGAGCACCTCCACTGCCGCCTTCGACGCACTGTAAGCGCCGACCAGTGGCAGGTTCACCGCGGCGGCGAGCGAAGAGACCAGCAGCGCATAACCGTTCGAATGACTGATGTGCGGTCCGGCCGCGCGCACCGTGTAGTACACGCCGAGCACATTGACCGCCAGCGTCTCCTCCAGCACCGCCGGATCGCCCCCGATCAACGGCAACTGCCGCGCCACGCCCGCGTTCGCCACCACCACATCGAGCCCGCCCAGCTCCCCCACCAACATCTCGACCACCCGATCCACCTGTGCCGCATCCCCCACATCGCAGTACCGCCAGGGCGCATCCCCACAATCGCGCGCCACCTCCCCCAGCAACTCCTCCTCCAACCCCAGCAACGCCACCTCGGCCCCACTGTCGTGCAACTGCCGAGCCAACGCCGCCCCGATCCCCCGAGCCGCCCCAGTGATCAACACCTTCCGCCCAGCCACCGACGCCCCCGAAAACAGCTTCATGCAGCGACGGTACCACCCAAGAACAAGTTCGTTCGCAAATACTTGCGCACTGCTCCGAACCACGGCGCGGGCCCGCCGAAATGGCCAGCTGCCTGCACGTTTTCAGATATAGCAAAGAGGGTTGACATGTAACGCAGATCACAGCGCGTCGATAGAGCCGTCATCAGCTAGATCACTTCTCGAAGAAGGCAACAAGATGACGCCACCGCAGGGTGAATACCCACCCCAGCAACCTCAGAACCCGATCTGGGCCAACCAACCACCGCCCGCAGGCGGACAACAGCCAACCCAACCCGGTCAGTTTCCGGCGGCCCCCGGGGCCGGATATGGGCCACCGCAAAAGAAGTCCAACGGCCGAAGGGTCGCACTGATCGTGCTTGCTGTCATTGTCGGGCTTTGCGGATTCAGCGCGGTCCTCTCCGCAGTAAACGGCGGAGACGACAAGAACACAGACAAACCATCCAGCACAGCGGCGGCTGTCCCCGGCACCAACGCACCCGGCGCACCTGCCGCTCCTCCGGCCGAGAACACTCCCGAGGCGCAGCCCGGACTCAATACGCCCGTCCGTGACGGCAAATTCGAGTTCGTTGTCACCGACGTCCAGACCGGGCTCAGCGAAGTGGGCGACAACCCGTATCTGCAGCGAAAGGCCCAGGGCGCGTACACGATCGTATCGCTCACCGTGAAGAACACTTCGAACAAGCCGCAGGGATTCAGCCCCAGCGACCAGTACCTGTTCGACGCGGAGAACCGCAAATTCGAGAACGACATGGCGGCCGCGATCAACCTACAGCCCGACACCAGCATGTATGCCGGCGTCAACCCGGGCAATACGGTTACGGCGCAGGTGGTCTTCGACCTGCCACCCGATGCGGTGCCGAGCTATATCGTGCTGCACGATTCGATGTTCTCCGACGGGGCGAAAGTCACGCTCCAGTAAGTGGCAGCGGGGGCGGGGCGGTGGTTCTCTCCGCGGTGAGAGGGAGGCCTCATGGGGTTCGTGGGTTGTACCCGTTAGGGTGCAATTGACAAAGGGCCAACTGGCTGTCACGAACGAGAGGACCATCGTGGAGATTTCGGGTTCCGCCGCCATTGTCACCGGAGGCGCATCCGGCCTCGGCGCCGCCACCGCCAAGCGTTTCGCCGAGCTGGGGGCCACTGTCTTCGGACTGGATGTGCCGCAGTCGATCGAGCGCGCGGGCGACAACGTGCCCGCCGGGGTCACCCTCATTCCGGCCGATGTCACCAGCAATGACGAGGTCAGCGCCGCCGTCGCGAAGGTCGTCGAGTCGGGCGCGCCGCTGCGCATCGTGGTCAACTGCGCCGGTGTCGGCTGGGCCGGACGCATCCTGTCCAAGAACGGCCCGCACGATCTGGAGCTGTTCCGCACCGTCATCACCGTGAACCTGCTCGGCACCTTCAACGTCATGCGCCTGGCCGCCGACGCGATCGCCAAGACCGACGCCGTCGACGAGTACGGCCAGCGCGGCGTCATCATCAACACCGCCTCGGTCGCCGCGTTCGAGGGCCAGATCGGCCAGATCGCGTACTCGGCCTCCAAGGGTGGCGTGCACGGCATGACCGTGCCCGCCGCGCGCGACCTGGCCCAATTCGGCATCCGCGTCAACACCATCGCCCCCGGCATCATCGACACCCCGATGCTGGCCGGTGTCACCGAGGAGTACCGCAAGGGCCTCGAGGCGGGCGTGCCGTTCCCGTCCCGGCTCGGCCGCCCCGACGAGTACGCCCAGTTGTCGCAGTACATCGTCGAGCACGACTACCTCAACGGCGAGACCATCCGCATGGACGGCGCGCTCCGTATGGCCCCGCGCTAAAAGCACGCGCTACGCACCGCGCCCCGTCAGCCGCATGCACCGGCTCGACGGGGCGCAGTGCGTTCAAACCTGGGGCTTGTGGCCGATGCCGAGGAAGGCTGTCGTCGACAGCGGGTGGTTCGGCCGGTAATGCTCGGCGAGGTAGGACTTCATCACGGCCACCCGCTCGCCCCAAACCCGCTCGCCGACGCTGCGACGCATGAGCACCAGGGGTGCGCTGCTGCGCACCATGGTTTCCCACATCTGCTCCGCGCTGCCGAAGGTGACGGCGGTCGAATGACGTTGGATGGACACGGCTTCGAATCCAGCCCGGCGCATCTCGGTCTGGAAGACCTCCGGGTTCTCCAAGCTGAGGTAATTGGGTTGCGGCTCTTGAATGCTCGGGTCGGCGGCGCGGAGGGCGCCGAACATCATCCGCATCAGCGGTGATTCGGCGACCGGCGCCCAACTGGACACCACGGCCGTGCCACCGGGACGCAGCACCCGGAACAGCTCGGCGAAACCCTTGATCCGCTCCGGGAAGAACATCAGCCCGAACATGGAGAAACCGGCGTCGAACCGGTCGCTGTCGAACGGCAGGGCTTGCCCGTCCGCCACGCGCGCCTCGATATTGGTCAACCCGGCGGCCTTCGCCGCGGTGGTGAGCCGCTCGATCATCGGACCGGAGAAGTCGATGGCCTGCACCTGCGCCACCTGCGGCGCGGCCAGCAGGCTCAGCATGCCCGTCCCCGCCGCGACATCGATGACCTGGGAAGACGCTGTCAGCGAGGCGAATTCGATGGCGCGATCGGAGAACGGCTGCATGATCGCGGGCGCGAATTCGGCGTAGCCGTCGGCGACGAGATCCCATGGCTCGGCGACGGCAAGGGGGTTTCCGGACATAAGCTGGCGATCCTTTCGATCGCCCAAATGTAACCGGTCCCTACCCCACCGGACCACCAACTCCGACGAATAACGCTGTGCGCGAAGACATTAGCAGCGCATGCCAGAAGGTAGCGAAGACCGAAGGCCACCCACTCATCGCTGAATGGGTGGCCTTCGATACGAACCTCAGAGCGTGCGGGTGAGCCGATCGGTCAGGATGTGCGCGAAACGCGCCGGATCCTTCAGCTCGCCACCCTCGGCCAAGACCGCTGTGCCGTAGAGCAACTCGGCGGTCTCGGTGAGCTCGGGCACCTTGCCCGCGTCGGCGTCTTCCTTACGCGTGTCGTAGGCGTCGCGCAGCCCGGTGACCAGCGGATGGGTCGGGTTGAGCTCGAGAATCCGCTTGGTTTCCGGCATCAGCTGACCGGAGGCCCGGTACATCCGCTCCAGCATCGGGGTGAAGTCGAAGACGTCACCGACCAGGCAGGCAGGCGAGGTGGTGAGCCGGTTGGTCAGGCGCACCTCCTTGACGCTCTCGTCCAGGGTCTTGCCGAGCCAGGTCAGCAGCTCGGCGAAGTCCTTGTCCTGCTGTTCGCGCAGCGCCTCGGAGGCCTTCTTCTCCTCCTCGGATTCCAGGTCGACCTCGCCCTTGGCGATGGACTTGAACGGCTTGCCGTCGAACTCGGGCACCGAGCCGACCCACATCTCGTCCACCGGATCGGTGAGGATCAGCACCTCGCGGCCCTTGGCCTTGAAAGCCTCCATGTGCGGCGAGCTTTCGACCTGCTG
This sequence comes from Nocardia iowensis, assembly GCF_019222765.1. NCBI lineage: Bacteria > Bacillati > Actinomycetota > Actinomycetes > Mycobacteriales > Nocardiaceae > Nocardia > Nocardia iowensis. The sequence continues at coordinate 82,000 of NZ_CP078145.1, read as the reverse complement.
GCGGGACTCGCCGGTCATGTAGTAGATGGCGTCCTGGCCGTCCGGCATGCGCTCCACGTACTGGGCGAGCGTGGTGAGCTCGGACTCGGAGTGCGTCGAGGCGAACGAGGAAACCTGCAGAATGGTCTCGCGGTTGTCGAAGTCGCCGAGCAGGCCCTCCTTGAGGACGCGCCCGAATTCCTTCCAGAAGGTCTGGTACTTCTGCTGGTCCTCGGCGCCCTGCAGGTCCTTGATCGTCGACAGAACCTTCTTGACCAGCCGCTTGCGGATCATCTGGATCTGCCGGTCCTGCTGCAGGATCTCGCGGGACACGTTGAGCGACAGGTCCTGCGCGTCCACCACGCCCTTGACGAAGCGCAGGTACTCCGGCATCAGCTCTTCGCAGTTGTCCATGATGAACACCCGCTTGACGTAGAGCTGCACGCCGCGCTTGTGCTCGCGGGTGAACAGATCGAACGGCGCCTGCGAGGGCAGGAACAGCAGCGCCTGGTATTCGAAGGTGCCCTCCGCCTTCAGCGGGATGATCTCCAGCGGATCGTCCCAGGCGTGGCTGACGTGCTTGTAGAACTCCTTGTACTCCTCGTCGCTGACCTCGCTCTTGGGGCGGGTCCACAGCGCCTTCATGGAGTTGAGGGTCTGCTCCTCGAGGACGGTCTTTTCCTTCTTGTCCTCGCCCTCCCCCTCGGTGACCGTCCGCTCGACCTGCATGCGGATCGGCCAGGCGATGAAGTCGGAGTACTTCTTGACGATCTCCCGGAGCTTCCACTCCTGGGTGTAATCGAAGAGGTGGTCCTCTTCGTCGGCGGGCTTGAGGTGCAGTGAGACGGCGGTGCCCTGCGGCGCCTGGTCGAGGGTTTCGATGGTGTAGGTGGAGCTGCCCGCGGCCGATTCCCAGCGGGTGCCCTCGGTCTCGCCCGCGCGCCGGGTGGTCAGGGTGACCTTGTCGGCGACCATGAAGGTCGAGTAGAAGCCGATGCCGAACTGGCCGATCAGTTCCTCGGCGGCCGCCTCGGACTTGGCCTCGTTCAGCTTCTTGCGCAGCTCGGCGGTGCCGGATTTGGCGAGGGTGCCGATCAGGTCCACCACCTCGGCACGGGACATGCCGATGCCGTTGTCCCGCACGGTCAGGATCCGGTTGTCCTTGTCGACTTCCAGCTCGATGTGGAGGTCGGACGTGTCGACATGCAGATCCTTGTCCCGGAAGGACTCCAGCCGCAGCTTGTCCAGCGCGTCGGAGGAGTTCGAGATCAGCTCCCGCAGGAAGGTGTCCTTGTTGGAGTAGACCGAATGGATCATCAGCTCGAGCAGCTGATGCGTCTCTGCCTGAAACTCGAGTTGTTCGACGTGCTCTGTCACGACGCGATAGTACGTCGCCCGAAATCGGCTAGGCCAGGAACCTCGAGGTCGGCCCGGTCCGACATCCAGTCACGCAGCACCTGGGTGGCCCGCACGTCGTCCTCGTTGTACTCCAGCAACCGGGTGCGCTGGGACATATCGGGCGCGCCCTCGTAGCCGACGGCCAGCCGATACCAGCTCATCGATGCCTCGCCGCCCGCCTCGGCGTCGCGCCAGGCGAAGCCGGCTACCGGGGCGATCTTCTTGAGCCCCTTGCCGTTCGGGCAGATGAACTGATCGGAGACGGCCTGGAACATGTCCACCCACTGCGGCCCGTCGACGAACGCGCGCACCTGGTCGACCGTCGGCACCCCGGGTCGCCCGGCGAACCGGCGCGCCGACTCGTACAGCCACTTGTCCTCGGCGGTGCGCGAATAGCAGTAGGCGGCAAAGGTTTTCCCGCTCGCGGCAGCCTCGGCCCTGACCGTCATCAGCCAGGTCCAGAACTCACCGAAGGAGCGGCCCTCGTCCTCGGTGGGCAGCGGATCCCAGGTGACGAACGGGCGGTACACCCCGTCGAGCAGCGTGCCCCACAGGTAGGCGCCGTACTCCTGGAAACTCTCCAGGTCCACGTCCACTTCGACGTCGGCCCGCTGCACCTGGACCGGCGTCACCCGGCGGACCAGCGGCGCGCCCGCGATCCAGGCCCGCGCGGTGACCACAGCCTCGTCGAACGGGCCGTGCTGCCAGTCGTCGGGGTCGTCGCCCGCCCATTCGGCCAGGTCGTCGATGGTCTGCACACCGTGCCTGCGCAGCACGTCGGCCCGCGAGCCGGGCGCGACCAGGCTGACGTCGCGGTGCTCGATGAGCCAGGCTTCACAGCTCGGTCCCTCGATGCCGCGGGTCCACCACGGGCACTGCCGGCATTCGGGCACCTTCGACGGCACCGTCGGCAGCTCGCCGCGGACCACCGCGACCCGGTCCGCGTAGCGCTGGTCGTAATCGGCGAGCACCGGCCCGAGGTCGTGCACCAGGATGCAGTCGAAGTGATAGCCGATCACGCCGCCGACCAGTGCCGGGCTCGCCATGCCGTGGCGCTGCAGCATCCGGTACAGGTGCGCGAGGCGCTGCTGGTCGCGCGGCTGCTGGCGCAGCTTGCGGTGCCGGTCCGGTTTGGGGTTCCAGTGGAACGGGTCCGAGGTGGTCGGGTGGAAGTCGGCGGGTTCCGGGTGACGCGGGTCGGTCACCTTGTGGTTCACCACGATCACCGGGATGTACCCGCCGCGATCGAGGTCGCGCAGCAGGATTTCCGAGCCGCCGCGCCTGCCGGTTTCCGGTTCCTGTGGCAGCAGCCCGCCCCAGATGTGTTGCACGCCAGCCGCACACGCCCGCATGGTGGCCTCGGCCCGCTCGGCCGCGCGCAGCGTGGGATCGATCACCACCCAGCCGTCCGGATCCGCCGCGATCAACGCGTCGCGCACCCGCAGCCGGTGCGCGGTGGCCGCCTCCCGGCGCTGCCGCACCCCGGGATCCTCGGTGACGCCGAGCAACGCCCCCGGATGGGCCGCGTCCAAGTGCAGCCGATGACGGCAACCGATCAACGCCCTGGCATCGATGAAAGGGGTCGGCGCATCCGCGACGCCGGCCGGCCGTTCGACGGCCATGCCGTTGTGCTTGCGACCTTCCCGGTCACCGATGCCCGAATCCACGCTATGCAGTATGGTCCCTCCCCCCGACAAACCCACGAACCCCGTGGGCACGGCCGGGTTCGCTCGCTGGTGTCACGGTCCACCCGATAGGGTAAGGACAAACCGTGTGACATGGGCGGACGGGCTTTCCCCGGCGTCGTACTGCCATGGCAAACCAGCATGACGGAGGGCCTTCGATGGGGTTGTTCACGAAGCGCAAGCGGCGTCCGAGCCGCAGGGCCGAGGCGAAAGCCCTCAAGCACAAGGCCGCTTTGGAGGCCAAACTGGTCGCCAAGAACGACCGCAAGGCCCGCCGCGCGGAGGCCCGCACCCAGCGCAAGGTGGCCAAGGCGCAGATCTCGGCTTTGCAGGCGGAGGAGAAGGCCGCGCTGAAGCTGGCCGCCAAGGCCGAGCGTGACCTGTTCAGCGCGGGCCAGGTGAAGAAGTATCTCGGCGTGGCCCGGGTGCTGATCCCGGTGCTCGCGCCGCTGGCCTACCGCGGTGCGACCTACCTGCGCGCGCAGCTCGACACCCGCAAGGCCCAGCAGCTCGGCATCGGTATCGAGCAGCTCGGCGACTTCAGCGGCCACGGTGCCAAGCTGCAGGCCCGGATCGCGAATACCGAAGCGGCCCTTGCCAAGGTCGGTGCGCAGGACGGCAAGGACAAGGGCGAGACGCAGAAGTTCGTCACCGCCACCCAGGCTCGCTTGTCCAGCCTGGCCGCCGCGGTGCAGACCGCCGAGCAGATGCCCGCGCCGCGCCGCCGCGCCGTGCACGCGTCGATCTCGGAGGAGCTGTCCGGGGTCGAGGCGGACGTCCTGGCCCGCCTCGGCGTGCGCTGACCTTTTCGCGTGATGCCCCCCTCGCCGAGTACCGGCCACCTGCGCGGTGGCCTGGTCGGCGTGCTGGTGGGGGTCCTCGCCGTCGCCGCGCACGGTGTCGCGGGCGGTGGCTTACCCAGTTCCGCGGAGCTGACGCTGGTGCTGTTGGTCGCCGCGGCGGCCGGTTGTGCGGCGAATGTGGTTGCCGCCGGGCGTGGTTCGGTCCTCGGACTACTCGCATTCGGGCAGCTGGCCGGTCATAGTGCGCTGTCCGGCCTGCTCGGGCACGAACATGCCACGACCGCACCGACCGCGGCGCTGCCCACCGGCTGGATGCTGGTCGCGCACGTCGTCGCCACCTTCACCTGCGCGGCACTGATCTCGGTTGCCGAGCGGCTGTACGCCGTGGCATCCGGCGCCGTCCGCGCGGTGCTCGCGGCACCACATCCGCCGCGCGTCGTCGGGTCGACGCACTGGCCCAATCCTGGTCTCCCGCAGTACCGCTGTCCGCCGAACGGTGCGATCGGCCCGCGCGCGCCGCCGGTGCCCGCCTGACCCGCCGCACCACTCCCCTTCGGACAGAAAGCCTTTCCCATGCACCGTTCGATTTCGCGCGCCACCGGCACGGCCGCGGCCGCCGCCACCCTCGGGCTGCTCGCCTGCGGCACCGCCGCCGCACACGTCAGCGTCGACGCGCCGGGCGCCCAGCAGGGCAAATACTCGGTGGCCACCTTCCGAGTCCCCACCGAATCCGACACCGCGAGCACCACCGCCCTCACCGTCACCGTGCCCAACCTGAAAAGCGCACGGACCGAGCCGATTCCGGGCTGGTCGGCCAAGGTGGACCGGAACGACAAGTCGGAGATCACCACGATCACCTGGACCGCCGAGCCGGGCAACCCTGGTGTCGGTCCCGGCCAGTTCCAACGTTTCGCGGTCTCGCTCGGCCCGCTGCCCAAGCAGGAGACGGTCAGCTTCCCGGCCAAGCAGACCTACAGCGACGGCAAGGTCGTCAGCTGGGATCAGCCCGAAGGCAAAGACGGTGCGGAGCCCGAACATCCGGCACCGTCGCTCACCCTGGCCGAGGGCAAGCCCGACGCCGCCGACGCCCACAAGGTCGGCAACGAATCCGCCGACAAGTCGAGCGATGACACCGACAACACCGCCCGCTGGCTCGGCGGCATCGGCCTCGCCCTCGGCCTGCTCGGCGTCGCGCTCGGCCTCGGCAATGTGATCCGGGCGCGGCAGTCATGACCCGGCGCCTGCTCACCGCGCTGGTCGCGGGGCTGTTCTTAGTCGGATTCGGGATCGCCGCAACCGGTACCGCCGCCGCGCACTCCGCGCCGACCGCCAGCGTGCCGGACGACGGCGCGACGATCGAGGCGGGACCGGCACGGGCGAGCATCACCTTCAACGAGGATCTGCAGCCCAATTTCCCCTCGCTCACCGTGGTCGGCCCGGATGGCAACCTGTGGTCGAAGGGCGCGCCGGTGGTCGACGGCAAGACGGTCAGCGTCGAGGTCGGCGAGCTCGGCCCGGTCGGCCAGTACACGGTCGCCTACCGGGTGACCTCCGCCGACGGCCATCCGGTCAGCGGCACCCGGCATTTCACGCTGAGCAAGCCGGGCAATGGCGTCGCCGGGCCCAAGCCGACGGCCAAGAACGGTAGTTCCGAGGAGGACAGCTCCGGCGGAGTTCCGTTGTGGGTCTTCATCGTCGGCGCCGTCGTGCTCTTCGGTGGCGGGCTGGCGTTCGCCCTGTTCGGCGGCAGGAGCCGGAAACCGAAGTCGTGACGGGCGCGACGATCGGCGGCCGAGGCGGTGCGCGGCGGGGCACCGCACGCGCACCGTGGTCGGTGTTGCTGATCGTCCCGGCCGGACTGCTCGGGGTGCTGCTCGCCTGGGCGCTTGCCCTGCCCGCGGGCTTCGCCGCCGAGGCGACCGTCCGAGTGATCGCGGACGGCGTCGGCGCGACGGTTCTCGGGCTCGCGGCGCTGCCCCGGCTGCGGGAACGACTGGTGCCGCCGTGGCGGTTGCTCGCCGTGCTCGCCGGATTCTGGTGCGGCACCGAGTTCGCGGTGCTGGTGTTCGAGGCGGCCGAGGTGGTGGGCGTGCCGGTCACCGGGTTGGGCGCCGGACAGTTCGGCAGCTATCTGGTGGACATCAGCGGCGGACAGGTCGGGATCGCCATCCTGGTCGGCGTCGGCGCGGTCGCCTGCTATTCGGCGGTGGCCTTCCGGCGGCCCGATATCGCCTCGGCCGACCTGGTCCTCGTGTTCGCCGCGGTCGCGCTGGCGCTGCGGCCGATCACCGGGCACATGTCACAGCAGGCGTTCGGTTCCGTGCTCGCCGCGGTGCATGCGCTGGCGGCGGCGGTCTGGTTCGGGCTGCTGGTCGCGCTCGCACTGGTGGTGCGCACCCGCGGCGAGTGGGCCGTGGTGTTGCCCAGGTATTCGGCGGTGGCGTTGCCGCTGGTCGCGACGGTGGCGGTGACCGGACTGCTGAACGGAGTGGTGCGGGTCGGCGGGATCACGCCGTTCGTCAGCACCGGCTACGGCCGCATCCTGCTCGCGAAAACCGTTGTGCTGGTCGGCTTGCTGGCGCTGGGCTGGTGGTGGCGACGCAGCTGGGTGCACCGGGCCGCGGACCATCGGATAACCGCCGAGGCGTCGCTGCGCCGGGCAACCATCGAGGTGGTCGTGATGGCGCTGGCCTTCGGCCTGGCCGCCACCCTCGCCGTCACCGCGTGACGCCCCCAGCGGCCCGGTCGCCCAGGTTCGGCAGGAGCGTGTGCAGTCAGCTCGGTCGGCCCGCCTGACCAGGCGACCTAGATCGAAACCGGTTACTGTTTTCGCATGACCGAAGTGAAGATCGTCGAGGATTGTGCCGCGTCGGCGGAGTCCGCGTTCGCCTACGTGAACGACTACCAGAATCTGCCGCGCTTCCTGCACGGGATCCAGTCCTTCACCCCGGTCGGCGCGCAGACGGTCGGCGTCGGCGCCGCGTTCGACGGCCACATCAAGCTCGGACCCGCCTCGCTGAAGTCGCGCATCGAGGTGGTGCGCTGGGAAGAGAACGCCGCCATCGCGGTGAAGTCGATCAAGGGCTTCGAGGTCGAGTCGACCTTCCTGTTCCATGCCAAGGGTGCCGCCTCGTGCACCGTCGACGCGATCGTCGACTTCCGGGTTGGCGGCGGCCTGGCCGGACGCGCGCTCGGCAAGACCATCGAGCCGTTCGTGAAGATCGCGGTCCAGCACACCACGCACAATCTGATCACTCAGATCGCGGCCTTCCACGCCAGTCGCGCGGCCGAATCGGATGAGCCCGTTCATTGATCGGTGTCGTGGGGGATGCTTGATCGATGAGCGCGGCACCAACCTTCGTCCAGCGGATCGGCTATCTGCGGCCGCACCTTGCCCGCGTCGATGACCGACTGGGTGCGCGAGGACCTGGTCGGCGCCGGTGCCACCCGCCGCTATCTGCTGCGGATTCTGCTGCCGCTGATTCCGGTGCTCATGCTGTTCCTGCTGCTACCGGGCCCGCTGTGGATGGGTCTGGCGATGATGGCGTTGCTGTATCTGCCGCTGATCTATTTCACGGTGGCGTTGATGTACGTGTATCGGCGGCATCGGCTGATCAAGCACGGCCTCGATCCGGCGCTGGCCGACGCCGATGCCCGGCGGCGAGCCGAGCCGGAACGCCTCGCTTACGAGCGTCGGCATGGGCGAGGTTAGTGGCTCAGCAACCTAGCGGTGACCCTTGACACAGGCATAGCCTTTAGGTATGAAAACCCCCACTATTCGGCAGCGGATCGCCTACGATCTGGGCCGCGAGCTCCCCGAGGAGCTGCACGAGTGGGTCACCCACGACCTCGTCGGACACGGGGCCATGGAGCGATATCTCGTCCGGTTCCTCGGTCCCGTCATTCCGTTCTTCGCGCTGGTACTGCTGTTTCCCGGCCCGATGCTGCTGAAGATCGGCTTGATCGTGATGATGATCGTCCCGCTGGTCATCTTCACCGTGGCGCTCAGCTACGTCTGGCGCCGCTTCCGGCTCGCCCAGCACGGTCTGAACCCGGCGCTGGTCGACCAGGCCAAGTTCTCCGAACACGATCGGGACATGTACGAACTGCACTACGGGCATCGATAGGTAGTGCTCAAACGCGACGCGCATACCCAAAGCAACCACCACGCGCGAGTTTTGCGAGCGCCGTTCGCGGCCCGTCTCGCGTCCGAGTGGACGAAGCGCATGCGCCGTAGGCGCGAGTCTCGGCCGCTCGGACGCGAGACTCCGGGGGCCGCGAACACGCCGGGCCGCAGGCACGGCAAAATCAACACAGTGACCGACGCACAGGACTTTGTTGCCACTGCCGACCTGGCCGACGAGATCGGCCCCGAGATCCGCAGCTGCGACACGCAGTTCATCCAGTTCGGTGGCCGCGCGGCGTTCGCGGGCCGCATCACCACCATCCGCTGCTTCCAGGACAACCTGCTGGTCAAGCAGACGCTCGGCGAACCGGGCAACGGCAAGGTGCTGGTCGTCGATGGCGGCGCGAGCGTGCACACCGCGCTGGTCGGCGACATCATCGCCGGACGCGGCGTGGACAACGGCTGGGCGGGTGTGATCGTCAATGGCGCGGTGCGCGACTCGGCGATCCTGCGCACCCTCGACATCGGCATCAAGGCCCTTGGTACCAATCCGCGCAAGAGCACTCAGACCGGTGCGGGCGACCGCGACGTACCGGTCGAATTCGGTGGTGTCACCTTCGTGCCGGGCGACATGCTCTACAGCGACCACGACGGTGTCGTGGTACGCGCCGAGGACTGAACCAGCTGATCAGACCGACACTCTGGCCTGGTGACCGGCCAGGGTGACGACATCGCCGACCTGTAGCTGCCGCCCGCGCCGTAGCTCCACCTCGTCGTTCACCCGCACCAGACCGGAGGCGATGACAGTCTTGGCCTCCGAACCGGATTCGATCAGGTTGGCCAGTTTCAAGAACTGACCGAGCCGGATGACGTCGTCATCGATCGGTACATCGACTGGTTCTGCCATGGGATACATCCTTACCTTGCACCCGGAATCGGCAAACGCCAGCCCCCGCGCGCGTTGCCGATGAAACACTGACACGCGTATGCGACGCGCCGAGAACCGACATGCCCGGGTGGTCTTCGAGCACCGGGACGGCGGCACCGTACACACTGGTTCAGTGACCACCACGCAAGCCCGGCAACACCTGATCGAACCGCCCGCGGACAGACCGACCCCGCCCGTCCCGCATCGGGGGCATGGACGACTGACCGAGGTCCCGCACATCGCGGGTCTGGTGCTCGGGGTTTCCGCGCTGGCGTGCTTTCTCTGGAGCCTTTCGCCGGCCCTGCGCTATGTGACCCAGGTGCCGCGTCGCTACATCGACAGCTACTACTTCGACGCGCCGGACACGAACCTGATGTGGGCGCTCATCATCGGCCTGCTGGCCGGCGCGCTCGCCAGCCGCAAGCGCATCGCCTGGTGGCTGCTGATCGGCTATCTGTCCTTGTACGCACTGGCCAACGCGCTGGATTTCGCGGATACCGGCAATGTCAACGCGTTGGTGGCGATGATCGTCCAGCTGGCGGTGATCGGTGTGCTCATCGCCGCATGGCGGGAGTTCTACACCAAGGTGCGCCGCGGCGCGGGCTGGAAGGCGCTCGGCGTCCTGGTCGGCGGCCTGACCGTCGGCTGTCTGCTCGGCTGGGGTCTGGTCGAGGTGTTCCCCGGCACGCTGCCGAGCGGCGCGCAGCGGCCCGGCTGGGCGATCTATCGGGTGACCGCCGCGATACTGGTGGACAACGAACACTTCGACGGTCACCCGCGCCCGTTCGTCAACTTCCTGCTCGGTCTGTTCGGCGCCATCGCGCTGCTGGCCGCAGTGATCATTCTGCTGCGGTCGCAGCGGGCCGCGAACGCGATGACCGGCACCGACGAATCCGCCATCCGCGGCCTGCTGGAACGGTCCGATCTGGAGGACTCGCTCGGCTACTTCGCGACCCGGCGCGACAAGGCGGTGGTGTTCGCGCCGAGCGGCAAGGCGGCGGTCACTTATCGGGTGGAATTGGGCGTCTGCCTGGCCAGCGGTGACCCGATCGGCATCCGCGAGGCGTGGCCGCAGGCGATCGACGCGTGGTTGCGGATGGCCGACCAATTCGGCTGGGCGCCCGCGGTGATGGGGGCCAGCGAAGTCGGCGCGACCGCCTACCGCAGGGCCGGACTTTCCGCGATCCGGCTCGGTGACGAGGCCATCCTGGACACCAGAACGTTCTCCCTCGCGGGCCCCGAGATGAAACCGGTCCGCCAGGCGGCGAATCGATTGCGCAAGCACGGCATCACCGTCCGGATCCGGCGGCACCGCGACATCCCGGCCGAGGAATTCCAGCAGGTGATCGCCCGCGCGGACGCCTGGCGCGATACCGAGACCGAACGCGGCTTCTCGATGGCGCTCGGCCGGCTCGGCGATCCGCTGGACGCGGACTGTCTACTGGTCGAGGCGGTGAACGGACAGGATCGGGTGCTCGGCATGCTGTCGCTGGTGCCGTGGGGCCGCACCGGCGTCTCGCTGGAGTTGATGCGCCGCGACCCGCACGGGCCGAACGGCGTGATGGAGCTGATGATTTCGCAGCTCGCACTCAATTCCGAGCAGTACGGCATCACCAAGGTCTCGCTGAATTTCGCGGTGTTCCGCTCGGTGTTCGAGGAGGGCGCGCGGATCGGCGCCGGTCCGGTGCTGCGGTTGTGGCGCGGTGTGCTGCTGTTCTTTTCGCGCTGGTGGCAGCTGGAGGCGCTGTATCGCTCCAACGTGAAGTACCAGCCGCATTGGGTGCCAAGGTTTTTCCTGTTCGAGGAGCGCAGGCAGCTGCCGAGGGCCGCGGTGGCCAGCGCGCTCGCCGAGGGCTTCCTACCGCGATTCGGCAAGGAACCGGACACGATCACGCACACCGGTGTGCACAGCGCGGTGCCCGCGACGATGACCGGGCTGCACGCCGACGGCAGTCCGCCCGACTTCGGTCATGTCGAGGGCACGGAGCAGCTGCCGCGGCGCCCCGAGCAGGTGCGGGTGCGGATGGACAAGTTGGCCCGGCTCACCGATTCCGGCGTCGAGGCGTATCCGGTCGCCTACCCGCCGACGCACACCGTCGCGGGCGCCAGGCAGTCGCCGCGCGGCACCACGGTCCGGGTCTGCGGCAGGCTGCTGCGCATCCGCGACTACGGCGGCGTGATCTTCGCGGTGGTGCGCGACTGGACCGACGACATCCAGCTGGTCATCGATCGCGACCGGGTCGGCGCCGACCGCAGTGCCGAGTTCACCGAGTTCTTCGACCTCGGCGACCTGATCGAGGTCAGTGGTCAGATCGGCCGCAGCAGGCGCGGCGAGCTCTCGCTGCTGGCGGCGGACTGGCGGATGCTCGGCAAGTGCCTGCACCCGCTGCCGGACAAGTGGAAAGGCCTATCCGATCCCGAGGCGCGAGTGCGGCAGCGCTACGTCGACATGGCGATCAACGCCGAGACGCGCGAGGTGCTGGCCAAGCGCAGTGCGGTGGTCCGCTCGCTGCGAGATTCGTTGAACGCCTGGGGATATCTGGAGGTGGAGACGCCGATCCTGCAGCAGGTGCACGGCGGCGCCAACGCCACCCCGTTCCACACCCACATCAACGCCTACGACCTGGATCTGTACCTGCGGATCGCGCCCGAGCTGTATCTCAAGCGGCTCTGCGTCGGCGGCATGGAGAAGGTGTTCGAGATCGGCCGGACCTTCCGCAACGAGGGCGTCGACTTCAGCCACAACCCCGAGTTCACCATTCTCGAGGCGTACGAGGCGCACAGCGACTACGAGCGGATGATGCACGTCTGCCGCCAACTCATCCAGGAAGCCGCGGTCGCGGCCAACGGCGCGATGGTCGCGTTGCGGCCGACCGGCGACGGCTCCTACGAGCAGGTGGACATCTCCGGCGAGTGGGCGGTGAAGACGGTGCACGGCGCGGTGTCCGAGGCGCTCGGCACCGAGATCACCCCGGAGACCGGCCTGGACCACCTGCGCGAGTTGTGCGAGAAGGCCGAGGTGCCCTACCAGCACGGCTGGGACGAGGGCCAGGTGGTGCTGGAAATGTATGAGCACCTGGTTGAATCCCGCACCGAGGAACCGACTTTCTACATCAACTTCCCCACCTCGGTGTCGCCGCTGACGCGGGCACACCGCTCGATCGCGGGCGTGACGGAACGCTGGGACCTGGTCGCCTGGGGTGTCGAACTCGGCACCGCCTACAGCGAACTCACCGATCCGGTCGAGCAGCGCCGCAGGCTCACCGAACAATCGCTACTCGCCGCCAACGGTGACCCGGAGGCGATGGAGCTCGACGAGGACTTCTTGCAGGCCTTGGAGCACGCGATGCCGCCGACCGGCGGGCTCGGCATGGGCGTCGACCGGGTGGTCATGTTGATCACCGGCCGCAGTATCCGCGAGACGTTGCCCTTCCCGTTGGTGAAACCGCGCTAGGTGTACTGACCAGCTAGGCGAGCCGACGTTCGCGAAGAGTTCACTCGGGACGAATCGGACAGCTACGCTGGGTTATTCGGTCCGGGCGGCCGGATACTCGGGTTGAACGGCCGGTGATTCGGCCGGGCGGTGAGTGGTATTCGGCCCGGGAGGAGACCGAGACACGAGATGGGGTTCGGAAAATGTACCTTGACCTGCTGACCAGCGCGAGTCTGCTGGACCACAGCGTATGGGCGAGCTCGGACGTGTGGGCTTCCGCACTCGAGTTGTCGGCCAAGAAGAAACGCAGGAGCAGCGGCGGACTGATCGTCGGCGGCATCTGCTGTCTGCTGGTCGTCGCGGCGATCGTCGGCGGCATCTACCTGCTGCGGCGGAAGAAGAAGCAGTCGAACCAGCAACCGCCCAACCAGCCGCCCTACGGCGAGCAGCCCCCGTACGGGCAGCAGCCGCCGCCACCCTTCACCCCCTGAACGGTGAATGGCCCGGCTCGCTTCGCGCGAGCCGGGCCATTCGTTTGTCCGGGCGATCCGTCAGATCGCGGTGCGCTCGGACGCCACTTCCGCCTCGAGCAACAGCTCGTCGTCGAGGTCGGGACCACCCGCGGGCACCGACTTCAAGATGACGACCGCCGCCACCAGCGCGGCCACCACCAGCGCCGCACCGATCCAGAACGCGAGCTGGAACCCGCTGGTCAGTGCCTCGTTCGCCGGGGTGCCCGCCGCCATCAGGTCGGCCGTCTTGCTTGCCGACAAGGTGGCGAGGACGGCCAGCCCGAGCGCGCCACCCACCTGCATGGTGGTGTTGGCCAGGCCGGACGCCAGACCCGCTTCGTCCGGCTCCACGCCCGACATCGCCAGGTTCATCAGCGCCGGAAAGGCAAGTCCCGCACCGGTTCCGAACAGCACCATCGGGCCGAAGATGTGCAGCAAGTAGCTGCCGTCCACCGGCGCCTGGGTCAGCCAGAGTAGCGCCGCCAGGATCAGCGACAGGCCAGGGATGAGCACCTTGCGCGGGCCGAACTTCATCACCAGGCCCTCGGAGTAGCGCACCGACAGCAGACCCATGATCGCGGCGACCGGGAAGAACGCCAGACCCAGCTGCATCGGCTCGTACCCGAGCACCTGCTTCAGGTACAGCGAGCCCATGAAGAACATGCCGAACATGCCCGCCACGGTCACCACCTGGATCACGTTGGCGCCGGACAGGTTCCGGGATCGGAAGATCTTCAACGGCATCAGCGGCGTCTTCGCCGTAGCTTCCCTGGCAACGAACCCGGCGAGCAGCACCAGCGAGGCCACCCCGAGGCCGAGCGTGACCGGATCGGTCCAGCCGTACTCGGCGGCGGGCTTGACGATGGTGTACACGCCCAGCATCAGCGCGGCCGTAATGAGCACGGCGCCGGGCACATCCGCACCGTCCTTCAGGCCTGCGCCCTGATCCTTGTCGAGGATCTTCAGCGCGCCGAAACCGACCAGGACACCGATCGGCAGGTTGACCAGGAAGATCAGTCGCCAGTCCAGCGCGGTGAGCAGACCGCCGAGCAGCAACCCGATCGCGCCGCCCGCCGACGCGACGAACGCGTAGCGGCCGATCGCCTTGGCCTGCTCACGCGGGTCCGGGAACATCGCGAAGATCATGCCGAGGATGACCGCTGAGGTCATCGCGCCGCCGACGCCCTGCAGGAACCTGGCCGCGATGAGGGTGACCTCGTTGATCGCCAGACCACACAGCACCGATGCCACGGTGAAGACCACCAGGCCGGACAGGAACATTGTGCGGCGACCGATCAGGTCACCGAGCCTGCCCGCCAGCATCAGCAGGCCACCGAACGAGATCAGGTATCCGTTCACCACCCAGGCCAGGCCGGCCGAGGTGAACCCGAGGTCCTGCTGGATATCCGCGAGCGCGACGTTCACGATCGTGGCGTCCAGCACGATCATCAGCATTCCGCCACACAACACATACAACGCGAGCCAGCGTTTGCGATCCGGGATGGCCGCCGTCGCCTCGCTCGCTCGTTCTCTTGCTTCAGCCACTAGCTATGCCTTCCACCCAACGATCGTTACTGTGGCACGCTAGCAGTCGTTAGTCCTAAAAGACAACTACCTAATTCGCTTGCAGTATCTACTGATATGATGTATTTCATGACTGTTGCTCCGGAGCACCGCAACAAGCGCAGCTATCACGACGCGTGTGGTGCCGCCCGCGCGCTCGATCTGGTCGGCGAGCGGTGGACCCTGCTCGTGGTGCGTGAACTGCTGCTCGGCCCCAAGCGATTCACCGATCTGCGCGCCGGCCTACCCGCGATCAGCCCGAATGTGCTGTCTCAGCGACTCGACGAACTGGTGCAGGCCGGGGTGGTGGTCAAGCGCAAGCTGCCGCCGCCGGTCAGCACCGCGGTCTACGACCTCACCGAGTGGGGCAAGGAACTGGACACGGTGGTGATCGCGCTCAGCCGCTGGGGTGCGCGCACCCCCAACACGCACCGCTGCGCCGAGGTGAGCACCGACGCGCTCATCGTCGCGCTGCGCACCCACTTCAAGCCGGAGCGGGCCGCGGGCGTGCGGGCCGACTACGACCTGCACTTCACCGGACCCGATTCCGGCACCGACGAATTCCACGCGGTCGTCGCCGATGGCGTCCTCACCATCACGCGTGGCGCCAGCGGCACCGCGCCGACCGCCATCCACACCACCGTTGCCGCCTTCGTCGCGGTGGTCTACGACGGACGTTCCATGGCCGATGCCCTCACCGCGGGGTTCACGACGATCGTCGGTGATACCGCCGCCGCCGAGCAGTTCACCACCTTCTTCGAGTTGCCACGGGAGTGCACCGGAGTCTCGTCCTAGGTCTTCGCCGAAGGCGTAGTCCGGCGGCAGGGGCCGACGGCGCGCGGTCTGTTCCGCCCGGATCGAGGCCTCGCCATCGATGCGGCAGAGTAGGCATTGTGCAGCTGATTCTCGTTCGCCATGCCCAGCCGGTCCGGATCATGAACTCCGACGGGCCCGCCGACCCTGAACTCGCTCCCGTGGGACTCGAGCAGGCCGAGCGGGTGCCCGCGGCCCTGAGCCAGCATCGGATCGCCCGCGTGGTGAGCAGCCCGCAGCGCCGCGCACGCGAGACCGCGGCGCCGACCGCCGCCAAGCTCGGCCTCAACGTGGACATCATCGACGACCTCGCCGAATACGATCGCGACCTGCCGGCCTACATCCCGATCGAGGACGCCAAGGTGGAGTTCCAGGATGTCTACGACCGGATCAAGGCGGGGCATTTCCCGGTGCAGATCGACGGCAAGGCGTTCAAGTCCCGGGTGCTCGACGCCGTCACCGAGATCGCGGCGGGCACCGACCCGGCCGACACGGTGGTGGCATTCACGCACGGTGGCGTGGTCAACGTGCTGCTGCAGGAAATACTGGGGCTGGAACGGCCGCTGACCTTCCCGATCGACTACTGCTCGATCACCCGAATCCTGTTCTCCCGCACCGGAAGGCGCACCGCGGCGACGGTCAACGAGAACGGGCACGTCTGGGATCTGTTGCCGCGCAATATCAAATCCTGAGCGGCCATTCACAGGTGATTGGCAGGGACGTCGCACCGTCGTCCCAGCGACGGAACCTTCTATGGAGCCGGTGAGCCGCCACCCCCGTGGTTCACGGTTCGAGAGAAAGGATTTCCGTGTTGCTCTCCAGAACATCGACGTCGACGCGGCGTCGGCTCAGCAGGGTCGCCGTGGCAGGAGCCTTGATCGCGCTGCCGCTCGGCGCGCTCGCCGCGACCGCTTCCGCGACGACGACCGACGCTGTTCCGCTGACGCAGGCGACCGCCGACATCAGCGCGCATCCACACGGCGGTACGAACTGGCTGCCCGGCGGCCAAGGGCACGACGGACCGCGAATCCAGTACCGCGAGGGTCCGGGCCATCGCGACGGCCCGCGGATCCACCAGGATGATCCCGGTGCCCGGTTCTTCCACCAGGGCCGACCGTCCACCGGTTCCGCTGGCAGCAGCTGACCGCCGGTCCTAGTGGCTGATCAATGACCGAAGGCCCACTCCCGGAGCGGGAGTGGGCCTTCGGTTCGATCGACTGCGGATCAGGCCATGCCCGCGATCCAGTTGTGCATCCAGGAGACGGCGGTCTGGCCGCCACCGACCGGGTAGCTGCCGTACAGGGTGTGCGCCTGCGACTTGTAGAACCGCTCCAGGTCCTTGGCGCGCTGCTCGTTCGCCGACTCGGTCAGCTGCGCCTGCAGTGTCGGCACGCCACCGTGCGCGAACAGGTCGGTCATGATGTTTCCGGCTTCGATCTGGTAGCGCCACATGTTGGCCGGGTTCGCGTCCGAGGCCTGCGCCAGGAAGCCGGCGAACCGGGTGACGAAGTCGTCCGGCGCGGTCGCGCAGTACAGGTCGTCCACCGCGCAGATGCTGCGGGTGCGGTCGCTGATCCAGCCGAAGCCGCCGACCCGGGGACCACCGGCGCCCGCGCCGGGAGCCGGAGCGCCGACCTGGACGTCGGTCGGGGAACGGCGCGGGTCGGAGATGAGGCCGACACCGGCGATCCGGTCCGGCGCAACGACACTGAGGCCGGTGCCGATTTCGGCGGCGAGGTCACCGGCCGCGTCGGCACCCTGGCTGTAGCCGACGAGCGCGATCTTCGTCGCACCGCAGGAGTGCGCCATGTCCGAGATCAGGCCGCGCGCCTTGTCGACGGCTTCCTTCTTCGAGTTGCCGTAGACCTCGCCCTCCCAGGGGAACGCGGTCGCGGCGTAGGTCACGTAGTCGACATCGGCCGACCGAGGCAAATTGTTGGTGACGCCGGCCAGCATGCCGGGCTGCGGCTTCTTGTCCTTGCCGGTCTCCCAGGTACCGGGGATCGCCACCACGTACAGGCTCGGGCAACCCGGCTCGGCACTCACCGAGCCGCTGCCGAACATCAAGCCGGACAGCACCGTCGCGGACGCACCGAGAGCCGCGACAACCTTCTTCAACTGCATACCGCTCCAGTCCAAAACCATGCCTCTCGCGAGTACGTCCTCGACAAGTTGCGCCCCAATACTGAACCTGACGGATGACCTTCCAGTGCACGCTGGGTTAACACCGACCACCCACCGACGTGCCGGCTCCGATCACAACCCGCATCCCAAGATCAGCAGCACGACGGGATCACAATAAAGGTACAGACGCCGCCGCGCCATTCGAAACTCCGACGTTGTCCGATTTCCGTCAACTCGCCCAAAGACGCAGGTCCACACTGCAACCCGGCACCAACCCCGAACTCCGACCAATCCGGCACCCCGACCCGCTACCGAAATGTACGCAACCCCACGGTAATCAACCCAGAACAAAGGCGCCTGTGGACAGTGTGTCCACAGGCGCCTTTTCCGCTCCGGTAAGAGAGGGGTTCAGTTCATCGTTGCGCGACCATGGTGGGGGTGATAGGCGCGGGCAGCGCCGTTTCCCCTTCCAGGAAGCGGTCCACCGCGGCGGCCGCGGCGCGGCCTTCGGCGATGGCCCAGACGATGAGAGATTGACCGCGGCCCATGTCGCCCGCGACGAAGACGCCGGGGATGTTGGTCGCCCAGTTCTTGTCACGCTGGACATTGCCGCGCTGGTCGTAGCCGACGCCGAGCTCTTCGAGCAGGCCCGGCTTTTCCGGTCCGGTGAAGCCCATGGCGAGCAGAACGAGGTCGGCGTCGAGGGTGAAGTCGGTGCCGTCGACCTTCTCGAAGCGGCCGTTGACCATCGTGACCTCGTGCGCCTGCAGGCCGGTGACCTTGCCGTCCGCGCCGACGAAACGCTCGGTGTTCACCGAGAACACCCGCTCGCCGCCTTCTTCGTGCGCCGAGGACACCCGGTACATGAGCGGGTAGGTCGGCCACGGGGTGGAGGCGGCACGCTCTTCCGGCGGGCGCGGCATGATCTCGAACTGGTGGACGCTCGCGGCGCCCTGCCGGTGCGAGGTGCCGAGGCAGTCGGCGCCGGTGTCGCCGCCGCCGATGATGATGACCTTCTTGCCCTTGGCATGGATGGGCGGCAGGCCGTTCTCATCGGTGACGTCGTCGCCGAGCTGCACCCGATTGGCCCACGGCAGGAACTCCATGGCCTGGTGGATGCCGTCGAGTTCGCGGCCCGGGATCGGCAGGTCGCGCGCCAGGGTGGCGCCGCCGGACAGCACGACCGCGTCGTAGGTTTCGCGCAGCTGCTCGGCGGAGATGTCGACACCGACGTTGACACCGGTCTTGAAGATGGTGCCCTCGGCCTCCATCTGCGCGAGACGGCGGTCGATGAAGCGCTTCTCCATCTTGAATTCCGGGATGCCGTAGCGCAGCAGCCCGCCGATGCGGTCGGCCCGCTCGAACACGGTGACGGTGTGGCCGGCCCGGGTGAGCTGCTGTGCCGCGGCGAGTCCGGCGGGACCGGAGCCGACGACGGCGACCCGCTTGCCGGTCAGGCGGGTCGGGTAGACCGGGGTCACCCAGCCCTCGTCGAAGGCGTTCTCGATCAGGTCGACCTCGACCTGCTTGATGGTCACCGGGTCCTGGTTGATGCCGAGGACACAGGACGCCTCGCACGGCGCCGGGCACAACCGCCCGGTGAACTCCGGGAAGTTGTTGGTCGCGTGCAGCCGGTCGATGCCTTCGCGCCACTGCCCCTTGTAGACCAGGTCGTTCCACTCGGGGATCAGGTTGCCCAGCGGACAGCCGTTGTGGCAGAACGGGATACCGCAGTCCATGCACCGGCTGGCCTGACGCTGCAGGGTCTCCTTCGGATACCCCTGCTCGTAGACCTCTTTCCAGTCCATCAGCCGCAGCGGAACCGGCCGACGGGTCGGCAGCTCTCGGGTGGTGTGCTTCAAAAATCCCTGTGGGTCAGCCACGAGCGGCCTCCATAATCGCCTCGTCCACGTCCTTGCCGCTCTTCTCAGCTTCGGAGATGGCGAGCAAAACCTTCTTGTATTCGCGCGGCATGACCTTGACGAAGTGGTTCACCTGCTGCGACCAATCGCCCAGAATGCGTTCGGCGACAGCGGAACCCGTCTGATCACGGTGCTGGGTGATGATGTCGCGCAGCCAGGTGAAGTCGTCACCGGACAGCTGCTCGACGGCATCGGCCTGCTCGGGGTTGAGCTTGGCCTCGAAGGTGCCGTTCGGGTTGTAGACGAACGCGACACCGCCGGACATACCGGCACCGAAGTTACGGCCGGTCTCACCGAGGATGACGACCCGGCCACCGGTCATGTACTCCAGACCGTGGTCGCCGACACCCTCGACCACCGCGAGGGCGCCCGAGTTGCGGACGGCGAAGCGCTCGCCGACCACGCCGCGGATGAACGCCTTGCCGTTGGTGGCGCCGAACAGGATCACGTTGCCCGCGATGATGTTCTCTTCCGCCACGAACTCGGCCGGTGCGTTCAGCGACGGGCGCACCACCAGGTGGCCGCCGGAAAGCCCCTTGCCGACATAGTCGTTCGCGTCACCCTGCACCCGCAGCGTGATGCCAGCGGGCACGAAGGCGCCGAAGCTGTTGCCCGCCGAGCCGGTGAAGGTGATGTCGATGGTGTCGTCGGGCAGGCCCGCGCCACCGTAGAGCTTGGTCACCTCGTGACCGAGCATGGTGCCGACGGTGCGGTTCACGTTCGTGATCTTGGTTTCGAACTTCACCGCCTGGCCCCGCTCGAGCGCGTCCCGGCTCTGCGTGATCAGCTGCTGGTCCAGCGCCTTGTCCAGGCCATGGTCCTGCGTCTTGGTACAGCGCCGGTCCTGGTACATGAACGCGGTCTCGACATCGTCGAGGATCGGCGACAGGTCCAGCTTGCTGGCCTTCCAGTGCTGCTTGGCCTTGGCGGTGTCGAGCAGGTCGACCCGGCCGATGGCCTCGTCCAGCGTGCGGAAACCCAACTGCGCCAGCAGTTCCCGGACCTCTTCGGCGATGAACAGCATGAAGTTCTCGACGAATTCCGGCTTGCCGGTGAAGCGTTCGCGCAGCACCGGGTTCTGCGTCGCGACACCGACGGGGCAGGTGTCGAGGTGGCAGACCCGCATCATGATGCAGCCCGAGACCACCAAAGGCGCGGTGGCGAAACCGAATTCCTCGGCGCCGAGCAGCGCGGCGACCATCACGTCGCGGCCGGTCTTCATCTGACCGTCCACCTGCACGACGATGCGGTCACGAAGTCCGTTGAGCAGCAACGTCTGCTGGGTCTCGGCCAGGCCGAGCTCCCACGGACCACCCGCGTGCTTGAGCGAGGTCAGCGGCGAGGCACCGGTGCCGCCGTCGTGACCGGAGATCAGCACCACGTCCGCGTGCGCCTTGGACACACCGGCCGCGACCGTGCCGACACCGGGCTCCGCAACAAGTTTCACGTGAATCCGCGCCTGCGGGTTCGCGTTCTTCAGGTCGTGGATCAGCTGCGCCAGATCCTCGATGGAGTAGATGTCGTGGTGCGGCGGCGGCGAGATCAGGCCGACACCCGGCGTCGAGTGCCGCACCTCGGCGACCCACGGGTACACCTTGTGCGCCGGAAGTTGGCCGCCCTCACCGGGCTTCGCCCCCTGCGCCATCTTGATCTGGATGTCGGTGCAGTTGGTCAGGTAGTGCGCGGTCACGCCGAAGCGGCCGGAGGCCACCTGCTTGATCGCGCTGCGCCGCCAGTCGCCGTTCTCCTCCGGCTCGAAACGCGCCGGGGATTCGCCGCCCTCACCCGAGTTCGACCGTCCGCCGAGGCGGTTCATCGCGACGGCAAGGGTTTCGTGCGCCTCGGCCGAGATGGAGCCGTAGCTCATCGCGCCGGTGGAGAACCGCTTCACGATCTCCGAGGCGGGCTCGACCTCGTCGATCGGGATGGACGCGCGCTCCTTCTTGAACTTGAACAGGCCGCGCAGCGAGGCGAGCCGCTCGGTCTGGTCGTCGACCATCTTGGTGTACTCCTTGAAGATGGAGTACTGACCGGTGCGGGTCGCGTGCTGCAGCTTGAACACGGTGTCCGGGTTGAACAGGTGGTACTCACCCTCGCGCCGCCACTGGTACTCGCCGCCGACCTCGAGCTCGCGATGCGCGCGCTCGTTGCGGTTCTCCAGGAACGCGACCCGGTGCCGCTCGGCGACGTCGGCGGCGATGTCCTCGAGGCCGATGCCGTCCAGGTGCGAGCGCAGGCCGGTGAAGTACTCGTCGGCCAGTTCCTGGGACAGGCCGATCACCTGGAACAGCTGCGCGCCGGTGTAGGAGGCCAGCGTGGAGATGCCCATCTTGGACATCACCTTCAGCACGCCCTTGCTGGCGGCCTTGTTGTAGTTGGCGACCGCCTTGCGGAAGTCCTCGGCGTGATCGCCGGTGCTGCCCGGCATTTCGAGCGCGCCGCGCTCGAGCATGTCCTCGATGGTCTCGAAGGCCATGTACGGGTTGATCGCGGCCGCGCCGAAGCCGACCAGCATGGCCATGTGGTGCACCTCGCGGGCGTCACCGGCCTCGACGACCAGGCCGACCATGGTGCGGGTGCGCTCGCGGACGAGGTGGTGGTGCACCGACGCGGTCAGCAGTAGCGACGGAATCGGCGCCAGCTTCTCGTTGGACTCCCGATCGGACAGCACGACGATCCGCGCGCCGCCGTCGATGGCGGCCGACACCTGGGTGTTGATCGCCTTGAGCGCCTTGCGAAGTCCCTTGCCGCCCTTGGCAACCGGGTACAGGCCGCGCACGATCACCGAACGCAGCTCGGGCTGCGAGCCGTCGTCGTTGATGTGCACCAGCTTGGCCAGCTGGTCGTTGTCGATGATCGGCGATTCGATCGCGATCTGCTTGCACGACTCGGGGCCGGGGTGCATCAGGTCGGCCTCGGGGCCGATGGCCCGGCGCAGGCTGGTCACCACTTCTTCCCGGATCGCGTCCAGCGGCGGGTTGGTGACCTGCGCGAACAACTGGGAGAAGTAGTCGAACAACAACCGGGGCCGCGACGAGAGCACCGCGATCGGGGTGTCGGTGCCCATCGAGCCGAGCGCTTCGCCGCCGGTCTTGGCCATCGGCGAGATCAGCAGGTTCAGTTCTTCGTTGGTGTATCCGAAAATCTGCTGGCGGATCAGCACCCGGTCGTGCGACATGTGCACGTGCGGGCGGTCGGGCAGATCCTCGAGCTTGGTCACACCCGCGTCCAGCCATTCCTGGTACGGGTGCTCGGCCGCAAGTTGGGTCTTCAGCTCGTCATCGCCGACGATGCGGCCCTGCGAGGTGTCGACCAGGAACATGCGGCCGGGTTGTAGTCGAACCTTGCGGACCACCTTGGACGGATCGATGTCGAGCACGCCGACCTCGGACGCCATCACGACGAGGCCGTCGTCGGTGATCCAGATGCGGCTCGGGCGCAGGCCGTTGCGGTCGAGCACGGCGCCGACGACGGTGCCGTCGGAGAAGCACACCGAAGCGGGGCCGTCCCACGGCTCCATCAGCATCGAGTGGTACTCGTAGAAGGCGCGACGCCGCTGATCCATCGTCTCGTTGCGTTCCCACGCCTCGGGGATCATCATCAGCACCGCGTGCGGCAAGCTGCGCCCGCCCAGGTGCAGCAGTTCCAGCACCTCGTCGAAGCGCGCGGTATCGCTCGCCCCCGGGGTACAGACCGGGAAGATCTTCTCCAGCCGGTTGTTGCCCGCGGAGTCGGTGCCGAAGATGTCCGAACGCAGCAGCGCCTCGCGGGCCCGCATCCAGTTCTCGTTGCCGGTGACGGTGTTGATCTCACCGTTGTGCGCGACCCGGCGGAACGGATGCGCCAGCGGCCAGGACGGGAAAGTGTTGGTGGAGAAGCGCGAGTGCACGATGCCGAGGGCGGACTCCACCCGGCCGTCCTGCAGGTCCAGGTAGAACGCGCGCAGCTGGGGCGTGGTGAACATGCCCTTGTAGACGAAGGTCTGGCCGGACAGGCTCGGGAAGTACACCGACTCCTTGCCGACCGTGCCCTCGCCGGGGCCCGCCTTGCCGAGCTCGTGCTCGACCCGCTTGCGGATGACGTACGCGCGGCGCTCCAGGTCCAGTCCGGACAGTTCCTCGGCCGCACCCCTCGGAGAGCCGATGAAGATCTGCCGGAATGTCGGCATGGCGTCGCGGGCCAGCGCGCCGAGCGATGACTCGTCGATCGGCACATCACGCCAGCCGTAGACCTCGAGGCCCTCTTCCTTGACGATCTTCTCCACGCCGTAGGCGGCGCGAGCGGCCTCGCGCCTGGCCTGCGGCAAGAAGGCGATACCGGTGGCGTAGGAGCCTTCCGGCGGCAACTCGAAGTCCACGATGGCGCGGAAGAACCGGTCCGGGACCTGGATCAGGATGCCCGCGCCGTCGCCACTGTTGGGTTCGGCACCTGCGGCACCACGGTGCTCCAGGTTCAACAGAGCCGTAATAGCCTTGTCGACGATGTCGCGGCTGCGGCGGCCGTGCATGTCGACGACGAAGGCGACGCCGCAGGCGTCGTGTTCGTTCGCCGGGTCGTAGAGCCCGATGGGTCCAGGTGACCTGTGGCCAGGAAGTTGCGTCATGCCTCTGCCTTCAAGAAGTGGCGTTCGAAGAAAAAGAAGAACTGCCTTTCGTTCGAATGCCTCCGTACAAGACTGCGCCCGTACGTTCCGAAACCAGCCGCGCTGATGGTCTTCGGCGTGCAGTCACGTGTCCAGTTGTTTCACCCGCTTCAGTGACGTAGTGGGTGCTCGTCGGTAACAGATCCCTAACGAGATCCTTACCTCCGTGCGGGTTCTCGCCAGCTACGCTGAGCACCGGTCCAGGAGCTGCCCGAGCGGGCGAGGGTGCCGATCATTCTGTGTTCGGCGTAAGAGCAAACGATAAGTCAGGTCCGGGGCCCAACCAACTTAGGCTGCACTAATAACTAGGTCTAGCTGGGCTTCTTCATTCGGTCCTCCACGTGTGCGCGTCGTCCAGTGTAAGGCAGCGGGCACCGCGCGATCGAGCAGTCGACGCCGGATGTGACCCATTGGTAGCCAACACGCGACAGCGGCGCCGAACCTCACGAAACGGTCAAGAAACCGCCCTCACCTGCATCGAAGGTGGTTTCCCATGCTCAGCACCTGGCAAACCATTCGGCGGCGGCTAACTCCGGAGTGGGCAGTTTGAGAGATTTCCGACAGCCTCCTGACGAGCCTGAGCTGTGAGCCGACCGTCCGGATTCTTTTGTCCGCTGTGGTCTTCAGCACATATTCAGCAAACCATCGAGAGTGGTATTCGACACATTCTGTCGGCCGAAATCTATACGCCGTCAGGGCGGAATAGGTGCGACTTATTGCGGGGCGGCACGCCTTTCACCGAATATTCGCCGCCGGAAGAGACATTCCGCTTGAAGTCCGCGCTTAAGAAAGGGTTAA
The DNA here is from genome assembly GCF_019222765.1 of Nocardia iowensis. Taxonomy (NCBI): domain Bacteria; kingdom Bacillati; phylum Actinomycetota; class Actinomycetes; order Mycobacteriales; family Nocardiaceae; genus Nocardia; species Nocardia iowensis. The sequence continues at coordinate 57,274 of NZ_CP078145.1, read as the reverse complement.
GCAGCGGCGCGGAAATCGTTCAGCGGGGAGCACACAGCGTTCAGTGAGAGCACATCGCGTTCAGCGTGGCGCACACAGCGCGGCCGCGGCTCGCACGAGCGCGAGTTGATGCAAGGCGTCGGTATTACCGGCGGTGAATACACCGAAGACACTGTGCGCCACTCTTTCCGCGCAGTCCGGCGCGGTCAGCTCGGATCGTCTGGCGGCGAGTTGGTCGACGATCTCGACATTCACCCGGTCGATCACCGGGCGCACCGACGCCAGATTCGGCGGTGAGCTGGGCACGGCGGACGGGTCGAAGCGCCAGCGGGTGATCAAGCCGCGCTGCACCGTCTTGTTGGCCTCGATCTGACCTGCGAACACCTGCCGCACCCAGTTCTCCGGCAGGTCGAGACCGGCGCCGAGCCGGGCCATCGCGTCGTAGACCACGGCCTCCCGGGCCGGGTCGTCGATGGTCGGCTCAGTACCGGTTTCGGCAGCCGACGCCCACTTCGCCGCCGCCACCGCGTCGCCCGTGTCGAGTCGTTCGAGCACCAGCGCGACCAGCCGATCCAGCGACCGGTCCTGGTCGCTACCGGGATCCGCGCCCGCGCTAACCGGCGACATGATCAGTGCCGCCGACATGACGATCAGCATGACAAGGCGCATGACCTGACCTCCTGAGATGACCTCCGCGGAAACGGATCATCGAGTCAGAGTAAGCGTGTTCCGACACCCATACCCGCACGCCATGCCTGGTTTTGTGAGCCTGGCCACATACACCCGCCCGTACTCGGTGTGTCGAGTTCGGTCCTGTCACGCTGTGACCACGAAACCGTGACGGTTTCGCCGAACTTGCGAAATCGACTGGGACCAAGAGGATGTGAGTTCCCATGACCGTCACCGGCTTGTTCACCTGGCTCGGCGGAGGTCTGCACAGCGAAGTCGCCTACCGCCACGAGCACACGGGATATGCCGTCACCGGAGCAGTAGTTCTGTTGTTCGCGACCGTGTCCGGTGTGGTGACCGCGCTCGCCCTGGCCTCGACCGGCGCCTGGGCGCTGTTCGCGGTTGTCGCGGTGGCGCTGCTCGTCGCGGTGCTCGCGGGCGCGCTCGCGCGGGCGCTGGCGACCGCGCGACCCGGCGGTGCGCCCGACCGGCTCGGCCTGCTCGCCCGTATCGCGGTTGCCGTGCTGGCCGGTGGGTTGCTCGCCGAACTGGCCGCCATCGTCGTCTTCGGCGGCAGCGTCGATCGGACCCTCGACGAAAGAGCCCAGCGCTCGGTCGCCTCGGCGCCGCAGGTCGTCACCGCCCGCGCCGATCTCGACAGGGCCCGCGCCGACCGGACCGCATTGGATCAGTCGATCGCCAAGGCGCAGGCCGATATCGACCGTTGGCTGGTGATCGCCCGCTGCGAATTCAACCCGAGCCCCGAGTGCCCGCAGACCCGGATCACCGGGGTGCCGGGGCGAGGACCAGAAGCTCTGACCGCCAACGACATGCTCGACGACGCCCGTAAGCAATTGGCCGCGACGCAGGGCCGGGCCGACGGGCTGGACCAGCGGATCGCCGACGAGGAAAAGGCGGTGGCCGCAGCCGAATCCGCGGCTTTCACGGGCGCCGACCGCGGTCTCGGCGCGCGCTGGCAGGCCATGAACGACTACACCACGCACCACTCCGGCGCGCTGCCGCTGCGCATCCTGACGATCGTCGCCTCGATCGCGCTCGCGCTGCTGCCATTGCTGCTGCGCTGGTGGCGCGGACGGACCTCGTTCGACCGGCGGATCGCCGCCCTGCAGGTGCAGGATCAGGCCGAACGCGAGGCCGACGCCGCCATCGCCGTCAAGCGGGCCGAGGTGCGCGCCGAGGCGGAAGCCCTGCGCGCCGAACAACAACTCACCGCCGCTCGCCTCGCCGTCGAGGCGGACACCGCCATCGACAGGGAGCGGCAGCGCACCAGGATCGTCGCGGCCATCGGCGGCTTGGAAATCGGGATCACCGAACCGCCGCCCCGCCCCGAACTACCAGCCGGAACGGCTGACGACCGAAAGGACAGCACCGTGTCTGCCGAAGGATTCGCGACGCCGAACCTGCCCGCCCCAGTGACCACGCACGCGCTCGCGCCGAGCACCGGTGCGCCGACGCCCAGGCCCGGCGGCGGCCTGGAACTGCCGCTGATCGGCACCGTGCCGTTCACCGACACCGCGGCCCGGTTGATCCGTCCGCTGGTCCCGTCGTTCGTGGCCAACGCGATCGACAACGCCACCCACCCGCTGCGCACGGCGCGGCAGGCGTTCGAAGAGGTCGAGGAGATCACTTTCACGCTGCGCCGCACCCGCAAGGTCACCGTCGACACCCAGGGCTCGCCCGGCCAGGCGCAGACGGGTTACCAGCTTCCGCCCGGCTCGCCTGACGAATGGCACGCCCAGCGCGTGGCCGCGACGGTGGTCGACGCCGACTATCAGCAGCAGGATCCGCAATACTCGGCCCTGCCGCACGGTTCGGGCGCCCAGCCGCACGGGCTGTCGGCCGCCGATAGTCACGACGAGCTGACCGGGCGTCGGCAATCCGAACTGCCCGGCCGGGGCCGGCGCCAACTGCCGCGCGGCAACTGATTGCCGACCGTGCGGACCCTTCGAGGTAGTCGATCGAACCGGAGACGCACGGTCTCGCAAACACACCCGCAGGTCAGGGCCTCGCGGTGCCGGATGCGTCGCGGTCGCGCACACCCTGTGCGCCGCTTGTCCACCCCGACCGCACCAGCCGATGAGGGTGCCCGAGCACGACCGATGCTCGAGGCCCTTGGTCGATCTTGGGCGTCGGGACCGGCTCTGCGCGGGTGGTCCGGCCTAGGCTTGCATCTCATGGCCCACAGTGACGTGTCGACAGCAGCGTTCGGGTCGCGGCTGCTGGGACCGGTGGACGAGTCCTCGGGCATGCGGCGGATCCGGGTCCAGCTGTTGCTGACCGTGCCGCTGGTCGGCGCGAACCTCACCGGCATGGCCGTCACTTTCGCACTCATCGGGTTCGTGTTGCCCGGGCCGACGGTGTTCACCCGGGACCTGCTACTGCTCGACGTCATCGCGACGCCGTTGTACGCGGCACTGGCGTTGCTGGTCGGCATGTGGTGGGGCACCGTGCGGGGTCTGCGCACCCTGCGCTGGGCGATTCAGCCGGACCAGGTGCCCACCGAGGCGGAACAGATCGCCGCCGCCGCGGTGCCGCGGCACCTGGTGTTGCAGCAGGCGGTGCTGTGGTCGGGGGCCGCGGCGGTGCTGACGCCGCTCTACGGCTTGATGGAGCCGGCACTCATTCCCAAGATCCTGCTCGGCATCGGTTTCAGTGCCATCGTGGTCTGCGCCAACGGCTATCTGATCGCCGAATTCGCATTGCGGGCGGTGACCGCGCGGGTCTTGGACGCGGCACCGTCGCGGCGGCGGCGCGGGATGGGTGTCTTCTCCCGTTCGATGGTGGCCTGGATGCTGGGTGCCGGTGTGCCGGTGACCCTTTCGATGATCGTGGCGGGCTGGGCGCTGGTCGACTCCTCGGTCAGCACGGCCCGGCTGGCGGTCTGCGTGTTGTCGCTGGGCGGTGCCACCCTGGTGTTCGGTCTGCTGCTGATGATGCAGACGGTGTCGGCGATCATCGCACCGATTCGCGGCGTACGGCGCGCGCTGCGTCAGGTCGAGGACGGCGACCTCGACGTGGCGATCACCGTCTACGACGGCACCGAATTGGGTGAGCTGCAAAGCGGTTTCAACCACATGGTGGAGGGCCTGCGGGAACGCGAGCAGATCAGGGACCTGTTCGGCAGGCACGTCGGGCGCGACGTCGCCGACGCGGCGCTGGCCGGAAATCCGACGCTCGGTGGCGTGGAAACCGAGGCGGCGGCGCTGTTCATCGACATCGTCGGATCGACGACCATGGCCGCGACGTTGCCAGCCGCCGAGATGGTCGCCATCCTCAATCGCTTCTTCGGCATCGTGGTGGACGAGGTCGAGGAGCACGGTGGACTGCTCAACAAGTTCGAGGGCGATGCCGCGCTGGCCGTGTTCGGCACGCCCGCAGCCCTTTCCGACGCATCGGGGGCGGCGCTGGCCTGCGCCAGGGCGATCCGGCGGCGACTCGACGCGACCGCAACCGACTTCATCGCCGCGATCGGCGTCGCCGCGGGCCGGGTGGTCGCGGGCAATGTCGGCGCCAGGCAGCGCTACGAGTTCACCGTCATCGGCGACGCGGTCAACGAGGCCGCCCGGCTGTGTGAACTCGCCAAGCAGGACGACCTACTGCTGGCCTCCGCCAACACCATTGCCGCCGCGGACGCCACCGAAGCCGCCCACTGGCAGCTCGGCGAATCCGTCACCCTCCGCGGCCGCCTCGCCCCCACCCAGCTCGCCCGGCCGCGTACTTGAAACTCGTGCCGATTACGGCGCAAGCGACTGAGTGATCCCGCGCTACAACAGAACTCGCGCCCGCCCCGGTTACCGGAGCGGGCGCGAGTTCGCTGAGCGGTACTGATTACGGACGGGCCGTACGCAATCGGAACGCCACTACCGCGGCAATGAGCAGGATCGACGCCGTGCCGACCGCCGCGAAGTGGATGCCAGAGACGAACGACTCCTGCACCGAGGTGAGGAAGGCACCCGACACCGTCTCCGGTAGTTGCCGCGCGAAACCGGTAGCCGCGCCGAGTGATTCCGTCGCGACACCGACCTGGTCGCCGGGCACGCCGGTCAGATCGATGCCGTTGCGGAAGATCGCCATGACCACGCTGCCGAGGATGGCGACGCCGAGCGCGATGCCGGTTTCATAGGCGGTTTCCGAGACCGCCGCGGCCGCACCGGCCCGCTCGGCCGGCGCCGAGCTGATCACCAGGTCCGACGAAACCGTCAGGGCGATACCGACACCCGCGCCGACGAACAGGAAGCCGAGGATGAACGGCGTCGTGCTGGTCGCGCCGTTCGGGCTGAGCCAGAGAAACAACGCCGAACCGAATGCGGCGACGATCAGCGCACCGCCGAGCACCAGACCGGGCCGCACCCGCTGCACCAGCCACGCCGAGGCGAGCGCCGCGACAACGCTTGCGGCCAGACCGGGCAGCAACAGCAATCCGGCTTCCAGCGGCGAGTGACCGAGCACCAGCTGCAGGTATTGCGAGCCGAAGAACAGCACGCCGGCCAGCGCGAACACCGCCAGCAGATTGGTGAGCACCGCGGTGCGGAACCTGGGCAGCGCGAACAACTTCAGGTCGAGCATCGGATTCGCCAGCGTCCGCTGCCTGCGTACGAACACCACACCCGCGATCACACCGACCGCGGCGATCGCCGCCAGGCGCAGGCTGATTCCGTGGGCCGCCGACTCCTTCACCGCGTACACGATCGGCACCAGCGCGAGCATCGACAGCCCCGCACTCGGGAGGTCGAATCGACCAGGGTTCGGGTCGCGCGATTCCGGAACGAGGAACGGGCCCAAGGCGATCAGTACCAGCATCACCGGCAGGTTCACCAGGAACACCGAGCCCCACCAGTAGTGCTCGAGCAGCCAGCCGCCGAGCAGCGGACCCGCCGCGGCACCGCCACCGGCCATCGCACTCCACACCGCGACGGCCACGGTCCGCTGGCGCGGATCGAGGAACATCGAGCGGATCAGGCCGAGGGTCGCGGGCATCAGCGTCGCACCGGCGACACCCTGCAGCACCCGCGCGCCGATCAGCATTTCCGGCGAGACGGCCCACGCGGCGAGCACCGAGGCGACGCCGAAACCGGCCGCGCCGATGAGCAGCAGCCTGCGGCGGCCGATCCGGTCGCCCAGGTTGCCCATCATCACCAGCAGACCGGCCAGCACGAACGAGTACACATCGATGATCCACAGCAGCTGCGGCGTGGTCGGCGCCAGATCGGCGCTGATCGCGGGCACGGCGAGGTCGAGCACCGTCGCGTCGACGGCGAGCAGCAGCAGGGCAAGGGCGAGCACGCCGAGACCCGCCCACTCGCGCGCGGTGGCGCGCGGCGGGGTCTCGGCTGCGAGCCCGGGGGTCCGGGGGTTCTTCGCGGTCTGTGTGGTCATTGACTTTCTCGACTTCCGTCGCATTCTTCTTACCGTCCAGACGGTACAGTATCAAACATTACCGTCCAGCCGGTATAGTGGGCCGGGTGACGGCAAACACCCGCGACCGGATCCTGGACGCGCTCGAATCCCTGCTCCTGGAAAAAGGCATGTCGCATGTGACGCTGGAGAATGTCGCGGCCAACGCTGGCGTCTCCAAGGGCGGCCTGCTCTATCACTTCAAGAGCAAGGACACGCTGCTCGCCGGACTGGTCCGGCGGCTCGCCGAACGCGCGAACCAGCAATTGACCGATGCCACCGAGCGCGGCCAGTCCGTCGCCGAGTGGTACTTGCAGACCCCGAATCCGGACAATGCCACCGACGCGGTGGAACTCGAGCTCTACCGCTCCATGCTGGCCACCATGCGCACCATCGACGCCGCGACCGACACGGAGACCGACGAGGTGCAGCAGGCGCTGGTCGACATGATGGGCTCCTGGTCGGACGGCTTGGACAAGGAGATCGCCGACCCGGTCCAGGCCGATATCGTCCAACTGGTCGGTGACGGCGTTTATCTGCGCGCCCTGCTCGGTCTGCCGCAGATCGCCCCGGACCGCTACCGCCAAGTGGTGGACCGCCTGCTCGACCGCTGACCGCCGGTCCACAGCCGGACTCCGGCCGGTAGCGCCGGTTACACTCGCCCCGTGCTACCAGCCGCCGACCCGGCCGGTGCCGTCGGGGCGGGAGACGATCCGGTACCAGTGTCCCCTGGAACGACGGTGCCGATCCGTCCGATGACCTTCCGCGAACTGCTGGACGTGCCGTTCGCGCTGATCCAGGCGAACTTGCTCGCGCTGGCCTGGTTGAGCTTGTCGACGCTGGTCGTCGCGGAGATCGTGGTCGTCGCGGTCACCGCGGGCATCTCGCACCTGACCGACGGCTCGGACCAGGGCACCGCGTTGGCGGCAATACTGTCCACGGCAGCGGGTGTGTGGCTGATGCGATTTCTGCTCCGCGGTACGACCGTCGCCATCGGGCTGGCGAGTGTCGCGGGCGTGCCGATCGGCTGGCGCACGGCGCTGCGCAGGTTCGGCGCGGCGGCGGGGTCTTTGCTGCTATTCCAGGTGCTCTACACCCTCGTCGGGGTGGGCGTGCTCGCGCTGTCCAGTCTGCTCATCGTCAGCTTTCCGTTGGGTGTGATCTGGCTGGCCTGGCTGCGGGCCAAGCGTTTCGTCGCGGTGCCGGTGATATTCGTCGAACGGGCCTCGTATCGAGCGGCCGTCGCGCGCTCGAAAATGCTTGCCGCCGGGGCGGATTGGCAAACGGCGGGGCTGTGGCTCTATCAGCGCTGCCTGCTCGTCCTGTTGTGTGTGCCGCTGCTGGGGATTCCCTGGTATCTGCGGGATTTCTCCGGCACCCAGCGGTGGGCGGTGATCGTGCTGCTCACCGGCGGCGTGCTGTTGATCGCCGCGTTCGGGGAGGTCGTCGAGTCGGCCACCCGGGTGGTGTCGTATGTCGACCGACGCTGCCGCCGAGAAGGCATGGACATTCGCATCCCGGGTCACGAGGCGCGATGAGCGAGCCCGACGAAGCGCAGCAACACAACTCGGTCGACACCGCTGGTGAGCCGCCGAGTCCGCCGCGCCTCGGTGCCGCGGCCGACCATCGTGCGGCCGCCGAAAATGCCGCGCAGCGCCGTGATTTCGACAACGCGCTGCGGGAACGGTTTCGTGCCGTACTGCGTGGGCTGGAGCAGCGCGGCGTGCTGGAGGTGCGGCGGTCCCGCACGGCACGGGAAACTGCGGACGAAGTGACGACCGCATTGCCACTCGACGAAGCGTCCGAATTGGACCCGGCCGCACGCAGTTTCGACGAAGTCGTCTACGGCGGCCGGCGCGCGACCGAGGACGAGTACCGCAGACTCGAATACGCCGACCGGTTCTCCGCGGCGGCACCGCCACCCGCGCTGGAACCCGCCGAAACCACCGCCACAGAGAAGGCGCCGCGTTCCCGCCTGGGACTGGCACCGCTACCGGACCTGTTGCGCAATCCCAAGTTCTGGGCCGCCCTCGCCAGTGCCGCCGTGCTGCTGCTCCTGCTGTACGCGGCACTGCAGTCGTGCGGTGCGCCGAACGCACCGTCACCCCAGCAACCGCCGGATATGCCGCGCTCCAGGCCACCACGAGACTCGGGCGGCGGCTCCGGCTTGGGCGCCGGTGACGAGCCGATCTGGGAGCGGTTACCCGCACCGGTCTTCTTCGGCGGACTGCAATTCCTGGTCGCCGCCGCCCTGGTGGTGTGGTGGCGGGCCCGGCGGCGCGGCGCGCTGGTGCGCGAACCCCGCCCGGTGGAGGTCGCGGCCAACGAACTGCTGGCCGGGCAGGCCGCGCTGTACCGACGCTCGAAGGACCACGAGCACGTCGCGGGCAAGCTGCGCGCGGCGACGCTGCGCCGCATCCGCCCGACGCTCGGGATGACCGCGGACACTCCACCGGACCGCCTCGTCGCCGCCGTCGTTGCCCGCACCGGCGCCGACCCGAATCAGGTCGGCCTCGCCCTGTTCGGCGCGGTACCCGACGCGGACACCTTGGAACTTGTTGCTACCCAACTCGAGTGGATCGAAGCGGAGGTCGGATGAGACGTCGTCGCGCAGTGCCCGACCGGCCGACCGGAGGCGGGAACTCCCGCATGACATTGGAGGTCGGATGACCATCCCTACGGACACCAACCACACGCCCACCGCGGCGCAGGCGGGTGCCGCGTTCGCGGCATTGCGCGCCGAGATCGGCAAGGCGGTGGTCGGCAACGACAACGCGATCATGTACCTGGTGCTCGCCCTGCTGTGCCGTGGGCACGTGCTGCTCGAAGGCGTTCCCGGCGTGGCGAAGACGCTGCTGGTGCGGGCGTTGGCGACGGCACTGGATCTGGACCATGCCAGGGTGCAGTTCACCCCCGACTTGATGCCGGGCGATGTCACCGGCTCGCAGATCTACGACCCGCACTCCGCGGAGTTCACCTTCCGGCACGGGCCGGTGTTCACCAACCTGCTGCTCGCCGACGAAATCAACCGCACGCCACCGAAAACCCAATCGGCGCTGCTGGAATCGATGGAGGAGCGCCAGGTTTCGGTCGACGGCAAACCGCGCCCGCTACCCGATCCGTTCGTCGTGGTCGCCACCCAGAACCCGATCGAGCAGGAGGGCACCTATCCGCTGCCGGAGGCGCAGCTGGACCGGTTCCTGTTCAAGGTCGACATCCAATTGCCCGGCCGCGACGACGAATTCCGCATCTTGCAGCGGCACGCCGCGGGCTTCGATCCGCGCGATCTTGCGGCGGCCGGATTGCGTCCGGTGGCGGGCCCCGCGCACATCGCGGCGGGACGGGTGGCGGTCGGCCAGGTGACGATCAGCCCCGAAGTGCTCGCGTACACCGTCGACGTCTGCCGGGCCACCCGGATGTCCCCCGCCGTGCAGCACGGTGCGTCCACTCGCGGCGCCACCGCGCTGATGGCGGTCTCGCGCGCGTTCGCCTGGCTGAACGGCCGCGGTTTCGTCACCCCGGACGACGTCAAATCCGTTGCCGTCGCGGTGCTCCGGCATCGGCTGCAACTGCGGCCGGAGGCAGAGCTGGACGGCGTGACCACCGAGGGTGTCATGTCGTCGCTGCTGCTTTCGGTCCCGGTTCCGGTGTAGTCCGTGGTCGTCACCGGTCGGCTGGCCGCCGCGGCGGGCGTGCTCGCGCTGTTCGTCACCTTCGCCGCTCCCTCGTGGGTCGGCGTGCTGGTCGCGACGGGTGCGCTGGCCGCCGCGCTGCTGTTCGACCTCGGTTCGGTCGGCCGGGCGCGCGATCTGACGCTGTCCAGGGAACCGTTGACCACGGTCCGGCTCGGCCGCGCCACCCAGGTGGAGCTCGTCGCGGTGAACAACGGCTCCCGCGTCCTGCGTGGCACCGTGTGGGACGACTGGCCGGACAGCGCGCACGCCGAAAACCGCACGCATCGACTGGATTTGCCGCCCGCCACCCTGGTCCGGTTTCGAACGACACTCACCCCGACTTATCGCGGCGACCGGGCGGCGGGCCCGGTGACCGTGCGGTTGATCGGCCCGCTCGGGCTGGCGGGTCGACAGACACGCCGCGACGTTCCGGCCCGGGTTCGTGCGCTGCCACCGTTCCGGAGTGAGCGGCTGCTGCGCTCGAAAGTCAAACGGCTGCAACAGCTCGAGGGCCGGAACGTGGCCAACCTGCGCGGGCAGGGCACCGAGTTCGATTCGTTCCGCGAATACGTCGCGGGCGACGACGTGCGCGCCATCGATTGGCGGGCCACCGCCCGCGCCACCGACGTGCTGGTGCGCACCTGGCGGCCGGAACGCCACCGGCACATGCTGATGCTGCTTGACACCGGCCGGGTCAGCGCGGGCCGGGTCGGTGACGGCACCCGCCTGGACGCGAGCATCGAGGCCGCACTGCTGCTCGGCGGGCTGGCCGCCGCCGCGGGCGACTCGGTCGACCTGCTCGCCTATGACCGGTCCCCACGCGCCGAGGTCCGCGGCATCAGCGGAAAGAGCTTACAGCTGAAGCTGATGCACGCGCTGGCTGGTATCAGCCCCGCCCTGGTCGACACCGACAGCGCGGGCCTGGTGCGCGCCGCCATCCAGCGCACCCGCCGCCGCAGCCTGGTCGTCTGGTTCACCGGTCTCGACGGTGCCGCCGTCGAGGAAAACCTGCTGCCCGTGCTGCCGACCCTCGCCCAGCGCCACCGCGTGCTGATCGTCTCGGTCACCGACCCCGATGTCGCCGCGGCCGCCACCCGTCGCGACTCCCGCGCCGACCTGTACCCCGCCGCCGTCGCCGAAACCATCCTCGCCGAACGGGCCCTGGTGCAGGAGTCTCTGCGCCGCAAGGGAATCGCGGTCGTCGCCGCCGCCCCCGCCCACCTGCCCGAAGCCCTCGCCGACGAATACCTGGAACTGAAACAGTCCGGCACGATGTAGCCGTCTCCCGCATCCGGCGCGAGGGGAGCATCATGGATCCCATGGCTGATCTTGCTGCGTTTATCCGAGGGCTGCCGAAGGCCGAGTTGCATCTGCATCTGGAGGGGACGCTGGAGCCGGAATTGAAGTTCCGGTTGGCCCGGCGCAATGGGATGCAGTTGGCGGAGCAGACCGTGGACGAGGTCAAGCAGACCTACCAGTTCCACGATCTGACCTCGTTTCTGCAGGTGTACTACCCCGCCATGCAGGTGCTGCAAGAGGCCGCTGACTTTCACGAGCTGGCCTTCGACTACCTGACGCGGGCGCACGACCAGGGCATCCGGCATGTGGAAATGTTCTTCGACCCGCAGGCGCACACCGGCCGCGGCGTCGCGTTCGCCACCGTGATCGACGGATACCGCTCGGCCATCGTGCGAGCGCGGCGCGAATTCGGGATCTCCGCCGAGCTGATCCTGTGTTTCCTGCGCGACTACTCCGCCGAGTACGCGATGGCGACGCTGCTCGAGGCGCTGCCGTACCGCGACTGGATCATCGGCGTCGGGCTGGACTCGGACGAACGCGGCAACCCGCCGAGCAAGTTCGCGGCCGTCTTCGCCCGCGCCCGCCGCGAGGGCTTCCTGCTGACGATGCACTGCGATATCGACCAGCCGGACTCGATCGAACACATCAGGCAGGCGCTGGAGGACATCGGCGTCGACCGCCTCGACCACGGCACCAATATCGTCGAGGACGATCGGCTGGTCGAGCTGGCCAAAGCCAAGGGGATCGGCCTGACCTGCTGCCCGGTCTCGAATTCGTTCGTCACCAGCCAGATGAAGTCCGATGAGATCGTCGGACTGTTGCACCGCGGGCTCACCGTGACGGTGAACAGCGACGATCCCGCGTACTTCGGCGCGTACGCGGCGCAGAACTATGTGGCGCTCGCCGAACACGCCGGTCTCGACATCGATCAGGTGGTGACGCTGGCGAAGAACTCTTTCCGCGCCTCGTGGATCACCCCCGCGCGGCTGGACCACTTCCTCCGCGAGATCGACGACTACGTCGCGGCCAACCGGTAAGCGACTACCGACCCGCTCCAATGGGTACCGGTCCCGGCGGTAAGACCGGGAACATCGGCGGCGGCAGCGCCCGGCGTTGCCGCTCGGCAATGACCGCACCAAGAATCTGCAACGGCGGGTATCCCTGCGGGACCGGGACTTGCAGTCGCGCGCACACCGCGTCCACAAGGGCACAGCCCAGCTCGTGTTGCGCGGCGGGTGTGAGGGTGCGGAACCTGCTCAGATACTGACGCACCGCGAGCGCCAGCTCCTCCGGCAGCATGGCCAGCTGCAGCGGCGCGACCCACCCCGCCAGCCACGGCGGTGCGATCGCGAGCAGCGGCACCGGCAGCGGCCGCTCCGCGTGCACGACCACGGTGCCCGCGAGCACGTCACCGATCCGGCGCGCGTTCGGTGAGCACAGCGAGGTGAGCACCGCGACGGCACCGAACAGGCCGAGCATCCAGAAGTCGACGATCGCGCCGGCCAGCCCGCGGGTGAGCGCGTGCCGGAAGTCGATCGGGCCGCCGTCGGCGCGCACCACCCGCAAGCCGACCAGCAGCTTGCCCAATGTGCGCCCCCGCCAAGCGGTTTCGCAGGCCACCGGATACCCGACCAGTACACCGACGATGCTGACCAGCACGACCACCTGCAGCCACGCCGAATCCGCACCCGAAGGCAGCAGCACCGTGACGGCGAGCACGAGCAGGATGCAGCCCAGCACGAACTGCACCACCACGTCGACGAGGAACGCGGTGGCTCTGGTGGGGATCCGGGCGATCGGCAGCTCGAGGGCGACCGCTTCGCCGGTGGTGAATTCAGCCATGTCGATAGCATTCTTCCGACCGGTGGTAGCGGGAGGCAACCGATGGATGTAGACGCGTACAGCTACGCACACCGAAGGACCTGGGAGCGGCTCGACTATCTGGCCAAGCGGGGCGGGCTCACCGGGGCCGAGGCGGACGAACTCGTCACGCTGTACCGGCGCACGTCGCAGCAGTTGGCGCGGCTGCAATCGCACAGCCCGGATCCGGAACTGATCGCCGGATTGAGCGCACTGCTGGCCAGGGCCCGCGGCAAGGTGATCGGTACCAGGACCGACACCTGGCAGGAGATCGGCCGGTTCGTCACCAACGGCTTTCCCGCCGCCCTGTATCGGGCGTGGCCGTGGTGGGTCAGTGTGGCCGCGGTGTTCCTGCTGGTGTCCGCCGGGTTGGCCAGTTGGGTGGACCGGTCCGATTCGGCCCGTACGGTTCTCGGCATTCCGGAGGACACCCGCGCGCTGACGGAGCGTGGCGGCGCGTTCGAGACCTACTACTCCGAACATCCCCAGGGGGCGTTCGCCGCGCAGGTGTGGACGAACAACGCGTGGGTGGCGGCGATCGCGTTGTTCACCGGGGTGCTGGTCCTGCCCGCGGTGTATCTGCTGTTCATGAACGCGCTCAATCTCGGCGTTTCGGCGGGGTTGATGGCCGAGGCGGGGCGGCTCGATGCGTTCTTCGGGTTCATCCTGCCGCACGGCACGCTGGAGCTGACCGCGATTTTCGTGGCGGGTGGTGCGGGGCTGAAACTCGGTTGGACGCTGATAGATCCGGGTCGGCTCAGCCGGGTGGCGGCGGTGGCGCGACAGGGCAGGGCGACCGCGACGGTGGCGCTCGGGTTGGTCGGAGTGCTGCTGGTGTGCGGTGGCATCGAGGGTTTCGTGACGCCGAGTGCGCTGCCTGCTCCGGTGCGCGTCGCGATCGGGTTCGCCGCCGAGGCGTTGTTCCTGGTCTATGTGTTCGTCGTGGGTCGGCGGGCGGTGCTGGCGAAGGCCGAGCGTGCGCTGAATGAGTCCGGTGACGGGTCAACTGCGGGGCGGTAGACAACCTCGGGCACACGTTGAGCGAAGCGGGTTCGGACAATCGGTAGCAACGCCGGGTCACGGCTCGGTTTCGATGTCCCCCATTTGAGTTCCGCTGGCCGCAGCGAGTCGAGCTCAGCTGCGGCCAGCGTTGCCGTTGACTCTACACAATCGTTATGCCGATGCAACCCTCGTCGCTCGTGTCAAGCGTATAAAGCAGCACGCCAGCAAACCCAGGTGAGGACGCCGTTTTTCACACTTCCAGCTAACTTGTGGCTGCCTCTGCGGCGACCCTTTCGGTGGGCTCACAAGTCACCGATCAGGGGAATCCGCAGGTCCGCCTATATCCACAATTGTCGCGGTACAAACATTCTTCACACGATTAGCTAAGCCGTCGGCATAGACCGCTCGATGTCGGGGCCGTACGCCAGGTGACCTGCGCGTTCCCCACGGAAGATCGGGATAGCTGGACAGTGGATGAACAGAAAGCGACCGTAGGTTTGTTTACAGCGTAATTAACACGATGCATACCTGGTTGAACTACCCGTGGACATGCATGTGTCTTGTCAAGATCAGGAATAACCAGACACCGAAAGGTGTCTACCCACCTGTGCTGACAAGGGCCGTTCAGCACCTCGGCCGCAACCTCGAGCGGCTATGTGATCTTCGCCTCACCCACCGCACCAGACCCGGAGAAATCGGCGAAATCGACACGGCGGCAAGCGTTCCCCGGCACAGATCAGGCGGTGGCCGGGTGGCGCCGACTTCGGCCGTCAACGATGCACAACCGTGGGCAAGCCGTGCCCCGCGACTGCACAACGTTCCCACTCGTCCACAGGCTGGGGGTCGCGCCGAGTCCACCGCTGTGGACAGGATCGGCACGCCCCGTTGCCACTCCGGTTGCCGCCCATCGATTCGATCGATGTGCACACCCCGGCTGCTCGGCGTCATCCACAATGCCGGCGCTGCATCAACAGTTTTCGCCGCCGGTTTTCCGCCCGACCCGGACAGTCATCCACAGCCACGAGCCAGGCTCTTCTGAGTCGATCGCCCCGCAATGCTCGAGCTCAGGCAGGCGAAGCGAAGGTGAACACCACTGGGCCATCCCGAAACAACACACAGCCTCATCCACAGCCCCGCCGCACCGCCGCCAAACCTGGTGCACCGCAATATCGCGCCCAGGAGCCGCCACATCGAGGATGGCCCCCGGTCGACCATCCTCGAGCAGCACACAGATCTATCCACAGGAAAATCGTTAACCCTCGGTATGTGCACAAACCTCGAACCCGGCTGAGCGGCAGCGGCATCCGTACCCAGCGGCAGGAGATACCGGCGCCCCCACCGAGACTCGAAACCGGGCTCAGCCGACGCGCAGTACCCCGGTGACCGTGCCCTGCAGAAGCTGACGTCCGTGCGTGATCAACGGCGACATCTGCAGCGGATCATCGACAGTGGTGCCGGGCAGTGGACGACGGGCGGTCACCGCTCCGGTGTCCGGGTCGAGCACGGTGAACGCGTAACCGTCCAACGGTGTGGTGGTGTCGAGTCCGACCCGGGTCACTGTGTACACAGCCCCATCGGCTGTGGACAAGTGCGGGACGGCCGCGCTGCGCACCGTGTTCTCCCACACGGTGTGGCATCCGTTGTCCGCTACATCCACCCGCGTCATACCGCCGGTGAACGGCGCGGTCGGCGGGACGGCGGGTCCCGCGCCTTCGGGCACGGCCGGATACGGATACCCGTACGTGCTCGCGACGAACAGCGAACGACCGAGGCCGATCGGTGAATTCTCGCTGCCCGCACCGCCCTTCGTCAGGACAGGTTGTGCGCACACCAATTGTCCGGTTCCCGAACGGAATACCAGCGCATTGACCTGGCCGTCGGCGTTGTCGACGATGGTCAGGTAGTCGGCGCCGGTGTTCGGCCCGAAATAGGTGGGTGTGGATCCGGTGCCCCAGCTGAGCTGTCCGGGCTTGCGCGCCGAGCCCCGTTCATAGGCCGCGCGCCACAGCACCTCGGGCCGCCCCGACGAGTCGGCCCGCAGTTCGTACAGTGCGTGCGTGGTCGCGATCGCGATCCGCCCGCTCGGTGCCGCCGAAATGCTGTTCGCCACTTGCTCGCCGACCGGCAATGTCACCGTCGCCACCGCACCGGCGGCCGCGACCAGGCCGACCACTCCCTTGCCGGTCGCGAACCAGACATTCCCGGACCAATCCGGCACCAGCCCGGTCACGTTGTCCCCCACCGGAATCACCGCCGACAGATCGGCGACCTGCTCACTCGTCAGCCGCCATCGGCCCGTCGCGTCCCGCGCATGACCGATGCGGAGCATACGGTTCTCGCCGTCCACCACAACCAGCCGGTCGTTGTTGTCCAGATACGCGTAGACGCCGCCGAGCAGACTGCCTTTGGCAAGCGGAAAAGCGGCCAGCGAGTGCCCGATCGGACCGGGGGCCGCGGGATCGATCAGATGCACCGTCGGCGTCCGGTCGACGATGGCCGTGCACAGCGCGACCACCAGATTGTCCGACCCTTCCAGCAGGGTCGGGCACGCCGAAGCCAACGGGTAGGCCGAAACCGACACGGGACCGGCGCCGGGTCCGGCGAGCGGCGTGGCGTCCGACGAGCCCGCGTCCCCGTGCATCGTCGCGGTGCCGAGCGGTCCGAGAAACGGGTTGGGCGGGGCCAGCGGACCCAACGGGCCGGTCGCCGTCGCAGGTCCGGTTGCCAGCAACGCCATCGAGCAGGCGGCAAGGAGGATCAGCGGTACGCGCATCGCGGTCTTTCGGGTCGGTGACACTGCGTCCGATCGAACCGAAGTGAACGCCATCGGCACAGTATTCGAAACGTCGATGATCCAAATATCGGTCGGCCGACGCCTACGATGACGCCATGAATCTGCGTGCCCGCGTGTTGTCCACCCTGGCCGGTCAGCTCGGCAATCCACACGGTGTGCTCGGCAAGGGCGTGGCCTTCATCCTCAACCGCGGCAACAAACGCGCCATCGCCGCTGCGGTGGACGCTGCCGCGATCGCCGAGGGCCAGACCGTCGCCGACCTCGGATTCGGCGGCGGCGCCGGGCTTTCCCTGCTGCTGGACCAGGTCGGCGCCGACGGCACCGTGCACGGCATCGAGATCTCCCCGGACATGCTCGCCCGCGCCAGCGCGGGCCACCCGAGCGAAATCGCCGCGGGCCGACTGCGACTTGGCGAGGGCTCGCTCACCGCGCTGCCGCTGGCCGACAACAGCCTCGACGCCGCGATCACGGTCAATACTCTTTATTTCGTGCCGGAGTTGGACGCCGTCTGCGCGGAGCTCACCCGCGTCGTCCGGCCCGGCGGCAGGCTAGTGATCGGCATCGGCGACCCGGATGCCATGGCGAAGCTGCCGTTCACGGCCTACGGCTTCACCCTCCGCCCGGTCGCCGACGTCATTGCCGCGCTGGAGAAGTCGGGCTGCGCCGTCACCCACCGGCAGCTTCCGAATCCGCCGATCCCGCATCATCTGTTGATCGCCACGCCCGCCTAGCTCGCTTACATCAACGCGCCGCCGTCGATCCGGATCTCCGTTCCGGTCATGTAGCGGCCGTCGTCCGAGGCGACCATCGCGACCACACCCGCGATGTCCTCCGGGCTGCCGAGCGCGCCACCGTTGAGCCAGCCGGTCATCCGGGAGAACAGCTTGGGATCGAAGCCCTCCGGCTGGTCCAGAATCGATTTCGTGGTGATGCCACTGGTGATGCCCGCGGGCACGATGTTCACCGCGCGCAGTCCCTGCTTGGCGTATTCGAGCGCGATCGCGTGGGTGAAGGCGTTGACGCCGCCCTTGGACGCCGCATAGGCCGCGAGATACGGCGCGGCGCTGAAGGCCGCGGTCGAGGAAATGTTCACCACCACCCCGTGCCCGGATTCCACCAGCGCGGGCAGCACGGCCTGCGTCATCAGGAAGGTGCCGGTGAGGTTCACCGAGATCACCTGATTCCAGGCGTCGAGCGGCATCTCGTGGGTGCGCGCCGGGCGCAGGATGCCCGCGCCGTTCACCAGGACGTCGAGTCCGCCGAGGAACTCCAGGGCCGTCTCGGCGGCCGCGCGGACCGAGGCCGGGTCCGCGACATTCACCGCGACCGTCCGCAGTCGATCGGCGGCGTCGCCCGCCTTCTCGGCCGTTGCCGCCAGACCGGGCTCATCGATATCGGCGGCGACCAGCTGGGCCCCCTCGTCCAACAGCCTGAGGGCGATGCCCTGCCCGATGCCGGAGCCGGCTCCCGTCACCACCACGCGGCGGCCGTCATATCTGCGCATGCCAAGAATTAGAACAGGTTCTCATTGTGAGTCAAGACACTTCCGTCGGCTCATTCCGCGGGCACCGAACTGAAACACGTTCTAGTGTGAGTAGATGCCGCACGACGCGTTCCAGCCGGCCGAGCTAGGGCCGGTCCAGCTGCGCAACCGCATCATCAAGGCAGCGACGTTCGAGGGGCGCACGCCGGACGCGTTGGTCACCGACGAGCTGATCGACTTCCACCGCGCGGTGGCGGCGGGCGGCGCCGGGATGACCACGGTCGCCTACTGCGCGGTCGCGCCCGAGGGCAGGACCGACCGGCATCAGATCTGGATGCGTCCCGAGGCGGTGCCCGGATTACGCAGGCTCACCGACGCGGTGCACAGCGCGGGCGGTGCGGTCTCGGCCCAACTCGGTCACGCGGGTCCCGTCGCGAACGCCGCCTCGAACCGCGCGACCGCACTCGCGCCGAGCACACAATTCAGTCCGATCAGCCTGCGGCGCACACACGCGGCGACGTCGGCGGACATCCGGCGGATCGTCGCCGCGCACGCTCGCGCCGCCCGCCTGGCGGCGCGGTCCGGATTCGACGCGGTGGAACTGCATTTCGGGCACAACTATCTGATCAGCTCCTTTCTCAGCCCGGCACTGAACAGACGCTCGGACGAATACGGCGGCAGCCTGGTCAACCGGGCCAGGCTGGCGAGGCAGACCGCCGACGCGGTGCGCCAGGAAGTCGGCGGCGAGATCGCGGTGCTCGCGAAGTTCAACATGGACGACGGTGTGCGCGGCGGTTTCGGCGGCGACGAAAGCCGGTCCGTCGCACGGTGGCTCGCCCAGGACGGCAACCTGGACGCCCTCGAACTCACCGTCGGCAGTTCGCTGCGCAATCCGATGTACCTGTTCCGCGGTGACGTACCGCTGCGCGAATTCGCCGACCAGTTCCCGCCGCCGCAGCGCTGGGGTATTCGCCTGGCGGGCCGCCGATTCCTGCGTACCTACCCGTATCACGAGACCTACCTGCTCGACGACGCGTTGCGTTTCCGCGCCGAACTCGGTATCCCGCTGGTGCTGCTCGGCGGGATCGCCTCGCGCGCGGCGATCGACACCGCGATGTCGCATGGATTCGAGTTCGTCGCCATGGCTCGCGCGCTGCTGCACGACCCCGGACTGATCAACCGCATGCGGGATGAGGCGGCGACGGTATCGCAGTGCACCCATTGCAATCGCTGTATGCCGACGATCTATCGGGGCACGCACTGTGTATTGACTTCTCCGGTACCAGATCCGGCGGCGACAACCTAGTCCGGCGTCCTGGTCATGGATAGTCAAAGGCCCGGTCCTGGTGGACCGGGCCTTCTCTCAACCGACTGCGTCGGGCTGGTGCCGACTATTCCGTTCTCGACCTTCGGTCAGGGTTTGGCTGCCGCCGCGGTCAGTTCCGGCCCGACGATCGATACCCATTCCGTCATCTCGGGGGAATCATCCTTGGCGATTGCCGCGACGTCTTGCCTAGTGCAGCCATTTGCCACCGGGACTCCATCGAACCGTTCCTGGAGCCATTGATACGTTCCCGGCACCGACAAGAAGGCCTGCGAGTAGGCCTCACCGACGGTGATGCGGTTGTACGTGATGCGCCCGTCGTTCTGGCAATAGGTGTCCACCAGACGGTCGGTCGCATAGGCGGGCATAATCCAGTCGCCCATCGACTGGAAGATATACATCGGTCGGTCCGGAGTTGCATTCCCCATCTTGACCATGTCCAAATACTTGCTCGGCAGCGGCTCGCGCGTCACATCCGGAACGTCGAAGAGCCCCTTTATGTTCAGGTTGGGAAAGGTCGAAACCGACCAGCCCTGGCACACATTGCTGTGTACGGACCGAAGTCCCTGACCAAGCGGATTCATGTGCTGATCGATGTAGGCCTGCAGTTCCGGGTATTCGCGCGTCAGGCCGATGATGCCCGCGAAAACCGTTCCGGCAGCGGGCCCGTTGTTCTGGTAGTCGACCAGGTCGCGGAGATCTGCTGCGGTGGAGCCGGAAACAGCACCGACAACATTGACGTCCGGGGCGTAGGTGGCGCGCAGTTCGGCGGCGTGCACGGTCGGGATGGAGCCACCCGAGTCACCCCACAGGCCGACCTTCGTGTCGCGGCCGGGAAGTCCCATCGGCTTGAAATTTTCCGTCGCCCTGATGCCATCCAGGGTGATCCGGCCAGCCAATGGGCCCGCCGCGAACGCGGAGAGCAAGCCTTCGTGGTCGGGAATGGAGACAGCCCATCCCTTGGTGACCGCGTAAAGGGCCATCGGGAGCATGAAGTTGGGGCCCATCGTGCCCGCGTAGTTCGGGGGCAGCGCCAACAGCTGGCTGGTGTACGACGGCGCGCAGTGCGCCGCGACAGCGTCCTCCGGTATTTGGACCGACAACAAGTTCGACGGGCTGCTGCCGCGCGGCTTCATGACTGTCGTCACCGCGGCAATCGGCTCATCGCGGCTGTTCGTCGAACGGTACGACAGCTGCCATGCGTCGACGTCGGGCTGAATAATCGACTGGAACGCCGGATGCACTTCGCGAGCGGCAATGATCTCGCCCGGTTGCTTGGCCTCGACCACGTCGCGCGGCGGATTCAGGAACACCTGATCATCCGCGGGCAGTGCGGGCGGAGTCAGGGCAGGCTGAATCGGTACATAGTCGTCCGCACTGGCGAAGCCGGCGCCTGCCACTTGAATCACGGCCGCCGCACTGGCGGCCAACATCGTTGTTGTCCGCCCATATCGGCGGTGCCGTGTTTTGAACATGTTCATACCTGATCCTTCAGCTGAGGGAAAGGTGCATGACAAGCTGCGACCGGGAGTAGCAGCACCAAATCCCTGGCGAATGCAGGTTTTTGCGAAAGTGACCACTCCGGTGTGAGCCGCCGCAAGCGTAGATGAACATTTGAATAATCCAGTGCGAAACACCGATAGAAACGCAATTGAACCGAACTACGTGACGCAGGCGTTGTCTCGGTCGGCGGAATTACTACCTGGCGGAATCATTTCCGCGTCAAGTGAAGTCCGGATTGTCCGATGTGTTACGCAGGCTCCGCGGCCTTTTCGGCCGTCGGCTCAGCCGGCGCGGGCCAGAAATGTCGCGATGTCGGCAGCGATGCGTTCAGGATATTCGCCGTTGAGGGCGTGGGATGCGTTGTCGTAGACGAGGATTGTGCCATCACGGAGAGTGCGCCGGGCATGGTCGGCGGCCTTCGCGCTGTCGTGCATGACCGACCGGCCCGCCATGATCACCAGAAACGGCATTGCCGGCCGACGCAATTCGGCATCGTCGAACTGCGTCGGCGCGGGTAAAGCGAGGGCGTAATGGCGCATACCCGCTTCGATCATGTCCGCCGTCGGCACCTGTTCGACGGGTGCCCCGCCCGCCACCCAGCTGTTGAAGTCGTCGCGCCAGCTCTTCGGAAACCAGCGCACCGAAGCCGGAATCGACCGGACAATGGCGCGCCAGGACATCGAGGCGAAGGTCATGACCGGATCGAGAACGACGACACCGGCGACCTTCTGCGGTTGGCGGATAGCAAGATTGGTAGCGGTCCAGCCGCCGATGGACAGTCCGACAAGAACTATCTCCCGGTCGGGAAGTTGCTCGATGGCCTGATGTAGCCACGCGGCCTGCGCCTCGTCGTCCCCGACCGGCTTGCTCTGCACGCTCGCACCCGGCTCGCCGAGCAGATCAACCAGATACACCGTTCGCAGGGCCGTAAGCGAGGCCAGATTGTCGGCCCACATCGGTGCCGCAGCCGCCCGCCCAGGGAGCAAAAGCAGCGGGGCCGCTGTCGGATTCGCGCCATCGAACCGATACATCCGGACCACGCCGTACTCGGTACGCAAGTCCAGCGTCGCGCTCGGCGGCGGCAATTCCGCGAACGCCCGGTGGTAGGCGGCGAAGAATTCGTCATATCCCGCAGCAGAGGTGAAGTGACCAACCGGCGAGTTGTCACGCACCGCGAGCCAAGCGATCAGCGCGGCAACGAGCACAGCGCCCACCACACTGGCCACAATGCGACGCCGTGCACGACGCGGTCGTCCGGCCGACTGCTTGTCGTCCGAAACCTCAGTCTGCTGCATCGCGACTCCCCGGATTGGACACCAAAGCCGTCACCATCCTGCTCGAATCGCTGCCGACAGGACAGAGGAGCGAGCCCACAGACAGAGGAGCGAGCCCACAGGAGCGCAGCCCCGGCACGGGGTCCGGGGGGCAACGCCCCGCCGGGCGGGGCGTGGGGGCTGCGCCCCCACAAAACACTGAACGAAACGAGAAAAGCCCGCGCTCTCTGCGAGCACGAGCTTCCCCGAGTGAAGTGGGCGAAGGGGGACTTGAACCCCCACGTCCCGAAGGACACTGGCACCTGAAGCCAGCGCGTCTGCCATTCCGCCACTCGCCCGAGCGACTCGGAGACAGTATCACGCACCCTGCGCCGACACGAAATCGCCCGTGGGGGCCCGTGACGCGGGGGCTGGACAAGCGTGGGAACCCGCTGATCTTTCCAAGAGTTACAGGTGTGGACGATCGTGGATATCATGCAATGAACGTGCTCGATACGCGACACGCCATATACGCGTGTCGTTGTTACGAATCAGAAGAAGAGACGCTCACCGAAGGGAGGCCGAGATGGGCATCGTTTCACGGTTCGAGCGTCGTCTTCAGGGCGCCGTCGGTGATGTGTTCGCCAGGGTCTTCGGCGGCAACGTCGTGCCCCAGGAGGTGGAGGCGGCGCTGCAACGGGAGGCCGCTGATCATGTCCAAGAGCTCGGTGGCGGACACCTGTTGGCGCCCAACAGCTATGTGATCACTATCAATTCTTCCGATCACCAGCAGTTGGACGCCGACCACGACCTCACCACCCGCGCGTTCGCCAAACACCTGCAGGATTACATCCGCGAGCAAGGCTGGCAGACCTACGGCGAAGTACACGTGGCGTTCGAGGCATCCCCTACGCTGCACACCGGACAGTTCAGGGCAAGCGGCCGGGTCGATCCGGACGTCGGTCGCCGAGCTACACCAGCTCACAGCCCCGAACCCCCGCCACAACGACCTGAAAACCCGCAACCAGGAGCTGGCCCCATGACGCAGAACTCAGGCTACGACCCGAGTCGTGAGCCCGCGGAGTCCGATCCACGCAACCGCGGGTACGCCCCACCGCCTGCCGGTCGCGGCGGTGCGCAGAACGGCGCGTACCGCGAGGACTACGGTCGCGGCGCGGCGCCCTACGCCGCCGACTATCAGGCGCCGGACGGTCAGCAGGGTTACGGCGACTATCAGAACGGCTACGACTACCAGCAGGGCGGCCAGGCCTACGGCCAGCCGGGGTATCAGGAGCCGGGGTACGGCCAGCAGCCGGGTTACGCCGATCGCGCCTACGGTCAGCCGGGTTACCAGGAGCCGCCTGCTTACGGTCAGCCGGGTTATCAGGAACCCGCGGCGTACGGCCAGCCGGGTTACCAGGAGCCGGGGTACGGCCAGCCGGGGTATGCCCAGCAAGGCTACGGCGATCAGGCTTACGCGGACCCGGCCTACGGCCAGCAAGGCCAGAGCTACGCCCAGCCCGGCTACGGCCAGCAGGGCTACGCCGACCCGGCCTACGCGGACCCGAGCTACCCCGACCAGAGCGGCTACGCCCAGGAGGAGCAGCCCGGTTACGGCCAGGCCTACTCGCAGCAGCCCGGCTATGCGGGACAGCCCGGCTACCCCGCCGCGCCCGCGTACGGCGCTGCCCCGCAGGCGGGTTCGGGCTACTCCGCGACCCTGCAGCTCGATGACGGTAGCGGTCGCACGTACCAGCTGCGCGAGGGTAGCAACATCATCGGCCGCGGCCAGGACGCGCACTTCCGGCTGCCCGATACCGGTGTCTCGCGCAGGCACATCGAGGTCCGCTGGGACGGGCAGACCGCGATGCTCTCGGATCTGGGTTCCACCAACGGCACGCTGGTCAACGGTTCCCCCGTGCAAGACTGGCAGCTCGCCGACGGGGATGTGATCCGCGCCGGGCACTCCGAGATCCTGATCCGTATCGTCTGATCCCGTAAGCTCGCGATGCAGGTCACGACATGGCCATCAGGGATTCGTCGGTCGTATCGTGATCGAATTCGACCTACGGCCCTATGATGCTGCCAACACACGCACGGCACCGGAACCGGGGTCGGCAAGGCCAGCACGCCGGTGGGGGTGGTCGAACCGCACCTACGGCACCGACATACACGGTCGAACAGGAGGTGGAACGCCGTGCAGGGACTGATCCTGCAATTGACCCGGGCGGGGTTCCTGCTGCTGTTGTGGTTGTTCGTGTGGGCGGTGCTGCGCACCTTGCGCAGCGACATCTACGCGGCATCCGGCATACGGATACAGCCCAGGGCCGCACGCGGTTCCGCGGTGCTGCCCTCCTTCAGCCGGGGCCAGAAGGGCGCCAAATTTCTTGTGGTGACTCAAGGTTCACTCGCCGGCACCCGCATCTCGCTCGGCACCCAACCGGTGCTGATCGGGCGTGCGGACGACTCCACGCTGGTGCTCACCGATGATTACGCCTCGACCAGACATGCGCGACTGTCCCCGCGTGGCGATGATTGGTACGTCGAAGATCTCGGCTCGACGAACGGCACCTACCTCGATCGCGCGAAAGTCACCACCGCCGTGCGGGTTCCGCTCGGCACCCCTGTCCGTGTCGGCAAAACAGTGATCGAGCTGCGATCGTGACACTCGTTCTCCGCTACGCAGCACGTAGCGACCGCGGTCTCGTCCGTGGCAACAACGAAGACTCCGTCTATGCCGGTGCGCGATTACTCGCGCTGGCCGACGGTATGGGTGGCCATGCCGCGGGCGAGGTGGCGTCGCAGTTGATGATCGCCGCGCTGGCCCATCTGGACGACGACGAGCCGGGCGACGATCTGCTCGGCAAGCTCGACGCGGCGACCCGAGAGGGCAACGCCGCCATCGCCGATCAGGTCGAGGAGGAGCCCGAACTCGACGGGATGGGCACCACGCTCACCGCGGTCCTGTTCGCGGGCAAGAAGCTCGGCCTTGTGCACATCGGTGATTCCCGCGCCTATCTGCTGCGCGGCGGCGAACTCGCCCAGATCACCAGGGACGACACCTTCGTCCAGTCGCTGGTGGACGAGGGCAGGATCACGCCCGAGCAGGCGCACACGCACCCGCAGCGCTCGCTGATCATGCGCGCGCTCACCGGCAACGAGATCGAGCCGACGCTGATCATGCGCGAGGCGCGCGCCGGCGACCGCTACCTGCTGTGCTCCGACGGCCTCTCCGATGTGGTGAGCGACGAGACCATCGCGAACACCCTGCGCGAGGGCAGCACCGACGAATGCGCCGACCGGCTCATCGAACTCGCGTTGCGCAGCGGCGGACCGGACAATGTGACCGTCGTCGTGGCCGATGTCATCGATCTCGACTACGGCCAGAGCCATCCGATCGTGGCCGGTGCCGCATCCGGTGTGGACGAGGACACGCCGCCGCCGAACACCGCGGCCGGACGTGCGGCGGCCATGCGCCCGCCGCGGGCCGCACCGCGCCGCGCCGCCGCGACACCCGAGCCGGAGCCGGAGGGCAAGTCACGCAAACTGCGCTGGCTCGTGCTCGCGTTCGCGCTGGTCGTCGCCGTCGGTGTCGGACTGCTGGTCGGCTACAAGATGATTCGCAGCAACTACTACGTCGGCGCCGACAACGGCTCGGTGGTGATCCTGCGCGGGTTGCCCGGGTCGGTGCTCGGTTACTCGATCCACGACGTGAACCTGGTCGGCTGTGTCACCAAGACGGGTGAGCTGTCCCTGGTCGATCCCGGCGCCGAGTTGCCGTCGTCGTGCCGGATGCTGAAGGTCACCGATCTCAAGCAGACCGGCCGCGAACAGGTCGGTAAGGGACTGCCGCCCGGCTCGCTGGATCGAGCCAAAGACCAGATGCGGTCCATCGCGCAGGGCGAACTGCTCCCGCCGTGCCCGCCGAAGCAGTCGGTGCCGCAGCCGGGTGTGCTGCCGCCGCCGACCGAGCCCCCGCCGTCCGGCCCGCCCGCACCGAGCACCGCCGTTCCGCCGCCCTCCGAGCCCGCGCCGCCGCCGGGCAACGGTGACACCAGGGGCACCGAGATCAAGACGCCGACGAAGTCGGAGGCACCGGTTCCGCCATCGTCCGCGTCGCCGAACCCCCAGATCGCGGGGGAGAACTGCCGGGTGACGGACTGATGTCCGCACCCGCACCGCCGTCCGCAGGGGCTTTTCCCAGTCCCCCCGGCGGCTTCGCTCCCGCGCCACCGCCGAGCACCCGACGCAATGCCGAACTGTTGTTGCTGGCCGGTGCGACGGTGATCACGACGGCATCGCTGTTTCTGGTCGAGGCCAGTCAGGAGCAGTCGGTCACCTGGGATATCGCCAAATACGGCCTGGCCTTTCTGGCATTGTTCGGGATAGCGCACCTCGCGGTGCGCCGGTTCGCGCCGTTCGCCGATCCGCTGCTGTTACCGATCGTCGCGCTGCTCAACGGACTCGGGTTGGTACTGATCCATCGGCTCGACCTCGCCGACGAGCAGAATGCGGCGTACAACTCGTGGCCGGTGCCCTCCCCCGACGCCAACCAGCAGATCCTGTGGACCGCACTGGGCATGATCGTGTTCATCGGGCTGCTCATCGTGTTGCGCGACTACCGCACACTGGCCCGCTACGGCTACACGCTCGGTCTGGTCGGGCTGATCGCGCTGGCCCTGCCCGCGGTGCTGCCCAGCCGATTCTCCGAGATCAACGGCTCCAAGAACTGGATCAAGATCACCGGATTCAGCATCCAGCCCGCCGAATTCGCGAAGATCCTGCTGATCATCTTCTTCGCGTCGGTGCTGGTGGCCAAGCGTGATCTGTTCACCGCCGCCGGACGGCACCTGCTCGGCATGGAATTCCCCCGCGCCCGCGACCTCGGCCCGATCGTGGTGGTCTGGATCGTCTGCGTCGGCGTGCTGGTCTTCGAAAAGGACCTCGGCACTTCGCTGTTGATCTTCAGCACGGTGCTGGTGATGCTCTACATCGCCACCGAGCGGGTCGGCTGGCTGATCATCGGCGGCGCGCTGCTCAGTCTCGGGTTCTTCTTCGCCTATCAGACTTTCGGCCACGTCAAGATCCGGACCCAGACCTGGTTGCACCCGTTCGACGATTACAACAACACCGGCTACCAGATCTCGCAGTCGCTGTTCGGGCTCGCCACCGGTGGTCTCGCGGGCACCGGACTCGGCAGCGGACGCCCCAACCAGGTGCCGTTCGCCAAGACCGACTTCATCATCACCACGATCGGTGAGGAACTCGGCCTGATCGGACTCACCGCGGTGCTGGTGCTGTTCCTGGTGCTCATCGTGCGCGGCCTGCGCACCGCGCTCGCCGTGCGCGACAGCTTCGGCAAGCTGCTGGCGGCCGGGCTGGCGTTCACCGTCGCGATCCAGTTGTTCGTCGTCGTCGGCGGTGTCACCAAACTGATTCCACTGACCGGCCTTACCACGCCGTTCATGTCCTACGGCGGCTCGTCGCTGCTGGCCAACTACGCATTGCTCGCGTTGCTCATCAAGGTTTCCGACGCGGCGCGCGCGCCCGCGCCGGTCCGCAAGAGTGCGCCCGCGGCCCCGATCGCGGACGCGACCACCGAACTGTTGCGCAAGCCGGACGCGGGCCGACCGGAAGCGGGGCCCGCCACATGAACACTCCCCTACGCCGGGTCGCGATCGCCGTGATGCTGATGATCGTCGCGCTGCTGATGAACGCCACCTACGTCCAGGTGATCAAGGCAGACGACTACCGCACCGATCCGCGCAACTCCCGGGTGCTGCTCGACGAGTACTCGCGCCAGCGCGGCCAGATCTCCGCCGGCGGCACCGTGCTGGCCAACTCGGTGGCCACCGAGGACCGCTACAAGTACCTGCGCACCTACCCGAACACCCCCGAGGCCTACTCACCCGTCACCGGCTTCTATTCGATGCAGTACGGCAGCAACGGACTGGAACGGGCCGAGGATTCGGTGCTCAACGGCTCCGACAGCCACCTGTTCGGCTCGCGTCTGGTCGACATGGTGTCCGGTCGCGATCCGCGCGGCGGCAACGTGCTCACCACCATCGACCCGGCCATGCAGCAGGTCGCCTACGACGAGCTGACCAGCAAGGGCTACACCGGCTCGGTGGTGGCGATCGAGCCGAGCACCGGCAAGATTCTCACCATGGTGTCCACGCCGAGCTACGACCCGAACCAGCTGTCCGGGCACGACGGCGCGCGCGGCACCCAGGCCTGGGAGGCGCTCAGCGCGGACCCGCGCCAGCCGATGCTCAATCGTGCTGTCTCGCAGACCTATCCGCCCGGTTCCACGTTCAAGGTGGTGGTCACCGCGGCCGCGCTGGCGAACAACATCGCGACACCGGAGGATCAGTTCACCGCGGCGCCGAACATCACGCTGCCCGGCACCAGCACGCCGCTGGAGAACTACAACGGCTCCAACTGCGGCTCGGGCCAGACCGCCTCGCTGTATGAGGCGTTCCGGCTGTCCTGCAATACCGCGTTCGCCGAACTGGGCGTCAAGGTGGGCGCCGCCAGACTCAAGGACCAGGCGGCGAACTTCGGCATCGGCGAGCACCGCAGCATCCCGATCCCGGTGGCCGAGAGCACCGTCGGCCCGATCTCGGACAACGCCGCGCTGTCGCAGAGCAGCATCGGCCAGCGTGACGTGGCGTTGACCCCGCTGGACAACGCGGTGATCGCGGCGACCGTCGCCAACGGCGGTGTCCGGATGCAGCCCTACCTGATCGACCAACTGCAGGGGCCCGACCTCAGTGAGTTGTCCAAGACAAAGCCGGTCTCGCTCGGCCAAGCGTTCAACGCCCAGGTAGCGTCGTCGCTGACGAATCTGATGGTCGCGTCGGAGGGCAACACCCCCGGCGGCAAGTCCTCCCGCTATCAGATCGCGTCCAAGACCGGTACCGCCGAACACGGCAGCGATCCACGCAACACCCCACCGCACGCCTGGTACATCGCTTTCGCACCCGCTCAGAATCCGAAGATCGCCATCGCGGTGATCGTGGAGAACGGCGGTGACCGGGCGCTGGGCGCGACGGGTGGCAAGGTGGCCGCGCCGGTCGCACGTGCGGTCTTGGACGCCGGTCTGCGAGGGGGCTGAACGATATGGATGTGCGAGTGAAGGTACGGGGATGCTGAACAACGGTGCGATGATCGCCGACCGG
This sequence comes from Nocardia iowensis, assembly GCF_019222765.1. NCBI lineage: Bacteria > Bacillati > Actinomycetota > Actinomycetes > Mycobacteriales > Nocardiaceae > Nocardia > Nocardia iowensis. The sequence goes on along the minus strand of NZ_CP078145.1, from coordinate 27,838 downwards.
TACCGGCTGCAGCGCCTGATCGCAACCGGCGGCATGGGCCAGGTCTGGGAGGCGCTGGACACTCGGCTCGATCGCCGGGTCGCGGTCAAGGTGCTCAAGGCGGAGTTCTCCGCAGACCCGACGTTCCGGCATCGGTTCCGCACCGAGGCCAAGACCACCGCCCAGTTGAATCACCCCGGCATCGCCGGAATCTACGACTACGGCGAGACCACCGACCCGCAAGGCAGCGAAACCGCCTACCTGGTCATGGAACTGGTCCAGGGTGAGCCGCTGAACACGGTGCTGAACCGGCTCGGCAGGCTGTCCGTCGGGCAAGGCCTGGACATGCTCGAGCAGACCGGCCGGGCGCTGGACGTGGCGCATCGGGCCGGGGTGGTGCACCGGGATGTGAAGCCGGGCAACATCATGGTGACGCCGACCGGTCAGGTGAAGATCACCGACTTCGGCATCGCCAAGGCGGTCGACGCCTCCCCGGTGACCAAGACCGGCATGGTGATGGGCACCGCCCAATACATCGCGCCGGAGCAGGCGATCGGCGAGGACGCCACCGCGGCCAGTGATGTCTACTCGCTCGGCGTTGTCGGCTACGAGGCGCTCGCCGGGCAGCGGCCGTTCAGCGGCGACGGCGCGATCACCGTCGCGATGAAGCACGTCCGCGAGACGCCGCCGCCGATGCCTGCCGATCTGCCCGCCAATGTGCGCGAGCTGATCGAGATCACCATGGGCAAGGACCCGAAGGGTCGCTACTCGCGCGGCGGCGAGTTCGCCGATGCCGTCGCCGCGGTGCGCGCGGGCCGCAGGCCACCGCCGCCGAGCGGCACCAATCCCGCGGTGCCACTGACCGGTGCCACCCGGGTGCTCCCGCCCGGACCGACCGTCGTGCTGCCTTCCACGCCATCGGATTTCGATGGTGCGACGGTGCACTATTCCACGCCCGCCGGTGCGGCGATCGGCGCCCATGGCCAGGCCACCGGGCAGGCTCCCGCGACGATGCTGAACACCGGCACCGGCGGTCATCAGACGCCGCCCGGTGACGACAAGCGGTTCACCTCGACGCAGAAGTGGCTGGCCGGACTCGGCGCCGGTGCGGTGCTGTTGGTCGCCGCGACGCTGTACCTGCTGTTCGGTGGCAACACGAACCCCGATTCGACACCACCCGCGACCAGCACCTCCACGCCTGCTCCGAAACCGCCACCGCCGCCGGTGACCAGCACGACGACCCCCAAACCGCTGCCGCCACCGCCACCGACCAGCAGCGCGCCGACCACCACCGAGCCGCCGACCACGACGCCGGAACCGACGACGACCACGCCGCCGCCGAGCAGCACGACACCGCCGAGCACCACCAAGCCGACGCTCACCGCACCGACCACCACTCGGCCGCGAGTGCCGACTATGGACTTACCATTTCCGGAGATTCCCGGTGCCCGAGGGCCCTCGGCCACTCCCAGTACTCCTTCGCAAGGACAACAATGACGACCCCGAAGAATCTCTCCTCCCGCTACGAGCTGGGCGAGATCATCGGGTTCGGCGGGATGTCCGAAGTACACAAGGCGCGCGATCTACGGCTGAGCCGGGACGTGGCGATCAAGGTGCTGCGGGCCGATCTGGCCCGCGACCCCACGTTCTATCTGCGGTTCAAGCGCGAGGCACAGAACGCCGCCGCGCTGAATCATCCGGCCATCGTCGCGGTCTACGACACCGGCGAGGCGAAGGTCGACGACGGCCCGCTGCCCTATATCGTGATGGAGTACGTCGAGGGCGATACGCTGCGCGACATCGTGCGCGGCCAGGGTCCGCTGCCGCCGCGCCGGGCCATGGAAGTGGTCGCGGATGTCTGTGCCGCACTGGATTTCAGTCACAAGGCCGGCATCGTGCACCGCGACATGAAGCCGGCCAACATCATGATCAACCGGGCCGGTGCGGTGAAGGTGATGGACTTCGGCATCGCCAGGGCGATCGCCGACAGCTCCAACCCGATGACGCAGACGGCCGCGGTGATCGGTACCGCGCAATATCTTTCGCCCGAGCAGGCGCGCGGCGAGACGGTCGACGCCCGTTCGGACGTGTACTCCGTCGGGTGTGTGCTGTTCGAAATCCTCACCGGTGAGCCGCCTTTCACCGGTGACTCGCCGGTCGCGGTGGCCTACCAGCATGTCCGGGAAGATCCGCGGCTGCCTTCGCATGTGCATCCGGGGGTGCCGCGTGAGCTCGACTCGGTGATCCTCAAGGCGATGAGCAAGAACCCGGCCAACCGCTATCAGAGCGCGGCCGAGATGCGCGCCGACCTCATCCGGGTGCTCGGCGGGCAGAAGCCGATCGCCCCGATGGTGATGACCGACGAGGATCGCACCACCGTCTTCGGCGCCGACGAACCCGCGCCGCGCAGCTACCGCACCGTCGAGCGCAGCGACGACACCGCCGAGCAAGCACCCGCGGAGCCGTCCGGCCCACGCCGGACCCTCTATCTCGCCATCGCCGCGGCCGCCGGTGTCGCCGTGCTGCTCGCGTTGTTCTGGGTGCTGATCGGTCCGGGCAGCAAGCCGGAACAGGTTGCCGTGCCCGACCTTTCGGGCCGACCGGCACAGCAGGCGCAGGAGGCGCTGCAGAAGGCCGGATTCAACGTTTCCATCCAGCAGAAGCCGGACAGCAAGGTAGCGACCGGCAATGTCATCTCCACCGCGCCGCTCGGCGGTTCCCGGGCGGACAAGGGCAGCGTTGTCACCATGCAGGTGTCCACCGGCCCGGCGCAGGTCCAGGTGCCGAAGCTCGACGGCCTGACGCTGCAGGAGGCCGAGGTGGCGTTGAAGAACGCCAACCTGCAGATGGATCCGAACGTCCAGCACAAACCCTCCAGCGTCCAGGAGAAGGACAAGGTCATCGCGATAGACCCGTCCGCGGGCTCCCGGGTGGACGTCGACAAGGCCATCGTGGTCACCATCGGCAGTGGCCCGGAATCGGTTCGGGTGCCGAACGTGATCGGGCAGGACATCGATGTCGCCCGGCCGAACCTGGTGGACAGCGCCGGATTCAAGATCACGATCCAGGAGGTCCCGTCCGCCAAGCCCAAGGGCGAGGTGCTCTCGACCAGTCCAGCGGGCGGCACTACCGCGGAAAAGGGCTCAACGATCACCGTGCAGGTGGCGGGTGACCAGATCAAGATGCCGTCGCTGATCGGCCTCACGGTCGCCCAGGCGGCGGACAAGCTGCGCGCGGAGGGCTGGACCGGCGGGCAGAGCCAGATCAGTCAGTCACCGCAGGGCACCTTCGACACCAGCAGCGTCGGCCGGATCCTCACTCAGCAGCCGTCGGCGGGCGGGTCGATCCCGAAGAACGGCACGGTGTCCGTCGGCGTGGGTGTGCTCGGCCCGCCCTGAACCTGATCCGTCAAAACACCGACCGGTTGGTGTGGTCAGGGGCAGAATCGGTCTTGCTCCATCCGAATCAGCAGCGCTGAGTAACGAGGAGGAAGCCCAATGACCACTGCCAGGGACATCATGAAACCCGGTGCCCAGTGGATCTCCAAGGACGAGACCGTCGGGAAGGCCGCCCGGGTGATGGCCGAGCTCGGCGTCGGATCGCTGGTCATCGCCGACGACAACGATCGCATGTGCGGGATCATCACCGACCGCGACATCGTCGTGAAATGCATTGCGCAGGGCCTGTCCCCCGCCAACGCGCGGGCCGCCGAGCTCTGTGAGTCGACGCCGCGCTGGGTCGCGGCCGACGCCGATGTCGAGGACGTGCTGGACCAGATGGAAAGTCACCGGATCAAGCGGATGCCGGTGATCGACAACAAGCGCCTGGTCGGCATGATCAGCGAGGCCGACCTGGCCAGGCACCTCGACGACAATCAGCTCGGCGAGTTCGTCACGGCGATCTACGGCCGCCCTTAGGTCAGCTTCAAGTGGCGGTTCATCGACATCGCTTCCGCCGCCAACTCGGTCAGCTCGCGCACCTCGACGCCGTGCTGCCGTAGCTTCTCCACGCCGACGCAATTGGTCACGAAGGTCGCGGGTTCGCGCCAGGCCAGGACGACCCTGGGTATCCCGGCCCGCAGGATCCGGTCGGTGCACGGCAGCCGCGTCGCGGTGCCGCGCTGCGAGCACGGTTCGAGCGTGCTGTAGATCGTTGCCCTGGCCAGTCGTGGGTCGTCCGCGTCGAGCTTGTCCAATGCGGACTCCTCGGCGTGCACCTTCGCGTCGGTCTCCCGCGAGTAGCCGGTGGCGATCTCCACGCCGTCGGCCACGATCACCGCGCCGACGGAGAATGCCGTTTCGCTCGGCGGGCACAGCCACGCGAGCTCGATCGCCCGGCGCAGGAAAACCATGTCCTGGTCCGCGTGTTCCGCGCCCGGCCGATTGCCTCGCGGGAGATAGCGCAGCACCGCGACGTCACCGACCTGGGTGACGTCGGCCAGGTGCATCCTGCGGTGGGGAGCGCCGGGATAGGTTGCGGCGTCGAGGAATCGGGGGGCTTCGGGGTCGCCGACCAACAGGGGAGTGACGGCCAGCTGTAGTTCGTCCGCGAGGTCGGCGGCGAGGAAGGCGGTGTGGATGCGGGTGCCGCCCTCGACCATGAGGCGGGCGATGCCGCGGCGTCCGAGATCGTCGAGGAGGACGCCGAAGTCGAGTTCGGCCCCGAGCGGGACGACGTCGGCGAGGCCGGACAAGCTGTCGGCGAGCCGGGCCGCGCCCGCATCGGTGGTGTAGACGAGTTTGCCGCCGCCGTGATGCCAGAACCGCAGGCCCGGGTCCAAGTCGCCGCTCGCCGTGACGGTGACCTTCAGCGGGAACTCCGGTTTGCCCGCCGCGATCCGCGTCGTCCTGCGGTCGGCGCTATCGACGAGCAGCCGAGGATTGTCCCGGCGCAGGGTTTGCGCGCCGATCAGGATCGCGTCGGAATCCGCGCGCACCTGATCGACCCGATCGAAATCCGCCGCATCGGACAACCGCAGTCGCTCGGGGCTCGCGTCATCGATATATCCGTCGATGCTCATCGCGACCGACAGCAGCACGTGCGGACGCGTCACAGCCGACCCTCGCCGATGCTCCGCTGCGCGCCGGACCGAAGAGCTGGCTCACCGCACATGTGCACCGCCGCACGTCGCTCTGCGCACGCACGCCCACATTCGCTCACTGCAGCACCAGCGCGGCGACCTCCGCCTCCAGCGTTTGCACGAGCCCCTCGGCCGGGCGCTCGCCGCAGACGCCGAGCCAGTTGGCCAACATCCGATGTCCGCCCTGGGTCAGCACCGATTCGGGATGGAACTGCACGCCGTGGATGGGCAGGGTGCGGTGCCGCATGGCCATCACGATCCCGGTCTCGGTGCGGCCGAGTACCTCGATCTCCTCGGGCAGTGTGTCCTCTAGAACGGTGAGCGAGTGATACCGCGTCGCTGTGAACGGGTCGGGCAGGTCGGCCAGCACGCCGGAGCCGAGATGGAACACCGAACTGGTCTTGCCGTGCAGCAGCTCGGGCGCGCGGGTCACCGTCGCACCGAAGGCCTCGCCGATGGCTTGGTGGCCGAGGCACACGCCGAGCAGCGGAACGGTGTGCCGGGTGCAGGCGCGCACCAGGTCGATGCTGGCGCCCGCGCGATCGGGAGTGCCGGGTCCCGGGCTGATCAGAATGCCGTCGAATTCGGCCACCACGGCGTCCACGTCGGCCAGGTTCGGGTCGTCGTTGCGCCACACCACGGCCTCGGTCCCCAGCTGGCCGAGGTACTGAACCAGGTTGAACACGAAGCTGTCGTAATTGTCGACGACCAGAACACGCATGGTCCGAGATTACGTCCCCGCACGGCACCGCGGCGCATCCATTACCAGTTGGGATAGCCTAGAGACACACCGGAGGGCGCCAGAGCCTCGTCCACTGCGGCGAGCGAGCTCGGCCCAACCCACACCGCGCCTGCCCCGCCGGTACCGACCTGCACGCCGAATACGAGGACGTCATGCCCAAGTCGAAGGTCCGGAAGAAGACCGACTACACGATCAACCCTGCCAGCCGCACGCCGGTGAAGGTGAAGGCCGGGCCGTCTCCGGTCTGGTACGTCACCATCATGCTCGGCTTCATGCTCGCCGGATTGCTGTGGCTGCTCGTTTACTACCTCGCCGCCGACCACATCAGCTGGATGGGCGACCTGAACGCATGGAACTTCCTGATCGGATTCGGCCTCATGGTGGTCGGCCTGATCATGACCATGCGGTGGCGTTGACACCACATCTGGGTTGCCGCGGGTAACGCGGACACCACATCTGGATTACAGACGTGTCATTCATGCACACCTGTGGATGAACCTGTGGACAACTCGAGGACCGATTGGGGAAAGTGACGCGTGACACCGGATTCTCCAGATCCCCAGGCGCCCGATCCCCAGCCTCGCGCGGCCGATCCGCGTCTCGCCTGGACCACGCCGACCCCCGCTCTCATCGCGGTCACCGGCGGCGGAATCATCCTGGCGGTCGCCGCCGTCCTGGCCAACGACGGTGCCAGCCGCTTGCTCATCGGACTGGCCGCGGTCGGACTGTTGGTGCTGGCCGGCCTCGGCTTCCGGCAACGGCCGCGACTGTCCGTCGTCCCCGGCGCCGACCCGCGGATGGTGGTGCGCAATCTGCTCGGCGCCGACGAATACACCCGCGACCAGATCATTCGAGCCCGGGTGGTCAGCTATCGCCGCCTCGGCCGCAAGATGCCGATGCTGGAGATCGACGTCGACCGCCACGGCACCGAACGACTGTTGATCTTCGGCCGCTGGGACCTGGGGACGCGCCCCGACGACGTGTACGACGAACTGGTCCGCGTCCTCCGGCTGTCGGGCAAGACCACGCGCTGAGCCACCACCCGGCCCGGCCACCGTGTTTCACGTGAAGCCGCGCCGAATGTCGAATCAGGCCAGCGACATTGCGGTAGCGCCGACCACCACGAGCGACACGACCGCGACAACCGCCACCGAGACCCAGCCGATCAGGCGAGCGGTCTCTTGCGATTTCGCGCCCAGCCACTGGGGCAGGAACAGGATGCCCAGCGTCGCGAGCGTGCCCGCGGCCAAGCCGCCGAGATGCCCCCACAGCGAGATACCCGGCAACGAGAAGCTGATGAACACGTTGATGCCGATCAGGATCAGCATCTGATTCGGGTTCTGCCGCAACCGGATCAGAATCACGGTAATCGCACCGAACAGGCCGTATACCGCTCCCGAGGCACCGGCGGTCGCGCTGTCCTGCGCGAACACCATGACGGCGGCGGAACCACCGAGCAGTGACACCAGATAGACCGCGAGATAACGCAGCCGCCCGAGCACCAGCTCGGCATCACGGCCGATCACATACAGCGCGAACATGTTCAGCAGCAGATGGATCGGACCGTAGTGCAGGAAGCCGGAGCCGATCACCCGCCACCACTGGCCGTCGGCGACCGCGGGCGGATACAACACCCAGTCGATGAACAGCTCCGAGGTGCGGTTCTCCAGCAGGCTCTTTGTCTGCGCCGCGGTGATCGCGAAGATGGCGACGTTGACGGCGATCAGCGCATAGGAGACGTACGGCAGCGATGCCCTGGCCGCCGGTGCACCCGCGACGGTGCGCACCGGTGCGACGGTGCGCTGCTCCTGCCGCAGGCAGTCGACACAGTGCTGGCCGACCGCCGCGGGACGCAGGCATTCCGGGCAGGATGGCCGCCCGCAGCGCGTGCACGCCAGGCCGGTCGGACGATTGGGATGGCGAACGCACGTCGGCGCAGGCGGCTGAGCGGTCATAATCTCATTCGATCGTGATCTTGGTGATTTCGACGGGTTCCAGGGGGCGGTCGTTGCGATCGGTCGCCGTCTTGGCGATGGCGTCGACGACCTTCCGTGACTCCGGGTCGACGACCTCGCCGAAGATGCTGTGCTTGCGGTTGAGGTGCGGCTGCGGGCCGACCGTGATGAAGAACTGCGACCCGTTGGTGCCCGGTCCCGCATTGGCCATCGCCAACAGGTAGCCGCGGTCGAAGCGCAGTTCCGGGTGGAATTCGTCGCCGAACTCGTATCCCGGTCCGCCGCGCCCGGTGCCGGTCGGATCCCCGCCCTGAATCATGAATCCGTCCATCACCCGATGGAACACCGCGCCGTCGTAGAACGGGCCGCTGCTGCCGCCGCTCGCGTTCGCGGTGGTGTACGGCGCCGAACCGTCGGCGAGGCCGATGAAATTCCGGACCGTCTTGGGAGCGTGGTTACCGAAGAGCGAGATCTTGATGTCGCCGCGATTCGTGTGGAGCGTCGCCACAGCGGTCTGATTCGGTGAGGTCACGCCGCAATGCTACGGTCCCGCCGCCGCGGAACTTCAGCGCACCGGTCGGTGCCACCCGTGTCGCGTCGTGGCCCGCGCTGGGGCGAGTAGTCGATCTCGACGGCTCGGCGAGGCGCTGAGCTGGAGCTACTGCGGGAAAGGCGCGGTTGTGCCAGCATAGGCCAATGACTTTGGGGCGCCTACATGTATCCGCACGTACTCGTAACCGGCTCCTTGTCGGGACGGCCGTCGCGTTGGCGGGTGGCGTGGCCTGGCTGGTACGCAGCAAGCGGCCGCAGCCGCCCGCGCCCGCCCCGGCGCCGCCGCGCATCGGCTACTCACGCAACGGTTCCGCACCAACTCCCGTGGCGGGGGCCAACGCCGAGAACGGGCGCTGACCCGGTCATCGAGTCTTTTCTTCGGCCTTGTCGAGTCGATCGGCCGCGGCGCGCCCGTTGTCGTTGAGCAATTCCTCGGCCTCATGTCCGGTGAGGGTGAGGAAGACATCATCGAGCGAAGGTCTGCGCAGGCCGACATCGTGCAGTCGCACGTCGTGCTCGGCGAGCTTGCCGATCGCCGCGACCAGTGCCTGCGAGCCGTCGGACACCGGGACGGTGATTCGGCGCAACCCCGGCTCGACGTGAATCTCGCCGTCGGCCAGGCCTTTCAGCGCCTGCATCGCGGCACCTAGATTGTCCGCGTGGTCGACGGTCAGCTCGATCCGGTCGCCGCCCACCATGGTCTTGAGCTCGTCGGCGGTGCCGCGGGCGATCACTTTGCCGTGGTCGATCACCGCGATCGCGTCGGCCAGCCGATCGGCCTCGTCCATGTACTGCGTGGTGAGCAGCAGCGTGGTGCCGCCCGCCACCAACTCCTCGATGACGTCCCACAGACCCAGCCTGGCCCGGGGATCCAGGCCGGTGGTCGGCTCGTCGAGGAACAGCACGGGCGGGTTTGCCACCAACGCGCCGGCCAGGTCGAGACGCCTGCGCATACCGCCGGAATACGTTTTGACCGGACGGTCGGCGGCATCGCTGAGCCGGAACCGGTCGAGCAGTTCGCGTGCTCGCTCCTTACTGCGCTGCACACCCAGGTGATACAGCCGCCCCACCATTTCCAAATTCTCGAAGCCGGTCAGGTATTCGTCCACTGCGGCGTACTGGCCGGACGCGCCGATGCGGGAGCGCAACGTCCGCGGATCACGCAACACGTCGATGCCCGCAACGGTGGCCCGTCCGGCATCGGGCACCAGGAGGGTGCTGAGCACCCGAACCGTGGTGGTCTTACCTGCGCCGTTGGGTCCGAGTAGCGCGGTGACGGTCCCCTCGGGGACCGAAAGGTCGAGTCCGTCGAGGGCGATTACATCGCCGTATCGTTTGACCAGACCCTCGGCGACTATTGCGTCGGGCATGATTCTCCTGAGTTCGTCAGTTTTCGTGGGATGTATTTGCGCGACGCCAGGGATCTGGTGTCGACCGAATTCGCTGGATCGGGCCGGCTGGCCGATACTCGAGTCAGTATTGCGCCACCCACTGACAATTTCATCCGTTTTGTTCGCTATCTCCGGGCGTCGACCATTCGGGACTTGCACGCGAGACGGACCCGTCCGCCGAGAGGGCCGCAAAGAGCGGCCGCACCCCGATCCAGGCGGTGCTCGGGGGTGCCGGATCGAGGTGCGACCAGTTAGATAATCCCGCGGGCCGCCCCGCCGAGTCGTGCGTAGCGCACTACCCGATTCGACATCATGCGGTACTCGGGCCGATTCGCGCCGCCGTGAAAACAGCCGAGCGACTTGATCGCTCGGTCGACGCGACTAACCGTGCCGCCGATCGGTGCGAACAAATGTTCGCACCGGGTGCGAGGCATTGCGACGGCACCGACATGCCGACGAAGGAGACACGACGCTTATGCAGCGTCACCGAAGCCCGAAATGGCACATAACCGACAGCGATCCGCACCACACAGCGACCGGTCGGCATGTTTCCGCGGCCACGTTCCGACCCCGGATCCACTTCGCCAAAGGCCAGGTATCAACCAGCGCAACAGCTGTTTTGGCAAACACCAGGCCACCATCGAACAGTGGCGCAGAAGGGCGCTTCACCTACTCGAAACGACCTCGAACTATCAAAACGTAAGCCGACCCAAAAAATCTTCGAAAAGTGGCACTCCCCACGCGCACACAATCGGGGATCATCGCGTAGGATCATTCAAGTCGGCCCCTCCCCCCCGGGCCGACCTTACGCGGGCCTCGGCTAACTCCCCCCCTTCGCCGAGGCCCGCTCCCCATTTCTGGACCAGGTCAGGCGACCTGGTCGTCGCCGGGTAGCACCGATCGCCAGGCCGTAGCCAGCCGCTGATCCCGCACCCGTCCGGCAACCGCGAGCAACGGACGATCTCGCTCCCACCGTTGCCTGGTGACCGAATCCACGGACTCCCACAGGGAATCCGACTCCGCCGACAATCTGCGGAAATACTCGAACGCGCCACCGAGCGCGATATGCACACCGGGCGAGCTCGGCGCATCGATATCCAGCCCGCGCACCGCCGCGAGCACGGTCAGCAGTTGCTCCAGCACGGCCCGCGGCCACGCCGAAGCCCGCGCCACCCGAACCAGCCAGCCCAGCGTGGCCGCGAGCACGTGAATGTCCTCGATCGTGCGGAACGGCTTGAGGTAGTCCAGGTAGCCGTCGCCAGCGCCGCAACATCTGTCAGCGTGACCGTGGCGTGCGGGATCTCCGGGGCAAATGGAGTCGCGGGCAGATTCGTCACGTGCACCCCCGGGTCACCCACATCGACCATGGTGGCCCGCAACCGGTTCCGGCCGTCCTCGGCCGTGCCGACACTGGCGATCACCACCAGCCGCTGCGCCAGCATGCCCAGCGTGGCAAAGGATTTGGTTCCGTTGAGCTGGTACCGGCCCAGCTCCTCGGTGAGCGTCGTGCGGATCGCCGACGGGTGGCCGCCGCCCGCCTCGGTCGCGCACAACGCCACCAGTTCGTCAGCCGGTAGATCGGGAATCAGCGTCCGCAGCGCCTCCTGGTAACCGGACAGGAACGCGAAACCGAGCCGGTCGGCGCCGAATCCGCCGGCGATGGCGACATCGACCGGCTTGCCGAATCGGTTCGCGGCCACCCGATGTCGCGTCCAGGCCGCGCCGACGTCGTCCAACGGTGTCGTGGCGAGGGGTTCGGTCAGCAGAAAATCGAGCACTGAATCCACTCGTGCACGGTAACCGGCGGTGGGTGGCCACGTCGCTACGTCACACCGCGACGCGTTCCGCACCGGCCGGTGCCTGCCAGATCCGGCTGCGCAGATCCGTGCCGCGAATCACCTGGATCCGCCACGGGTCCAGCCGCAGGATCTGCAGTTTCGGGTCCTGCGGCGAGTGCCAGAACTGGCCGAGGTCGTACCCGGCACCGGGCGGGCTGGTCTGCCGATAGAGCTGCCAAACCCGCTGCCTGATCTCGGGCGCGTCGACCCACTCAGCAGTGGCGTCCACCGCCACCGAATGGTTGCCCGGTGCCCAGTAGGAGAAGTTCACATGCGGATTGGCCGCGATATGCGCCGCCTTGATCGGCGTCTTATAGGTCGCCAGCCAGCCGAGCGGGCTGCCGTCGACGTTCTCCCAGACCGGAATCAGCACCCTGGTCCGCGGCCGATTCCGCTGATCCACGGTCACCATGGTGGCGTAGTTGATCCGTCCGACGAACGTGTTGAATTCACCCTCGATGTCAGCGAACGAGGCGACTTTGCCGGTCATGCCACCGCTCCCGCCTCGGTAACGCCGAGCCCCCGACCCCAGTCTCCGTCGACTGCCGACTCGACGCCGGTAGTAAAGGTGACCGGACCCATGCCGTGCGTGCCGCCTGTCACAACGGCCTTCCTACTTTCGGTCGCGTTCACGATCCGCCGCCTCTTTTCTCAGCTGGTCATCTCGGTTACTGCTAGTAACCGACAGCATCATCCGTCACTGGCACTGACCACGGAAGACGGCACTTCAGAGTCACTCGGTTACCGCGGAGATACCGACTTCGTGAACACAATGGCGAGGGCCCAACCGATCAAGCGGAGGCCGGTGACCGACTAGCAACCCGCGGCGCTGCACATGCGCGTTCTGCCGTCGAGCAGTAACACTGAGGAGTCACATTCGCTTCGGAAGGAGCCTGACCTGTGCCGAAACCAGACGAAGCACGCAAGAGGGCACTTTTCGACAACGAGGCCAGACTGTCCTGGGTGCTGGCCGGATTGGCCGGTTTGATCGGAGCGGCGGCGTTCATGCACACCGCTGGCTACTTCGTCACGTTCATGACCGGCAATACCGAACGCGCCATCCTCGGGCATTTCAGCGACCAGAAGGACACCGCGGTCGCGGCGGCGGCCCTGCTCGCGTCGTTCGTTGGTGGCGTGGTGGTGGCGTCCTGGTGCCGCAGGCACTACTGGTCCGGGCATCCGCATGGGCCGACGCTGCTGACCACGCTGAGCCTGGCGGCGGCGTCGCTCATCGATGGCGTTCGGTTTCAGGACCCCGACACCGCCACCATCGACTTCGTGCCGATTCTGTTCGTCGCGTTCGGTGTCGGCGCGCTGAACACCTCGTTCGTGAAGGACGGTGAGGTGTCGGTGCCGCTGAGTTACGTCACCGGCACCCTGGTCAAGCTGGCGCAGGGCATCGAGCGCCATATCAGCGGCGGCGACTACGCGGACTGGCTCGGATACTTCCTGCTCTACCTGAGTTTCGCGCTGGGCGCCCTGCTCGGCGGCTTGTTGAGCATGCTCGTCGCCGGGTGGGCCATGCTCATCACCGCGACGGTCGTCTGCCTGATCGTGACCGGCTATACCTACCTGCATCTGGATCGGCACGGACCGCTCTCCGGCCGCTGAGCCCGACAGCTCCCCGTGCGTTTGTCGGTTTGTCCGGTTACGGTGGCCGCGTGGTGGAGAATATCGGGGTCGATGCCGACCAGTTCGCGGCGCTGGTCCTGCAACAGCTGAACGACATCGGTGAGCAGGACGCGCAATACAACCCGGACGAGTTCGAGATCGTCGTCGGCAGTTGGAATCTGTACCTGGGCAATATTTTCCGGGAGACCACCGGCCTCCCCGCCGCCGAACGCGACGCACGGATCGCCCGCTTCGTCACCACCCTCCGCGACAACGACGAGCCGGACGCCTGGCCCGAGGCGCGGGCCGCGCTCCGACCCATCCTGCGCCCCAACGCCTTCGGACTGGATTCGCCGTCCGAGGACATGCGGCCGATCACGCGTCCCGCGTTCCCCTTCGTCGACGAGCTGGTCGCGATCGACCGGCCCAACTCCCGCTCGATCGTCTCGGTCGCGACCCTCGACCGCTGGGGCATCAGCGCCGACGAGGTATTCGACGCGGCCCGCGAAAACCTCAGAGCCATGGTGGGTTCCAGCGGCATCAAGGAGGCGGGCCTGCTCCATTTCGGCGACAACGGCGACGGCTACTGCACCTCGTGGCCATTGATCCCCGGCTGGCTCGCCGGCTCCGGCGACGGACAGCACCGCTCGATCGCCTTCATGCCCGACGTCGACACCTTGATCATCACCCCCGACACCGGCGACCTCGCCCCACTTTTCGAGCACGTCGAGAAGCACTACCGGGAAGCCGTCCGCCCCATCTCCCCCCAGGGCTACACAGTCGACGACCACGGCACCGTGATCCCCCTCGACCAGTCCCCCCGACACCGCCACCTCCCCTTCGTCCAACGCGCCCGATGTGGTTTGGCCGTAACCGAATACGACGCCCAAACCCAGGCCCTCAACGAGGCGATGGAACGCGACTACACCTACCCCCACCACGAAGACCTGGCCCCCGCCTTCATAGGTTCGGTCCTCTACGTCGGCAGCGACAACGGCCCCTACACCGCCACAGTCTGGGGCGAAGACGTCGAATACCTCCTCCCCGAAGCAGATTTCATAGTCTTCTGCACCGAACAAAACGGCGAAATGATCACCCTCTTCGAAACCCCCTTCGCCGCAGTAGCCGAAATCACCGGCCTCACCCCAATTCCCGACATGTCCCCCCGCCGCTACGAAATCCGCCACTGGCCAAACCCCGAAACCCTCGCCCGACTAGAGGCCGCCGCAGTCTCCCGCTGACCAGCAGCACCTGGGCAAGACGATTTGGATGGGAGGCTGCACAACCAGCATTTCTGGCGGGCGAGCCGTAGCGATCGAGCTCTGGCGGATTTCCAGGCGACAAACCAGGCAATGGTCAGTCCCGGCTTCGAGGGCCGCAAACCTGGGGCCCTCCGGGGCAAGCATCGCAGGAAAGCGATCCCGAGTGGGCTCCGAGGGTAGGCATCTGTGGCATCCCGAACCGCGGCGGACGACCGGAGCGGGCATTCCAGGACTGCAAACCGAAGTCGGGGGTCCGGGGGGCGAAGCCCCGCCGGGCGGGGCGTGGGGGCTGCGCCCCCACAAAACACGCGAAACGAGACCCGGCGAGCGCTCTTCGCGAGCACTCGCCGGCTATCGAGTGGAGCCTAGGGGAATCGAACCCCTAACCCCTGCCTTGCAAAGGCAGTGCTCTGCCAATTGAGCTAAGGCCCCGTGTCAGCGGGTGGTGACCTCGTGCCACAGGTCCGCGTCGTTGCGCTGGCGCAGCTTGGAGATGCCGATGAGAACCGCGATCACGGCGCCTGCCGTGATTAGAAACTTCATGGTTCCCACCCTACTGTCGTGTTCGGGAGTGGGCCTAGGAGGACTTGAACCTCCGACCTCTTCGTTATCAGCGAAGCGCTCTAACCGCCTGAGCTATAGGCCCGTACGGCTCTTGTGCGGGTAGCACCTGAGCCGAGAGTAGAGACTACCCGACTGGTCATCGGACAACCAAAACGGCTGGTAGTAGCGTTGCATCGGGCTCACGCCCTCATACGTGCCCGACCCTCCGCCAGAAACCGAAGCGGCCGGTACGGCCCCGATCGGGGCGAGTACCGGCCGTCTGGCGACCGAGTTCTAGTCGGGATCGGCGAGTGTCACCTGGATGCCGCCGACCAGATCACAGCACTGGTTGTAGATGAACGTGCCGACGGTGCCGAGCGCGGTGAACAGCACCACATTGATCAGGCCGATGACGCCCGCGTAGCCGAAGACCGTGCCCGCGTCGATGAGCCCGACCGACCCGCTGTCCTGGGACACCATGTCGGTGAAGGTGTTGTTCAACCGTTCCCACACGCCCATGCCCTCGAGCACGATGTACAGCAGGCCGACCGCGAGCATCCAGACGAAGAACATGGCGACGCTGATCACCAGCGAGATCTTGAGGGTCGACCACGGATCGATCCGGCGGATCTGCACGGTGGCCCGCAGCGGCTCTCCGGTGGCGACGGCCGCGGCGACGGCGACCGGCACCGCGGGCGAGATCGGTGTCTGCGGACCGGTGTGTTCGGCGGACGGTGGCAGCGGGTGCCGGATCTCCGAGAGGTCCGGCATGTCCTTGATCAGCTCGGGACGCGCGATGCTGCGGGTGGGTCCGTCGATGCCGACGGACTTCACCATCGCCGCTTCCTTGCGGGCCGCCTTCGCGGCGAGGTCGGCGGTGGTGCGCGCGTTGGTCACGCCACCACCGAGACCGCCACCACCACCGCCGCCAGGGCCACCGGAGCCACCGGAGCCGCTCGGGCGTCCGGTGACCGGTGCCTGGCCGGGCCGGTACAGGTTGGACTGTGGCTCCCGCTGCGGCAGTTGCGCCCAGCCGTCCTGGAACGGCGAGTGGCCACCGCCGTTGCCGCCGGACTGATCCCCCGATTCGGGTGCGCCGGGCTCAGAGTTGTTCATCCGGACAGTCTGGTCGACCGACTCCGGCCCGCCTTGACCGGGAGCCTGCTCCGGTGCGGACTGTCTGCCCGCGAAATCGCCTTGCTTGTCTTGCATTTCGCGTTGTTGCCCGTGCTGGGCGGACGCGGTTTGCGCACCGTGCTGCTGGCCACCGCCCGGCTGGCCACCGTGCTGCTGCTGGCCACCGTGCTGTTGTCCGCCCTGCTGGCCACCGGCGGACTGGCCACCACCCTGTTGGCCGCCGTTCGGCTGACCGGCACCCTGCTGGCCGCCGCCCGGCTGACCGTTCTCGGCCGGCGAGGCCGGCCGCGGAATCGGCCGCGGCGGAATCGGTGACGGTGCGATCCGTTCGGTCACACCGTTCGTCTGGTGCCGCTCGTCATTCGGCTGATTCGGAGTGGTCAATGGGAATCCTTAGATCCGTTCGTTGCCGCCGCTGTTGGGTTACTACTCAGAGGAACCGGTGTCGCTGTCTTCGCCTGCGAGCAGATCGGGATCGGGCTCGTCGGCATTGCGCGCGATAGCAAGCAACGTATCGCCCTCGCCGAGGTTCATCAATCGCACGCCCTTGGTCTGTCGTCCAGCCTTGCGAACCTGCTTGGCCACCGTCCGGATGACACCACCACCGGATGTGATCGCGTACAACTCATCCTCGTCTTCGACGATGAGCGCACCGACAAGGGTGCCACGCTTGGGGTCGTACTGGATGGTCAATACGCCTTTACCACCGCGACCCTGTGCGGTGTACTCCTCGATCGCGGTGCGCTTAGCGTAACCGCCGGCGGTGGCCACCAGCAGATATGTATCCGGCCGCACAACGTTCAGCGACAAGAGTTCATCGGAGGCGTTGAACCGCATGCCCTGCACACCGGAGGTGGCGCGGCCCATCGGACGCAGCGCCTCGTCGGTCGCGGAGAACCGGATCGACTGACCGAGCGCCGACACCAGCAGCAGGTCGTCGTCGGACGAGCAGAGCACCGCGCCGACCAGTTCGTCCTCGTCGCGCAGGTTCACCGCGACGATGCCGCCGGTGCGGTTGGAATCGAAGTCCGACAGCTTCGACTTCTTCACGAGGCCATTCTTGGTGGCGAGCACCAGATAGGGAGCGACTTCGTAGTTTTTGATCTGGATGATCTGGGCGATCTTCTCGTCCGGCTGGAAGGCGAGCAGGTTCGCCACGTGCTGACCGCGTGCGGTGCGGTTGGCCTCGGGCAGCTCGTACGCTTTGGCGCGGTAGACCCGGCCCTTGTTGGTGAAGAACAGCAACCAGTCGTGCGTCGACGAGATGAAGAAGTGCCGGACCAGGTCGTCCTGCTTGAGGCCAGCGCCCTGCACACCCTTGCCGCCGCGCTTCTGGCTGCGGTAGAGGTCGGTCTTGGTGCGCTTGGCGTAGCCGGTCTCGGTGATGGTGACGACCACGTCCTCGCGGGCGATCAGGTCCTCGTCGGCCACGTCGCCGTCAGCGGCGATGATCTTGGTGCGCCGATCGTCGCCGTACTTGTCGACGATCTCGGCCAGCTCGTCGCGCACGATGGCGCGCTGGCGCTCCGGCTTGGCGAGAATGTCCTTCAAATCGGCGATTTCGAGTTCGATCTTGGCCAACTCGTCGACGATCTTCTGCCGCTCCAACGCCGAGAGGCGGCGCAGCTGCATGTCGAGGATGGCGGTCGCCTGGATCTCGTCGATGTCGAGCAACTGCATCAGGCCGGTGCGCGCGGTGTCGGTGTTGGCCGAGCGCCGGATCAACGCGATGACCTCGTCGAGCGCGTCGAGCGCCTTGACCAGGCCGCGCAGGATGTGCGCCCGCTCCTCGGCCTTGCGCAGCAAGTACTTGGTGCGCCGGACGATGACGTCCAACTGGTGCTTGACGTAGTACCGGATCATCTGGTCGAGCCGCAGCGTGCGCGGCACACCATCGACGATCGACAGCATGTTGGCGCCGAAGCTGGTCTGCAGCTGGGTGTGCTTGTACAGGTTGTTCAGCACGACCTTGGCGACGGCGTCCCGCTTGACGGTGACGACGATCCGCATGCCCGCGCGGTCCGAGGACTCGTCGTGGATGTCGGAGATGCCCGCGATCTTGCCGTCGCGCACCTGCTCGGCGATCGAGTTGATGAAGTTGTCGGTATTGACCTGGTACGGCAACTCGGTGATGACCAGGGTGGTCCGGCCCTTGTTGTCTTCCTCGATCTCGACGACGCCGCGCATCCGGATGGAGCCGCGACCGGTGGTGTAGGCGTCATGGATGCCCTGGCCACCGACGATCAGGCCGTAGGTCGGGAAGTCCGGGCCCTTGACCCGCTCCATCACAGCGGCCAGCGTGGACTCTTCGTCCGCGTCGAAATTGTCCAGTGCCCAGTAGATCGCCTCGGCCAGCTCCCGGAGGTTGTGCGGCGGGATGTTGGTCGCCATGCCGACCGCGATGCCGTTGCTGCCGTTCATCAGCAGCGCGGGCACCCGGCTCGGCAGCACGGTCGGTTCCTGCGAGCGACCGTCGTAGTTCGGTACGAAATCGACCGTCTCGTGGTCGATCTCGCGCAGCATCTCCATCGCGAGCGGGGTCAACCGGCATTCGGTGTACCGCATGGCGGCCGCGCCGTCGTTGCCGCGGGAGCCGAAGTTGCCCTGGCCGTCGACCAGCGGGTAGCGCAGCGACCATGGCTGCGCCATGCGCACGAGGGTGTCGTAGATCGACGAGTCGCCGTGCGGGTGGTAGTTACCCATGGTCTCGGCGACCGGGCGGGCGGACTTCACATAGCCGCGGTCGGGGCGATACCCGTTGTCGTACATCGCGTACAGCACGCGCCGGTGCACCGGCTTGAGGCCGTCGCGCACCTCGGGCAGCGCGCGGCCGACGATCACGCTCATCGCGTAATCGATGTAGCTGTTCTGCATTTCCTGCTGGATGTCGACCGGGTCGATCCGGTCGCCGCCGGCGCCTCCGTACGGAGGCAGCGTCGTGTCGGTCATCAAGTCTCCTTAGCGGGCGGTGCGGTTGCGGTTCGGGCTCACGCCCGGGAACTGGCGCACCGGCTTATACGTCGAGGAAGCGAACGTCCTTGGCATTACGGGTGATGAAGCTGCGGCGGGCCTCCACGTCCTCGCCCATCAGCACGCTGAACAGCTCGTCGGCCGCGGCGGCATCGTCCAAGGTGACCAGCTTGAGCACGCGCGCCGACGGGTCCATGGTGGTCTCCCACAGCTCCTTGGCGTTCATCTCGCCGAGGCCCTTGTAGCGCTGGACGCCGTCGTCCTTGTTGATCTTCTTGCCCGCCGCGAGACCGGCTTCGAGCAGACCGTCGCGTTCGCGGTCGGAGTAGGCGAACTCCGGATCGCTGCGCTGCCACTTGAGCTTGTACAACGGCGGCTGGGCCAGATACACGTGGCCCTGTTCGACCAGCGGGCGCATGAACCGGAACAACAACGTCAGCAGTAGCGTCGCGATGTGCTGGCCATCGACATCGGCATCGGCCATCAACACGATCTTGTGATACCGCAACTTCGCGATATCGAACTCGTCATGGATACCGGTACCGAACGCGGTGATGATCGACTGCACCTCGTTGTTCTTCAACACCCGATCGATACGAGCCTTCTCGACGTTGATGATCTTTCCCCGCAACGGCAAGATCGCCTGATACATCGAATCACGCCCGGACTTGGCCGACCCACCGGCCGAATCACCCTCGACGATGTAGATCTCGGACCGACTCGGATCCTTGGACCGGCAATCAGCCAACTTACCCGGCAACCCACCCAGATCCGTCGCCGACTTACGCCGCACCAACTCCCGCGCCTTACGCGCGGCCACCCGCGCCTGGGCCGAGGACACCGCCTTGTTCACGATCGTCTTGGCATCGGCGGGGTTGGCTTCGAACCAATGCGACAGATGCTCGTTACACGCCTTCTGCACAAACGACTTGACCTCGGTATTACCCAACTTGGTCTTGGTCTGGCCCTCGAACTGCGGCTCGGAAACCTTCACACTCACAATCGCGGCCAAACCCTCACGGATGTCATCACCGGTGAGGTTGCCGTCTTTTTCCTTGAGCAGCTTCTTGTCCTTGGCGTACTTGTTGACCACCGTGGTCAACGCCGCCCGAAACCCCTCCTCATGGGTGCCACCCTCATGAGTGTTGATCGTGTTGGCGAAGGTATGCACAGACTCCGAATACCCCGAGTTCCACTGCATCGCCACCTCGAGCTCATGCCCGGTGCCCTTACCGGTGAACCCCACCACCGAATTATGAATCGGCTGCTTGGTCCGATTGATATGACGCACAAAATCCTCCAGACCACCGGGATAGTGGTAGGTCCGGGTCTTGACCTTGTGCTCGACCGGTGCGGCGTTGCCGTCCTCGGCGTGCTTGGGCGCCTCGGCGGTCTCACTGACCACATCATCGGTGATCTCGGCGTCGGTGACCCGCTCGTCGGTCAAGGTGATGGTCAGGCCCTTGTTCAGAAACGCCATCTCCTGCAACCGGCGGGCCACGGTCTCGAAGTTGTAGGTGGTGGTCTCGAAGATGTTCGGATCGGCCCAGAACCGGATCGTGGTGCCGGTCTGCTTGGACGGTTCACCCTTGACCAGCTTGCCCGGAATCGAGTCCTTGTAGGTCTGGCTCCAGTGATAGCCGTCGCGGTCGATCTCCGCCTCCAACTGGGAGGACAGCGCGTTCACCACGGAGATACCGACGCCGTGCAGACCGCCGGACACCGCATAGGAGTCGGAGTCGAACTTGCCGCCCGCGTGCAGCTGCGTCATGACCACCTCGATGGTCGGGACGCCCTGCGCGTGCATGGCCACCGGGATGCCGCGGCCGTCGTCGACCACCTCGACGCCGCCGTCGGCGAGCAGGGTGACCTCGACCTTGGACGCGTACCCGGCCATCGCCTCGTCGACGGAGTTGTCGACGACCTCCCAGATCAGGTGGTGCAGACCGCGCTCACCGGTGGAACCGATGTACATGCCGGGACGCTTACGGACCGCCTCGAGCCCCTCGAGGACCGTGATGGACGAGGCACCGTAGTCCGCCTTGCCCGAGGTAGCGTTGGTCGAGCCCGATGCATTGGAGTCGTTGGCAGCCACTGGTCGGTAGCTCTCCTTACTTGCTGATCCTCCTGGCGGGGCACTGCACAGCACGCGTTGGCCCCTGGACTGTGTGTCGAGAAATACGGGGCCGCGCGGGCGGTACGGAACGCGCCGAAGGTGATCGCCGCTAGTTACGTCACCATCCTACTGGTACAGCCAACCTACAGTGCACCTACGACACCCCTGACAGCTCCGTGAATGCGAGAAATCGGATTGTCGCGAGTCTGTTCCGCCCTTCGACCCTTTGGCTCGCCCCTGGGAGGAATCGGGCGGTGCCCATCGGGGGCGGTCCGAGAAGCGTGCGACGGTGGGGCGGAATGCCCGTATTTTCGGGCCCGTCGCGGTAGCCGACGGATTACTCCTTCGCCTCGGCAGATGGGCTCACGGCGTCGCTCTTATGGCAAAGGCGTCCTGGCCTGAACTCGACCGACCGCAGCCGAAGGCACGGCATCAGTCGAGGTCCAGACGGTGTGGCAGTGATGGCGGAGCCGGTAGACCACCCGGGCTCGGACGAAATCGCTTGTCGCATCGGGCGATACCGAGGAGCGTTTCACGTGGAACGCCGCTGCGGCTATCCGTAGGTATCGCGGGGCCCGCGTCCCTTCACGTGACGGTCACCCTTGCGCCAACTGGGTGCCGCGGGGCCGGTGATCTTCAGCGATGTCACGATGCCGGGCCCGACCGCTGCGTTGATCTTCGCCAGAATCTGACTTTGCAACATGCGCAATTGGGTTGCCCACGCGGTGGATTCGGCAGCGATGCTCAGCACGTTGTCCTTCAAGGTCAACGGGGTGGCATGCGAGGCGATGTCCTCGCCGACGACACCGGCCCAGCGACCGAACACCATTCCTTCGGCGACCTTGGTGGACCAGCCGCGATTCTTCGCGAGCGAGCCGGTCAGCTTTCCGAAGGGTTGGGGATCGCGTTGGTCCGGACCGGCACCCGACCAACCGCTGCGCCGCCGCGCCCCGGTCCGGAGCTTCCGCTGTGGTGAGGATCGGCCCTGCCCGACCGACTTGCCGCTGGCCTTCGCCGCCGCGCGGGCCTCCTCGAGCGCCCGCCTGGCCAGATCGATGCCGCGCAGTTCCGGCTCCTGTCCCGCCGGTTCGGCACCCTGCGGCTGCTGATCGGTCACCCGGGCTTCCTCTCGTCTCGCGCGGCCAGAGGGTCACTCTACGACAGGGCGCCGACGAAACGGCCGCCTCGGGCGGGCGGGAAGACGGTCGAGTTCTCCACAGGACCTGTTGATAAGCATGCTCTTCTGTGCATAAGAAGGCGTCGCCGGACCCAGTCCGGTCGCGAATGCGACTGTCACAGTGGTGGTGTGGCGGCCTCGGCGATCCGCGAGGTCCGGCCGTCCGGTCCGCCGGTGGTCTCCACCCGCATCGGCACGGCGGCAAGCTCGGCCGGGACGTCCTCCGGTACGGCGGCGGTGATCAACACCTGTTCCGCGCCCGCTGCCACGGCGGCAAGGGCGGTGCGACGGCGGCGGTCGAGTTCGGCGAAGACATCGTCGAGCAACAGGACCGGCTCGGATCCGGTGGCGCGCAACAATTCGAACGCGCCGAGGCGCAGAGCCAGTGCGAAGGACCATGATTCGCCGTGACTGGCGAAACCCTTGGCCGGTGCGTCGCCGAGGTTCAGCTCGAGCTCGTCGCGGTGCGGGCCGACCAGGCACACGCCGCGTTCCAGTTCCTTCGGCCGGGCCGCGGCGAGTTCGCGCAGCATGATGGCCTCCAGCGCCTCGGTGTCGTCCGGCTGGGGTTCCCTTGCGGGGTCGAGGAATTCGGGTGGCAGGTTGGCGCTGCGGTAAGCGATTGCGGCGGGCCGTGATTCGGGGGCGATCGCGGCGTACGACTGGGCCAGATACGGATACAGGTCGTGTACCAGGCGCAGCCGGTAGGTCAGCAGCACCGAGGCGTGAGTGGCCAGATGGCCGTCCCATACGTCGAGGGTGCCCAGCTCCGTCTTCGATCGGGCTTGCCGCCCAGCGGATTTCAGCAATGCCGAGCGCTGGCGCAGCACCCGGTCGTAATCGCTGCGGACCGCGGCGAGCCTGGGCAGGCGGGCTGTACACAACTCGTCCATGAACCTGCGCCGCTCACCCGGATCGCCGCGAACCAGGGCGAGGTCCTCGGGTGCGAACAGCACCGTCTGCAGGATGCCGAGGATTTCCCGCGGCCGACGGGCCGGTGACCGGTTGATCTGCGCACGGTTGGCCGCGCCTTGGTTCAGCTCGATGTCGATCCGCAGCTCGCGCCCGCTGTTGACGACGGACGCACCGATCCGCGCCCGGTCGGCGCCCATCCTGATCAGCGGGGCATCGGCGGCGACGCGATGGGAACCGAGCGTGGCCAGGTAACCGATCGCCTCGAGCAGGTTCGTCTTGCCGTTGCCGTTCGAGCCGAGGAAAACTGTTCGGCCTGGGGATAATTCGAGCTCCGCGTGGTCCCAGGAGCGGAAGTCACGCAGTGACAGTGTTCGGATGAACATCCGCTACCGGACCCCTGCCTGCCCGAGTTCCACCATGCCGACCTGCCCGCTGCGTACCGAATCGCACAGCGTCGCTATCGGTTTCGCAGCGCCCGAGGCAGTGACCGAACTCGGATTGCGATCATGCACAGGTGCTCAGCCCGGGAGCCGGACCGGCATCAACAGGTAGGTGTACGGGCTGTCCAGCGCCGCGAACGCACCCGATTCGAGCACCTTCGGCTCGTCCTCGACGGCGGGCAGCAGTACCGCGGGACGGCTCGGCGTGGTGAACCCGAAGGTGACCCGCTCGGCGTGCAGTGCGGACAGACCGTCGATGAGGTAGCCGGGGTTGAACGCGATGGTCAGCGATTCGCCGCGGAAGTCGGCCTCCAGCCATTCCTCGGCGCGACCGGCGTCGTCACCGCCCGCGGACAGCAGCAGGCCCTCGGTGGAGAACTCCAGCCGCACCTGGGCGCCGCGCTCGGCGACCAGCGCGACACGCTTGATCGCCTCGGTCAGCACGGACACCTGGAGGGTGGCGATCGAGGTGTGTTCCTTCGGCAGCAGCTGACGGAACTTGGGGAATTCGGCATCGAGCAAGCGAGTGGTAGTGCGGCGGCCCGCGTTCACGATGCCGAGCAGGCCGTCCGAACCAGCGCCGGTGCCGAGCGAGAGCTGCACGGGGGCGTCGGACGTACCGAGCGTCTTGGCGGCCTCGGACAGCGTCCTGGCCGGAATGAGCACGGCGGTCTCGATATCGGCGTTGGCGGGCGACCATTCGATGTGCCGGACCGCGAGCCGGAACCGGTCGGTGGCCGCGAGCACCACCTTCGAGCCCTCGATCTCGACGCGGATACCGGTGAGCATCGGCAGCGTGTCGTCCCGGCCCGCCGCGACGGCGACCTGGCCGACCGCATTGGCGAACACCTCGACACTCAGTTCGCCGGACTGCTGCGGCACCTCGGGAAGCTGGGGATAGTCCTCGACCGGCATGGTCGGCAGCGAGAACTTCGCACTGCCACAGCTGATCAGCACGCGAGTGCCGTCGACCGACACATCGACCGGCTTGTTCGACAGCGCCTTGGTGATGTCGGCGAGCAGGCGGCCGGAGACGAGTACCTCGCCGGGACCGGCGACCTCGGCGGCGACGCGCATCTGCGCGGAGACCTCGTAGTCGAAGCCGGAGACGGTGAGCCCGCCCTCGTCGGCAACGAGTAGCACCCCACCGAGCACGGGAACGGGCGGCCGGGACGGGAGGCTACGTGCCACCCAGGCAACCGATTCCGCGAAGTCCTCTCGGGCGACCCGAAACTTCATGCTTGCAAGCTCCATCGCCCGATCTGTCCTCTCCCAGTTCCGTGAGCTGTTGTGCGGTGGCCGGACATTCGTCCTCCAAGCCTGTCGGCTCGTCAACGTTGGTTCGCGAAGGGTGCTGGATCGGCCGCCACCAAAAGTGTGGCACAGGCGACCGACACCAAACCGTACCCGCGAGTGGAGCTGTGGCCTAGCCCGACCCTCCGGGGAGGGCGCACAGGTGTGGATCAGTCGGCGCGGGTGGGTTTGAGTTCGTGTCGGCGAGCTATTCGTGCGAGGACGGGCATCAGTCGGTTCGGCTCGTCTCCTTGCCTGGGGACGGGAGTGGTTCGGGGCGTGACCCTCTTCGACCGACTTTCCACACAACCTGTTTTCAAGAGAGTTCTTCTAGGAGAAGAACTGAAGTAGTAGTAGGCACTGTGGAATCTGTGTACTGCGGCCGAAACCGCTGGTCGGCGGGCGTGGTGCCGTGGGGATGACCGGAGCGTGTCTCGAGGATGAACGAGGGGCGTCTGTGGAGTTCCGAAGTTGTCCCACATTCATCCTCGAGTGCTCCTCGAGTTGTTCCACCGAATTCACCCGGTTGTTCACACGTGTGTACCGATTCGTGGACAACTCGAGGAATCCTCGAGGACTCCACACGGACTCCTCGAGGATTCCCCA
The DNA here is from genome assembly GCF_019222765.1 of Nocardia iowensis. Taxonomy (NCBI): domain Bacteria; kingdom Bacillati; phylum Actinomycetota; class Actinomycetes; order Mycobacteriales; family Nocardiaceae; genus Nocardia; species Nocardia iowensis. The sequence goes on along the minus strand of NZ_CP078145.1, from coordinate 2,231 downwards.
ACCCCTCGACCGACTGCCGTGCTGGTCACTGCCTGTGCGCAAGCTCTGCTGGGGAAGCTGTGGATGAAGGCCTGTTAGCGGACGTCGCACGGCCCATCCCCACACCTGTTAGCGATCCGGTGCACAACTCGGTGTTTCCTCGAGGACTCCACAAGGATTCCTCGAGGAATCCACAGGCCACAAAAAAGCACCGCCCCAGGTCAGGGGCGGTGCGGGGGTGTTAGTGAAACTCAGCGCGAGCGTTGCTTGATTCGGGCTGTTAGTTCTTGCACCTGGTCATACACCCGGCGCCGCTCGGTCATCTCCTTGCGAATCTTTTTCTCCGCGTACATGACCGTGGTGTGGTCGCGGCCGAACGCCTGACCGATCTTCGGCAGGGACAGATCGGTCAGCTCACGGCACAGATACATGGCGATCTGCCGCGCCTGCGCCAGCGGTCGCGCCTTGCCGGGTCCGGTCAGTTCCTCGAGGGTGGTGTTGAAGTACTCGGCGGTGACGGCCATGATCGTCGCCGCGTTGATCTCCAGCGCCGCGGTATCCGGCATCAGATCGCGCAGCACCACTTCTGCCAGGGGCAGATCCAGCGGCTGCCCGTTCAGCGACGCGAACGCGGTCACCCGGATCAGCGCGCCCTCCAGCTCGCGAATGTTGCGTTCGACCCGGGTGGCGATCAGTTCCATCACGTCGTGCGGCACGTCGAGGCGGTCCATCCGCGCCTTCTTGCGCAGGATGGCGATGCGGGTCTCCAGCTCGGGCGGCTGCACGTCGGTGATCAGGCCCCACTCGAACCGCGTCCGCAACCGTTCCTCCAGCGTGGCCAGCTGTTTGGGCGGGCGGTCCGAGGAGACGACGATCTGTTTGTTGGCGTTGTGCAGGGTATTGAAGGTGTGGAAGAACTCCTCCTGGATACCTTCCTTGCCCTCGATGAACTGGATGTCGTCGACGAGCAGGATGTCGGTCTCGCGGTAGCGGCGTTTGAACGCCACCTTCCGGTCGTCACGCAGGCTGTTGATGAAGTCGTTGGTGAATTCCTCGGTCGAGACGTACTTCACCCGCATGCCGGGAAACAGGCGCTGGGCGTAGTGGCCGGCCGCGTGTAGCAGGTGCGTCTTACCCAAACCCGAAGCGCCCCAGACGAATAGCGGGTTGTAGGCGCGGGCGGGGGCCTCCGCGATGGCGACCGCGGCGGCGTGTGCGAACCGGTTGGACGCGCCGATGACGAACGTTTCGAAGGTGTACTTCGCGTTCAGACTGGCCGAGGAGCTCGACGGCGCCGAGCTCTCCTGCGACTTGGTGAAGTAGGTCGGCCAGGAATTGCGGGCGTTGACCACGGGCTCGTCGTCGCGGTCGGCGCGTGGGCTCTCCGACTCGCGGACCGACTCGTGCGCGGCCGCCAGCTCGTGGTCGTCGGACTCCGCCGCCTGGCGCACGGGCGCGCGGACCGGACCGCGCACAGCGGCGGGGCCTGGATCGGGTGTGAACAACGACTCCTGGCCGGGCGGGATCGATTCGCGGCGCGGCGGAAGGCCTTGTTCGCGGCGCTGCGCCGGCGTGGGTTCGTGTCTGGGGGCGGACTGCGGCTCGGCCTGGGGAGCGTATTCGTCGTGGCCCGGGTATTCGTCGTGCGCGTAGTCCGGCCGGTCGTACTCGCCCGCGTATTCCGGCGCGTACTCGTTGTCGGCGTAGCCGGATCCACTGTTGTAGCTGGGAGCCTGGTCGTACTCGTTGGACTGGGCATAACGCGGTTGCTGGTAGTCGTCGCGGCCCTGGTATTCGCCACCTGGGTAACCGGCCTGGCCGCGTCCGGTGTCGCGGGGGCCACTATCTCGGGGGCGGTTGTCGCGATGTCCGTTGTCGCGAGGTCCGGTGTCCCTGGAACGTTCGGGCGTGCTCGTCATCCTGGCGTGCCTGGGGTTGTTGCCGGGCCGCTCGGTGGCGGGGGTGGCCGGCGCGGCGATGCGCACGCCGAGGCCTTCCACCTGGGGGCCGAGGCGCCGGGCCAGCGACCGCAGGATCGGTTCGCGCAGATCGCGTTCGATGGCCTCCTGAGCCAACGAGGAAGGCACCGAGAGCAGGGCGAACCCCTGCGCCACCGTCAGCGGCTTGACCAGTTTCAGCCAGGCCTGCTGCGCTCGGGTCACCGGCGGAATGGCACCGTCCGGTGAGCCGGTGGTCAGCTCGGCAACTACCTCGGGCCACACCGTGGCCAACACGTTCTGCTCGTCGTCCAT